>NZ_CP059557.1:0-2400000 GCF_022828475.1 Saccharopolyspora gloriosae | reverse complement strand
GGACCACGAGCGCGTCGTCAGCCAGGTCCACGGCACCGCTGCGCTATCGTTGACCCACCATGAGCTCCGATTCGCCCGCAGCCGGCAGGTCGCCGCGCACCGCCAAGAGCCCCGTCGCCCGCCGAGCACTGCGCGACACCGTCTACGACGTCGTGCTCGAAGGGATCCTCGACGGCACCTACCCGCCGGGCGACTCACTGGGCATCGATCAGCTCGCCCGCGATCTCGGCGTCTCGCCGACGCCCATCCGGGAAGCCCTGGTGCAGATGGAGCACACCGGGCTCGTGACGCGGGCGGCGCTGAAGGGCTACCGAGTCGCACCGCTGCTCACCGACGAGCAGATGGCCGATCTCATCACCGCGCGCACCGTGGTGGAACTGGCCGCCGTCGAGCAGGCCGTCGCCCGCGGCGCGGAACTGATTCCGCAGCTCAGAGTCGCCCACGCCCGGCACACGCTGAGCGCGCACAAGGTCGGCGAGTTGCGCTCCGCCGGCTCGCGGCCGGACGACTACGCGGATCTGCGGGAGTACTTCGACTCCGACTGGGATTTCCACCTGGTGATCCTGCGCGGGTCCGGCAACCGGTATCTGCTGCAGATGGCCGAGTCCCTCGGAACGCACGTGCACCGGTTGCGGCAGTCGCTGGATCGCGAGGTCTTCGACGTCGACGAGGCCGTGACCGAGCACGCGGCCGTCCTCGCCGCGTTCGAGAACGGGGACCCGGTCGAGGCGATGCGCGCACACCTGCAGGGCGTGGGCCGCCGCTCGCTGCCCGAGCGAGCCTGACCGCCGCAACACCTTCCCTCGCCGCCGGCGGCTCGCCGAACGGTCTTGTCGTTCCTCGACGCGCCCCCTACTATCGCTGAATCCAATAGGATCTTCGATCGATGGGGATCGAGTGGGTGCTGAACCCGCTCCGGAAGGAACTGACAATGCCGTCGCGTTTCCTCAGGATCTCCGCCGCCTTGGCGGGGATCGCGCTGATCACCTCCTGTTCGGTGCGGGCTCCGGTACCCGACGACTGGCGTGCCCGGGGCTCGGTCAGCGCCGTCGTGGCCTTCGCCCCCGGCGGCGGCAGCGACCGCTCCGCACGCGTGCTCGCCCAAGGACTCAACGAGCTCGAACACGGCTACGACGTCAACGTGGAGAACAAGGAAGGCGGCTCCGGCGCGGTCGGCTGGGCGACGTTCCTGGCCGAAGAGGGCAACGGCAACGCGCTGCTCGTCGCGGAAACCGCGCTCAACACCCTCCCCCTCGTCTACGAGGACGTCCCCTTCACCTACCGCAGCTTCACCCCGCTGGTGATGTTCGCGCAGGACTCCCGCATGGTCGTGGCGCCGACGGACTCCCCGTTCGAGACGTGCGCCGACGTCGTCCAGGCGAGCAAGACGCAGCGGGTCGTGGCGGGTTCCAGCGGACGCACCGGCGCCGACGCGCTGGTGGTCGGCGAACTGACCAAGGCGGGCGGCTCGGTCGACGTGGTCCCCTACGGTTCGAGCGGCGAGGTGATGACCGGGCTGCTCGGCGGTCAGATCGACCTGGCCCCGGCGAGCGCCGCCTCCGCGAAGCCGTACTTGGAAAGCGGCGACGCCAAAGCGTTGTGCACGATGACCGAGCAGCGCTACGACGACGCCGTGCTCGGTGCCGTGCCGACCGCCCGGGAACAGGGCATCGACGCGCTCGTGACCGTCTGGCGCGGCGCGCTCGCTCCCGCCGGAATCGCCGAATCGCAGCGCAGGTTCTGGATCGACGAACTGCACCGGGCGATGCGCTACCCCGCCTACCAGGACTACATCCGCAACGACCTGCTGATCCCGGCCGATCTGAGCGGAGACGAGTTCGCCAGGTACCTCGATGACTACGACCGCCGCATGCGGGAGGTCTTCTGATGAGCGCCGCCGAAGACCGCGCACCGGCGCCCCGTCCGGGGATGATCGCCGCGCACCTGTTCCTGGCCGCGCTGGGCGCCGCGTTCGCCCTGGGATCGCTGGCCTACGACTGGACCACCGAGGACGGCACCATCGGCGCCGCGGTGATGCCGCGCATCGTGGGCGCCCTGCTCGCGGTGGTCGGGCTCGCGCTGCTGCGCCAAGAACTCGCCGGGGCCGCACCGGCCGAGGACGATCCGCCGCAACCGGCGACCGAGGCCGCGACCGGACCCGCAGGCCGGTACCGGATGCCGATCGTCGTGGTGACCATGTGGGTCGCGGCCGCGCTGGTGCCGGTGCTCGGGCTGCTGCCCGCGCTGGTGCTGGCGATGTTGTTCCTGCTCGCCGTGGTCGAGCGGATCGCGCCGCTGCGGGCGGTGCTCATCTCGGGCGCGACCTACGTCGTCGCCCACCTCACGTTCGTCACGCTGCTCGGGGCGCCGCTGCCCCTCGGGCTCCTCGACCCGACGTTGTGGAGCGCGCTGTGATCGACAACCTGGTTCTGGGCTTCGAATCGGCCCTCACTCCGGAGAATCTGCTCTGGTGCTTCGTCGGGGTCGTGCTCGGCACTGTCATCGGCATCCTGCCCGGCTTGGGCTCGGCGACCGGTGTCGCGATCCTGATTCCGGTGACGCTGACGCTGTCCCCGCTGACGGCGCTGATCATGCTCGCGGGGATCTACCACGGCGCCCAGTTCGGCGCGACGATCACCGCGATCCTGATCGCGACCCCCGGCGAGGCGTCCTCGGTGATCAGCACCTTGGACGGTTATCAAATGGCCCGGCGCGGCCGAGCCGGCCCGGCGCTGGCGATCTCGGCGCTGGGCGCGTTCGTCGCGGCCATGGTGTCGCTGGTGGTGCTCGTCGCGGTCGCACCCTTCTTCGCCGAGATCGCGTTGGAGTTCGGCCCGCCCGAGATGCTGGCGATCATGGTGCTGGGCCTGGCCACGATCGTCGTGTTCTCCGGGCGGAACCTGCTGCTGGGCTGCGCGATGGGCCTGTTCGGCATCCTGATCGGCTGCATCGGCGTCGACACCGGCAGCGGCGTCGCCCGGTACACGTTCGGCGAGGTCGACCTCTACGGCGGCGTGCCGTTCGTGGAGGTCATGATCGGCCTGTTCGCCATCGGCGAGCTGCTCCACCAACTTCGCCAAGGGGCGGCCGAGCCGATCCGCGCCCGGTTCCGCGACCTGCTGCTCACCCGGGAGGACCTGCGGCGGGCCGCGGCCCCGACCGCGCGCGGCACGGTCGTCGGGTTCCTGCTCGGTTGCCTGCCCGGAGCCGGGACCACGTTGGCCTCGTTCATGGCCTACGGCGCCGAAAAGCGCTTTTCGAAGAACCGGCGTCAGCTCGGCAAGGGCGCGATCGAAGGTGTGGTGGCGCCGGACGCGGCGACCAACGCGGCGTCGAACGCGAACTTCATCCCGACCCTCGTGCTGGGCGTTCCCGGCGGCGCCACGACCGCGGTGCTCCTCGGTGCGTTCCTCGTCTACGGCATCCAGCCAGGGCCGCAGTTGTTCGACACCCAGCCGGCGCTGGTGTGGGGGCTGCTCGTCTCGTTCTTCATCGGCAACCTCCTCCTGCTGGCGTTGAACCTGCCGCTGGCACCGGTGTTCGCGCAGTTGCTGCGGTTGCGCTACGAGATCCTCTACCCGCTGATCATCGTGACCAGCCTCGTCGGCGCCTACACGGTGAACAACAGCATGTTCAGCGTGTTCATGACCTTGGTGTTCGGGCTCGTGGGCTATGCGATGAAGCGGTTGTCGCTGCCGGTGGCGCCGCTGGTGCTGGGCCTGGTGATCGGGCCGCTGTTCGAGAAGTCGCTGACGCAGAGCTCCGCACTCGCCGGCGACGCGGGAGTGGCGAGCCTGATCCTGGGCAGCGCCACCGCGATCGTGGTGCTGGCGGCCGCCGTGCTGCTCGTCGCGGGTCCCGTGCTGGGCCGCGCGTTCCGCGCACGTACCGCCGGTGCGCGGGACGGCGGCCCGTCCGGAGATCCCGAGGCCGAGTCCTCAACGGACACGGCGGCGAACGATGAAGACGCGGCCACCGGCCGCACGAGGCCGGGCGACTCGAACGAGCGTTGAGCCGGCCGGAACGCGGCGGGGAGGACGTCCTCCCCGCCGCTCGTCCCGGCCGCATCGGGATGACCGTTGCAGTGCGGCGAATTCCGCGATCGAGCGGCGCACCGCACCCGTTCGGTCAGAACACCGTGCCCGCGTCCTGCGCGATCAACTCGTCGGTCGCCCGCTCGGCCACGGCCGCGATGGTCATCGACGGGTTGCAGGCCGCGCTGTTGCCCGGCATCAGCGCCCCGTCCAGCACGTAGAGCCCGCGGTGGCCCTGGACCCGACCGGCGAGGTCGCACACCGTGCCCATCGACGCTCCGCCCAGCGGGTGCCAGGTGTTCGGCACCAGCGAGGTCGTGTCCAGCCGAATGGCGCCGTCCCCGGCGATCCGGGCGACCCGGTCATCGATGATCCTGCTCAGCTCGGTGTCCGCGTCGTGCGGCCAGTCGAGCACCGCGTCGTCCTTCGCCGAGTCGTAGACGAACTTGCCGCGCCCCTGGCTCACCCCGTAGCCGACGAGCATCGTGGTGCGCAGATCCGGCAGCGGCGGCAGCGACGCCTGGATGACGGTGTTCGCCGTAGCCGGGTCGTCCCACTCCAAGCTGCCGTAGACGACCGGTCCGCCTTGCGGTGCGCCGAAGTCGTCGGCGAAGTTGGTCCAGGTGTAGATGCGGTCCCCGTTGGAGCCCCAGTTCGAGCCGAGCCCGTCCGGCATGTCGGGGATCTGATCCTTGGCGGCGGCGCGCATCAGCAGCTTCGTCGTGTTCGCGGTGCCCGCCGCCATGACCAGCGCGCCGGCCGTGATGATCTTCTTCTCCAGGACGGTGCCGCCGGAGTCGATGCGGTCGACGTGGACCTGCCAGCGGCCGTCCTTGGCCATCGCCACGTCGGTGACGTTGTGCTGAGTGGCGACGGTGACGCGGCCGGTCGCTTCGGCCTCGGCGATGTAGGTGACGTCGACCGAGTGCTTGCCGCCGTTGTTCACGCCCATGGAGCAATCACCGTTGGTGTAAGAGGGCTTCATCTCGCCCTCCAGCTCGCGCAGGGCGAAGTCCCAGTCGATCGGCATCGGGATCTTCGAGAGGTTGTAACCGGCGGCCTCGGTGTTGCGCGCGAACACCCGCGACGGCTTGTAGGTCTTGCTGTTGATCAGTTCGTCCGGCGCCGTCTGCAACTTCAGCATCGAGGCGACGCGCGGGTAGTGCTCGCGGTGCATGCGCGCGTAGTCCAGCTGTTCGGGCATGTTCGCGTTGAACACGTCCTCGGCCGGTTGCAGGGTCATGCCCTGGTAGACCAGCGATCCGCCGCCGACGCCCGCGGCGCACATGATGTCCATCCCGTTGCCGGAGACTTGTTCCAGCAGCCCGGTGTAGGGGGCGAAGGGCATCAGCGGCAGTCCGGACAGCGACGGCATCGATCCCATCCAGGACAGCCGCGAGTCCGGCGCGAGCGGGCTCGGGAAGGTGTCGGCGTTCGGCCCGGTGGGCCAGCGACGCCCGCGCTCCAGCACCAGTACGGGAAGCCCTGCTTGGGCGAACCGCAACGCCGTCACTCCCCCGCCGAAGCCGGAGCCGATGACGACGACGCGGTGCTCTTCGCGGGTCACCGGAACCCGTTTCACCGCGGCGGCGGCCGGGGTGCCGAGGGCGGTCAGCCCCGTGGCGACGGCTGCTCCTTTGAGTACGGAACGTCGGCTCAAATCGGGCATCGGATCTCCTGCGCGGTGAGGGCGACTCGGGCGCCGCCGGGTGACGGCCACGGCCGGAGCGCGAACGTCGTCGCTGATCAACGGGCGTGGCGGATCGAAAGCGTAGGGAGCGAAACCGAGAGAGAGAACCGGTCGACGATCTCACTACGCACGGGTAACATCTTCCGGCGTGCGCGAACAGCGAGGTGTCCGTTGCTGACCCCGCAGCGCACCGATGCGCGCCGGAACCGCGAGATCATCCTGCGGGCCGCCGACGAAGCCTTCGCCCAAGGATCCGAGCTCGTGCCGATCGAGGAGATCGCGCGCCGCACCGGCCTCGGGCGAGCGACCGTCTACCGCCACTTCCCCGACCGCTACGCCCTCGCCAGAACCGTCGCAGCGCACCGGCTGGACACGCTGAAGCGCGTCGTCGCCTCCGCGGAACGCGACCACCGCACCTTCCGCGACCTGCTGCACGTGGTGCTGTCCGATCAGGTGGTCAGCCGACCGCTGGTCAACCTCATCCGGGAGCTGCCGGAACACGACCAGCGGCGCTACGCGAACTCGCTGATCGCGGTGCTCGCACCCGCGTTCCGCCGCGCGCAGGCGCGGGAGCAGCTCCGCGACGACATCGAACCGGCCGACCTCATGCTGATCCTGGAGATGATCGAGGGAGCCCTGTCCTCGAAGCTGGTACCGGCCGACGACGAGACCGCCGTGCGCAAACTGATCGCCGTCACCCTCGACGGCCTCTACCCGCGCCTGGACACCACGGCCTGAGCGAACACCCCAGGCCACCGGCGGAGCATTCCGAGCAGGACTTGCGGACGACCCCTGCTGATCATGAGCACACTGCACCCGGCGGGAAGCTCAGGCACCGCCGATGAAGTCCACATTCACCGATCCGGGAGGGAACTGGTCCATGACGCCCGAAGAGCGGGAACGGCTCCTCCGGAAGATCAACGAAGAGTAACCCCGCCGACCGAACCGGAACTCCGACCGCCTCGGAAACTCGGATCACACCACTGCTTCGTCGGCGTCGTCCGGTTTTCCTTCCGCTCGGACCGGGAGGGCGTCGAAAGCGGCCGGGGGTTCCTGCCACGGGGAGGCGAGGGTTCCGGCGCGGGCGTCGCGGATGGTCTCCCAGACGCGCTGCGGGGTCGTGGGCATGTCGATGTGCCGGACGCCGAGATGGCTGAGCGCGTCGACCACCGCGTTCTGCACCGCCGGTGTGGAGCCGACGGTCGCCGACTCGCCGATTCCCTTGGCGCCCAACGGGTTGTGCGGGCTGGCGGTCACCGTGTTCGCCGTCTCCAGCGCGGGCACGTCGGCCGCCGAGGGCATCGCGTAGTCGGCGAGCGTCGCGGTGGACGGGTTGCCGTCCTCGTCGTAGGACATGTGCTCCCACAGTGCTTGGGCGATGCCCTGCACGGCGCCGCCGTGCTGCTGGCCGCGCACGATCGTCGGGTTGACGATCCGGCCGCAGTCGTCGACGGCGATGTGCCGCAGCGGGGTGACGAAGCCCGTTTCAGTGTCGATCTCCACCACCGACACGTGCGCACCGAACGGGAACGTGGCGCCGCCGGGCTGGAAATCGGTATCGGCGGCCAGCGGGTTTCCGTCGGCGGTGGCGGCCTGCACGAGTTCCGGCCAGCTCAGGACGGTGCTCGGCACTCCGGCGACGCCGAGGCCGCCGTCGGTGACCTCGATGTCGGTGGGGGCGGCCTCCAGCTTGGTGGCGGCGAGTTCCCGCGCCCGCTGCAGCACGACCTCCGCTGCCGCGCGCACCGCGCTGCCGCCGACCTGCAGTGATCGGGAGCCGCCGGTGCCGCCGCCGCGCGGGACGGTGGCGGTGTCGGACTGGACGAACTCGACGGATTCCATCGGGATGCCCAGCATGTCGGCGACGATCATCGAGAACGCGGTGGCGTGGCCCTGCCCGTGCGCCGAGGTGCCGACCTTGATGGTGGCGCCGTGCTCGTGCACCTCGACCGCGGCGAACTCGCCCGCGCCGCCGCCGGTGATCTCCACGTAGGTGCTGATGCCGATGCCCAGTGCGCGCGGATCGTTCGCAGCGCGCCTGCGGGCCTGTTCGGCGCGCAGCTGCTCGTAGTCGGCGAGGCCCAGCGCCTCGGTCAACGCCAAGTCGAAGTCGCCGCTGTCGTAGCCGGCGCCGGTGAGCGTCGTGTACGGGAACTGCTCGGGCCGCAGGAAGTTGCGCCTGCGCAGCTCCGCCGGGTCGAGGTCGAGTTCGACGGCGGCCATGTCGATGATGCGTTCCAGCATGGCCGCCGCTTCGGGCCGGCCTGCGCCGCGGAACGCGCCGACGGGGGTGGTGTTGGTGAGCACGGCGGCGCCGTCGTAGCTCAATTTCGGGATCCGGTACACGCCTTGGGACATGAGCCGGGTCGGGCCGAGTGCGAGCGCACCGCCGAAACCGGCGTAGGCACCGGCATCACCGATGACGCGCGCCCGCAGGCCCACGATGTGCCCGTCGCGGGTGAGGCCGAGTTCGGCGAACTGCACCTGGGCTCGCCCGTGCGGCATGGTCTGCATGTTCTCCGAGCGGCCCTCGACCCACTTGACGGGCTTGCCGAGTGCGCGTGCCAGCGCCACCGCCACGAGGTACTCCGCGGCCGCGCCCGCCTTTCCGCCGAACGCGCCGCCGACGTGCGGCGCGATGACCCGCACGCGTTCGGCGTCCCAGCCGAAGGACGCGGCGAGCCCGCTGCGCAGCGCGTGCGGCATCTGGGTGGAGGCGTAGGCGGTGACTTCGTAGTCCTCATCGGGACCGCCGGGCAGCACGGCGAACGCGTTGCCCTCCATCGGGACGACGGCGAGGCGCTGGTTCTCGATCCTGGCCCGCACTACCACGTCCGCGCCCGCGAGCACGTCGGCTCCCGCCGCGTCGCGGGCACCGTCGGCGATGTTCGAACCGTGTGCCGGGAACTGCGTCTCGGACTCCGGGGCCATGGCGTGTTCGGGGTCGACGGTGACCGGCAGCGGCTCGTATTCGACGTCGACCAGTTCCAGTCCGTCCGCCAGCGCCGCACCGCTGTCGGCGACGACGACGGCGACGGCTTCGCCGACGAACCGCACCCGGTCGCGCGCCAGCGGATACCGCGGGAAGTCGCCGAGTTCGATGAACGGTTTCTGGACCGGCAGGTCCAGGTCCGCGGCGGTGAACGCGGCGACGACGCCCGGTGCGGCGGCGGCCTCGGTGACGTCGATGGAGGTGATCTCGGCGTGGGCCAGCGGCGAGCGCACGAAGCCGATGCGCAGCACCCCTTCCAGCGGAAGATCGTCCACGTAGGTGCCGCGGCCGCGCAGCAGTTCAGGGTCCTCGACCCGGTTGACCTCGTTGCCGAGCAGGGATCCGACCATGATCCGAGCCTAGCGGCGAGAGGGTGCCTCGCCCACCGAACTCGCAAGATCGTTTCGCCGGTCCGTTCCGCGCGGTGGGCGGTGGCCGCCGCGCAGAACCACTCGCCGCCAGAGCGCGTTCAACCTCCGCCGGTGCGAGCCTGGGGGCATGGTTCGGATCGGATACACGTTGATGACCGAGCAATCCGGCCCGCGAGCACTGGTCCGCCACGCGCCGCTCGCCGAGGCCGCCGGGTTCGACTTCGCGGTGATGAGCGACCACTTCTCGCCCTGGCTGGACGCGCAGGCGCACTCCCCGTACGCGTGGAGCGTGCTGGGCGCTGTCACGCAGGTGACCGAGCGCGTCGAGCTCATGACGTACGTGACCGCGCCCATCCTGCGCTACCACCCGGCGGTCGTGGCGCAGAAGGCCGCGACGATCGGGCTGCTGTCGCAGGACCGCTTCACGCTGGGGCTCGGCGCCGGGGAGAACCTCAACGAGCACGTGGTGGGGCAGGGCTGGCCGCCGGTGCACGTGCGGCACGAGATGTTGGCGGAGGCCGTCGAGATCATCCGGGCGCTGTTCGGTGGTGAGCACGTGAACCACGTGGGGCGGCATTTCCGGGTGGATCAGGCGAAGTTGTGGGACGTTCCGGCTCGCCCGGTGCCGATCGGCATCGCCGTGTCCGGTCCGGAGTCGGTGCGCCGGTTCGCGCCGCTGGCGGAGACGATGATCTCCACCGATGCCGACGAGCAGCTGTGCCGGAGCTGGGACGCCGCGCACGGCGGTGACCGCAAGGTGGGCCAGCTGCCGGTGTCCTGGGGAACCGACCGGGATGCGGCGATCAAGCGCGCGCACGAGCAGTTCCGCTGGTTCGCGGGTGGCTGGCGGGTCAACGCCGACCTGCCCGGACCGGCGGGTTTCGCCGCCGCGACCCAGTTCGTGCGGCCCGAGGACGTGGCCGCGAACATCCCGTGCGGCCCGGACGCGGGTCCCATCGTCGAAGCGGTCGCCGCGTTCCGCGACTGCGGGTTCACCGATGTCGCCTTGGTGCAGATCGGCGGCGACGAGCACCAGGACGGGTTCTTCGAGTTCTCGCAGCGCGAGCTGCTGCCCGCCCTCCGCGCCACCCTCGGCTGACCGACCGCAGGCGACCTAAGGTGAATGCCTCCGCCCGGTCCTCTTGGTCGGCCATTCACTCCACGGGCACCCTCAGGTGAACGTCTCCTTTGACCGGTCTCATCGGGCGAAGGAGGCATTCACCTGGCAGGGGCGTTGAGCGCGTTCGCGGCCCCAAGCCTCTGCGTCAGCGGCGGATGGCGGGGAGTTGGACCGTCGCGTCGTCGACGACGGGCAGCTGCACCGTTTCGTCTTCGCGGACCTCGTCCGGTCCGGGGCCGAAGGCGAACGCCCCGGTGGGCAGGCTCCGGCTCCGTTCGACGACCGGAGCGAGCAGTCCGGCGAACCACGGCAGCAGCGCCGCGACGAGCGCCCCGAGCGTCAAACCGACCAGCACGTCATGCGGGTAGTGCACACCGACGAACACCCGCGACAGTCCGGTCAGCAGCCCGAGGGTCAACGCGAACCAGCCCCAGCCGGGTCGGGCGCAGAGGATCGCGACGGCCGCGGCGGCGGCGATCGTGGAGTGGTTGCTGGGAAACGACCAGTCGCCGAGTTCGGGGCAGGTGGCGATCGTGCTCATGCGCGCGACCGCGCGGCACGGGCGGTCCTCCTGGATGAAGGATTTGACGATTTCGCTGGTGCCGTAGGCGAGCACCGTGACCGGCGCCAGGAGTGCGGCCCGCGCCATGATTTCATGATCATCGCGCCGCGCCCGCCAGAACAGGTAGCCGAAGATCAACAGGAAACCGATGATCGCGGCCTCGGTGAACACCTCGCTGAACACCTGGAGCCATTCCGGGCTCGCCGCACCGGCTCCGGCGATGCCGCGATACCAATCGGTGCTGACGTCGGGAACGTACGGATTCGGCTCGGAGCGCCCGGAGAACAGCGGCTGAACGGCAGGTGTCGACATTCACAACATCATATGAAGATCAACCCACTGGTCTCGGGACCGGCTCCGCTGGAACGCGCGGACCTGCACCGATGCCGCCCGCCGAGCCCGGACACCGGACGCGCACGATCCGACTCGATCCGTGATCACGCCGACTCGGGCGAACACCCCGCGAAGGGCCGCCACAGCTCGCTCGACGACGGCGCCGCCACCGCTCCCCGAACGCGAGACCGCTACGCCCGGAGCAGATACGGGCATTCCGCGCAATGCCGATATAGGCCCATCGGAGTAGCGCCTATCACAATTTTCCCGCGGAACGTCGCCAAAGCGACCAAGAGTACGCAATGTGATCAACATTCGCTACGGTGGCCCGCGTGCGCCGTGGCGCTGCGTACGCAGTGCCACGTGCCGGCTGGTACGGCCGAGGACCCGTGCGGTGGCGCGGGATGGGTGAGGACGCGATGCAACAAACGACAGGGTGGATACTCGGCGGCCTGGTTGTCCTGGTCGTGCTGCTCGGGGCCGCGGTGGCGTTGTTGAGCGCTCGGTTGCGCCAACAGCACAAGGAGATCGAACAGTGGTCGACGGCCGCGCTCGCGCCACCGGCGCAGCCCGAGCCGATGCAGCCGCCGCCTCCGGAGCAGGCACTGCCCCCGGAGCCGCCGGCGCCGGTGCTGGAGGCCCCGCTCACCGCACAGCCGGACGAGGTGTTCCGGCGCGATGTCGTGCAGGGAGTTCAGGAATCGCTCGGCGGCACGATGCGCCGAATCCTTGCGCTGACCAACAACGCGGCGGATCGGCTGCACCAGATGCAGCGCTCTCACGGCCCTGACGTGCTGGAAGACCTGCTGCCGATCGATCATCTGCTGGCGCAGGCTCAGCGCCGCGCCCAGCTGGTGACGGTGCTGTGCGGTTCGCCGCCGGGCCAGCAGCGCAGTCCGCAACTGATGGCGCGGCTGGTCGGGGCCGCGCAGTCGCGCATCCACGACTACGAACGAGTCCGACTGTCCACTCGGGACACTACGACGGCGGTGCTGGGCCGGGTCGTGGAGCCGCTGAGCGCGGCACTGGCGGAGCTGCTGGACAACGCGACTCGTTCCTCGCCGCCCACCGCACCGGTGGACGTGATGATCACCGCCGAGTACCACGGGGTGTCGCTGGAGATCCATGACGGCGGAGTGGGCATGCCGCCGGACGCGTTGCACCAGGCGAACGCCCTGCTGGCCCGCGGCGCCTCCGAGATCGAGCTGACCGAGCTGGGCAATCCGCCGCGCACCGGGCTGGCCGGGTGCAGCGTGCTGGCCGCGAACTACGACTTCACGGTGCGGCTGGACGCCGCGTCCAGCCGCGGCGGGCTGCGCGCGGTCCTGCTGGTGCCGCACACCCTGCTGACCACGCTCAACCCGCAGCCCACGCCCGGTGGCGAAGCGACCCCAGCCACGCCGGAGCAGGCCGATCCCGTCGCGTTCGCAGCCGAGCCGAGCTCGTTCGTCCCCGAGCCCGCCACGTTCGGAGAGCCGGTCAGCGAGCCCGCGCCCCGCCACCGCCAGCCCGAACCGGCGGAGCCCGTCACCACCTCCGCCGGATTGCCGAAGCGCCCGCGCCGCACCATGACCCGCTCCGGCGATCTGTCCGCGCCCGACGGCGACGCGGCGCCGGTGCAGGCCATCGCCGACGGGGCGCAGCGGCGCACCGCCGACGCCGCGCAGAGCCTGCGCGGCCTGCAACGCGCGACGGGCGCCAACTCCGCCGCGGAGTTCTCAGCCACCGCGCAGGCGTTGCCCGATTCCGAGCAGTCGGATGCGGCGAACACGTCCATTTCCAGAAGGGATGCAGACGCATGACCGAGACGGCCCCGACGGCTCCGAAACCCGACCGGAGCTGGGTGCTCGACGACCTCGTCGAGCAGTCCGGTATCCGGGCGGCGATCGCGGTGTCCGGTGACGGGATGCTCCTGGTCAAGAACACCGGCCTCGACCAGGCCGATGCCGAGCGGTGGGCGGCGGTCAGCTCCCCGCTGCAAGCCTGCGCCCGGCACGGGATGGAACCGCTGGGCTACCCCACCACCGGTTTCGAGCAGGTCCTGGTGCAGCACTCGCAGGGCTACCAGTTGCTGCAACCGTTCGGCGAGGAGTCGTATCTGGTCCTCGTGACCGACGCCGACACCGATCTGGGAGTGGTGTCGACCGAAATGCAGGTGACGGCCAAGCGCCTCGGGCAAGAGATGGGCACGGCTGCGCGTACCGCCGCCGGGCGGCACACGTGAGCCCGGGGCCGCATCGGCGGGAGTCGGACCTGGTGCGGTCGTACGTGCTCACGCGGGGACGTGCCCACGCGGAGCACCAGATGGAACCCGCCGCGCTGGTGCGGGCCGTGGCGCGCGGCACGATGTCCGAGCTCGACCCGGATCGCCGCCGGATCGTGCAGGTGGCGCAAGGCGGTGCGCTGGCGGTGGCCGAAGTCGCCGCGCACGCCGGGCTGCCGCTGACGGTCACGCTGGTCGTGGTGTCCGACCTGATCGATGAGGGCTACCTGATACCGGCCTCGACGGAACGCCCGTCGTCGGTTCCCAGCCCGGACCTGCTGCAGGAGGTGCTCAATGGACTCCGCCGCCTGGACACTTCCGCCTGAGTCGGCCTACGTGGCCCCGACGGTGCGGCGCTCGGCGAAGATCCTGGTGGTCGGCCCGGCGGGGGTCGGCAAGACCACCTTCGTCGACACCATGTCGGAGATCGAGCCGCTGCACACCGAGGAGTCGCTGACCTCGGCCAGCGAGAGCGTGGACGATCTGCGGCTCACACCGGCGAAGTCGACGACCACGGTGGCGCTGGACTTCGGGCGCCGCACCCTCAACGATCAGCTGGTGCTGTACCTGTTCGGCACTCCCGGTCAGCAGCGGTTCACGTACCTGTGGCGGACGCTGGCGAGGAACGCGCTGGGCGCGCTGGTGCTGGCGGACACGCGGCGGCTGGCGGATTCGTTCGAGGTGATGGACCGCGTGGAGGACCTCGGCTTGCCGTACGCGATCGCGGTGAACGCGTTCGACGACGCTCCGGTGCACACGGTGGCGGAGCTGCGGGAAGCGCTCGACCCGGATCCGGCCACGCCCGTCGCCGTGTGCGACGTGCGGCATGAGGCGTCCTGCGCGCGGGTCATGATCGAACTCGTCGAGCACGTGCTGGCCGCTTCGTCGGCGGGCAGGCACGCGGCGGATCCGACGGTGCGGCTGTGAGGGGCGCCGCGCGGTCACCGGCGCACCCGCGAATTCCCCTCGCCGCAACACAATTCTTCGCGGTCCCGGGCGGAATGGTCTTTTGGTCGTCGTCTTGTCAGCGGCGAAGCCGATGAGCGGTGACCAGCTAGAGCAACCGGCACCGCGCCGGGTTCTCAGTGGCTTCCCCGCGAGGACGGCTTTTTCCCTCATGGCGGAGCCGCTCGGGAAAAAGATCCCGCGGCGAGGAAGCAACTGAGGTTCCGCCACCCGACCCACTACGCAGGCCGCCCTGCAAGCTGCAACACGGAGTCCACCATGACCGCCCTTTCCCCTGGCCACCTCGATCAGCACGGCCGAGTCCCGCTCTACGGCGAGGAGTTCACCGCCAACCCGGAGGACGTGTACTCGCAGCTGCGCGCGCGGGGGCCGATCGTGCCGGTGCTGCTGGCGCCGGACGTGCCCGCGATGCTGGTGGTGGACTACGACACGGCGTTGCAGGTGCTGCGCAGTCCGCACGTGTTCGTGAAGGATTCGCGCCGCTGGCAGGACATCGCTCCCCCGGACTCCCCGGTGCTGCCGATGATGTCGTGGCGGCCGAACACGTTGTTCGCCGACGGTGAGCGCCACGCGCGGCTGCGCCCGCCGGTGGAGAACAGCCTGGCCGCGGTGAAACCGGCCCAGCTGCGGCGATTCGTGCAGTCCAGCGCGATCAACCTGATCCAAGGTTTCACCGGCCGCGGCCACGCGGATCTGCTCGGCGAGTACGCGGCGCAGCTGCCGTTGCTGGTGCTGCAGCAGATGTTCGGCTGCCCTGCGGAGATCGCGCAGGACATGGTCGCCGCGATCGCCGCGCTGTGGGACGGCACCGATCCGCAGCTGGCGAACCAGTACCTGGAGACGAGCGTCGCCGACCTGGTCCGCTACAAGCGCGCCACTCCCGGCGACGACGTCACCACCCGGATGATCGAGCACCCGCACGGGCTCGACGACGACGAGCTCGTGCACCAGCTGATCGTCACGATGGGCGCGGGCGCGGAACCGCTGGGCAACTGGATCGCGAACGCGCTGTACCTGCTGCTGACCGAGCACCGGGTGGCCGACGCGGTGGCCACCGGCAGCGTCGCGCTGGACGAGGCCCTCGACGACGTGCTGTGGCGGTTCACGCCGCTGACGAACTACGCGATCACCTATCCGCGGCACGCGTTGCACCTGGGGCAGGTGGCGCTGCCCGCCGACGAGCCGGTGGTGATCTCCATGGCGGCGATCAACACGGACCCGGCGCTGCATCCCAACGGCCCGGTTCCGGCCGGGAACCGGGCTCATCTCGCGTTCAGCGCGGGCGCGCACACCTGCCCGGCGAGCAGGCCCGCGCGCTTGATCGCGACCGTGGCGCTGGAAACGCTTTTGGACTACGTTCCCGAAGTCGAGCTGGATGATCAGCAACCGCTGCAGTGGCGGCCGGGGCCTTTCCACCGGGCTTTGACGGCCCTTCCGGTGCGCTTCCCAGCGGTGACCACTCTCGCCGAACCCGCCACAGGAGGATCCGAATGCCCCCATCACAGTGCCCCGTAGCCGCTCTTGATCCGGCCGGTGCCGACGTGCACGGGGAAGCCGACCGGTTGCGCGCGCACGGCTCCGCGGCCCTGGTGACGCTGCCCGGGGACATTCCGGCGTGGGTGGTCACGGATCACGGGGAGCTGCGCGGCCTGCTGGCGGATCCGCGGGTGTCGAAGGATCCGCGGCAGCACTGGCCGGCGTGGATCAACGGTGAGGTGCCGGGTGACTGGCCGTTGATCTCCTGGGTGGGCGTGGACAACATGTTCACCGCGTTCGGCTCGGAGCACACGCGACTGCGCGGCCTGGTCTCGAAGGCGTTCACGCCGCGCCGGGTGGAGGCGCTGCGCCCGCGCATCGAGCAGATCACGGCGGAGCTGCTCGACGAGCTGGCTGGTTCGGACGAGCCGACGGATCTGCGCGCGGCGTTCACGTATCCGCTGCCGATCGCGGTGATCACCGACTTGTTCGGGGTGCCCGCCGAGCTGGCCGGAAAGCTGCGCCACATCGTCGACGAGGTGTTCCGCACGTCGGCCACTCCGGAGGAGACGGCGGCGACGGCCGTCGAGATGGGGCGGTTCCTCACCGACCTGATCGAGTCGAAGCGCCACAACCCGGGCGATGACCTCACCAGCGGGCTGCTCGCGGCCCGCGACGAGGAGCAGAACCGGCTCAGCGAACGGGAACTCGCGGACACGCTGATCCTGATGATCGGCGCCGGGCACGAGACGACGGTGAACCTGCTCGGGCAGGCGGTCGTGGCGCTCACGACGCACCCCGAGCAGCGCGCCGCGTTGCGGGCGGGCGATCTGAGCTGGGACGACGTCGTGGAGGAGACGTTGCGCTGGCAGCCCGCGCTGGCGAACGTGCCGCTGCGGTTCGCCACCACGGAGATCAAGCTCGCCGACGGCACCGTCATCGCCGAAGGCGATGCGATCCTGGCCTCGTACGCGGCGGCGAACCGCGACCCGGGCCACTACGACGCACCGGAGGTCTTCGACGCGCGGCGCGGCGCCCGGGATCACCTGGCGTTCGGCTACGGCCCGCACTTCTGCCTGGGTGCGGCGCTGGCCAGGCTGGAGGCGCACATCGCGCTGCCCGCCCTGTTCGACCGCTTCCCGGAGCTGAGCCTGGCGGTGCCCGCCGGGGAGCTGAAGTCCGCGGAGTCGTTCATCTCCAACGGTCCCCAGCACCTCCCGGTGCGGCTCGGGAACGCCTGACCGTCCTGGTGCGCCGGGTTCCGCGATGAAGGTTCACGGCGTGAGCCTCCGGCAGGAACCCGGTGGCCGGATTCGCCGGGTCGGCGAGCGGCTGCCTGCGCGGATCTCGGCAGCGCGGCCGCCCCGATCACGCTGCGCGGGATGGCTCGAAGGCACGGCGCACCACGTCGGCGCGGAACCGGCTGCTCCGCCCGTGCACCTCATCCGGATCGTCCTTCGCGGTCCGGCCGATCGGGACGTTCCGCCCGGTCCTGCACCGAGCAAGATCAAAGAGGCGCGCCGAACGGCGTTGCGCCGACTACCCTGGACGGTACGACGATGAGGAACGGTGGCGATGACACGCACTCTGGTGGTGTGCAGGCACGCGAAGTCGGCGTGGCCGGACGACGTCGACGACTTCGAACGCCCGCTCACGGAACGCGGCGAACGGGACGCTCCGGAAGCGGGGAGGTGGCTGGCCGAGCGGGTACCCGACATCGGTTTCGCGCTGTGCTCCCCCGCCAAGCGGGCGCGGCGCACGTGGCAGCTGATCGCGGACGTGACCGGCAAAGCCGAGACCCGGCACGACAAGCGCCTCTACGGCGCGTCGGCCGGTGAGCTGATCGCGGTGCTCAACGAGCTCCCCGACGAGGCGGAGACCGCGCTGCTCGTCGGCCACAACCCCGGTCTCGAAGACTTGGTCGCGGTCCTCACCGGCGCACCGCACGAGCTCAAGACGGCGGAGATCGCGGTCCTCAGCGGCACCGGATCGTGGTCGCAGCTCGAACCCGGCTGGGCCACCCTCCAGGAAACCGCCACGCCCCGAGGCTGAACCCCGACGACCTCACCGGGGAGCCTCCCGGGTGAACGCCTCCTCCGACCCCACCGGTCGAACGGGCCATGCGCTCCACTGGCGTCACCAGGTGAATGTCCCCTTGTGACCGGTGACACCGGGCGGGTTCTAGCGGTCCTTGCAACGCCTTGGATTTGAGGGGTTGTGGGGGTCGTGGTTGTTGCGGGGTTGAAGGCGTGTTTTTTCGAGGTGTTGGAGGGTGAAGGGGGCTGTATTGCGGGTGCTGCTCGGGTGGCCGGGGTGGCTCCTGCGACGGCGTTCGGGTGGGCGAAGAGGGCGGGTGTTCGTGGTCGTGGGAAACCGGGCAGGCGTGGGCATCCCGGCCGGGCGGTCTACGACGAGTTGCGTGGGTCCGGGGTGTCGAGGCGGGATGCTGCGGCACGGGTCGGGGTGCATGTGCGCACTGCCGCTGATTGGGATCGGGGGATCCGCAAGATCGGTGATGCCCGGGTGCACCCGGACGGGCACAGGATCGACTACAACACCGCTGTGACTAGTGGATCAGTGTTGTCGTTGGCGGTGGTCGAAGCTGAGCTGCACCCCCGGTTTTTGACGGTGACGGAACGGGAAACGATCGCTGACTTGTGGCGGCAGGGCGAGTCGTTGCGGGCGATCGGGCGTGTTTTGGGCCGGTCGCCCTCCACGGTCAAACGCGAGATCGACAACCGCAGCGTCGCCGGCGAATATCAGCCGCACCGGGCGCAGCGGGCATGGGCCGCCAGCCGCGCACGCCCGAAGGCCTCCAAACTCGCCCAACACGGCCCGTTACGCGACTACGTCACCGCCGGCCTGCAGCAACGATGGTCACCAGAGCAAATCTGTCACGCTCTGGTCACCGAGTTCCCCGACGACGAAGGCATGCGGGTGAGTCCCGAAACGATCTACCAAGCCATCTACATCCAGGCACGAGGCGGGTTACGGCGCGAACTCGCCGACGCGCTGCGCACCGGACGCACCCGCCGCGCACTACACCGCAGCCCCGAACAGCGCACGCCCCGATTCGACGACATGGTGATGATCTCCGAACGCCCACCACAGATCGAAGACCGGGCCGTGCCCGGCCACTGGGAAGGCGACCTGATCGTCGGCACCCGCAGCGAAAGCGCGATCGTGACCCTGGTCGAACGCTCCACCCGCTACGTCCTGCTCGGACACCTGCCCGGCAGACACACCGCCGAAGCCGTCCGCGACGTCCTGATCCCCCTGATCAAAACCCTGCCCGAACACCTCCGCGGCTCCCTGACCTGGGACCAAGGCTGCGAAATGGCCGCACACAAACAGTTCACCATCACCACCGGAGTCCCGGTCTACTTCTGCGACCCCCACTCACCCTGGCAACGCGGAACGAACGAGAACACCAACGGACTCCTGCGCCAATACTTCCCCAAAGGCACCGACCTCCGCATCCACAGCCCCGAAGACCTCGAACACGTCGCCCAACAACTCAACAACCGACCACGCAAAACACTCGGCTGGCACACCCCAGCCCAACGCCTCCGTGATCTACTCACCACCACATAAACCATCAGGCGTTGCGACCACCACAAGAATCCGCCCCGGGCAAGTGGGACATTCACCTGACGCGGGTTCGGGTGCGCCGGTCGAGCGCGCTACGCGACCGGAGCCGACGCCTCCTCAGCGAGGTCCCAGCGCCTCCGGCGCACCAGCACCGGCACCGGGTCGCCGCGGTCCTGCGCGGTGAGCACGGCCGCGCGGGTGCGGCGCCACCACACGGCGGTGCGGAACACGCTCAGCAGCAGGAACGCCAGGAGTGCCAGCATCGCGACGCGATAGTCGCCCGCCAACTGCAGCAGCAGCCCCACGGACAGCACGCTCAGCGCGGTGGCGCTGTGGCCGCCGACGTTGGCGATGCCGGTGGCGGTGCCGACCTGGCTGATCGGGTTGTAGTCGCGCACCAGGGCGAACGCGATGCTGGAGACCGGACCGCCCATCGCGAACACGAGGAACGCCGCGCACACCACGGCCAGCGGTGGCCGCGCGAAGCTCAGCAGCACCAGCCACGCCAGCCCGTTCCCGGCCAGGTAACCCAGCACGATCGGCATCCGGCACGCCGGGAACCGCCCGATCAGCGCGCCGACGAACGGGCCGCCCGCGACCTGTCCGATGATCAGGAGGCTGAGCACGACGCTCGCGGTGGCCGGGGGCACGCCGACGGCTTCGACGAGGTACGGGTAGCCCCACAGCAGGCTCAGCGCGTTGGGCACGAACATCGTGCCGAAGTGCGCCCAGAACGCCAGCCGCGTACCGGGGATCGCCCAGGCCGAGCGCACCTTCCGCAGGATCTCCCCGGCGTCTTGCCCGCCCGAGGTGGTGCCGGGAACGTCGCGCACGACGCCCGCCGTCACCGCCGCGTAGGCCGCGGTGATCGCGCCGACCAGCAGGAACGTCCAGGTCCAGCCGAGCGCGCCGAGCAGCGCGGTCAACGGGAACGTCGCCGCCACGCCACCGAGCGCACCCAGTGCGGCGGAGACGGTGGCGACCAGCGCGTACTGGCGCGCGGAGAACCGGGTCGCGACCAGCCGCAGGATGCTCACCCAGGTCAGCGCGTCCCCCACACCGAGCACGCCGCGGGCCAGCAGCCCCATCGGGTAGGACGTGGCGAGCGCGAACAGCAGCTGCCCGCAACCGAGCAGCAGCACGGCGGCGGTGAGGATGCGCCGCGAGCCGAAGCGGTCCACCAGCAGCCCGGTGGGGATTTGCATGGCTGCGTAGATGCCGACCTGCAGCACGGTGAACGCGCTCAGCGCGGCGGGACCGACCTCGAAGCGTTCGATGGCGAGCGGCCCCGCGACGCCGAGCGTGCCCCGGTGGAACACGGCGGCGAGGTAGGTGAGCACGGCGGCGCCCCAGATCAACCACGCCTGCCTGCTCCCGGAGCCCGGCGGGGCGGAGGGCGGCCCGGTGCCGGCCGGCGTGGCGGCCATTCGGGTGACCGGTGGCGGCGCACTGCCGCTGTGATCACGATTGTCCGTTGCCCGACTCTCCGGTCGGTCGGCAGCCACGTCGAACCCCTTCCGCGCGTTCCTGTTCCACACACATCGTCGCGCAACCGATGCGGGAAGTTACCGTCACAGAACGTGCAATCCGCCACATTGATCGTCCACTATGGACTTCCATGCGCCGCGGCGATCGACACGACGCGGCGCACTCGCAACCCGCGTCCCAGCAGGTGGTCGTGGACACGGAATCGTTGACAGCGCCGGGGCGCGTTCCTAACGTCGCCGCGTGCGAACGGTTCTGCTCACGACGCGTCACCACGTGGATCTGCTGCGGGTGGCGTCGGCGAGCTGTCCGGGCTCCTGACCCAGCGTTCCCCCACCGCAGCCAGGAGCTTCCACTACATGAGCACCACCGTGACCGAACCGGCCGAGCACGGTTCGTCGGAGAAGAACGTCCGCACCGTCATCACGTCCAGCCTGATCGGCACGACGGTCGAGTGGTACGACTTTTTCCTCTACAGCACCGCCGCCAGCCTGGTGTTCGACAAGCTGTTCTTCCCCACCGCCGATCCGACGGTGGGCACGATGCTGGCGTTCACCACGTTCTTCGTCGGTTTCGTCGCCCGCCCGCTGGGCGGGATCCTGTTCGGACACATCGGCGACCGCATCGGACGCAAGCGCACCCTGGTCACGACCATGATCGTGATGGGGCTGGCGACGGCGGCGATGGGCGCGCTGCCCACCTACGAGCAGGTCGGCATGTGGGCTCCGCTGCTGCTGGTGCTGCTGCGGTTGTTCCAGGGCCTGGCGATCGGCGGCGAGTGGGCGGGCGCGGTGCTGATGGCCGTCGAGTACGCGCCACCCGGCAAGCGCTCGCTGTACGGCTCGTGGCCGCAGGTGGGGCTCGCGCTCGGACTCGGCCTGGGCACCGGCTTGTTCGCGCTGCTGGGCAACGTCCTCGACGACGAGCAGTTCCTCGGCTACGGCTGGCGAATCGCGTTCGGCCTGAGCCTGGTGCTGGTGGTCGTCGGCCTGGTGATCCGGTTGCGCGTCGCGGAAACCCCTGCCTTCCAGCAGATGCGGGCGCTGCAAGGCACCGCGCGCATCCCGTTCTTCGAACTGTTCCGGGAGCGGGTGAACCGCCGCAACACCCTGCTCGGCCTGCTGTCGCGCTGGTCGGAGGGCGCCGCGTTCAACACGTGGGCCGTGTTCTTCCTGACCTACGCCACCGGCACGCTCGGCCTGCCGCGCAACGACGTGCTGATCGGCGTGATGGCGGCGGCGCTGGTGCTCGCGGTGCTGATCCCCTTCGTGGGCAGGCTCGGCGACCGGCATTCGCCACGAGCGCTGTACGCGCTGGGCTCGGGGCTGTTCGCCCTCTCGGTGTACCCGGCGTTCCTCGCGTTCCAGACGCGTAGCCCGCTGCTGACCGGAGTGGTGATCGTGCTGGTGCTCGGCGTGATCCACTCGGTGATCTACGCCCCGCAGGGCACCCTGTACGCGCAGCTCTCGCCGGTGCGGCTGCGCTACACGGGGATGTCGTTCATCTACCAGTTCTCCGGCATCTACGCGTCCGGCCTGACCCCGCTGATCGTGACCGCACTGCTCGCCGCCGGCGGCGGCACCCCGTGGCTGGCCTGCGGCTACCTGGTCCTCACCGGCCTCATCGGCACGGTCGCCACCCTGCTCATCCGCCGGGAGGACCTGCACTTCGACACCACGGGGTGACGCGGCGCCGGGTCAGCGGTTCGCGCGGGTCCAGCGGCGGGCTTTGTTCCTGATGTCCTCGCCGCTGACCCAGGCGGCGGCGACCGGGATTCGGGCGACCAGGCCGTGATCGTGGTGTTCGTAGGTGCGATCACCGTTGAGGACCGCGATGTAGCCGTCCTTGCGCCCCCAGCGGAACGTGAGGTCGTGCGCCTCCTCGTAGTGCCACACACACGGCAACGTCGCCATCACACGACCCTTCTCACCCGCGATTATCACTTTTCGTGATCTAGTAATCACGGAGAGTATCAGGCAGCGCTAGCTTGCTAGCCTGGGGTGGAGGTGGCGGCGCGCCGCCCCAGAGATCCGGAAGCGGCGCGCTTCACGACTCAGCGCCCCGTGTACTCGCCCAGCTTGACCCCTTGGACGAACCGGCCGAACACCTCATCGGATAACCGCAGCCACGGCCCCGCCGGATCCTTGGAGTCGCGAATTGCCGGAAATCCACCCCTTTTGGCGGTTTCCACACAGTTACTCGCCTGCGCGCTTCGCGACGACTTCTTCCAGTCCGTGTCGGACACGGTCGACTCCTCACTGACGACAACGAAACCCGTCGGACAGTGTACGCACAAGCGCCAATGACTCATCGGCACTCAAAGCGGAATGCTGCAATTCACTGAACATCCTGGACAGCTCCGAGGTATCCCTTGAATTGTCCACAATGCGACCGCTCAACGGAGTGTCAATGAATGCCATGTCGGCTGTGTTCGCCGGGAACCGGAGCACCGCGAACGAGCCCTGCGGGCTCAGGTGAGCACCCGCCGCGAATGGCAACACTCGAATGACGACATTGTCCCGCTCGGCGTGCTTCAGCAGGGCGTCCAGCTGCTCACTCATCACACCAGCGTCGCCCCACAGCCGATGCAGCGCCTCCTCTGCGATCACCGCCCGCACCACCAGCGGATCATCATCGGACAGCCGTTCCTGCCGCCGCGCCCTCAGCTCCACCAAGTCCTCAATCTGCCCCTCACCGAACGTCATCCGTCCCGCTTTGTGGATCTCGCGTGCATAGTCGCGCGTTTGCAGCAGACCAGGAATGATCCCGAGTTCGAACGTGAACACCTCGATCGCTTCCTGTTCCAATCCAACGAACGGCGAAAACCATTTCGGCAGGTCGAACGGGTCCCACCATTCTGAGTCCTTCTGTGTTTTCGCCGCCTCACGCCGCAGGTTTTCGGCACGTTCTCGCGTCTCTTCGTCAACTCCGTACATGGCGAGCAGGTCCGCCAGCTCGCTGCGGTTGGTCTTGTAAAGACCGCGCTCCCAGTGGCCGATCTTGGCGACCGAGCAGTCCAGATGGGTGGCGGCTTGTTGCACCGTCACCTTGGCCGACTTCCGCAGATCGCGGATCAGCTTGCCCAGCGTCATCTGCCTTGCGTTCGACATGCGCCACTCAACTTTCGCCCGATCAGGGGGCTATCGAGGCTAGCGACTAGCCGCTAGCTTACAAGTCACTAGCTGACACGGAGAGTTTAAGCATCGCTACCGACAGTGCGAGGAGGTGGGCATGGATGGACTGGTACTCATCCACCACGCCGGGCGGCGTGGTCCACATGATCGAACCCGGTTCGCGCCGGAAAACGTTGTGCGGGCGGCTGCTCCGGACAGCTGCGACCCGCTGTGCGGCATCCTGCCCGGACTGTGCGCGGGAGTCGCTGCGCCGCCGCGCCCGCTCGCGCTGCTCCGGATCATCCGCGAGACCGGTGCGCCGTGGGCCTGCGGCCCCAGCGACGGACGATGGCATCGTCTCCAGCGGTCTGATCGAGGACCGCTGCGCTGCGTCTGCGGGCACCTCGTACACGGCCCGGCGCACCTGCGCCGGACCCGCCCGAACGCCGGGCACCTAGGCCGCGCGCTCTGCCCGTCCGCAACGGGCGCACTGCCGACTTTCATCGCCTGAATTCCGCGCTACGGCGCGAAGAACTCCCGGTTCGCGGCTCTCCCCGCCTCCTCCGAGCGAGCCGGGAACCCGCCCGGTCCCGACCCCGACACGGGCCGGGCGGAACCGGTCCCGCCGCTGCCACGCCGGTTCTGCCCCGGACGGCGGCAGGCAGCGGCGGGATCTCCGGTCGCACCCGGCCCACACCGGGTGCGACCGCGAAAATCATCGCGGATCGCGGAGAATCCGCTCAGGAAGCCGCCGCGGGCTCTGGGGAACCGGCGAACGGGATGCTCTGGCCCGCCGGCCGCTCCGGGTTGCCGGGGTGGCTCCACAGGCCCTTGCGCTCCAGGATCGGCAGCACGCCCTCGCCGAACCAGTACGCCTCCTCCAAGTGCGGGTGCCCGGAGAGCACGAACTCGTCCAAGCCGAGCGCGGCGTACTCCTCGATGCGCGCGGCGACCTCCTCGTGGCTGCCGACCAGCGCCGTCCCGGCACCGCCGCGCACCAGGCCGACACCGGCCCACAGGTTCGGGTAGATCTCCAGGTCCGCCGTGGAACCGCCGTGCAGGTCCAGCATCCGGCGCTGGCCCTCGGATTCGCTGCGGTTCAGGCCGCTCTGCACCTGCTCGATCGTCTTCGGGTCGATGGCGTCCAGCAGCCGCCGCGCCTCGGCCCACGCCTGCTCCGAGGTGTCCCTGCTGATCACGTGCAACCGGATGCCGAAGCGCGGCGTGCGGCCCTGCTCGGCGGCCAGCGACTTGATCCACGCGATCTTCTCCGCGACCTTCGCGGGCGGCTCGCCCCACGTCAGGTACACGTCGGAATGCTTCGCGGCCACGTTTCCGGCCGCGGGCGAGGAACCGCCGAAGTAGATGTCCGGCACCGGATCCGGCGTGCGCGTCAGCTCCGCGCCCTCCACCTGCACGTGCTCGCCGCTGAAGTCCACCCGCTCACCGCGCCACAACGCGCGCACCACGTGCAGGAACTCGTCGCACCGCGCGTAGCGGCCCTCCTTGTCGAGGAAGTCGCCGTAGGCGCGCTGCTCGTGGCTCTCCCCGCCGGTGACGACGTTGAGCAGCAGCCGCTTGCCCGAGTGCCGCTGGAACGTCGCGGCCATCTGCGCGCCCAACGTCGGCGACAGCAGGCCGGGGCGGAACGCGACGAGGAACTTCAGCCGCTCCGTGGATTCCGCGAGCATCGCCGTGGACAGCCACGCGTCCTCGCACCACGCGCCCGTCGGCGTCAGCGCACCCTCGAAACCGAGCTGTTCGGCGCTGCGCGCGATCTGGCCCAGGTACTGCAACGTGGCCGGTCGTGCTCCCGCCGCGGTCGAGGTCGCGACGCCGTGACCACCGCCGACGAGGTAACGACTGTCGCCGTAGGTGGGCAGGAACCAGTGGAACGTGAGCGACATCAGACTTCTCCGAGGTGTGCGTCGGGGATGAGCGGGCAGTGGATTCGGGAGTTCGGCGCGGGGTCCGGGAGTTCGGCGTGGCTTAGCGAGATCGCGGTCCGCAGCCCGCAGGACCTCGGTCGAGCGGATCACCGCCCGCCGTCCCGCTGCGAAACCGAGCGATTTCGGTTGCGCGGCCACCGTTTTCGACTCCCGGATCACGGGAAGCAGGTTCTGCGCGCAGGTGGTCGACCACCGGCCGGGATCAAGTTCGGGCGGTCGCGATCGCCAGGGGATCACGAAGCCGGGAAGTCACGGCGAACCGGTCTCGGCGGAACCGAACGTCAGCGACGACAGCCCTGCGCCGCGACGCGCACGAGATCCACGTGACGACGTCGGGTCAGCAGCGGCAACAACACCCGTCCATCCGAACAAAGCCCCCCACCACTGTCAATGTGACCCGAGTTGCCCCACCACACGCCGACACCGGGTCAACGGCCCATTCGACCGGTGATCTGACCAGCCCCGTGGAGTCAGAGGCCCATTCGACCGGTGGAAGTGGTGGCGGAGGCTCAGCTGAACGGCGGCGCCGGGTCAGGATTCGATGATGCGGCCGTTGGCGACGTGGAGGCGGCGGCCCACATGCACCGCGTCGAGCATCCGGCGGTCGTGGGTGACCAGCAGCAGCGTGCCCTCGTACGACGCGAGCGCCGACTCCAACTGCTCGATCGCAGGCAGATCCAAGTGGTTCGTCGGCTCGTCCAGCACCAGCAGGTTCACTCCGCGCGCCTGCAACAACGCCAACGCGGCCCGCGTGCGCTCACCAGGTGAAAGCGTGTCCGCCGGGCGCAGCACGTGCGCGGCGAGCAGGCCGAACTTCGCCAGCAGCGTGCGCACCTCCGCCGTCGGCCACTCCGGGACCTGCGCGCCGAACGCGTCCAGCAGCGCCTCCGTGCCGAAGAACAACCCGCGCGCCTGGTCGACCTCACCGACCACGACCCCGGACCCGAGCGAACCGCGTCCGCCGTCGAGCTCCAGCCTGCCCAGCAGCGCCGCCAGCAACGTCGACTTGCCCGCGCCGTTCGCCCCGGTGATCGCCACCCGATCCGCCCAGTCGATCTGCAGATCCACCGGCCCCAGCGTCATCGAATCCCGGTGCACGACCGCACCGTGCAGCGTCGCCACCACCGAACCGGAACGGGGCGCGGCGGCGATGCTCATCCGCAGCTCCCACTCCTTGCGCGGCTCCTCCACCACGTCGAGCCGCTCGATCAACCGGTCCGTCTGGCGGGCCTTCGACGCCTGCTTCTCGGTGGCCTCGCTGCGGAACTTGCGGCCCACCTTGTCGTTGTCGGTGGCCTTGCGGCGGGCGTTCTTCACGCCCTTCTCCATCCACGACCGCTGCGAACGCGCCCGCGCCTCCAGCGACGCGCGGGTGTCGGCGTACTCGTCGTAGTCCTCGCGCGCGTGCCTGCGCGCGACCTCCCGCTCCTCCAGGTACGCGGCATAACCGCCGCCGAACGCGCGCACCTGCTGCTGAGCGAGATCCAGCTCCACGACTCGGGTCACCGTGCGGGCCAGGAACTCGCGATCGTGGCTGACCAGCACGGTTCCGGCGCGCAGCTCGGAGACGAACCGCTCCAGCCGCTCCAAGCCGTCGAGGTCCAGGTCGTTGGTGGGCTCGTCGAGCAGGAACACGTCGTAGCGGCTCAGCAGCAGCGACGCCATGCCCGCGCGGGCTGCCTGCCCACCGGACAGGCTCGTCATCGGCTGGTCGAGCGCGACCTCCAAGCCCAGCTCGGCGAGGACGCTCGCCGAGCGTTCCGCCAGGTCGGCGCCGCCCAGCGCGAGCCAGCGCTCCAATGCCGTGCCGTACTCGTCGTCCGCGCCAGGACGTTCCTCGGTGAGCGCCTCCGTCGCCGCGTCCAGATCTCGTTGCGCCGCCGCGACACCGGTGCGCCGCTCCAGGAAACCGCGCACCGTCTCGCCGGGAATCCGATCCGGTTCCTGCGGCAGGTGCCCCACCGTCGCGGTCGGCGGGCTCAACCGCACCGAACCGTCCGTGGCGGGCAGCAGACCGCCGAGCATCCGCAGCAACGTCGACTTGCCCGCGCCGTTCACCCCGACCAGGCCCACCACGTCCCCGGGTGCGACGACGAGGTCCAAACCGGAGAACAGGACTCGCTCGCCGTGACCAGCGGCGAGCTCCTTCGCGACGAGTGTGGCGCTCATAAGGACTCTGATCCTAATGCCCTGGCCAGCGGCCGTTTCCGGGTGCACGAGCGAGCGCCCCGTCCGCCGATGCGGCGAACGGGGCGACGAGCTCACGGGCAGATCAGGCGGTGCGCCCCAGAGCCGTTCCGTGCGGAACGCCGTCGAGGGCTTTTTCGAACTGCTCCAGCACGTCCGAGAGGGGGCCGGAGCTGTCCTCGTGGATCGTGAGGTCGTCACCGGTGACCGTCAGGTGCTTGTCGATCAGGAAGAAGCTCTGCACCACGTGCCGTGCGCCCAACGAGCTCACCACCGGGCGCAGCCCGTAATCCAAGGCGAGCACGTGCGCCAAGCTGCCGCCCGTGGCCAGCGGCAACACCGCCTTGCCGTTGAAGCCGAACTGCGGCAGCAGATCCAGGAACACCTTCAACAGCCCGGAATACGCGGCCTTGTAGGTCGGCGTGGCCAGCACGATGCCGTCGGCGCGATGCACCTGCTGGCTCGCTTCAGCGATCTCCGGTGCCGACGTGTCGGCGCCCAGCAGCGGTTCCGCGGGCAACGTCCGCAACCGCAGGTGATCGGATTGGCGCCCCACGGCAGTGAGCCTGCGGGCAAGGTGGTCGGCGACGCGTTCGGTCTTCGAAGTCTTCGAAGGACTGCCGGAGATGACCAGGACGGTGGACACGCGCGTTCTCCTCACGGAATGTGGCCGATTCGAGCGGAATCAGACCGGAACGCGGCCGAAGAACCAGCGAAGTCCACAATGGACATCTGCAGGGGTGAGAGCCCACCTGCGGCGACGGCACGCGAAAACCGGCTCAACTGCTGGGACGACACCCCTGTGCAACGACACGCAGCAGATCCACGTGACGTCGCTTGGTGAACAGGGCCGGAAGCACGAAACCATCGCAACACCGCCACGAACAGGGTGTCAACAACTCCGGCGGCCAATCCCAACGCGCGGGACCGGGAATGCGACCGGTCGCTCAGTCCTCGGCGCCCTTGCTCAGCCGTGCCAGCCTGCGCGGCGTCGGCCACTTCACATGCGTAGCCCAGCCGAAACGCTCGAAAATCCAGATCAACCGCGCCGAGATGTCGATCTGCCCGCGCCGCACGCCGTGCCGCGCGCACGTCGGGTCGGCGTGATGCAGGTTGTGCCAGGACTCACCCATGCTCAGCAGTGCCAGCGGCCAGAAGTTCGCCGCCTTGTCCCGGCTCTGAAACGGGCGCTCACCGATGATGTGGCAGATCGAGTTCACCGACCACGTCACGTGATGCAGGAACGCCACCCGCACCAGGCCCGCCCAGAAGAACGCCGTCCACGCTCCCCACCACGTACCGGTCACCGCGCCGCCGACCACGGCGGGCAACGCCAGCGTCAGCAACGTCAACGGCCCGAACAGCCGGTGCACCAGCACGATGTCACGATCCGCCATCAGGTCCGGCGCGAACCGCTGCCGGTTCGTCAGATCCCGCTCGAAGACCCACCCCATGTGCGCGTGCCAGAACCCGCGCGCCAACGCCATCGGCGAAGTGCCGTACGCCCACGGCGAATGCGGATCGCCCTCCCGGTCCGAGAAGGCGTGATGCCTACGATGATCCGCGACCCAGTGCATCACCGGCCCCTGCACCGACATGCTGCCCAGAACCGCCAGCGTGATCCGCAACCAGCGCTTCGCGCGGAACGCGCCGTGCGTGAAGTACCGGTGGAAACCCACCGTCACACCGAGGATCGTGATGACGTAGAAACCGGCGGCGAGCCCCAGATCCCACCAGCTCAGCCCCCAGCCCCACGCCAGCGGCACCGCAGCGAGCAACGCCAGGAACGGCACCAGGATGAACACGTAGACCGACAGCTGCGGCACCCAGCCGCGACGTCCGGTCAGCAGTGGCGAACGCCCCTGCCGGGTCGCAGCGGATTCAGTGGTGACCATCGCGCGAGAACCTCGAATCTGGCGGGGGCTCGGATCGGCTGTACGGCCCACACTTCAGGTACCCGAGCCGCCAAGCAACGAACCGCACCTCACACCATGGTGAATTTCGCCTGATCAGGGCCGATCGGGCGATCGTCTCACCGCGTCACCACTTGCGCGAGCACCATCGTGAACGCATCGCGATCGACGGCCGCGGGCTCCTCGGCCAGCCACTCGCCCACCTCGCGCACCAAGGCCTCCGGGGTCAGCGGCTCGACCGCCGCGTCCTCGTCGGATTCGCCGATGGTGATCTCACCCGCCCGGTTCGGGTACAGCAGCAGCACGCCGCGCACCTCGACCTCCGGCAGCAACGCCTCGAACGCGGCCACACCGTTGGCGAGCCGGGTGGTGCCACCGCGGAACAGGTGGCCGTTGCGCCACACCTCGCAGTCCTCGTCGATCTCGTAATGCCCCGGCAACCACCGCTTCGACTCGATCAGCACCAGCCGGCGTCCGCACAGCACCGCGTGATCGATGTCGGCGAACACCGAGCCCGGCCAGGCGATTCCGTGGAAGATCCGCACCCCTGGAAGCCGGGTCAGGTGATCGGCCAACAGCTCCGCGGAACGCTGCTTGACCGCCTCGTCCGCGGCGACCTCCTCTTCGGCGGTGCCGCCGAACACGCGGCCCCGGTTCTCGGCTTCGAACAGCCGGTCCGTGCGATGCGCCTCCAGCAGGCGGCGCAACAGCACCAGCACCACGACCCCGGCCGACACCAGCAACGTCAGCCACACACCGAGCAGCACGCCGCTCAACCCCACCAGCAACCCGGCGGCCGCCAGCAGCACCCAACCTCCGGCCAACGCGAGCGCCGGGACCCGGTCCGGAGCCGTGACCGGCAGGTACACCACTCGCTCGGCCGGATCGACCTCGTCCCACCACGGAATGTCGGCCGAGTCCAGATCCGGCTCGGGCGGGGTGAAACTCGGGTCGTCGCCGAAGTCGCGACGCTTGCCGGGCCGGTACACCCAGCGCCGCGACGGCGAACGCTGCGGCCCGGCAGACTGCGGTTCCGGCTCCGGTTCGGCAGGCGGATCACCGTCGTAGTCGGCGCGGCGAACCGGATCGTTGAGCGTCTCGTAGGCCTGCTGCAGCAGCCGGAACGTGCCCGTGGTGCCGCCGACGTCCGGGTGCATGGTGCGCGCCAAGGTCCGGTACGCGGACTTGATCTCGGCGCTCGACGCCGACCGATCCACGCCCAGCAACTCGTAATAGTCGACCCCGCGCACGAAACTCCGTCCACCATCGGCGATCGGCCAGCCACGACCGCGCGGCCATGATAGTTGTTCCGTCCGTTTCAAGATCAACCAGATGTGACGTGCGGGCCTCGCTGCGCGACCGATTGGGCTAACCGGGTGAGGCGCGCAGCCACCACGCCCACCAGCCCGCCCCACGCCGGCGGCAGCCAGAACACAAAACCCCCGCACCGCCGCAACCGACACGCCCACCGAGACCCCGTAGGACGCCGGAGCCGACGTTGCGCAATGCCCGGCCCACCGCGGGCAGATCGTGGCGATTCGCGCACACCAGCGCGGCGAGCGCCGCCGGCGCCCGAAACCGACCGGACCTCACTCGGCTCAGCGCGGCGACAGCGACGTACCGGCGCCGCTCGAACGGCCACCGGCACGAATGCGGACACGAAGCGTGGCCGAGATCGTGGCGCATCCGTCTTCCCGGTGAAACCATTGCCCTCGTTCAGCGACGTTTCCGCAGGGAGTCGTAGTGGCGCCGCGCCGTGTCCCGCCGCCGCCGCAACTTGCTCACCTTCCGCGTCGTGTCCCGCAGCCGCGCGGACAAGTCGTCGAGGCGGTCGCGAAGCTCATCGCGGTCCCGTTCCTGATCATCGCGTTCCCGTTCGGCCGCGCGCAGCCCGTCCTCGGCCTGCCGCAGCAACTCGGCCGCCTCGTCCACGCCGGAGTCCGCTTCGGGACTGGGACGGTCCCGGGTGCCGCCCGTTCGCGGACGAGCTTCCGGCGCGCGGTCCGTCTTCACCCGCCCGGCGCGCTCCGTCTTCTCGGTAGCGGGTGCGGAGGATTTCGCTGTCCCCCGCTTCCCGGCAGCGGGTCCAGAAGATTTCGCTGTCCCCCGCTTCCCGGCAGCGGGTCCAGAAGACTCCGCTGTCCCCCGCTTCCCCGCAGCGGGTCCAGAAGACTCCGCCGTCCCCCGCTTCCCCGCAGCGAGTCCAGAAGACTCCGCCGTCCCCCGCTTCCCCGCAGCGAGTCCAGAAGACTCCGCCGTCCCCCGCTTCCCCGCAGCGAGTCCAGAAGACTCCGCCATCTCCCGCTTCCCGGTAGCGGGCGCGGAAGTGTCGTCGCTGCGCCGAGCCTTGCGATCGCCGACGGCTCGCCGGTCGGGGCCGGACCGGTGCTCCTCGCCGCCCCCGCCGGAACGTTCCGGGCTAACCGTCGCCTCCTCCCCGCTCCCGCCCCTGGTGCGCACGCGACCGCGACGACGACCGCCGGACTCGTGCCCGCGGCGGCTCGACGTAGCGCTGCGCATGGCGGCGACCGACAACTCGTCCAAGCCGAAACCGCTGTAAGTCAACGCGCCGCTGAGCGCGCCCGCCCGAACCCGGCGCCCCGACTCCGGTTCGGCGACGGCGGCGCCGAACGTCGACTCCACCTGCCGCCGCGCCTGCTCCCCCAGCGCCTTCCCGCTGCGGGACACCACGTCGGCGGCCCGTTCCGTCAGCTCCCGGACGAGTTCCGCGCGTCGCCGATCCAGCCGCCGGATCTCATCTCCGCGCAACCCGCGCTGCGCCGCGCGCAGCTCGTCGCCCACCTCGATCAGCTCGGCGACCCGATCCCGTTGCTCGGTGGACACCCGGTTCACCGCCCACGCCGCCGTCGTCGGCTTCCGCAACGCCTTGAGCGCCGACGCGAACTCCTCGTCCCCGGACTTCCGCGCCCGCTCCACCCGGCGGTCGCGGGCGGCGACGAACTCCGCCGGATCGCCCTGGTAGAGCTCCCGCAGCACCGCCTCCGGCACCTGTTCCCCGGCCATTCGCTCAGCTCAGCACGCGCTCGGCGAACCCGCACCCGAGTCCGGTGAGGCGTGAACAGCGGTGTCTGTGGGCACCCTGCGGTCATGACGATATCGCTGGAACGACCCCGTCAAGGAGCCATGATCGCGGGAGTGTGCGCGGGCATCGCGCACCGCTTCGGCTGGAGCGTCGGCCTGGTCCGGTTCCTGTTCGTGATCTCCTGCATCCTGCCGGGACCGCAGTTCCTGATCTACCTGGCGCTGTGGATCCTGATGCCCAAGCGATGACCTGACCGGCCCCGGAACGCGAAAAACCCGCTGACTCTGGAGTCAGCGGGCCTTTCCACACGGGCGGCCGAGGCGGCGGAGCCGCCCCTCCCTTGTGGCCACCCGGCACAGCCGTGCCCGGTCGTCGAGGTGGCGCCCTGCGACCGGCACGGCCAGCTCTTCACGCCGCGGCCCCCAGCCTAACCGCTCTGGGTGACATAAGCCCATGGTTCACCGCACTTCGGAAATCCCGAAGCGGACATTCCGGGGAGATCAGCTGTTCTGCGTGAAGCCCAAGTCCACGCCGCCGTCGCTCGGGTCCGGCCAGCGGGTCGTGATGACCTTGCCGCGCGTGTAGAAGTGCACCCCGTCGGCGCCGTAGATGTGGTGGTCACCGAACAGCGACTCCTTCCACCCGCCGAAGGAGTGGTATCCGACGGGCACGGGGATCGGCACGTTCACGCCGACCATGCCTGCCTCCACCTCCAACTGGAATCGGCGTGCCGCGCCGCCGTCGCGCGTGAAGATCGCCGTGCCATTGCCCCAGCGCGACGAGTTGATCAGTTCGACGGCCTCCCGGTAATCACTCGCCCGCACCACGCACAACACCGGACCGAAAATCTCGTCGGCGTAGGCGTCCATCTCCGGGGTGACCTTGTCCAGCAGGCTGACGCCGAGGAAGAAACCGTCTTCATGTCCCGGCACGGTGAGCTCGGTACCGTCTACGACGACCTCCGCTCCCTGCTCCCGAGCCAGCGGCACGTAGGAGGCCACCTTCTCCCGGTGCTCCGCGGTGACCAGCGGCCCCATCTCCGATGTTTCCTGATCGCCGGGGCCGATCGTCAGCACCCGAGCTCGCTCGGCGATCCGGCCGACGAGCTCATCACCGATCGGATCGACCGCGACCACGACCGACACGGCCATGCAGCGTTCCCCGGCCGACCCGTACGCCGCCGAGACCGCGGCGTCCGCCGCTTGATCCAAATCGGCGTCCGGAAGCACCAGCATGTGGTTCTTCGCGCCCGCCAGCGCCTGAACACGCTTGCCGTGCGCCACGGCGGTCTGCTGCACGTACCGCGCGATCGGGGTGGAACCGACGAAGCTCACCGCCGCGACGTCCGGGTGCGTCAACAGCCGGTCGACGGCCACCTTGTCGCCGTGCACCAGGTTCAGCACGCCGTCCGGCAAGCCCGCCTCAGCGGCGAGTTCGACGAGGCGCTGCGTTGCCGAGGGGTCCTTCTCGCTGGGCTTGAGCACCACGGTGTTCCCGCAGGCGATGGCGAGCGGGAACATCCACAGCGGCACCATCGCCGGGAAGTTGAACGGCGTGATGCTCGCGACCACCCCGACCGGTTGCCGGATGGATTCGACGTCGACCCTGGAGGAGACCTGCGTGGAGCTCTGCCCCTTGAGCAGCTGCGGTATTCCGCAGGCCAGTTCCACGATCTCCAGCCCGCGCGCGACCTCGCCGAGCGCGTCGGAGTGCACCTTGCCGTGCTCGGCGGTGATCAGCGCAGCGATCTCGTCGCGGTGGGCGTCGAGCAGCTCGCGGTACTTGAACAGCACCTGCGTCCGCTTCGCCAACGAGGACGTCGACCACGAGTCGTACGCCTTCGCCGCCGCACCGACGGCGGTGTCCACCTCGTCCACGCTCGCCAGCGGGACCTGCCCCGTGACGCTCCCGGTCGCCGGGTTCGTCACCTGCCCGTACCGGCCCGACGTACCGTCGGCGGACTGCCCGTTGATCCAATGCCGAATACCGTTCACGATCTCCTGAACCCTTCCGATCGGGGCGAATCCGTTTCCGGACACCCGTGTTCACCCACCGCGTCGAACCGACGGTTCCCGGTCCCACGCACCCGCCGCGAGGGAGCCAGCGGAGCTCTCCGCCCGGGTTCGAGGCAAAGCGGTCACAGGTGGTGCCGCTGGTTTCGTTTCTGCTGCTCGTAGTTCTCCCGGGCCGAGCGGGTGCTCTCCAGCGCCGACACCTCGGCCACCGGCACGTCCCACCACGCCTCGGGCGGTAACTGAGCTTTCTCCGGGTCGGTTTCCACGTACACCGCCGTCGGCCGGTCCGCCGCCCGCGCGGCGCGCAACGCCTCGCGCAGTTCGTCGACGGTGTCCGCGTGCAACACGTCCACGCCGAGGCTCCGCACGTTCGCCGCCAAGTCCACCGGCAGCGGAGCTCCGGTGAACCGGCCGTCCTGATCGCGGAACCGGTATGCGGTGCCGAAGCGTTCCGCACCGACCTTCTCCGACAAGCCGCCGATGGACGCGTAACCGTGGTTCTGCACCAGCACGAGGTTGATCTTGATGCCTTCTTGCACCGCGGTCACCAGTTCCGTCGGCAGCATCAGATACGTCCCGTCGCCCACGAGCGCGAACACCTCGCGGTCCGGATCGGCCAGGCGCGCGCCGATGGCCGCCGGAATCTCATAGCCCATGCAGGAAAAGCCGTACTCCACGTGGTACTGACTCGGTTGCCTGGCCCGCCACAGCTTGTTGAGGTCCTCCGGCAACGACCCCGCCGCGTTGATCACCACATCACGCTCGTCGAGGACCTGGTCGAGCGCCCCGATCACTTCGGCCTGGCCGGGTCGCTCCGCGCCGTCGGCCGCCCGGGTGACGCCGTCCACGACCTCGGCCCAGCTGCTCGCCGCCGCGCGGTACTCCCGCACGTAGTCCGCGGCGACGTGGTGGCCGGCCAACCGCTCGGCGAGTTCGGTGAGCACCGCCCGCGCGTCCCCGACCACCGGTATCGCGGCCTGCTTGTGCGCATCCGCCGCGGCGATGTTGACGTTCACGAACCGCACCTCGGGATTCGCGAACAAGGTGCGCGAAGCCGTGGTGAAGTCCGAGTAACGGGTGCCGACACCGATGATCAGGTCCGCTTGCCGCGCGACGTCATCGGAGGCCGCGGTGCCGGTGTGCCCGATCGAACCGAGTTCGCGAGGATCGTCGTACCGCAGCGAACCGCGTCCCGCCTGCGTCTCGGCCACCGGGATCCCCGTGACCGCGGCGAGCTCGCCCAACGCCTGCTCCGCCCCGCTGTGATGCACCCCGCCACCTGCGATGATCAACGGACGGCGGGCGGCGCGGATCCGGTCGGCCGCTTCGGTCAAGGACCGCGGGTCGGCCCGCGGACGGTCCACCCGCCAGGTCCGCTCGGCGAAGAACTCCTCGGGCCAGTCGTGCGCTTCGGCCTGCACGTCCTGCGGGAGGGCCAGCGTCACCGCACCGGTCTGCACCGGGTCGGTCAGCACCCGCATCGCCTCCAGCGCGGACGGGATCAGCGCCTCGGGACGCCAGATCCGGTCGAAGTACCGGGACACCGGGCGCAGTGCGTCGTTCACCGACACGTCCCGCGCATGCGGCAGTTCGAGTTGTTGCAGCACCGGATCCGCCGGCCGGGTCGCGAACACGTCCCCGGGCAGCAGGAGCACCGGCAGGTGATTGATCGTGGCCAGCGCGGCGCCGGTGACGAGGTTCGTGGCGCCGGGGCCGATCGACGTCGTGCACGCGTAGGTGGAAAGCCGGTTCCGCTGCCGCGCGTAACCGACCGCCGCGTGCACCATCGCCTGCTCGTTGCGGCCCTGGAGGTACGGCAGTTCGGGCGTCTCCAGCAGCGCCTGCCCGACTCCGGCCACGTTGCCGTGACCGAAGATCCCCCAGCATCCGGCGATCGAACGGACACGTTCCCCGTCGCGTTCGGTGTGCTGCCGCGCCAGGAACCGCACCAGCGCCTGCGCGACGGTCAGCCGTCTGGTTCCCGAGGTCATCGTTGATCCCTCCCCTGCTCAGCGGCCGGAGCCGCGTACAGCGGCAACCGCGGATCCACCGGCTGGTCCCGCCAAGTCTCGCGCACCCACGCGTGCGCCGGGTCGTCGCAGATCAGCCATGCCCGGTCCGGGGAAGGCCCGGCCATGACGTTCAGGTAGTACATGTCGTAGCCGGGCACCGCCATCGACGGACCGTGCCAGCCGTCGGGGATCAGCACCACGTCACCGCTGCGCACCTCCGCCAGCACATCGGTGTCCCGGCCCGGACCGGACGGGTACACCCGCTGGTAGCCGACCCCGTCGGCACCGTGGCCCGCGTCGATCTCGAAGTAGTAGATCTCCTCCAGCCGAGACTCGCCCTCGCGTTCGGTGTCGTGCTTGTGCGGCGGGAAGGACGACCAGTTCCCCGCCGGGGTCAGCACCTCCACCGCGATCAGCCGGTCCGCCTCGAACACGTGCGCCGCACCGAAGTTGTTCACCTGCCTGCTCGCCTGCCCCGCACCGCGCAGCTCGACCGGTACGTCGGAGGCCGCGCCGTAGCGCGCGGGCAGCCGCCGCTCGCACTCGGCGCCGGTGAGCGCGAACCTGCCGCCCGCTTCGGTGCTGATCCGCACCCGCGAATCCCTGGGCACGTAGGCGAAATCGGTGACGCCGCGGAAGACGCTGCTGCGGCCCGCGAGTTCGAACACCTCGGTCTCGCCACCACTGTCGTCCTCGGATCGAACGGTGCAACCGCCGGTGAGCGGCAGCACGATCCATTCACTGTCCTCAGTGGAGAGTTCGTGTTCCGCGCCCGCTTCAAGTTCCAGCACGCGCAACGACGAGTAGCCCCACCCGGCAGTCTCCGGGTCGACGTGCACGGCGTAGTCACCGCGCGCCGCCACGCCCGCAGGCCGGTAGAAACGGTTGTCCGCCAACACTTCCTCCTCCGTCCTAGAACCCTTTGGTTCTCCGTTCGGAAATGGTTTTGATCAGCCTCTTGCCAGCGACACAGCCACTGAGCAGTGACCACCCGAGCAGAACGACCACCGGGGTTCTCAGGTGTCATCCCACAGCGAGCGGACAGCTGAGGCCCCGCTACTCGCCCCACAACGTGGAAAAGATCCGGTCCGTCACAACAATCGGACTGCGGTGTCCACCGCTGAGGCCACATCCCCGTCCGGCGGATAGAGCAGGCTCCGACCTACGACGAGCCCCTGCACGTTCGGCAGTCGCAGCGCTTTCCCCCACTGCGCGAACGTCGCGTCTTGATCCGCTGCGACCTCGCCGCCCAGCAGCACGGTGGGCAGTGTTGTGGTCTCCATTACCGGGCCGATCCGCTCGATTTCGTCCACCACGGGCACTTTGAGCCAGGTGTAGGCGGACGTTCCGCCCAGCCCGGCGGCGATCGCGATGGACCGGGTCACCGCCTCCGCGGACAGGTCGTTGCGCACCTTGCCGTTCACCCGGCGAGACAGGAACGGTTCGACCATCGCCATCAGCCCGCGTTCGGCGAGATCGTTGACCGCTTGCGCGGCGCCGCACATCGTCTCCAATGAACCCGGGTCGGTGTAGTCGAGGCGCAGCAAGAGTTTTCCACCGTCGAAACGCAATTGTTCGATGTCCGCCGCGCGGTGCCCGGTGAACCGATCGTCCAATTCGAACTGTGCTCCGGCCAGCCCGCCCCGGTTCATCGAACCGATCACGACCTTGTCCTCCAACGCCCCGAGCAACAACAGATCGTCGAGCACGTCGGAAGTGCCCAGCACGCCGTCGACTCCTGGCCGCGCGAGCGCGATGCACAGCCGCTCCAACAGGTCGTACCGGTTCGCCATCGCGAGCGCGTCGTCACCGGCGCCCAGCGCGCCCCGGGCCGGATGGTCGGCGGCGATGACCAGCAGCCTGCCGTTCTCGCTCAACAGCGGCCTGCGACGGCGGGCCGCGGCCGCCTCCCGGATCGCCTCCGGGCGAGTGGCGCGTACCCGCGTGAGATCGGTGATGCTCAAAGTGGTCACTGTTCTCGCTTTCGCACTAGCCGCTCAGCGGGTGGCACCGGGGCGGTCGGCGGACAGAAGACTTTCGATCTCGTGCACGTAAGGCATCGCGGACGAACAGGCGAGCCGGGAGGCCACCAATGCCCCGGCGGCGTTGGCGAAGCGCATCGTGCGCGCCGGTTCCCACCCCGCGAGCAGGCCATGGCACAGCGCGCCGCCGAAGGCATCGCCGGCGCCGAGACCGTTGACGACGTCGACCGGCACCGGTGGTGCCACGACCTCCGCGGTGGCGGTGCGCGCGAGCACCCCGTTCGGCCCTTGCTTGACCACGGCCAGTTCCACTCCGGCGGCCAGCAGCGCATCGGCGGCTGCGTCCGGATCACGGGTGCCGACGGCCCGTTCGCACTCGTCGAGGTTGCCGACCGCGACGGTGGCGTGCTGCAGCGCCCGCCGGTACCAGGAGGTCGCTTCGTTGTGATCGGGCCAGAACATCGGCCGCCAGTCCAGGTCGAACACGGTGTGCCCACGCCGCGCCCGATGTTCCAGCGCCGTCAAGGTCGCCGATCTGCTCGGTTCCTCGGCGAGTCCGGTGCCGGTGATCCAGAAGATCCGGGCATCGGCGACGGCGTCGAGATCGAGTTCACCGGTCCGGATCTCCAAGTCCGGGGCCTTCGGATAGCGGTAGAAGTACAGCGGGAAATCGTCCGGCGGGAACAGCTCGCAGAAGGTCACCGGAGTCGGGTACCGCTCGACCGGCGTGACCCAGCGATCGTCCACGCCGAACCCGCGCAATGCCTGGTGCACGTATTCACCGAACGGATCGGCGCCGGTCCGGCTGATCACCGCCGTGGCACGTCCGAGCCGAGAAGCCGCGACCGCGACGTTCGTGGCCGATCCTCCGAGGTACTTGCCGAACGTCTCGACCTGCGGCAGTGGCACGCCCGTCTGCAACGGGTACACGTCGACCCCGATACGGCCCATGGTGATGACGTCGAACGGGATGCTCATCGGGCTGACCTCCGAAACGGGCTCAGGGAAGGGAATCGGCGAGGGCTGGGACTATCTGAACGCCCCCGGAGCACCCGGCGAGGTGCCGGATGTCCGGGTGGCGGGCGGATTTCAGGTACCGATCTCTTTCCGGTGTCCAGAACCGGGGTTCGTCGGATACCGGGATCGCGGGACCGCGCGTGCAAGGACGGCGGGATCGTTGGAACGGAGGGGCCGAATACCGCGCCGCGCGCTGTGATTTCGTGTCTACTCGGGTGTCACGCCGCATGTCAATAGTATGTCCGGACATACTTACTTAAGGGTGACACCCGATCTTGCTACCGTAAGGAACGTGACCTCCATGCAGCACCGATCCCCGCGTACGACCGGGACTTCCACCTGGGACCCGGCCAGCCGGATCACCGTGGACCACACCAGCCCCATCCCGCTGTACCACCAGGTGGCCACCCAGATCGAGGCGGCCATCGAGTCCGGCGACCTGCCGGTCGGCACCCGGCTGGACAACGAGATCGAACTGGCAGGCCGCCTCGGGCTGTCCCGGCCGACGGTCCGGCAGGCCATCGGCTCACTGGTCGACAAGGGCCTCGTCGTGCGCAAGCGCGGCGCGGGGACCCAGGTCGTGTTCAACAAGGTGAAGCGCTCCGTGGAGCTGAGCAGCCTGTTCGACGACCTCACCGAGATCGACCGCAGCCCCAGCACCCAGGTGCTGATCAACGAGGTCGAGCTGGTGCCGAACGAGCTCACCGGCACGCTCGGGCTCACCCGCACCGACAGCGTGCTGCACCTGGAACGCGTCCGGTACGCCAGCGGTGAACCGATCGCGCGGATGAACAACTTCCTGCCCGCCGAACTGATCCACCCCTCGACGGACTCGCTGATCGAGCGCGGGCTCTACCAGCTGCTGCGCAACGCGGGCGTGCCGCTGCACGCCGCGCGCCAAACGATCGGCGCACGCGTCGCGACCAAGCAGGACGCCGAGTTGCTGGACGAGCCCGAGGGCGCGGCGCTGCTGACCATGGAACGCACCACCTACGACCAGTCCGGGCGGATCGTCGAGTACGGCTCGCACGTGTACCGGGCGTCCCGCTATTCGTTCGACCTCTCGCTGCGCGGCGACGTCTGAGCCGCGCACTCCGCTTTCGACGCCGACCGGATTCCGTCGGCACACCCGCGGCCGGCCCGCACCACGCCTGACCGCGCCCACCGCCGCCGATCAGGACCCCTTAGCCACGTCCCGATCCGGCCGCGACACCTCACGCGCCCGGCTGCCCCGTCGCGGTGTCGATCACTCGAGTGGAATCGGCGCCGCAGCCTCCCCCGAGCGGATCACCGAGTTCATCCGTACGTAAGTATGTCAGGACTAATTCTTGACACGGCCCGTGCCGCGGTGAAAACTACCGCTACCGAACACACGGAGATCGGCGTCACAGTCGGCCCCGAACGACACCCTCGGAACGACGCCGCCCAGCACTCCGCGAATCCCGACGGCCCGCACTACTTACCGGGCCGTGAAAGCGGACATCCGCACCGGTTCCTCCGGTGCCGCAGATCGGACTTCCAGCCGCAACGCAGCAGCAGAAGGAGATTTCGATGACCAACGGCAACGGAGCCGGGGACCGGCTGCGGGTCGGTTCGGCACCGGATTCATGGGGTGTCTGGTTCCCCGAAGACGCGCAGCAGACCCCGTGGCAGCGGTTCCTCGACGAAGTCGCCGCCGCCGAATACCGCTGGATCGAACTCGGCCCGTACGGCTACCTGCCGACCGATCCGCACCGCCTGCGCGACGAACTCGCCCGGCGGGAACTGACCTTGTCCGCGGGCACCTGCTTCACGGCGTTCCACCACGGTGACGTCTGGGCGCAGACCTGGGAGCACGTTCGCCAGGTCGCCGAACTCACCGCCGCGCTGGACGCGAAACATCTTGTGGTGATCCCCGAAATGTGGCGCGACCCCGCCACCGGCGAACAACTCGAGGATCGCGCGCTCAACGACGGTTCCTGGCGTGCGCTGGGCACCGGCATCGACCGGCTCGCCAAGGCGGTGTACGAGGAATTCGGCTTACGCCTGCAGTTCCACCCGCACGCCGACAGCCATGTCGACACCCAGCAGCACGTCGAACGGTTCCTGGAGATGACCGATCCGACGCTGGTGACGTTGTGCCTGGACACCGGGCACATCTCCTACTGCGGCGGGGACAACCTGGAGCTGATCGAGAAGTACCCGAGCCGCATCGGCTACCTGCATCTCAAGCAGGTCGATCCGCAGGTGCTCGCCGGGGTGCACGACGATGATCTGCCCTTCGGCCCGGCGGTGCGGCGCGGCGTGATGTGCGAGCCGCCGAACGGGGTTCCTGCCCTGGAACCGATCATCGAGGCGGTTCGCGGACTCGACGCCGACCTGTTCGCGATCGTCGAACAGGACCTCTACCCGTGCGCACCGGAAGTGCCGCTGCCCATCGCGCGGCGCACCCGCGACTACCTGACCCGATGCGGAGCAGGCGTCCGCTGACGCCTCCCCCGGCAAGACCCGGCGTGCAGCACCCTCCACGGACCGGTCGGCGCCGAGCCGTCCTCTCGAACCGTCACCGCACACATCGCCACGTGCCGTTGTCATGCGTACGGCGCGATGCGCAGGAGAACCTCATGAGCGAGCACGACCTCCGGGTCGGCGTGGTCGGAGCCGGAATGATGGGCTCCGACCACGCCGCCCGCATCCACCAACGCCTCAGCGGCGCCCGCCTGGTCGCCGTCGGCGACCCCGACATCGAGCGGGCCGAGCGCGCGGTCGACGGCGTCGACGGCGCACGAGCCGAGGCCGACCCGCTGGCCGTCATCGAATCGTCCGATGTGGACGCCGTGGTGATCGCTTCGCCCGGCCCCGCCCACGAACCGCTGCTGCTGGCGGCGGTGCAACGCGGCATCCCCGTGCTGTGCGAGAAGCCGCTCACCCCCGACCCCGTGTCCTCGCTGCGGGTCGTGCAAGCCGAAGCGGCCCGCGGCCGCAAGCTCATCCAGATCGGCTTCATGCGGCGATTCGACCCGGAATACCTGAACCTCAAGGAATTACTGGACGCCGGCGAACTCGGCCGCACGTTGCTGTTGCACTGCGCGCATCGGAATCCCGCGCGACCACCCGGATTCAGCACCGAAATGCTGATCACCGACTCGGTGGTGCACGAGTTCGACACCACCAGATGGCTGCTCGACGCGGAGATCACCGCGGTGTCCGTCCGGCAGCAAGGACTCGTTGCGAGCACCGAAGCCGGCGTCCCGCAGATCGTGACGATCGAGACCGCCGGTGGTGTGCTCGTCGACGTCGAGATCTTCGTGAACTGCGGATTCGGCTACCAGGTCCGCTGCGAAGCGGTCTGCGAGAACGGCACCGCCCTGGTCGGCGGGGACAGCGGGATGCGCACGCACCACGCCGGCCGCTGGGGCGGGGGCGTCGCCGCCGATTTCCGCCCGCGGTTCCGGCAGGCGTTCGACGCCGAGTTCCAGCACTGGGTGCGGGCGGCCCGATCCGGTGGCATCGACGGAGCCTCCGCCTGGGATGGATACGCCGCCGCGGCGGCTTGCGAAGCGGGCGTGGCGGCGCAGCGATCCGGTTCCCGGACCGAGGTCACCCTCGTCGAACGCCCCGAGCTCTACGCCTGACCGCATCCGTCACGGAATCGACCGAGGAGAACTGGTGAAGATCGCGATCGACCCGAACATGTTCCGGTTCACCCCGCTGCTGGAACTACCGAAACTCGTGGCAGAACTCGGCTACGAGTGGATCGAACTCTCGCCGCGCGAGGACGTGCTGCCGTTCTTCCGCCACCCGCGGATCGACGACGAGACCCTCCGCCGGTTCCGGCGGGAACTCGACGCGGCCGGAGTCGGCATCTCTTCGGTGCTGCCGCTGTACCGCTGGTCCGGCCCCGACGAGGAGGAACGGGAGGCCGCGGTCCGGTATTGGAAACGGGCCATCGAGGTCACTTCGCTGCTCGGCGTCGACGCGATGGTCTCCGAGTTCAACGGCAGGCCCGAGGAATCAAGCCGCAGCGAGGGCAAATTCTTCAAGTCGATGGAGGAGTTGCTGCCGATCTTCGAACGGGAGGGGATCGCGCTCAAGCTTGAACCGCACCCGGACGACTTCGTCGAGGACGGGCACGTGGCGGTCGACATGATCCGCGGCATCAACTCGCCGAACGTGCAATTCCTGTACTGCGCGCCGCACACGTTCCACATGGGCAACGACGCGCCGGGCATCGTCCGGCACGCGGGCGACCTGCTCACCCACGTGCATCTGGCCGACAGTTTCGACCACACCGCCTCGTCCGGGCTGCGCTACATCGTCAACCCGCCCGGGTCCCCTGTCCGCGTCCACCAGCACTTGGACATCGGGCAGGGCGAGGTCGACTGGGACGAGCTCTTCGACTCGCTTCGTGAGATCGGGTTCGACGGAACCATGACCGTCGCCGTGTTCGCCTGGGAGGACCGCGCCCGCGAATCCTCGACGTACATGCGCGAGAAAACGGCCGAATACTTGGCCAAGTGGTGAGAACCGAAGGGCCGATGATGTCGAATACGCTCTCGAACGACGAGACCGGCGCGCAAGCCGACGCCGCGGCGGTGCGCAAGGCGAAGCGCTTCATCCTGCTCGTCGCCGTGATCTCAGCGCTGGGCGGCGCGCTGTTCGGCTACGACACCGGGGTGATCTCCGGTGCGCTGCTGTTCATGACCCCGCACTTCGGGCTCACCCCGTTCCTCGAGGGGCTGGTCACCAGTTCGCTGCTGCTCGGCGCGGCCGCCGGTGCACTGCTGGGCGGCCGGATCGCGGACCGGGCCGGGCGGCGGCCGATGCTGATCGGCGCGGCAGTGGTGTTCGTGGTGGGCACCCTCGGCTCGGCGCTGACCCCGGACATCCCGATCCTGGTGATCTCTCGCGTGGTCTTGGGACTCGCGGTGGGCGCGGCTTCGGTGGTGGTGCCGCTGTACATCTCCGAGATGGCCCCCGCGCAGGTGCGCGGCAGGCTGGTCACGTTCAACGAGCTGATGATCGTCACCGGTCAACTGGTGGCCTACATCGTGAACGCGTTGCTGGCCGAAGCGGGCGCCTGGCGCTGGATGATCGGACTCGCGACCATCCCGGCGGTGCTGCTGGGAGTGGGCATGTTGTTCCTGCCGGACAGTCCGCGCTGGTACGCGGGCAAACGACGGTTCGACGAAGCCCGTGGCGTGCTGCACCGAGCCCGCTCGCACGACGAGGCCGAGCAGGAACTCGCGCAGATCACCGCCGTCAACGACCACGAGCCCGGCACCTCCGGCTGGCGGGAACTGCGGTCGCGGTGGCTGCGCCGGGTGTTCTTCATCGGTATCGGGCTGGCAGTGGTGCAGCAGATCACCGGCGTGAACACGATCATCTACTTCGCGCCGACGCTGCTCACCCGGACCGGGCTCGGCGAGGTCGCGTCCATCGTGGCGACCATCTCGATCGGCGCGATCTCGGTGCTCGCCGCGTTCGTCGGTCTGCTGCTGATGGACCGGGTCGGCAGGCGGCCGCTGCTGATCACCGGGCAGGCCGGGGTCACGGTATGCCTGGTGCTGCTGGGACTGGCGTTCCTGCTACCGGGCGGGGCGAGCTGGGTCAGCTACCTGACGCTCGGGCTCATGGTCATCTACATGGCGTTCCAGCAGAGCAGCGTCAGCACCGTGACCTGGCTGATGATCACTGAGCTGTTCCCGCTGAAGATCCGCGGTTTCGCGATGGGCGTGGCGATTCTGGTGCTGTGGCTGACGAACTTCCTGGTGGCGCTGGTGTTCCCCCCGATGGTGGCGGCCATCGGCGGCAGCGCGACGTTCTGGGTGTTCGCGGCGATGGGTATCGGCTCGCTGATGTTCAGCGTCCGGTTCGTACCCGAGACCAAGGGCCGCAGCTTGGAAGAACTGGAAACGGACATGCGGCAGCGCTACGCCTAGCAGGTGGCGGGAGATCAGCGGAAAGGAACCGACGATGCAGTTAGGACTGATCGGTACCGGCCGGATCGGCTCGATGCACGCTCGCATCCTGCTCGGGCTGGACGGAGTGACCGGCTTGCGGATCACCGACGCATTGCCGGAACGAGCGCAACGGCTCGCGAGCGAACTCCGAGCGGAAGGGCTGGCCGCCGAAGCCGCAGGCACCGAAGCCGAGCTCTACGACCGAGGCGTGGACGCAGTGGTGATCACCGCGGCCACCCACGCGCATGCGACGCTGATCCACCATGCACTGGACCGTGCCGTGCCGGTGTTCTGCGAGAAGCCGGTCGCGCTGGACATGCCCGGAACCCGCGAGGTCGCCGAGCGCAGCGACACGGTGAGCACACCGGTGCAGATCGGATTCCAGCGCCGTTACGACGCCGGTTACCGCGCCGCGCGCGACGCGGTGCGGGAGGGCCGGCTCGGCTGGTTGCACACGCTGCGAGCCGTCACCGGAGACCAGGATCCCCCACCTGCCGAGTACATCCCGACGTCGGGCGGGTTGTTCCGGGACTGCAGCATCCACGACTTCGACGCGCTGCGATGGGTCACCGGGCGTGAGGTCGTCTCGGTGTACGCGCAAGGCGCCAACCAAGGTGCGGCGTTCTTCGCGGACGGCGACGACATCGACACCGGCGCCGCGCTCCTGGAGCTCGACGGCGGGCTGCTGGCCACGGTCAGCGCCACCCGCTACAACGGCGCAGGCCACGACGTGCGCTTGGAGGTGTGCGGGTCACAGGGCGCGTTGTTCGTGGGCAACGACGAGCGCGCACCGCTGCCGTCAGCGGAAGAAGGCGTGCGCTGGCCGTCAGCCCCGCCCTACCGCACGTTCCTGGAGCGGTTCCGCGATGCCTACGTCGCGGAGCTCGCCGAGTTCATCGAGGTCGCCGGCGGCCACCGGCCGAATCCGTGCACGGCCGCTGAAGCGCTGGAAGCGCTGTACGTCGCCGAAGCCTGCGACCTGTCCCGCAGGACGGCCAGGCCGGTGACCATCGCCGAGGTGCGCGGCTGAGCAGGCGGCCGCCTCCGATCGCGCCGCCCGTCCAGCCGAATCGGCTGCGGGACGAGCAGGTGGACACCGCACAACCGGGGTGAGCAGGCAGACCACACGAGGTCACCGAACGCCCGTTACCGGATACCGCGAGTGGGAACGCTTTCACCGCGCTCTCCGGTGCGGTATGCAAGGCGCGTGACGAATGTGGTGCTGGGGCCGATCCTCCGCTACGCCGACGACACGTCGGCGACGGTGTGGCTGGAGCTGGACGAGGCCTGCACGGTCGAGGTGCTCGGCAGCGCCGTCGACACGTTCCAGGTCGGCGGCCACCACTACGCGCTCGTCACGATCAGGGACTTGCAGCCGGGCACGTCGACGCCGTACGACGTGCGGGTGGACGGCGCGCTCGTGTGGCCCGCTCCCGCCGACACGCACCCGCCGAGCCGGATCCGCACGGTTGCGCGCGGAACGCGGGCGCGGCTGCTGTTCGGTTCGTGCCGGTTCGGCCCGACCGAGGACGCCGCGCGCCGCCGTGCGCTGGGACCGGACGCGCTGGAGTCGTGCGCGCGACGGCTGATGGACATGCCGGAGCGGGACTGGCCGGACGCGATGCTGTTCCTCGGTGATCAGGTCTACGCGGACCAACCGGCGCCGCAGGTGCGCCGGGAGATCGCGGAGCGCCGCGACCTGCGGGAACCGCCGGGCGAGGAGATCGCGGACTTCGAGGAGTACACCGCGCTCTACCGGTACGGATGGAGCGATCCACTGGTGCGGTGGCTGCTGTCCACCGTGCCCAGCATGATGATCTTCGATGATCACGACGTCCGGGACGACTGGAACACCTCGCTGGAATGGCGCACCGCGATGGCCGCCGAGCCGTGGTGGCGGGAACGCCTGCTCGGCGGGCTCATTTCGTACTGGGTGTACCAGCACATCGGCAACCTCGGGCCGGACGACCTGGACAAGGATCCGACCTACCTGGCGGTGCTGGCCGCGGGCAGGACCGGTGACGCGCTGCCGGTGCTGCGCGAGTTCGCCGCGGCCGCAGACACCGAGCTCCGCGCGCCCGAGGCCGGCCGCGGTCACGGCCCCAGCGGGCCGCGCGGGCGGTACAAGAACATGCGCTGGAGCTACCGGCGCGACCTGGGATCACTGCGGTTGATCGTGCTGGACACCCGCGCAGGCCGGATCTTGGAGGGCGGCGACCGCGCGATGCTCTCCGATACCGACTTCGAGTGGCTGCGCGATCAGCTGCGGGTCGATGCGGACGCGATCGGCCACGAACCGCCCCCGCCGGTCCTGTCCGGTGACGCGGACTCCCCCGTTCGCAGCGGTGCGGACGAGCACGTCGTGGTCGCGTCCTCGCTGCCCTGGCTGCTGCCGCACGCCGTGCATCACCTGCAGTCGTGGAACGAGCTGGCCTGCTCCGAACGCGGGCGGTGGCCGAAGCTCGCCGAACGGATCCGCCAAGTCGGCGACCTGGAACATTGGGCCGCGTTCCGCGATTCCTTCGACCGCCTCACCGGATTGCTGCGGGCGGCGGCCGATCGGCCTCGGACGGCTTCGGTGTCGGTGCTGTCCGGGGACGTGCACCACAGCTACCTCGCGGCGGCCGAATTCACCCCGCCGTCGCGCTCCCGGGTGGTTCAGGTGACGTGCTCGCCGCTGCACAACGCCACTCCCCCGCACCTGACCGTGCCGCTCCGGTTCGCCTGGTCCCGGCCGCTCGCCGCGGTGCTGCGCAGGCTGGCCGGACGAGCCGGGGTGCCGTCGGTACCGCTGGGCTGGTCGAAGTCGGCGGGTCCGTACTTCGGCAACATGGTCGGCCTGCTGGACACCGACGGCGAGCACGCGACGGTCTCGCTGCAACGCGCCGACGACGACGGCGGACTCACGACGGTCAGCAGGTCGCGGCTGAGTTGAGGCGCCGGGCACCCGCCGCCCGGCGAGGTGCCCGGCGCCGACATCAACCGGTGATCGACTCGACCGTGGGCAGGTAGCCGTCGGCGTGGCCGGAGATGTTGGGGTGGAAGGATTCCTGCAGCGGGTTGCTCGGGCCGTTGATCCATTCCGGGTCACCGCAGACACCGTGCCCGTCGAAGGTGCTGCGCGGGTCGGCGTAGTCGAACCCGGCGGTCTGAGCCTGTCCGGAGATGACCTCGGCGAGCACGTCCGCGCCCGCGTTGATCCGCTCCCGCTTGGCGTCGGTGAATCCCGGGATGCCGCAGTCGCCGGTCTCGGTGATCCGCGGGTAGCCGACGACGACGATCTCGGCGTTCGGCGCCGCCGAGCGGATGCTCTCGTAGGTGGCGCCGAGCTTCGCGGGCAGCTCGTCGCGTGTCTTCGTCTCGCCGTCGGAGACCGCGCTGTCGCAGCCCTCGTCGTTGCCGAGCAGGCAGCGCTGGATGACGTCGGCGAACCCGATGTCGTTGCCGCCGATCTGCACGGTGACCAGCGTGGTGTCCGCGGACAACGACCCGAGCTGATTCGCGTTGAGGTCGTCGGTCGTGGCGCCCGAGCAGGCGTCGAAGCTGAACGAGGCGGCGCCGTTCGCGTCGGCCAACAGCTGCGGGTAGGCCTTGGGGCTGCGCAGGCAGTCCCCGCTGTCCTCGAAGTAGTCCCTGGTGCCCGTGCCCGAGGCGAACGAATCGCCCAGTGCCACGTAGTTCGTGTCGGCCTGCGCGGCGAACGCCGGTGCACCGATCATGGATGTTCCGATGACGACGGTCGCCGCGACGGCACGCGCGACCCCCCGAATGTGACGCATGGATCCTCCGAACCAACTCTCCGACCCAGAACTCGAATGTCCCGGTTCGAATCGATTGAACGTTCCCAATCGACCACATTCGCCGGTCTGGCGAATTGCCGACACGCCATATTTTCGCCGCCAGATCAGGAAGGCACCAAGAACTGAAAGTAAACGCCCCGATCAGGTGTATCCAGTTCGCCTTCGATCACTCAGCGCCTTTGATTTCACGATCGGAATCGACACTTTCGGCGGTGCCCGAAGTGGACAGTTCCTGCTCCAGCGCTTGCAGTGACCTGCCTGCCGAATCCGGCATGCCGAACAGGCCGATGACGGCGAACAGCACCAGCATCCCCATCATGATCGCCGCCATTCCCGCCAGCCCGAACGAGGACGCGATCATGAGCGGCACCAGAAAGCTCCAGATGCCCAGCACGATGCGGGCGAACGCGAACGTGATCCCCTGCGCGGTCCCGCGCAGCATCGTCGGGAACATCTCCTGGGACCACAGCTTGTAGAACGATTCTCCCGCGAACGCCGCCCCGATTCCGAACAGCGCGACGTTCGCGATCGCCACCCCGACACCGATCGGCAGGAACACGAAGCAGCCGAACGCGGCGATCTGCAGCACCGCACCGAAGGCGAACAACGGTTTCCGACGGCCACCGTCGGCCATCGGCATGAACACCAGCGCGACCGCCAGCATGGTGAGCAGATAGTTGAACGCCTGGATCGCGACGCTCGTCGCCTGATCCACGTTCCCGGTGTGCTGCAGGATGTACGGCAGGAACGCGCCGTTGGTGCCCGCCACCGTGTTCCACAACGCGTAGAGCCCGCCGGTGAACACCAGCGCCCGCAGGTTGCGACCGGTGAACACGTCCCGGAGCCGCCCGGCGGCAAGCGGATTCCCGCTGTCCAGCGCGGCTTGTCGCGCCTGCTGCCAATGCGCGGACTCGACCATGCCGCGCCGCAAGTACCAGGTCACCAGCGCGACGACGAACAGGTGCGCGAACACGATCCGCACGCCCAGCAGCCCCAGCGGGGCCAGCGCGAACGCCAGCAGCAAGGTCACCATCGGCCCGAGGCTCCAGGCCACCTGGGCGACCCCGATCAGCCTCCCCCGGGAGCGCCCCGGCGAGAACTCGGCGATCAGTGCGAGCGAAGTCGGCAGGTCGGCACCGACGGCGAGCCCGACGATGACATAGCCGATGAACAGCATCGGCAGGTTCATCGCGAACACGATCCACAAGATGCCGAACGCGAACACCAGCAGATCCCAGGCGTAGATGCGCTTGCGGCCGAACTTGTCGCCGAGCCTGCCGCCGATCAGCGCCCCGATCGCCGCGGAGATCGCGTTGGAACTGAACGCGGTGAGCAGCCCGACCACGGTCGAATCCAGCCCGAGGAACGCCTCCCACAGCGGCAGGCCAGCCGCCGCGGCGACGATGGAGCCCGCGTCGATGTACGAGGCCATCGAGGCCAGCGCCGTCCACTTCCACTGCTTGCGGGTGGGACTCGCGTCGTTCGGCGCCGAGCCGGATGAGCCGGTGGTGTCCATCGAGCGCGCTCCCGTCGTTCGCCGTCGGCTGCCGCGCGAACGAGCGCCTCGCGGGCCTCCGACTGCGCACGGGAGGCGGGCGGGGCCGGTCACCGGCCGCGCGTTTCGGCAGACGACCGGACGATTTCCCGGCCGAACACCGATAGGGAACGTGTTACCGAAGCACGGCCGCCCCGAGGAACCCCCGTTCGGGCGGTCCCGCAACCCGCATGGGCGCATCCATGCGGACGGTGTCCGTTTTGAGAGACATTTCAGAATGATCTTTCGATCGTCGTCCGGTCAGCGCGGCAACCGTGCAGGTTCCGCCGGCTACGCAGGCCGTTCCGAAAGGACTCCCCGATTCACCGGGCCGACGGCAAGCTGGAACGTCGCACGACGAGCTCCGGTTCGTAAATCACCTGTTGATGCACGTGCCCGGCGGCGGTGTCGCGATCGGTCTCGGCCAACACGAGCTCGGCCGCCTTGCGTCCGATGCGGAACGCGGGCTGGCGCACCGAGGTCAGCGGCACCGCGGCCGCCGCCGCGAACTCGATGTCGTCATAGCCCACCAGCGCGATGTCCTCCGGCACCCGCACACCGGCCGCGAACAGCGACTGCAACAAACCCAGCGCGAGCAAGTCATTGGCGCAGAACACCGCGGTGGGACGCGAACGCAACCCGAGCAACCGGGAACCCGCATCCCGCCCGGAAGCCACGTCCAGCGCGGGCACTTCGAGCACGCTCAACGCGTCCTCATCCACACCGGCTTCGCGCAGCGCGGTCCGCGCACCGGTATGCCGATCGAGGCACTGGGTCAGCGAAGCGGGTCCGCTGACATAACCGATCCGCCGGTGGCCCTGCTCGACGAGGTGGCGCACCGCGAGCGCGCCACCAGCGACATCATCCACCGCCACCGAGCAAGAAAGCTCACTGCCGACCTTGCGGTCGACGAACACCGACGGAATTCCCTGCCGCCGCAACGAATCCAGATTCGCGCCGCTCACATCGGCCGGGGTGACCAGCACACCGCGCACCCGCTGCTCCGCGAACAACGACAAGTACAGCGCTTCGGCCTCCGGGTCCTGACCCGAATTGCACAACATCACGCCGATCCCCTCAGCGCGGGCCGCCGCCTCCACCCCGCGCGCGACGTCCACGAAGAACGGATTTCCCATGTCCAGCACCAGCAAGGCGATGATGCGGCTGTGCCCGGCACGGAGTTGCCGGGCGGACTCGCTGCGGACGTAGCCGAGCTCGTCGATCACCGACAACACCCGCGTCCTCGTGGTGACCGAAACCCGGTCCGGCCGGTTGAGCGAGTTCGACACCGTGGCCACCGACACTCCGGCGCGTTCGGCGACGTCCTTAATGCTGACCATGCCCCCAAGAGTGCCCTTCCTACGTCTGCCTTGCTCAGTGGGGGTTTCGGGGGCGTCTTGCTTTGTGGTCGGGTGGCGGAACCTCAGTGGCTTCCTCGCTGCGGGATCTTTTTCCCGAGTGGCTCCGCCACGGGGGAAAAAGCTGTCCTCGCGAGGAAGCCACTGAGAACCCGCCGGTGGTCGGCTTTTTGACGTGGGCTATGTGCTTCGCACATACAGGCACGGCTTCGCCGCAAGCCACGGCCTTCGGCCGCGAGGCAGGCGGGCTTCGCCGCCCACTGCACGGCTTCGCCGCGAGGCAACTGGGCTTCGGGGGCTTTGCCGTCCAGTTGTGCGGGGTGGGGGTGTTAGACCTTGAGGCCTAGCCAGTTGGTGAAGTGGGCGATGCTGTCGGATTTGCGGCGTTCGGCCATGGCGATGGCTCGGGCCGTTTCGCGGACCTGCGGGTGGTAGCGGGTCTGCTGGGGGGCCGCTCGGCGTGCGTTGCTCAGTGCACGCAGGGCGTTGGTGTGGTCACCTGCGATCACCCAGGCCCGGGCGACGTCCTGCCAGTGGTGCCCGACTCGGTTGGCACGCATGTCGTCGGGCAGCCGCAGTTCGGAGCCATCCCGGGCGGCCCGGCCGGGGTCGCCGCCTTCCAACGAGACCGCGACGTCGTGGATCTCCACGTTGCCGGGTCCGAAGTTCGTGTCGTAGGCGGCCGATGACCGGCCGATGCGTTGACCGAGCACTCTCGCTTCAGCGATGTGCTCCCGTGCCCGGTCCAGATCGCAGCCGCGGGCGGCGATCATCGCGCCGCGCAGATGCGCCGAACCGCGCAGCGCGAGCACCTCTTCACTGTCCGGTCTGGACTCCAGAAGGCCGAGCGAATGCTGCACCAGACGGGTGCTGGTGTCGTACGCGGCGCAGGACATCAGGATCAACGCTCGATGTTGCACAGCGTGAGCTGCAAGCAGCGGATCATCGCTACGCTCCGCAGCGAGTTCCATCAGATCCACGGCCTGTGTCGCAAGTGGAATCCACCCGAATCGGTAGACCAGTTGCGCTGTGTTGCCATAGGCCTGAGCGAGGTGCCGATACCCCCGTTCACGTCCCGAATCGGTGCTCGCCTGCCGGATGGCGCCGGCCATCCTGCGCAACAACGACGGCGTCATCTCGATCGCCTGCCGGGCGCGGTCGGAGTGCCGCAGGTCCCGCGCCTTGGCGAGGTCGGCTTCGAGTTCCTCGGCCGAGCCGGGATCGAGCGCCAGGGCGTAACGACCCTCGGCGAACAGCGTGCGCAGTTCGGTCAACCCCGGCGGGACGCCGCCGTCGTCGTCGAGCGTGCTCCGGTAGGGCTGCCCGTAGAGCTCCTCGGCCTCGATCCCCAGCGCACGGGCGACGGCCGCGACGAACGCGGGCGATCCGGGCTCCCGTCCCTGTTCCACCGCACGGAGCATGCTGATGCTGTAATTGGCCCGCTGGGCCAGGGCCTGCTGGTTGAGTCCGGCGACTTTGCGGGCCATGGCGACGCGGTCACCGAGGGCCAGTCCCTGTTCGGGTAGTGGCACGGGACTCCTTCCACGTGGGGCCATTGGACCACCAGACTAGGTGACACACGTTGGAGTGAGCACTTTATTGCTGCACTGTCACATAGCTGTCACTCCATAGTGCAGAGCGGTCGTAGCTTGACAGGACAAGCGCTCACCCACCGCGAGCTAATCAGGTGAGAGAACATGCCTGCTTTTCACGACTGCCAACCCGAACCCGGAACGGCGGCGCTACCCGAGATGGTCGAAGCGGACCACAGTCGCCCACCGCCCGAGCCCACCGTGCTCAACGTCCGCTACCGCGCGGGAATCGTCGGCGAACGCGCTCGCGTCGTGCACGCCGCGACCTGGACACCGCGCGAGGTGCTGATCACGTTGTGCGGCATGCCGCTCGAGCCCTCCCTCGTCGAAGAATCCAGCGGCATGCCGTGCATGCGCTGCATCCGGATCGCCGCCCGGAGATCGCGTCCGAACGACCCGGACCAGCGCGGCATCGACGGCGGCTGAACGAACATCCCCGCTTCAACGATCTCGGCCGGCTTCCACGACCCGGCCCCGGTTCCGGCGCCGCATTCCGTGATCGATCCGCGACCCTCCGGCGCCGCCGTTGCGGCACCCTCCGAGGACCGTCGTTGATCAGGAAGGGGTGCGGGTTGAGCCGGCAGGAGTGGATCCCGGCGGATGTCGACATCACCAAGCCGAGTGCGGCACGCGTCTACGACGTGTTCCTCGGCGGTGGCCACAACTTCGAATCGGACCGCCGATTCGCCCGCGACGCCGAGCGGATCTTCCCCGGCATCACGACATCCAGCCGCATCAACCGCGAATTCCTGCGCCGTGCCGTGCTTTACGCGCTGGAGTCAGGCGTGCGGCAGTTCATCGACATCGGCTCCGGCATCCCCACCGTCGGCAACGTGCACAAGATCGTGCACGAGATCGACCCGTCCTGCCCCGTGGTCTACGTCGACTACGAACCCGTCGCCGTGGCGCACAGCCGCCTGCTGCTCGACGACGACGCGCAGGCGACGATCGTGCAGGCCGACGCCCGTGATCCGGAACTGGTCCTCGGACATCCCGAGACTGGACGGCTGCTGGACTTCGACCAGCCGGTGATGCTGCTGATGCTGGCACTGCTGCACTTCATCCCGGACGAGGACGACCCGGCGAAGCTCGTCGCGCGCTACCGGGATGCGCTGGCGCCCGGCAGCATGCTCGCGGTCAGCCACGCCGCCAACGAGGCGCGTCCGGCGGAACTCGCCCAGTTGACCCGCCTCTTCGCCACCAGCAGCAACCCCGCCACACCTCGCCCGAAGCGCTGGATCGCCGAGCTGTTCGGCGAGTTCGAGCTGGTCGAGCCCGGCGCCGTGTTCGTCTCGGAATGGCGCCCCGATGAACGGCTCGACGAGAACGCCGCCGACTACCTGATCTACGGTGGCGTGGGCGTGCGCCGCTGACGGAACCTCGCGGTTGATCCATCCGGCCGCGCCGAAGGCGGCTTTCCGGACCATCGCGCGCAGGCCTCGCCCGGCGGCACCTTCCCGCGGTCGGCTCGCGGCTCGCTCCGAAGCGGAGGGGGCCGGACCGCGTTGCCACATTTCCCGTGGTGAGGCCGCCCGCACGCATGGTTCACGAGGATGCGAGCATTCCGCGAATCGCATCGAGGAAAGGTGGGTCACGTGCAGGTGCTCTGGGGCGCGGCGGGCATGGTGGTGCTCTTGCTGATCGCGTTCGCATTGTCCACCGATCGCCGGGCCATCCGGCCGCGCACCGTGCTCGGGGCGCTGGCGATCCAGCTGGTGTTCGCCTTCATCGTGCTGCGGTGGGATGCGGGCAAACAGGCGTTGAGCGCGGTCTCCTCCGGGGTGCAGCGCGTGATCGACTCGTCGAAGGAGGGCATCGACTTCCTGCTCGGGCCGATCATGCCGACCAACGGCGCGACGGTGGTGGCCTTCCAAGTGCTGCCGATCATCGTGTTCGTGGCCTCGCTGACCGCGGTGCTCTACCACTGGAACGTGCTGCAGTGGGTGGTGCGCGTGGTCGGTGGCGGCCTGCGCGCGGTGCTGGGCACGACGCGCGCGGAGTCGCTGAACGCGACGGCGAACATCTTCCTCGGCCAGACCGAGGCTCCGCTGGTGGTGCGGCCGTACCTGGCGGGCATGACGCGGTCGGAGTTCTTCGCCGTGATGGTCGGCGGATTGTCCACTGTGGCCGGTTCGGTGATGGTGGGGTACGCGTTGCTGGGGGCGAACCTGGACCACCTCATCGCGGCCAGTTTCATGGCGGCGCCCGCCGGCCTGATGATGGCAAAGATCATCGTGCCGGAGACGGAGCAGTCGACCGGTGACGCCGAGCAGGCCGCCAAGGAGCGCACCGAACGGCGCGGTCCGGCGGCCTGGTTCTCGAAGAACCCGAAGCCGGCCGAAACCGCGGAAGCGGAAACCTCCACTGTGGACACCGGCGAGCCGGAGAAGGCGGGCACCGCGACGGCGGTCGACGACAGCGAGGCGCTGGAGACCAAGCCGCGCAACGTCATCGACGCCGCCGCCACCGGCGCCTCCGACGGGCTGAAGCTCGCGTTGAACGTCGGCGCGATGCTGTTCGCGTTCGTCTCGCTGATCGCCCTGCTGAACCTGATCCTCGGCGCTGCCGGTGGCCTGGTCGGGCTGGGCGACATCACCTTCGAGCAGATCATCGGGTACGTCTTCGCGCCCGTGATGTGGATGATCGGCGTGCCGTGGCAGGACGCGGTGACCGCGGGCGGCTTCGTCGGGCAGAAGCTGGTGCTCAACGAGTTCGTCGCGTTCAGCGATTTCGGTCCGCAGGCGGCGAACTTCGACCCGCACACCGCCATCATCATCACCTTCGCGCTGACCGGGTTCGCGAACTTGTCCTCGCTGGCGATCCTGCTCGGCGGCCTCGGCGGCCTGGTCCCCTCGCGCCGTCCGCAGATCGCGGAGTTCGGCATGCGAGCCATCGCGGGCGGCACCCTCGCCAACCTGATGAGCGCAGCCATCGCGGGCATCCTCGTTTAGCGAGTCCCGTGAGTCGCACGGCGGCGGAGCACCTCCGGCTCGGCGCGTCAGGTGAATGTCCCCTCAGCCCGGTGCGGGTTCTAGCGGTCCTTGCAACGCCTTGGATTTGAGGGGTTGTGGGGGTCGTGGTTGTTGCGGGGTTGAAGGCGTGGTTTTTCGAGGTGTTGGAGGGTGAAGGGGGCTGTATTGCGGGTGCTGCTCGGGTGGCCGGGGTGGCTCCTGCGACGGCGTTCGGGTGGGCGAAGAGGGCGGGTGTTCGTGGTCGTGGGAAACCGGGCAGGCGTGGGCATCCCGGCCGGGCGGTCTACGACGAGTTGCGTGGGTCCGGGGTGTCGAGGCGGGATGCTGCGGCACGGGTCGGGGTGCATGTGCGCACTGCCGCTGATTGGGATCGGGGGATCCGCAAGATCGGTGATGCCCGGGTGCACCCGGACGGGCACAGGATCGACTACAACACCGCTGTGACTAGTGGATCAGTGTTGTCGTTGGCGGTGGTCGAAGCTGAGCTGCACCCCCGGTTTTTGACGGTGACGGAACGGGAAACGATCGCTGACTTGTGGCGGCAGGGCGAGTCGTTGCGGGCGATCGGGCGTGTTTTGGGCCGGTCGCCCTCCACGGTCAAACGCGAGATCGACAACCGCAGCGTCGCCGGCGAATATCAGCCGCACCGGGCGCAGCGGGCATGGGCCGCCAGCCGCGCACGCCCGAAGGCCTCCAAACTCGCCCAACACGGCCCGTTACGCGACTACGTCACCGCCGGCCTGCAGCAACGATGGTCACCAGAGCAAATCTGTCACGCTCTGGTCACCGAGTTCCCCGACGACGAAGGCATGCGGGTGAGTCCCGAAACGATCTACCAAGCCATCTACATCCAGGCACGAGGCGGGTTACGGCGCGAACTCGCCGACGCGCTGCGCACCGGACGCACCCGCCGCGCACTACACCGCAGCCCCGAACAGCGCACGCCCCGATTCGACGACATGGTGATGATCTCCGAACGCCCACCACAGATCGAAGACCGGGCCGTGCCCGGCCACTGGGAAGGCGACCTGATCGTCGGCACCCGCAACGAAAGCGCGATCGTGACCCTGGTCGAACGCTCCACCCGCTACGTCCTGCTCGGACACCTGCCCGGCAGACACACCGCCGAAGCCGTCCGCGACGTCCTGATCCCCCTGATCAAAACCCTGCCCGAACACCTCCGCGGCTCCCTGACCTGGGACCAAGGCTGCGAAATGGCCGCACACAAACAGTTCACCATCACCACCGGAGTCCCGGTCTACTTCTGCGACCCCCACTCACCCTGGCAACGCGGAACGAACGAGAACACCAACGGACTCCTGCGCCAATACTTCCCCAAAGGCACCGACCTCCGCATCCACAGCCCCGAAGACCTCGAACACGTCGCCCAACAACTCAACAACCGACCACGCAAAACACTCGGCTGGCACACCCCAGCCCAACGCCTCCGTGATCTACTCACCACCACATAAACCATCAGGCGTTGCGACCACCACAAGAATCCGCCCGGTCGGATCGGCTGGATGAGGCGTTCACCGGCGCCTCCGGCCAGGTGAACGCCTCCTTTGCCCGATCGGGCGAAGGAGGCGTTCACCTGGGCAGCTTCGGCAGCAGGTAGGACCGGAGGCCGGTGAGGTCTTCGGCGTCCCCGCACCAGCCGAGGTAGCCGTCGGGCCTGATCAGCAGCAAGGCGGGCTCGTCCACGCCGTAGCCGGTGTGGGCGTGGCCCTGCACGTCGACGACGTCGCCGGGGCGGGCCGCCTCGCCGACGACGGCGTGCACGTCCAAGCCCGCAATGCCCAGGTCTCCGAGCGAGCCGCCGAAGTCGAGCAGCGTCCAGTGGGCACCGCCGAACAAGTCGAAGAGCCGGGTCTCGGCCCGCCCCGCGCGCACGGGGCATCCGGCGCCCGGTCACCCGCGCGCACCGGGCCGGGGGTAGTGCGCTCCTCCGCCGACAGCGGACCTGCGCGGTAGTGCAGGCCGAGCTGGTTCAGTTCCGGACCGCGCACGTGCGCTTCGGGATCGTCCTCGCGCATCAGGTCCAGCAGCCGTCCGCTCACCTCCAGCACGTCCCGCGCCACCGGGCGCCGCTCGGCCTCGTAGGTGTCCAGCAGCGCCGCGTCGGCCCCGCGCAGCACGGCGGCGATCTTCCAGCCCAGGTTGTAGGCGTCCTGCACGCCGGTGTTCATGCCCTGCCCGCCGGTGGGCGGGCAGACGTGCGCCGCGTCGCCCGCGAGCAGGACCCGGCGGTCCCGGTAGCGCTCGGCGAGGCGCGCGTTGGCCCGCCAGGTCGAGTTCCAATGCACCTCGTGCACCCGCACGTCGAGCCCGCTGACCCACCGGAGTCGTTCCTGCAGTTCGGCCGGGGTGGCCGCGATGTCGTCGCGGGACGTGGTGACGGTGAACAGGCCGGTGCCGGCGAGCGGCTGCGCGGACGCCATCTCCCCGCCGCGGGACCAGGCCAGCGCCTCGTCCCTGCCGAGTCCGCTGAGTCGGACGTCGGCGATCAGCATCCTGGTCGTCTCGTCGGTCTCGCCGTGGAAGCCGATGCCCAGCGCGCGTCGCACGGTGCTGCTCCCCCCGTCGGCTCCGACGAGGTAGCGGGACCGGATCTCCGTGCCGTCGGCGAGCAGGGCGGTGACGTGCCGATCGTCCTGGCGGAGTTCGCGCAGCTCGACGCCGAGCTCGACTTGGCCGCCGCGCCCGGCGAGCGCTTTGCGCAGGATCTCCTCGATGCGGAACTGCGGGACGAACCAGGGGTTGGGATGCGGAACGCCGGGGGTGGCGGGCACCGGTTCGCTGGGCCTGCCCTCCCAGACCAGCTCGCCCTCGGCGTACTTGCGCATCGGGATGCCGCCGTCGCCCGCCGCGTGGAGTTCGTCGAGCACGCCGAGGTCGGCGAAGACCTCCAGGGTGCGCGGGTGGATCCCGTCGGCCCGTGAGCCGCCGAAGTGCTCGGTGGCCTTGTCGATGATCCGGAAACCGATGCCGCGCCGGGCCAGTTCGCAGGCCAGGACCAGTCCGACCGGTCCGGCTCCCGCGATGAGGACTTCGGTCTCGTGCTCGGTGCGCATTGCCGCCTCCCTCTCAATTGGTACGGCGTACTCGATAGACGTACACCGCACGAACAACGTTAGCGGTACGGTGTACCACATGGCAACCGAGCACGGCGGCACCCCGATCTGGGCCGAACCCGCACCGGGCACCCGGAAACCCCGGTTCACCCGCGAGCAGATCGCCGCGGCCGCGCTCGCACTGGCAGGCGCCGAAGGCTTCGAAGCCGTTTCGATGCGCCGGGTCGCCGCCGAACTGGGCGCCGGGACGATGACCCTGTACCACTACGTGCGCACCAAGGACGACCTGATCGCGCTCATGGACGACGCGCTGATGGGCGAAATCCTGATTCCCGCCGACGAACTGCCGACCGGCTGGCGGGCCGCGCTCACCGCCATCGCGCACCGCACCCGCGAGGTATCGCTGCGCCACCGCGGGTTGCTGCAAGGCCTGCGCAACGCCCGGCTGGGACCGAACGCGCTGCGCCACGCCGACCAGTCCTTCGCGGCCCTCGCCGACACCGCGCTAGACCCCGAATCGAAGCTCGCGCTGCTGGCGGCCGTAGACGATTACGTGCAGGGCAACGTGCTGCGCACCGGGGAACCGCTGCACGACGGTGAATTTCCCGCCGACACCACCCGATTCCTCCAGGAACAGCTCGAACACGGCGACCTCCCGCAGCTGCGCGCACTGCTCGGGACCGAGACGCCGCACGCCGAGTGGACGCGGCTCGCCACGACCACCACCGCCGAAGAGCGCTTCGACGCTGGACTGCGCGCACTGCTCGACGGCGCCGCCGCTCGCCACGGAATCTGAACCTCGGCCGAACGGCTCGGAAACAGCCGAACGGCCGACCGTTCGGCGGAGATCATCACGGGCACAACGGCCGATGCCCGCACGCCTCGCGAACCCTAGTTTTGTGGACGGCCCCTCCACGTGGGCCGAACGATTCACAGCTCCAGGGAGTACCCAGATGACCACCACGTTCCCCGCCCCGCCCCACCCGGTGGACGTCGACGGGGTGCGAGAACGCGTCGACGCGGCCCTCGCCCGGTTCCTCGACACGCAGGAGGACCGCTACCGCGCGATGGCCGCCGACGACGCGGGCCGGGCGCAGTGGGCCGCGGCGATCGACACGCTGCGCACTTTCCTGATCGGTGGCAAGCGACTGCGGCCCGCGTTCTGTTACTGGGGCTGGCGCGGCGCAGGCGGCGACCCCGACGACGCCGGAATCATCGCCGCCGCCGCGGCCCTGGAGCTGCTGCACGCGTTCGCGCTGATCCACGACGACATCATCGACGAGAGCGACACCCGCCGCGGCGCTCCGTCCTTGCACCGCCAGCACGCCGACCTGCACCACGCCGAGCGGATGCGGGGTTCCTCAGAGCTGTTCGGCACCTCGGTGGCGCTGCTGCTGGGCGACCTGTGCCTGGCCTGGTTCCACGAGCTGCTCGGCTCCAGCGGCCTCCCGCCGCAGCGGCTGGCGGCCGTGCAGCCGATGGTGGCGCAGTCGTTCGCGGAGCTTGTGCTCGGCCAGTACCTCGACGTAGCCGAGCAGGCCCGATCCACGCACTCGGTGGAGCGGGCGTGCACGATCATTCACTACAAGACCGCGAAGTACACCATCGAGCGCCCGCTGCACTTGGGCGGACTGCTCGCCGGAGCCGACGCGGACCTGCTCGACTCCTACACGGCCTACGCGCTGCCGCTGGGCGAGGCGTTCCAGCTGCGCGACGATGTGCTCGGCGTGTTCGGCGACGCCACGATCACCGGCAAACCCGTCGGCGACGACCTGCGGACTCGCAAGCCCACCGTGCTGCTGGCCACCACTCGGCGGCGGGCCGACGCCGCGCAGCTGGCGGAGATCGACCGCGCTTTCGCAGCGGGCGACCTCGACGACGACCAGGTGCGGCGGATCCAATCGATCATCGTGGACAGCGGGGCGCTCGCCGAGTGCGAACGGCTCATCAGCAGCCGTGCGGCATCGGCCCGGGGGGCGCTGGACGGGATGCGGGCGCCGGGCAACGTGCGCGACATGCTCGGGGAACTGCTCACCGCCGCCACCGACCGGGCCTGGTGAGCGGCTTTCCCCCGCACCACGGCGGTTCTCCCGTCGGCGCTCAGCCCAGCGGGGTGCCGATGCGCAGGCGGTTGCCGTCCGGGTCGTGCAGTTCGATCTCCCGTGCCCACGGCGTGGATTCCGGGCGCATGCCGAACCCGGCGGCGATCGTGTCCACGTCGTCGACCCGCAGGTAGATGAGCGTCCCCGGGCGGGCATCGCCTTCGTGCTCGGACAGGAACAGGCGCACTCGTCCGCGCATGACCTCGACGAACGCGGGCAGGTGCGGCTCGAAGCGGTGCTCCCACTGGGCGGTGAACCCCAGCAGCTCGTACCACTTGACCGCCACGTCGGCCGCTTCGACACGGAGAATCGGGATGACGTCCTCGTCCATCGCCCCAGCATGACGCCCGCACACCCGGATCGCCGCCACAGATCTCGGGCCTCGCGGAATGACCTTGCGGTCGTTGTCTCTGCCAGCGGCGAGTGACCAGCCAAGCAGGCCGACCACCGGCGGATTCTCAGCCGTCTTCTCGCGAGGACGGCTTCTCCCCCGTGGCGGAGCCACGGAAAAAGGTCCCGCCGCGAGAAGACAGTTGAGGTTCCGCCACCCGGACACCTGCGCGGGCCACGCGGAAAGGCCCCTCAGCGTGCCGGAGCGGCCGTGAGCGAACGGGACCAGCTCCACTCCCCCGGTTCGGGGACACCGACCAGCTTCAGGCCGGCGGCGCGCAGGGTGCGGGCGATGGCGGTGTTGTCGACGTGGGTGTGCGCCTGGACCGCGTCCATGCCGGACGCCACGGCCTGCTCGATCAGCTTCCCGGCCAGCTGCGCGCCGATACCGCGGCGCTGCCAGTCGTCGCGCACCAGCAGCGCCACCTCGGCCGACCGCGCGTCGCGCATCAGATTCCCCATCGCCACGACCTCACCGTCCGGGTCCTGCACCAGCAGCGAGCGGCCCAGCGCCGGAGTGAGCAGCCGCAGCACGCCGCTGTCACCGGCCGGTCCGGGGCCGAAGTAGCGGCGGTACCGCGCGGCGGCCGAGCACCGGGTGTGGAACTCGGTGACCAGGTTCAGATCGTCGCGATCGGCGAGGCGGACGGTGAGTTCCTCGCCGCCGGTGGTGCTGATCGTGTCGGCCTCCGGCCGCAGGCGTCCGCGGCAGGTCGCGGCCAGTTCCACCATCGCCCGCGCCCGCGCGAACTCCGCCGGGGTGAACGAGGCACCGGCCCGTTCCAGCACCAGCACGCCACCGCCCGGCGCGGACAGGCACAGCACCCGCCCGGCGGCACCGTCGATCCCGGTGTCCGCGTGCGGTTCCTCCTGCCAGCTCACCTCGGCCGGCCCTAGCGTGCCGAGCAGCGCCCGGACCAGGTCGCCGCGCCCGTCGACCAAGCCCGCGGCGAGGTTCAACGCCCGGGCCGGTACGTCGTCGAGCTCCCGCACGTCCGCGGGAGAGGCGGTGACGTCCCGGCCGCCCGCGTCGATAACGGCCTGCACCAGTTCGTCCGCGCCGACCGTCTCGGGCACGTGCACCAGCACCTCGTCGACCGCCCCGTCCTCGACGGGGTGGACGTGCACGGTGCGGATGTTGCCGCCCAGCCCGGCCAATCCGGCGGCGATTTCGGCGAGCCGGCCGGGAGTGTCGGTCACCGAGGCGCGCAGCCGCCACAAAGCGCGAGGACGCGCGACGAGTTCCGGTCCCGGGGTCCGTTCGTCCGCGACGGCCCGCGGCCGGTGCACCCACATGTGCCGCGCGGCGGCTCCCGCCATGAGCAGCGCGCCGAGGGTGATGAGCAGGTAAGCCCCGGTGTCGAAGGTCCGCAGCCCGGCGATGACCAGGTGCGCGACACCGGCGGTCACGCACAGCAGGGCCAGCTCGATCACTTCACGCGTCCAGGTCCCCCGGCCACGCTTCGCCGGAGCTTCGCGGTGCTGTGCAGCTGTCATGGCTCAACTCTGCACTGAGCATGTTTCGGCGCGGTGACCTGCGATGACCTCGCGATTAACGGACGGTTCCGAACGTCGCGGTACCTCTGTGGGGGGGCTCAGCTCCGGAGGAACGCGAACAGTGCCGCGGTGAGTTCGGCGGGGGCGTCCTCTTGGACGAGGTGCCCGGCGCCGGAGATCACCCGCAGGTCGGCTCCGGGCACCAACGCGGCCAGTTCGTGCCCCTTCTGCACCGGGATCCAGGTGTCCTCCGCGCCCCAGCACACGATCGTCGGCATCCGAAGCGTCCCGTAGGAGCCCTGCACCTCGTCGGTGAACCGTTGATCGGCTTGGGCGATCTGGCGGTAGAACGCGGGCTGGCCGGACTCTCCGAGCCACGGCTCGGTCAATGCGTCCACAGTGGACTCTCCGAGGCCGCGGTGGCTTGCCGACCTGATGTACTCGCGCACCAACGCCCGGTGGATGGCCGGCGGCAGCTGTTCGAAAACCTCGACGTGCCGGCCCACCAGGCGGAACAACGGCGAACCCCACGGCGCGAGCGCGACCGGATCAACGACCGCGAGCCGTTCGTAATCGGCTCCGTGCAGCAGGTTCGCGCGCAACGCGACGGCACCGCCGAAATCGTGCGCGACCACGGCGGGCCGCTCCAATTCCCAGTGCTCCAGTAGTTCCGCGAAGACCTCGCCCTGCGCGGCCAGCGAAACGTCCTGGCCGGTGTACTTCTCCGAAGCGCCGTAACCGGGCATGTCCCAGACGTACACCCGGAAATGCGGCGCGAGGGCGCGGGCGACGCCCCGCCAGACGAAAGAGGAGAAAGGCGTCCCGTGCAAGAGCACGACCGGTTCCTTCTCCGGTTCGCCGAGTCGATCCCAGCGAACATCGCCGATGCTGCTGCGGTGGACTCGACCGAGTTCCCACTCCTGCACGGTGGCTTCCTTTCGACTTGTCCGGATCGACTGCACGACCCACCCGGACGGTATCGCAGCCCGCTACCCCAAGAATCTCCTTTCACACCAACGCGATACCGGGCCGCGACCATCGCGCCACCATCCGGATCGCGACCGCGAATCCACGTCGAGCGGACCGGTCGGCACGTGCGGGCCTCCGGGTGCCGCGGTGGGCGATGCCGCACAATCGGGCCGGGCGATTTCCCGCCCGGACGATCACGACATGTCGAGGTGCAGCGATGACGACCGTGGCCTTCCTCGGAACCGGGACGATGGGCGCTCCGATGGTGCGCAACCTGCTCGCGAACGGTTTCGCCGTGCGCGCCTGGAACCGGACCCGCGCCCGCGCGGAAGAACTGACCGCCGACGGAGCCACCGTCGCCGAGAGCCCCGCCGACGCGGCCCGCGGCGCGGACCTGCTCGTCACGATGCTGCTGGACGCGGATGCGACGGTGGAAGCGGGCCGCGCCGCAGCCGCGCGACTGCCCGCGGGCACCCCATGGCTGCAGATGGCGACCGTCGGGCTGGACGGACTGTCGAAGGTCGCCGACGTCGCGGGCGACCTCACGCTGGTGGACGCCCCCGTGCTCGGTACTCGCGGCCCCGCGGTGCAGGGCACGTTGACGGTGCTCGCGGCAGGCGCCGAACACGTCCGCGACCGGGCGCAGCCGGTGTTCGACGCGGTCGGCGGCCGCACCCTGTGGCTGGGCACCGATGCGGCGCACGGGGACGGGACACGGCTCAAGCTCGCCACGAACAACTGGGTGCTGGCGTTGACCAACGCGGTCGGCGAGTCGATCGCGCTCGCCGACTCCCTCGGCGTCGATCCTCGGCGGTTCTTGGAGGCCATCGAGGGCGGCGCGGTCGACTCCCCGTACGCGCACATCAAGGGAAGCGCCATCCTCAACGGCGACTTCACCCCCGCGTTCACTGTGGACGGTGCCCGCAAGGACGCCGGGTTGATCGCCGAAGCCGCCGATGGACTGCACCTCGACGTCGCCGAAGCGGTCCGTGCCCGCTTCGCCCGCGCCGCCGAGGCGGGACACGGGGACAAGGACATGGCGGCGGCCTACTTCGCCTCCTTCCCCCGGAACCAAGCCTGAGCAGCCTCCGGGTGAGCGCCTCCTTCACCCGATGCGAACGGGCGAAGGAGGCACTCATTCCGTCGACGCCATCAGGTGAATGGCCCATTTGCCCGTGATCGGTCGCATGGGCTGTTCACCTGGATCGAGCCGGGAGCTCGCGACGCGGGGAGCCTCAGCTTCGGGTGGCGTGCTGGAACTGCTGGGCGCAGCGGGTCAGCTCGACGTCGTCGAGCAACCGGGGTTGGCCCGCGCGCTGCGCGGTCAGCCACAGCTCGCAGAGCCACTCCAGCTGCCGCGCCCGGTTGTAGGCGCGGGCGAGCGTCGACCCGACCGCCACCGTGCCGTGGTTGCGCAGCACGCACGCACCACGACCCTCCAACGCAGCCGACATGTTCTCGGCGAGCCGGTCGGTGCCGAACGTCGCGTACTCGGCGACCCGCACCACCCCGCCCATCTCCGCGAGCTGGTAGTGCACCGCCGGAACATCGTCGCGCAGCAACGACAACGCCGTGGCGTGCAAGGAATGCGTGTGCACCACGGCGTCCGCCGCGTGATCGGCGTACGCGGTCAGGTGCATCGGCAACTCGGAGGTCGGCGCGAGCTCACCGTCGACGACGGTGCCGTCGAGCCGCACCACCGGGACGCCGGCGACGGTGAGCTCGTCGTAATCCACCCCGGACGGGGTCACCGCCACCAGCTCACCGCTGCGCAGCGACACATTGCCCGAAGTGCCCACCACCAGACCATCGGTGATCATCTTCTGGGCGATGCGGATGACCTCCGCCCGTTCCTCCTCCAGGAGCGAGCTCAACGCACCGCGCCGGGGTCGGGCTCGTACTCGCCGATCGCCGCGACCTTCTTCGCCGACGACGAGCTCTCGTCGAAGTGCAGGTCCAGCCATTCCCCCGCGAGCAGCCGCGCCAGTTCCAGGCCCACGACGCGCTGTCCGAAGCACAGCACCTGAGCGTTGTTGCTCAGCACCGATCGCTGCACGGAGTAGCTGTCGTGGGCGGTCACCGCCCGCACCCCCGGCACCTTGTTCGCGCTGATCGCCACGCCGAGCCCGGTGCCGCACACCAGCAACGCCCGATCGGCCTCGCCGGCGGCGACCTTGCGCGCGGCGTTGACGGCTACGTGCGGGTAGTCGGTGTGCTCGTCGGAACCGACGCCCACGTCGACCACCGAGGCCACCCGGGGATCCTGCTCCAAGTCGGCTTTGAGCACGTCCTTGTAGTCCAGTCCCGCGTCATCGGAACCGACCACGACACGCCATCCTTGATTTTCCGCCATCTCACTTCACCTCTGTCGAGTCGAGTTCTTGTCCACCGAGGACGTCCACGGTCCGGTTCAGCGCCATCGCCAGCGACGTGGCTCCGGGATCCGGGGTGCCGACGCTGCGTTCGGCCAACGGGCGCGCGCGCCCGGTGCGCGGGGTGAGTTCGGCGGTCCGCTCGGCTGCGGCCGTCGCCTCCGCGGCCGCCTTCCGGACGGCGGCACCGGCTTCGGCACCGTCCCGAATCGCGGCGTCGAGCGTGTCGACGAACGGGATCAGCGCGTCCACCAGCGTCTTGTCGCCCGCCTCGGCGCGGCCGAGGCGCTGCACCGCCTCCAGCGCGGCTCGCGCCCCGGCGAGCAGGTCGGAGGCCGTGACCTCCCGATCGTCGGGCAGCAGATCCCCGAAGGAACGCAAACCCGCTCCCCACAACGCACCCGAAGTGCCGCCCGCCTTCGCCGCCCACTCGTCCCCGGCGGCCATCAGCACCGCCGCGGGACCGGCGCCTTCGCCCGCGGCGCGTTCCCCGGCTTCCAGGGCGGCTCCACTGCCCCGCGACATGCCCCGGCCGTGATCACCGTCGCCCGCCACCGCGTCGAGCCTGCCCAGCTCGTCCTCGGCCGCGTGCAACAGTTCGCTGAGCGACCTCAGCCCGGTGACCACGAGCCGCGTCGTTTCCTGACCGACCTGCGGAGCCACGGCGGTCGCCTCCGCGACCACCTCGGCCGCCTCTTCCACGATCTCATCGTCCGCATCGGACTCGACGATGCTTCCCTTGCGGTAAGCGGGCGAGTCGGCGGGCGCACTCCACAGCCGCTCCAGCTCCGGGTCCAGCCAGGTCAGCGTCAGCGAGCACCCGGCCATGTCGAGGCTGGTGACCAGCTCGCCCACCTCCGGCTCCACCACCTCGACCCCGGCCTCGGCCAGCAGCCTCGACGCGGTCTTCCACACCACGAACAATTCCTCGTACTTCGTGGCGCCGAGCCCATTGAGGATCGCCGCGACCCGCCGGGTACCCGGCGCTTCGGGGGCTTCGGCGAGCACCCCGTCGACGAGGGTGCGGGCGAGATCCGCCGCACTCGGCATGTCCACTTCGGACACTCCGGGTTCGCCGTGGATGCCCAGTCCCAACCCCATCCGGCCGTCCGGAACCTCGAACAACGGCTCCGGGCTGCCCGGCAACGTACAGCCGTCGAAGGCCACGCCCAAGCTGCGGGTGCGGTCGTTGGCGTGCTCGGCGACCCGCACCACCTCGTCGAACGCGTAGCCCTCCTCCGCGGCGGCCGAGGCGACCTTGAACACCACGAAGTCGCCCACCACGCCACGCCGCTTGCCGATGTCCGCAGCCGAAGCGCTCGCCACGTCGTCGGTGACGACCACGTTGTGCGCGGCGATCCCCTCCCGGCGCAACCGCTCCACGGCCAGCCCGAAGTTCATGTTGTCCCCGGCGTAATTGCCGAACGAGAACACCACGCCCGCGCCGGTGTCGGCGGCCTTCGCCACCGAATAGGCGTCCTCCGCCGACGGCGACGTGAAGATGTTGCCGATCACCGCGCCATCGGCGAAACCAGGCCCGACCACACCGCAGAACGCCGGGTAGTGCCCGGATCCACCGCCGGTGACCACGGCGACCTTGCCGCGGCGCGCACGTCGCGCACGCACCACTCCGCCGCGAACCTCGCGCACGTAACCGGGATTGGCGGCCACAAAACCGGCCACCATGTCCTCGGTGAACGTCGCCGGATCGTCGTACAGACGAGTCATCCGGATTCTCCTCCCCCGACCGCCACACCGGCCGGGCACGCTCTATCGCTTCCAGGTATGCGCGATAACCGCGCTCGTAAAACTCCACTGCCGCCGGGTCCGGCTCCACCGTGTGCCGGGCGCTCGCCCACTGCTCGTGATCGACCGGCTCACCCAGCGACTCCCACGCGGTCATCGCCGCACCGCGCGCACCGACGCCTGCCTCGTGCGGCACGTGCAGCGGCCGGCCCAGCACGCTGGCGAAGATCCGGCTCCACGACGCCGACCTCGCGCCACCGCCGCAGGCCGCGACCTCGCGGGTCAGGCCCGCGGACTCCAGGTTGTGCCGGGCCGCATAGGCGACCGCCTCGCACAACGCCCGCACCAAGTCCGCCGGAGCGGTCTCCAAGGACAGCCCGGTGAACTGGCCACGGGCATGCGGCTCGACGAACGGCGCCCGTTCACCGGAGGACGACAGGAACGACAGCGCCGAAACCCCGTTGGCTCCGGGCGGGCTCGCCGTCAGCAGGTCCTCCAGGTCGGCCACTCCCGCGCCGACCATCCGCAACACCCAGTCCAGGTTCGCGGTGCCCACCATCGCGGGCATCACCCGCAGGTACCGATCCGCCTGCGGAGTGGCCAGCCACATTCCCGCGGCATCCGTGTCCGGGTCGATCGCGACCTCGTCGCGCAGCACTTGGCAGCCGAGCGTCGTGCCGATCACCAGTGCTCCGTCGCCGTCGTCGCGCACTCCCGAACCGAACGCGCAGGCGGGCAGGTCGAACGGTCCCGCCGACACCGGCAATCCCGAAGACAGCCCCAATTCGGTGGCGCTGCGGGAATCCAGCGCGAACAGTCGGCCCGGCGGCGCCGGATCCGCCAGCAGCCGCCGGTATCCGCTCAGCCCGCAGGCCTCCAGCGCCGCCGCGCTGTAGGTGCGCGTGGGCACGTCGAGGAACGGCAACGACGCGTCGGAAGCGTCCACCGTGATCTCGCCGGTGAGCCGCTGCACGATCGCGTCCACGCAGTAGCCCGCGACCTCCGCCCGGTCCAGCCGCTGCGGCTCGTGTTCGGCCAGGTGGGCCAGCAGCGGCCCCGCCGAGCCCGGGAACATTCCCGCGCCCGTCAGGCCGTACACCCGGCGCAGCACGCCTTCCGACTCCCAGCGATCCAGCACAGGTGCGGCCCTCGCGTCCAGCCAGGACAAACCCGGGCCGACCTGAGCTCCCACGGCGTCGCGCAGCCACAGGCCGTCGCCCTGTCCGGTGATCGCCAGCGCCTGCACCCGGCCGTCCGCCTCGGCTGCGACCGAGCGCACCACGGTGATCACCGATGCCACGACCTCGTCGAGGTCCTGCTCCGCCCGCCCGCCCGGGGCGCGGTGCAGGGCGCTGCGCACGCTGTGGGTCACTCGGGCCGAGCCGTCCCGGCCCAGCAGTGACGCCTTCGTCACCGAGGTACCGACATCGACTCCGATGATCATGGACGCAGGCCCTCCACCCTGTCCAGAACCTCCGGGTTCGCCACGTGGCGCGGACGGTGGCCGTTGAGGAACAACGCTGCATCGCCCGCCACGATGGCCGCCGCGCGATCCGCGGTCTGCCGGGTGGCCCCCGCCAGGTGCGGGGTCGTGATGACGTTCGGCGCGTCGAACAGCGGCCAGTCTCGCGGCGGCGGCTCGATGTCGTAGACGTCCACGGCCAACCCGCCCAACCGGCCCGACTTGAGCAGCTCCGGCAACGGCGCGTAGTCCAGCAGCCCGCCCCGCGCGGAGTTCACCAGCACCGCGCCCTCCGGCAGCAGCGCCAGGTTCGTCGCGTTGATCAAGTGCTCGGTCTCCGGGGTGAGCCGCGCGTGCAGGCTCACCACCGAACTCGCCCGCAGCAGGTCGTTGAGCTCGACCAGCCGCACGCCGTCCCGGTCCGCGTCGGCCTGCCGCACGAACGGGTCGGCGACCAGCACGTGCGCGCCGAACGCGGACAGCACCCGCGCCACGATGCGCCCGATCGCGCCGTAGCCGACCAGGCCGACGGTGGAGCCCTCCAGTTCGACTCCCGCGTTCTCGTAGGCGTAGTAGTCGCCGCGCCAGTTGCCGCCCTTCAGCTCCGCGTCCGAGTTCGAGATGCGGCGCAGCGCGGCCAGGATCAGGCCGACCGCGAATTCGGCGGCGGCAGCGGCGTTGCGCGCGGGCGTGTAGCTGACGATCACGCCCGCCTCGGTGGCCGCGGCGAGATCGACGTTGACCGGGCCGCCGCGCGCGACGCCGACGAACTTCAAGTTGGGGCTCTTGCCCAGCACTCCCGCGGTCACCGGCGCCATCTGGGTGGCGAGGATCTCGGCGTCGCCGAGCGCTTCGAGCACCTGTTGCTCGGTGCCGCTGGCCTCCCGCACTCCGCCGACCGGGCCGAACGGCTCCACCGGCCAGCCCGTGGTCAGCGTGCTGAAGCTCAAATCGTGCCCGGCCGCCTGCTCGATCAGCGCGTTCACGAACAGCTGCGGATCCACGAAGCGGTCGCCCGCAGCGAGCACCTTCGTCATGTCCAGACTCCTCCGTCCGACTCGGTCAGCCCGCGACGGGCGTCGTCAACGATTCGAGCAGCCGGACACGCACCTCGTCGAGGTCCGCGGCCACAAAAGACACTCCGGTCAGCGCGTCTTCAGCGGGCGGGTAGTCGGAGCTGGGGATGGCCACCACCGTCATCTCGGCGGCCGCCGCCGAACGCAGCCCGTTGCTGGAGTCCTCGACCGCCAGGCACTCCCGCGGGTGCCGCTGCAGTTTGTTCGCGGCCGTCAAGTACACGTCCGGGCTCGGTTTCCCGCGCGGTACCTCAGCGCTGGAGATGGTGGCGGTGAAGCGGTCGCTCAGCGCGTGCAGGTCGAGCACGGCGTCGATGAGCCTGCGCGGAGCCGATGAGGCGAGGGCGATCGGAGTCCGGTCGGACACCTCCAGCACCATGCGTTCGGCGCCGGGCAGCAGCTGGATCTCACCGTCCTCCAGCGCGACGATCATGTCGTCGACGACGATCCGCTCGGTCTCCGAAGCGGATTCCTCGGCGAGACTGAACCGGGTCAGGAACGCGGACCACTCCGGGGCGCTCATGCCCTGCACCTGGCGGGTCTGCTCTGCCGTCCAGGTCCTGCCGCGGGCGGCCGCGAAGCGCGCCCACATCCGCTCCCACAAGTGCTCGCTGTCGACCAGGACGCCGTCCATGTCGAAGACGACCGCGCGGTGCGCGCCCGGCGTGCCGCCGTCGGGCTGCGTCATCGATGTACCTCCACCCGTTCAGTGATGACGCTCAAATTAACAGCGAGATAGTTAAATGTCACTGCACTGGTGATACGTTCGGTGTTCCAGCCGGTCGTGCCCGCCCTCACGGAGCAAGGAGGCAAGATGGCGGCCATGGCGTCCGCACCCAAGAAGCAGTCCCCTCGGCTCCTGCGCCAGCAGCAGATCATCGACCACGTCGTCGAGGGCGGCTTCGCCAGCGCCGCGGAACTGTCCACGCTGACCGGGGTCAGCCTGATGACGGTGCACCGCGACATCGACGACCTGGTCGGGCGCGGCTTGCTGCGCAAGTTCCACGGCGGCGTCTCAGCACAGCCTTCCACCGTCTTCGAGAGCAGCTCGGACTTTCGCCTGCACACCCACACCAGGGAGAAGGAGGCGCTGGCCGCCGCCGCGCTGCCGTTGATCACCCCCGGCATGTCGGTGCTGCTGGACGACTCGACGACCGCGCTCTCCCTCGCCCGCTTGCTGGCCGATGTCGGCCCGCTGACCGTGGTCAGCAACTACCGGCAGGTGCACGAGACGTTGCGCGAGGCCCCGGACGTGCGGTTGATCAGCATCGGCGGCGAGTACTCCCGCACGCACGACTCCTACATCGGCCTGCCCTGCCAGGAGATGATCAACGGGTTGTCGGTGGACCTGATGTTCCTGTCCACTTCGGCGATGAACGCCCAGATGACGTTCCACCAGGAGCAGGAGATCGTGCTGGTGAAGCGGGCGATGATCAACAGTGCCGGTACGCGGGTGCTGATGATGGACGCCAGCAAGGTCGCCCGCACCGCACTGCACCGGCTCGCACCGGTCGCGGACTTCGACCACGTGCTGCTGGCGGGAGAGCTCGAGCCCGCACTGGTGGAGTCGATGCGGGAGCACTCCGAGGTTCACCTCGCACCCGTGGACTGAGCACGAGCCCACCGGGGCACTTGATCGCACATTCGAGTGAAGCATATTAACATTCCTGTTGATATTTCTACCGCTGGTTTCGCTCATGGTGTGCGACATGCCGGTGTTCGCCGTCGGGATCGGGCTCGCTCAGCAGCAGGGCACCTCCGTCGGCGTGGGCGGACAACGTGCCGTCCGCGCTCAGCGAAGGCCGGTCCGCCACCACCCCGCGAAGCACGTGGCGCCGCACGCCGCGCGGGCCGAGGTGGAGCACTTCGGTGCCACCGAGCCCGGTTCGCACGGCCAGCACCGGGTCGGCGCCGATCGGTGCCGCCAGCGCCGGGCCGGATCCGCCACCGGATGAGTGCACTCGCGCCCGGATCCGCCATCCTCCGGCCCGGCCGGCGCCCGCCTCGCCCTGTTCGGCGAGCACCACGAGCGCACCGTGTTCGGCCTCCCGGAACGCCAGCAATGCCGTGCCGTCCGCGGCGGTCGCGGTCCCGAACGGCCCGGACGGACGCGATCCGGCCGGAACCGGCGCCGGAACGAACTCACCCCCGGCCTCCGCCCAGTGCGCCAATCCTGTTGGTGTGGCGGCGAAAACGTGCACGACCCCACCGCGTCCACGGACCACCGCCACGTCTCCGGCGTCATCAACCCGGAGCCGGCCCCACGGCCCGTCACCGATGCGGACGTTCACCCCGGTTCGCGCGTCCGAGCGAGCCACCACCAACTTCCCATCCACCGTGGAAGAAGCGGTGGCCGCTCCCAGCGGGGCGCCGGCACCGGGTGGCGCCACGGTCCGCCACTGCGGCCGCCAACGCCCGGTCGCGTCCTGCCCTGTCGAGTACAGCGCCCCGGTCGAGTGGTCCTGCACCAGCACCCGGAGCCCTGCGCCGCCCGGCACGAACGTCACGTCACCGGATCGCACCGGGGGCGCGGGCAACGGCACCGGCCGGATCCGCGATCCGGCCAGTTCACCCAGCAGGACCCGTCCGTCGCGCACTTCCCCGACGTGCAGCCGTCCGCGGCCGTCCCGTTCGATCCGATGCGCGCCCGCGGGCCAGCGGTAGCGCATGCTGCGCAACCACGTCGCGTACGGCTCACCGAGCCCGACCATCGGATCGTGCGGCGCGTAGCGCGCGAAGATCCGCCGCTTGGCCGCGACGACCTCCGGCGACAGGTTCGGTGCGGCATCGGCCACGTTGTAACCCCGGTAGTGCACCACGCGGATCGAGCGCCCGTGCCGTGCCGTCACCGCCTCCGCGAAACGCGTGGTCGCCACGTGATCCGGGTGGTCGTGTCCCGCCCAGTGCGCTTGATACCGGGGATCCGGCAGCGGGTCTTGAGTCCGCACGATCGTCGGGTCGTATCGCCGCAACAGCTCGCCGAGCGCGCTGATCAACTGCTCCCGATCGTACTCGGACGGCCCCGGTATCGGTGTTCCCTCAGGCACCACTGTGCGCACCGAGTCGCCGACCGTCCACAGTCGGCTCAAGGCGTGCTCTCCGCCCAGTGCGAGTGGATCGTTGTCGTCCGGGAGGTTCAGGAACACCAGCCTGATCCCCGGTCGCGACCGCAGCTCGTGCACCTCCGCGAATCCGCCGGGGATGATCTCGGTCGCGGACCGGACCCACTCGTCGGGAACTCGGGCCATCTCGGCGAACGCGGCACGGCTCCCCGCCTGCCTGGCCGCCGCGTACGGCTCCGCCGGCCGCACATCGCTCTCCCCCGCCGTCAGGTACACCGTGGTCACCGGCGCCCCGGAACGCACCGACGTGACCAGGTCCGGGTTCATGAACAGGATGTCGTCATCGGGATGCGCCACCACCTGCACGTACCGCGCCGCACCGACGTCCGCGGCCGCGGGCACCGGACCGAACGACACCAGCACGCAGGCGGCGACCGCCAAGACCGCACCGCGCCAATGTCCACCCATCAGGCCCACCTCCTCCCGGCCGACAACGCCAGCAGCGCCCCGGCCATCACCAGCACGATGCCCGCGCGATACCCGGGCGGGCTCCAGTCGAGCCGCAGCGTGCCCGCGCGGGTTCCTGCGGGAAGCTCGATCCGCACGAGTCCCGCCGAGGTCGCGCGGACGGGCAGCTCCGTTTCTCCTACGGTGGCGCGATATCCGGGCCACGCCAGGCGGGCGAACACGACCTCCGCGCGCGGCCCCGCGCGAGCGAAGCGCACCAGTTCGGAACGTGTCGAGCGTTCGACGTCGGCGAGCACGTCCACGTCCCGTGCCACGCTCAACCGACCCTCGAGCCACCGCACCGGCCCTGACCGTTGCAGCCGGGTGACGGCCGCATCCCGATCCGCCACCCGCCAGCCGGGCGGCGGAATCGGAGCGTCCAACGCTCGCCGCTGCACCACCACGTGCCGCACCCGCAGCTGGTCCGCCAACGGCACGCCGGTCTCGTCCACCTCCCACAACCGGCGATAGGAATCCGGGCACTGCGCGCCGAAATACCCCAAGCACAGCCGTTCGTGCAGCGCGCGGAAACCGATCCCGGTGTAGGACACCAGGCTCGGCACCCCGGCCATCGCATGCATGTTCCCGAACAACAGCCGCCGCCATGCCGCACCGGACTCGACGTCGTGCGCCGCGATCCGGCCCCGATCCGCGATCTGCACGACCGTTCCCGAGCGCAGGTCAGCGAAATCCGCGCGGACCCGCCGCACCTCGGCGGGGAACGAGTACACGGCGACGTCGTGGTTCGCCGGAAACCAGCACACCTGGCACACCAACGCGACGACGGTTCCCAGTTGCAGTCCCCACGCCACGAACTCGCGTCGAGCCAGCAGCACCAGGCCGAGCACCGACCCCATCAGCAACATCGACACGGCGTGCCGCGCCCACAGCGACGGCCAAGCCGCGAACGACAAGTACCCGCACAGCGCCACCCCGAGCAGCGTGCACCCGCCCCGAACCCGACGGTGATCGACCCGCACCCCGAGGCTCAACGTCACCGCCAGCACGACCGCGAACGCCAGGTATGCGACCGGCAGGTGCCGCAGCGGCCAGCGCAACATCCCCACCTGCGACGGCCCGAGGCACAGCAGCACGCCCGCACCGGCGACGACGAACGCCGTCGCGCAGTGCCTCGCCCGCAGCCACGAACCTCGCCAATCCAGCCAGGGAACCAGCGGTACCGCGAACCAGGCGAAGTACAACGCGGGCACCGTCATCCGGAACGAGCCGAACGAGAGGATCTGCGGCACGAAGCCGGCGACGCTCATGTTCAGCAGATCACCCGGCCCCGGCGCCAGCAGTCCCACGTTGAACAGCAGCAGACCCGTGCGCCAACCGACCGGCGCGGTCGCCAGCACCGGCAGGAACACCAGCGGCACCGCCAGCCCCACCGACACGCCCGCGATCAGCAACCGCCGCAACCCGACCCGCTCCAGCCGAAGTTCGAGCAGCAGCCCCGCGCACACCAGCACCAGCGCGAGCACCGCGTACGGATCACCGGCCGACACGCACAAGTACCCGAGCAGGAACGCCGCCCACACCGGCCCGCGGCCGCGGCCTGCTCGTCGCAACGCCCACCACGCCCACGGCACCCAGGCCAGGCCCATCAGCCCGCCCGCCCAGGTGGCGGCCTGGAAGTACAGCACGAACCCGGACACCGGAAGCGCCACGCCGAACACGGCGGCCACCCGCCGGGACGCGCCGTACTCCCGGCACAGCAGATGCGTCCCCACTCCCAGCAACATCAGGAACTGCGTCTTGACCACAACGGCCGCCACCGCGAGGTCTCCGATGGCGACGACGAGAACGAACTCCGCCAGGTGCACGGGATTCCACACCCCGAACAACGCTTCCGCGGCGATGTTGCCGCCCATCCACGAGTCCGGTTCCAGCAGCGGCGGCCACTGACCGGCCAGCACCCGTTCCCCCAGCCGATGCCACATCGGGAGGAACTGCGCGGCGCTGTCGTCCCAGAAGTAGAACGCCGGATTCACCATCACCGGTAACTGGGCCAGCAACGCGACGAGCACCGCCACACCGCAGGCGGCACCCGCGTCCCGCGCTGCGGGGACGGCCGTCCGAGCCCGCACCGCGATCACGTCGGTGCTCCTTCCCGGCGACGCGTACCGCGGGTGAGCACGGCACGCGTGAGCAGGTAGGTGACGGGCGTGACGACCACACCTCCGGCGATGGTCGCGACCCGCGCGTCGAGCCCGGCCGCTCCGGTCAGGATCGCCATCGCGGCCGTACCGGCGACCAGATCACCCAGGTGCGAAACCGGATACCACAGCAACGACCGCACGCTCGGCGGAACGCCGAAAGTGAACCGGCAGTTCAGCAGGTAAGAGCAGCCCATCGCGGTGACCGTCGCGACCACATGGGCCGACAACACCGAAGTCACCGCGGACAGTCCGATGTAGACGCCGTAGTGCACGGCGGTGTTCACCCCGCCGACTCCGGCGAACCGCAGCAAGGACCGTCCGCCCCTGTCCGGCGACATCGCCTACACCCGCTCGGCGGGCGGCGCGCACAGCACGTCGTAGCCGCGATCGGGTGTTGCGGGGCCGATCCCGAGTGCGAGTCCGCCGGACTCCTTCACCAGGAAATGCGGGCGCCCCATCGTTTCGAGGTGGATCCGGCCCAGGTACTCGCCGACCACGCCGAACAGCAGCAGCTGCACCCCGGACGCCCACAGCAGCAACGAGGGCAGCAGCGGACCGCCGGTCGCGAAAACCCGGAGCGCTTGGACCGCACCGGCTGTGGCGACGAGTGCTCCGAGGTACCCGGCGAGCCGCAACGGCCTGCGATGAAAGGAGAACAAGCCGTCCAAACCGTGTTCGACGAGAGCTCGCCATGTCCACCGAGACCTCCCGCCATGGCGAGCACCACCGCTGAACGGAACGTGCGCGGTGTCGAATCCGATCCACGCGAACAGGCCTTTGGAGAACCGGTGCTGTTCGGGCAACGCGAGCAGCGCCTGCACCGCCCGTCGGGTCAACATTCGGAAATCACCGGCGCCATCAGGCACCCGAATCTCACAGAACCTGTTGAGCAGTCGGTAAAAGACCCGCGCGGGCAGCCGCCGCGACAGGGGCTCCCCGGAGCGATCCCGGCACGCCACGACCTGGTCGTGCCCGGAGTCCAGCACCGCCAGCATCCGCCCCAGCAACTCCGGTGGATGCTGCAGATCAGCGTCCATGATCACCACGCGCCTGCCGTGCGCGCGCCGCAAACCGGCCAGCACCGCGGCTTCCTTGCCGAAGTTGCGACTCAGCGACAGATACCGGAATCGAGGATCGGACGCCGCCAGTTCCCGCAGCGTCGGCAAGGTCCGGTCGGTGCTGCCGTCGTCAACGGCCACCACCTCGTACTCGGGGGCCACGCCGGGCAGCACCCGCAGCAATTCAGCGTGCAGGCGCGGAAGTCCGTCTTGTTCGTTGAAGCAGGGAACGACGACCGTGAGATCCATCGGAAGCTCTCATCCGGACGGCACCACCGCCGGCGGCGACGCGGTGCGAGGGGCGTTTCGGGCACCGCGAACGTAGGAACCCCGGGCCTCGCACCCCCGTCCGACACACCGGCGAATCCCTCCTGCGAGGGAGAAATCCCGGCATCGAGCACCCGACTCAGCGGCGCACGAGTCCTACCGGAAGAGTCTTCTGGTAGTCGTCCTGTCAGCGGCGAAGCACATTGACCGGCTAGAGCGAACGACCACCGGCGGGTTCTCAGCGGCTTCTTCGCAAGGACACCGGCCAGGACAGGGATTTCACCGCGTATCGGACATACATCAGAAATGGATCCCGCGGCGAGGAAGCCGCTGAGGCTCCGCTCCCCGGACACCCACGCAGGCCGGACCGAACAAAAGACCTACGCCTCAGGGCACTGTCCCTGCACCGCTCCGCGCACCTCGTTCGTCCGGCCTTCATCGACGGGAGCGGGCTCGTTGCCCCAACAACGCAGCGCGCCCTCGATCACGGAGCCCGCGACGACCGGCGCCGCACTCCCCGTCAACGTCACCGAACCGCCCACCTCAACACCGTCCAGCCGCACCTGCCCCGAAGCGCCGCGCACCCGGACCGGCCCGGCGACCGAGCCGCCAGTGAGCCACACCGCCCCCGGCGATTCGGCGTGCACGGACCCGTCGATGGTCGAGTTCACCACGATCACCGAGGCACCGGGAACGACCCGCACCGAACCGCGCACCCGCGCGTCCACGATGCACGTCACGCCCTCGGACACCACCACATCAGCCTGTGGCCCGTTGATCGTCGCAGCGCAGTCAGCGACCGGGACCGTGACCGCCACCGGACCAGCGTCCTGATTCACCTCGACGTAGTGCCCGGCCGAGACCCGGCGCTGGTAGCTCAACCGCAACGCCGCCACCCCGTCCGGAGACCCGTGCACCACCGCCCCGTCCACGCCGGGTTCAACGCTCAGCCCGCTAGCCGGATCCACCTGAGGTTCCACCCGATTCAGCGGATTCCCCAACGGCATCGCCGTTCCGGAGCCGGTGCCGACGCGCCAGCCGACCTCCCCGCGCCCGCCGCTCACATCGATCACCGGCCGGTCCGCGGCCAGTGAGTACGGCGCGACACCGGAGGGCACCGGACGATCCTCGGTCGTCCCATCGATGTGCAGCGCCGGCCGATCCTGGTCCAGGCGCAGCCGCGAGGTGTAGAGCCTGCGGTCGAGCTCTGCGGACGGACGCCCATGATGGACGTAGTACAACTCGGTCGAATCGGGTCCGGCGATCACGCTGCCGTGCCCGGTGGAGTACATGCCGAGCCGTTCGTCCTGGGACAGCACCGGATTCGCCGGGCTCTTGCGCCAAGGCCCGAGCGGGTCGTCCGCCACCGCGTACCCGACGCCGTAGAAGCTGTTGGCGAAGTTGTTCGCCGAATACGTCAGGAAATACCGCGGCCTGCCTTCGCGAGTGGTCGTCTTGACCACCGTGGAACCTTCGGACCACCGCCGGTCCTTCTCCGCTCCCCCGGTCTCCGCGTAGTCGTTGACGTGCGCGTTCTCCCACGGCTGCGGGTCCGAGGCGTAGTCGATGATCGGCGTGAACCCGTCCTTGCGCACCCCTGGCGGGTCGTCCGGATCCCGGTTCGCATCGCGGTAGCTCGGCTCGATCTGCGGCATCGTCGTCCCGGCGGGGTCGTCCCACCATTCCGAGGTCAGTTCCACGACGAGAACGTTGGATTCTTCGATGTACTTCCCGAGATCGTGATCCCACACCCAGTTCCGGTAGGCGTTGCGGGAGTAATACAGGAAGATCCGCCCGTCGTCGAAGAACACGTTGGGGTCGATGAACGGGATGTAGGTGCCCAGCGGCGCCGTCCGGCCTTCCTCCAAAGTCGCGGGCGGCTTTTTCTGCTCGGCGTCCATGATGAGGTTCACGTCGTGGTAATCGGGATCGTAAGGGTGGTAATCGATCGGCCCCGGCGTGATGTTGTGGAACGGCCCGGCCGGCGAGTCGGCCACCGCGACGCCCACCTTGCTGGGTTCCTCGAAGTCGGCGTATCCGAAGTGCTCGGCGATCCCGTCCCGCAATCGCGCCGAGTAGAACAGGAAGTACCGGCCGGTGGCGGGATTGTGGTAGACCTCCGGCGCCCAGAACCAGTCGCGGCCCCACTGGTTTCCGTCGCCCATGTTCAGCGCACCACCGGGAAGCCGCTGCCACGTCACGAGGTCCGGTGAGCGGTAGATCGCGAATTCGTGACCGGGGTCGGCGCCATCGGTCGAATAGGCGAAGTAGTCGCCGCTGCTCGGATCGCGCAGCACGAACGGGTCGGCCGCGGGCAACGACGCGTCGTTGTAGTAGGTCGCGTCACTGGCGGAGCGCGGCGCGGCCGCGGAACCGTGCGCCGTGGCCGCCAACAGGATCGGCAGCGCGAACAGGATTCCTCGCACTCGGGACCACCGGATCGGCACTCGTCTCTCCTCGACACGCAGCGGACTTGCCCGAACACGCGAAGTGAACACTTCCGTTGATCAATACGGGTTGTCAATAGCCGACACGCCGACGCGACCTGACTCCCGTTCACATCCGGAAAGCTGGCAAAGTGCAGGTATGCCGTCCGTTCCGTCGTTTCCCCGCCACAGCGCGCGCACCCAGGGCTTCACTCTCGGCGTGCCGCGGACCTTCACCATCACCCCTGATGGCAAGACCGTCCTGTTCCTGCGCTCCGCCAGCGGAACGGACCGCAGCAACGCCCTGTGGCGCTGGGACGTCACGACCGGCACCGAATCCCTCGTCGCCGACCCGGCCGCGCTGCTCATCAACGACGAGGTCTCCGACGAGGAACAGGCCCGGCGCGAACGTTCCAGGGAACGCGCCACCGGCATCACCGGCTACGCCACCGACAGCGCCGGAACCCAGGTGGCGTTCACCTTGTCCGGCAAGCTGTTCCACGCCGACCTGAACACCGCCGCCGTCCGGGAATTGCCCGCACGGCAACCCGTCGCCGACCCGCGGCCGGACTCGCACGGCCGCTGGATCGCCTACCTCTCCGGTGGGGCGCTGCGCCTGATCAACACCGACGGCACCGGCGACCGGGCGTTGGCCGAACCCGAGACCGACACCGTCACCTGGGGCGCCGCCGAGTTCATCGCGGCCGAGGAAATGGCCCGCTACCGCGGCTACTGGTGGTCTCCGGAAGGCACGGCGGTACTCGCGGCCCGAGTCGACGAACAACCCGTTCAGCACTGGTACCTCGCCGACCCCGCGGACCCGGCGAAGGAGCCGCGCACCCTGCGCTACCCCTCGGCGGGCACCGCCAACGCCGACGTCCGCCTCACCGTGCTCGGCGTGGACACCGCGCCCGTCGACGTCGAATGGGACCGCGAGGCCCACCCCTACCTGGTCACCGCGCACTGGTCCCGCAACGGTCCGCCGTTGATCACGGTGCAGAGCCGGGATCAGCGAGTTCAGCTGGTGCTGGCGGTCGACCCGGCCACCGGGCGCACCCGCGAGGTGCACCGCGACACCGACGAGCACTGGATCGAGATCAAACCCGGGTGGCCGGCCTGGCACCCCAGCGGTGAACTCGTCCGGATCGGCGTCGACCGCGACTCCTACCGCCTGTTCGTCGGCGACGAGCCGTGGACTCCGGAGTCGCTGCAACTGCGGTCGATCATCGACATCGGCGAGGACGTCCTGGTCTCGGCCTCCGCCGAAGACCCGGCCGAAGTCCACCTTTACCGGTGCACCGCCGATGGCGCCGAACGCATCAGCGCCGAACCGGGCGTGCACAACGCCGTCCGCACCGGGACCACCACCCTGCTCGCCCACTCCGGCCTGGACTCCCAGCACTCCCGATTCCGGTTGGCCGACGGGGAACGCGTGCTCGGGGAGATCCGTTCCTACCCCGAAACGCCCTCGATCGTGCCGAACGTGGACCTGCTGCGCCTCGGTGACCGGGAGCTGCGGACCGCACTGCTGCTGCCGCACGGCCACACTCCTGACGACGGCCCGCTGCCAGTGCTGCTCGACCCCTACGGCGGTCCGCAGGCGCAGCGCGTGCTCGCCCGGCGGCAGGGCTACCTGACCTCTCAGTGGTTCGCCGACCAGGGATACGCGGTGGTCATCGTCGACGGGCGCGGCATGACCGGCCGCGGCCCGTCCTGGGACCGCGCGATCAGCGGCGACCTGGCCGAACCTCCGCTGCAGGACCAAGTCGACGCGCTGCACGCGCTGGCCGAACAGCGCTCGGAGATCGACCTGAGCCGGGTCGCGATCCGCGGCTGGTCGTTCGGCGGCTACCTGGCGGCACTCGCCGTGCTGCGCCGCCCGGACGTCTTCCACGCCGCCATCGCCGGTGCCCCGGTGACCGACTGGCGGCTCTACGACACCCACTACACCGAGCGCTACCTCGGCGACCCCGCGCGGAACCCGCAGGACTACGCCGCGAGCTCACTGGCCGACGACGCCGAGAACCTGCGCCGTCCCCTGCTGCTGCTGCACGGCACCGTCGACGACAACGTCTTCCCCGCGCATTCCCTGCGCCTGTCCGCGGCCCTGCAAGCGGCCGCCCGCCCGCACACCATGCTCTCGCTGCCCGGCGTCAGCCACATGCCCACCGACGAGACCACCTCGGAAAACCTGCTCCTGCTCCAAATCGAATTCCTCCGGGCAGCCCTAGGCGGCGACCGCTGAAAACCCTGACCTCAGAACAATTCCCACCCCGCACCAACAAGTTCCGCTACCTCGCTCCACCAGCAGCGAAACCCACAAGGGACAACGAAACAAACCCGCCCTACAGCGAAGCCGTCCCTAACGGCCAAACGCCGTGCCTCGCGGCGAAGCCGTGCCTGTATGCGCGTCAGCGCATAGCCCACGTCAAAAAGCCGACCACCGGCGGGTTCTCAGTTGCTTCCTCGCGAGGACAGCTTTTTCCCTCGTGGCGGAGCCACTAGGGAAAAAGATCCCGCAGCGAGGAAGCAACTGAGGTTCCGCCACCCGACCACCAAAGCAAAACGAGCCCAGAACCTACAACTGAGAAAGAGGAAGTTCGGCGCGTAGTTCGAAGCCTTCGGCTGCGGGCGCCGCCTCCAAGGTGCCGCCCAGCATCCGCACCCGCTCCGACAACCCTGCCAACCCCGAACCGCCACGCCCCACGTCCGCCGCATCGCCCACGGGCACCGCGCGCAGGTCGAGCGTCGGAGCACCGTTGCGCACGACGACCTGCAGTCGATCATCGCTTCCGGTCAGCTCCACCATGACCTCAGCGCCGGGCGCATGCTTGGAGACGTTCGTGAGCGCTTCCTGCACCACCCGGTACACGGCCCGGCTCACCCCGGACGACAACTGCACCGCTTCCGAACATTCGTCGCTGAGCACCACTCGGACGCCGGACCGCTGTGCCCTCGCGACCAGTTCCGGAATGGCTCGCGCACCTGCGGAATCACGCTCCTCGGACGCGAGACCCAGCGTCGAACGCATCTCGCCCAGCGCTTCCTTCGCCAAACCCCGCACCCGGATCGCGGAGTCGCGGACGTCGGGCTCCGCGCTGTTCGCGGCCATCGCCGCCGCCTCGACGGCGATCAGGGTGACGTGATGCCCCACCGCGTCGTGGATTTCGCGGGCGATGCGGGCGCGCTCTTCAGCGCGAGCGGTCTCCACCTTCGCAGACAACTCCGCCTCCGTCGCGTCCTGCAGCCGCCGCATGCTCGTCGTCAGCTGAGCCCGCGTCGCGATCAACGTGCCGATCACCGCCGGACTGCCCGCAGCGATCAGCACGAACGTCAGCGTCAGCGCCAAGTCGTTCAGCGGCAAGGACTGCCAGATCAGCACCGGCAGCAATGCCGTGATCGCCGCCAGCGACACCCAGCCCACCAGCCACCATGACTGCGACCGGGCCTGCCCCAACCGGAACAGCGCCACGAACGCCGCGGCCCACCCCAGCCCACCGGCCAATCCCGGAAGGCACAGCACCAACGCCAACCGCGGCGACCAATGACGCAGCAGCAGACCCGCGGACGCGATCAACCCGGTCACCAGCGCCCAGGTCGAACCGTTCTGCGCGAGCAGCACCACCACAACGGGAACGAGCACCGCCAGTGCGTCCAGCAACAACCGCCGCGGACGCAACCCGGCAAGCCCGCTCAACGCCGCTCGCCCTCACCCGTCCCCGCGACGCGCTGCGCGATCAGCGCCGCCTGCACTCGGTTCTCGGCCCCCAGTTTGCTCAACACAGTTGAGACATAACTTTTCACCGTGGCCTCGGTCAACCCCAGCTTCTCGCCGATGTGCGCGTTGGAACGGCCCGCACCGAGCAACTCCAACACTTGGCGTTCCCGCGCAGACAAGCTCCGCACCAGCCGGACCTCGTGCGCCGAGTCCCCCAGTGAACGGAATCTCGGCAACAACCGCACGGCGATCCGCGGATCCAGCACCGCACCACCGGCCGCGAGGTCCTGCACCGCGCGCACCAACGCGTCCGGCTCCGCGTCCTTCAACAGGAAACCGTGCGCCCCCAGGCGCAACGCCTCCGCGACGTAGTCGTCCAAGTCGAAGGTCGTGAGCACCGCGCACACCGGAGGACGCGGCAATCCGCGCAACTCCCGTAACGCGGCCAGCCCGTCCTTGCCCGGCATCTGCACGTCGATCAACGCCACGTCCGGCTGGTGCGTCCGCACCACCGACAGCAACTCATCCCCGGTGCCCGCCTCGGCGACCACCCGGATCAGGCCGTCATGCTCCAGCAGAACCCGCAAGCCCCGCCGCAACATCACCTCGTCATCGGCCAACACCAGCCTGATCGGCCGCGCCGCGGAACCCTCCGCGGCGGATTCAGCACGCACCCTGGGTCACCTCCCCTGTACAAAGGGCCGACCGAAGGTTATCGGCAAGGCAATCTTGGTCTGCGTGCAGTACCCGGCCACTAGCCCGTTCAGCGGCGTGCCTTGCGTCCGTCCTTGCGTTCGCGCACCCGCACCGAGATCCGGACCGGACTGCCGGTGAACCCGAATTCTTCGCGGAACTTGCGCTCCACGAACCGCCGGTAACCGGCTTCCAGGAACCCGGTGGTGAACAGCACCAGTGTCGGCGGACGCGGGTGCGCCTGCGTCGCGAACAGGATCTTCGTCTGCTTGCCGCCGCGCACCGGCGGCGGGCTCGCCGCGACCAGATCCGACAGCCACGAGTTGAGCCGCCCGGTCGGAACACGCGTGTCCCAGGACTCCAACGCGGTGCGCAACGCCGGCGCGAGCTTCGCCACCGAACGCCCCGTCTCCGCGGAGACGTTCACGCGTTCCGCCCAACGCGCCCGCACCATCTCGCGGTCGAGTTCGTTGTCGAGCCGCCGCCTGCGGTCGTCGTCGACCAGGTCCCACTTGTTGCACACCAGCACCAGCGCACGGCCCGCTTCGATGACCATGCCGATCACCCGCAGGTCCTGCTCGGTCAACGGCTCGGAGGCGTCGATCAGCACGACCGCCACCTCCGCCGCCTCGATCGCGGCCTTCGTGCGCAGCGACGCGTAGTACTCGGTGCCGCTCGCGGTCCGGACCCGCTTGCGCAGGCCGGCCGTGTCAACGAACCGCCACACCTCGCTGTCGAGCTCGACCAGCGAGTCCACCGGGTCGACCGTGGTGCCCGCGACGTCATCGACGACCGCACGCTGCTCACCGGTGAGCTTGTTGAGCAGGCTCGACTTGCCGACGTTCGGCTTGCCCACGAGCGCGACCCGGCGCGGCCCGCCGGTGACGCCGAACTGCTCGTGCGGCACATCCGGGAACACCTCGAGGATCGCGTCCAGCAGGTCACCGGAGCCACGTCCGTGCAACCCGCTGATCGGCCGCGGCTCACCCAGGCCGAGCGACCACAGGGCCGCCGCGTCCGCGTAGATCCGCTCGTCGTCGACCTTGTTGGCCGCCAGCAGCACGGGCCGCTTCGAACGGCGCAGCACCCGCGCCACGGCCTCTTCCGTCGCGGTCGCGCCGACCTGGGCGTCCACCACGAGCAGCACCGCGTCCGCCGTGGTCATCGCCATCTCGGCCTGCTTGGCCACGGCGGCCTGCAAACCCTTCGCGCCCGGCTCCCAGCCGCCGGTGTCGACCACCGTGAAACGCCTGCCGTTCCACAACGCGTCGTAGGCGACGCGGTCCCTGGTCACGCCCGGCTGGTCCTGCACGACCGCTTCACGACGCCCCAGCAACCGGTTCACCAGCGTCGACTTGCCCACGTTCGGCCTGCCGACCACTGCCAGCACCGGCTGCGGCCCGCCTTCGGCGGCGTCCTCGGCGCCCTCGACCCCGTCGAACTCGGTCCACTCGGCCTCATCCGACCACGTACCGTCCAGGCCGCCGTCGAGCGGCGCACCCACATCTTCCGGGCGGCCCACCGACTCTTCGGTCACGCTCGTTTACCTCTCACATCGTCGCTTTCGGCGGTCTCGGCGATCAGCCCGTCCAATTCGGCGATCAGCCCGACCAGTTCTTCGCGGACCCGCTCGGTCGCTGCCGTCAATCCAGCGCGCCCCTTGGCCACCGGCAATGTCACCGGCTCGCCGAACAGCACATCCACCCTGGGCAACAGCCTACGGCCCTTTCCGTCGGGGCCGCGCGTGCCCCGGCATGCCACCGGTAGCACCTGTGCGCCGGACGTCCTCGCCAACCACGCCGCCCCGTGCTGCGCGTTGGCCACGTCCCCATCGCCGCGAGTTCCCTCCGGGAACACCCCGACCAATCCGCCGGAACGCAGCACCCGCACCGCCGCCAGCAGCGGAGTCCGGTCCGGTTCGCCGCGGCGCACCGGGATCTGACCGAGCCGGCGCAGGAACCACCCGAGCGGCCCCCGGAACAATTCGTTCTTCACCAGGAACACCACGTTGCGCGGCACGATTCCGAACAGCAGCGGAGCTTCCAGCAGTGAGCTGTGGTTGGCCACCAGCACCAGCGGCCCGGTGCGGGGAACTCGATCGACGTGATGCACTCGCAGCCGGTACGGCAGCGGCACGAAGATCTTCCCGATCCAGCGCCCCACCCGGTGCAGTCGCGGCGACGCACCGTCCGGCAGATCGGAGCCGGTCGCGCTCATCGCGTCGACTCCACCCCGGCGAACAGCCCTCTGGTGTCGACCAGCGCGTGCAGCTGTTCCAGCACGCCCGCGACGTCCAAGTCGGTGGTGTCGAGCTCGACGGCGTCCTCCGCCATCCGCAGCGGCGACACGGCGCGGCCGGAGTCGTAGGCGTCACGGCGCTGCACATCGGCATGGGTGCGTTCCAGGTCGGACGTTCGGCCCGCCGCCACATCCTGATCGCTGCGGCGACGTGCGCGCGCCTGCGACGAAGCGGTCAAGTACACCTTCAGACCGGCGTCCTGCGCGACCACCGTGCCGATGTCGCGGCCTTCCACCACCACACCGCCGGGTTCGTCCAACGCCTCCCGGATGATCCTGCGCTGCTCCTGGACCAGCAGTTCGCGCACTCGCGCGACGGCCGACACCGCGGAGACCGCACCGGTCACCTCGGCACCACGGATCTCCTGCCCCACGTCCTCGCCTGCGAGCGCGACCGTCGGAAGCAGTGGCTCCGTGCCCATCACCGGCAGCGTGGACGCGGCCACCTCGGCCACCGCGGCCTCATCGGTGATCGGCACCCCCGCGCGCAGCACCGCGAGCGTGACCGCCCGGTACATCGCTCCGGTGTCGAGATACGACGCAGACAGCGCCGCGGCCAGCTTCCGGGCCACCGTCGATTTCCCAGTGCCCGAGGGGCCGTCGAGGGCCACCACTCCACGAAGCTCGGCGTGTGCCACGTCGAGTCTCCTCCTTAGTCACCACCGGCCGAGGAAACGCCGGACCAACCACTCATTGTGCCTGCTCCACCAATGGGTTCCCCACTTGCGTCCACGATCGAAGGCACACCGTTCACAGGAAGCACCCATCGCGGCGCCCAGCGGTCCTGGTTTCACCGGTTCGTCCCAGCCCCTGCTTACACACTCGACTTCCTGTATTAGGCTCGATCGTGTGGACGTCACAGTGACCCCGCTTCCGGGACTCGGGACACAACAGGACTTCGTCACTCGTTCCGGGCACCGGATCGGTGTGATCACTTACCGCGATGGACGCTTCGAGCTGATCGTCTCCGGCCACGACGACCCGGACAAGGTCGCCGCTTCGGCCGGGCTCACCGCCGAGGAGACCAACACCCTCGCCAACCTGCTCGGCGCCCCCCAGCTGGTGGCGCGCTTGAGCGAGCAGCAGCGCGAAGTCGCCGGGATCAACACCTGGCAGCTCCCGGTCGATCAAGGCTCCCCGTTCGACGGACGGACCCTCGGCGACACCGAAATGCGCACCCGCACTTCGGCGTCGATCGTCGCCGTCGTACGAGACGGCACGGTGCACCCGTCGCCGCGTCCCGACTTCGAGTTCCACGCCGGCGACCTGGTGGTCGTGGTCGGCACCGCCGACGGACTCCGGGCCGCGGGCGAAATCCTCGAACGGGGCTAGCCGCCCAGCCGAGTCCGCAGAGGACAAGGTCGTCCGCTACGTCCAAGAGCACCGCGCTCTTGGACGGGAACCTCGTGCGCTCAAGCAGCGGGACAACTGAATAGGTACTCGAACAGGGGCGAGAGGAAACACGGTGCACGACACGGCGATCTCCCTCATCGAGCTGGGAGCGGTGTTCTTCGGTCTCGGCGTATTAGGCCGCCTCGCCTGGAGAATCGGCATCTCGCCGATCCCGCTTTACCTCATAGGTGGAATCGCCTTCGGCACCGGCGGATTGATACCGCTGCACGGGATCGAGCCGTTCACGCATCTAGCCTCCGAGATAGGCGTGGTGCTGCTATTGCTCTTACTCGGGCTGGAGTACTCGGCGGGCGAACTCGTCACGGGACTCCGGCGTTCTTGGCTGGCCGGTCTGGTCGATCTGGTGCTGAACTCGGCCCCTGGCGCGATCGTCGCGCTGCTGTTGGGCTGGGGTCCGGTCGGCGCACTGACCATGGCGGGCGTCACCTACATCTCTTCTTCCGGCATCATCGCGAAAGTTCTCGGCGACCTCGGCAGGCTCGGTAACCGCGAAACACCCGTGGTGCTGTCCATCCTGGTATTCGAGGACCTGGCAATGGCGGTCTACCTGCCGATCCTCACCGCTGTTCTGGGCGGGGTGAGCCTGCTCGGCGGGCTGACCGCCGTCGGCATCTCACTGATCGTCATCTCGATCGTGCTCTTGGTCGCCTTGAAGTTCGGGCGCTACGTCTCCGCGTTGATCGACAGCCCTGATCACGAGGTGTTCCTGCTTCGTCTGCTCGGCTCGGCCCTGCTGGTCGCGGGAATCGCCTCGGAGCTGCAAGTCTCGGCCGCGGTGGGCTCGTTCCTGCTGGGCATCGCGATCTCCGGTTCCACCGCGCAGAACGCCACCCGGATGCTGGAGCCGTTGCGCGACCTGTTCGCCGCGGTGTTCTTCGTGGTCTTCGGCCTCAACACCGATCCGTCGCAGATTCCGCCGGTGCTGGGGTTCGCCCTGGTGCTGGCCGTCGTCACCGCGGTCACCAAGATCGGCACCGGCTGGTTCGCCGCGCACTCCCAGGGCATCGGCAAAATGGGCCGCGCCCGAGCCGGTGCGGCGCTCGTAGCCCGCGGCGAGTTCTCCATCGTCATCGCCGGACTCGCGGTCGCTTCCGGAGCGGTCTCGGGGAACTGGCAGCACTGGCCACCGCGTACGTCCTGCTCATGGCCATCCTGGGGCCGGTCGCGGCACGAGTCGTCGAGCCCGTGGCTCGCTTGGTCGTCTCGCGGAAGCCCCAGGCCAAGGCCTGATCCGCACTACGGTGGTCCATGAAGTCAGGCCGGGAACGTCGGACATGTGCGTCCGTCGTTCCCGGCCTGACCTGTCATTGCGGCTTTTCCCGGCCCGCGCAAACTGGACCGAACCGCTGCCAAATTTCACTCGACACTGAACAGATCGCGCCTATCGAACAAGCTGCGCGCGTCTCAATCAGCCCGAATCGCGCTCGAAAATCACATGCTGACGGCTCGGTAGAGCGCGCCGACCTCCTTGCGATCCAGCTTGCGGATCGCGCCGGGCCGTTCGCTGGTCAGCTTCACCTCGTCGATCGCCGTGCGCACCAGCCGTCGCACCGGGTGCCCGACCTGCTCCAACATCCGCCGCACCACGTGCTTGCGCCCCTCGTGCAGGACGACCTCGACCAGTGCACGCCCCTCGTTGACGTCGACCAAGCGGAACTTGTCGACCTTCACCTGGCCGTCGTCCAAGGTCACGCCGGACCGCAACTGCTTGCCCAGGTCCTTCGCGATCGGCCCCGGCACCTCCGCCAGGTACGTCTTGAGCACCTGGTACGAGGGGTGCATCAGCCGGTGCGCCAGCTCGCCGTCATTGGTGATGAGTAGCAGGCCCTCGGTGTCGACGTCCAGCCGCCCCACGTGGAACAGCTTGCCGTCACGTTCGCGCAAGTAGTCACCGATGCAGGGTCGCCCCTGGTCATCGGACATGGAGCACAGGATGCCCTTCGGCTTGTTCAGCAACAGGTGCTGCACGTCCTCGTTGACGACCACCCTGGAGCCGTCCACGTGGATCACCGACGTCTCCGGGTCCACCCGCCGACCGAGTTCGGTGACGACCTGGCCGTCCACCTCGATGCGGCCTTCGGTGATCATGCCCTCCGCGGCGCGACGCGAAGCCACTCCCGCGCGGGACAGCACCTTCTGCAGCCGAATGCCCTCCGGCTGCGAACCCGCAGCGGACGAAGGGGCCGGGGCACGGTTTTCAGACATCGTCGATCGTATCCACTTCAGGCAACAAGGGAGCCAGCGGCGGAAGATCCTTCAGCGACGACAGTCCGAGCCGCTCCAAGAACAGCTCCGTCGTGCAGTACAGGAACCCGCCGGTCTCCGGGTCGGTACCGGCCTCCTCGACAAGGCCGCGCCCCACCAGGGTACGGATGACGCCGTCGACGTTGACACCGCGTACCGCCGCCACCCGCGCACGGGTCACCGGCTGCCGGTACGAGATCACCGCGAGCGTCTCCAACGCCGCACGGGTCAGCTTCGCGCGCTGCCCGTCCAGCAGGTACCGCTCGACGTAGGGCGCGTAGGTCTCGCGGGTGTAGAACCGCCAACCTTCACCGACCCGCCGCAGGTCGATGCCCCGCTCGGACTCCTCGTAACCCTGCGCCAACCGTTGCAGCGCGGTGCGGATCCGGGCGACCGGCTGCTCCAGGGTGTCTGCGAGCAACTCCTCCCCCGCCGGGACGTCGACCACGAGCAACAGCGCCTCCAGCGCCGAGTCCAAAGTCTCGTCAGCGGTCAGGTCCGGGGGTGTGCGCGACACCGCGGCGCCGGCCGGCTCCGCCTGAGCGGGCTCGGCGGCTTCCGCCGCGGACGCCGGCACCTCCTGCTCGTCCGCATCGGCCACAGCCGCGTCGGAAACAACGGTGTCGGCCCCGGCGGCATCTTCCTCGAACCGCGCCTGCTCGGCCTGGGTCTCCGCGCCGGAAGCGTCGTTCACTGCCCTCACCCGTATTCCTCTTCGTTCGCGCTCCGCCGGTCCGCCTCGGCCGCGACCCGCGCCTCGTCGAGGCTGCCGCCTACCCAACGCACCAGCAGATCCCCCAGCGGATCCTCCTGCTCGAAGGCGAGCACCTTCTCCCGGAACAACTCCAGCAACGCCAGGAACCGAGCCACGATCTCCACCGTGTGCTCGCAGTCCTCCACCAGCGTCGAGAAGTCCGCGGCGCCCAGTTCCGCCAGCCGCAGTCGCAACATCGCCGCGTGCTCCCGCACCGACACCTGATGCTGGTGAATGTGCTCCAGCGACACCGAAGGCGGTGGTTTCGGCCGGAAGACCGCGGCGGCGATCTCCGCCAGCCGCTGCGGCCCCACCCCGATCATCACCTCGGGCAGCAGCCCCTCGAACCGGGGCTCCAACGCCACCGCACGCGGATACCGCCGCAGCGCACCCGCCTCCAGCTCCCCGAACAGCGCCGCGACCTGCTTGTACGCCCGGTACTGCAACAACCGCGCGAACAGCAGGTCACGCGCCTCCAGCAGCGCCAGATCGTCCTCGTCCTCGACCTCCGCGGCAGGTAGCAACCGCGCGGCCTTCAAATCCAGCAGCGTCGCGGCGACGACCAGGAACTCAGTGGTCTCGTCGAGGTTCCAGTGCTCCCCTAAGGCCTTCGTGTAAGCGATGAACTCATCGGTGACCTTGTGCAGCGCCACCTCGGTTACGTCCATCTGATGCTGCGAGATCAGCTGCAGCAGCAGGTCGAACGGACCTTCGAAGTTGTCCAGCCGCACCGTGAAACGCCCCGACGACGACGGCTCCGCGGTCGCGACGACGGGCACGGACTCGGTGGGCGCGGCGTCAGCCGCCTCGGGGGCGGCCCGGTCCTGCACCGGAACAGCATCGACCCCGCCGGTTGGGGAATCGGTCACTCGCCGGACTCCGCCTGCAGCCTGCGCACCAGCACCGAATCGGCACCACGCGCATCAAGATCAGCGAGCAGCATCGCCACCCCTTCACGCACGACCCTGCCGCGATCCACCGCGATACCGTGCTCAGCGCGCAGGGCGAGCCGGGCCTGTTCCAACGCCAGCAACTCCTCATCGGAGACGTACACGGTGATTTTCGCATCGTGCCTGCGCCGCCCCGACCCCGACCTGTCCTGCCGCCCGCTCGCAGTCGGCTCGGCGGCGGGTTGTTCGACCGGCGCCTCGATGTTCCGCACCGTCGTCCGGAACAATTCGGATGCACCGGGCAACTCCGCACGACGCCTCACACGCCCTCCCCGGCGCCCTGCCGCACGGGAGCGATCACCGCGCGATCACCTCGCGAGCCAACGAACGATAAGCCTGCGCCCCCGCCGAACGCGGCGCCCACCTGGTGATCGGCTCACCGGCCACCGTGGTCTCCGGGAACCGCACCGTCCGGTTGATCACGCTGTCGAACACGACATCGCCGAACGCCTCGACCACGCGGGCCATCACCTCGCGCGAATGCAACGTGCGCGGGTCGAACATCGTCGCCAGAATGCCGCTGATCTCGAGCTTCGGGTTCAGCCGCTCCTGCACCTTCTCGATCGTGTCGATCAGCAGCGCGACCCCGCGGAGGCTGAAGAACTCGCACTCCAGGGGAATGATCACGCCATCGGCGGCGGCGAGCGCGTTCACCGTCAGCAGGCCCAGCGACGGCTGGCAATCGACCAGGATGAAGTCGTACTCCTTCATCGCCGGGAACAGCACGCGCTGCAACGTCTGCTCACGACCGACTTCCGCGACCAGCTGCACCTCGGCGGCGGACAGGTCGATGTTGCTCGGCAACAGATCCATGCCCTCGACGGTCGTGGACATCACGACGTCCCGGACGTCCACCGACCGCTCCATGATCACGTTGTAGATCGTCTGATCCAGCTGGTGCGGCTGGACGCCCAGGCCGACCGAGAGCGCACCTTGCGGGTCGAAGTCCACCAGCAGCACCCGGCGCCCGTATTCGGCGAGCGCGGCACCCAGGTTGATCGTCGACGTCGTCTTGCCGACGCCGCCTTTCTGGTTGCACATGGCGAGCACCGAGGCCGGACCGTGACGATCCAACAGCGGTGGCTCCGGAATGTGCCTGCGCGGCCTGCCGGTGGGGCCAACGTTCCCGTCAGGTGACAACTCGGCTTCACCACCCGAAGCCGAAGGCTTGTGCGGGGCGATGCTCAGGTCGACCGCGCCCCGGGACCGCCCTTCGGCGGAGGGCTGCGGTGTCGACATGGCGCTAGGACTCCTTGTCTGCCGGTGACGATCATACCGATCGAGCGCAGCCTAAGTGGCATTCACTACCTGCGGCAACGCGCCTCGCCGAGTCCCGGCGAAATGCGTGCCACCCCACTCCATCGAGTTCAAGTATCACGCCGCAGTGCCCGCGGATGGGCCGTCGCGTACACCTCGCGCAGCGTGTTCACCGTCACCAGCGTGTACACCTGCGTCGTGGTGACCGAAGCGTGCCCCAGCAATTCCTGCACCACCCGCACATCCGCACCGCCCTCCAGCAGATGTGTGGCGAACGAATGCCGAAGCACGTGCGGCGACACGGCACTGCTGATCCCGGCCTTGTCCGCAGCGGATTTCAACGCATTCCACGCGCTCTGCCTGGACAATCTGCCGCCGTGGGAGTTCAAGAAGACCGCTGACGCCCCCTTGCCCCGCGCAGCCAGCACCGGACGAGCCCGCACCAGGTAAGCGTCCAGTGCTTCCAGCGCGGGACGACCGACCGGAACGAGCCGTTGCCGCCCGCCCTTGCCGTTGAGCAGCACCGTCCGTTCGCCGGAATTCACGTCATCAACGTCGAGGCCCACCGCTTCCGAGATCCGGGCGCCCGAGGAGTACAGCAGCTCCAGCAGAGCTCGATCCCGCAGGCCGCGCACGTCCCGCCCATCGGCACCACCCAGCAAACGCAGCACATCGGCGACCGGTAGCGCCTTAGGCAGCCGCCGGGCCGGGCTGGGCGGCGACACCTCCCGCGCCACGTCCACCTCGACCCACCCCTCCGCGTGGGCGAACCGGTGCAGTCCGCGCACCGCCACCAGCGCGCGCGCCGCCGACGAGGGCGCGAGCGGCCCGTGCTCGCCCGTGCCCTCACGCAATTCCGCGGTGAATGCGGCCAGCTGCCGCGCGTCGACCTCGCGCAGCCTCCGCACGCCCGTCTCGGCCAAGTGCAGGCCGTATCGGCGCAGATCCCGCGAATAGGAGTCCAGCGTGCTGCGAGCACTTCCGCGTTCGACCGCCAAATGGTCCAGAAAACCGGCACACGCGGTGCGCAACCCCTCGGGAAGGTCCTCGAAGGCTTTCACTGCCGGACTCCTCTACGCGAAGCGAACGGGGCGCAGCTTAGGACGCCACGGCCACCGAACTATGCCATGGTGCCGAAAGCCGTCAACCCATGATCATTGGGTACCGGGACACGGAAACGGAGCAAACGGAATTACGCCGATTGCGCGTATCTCGCATCCATTTCCGCACCCACGCGTCTCAGTTCGACTAATCTGATCAAGGTGACCTCACCGCACGATCCCGGCCAGATGCGCATCGGCGACCAAGACCGCGCGCAGGCCATCCAGGCACTCGGCGAACACTACGCCCTCAGCAGACTGTCCCTGACCGAGTACGAGGAACGGGTCGACAGAGTCACACGCTCCATCACCGGAAACGACCTGATGCAGCAGTTCATCGACCTGCCCGTGCCACGACCGATGGGCGGCACTCCGCAGCAGTATCCCCACGCGCCGGTCACGCAGGCGCCGATGCCGTACGGGATGGCGCCGCATCCGTACGAGAACCTGGCGCTGTCGGACAAGTCCCGTCTCGCCGCCGGTCTGCTGCAGATCCTGCTCCCGTTCGGGATCGGCCGGTTCTACACCGGCCACACCGGCATCGCGGTGGCCCAACTGCTGCTGTGCACGTTCGGTGGCTTGATCACGTGTGGTCTAGGCACCGTCGCCGCGCTGATCTGGTGCGTGATCGACGGGATCGTCATCTTGAGCACCGAGAGCACCGACGCCCACGGACGCGTGCTGCAGTCCTGATCGCCGTTCGCTTCCGGTGGCACGGACCCGCTGCCGCTTCCGCCGATGCGGAAACGGGTCCGCCGCCGAGGAACATCGGCAGCGGACCCGCATTGGTCGTCCTCGTCCGTCGACTACCCGTCCAACCGAGTGCGCAGCCGGTGCGGCCGGTCGCCCCAGGGCGCCGACGGCGGCCTCGGCTCGACCGCACCGGTCCGGACCGCGTGCGCCGCCAGCAGCCCCGCGACCGCGGGAGCGTTCACGATCTCTCCGCTGAACACCATCCGCACCGCTTCGTCGAACGGGAACCGCCGGATCACCAGATCCGCTTCCTCGTCACCGGTGGCCACCGGACGCCCGACATCCGTGAGCGAACTCGCCAGGAACACGCGTTCGCTCTGATCGGTGAATCCCGGCGAGGACGCGATGTCCGCCAGCACCGACCAGGATTCGGCGGCCAGCCCGACCTCTTCGGCGAGTTCCCGCTGCGCGGTCCGCAGCGGGTCCTCATCTGCGACGTCGAGCAATCCCGCGGGCAGCTCCCAGAGCCGCCGTCCCATCGGATAGCGGTACTGGTGGATCAGGACGACCTGATCGTGCTCGTCCAACGCGACCACGGACACGGCACCGAGGTGCTCGACGACCTCCCGGCGAGCCCGTCCACCGCCGGGCATGGCGACCTCGTCGGCCCGTAGGGCCAAGATCTTGCCCACGTAGACGTCGGTGGACGCCGTGGTGGCGAACTGATGCGTGCCGTCGGTCCGTTCGATCTCGTCGCTCGGATTCTGTGCGCTCACGACGCCACCTTACGGGTGCGGATCAGACCCCTGCCTGCACGTTGTCCGACAACTCGACCGGGAGCCGTTCCGCCGCGCGGTAGTCCACGGCGGCCCGGACGAAAGCCGCGAACAGCGGGTGCGGGCGGGTCGGGCGGCTCTTGAGCTCGGGATGCGCCTGCGTTCCGACGAAGAACGGGTGCTGCTCGCGCGAGAGCTCCACGAACTCGACCAGGCGGTCGTCGGGTGAGGTGCCGGAGAACACCAGGCCCGCCTTGGCCAGCCGGTCCCGGTAGGCGTTGTTCACCTCGTAGCGATGCCGGTGCCGCTCGGCGACATCGAGCGTGCCGTACGCGTCGGCGACGACCGAACCTTCGACCAATTTCGCCGGGTACGAACCGAGCCGCATCGTGCCGCCCATGTCCCGATCCCCGGAGAGCACATCGCGCTGGTCCGCCATCGTGCTGATCACCGGGTGCTGGCAGGGCTCCTCGAACTCCGCGGAGTTCGCCCGCTTGAGCTCGGCCAGCGAGCGAGCCACCTCGATCACCATGCACTGCAGGCCCAGGCACAGGCCGAGGGTGGGAATGCCGTGCGTACGGGCGTAGCGGATCGCCCCGAGCTTGCCTTCGATCCCGCGGACGCCGAACCCGCCTGGAATCAGCACACCGTCCATCCCGGCAAGAGCGTGCGCCGCGCCGGAGTCGGTCTCGCATTCGTCGGACGGGACCCACGCGATCTCGACCTTCGCCCGGTGCGCGAAGCCTCCCGCGCGCAACGCCTCGGTGACCGAGAGGTAGGCGTCGGGCAGGTCCACGTACTTGCCGACGAGCGCGATCCGCACCCGTTCGGTCGGCTTGTGCACCCGGTCCAGCAGGTCACCCCACACCGTCCAGTCGACGTCCCGGAACGGCAGCCCGAGGCGCCGGACCAGGTACGCGTCCAACCCTTCGCCGTGCAGCACCCGCGGAATGTCGTAGATCGACGGGGCGTCCGGGCAGGCGACGACCCCGTCGGAGTCCACATCGCACATCAGCGCGATCTTGCGCTTGAGATCCTCAGGGAGATCACGATCGGCGCGACACACCAGCGCGTCGGGCTGGATGCCGATGTTGCGCAACGCGGCCACCGAGTGCTGGGTCGGCTTCGTCTTCAGCTCGCCGGACGGAGCCAGGTACGGCACCAGCGACACGTGCAGGAAAAAGCAGTTGTCGCGGCCGACGTCGTGCCGCATCTGGCGGCAGGCCTCCAGGAACGGCAGGGATTCGATGTCCCCGACCGTGCCGCCGACCTCGGTGATGACCACGTCGGGCGTGCGGCCGTCCTCGTCCGGTTCGGACATCGCACGGATGCGAGCGATGATCTGGTCGGTGATGTGCGGAATCACCTGGACCGTATCGCCCAGGTATTCGCCACGGCGTTCTTTCGCGATGACCGCCGAGTAGACCTGGCCGGTCGTCACATTCGCGTTCTTGGTGAGGTCCCGGTCAAGGAACCGCTCATAGTGTCCGATGTCGAGGTCTGTTTCAGCCCCGTCCTCGGTAACGAAGACCTCGCCGTGCTGGAACGGGTTCATCGTTCCGGGGTCGACGTTGAGGTATGGATCGAGCTTCTGCATCGTCACCCGCAGGCCGCGGGAGGTCAGGAGTTCGCCGAGACTCGACGCGGTCAGGCCTTTGCCGAGTGAGGAGGCGACACCTCCCGTGACGAACACGTGCTTGATCGTGCGTGCTTGCGGCACCAAGAAGGCTCCCCGTGGTCAAGCCGTCGCCGGGCTAGTGAATCTGCGCTGGCAGGACGGCTGAATCCGTCTCTCCCACGGGATTTCAGCCTAACGCACGATGAACCTCCGGTACACGGCGACCCGCATGGCTTGGAACACGATGAGGAGCTCCAGGTCAACCGCCGTTGGTGCAAGTTCCACTCCTGCCACTGCAACCTCACCCGCATCCTCGGTCAGCCGCCCACAAGGGACCTTCCCGCCACCTCGAGCCAGCGGAGCGAATCATCGGGTGACAACGCGGTCGCGGAGAGACGCCGCAGAAGTGCGCGATCGGCCTCCACCGTCACCGGATCATCATCCAGGGCGGTGCTCGAACCGAACGTCCTCACCACCGTTGCGGGAAGGTCCAGTTCGAACGAGAGCAACGAGAACGGCTCGTCGGTCGCCAACGCTCCCGCGCTGAACGGAAGTACCCGTACGGTCACGGCTTCTCGCCGAGCCAGCTCCCGCAGCCGGTCCAACTGCCCCGCCAGCACTCCCCGGCCACCGACCTCCCGGCGCAGCGACGATTCGGCGATCGTCAAGTCCAGCCGGACATCTCCGGACTCCACCCGCTGCTGCCTGCGGTGGAGCACTTCGAGCGACCGTTCGAGCTCCGCCGCCGAGTGGTCCGAGAGCCGCACCTCCCTGACGGCCTCCGCGTAGTCCCGGGTCTGCACCAGATCAGGCACGGTCTCGGTGGCGAACAGTTTCACGGTCACGGCTTCGGCCTCGAACCCGATGTGCTGCCGCACATCCGCCGGCAGCACATCCCGGTAGGACTCCCACCATCCGCGCTCCCGCGCGGAACGCGCCAAATCGACCAACCGATCACGATGTTCGGTGTCGGCGTGGCAGATGTCCGCGAGAGCGATGACCGCGTCGATCCCGACGCTCTGCCGTGCTCCTTCGATCTTGCTCACCTTCGCCTGCGGCCAACTCAAGCGGGCGGCCACGTCGGCGTGGGTCAGCCGTGCCGCGTGCCGTAGCCTCCGCAGTTCGCCGGCGAGCAGGTACCGCCGCACCATCGGGCTGACCGGCGCACGGCCAGGTGGAGCCTCGGAATCCCGGTCAGTGCCCCTCTGCCGGTGACCTGCCGGGGCGTACCGGTCGTCGACCGGCATGCCCCCGGAGTCGGCCTCACCGGCCTGCTGCCGGCTGAGCCGACTCCCGGCGGACCCCGGCTCGTCGGCACTGCCGTTCTCGGTGGATCGCATCTCGCTCATGGCCCAAGTCTGATCACACCCCCGCCGAGCGATCCAGGAATGTCACCCCATCGAATTATCGCTATTCGAATAATTCTCGAACATCATCAATGGCATGGACTTCCGAACCCGACCCGGCGCCGACCCCGCCCACCGTGCCCGGCCCCTCCCCCGGGCACGGAGCGGTGTTCAGGCTTGCCGGGTCGTCCAGCCGGGCGGCGCACTCGCGTATGCGCCGCCCGGCGCGGCCGCACCGCCGGGCCGGGCACGACCCCGGTCAGTCGCGCGTTCCGGGCACCATGCCTTCAGCGCTGCTGGCCGTGCCGTAATGCCCGGCCCGGCGGTCGAGCTGCTCCCGCAATGCCAGCACCGCGGCCACCTCGCCCTGCGGGGTCTCCGCGTTGTCCACGGTCGAAAGCGTCGAGGAGATCGCGGTATCGGCACGCGCGAACCCGACCGACCCGTCACCGTCAGCGGATCCGCGACCACCCGCGAGAACCGCACCACCTCCGGACCGATCCAATTGGGACGCGAAGCGAGCGAAGAATGCCGCTCGGTCGGCAGCGCCGGCTCCACCGGCCCCTCCGCCGGTGAGCACGAGCGCGAGCGGCGCGGACCGCACCTCGCCCACAGCGGTGGCGAAGCCCCCCTCGGTCAGCCCGGTGATCGCCGCCTCCCGCTCCTCCGGCGAGACCTGGGCCGCCCCGCTCCGCTGATCGAGCAAGGTCAGCGGTCCGAGCAGTCCACCGGTGAGCGTGCCGACGTCGGTCGCGGTGGGCAGCTGCACGCCCGCGGGCAACAACCGGGTCACCAATCGACGCACCTGATCGGCTCGGTCCGGATCCGCCACGGCCTCGGACAGTCGCACTTCACCCGCCACCTGCGCCCCGGAGGATTCGAGCAGCCCGCGCATCGCAGTCCTGTCCTGCTCCGGTACGTCCCAAGAGCTGAACAGGACGACGCCGTGATCCGCGAGCCTGCCCTGCACGGCCAGCGGCGCCGTCGCGGCGCTGAACCGATGTGCGCCATCAAGTTCGCCGCGCAGCGCGGCCCGGTCAGCGTCCAGCTCATCGACCTGACGGCTCAGGGAGTCCCGCTCCTGACCTACGTGCGAGAGCAATCGTTCGCTCAGCGAAGTCGACCCGAGCACGATTCCCACGGCCAAGGCCAACAGGACCGCGATCAGGGAGATCACGTGCTGCCGCAGCGAGATCATGCGAACCACTCCCCCGCCTGCTCGAACGCGGAACGGCCGAAGTCGACGATCACCGAGAAGAAGGAGTCGCCGAAACCGGACACCGCCAAAGCCACCGCCAGCACCACGAGTGCGGCGAAGAAGAGCAGAACGAGCGCGCCGTTCGATCCGGCGGCGCGCTGCAACGAGGCGACCGCCGCACCGTCGACGAGCCTGCTGCCCAAGCGCAACCTGGTCAGGAAGGTCGATGGGTTCGAACCGGACCGGCCGCGATCGAGGAACTCGTGCAGCGTCGCCTGGAAACCGACCGTCACCACGAGGCGGGCGTTATGAGCATCGGCGATCAGCAATGCCAGATCCTCCGGGTTCCCGGAAGCCGGGAAGGTCAGCGCACCGATACCGAGATCCTGGATGCGCTCGATCCCCGGGGCATGGCCGTCCAGGTGGGCCGGAACGACCACTTCCGTCGCACGCTTCAACGTCTCGGTCGCGATTCCACCTGGATCACCGACGATCACGTCGGGGCGGTAACCGGCGCGGAGCAACGTGTCCGCTCCGGCGTCCACGCCGATCAAAACCGGCCGGTAGTACTTGATGTAGCGCTTGAGCCGTTTGAGATCGTCGACGTGCCCGTAGCCGGGCACCAGCACCAGCACGTGACGATCCTCGATCGGCACGGTCACCGCCGGCACCCCGACGCCGTCGAGAATGAGCATCCGCTCGGTGCGCAAGAACTCGATGGTGTCGGCCGAGAACGCCTCCAGCTGCGCGGTCATCCCGGCCTTGGCTTCGATCAGCTGATCCGCGATCGAGTCGGCGTCCTGTTCGGCGCCGCAGCCGACCTCACGATCACCCGAGTACAACCGGCCTTCGTGCAGCCGCAACCGTGCGCCGTCCTTGATCACGCGCATCGGTTCTCTGCCGACGCCGTCGATCAGGGCGACCCCGGCAGCCGACAGCACCTCCGGCCCCAGGTTGGGGAACCGGCCCGAAATAGACGGGGCGGCGTTGACCACGCCGACGACGCCGGCCGCCACCAAGGTGTCCGCCGTCCGGCGATCGAGGTCGACCTGGTCCAGCAGGACGATGTCACCGGGACCGAGCCGCTGCGGCAGCTCGTCGGTGCGACGTGGAACCCGCGCCGTTCCGATCACTCCCGGCCGAACTTCCTCCTGGCGTGCGAGCAGACCACTGAGCTTCATGAACCGATGGTGACAAAGGGACCACCGTCCGAGAGGCCGCCACGCCGTGGGGGCACCGCCGATCAGACCTTCTTGATTGATCCAAACGGACTAATTCGATCAACGGGAGCTCGTCGCGGCGTCCTTCTTCTTGGCCCGGCTCTTCCCTCGGCCGGGTTCCGCCGTCGCCTTGTGGGAGGCGGCGGTCGCCAGCAACTCCTCCGCATGTGCGCGCCCGGTCGCGGTGGAGTCCAGACCCGCCAGCATCCGAGCGAGCTCGGCGACGCGTTTGCCGTCGGCGACCGTGCGCACGTCGCTACGGGTCAGTCCGGTCTCATTCGACCCCTTGTCGACCACCAGGTGCCGGTCGGCGTACGCGGCGACCTGCGCGAGGTGGGTGACCACCACAACCTGGTGGGTCCGGGCCAGTCTCGCCAAACGCCGACCGATCTCGACGGCAGCGCGGCCGCCCACTCCGGCGTCGACCTCGTCGAACACCAGCGTCGGCACCGTGTCGGCGTCCGCCAGCACCACCTCGAGGCCGAGCATCACCCGCGAAAGCTCGCCGCCCGACGCTCCCTTGTGGATCGGCAACGACGGTGCTCCGGAATGTGCGATCAGCCGAAGCTCGACCTCATCCGTACCTTCCGGGCCTGCGGCCAGCGTTCGGTCGCCCACCAGCAGCGCGGAGGAATCGGACTCGTCGGTTTCCTTCGCCTCGACCACGACCTCCAGCCGAGCCTGCGCCATGGCCAGACCGGTGAGCTCTTCGGACACCGCCGCGGCAAGTCCGACTGCGGCCTCCTGCCGTTCCGTGGACAGCACCTGTGCGTGCTCCGCGAGCTCCACGGCGAGTTCGTCCCGGCGCTGCGCCAGTGCCGCCAGCGCCTCGTCAGAGGTGTCCATCCCCGTCAAGCGCTCGCGAGCGTCCGCAGCCCAGGCCAGCACACCGTCGATGTCGGCGGCGTACTTCTTCGTCAAGTTCTTCAGCTCGGCCTGCCGCGCGAGCACCTGCTCCAGCCGACCGGGATCCGCGTCCAATCGATCCAGATAACCGCCGAGCTCGGCACCGACATCGGCCAGCACCGCGGTGGCCTCCGCCACCCGGGTCTCCAGATCGCGCAGAACGGGATCTTCGGCACCGCCGAGGCGGCGTCGCGTATCGCTGAGCAGGCCCATCGCGCCAGGAGACTCCGGATCTCCGTCCGCCGCGCCGCTCACCGCGTGCTGAGCGCCCGCGGCGATCTCGCGCAACTGGTCGACGTCGGAGAGCCGTCGGGCCTCATCGACCAGTGCCGCGTCCTCCCCCTGCTCAGGAGCAACGGCCTCGATCTCGTCCAAGCCGTGCCGGAGCAGCTCGGCCTCGCGCGCCCACTCTCGTGCCCGTTCGGTGCGCTCGGTCAACTCCCGCACCGTGTCGGCCCAAGCCGCGCGAACTCGCTGGTACTCGGCGAGAACATCGGCCACCGAGTCGCCGGCGAACCGGTCCAGCACCGCCCGCTGCTCACCAGCGCGCAGCAACCTGAGTTGATCGTTCTGCCCGTGCACCGCCAGCAGCTGTTCCGACAACTCCGAGAGCACCGCGTTCGGCACCGCCCGACCGCCCAAGTGCGCGCGAGAACGACCATCGTTGTTCACACTGCGCAGCGCGATGAGGCTGCCGTCATCGTCCGGTTCAGCACCGGCGTCCCTGGCGACTTTCGCCGCCCCCGTTTCAGGGGCGACCTCGAATCGCCCTTCCACCAGAGCCCGAGGACTATCGGATCGGACTCGCGAAGCATCGGCGCGACCACCGCTGAGCAGGTGCAGCCCCGTGACCACCATCGTCTTGCCAGCTCCGGTCTCACCGGTCACCACGGTCAGGCCAGGGTGCAGCTCAAGCGTGGCATCGTCGATGACTCCCAAACCTTGGATGCGCATCTCAGCCAACACATCAAGCACCCTAGCGGTCGGCCCCGACCGCCCGAGCCCCGCCAGCCCGATCAATGTCACCGATCCGCGCGGGCAGGTTCACCGCGGACGCCCCGACCGGTCGATCTTGGCCGGTCAATCGGCTGCCGGACCGCGCCATCCTTGCACCGGCAATTCGAACTTCCGCACAAGCCGATCGGTGAACGACGCGTCGTACAGCCGAACCAGTCGCAACGGGTTCGCGCCGGTGATGACTTCGACCCTGGCACCCGCGGGCAGGTCGAAATGTCGTTGACCGTCGCAGCACAGCACCGCGTCGTGGCCCCCGTGGTCGATCTCCAACGCGACGGTCGAGTTCCGCGACACCACCAGCGGACGGGCGAACAACGCGTGCGCGTTGCTCGGAACCACCAGCAATGCCTGCACTTCAGGCCAGACGACGGGGCCGCCCGCCGAGAAGGCGTAGGCGGTGGAACCGGTCGGCGTGGAGCACAGCACCCCGTCACACCCGAACGCCGACACCGGATGGCCGTCGACCTCGACGACCACGTCGAGGATGCGTTCCCGGCTGCTCTTCTCCACGCTGGCCTCGTTCAAGGCCCACGTCGTCGCCAGGACACGACCGTCGAGCATCGCGGTGACATCGATGGTCATGCGTTCTTCGACGTGATACCGCCCCTCGACCACGGCCAGCACCGCCTGGTCCAGCGCATCGGAGTCGGCTCCCGCGAGGAACCCGACCCGCCCGAGGTTGACCCCGAACACCGGAACCCCCGTCAGCCGGGCGAGTTCGGCGGCACGCAACAGCGTCCCGTCGCCACCGAGGACGAACACCAATTCCGTCCCCGCGGCCGCGTGCGGCCCGGACGGGACGGCCTGGGTGTAGCAGCCGGGGCTGAGGTCGCGCGCTTCGTCCTCCAACACCCGAACGCGCAAGCCGGCACCGACCAGCTGCCCGGCGACCTTCTCCGCCGTGCGCAGATTGTGCTGTTTACCGGTGTGCACCACCAGCAGCACCTCTCGGGTCAACTCCGGCTCCCTTGTCGGTGCTCGGTCGTTCCAGCGGTGGCCTCCCCGGCCCCGCCGGTTTTACCCGTCGTCTGCGGTCCTCTGCGTACCGCGTCGGCTACGAGCTCCGCGGCCGCCGCCGGGTCCGTGCTCGTCCCGGCCCGCAACCAGACGAAGAACTCCACATTGCCCGACGGGCCGGGCAACGGGCTTGCCGCAACGCTTTGCAGGCCCACCCCTGCCTCCGCGGCAAAACGCACCACGTCGAGCACGGCCTCCGCCCGCAGTTCAGGATCCCGCACCACACCACCGGAGCCCAACCGCTGCTTGCCGACCTCGAACTGCGGTTTGACCATCGGCACCAGGTCGGCTCCCGGCGCGGAACACGCCAGCAACGCGGGCAACACCAGCTTCAGCGAGATGAAGGAGAGATCAGCCACCACCAAGTCCACGGAGCCGCCGATATCGGCCGGTTCGAGTGCGCGGACGTTCGTGCGGTCGTGGATCCGGACCCGTTCGTCGGTCTGCAACGCCCACACCAATTGGCCGTACCCAACGTCCACGGCCACGACCTCACGCGCCCCATGGCGCAGCAGCACGTCGGTGAACCCACCGGTCGAGGCGCCGGCATCAAGGCAGCGGCGTCCCTCGACGGACAGGCCTTCCCGCCCGAACACGTCCAGCGCACCCAACAGTTTGTGCGCGCCGCGGGAAGCCCACCGCGGATCTTCCACGTCCTCGGTCACGACCAGCGGAGCATCGATCTCGACGGCCGTGGCGGATTTCCGGGCGAGCATTCCCCGCACCGTCACCCTGCCTGCGGCGATCAACTCGGCCGCATGCTCGCGGGACCGGGCCTGCCCACGTCGAACGAGTTCGGCGTCCAAGCGCGCCTTGCGCGGCACCCCGATCACCCGCCGCCGGTCGAGCCGGAGAGCATGTTCTCCGCTTTGCTCAACGCATCCGACAGCGCAGCATGGACGGCTTCGAACCGTTCGACGTGGTCCGCCACTGGAAGCTCGCGCACCTCGTCAAGACGCGCAAGTGCTTCACCGATCGCTTGTTCGGCCGCCGAACCATCGTCCGACGGCTTCGCCAACATCGACGGGTTCGGGGCGGGCGAACCGTCCTGTCCTGGAGAGGTCATCGTCTCCCGCTTCTGTTGCCCACGTCGCCGGACGTGTCACGGCGACTACATCAACGCTATCCGACCAGAACGGCCGGTGTGGGGACCCCGGCCGCTTCAGACCAGGCCCAGCTCGCGCAGCGCGTTGCCGGAGGCGGAGTCCTCGGCGCGAACCTCGACGGGACCGGATCCGAGCGGCCACCAGGCGGCGCACAACGCACGCAGCGCACCGAGTGCCGCAGCACGCGCATCGGTGGCGTCCGACTGTGACTGTGCGGTACCCGCCGACAGCTCCAGAGACCCCTCATCGACGCGGACCTTCCAAGCCGACTGCTCGCCGATCACCGTGCTGGAATACGGCAGGTGCAGCCCGCGCAGATCGTCCGCAACGTGGTCGGGTCGTTCCTCGACCGGGGCGAACAACACGTCGGCAGGAGTACCGACGCCGGTCAGCACCATCAGCGATGACATCCCAGCCCGGACGGCACCGCCGATGTCGGTGTCCAGACGATCACCCACCATCAGCGGACGGCTCGCCTGCGCCGAGGCCACGGCCCGATTCAGCAACGGACGTTCTGGTTTGCCCGCGACTTGTGGCTCCTGCTTGGTCGCAGCACGAAGCGCGGCGACCATCGAACCGTTGCCCGGCAATTCGCCACGTTCCGTGGGCAGCGTGGCGTCGGCGTTGCACGCGACCCACACAGCCCCGTCCCGGATCGCCAGGCAGGCCTCGGCGAGGTTCCACCAGCCGGTGTCGGGGGAATGCCCCTGGACCACGGCGATCGGCTCGTCCGTGTGCTCCCGGACCGGGGTGAGCCCGACCTTCCCGACCTCATCAGCCAGCGCTTCCGATCCGACGACCAGCACCTTCGCCCCGGCGGGCAGCTGCTCGGCGAGCAGTGCCGCCCCGGCCTGCGAACTGGTGCTCACCTCGTCTGCGGTGGCGCTCAAACCGAGCGCGTTCAGGTGTTCGGCAACGGAATGCGCCGGTTTCGAAGCGTTGTTGGTCACGTACCGCGCAGACACTCCGCGACGACGCACTTCGGCGATGGCTTCGTCAGCGCCGGGGGCGAGCTGACCACCGCGGTACACGGTGCCGTCGAGGTCGAGCAGGACCGCGTCGTGGTGGTCGAGCAAGGTGCCGGTCACTGCGACTCGTCCCCTCGCGGCTCACTCGCCTTCACTGCCCGGTCAGCCGTCGCCGTTTCCTCAGCGGAATCCTGCGACTCCGTTTCGTCGGTAGCTGCCTCGTCGACCACCGTGTCGGAGTCCTTGAATTCTGCTGCACTCGCATCGACACGCTGCTCGTCGTCCGCCGATTCCAGTGGAGACTCGTCGGCATCCACGACCGCCAGCGGCCCGGCGGCGGTGGCTTCCGCCACCAGCTCGTCCGCATCGATGTCGCCGCCGAGGCGCACGACCAGTTCGTCCAAGCGCTCCGGTGCGTCCGTGTCGCCGTCGTCGTCGGCGTGAGCGGCGTGCACGAACCAGGTGAACGCCTCCTGCACCCGGTCGGCCGCGAGCAGGTTGTCCGCGTACGCGTAGAAAAGCCGCGCGCTCCACTCTTCCTGCAACTTCGGATCGAGCTCAGGAATCTGCAGGCTCACCACGGAGGCCTCAACCTCACCGAGATCCCGGCGGGCACCGGCAGCCACGATCCGCAGTTCGACCGCTTCGCCACCGACCAGTTCGGCTGCCTCAGCGCCACGACTCAGCTCAAGGGCTCGTTCCGGACGGCCCAGGGCGCGCTCGCAGTCCGCCATGATCGCGATGTGACCGGGTCCGCCGCCCATTCGGCGGGCCGCACGCAGTTCCGACAACGCCTCGGTCCACTCGCCCATCTGGTAGGCGCACAGGCCGTTCGCTTCGCGGGCCACACCGATCCTCGACGCACGGTGCCGCGCGTAGCGAGCGTGCACCAATGCCTGTTCCGGATCGGTGTCCATCAGCTTGCCGGCAGCGACCAAGTGGGCCGCGACCTTGTCCGCGAGACCCTTCGGCAGTGAACGCATGTCGCGTCGGATCTCACCGTGCAGCTCGGAGGCGTCAACGTCCTCCGGAAGTTCCGGTGCCGGTTCAACCGGCTTTGCGTCCACGGCTTCCTCAGACGGTCCTGACCGCGCCGTGTTGCCACGGTCGTCGCGGCGCGGACCGCCCGGCCCGCGGTCCCCGCCCGGACGCTGCCGGTCGTCGCGACGCGGCCTGTCGCTGTCGAAGCGCTCCCGCTTGCCTTGCGGCCGAGCGGAGCTGTTGCGGTCGTCCCTCCGACGGTCGTTCGACGGACGACCACCACGGTCATCACGACGATCGTCGTTGTGCCGACGGTTTCCGCCGCGATCATCACGCCGGTCGTCGCGACGCTTGTCCACCCACTGACGATCGTTGCGGTCCCGGCCTTCGTTCTTGCGGTCGTTCCACGAACGGTCGGACTTCGGACGATCATCGCGTCGACGATCGTCGGCTCGCTGCCCACCGCCCTGTTGGCGGCTGCCGCTGTGCCTGTCATCCGGACGGCCACCACCGCGGCGTTCGTCATCGCGCCGGTTGTCCGAGCGGCGATCGTCTCGCTTGAAGTTCGAGTTCGGCCGGTCCCTGCGATCCTCGAAACGCGGCTTCTCGCGGCGGTCACCGCCACGGAATTCACCACGGTTCCGATCGTCACGTCCGCGGTCGTCCCGCTGCCGATCGTCACGCTGCGGCCGACTCGGACGGTCATCCCGATCGAAACGACGGCCACGGTCGTCCTGCCCGTCGAAACGGCGCGGGCCTCCGCTTCCGCCGCGCCCGCCGTCGTTTCGTCGGTCATCGCGAGGACCGCCACGGCGCTGCTCGGAGGGACGTCCGCCCTTGCGGTCGTCGAACTTCGAGTCCCGCCGGAAGCCGCCCTTGTCGCCGGGGCGGCCGTTGCCGTCCTTCCGGTACTTCGAGTCGCCCTTGCCGCCGGGAGCGCCCCAGCTCTGCTCGTCACGGCCTTGACCGAACGCCCGCTGGCGGTGGCCGCCGTCGGCACGCCGATCCTCGATCCTCGGACCACCGCGACGGTCGTCCTTGCGATCCTTGTTCCCGAACCGGTCACCACCGCCACGACCCTGTCGCGCGCGATCGTTCCCCGAACCTCGGGAGCCGCCATCGCGGCCGCGGTCGTTCTTAGCGCCGCCGAACCCGCGCCCGGCCGACCCGTTCCGGCCGGCCTGGCCGCTACGGCCGGAATCGGCTCCGCGGCGGTCGCCGCCGCCACGTGTGTCGTCGGACCCGGACACCAGACCTCCTGGAAAAGTACAACTCGGTTAACTACCAGCGTAGACCTCAGCGCCACCCATCAGTCGGCGCCGTCGGCGTGCGATGCCGAGCGGCACGGAACCGGTCCTCGGCACGAAAAAAAGGGGCCGACCGGTCCGTCCCGCTGGACGGGCCCGGTCGGCCCCTTCATGAGTATTGTCGGCGGTGTCCTACTCTCCCACACCCTATCGAGTGCAGTACCATCGGCGCTGGAGGGCTTAGCTTCCGGGTTCGGAATGGGACCGGGCGTTCCCCGCTCCGCTAAAACCACCGACAAACCACATACACCACACCCACAAACCATGAACCCATGATCACCGGGCAGGTGAAACCTTTATTCTGATATCAACAACAATCCAGGTTGCTGTTTCAGATACCGTATAGTGGATGCGTAGCAATCTTTGTGAACAAGTCCTCGGCCTATTAGTACCCGTCCACTCCACACATTACTGTGCTTCCATGCCGAGCCTATCAACCCCATCATCTCTAGGAGGCCTTAACCCACAAAAGGGGTGGGAGACGTCATCTTGGAACAGGCTTCCCGCTTAGATGCTTTCAGCGGTTATCCCTCCCGAACGTAGCCAACCAGCCCTGCTCCTGGCGGAACAACTGGCACACCAGAGGTCCGTCCGTCCCGGTCCTCTCGTACTAGGGACAGCCTTCCTCACATCTCCTACGCGCGCGGCGGATAGGGACCGAACTGTCTCACGACGTTCTAAACCCAGCTCGCGTGCCGCTTTAATGGGCGAACAGCCCAACCCTTGGGACCAACTCCAGCCCCAGGATGCGACGAGCCGACATCGAGGTGCCAAACCATGCCGTCGATATGGACTCTTGGGCAAGATCAGCCTGTTATCCCCGGGGTACCTTTTATCCGTTGAGCGACACCGCTTCCACCTGCCAGTGCCGGATCACTAGTCCCTGCTTTCGCACCTGCTCGACCTGTCAGTCTCACAGTCAAGCTCCCTTATACACTTACACTCAACACCTGATGACCAACCAGGCTGAGGGAACCTTTGGGCGCCTCCGTTACCCTTTGGGAGGCAACCGCCCCAGTTAAACTACCCACCAGGCACTGTCCCTGAACCCGATCAGGGTCCGAGGTTCAGATGCTCAGAACGACCAGAGTGGTATTTCAACAACGACTCCACACCCACTAGCGTGAACGCTTCACAGTCTCCCACCTATCCTACACAAGCCGCACCGAACACCAATACCAAGCTATAGTAAAGGTCCCGGGGTCTTTCCGTCCTGCCGCGCGAAACGAGCATCTTTACTCGTAGTGCAATTTCACCGGGCCTGTGGTCGAGACAGCGGAGAAGTCGTTACGCCATTCGTGCAGGTCGGAACTTACCCGACAAGGAATTTCGCTACCTTAGGATGGTTATAGTTACCACCGCCGTTTACTGGCGCTTAAATTCTCCGCTTCACACCAAAAGATGCTAACGGGTCCTCTTAACGTTCCAGCACCGGGCAGGCGTCAGTCCGTATACCTCGTCTTACGACTTCGCACGGACCTGTGTTTTTAGTAAACAGTCGCTTCTCCCTGGCCTCTGCGGCCACCACCAGCTCCCACCGAAAAAGTGTTCACCAGCCGTGGCCCCCCTTCTCCCGAAGTTACGGGGGCAATTTGCCGAATTCCTTGACCACAGTTCACCCGACCGCCTCGGTATACTCTACCTGACCACCTGTGTCGGTTTCGGGTACGGGCCATGCACACACATCGCTAGAGGCTTTTCTCGGTAGCACGGGATCACTGACTTCACCACAACGGCTACGCATCACCCCTCACCCTTCACGCCGCCCGGATTTACCTAGACGACAGGCTACAGGCTTACACCAGTACTACCACTCACTGGCACAGCTACCCCACTACGTCACCCCATCACTTGACTACCGCGGAATCAGGTCCCATGCACTCACACAACAACTCCGAAGAGCCACCATGCTCGCGGATGGTTAGTCTCAACCGTTTCACCATGGGCGCATGCACACGGGTACGGGAATATCAACCCGTTCTCCATCGACTACGCCTGTCGGCCTCGCCTTAGGCCCCGACTCACCCTGGGCGGACGAACCTGCCCCAGGAACCCTTAGTCAATCGGCGGCAGAGATTCTCACTCTGCTCTCGCTACTCATGCCTGCATTCTCACTCCCACACACTCCACACCACGGTTACCCGGATGCTTCACTGCATGCAGGACGCTCCCCTACCCAACCAGAACCAAGTCCTGATTGACACGGCTTCGGCGGTGCACTTCAGCCCCGCTACATTGTCGGCGCAGGACCACTTGACCAGTGAGCTATTACGCACTCTTTCAAGGATGGCTGCTTCTAAGCCAACCTCCTGGTTGTCTGGGCAATCCCACATCCTTTCCCACTGAGCGCACACTTAGGGGCCTTAGCCGGTGTTCTGGGCTGTTTCCCTCTCGACGATGAAGCTTCTCCCCCACCGTCTCACTGCCACGCTCAACCCAGGCGTATTCGGAGTTTAGCTGACGTCAGTAACCCATAAGGCCCATCAACCAACCAGTGCTCTACCCCACCCAGGCAACACGCAACGCTGCACCTAAATGCATTTCGGGGAGAACCAGCTATCACGGAGTTTGATTGGCCTTTCACCCCTACCCACAGCTCATCCCCCAGGTTTTCAACCCTGGTGGGTTCGGGCCTCCACACGGTCTTACCCGCGCTTCACCCTGGCCATGGGTAGATCACTCCGCTTCGGGTCTGCACCACGCGACTCCACGCCCTCTTCAGACTCGCTTTCGCTCCGGCTACCCCACACAAGGTTAACCTCGCCACGCAGCAGCAACTCGCAGGCTCATTCTTCAAAAGGCACGCCATCACACACCCAAAAAGCATGCTCTGACGGATTGCAGGCACATGGTTTCAGGAACTATTTCACTCCCCTCCCGGGGTACTTTTCACCATTCCCTCACGGTACTATCCACTATCGGTTACCAGGAAGTATTTAGGCTTAGCGAGTGGTCCCGCCAGATTCACAGCACCCTCCACGGAAACGCTGCTACTCGGGAACACCACCACACGCGCCATGTGCATTTTCGCCTACGGGACTCTCACCCACTCCGGCCAGGCATCCCAACCTGTTCAACTAACACACACAACCACGCTGAAGAGCCGGCAGCCCCCTCCAATGATGCCCCACAACACCGAACACGCAACCCCTGCCAGGTATCCCACGCGCCCGGTTTAGCCTACTCCGCTTTCGCTCGCCACTACTCACGGAATCACCAGTGTTTTCTCTTCCTACGGGTACTAAGATGTTTCACTTCCCCGCGTTCCCCCCGCAACCCTATACATTCAGGAAGCGGTAACCCGACATCACTCGGGCTGGGTTTCCCCATTCGGACACCCTCGGATCACAGCTCGGTTGACAGCTCCCCGAGGCATTTCGCAGCCTCCCACGTCCTTCATCGGCCCCTGGTACCAAGGCATCCACCATGTGCCCTACATAACTTGGCCACAAAGATGCTCGCATCCACTATACAGTTCTCAAACAACAACCGAAAAAACACACACGTGTGTTCTCTCAGACACCCAACAGCGAACCGATGACAGAAAACAGAATGGCATTTCCACTAATCCTATGAGCACTCAGAGCACGAGAACATGCGCCTCATCAACCCTGAACACCCCACAACCCGGTCACCCAGACTGCGGAAGTGAGCTAGCTCCTTAGAAAGGAGGTGATCCAGCCGCACCTTCCGGTACGGCTACCTTGTTACGACTTCGTCCCAATCGCCAGTCCCACCTTCGACCACTCCCCCCACAAGGGTTGGGCCATGGGCTTCGGGTGTTACCGACTTTCATGACGTGACGGGCGGTGTGTACAAGGCCCGGGAACGTATTCACCGCAGCACTGCTGATCTGCGATTACTAGCGACTCCGACTTCACGGGGTCGAGTTGCAGACCCCGATCCGAACTGAGACCGGCTTTAAGGATTCGCTCCACCTCACGGTATCGCAACCCTCTGTACCAGCCATTGTAGCATGTGTGAAGCCCTGGGCATAAGGGGCATGATGACTTGACGTCATCCCCACCTTCCTCCGAGTTGACCCCGGCAGTCTCCTGCGAGTCCCCACCATCACGTGCTGGCAACACAGGACAAGGGTTGCGCTCGTTGCGGGACTTAACCCAACATCTCACGACACGAGCTGACGACAGCCATGCACCACCTGCACACAGGCCACAAGGGAAACCCCCTCTCAGGGGCGATCCTGTGCATGTCAAACCCAGGTAAGGTTCTTCGCGTTGCATCGAATTAATCCACATGCTCCGCCGCTTGTGCGGGCCCCCGTCAATTCCTTTGAGTTTTAGCCTTGCGGCCGTACTCCCCAGGCGGGGCGCTTAATGCGTTAGCTACGGCACAGGAACCGTGGAAACAGTCCCCACACCTAGCGCCCACCGTTTACGGCGTGGACTACCAGGGTATCTAATCCTGTTCGCTCCCCACGCTTTCGCTCCTCAGCGTCAGTATCGGCCCAGAGACCCGCCTTCGCCACCGGTGTTCCTCCTGATATCTGCGCATTTCACCGCTACACCAGGAATTCCAGTCTCCCCTACCGAACTCAAGTCTGCCCGTATCGACCGCACGCCCACCGTTAAGCGGCAGGTTTTCACGGCCGACGCGACAAACCGCCTACGAGCTCTTTACGCCCAATAATTCCGGACAACGCTCGCACCCTACGTATTACCGCGGCTGCTGGCACGTAGTTAGCCGGTGCTTCTTCTACACCTACCGTCACCCGAAGGCTTCGTCGATGTCGAAAGAGGTTTACAACCCGAAGGCCGTCATCCCCCACGCGGCGTTGCTGCGTCAGGCTTTCGCCCATTGCGCAAGATTCCCCACTGCTGCCTCCCGTAGGAGTCTGGGCCGTGTCTCAGTCCCAGTGTGGCCGGTCACCCTCTCAGGCCGGCTACCCGTCGTCGCCTTGGTAGGCCACTACCCCACCAACAAGCTGATAGGCCGCGGGCTCAACCTGCACCGCCGGAACTTTCCACACACAGACCATGCGGCCATGTGTCCTATCCGGTATTAGACCTCGTTTCCAAGGCTTATCCCAGAGTGCAGGATAGATTACCCACGTGTTACTCACCCGTTCGCCACTCATCCACCCCGAAGGGCTTCAGCGTTCGACTTGCATGTGTTAAGCACGCCGCCAGCGTTCGTCCTGAGCCAGGATCAAACTCTCCAACAATGTTTTAGAGTAATCCTGCCCCGAAATAAACGAGGCACCCCAGCAATCCCAAAGAATCGCCGAGGCAAAAATTTATCTAGATGAGTTTACCACTCACCATCATCGGCACGCTGTTGAGTTCTCAAAGAACACACCCACACCATCACCCACAACCCCACACTCAGGGCCGCGAACTCCGGGGAGTCGTTTTCGTCTTTCGTTCTTGCGATGTTCCAAACTCTAGCAGGCCCGATTTTCGGCCGTTTCAGGGGGGTCAACCTCGCGGTCACCCGCACCCCGCCCCACCGAAACCCGGCCCGCATTTAGAGTTTTGAATTCGGAGTCACCCACTCTACCAGTGTTATCTGGGAGCTTGGTCCGTGATCCCCGTGTCGCGCCCGGTCCGTTTGTTTTCGGCCTGTTCCGCGCTGACTTGAAATAAGTTACGCGTTGGCCGACCCAAAGTCAAGTCAGCCCGCTGTAGGACCGGAACGAGGTAAACCAGCTGGTCACCCGCCGTTTCCGGCCCTACAAGGAGGCTAGTACAGCACCTTGATCCCCGCAGTGTGACGCTTACCACGTCGAATTACCGCCCAATGCCCGTGCAGTAGGTCTTCCTTCGACACCGACCACGTCTCATCTGCGATTTTGGTGTTGTTGACGTAGGCGCCGCCCTCGTTGACGGTGCGTCGAGCGGCCCCGCGGCCCTGCGCGAGACCTGCTTCGACGAGCAGATCGACGATGGTCGGCTCGTCGGACAGGCGCACTTCGCCGGTGGGAACCTCGGCCATCACGGCCTCCAGCGTCGGCTGATCGAGCTCAGCGAAATCACCGCGGCCGAACAGTGCCTGGCTGGCGGCGATGACCTGACGGGTCTGCGCCTCCCCGTGGACCAAGGTCGTCAGGAGCTCGGCGAGCTTGCGCTGGCCGGCTCGCTGCTGCGGCCGCTCGGCGGTGGTGCGTTCGAGCTCCTCGATCTCCTCCTTGTCGAGGAACGTGAACAGGCGCAGGTACTTGGCCACGTCCGCGTCCGAGGAGTTCACGAAGTACTGGTACCAGGCGTAGGGCGAGGTCAGCTCCGGATCGAGCCACACGTTGCCGCCGCCGGTGGACTTGCCGAATTTGCGCCCCTCGGCGTCGGTGACCAGCGGGAGCGTCAGGGCGTGAGCGGTGGCGTTCTCCTGCCTGCGCAGCAGGTCGACGCCGGCGACGATGTTGCCCCACTGGTCGGAGCCGCCGAGCTGCAACCGGGTGCCGTGCCTGCGGTAGAGCTGCACGAAGTCATTGGCCTGCAACAGCATGTAGCTGAACTCGGTGTACGACAGGCCGTCGCCTTCGAGGCGGCGTTTGACGGTCTCCCTGCTCAGCATCGTGTTGATGGAGAAGTGCTTGCCGACCTCGCGGAGGAATTCGGTGACCGGGAGCTGCGCGGTCCAGTCGGCGTTGTCGGCGACGAGCGCGCCCGTCGGGGACTCCGGCTCGCCTTCCGGGACGAAGTCGACGAACTTCGCGAGCTGGTGGCCGATCCGACCGGTCCATTCCCGCACGGTGTCGACGTCGTGGAGGTTGCGCTCGCCGGTGTCGCGCGGGTCTCCGATCAGGCCGGTCGCACCGCCGGAGAGCACGACGGGACGGTGCCCGGCGAGTTGGAAGCGGCGCAACGTCAGCAGCGGGATCAAGTGGCCGGCGTGCAGGCTCGGCGCGGTCGGGTCGAAGCCCGCATAGAGAGTGAGCGGTCCGGAGTCCAGGTCCGAACGCAGCGCGTCGAGGTCGGTGGATTGCGCGATCAGGCCGCGCCAGGACAGCTCGTCAAGGATGTGCTCACTCACGCGAACCAGTCTGGCGCATCCCGCCAAGCGGTTTTATGCCTGGTCCCGGATCCGCCGGCGGCCGCCTCTCCGATACTGGCTGACCGATGGGGAGCCGTCGATCCAAGACCGCCACGGGAGGTCGACCGCTGTGGCGACGCCGACGCGTGGCCCCGTTCGGACGTCGTCCTCGTCGACCGTGGTGCCGTTGAACAGGCGGATCGGCGAGTCGGGCGAAGTGAGGTCGATTCCGTTCTTCTCGCCGGTGATGCCCAGGACGCCCGCTAAGCGGGCCGGGCCGCTGGCCAGTTGCACGTCCTTGCGCACCGCTGGGCGGCGCCGCCTGGCCAGGTCGACGCCTTCGACGACCTCCCCCGCGCGCAGCAGCACCGCGCCGGGTGCTCCGTCTTCGGTGCAGACCACGTTGATGCAGAAGTGCATGCCGTAGACGAAGTAGACGTACAGGTGCCCGGCCGGACCGAACATCACGGCATTGCGCTGGGTCATGCCGCGGTAGCAGTGCGACGCGGGGTCGTCGCCGCCCCGGTAGGCCTCGACTTCGACGAGCCGAACCCGCACGTCGCCCTCCGGGTGGCTCGATCGCAGCTCGCAGCCGAGCAGGCGACGGGCCACCCAGAGGGGGTCGTGTGCGAGTTCTTCACGCGTCACTTGGCTCACGGGCGGAACAGTACCGACCTCGCGCAGGGCGTCGTCACGCCGTCAGCCAGGCACGATGCTCGCGGATCGACTCGAACACCCGGTCACGCTGCTCCTTCACACGATCGGGTGCAGTTCCGCCGTGGGAGTCCCGGGACGCGATGGAGCCGGGAACGGTCAGCACCTCGCGGACCGCCGGGGTGAGTGCGGGGTGCGCGGCGGCGAGTTCCTCATCGGTGAGGTCGTTGAGACCGACGTCGCGGGACTCCGCTGTGCGCACGCACTCCCCCGACGCCTCGTGCGCCACGCGGAACGGGACGCCCTGGCGCACCAGCCACTCGGCGATGTCGGTGGCGAGGGTGAAGCCGGCGGGGGCGAGTTCGGCGAGGCGCTCGGTGTGGAAGGTGAGCGTGCCGAGCATTCCCGCCATCGCGGGCAGCAGGAGGTCGAGCTGCTCAACGGAGTCGAAAACCGGCTCCTTGTCCTCCTGCAGGTCCCGGTTGTAGGCGAGCGGCTGCGCCTTGAGCGTGGCGAGCAGCCCGGTGAGGTTGCCGACGAGCCGGCCGGACTTGCCGCGGGCGAGTTCGGCGACGTCCGGGTTCTTCTTCTGCGGCATGATCGAACTGCCGGTGGCCCAAGCGTCGTCGAGCGTGACGTAGCGGAACTCGGCGGTGTTCCAGATGATGACCTCTTCGGCCACCCTGGACAGGTTCACCGCGAGCATGGCCAGGCAGAACGCGGATTCCGCCGCGAAGTCGCGGGAGGCGGTGCCGTCGATGGAGTTGTCCACCGCGCCGTCGAAGCCGAGCTCCGCGGCCACGGCCTGCGGGTCGAGTCCCAGCGAGGATCCGGCGAGCGCGCCCGAGCCGTACGGGGAGAACGCGGTGCGCGCGTCCCAGTCGCGCAGCCTGCTCACGTCGCGCAGCAGCGCCTGGCAGTGCGCGAGCAGGTGGTGTCCGAGCAGCACCGGCTGGGCGTGCTGGAGGTGGGTGCGGCCGGGCAGCACCGCTTCCGGGTGCGCCTGGGCTTGACCGGCGAGCGCATCGACCACGTCGAGCACTCCGGCGGCGACGCGGCGGGTGGCGTCGCGCAACCACATCCGGAACAGCGTCGCGACCTGGTCGTTGCGGGAGCGGCCCGCGCGGAGCTTGCCGCCGAGGTCGGTGCCGACGCGTTCCAGCAGGCCTCGTTCGAGCGCGGTGTGCACGTCCTCGTCTTCGACGACGGGCTGGAAGGCGCCGGATTCGACGTCGGCGGCGAGCACGTCGAGGCCCTGGTGCATCCGGTCGAGCTCGTCGGCGGTGAGCAGGCCCGCCTGGTGCAGGACGCGGGCGTGCGCGCGGGATCCGGCGATGTCGTAGGGGGCGAGCCGCCAGTCGAAGTGGGTGGACAGGCTGAGCGCGGCCATCGCCTCGGCCGGGCCGGAGGCGAAGCGGCCGCCCCACAGCTTGGTGGGTTCGCTGCCTTGCTGGGTCACGGTGTTCTTCCTTGTCGGGCAGTGGTGGAGATGGTGGTGCTCGGGAGTGCGGCGCGGGCTCGCCGGTCGCTCACCCGCGGAAGTGGCCGCCCGAGCGGATGGTGCGGTGGGCGTCGGCGGCCGGTGACCACGTTTCCGGGCCACCGGAGTAGGCCGACACCGCCCGCTCACTCATTGTCGTTGTTCCTCATGGCGCTTGTGATCTCACGCCGCTCGGCGTCGCCGTCGTCCCGGTCATCGGCGCCTTCCGGCGGCGGGATTCGCTCGCCGGAGGCCATGTTGGTGAACCGCTCGGCCAGATCGAGTCCGGTCAGCGGCTCTCTGGCGAGGACCATGACGGTGTCGTCGCCCGCGATGGAGCCGACCACCTCCAGGAGGGCGGCGCGGTCGATCGCGCTGGCCAGGAATTGTGCGGCGCCCGGTGGCGTGCGCAGCACGGTGAGGTTGCCGGAGCCGTCGGCCGAGACGAGCAGCTCGGCCAGCAACCTGCTGAGCCTGGTCGTCCCACCCTGCACCCCGCGGACGGGGCTGCCGTCCTCGGGTATGACGTAGACGGCCGCTCCCCCGTCGGGTCCGCGCAGTTTCACCGCACCCAGTTCGTCGAGGTCGCGCGACAGCGTGGCTTGGGTGACGTCGATGTCGTCGCCCGCCAGCAGCCGCGCGAGTTCGGTCTGGCTGCGGATGCCCATCGACGAGACGAGCTCGACGATGCGTGCCTGCCGGGCCGCCCTGGTGGTCATGACCGCTGCACCAGCCAGGCCAGCAAGGCTTTCTGCGCGTGCAGCCGGTTCTCCGCCTCGTCGAACACGGCGCTGGCCGGGCCGTCGAGGACTTCGTCGGTGACTTCCCAGCCGCGGTGCGCGGGCAGGCAGTGCAGCACGCTGGTGTTGACGCCGGTGGCGGCGAGCAATTCGGTGTTGATCTGGAACGGCCGGAACGGGCTGACCCGGTCCTTGCCGTCGTTCTCCTGGCCCATGGAGGTCCAGGAGTCGGTGACCAGCACGTCCGCTCCGTCGACGGCGGCGCGGGGTTCGGTGTTCACTTGCACGGAGCCGCCGGTTTCAGCGGCGCGCTTGGTGGCGGCGTCGAGCACCCACTGCGCGGGGGCGAACCCTTCGGGGGCGCCGATGCGGACGTGCATGCCTGCGGTGACGCCGCCGATGAGCAGCGAGTGGGCCATGTTGTTGGCGCCGTCGCCGAGGTAGGTGAGGGTCCGGCCGGGCAGTTCGCCGTGGCGTTCCCGCACCGTCTGCAGGTCGGCGAGGACCTGGCAGGGGTGGAATTCGTCGGTGAGCGCGTTGACGACGGGCACCGCGGACCCGCCTGCCATCGCCTCGATGCGGGCTTGGGCGAAGGTGCGCCAGACGACGGCGTCGACGTAGCGGGACAGCACGCGCGAGGTGTCCTCGATGGTCTCTTCGCGGCCGAGCTGCATCATGCGGCCGTCGACCACGATCGGCTGACCGCCGAGCTGGTGGATGCCGACTTCGAAGGACAGCCGGGTGCGGGTCGAGTTCTTCTCGAAGATCACCGCGACGGATCGTCCGTCGAGGGAGCGGTCCGCGAGCCGGTCGGCTTTGAACCGGGCGGCGAGGTCGAGGATCTCGGTCTGCTCCTGCGGGCTCAGGTCGTCGTCGCGCAGAAAATGCCGGAGTGTCACGGGGTCACCTCCGTGGCTTTGTGGTGGTGGGAGTGGGTTCGGGTCAGCCGAGCAGGCCGGGCAGGTCGGTCAGCAACCGTCGTGCCTGGTCGGTGGTGAGCACCAGCGCCGGGCTGAGCCGGAGGACGTCCGGTTGCACGGCGTTGATGAGGTATCCGGCATCCTGCGCTGCCGCCGCGGTGGCGGCGGCGACCGGTTCGGTGAGGCGGATGCCGAGCAGCAGTCCTTCGCCGCGGACTTCGGCGATCAGCGGGTGCCCGAGTTCGCGGATGCCGTCGGCGAGTTGTTCTCCGACGACCTTGACGTGGTCCAGCAGCCCGTCCGCGGCGATGGTGTCGAGGACGGCGAGCGCTGCGGCGCACGCGACGGGGTTACCGCCGAAGGTGGTGCCGTGCTGGCCGGGCTGGAGCAGTTCGCCCGCTTCGCCGACTCCGATGCAGGCGCCGAGGGAGAGGCCGCCGCCGAGGCCTTTGGCGAGGGTGATGACGTCGGGTTCGATGCCGTCGCGTTGGAAGGCGAACCAGTGTCCGGTACGGCCGAGGCCGGTCTGCACCTCGTCGATGATCAGCAGCGCGCCGTGCCTGCTGGTGATCTCGCGGGCGGCCCGCAGGTAGCCCTCGGGCGGGACGATGACGCCGTTCTCGCCCTGCACGGGTTCGAGGACCAACGCCGCCGTCGTGTCGTCCACAATGGATTCAAGTGCGGCGATGTCGCCGAACGGGACGTGTTCGACTCCGGCGGGCATCGGGGCGAACGGTTCCCGCTTGGCGGGCTGGCCGGTGAGCGCCAGCGCACCCATGGTCCGGCCGTGGAAGCCGCCGTCCGTCGCGACGATCTTGAGCCGTCCGGTCCGCCGCGCGATCTTGAACGCGGCTTCGTTCGCCTCGGCCCCGGAGTTGCAGAACAGCACCCGCCCACGTCCGGTGAACCCGGAGAGTTCGAGCAGCCGTTCGGCCAGCTTCAGCCCGGGGTCGTGGGCGTAGAAGTTGGAGACGTGCCCGAGGGTGCCGATCTGCTCGGTCACCGCCTTGACCACGGCGGGGTGGGCGTGGCCGAGCGCGTTGACGGCGATGCCGCCGACGAAGTCGAGGTAGGTCTTGCCGTCGGCGTCGGTGACTTCGCAGCCGGAGCCGCTGGTCAGCGTGAGTTTCGGGGTGCCGTAGTTGCCCATCATGGACGCCTGCCAGCGCTGCGCCCCGGTCGTGTTGGTGGTCATTCGTCCTCGTCTTCCTTCCCGGGCAGCACCATCGTTCCGACGCCCGCGCTGGTGAACACTTCGAGCAGTACCGAGTGGGCGAGCCTGCCGTCGATGACGTGCGCTCGCGGCACTCCGCCGCGCACGGCGCGCAGGCAGGCCTCCATCTTCGGCACCATCCCGGAGGCCAGTCCGGGCAGGAGTTCTTCGAGTTGGTCGGCGTCGAGCCGGGCCACCAGCGAGGACCGGTCGGGCCAGTCGGTGTAGAGGCCTTCGACGTCGGTGAGCACCACGAGCTTCTCCGCGCCGAGCGCGACGGCGAGCGCTCCGGCGGCGGTGTCGGCGTTGACGTTGTGCACCACACCGTCCACGTCCGGCGCCACGGTGGACACGACGGGGATGCGTCCGGCGTTGATCAGGTCGAGCACGGCGTCCGGGTTGACGGCGACGACGTCGCCGACGAGGCCCACGTCGACGGGTTCGCCGTCGACGGTGGCGGTGCGGCGCGCGGCGGTGAACAGCTGCGCGTCCTCCCCGGACATGCCCACGGCGTGCGGGCCGTGCTTGTTGATGAGGCCGACGAGTTCGCGTCCGACTTGGCCGACGAGCACCATCCGCACCACGTCGAGCGTTTCGGGGGTGGTGACGCGCAGGCCGCCGCGGAATTCGCCGGTCATGCCGAGCCGGTCGAGCATCGTGGTGATCTGCGGTCCGCCGCCGTGCACGATGACGGGGTGCAGGCCTGCGAGCCGCAGGAACACCATGTCCTGCGCGAACGCGGCTTTGAGCTCGTCGTCGACCATGGCGTTGCCGCCGTACTTGATGACGACGGTGGCGCCGTGGAAGCGCTCCAGCCACGGCAGTGCTTCGACGAGCACGCTGGCTTTTTCGGCGGCGGTGGCGAGCCGGTCGGCGGGGGTCTGTTCGGTGGTCATGAGGAGTACGCGCTGTTCTCTTCGACGTAGTCGTGGGACAGGTCGGTGGACAGGATCGTGGCCTCCTGGTCGCCGAGGTGCAGGTCGACGACGATCGTGATGTCGCGGCCGCTGAGGTCGGCTTCGGCGCGGTCGCGGTTGGGCAGTCCGCCTGCGAACAGCGAGACGTCGTTGGTGATGATCTCGACGCGGCTCACGTCGATTTCGGCGTCGGCCCGGCCGAGCGCCATCGCGATCCTGCCCCAGTTGGGGTCGGAGCCGAACAGCGCGGTCTTGACCAGGTTGTCCTCGGCGATGATCCGGCCGATGTGGACGGCGTCGTCTTCGGTGCGCGCGCCGCGCACGGTGATGTCGACGGCTTTGGTGGCGCCTTCGGCGTCGCCTTGGAGCTGCCGGACGAGGTCGGTGCTGACGGCGGTGAGGACTCCGGTCAGTTCCTCGGCGGTGGGTTCGACGCCGGAGGCACCGGAGGCCAGCAGCAGGACGGTGTCGTTGGTGGAGGTGCCGCCGTCGACGTCGAGCCGGTCGAAGGTGGTGCGGGTGGCGGCGCGCAGCGCGGCGTCGAGCGTCCCGGGTTCGACGATCGCGTCGGTGGTGAGGACGCTGAGCATGGTCGCCATGTTGGGGGCGAGCATGCCCGCGCCCTTGGCGAATCCGCCGATGCTCCAACCGTTTCCGGTGGCGAGGGCCTGCTTGGCTTTGCTGTCGGTGGTCAGCACGGCGGTCGCCGCGTCGGTTCCGGCGGCCTCCGTGCCTGCCAGGGCCGCCGCCGCGCTGTCCACTCCGGATACGACGGCGGGCATCGGGAGCCGTTCGCCGATCAGCCCGGTGGAGCACACGGCGACGTCGATCGCGCCGATGCCGAGCACTTCGGCGACTTTCTCGGCGGTGGAGTGGGTGTCCTGGAAGCCTCCGGGGCCGGTGCAGGCGTTGGCTCCGCCGGAGTTGAGCACCACGGCGTGCAGGCTGCGCTCTTGGAGGACCTGCTGGGACCACAGCACCGGGGCCGCTTTGACCTTGTTGGTGGTGAAGACGCCGGCAGCGGTGTGCCGCGGGCCGTCGTTGACGATCAGGGCGAGGTCCTGGGCTCCGCTCGCCTTGATCCCGGCGGGCACACCGGCCGCCCGGAATCCGGCGGGGGCTGTGACGCTCATGCGAATTCCTCCGTGGTGACGGTGTGACCTGAGTTGATCAACGCGGTCCGGGCCTGCGCCGCCGATCCGGCGGGGACGAGGATCCAGTCGGTGTCGAATGTGGACAGTGTGAAGACGCTGATCCCGGCCTGCGCCAACGGGGTCAGCAAGGCGGCGAGGACACCGGTGAGCGAGAAGTCCAGCGGGCCGCGGACCTCCAGCGCCCGGAACGGGCCTTCGACGGCGGCCTGCTCGCCGAGTTCGGTCGCCTGGTCGTGGCCGAGGACGATCGTCCGCTCCTCGGCGGTGACCAGCTCGGCCCGGATCGGCCCGCCGCCGATGGTGAGGTCCGCGGTCGCCGGAACCTTGGCGACTGCGAGCTGTTCGGGGTGCAGCCGCAGTTCCAGTGCGGTCACGGCGCGATTCCCGCGAGCGGCAGCCCGGCGGTCTCGGGCAGTCCCTTGGCGAGGTTCATGCACTGCACGGCGCCGCCCGCGGTGCCCTTGGTGAGGTTGTCCTCGGCGCCGACGATCACGAGGCGGTTCGCGTCGGTGTCGATGGCGACTTGGAGGTGCACGGTGTTCGCGCCGAGCGTCGCGGAGGTCTGCGGCCAGGAGCCTTCGGGCAGCACGTGCACGAACGGTTCGTCGCCGTAGGCGTCGAGGTAGACCTTGCGGGCGGCGGCGACGTCGAGGTCGCCGCGCAGCGGGGCGCTGCACGTGGCGAGGATGCCGCGCGACATGGGCGCGAGCACCGGCGTGAACGACACCTTCACGGGTTCGCCTGCGACGGCGCTGAGGTTCTGCACCATCTCCGGGGTGTGGCGGTGCGCGCCGCCCACTCCGTAGGCGCTGGCCGAGCCCATGACCTCGGCGGAGAGCAGGTGCGGCTTGAGCGCGCGGCCCGCGCCGGACGTTCCGGTGACGGCGACGACGACGGCGTCGGGCTCGACCAGACCGGCCGCGAACGCGGGCGCCAGGGCCAGCGAGGAGACCGTGGGGAAACAGCCGGGGACGGCGATTCTGCTCGCGGAGCGCAGGTTCTCCCTGCCGCCGGGCAGTTCCGGGATGCCGTAGGGCCAGGTGCCCGGGTGGTCGCCGCCGTACCAGCGGGTCCAGGCCTCGGGGTCGTTGAGCCGGTGGTCGGCGCCGCAGTCGATGACCACGGTGTCGCCGAGTTCGGCGGCGATGGCCGCGGAATGCCCGTGCGGCAGCGCGAGGAAGACGACGTCGTGCCCGGAGAGCTCCGCCGCGTTGGTCTCGGTGAGTTCGCGGTCGGCCAGCGGCAGCAGGTTCGGGTGGTGCGCACCCAGCTTCGTGCCCGCGTTGCCGCCCGCGGTGAGCGTGCCGATCTCGACGTCCGGATGTGCCAGCAGCAGCCGCAGCAGCTCCCCGCCCGCGTAACCGCTCGCACCCGCCACTGCCACCCGAATAGCCATGCGGATGATTATGCATCCTCGTGCAACATCAATCAAGGACACGTGCGGCCCGCCACCTCAGGCGAATGCCTCCTTCGCCAGTGAAGTGGTCCCTGTTTGTTGGACTGGGTGAGTGAAGGCTAGGTGGTGAGGGCCTGGGCTCGGTATTCGGTGGGGGTGAGGTTCTTCAGTGTGGTGGAGATGCGGGTGGTGTTGTACCAGTCGAGGTAGTTCTCGAGGGCGGTGGTGAACTCGTCGGGGGTGTTGTAGTTGTGGTGGTGGAAGAGTTCTTCTTTGAGGTGGCTGAAGAAGTTTTCGGCGACGGCGTTGTCGAGGCAGGTCGCTTTCCGGGACATGGAGGGTGTCAGGTTTGCCTCGTGTAGCAGTTGGCGCCAGGAGGTGTGTCGGTAGTGGAAGCCTTGGTCGGTGTGCACGAGTGGGGTGTGGCCGGTGTTGAGGGTGGCGATGGCTTTGGTCAGTGATGAGTTGGTCAGGTGGGTGTCGGGTCGGGTGCTCCAGGAGTAGGACACGACGGAGCGGTCGAACAGGTCGATGATCGGTGAGAGATAGATTTTGCTTGTGCCGACACGGAATTCGGTGATGTCGGTGACCCATTTGGTGTTCGGTGCCGGGGCGGTGAAGTCGCGGTCCAGGACGTTGCCGGCGGTGGTGCCGGCCTCGCCCTTCCAGGATGAGTAGCGGCGTCGGCGGCGGACTGTGCAGGCCAGGCCGAGGGTGCGCATGATGTGCAGGACGGTCTTTTTCGCCGGTCTCAGGCCGTGGCGGTGCAGCATGGCGTGGACGCGGCGGTGCCCGTAACGGCCGTGGGCCTGCTGGAACACGTCGGTCACGGCCTGTTTCAGCCGGGCGTGCGGGTCCGGCCGGTCGAGCCGGGCCTGGTGATAGAAGAACGTCGACCGGGCCAGGCCCGCGACCTCCAGCAGTACCGCAAGCGGATAGTGCGCCTTGAGGGTGACGATGACCTGGGTTTTTACCCTCGCCCCTGTTCCTTCAAGGCCCGCAGTTTTTTTAGGTAGGCGTTCTCCGCGGACAACCGCAGATTCTCCGTCCGCAACCGTTCCAGTTCGGCCGTCTCGCCGTCCGGTGGTGGTTGTGGTTCGCGGGGTGGGCGGCCTTCCCGCTTGGGGCGCAACGCATCCTCGCCGTCACGCCGATATTGGCGCGCCCAATTTTTCACCTGCTTCGGTGACGACAGGTCATGCTCGGCGGCCAGCTCGGCCGCCGTGGCCTGCCCGGCCACGAACCGCAGCACCACGTCGAGTTTGAACTCGAACGAGTAGGACCGTTTGGTCGGTTTCATGATCAACGCTCCCGGGCCGCGCAACAACCATCGATCCCGCAACGTTCTCACCGCCGAAGCCGACACCCCCAACCGGGCCGCAGCCGACACCGCCCCATGACCAGCCCCGAACAACACCACAGCGGCCTCACGCTGCTCCCGCGACAACGAACTATGCGGATACACGAACCACTCCCCGGTAGCTGGAACTGACTTTCCAGTCCAACCACCGGGGACCAGTTCACCAGGCGAAGGGGGCATCAACGCGGTGTCGGGTCAGAGCCAGACGAGGCGGACGTCGTGGATGAGAGCGAACATCTCCAAGGTCGATTCGGCGGAGTCGGCGTTGCCGAGCATGCCGTGCGGGCTCACGAACACCGCACCCGGATCGTCGCTGCCGGGGGCGCGCTGGGCGGTGAGGTCCAGGCCCCAGACGCAGACCTCGGCGTCGACGACCTCGTCGTCCTCGTGGATCAGTTCGTAGAGCACGAACGGGCGCGGGCGCACGCCTTCGGCCAGTTCCCGCAACAACTTCGCCTCGTCATCGCCGCGCATCACCACTCCGTTCGCCGGGGTTCTGTACCGGTGAAGCTATTAGGAATGATTCCGCGCGTCATTTACACGACCAGGTGATCCACAAAAGCCGCCCGAGCTGTGACGATGATCCGCATGCCGACGACCGCCGACCCGCGCATGCTCCGCATCCAGCTCGGAATCGAGCTGCGCCGCCTACGCGAGGAAGCCGACCGCAGCACCTTCGAAGCGGCCGACGTGCTGGGCTGCAAGCAACCGAAGATGAGCAAGGTCGAAGGCGGCAGCCAGGGCATCAAACCCGAGGAAGTGGCTCAGCTGCTGGATTTCTACGGCGCGTCGGCGAAGCAGCGACGGTATCTCGCTGAAGTCGCCGAGCAAGCGGCGAAGCGCAACCGGCCGAAGAAATACCACCGCGACGCCGTACCCGACTGGTTCCAGCGGTTCCTCGCACTGGAGAGCGCCGCGACGGAGATCCGGCTGTACGAGATGGAGACCATCACCGGCCTGCTCCAGACCGAGGAGTACGCGCGCTCGACGATCCAGGCTTGGGAACCGGCCGCTGATCCGCGCGTGATCGAGCAGCAGGTTCAGACGCGTATGCAGCGCCAGGTCGTACTCAAGAGCAAGAACCGGTTGCGCTCGCTCGACGTCGTTCTCAGTGAAGCAGCACTGCACCGCGTTCAAGGCAGCAGCGAGATCATGCACGCGCAGCTGTCTCACCTGCTCGAACTGGCCGAGCGCACTAACGTCGCGATCCGGATCCTGCCGTTCGATGTGCCGAACCGGGTCACCGTGCTGTCGTCGTTCACCCTGCTTCACCTTGGGGCGCAACAGCTTTCCGCGGTGTATCTGGAGGACGTACTCGGAGCGACTTACCTTTGGGAGCCAGACGAATACACCCGCTACAGCATGACGCTCGACCGATTGCAGGCAGCTGCACTTCCGATCGAAGAATCTCGGGAACTGATCGCTAAGGTGCAGTCTGCAAACACCTGAGCGATCAGAAGAGGCGCCATGTCTTCCCCAGACTTCTCCACAGCGCTCTGGCGCAAGTCAAGCCGCAGCGGCTCGAACGGCGGCCAGTGCGTCGAGGTCGCGTTCGTCCCGGCCGACACCACGTGGCACAAATCCAGCCACAGCAGTTCCAGCGGCGGCGCGTGCGTCGAGGTCGCGGTGCAGTCCTCCATCGTCGGTTTACGGGACTCGAAAGACTCCGATGGCGCAGTCCTCGCCGTCGGTCGCAGTGCCTTCGACTCGTTCCTGCGCAGGATCAAATCCGGGCGCATGTGACCCATCGCGAAGATCGCCCGAAACGACGCCTACCGGCCACTTCGCGCTGCTAGGGTCCCTCCCCGCGAGGAGGGGGCACAGTGGGATACGAGGTCGTGACCAGGGAGCTGGAGGCGGCGGCGAAGGCCGCGCGCTCGGCAGCCGAACAGGCCAGGTCGGTGCGGCTCCAAGCCGCCACCGACAAGATCACTCAAGCGATGCCCGGCTCGACTTCGGCGCCCGCCGCCGAACGCACCGGGAACAGCTGGCGCACCACGCTCGACACGTGGAACCGCGACACCGAGCACTACGCGGACTCACTGGACAAGAGCGCCTCGGACTACACCGCGCAAGAAGACCACGCAGCCGACGAACTCAACGCCTCCCAAGGCGGTGGTTCCTGATGGTGAACATCGGCGACCTCCGCCGCTGGAACCCCAACCTCCTCGACGACGCCATCGACGACCTGAAACGGGAGCAGGACAAGCTTGTCCGCTTAAACGACGAGCTCGCGAGTTCCGGCAGGCCGAAGGAATGGCACGGCAAAGCCGCCGATTCCGCCACTGCCGAACACGGCAAGCTCGGCGAACGCATGCGGGAACTCGTCGTAGAAGTGTCCGCCGTTCGCAGTGCGGCGATCCCGACCGTCGACGAGATCCGGGAAGTGCAGAACCAGCTCACGGAACTCGACGGCCTGGCGCGGGCGTACAACTTCCGCATCGGCGACGACGGGAAGGTGGAAGACCTCGGCACTCCGCCGGACACACCGGCCGACGAGGTCAGCACCGTCAACGAGAACCGCTACCGCCAAATCCGCCCGGACCTTCGCGAACGCGTCGAGCGGGTCCTGAAGCGCGCGACCGACGCCGATACCGAACTCGCCAAGGTCCTAGGCGACGCCGACAAGGGCCTGATGGACACGCGCGGCGCGAAGATCCTCGCCGACGCCGCCGCACTCGGCGATGCGCGCGGGCTCGGCGAGACGATCGAACCACCACCGCCCGGCGATCCCGCGAAGAACGCCGACTGGTGGAAGTCCTTGCCCGCGGAGACAAAATCCGCGCTCGCCGCCGCTCCTCCGGCTTGGCTCGGCAACATGGACGGCATTCCTGCGACCGTCCGCAACACCGCCAACGTCAACCGGATCGACGACGAACGCAGCACGCTGCAAGCAGAGGCGACGCGGTTGCAAAGTGCGGCCAACAAGCGCTACCCCGGCCCCGGCGGCGACTTGGTCCAGGGCAGGTACCAGCGCGAACTGGATAAGGTCAACGCCAAGCTGACCTCCTTGGACAAAGTGGAAACGGTCTTGGGACGGGGAGATCGCCAACTCCTGGTACTCGATACGTCCGGCGAACGCACCAAGGCGGCCGTGGGAATCGGGGACGTCGACACCGCCGATCACGTCAGCGTGTTCACGCCGGGGATGGACAGCAGCGTCGAAGGCGGCAGCCTGGGCGACTACGACCGGAGCATGGACATGCTTGCCCAGGACGCGCAGTCGCAATCCGACCAGTACGGCGACGGGGGCGAGGTCGCGACGGTGACTTGGCTCGGCTACGAAGCGCCTCAGTTGTCCGAAACCCTCGATCCGAGTGATTCAGTGGCGAGCTCCGCTCCAGCCAAGCGGGGTGCTGAAGATCTGGCCGATTTCTACCGTGGCATCAACGAATCTCGGACGGACGATCCGAATCTGGTCGCGATGGGCCACTCCTACGGATCCACCACCACGGGATATGCGCTGCAAGAGGAGGGGACCGGAGTGGACGCCGCTCTCACTCTGGGATCTCCCGGTGTGGGAACACCGTCGGTCGGCGAGATCAACTTGCCCGAAGATCGCTTCTACAACCTCGAATCGGGCTGGGACGTCGTCGCCGACCTCGGGCACTTCGGAGGTGATCCGTCGTGGAAACCGGGGATCGACGACCTCTCTACCGAGGACGCCGTCGCACCCGATGGACAGCACCTCAAGGAGTCCAGCGGGCACGGCACCGGCGGGCCGACCGGCTACCTCACCAGAGGGAATACCAGCCAGTACAACGCCAGCGTCGTCGCGGCCGGTATCCCGGACCGCGCCGTGAACAGCTGGGGATGACCGACCGAGAGCGGGGACCGACCATGAAGCGCTTCGCAGTTCTGGCGGCGCTCGCCCTGAGCCTCACCGGATGCGGTGGCGGCGAATTGGGGCAGGAGTTTGGAGGAAGCATGGAAGAGCAGCGTGCCGAACTCATGAGCAGGCCCAGCATGGAAGAGGCCAGCGCCCGCTACCTTGAGATGCAAGGCCGCATACGCGATGAGCTCGGCGCAGCCTTCCCCTGGATCCAATGGGAGCAGAGCCGCGAACTCCATCGCGCTGGATGCTCCGACTTCAACGCCTTCACCGACACTGGCGAGAGCCAAACCCTCGGTGTCTGGCGTGCAGAAGGCAACATCCCCGACCCCGAGTGGCCCCGCGCGGAGCAGATCGTCGCTCAAGTCAGCGCCGAATACGGCTTCACACCACCGGAAACCGTCGTCAGCCGCCCTTCCGACCACCAGGTCGTCGGTAGCGACCGCTACGGCGCCGGTTACCGCTTCGGCACCGCCAAGCGCACCGTCATCTCCGGCTCGACCGGATGCCACCTCCCACAGGCAGAGAAGGACAAGCTCGCCCAGTCACCACAATGACCGGCTACGTCCGACTCTCCTGTGAGGTCGTGCGTTCGTCGCCAACTCCAACAAAACCGCCGTTGCGTGGGACGACTGGGCGAACGGCCGTGGCGACCGCGCGCTGAGCAAGATCACCGGAGACCTGAGCCTGCGCGAAGATCGCCTGGAACGAGGACTGCCGGTCACTTCGCGCTGCTAGGGTCCCTCCCCGCGAAGAGGGGGCACAGTGGGATACGAGGTCGTGACAAAGGAGCTGGAGACGGCGGCGAAGACCGCGCGCTCGGCCGCCGAACAGGCCAGGTCGGTGCGACTCCAAGCCGCCACCGACAAGATCACTCAAGCAATGCCCGGGGCGACCTCGGCGCCCGCCGCCGAACGCACCGGCAACAGCTGGCGCACCACGCTCGACACGTGGAACCGCGACACCGAGCACTACGCGGACTCACTGGACAAGAGCGCCTCGGACTACACCGCGCAAGAAGACCACGCAGCCGACGAACTCAACGCCTCCCAAGGCGGTGGTTCCTGATGGTGAACATCGGCGACCTCCGCCGCTGGAACCCCGACCTCCTCGACGACGCCATCGACGACCTGAAACGAGAACAGAACCGGCTGGTCAGCCTCGACGACGAACTCGCGAACTCCGGCAGGCCGAAGGAATGGCACGGCAAAGCCGCCAACTCCGCCACCGCCGAACACGGCAAGCTCGGCGAACGTCTCCGCGAACTCGTCGTCGAAGTCTCGACCGTCCGCAGCGCGACGATCGCGACGGCCGACGAGATTCGCGAAATCGGCCATGAACTCACCGAAGCCGAAGCGCTCGCCCACTCCCACCACTTCCTGATCGGCGACGACGGGAAGATCGAAGACCTGGGCACCCCGCCCGGAATCCACCCCGACGAAGCGCAGAGCGTCAACGAGGACCGGAACAACCACATCCGCCCCGACCTCGCCGACCGCGTCAAGCGCATCCTCGACCGCGCCACCGACACCGACCGCGAATTCGCCAAGGTCCTCGGCGACGCCGACCGCGACCTCATGGACACCCGCGGCTCCCACAACCTCGCCGAAGCGGCGGCCTTAGGTGATGCGCGCGGGCTCGGCGAAACGCTCGAACCACCGCCTCCAGGTGATGCGAAGCAGAACGCCGAATGGTGGAAATCCCTGCCCGCCGAAACGAAATCGGCGCTCGCCACCGCTCCCCCGGCCTGGCTCGGCAACATGGACGGCATCCCCGGATCCGTCCGCAGCACCGCCAACATCAACCGCATCGACGACGAACGCAGCACGCTGCAAGCCGAAGCGACACGGCTGCGGAACGAGATCAAGGCACTACCGAAGGGGCCTGGTTCAAGGAACCTCCAGACGAAATACACCCTGCCTTTGAGGGACGTCGAAGCAAAGCTGAAGTCGTTGGACCAGGTGGAGTCGACCTTGGATCGCGGGAACCGGCAGCTCCTGCTGCTCGACACCTCCGGCGAACGCACCAAAGCAGCCGTCGGCATCGGCGACGTCGATACCGCCGAACACGTCACGGTCTTCACCCCAGGCATGAACAGCACCGTCGAAGGAAGCATCGGCGACTACGACAAGAGTATGGACTCGTTACGGCGAGAAGCTAAGCAACAGTCATACGACTACGGAGACGGCGGAGATGTCGCGACAGTGACCTGGCTTGGATACGAAGCCCCACAGGGATCCGAGATGCTCGATCCGAGCACTTCGGTCGCAGGATCCGCGGCAGCACAACGTGGAGCCACCGACTTGTCAGGCTTCTATCGCGGGATCAACGAGTCCCGAACCGACGATCCGCATCTGGTCGCCATGGGCCACTCCTACGGATCGACCACGACCGGGTACGCCCTTCAGCGAGAAGATGTTGGGGTGGACGCTGCGGTCACGATGGGATCACCTGGCGTGGGCACCGGCGACCGAAGTGACATCAACGTTCCGGGTGGATGGATGTACAACCTCGAATCCACCTGGGATCCGGTCGCTGATATCGGCCGTTTTGGCGGCGACCCCTCTAAGAACCCGCAAATAGATCAGCTCTCCACGAGTGAAGCGGTTTCACCAGACGGCCAGAGGTTGAAGGAATCGAGCGGGCATGGCACCGGCGGCCCTACCGGGTACCTCACTCCTGGTACCACCAGTCAGTACAACGCCGGCTCTATCGCTGCCGATGTACCCGACCTTGCAGTGCAAGCCTCGCGTTACTGAACGAATACCCATAGAACAAGGATCGACCATGAAACGACTCGTACTCGTAGCAGTGACGCTCTTGGGCGTCACGAGCTGCGGCAACGATCTGGTTTCCGAGTGGGGAGGAAGCATGGACGAACAAGAGACCGAACTGGTGCGACGGCCCAGCATTGAAGAGGTGCACCTGCGGTACTCGGACATGGACGCCCGGCTCAAGCAACAGTTAAGCGCGAACTTCCCCTGGATGCACTGGGAGAGAGTCCAAGATGTCAATCGAGCAGCATGCGCAGACTTTGACGCGTTCAAGAACGTCGCCGAATCCTGGACCCTCGGCATCTGGGGAACCGAAGGCAACATGCCCGACGCGGACTGGGCACGAGCCCAGCAGATCTTCGCGGACGTGACCGGCGAATTCGGATTCACACCACCAAGAACCATCGTCGACCGCTCCGGCAATCACAGAGTGACCACCGCCGACCAGTACGGGGCGACCTACAACTTCGGTTCAGGCAAGCGAACTTCATTCTCCGGAGAAACGGGCTGCCATCTCCCCCAGACCGAGCAGGACAAGCAGGCACCGCCGCCTCAGTAAGCGGCTAAGCCTGCCTAGGCAGTTGCGAGCGTGTGCGTTCAGGTCGGCGCGACCTGGCAGAAGTCCAATAGCAGCCGACCGGTTCGCATCACTCCGGCAAGCCCGAAGCCGTCTGGCCGACGATCTTCTCCAGCTCGGGGCATGCCTCGATCGAGTCGGCCATCTTCCCGGAGATCCCGTAGATGGCCACGCCACCACCTGCATCGACCAGGACGTCACAGCCCCCGGTGGTCCCTGAGCCTGGAACGTTCGCGATTGCGGCAGACCGTCCGGCGATGGACCGCTTCTCGTACTTCTCCCAGTTGCCACCGGTTTCGTAGGAGTCGACGGTCTCATCGACGTTCTTGTGGAGCGTGAGCGACATCTTTTCGCCAGTCCAGCGACAGCCAGGCTCAAAGCTGACCTGCGTGAACGGCTCGCTTTGAGGCGACAGCCCCAACCCGGTCAAGACATCCGGGGAGAAGAACGTGCAGGGATCAAAGCCCTCTAACGAAGCCCCAGCAGGTTCTGAGGTCGTCGGCTCGGTACCACCCGCGCCGCCATCACCCAAGGCGCACCCAGACAGTCCAACGAGAACCGCACTGCTGGCCACAACGACCAGCGACCGGACAAGCTTACTCACTGAATACCTCGCCTCAGATCATCAGCGTTCTGTTCGTCCATGTCACGGTAATCCTTGGCAGCATTGCGGAAAGCGTCCGCCTGCTTCCGCAGCTCTTCCTGCATCGCACGAATCAACGACAGGGCACCTGCTTCGGGGTCGGATGCCTTGTCCTGAAACCGCTTCGCGAGCTGCTGACCGTCCGGATAGTCCCCAATCCCCTTGACGCGGGTGAGGATCCGCGCCTGGTCATAGGCGCGATCGAGAGCCTCGATCTCCTCCTCGACCCGCTTCGCGGCTTTCTCCGCGACCTCCGGGTCGAGGGACAACATGCCTGCCCCAACCTGCTGGTTGATCGACTGGGTCTGGGCGCTCACGGCCTTCAGGCCTTCCTTCGCCGCCGCGAATCCGCCAACGTCTGCGCTCGTCATCCCCAGCCCTCCGGACCTCGCTGATCTCCCCGCGAACGTCGAGCACCTTAGCGCGTCCCTGCGGAACCGATCACCGTTTCGAGAGAAGCATGCCGAGAAAGACAAGCAGGCGCCGCCGCAATAGTGCGGCGGCGCCTGCCCTTCGGGGGTGGTCAGCGGAGGGGGTTGAACGGGCGGAGTTGGTCGGGCTGCTTCCCGGTGACGATCTGCTCCGACAGCAGCTGTCCGGTGATCGGGCCGAGGGTCAGGCCCCACATGCCGTGCCCGCCGGCGATGTAGGCACCGGGCATGTCGGTGGCTCCGATCACGGGCAGACCGTCGGGGGTGACGGGGCGGCCGCCGACCCAGTCGTCCCGGCGGTCCTCCCAGGAAACGCCGCGCAGCAACGGTTTCGCGGAACGCTCGATCGCGGCGATGCGCTCGGGGTAGAGCTTCGCGTCCGGGGAGCGGAACTCCATCGTTCCGGCCACACGCAGGCCGCCCTGGTACGGGGTGCAGGCGACTCGCACGGCAGGCAGGTAGATCGGGCCGGGCACCGGCTCCTCGGTGGGGACGGTGAACGAGTAACCGCGGCCCGCGCGCACGGCGGTGCGCACGCCGAGCGGCTTGGCGAGCGAACTCAGCCACGCGCCGGTGGCGAGCACGACCGAGTCGGCCGTCAGGCGTTCCTCGCCGGAGCGCACGACGGTGCGGCCCTGTTCGCGGGTGATCTCGTCGACGGGGAAGCCGCTGCGGATTTCGCCGCCGCGCGCCTCGACAGAGCGCGCCAATGAGCGGACGAACTCGCCGGGATCGACGTAGCGCTGGCCTTCGATCCGCAGCACCGCCTCGATTCGGGAGGACAGCTGCGGAACCTGGGCCTCGGCGACCGAGGAGTCGACGACCCGCACGTCCTGCCCGGACTCGCGGATCAAGTCGAACTCGCGGCGCAGGTCGGCGACCTGCTCGGCCTTCTCGAACCCTGCCGTGATCGGGGCCGGCTTGGTCGGCGCCTCCACGCCACCTGCGGTGAGCGCGTCGAACGCACCGAGGCACTCGTTGTTCATCGGCACGAACGGCTGCATCGAACGGCGCCACGAACGCATGTTGCAGTGCGCGGCGAACCGGGTCAGGAACGCCCACAGCTGCGGATCCACCCGCGCGGGGACGTACAGCGGGGCGTTGCGGTCCAGCAGCGACCGGAGGCCGTAGCGCAGCACGCTCGGCTCCGGCAGCGGAATGGAGAACGCGGGAGCCAGGTAGCCCGCGTTGCCCCAGGACGAACCGGCGGCCACGCCGTCGCGGTCGACGACGGTGACCTGCACGCCGTGCTCCTGCAGGAACCACGCCGTGGACAACCCGACGGCGCCCGCCCCGGCGATCACCACGTGCCGCGGGGTCTGGTCGTTGCCGGCCATGTTCGCCCTCCTCAGATCGGTTGAATCCGAGTGTGGCTGTCAGTGACCATCCGACGATTGTCCGAGCGGCACAATCTCGTCGCCGACGATTGTGGAGTCCGCACTAGTCGATGAGCAGGGCGATGATCAACGCGAGTCGTTCGTCCGGATCGTCCAGGTCGAGGCGGGTCACCTCGGCCATTTTGCGCATCCGGTATCGCACGGTGTTCGCGTGCACGCCCAGCCGGTCCGCCGCCGCGCCGGGGTCTCCTTGGCAGCGCAGCCATTCCCGCAGCGTAGCGGCGTAGCGGGTGCCGTGCTGCTGGTCTTGGCGGCGCAGCTCCCACACCGGCCCGCGCGATGGGATTCGGCCGCTGGAAGCCGCGTTGCGGACTCGGCGCAGCAAGATCTCGTGCCACGCCTGCTCGTACACGACGAGCTCGCGGTCACCCTCCACCGCGAGGCACTCGTCGGCTTCCTGCCTGCTCTGCGGAAGTTCCAACGGCTCCGCCACACCTCCCACGCCCGCACGCAGCCGCACGTCGGTCGGCATGTTCCGCAGCAGACCCCGGAACCAGCGCTCACCCGAATCGCCATCGGGCAGCACCGTGTAGACGGTGTTCGCGAACAGGGCACTGCGCCCCGGCCGTGCCCAGCCGAAACCGGCCGTGGCGCGCTCGAACGCGATCAGCACGGCGGCGTCCTGAGCCTCCTCGGCCTGCATCGCGACCACCCGGAAACCGTTGCCGCGCAAGCCGAGCCTGCTCAAAACCGCAGGAGCATCGGCCTGCCCCTCCAGCAGGCCGATCACCAGGTCCGACTCGATCTGGCGCTCCAGATCGGCGCTGGCCCGCGCCCGCAGCAGGTGCAGCGAAGCCGTGCGCGCACCGGCGCTCAACGAGGCCGAACGCTCGGCGTTCAGCGGCTCCGGCACCTCCACCCAGATCGAACCGAGCAGTTCCCGGCCCGCGCGGACCGCGATGAGCGCGCGGCCGTGGAAGTCCTGATCGGGCATCGGCTCGGCGAAGAACGGTTCGTCGGAGGACGCCAAGTGCGCGTACACACCGCGTGCGCTGAGCTCGGCGCGGATGTCGGCGGGCACCCGTCTGCCCAGGATCGTGGCGAGCCGGGCGCGGTCCGCGGACTCCTGCCTGCTCGAATACGCCAGCACGCCGGAATGCTGATCCTCGATCGTCACCGGGCCGCCGATGGAGGCCGCCAACGCGTCGGCCAGCGCGAACAGGTCGGTCGGCCCGCGCCCCGCCTCCGTCTCCCGCCCCTCCAGCACCAGCCCGTACACCACGGCGGCGAGCTGCCCCCAGGACACGTCCGGGTCGATCCGCACCACCGCGACACCGCGCTCGCGGGCCACGGCGAGCTCCTGCTCGGTCACATCGCGCAGGAGCACGACGGCGGCCAGGGTCTCGGCGAGCACGTCACCGATGGACTCGATGCCGACGGCCAGCAGCACCTCCTCGGCACCCGCCCGATCGTGCAGCGCCACGCCCCGCAGCTCCACGTCCCGCCCACGCGGCGCGGTGCACAACCGCGCGCCGTAGCCGCCGAGGACGTTGATCAGCCGATCGAGTTTGACCATTAGAGCGCAGCCGCGCGTCGAGTCCGGTGGTGTCGCACCACGGCAGGTTCTCACGAGGAGAGGCAAAGAACGCAGATGTACGCCGAATCGGGCGAAACGGACGCAACGTCGGGCCGATAGGGTGATCGACGATCTCCTTCGGAAGAGGTGCGCCATGTCCGGCCCCGGACCGTCCGCAACACCGTTCCCGCGCTCGATCCGAATCGGTCCGGCGGCTCGACATGGCGCCTGAGGACTTCGGCGCCGGGGTCGTCCTGATCACCGGCATCCAAGCGGCCGGCAAGTCGACCGTGGCGCAGCTGCTGGCCGAACGACTCCCGAACTCGGTGCACCTGCGCGGCGACGTGTTCCGAACCATGATCGTCAACGGCCGGGAGGACATGACCCCCGACGCCACCGACGAGGCGACCCGGCAGCTCAGGCTCCGCCACCACCTGACCGCGCAGAGCTGCGACCAGTACACCGCCGCCGGATTCACCGTGATCGCCCAGGACGTGGTGCTCGGCGAACACCTCACCGAGCTCGCGGGCACGATCAAGAGCAGGCCGCTGCTGCTCGTGGTGCTCGCACCGCAGCCGGAGGAGATAGGCACGCGGGAAGCGGGACGGGGAAAGGTCGCCTACGACGAGTGGTCCGTGCGGGCGCTCGACGAAGTGCTGCACCGCGACACGCCCCGACTAGGCCTCTGGCTGGACACCACCGGGCAGACCCCGGAGCAGACGGTGGAGGAAATCCTCCGCCGCGCCCCGGGCGAAGCCGCGGTGTCCTAACGCATGGCACCAACTCGACGCTGCGGTGCACTGATTCGCCACATCCGTGCTTCACCGCGCGTTAGCATCCCAGTGGATCAGTGTGAAGACCTGGAAGGGACGACGACATGGCCGGGGAGTCCGGGGGCTTCGCCGCCGCAGCGGAAGGCCTGCAAACCGTTCGTTCACAGACGCAGTAGATCAACCAGCAAGTTGGTTCCGGCATGCTGGCCCTGGACCCTGAAGTTGCCGAACGAGCCGCTCAACGGGTCGAGGACGAGATCCGCGAGTTGGCGAAGCTGGCCCGAGATGCCGACCAGCTCGCACGCGTGACAGGCCTCGGCAACTACCCCGACGGCCGACAGCTCGCACAGCGGTTCGCTGACAAGGCCAACCATCCCCAGTCCGGCGCCGTACCGCTCATCAAAGAGCTGCAGAAGATCCTGGAGGAACAGGCGCACGCCTTCCGTTCTGCGGCCAGGGACTACCGTGCCACCGACGATCAGATCGCCCAAGACTTGCAGCGAGGTATCAAGTGACCCGACGTTCCCGTTCGTTGATTTCGGCAATCGCGGGTACGGCGCTGTTAAGCCTGTCCGCCTGCGCGTTGAACGCAACCACTCCCAGCACAGATCAGGAAACACCGCCCACGCAGGGCAGCGGATCTGGCCTGGTCGGCTTCGATCCGTGCGCGTTCTTCACACCGGAAGACCTGAGCGCGGCTGGTGTCAGCGGGCAAGGTGAACCTGTCGAGCAGCTGGAGTCCGAACCCGGTTGTTCCTACGAAGGCGAGAAAGTACTACTCACCCTGTACAAGAACCAGCAGCAAACTACTGATAGCTACGAGACCAGTGGCAGCTGGGACAGCTACGAAAAGTTCGACATCAACGGGCGAACCGCTGCCCGCGGCATCTCCGCTGGATCAACTGGTCAGGGCATCTGCAACGTCGTCGTCGACTCTGGCGGAGGCGTCGCGATCATCTCGATCAGCGGGATTTTGCTCGACGACGTACCAGAGCCGTGTCAGGCGGCGGAAGACATCGCGCGGCAGGTCGAACCGAGGCTTCCTCGATGATCGCGAGCGACGTCGTTCGCTGACAGCGCCGCCCCTGAGCCTCTCCTTATCCGTACCGATTCCGGGTGTCCGCGGGCTTCGGGAATTCGTTTGTCGCCCGTTGGGCAGGCGCACTACGTTACCGTTGTGGATCTCTTCTCTCGTTCGTGGGCGGCGTTGCTGGCGGCGGTCGCCGACCTCGCGGACGCGGACTTCGCGCGGCCGTCCGGCTGCACCGGGTGGCTCGTGCGGGACCTGGTGTGCCACCTGGTCATCGACGCTCAGGACGTCCTGATCACCCTCGCGACGCCGGCCGAAGCGGAACCGACCCGGAACGAGCTCACCTACTGGGAGGTCGCCGACGCCCCGCCGACCGGCGACGACCCGTTGGACGCGTTGACCGTCCGGCTCGCCGCCGCGTACCAGGAACCGTGGCTGTTGAAATTCCACCTCGACGACGTCGGCTCCGCCGCCGGTCGTGCCGCCGGACTCGCTGATCCCGCGTTCCGCGTCGGCACCCGCGACGAGGTCCTCACCGCAGGCGACTACCTCTCCGCATACGTCCTGGAATGGACGTTGCACCACCTCGACCTGATCGCGCACCTGCCCGGCGCGCCGGAACCGCCGGCCGACTGCCTCGCCCGGTCCCGCGCGATGCTGGAGGAGATCGCCGGAATCGAGTTCCCCGAATCGTTCTCCGCCCGGGAAGCATTGCTCATCGGCACCGGCCGACGCGCCCCCACCGAAGCGGAAGTAGCCGAACTTGGTGAACCCGCGGCGAAACTCCCGCTCATCCTCGGGTGACCCCGTCGATTTCTCCGCCGTGCCGGGGAAGTCCGCCGAGCCGGTCGGCACGGCCCCGCTCAGATGAAGCCGTGGTGGATGCTCGTCGCGGCCGCCGAACCGGAGAAGTCCGTCGGTGCGGCTGATCAACATGGTGCGCGTGTGCCGGGAGGCACCGACGATCCGATCATGGCGAACGTGACCGGCTCGCACACCACGCTGCGAGAACTCCCTCAGCGGGTGTTACTGCTGAGCACGGTGGTCGCGGCGATCTTCCAGCTCTCGCCGTCGCGCACCAGCGAATAGCGGGTCTTCTCAACCACGGTGCGGCCATCGTCGAAGCTGTAGGTGATCGTGGCCAGCGCCGAGTTCGCGCCCTCCGTGGTGACACCGGAGGCCTGCACGTTCTCCACCGGTTCCCAGAACTCGCTGAACGCCTCGTACCCGCCCGCGTGGTTGGTCTGGTAGTCCGGGGTGAGCTGGTGCCACGCCTCGTCCAAATCGTCGGGCATCGCCGCGTAGTACTCCGAAACCACCTGGTCCGGCGTCTGCGGCTGCGGCGGATCCGGCTGCTCCGGAGACTGCGGCGCGGGCGTCGGGGCCGGCTCAGGCCGGGGCTGCCCGGATTGCGCGGGCGCCGGCGGTGCCGCCGAACGGTCACCGGTGAGGTTGCCCGTCAGCAGGGCCGCGGTGACGCCTGCGCCGACGACCAGCAGCGCGCCCACGAGGATCAGCCCGTACCGGCCGCGGTTCTTCGACGATTCCCGCACCGGCTCCGGCTGCGGCGGAACCTCCGGGCGGGCCGGTTTCGCGGGCGCCGGGACCGGAACCGAAGTGAACGACTCCGGCAGCTCCTTCCCGTCGCTCACCGCTGCCAACGCGCGCTGCGCCTCGTGCATCGTGGGCCGCTGCGCTGGTTCGGCCGCCAGCATGCGCAACAGCACCGGGGTGAGCGCCTCCGCGTTCTGCGGAACGTCGAACTCACCTGCCGCGACCCGGTGCAGCAGGGCGATCGAGTTGTCCCCCAGGCCGAACGGCGGATGCCCCTCCAAGGCGGCGTAGAGCGTGGAACCCAACGAGTAGACGTCGGTGTGGAAATCCGCCTTGCCACCCTGCGCGACCTCCGGAGCGAGGTACGCGGGTGTTCCCGCGAGCACGCCCGTGGTGCTCGCATCGCCCAGCGCGCGGGAAATCCCGAAGTCGGTGATCTTGGTGATGTCGTCGGCGACGAGGATGTTGCCCGGCTTCACGTCCCGGTGCACGATTCCCGCGTCGTGCGCGGCGGCCAAGGCGGACGCCACGTCCGCGCCGAGCTTCGCGACTTCGGCGACCGGCATCGTGCCGCGCTCGGCGAGCACCGCCTCCATGCTCCGCGAATCCAGGTACTCCATGATCAGGCAGGGGCGGCCGTCCTCTTCCACCACGTCGTAGACGGCGATCGCGTGCCGGTGCATCAGCCGCGCGGTGATCCTGCCTTCGCGAATCGCGCGCCGTTTCGCCGTCTGCACATCGGAATCGTTGAGCGATTGGCGCAAGTGCAGTTCCTTCACCGCGACGGTGCGGCTGAGGCGCTCGTCGGAGGCCTTCCACACCACGCCCATCGCGCCACTGCCCAGCCTCGACTCCACCCGATACCGCCCGGCGACCAGTCGATCCTGAGCACTCATGACACGACTCCTCCACACGTTCCGCCTCGATCCGCGATCGACTCTGCCAGGTCTCACGTCATGTTCGAGCACAGGGGTCGTCACTTCAGAAGACATTTCGGCGCTGCACCGAACGGACCGCAAGATTGACTCATTCAGGTGAACCTGAACGGAACCGATTGAACGCATCATCCCGCGTCCACGACTCTGTGCGGCTGCCCGAGAAACGGAGGACTGCATGCCGGTAGGTGGAGTGTCCCACTCCGAAGCTCTGAGCAAGACCGCAAGCCTGGTCAGATTCCTCGGCGAGCTCACCGGGTCCGCCCAGCAGAACTCGCCGCGGGACATCAATTCCGGAACCTCCGCAGCACCGAAAACCGTGCTGTGGGCGGAAGAATTCCCCGACGGCATCAACCTCCGGGCCGACACCGACGACGTGATCCTGAGCATGGCGCCGGTGAAATCGACCCCCTCCCCCGCCCTCCCGGACGAACTGGCCGGGAGAGTCAGCCGGGAGCGCCGCAACTCGCCCACCGGTGACGAGCCGGTCTTGCTCCCTGCGCCGGAAGGCGAGGAGAGCACCAGGGCCGAACTGCACTCGTTCGGCAGCTGGCTGACGCGATGGCGGGAATGGGCCGCGAAAGAACGCCCGAACGAAGCGCGCCGAACCTTCTACCGGGAGTTGGAAGGCATCGCGAAAACCATGGAGCAGCATGACGACGAGTACGAACTCGTGCTCACCGTGGGGCTGTTGCAATGGCGCACTCCGGACGCGCAGGACATTCGTCGTCACCTGCTCGTCGAACGGCTCGTTGCTTCCCTCGACAAAGACGCGACGGTGCACATCAGCCGCCTGCCGGGAAAAAACGGTTGGAGGACCGCGAGCTGTTCGAGGGGCAACCGGTCTACCGGGCCGATCGCGTGCGGGAGGCGAAGGAGAACATCCTCGGTTCAGAAACGTCGCCGCTGTCGGAACGGTCGATCGGCGAGCTGCGGAATTGGCTCGGCCTCGCGTTGGACACGCCCTGGGAGGAAAGCACCGCGGGCGTCCGGGAAGTGCTGCCGGGAACTCCGACGTTCAGCGCCTCGGCGGCGCTGATTCTGCGGCCCAGGAACAAAGTTCTGCTGGCAGAGGCTTATCGCCGGATCGGGGAAATGCTGCGTTCCCCGGACTGTCCCGTTCCGGTGGGCCTGGCCCAGCTCGTCGTGGACACCGAACGCGGACAGCGCGCGGACTGGCTCGGCTCGCAAGGCGCCACCAGCGGTGATCTGCTCGGCGCCGATCCGCTGTTCCCGCTGCCCGCGAACGCGGAGCAGAGCCGGGTGATCGAACTGCTGCGCTCCGAGACCGGAGTCGTCGTGCAGGGGCCGCCCGGAACCGGGAAGACCCACACCATCGCCAACCTGATCTCGGCGCTGCTCGCCCGGGGACAGCGGGTTCTGGTGACGAGCCAGAAGGACCAGGCGCTGCGGGTTCTGCGGGACAAGATCCCGGACGAGCTGCGGAAGCTGTGCGTGCTGCTGACCGGCGGCAGCAAGGACGCGGCGGTCGAAGTGCGGCAGAGCCTCGACGCTCTCGCGCAGGCGGTGGCGCTCAACGACCTGCCGAGCCTGAAGCGCCGCACCGAAGCCCTCGACAAGGAACGCAAGGGACTGCTCGCCGCGAGCAACCGGCTCAACATCGAAGTCGGCCGTGCCCGGACCGTGGAACTCGACGAGCATCCCGCCGTCGTACCCGGCTACCGGGAGGACATGTACTACGGCACGCTGGCCGACATCGTGCGCGAGGTCGTGGCGGGCGCGCAGGAGCACGACTGGATCCCGCCCGTGCCGGACTCCGCGCAGGACGTTCCGCCGCTGCCCGCGAGCGAACTGGCCGAACTCGCCCGCCTGCTGGCGCAGCGCGGCGAACGTCCGGACCGCCTCGATCAGCAGATCCCGGACGCTGCGGACCTGCCCAGTGCGCAGGAGCTCGCGGACCTGGTGCGCGCCGAACAGCAGGCGCAGCAGGAAGCGGGCCGCACGGTCGGGGCCACCGCCCAAGCCCTCGCCGGCCTCCCCGAACAACAGCTGGCGCTGCTGCGCGACCTGGGCGATCGAGCGGAGCCGATCCTGGCGCGGTACGGGCCGACGCAGCCCGCCGGGCAGGAATGGGTCGCGCGAGCACTGGCCGATCGGCTCGCCGGCCGCCATCAGGGGTTGTGGGCCGAGCTGCTGGCGGTGCGCGAAGAACCAGCGCGCCTGCAGCGGCACTCGCGGGAACTCGGCCCCACGGTGGACAAACCGGCGATCGGCCCGGACAACTTGGGGACGGCCCGCGGCTGGCTGCGCAGCGGCCAGGCCCTGCTGGAGCACCTGCGCGGGGGCGGCTCGCTGCGGCGGTTCTTCCCGCCGGCGCCGCAGAAGGACGCGCAGGAACTGCTGGACATCGTTCGGGTGGACGGGCGTTCCCCGCAGAACGCCGATGACCTGGCGGCGGTCCTGGAGAGCATCGAAGCCGAGACCGCCGCGGCGCAACTGGCGGCCAAGTGGCGTCAGGTCGGCGTGACCATCGAAGTCGGTGACGTCAGACGAACCCTCTCCGAGCTCGCCGACAACGCCGCCGCGCTGGACGCCGTCGACGACCTCGGCGGACTGCACCGCCAGATCGCCGCGACGCTCGCCGCCGAACGCGTCGCACTGGACACCTCGACGGTGTCGAACTTCGCCGAAGTGCTCCGCGCCATCCCCGCCGCCGAGCAGCAGTGCACGTGGGAACGCGCCCGCGACAGCGTCGTCCGGCTGCACGAGCTGGTGCGGAACATGACCCACCAACTCTCCGCCTGCCCCGAGCTGGAGCCGTTGCGCGCCGCCGTGAACGACCGCGACGTCACCGCCTTCGCCGCAGGACTGCGCGCACTCGACTCGGCCCGCGCCGAGCAACAGGAGCAGCTCCACCGGGAAAGCCTGGTCCGCACGATGACCCAGGTGCACCCCGAGCTGATGCGGCGGTGGCAGGACACCGGCACCGACCCGAGCTGGCAGGAGCGCGACGTCCGGGCCGCATGGGCGTGGTCCCGGGCTCGCCGGTTCGTGCAAGGCCACCGCACCGCGGGGCACGAGCGGGAACTGCTCACCGAATACGAGCGGGTCGAACAACGACTCCGCCAGGTCACCGAGCAGCTCGCGACCGCCGAGGCCACCTGGCAGTGCGTGGACCGCATGTCCGACGACCACAGCCGGGCGCTGCACACCTATCAAGCGCACATCAACAAGATCGGGGCCGGCACCGGGAAGAAGACCAAAGAGTTCCGCAGGGCCGCACGCCGCGCCATGGACAAGGCGCAGGACGCGGTGCCCGCGTGGGTCGTGCCGCTGCCGAACCTGTTGGAGAACATCGAACCGGTCCGCGACCGGTTCGACGTGGTCATCGTCGACGAGGCCAGCCAGGTCGGCATCGAGCACCTGTACCTGCTGTGGATGGCACCCCGCGTGATCGTCGTCGGCGACGAGAAGCAGTGCACTCCCGGAACGGGACAGATGGGCAAGCTGGACCGCGTCTTCGCCGAAGCCGAAAGCCACCTCGCCGAGATCGACGAGGACGTGCGCCGGATCTTCACACCGAAATCGCACCTGTACGAGGTGTTGTCGTCCCGCTCCGGCAAGGACGGCCTGGTCCGCCTGCGAGAGCACTTCCGCTGCGTTCCGGAGATCATCACCTGGAGTTCGCGGCAGTTCTACCAGGACGGCAGCGGCGGTTCCGGCCTGGTCCCGCTGCGCGAACGCACCGGCGACCAGCTCGAACCGCTCAAGGTCACGATCGTCGAGGACGCGTTCACCGAAGGCCGCGAAGCCCGCCTGCGCAACGAGAAGGAAGCCGACGACATAGTCGAAGCACTGGCCAAATGCCTCAAAGATCCCGCCTACGACGGCATGAGCTTCGGAGTGGTCGTCCTGCGGGGCAGCGCCAAAGCCCACCTCCAGCTGCTCGAACTGCTGATCAGCCGCCGGATCTCCCCGGAGGACCGGCAGGAACGCAAGATCCGGGTGGGCACCGCCCCGGACTTCCAGGGCGACGAACGCGACGTGATCTTCCTGTCCCTGGTCGTCGCCCAGTCGCCGAAGCTGACCGGCGGCGAGTCCGTCCGGCAGTCGTTCAACGTGGCGGCCAGTCGCGCCAAGGACCAGATGTGGCTGTTCAGCTCGCTCCCGCTGGACCAGTTCAACCCGCAGGACCTGCGCGCGTCGCTGCTGGACTACATGCAGGACCCGCCGCCGGTGTTCGGGAACTCGCCCGAGCTGGGAAACGTCCCCGAGGACCAGCCCGCCGAGGGCTTCGATTCGCTCTTCGAGCAGCGGGTGTTCCGGGAGCTCAAACAACGCGGCTACCACGTGGTTCCGCAATATCCCGTCGGTTCTCGGCGACTCGACCTGGTCGTCGTCGGGGACGGCGGACGGATCGCCGTGGAGTGCGACGGTCACCACTGGCACGCCGGGCTCGACAACGAGCGCAACGACGCCCAGCGCGACCGCGAACTGGCACGCATGAAGTGGACGACCGTCCGGATCCGGGAGAGCGAGTTCGAGCTCTCCCGGCAACGGGAACTGGCCCCGCTGCTGGAAACCCTGCACAGCAAGAACATCCAGCCCGGATACCTCGGCGAACACACGCGCGAGACCGAGTGGGCGCCGGTGACCACTCCCGAATCCGATGAACTCGAGGAGCAGCAGTGAACGACCGCGTGATCGAGCTCGACGACAACGTGCTGGCCGGGATCGCCTCGCTGATCTGCGGCGACGACATCTCCCCGTACTACCGGCGCGGCTTCGAGATCGAGAAGTTCTTCAAGGCCGCAGGCTGGCCGGACGTCGGCGAGCTCGACGGGTACCGCAGGGAATGGACGCTGGAGCAGTTGCAGAAGCACCAGCACGACTCGGATCGGATCGAGCGGGTGCTGCTCCGGCTGGCCGATCCTCGGGAATACCTCGGGGAGGACACGGCGCGCGCCGAAGTCGTCGAGCAGCTCAACGAACTGCTCGCCGTCGAGGGTTATCAGGTCGACTACCTGCGCGGCCGCCCTCGGCTGGTCGAGCACGAACCGTCGATGACCCGGCCCGCCAAGTCCACTCCGCTCGAACTGACGGAGAGCATCGCCGACATCGTCCACGACGCCGAATTCGGGCGGCAGCTGCGGAGCAGGCTGGACGAGGCGTACCTGTGCTGGACGGAAGGCGCTCCCACCGCCGCGATCATCATGCTGGGAAGCGTGCTGGAAGGCGTGCTCTACGACGTGGCGCGGAACAAGCACGACGGGCAGGGCAAGGAGCCGACGGACCGCTTGGAGAAGCTGATCGAACTGGCCGAGGAACGCGGCTGGATCGCCAAGGACGTCACCGAGTACGCGCATGTGCTGCGCGGTCACCGCAACCTGGTTCACCCCAAGAGGCAGTGGACGAATTCGTACTCACCCGAACACGACACCGTGCACATCGCATGGCAGGTCGTGGTCGCCGCGCTCAATGACCTCGCCGCGGCGACCAGGGACCAGGTGGACGCGGCCGGGTGAAACGAGACCGGGGAGCCGCACTCGGTGCGGCTCCCCGGATTCGTTGTTCGTTCGCGCCAGGCGCCCGGGATTCGGGCCTCGCCCGTCAGGCGCCCTGAGGCTTCGTCCTCGTCAGGCGCGCACGACTTCGCTCGTCAGGCTCCCGTCGGTTCCCGCGGGTTCCCGCCCGTCAGGCTCCCGCGGGCTTCCGCCCGTCAGGCGCGCAGTACCGCTCCGAAGCGGGATTCGGCCTCCCGCAGCGCGGAGTCGCGCGCCTCGGTCGCCTCCTCCTGCTTGAGCGTCCGATCCGCGGCGCGGAACCGCAGCGCCAGCGCCAGCGACTTCTTGCCCTCGGCGAGCTGCTCACCGGAGTAGACGTCGAACAGCCGCACGTCCTCCAGCAGCTCACCGCCGCCGGAACGCACCACCTCGACCAGCTCCGCCGCGGGCACCGCCTGGTCCACGACCAGCGCCACGTCCAGCAGCACCGGCGGGTACGCCGAGATCGACGGCGCCGGACGGGACTCCGCCAACGGCAGCGCGTCCAAGTCGAGCTCCATCGCGCAGGCGCGCTTCGGCAGCCCCAGCTCCTCGACGACCTTCGGGTGCAGCTCACCCGCGTGCCCGACGACGACGTCACCGGCCTTCAGCTGCGCGCAACGGCCCGGGTGCCACGGGGCGAGATCGCCCGCGGTCACCGTCAGCTCCACCCCGGCGGCGTGAGCCACCGTGCGGGCCGCCTCGACGGCGTCGGCCCAGCCCGCGTCGCGGCCCGGACCCCACCAACCTGGACGTTCCCGCTTACCGGCCAGCACCACCGCGGCGTGCGTGGGCTGCGCGGGCAACGCGGCCTCCAGCGCGGCGACCTCCCCGTCCGTCGGACGCCCGGTGACGCCGACCTCCGGCATCGCCGGAGGCTGCTCGGCGGGCAGCACGACCTGGCCGATGTGGAACAACGCCAGATCACGTCGGCCACGGGAGACGTTGCGCTGCAACGAATCCAGCAAGCCCGGCAGCAGCGTCGTCGCCAGCTGCGACCGGTCCGACTCCAGCGCGTTGAACAGGGTCAGCGCGCGGCGACGCGGATCGTCCTCGCCGATGCCGAGCTTGCCCAGCACCTCGTCGCTGGTGAACGGGAACGGCAGCACCTCGACGTGACCGTCCCCGGCCAGCGCCCGCGACACCGCGCGGCGACGGCGCTGCGCGGGCGTGAGACCCCGGCCCGGAGGCGCGGCGGGCAGCACCGACGGAATCGTGTGGTACCCCTCCAGCCGCAGCACCTCTTCCACGAGGTCCGCGGCCTGCTTCAGGTCCGGACGCCACGTCGGCGGGTGCGCGGTGACCAGACCCACGCCCTCGTCCGAAGTACCGACCTCGATGCGGCACCCGATCTGCGACAACCGGCGCGCGGTGATCCCGCGCTCGTAGGACACACCGGCGATCTTGTCCGGCAGCGCCAGCGGCATCGTCACCGGCGCCGGAGCCAGCGGAGAACCGACGTCCGTGCGGCCCTGCGCGATGCGGCCCTCGCCGTAGCGAACCAGCAGCTTCGCCGCGAGCTCGGCCGCCACCGGCGCCACCGCCGGGTCCACCGAACGCTCGAAGCGCTTGCCCGCCTCGCTGGGCAGCTTGTGCCTGCGGATGGTGCGCGCGATGCTCGCCGGATCCCAGTTCGCCGCCTCCAGCAGCACGTCGTGGGTGTCCGCGCCGATCTCGGTGCTCGCGCCGCCCATCACACCGGCCAAGCTGACCGGACCGGACTCGTCGCAGATCACGACGTCGTCCGGGTCCAGCTCGCGCTGCACATCGTCGAGCGTGGTGAGCTTCTCGCCCGCAGCGGCGCGGCGAACCACCACGTCACCGGTGAGCTTCGAGGCGTCCCACGCGTGCAGCGGCTGCCCCAGCTCCAGCATCACGTAGTTCGTGACGTCCACCGACAGCGAGATCGAACGGATCCCCGCCAGCGCCAGCCTGCGCCGCATCCACCACGGCGTGGGCGCCGTCGGATCCACACCGGTCACCCGGCGGAACACGAACCGCGAGCACGCCGACTCGTCTTCGATGCGCACCGCGCGCGATTCCCGCTCGTCCTCCGGCACGTGCATCGCCGCCGGGTCGCCGAACGGGACTTCCAGGGCGTTGGACAGTTCGCGGGCCAAGCCGCGCACCGAGAAGCAGTAACCGCGGTCCGGCGTGATCGCCAGCTCGATCACCGAATCGTCCAGGCCCACCAGCTCGGTGGCGTCCGAACCCGGATCGGCCACACCGGCGGGCAGCACCAGGATGCCGTCGTGGTCCTCACCGATGCCCAGCTCCTTGGCCGAGCAGATCATGCCTTCGCTGACGCGCCCGTAGGTCTTGCGCGACGCGATCTCGAACCCACCGGGCAGCACCGCGCCGGGCAGCGCCACGACGACCAGGTTGCCCTCGGAGAAGTTCGTCGCGCCGCAGACGATGCCCTGGGTGGTCCGCTCGCCGTCCTCGGCGTCACCGACCTCCACCCGGCAGAACCGGATGGGCTTTTTGAACCCGGACAGTTCTTCGATCTCGGCCACACGACCGACCACCAGCGGGCCGCTCACCTGTGACAGGTGAGCGACCTCCTCGACCTCCAGCCCGATCCGGACGAAGGCCTCCGCCAGCGTGTCGGCGGTGGTGTCCGCGGGCAGCTCCAGATGCTCGGCCAGCCAGGAAACCGGAATCCGCACTTGCTCAGGTCCTTCTCTCTCGCAGCGAGACGGGAATCACGAGTCGATGCCGAACGGTTCGGTGAACCGCACATCGCCCTCGGTCATGTCACGCATGTCAGGAATGCCGTTGCGGAACTGCAGGGTGCGCTCCAACCCCATGCCGAACGCGAACCCGGTGTGCACCGTCGGGTCGATCCCGCAGGCGCGCAGCACGTTCGGGTCGACCATGCCGCAGCCGCCCCACTCGACCCAGCCGGCGCCGCCCTTCTTCTGCGGGAACCACACGTCCAGCTCCGCCGACGGCTCGGTGAACGGGAAGAAGCTCGGGCGCAGCCGGATCTCCGACTCCGGACCGAACATGGCGCGGGCGAACGCGTCGAGCGTGCCCTTCAGGTGCGCCATCGTCAGGCCCTCGTCCACGGCCAAGCCCTCCACCTGGTGGAAGACCGGGGTGTGCGTGGCGTCGAGCTCGTCGGTGCGGAACGTGCGCCCCGGGCACACCAGGTACACCGGCAGCTCGCGGTCCAGCATCGACCGGATCTGCACCGGGGAGGTGTGCGTGCGCAGCACCAGCCCGGAGCCCTCCGGCTCCACGTGGAACGTGTCCTGCATGGTGCGCGCCGGGTGGTCCTTGCCGAAGTTCAACGCGTCGAAGTTGAACCACTCGGCCTCCAGCTCGGGACCGTCGGCGACCTCCCAGCCCATGCCCACGAACACGTCGCTGATCTGCTCGGTGAGCTGGGTGATCGGGTGGCGGGCGCCCGCGGGAACCCGGCCCGAGGGCAGGGTCACGTCCACGGATTCCTCGCGCAGCACCTTCTCGTCGCGCTCGGCCTGCAACACGGCGCGACGCTCGTCGAACGCGCCCTGAATCGCCTGCCGAGCCTCGTTGACGCGCTTGCCCGCCTCCGAGCGCGCCTTCGGGGGCAGCGCACCGATCTCGCGACGCGCGGTCAGCAGCGGTGAACGCTCCCCCAGGTGCCCGGGCTTCGCGGCGGCCAGCTCGTCGAGATCGGCCGCTTCCTCGAACCCCTTGCGGGCTTCGACCACGGCGCGGTCGAGCGTCTCCGGGGCGAGCGCGGCGACCTCTTTGGGGTCGTACGAGTCGTTGGCTCCAGACATCGTTACTGCATGACTCCCGTCATTCGTCAGGCGACACTTGTCAGGCATGACAAGTACGGCGTGACCCGCCCGGCATGACCTTCTCGTCCAGCGCGCCCACCGGGGCTCCCGATGGGCCTTCACCTGCTAGGTGACCTGCGGATGCGTGCCGCAGCCACACGAGTCTAAGCGACCCGGTCGAGCGATTTCGCGCAGCCGTGTTCCTAGGCGTGTTCACCGGTCCGAGAGCGGCCGTGATGACTATCCGTGATGACGCTGAGCCCGCGCGGAGGCGTACAGGCAGACCGCGGCCGCGGTCGCCAGGTTCAGGCTCTCCGCACCACCGTAGATCGGCACTTGCAGCGTCGTGTCCAGCTCCGCGAGCACGTCGTCCGGCAAGCCGTGGGCTTCGCTGCCGAACACCCACGCCGTCGGAACGGCCAGCTCGCCGCGCACCGACGCCGAGTCGAGATCGTCGGTGGCGTGCCCGTCCGCGCCGATCAGCCGCAGGCCCGCCGCGCGGCAGGCGTCGAGCACCCCGAGCGCGTCCCGGTCCCGCGCCACCGGCAGGTGGAACAGGCTCCCCGTCGACGCGCGCACCGCCTTGCCGTTGTACGGGTCGACGGTGTCACCGGCGAACAGCACGGCACCGGCGCCCGCGGCGTCGGCGACCCGCACGACCGTGCCCGCGTTGCCCGGGTCGGCCACGCCCAGCAGCACCGCCACCAGCGGCGGCCGGGACTCCAGTGCCTCGGCGGGTGTGGTCGCGGGCAGCTCGCAGTGCGCCACCAAGCCCTGCGGAGTGACCGTCTCCGACAGCGAAGCCGCCGCCCGGTCCGTCACCACGTGCACCGGAACGTCCACCTCGGCCAGCTTCGCGGCCTGCTCCTCGATGGCGAACAGCGAGCGCACCCGGACCCGGCCCGCGGTGTGGGCGGCCAGCGCCTCACCGACCGCCTGCGAACCTTCCGCGAGGAACTCCCCCGCGCGGTCCCGCCCGGCTCTGCGAGTGAGCTTGCGCGCAACAACGACCCGAGACGAACGCTCCGTCAACGGAGGCGTCTCGGGCCGCTGCTGCTCGTAGGTGCCCTCGGTGATCAGGCCGCACCTTCCGGCAGGTGCTGCTTGGCGACGTCCACCAGGGCCGTGAAGGCCTGCGGGTCGCGCACCGCGAGGTCCGCCAGGATCTTGCGGTCCACCTCGACCTCAGCGGCCTTCAGGCCCTGCACGAAGCGGTTGTAGCTCAGACCGTTCTGCCTGGTCGCCGCGTTGATACGCGTGATCCACAGCTTCCGGAAGTCACCCTTGCGGGCACGCCGGTCGCGGTAGGCGTAAACGTTCGAGTGGAGCGTCTGCTCCTTGGCCTTGCGGTACAGCCGGGAGCGCTGACCGCGGTAGCCGCTGGCCTGCTCGAGAATGCTGCGGCGCTTCTTATGGGCGTTCACTGCCCGCTTGACGCGTGCCACGGGTCCGTCCTGTCGATCTCATCGGGGGCGGCGGGACCGCCCTGGGGGGCTGGGAGCACTGGGAAGCCGACTCGCACCGGCGATCCGCCCGCGAAGGGCGGCGCGCAGGCGCGGCGACTCAGCGGCCCAGGAGCTTGTTGATGCGCTTGACGTCGTTCTTGGCGACGGCTTCGGTGCCCTCCAGGCGACGGGTCACCCGGCTGGACTTCTTCTCCAGGATGTGACGACGGCCCGCCTGCTCGCGGCGCAGCTTGCCACTGCCGGTGACTCGGAAGCGCTTCGCGGTCCCGCTGTGGGTCTTGTTCTTCGGCATCTCTCAATCCTTCTCATACGGGGTCCGCCGCGGCTGGGAACTCCGCGGCGGACCTGATCGGCCCGTTGCCCGACCGGGCTTGTCAGACCGGTCGGCATTGCACCCGACCGGCGCCGACGTCCGACCATCGCACCGTGACACCGGCCCCGGCTCGGTGGCCGGGGCGGTCGATGCGTTCGGGTGGCCTTACGCGGTCGCCTTCGGCTTGGTCTTGTTCGTCTTGTGCGGCGCCAGGACCATGATCATGTTACGGCCGTCCTGCTTCGGGTTGGCCTCGATGAACCCCAGTTCGGCGACGTCGTCGGCCAGTCGCTGCAACAGACGAAAGCCCAGCTCGGGACGCGACTGCTCACGACCGCGGAACATGATCGTCACCTTGACCTTGTGACCCTGACCGAGGAAGCGGGTGACGTGACCCTTCTTCGTCTCGTAGTCGTGCGGGTCGATCTTCGGCCGGAGCTTCTGCTCCTTGATGACGGTCTGCTGCTGGTTGCGGCGCGATTCGCGAGCCTTCTGCGCACTCTCGTACTTGAACTTGCCGTAGTCCATGAGCTTGCAGACCGGCGGGCGCGCCTGCGGGGCGACCTCGACAAGGTCCAGATCCGCTTCCTGCGCCAGGCGGAGCGCGTCCTCGATACGGACGATGCCGACCTGTTCGCCGTTCGGTCCGACCAAGCGGACTTCGGGCACGCGGATGCGGTCGTTGATGCGCGTCTCCGTGCTGATGGGGCCTCCTCGGTTCGATGCTTCGGTCTTCACTGCAAGCCTCGGCGCGTGAAGCTCGCCCCTGGACGTGCAGTAGTCCCACACATTCCGGACTTCCCGGAAGCGCGGGACCCTACTCCTACCGATCGAACCGGTACCGCAATACCGCTCATGCCACCAGCGCGGTGCGCCGATGTGACCGGGACCCGGCGGCCTGAGAGTCGGCTGCACGGGTGGGAGCGGGGCTCCACTTTGCCGCCCCCGACTAAGCGGGGGCTGGTCGCTCATGTCAGGGTACCAGCCGTGAACGAACCGCAGTCGACCCCGCCCTCCGATGGCATTCCGGATGGATCGCAGGAGTTCGGATCGAGCTTCTCTGCCGCCGAGGCGGACACCGATCTCAACGTCCGCGAGATGGTGGATGTTCCCAGCGTCGAGGTGATCAGCCGCGCCGCGGTGATGCTGATGTCCTCCGCCGCGGAAAAGCTCGGATTGGGCGACGAGGATCCGGACAACGCGCCGAGCCGGGACCTCGACGAGGCGCGGCGGTTGATCACCGCGCTCGCCGGCCTGGTCACGGCGTCCGTGGAGTACCTGGGCCTGCACGCCGCACCGATCCGCGACGGGCTGCAGAGCCTGCAGCGCGCGTTCCGCGAAGCGAGCGCCGTCCCCGACGCGCCCGGCCAAGGCCCCGGCGAGAAGTACACCGGCCCGGTCCACTGACTCGTTCAGTCGCCGCCGTAGTACGGGTGGGTGAGGCGGTCACGTTCCTCGACGAGGGTGCGGATCCGCTCCTTGGCATGACCGGTGACGGCGTCCCGGACGGCCTCGCCGACCGCCTCCCGCGCGGAGAAGCGGACCGCCGTCTCGTCGTCGGCGTCGTGGTCGAGCCATAACGAGACGAACACCATCGTCTCCTGATCCGCGTCCAGCAGGCCGTCGGCCACCGAATCCAGCACGCCCTGCGCCACACCGACCTGGCTCGCCCCGAAGACCAGCGCCGCCGTCCGCCCGGAGGCGGCGACTTCGTGGCCGACCAGCAGCGTCGGCGGCTGTATCGCCGTGCAGGAGTCCCGGTCTTCACCGACCGACACCTGGATCGGCGCGAGCCGTTCGGTGGGGACCGTGAGGGTGGTGAGCAGTCCGGCGGCGGTGGTGCCGCCACGGCGGGCTAGCACCACGATCACCCGGCAGCCGTTGGGTTTGCGTCCGCCCCAGCCCTGCGCGAGCCGGCCGTCGAGGTCGCCGAACGTGGTCATGCACGCCCTCCTTGACTGCCGCGCCGGGCAGACCGGGCGGACCGGGGTGACTGATCGACACCTTCCGAGCACCGAACCCGCTTGTCAAGGCCGGGTGCGGTGAGCGGTCGACCGGCCGCGACCGGCCACCGCGCACCCACTCGGAGTTCAGCCGAACCGATCCCCGGAACGGAGCAACCTGCGACGACGGACAGCCGCCGAGGCTCCGGTGCCCGGCCCGCGCGGAGGGGCTTCTCAGTCCCCGATGACCGCGAGGGCGTCGATCTCGACGAGCAGTCCCGGCGGCAGGCCGACGTAGACGGTGGTGCGGGCCGGGTAGGGCTCGCCGACGACGCGGGCGTAGGTCTCGTTCATCTCGGCGAACTGCGCGACGTCGGTGAGGTACACGCGCAGCATCAGCACGTCGTCGAGTCCGGCGCCGGCGGCTTCGAGCACGGCGATGACGTTGCGCAGCGCGCGCTCGGTCTGCTCGGGGACCCCGCCGGCGACGAGCTCACCGGTGGCGGGGTCGACCGGGGTCTGGCCGGAGACCTGCACGATGTTGCCCTTGCGCACGCCGGGCGAAAGCGGGATGTGCGGCGGCGGGGTCGGCGCGTCGCTGCTCGTGATGATGGTCCTGGGCATCGGTTCCTCCTGTTGCTTCGGCGGCTTCTCGGTGCGGGCGGACGGTCTCGGCGAGGCTCGGCGCGACGCCGGGATATTCGTCTGGACCATTGCACCGTCCGAGTGCTTATCATCTCCCGATCGGATCGCGCCCATCGCACTGGAGGAGCCCCTTGCCTCGCACAGCACCCGGCATCAACGAGCACGCGGTGGCGCTGCTCCGCCAGGAGGTCGTCGACTGGCGGCACAAGGGTCTGCCGCCTGAGGCGTCCGGGCGCACGGTCGAGGAATTCCTGAGCTCCGAGCCGACCCTGTTCGGTTCCGGATTCACCGGTCCGGTGCTGACGCTGGACGAGGCAGCGCTCACCCACAACCTGACGACAATGGCGCAGTGGTGCGAGCGGCACGGGGTGCTGCTCGCGCCGCACGGGAAGACGACGATGGCATCGCGGCTGTTCCAGCGTCAGCTGGAGCACGGGGCGTGGGGCATCACGGCGGCGAACCTCCCGCAGCTGCGGGTGTACCGGGCGTTCGGGGTGCAGCGGGTGCTGCTGGCGAATCAGCTGCTCGATCCGGCCGGGCTGCGCTGGCTGGGAGAGGAACTCGACGGGGACCCGGAGTTCTCGGTGAGCTGCTGGGCGGATTCGGTCGACGGGGTGGCGCTGATGGCGCGCTCCTACTCCGGGCGACGGCCGCTGGACGTGCTGGTGGAGCTGGGCTGGGGTGGCGCCCGGACCGGGGCGCGGTCGGTCGAGCAGGCCCTCGAAGTGGCGCGGGCGGTCGCGGCGAGCCCGAACCTCCGGCTGGCCGGTGTCGGCGGCTACGAAGGCGCCGCCGCGAGCGGCATCGCGGACCCCGCTCTGTCCATTGTGGATGATTATATGGCCCGGATGCGTTCCCTGGTGGGCGAAATCGAGCGCGCGGACCTGTTCGAGACCGACGAGATCATCGTCACGGGCGGCGGCAGCGCCTACTTCGACCAGGTCGCGGAGTCGTTCGCCGCGCCGTGGCCGACGCGTGCGCGGGTGCTTCCGGTGCTGCGCAGCGGCGCGTACGTGACCCACGACGACGGGCTGTACCGGCGCAACTCCCCCTTCGGCCGTCCGCATCGGCTGGCGGACGCGGCGACACCGTTCCGGCCGGCGATGCGAATCTGGGCGCAGGTGACCTCCCGTCCCGAGCCGGGCTTGGCGCTGGTGACGATGGGCCGCCGGGACGTGTCCTTCGACCAGGATCTGCCGGAGCCGCAAGTGCTGCGGGGCGTCGACGAGGTGACGCGGGACCTCCCGCCCGGCGCGTGCGAGGTGACCAAGCTCGCCGATCAGCACGCGTTCCTCTCCGTGGACGGCGACGAGCCGCGCATCGGCGACTGGGTCGGGTTCGGTTTGTCGCACCCGTGCACGGTTTTCGACAAGTGGCCGCTGATCCCGGTGGTCGACGGGGAGAACGTGGTCGACCTGGTGCACACCTTCTTCTGACCCGCACGTGACAACGGGAGGTCGGCATGGACGTGGTGTTCCGCGCGGCGACGGTCGTCGACGGTTCCGGACAGGAGCGCTACCGCGGCGACGTCGCGGTCCGCGGTGAGCGGATCGGCGAGATCGGCCCGCCGGGAACGCTCGACGGGCGGCGGGTGATCGATGCGGACGGGCTGGTGCTCGCGCCCGGTTTCATCGACATGCACTCGCACTCCGACCTGCAGATCCTCGCCGAGCCCGAACACCTGGCGAAGGTCTCCCAAGGCGTGACGCTGGAGGTGCTGGGCCAGGACGGGCTGTCCTACGCGCCGGTCGACGACGCGACGCTGGCGGCGGTGCGGGCGCAGATCGCGGGCTGGAACGACGATCCGCCCGGTTTCGACTGGAACTGGCGCGGCGTCGGCGAGTACCTCGCGCGGCTCGACACCGGGATCGCGGTCAACGCGGCGTACCTGGTTCCGCAGGGCACGCTGCGGATGCTGTGCGTCGGACACGACGACCGGGAGGCCACGGCCGCCGAGCTGGACCGGATGCGGCAGGTGCTCGCGGACTCGCTCGCTGAAGGCGCCGTCGGCATGTCCTCGGGGCTGACCTACACCCCGGGCATGTACGCCTCGGACGCGGAGCTGACCGAGCTGTGCCGGGTCGTGGCCGCGCACGGCGGTTTCTACAGCCCGCACCACCGCAGTTACGGCGCGGGAGCGCTCACGGCCTACGCCGAGATGATCGAGGTGAGCCGGTCCTCCGGCTGTCCGCTGCACTTGGCGCACGCCACGATGAACTTCGAGGTGAACCGGGGCCGCGCGCCCGACCTGCTGTCCCTTGTGGACGATGCGCTCGCCGCCGGTGCGGACATCACGCTGGACAGCTACCCGTACCTGCCGGGGGCGACCTCGCTGCACGCGCTGCTGCCCAGCTGGGCCGCCGAAGGCGGGGTCGAGGCGACGCTGGTCAGGCTGCGCGATCCCGCCGAGCGGCGGCGGATCCGGCACACCATGGAGGTCGCGGGCTCCGACGGCTGCCACGGGGTGCCGATCGACTGGAACACCATCGAGATCAACGGGGTGCGCGACGCCGAGCGCAACGGGCACCTGGTCGGGCGCAGCATCGCCGACTCCGCCCGAGCCTCCGGCGTGGAACCCATCGAGGTGTTCTTCGACGTGCTGGTGTCCGAGCGGCTCGGCACTTCCTGCCTGATGCACGTCGGGCACGAGGAGAACGTGCGCGCGATCATGCGCCACCCCGCGCACACCGGCGGCAGCGACGGGCTGCTGGTGGGCGCCCGGCCGCACCCGCGCGCCTGGGGGACTTTTCCGCGCTACCTGGGGCATTACGTGCGGGAACTGGGCGTGCTGGGCCTGGAGGAATGCGTTCGGCACCTCACTTCGCGGGCCACGGACCGGTTGCGGCTGCCCGACCGCGGGCGCGTCCGGGAAGGCGCGGTCGCGGATCTGGTGCTGTTCGACCCGGGCACGATCGCCGACACCGCCACCTTCGACGAACCCCGTAGCACGGCCACGGGGATGCATCAGGTGCTGGTCAACGGGACGCCCGTCCTCGACTCCGGGCAGCGCACCGACGCACTGCCCGGTCGTGCGGTACGCCGCACCTCCTGACCCCCAAGGAGTCCACTGTGGATGGTTTAGTGCACTGGTTGCAGCAGGAGACCTCGGGTCTGCTGACGTTGTGCGCGGCAGGCATCGCCGCGTTGCTGCTGATGATCATCCGCTTTCGAGTGGAGCCGTTCATCGCACTGATCATCACCGGGCTGCTGCTCGCCCTCGTCGCCGGAGTCCCGGTCACCGACCTCGTCGGTTCCGCGCAGAAGAGCAGCGAATCACTACTGGAGAGCGGATTCGGCAGCATCCTCGGGCACATCACCGCCATCGTCGGGCTCGGCGCCATCCTCGGGTCGATCCTGGAGGCCTCGGGCGGCGCGCAACTGCTGACCCGCAGGCTGCTCGCCGCCTTCGGGGAGAACCGGGCACCGCTGGCGATGGGCCTGTCCGGGCTGCTGTTCGGCGTTCCGGTGTTCTTCGACATCGGCATCTTCGTGCTCGCGCCGCTCGTCTACACCGCCGCCCGGCAAGGCGGGCGCTCGATCCTGCTGTACTGCCTGCCACTGGTCGCGGGCCTGTCGATGACCCACGCGTTCCTGCCGCCGCACCCTGGACCCGTGGTGGCCGCCGGGCTGCTGGGAGTCGACCTCGGCTGGATCATCCTGATGGGCCTGGCCTGCGGCATTCCCGCGTTCGTCGTGGCGGGCGTGCTGTTCCCGTCCTGGATCGGCAAGCGGATCCACGTGGAGGTCCCGGACACCGCGCCGCCCGCCGAGCTCACCTCCGAGTCCGGCGACGAACCGAAGCTGGGCGTCGTCGCATTCGTCATCGGGCTGCCGATGCTGCTGATCCTCGGCGGCACCTTCGCCAGCATCACGCTGCCCGCCGGTGCGGCGCTGGACGCGCTGACGTTGCTGGGCAATCCGGTCGTGGCGCTGACGATCGCGGTCCTGACGGCGTTCTGGCTGCTGGGCACCAGGCGCGGCCTCACCGGGCCTGATCTGGCCACGCTGACGGCGGCGGCGCTGCGGCCGCTGGGCATGATCCTGCTGGTCGTCGGCGCGGGCGGGTTCTTCGGCAAGGTGCTGTCCGAGACCGGAGTGGGCGACGCGCTCGCCGGATCGCTGCAGGCCTCCGGGCTGCCGCTGATCGTGTCGGCGTACGTGATCAGCTCCGGGATGCGGATCGCGCAGGGCTCGGCGACGGTGGCGATCGTGACCACCGGCGGCATCGTGGCGCCGCTGCTGGCCGATGCCGGGTACTCGCAGCCGCGGTTGGCGTTGATCGCGGTGGCGATCGCGGCCGGTTCGATCATCGCCTCGCACGTCAACGACGGCGGGTTCTGGATCATCTCGCGGTATTTCGGGATCTCCGTGAAGGACATGCTCAAGACCTGGACGGTGCTGGAGACGATCCTGTCGCTCACCGGCTTCGCCATGGCGGTCCTGCTGAGTCTGCTGGTGTAGCGGCGCGCAGCGCGGGCACCGGGATCGGGCGAACCGGTTCCGGCGCTTCGTGTTGATCATGTGGCAGGTGGGTATCCCGTGAGCAAGCGCCGTTCACCTCGCTACTTCCCTTTGGGAAGCAGTATCCCTTGCGGGTGCGTACCCCCCGGCGGATAGCTTCGGCGCATCGCACGAACGACGGGAAAGGGATCATGACCAACACGACCATGCGGGCCATCGGCCAGGACGTACTCGGCGGACCGGAGGTGCTGCACGAGACGACCGTGCCGCGACCGGCCCCACTGCCCACCGAGGTGCTGGTGCGCGTCGTCTCCGCCGGGGTGAACCCGGTGGACTGGAAGACCCGCGGCGGCGGTGGCATGGCGGGCGTGCTCGGCGAGCCGCCGTTCGTCCTCGGCTGGGACGTCTCCGGCATCGTCGAGGAAACCGGGTTCGGCGTGCACACCCTGACCGCCGGGGACGAGGTGTACGGCATGCCGTGGTTCCCGCGCCAGGCAGGCGCCTACGCGGAATACGTGACCGCGCCCGCCCGCCAGTTCACCCGCAAGCCCGCGACGCTGAACCACGACCAGGCCGCCGGAGTGCCGTTGGCGGCGTTGACGGCGTGGCAGAGCCTGGTGGATCTCGCCGGGATCTCCCGTGGACAGCGGCTGCTGGTGCACGCGGCATCCGGCGGTGTGGGGCATTTCGCGGTGCAGATCGCCAAGCACTTCGGCGCGCACGTGATCGGGACGGCCGGCGCGGGCAAGCACGAGTGGGTTCGCGAGCTCGGCGCCGACGAGGTGATCGACTACCGGGCGACGCGCTTCGAAGAGGTCACCGGCGACATCGACGTGGTCCTGGACCTGGTCGGTGACGGCGTGGACGACACCAGCACCCGATCGCTCGACGTGCTCAAGCCGGACGGCCTGCTGATCGCGGTGCCTTCGGGTGTGGCGCCGGAGCTGCTGGAGCGGGCGCTGCAGCGCGGTGTTCGCGCCACCGGCTACCTGGTCGAGCCAGACGGGACCGCGCTGCACCGGCTCGGTGAGCTCATCGACGACGGCACGATCTCCGTGGAGATCGACGAGGTGCTGCCGCTCGCGCAGGCCGCCGAAGCCCACCGGCGCGGCGAACGGGGGCAAGTCCGCGGCAAACAGGTCCTCCGCGTCGCCCCCTGAACCTCACCAGGTGAACGTCCCCTTTGACCAGGGATTGGACAAAGGAGGCATTCACCTGATGCGGACAGTGAGGTGAACGTCCCCTTCGACCGACAGGATCGGGCGGATTCTTGTGGTGGTCGCAACGCCTGATGGTTTATGTGGTGGTGAGTAGATCACGGAGGCGTTGGGCTGGGGTGTGCCAGCCGAGTGTTTTGCGTGGTCGGTTGTTGAGTTGTTGGGCGACGTGTTCGAGGTCTTCGGGGCTGTGGATGCGGAGGTCGGTGCCTTTGGGGAAGTATTGGCGCAGGAGTCCGTTGGTGTTCTCGTTCGTTCCGCGTTGCCAGGGTGAGTGGGGGTCGCAGAAGTAGACCGGGACTCCGGTGGTGATGGTGAACTGTTTGTGTGCGGCCATTTCGCAGCCTTGGTCCCAGGTCAGGGAGCCGCGGAGGTGTTCGGGCAGGGTTTTGATCAGGGGGATCAGGACGTCGCGGACGGCTTCGGCGGTGTGTCTGCCGGGCAGGTGTCCGAGCAGGACGTAGCGGGTGGAGCGTTCGACCAGGGTCACGATCGCGCTTTCGTTGCGGGTGCCGACGATCAGGTCGCCTTCCCAGTGGCCGGGCACGGCCCGGTCTTCGATCTGTGGTGGGCGTTCGGAGATCATCACCATGTCGTCGAATCGGGGCGTGCGCTGTTCGGGGCTGCGGTGTAGTGCGCGGCGGGTGCGTCCGGTGCGCAGCGCGTCGGCGAGTTCGCGCCGTAACCCGCCTCGTGCCTGGATGTAGATGGCTTGGTAGATCGTTTCGGGACTCACCCGCATGCCTTCGTCGTCGGGGAACTCGGTGACCAGAGCGTGACAGATTTGCTCTGGTGACCATCGTTGCTGCAGGCCGGCGGTGACGTAGTCGCGTAACGGGCCGTGTTGGGCGAGTTTGGAGGCCTTCGGGCGTGCGCGGCTGGCGGCCCATGCCCGCTGCGCCCGGTGCGGCTGATATTCGCCGGCGACGCTGCGGTTGTCGATCTCGCGTTTGACCGTGGAGGGCGACCGGCCCAAAACACGCCCGATCGCCCGCAACGACTCGCCCTGCCGCCACAAGTCAGCGATCGTTTCCCGTTCCGTCACCGTCAAAAACCGGGGGTGCAGCTCAGCTTCGACCACCGCCAACGACAACACTGATCCACTAGTCACAGCGGTGTTGTAGTCGATCCTGTGCCCGTCCGGGTGCACCCGGGCATCACCGATCTTGCGGATCCCCCGATCCCAATCAGCGGCAGTGCGCACATGCACCCCGACCCGTGCCGCAGCATCCCGCCTCGACACCCCGGACCCACGCAACTCGTCGTAGACCGCCCGGCCGGGATGCCCACGCCTGCCCGGTTTCCCACGACCACGAACACCCGCCCTCTTCGCCCACCCGAACGCCGTCGCAGGAGCCACCCCGGCCACCCGAGCAGCACCCGCAATACAGCCCCCTTCACCCTCCAACACCTCGAAAAACCACGCCTTCAACCCCGCAACAACCACGACCCCCACAACCCCTCAAATCCAAGGCGTTGCAAGGACCGCTAGAACCCGCATCGGGCGAAGGGGACGTTCACCTCGACCGGTGCGGGCGGATGAGATTGGGCCGTTTTGGTCTGGTCCATTGGTCGAGGGTCCGGCGAGACTGTGCGGCGACGTACCAGATGAAGGAGAGCACCGTGCCCCGTCCCGACCAGAATCCGCCGTTCACGTCAGCGATGCGCCGCCGCAGCTTCCTCGGCGTGCTGGCCGGAGCGAGCGCGTTGCCGCTGCTGTCCCCGCTGACCGCGGCGGCCGGGCCGCGCGCGACGACGACGGCGTACGTGGGCAGCCTGACCTCCGCCGAACCCGTGGGCCGCGGGCTGGAAGTGGCCGGATTCGACGCCGCGACCGGGAAACTGACCTCGACGGCCGTGGTCGAGGGAGTGCCGGATGCGTCGTTCTTCGCCTTCTCCCCCGACGGCCGGATCCTCTACACGACCAACGAGCAGGAGCAGGGCAAGGTCACCGCACTGAGCCTCGCCGACCCGGCCGCACCGGCGGTACTCGGCAGCGTGACGACCGGCGGCTCCGGCACGACGCACCTGACCGTGCACCCGGACGGCTACCTGCTGACAGCGAACTACACCGACGGCACCGTCTCCGCGCACCCCATCGAACCCGACGGGCGCATCGGCGAGGCGACCGACCTGGTGCGCCACGAGGCCGCCGAACCGCACGCCCATCAGGTCCTCATCGCCCCCGGCGGCTTGGTGGTGGCTGTGGACCTCGGTGCGGACGCGGTCTTCGTTTACGCGCTGGAGAACGGGAAACTCGTGCAGCGCCAGAAGCTCACCGTCCCCACCGGGACCGGGCCGCGACACCTCGCCTGGCACCCGGACGGTAAGCGCGCCTACCTCCTCGCCGAATACGCCTCGACGATCACCGTGCTGGACTGGGACGGCGCGGCCTTCACCGCCGGGCAGGTCCTCGGCACCCGCGATGAGGGCGCGACAGGTGAGAACTTCCCCGCCGAGATCGCGGTCTCCGGCGACGGAACGCACGTGTACGCCTCGAACCGGGGCGACGACACGATCGCCGTGTTCGCCGTGCGCGACGACGGCCTCGAACGGCTCGGCAGCACCCCGACCGGCGGGCAGTGGCCGCGACACTTCGCGTTCGAGCCGGGCGAATCGGCGCTGCACGTGGTGAATCAGCGCTCCGGCACGATCACCCGGCTGGCGCGGGACGCGGGCACCGGGCTGCTCTCGCCCGCCGCCGAATCCGGGGCGTTCGGCGGTGCCGTGGTGCTCGCCTTCGCTGGCTGACACTCCCGGGCCGGGTCAGCGGCTGGGCCGAACGGCCGAATTTCCGCTCGGACAACCGAAAGAAGCCGCACCCGCGCACTGACTTCCTCCCCCTGAACAGGTGAAATCGCTACTCTGAGCGGTTCGTTTCGGGGGAATCGAGGGGGTTCCGGATGCTGGACAACACCATCCCGATCACCGACGTGAAGGAGCGGATCGGGACGCGCTGGCAACGTCCCAGCCTGTTCACGCAAGTCGTTGAGCAGCCGATCTTCCACCTGGTGCGGCGGGACAAGCCGGACGACCTGACCGCACAGCTCAACGATCACCTCGGCAGCGGGGTGCCGCACGTGTTGGTCACCGCCGACCAGGCCTTACCGGACAACGAACTCAGCACCTCGGTGCTGCTGCGGGAACAGCTGCTGGACAAGGTCGCGTTAGGACTGGGGCGGCACGATGCGCGGCGCTGGCAAGGGCGCATCCGGTTCCGCCGCTACGCGCTGGCGAGTTACCTGCTGGAGCACAACGAAGAGCCGCCCGCGCCCGACGAAGTCCCGAACCGGCAGGCTCGCGAGCTGCTCGGAACCTACGTGCACGGGCGGCTTTTCGGGCTCAGCCACCGAAAGCACGACGCCGAAGCCGGTGCCGGGGCACGGGTCGAACAGCTGGGCCTGCCCTGGTACCTGCTGCTGCCCGCGATGCTGCTGTCCTGGATCGTGCCGCCCGCGGTCCGGCGCGGTGTCATCCTGCGGCGACCGGCTCGCTGGTTCATGCGCCAGCACTACCTGTCGCCGCGTGAATCCGCGGACTTCCCGAGCTTCGCGCAACGCCTGCTCAGCACCCCATCGGTGTACGAGAACGCCAACCAGGTGCGGAAACTGCTTGTGCACGCGTTGCTGGAGGACCTCGCCGACGCCTACACGCGCCGGTTGTGGTGGTGGCGCTGGATGCGGCGGGACTACTACCCCGTGCTGCTGTTGCAAGGCGTCACCCCGGGTACCACCGGCGAGCTGCTGATCAGCCTGATCAACGACGTGCGCAACGAGACCGGGGCGCGGGATCCGCTGCTGGTCGTGGCCAGCGGCTCGGAGGAACTACCGCACAACACCGTGCCCGCAACGGAGATCACGGTCCAAAGCTGGCAGGACGGGCTGCTGGTGGCCCGGCGGAAACGCTCCCCCACGGCCTGGTACCTGCCACTCCGGGTGGCGAACCCACCGATCGACGTTGAACCGGACCGGGCCTTCCACCGCTGGCAGGCACCGATCCACGCCACCCGAGCTCGCATCCTGCGGGTTGTGCCCGCGCTGCTGGCGGTGATCGTCGTGGCCGGGGCGGGCGGCTGGTACGTCAAGGAGTGGGCGCAGCACTGCGGACAGCTGCGGCCCTGGGCCGGCGGCGACCTGATCTGGGCGGACCCGGACGGACTCGGGGACAACAACGGTGAATGCGTCGGCATCTCGGACGGATACGTGTTCTCGCAGCCCGCCGGCGAGGGGGACGCCACGCGGGAAGCCCTCGCACAGGCACAGAACCGGATCCACGAGCTCAACGAGAAAGCCGCGGAACTACACCGGAATCAGAAGGACCTCCCGTACGTCACGATCGTCTACTTCAGCGTCCTGACCACCACCAACTCCGATTCCACCGCGCTCACCGCGGCCCTGGAGGAGTTGCGCGGTGTCGCCGACGCGCAAGAGGAGTCGCGCATGGCCCGGCTGCCGCTGCGGGTGCTGATCGCCAACGGCGGCGAAGGCATGCGGCACGCCCCCGAAGTGGCCGCGCGGATCAATGCGATCGCGCGGGAAGCCGACAGCACCAACGCGTCGGCACGCGGTGACACCCAACGGCCCGGCGCACCGCGCGAAGCGACTTCGCCGGTGGTCGGCGTGGTGGGCCTGGGCGGGAGCAGGCAGATCACGAAGGAGGCCATCACCGACCTGGGCGACGGCGGACTGCCGACAATCGGGATCACCACCTCGGCGGATTCGATGTGGGAGTCCAGCAAGCTGTACTTCCAGGTAGCGCCGCCGAACAGGGACCAGGCGGCAGTGGTCGGCCGGTACATCCAGGACCACCTCAACGTCCCCATCCGGAAAGTGACCATCTACCAGGAGATCGGCGACGCCTACAGCGAGAACCTCGCGACGGACATGCGCCGCGAGCTCATCGGGCGCGGCATCGCCGAGATCAACGTGACCGACGACAACGAGTCGGTCGCACGGTCGTGCGGCCGGGACACGGTGCTGTTCTTCGCGGGACGTTCCGAACGGCTCAACGAGTTCCTGAGCAACCAGACCTGCGACCCCGGCGAACGCCCGCAGTTGATCGCAGGTGACGACATCACGAAGTTCGTGCTCAACGATCAGATGCCGGACCACACCGATCTCCGGCTGGACTACGTGTCGTTCAACAAGCTGCAGCACTCCGGCAGCACCAGCCAGGGACGTTCCGCGCTGGCCCGCGACGCGATGAAACTGCTCGGCCAGGCCGTGGACCAGTTCAAGTACAACGGGTTGCCGCTGAACGGGCTCACCGTGTGGAACGAGCTGTCCCACACCAAGAGCATGTTGACCGGCAGCACCGGCGCGATCGTCTACGACCGCGGCGACCAGGACCTGATGAACGACCAGGTACCGGTGCACAAGGCGATCACCATCGAACGAATCGAAGGCGGCGCGCAGGAAAGCCGCACATTACTGGTGTGCGGCGACCACCAGGCCAACAAGGATCAACGCCCCGAAGGCTGCACTTGGCTCGGTGACTGAGGTCTGAGCCCGTGCCACCCGGACGGATTCGCCGGGTGGCACGGGTCGGCTCAGCCTTCGGCGAGGATCGGGGCCAGGTAGCGGCCCGTGTAGCTCTCCTCGACTTCGGCGACCTGTTCCGGGGTGCCCTGGGCGACGAGTTCGCCGCCGCCCGAGCCGCCTTCCGGACCGAGGTCGAGCAGCCAGTCGGAGGTCTTGATGACGTCCAGGTTGTGCTCGATCACGACCACCGTGTTGCCCTTGTCCACGAGGCCGTTGACCACGCCGAGCAGCTTGCGGATGTCCTCGAAGTGCAGGCCCGTCGTCGGCTCGTCGAGGATGTAGACGGTCTGGCCGGTGGAGCGCTTCTGCAGCTCGCTGGCCAGTTTCACCCGCTGTGCCTCACCGCCGGACAGCGTCGGCGCGGGCTGGCCGAGCCGCACGTAACCGAGACCGACGTCCACCAGGGTGCTCAGGTAGCGGTGGATCGCCTTGATCGGCTCGAAGAACTCCGCGGCCTCCTCGATCGGCAGGTCCAGCACCTCGGCGATCGTCTTGCCCTTGTAGTGCACTTCCAGCGTTTCGCGGTTGTACCGGGCGCCCTTGCACACCTCGCACGGCACGTACACGTCCGGCAAGAAGTTCATCTCGATCTTCAAGGTGCCGTCGCCCGCGCACGCCTCGCAACGGCCGCCCTTCACGTTGAAGGAGAACCGGCCGGGCAGGTAGCCGCGGACCTTCGCCTCCGTCGTCTCCGCGAACAGCTTCCGGATCCGGTCGAACACGCCGGTGTAGGTCGCCGGGTTCGACCGCGGGGTGCGGCCGATCGGCGACTGGTCCACCTGCACGAGCTTGTCGACCTGGTCCACGCCCTTGATCCGGGTGTGCCTGCCGGGGACCTGACGTGCACCGTTGAGCTTGTTCGCCAGCACCGACGCCAAGATGTCGTTGACCAGCGTGGACTTCCCCGAACCGGACACGCCGGTGACCGAGACCATGCAGCCCAGCGGGAACGACACGTCGATCTTGCCGAGGTTGTGCTCCTTGGCGCCCACCACGGTCAGCTGCCGCTTCGGGTCGCGCTTGCGCCGGGTCTCCGGGATCGGGATCCGCTTGCGGCGGGCCAAGTAGTCGCCCGTCAGCGAATCCTCGTTGTCCAGCAGCTCCTTGTACGGGCCGCTGTGCACGACCTTGCCGCCGTGCTCACCGGCGCCCGGGCCGATGTCGACGACCCAGTCGGCACTGCGCACGGTGTCCTCGTCGTGCTCGACGACGATGAGCGTGTTGCCCAGGTCACGCAGCCTGCTCAACGTCTCCAGCAGCCGGTGGTTGTCCCGCTGGTGCAGGCCGATCGACGGCTCGTCCAGCACGTACAGCACGCCGACCAGGCCGGAACCGATCTGGGTGGCCAGCCGGATGCGCTGCGCCTCACCGCCGGAGAGCGTGCCCGCCGCACGATCCAGCGACAGGTAGTCCAAGCCCACGTCGAGCAGGAATCCCAGCCGGGCCTGCACTTCCTTGAGCACCCGGCCCGCGATCATCTCCTCCCGGTGCCCCAGCACCAGTGCGTTGAGGAACGCCGCGCACTCGCGCACGCTCAACGCGCTGACCTCGGCGATGGACAGTTCGCCGTGCTCGGCGTTCTCCATCGTGACCGCGAGGATCTCCGGCTTGAGCCGCGTCCCGTCGCACGACGGGCACGGCACGTCCCGCATGTAGCCCTCGTACTTCTCGCGGGCGTAGTCCGATTCGGTCTGGTCGAGGCGCCGCTCCAGGAACGGGATGACGCCCTCGTAGGACGCGTAGTAGGAACGCTGCCGCCCGTAGCGGTTCTTGTACCGCACGTGCACCTGGTCGGTGGTGCCGTGCAGCACCGCCTTCTTCACCTTCGTCGGCAGCTTGGCCCACGGCGCGTCCATCCGGAACCCGACCGACTCCGACAACGAGGTCAGCAGCCGGGTGAAGTACTCGGCGGTGTGCCCGCCCGCCCACGGCGCGATGGCACCCTCGCCCAGCGAGAGTTCCTCGTCGGGCACGACGAGTTCCGGGTCGACCTCCTTGCGGATGCCCAGGCCCGCGCAGTCCGGGCAGGCGCCGTACGGGGAGTTGAAGGAGAACGAGCGCGGCTCCAGTTCGTCCACGCCCAGCGGATGCCCGTTCGGGCAAGCCAGGTGCTCGGAGAACTTCCGCTCCCGCTCAGGGGAGTTCTCGTCGACGTCGACGAACTCCAGCAGCACCAGCCCGTCGGCGAGCCGCAGCGCGGTCTCCACCGAGTCGGTGAGCCGCTGCTTCGCGTTCGCCTTCACCGTGAGCCGGTCCACGACCACGGCGATGTCGTGCTTCTCCTGCTTCTTCAGCGTCGGAGGCGACTCCAGCTGGTGCACCACGCCGTCCACGCGGGCACGCGCGTAACCCTGCGACTGGAGCTGCTCGAACAGGTCGACGTACTCGCCCTTGCGGCCGCGGATCACCGGCGCCAGCACCTGGAACTTGGTGCGCTCCGGCATCGCCAGCACCTGGTCGACGATCTGCTGCGGGGTCTGCTTGCTGATCAGCTCACCGCAGGCCGGGCAGTGCGGCTTGCCCGCGCGGGCGTAGAGCAGCCGCAGGTAGTCGTGGACCTCGGTGATGGTGCCCACCGTGGAACGCGGGTTGCGGCTGGTGGACTTCTGATCGATGGACACCGCCGGGGACAGGCCCTCGATGAAGTCCACGTCGGGCTTGTCCATCTGCCCCAGGAACTGCCGCGCGTACGCCGACAGCGACTCCACGTAACGCCGCTGGCCTTCGGCGAAGATGGTGTCGAAGGCCAAGCTGGACTTGCCGGAGCCGGACAGGCCGGTGAACACGATCAGGCTGTCGCGCGGCAGGTCGATGTCGATCCCGCGCAGGTTGTGCTCGCGGGCGCCGCGGACGACGAGGCGGTCGGCCACTGTGATCCTTTCGGAAGTTCTCGCCGGTTCGGTGGACGCGCCCGCCGGCACCGGGCCACGGCATCACCCCCACCGCAGGCCCGTGGTCGACCCGGCCGGGCTCCCCGTGACGGCGGCCCTGGCGGGGCGAAAGCCCCTGGTCGGTCGACCCGACGTGGCAGCCGAGGATGTCGGCGTTGCCGCGCTCGGCGGTGTTCGGACGTCGCGCGGCCATGCTATGCCGGACCCCCGACAGTTCCGCGTCGTCCCTCGTCACAGGCCGTACCAGGCTGCAACGCGCACATCGGCGCGTTATTCCGGGCCGCCACTAGCACGCCCCTGGCGCGACCATACGCAAATTACCCCGGATTGGGCACTGTCGGGGACCCACGTGTGCCCCTACTCTCGGGTACCCCCTGCCACGTCCGGAGAATTTTCCTGCACACTTCAAGGAATCCGATGGCTGACACCGTTCTCGGCGCCGGCGGCACGCAGGTGCCCACCGGACCCCAGCACTCGACCGAACAGGTCACCGCCGCCCTGTCCGCGATCGAAGCAGGCACGCAACGCCTCCTTGCGGTCGGCAAGGCGTTCGACGACGCGAGCGTGCGACGGCCCAGCCTGCTACCGGGATGGACGCGGGCGCACGTGCTCACCCACCTGGCGCGCAACGCCGACGGCCTGCTGAACCTGCTGATCTGGGCGAGGACGGGCGCCGAGCACCCGATGTACGCCAGCCCCGCGGACCGGGACGCCGACATCGAGGAAGGTTCGGTGCGCGGTCACCGGCTGCTGCTGGAAGACCTGGTCGCCTCGCACGGCCGCTTCGCGCACGCGGTGCGCACGCTGCCGGAATCGGCGTGGAACGCCGAGGTCTTCGCCCGCGAACCGATCCCCGCCCACCACGTGCTGCGCAAACGCCTGCTGGAGCTGTGGGTGCACCTGGTCGACCTCGACCACGGTTTCGGCTTCGCCGACATCCCCGAGCCGGACGTCGAACAGCTGCTGGAGGACGCCGTCCAGACCTTCGGAGGCAGACCCGACGTGCCCGCCGTGACGGTCGTCGTGGACTTCCCCGACGGGCACCTGCGCACGTGGGAGCTGCGCGGCACCACCGAGCCGCCCACTCAGGTGCGCGGAGCACCCGGAGCGATGCTCGGCTGGCTGCTCGGACGGACCGGCGACCAGACCTTGGAAGGGGACGCGCCGGAGCTGCCGGTGTGGTTGTGAGCCATGCCTCGCGGAGGCGATAGGGTTTCGGCGTGGAGGCATACGAGCAGTACACCGGCCATGTCGAACCCGGCGGCGCCCCCGCCAAACGGGCGCTGGACGCATTGACGATCACGAAGTTGTCCGTCGGCCCGATGGACAACAACGCGTACCTGCTGACCTGTCGCAGCACCGGCGACGCGCTGCTGATCGACGCGGCGAACGACTCGGAACGGCTCGCGGACCTGCTGGGCCACGACGACGACCGGCCGCGGCTGCGCACCATCGTGACCACCCACCAGCACGGTGATCACTGGCAGGCGCTGGGCGCGGTCGCGGGCCAGACCGGCTGCTACACGCTGGCGCACCCGGCGGACGCCCAGGCTCTGCCGGTGCCGCCGGACCGCCTGGTGAACCACGGCGACACGGTCCCGGTCGGAGACGCCGAGCTGCAGGTCATCCACCTGCGCGGCCACACCCCCGGTTCCATCGCGCTCGTCTACCGCGACCCGGCCGGGCACCCGCACCTGTTCACCGGCGACTCGCTGTTCCCCGGTGGAGTCGGCAAGACGAACTCACCGGAGGAGTTCAACTCCCTGGTCGACGACGTGGAGAACCGGGTCTTCGCCGAACTCCCCGATGACACCTGGTTCTACCCGGGCCACGGCGACGACTCGACCCTCGGCGAACAGCGCCCCCACCTCGCGGAATGGCGCGAACGCGGCTGGTGAACCGCCACGCATCGCCGGGCCGCCCGATCGTTCGGGCGGCCCGGCGTCATGTGCGGTGGGGTTCGAGGTGCCGGCCGTCAACCCGGTTCTAAGGACATCGCGAGGACGGTGCCGTCGGCTCCAATGGAGATCGCGTCGCGGGCGTCTTCCTCAGCGTGGAAGGCGTTCCGCCAGCGCGCCCCGACCTCGGGCGCCGAACGGAGGTAGGAACCGAGCCGTTGATCCCTGAGCTGTGCGTACAAGCCAGATTCGAGTCCCCGGTAGACCACGAAACGCCCGCCGTTCGGCAGTGGCAGTTCGGACCGGGTGCCGGTCACGCGCAATCCGCCGTCGAGCTCGTACCTCTCGGCCGTGTCCGGTACCTCGTCCCGCTGTTGTTCACCGATATCGGGAAGCCTCTGCTCAGCCGTCCGCGATGGCGGCGGACGGTAGGCGGACGCGGCTCGGCTGGCCCCGGCGAACAGCAGCGCCGAGGCTGCAGCGCATCGGGCGAGGGTCTGGGAGAACCACTTCCGGCTGGCTCGCGGGATCTTGATCACCCTGGCCTCTTCCGGAAGCGGCGGCTCGAACGGATCCTCCGTCTCGGGCTCGGCTGCGACCAAGTCGTCGAAGAGGGACGGCTCCCCCTCGTCGTCCACCTCGCTGGGTTGTTCGGCAGGTCGGCCGGGCTCGCGACGTTGTGAGGTGAAGGGTTCCGGCAACTCGCCCAAGCCCTCGTTCAGCTCCCGTTCAAGCTCGTCGGCGGTCCCCGACCACACCTCGTCATCCCCGGGCGGGTCGATCACGTACACGGTGATCCCGGCCTGCTGCAAGCGTGAAGCGACCATGTACGAGGTCAAATTCTGCTGTCCTTCGATCTCGATCGACCGCACCTGGACGCACGCTTTGGCGAGCTGCCGGACCGCCTGAGACTCGACTCCGTGGTTTCCCTTGCACTCCAAAACGACGATCTTCACCGGACCGCCGTTCCTCGGGTAGCCGACCATGAAGTAGTCCGGGCGCGTCTGGATTCCTTCCACCAACCGCACGTCTCCCACTCCGGGAAGGCCCGATCGCAGGGCGACATCGGCGTCCACAACCCGGAACACCAGACCCGGATACTTCATGCCCAGCAGGTGGCGCGTCACGACGAGGGCCAAGCCGATTCCCAAATATTCCGACTGGGCTACTTTGTGGTGATGCACGACGGAGCCGGCGGCCTCCGCAGATAGCGCCATCCGGCCGTTCTCCGGGATCAGCGTGGCGCAGTATCGCAGCTGCGCCCAGAGCCGTGCCGCGTCGGCGAAAACAGGGTCATCGAAGAAGCTGGTCGCCACCCCGACTTCGTGAAGCACGTGCATCGGGGCGGTCGAAAGAAAAGGAGGGTTCGGGAGCTGGACCGAGCAAGGACGCTTCCGGGCCTTGTAAATCGGTTTCTCCAGCGACAAGCGCCACGCGGCCCGATCCACCTTGGTGGCGAAGTCCGGAGAAGACACCAACTCCAGATTTCCCTGCGCGCTCAGCGCCCGCATCACCTCACTGAAATCCACGATGCCGTGCCCCCTCCGTGATTGAAACGGACGGTACGGCCGAGGCAGAAGGCCAACAAGATCCGCCTACCACGATCACCGCTCTGGTGGCCGCTCGATCAGACCAGTCGAGATGTTCGTCGCTGACGCCATGGGACTGGGATCTCGCACATCCAGCGCTATCGGGTCATCACGAACAGGCCGTTCGGACGCGGCCCGTCGGACGCGACGCTTGCGCCGTCCCGGGGGCGGGCTGTCGGAAAGCGCCGGGTGATCCTAGGCTCGGTGGATGGCGAGGTACTACGACGTGCACCCGGACAATCCGCAGCGCCGCACGCTCGGCCAGGCGGTCGACATCATCCGATCCGACGGGGTGATCGTGTATCCGACGGACTCCTGCTTCGCCTTGGGGACCGGGCTGGACAACAAGGACGGCGTGGAGCGGATCAAGACCATCCGCAAGCTCGACGACCGGCACCACTTCACCCTGGTGTGCGAGAACTTCGCCCAGCTGGGCCAGTTCGTGCACATCGACAACTCGGTGTTCCGCGCGATCAAGGCGAGCACGCCGGGCAGCTACACCTTCATCCTCCCGGCCACCAAGGAAGTGCCGCGCCGGTTGATGCACCCGAAGAAGAAGACGGTGGGCATCCGCATTCCGGAGCACGTCACCGCGCAGGCGCTGCTGGCGCAGCTGGGTGAGCCGCTGCTGTCGAGCACGCTGCTGCTGCCCGACGAGGAAGAACCGCTGACGCAGGGCTGGGACATCAAAGAACGGCTCGATCACGTGGTGGACGCGGTGCTGGATTCCGGTGACTGCGGTACCGAACCGACGACGGTCATCGATTTCTCCGGTGGTGAAGCCGAAATCGTGCGCCGCGGCGCGGGCGACACCAGCCGCTTCGAGTGAACCGCGCGGTGGCGGGGAGGGTTCCCTCCCCGCCACCGGCCGGTCAGGGCCGCGCCTGCTGGGCGGGAACGGATTCCGCGCCTTCCGGAGCCTCGGCCGCGGGCCGCGTCTCGACCTGCTTGCCCGGGACGATCCTCGCGCCCTCGGGCAGGGGCACGCACTCCACGCCCTCCGCCGGAGGCGTCGAGCCCTGCGGGGCCGGAACGGCCTCTCCCCGCTCGCCCTGCCGCGCGGGAACCGTCTGCGCACCCTCCGGAACCGGAACGGTCTCTCGCGGCCCCTGCCGCACGGGCGCCGTGTCCACGCCCGTGATCGCGCAGGCCATGCGCTCGCCCGCAGGGGTCGAGTCCGACGGCGCCGCAGCGGTGGGCTTGGGCTCCTGAGCGGACTCGCCGGAGGTCGCGATGGCCGTCCCCGTTCCGGCGAGGCCGAGCACGACGGCGCCGGCCGCCACTGCGATGGCGATTCGCTTGTTCTGCATTCCTGAACTCCTCTGCGTCGGCTGCGCCGCGGTGTTCCCGCGACGAGGACAACGATGCCGAGGTTCGCTGTAGTGGAGCTGAACGATCCTGAAGATCACTTCAGGATCAGGTGGCATGCTGATCCACATGCGGGTGCTCGTCGTGGAAGATGAACGTCGCGTCGCGGAGGCTCTGCGCACCGGGCTGGAAGCCGAAGGCTGGGCGGTGGACGTCACCGGCGACGGCAACGAAGCGCTGCGGCACGCCGCGGACCACGAGTACGCGGCCATCCTGCTCGACATCATGCTTCCCGGCCTGAACGGATATCGGGTGTGCGCCCGGCTTCGCGCGGCGGAGAACTGGACGCCGATCATCATGCTCACCGCGAAGGACGGCGAGTACGACGAGGCGGAAGCGCTGGACGCGGGTGCCGACGACTACGTGACGAAACCGTTCTCGTACGTGGTGCTGCTCGCCCGGCTGCGCAACGTGATCCGGCGCCGCGCCACGGCCCGCCCGCCGCTGCTGCGCGCCGGGGACCTGGTGCTGGACCCGGCGCGGCGGAGCTGTTCCCGTGGCGAGCGGGAGATCTCGTTGACCAGCAAGGAGTTCGCGGTGCTCGAACTGCTCGCCCGCGGCCAAGGCCAGGTCGTGTCGAAGCGGCGGTTGCTGGAGAGCGGCTGGGACTTCGCCGCCGATCCCGACGTCAACCTGATCGAGGTGCACATCAGCGCGTTGCGCCGGAAGATCGACAGCCCGTTCGGGCGGCACAGCATCCGCACCGTGCGCGGCCACGGCTACCAGCTCGTCGCCGACGGCGGCAGCGATGCGTGACCGGCCGCTGCGGCGCCGCGCGTCGATCCGCGCCCGCACCACGCTCGCGGCCACCGGAATCGTCGCGGTCGCCACCGTCGCCATCGGCTGGTTCCTGCTGGGATACCTGCACGGCAGGCTCACCGAGGACCTCGACGCCGCGCTGCGCGGCCAACTCACCGAAGCGGGCCGCGCGGTGCAGGTGGGTTCGGCGTTGCCCGCTCCCGCGGGCTCGGTGTCGGTGCGAATGATGCCCGCGCCGCCGGCATCGGAGGAAGACCTCGCCGAGCCGTCCGTGCCCGCGAACCCCATCCCGTCGCAGTCGGCCCGAACGCCGCCCGCTCGGGCCGTGGTACCGCTGAACACCGACGCCCGCCTCACCGCGACGACGACGGTGTCGACTCCCCTCGGCGACCGCACGCTCATCGCCAGCGCCTCCACCCGCTCGGTGGAACAAGCCACCAGCGCGGCGACGACGGGACTGCTGCTCGGAGCACCGGTGTTGCTGGTCCTGGTGGCGGCGCTGACCTGGTTCAGCACCGGCCGCGCGCTTCGTCCCGTGGAAGCGATCCGCCACGAGTTCACCCGGCTGTCCGCCCAGGACCTCCGCGGGCGCATGCCGGTCCCGGCCAGCGGCGACGAGATAGCGCGGCTCGCCACGACGCTCAACGACACCTTGGACCGGCTCGACGATTCGGTGCGGCGGCAGCGGCGGTTCGTCGCCGACGCCTCGCACGAGCTGCGCAGCCCGCTGGCCGCGCTGCGCACGCCGCTGGAAGTGGCGCAGGCGCACCCGGACCGCGCGCACTGGCCGACGATCGCCGCCGGAACCCTCGAAGATCTCGACCGGTTGGAGCGGCTCACCTCGGATCTGCTGGCACTGGCCAGGATCGACGGCACCACTCCCACCACGGGCGATACGCTCGACCTGAGTTCGCTGGCGGCCGACACCATCACCCGCCGCGCGCCTGCCGAACTCCACCGCGACGTCGACGTCGAACCCGGCATCGTGATCGAGGGGCACCGCACGCACCTCGCCCGGCTGATCACGAACCTGCTGGACAACGCCGAAACGCACGCCGAACACCGGGTCGCGATCCGCCTGCGCGCCGAAGGTGCGAGCGCACGGCTCGACGTCGTCGACGACGGACCCGGCATCCCGGCCGAGTTCCGCGATCAGGTCTTCGAGCGGTTCGCCCGCCTGGACACCGCCCGCACTCGCGAACAGGGCGGCTCCGGGCTCGGCCTGGCACTGGTCCGCGAGATCGCGGACATGCACCACGGCACGGTGGTCATCAACGACTCCGGGCGCGGCGCGCACTTCACGGTGCGAGTTCCGTTGAGCGCACCGTCCGGATCCGGGAATCCGGACGGCAAGACTCCGAGGCCCTGACCAGGCGGGAACCATTCGGTCCCCGCCTGGCAGGTGAAAAATTTGTCCACTATGGATAGTTCATGGCGTGCCGGCCAGCGGGAATCGGAGAACGCTCCCTCAGCTGACGCCGTGCGGTGAATGCCTCTTTTGACCACATCGGTCGAATGGGTCGTTTCACTCGCACGCCCCCGCAAGGTGATGGCCCTCCTTTGACCGATCCCAGTGGTCAACGGAGGCATTCACCTGAGTTCCACCGCTGCGGCCGCGTTGCTCAACGTCCGCCCGGGAACTTGTGCGCGTTGGCCTCGGCGGCACGATCGCGGATGAACAGGCAGGAACCGTCGGCGAAATCGACGCGCAAGAACGGGGAACGCGGGATGCTCCGCCCCAACGGCGCCCAGCTCATCGAGGCGATCCGCGACAACGGAACCTCGTGGTACGACACCGCCGCCTTCGCGTCCTTGCGAGCGGTGATCCCCTCCGCCGCCTTCTGCACCTGCGCGGCCGCCGACCGCGCCTTGCCCAACCAGCCCTTGCCCTCCGGCTCCGCCCCAGCAGGCTCCGCGATCTTGCCCTGCTCGACCACCACGGCCAACCTCGACGAACTCAACACCACGAACGCCGAACCAGGCATCTCAGCCACATGGTCACCGAACCGGACCGCGTCCTGCTCCGCATTCCCGGCGAACACCCACTGCAGCACAGAGGGATCATCAGCCCACTCGTCGTCGAGGAACGCGCCGGAACCGACCACCTCGCTCGGCAGCGGCCACTCAGGTCTATCCACAGTAGACGAAGCAACACCGGACAACGGCTCGTGCGGCAAACAGTGCGCACCACCCACCGTCGACCCGATATAACCCTGCTCCGGCAACAAAACCCAGCTCAACGACTCACCCTCGGCCAACCACTCCTCAGGTAGATTCGCCTCCCACTTCTCCCGAAGCAGCTGCTGATCCAACGCCGACAAGTCAGCCACGCGCACCCCTCAAGTAGCGCCGCACCGCGTCGGCCATCATGCCCGCGTCGGCGGCCATGTGGGCGTCCAGCCCAAAACCAGAACCGTCCCGAAGCACGACCGCGCACTGCGTCTGGCGGTGTTCCGGCCCGGTAACCTGGCAATCCACGATCTCCTCGCACCCGAGCACGAACCAGAGCGCTACCGGATCGGACCGCAACGCAGCGCCGGGAACGTTCCTGCCGAACTCCTCCGGCGAAGCACCGACGAGCACCCGCCCGACGTCACCCCAGCCGTGTCCCAGCTGACGCCATCCGCCGGGACCCGTGTCCTTGGGCTCGATCCGCTGCGATAGCAAGACTCCTAATCGGTTCGGAGTGAGCACCCACAGGACGTCCCCGGCCGAATACCCCTCCGGAACGTCCGACCTGATCAAACCACGCGCCCGGCATTCAGGGCCTGGACCGAAAACCGTGAGCCCCTTCGCCGGCGGAGCAGTGACGCGCCCGCTGTCCTCGCCGCCGCCGAAGACACCTGTCAGCGCCCCCGCCGCCACCGCGATGCCCGCTTTGCCGACCGCACTCCCGAACCTCTTGCCCATCCCCGGTTTCGGGAAGCCGTTCTCGTTGCAGCCGTCGACCCGAAACGTCGTCCCGTGCGTCCACAACGCCCACACGACCTGCTCCCCCGGCTCGCACCACCACTGGCGAGCCGACAGCGACGCCCCCGGCGCCCTGGACACCGACATCTGATTCCCCTATTCCCCCTCTAGCCCTGAATCCACTCTCGTGACCGCACTCATCAGCCGTGTCGTTGAGCTCGATTCAGCCGACCGCGTCACATACATCAGGGGCGACAACTCTCGCCAGGTCCCGCGTCGTATCCGCACGTCACGTCTTGCTCGATGCCCTTTTGAGACACCGCCGCACACTTCGAGTTCCCCCGCGAACGACCACCACAGCACGGACGGCTCACCACCTCGCGCTCATGGCACCAGGTCAACGAGCATGGTTGAACTTGCCGGCGAAGCTTCCCGCCTCGATCGTGCGGATCAGCAGCGCAGAACCGTCCACGAACCGCACGCGAAGGAAGTCCGAGGTCGGGACGCTCCTTCCCGGACGGCACCTGTCCATGTCCGCGATCCGGGTCAGCGGAACCTCGAAGTACGAAACCGGCACCTTCGCGTCAGTCCCCGACGTCAAGCCCTCCGCAGCCTTCTGCACCTGCGCTGCCGCTGAGCGGGCACGGCCGAACCACCCCTTGCCATCGTCCTCGGCCTGCTCCTGCGCTGCGAGCATCCCTTGTTCGACGACGACGGCCAGTCGTGTCGTTCCAAGGGCCAGCAAAGCGTGCCCCCTGGCCGGGGCGAGGTGATCGGCGAACCGTGCGGCGTCGTGCTCAACGGTGTCAGCCGTAACCCACCACATGATCGATGGATCGTCAGCCCATTCGTCGTTCAAGTACTGGCCGGACGTCACCTGCGTGCTCGGCGACGGCCACTTCGGAAACTGCCCCGCCCATGGACGCACCGCAGACGTGGGCTCGTGCGGCACCGAGAGCTTTCCCGCCACAACCGATCCGACGTAACCCCGCTCCGGCAACAAGACCCAGACCAGCGACTCATTGACGCCGAGCCACTTCTCGCCGAGCCTCGTCTCCCACTCCGCCCGAAGCTTTTCCTCGTCCACCGTGCTCAGATCAGGCACGACCACTCCAATGCTGGCCTCGGTTGAACGCCTGAACCGCGCTCATCATGGCTTCGACATCCCACGGGAACGGGGACCGCACGGCAAAACCCGATCCATCGCGAAGGACGATCCCGCAATGGCTCGGGCAGTTCTCCCTGCCGATCAACCGGCAGTCCGCGATGTCGCCCGGACCGAGCTCAAACCAGGTAGCAACGGACGGCGACTTCATCGGAGCTCCGGGTTCGTTCGCCCCGAATTCGGCTCTGGAACTGACGAGCGACCGACCGGCCTCGCCCAATCCACGGGCTAACTGCCGCCACCCCCCGGGCTCCGGCTGCACTCGTTCGGCTGTCTCCTCAACCAGCGGCAGTAATACGCCGAGACGACGTGGAGTCAGCACCCACAGCATCGAGCCAGCTGAAGCGGGCGCGGCCCGCTGGATCAGCCGAACCGCGTCGCTGTTCACTCCGGAGGCGAACACCTGCAGTCCTCGCTCGGGGGCCGCACTTGTCGACTCGTAATTCTCACCACCTCCGAACGCCGCCGTCAGCGCACCGACCGCCACGCCCATGCCTGCTTTGCCAACGACACCGGCGAGCCGCTTACCGGCTCCTGGACTCGGTTTGCCCTCCGCGTCCAAACCGTCGACCTGGAACGCCACGCCTTCAACCCACGACGCCCACCACACCGGTTCATCGGGCGCGCACCACTCGGAACGCGCCACTAGGGAAGCCCCCAGGCGCTCGGCCACCGACATCCGAAATCCTTCCGTCACACGTTGAAACCGCGCTCCGTCGCAGCTTGCCGGTCTTCCGAACTCGACGGATCTTGAGCCTTGTCGTATCCGTACTTCACACCCTGCTCCACGCCTTCGTGCACCACGGCCTCGGTGCCCTGGTTGATGACGGCATCTTGCCAGCGGTGTTCACCACTGAGCCCCATCGCGCCGAGCCCTGCCTGTGCCAGGTTCCCGGCCAGCGCCTGCTCACCGGTGATCGAGTCGGTGACCGGTCGTAGTTCCCCACGCCAATTGGTCCTGACGTCACCGTTGCGATCGGTCTGCCCGATCACGTTCCCGTCCGAATCCGTCCGGTTCTCGCGCATGAACCGGTTGCCGGTCGTCGTATCCATGGACGGGGCGTCCTGCGCGCGCTGGAGGTCTCGCTGTGCTCGCACGAGCTGGTCCTGCGCGCCGTCCCTGCCTTCGTCCACGGCCCGCTCCGCACGTCGAACCGCGTCCGCCGCGCGATCCGTGCTCGTGTCACCACGGGTCGCAATCTTCGCGATCGGGTTCGCGTCGATCTGGCGTGCCACCCACTTCTGGGCCATGTTGCCCTCGCGCAGCCCGTTCATCTTGTCCACGACCTTGCGCAGTGGGCCGCTGCGGAGTTGTTTCAACAGCTCCTCCAGCTTCGTCACCAGGGGCTTGAGCTTGTGGAGGAGGTTGGCGACCTTCGCGCCCAGACGGGTTCCGGTGATGGCGACCTGCGAGGCGGTCAGGCCGGAAGCGGCGGCGACGGAGGCTCCGGCGGTGACCCAGGACGCGGCCAGTGCCGCGATCCACTCGATGATGAGGCCGATCACGAGTTCCTGGATGATGTCGATCGCCATCTCCACGAACATGTCGAAGAGGTCGGCCGCCATGTTCAAGATCTGGGTGAGGCCGCGCACTTCGGAGGCGAAAGCACCGGCGCCGCCGGAGAACTCGTCGAGCTGCTTGCGGAACGCGTCGCCCGCTTGGCCCTCCCAGACCGGCTTGGTGGCTTCGGCGCGCTGCTTCTCCTGCTCGCCGAGCTTCTCCAGCCAGTCGGCGACCTGCTCCCAGCCCTTGCCGGTGCTGCGCATCTGCTCCGGGTCACCGATGGCGGGTTCGAGCACGAACTCCACCAGCGGGCTGATCACCAGCGACACCAGGAAACCGAGGCCGTTGTCCATGAACGACTGGCCCGGGCTGGTCACCATCTGGAGTTGTTCCATCCGGGCGTTGACCGTGGCGATCGCGATGTCCGGCGGGTTGTCCGCCCGCGCGAGGTCGCCGCTGGTGGAGGCCGCGGACGAGCCGTATTCGGCGGTCTGATCCAGGTAGCTCTTGCCTTCACCGCCCGCGCCGTTGACGGCGCCGAGCGAGGCGGGGCCGCCGCCGGAGACCCGCATCCCGCTGAGGTCGATCTTGCCGAGGTCCGAGGCCTGCGTCTGGTCCATCTCGGCGTAGTCCTTGGCGCAGTCCTGCACCGCCGACGAGATGTGGCTCATGAAGCCACCGGCCTGCTTGGCCAGATCGCGGCACTCCTCCAAGGAGTCGAAGTAGGCGAAGGCCAGCAGCTCGCCGATCGGCCCGAAGCAGTCGTCGCTCACCCGCGCCTGCTCCAGCACCGAGGAGAGCTGGTCCAGGTGCTGCGAAACCCCATCGGAGCCCTGGCTGTGCGCCGTCAAGGCTTCCGGTGCGACGTTCAGTGCCACGCTCGTCCCCCCAGGATCGAACCATTGCGTCACCGCTGATCAGTGTCGCGATAGTACTGGGACGGTCTCAAGCGTCGGTTCGTTCCCGTGAAATTCGCACCGGGAAGCACGAACCGGAGACGACCCGAAGTGGGCCGCCCCCGGTGTGCTGCGAGCTCAGTTCCAGATCTCGGCGGCCCACTCGGGGTGGTCGACGAAGGGGTTGCGGTTGTGCTGGAACTGGTCGTAGATGACCTGGTTGCGGTTCTGCTCGAACTCGTCCGGCGGGTCCTGGGCGTTCCACTCCAGCAGCACCGACTGGCGGCCCATCAGCGGGGCGCTGCCGTTGTCGACGTTGTCGTTGAGTTCCAGGTCGGGTGCGCCGTCCTCGCCTTCGTAGCGCACCGCCATGTACATGATCATGCGGGCGACATCGCCCTTGACCTCGTCGCGGGGCTCGAACGAGTCGTCGTCGGTGAAGTTGCCGTCGGCCTCGTCGACCGGGCTGCCGCCCATGTCGAAGTCCTTGTTGCCGCGCTCCGAGTTCACCGTCACGTCGGTCGGGCGCAAGTGGTGCACGTCGGTGCCCGGTCCCACGGCGGTGCCGAAGTCGCCGTGCGACTTGGCCCAGGTGTGCTCCCGGTTCCACTGGTCGGCTCCGCCGCCGTTGGTGTCCTTGCCCTGCGAACGGCCGCTGTAGAGCAGGACGACGTTGTCGGGGTTCGCCGGGTCCTGGTCGGTGACCTTCAGCGCCTCCCAGACATCGTCGTAGGTGAGCTGGTCGTTGGTGCTGATGATGTCGTTGAGGGCGACCTTCAGCTCCTCACCGGTCTTGCCGAGCGCCGGCTCGTAGTACGTGTCGTCGTAGGCCGCCACGCGGTCGGCCACGCCCGTCTCTGCGGGAGCGGCGACGGCGGGCATCGGCACCGCGAGCGCCAGCGGCAACGCGCCCACCACTGCCAGGCGTTTCCAACGGGTCTTCAGCACGGGCATGATCCTCTCCCGAAAGGCTGACGCCACCTACGCATTGGCGATTCACAGTGACGTCGCGTCACAAAACACGGTCAAGGCGAAAGTCTTGCACGCGAAAAGCCACTTACGAGTGAATCGTTCAGACCAATCACATGTCCGCGCGATGGCCTAACGATGACGAAAAACCCGCCCGACACCAGGGAGAACGGGAAAACCGGCGAATTCCAACGACGATCCGATATTCGAAGTCCACGCGCATTCGGCACAAGGCACGAACCAATGGCACGTGATCGGCAAATGGGAACGGATCGATTCACCGAAAAGCAGTCCGCCGAGAGCTCCGGCTCAGCCGCCGTCGGTCCACGTTGGCGGGGCGATGACGTGCAGGGCGTTGCGGGCCACCGAGAACTGCTGCGGCGTGTTCGCCACCAGCTCGCCGTCGATGTTGATCGGCAACTCCACATCGGTGCGCACGTCGACCTTCGCGGTGCGCAGATGCGTGACCAGCGAACTGTCCGAAGTGCTGCCGGTGCGCAACTCGCGGGCCATCGACAGCAGCCGCAACGGGCTCCCGTTGCGCAGCACCGACACGTCGAGCATCGCGTCATCGATGCCGGCGTCCCGCGCGGCGAGCTGGCCGCCGCCGAAATAGCGGCCGTTGGCCACCGAGATCTGCAACAGGTCGGTGAACTTCAACGGCTCGTGATCACCTTCCGGGAATTCCAAAGTCGCGGTGAACGGACGGTGCTTGCGCAACGCCCGCGCCGTCGCCACCGGATACGCGAGCGGGCCGATGCGCCGCTTCAACGTCGGCGACATGTGCTCGGCGACCGCGGCGCCCAGGCCCGCCGAAGCGCGGTTCACGTAGTAATTCCGCCCGCACAAACCTAAATCCACGTCCACGACATGCCCTCGGGCAATGGTCCGGCAGGCACCGTCCAGGTCCGCCGGAATGTCCATGGTGCGGGCGAAGTCATTCGCGGTGCCCAGGGGCAGCAAGCCCATCGGCACCTCGCGGTGCGCCAGCACGTCGACGACCGAACTGACCGTCCCGTCGCCACCGCCGAGCACGATCAAGTCGTGCCCGGCGTCCACGGCGCCCTCCACGACCTCCAGCAACCGGGAGGGATCGCGCAGCGGATGCACGGCGTGCAGCGGCACGTCCAGTGTCCGCAGCAGGTCCTCCGCGTCCGAACAGGCTCGGGCACCTGACCGGGAATTCGCGTTGACGATCAGGGCTGCTTTCGTCACGTAGCCGTCGTAGCGGATGACGCCTCCTTCAATCACGACGAAGGTTACCCGCAGGAACCCGCGCACTGATCGTTCGCGCTGGTGAGCACGCTCACGGCGGGCCGGATGAGCCCGCCGGGCGGACCGGCTCGCGCGACCATTCTCCGCGGCGGCCCCGGACGTGCGCGGACCCCGCCTGCTCGTGCAGGCGGGGTCCGGGGGACACGGGACGTCGGGCGTGCCCGTGCGACTGCTCATGTGGATCCTGGCCGGTTCACAGCCTCGGGGCGACTGCGTCCCGGCCGGGACGGGACGCTCGGGGAAGCGACCCGCCCCGAGCGGATCAGTCCTGACCCAGCTTCGCCAGGTCGCCGACGCTGCCCTGGAAGTGGTTCTGGTCGACCTCACCGCTGACGCCGGGCACGGAGCCCTCTTCGGTGTACTGCCAGAAGTTCCAGTCCTTGAAGCCCTTCGGCACGGTCGGCTCGTCGACCTCGTAGGCCGCCAGCCACAGCGGGTGGTCCGCGTAGGCGTCACTGCCGCCCATGCACTCGTTCCAGAACGACGGGTTCGCGTAGATGATCGGGTCGGCCCCGGTCGAGTCCTTCACCTTCTTGTTGAAGGTGTCGGTCCACTTGTGCATCTCCGGCACGGACAGGCCGTAGCAGCCACCGCCGGACGGGTCGACCTCGAGGTCCAGCACCGGGGGCAGGCTCTTGCCGTCCTTCTTGTAGTCGGCGACGGACAGCAGCTTGTCGGCCTGCGCCTCAGCGGACTCGTCGGGACGGGCGAAGTGGTACGGCGCCGCCATCAGGCCGGCGTCCTTCGCACCGTGGTACTGCTCCGAGTACTTCGGGCTGGTGAAGTCGGTGCCGTCGGAGGCCAGCACGAACGCGAAGTTCTGGCCGGAGGCCGCGACCTGCTTCCAGTCGACCGAGCCGTTGTGGTTGGAGACGTCGATGCCCTTGGCGGGAGGCCCGGGCACGGGACCCGAATCCTTCGGCTCGGAATCGGAGCCGAACAGGCCGCCGGAGCCCTGGTCGGATTCCTGACCGGCCGCGGGGATGTCGTCGACCTGCGCTGCGGCACGGACGTCGTTGTCGGATCCGGCGCTCACGCTGAGCACGGCGACACCGAGCACGCCGAGCACGGCGAGTCCGGCGCCGGCCTGCATCGCGCGCAGCCGGGGGTTGGCGGGGCTGCGGTGCCCGCCGCCGTTCGATTCGGTGGCGCCCTGGACCTTGGCCGCGGCACTGCTCGCCGCCGGTCCCACGCGCTGCTCGACCCACTGACCGGCGGTGGAGTTGCGCACGCGCTGCAACAGCGGCAGCACGGCCAGCCACAACCGGCGCAGGATCGGAAGGATCCGCTGCCAGACCTGGTGGGCGTAGGGCCGCACCCGGTCCACTCCGGAACGCACCGCGTGGTCCGCGCCCAGCGCCGTGTCCCGCCAAGCGTTGCTGTTCGCCGAAGCGGTCTGCGGGGTCTCGGAGGTTCGGTTCTCGGTAGTCGGGGACTGAGGCTCGTGGCCTCGTTCGGGGTTCTGGTGTCGATCGGGGGGTGTCACGTGGCCCCACACTCCGGAACGGAGCGTGTACGTGCATCGCGGTTTCTACGTACGGAGGTACCTGGTTTCGCCATTTCAGGCCACCGTCGCCCGGCCGAATCGTCACGGGCTGTGAATGTTCCGGCTGAACCGGAGAGGTGGCTCACTTCTATCCGGTGAACGGCACGGACCCGGAAACCGCCGAATCGCGGTCACCCTAACGCACGGTCCCGGCTACGAAGTACGCCGCTGCACCCAGCCGACGATGCCCTCCCGGTCGCGGAAACCGAGGCGCTCCAGCACCTGGTCGGCCTCGACCTCCGCCGTGTGCGGCGCGATGCCGAGCCGGTCGGCGATCTCCGGGCCGCTCACACCCGCGGACAGGAGCACGGCCGTCTCCATCTCGCGCGGGGTGAACCCGCCGCCCCTGGCGGCGACTTCCGGACCGGACTCCGGGCGCGAGGTCCCCTTCTCCAGTGCGTAGCCGACCATCTCCGGCAGCTCCCAACCGGCGCCCTCGTCGTAAGCGGCCTGGAACCGCTCGTCCCCGATCTCCCGCCGAGCCCACCCCATCGCCACCGAGTCGTAGTCGTCGAAGTACACCGATTCGCCCATCTCGCCGCCGTTGGCCTTGCGCAGCGCGCTCGAGGCCCCCATCAGGCGCGCGGCGCGCTGCGGCTGGCCGATCGTCGTCGCGCACCACGACAACACCTCCAGGTACACCCCGAGCCCGGCCATGTCCCGCGCGAGCTGCTGCAACCGGATCGCCTGCTGGATCAACAAAGTGGCCTCGCGGTGGTCCCCCCCGCGCCAGCGGTGCAGCGCCACGGCCCACAGCGCGTAGGACTTGGTCCACGTCGCCCCGTAGGTCTCGCACAACCGCAGGGAATCCGCCGCCGCCTCGGTGCCGCTGCCATCTCCTCGGTAGAAGCCCAAGCACGCGAGCAGGATCGTCGCGTTCACATAGCCGTACGGGTCGCCGGTCGCCTTGTGCCCGGTCGCGGCGCGTTCCAGCGCTTCGGAGGCCTCGTCCAGCCGACCGGCGAGCATCGCGACCATGCCGTAGGTGCCGTCCACGCGTGCGCTCAACCCGATTCGGCCGTAGTGGTCGGCGATCGCGCGCGCCTCGCGCAGCATGGGGTGCGGGGACTCGGCCCCTTCCACGTGCAGGGCCAGGAACGCGGCCACGCTCAGGCCGTCGGCGCGCTCCGGGATCTGCTGCGGAACCTGCGCCAGCGACCGCGTCAACCACTCGTAGCCCTCCCGCAACGCGTTGCCGGAGAACCAGAGCGACCACAGCTTCGCCCCCGTCGCCAGCGCCGTCACCGCCCGGTCGCTCCCCTCCAGGTCCCGTTCCAGCACCTGCCGGAGGTTCGGATGCAGGTGGATCATGTGGTGCACCCACTCCAGCTGCTTCGGCCCGAACACCTCGCGGCTGTAGCGGTCGGCGAGCTCGTGGAAGTAGGCGGCGTGCCGCTCACGCGTCGCCGTCTCCTGGTGGGCGGCGCGGAGCCGGGTCAGGCCGTACTCGCGAATGCTGTCGAACATGCGGAAGTAGTCGGTGCCGCCGTTCTCGTCGTACTCCCGCACCGCCACGGACTTGGACACCAGCACGTCCAGGGACTCGGCGATCTCCTCCGGTGTGAGCGAGTCGTCGGCGCACACCGCTTGGGCCGCGGCCAGGTCCCATTCACCGACGAAGCAGGACAGCCGCGTCCACAACAGCCGTTCCTGCGCGGTGCACAGCCCGAAGCTCCAGCCGATCGATTCCTCCATCGCCTCAGCGCGGGACGACCGGCCACCGCTGGTGATCAGCGCGAACCGCTCGTCGAGCCGATTGAGGACGTCGTCGAGCGAGGAGTCCCGCAGTTGCGCGGCGGCGAGCTCGATGGCCAGCGGCATGCCGTCGACCCGGCGGCAGATCCGCCAGATCGTCTCCCGGTTGGTCTCGTCGAGGGCGAAACCGGGCACGACCGAAGCCGCCCGATCGGTGAACAGGCTGACCGCGTCGGCGAACACGTAGGTGTGGGCGCGGTCGGCGGGAACCGCCTGCGAAGGCAGCGACAGCGGCGCGACCGGCAGCACCCGCTCGCCCGCGACGCCCAGCACCTGCCTGCTGGTCGCGAGGATGTGCACTTCGACGTGTTCGGTCAGCCACCTGCGCGCCAGCTCGGCCACGGCCTTGAGCACGTGGTCGCAGTCATCGAGGACGAGCAACAGCCGCTCCTCGCGGACGCGGCCGACGGGGTCCTCGACCGGGCTGCCCGGCCCTGGACGGCCGTGGATGGCCGCGCTCACCGTCTGCGGCAGCAGCGCCGGGTCCTGCACGTCGGCCAGGCTGACAAGGACGATTCCGCCGGGGAACGCGCGGCGGACCTTGCGCGCCAGGCGCAGTGCCAGCCGGCTCTTGCCCACCCCGGCCGGCCCGGTCAGCGTGAGCAGCCGGCCGGAGTACATCTGCCTGCGGGCGTCGGCGAGTTCACGGCGCCTGCCGATGAAGCTGGTCGTCTCGGGGGGCAGCCGTCCTCTCACTCCCCGCATGATGTTCGCCGCACCCACCGTCCACCTCCGCTGCGAGCGTATGACTCCGCGCCCGGCAATACCCGTTCAGCGGTACTCCGTACCAGCGCACGAGGGCGCCGACACGCCGACGCGTGTACCGAACCGACCGGATCGGGACGTCGGGCAGAATGCACGGACGGTTCTGCGGAGATCAGGAAAGGTGTCAGAACATCGTGACGACGGCTGTGCATCAGAGGATCGCCGAGGAGCTCGGCGTGCGGGAGCGGCAGGTCGACGCTGCCGTCGGCCTGCTCGACGGCGGCGCCACGGTGCCGTTCGTCGCGCGGTACCGCAAGGAGGTCACCGGCGCGCTCGACGACGCGCAGCTGCGCACCCTCGAGGAGCGGCTGCGCTACCTGCGGGAACTGGAGGAGCGACGCAGCACGGTGCTGGAGTCGATCCGTTCCCAGGGCAAGCTCGACGACGAACTCGAAGGCCGGATCAACGCGGCCGATTCCAAGGCCCGGCTGGAGGACATCTACCTCCCCTACAAGCCCAAGCGGCGCACCAAGGGCCAGATCGCGCGCGAAGCGGGCCTCGAACCGCTGGCGGATCTGCTGCTGACCGACCCTGGCCAGGACCCCCAGGCCCGCGCGGCCGAGTTCGTCGACGCGGACAAGGGAGTCGCCGACGCGGCCGCGGCGCTGGAAGGGGCGCGGTCGATCCTCGTCGAGCGCTTCTCCGAAGACGCCGACCTGGTGGGTGAGCTGCGCGAACGCATGTGGTCGAACGGCCGGGTCGTCTCCCGCGTCCGCGAGGGCAAGCAGGACGAGGGCGCGAAGTTCGCGGACTACTTCGAGTTCGACGAACCGTTCACGGCGCTGCCCTCGCACCGCATCCTGGCGCTGTTCCGGGGCGAGAAGGAAGAGGTCCTGGACCTCTCGATGGAACCGGACGATGGTTCCGAGCAGGACGGCCCGACCCCGTACGAGCGGGAGATCGCGCGGCGCTTCGAGATCGCCGACCTCGGCAGGCCCGCGGACCGCTGGCTCGGCGAAGTGGTGCGCTGGGCGTGGCGGACCCGGGTGCTGACCCACCTCGGCATCGACCTGCGGCTGCGGCTGCGCCAGGCCGCCGAGGACGAGGCGGCGCGGGTGTTCGCGGCGAACCTGCGGGACCTGCTGCTGGCCGCGCCAGCCGGGATGCGCGCCACGATGGGCCTGGACCCGGGTTTCCGCACCGGCGTCAAGGTCGCGGTGGTGGACGGCACCGGCAAGGTGGTGGCCACCGACACGATCTACCCGCACCAGCCGCAGCAGCGCTGGGACCAGGCGATCGTTTCGCTGGAGAAGCTCGTCCGCGAGCACAACGTGGACCTGGTCGCGATCGGCAACGGTACCGCGTCCCGCGAGACCGACCGGCTCGCCGCCGACCTCATCAAGCGGCACGCGGACCTCGGCCTGACGAAGATCTCGGTGTCCGAGGCGGGCGCCTCGGTGTACTCGGCCTCCGCTTACGCGTCCAGGGAACTGCCGGAGCTGGACGTGTCGTTGCGCGGCGCGGTGTCCATCGCGCGGCGGCTGCAGGACCCGCTGGCCGAGCTCGTCAAGATCGACCCGAAGTCCATCGGCGTCGGCCAGTACCAGCACGACATCACCGAGACGAAGCTGTCCCGTTCGCTGGACGCGGTGGTGGAGGACTGCGTGAACGCGGTCGGCGTGGACGTCAACACCGCCTCGGCACCGCTGCTGACCAGGGTCTCGGGCATCGGTGAAGGACTCGCGGAGAACATCATCGCGCACCGCGACGGCAACGGTCCGTTCCGTTCCCGCGCGGGGCTCAAGGACGTGGCGCGGCTCGGCCCGAAGGCGTTCGAGCAGTGCGCGGGCTTCCTGCGCATCCCCGGCGGTGACGATCCGCTGGACTCCTCCAGCGTGCACCCCGAGTCCTACCCCGTGGTGCGCCGGATCCTGGAGTCGGCCGGGGCCGAGCTGAGCTCGCTGATCGGCAACACCCGGGTGCTGCGCGAGATCAAGCCCGCCGACTTCGTCGACGACTCGGTGGGCCTGCCCACGGTCACCGACATCCTCTCGGAGCTGGAGAAGCCCGGGCGCGACCCGCGTCCGACGTTCAAGACGGCCACGTTCGCCGACGGTGTCGAGAAGATCGGCGACCTGAAGCCGGGCATGCGGTTGGAAGGTGTCGTCACCAACGTGGCCGCGTTCGGCGCGTTCGTCGACGTCGGCGTGCACCAGGACGGTCTGGTGCACGTCTCGGCGATGTCGAAGAACTTCGTCAACGATCCGCACGACGTGGTGAAGTCGGGTGACGTGGTGAAGGTGAAGGTCCTCGACGTGGACGTCGCGCGGAAGCGGATCTCGCTGACGCTGCGGCTGGACGACGAGGCCGGTGCCGAGCGCGGTGAACGCGGTGAGGGCAACCGTGGCCGCAGCGGTGGCGGACGGCCCGGCGCCGACCGCAACGGCAAGGGCGGCAACGGCGGCCAGGCCGGTAACCAGAAGGGCGGCGGTCAGCGCAAGGGCCGCGACTCCGCTCCCGCGGGCGGAGCCATGGCCGACGCGCTGCGCCGCGCCGGTTTCAACAACCGCTGACCGATCGGGCGGGCACCGAACCCTGCGCGACCCGCGCGGCACTCGCTCCACGAGTGCCGCGCGGTCGCTTTTCAGGAGTTGTTCTGATTCATCTTGAGAAGTCCGACGAGCTTGTCGCCGAGGATTTCCGGGATGACTCGTTCCGCGGAGCGGGCGGCCGCCGCGTTGAGGGCCGACATCGCCAGCGGCCGCAGCCGCTGGATCGCGTCGGAGTAGCGCTCCACCTCGGACTCGTCCCAGACCGTTGTGGACGGATCTCCGAGGACGTGGGTGCGGACCAGGGAGACCAGCGTCTCGGACACGTGGTCCACGTCGCTCTGCAACTGCTCGGCGAGGTCCAGCACGTCCGCCAGCGGCACCCCGAGCTGCACGAGCTCGCTGCCCGCGTCGAGCAGCTGCGGGCTGGGGGCGACGAACCGCGCGCCCCAGCGTTCCAGCAGGCCCAGGTCGAGAGCGCGGCGGATGTTGGCTTGGTTGAGCTGGCCCTGGAACATCTCACGCAGTTGCGACAGCGAGAACACCCGCGGCGCCTGCTCCGCCCAGGACTCGCCCATGGCCTCTTCCAGGCCCAGCACCTCGGCGAGGCTGCGCCCGGACTCCCAGGCCGAGAGCATCTCCTTGATCTGCGCGAAGGCGTAGCCGCGCTCCAGCATGTTGATGATCATGCGAAGGCGCACCAGGTGGGCGTCGGAGTAGATCGCGAGCCTGCCCTCGCGGCGCGGGGCGGGAAGCAGTTCCCGGTCCTGGTAAACCCGCACGTTGCGCACCGTGGTGCCCGCGGCGCGCGCTAGATCGTCGATCCGGTATTCGGCCACCCGCCGGAGTCTAGTTCCTCCGGTGATCACGTGGGGCGGGTGACGGAGGTCCGCATGGCCGGGGGGTGCGATGCGGACCTCCGCCGGAGAGCGGTGGTCGTCCGGGGGATCAGACCTCCGCTCGGTCCTCGTCCCGCTCCCGTTCCTGATCAGCGGACTTGCGGCGGGGCAGCAGCCTGGCCAGCAGCGGCCACGCCAGGATCAGCAGCACCACCGCGTAGACGGTGATCGCGAAAGGCGTGTTGACCAAACCGGTGACCTGACCGTCACTGATCTGCAATGCGCGGCGCATCTGCTGCTCCGCGGTGGGTCCCAGGATCACGGCGATGATCGCGGGCAGCACCGGAAGACCGTAGCGGCGCATGGCGAAACCGATGAGGCCCACGATGAACAGCACCAACAAGTCCAAAGAGGACCCGCCGACCGCGTAGGCCCCGATGCTGGCGAAGAACAGGATGCCCGCGTACAGGTACGGCCGCGGGATCTGCAGCAGCTTCGCCCAGACCGGCGCCAGCGGCAGGTTCAGCACCAGCAGCAGCACCGAGCCGATGAACATGCTCGCGATCAGCGCCCACACCAGGTCCGACTCCCGCTGGAACAGCAGCGGCCCCGGCTGGATGCCGTACTGCTGGAACGCAGCGAGCATGACCGCCGCGACCGCCGTGGTCGGCAGTCCCAGCGTCAGCATCGACACCATCGTCCCGGCGGCCGAGGCGCTGGCCGTGGCCTCCGGGCCGGCGACGCCTTCGATGGCGCCCTTGCCGAACTCGTCCTTGTTGCGCGACAACCGCTTCTCGGTGACGTAGGACAGGAACGTGGGGATTTCCGCGCCACCGGCGGGAATCGCGCCGAACGGGAACCCGATCACCGGCCCGCGCAGCCACGGCTTCCAGGACCGGCGCAGATCTTCCTTGCCGAGCCACGGCGTTCCCACCGGAATGGGCTTGCCGGAGGTGTGGCGCAGGTGCGCGGCCACCCACAGCGACTCTCCGATGGCGAACAGCCCGACGGCGACGATCACCACGTCGATGCCGTCGGCCAGCGGGAGCAGCCCGAAGGTGAGGCGCTGCTGCCCGGTCATCTCGTCCAGTCCGATCAGCCCGATGGTGAGGCCGATCAGCAGCGAGGCGAACCCGCGGATCCGCGAACTGCCCAGCACCGAGGTGACGGCGATGAACGCCAGCACCATCACCGCCAAGTAGTCCGGCGCACCGATGTTCACCGCGACCGAGGCGACCGACGGCGCCAGCAACGTGAGCAGCGTGATGCCGATCAGGGCGCCGATGAAGTGCCCGATGGCGGCGGCGGCCAGCGCCTGCGCCCCGCGGCCCTTGCGGGCCATCGGGTTGCCTTCCATCGCCGCGACGACCGCGGCGCTCTCCCCTGGCGTGTTGAGCAGGATCGAGGTGGTGGAGCCGCCGAACATCCCACCGAAGTAGATGCCGGCGAACATGATGAACGCCCCGGTCGGTTCCAGCGCGTAGGTGACGGGCAGCAGCAGCGCCACGGCCATCGCCGGTCCGATGCCGGGCAGCACGCCGATGGCGGTGCCCAGCAGCACGCCTAACGCGGCCCACACCAGGTTCATCGGGGTCAGCGCGGTGGCGAACCCCTGCATCAACAGGTCGAACGAGGATTCCACGTCACAACACCCCCATCAGCGGTCCGCCGGGCAGGGGCACACCGAGCAAGTGGTTGAACACGACATACGTGCCGACGGACAGGACCGCGGAGATCAGCGGGTCGCGCACGGGGTTGCGGCTGCCCAGCGCGTAGGCGGAGCCCCAGAACAGGATCATCCCGGACAGCGGGAAACCGATGACGTTGATCAGGACGGCGTTCGCGAGGAACGCCGCGGTCAGCAGCAGCACCGTGCGCCAGTCGCTGGGCGCGTCCAGGTCGACGTCCTCACCGGCCTCGGCCGCACCGCGACCGCCGCGCAGCACGTCGCGGACCAGCAGTGCGGACACGATCAGCAGCAGCACGCCGACGATCGTCGGCACGGTCTTCGGGCCGATCGGCCCGCGCTGGGTGAAGTCCGTGGCGATGGTGGCGGTGTCAACGAGGACGACCACTCCGAGCGCGGCCAGCAGCACGCAGATGCCGAGTTCGGAATGCTCCCGCAGCCATTGCCGCCGGGAAACTCCGTTGGTGTTCATGCCAATCCCAACTCCTCGAGCACCGAGACGACCCGGTCGCTCTCCTGTTGCAGGAACTCACCGAATTCCGGGCCGGGCTGGAACGCCGGGGTCCAGCCGTTGCGCCGCATCGCCTCCTGCCACTCCGGGGAGGCGTTGAGGCGGGTGAACAGGTCGACGAGCTTGGTCCGGTCCGCGTCGGACATGCCGGGTGGGGCGACGATGCCGCGCCAGTTGGTGAAGTTCACGTCCAATCCGGCCTCGGTGAGCGTCGGGGCGTCCACGTTGGGCAGTCGTTCCGGCCCGGTGACGGCGAGGACCCGCAGTTCCCCTGCTTCGATCTGGTCGCGGTACTCGCCGATGCCGGAGACGCCGAAGTCGACCTTGCCGCCGAGCACGGAGGCCAGCAGCTCCCCGCCGCCGTCGAACGGCACGTAGTTGACCTGCTTGGGGCTGAGCCCGATGGCCTTGGCCATCAGCATCGGCGCCAAGTGGTCCGGCCCGCCGGGCGAGGAGCCGCCGCCGACCGGGGTCTGGCCGGGGTCGCGCTTCCAGTCCTCGACGAGCTGACCGAAGTTCCGGTACGGGGAGTCCTTCGCGACGACGACCACGTTGGGCTCTTCGACGAGCTTCGCGACGGGCGTGGTGTCCTGCAAGGTCACCGGCGAGTGGTTGGTGTAGACGCTGCCGACGACACCGAGTCCCATGGACATGGCGAGTTTGCCGTTGCCGCGTTCGTTGACGACCCGGCCGAGCCCGACGGTGCCGCCCGCGCCGGGCAGGTTGAACACCTCGACGTTGCCGTTGAGCTTCGCGTCCTCCATCGCCTTCACGGCGGTGCGGGCGGTGATGTCGTAGCCGCCGCCGGGCGAGTTCGGCACCAGCATCCGCAGGCCGCGGATCTGCTGGTCGGTCTCGCCGCCGGAGCCGGTGCTCACCAGTGGCGGCACCAGCAGCACGAGCAGCAGGGACGCGACCACGGACAGCGCGCTGCGTAGGCGCACGGGGATCCCGCCTCTCCGTTGTGGTGGGAACGTGACCCGAGTCATGCTGCACAACGGAGTTCTTGTTGTCCTCCTTGCGAACGTAACGATGCTTTTGTTCGTTGTGTCACTGGAGCCGGTCTCCAGTGCTGCCTGCGTAGTGGGGAACTCAGCGGCTTCGCCGCTGCGGGATCGATTTCTCATGTATGCCGCACACAGCGAAATCGCTGTCCTCGCGAGGAAGCCGCTGAGAACCCGCCGGTGGTCGGCCTGCTCAGGCCGGTCGCCGGTCAGCTGCTTCGCCGCTGACCGGACACTTGATCAAAAGATCGTCTCGTACGTCCCAAAGATTCACCTGCGCACGGCGCAAAGGCCGTCCTGCGCGCGTCGCGGAGATGCGCGCTGCGCACACGTCCCGAAGCTCGTCCTGCGCACGTCCCGAAGATGCGCGCTGCGCACGTCGCGGAGATCGCCCTGGGGCAACGGGCAGAAGATCCTTCTGCGTGGAGTTTCTGATTCCTGGCCCGCTTCGTGACTTGTCCTGTGGGGACTGCTTACGGTTGTGCTGGTCAGGGGGTTAGCGTCAGGCGGGGCACACGCGATGCGGCGAGGGAGGTGGGGCATGCGGGGACCGCTTTCCCGGCAGTTGCTCGGTTGGCAGCTGGCGATCATCTTGGTGTTGCTGGCGTCGATCGCGGTGTTCTCCGTGTCGCAGTCCAACTCCTCGTTCCAAGCCACCGAGGGCAGGCGGATGCTGTCGGTCGCCGAGGATCTCGCCGCGACCGAAGGGGTGCGGTCGAACCTGCAGGACCCGTTCGACCGGGACGGGTTGCCGATCTTCGCCGAGAGCGCCCGCAGCCTCTCCGGCGCCGACGAGGTGATCATCACCGATGCGCGTGGCGTGGTGTTGACCTCGCCCGATCCCGGTCAGCGCGGGCAGCTGCTGCCGCTCGGTGCGAGCACCGTGCTCGACGGCCGGGCCTGGGTGGGCCAGGTGCGCGGCGCCGATGGCAAGGAGTCGCTGGTGGCGCACGTGCCGGTGATCGGTGCGGGGGCGCGCATCGTCGGCGTCGCCGCGGCCGGGCGGGAGACGCCGGACTTCTTCGCCGGGGTCCGGCGAGCACCCGGAAATCCGCTGATGCTGCTGTCGTTCGCGACGTTCCTCGCCGTGGCCGGGTCGGTCCTGCTGGCGCGGCGGGTCAAGCACCAGACGCTCGGGCTGGAACCGCAGGAGATCACGCGCCTGGTGGAGCACCGGGAGGCGATGCTGCACGGCATCCGCGAGGGCGTGCTCGGCGTGGACCAGCAGAACCGCATCACCCTGGTCAACGATCAGGCGCGGGAGCTGCTCTCGCTGCCCGCGGACTGCGTGGGCCGGGACATCGACGAGCTGGACCTCAACGATCGGGCTCGGGACGTGCTCACCGGCCGCACCGGCGGCGTAGACCAGATCGTGCTGCGCCGAGGACGCGTGGTGGTGCTGAACCGGATGCCGATCTCCACGGTCGGCGCGGTCGTCACCATGCGGGACCGCACCGAACTCGTTGACCTGCAACAGGAATTGGCCGCGCACCGTGCCACCACGGACACGCTGCGGGCGCAGGCGCACGAGTTCAGCAACCGGCTGCACACCATCTCCGGTCTCATCGAACTCGGCGAATTCGACGAGCTGGCGCGGTTCGTCGACCGGGTCAGCCACACTCGCGGGCAGTGGCAGTCGGAGGTCGCGGCGCGCATCGCCGACCCGGCGACGGCGGCACTGCTGGTCGCGAAGGCGAGCCTGGCGGCCGAACGCGGCGTGGGCCTGCGGCTCAGCGACGGCAGCGCGCTCGGCGAGGTCGACGAGCAGTCGTCGGCCGACGTGACCACGGTGCTGGGGAACCTGGTGGACAACGCCTTGGACGCGGTCGAAGGGGCGGCCGCGTCCAACCTGATCGAAGTGGACATCCGGCACGCGGGCGACGTGGTGACGCTGGTGGTGCGCGACTCAGGCCCGGGCGTGGCGCCGGAGATCGTGGAGGAGGTGTTCCGGCACGGGTTCAGCACCAAAGCGGCCAGGGACGGGGAACGCGGCCTGGGCTTGGCGTTGACCAGGCAGATCTGCCACCGGCGGGGCGGTTCCGTGCAGGTGCGCAACGAACGCGGCGCCGTGTTCACCGCACGGCTGCCGATGAACACGGAGGTGCCCGCGTGATCAAGGTCCTGGTGGTGGACGACGACTTCATGGTCGCCAAGATCCACAGTGGTTACGTGGGCCGGGTCAACGGTTTTGAGGTCGTGGGCGTCGCGCACTCCGGCACCGACGCGCTGCGGGCGGTGGAGGAGCTGCGCCCGGAGCTGGTGCTGCTGGACATCTACCTGCCGGACATGGACGGGCTCGCCGTGCTGCGCTCGATGCGCGCCGGCGCGCGGCCGTCGGCGGAACCGGACGTGCTGGTCATCAGCGCGGCTCACGACCTGGACACGGTGCGCGGCGCGGTGCGCGGCGGCGCGCTGCACTACCTGATCAAGCCGTTCAGCTTCGACGCGCTGCGCGAGCAGCTGGAGCACTTTCGGGCGCTGCACGACCGGCTCAGCGAACTCCCGGGCGACTCCCCCGCCGCTCAGCAGGACATCGACCGGCTCTTCGGCACGCCGTCGCGTCCCGCGACGACGCCGAAAGGCGTGGCGAGCGAGACGGCGACCGTGGTGGAGCGAGTGCTGCGCGAGGCCGCGGCGAGCGGCGATGACCTCTCGGCCACCGAGTGCGCCGGTCTCGCGGAACTGTCGCGGGTGTCGGCGCGCAAGTACCTGGAGCACTTCGTCGACACCGGCCGCGCCGAAGTCCGCCTCCGCTACGGCGGCACGGGCCGCCCCGAACGCCGCTACCGCTGGTCGTCCTGACCTGATCACCTGACGAATCCCCTCAGGCGAATGTCCCTACCGGTCAAAGGCGACCTCGACTCCAGAAGCGGTACCGGATGAACTCCTCATTCGACCGGCGGGAACGGGCCGAGGGGACATTTCCCCGGGTCGCGGTTTTGTTGGTGCGCAAGCGGAAATAGCGATCCGGAAACTCTGGAGAGGTGGCCCGGCCGTCCCTCGTTCAGGCGGACGAGGGCGGCTCGATTTGTGGGCGGCGGGGCGGGGACCGAGGCTGGCAGCGCACACCGTCCTGATCATCGACGGAATCGAGGTGGCGCGCGAATGACACCGCGGACCAAGCCTTCCGCCCGCATCGAATGGCAGGAACCTCGGGTCTCCCGCGATGCGGCGCAACGAGACCTCATCGAATCGATGCTGGTGGAGTTCTGCGAGGAACCACCGGAGGACGCCTCGCTCGGGCGGATCGCGGTCACCACCGACTCGTTCGCCATGGCGCCGTTGTTCTTCCCCGGCGGGAACATCGGCGACCTGGCCGTCCACGGCACCGTGAACGACCTCGCGGTTTCCGGTGCCACGCCCCGGTATCTGGTGGTGCGGCTCGTCGTCGAGGACGGTTTCCCCGTCGACGATCTGCGGCGGGTGGCGCGTTCGATCGGCAACGCGGCGGGCGACGCGGGAATGCGGCTGGTCAGCGGAGGCGCGGACGTCGTGGCGAAGGGCGAGGCCACCGGCTGCCGCATCGACACCACCGGCGTCGGGACGCTCAACGGCACGCACCGGCTGGGCGTTTCGCGGGCGCGGCCGGGCGATGCGGTCCTGGTGACCGGGCCGGTAGGGGATCACGGAGTCGCCGTGCTGCTCGGCCAAGACGATCAGTCGACCGCGGCGGACGTCGTCTCGGACACCGCCGCGCTGCACGGCCTCGCCGAGCCGGTGCTGGCGGCGGCGTCCGGGGTTCGCGCGCTGCGCTGCCCCGCGCGCGGCGGGGTCGCCGCGGTGCTCGACGAGATCACGCGCTCCTCCGGAACCTCGATGGCACTGGAGGAGAACGCGATTCCGGTCCGCGCCCGGGTGCGCACGGCTTCGGAACTCCTCAACATCGACCCGCTGCACGTGGCCTGCGCGGGCCGCGCGGTCGTCGTGGTCGATGGCGCACAAGCGCAGGCCGCCCTCACCGCGATGCGGTCCCATCCGCTCGGCGAACGGGCCGCGATCATCGGACGGATCACGGCACCGGACGTCACGTGATCCCGCGCCACGGCCCCATCCGGGTCTCGGGCCACCGGACGTCACGTGACCCGGTGGCCCCGGCTCCGCCGCGTCCGCGCTGAGACCGCGCCGCCACGTCCACGACGACGGGACGCCGAGCGGGATCAGCCCTTCAACGCAGGCGCGAGTTCGCGCCACTGCCACCGAGGCAGGTCGCTTCCCCGGCTCAGCACCTGGACGGTGACGTGGTCGGCGCCTGCGTCGCGGTGCGCCCGCACCCGGTCGGCGATGGTGTCCGCGTCGCCCCACGCGACCAGGGAGTCGATGAGCCGGTCGCTGCCGCCGTCGGCGAAGTCCTCGTCGGTGTAGCCGAGGCGTCGCAGGTTGTTCAGGTAGTTCGGCAGCTGCAGGTACGGCCCGGTCCGGTCGCGGGCGATCTCGCGGGCTTCGGCCGGGTCGGTCTCCAGCACCACCTTCTGCTCCGGCGCCAGCAGCGGGCCGTCGCCGAGGACTTCGCGCGCGACCGCGGTGTGCTCGGGCGTCGTGAGATACGGGTGCGCACCGGCCGCCCGCTCCCCCGCCAGCGCCAGCGCCCGCGGCCCGAGCGCGGCCAGCACCCGCGCCTGCGACGGCAGCGGCTCCTCGACGGCGTCAAGTTCGTCCACATAGGACTTCAGTTTGCTGAACGGTTTGACGTAGGACTGGCCGCTGTTCTCCACGACCGGCGCGTGGCTGGGGCCGATCCCGATCAGCGCGCGCCCCGGATGCACCCGGTCCACCCGCTGGTAGGCGGCGGCGACCTCGGCGGCCGGGTACTCCCAGATGTTGATGATCCCGGTGGCCACGACCAGCTTCTTCGTCGCGGCCAGCAGCGCCTGAACCGTCCGCAGATCCCCCGGAGCCAGTCCGAGCCACAACGCCCCGTACCCGAGTTCGTCGATCTCCGCCACGGCTTCCCGGTGCTCGACGGTGTCGCCGTCCCAGCTGGGCGCCCCGGTCCACAACCCGAACCGCCCGATCTCGATCGCCATGCCGCTCCCTCACATCGTGGATCCCTCAACCACACCCAACCCGCGACACGGCTCCGCTGTTCCCCTCAGCCCTCGAAGCGGAAGCGACGCACGTTTTCCGGGTGAATGACGACACGGACCCAGTGCTCGGCGAGCATCCCGGCGAGTTCCTTGGCGCGAACCGGGTCGTCGAGATCCCAGTAGCGAGCGCCGAGTCGGGCGCACAGGTCGTAGCCGCCGTCGGATTCCAACGTGGCGCGGCCCGCGACCGACACCCAGTGCTCGCGTTCGCCCGTCGGGGCGGCGACGACGAGGGACGCGCGCGGATCCTCGCGCAAGCGCCGCACCTTGAGCGACTTCGGATCGTTGAACAGCTGGATCGTGCCTTCGTCGGTGACCTCGAACCACACGGGCCGAGGCTGCGGCGGCAGCGGCCCACCGGCCACGGACAGGAAGCCGTGCAGGGGGCGCCGGAGGAACTCGATGTCCTGAGCGGTCAGCGAACTGTTGTCGGTGGTCATCATGGCCTTTCGATCAGATGCGGGAAATTCCGGAGTAGCTGCACGTTCCGCGGCTGCTGTTCCGCGAACGGCGGTCGAGGTGATCGGCTCCGCCGGGCGGTCACCGCCGCCAGGCGCCCGCGGCCGCGGCTCGCACGACGTAGTCCTCGAAAGTCCGCGGCGCCCGCCCCAGCAAGGCGGCGAGGTCCTCCGTCGTCGTGGCGAGCACGCCGCGTTCCATCAGCACGAACATCTCGGCGACGTGGTGGGCGTCGTCCTCGCTCAACCCGTCCCGGACCAACGTCGCGGCGTATTCGTCCGGGGAGATCTTCCGGTAGGTGAGCGGCCGCCCGGACCCGCGGGCGATCAGTTCGACGGCCTCTTCGAAGAGGATCGGACGCGGGCCGGTCAGTTCGTAGATCCGCCCGGCGTGCCGACCCGGCTCGCTGAGCACCAGGGCCGCCGCGTCGGCGACGTCGTCGATGTCGATGAACGGCTCGGGAACCGCGCCGGCCGGCGTCGCCAGCTCCCCCGCGAGCAGCGGGGCGTGGAAGACCTCCTCGTCGAAGTTCTGCGCGAAGTTCGACGCCCGCAGCACGGTCCACTCCAGCGCCGAACCGCGCACGGCGTCCTCAGCGGAACGCATGTCGAGGCCGAACGAGGAGTCGCCCCAGGTGTCGGCGCCGCGCCCGGAGAGCAGGACCAGCCGCCGCACCCCGGCGGCCTCGGCGCGCGCCGTGAACTCGTGCACCGGGCCGGGCACGGCCGGCGCCACCACGTAGACGGCGGCGACGCCCCGCAGCGCGGCGTCCCAGGTGCCGGGGTCGGACCAGTCGAACCGGGTCTCGCTGGAGCGGGACGCGGCGCGCACCGGCGTTCCGCGCAGCCGCAACCGCGCGATGACCCGTCGGCCGGTCTTCCCCGTCGCGCCGAGGACCAGAGTGGTGTCGTTGCTCATGACATCGAGTCAACACCGGCGGATCGGACAATCCCATAGGCGAGAAGCCGGATCGCCTGTGCATTCGTCTAACCTCGCGGAGGTGGACGCCTTCAGTGATCTGATCCGCGGGGTGCGGGCTCACGGCTCGTTGTTCGGCAGCACCACGTTGACTCCGCCGTGGGCGCTGAGCTTCGTGGATGGTGCACCGCTGACCTTGTGCACCGCGCTCACCGGGTCGGGCTGGATCGTGCCGGACGGCCGCCCGCCCGAACCGCTGCGCAGCGGAGACACGATCATCGTGCGCGGCCCCACCGCCTTCACCTTCGTCAACGAGGTCGGCACCGCCGCTGAACCGATCGAGTGCGGCGAAGACTGCGCGACACCGGAGCAAGGCGGGACCCGGCACCGGCTCGGGTGGAACGACCCCGGCGAGGACACCGGCGCCGAGTCGACGACCTTGATCGTCGGGGCTTATCCGGTGCGCGGCGAGCTGAGCCGCCGGCTGCTCGACGCGCTGCCCGTCGTGCTGCGCGTCGACGCCGGGGGCACCGCCGATCCGGTGCTGGAGCACCTCGCCGCCGAGGTCGCCGTCGACGCCCCCGGCCAGCAGGTCGTGCTCGACCGGCTGCTGGACTGGATGTTGGTGTGCACGCTGCGCGAATGGTTCGACCGGCCCGGTGGGGAGCCTCCGGCTTGGTGGGCCGCCCAGCGGGACCCGGTGGTCGGCGACGCGCTGCGCCTGCTGCACGCCGAACCGGCGGCACCGTGGACGGTCGGCGCCCTGGCCGACCGCACCGGCGTGTCCCGTTCGACACTGGCCAAGCGGTTCGCCGACCTGGTCGGCGAACCACCGCTGACCTACCTGACCCGCTTGCGGATGACGCTCGCGGCGGACCTGCTGGCCGAGAAGGAGGCCGTGACGATCGCGGACGTCGCCCGCACCGTGGGCTACTCGGACCCGTTCGGATTCAGCGCGGCCTTCAAACGAATCCGGGGCACCAACCCGAGCGAGTTCCGACGCGCGGCCACCTCCCCCGCCCCCGAACACCGAGTGGCCTCGAACGCCTGAACCAGGCAGCCGGGAGCCGCCCGGCGGTGCGGGTCCAAAAGCCCGGCTCTGATCCTGGTCTTGTCAGCGGCGACGCCGATGAGCGGCGACCACCCGAGCGAGCCGACCACCGGCGGGTTCTCAGGTGCTTCCTCGCGAGGACGGCTTCTCCCTCGTGGCGGAGCACTCGGGAAAAAGATCCCGCAACGAGGAAGCACCTGAGGTTCCGCCACCCGACCCCGTGAGCAGGCCGGGGAAGCGCCTCAGGCGGTGGGCAGGCGCAGACCGTTGTAGCCGGCGCGGGCGTCGGCGAAGCGCTTGCCGACCTCGTCCCAGTTCACGACGTTCCACAACTGCTTGACGTAGTCCGCCTTCACGTTCTTGTACTGCAGGTAGTACGCGTGCTCCCAGATGTCGAACACCAGCAGCGGCGTCGTGGCGATCGACAGGTTCGAGTGGTGATCACGCAACTGCTGCGTGATCAACCGCTGACCCACCGGGTCCCACGCCAGCACGCCCCAGCCGTTGCCCTGGATCGTGGTGGACACCGCCTCCAGCTGAGCCCGGAACTTGTCGAACGACCCGAAGTCCTGATCGATCGCCGCCGCCAGCTCACCCGTCGGCTTGTCGCCCCCGTTCGGCGACAGGATCTTCCACCACACCAAGTGCAGCGAGTGCCCCGCCAAGTTGAACGCCAGGGTCGTCTCCAACCCCACGATCGAACCGAAGTCACCCTTGTCCCGCGCCTCCGCGATCTTCTCGATCGTGTCGTTGGCGCCCTTCACATAAGTCGCGTGGTGCTTGCTGTGGTGCAGCTCGTTGATCTCACCCGAGATCGCGGGCTCCAGCGCCGCGTAGTCGTAATCCAACTCGGGCAGCACGTACTGAGCCATTGGTCTCCCGTCCGGCGTGCGCTCGGCACACGCCTGATGCTCTGTTCACCGTCTGCCACGGTTCACCCGGCCAGGGGATGAGCCCATGACCCCATCAGCCTCGGACTTCCAGTGCGGTGGAGGTCAACAGCTCTCGAGCATGGCCTTGATCACTCGGACGGGTGGCCGCTGTCCTGCGGTTGGGTCACAACGATGAAAACGGCGATTGGTAACGTAATACCGTGCCTGAAGGAACCACTGCGCCCGCACGAGCTCACTCGGGCACGCGGAGCAATCGGAAGATCAGCTGGGACGTCGTACGGGCCGGCTGCGTGGGACTCGTGATGCTGTACCACGCGACGTTCCTGAGCGTCTACCTGCACCCCGAGCTGATCCCGCGCAACATCGTCTTCCCCTACCAGGTCGGCGCGAGCCTGCTGCTGGTGATCTCCGCGTACTTCGCGTGCGTGACGATCGGCCGCGGCACCCTGCTGCGGTACTGGTGGGGGCGGATCGCGCGACTGCTACCGCCGTTCCTCGCCGCGGTCCTGGTGATCTACCTGGGCATCAGCCTGCTGCCGATCGAGGGCTGGTTCGACCCGACCGGAACCGACCTGGCCGCGAACCTGCTCATGCTGTGGAACTGGCGGCCGTCCGAGTACTTCTACATCGACGGCTCGCACTGGACGGTGCCGCTGCAGCTGATGGGATTCAGCGCCGCGGCGATGCTGTACGCGAGCCGCTACGGGCACGGCCGCCGCATCCTGCTGGTGCTGTGGACCGCCGTGCTGATCCCGGCCGCGCAATGGCCGCTGCGCGTGACCCAGCCGCCGGAGTGGTACCGGACCGTGGTCGACGGCATCGGAATGCACCGCTGGCACCTGTTCGTGGTGGGCGTGGCGATCTGGCTGTGGTCGACCAAGCGCATCAAGACGCCGCACTTCGCCCTGCTGCTGGCGGCCTGCATGCTCGGCCAAGCGCTGCACAACTACGCCGAGACACCGGAAGGCCTGGTCGCCGACTGGGGCTCGACCGTCGCGGTCTGCGTCGGCATGCTCGTGGTCGCGCTGACCGCGCGCGGGCCGGACTGGAACCGGGTCATCCCCCAGTGGGCGCGGCGCCCGATCCAGTGGTTCGCGGGCATCTCCTACGGCGTGTTCCTGATGCACCAGACCCTCGGCTACGTGGTCTCCCGCCTGCTGCAGGACCTCGGCGTGGGACCGACGTTGCAGACCGTGGCGTTCCTGGTCAACGGCGTGCTGCTCGGCTGGGCGCTCACCAAGCTCGTGGAACGCCCTGCGCACCGATTCCTCATGACCACCTACGACCGCTTCGCTGCACGTCGGGCTGCTTGAGGGCTCGTTCGTCCTTGGGGGGCGGGTGGCGGAACCTCAGTTGGTCTCTCGCTGCGGGATCTTTTTCCCTAGTGGCTCCGCCACGAGGGAAAAAGCCGTCCTCGCGAGAGACCAACTGAGAACCCGCCGGTGGTCGGCTTCTTGACGTGGGCTATGCGCTTCGCACATACAGGCACGGCCTTCGGCCGCAAGGATTCGGCTACGCCGCAAGGGCTGCCTTCGGCCGCTGGGTGGGCTTGCTTCGCGGACCTTCGCGGCTCGGCCGCTGGTGGGCCGGACTTGATCTGCGCGGAACCGCACATGGTCTGGTGATGGTGCTCAGGGCAGGCGGGGTGGCGTGCGGGTGAGGTCGTCGCGGTCCAGCGTGGCGTGGAGCTGAGCGGGGGTCTGGTCGACTCCTGCCCAGCGGCGCACGGTGGCCTCGGCTTCGGCTCGTTCGGGCGCGGGGAGGTCCTCGATCTTCGAACCGTGGTTGCCGCCGGGCACCAGGTAGTCGTAGGAGTCGCGGGTGCCCGGACCGAGACGGAACGGTTCCGCGCTCCACGGGTCGGCGGCGCCGTTGACGAACATCAGCTCCGAGCCCTGCGAAGCGATCCACGCGGCCACGTCGGCCATCGCGCCCGGCCGGAAGCTCATGTCGATCTCGTGCGGCACCAAGTTGCGCGGTTCCCCGATCTTGCGGTGGTGCAACAGGTCGGCCAACGGCTCATCGGACACGTCGGGCCAGCCCAGCTGCGTGCCCGCCTGGTAGTAGTACGGCACGTACGAGTCGAGCCCCTGATCCGTGTACGAATCGAACTGCGAGGTCTCCTCGAAGAACGTCCACAGCTCGTCGAGGCTCGCGCCGGGTGCCGGGATCTTCGCGCAGTCCTGCGGCCCGCGATACTGCCAGAACGCGAACGGCGCGTCCACGACCACGGCCTCCAGCGCCCGGTCCACGTCGCCGATGATGCGGTCGAAGGTGAGTCCTTCCGCGGCGGCGTAGGCCGCGTACCGGTCCCGCAGCTCGGTGCGCCGGGTCAGCGCGTCCCGCTGCACGGCGGTCAGCGCCGCACGGCAGGACTCGTCGCCGACGGTGTTGAGGAATTCGTCGTAGCGGTCCCGCTCGTTGACGACGTCGTTCGGCGCGACGTAGGCGATGGTCGCGTCGACGTCGCGGGGGTAGAAGCGGCGGTGGTAGACGGCCGTCATACCGCCCTTGCTGGCACCGGTGGTGACCCAGCGGTCGGCGTAGACCGCGCGCAGCGCCTCGATGACGCGGTGCTGGTCGGTGGCGGCCTGCCAGATGTTCAGGTCCGTCCAGTCCGGCTGGTCGGGGCGCGACGGGGTGAAGAAACGGTGTTCCAGGGCGACCTGGTTGCCGTCGAGCAGCCGCGTCGGCTCGGTGCGGGTGGCCACCGAAGGCAGGTTGTAGCCGGTGGTGTAGGCGACCGTGGGCCGATCGAAGTTCCGGTGCAGCAGCGTGAGGTGCTGCTGGAACCCGCCCGCCCCCGGATCGCGGTGATCGGTGGGCTGAGCGTAGGTGAGATCGAACAGCCGGAAGCCCGGCTCCGTCGGGCGCTCACCGAGCACCGTCAACCCCGGGACCGCGTCCAGCCTGGAACGCACCTCGTCCGGCGGGGTCTGCGCGCCCGCGACCGGCACGCCCGCGAGCAGCATGCAGCCCGCCGCAAGAACCGCCAGCCAACCTCGAATCCGCATCCGCGCCCCTCCCGCTGATCACCGGCAGCGACCAACCTAATGCGGATCGGACCGGGACGGTAGCCCGTGCGGGCCGGGTGAACGGACCGTTCGACCGAACGGCCCGTTCACCCCGTCGCCGAACGGCGGGTCAGCCGGTGACGGCTTCGGCCACCGCCTCTTCCGCCTCGGATGCTTCGGCCGCGGCCGGCTTGGTGCGCTGGCGCGGGACCTCGACGTCCGGGTCGTTGTCGAGCAGGCCGCCGTGCACGACGCCTGCCGCGTACGCATCGGAGGAATCGCTCATCGTCCCGGCTTCGACATCGCTGAGGAACGGCTCCGCGTCGCCCATGATCTGCTGCGCCGCGCGCACCCGCTTCGCCAGGTCCTGGCGCATCAGCAGCATCGCGTCGGAGTGCTCGTTCGCACGCCGGATGCGGCGCTCGGCCTCGGCGGTCGCTTCCAGGACGCGGCGCTGCGCCTCGTCGCGGCTGCGCTGCTCGCGCTCCGCCTGCACCCGATTGGCCTCGTCGCGCCGGGCCGCCATGGAGATCTCGAAGTCCCTCTCCACCTGGGTGCGGCGCGCTTCGGCGTCGTGGTCGAGCTTGCGCCGGTGCGCCTCGGCCTCCCGCGCCATGCGCTGGATGTCGCGCCGCGTCTCGGCGAGCGCCTCGTTGCGCTGCGTCTCGGACTGCCTGCGCCACTGGTCGGCCTCCGCTACGAGGTTCTCGTAGCGGGCGCGCAGTTCGGCGGCGGACTGCTCGGCACGAGCCCATTCGTGCTCGGCGGCGGCCTGCGCGGAGGAGACGACCTCCTCGGCCTCGTCGTGCGCCAGCCGCACCCTCCGGCGCAGCCGATCGGACAGACCGGCCTCCTCGATGGGCGAGCGGCACACCTCGTCGAACTGGGCGCGCAGGGCCTCGATCTCCGAACGCGCCTGATCGAGCTGCGCGGAGAGGTCGCTGACCTGGCTGAGCGCGGAGTCCCGATCCTCGGTCAGCATCCGCACTTCGGCGTCGGTCTGCTGGATGTAGAAACGCACCTGGGAGCGGCGGTAGCCGTACCAGACGGTGTCGAAATCGGACTTCAACGGCACCAGTTCACGATCTTCGTTGTGATAGCCCACGGTCTCACCCCACTGAGAATGTGTTGATCATCAGTTTGTCCTGCTGGGAGCGAGCCACGCCCCGACGCGGCAATGTCCGTCGTACACCGGCGAATCACCGGGCGATGCACTCCGCCGGTAGGAACCCGACGAAGCCCGGACATTGGCTCGACGACACTACTGAGACGACATTGCCTGCCCGGTCACCCGGTGGGCGACGGTGAAACGGATCGCTACGGACCATTGTTCACCCGCAGCACTCATGAGATCAACTGATCGGTTTTCCGAAATCGATGGGAAATCCGCCGGTGACGGTCCTGGCGGCGAGCCGAAAAACGTTGCCGTATCAGCGATTTTCGGTCGGCAGCAGCACTCGCCGAAAAGTGGTTTCGATTTCGTCTCGACTCGGCACCGACTCGCGGACGATGCCCTGCAGCAGCAGGCCGCAGAAAACCGCCGAAAGTGCCCTCCCGGTAACGGGATCGGTATAGAAGGTGAACAGCTCGACCAGTGCCGCATCCCATTCGGTGCTGACATGCGCAAGGGCCGGACGGTGCAACGCGGCGATGTAGAGCTCGTGCTGCACGACGGTCCGGGTGCGCTCCGGGCCGAGGTAGCGCAGCACCAGGTCACCGAGCGCCGTGGCCAGCTCGGCGCCGCCGTCGATCGCATCGGCCCAGGCGCGCAGCTCGGCGACGTCGTCCTGCGCGGAGTGCCGCAGGGCTTCGGCCAGCAGGTCGTCAAGGGTGCGGAAGTAGTACGTCGTGGAGCCCAGCGGCACGTCGGCCGCGGCCGCGACGGCACGGTGGGTGAGCTTCTCGATACCGCGCTCACCGACGACGGCGATCGCCGCGCGGGCGATGCGCTCCTTCCTCGCCGGATCTTTGCGGCGGGTCGCGGACTCCGTCGTCGACATTCCCCCAGCCTGCCACGTGCGGGCTTCGGGGCGTTGCGGGCCATGTCACCCTGAAAGCATCAGAGCTGTTCAGGAGCTTGAACCGAGCAAGTCCGGACGCCTCGAACGCGCTGTTGATGTACAGATGTACACAGCCGGTGTTAGTGTCCGTCGGCAACGCAGCCAGGCCCGCCGCGCATCGACCGAGATCGATTCACCCCGGCCGAAGCGCTCCGCGCCGGCCGCCCGCGCGAACACGCGCCGCACTGAGACCCGAACGGACCAAAGGACCAGCAGGGACACCTATGTCGAATACCGAAGGCCCGAGCACGCTGTTCATCGACGGAGCCTGGCAACCCGCCACCGCCGGAGGCGTCCGGGAGATCCACAGCCCCGCCGACGGCACCCTCGTGGCCACCGTCTCGGAAGGTGACCGCTCCGACACCGAGCGCGCCGTGCAGGCGGCTCGCCGCGCCTTCGACGACGGGGCCTGGGCGAACACCTCCGCCTGGGACCGCGGTGACCTGCTGCTGCGGGTCGCCGACATCCTCGTCCGCGACAAGGACGAATTCGCCCGCGCCGAATCCGGCGACACCGGCAAACGCCTGGTGGAGAGCGAATACGACATGGACGACATCGCCGCCTGCTTCCGCTACTTCGGCAAGATCGCGGGCACCGACGGCGGCCACGTCATCGACACCGGCTCCCCCGACTCGTTCAGCCGCGTGCGCTACGAGCCCATCGGCGTCTGCGGGATGATCACGCCCTGGAACTTCCCGCTGCTGCAGGTGGCGTGGAAGGTCGCGCCCGCCATCGCCGCGGGCGACACGTTCGTGCTCAAACCCAGCGAACTCACGCCGAGCACCGCGATCCTGCTGCTGCGCGCGCTCACCGAGGCCGGACTGCCCGCCGGAGTCGGCAACCTCGTGCTCGGCACCGGCCCCGAAGTCGGATCCGTGCTCTCCGAGCACCCGGACATCGACCTGGTCTCGTTCACCGGCGGCCTGCACACCGGACGCCGCGTGGCGGCCGCCGCGGCGGCCACGGTGAAGAAGGTCGCGCTGGAACTCGGCGGGAAGAACCCGAACGTCGTGTTCGCCGACGCCGACTTCGACACCGCCGTGGACTACGCGCTGATGGCGGTGTTCCTGCACTCCGGGCAGGTCTGCTCCGCCGGTGCCCGGCTGATCGTGCAGGACGAGATCCACGACCGGTTCGTCGACGAAGTCGTGCGCCGCGCCGAGAAGATCCGCATCGGCGGCCCGTACGACGCCGACGCCGAGACCGGCCCGCTGATCTCCGCCGCGCACCTGGCGAAGGTCGACTCCTACGTCGCGAAGTCCATCGAGGAAGGCGCCGTGCTGCGCACCGGCGGCCGCCGCCCCGAAGGCGAGCAGTACGCCGCCGGGCACTACTACCTGCCGACCGTGCTCGACGAGGTCCAGCAGGGTTCGTACGCGGTGATCGAGGAATCCTTCGGCCCGGTGCTGACCGTGGAGCGGTTCACCGACGAGGACGACGCGGTGCGCATCGCCAACGACACCCACTACGGCCTGGCCGGGGCCGTGTTCAGCTCCGACGTGAGCAAGGCGCAGCGCGTCGCGCACCGGCTGCGCCACGGCACCGTGTGGATCAACGACTTCCACCCCTACCTGCCGCAGGCCGAATGGGGCGGTTTCAAACAATCCGGCGTCGGGCGCGAGCTCGGCCGCGCCGGGCTCGGCGAGTACCAGGAGGCCAAACACATCCACCAGAACCTGCGGCCCGTCCCCCCTCGGTGGTTTGACGGGCGGTGACGACCACGGCTCTTTTGGCCTTGGTGTCCGGGTAGCGGAACCTCAGCTGTCTTCTCGCTGCGGGATCTTTTTCCCAAGTGGCTCCGCCACGAGGGAAAAAGCTGTCCTCGCGAGAAGACGGCTGAGAACCCGCCGGTGAGGGCTTTTGCACGTGGGCTATGCGCTTCGCACATACAGGCACGGCTTCGCCGCGAGGCACGGCCTTCGGCCGCTGGGCAGGCTTCGCTTCGCTTGCCCTTCGCCGCCGGCCGGGGCACTGAACGGGAGATCATTCCGCACGGACGTCGGTCGCAGGACATCCAGCAGTTTCACTTCGTTGCGCAACAACCACCCGACGTTCGGCCTCGCAGCCCGCGAGGTGAGCGCGGGAAAGGAGTTAGGGCATGAGCGCGCCCTCCGGTGACGCCGAACTCGGCGAGTTCGGCTACACCAACAAACTGAAGAGGACCCTCGGGTCGTTCCACACGTTCGCCGCGGGCATCAGCTACATCTCGGTGCTGACCGGCACCTTCCAGCTGTCGTACTTCGGGTTGTCCTTCGGCGGCCCCGCCTACTGGTGGAGCTGGCCGATGGTGTTCCTCGGCCAGCTGATGGTGGCGTTGAGCTTCGCGGAGCTGGCCTCGCACTACCCGATCGCCGGGTCGATCTACAACTGGTCGAAGCGGCTCGGCGGCAAGCACGTCGCCTGGTTGGCCGGCTGGATGATGCTGCTGGCCTCGATCGTGTCGATCGCGGCGACGGCGCTGGCGTACCAGCACACGCTGCCGCAGATCTGGGGCGCCTTCCAGATCATCGGCGACGGCTCCGGAACCAGCGAGGCCGCCAACGGCGTGCTGCTGGCGAGCGCGCTGATCGTGTTCACCACGCTGGTCAACGCGTTCGGCGTGAAGCTGATGGCCAGGATCAACAGCGCGGGCGTGGCGATCGAACTGGTCGCGGCGGTGCTGCTGATCCTGGTGCTGGCGGTGTTCGCGACGCGCGGCCCGGAGGTCGTGCTGGACACGCAGAACACCGGATCGGCCTACGGCGGCAGCGGTTACCTCGGCGCCTTCCTCGTCGCGGCGATCGCCTCCTCGTACGTGATGTACGGGTTCGACACGGCTTCCTCGCTGGGCGAGGAGTCGATCGACCCGCACCGCAACGCGCCGAAGGCGATCCTGCGGTCGCTGATCGCGTCGTTCGTGCTCGGCGGGCTGATCATCCTGCTGGCGCTGATGGCGGCCCGCGACCTGACGGCGCCGCAGCTGACCGAGGACGGGCTGCAGTTCGTGCTCACCGACGCGCTCGGTCCGCTGGTGGGCAGGTTGTTCCTGCTGGTGGTGTTCGTGGCGATCACGGTGTGCGTGCTGGCGGTGCACACCGCGGCGATCCGCATCGCGTTCGCGATGGCCCGCGACAACGCGCTGCCCGGCGGCTCGAAACTGGCGCGGGTGAGTCCCCGGTTCCACACGCCGGTGATCCCCGCGGTCGTGATCGGCGTGCTGGCGGTGGCGCTGCTGGTGTTCAACATCGGCCAGCCGCAGATCTTCTCCGCCGTGACCAGCCTGGCGATCATCCTGATCTACATCTCGTACCTGCTGGTGACGATCCCGATGCTGGTGGCCCGGCTGCGCGGCACGTGGTCCTCGGCGAAGCAGGAAGGCCGCTTCTCGCTGGGCCGCTGGGGTCTGCCGGTGAACATCGCGGCCGTGCTGTGGGGCATCGGCATGACGGTGAACCTGGCCTGGCCGCGCAACGAGGTCTACAACGCCGAGCCGCCGTTCCACTGGTACCTGCAGTGGATCTCGGTGCTGTTCGTCGGCATCACCGCGGGCGGCGGCTTCGCCTACTACTGGTTCGTGCAGCGGCACCGCATCGGTGTGCTCGCCGACCACGCGGTCGGCGCCGACGAGTCCGAAGACCCGAAACCTGCCCTGTCCTGAGCGGAAACGGAGCTGTGACCATGACCGAGGAGTTCGACTACGTCGTCGTCGGCGGCGGCAGCGCGGGTGCCGCGGTGGCCGCGCGACTGTCCGAGGACCCGTCCACCACGGTGTGCCTGCTGGAAGCGGGACCGTCCGATGTGGGCGACAAGGCGATCCTGGAACTGGACCGCTGGATGGCGCTGCTGGAGTCCGGCTACGACTGGGACTACCTGGTGGAGCCGCAGGAACAGGGCAACTCGCACATGCGCCACGCCCGCGCCCGGGTGCTCGGCGGCTGCTCCTCGCACAATTCGTGCATCGCGTTCTGGGCGCCCGCCGAGGACCTCGACGAGTGGGAGTCGATGGGCGCCACCGGCTGGGGCGCGAAGGACATCTTCCCGCTGTACAAGCGGCTGGAGACCAACGACGGACCCGGTGAGCACCACGGCCGCAGCGGTCCGGTGACGTTGCGCAGCGTGCCGCCGAAGGACCCGTCCGGGGTGGCGCTGCTGCAGGCCTGCGAGCAGGCGGGCATCCCGATCACCGAGTTCAACTCGGGCAAGACCGTCACCCACGGCGCGAACTGGTTCCAGATCAACGCCCGCGAGGACGGCACCCGCTCGTCGTCGTCGGTGTCGTACCTGCACCCGATCATCGGCAAGCGCCCGAACCTGGAGGTGCGCACCGACGTGCGCGCCAAGAAGGTCACCTTCGACGGCAAGCGCGCCACCGGCGTGAACTACCTCGACCCGGACCTCATCCACACCCGCACGGTCCAGGCGCGGCGCGAGGTCGTGCTGTCGACCGGCGCGATCGACACGCCGAAGCTGCTGATGCTCTCCGGCATCGGCCCTGCCGAGCACCTGCGCGAGGTCGGCGTCGACGTGCTCGTCGACTCCCCCGGCGTGGGCTCGAACCTCCAGGACCACCCGGAGGGCGTCATCGGCTGGGACGCGAAGCAGCCGATGCCCACCGAGTCGACGCAGTGGTGGGAGATCGGCATCTTCACCACCACCGAGCCCGGCCTGAACCGGCCGGACCTGATGTTCCACTACGGTTCGGTGCCGTTCGACATGCACACCGCGCGGCAGGGCTACCCGACGACGGAGAACGGCTTCTGCCTGACCCCGAACGTCACCCGCAGCCGCTCGATCGGCACGGTCCGGTTGCGCACCAGGGACTTCCGGGACAAGCCGCGGGTGGATCCGCGCTACTTCACCGACTCGCACGACATCCGGGTGATGACCGAGGGCATCAAGCTGGCCCGCAAGATCGTCTCGCAGCAGGCGATGCAGGGCTGGGCGGGCGCCGAGCTGCACCCCGGCCCGGACGTGCGGACCGAGGACGAGATCGCGGACTACATCCGCAAGACGCACAACACCGTGTACCACCCGGCGGCCTCGGTGCCGATGGGCGCGGACGACGACGCGAACGCACCGCTGGACGCGCGGCTGCGCGTGAAGGGCGTTGAGGGCTTGCGCGTGGCGGACGCCTCGGCGATGCCGTTCCTGGTGGCGGTGAACCCGAACATCACCACCATGGCCATCGGCGAGAAGTGCTCCGACCTGCTTAAGGAGGACAACGCCGCGTAGTTCGCGGCGCTGAAGACGGCCCCTCCGGCCCCCCGTTCCGGAGGGGCCGTCTCGCGTTCGCAGAGCCGGGGTCCGCGTCCGGTGGCGGTCGTGATCCGCCGCGCACAACGCCCGAGTCAGTTCGTGGAGCGGGAGGTCACCAGGGAACCGTCCGCCCCAGGTAGTCGAGGTATTCGGGCCGGGCCGGTCCCGCTTCGCGAGCAGGACGTCCACCAGGTTCGGGACGCTCTGCTCGATCGTCAGCCGCGCGTCCGGCCCGCCCAGTGCGGTTACCGCACAGCAGATCCTCGAAGCCGCCCAGATCGAGTTCGGCGAGCACGGACTGGAAGGATCGACCGTCCGCGGGGTCGCGCAACGGGCCGGGATCGACCCGTCCCTGGTCATCCGGCACTACGGCTCGAAGAACGACCTCTTCACCATCGCGATCCGGCTCCCCGGCGACAGCACCGAGCACGACGTCGCCGAGCACCTCTTCGACGTCGTCGACGTCCGCCTGGGCGAGCTCCCGGCCGAATCCCGCGCACTCGTGCGATCGATGCTCACCGCGCCGGAGGCGACGGCGGCCTTGGGCGACTTCCTCAACGAACGGACCGCGAACCTCGCGCACGGCGGCGGCGAAGACGCCGGTCTGCGAGCGGCGCCGACCGCCAGCAGCATCCTCGGGCTCACGATCGCGCGGCGCTTCCTCAAGCTCGACGCGCTCGGCGAGATCTCCGAGGAGCAGATCGAGAAGACCGTCCGCCCGTGGATCACCGCAGCCATCGGCGACGGCCCTCCCGCTGAGCGCCGCCGAGCCCGTCAGACCGCGAGGTGTTCGCCGTAGAAGGCGATCAGCTTCCTCACCGCCGGGGTGACGTACTCGTCCCGGTCGTAGAGGTCCACGTGCGTGGCGCCCTCGATGATGCACAGCTCCGCCGGTCCCGTCGCCGCCGCGACCGCCTCCCGGCTGTGGTGCGCGGTCTCCGCCTCCGAGCCGGCGATCATCAGCAGCGGCCGGGGCGCGAGCAGCCGCATCATCGCGAAGGAGTCGTGCAGCGCGACCCTTCCGAGGTCGCGCACCAACCGGGTACCGCCGGCGCGCGGGTGAGCGCCGCGTGCGGTGCGGTAGAACTCCCAGGTCTCCCTGTCCTGGCGCGATTCGGAATACCGCATCTCGTCCGGGACCCACGGCACCCGGTGCGGCGGCTCGCCCCGCGCCTCAGCGGTGCGCATCTCCCCGGACTGGGCGAGCACGGCGTCGAGCACCGCGGGGTCCTGCTCGCCGTCGATGCCCTCGCGGACCACTTTGCCGAAGTCGCCTGCGCTGACGGTGGCCACGGCCTTGATCCGCCGGTCGGTCTGCGCGGCGTAGGGGACGTAGCCGCCGGAGGCGCAGATGCCCAGCGCCCCGATCCGGTCCGGATCGATCTCCGGGCGGGCGCCGAGGTGGCTCACCGCCGCGCGGACGTCCTCGGCGCGCTGGGAGGGGTCCTCCGTGCCGCGCGGTTCGCCTTCGCTCTCGCCCTGGTAGGCGGCGTCGAAGACCAGCACGGCGAACCCTGCGCGGGCCAGGTGTTCGCCGTAGGTGGTCGGGCTCTGCTCCTTCACGCCGCCGCCCGGATGGCCGACGACGACTGCCGGGAGCCGATCACCGGTGTGATCGTCCGGGGTGAACAGGATCCCGGCGATGGCGAGACCGTTGCTGGGGAAGGTGACCGTCGTCTTCATGGGCTTCTTTCGGTTCCGGTGTTCGGAGGCGGCGGCCGAGACGCCGTCCGCCACATCGAGGTTCGCCCGGACCGGACGTCGGAAGAAGAGCCGCTCGTGTCCTAGGACAGCGCTGTCCCAGGACCCGCCCGCCGCTCACTGGAACACTGGTCCGCATGAACGAGGCCGTGCACCGCAGCGAACTGGGCGATTTCCTCCGCGCCCGGCGCAGGGAGCTCAGTCCCGCCGCGGTGGGGCTGCCCGGTTCCGGCGGCAGGCGACGGGTCGAGGGCCTGCGCCGGGAGGAGGTGGCCGCGCTGACCTCGATCAGCACCGACTACTACACCCGCTTGGAACAAGGGCGCAGGCAGGCGTCCGAACCGGTGCTGGACGCCCTCGCCCGCGTCCTTCGACTCGGCGACGACGAACGCGCCTACCTGTTCGAGGTGTCCGGCAAGGACGCCGTTCGACCGCGGCGGCGGGCCGGGCAGGAGGCTCAGCCGCAGCTGCGGCGGCTGCTGGCCGACCTCACCGGCACACCGGCCGTGGTCCTGGGGCGCCGCACGGACGTCCTCGCGTGGAATCCGATGGCCGCCGCGCTGTTCATCGACTTCGCCCGGATTCCGTTGCGGGAGCGCAATTTCGTGCGGCTGGTGTTCACCGACCCGGCGTTCCGGGCGCTGTACCCGGATTGGGAGTACACGGCGCAGGCCTGCGCGGCGCAGCTGCGCATGGAGGCGGCGTTGGACCCGGACGATCCGGAGCTGGCCGAGCTGGTCGGTGAGCTCTCCGCGCTGGACCCGGATTTCCGGCGGTGGTGGGGCGCCCACGAAGTCGCCGTTCGGGGCACCGGCGCCAAATCGCTGCACCACCCGATCATCGGAGACGTCACGCTCGACTGGTCGACGCTCACCTGCGCCGATGATCCCGATCAGCAGCTGATCACGTTGACCGCGGAGCCCGGCACACCCGACCACGACGGCCTGCGCCTGCTCGCCGCGCGGGTGGAGGCTGCTCGTTCGGCGGCGGACGGCTAGGCGGCGAAGCGTCGTGGTCGCGCGAAGGGGCCTCGCGGCGAAGGCCGCCGCGTCCAGTGAGTTCGATCTTCGTTGACGGAACCCCCGGACCTGAGTAACTTGTTGATCAACAAGTAAGTTTCGTTCCCGGACCCCTGCGAACCCGTGACCTCCCCGCCACGAACTCCCCCGAAGGAAGCCATGATCTCCGACGACCTGCGCAAACGCCGCCTCGCCATCATCGACGAGCACATGAACACCGAGGTCACCCACGAATTCGACCTCACCCTGGAAACCTTCCACGGGCACCCGCACTACGAGATCATGCCCACGGGCCAGGTGTTCGACGGCGCCGAAGAGGTCATGGGCTACTACCGCACGACCCGCGAGGCGTTCCCCGACCAGCGCCACGACAACGTCCGCACCCACGTCTCCGACGAGACGATCGTCGTCGAGTTCGACCTGCTCGGCACGAACCTCGGCGAGTTCTACGGGATGCCGCCGACCGGCAAGTCCTTCCGCGTCCCGGTGATCGCCGTGTTCTTCTTCGAACAGGACCGGATCGTCAACGAACGCGTCTACTTCGACAGCGCGAGCCTGGTGAACCAGATCGGCCGCGGCGAACTGCTGGCCCTGGCCGGCCAGGACCTGTGATCGCGGGGCCGCCGCCCTGAAACCACCGCGAGGAGGAATCCCGATGAGCCGCCACGAATCCCGCCGCTCCCAGGAGGAACGGCGCGACGAGGCCGAACGCCGCCTGCTCGACGCCGCGGCGGAGCTGATCGGCGAAGTCGGCACGTCGAAGGTGACGCTGGCGGCCATCGGGGAACGCGCCGGGTACAGCCGAGGCCTGGCGACGCACCACTTCGGTTCGAAACCGGCGCTGATGCAGCGGCTCGTCGACTCGGTGACCGACCGGTTCCGGGAAGTGCTGCGCTCCGACGAGGTTCCCGACCGGACCCTCGATGCGGCGCTGAGCCTGGTCGACACCTACTTCGAAGTCGTGACCGATCCGCCCGCCACGCACCGGGCGCGACTGGTGCTGTGGGCCGACGCGGTGGCCACGGACTCCCCCGACGTGCGCGCGGCGATGATCTCGGCGGATCGCGTGTTCCGCGCGGAGATCACGAAGGTGCTGGAGCGCGGGAAGAACGCCGGCGACGTGCCGGCCTCGGTGGATCCGGGCGGGCTGGCGGTAGTGCTCATCGGCATGCTGCGCGGTGTCGCGCTGGAGTCGATGCTCGACGACACCGTCGACCTCAGGGCCTGCCGCGAAGAGGCCGTGCAGCTGCTCACTTCACGGCTGACGGGGCAGTGACATGCCAGGCCGGAGCCCGGCACACACCATTGCCCCCCCCGTTCGACAACTCCCCGAACGACCGCGCGCGGGAGAGAATCCTATTTCCGCGCAACGGTTTCCGACCATCGATCCAGTGTGAAACGAGGACTCCGTGAAAGTGCACCACCTCAACTGCGGCACCATGAACTCGGTGATCGCCCCGCTGATCTGCCACGTGCTGCTGATCGAGACCGAAGGCGGCCTGGTGCTCGTCGACACCGGTTTCGGCCTGCGCGACATCGCGGCCCCGGCTCAACGCCTCGGGGTGCTGCGCCACCTGACCCGCCCGGTCCTGGCAGCTGAGGAGACGGCGGCTCACCAGGTCGAACGGCTCGGATTCAGCCGGGACGACGTGCGCCACATCGTGCTCACGCACGTTGATGCCGACCACGTCGGCGGCCTGTCCGACTTCCCGGACGCCCAGGTGCACCTCACCGCCGACGAGGCCGCCGGAGCACTGCGTCCGGCCACCCGCCAGGAACGCTCCCGATACCGGCCCGGCCAATGGGCGCACGGCCCGAACTTCGTCGAGCACGGCACGGACGGCGAAGCGTGGCGAGGTTTCGCGGCGGCGAAGGAGCTCACCGGCATCTCCCCCGGCGTCGTGCTCATCGCGCTACCCGGCCACACCCGTGGGCACGCGGCCGTCGCAGTGGACGCCGGTGAGCACTGGGTGCTGCACGCCGGTGACGCGTTCTTCCACCACCACACGCTCGACGGCCGCCCGGCGCCCACCGCGCAGCGCCTGCAGGAGCTCGCCATCGCCCACGACCGGGCGAAGGTGCGGGACAACCACGCCCGCCTCGCCGAGCTGCACGGGCGTTCCGCACCGGATCTGAGGATCATCTGCGCGCACGACCAAGCCTTGTTCCAGCAGCTGCGCGGCTGAACTTTCGCGTTGCCCTGACCGGGAATTCGCGATGATCCCGTGGCGAACGATCTTGCGATCATCAGCTTGTCAGCGGCGGACCAGCCGGGGTTCCGCCACCCGTTCGCACGCCCAGGTCGTCCTGAGTGGACTGATCAGTCGACGAGGTGCCGCAGGTAGGCGTCCGGGTTCGCCAGGTAGCGGGACCAGTGGTCGACCTGGTCCAAGTCCGCCCACTTCGTCCGGCGCAGCCCGTGTTCGCCGACTTCTAGGACGTCCGCGCCGGGAACTCCGGCGAGGATCGGCGAGTGCGTGGCGCAGATGACCTGCGCGCCTGATTCCCCGATCTCGTGCAGCAGCGCGACGAGCCGCAGGCACGCGGTGAACGACAGGCCCGCTTCCGGCTCGTCCAGCACGTAGAAGCCCCGCGCCCGCAGCATCTGGTGGAAGACGGCGAGGAAGCCTTCGCCGTGACTCATGCGGACGGTGTCCGCGTCCCAGTAGCCGGGCGCACCCGCGAGGTTGCGGATCATCTCGAACGCGGTCTCCGCGCGCAGGAAGAAACCCCGCTTCCCGGTTCGCGGCCCGGCGCGCATCTTGGCGCCCGCGGACGTCGTCTCCAATTCGAGCACCTCGCCGAGCGGCGTCCTGCTTCGGCTGCTCGCGTATTTGCGGCCCGCTTTGCCGCCGTACGAGTCGAGGCCGAAGCCTTCGGCGATGGCCTCGACCAGCGTCGACTTCCCCGAGCCGTTCTCGCCGACGAGCATCGTGACGGGTTTGGTGAACGTGACCCCGTTCTCCGCGACCTCCCGCACGCACGGGACCGAGAAGGGCCACGACCGCCACGACTCGGGGTGGTGGGCCGCTCGGACCCGCGCCCGCTGAACGAACATCGCACCCCCAAGATCACCGCACAACTGTTCGATCAAGGATGCCACAGCGGCGCTAGGGCACGGACTGGGTGCCGAGGACCGCGAGCAATTCGAGCCGGTCGGCGTCCTCCGTGCCGGGATCAGCCGTGTAGATCATGATGCGCAGGTCGGCGCCCGCGACGCTGAGCACGTCGCAGTCCAGCGTGATCGGACCGACGCGCGGGTGATCGACGGTCTTGCGGGAGGCGTCGTGATCGGCCACCGCACCGGAACCCCAGAGCTCGGCGAACCGGTCGCTGCGCCGGTGCAGCTGCGCGATCAGGTCGCGCAACCGCGGATCCGCCGGGTACCTGCCCGCCGTCGCGCGCAGGTCGGCGACCAGCGCGGCCTCGAACTCGCGGCGAGCCCGTGGAGTGTGGCGGACCCGGCCACCGGGGCCAACCAGGTTGCGCCACACCGCGTTGCGCTCCTTGCCGCGCCAACCCGACGGATCCCCCATCAACGCCGCGTACAGCGGATTCGCCAGCAACATCGTCCACGCGGCGTCGAACACCGCGACCGGAGTACCCGCCAGCCTGTCGAGCATCCGCTGCACGCCGGGCGTGATCCGGGCGGGAACCACATCGCGTCCCGGCGGTACGAGACCGGCGAGCTGGAACAGGTGCTCCCGTTCCTGCCCGGACAGCCGCAGCGCCCGGCCCAGCGCCTCCACGACCTGCTCCGACGGGTTCCGCGCCCGGCCCTGTTCGAGGCGGGTCACGTAGTCCACCGAGATCCCGGCCAGCAGCGCCAGCTCTTCGCGGCGCAGTCCCGCAGCTCGCCGCGGACCACCCGCGGGCAGGCCCGCCGACTCCGGGGACACCCGATCCCGCCAGCGCCGCACCGCCCGCCCGAACTCCTCCGTCGCCATGCCCTCCACTGTGCGCCGATCCGCTTCGGGCCACCTGGCACCGGTGGTCCCAGGAAGACCGGACTCCTGGCAGGACCCGGCGGCCGGGCCGAACCTGGAGGCATGACGACGACACTCATCACCGGGGCGAACAAGGGCCTCGGCCACGAGACCGCACGCAGGCTCGTCGAGGCGGGCCACATCGTGTACGCCGCCGCTCGCGATCCGGAACGCGGGCGGCGGGCCGCGGAGCGGATCGGAGCACGGCCCATCGTGCTCGACGTCACCGACGACGCGTCCGTCGCCGCCGCCGCGGAGACCGTGGGAGCCGACGGCGGGCTCGACGTGCTCGTCAACAACGCCGGTATCGAAGACGATCCGACCCCCACCGCCGAGGTCACGGCCGACCTGATGCGGCGGCTGTTCGAGACGAACGTGTTCGGCACCGTGCGCGTCAGCCACGCGTTCCTGCCGCTGTTGCACGCGTCCGCGAATCCGGTCGTGGTGAACGTGAGCAGCGGGCTCGCCTCGAAGACCCTCGTCAGCTCCCCGGGGACGCCGACGTACCAATACCCGGGTCTCGCCTACCCGGCGTCGAAGTCCGCGGTCAACATGATCACCGTGCAGTACGCGAAAGCGTTCCCGCACATGCGGATCAACAGCGTCGAACCGGGCTTCACCGCGACCGACCTGAACGACCACCGCGGCACGCAGAGCGTCGAGGAGGGCGCCGAGATCATCGTCCGGATGGCGCGGATCGATCGGCACGGCCCCACCGGCGGGTACTTCGACGTGGACGGCTCGCTCCCGTGGTGAAGGGCCAAACGCGAGCAGCCGTCGCGTGATCCCGCGCCCGGGCGAGCTCGGACGGGATGCCGCGCGGCTGTTCGCGCGGCCTGGAACGACGCTCGCCCGCTAGCGGGGCATCCCGATCCCGGCGGCCGGAAAGCGAGTAGCGCCCGAAGCGAACAATTGCTCATAATTGAGCCATGACCTGCACGTACGAAGGTCATCGGCGTTTCGACCACGCGCCGGAAACCGCACTCGGCCAAGGTGATTCATCCATGCAGCAAGCGATTCTCGACCGCGTGGAGCGGGTCGCCGACGACGTCGTCTCCCTCGAACTGCGCGGGGCGGACGGCCGGTTGGCGCCGTGGACTCCCGGCGCGCACATCGACCTGTCGCTGCCGAACTGGCTGACCCGGCAGTACTCGTTGTGCGGCGACCCCGCCGATCGGGAGCGCTACCGCGTCGCGGTGCGCCTGGACCGGCTCAGCCGAGGCGGCTCCGAATACGTGCACCTGTTCCTGCGGGAAGGCCGGGAACTCGCTGTTTCGTTGCCGCGCAACAACTTCCCGCTCGTTCCCGCGTCCGAGTACCTGTTCATCGCGGGCGGCATCGGCATCACGCCGCTGCCCGCGATGCTGCGCGCCGCCGCCGAGGCGAGAGCGGCCTTCACCTTGGTGTACTCGGGGAAGTCCGCCGCGACCATGCCGTTCGCCGCCGAACTCCGATCCGCCCACGGCGACCGGGTGCGGCTGATCGACACCGCGGAGCAGGGCAGGCCGGACTTCGCTGCGCTCGCCGCCGAACTCAGCCCCGACGCGCTGGTCTACTGCTGCGGCCCGGCACCGATGCTCGACGCGGCCGAGGCGGCGTTCCCCGCCGAACTGCTGCACGTCGAACGATTCCGCCCCGTCACCAGGGAGTTCCCACCGAACACGGACTTCCAGGTAGATTGCGTCCGATCCGGGCGCAGCGTCCAGGTCGCATCGGACGAGTCGATGCTGGACGCGTTGAACCACGCCGGGCATCGGGTGCCGAGCGGTTGCCGCGAAGGGGTCTGCGGCAGCTGCGAACTCGCGGTCCTCACCGGGGAACCCGAACACCGCGACGACATCGGCGCCCCTCCCGGCCGGATCTACCCGTGCGTGTCCCGAGCGTCGTCCCACCACCTCGCCGTGGATCTCTGAACGGAGGGACGATCTCGTGCTGCCCAAGTTACGCACCCCCGAGACGCGCAAAATGATCACGTTGGAGGTGTTGGCGAACACCGCCACCTCCCCGAACTTCACCACCATCACCCTCGGCGGCCCCGAACTGGAACACCTGGAGAACGCGGGCCACGACCAGGCGGTGCGGCTGTTCTTCCCGCGCGAAGACCAGGACGGGCTGCGGATGCCGACGAGCTCCGGCAACGCGTGGATGGCCGAGCTGCTGCTGATGCCGAAGACGCGCCGCCCGTGGGTGCGCAACTACACGATCCGCCGCAGGCGCCCGGAACGCGGCGAGGTGGACGTCGAGTTCGCCCTGCACAGCGACGCGCCCGCCGCCGATTGGGCTTGCCGGGCACGCCCCGGCGACCCGGCGGGGATCTTCGACATCGGCGTCAGCTACCTGCCGCCGGACGACGCGGAGCGGCAGCTGCTCGTCGGCGACGAGAGCGCGGTGCCCGCGATCCTGGCGATCCTGGAACACGCCCCGGAGTCGCTGCGCGCGGACGTCGTGCTGGAAGTGCCGGAGACCGCCGACATCCGCCCTGACATCACCGCGCCCGACGGCGTCCGCGTGCGCTGGGTGGCCCGGGACGGCTCCGCGGACGTGCCCGGCGCGCCGGCGCTGGCGGCGGCGAAGGACTGGTCGCCGGGTCCGGGCCGCAGCTACACGTGGGTGGCGGGCGAGTCGAAGCTGGCCACCGGGCTGCGCAGGCACCTGGTGCAGGAGCACGGGGTGCCGAAGCAGGACATCGCGTTCTTCGGCTACTGGCGCCACGGCAGGCCCAGCCCCGGCTGACCCACTGGACCGGCACCGGCCCCGCCGAGCCCGAGTTTCCGGCTAGCTTGAACGAGAACCCGCACCAGACCGACGCGAAGGTGGCCGACATCCATGCCCGAACCCGCGATCGAGTACGTGCCCGCCGAGCGGGCGGGAACTCTCCAGGGCGAGCTCGGCGGGGCCTACCGCGATGCCTTCTCCGAAGCGCCGTACCACTACGGCGACGAGTTCGTGGACCTGTTCTTGAAGCGCTTCGCCGTCCAGCACCGGCGCGCGGGCGCCTCGCTCGTGACCGCCCGCGCCGACGGTGGCGAGCTCGCCGGATTCGGCTTCGGATTCACCATGCCCGCGAACACGCCGTGGTGGGACGACTTGCTCGTCGACGTCGACCCGTCCATCACGGAGGAACCGGCGGGACGCACCTTCGTACTGACCGAACTTCTCGTCCGGCGTCCGTGGCGAGGTCGGCGGGTCGCCACCGGCCTCCACGACCAGATCTTGCGCGACCGGCCCGAACAACGCGCCACCCTCACCGCGCGCCCCACCGCCACCGCCGCTCAACACGCCTACGCGAAATGGGGCTGGCGCAAAGTGGCGCAGCGGCACAACCCGCAACCCGGCTCCCCCCTGGTCGACATCCTCCTCAAAGACCTCCGACCATGACCCCACCGCGGCCCCGCCAACTCACCCCGCCCGACGACCATCCCCCGCCACCCCGAGGTGGGTGTTCGGGTCAGCCGAACCCGAACCACCCACAACATGCCCCTCGACAACGATCACCGCCCCACCACCGAACACGCCGCCTCACACCCGGATTTCCCTTCCTCGAAGCCAAAACACGTCCCCCTCAATGACTCCGCTCCGCCACCATCCGGATGGGCTTCACCCACCCCTCCCCGAATTTCGCGAGAAAGGTGATCAGGTCTTCGAGATCCACGACGTGGTCGCCGGTTACGGGCTCCGCCACGGCTGGGCTGGGGGCGGGTGGCTGAGCCGGTCGTTGCGGGATGCGGACCGTGGGTTCGGGCCGCGTTTTCGTCCTGCGCGGGTCGACGCGGTCGCTCCGGTGCGGATCGGCGGGTGAGGGCGGTGGCAGGATTTCGGCATGGTTGATCCGGTCGACGGGAAAATCCTGCGCGCGTTGCAGTGCTCTCCGCGCGCGTCGTTTCGGCGGATCGCCGAGGTGGCGGGGATTTCCGAGCAGACGGCCGCGCGGCGCTACCGGGCGCTGCGGCGCGCGGGTGTGGTGCGCGTCGTGGGCTTGGCCGGCTCGGCGCACGGGGATTCGCGGTGGCTCGCCCGCATCCGCTGCCGACCGGACCGCGTGGGGCCGCTCGCCGAGTCGCTGGCCCGCCGACCCGATGTCGCCTACGTCGCGCTGGCCTCCGGGGGCGCCGAGATCGTCTGCATCGTCCGCTCCCCAACCGATTCCGGGGGCGACGACCTGCTGTTGCAGCGGCTGCCCAAGGCGTCCTCCGTTCTGGACCTGAACCTCGACCTGCTGATCCACCCGTTCGGTTCTCCCGGGACGGCCGAGTGGACCGGGTTCGCCGAGGACCTCGAACCGAACCAGATCCGGCGGCTTGTCGCGGACAGGCCGTCCAGCTCCGGCGCAGGTCCGTCCGATGAGGACACTCCGCTGCTCGCCGCGCTGGCCGAGGACGGGCGTGCCACGCGCACCGAACTCGCGGAGATCACCGGCTGGCCGCCGAACCGGGTGGCCCGCCGGATGGAGGCGCTGGAATCCACCGGAGCACTGCACTACGGCGTCGACCTGCTTCCCGACGAGCTCGGCTTCCACCTGCACGCCACGCTCCTGCTGCGAGCCGCCCCGGCGGACCTCGAACGAGCCGGTGAGCGGCTCGCCCGTCACGCCGAGACCGCCTACGTCGGTGCCACCAGCGGCGAGCACAACCTCGTGGCGATCGTCGTGTGCCGCGACGCCGAGCACCTCTACCGGTACCTGACCTCCCAGGTCGGGAGCGTCCCCGGCATCAGCGGTCATCAGGTGAGCATCCGAGGCCGCCGCGTCAAGCAGGCCGGGTCCTTGATCGCCCACGGACGCCTGATGCCGTTGTGAGCCCGGCTGTTAGGTTGGCGGATTCCACCTGAACGGTCGGCCCGAGAACTGGAAGCCCACCGCTTTTTCCGCGACAGGTGGAGGTTCCTGCCCGATCCACGTCGTGCCGTGGCGATCGCCGGACCTCATGGCCGATTCTCGGGGTGTGACGACACCCAGCCTGCAAGACGGCATCAACGAGGCGGGATCACCCGTCGAACTGCTGTGGCGCCCGGACGACGCGCCGTGGACACCGCCGATCGTCGAACCCGAGTACGCGGGCTGGCGGCGGGAACAGCACTCCTGGCACACCACCGTCGCCCTGTCGGACCTCTCCCACCACATGTCCGACACCACCGTCGAAGGGCCGGATGCGACCCGCCTGCTGTCGGAGGTCAGCGCGAACGACTACGGCAGGTTCGCGATCGGCCAGGCCAAGCAGTTCGTGCCGGTGGCCCCCGACGGCAACATCATCACCGACGGCATCCTGCTCCGCGAAGCCGAGCACCGCTACGTGCTCAGCGGAGTCCCCGCCGCGCAGAACTGGGTCAAGTACCACGGCGCGAACAGCGGATACGACGTCGAGTTCAGCACCGACCCCGCATCCGACCACCGCGGCGGCGGGCCGCCGAAGCTGTTCCGGTACCAGGTCCAGGGGCCGTTGGCGGGAGAGCTGGTGGAAGCGGTCTTCGGCGGTCCGCTGCCGCCGACCAAGTTCTTCCACACGACCCCGGTGGAGCTGCGCGGGATGCGGTTCCGCGCGCTGCGGCACGGCATGGCCGGGCAACCCGGTTTCGAGTTCCTCGGCGAGTGGCGGCACGGCGCGGCCATGGAAGAAGCGCTGCTGGCCGCCGGTGAACGCTTCGGGCTGGTCCGCGTCGGCGGGCTCGCGTACCCGACGGCCAGCATGGACAGCGGCTGGATCCCGAGCCCCACCCCCGCGATCTACACCGCCCCGGAACTGTCCGGGTACCGCGAACACCTGCCGCTGCGCAGCTACGAAGGGGGACGGCCGCTGACCGGCAGCTTCTTCTCCCCCGACGTCGAGGACCACTACTGCACGCCCTACGAGTTGGGCTACGGCAAGGCGATCTCGTTCGAGCACGACTTCATCGGCCGCGACGCGCTGCTGAAAGCGAAGGACGACGTCCGCCGCACCAAGGTCACGCTCGTGTTCGACCCCGCCGATACGCGGGCGGTGCTCGGTGCGGGCTTCGTGCACAGCTACGCGCGCAACCGAATCGAGGTGGGCGACGCGCTGGCGGGCGTGACCCACCAGACCGACTCCGTCGACCCGGCCGGAACGGTCCTGGCGCTGGCGCTGCTCGACGTGCGGCACGCCCGCCCGGGCACCGAAGTGCGAGTCGTGTGGGGAGAGCACCCCGGCCCCGGAACCGATCCCGACGCCGACCTGGGCTTCCCGCGCATCCGCGCGACCGTCCACCCGGCGCCCTACGGCGACCACGCCCGCACCCGGTACCGGCTGAACCCCTGAGACCGGAGTGGACGGAACGTCCGGCGGAATGTCGGTGGTGCCGATTACGCTGCGGCGCATGGACTTTCGGGATGAGGCGCTGGATCAGCTGGACTTCTACTGGGGACAGTGGCGGCCGCGGCTGGACGGGCTCGGCGACGCGGAGTACTTCTGGGAACCCGTCGACGGCTGCTGGTCGGTGCGGGATACCGAACGGGGGTGGGAGTTCGATTTCGCGTTCCCTCCCCCGGATCCGGCGCCGTTCACGACGATCGCGTGGCGGTTGTGCCACATCGCCGATCACATCCTCGCGATGCGGGTCTCGAACCACTTCGGGGACGGCTCCTACCGGATCGACCACCACCACTACCCGAGCAGCGCCGACGAAGCCCTCGCGCACCTGGACCGCAACCACCGGCTGTGGCGCGACGGCATCGGGAACATGCCCGCGGAACGCTGGTCGCAGCCCGTCGGCGCGGCCGAGGGACCCTATGCCGACCGGTCCTACCTGACGCTGGTGCTGCACCTGAACCGGGAACTGTTCCATCACGGCGGTGAGGTCGCGCTGCTGCGCGATCTGTACCGGTTCTCCCTCGCCACCACGTGATCTCCCGCGCACGGTGGTACTGCTCGCCGACCGAGCCGTGATCGAATGGGCTGCGCACAGTAACAGCGGAGCCGGAGCGAGCATGTCGACTGGACAACAGAAGAATCAACGCACGCCGGTGTGGATCACCGTCGTGGCGGCCTTGATCATCGGGCTGGGGTGGCTCGTGTTCGAGTCCGGGCTGCTGGACCGCGTGCTCGCCACCGACTCCGCGCCCAGCACCGCGTCCGCCGGTGAGGCCGTCGAGCAGCTCGCGGCGCTCAAGGTCGAGCCGGAGGGCTCGATGGACGGCTACTCGCGGGACAGCTTCGAGCACTGGATCCCCGCGCCGGACGCCGGGAAGAACTGCAACACCCGCGAAGCGGTGCTGCGCCGCGACGGGGAGAGCGTGCAGATCAACAACTCCTGCCAAGCGACGTCGGGCAGCTGGGTCAGCACCTACAGCGGCGAGACCGTCGCCGACGACTCCGACGTCGACATCGACCACATGGTGCCGCTGGCGAACGCCTGGCGAAGCGGCGCCGACGAATGGACCGACGAACGCCGCGAGCAGTTCGCCAACGACATGAACCTGCCGCAGCTCGTCGCCGCCGACAAGAAGTCGAACCGCTCCAAGGGCGACAAGGACCCGTCGAAGTGGCGGCCGATCGAGTCCGCGTGGTGCGGCTACTCCACCGACTGGGTCACCGTGAAGCACTCCTACGGCCTGTCCATCACGACCGCCGAGAAGTCGGCGTTAGAAGAGATGCTGGCAACCTGCGGCTGAGCAGTCCGTTAGTGGTTCGGCTGGCGGAACTTCAGCCGCGGGTCGCCGGAAACGAATCGTTCCGCAAACGGCTCGGGAGAGGAGCGCCGCGATGCGCTTGGGGTTGGGACTTCCGCAGTTCGGCACGTACGCCCACCCGGACCACGTGCGCACCGTCGCCGTGGAAGCCGAAGCCATGGGCTTCGACAGCCTCTGGGCGGGTGAACGGGTCCACGCCCCGCACCGGCTGCTGACGCCCTACCCCGGCGGTGACGGGACGATGCCCGCGCAGATGCGGGCCGGGCTCGACCCGCTGCTGACGCTGGCCATCGCGGCCACCGCCACCACGCTGCCCCGGCTGGGCACGAGCACGCTCAGCGCTCCGCTGCACTCGCCGATCCTGCTGGCCCGCAACCTCACCGGCCTCGACCTGCTCAGCTCCGGCCGGCTCATCGCCGGGCTGGGGCTGAGCTGGTCCCGCGACGAGTACAACGCCGCCGGAGTGCCCTGGTCCGAGCGCGGGGCGCGGCTCGACGAGACGCTCGACGTGCTCAACGCCGCGTGGGGACCCGACCCGGTGGAGCACCACGGCCGGTTCTGGACGATCAGCGCGGGCGATTTCCAGCCGAAACCGCAGCGCAAGATCCCCGTCTACCTCGGCGGCGGCTCGGAGGCCGCGCTGCGGCGCATCGGACGCCGCGCCGACGGCTGGCTGGCGATCGCGCTGCCGCTGGACGCGCTCGGCCGCATGCTCCGCTCGCTGCGCGAACACCCGCGCGACCCCGGTCTCGCCCCGGTCACGACGGTGCTGCGAGTGAACCCCGAACTGGGCGAACCCGGCTCCAGGCCCGCACAAGGCTCCGTGGAACAAATCGCGGACTACCTGCACGCGATAGCCGAACTCGGAGTCGAGGAAGCATTCATCGACCTCCAGTTCACCTGCACCACGGTCCCCGAACTCCTCGACAACGCCGCCCGCTTCCGCACCGCCTTCCCAGCCTGACCCCCTCAGCAGACGAACCCAGCGAACAGCGACAAAGCCCGCGAAGAGCTGCGAAGGGCTGCGAAGCAAGCCGTGCCTTGCGGCGCAGCCGTGCCTGTATGCGCGAAGCGCATAGCCCACGTCAAGAAGCCGACCACCGGCGGGTTCTCAGTTGGTCTCTCGCGAGGACAGCTTTTTCCCTCGTGGCGGAGCCACTAGGGAAAAAGATCCCGCAGCGAGAGACCAACTGAGGTTCCGCCACCCGACCCCCCAAGCAACAAGACCCCGAACCCCAGCTCCAGGGGTCTAGCGGACATACCGGCTAGTCGGTACGGTCCGGGGCATGGTGTCCAGCGGCCCTTCGATCAAAGCGGTGATCTTCGACTACGGCGGGGTGCTGACCACGCAGGGCCGGGTCGCGATCAACGCGTGGACCCGCGCCGAACGGATCAAGCCGGAGATGTTCTCGGCGGCGCTCAAGGAATGGCTGTCCCGCAGCGCCCCGGCGGGCACGCCGATCCACCGGCTGGAGACCGGCGAGATCTCCGGCGCCGAGTTCGACCGGTTGCTCGCGGCGCGGCTGCGCACCGAGGACGACGAGCCCGTCGACCCGGACGGCCTGATGGCGCGGATGTTCTCCTACATGCGGCCCGACGAGGCGATGCACCGGCTGGTCGCGGACCTGCGCGACGCGGGCCTGCGCACGGCGCTGCTGTCGAACAGCTGGGGCAACAACTACCCGTGGGACACCTTGGACGGAATGTTCGAGCTGGCCGTCATCTCCAGCGAGGTGGGCCTGCGCAAACCGGACCCGCGGATCTACGAGCTCACCCTCGAACGGCTCGGCCTGCGCCCGCCGGAGGCCGTGTTCGTCGACGACGGCGCCCCGAACATCGAGGCCGCCGAACGCCTCGGCCTGCACTGCGTGCTGCACACCGACGCCGCCAAGACCCGTGCCGAGCTGAGCGGACTGCTGCCACGGTTAGGACCCGACATCGCGGAGGAAACCGAATGAGCGACGACCTGCCCGGACTCGACCTCACCCGGCTGCGCGAGCACCTCGACCGCGAACTGCCCGGTCTCGTGACCGGGCCGCTGACGGCGCAGCTCGTGCAGGGCGGCCGCTCGAACCTCACTTACATCGTCGGCGACGGTGCGCAGAACTGGGTGGTGCGCCGCCCGCCGCTGGGGCACGTGCTGGCCACCGCGCACGACATGAGCCGGGAGCACCGGGTGATGTCGGCGCTGGCGGGCACGTCGGTGCCGGTGCCGCGCACGCACCTGCTGTGCCAGGACGATGACGTGCTCGGCGCCCCGTTCTACGTGATGGAGTACGTGCCGGGCACGGTGTACCGCTCTCCCGAACTCACCACGAACTTGAGCGTCGAGCAGCGCCGGGACTTGTCGCTGCGACTGATCGACGTGCTCGCCGACCTGCACACGCTCGACCCGGAGCAGGTCGGGCTGGGCGACTTCGGTCGCCCGGACGGGTTCCTGGAACGGCAGGTCCGCCGGTGGAGCAAGCAGCTCGCCGCGTCCCGCAGCCGCGAGCTCGACGACATCGAACGGCTCGCCGAACTGCTCGGTGCCCGGGTGCCCGCCACCCGGCACACCGGGATCGTGCACGGCGACTACCGGCTGGACAACGTGCTCGTCGGGGACTCGCTGGAGATCAGCGCGGTGCTGGACTGGGAGATGGCCACGCTCGGAGATCCGCTCACCGATGTGGGGCTGCTGGCCGTGTACTGGGAAGGGCTCGACGGCATCAAGAACAACCCCATCGCCAAGGGAATCGGGCCGGAGTACGAGTTCCCGCCGGTCCGCGAGCTGTGGCAGCGCTACGCCGAGCGCAGCGGCATCGATCTGTCCGATGTGGAGTGGTATCGGGCGTTCGGATTCTTCAAGCTCGCGGTGATCAGCGAGGGCATCCACTACCGCTACGCCCACGGCCAAACCGTCGGCGACGGCTTCGAGCACGTCGGGGCGCTGGTCCCGCACCTGGTCTCCCAGGGCCTGTCCGCACTCGACGAGGAGGCATGACATGGACTTCGGCTACGACGCCCGCACCGAGGAATTCCGCGGCAAGCTCACGGAATTCATGGACGAGCACATCTATCCGGCGGAACCGGTGCTGCACGAGCAGCTCGCCGCGTCAGCCGACCCGTGGGCGCACGCGCCGATCATCGAGGACCTGAAGGCGAAGGCCAAGGACGCCGGACTGTGGAACCTGTTCCTGCCGGGTGAGCACGGCGCGGGCCTGACGAATCTCCAGTACGCGCCGCTGGCCGAGATCATGGGACGCAGCCCGCACCTGGCTCCGGAAGTGTTCAACTGTTCGGCGCCGGACACCGGCAACATGGAGGTGCTGTCCGAGTTCGGCACCGAGGCGCAGCGCGACCGGTGGTTGAAACCCCTGCTGTCCGGGGAGATCCGCTCCGCGTTCTGCATGACCGAACCGGAGGTCGCGTCCTCCGACGCCACCAACATCGGCACCCGGATCGAGCGCGACGGCGACTCGTACGTCATCAACGGCCGCAAGTGGTGGTCGTCCGGGGCGATGAGCCCGCGCTGCAAGATCCTCGTCGTGATGGGCAAGTCCGACCCGGACGCGCAGCGGCACCGGCAGCAGAGCCAGATCCTGGTGCCCGTCGACACTCCCGGCGTGCAGATCAAGCGCGGCATGCACGTGTTCGGCTACCACGACGGTGATCACGGCGGGCACGCCGAGATCGTGTTCGACGACGTGCGGGTACCGGCCGAGAACATCATCTCCGGTGAGGGCGAAGGCTTCGCGATCGCGCAGGCCAGGCTCGGGCCGGGACGCATCCACCACTGCATGCGCGCCATCGGCATGGCAGAGCGCGCACTGGAGCTCATGTGCCGGCGTGCGCTGGCGCGTTCCGCGTTCGGCGGGCCGATCGCCGATCAGGGCGTGGTGCAGCAGTGGATCGCCGACGCGCGCATCAGCATCGAGACGAACCGGCTGCTCACGCTGAAGACGGCGTGGCTGATGGACACCGTCGGCAACAGGGGCGCGCACACCGAGATCCAGTCCATCAAGGTGGCGGTGCCGGAGATGGTGACCCGGATCGTGGACCGAGCGATCCAGGCGCACGGCGCCGCCGGGGTCAGCCAGGACACTCCGCTGGCTTCGCTGTACGCGCACGCCCGCACCCTGCACATCGTGGACGGACCGGACGAGGTGCATCGCCGCTCCCTGGCCCGCCGCGAACTCAAGCAGTACCGCTGAGGGTTCTCGGAGCGGTTCGCGCAGTGGGTCGGTCAGCGGAACCTCAGGTGTCTTCTCGCTGCGGGATCTTTTTCCCAAGTGGCTCCGCCACGAGGGAAGAAGCCGTCCTCGCGAGAGACCAACTGAGAACCCGCCGGTGGTCGATCTGCGTGCGTGGTCATTGTTCAGCGGCTTCACCGCTGACAAGACGACGGGCATTTTGCAAGACTCGTCAGCTGTGGGCGCGTTCCTAGGACTGCCCGCAGATCTGGAATCTCGACAACGAAGTGAGGGACCCATGCCGCAGAAGACCGCGATCGTCACCGGTGCCGCCCGTGGAATCGGCGCGGCCACCGCGAAACGGCTCGCCCAGGACGGGTTCGCCGTGGCGGTGATCGACCTCGACGAGAAGCAGTGCGCCGAGACGGTGTCGGCGATCGAGTCCGCGGGCGGCAAGGCGCTGGCCGTGGGGGCCGACGTCAGCGACTCCGACCAGGTCACCGCCGCCGTGGAGCGGGTCGCCGCCGAACTCGGCAACCCGGTGGCGCTGGTGAACAACGCGGGCGTGCTGCGCGACAACATGCTGTTCAAGATGTCCGACTCCGACTGGGACACCGTGATGTCGGTGCACTTGCGCGGGGCGTTCCTGATGAGCCGCGCCACCCAGAAGTACATGGTGGAGGCCAAGTGGGGCCGCATCGTGAACCTCTCCAGCACCTCGGCGCTGGGCAACCGCGGCCAGGCGAACTACTCCACCGCGAAGGCCGGTTTGCAGGGCCTCACCAAGACCCTCGCCATCGAGCTCGGCAAGTTCGGCGTCACCGCGAACGCCATCGCGCCCGGCTTCATCGCCACCGACATGACGAAGGCGACCGCCGAGCGCGTCGGCGCCTCCTTCGAGGACTTCTCGAAGGCCGCCGTGTCGACCATCCCGGTGGCCCGCGCCGGTGAACCGGACGACATCGCCAACGCCGCCTCGTTCTTCCTCGACGAGCGCTCCGGCTTCGTCTCGGGCCAGGTCCTCTACGTAGCGGGCGGCCCGCGCGACTGACCTCCGATCGGCAGCGAATTCCGCGGAGCTCTAAGGAGTCCTTTCAGAATGGCCTTCGTAGCCGGTTACTCAGCGGAACCTCCGCGGCTTCCTCGCTTGCCCCCTTGCTGAGGTGGCTGCCGATTTCTGATGTATGCCGTACACGGCGAAATCGCCGTCGTCGCGAGGAAGCCGCGGAGAACCCGCCGGTGGCCGGCTTGCTCAAGCTGGTCACTGCTCAGCGGCTCCGCCGCTGACAAGACGACGATCAAAAGATCACTCTGAAAGGCCCCCTAAGGAGTGTTGAGATGACCGACGCAGCCGAACTGCGTGCCGCAGTACGGGATTTCCTCGCCGAGCACGATCCCGGTGGTGATCGGCTGGAGTTCCTGCGCGCCCGGTTCGACGCCGGGCTCGCCTGGGTGAACTATCCGGCGGGACTCGGCGGCCGGGACGCGCCGCGCGAGTTGCAGACCGTCGTCGATGCGGAATTCGCCGCCGCCGGAGCACCGGACAACGCCCCGTCGCGCAACGGGATCGGGCTCGGCATGGCCGCGCCGACGATCCTGCGCTTCGGCACCGACGAGCAGCGCGCCCGCTACCTCCGCCCGCTGTGGACGGGCGAGGAGATCTGGTGCCAGCTGTTCAGCGAACCGGGTGCGGGCTCGGATCTGGCCGCGCTGGCGACCCGTGCGGTGCGCGACGGCGACGACTGGGTCGTCGAAGGCCAGAAGGTGTGGACTTCGTTCGCGCACAAGGCGAAGTGGGCGATCCTGGTGGCCCGCAGCGACCCGGACGCGCCGAAGCACAAGGGCCTGTCGTACTTCGTGTGCGACATGACCGATCCGAACGTGGAAGTGCGGCCGCTGCGCCAGATCACCGGCGAGGCCGAGTTCAACGAGGTGTTCCTCAACGGGGTGCGCATCCCCGATTCGCAGCGGCTCGGCGAGATCGGCCAGGGCTGGCAGGTGGCGATGGGCACCTTGATGAACGAGCGCGTCGCCATCGGCGGCGGCAACACCGGACGTGAGTCCGGCATGATCGGCGTGGTCGCGCGGGAATGGCGCGATGACCCCGAGGTGCGGACTCCCGGCGCGCACGACCGGTTGCTGCGGTTGTGGGTGGAGGCGGAGGCGACCCGCCTCACCGGGCAGCGGTTGCGCCAGCAGCTCGCCGTCGGCACCCCGGGACCGGAGGGTTCCGCGGTGAAGCTCGCGTTCTCCCGGCTCAACCAGGAGATCTCCGGCTTCGAGCTGGAACTGCTCGGCGAGCAGGGACTGTCCTACGAGGACTGGACGCAGCGCCGCCCGGAGACCGTCGACTTCACCGGCCGCGACCCCGGCTACCGGTATCTGCGGGCGAAGGGCAACTCCATCGAGGGCGGCACCTCCGAGGTGCTGCGCAACGTCATCGCCGAGCGGGTGCTGGGACTGCCGCCGGAAATCCGCACGGATAAGGACGTGCCGTGGAAGGAGCTGCCGCGATGAGCACCGACCTGCTCTACACCGAGGTCGAGGAGGACCTGCGCTCCGCGGTGCGCCGAGTGCTGCGGGACCGCTGCGAGGTGAGCTCGGTGCTCGCCCGCTGCGAGTCCGACGAGCCCTACGACCTGGCGCTGTGGCGAACGCTGGCCGGTGAGCTGGGCGTGGCCGCGCTCGCCGTGCCGGAGGAGCTCGGCGGCGGCGGGGCCGGAGTTCGCGAACTTGCCGTGGTCGCCGAGGAGCTGGGCCGGGCGGTGGCGCCCGTTCCGTTCCTGGGCACCGTGCTCGCCACCGCCGCGCTCACCGCCGCCGGTTCGGCCGACCCGATCGCCGAGATCGGCGCCGGAACCCTGGTGACGACCCTGGCGGTCGGGCTCACCACCGCACCGTCCGCGCCGATCAGCCCCGCTGTGCGGGTCGAGGGCGGCACGCTGACCGGAACCGTGACCGCGGTGGTCGACCTGGAGGTCGCCGATCGGGTGCTGGTGCCCGCGACCGGCCCGGACGGCACTGGTCTGTACATAGTGGACACAGCTGACTCCGGGGTCGGCCGGACTCCGGTGACTCCGCTGGATCTGACGCGCCGGTTCGGCACCTTGGACCTGACCGGGGCGCAGGCCCGGCTGGTCGCGGCGGACGCGACTCCGGTGCTGCGGCGGGCCTTGCTCACCGCGGCCGGGGTGCTGGCCGCCGAGCAGGTCGGCCTCGCCCAGCACAGCCTGGACTCCACAGTGGAATACGTGCAGACGCGCTACCAGTTCGGCCGCCGGATCGGCTCGTTCCAAGCGGTCAAGCACCGGCTGGCGGACCTGTGGTCCGGCGTGAGCACCGCCCGCGCCACCTCCAGGAACGCGGCCGACGCCTTGACCGGCGGCGATGCCGGCGAGGCGGAACTGGCGGTGGCCCTCGGCCAGGCCTACTGCTCGGACCTGGCGGTCCTGGCCGCGGAGGAGTCCCTGCAGCTCCACGGTGGCATCGGCATGACCTGGGAACACCCCATCCACCTGTACCTGGGCCGCGCCAAGAGCGCCCAACTCACCTTCGGCACCCCCGAACGCCACCGCGCCCGCATCGCCGAACTGGTCGACCTGCCCGGGGTCTGAGCGCGAACTTCTCGATTCACAGACAGGAGGAAGAATGCGTGTCTTCACCAACGCAGATGAAGTACGTGAAGCCGTGGGCTCCGAGCTGGGCACCAGCGACTGGCTGACCATCTCCCAGGAACAGGTGGACACGTTCGCCGACGCCACGCTGGATCACCAGTGGATCCACGTGGACACCGACCGCGCGGAGAAAGGCCCGTTCGGCGGGACCATCGCGCACGGCTTCCTCACGTTGAGCCTGCTGTCGGCGCTCAACGCGCAGACCTACCGGTTCGAGAACGTCAAGATGGGCATCAACTACGGGCTGAACAAGGTGCGCTTCCCGAACCCGGTGCGGGTGGGTTCGCGGGTCCGCTCGCACACGAGGCTCGCCGAGATCACCGAGATCGACGGCGGACTCCAGCTCACCGTGGAGTCCACAGTGGAGATCGAGGGCGCGGACAAGCCCGCTTGCGTCGCCCAAGGTCTCACCCGCGTGCTGTTCTGATCACCCGCCCCGGACGCTTCGCGCGGCGGTTCCGGGTCGAGTGATCAGCCGGGGAACGTGCCCGCCTTGCCGAGCAAGGCGGGCACTTCCTTGCCCAGCCGCGCACCGATCCACGTGCCCGTCTCGGCGAGCGCCCGCCCGTCCAGGCCGGTGTGCACGCCCATACCGGTGAGCAGGTACTCGAGGTCCTCGGTGGCGATGTTGCCGGTGGCGTTCGGCGCGAACGGACAGCCACCGATGCCGCCGACGCTCGCGTCCAGCGCGGCGACCCCTTCCTGGAACGCGGCGACGGCGTTGGCGTAGCCGGTGTTGCGGGTGTTGTGGAAATGGCACCGCAACGGGACGGCCGGGGCGACTTCGCGAGTCCGCGCCAGCAGGTCCACCACCTGGGTGGGGACGCCGGCGCCGATGGTGTCGGCCAGTGCGATCTCGGCGGGGCCGGACTCGGCGATGCGCCGCGCCAGTTCGGCGACGTGCGCGGCGGAAACCGTTCCCTCGAAAGGACATCCGAAGGAGGCGGCGATCGTCACCGTCGGCCGGACGCCCTCCCGGTGCGCCCTGGCCGCGAGTTCCGCCCACAGCGCGAGGCCCTGTTCGGTGCTCATGCCCTGATTGCGTTCGCTGAAGGTGTCGGTGGCGACGACGACCACGTTCACCTCGTCCACCCCGGCGTCCAGCGCCCGGTCGAAGCCGCGACCGTTGAGCACCAGCCCGATGTAGCTCACGCCGTCACTGCGCGGCACTGCCGCCATGACCTGCTCGGCATCGGCCATCTGCGGCACCCGGCGCGGATGCGCGAAGGACACGGCCTCGATGCGGCGCGCACCGGCGGCGATGGCCCGTTCGATGAGCTCGACCTTGGTCTCGGCGGACAGCAGCGCGCTCTCGTTCTGCAGGCCGTCGCGCGGCCCCACCTCGACGACCTCGATCCGGGACGGACTACCTGCCTGCATCACTGCTCCCCCGCTCGCCCTGGCCCGGATCCTCGCAATTTCACGAGGCATTGACCGACCGGGCCACCGAATTCCCTGGTCACGAGCTTGCGCTCGGACAATTTCTCGCGAGTCGCCCGCAGGTCGCAGATCTGTCCACAGCGAGTCCGCGAACGCGGGAGCCAATGGTCCCCGCCGATCCACTTTCGTACACAATCTTGCCGCTCACATCGTGCACCTCGCGGCTTTCACGCGTCCAGTCCCTTGTCGCGCCCGGGGTCGATCGCTACTTTGTACACAATTCGGCCAGGAGGTGGACGGTGTCACAGGCTGCGACGCGGGCGTACTCGGAGCTGCGCCAGGAAATCCTCACCGGCGTGCGGCCCGCGGGCACCCGGCTGCGGGAAGAGGAGCTCGCCGAGACCTTCGAACTCAGCCGCACCCCGGTCCGGGAGGCGCTGCGCCGGCTGGAAGCCGACGGTCTGGTGCGGCTCGCCCCGCACCGCGGCGCCGAAGTCGTGCGGTTCGAAGACGAGGACGTGGACGAGCTGTTCGACCTGCGCTGCCTGCTCGAATCGCACGCGGCCCGCCGCGCCGCCGAACGCGGCGACACCGACGTCGCCGCGCTGCGCGAGCTCTGCGAGCGGATGGAACACCTGCTGCACGACCTCGACGACCCCGGCTACGACGAGATCACCCGGCTGAACATGGAATTCCACCGCGCCGTGCACCGCGCGGGCGGCCGCCGCCTGCTGCCGGACCTGATGTCCCGCGTCATCGACGTGCCGCTGGTGCGCCGCACCTTCCACCAGTACACGGCGGCCGAACTGGACCGCAGCTTCGCCCAGCACCGCGAACTCGTCGACGCCATCGCGGCGGGCGACGGCGAGTGGGCGCACGCGGTGATGCAGTCGCACCTGCGCGCCGCCCGCACCTCACTCGGCCGGACCCCACCCGACGATCACGCCGAAACCCCCTCGACCGGGCGCGTTTCCGGCGAAAGGCAGGGCGCATGACCACCGCAAGCTCCGGACCGCTGGCCGATCTGCGCGTCGTCGAGACGGGATCACTGATCGCCGGGCCGTTCTGCGGCCAGCTGCTCGCGGACTTCGGCGCCGAAGTCATCAAGGTCGAAGATCCCGCCAACGGCGACCCGATGCGCGAGTGGGGCGTGCGCAGCGAAGGCCGATCACTGTCCTGGCCGGTCATCGCGCGCGGCAAGAAGTCCGTGACCTGCGACCTGCGTTCCGCCGAGGGCCAGCGCATCCTGCGCGAACTGGTGGCGCAGGCCGACGTGCTGGTGGAGAACTTCCGCCCCGGCACGCTGGAACGCTGGGGTCTGTCCCCGAAGCACTCCACGAGCTCAACCCCGGGCTGGTCCTGGTGCGCGTCACCGGCTACGGCCAGGACGGCCCGTACGCGGGACGCGCCGGGTTCGGCTCCATCGGCGAGGCGATGGGCGGTCTGCGCCACGTCACCGGTGAGCCGGACCGGCCGCCGAGCCGCGCCGGGATCTCCCTCGGCGACTCGCTCGCGGGCACCTTCTCCGCGCTGGGCGCGATGATGGCGTTGCACGCGCGGCAACGCACCGGGCGCGGCCAGGTCGTGGACACCGCGATCTACGAGGCGGTGCTGGCGTTCATGGAGTCGCTGCTGCCGGAGTGGCGGCTCGCCGGGCACCGCCGCGAACGCACCGGCGCGATCCTGCCCGGCATCGCCCCCAGCAACGCCTACCCCACCGCCGACGGTGCCGAAGTGATCATCGGCGCGAACCGGGACACCGTGTTCACCCGCCTCTGCACGGCGATGGACCGCCCGGAGCTGCTCGATGAGTTCGGCACCCACGGCGCTCGCGGTGAACGGCAGCAAGAACTCGACGAACTGATCTCCGCGTGGACTCGCACGCTGCCGACGGACGAGCTGCTGGACCGGCTGCACGAGGCGGGCGTGCCCGCGGGCCGGGTGTACACGGCCGCCGACATGACCGAGGACCCGCACTTCGCCGCGCGCAACGCGATCGTGCGGCTGATGCACCCCGAACTCGGCGACTTCCCGATGCAGAACGTGGTCCCCCGACTGTCCGACACTCCCGGCGAAGTCCGCGGACTCGGCCCGGAACTCGGCGAGCACAACGCCGAGGTGTACGGCGCCCTGCTCGGCGCCGACGCCGACCAGCTCGCGCAGTGGCGCGAAGCGAAGGTCATCTGACCTCGCCCCTCCGGCTCCTCCAGAACAGGAGACCACGATGGATCAACGACGATCCGATCCGCGCGCCGAACGCCCGTTGCGCGAACCGATCCGCCATCCCTGGCCGTGGGTCGCGCTGGCGATCAGCGTCCTCGCGGGCGTCCCGCTCTACCTGTCGCCCGGCCTGGTGCGGCCGCTCGTGTTCGGCGTGCCGGCGTGGCTGGCGGGCTCGGTGCTCGCGGCGCTGGCGTTCTCCGCGCTGACCAGCTGGATGTGCCTGCGCTGGTGGAACCTCGCGGAACCGGCTGAAGAAGCCGCCCGCAACGATGATCGGGGCACGGCGTGAACGATCTCAGCTTCGCCGGGCTCAGCGGCATCATCGTGCTCACCGCCTACGCGGTGATCATGCTGGTGATCGGCTTCTTCGCGGGCAAGGGCGCCGACGCGAGCAAGAGCGTGCGCGGCTACTACCTCGGTGGCGGCGGGCTCGGCTTCACCGCGCTGCTCTTCACGCTCTACGCCACGCAGTACAGCGGCAACTCCATCGTCGGCTACGCGCCGGAGGCCTACCGGTCCGGATTCCTGTGGTGGCAGTCGGTTCCGTTCATGATCGCCGTCATCGCCGGGTACCTGCTGTTCGCACCCCGGCTCTACGTCATCGCCAAGCGGGAAGGTTTCGTCACGCCGACCGACTGGGTGCGGCACCGCTTCGGCTCGACGAAGCTCGCGGTGCTGGTGGCGCTGCTGATGCTGTGGGGCCTGGCGAACTACCTGCTGGAGCAGCTGGTCGCGATGGGCCAGGGCATCGCGGGGCTGACCGGGGAGACCGTGCCGTACCAGGTCGGCGTGGTCGCGTTCGTGCTCGTCATGCTGATCTATTCGTGGACCGGCGGAATGCGCGCGGTCGCGTTCACCGACGTCATGCAGGGAATCGCACTGCTGATCGGGATCGTGGTGCTGCTCGGCGGCGCGCTGTACCTGGTGGACGGTGACGTCGCCGGAGTGACCCGGCACCTGGTGGAGACCGCGCCGGAGAAGGCCGGGGTGCCCACCCGCGAGGACTCGGTGAACTGGCTGTCGATGATCGTCATGATCGGGCTGGGCGCCGCCGTGTACCCACACGCCATCCAGCGGATCTACTCCGCTCGTACCGAGCGCACCTTGAAGCGCTCGTTGGCGATCATGGCGTGGATGCCGTTGGTGACCACCGGTGTCGTGTTCCTCGTCGGCATCATCGGCATCCAGTTGTTCCCCGGCCTGTCCGAAACGGGCTCCGAGCAGCTCGTCGGCATGATCGCCAACGAGGTCGCCGGGATCAACCTGTTCTTCTACATCACCATGATCCTGCTGTTCGGCGGGGTGATCGCGGCGATCGTGTCCACTGCGGACTCGGCGCTGCTGAGCTTCTCCGCGGTGATCTCGCGGGACGTCTACGGCCGGTTCGTGAACCCGCGGGCCTCCGAGTACAAGCAGGTGCTGGTCGGCAAGGTGGCCGGGATCATCGCGATCGCGGTGCTGCTGGCGCTGGCCTGGAACCCGCCGAGCACGCTGTACAACATCTTCGTGCTCAAGTTCGAGCTGATCGTGCAGCTCGCGCCGGTGTTCATCCTCGGCATGTACTGGCGGCGGATGGCGGCCGCACCCGCGTTCTGGGGCATGCTCGCCGGAGCAGCCCTCGCGGGACTGCTGACCGTGTTCGGCCTGGGGCCGTTCTACGGGGTGCCCGGCGGCCTGGTGGGCCTCGGCCTCAACGTGGCGATCTGCGTGGCCGGCTCGCTCCTGGTGCCTGCGCCGGCTGAGGAGTCCGTTCCGGATGGTTTTGATCTGCCCCTCGCCGACGGCGAAGCCGCTGAGCGACCAGCTTGAGCCGACCACCGGCGGGTTCTCCGCGGCTTCCTCGCGAGGACGGCGATTTCGCCGTGCATCGGACCGCGGTACACCGGAGGGCAGCGAGGAAGCCGCTGCACCCGGCCCACTACGCAGCCGCTGAGAATCCCGTGCTTCACAACCTGATGCCCATGCCGGGACCGAGCGGCAGGTCCGCGAAGTAGAACGCGGTGAGGATCAGCGCCCACAGCAACCAGAACGGCACGACGAACGGCGTCATCCGCGCGACCAGTGTGCCCAGTCCGGCGTTCGGCTCGTAGCGGCGCAGGTAACCCAAGATGATGATCATGTAGGGGTTCAGCGGAGTCATGATCTGCGTCGCCGAGTCGCCCACCCGGAACGCCGCTTGCGCGAATCCCGGCTCGAAACCGAGCAGCGCGAACATCGGTACGAACACCGAGGCCATCAGCGTCCACAGGCTCGACCCGGAGATGATGAACAGGTTCAGCACCGAAGCCAGCACCATGAACCCGAGGAACGCCGGATAGCCCGCCAGCCCCAGCGCCCGCAGCAGATCCGCGCCGCCGACGGCCAGCGCAGCTCCGAGATTCGTCCAGTTGAACAGGGCGATGAACTGGCCGAGCATGAACGCCAGCACCAGGAATCCCGTCAGGTTCCGCAGCGCGCCTGCCATCAGCTTCGGCACGTCCGCGGCGCGCGCGACGACGCCCACCGGCACGCCGAAGGCGATGCCGGGCACGATGAACGCCAGGAAGATCAGTGTGGTGACCGAATCCAGCAGCGGGGACTCCGGCAGGAAGCCACCGGCATCGTTGCGCAGCGGCGAACCGGGCCACAGCACCAGAGTCAGCACCGCCGCGATCAGGACGGCCGCCGCCACTCCCGCCCATCGCAGGCCGCGCCGTTCGGATTCGCCGAGCACGACGGTGATCCGCTCACCCGCCTCCGGACCGCCCTCCCGGTGCACCTCGACCGAACCGTCCACATCGGACTCATCGGTTTCTTCGCGGGGAACTCCGCCCCGAACCATGCGCGGCTCGATGATCCGATCGATCAGGAACCCCGCCAGCAAGGCCAGGACCACCGAGGACACCGCGTTGAAGTAGTAGTTCGACACCGGCGTCACCGTGGCGCCCGGATCCGGCAGGACCGAGGCGACCTCGTTGCTGATCCCGGCGAACAACGCGTCCAGGCTCGTCACCACCGGCGCCGTCGAATACCCGGCACCCGCCGCCGCGAACCCGCCGAGCAGGCCCGCGACCGGATGCCTGCCTGCGGCCTTGAACACCATCGCCGCCAACGGCGGCACGATGATCATCGCGGAGTCGGCCATCACGCTGGAGGTGATGCCGACGAACCCCACCGCGTAAGGCAGCACCCAGCGCGGCGCACCGCCGAACGAACCCCTGATCAGCGCCGTGAGCAGCCCGGTCCGCTCCGCCAGCCCCACCCCGAGCATGATCGTGACCACGGTCTTCATCGGCGGGAAGCCGATGAAGTTCTCCGGCATCTCGGTGAACAGGAACTCCAGCCCCGCACCCGACAACGCCGCCCGCACCGGGGTGTCCTGCTCCGCGCCGGGAATCCGCACCGACACACCGAACGCGGCGACCACCGTGGACACCACCACGACCACCAGGAACAGCAGTCCGAACAGCAGGAACGGATCGGGCAGCTTGTTGCCGGCCCGTTCGATCAGGTTCAGCACCCGATCCAGCCGGGTCTGCTTCGCGGGTGCGGCGGTATCGGCCATGCGAACTCCTGCGACGGCGAGGTGGGCGCGATCCCGGACGACTACCGGAGAACCGTCCCGAAAACCTAACCCCGCACCCCGCCGCAACAGGTTACGACCGCATCAAGACCCCTCGGCCACATCGTCCGGCGGGAAGAGCAGATGGGCCGTTCACTCCGCCGGGGCGGATTCTTGTGGTGGTCGCAACGCCTGATGGTTTATGTGGTGGTGAGTAGATCACGGAGGCGTTGGGCTGGGGTGTGCCAGCCGAGTGTTTTGCGTGGTCGGTTGTTGAGTTGTTGGGCGACGTGTTCGAGGTCTTCGGGGCTGTGGATGCGGAGGTCGGTGCCTTTGGGGAAGTATTGGCGCAGGAGTCCGTTGGTGTTCTCGTTCGTTCCGCGTTGCCAGGGTGAGTGGGGGTCGCAGAAGTAGACCGGGACTCCGGTGGTGATGGTGAACTGTTTGTGTGCGGCCATTTCGCAGCCTTGGTCCCAGGTCAGGGAGCCGCGGAGGTGTTCGGGCAGGGTTTTGATCAGGGGGATCAGGACGTCGCGGACGGCTTCGGCGGTGTGTCTGCCGGGCAGGTGTCCGAGCAGGACGTAGCGGGTGGAGCGTTCGACCAGGGTCACGATCGCGCTTTCGCTGCGGGTGCCGACGATCAGGTCGCCTTCCCAGTGGCCGGGCACGGCCCGGTCTTCGATCTGTGGTGGGCGTTCGGAGATCATCACCATGTCGTCGAATCGGGGCGTGCGCTGTTCGGGGCTGCGGTGTAGTGCGCGGCGGGTGCGTCCGGTGCGCAGCGCGTCGGCGAGTTCGCGCCGTAACCCGCCTCGTGCCTGGATGTAGATGGCTTGGTAGATCGTTTCGGGACTCACCCGCATGCCTTCGTCGTCGGGGAACTCGGTGACCAGAGCGTGACAGATTTGCTCTGGTGACCATCGTTGCTGCAGGCCGGCGGTGACGTAGTCGCGTAACGGGCCGTGTTGGGCGAGTTTGGAGGCCTTCGGGCGTGCGCGGCTGGCGGCCCATGCCCGCTGCGCCCGGTGCGGCTGATATTCGCCGGCGACGCTGCGGTTGTCGATCTCGCGTTTGACCGTGGAGGGCGACCGGCCCAAAACACGCCCGATCACCCGCAACGACTCGCCCTGCCGCCACAAGTCAGCGATCGTTTCCCGTTCCGTCACCGTCAAAAACCGGGGGTGCAGCTCAGCTTCGACCACCGCCAACGACAACACTGATCCACTAGTCACAGCGGTGTTGTAGTCGATCCTGTGCCCGTCCGGGTGCACCCGGGCATCACCGATCTTGCGGATCCCCCGATCCCAATCAGCGGCAGTGCGCACATGCACCCCGACCCGTGCCGCAGCATCCCGCCTCGACACCCCGGACCCACGCAACTCGTCGTAGACCGCCCGGCCGGGATGCCCACGCCTGCCCGGTTTCCCACGACCACGAACACCCGCCCTCTTCGCCCACCCGAACGCCGTCGCAGGAGCCACCCCGGCCACCCGAGCAGCACCCGCAATACAGCCCCCTTCACCCTCCAACACCTCGAAAAACCACGCCTTCAACCCCGCAACAACCACGACCCCCACAACCCCTCAAATCCAAGGCGTTGCAAGGACCGCTAGAACCCGCACGGCCCCTCCAGGTGAATGTCCCCTTCGACCGATCGGTCGAACGGACCATTCACCTGGGGCGGCGGTGATCAGGCGGAGACGTCGTAGACGACGCGGCCGACGGTGCTGCCCTCGCCGACGCGGCGAACGCCGTCGGACACGGCGTCCAGCGGCAGCCGTTCGCTGATCAGCGGGCGGATCAGGCCCTCGTCGGCCAGCCGGGTGAGCTCGCGGTGCGCGTCGACCACCAGCTGCGGGTCGCGCTCGTTGTACAGGCCCCAGTGCAGGCCCACGATCGAGTAGTTCTTGATCAGCGCGTGGTTCAGGCCCGGAGTGGGGATGGTGCCCCCGGCGAACCCGATGATCAGGATGCGTCCCTCGAAGGCGATGCACTTCGTCGAGCGCGTGTAGGTGTCACCGCCCACCGGGTCGTACACCACGTCGGCGCCCTTGCCGCCGGTGTACTCCTTGACCACCGCCACGAAGTCCTCGGTGCTGCGATCCACCACCACGTCGGCGCCGAGTTCCCTGGCCACCTCGGCCTTCTTCGGCCCGCCGACCACGCCGATCACCTTCGCCCCGGCCGCCTTGCCGAGCTGCACCGCGGCCGAGCCCACGCCGCCCGCGGCGGCGTGCACCAGCAGCGTCTCGCCTTCCCGCAGGCCCGCGCGCCGGTGCAGTCCGAAGTGGCCGGTCTGGTAACCGATGAACAGCGCGGAAGCCTCAGCGTCCGACAACGACTCCGGTGCCGGGAACGCGCGCGGCGCGTCCATCAGCGCCAGCTCCGCGAAACCACCGGTGGGCAGCGCCGCCGAGCCCAGCACCCGATCGCCCGGGGAGAAACCGGTGACGCCCTCGCCGACCTCCACGACCTCACCGCACAGCTCCACGCCGGGAGTGAACGGCAGCGGCGGCTTGATCTGGTACTGGCCGCGGCACAGCAGCACGTCCGGGAAGTTCACCGGAGTCGCCAGCACCCGCACCAACAGCTGCCCCGCACCCGGCCGTGGATCCGCCACGTCGTCGAGCCGCAGCACGTCCTGCGGTTCACCGTTCTCGCTGAGCTGCCACGCCTTCACACGCCACCTCCGAAAAGGGAGCTCCGTCGCTCCTCGTTGCGCCCGCGACCGGCTATGGCCGCAGGGATGTCAGCAGCAGATCCGCGAAGTGCTCACCGATCTGCTCACCGCTGAGCTCGCCGTCCCGCCGGAACCAGGTGCCCAGGTGGTGCACCGAACCGAAGAAGAAGTCGACGACCAGCTCCGCCGACTTGTCGGTGCGGAACACTCCCGCCGTCTGGCCTTCCTCGATCAACGACCGCACCCGCTCGTGGTAGCGGCGGCGCTGCGCCCGCACCTCGGTGCGCTTGTCCGGGTGCAGCAGGTGCATCGACCGGAAGAAGATCACCGTGTCGTCCAGGTTCGCCGCCGTCGTGGCCACCACGTCCGAGGCCACCGCGTGCAACCGCTCCGCGACCGGCGCGTCCCCGTCCGCGTCCCGTTCCATCCGCGCCGTCTGGACCCGCAGCAGCCGCGCGTAGATCTCGTACAGCAGGTCGTCCTTGGAGCCGAAGTAGTGGTACATCGCGCCCTTGGTGACCCCGGCGGCGTCCACGATCTGCTGCACCGAGGTCGTCTCGAACCCGTGCTCGGCGAACAGCCGCGTCGCAGCCGCCAGCAGTCGCTGCGGCACCGTCTCGGCGACCTCCGGTGTCGTGCGAACCTCCACCATGTGCGCCTCCCTCCCCTTCAAGCCCGTTCAGAACGACCTGCGCAGTGGGTCACTCAGCGGCTCCCCGCTGACCGGCCGACGACCCCAAGATCATTCTGCGAGGCTCCGTCCCTCGCATCAGGCTATCGATCGGGAGATCACGTCAGGCCGCGCTGCAACCTGCGCATCCCGCCGTGCCACTTCGCGGGATCGGCCGCGCGCAGCGCGTAGTACTGCGCCACCTCGGCGTGCGGCAGGATCAGGAACCTGTCGTCGGCCAGCGCCGCCAGCACCTCGTCGGCGACCTCGTCCGGTTCGATCGCGGCGTCCGCCAGCAGCTTCTTGCCCGTTTCGCCGGTGCCGTCGAGCAGGTTCGTGCGCACGCCCTGCGGGCACAGCGCCTGCACGGTGATGCCGCGATCCGCGTACGTGATCGACAGCCACTCCGCGAACGCCAACGCCGCGTGCTTGCTCACCGAGTACGGCGCCGAGCCCAGCATCGTGAGCAGCCCGGCCGCCGAAACGGTCGCCAAGAACCGGCCCTCACCGCGTTCGAGCCACTGCGGCAGCACCGCCCGCGCCGCCCGCACGTGCGCCATCACGTTGACTTCCAGCGACCGCGCCCACACGAACTCCTCGGCTTCCGGGCCGCCGCCGTCGGCGACACCGGCGTTGGCGCAGAACAGGTCGATCCGCCCGTAGCGCTCGGTCGCGGCGCCGACCAGCTCGGCCACGCCCGCCTCGCTCGCGGCATCGCCCGGCACGGCCAGCCCGCCGACCTCGGCGGCCACCGCGCGCGCGGCGTCCGCGTCGAGATCGTTGACCACGACCGAGGCGCCCTGCTCGGCGAAGCGGCGGCTCAATGCGGCGCCGATGCCGTTACCGCCTCCGGTGACCACGGCCACCGATTCCGCCAGCCGCATCACACGCCTCCGGTGAGGGTCAGCCCGCCGTCGAGGGTGAGGACCTGCCCGGTCACCCAGGAGGCCTCGTCGGAGAGCAGGTACGCCGCCGCGCCGCCGATGTCGTCCGGTACGCCGAGGCGCTTGAGCGGGTAGCTGGCCGAGACGCCGTCCTCGTCCTCGGCGTAGAGCGCGGTGGCGAACTTCGTCTTCACCACCGCGGGCGCGACCGCGTTGACCCGCACGTTCGGCGCCAGCTCCACGCCGAGCTGCTGGGTCAGCAGCGACAGCATCGCCTTGGTCCCGCCGTAGTAGCCGATGCCCGGCGAGGGGCGCTGCCCGGCGACGGAGGAGACGTTGAGGATGGAACCGCCGTGCTCCTTCATCCACGCCCGGTACACCTGCTGCGTCCAGGACAGCGCGGCGAGCACGTTGACCTCGAAGGTCTTGCGCGCGACCGCGTGATCCACGTCGATGACCGGACCGTAGGCGGGGTTGATGCCGGTGTTGTTGACCAGGATGTCGATCCGGCCGTGGTCGCTCAACGCGCGCTCGACGACCTCGGCCTGGTGCTCGACGTTGTCGGCCTTGCCCGCGACTCCCTGCGCGTTGCCCGCACCGCCGAGCGCGGCCACGGCCTCGGCCAGGGGTTCCGGATTGCGGGCCGTGATGATCACCTTGGCGCCCTCGGACACCAGCCGTTCGGCGATACCGAGGCCGATGCCGCGACTGGCACCGGTCACGATCGCCACGCGGCCGTCGAAACGCTTGCTCATGCGATGCTCCACTCGAAAGACCGACCAGTCGGTACGGGCCAGTCAACGGGCTGCCCCCGGGGCGCGTCAAGCCTTCGGCGCCACGACGGACCGAACCCGGCGAGCTCCGCCCGATCGGCGCGACACACCACCGAACCACCCGTCAGGCCCTTGACCTCACGTCGTGCAGCTGCCGTCACCGAGACCGGCTCGCGGGCCACAAGACGATCCACTAGGCCCTCGCCAGCAAAAACGAAGATCGACCACGAGTCCGGACGGCGATTTTCCACGAAGTCGGACACATCGCCCGAAAGAATCGGACGGGTCCTCCGTCAGTCGGACGGACGCGGCACGCTGTGCGACACGACTACTACATCCAGTGATTCACCATTGCGGAGCGCACGATCGCGCACACGTTTGGCCCAGAACGCGCTACGCTGGGGACATGACAGTCGCGCTGGAGACCATCCTGGCCCGGGCAGGATTGCGGGTCACCGCCAACGAATTCCTCTCGCTCGTCGAGGACGCGGCGAAGAGGCTCATCACCCCGCAGGTCGACCCCTCAGCGCACTTCACCACCGCCGAACGCGAAGCCCTCGGAGAAGCCGGGCTCGACCTCGCGCCGCTGGCCGCGAACGAGACGGATCCGCGCGCCCGGACGGTAGCCGAGCAGGCGGTGCTGCGCGACACCGCACTGTCGGTCAATCAGGCCGCGGACCGCATCGGCGTCGACTCCAGCCGCATCCGGCACCGCATCGGCGACGGACGGCTCATCGGCTGGAAGGACCGCGGCGGCTGGCGGCTGCCCGCCTGGCAGTTCAGCGACAACGACGTGCTGCCCGGGCTGGAAACAGTGCTCACCGGCATGCCGCAGGACCAGCCCGCGCTGGTGCTCGCGAAGTTCATGACGACCGTTCAGGACGACCTGGAGCTCGGCGACCGGGCGGTCAGCCCCCGGGAATGGCTGCTCGCGGGCGGGAGCGCGCGTCGCGTCGCCGACCTCGCCTCCGCGATCGGCACCCCCGCCTGACCGGCCCCGGACCGCGACCTCACCAGGACATCCGTTGGCAAGACTCCCCCAGCCGCCGGCACCGGCGGTATTGCAAGCCATGCTGCGACGTACCGAGGACGTGATCGCGGTGCCCGCGGGAACTCGGCTCGCCCGCGTGTTCACCTCCGGCGGCAACCATCCGCAGCAGTGGGACAGCTTCCGCTACGCCGGGCCACTGCCGCACGCGCGCTTCGACCCGCATCTGCCGAACACCCAAGGCGGGCCGACGGTCACGCGGGAACACGGCGTCCTGTACTTCTCGCTGTCCGTGCGCACCTGCGTCGCCGAGGTCTTCCAGGCGACGTCCACTGTGGACCGGCGCACTCGCAAGCCGCACCTGGTGCTGTTCCGGCCGCGCCGAACGCTGCGGCTACTGGACCTGGCCGGGCTGTGGGCGACCAGAGCGGGCGCCTCGCAGGCCATCAGCAACGGCCCGAAGGAACGCACCCAGGCGTGGGCGCGCAGCATCCGCGCGGCCTATCCGGAACTCGACGGGCTCTGGTACCGCTCGGCGATGGACGGGGGCAACCCGTCGCTGTGCCTGTGGGATCCGCCGTCGGCGACGGCGCTGCCGGACGCGCCCGACGTGCTGCTGCCGCTCGACCATCCGGGGCTGGACGTCCCGCTCGGCCGCGTGTGCAAGGAACTCAACTACACCCTGCTCGACTGACGAAGCCTCGCCAGCGCGCGGGGCGTTGGACGCGAAAAGAACCGCGCGGTGTCCCGAGGGGGGAACGCCGCGCGGTTCTTTTCGTTCAGGTCAGGACTTCTTCTCGGGCTCCGGCTGCGCCGCGGCCGCCTCGTCCTTGCGGGACTTCGCCAAGCTCGCGACCGTGGTGATCACCAGCACGCCGATGATCACGCCGAGGGACATCCAGTTGTTGATCTCCAGCCACTCCGGCACCGCGTGGTACTCGTGCAGCGCGTGGATCACCAACTTGATGCCGATGAACCCGAGGATGATCGACAGCCCCACGTTCAGGTAGACGAGCTTGTCGACGAGTCCGCCGAGCAGGAAGTACAGCTGCCGCAGCCCCATCAGGGCGAACGCGTTCGCCGCGAACACCAGGAACGGGTCCTGGGTGATGCCGAAGATCGCCGGAATGGAGTCGACGGCGAACAGTAGGTCCGCACTGCCGATGGCGACGATCACCACGAACATCGGGGTGAGCCAGCGCTTGCCGTCGATCTTCACGATCGACTTGGTCTCGTGGTACTCCTCGGTCACCGGGAACACCTTGCGGACCCAGCGGACGACGACGTTCTCCTTGTACTCCTCGTCCTCGCCCTTGTTCCGGATCATGCCGATCGCGGTCCAGATCAGGAACGCGCCGAACACGAAGAAGACCCACACGAAGCGCTCGATCAGCGCCGCGCCCACCGCGATGAACGCACCGCGCATCACCAGCGCCAGCAGGATGCCGATCAGCAGCACGCGGTGCTGGTGAATGGCCGGGACCGCGAAGCTGGACATGATCACCATGAAGATGAACAGGTTGTCCACGCTCAGCGAGTACTCGGTGATGTAACCGGTGAAGTACTCGATCGCGAAGTGCTGGTCGCCGAAGATCCACACGCCGATGCCGAACGCGATGGCGCAGGCGATGTAGAAGGTCACCCACCGAGCCGCCTCGCCGGTGCTCACCTCGTGCGGCTTGCGATCCACGATCACAAGGTCGATCAGCAACAGCAGGGCCAGACCACCCAGCGTCGCCGCCCACCCCCACCAGGGCACGTGCAACGTGTCGGCCGCCGCTTGAGCTTGCTGGGCCGCCACGGTCATCCTGGCACCCATCGATCACCTCCGGTTCAGGGCATGCGCCGGGACCGGAGGTCTCTTCCACCGGCGTACCGGTCGACGGCACCGGGTCCCGCCGGCAGATCCTAAAGGCAGCCGACGAGGCCGTGATGACGATGCCGCCGCGAAGGAATACTCCCCTCCACAACGTTGCCAAGATTGTCACTTATGCACTGCTTCGAACACCAGCCCGGGTTGATCAGCCCGATTGCGCACGGAAGACTACGGCGAGCTACCTGAGGCCACAATGCCCTGGTCAAAGCGTCACCCTTTACGGGGTACCAGTCTCGCCGTGTGACCAATCCCATCGATCGCACCAATAGCACTCGAACGAATGGGCGATCGCCGTAGCGCGCAGCACGGTTATGATCGCCGCTGCCCGCACTCGGGATGCGGCCGTGCACCGAACGACTCGACGATCGCGAGGGTGACGCCGCAGGAGGCGACCGGATTTCTGTTCGGTTGCTGCTTCATAGCGTCTTCGCCCTGGCCCGCCTCAGGATGAATCCGTTGCCGCCTCTTTCCCCTACTGTCGGCCCCGTGCCTCAGCTCCTCCGCCACGGCAGGCGTCTCCTGCTGCTCATCGTGATCGCCGTGCTCCTGGTCGGCGGCGTGGCGGCGCTGTGGTCCGGCGAGCGCGAACAGCCCGCCCCGCCGCAACCGCGCGAAGCGTTGATCGACGTCCAGGACGGCCCGGACGGGCTGGAACGCATCCAGATCGACGCCACCCTCTACGCGCCCGCCGCCACACCGGCGCCCGCGATCGTGATCGCGCACGGCATGGGCGGCGACAAGACCGACGCGGACGCGCAGGCGCGGGACCTGAGCCGGCGCGGCTTCGCGGTGCTGACGTACTCGGCCCGCGGCTTCGGCGACAGCACCGGCCGGATCGCGTTGAACTCACCGGACTACGAGATCGCCGACGCCCACCAGATCGTGGACTGGCTGGCGCGGCAACCCGAGGTGCAGCGCGACGGCGAGGGCGATCCGCGAGTGGGCGTGACCGGGACTTCCTACGGCGGCGCGCTGAGCCTGCTGCTGGCGGGCAGCGATCAGCGGATCGACGCGATCGCACCGGTGATGACCTACAACGATCTCGGCCAGGCGCTGCTGCCGAACACGGCGGGCTCCGCACCGCCGCCCGCCGACACCCCGGCGCACGGCTCCTTCGGTCCGCAAGGAGTGTTCCGGCGCGCATGGGCCGGGCTGCTGTTCGCCACCGGCGGGTCCGCCGCAGGCGGGGCCGGAGCTCCGGCCCCCTCCGCCGACCGCTCCGCTTCGCCGCCACCGGCGACCTGCGGGAACTTCACCGCCGAGGTGTGCGCGGCCTACAGCGAGCTCGCCCGCACCGGGCGCGCGTCGGCGAGCACCCGCGACCTGCTGGCGTCGGTCTCACCACGTTCGAAGACCGCGAACATCCGGGTTCCGACGCTGCTGGTCCAGGGCACGCAGGACACGTTGGTCGGGCTGGACCAGGCCGATGCCAACGCCCGGCAGATCGCCGCGGCGGGCGGCGACGTCAGCATGCTGTGGTTCGCGGGCGGCCACGACGGCGCCGGGCCGAGCGCTCGGGTCGACTCGCGCGTCGCCGACTGGTTCACCTTCCACCTGCGCGGCCTGGGCGATCCGGGCAACCGCTTCGAGTACGACATCGCCGGAACGGCGCGATACGACGGCGAAATCCCGGTGCGCACCATGGCCTCCCCCGACTATCCGGGGGTGCGCGCCGACCGCACGCCGCGGTTCTCGCTGGATCTCACCGGCCCGGCAGCAACCGTGGTGAATCCGCCGGGCGGCTCCCCCGCCGCCGTGAGCTCACTGCCCGGTTCCGGGGATGAGCGGGATAGGCCCGAGCCGCGGGACCTGCCGGGGCAGGTGGCGGTGTTCCGCACCGAACCCGTCACCGCACGGCTGCTGGTCTCCGGTGTTCCGCAGACCCGGTTGTCGGTGGCCGCGGTGCCCGGCCAGCCCACCACCGGAAACGCGGTGCTGTTCACCAAGCTCTACGACGTCGACCGCGAAGGCAGGCGGACGCTGGTGGGAGACTCGGCCGCTCCGATGCACGTCACCGGGCTGCGCCCGGACGGCACACCGGTCGAGGTGAACGCCTCGCTGCCCGGCGTGGTGCATTCGGTGGAGACCGGCCACCACTTGGAACTCGCGGTGAGCACCACCGACCAGGCCTACGCGGTGCCGGTCGAATCCGCGGTGCACCGGGTGGACATGGCAGGCGACCGGGCGTTGTCGGTGCCGTCGGTGAAAGGCACCGGCATCACCGGCGGCACGTTCCCGGTGGCACCGGTGGCCGGCATCGCCGGGGTCCTCGCGCTGCTCGGGCTCACCTGGCTGCTGGCACGACTGCGCCGCCGGTACGCCCAGCCCTCGGAGGCGGACACGAGCGGGCCGCCGCTGGAGATCACGGACCTGACCAAGACGTTCCCGCACAAGGTGACCGCGGTCGACGGGGTGTCGCTGCGGGTGGATCGCGGGCAGATCGTCGGGCTGCTCGGGCCGAACGGCGCGGGCAAGACGACCACGCTGCGCCTGCTGCTGGGACTGCTGCATCCGAGCGCCGGGCGGATCCAGGTCTTCGGGCACCAGGTCGAACCGGGCGCCCCGGTGTTGTCACGGATCGGTTCGCTGGTCGAATCGCCCGGCTTCCCACCGCACCTGACCGGGCTCGACAGCCTCAAGCACTACTGGGCGGCCACCGGCAGACCGATGTTGCAGGCGCGGTTCGACGAAGTCGTGCACATCGCCGGTCTCGGTGAGCACGCGCATCGTCGCACCGCCACGTTCAGCCAAGGCACCCAGCAGCGGCTCGCGATCGCGCAGGCCATGCTGGGCCTGCCCGACCTGCTCGTGCTGGACGAGCCGACGAACCGGCTGGACCCGCCGCAAATCCACCAGATGCGCGAGATCCTGCGCCGCTACGCGGCCACGGGGCGCAGCGTGCTGCTGTCCAGCCACCTGCTCTCCGAAGTGGAGCAGACCTGCACGCACGTGATCGTGATGCATCGCGGCAAAGTGATCACGACGGGAAGCGTGGAAGAGGTCGTGTCCCTGGACGGGCAAGCGACGTTCCGCGTCGACGACCCGGAACAGGCCGCCACGGCGCTGCGGTCGCTGGAAGGGCTCGGCGAGGTGCAGGTCGACGGGGAGCTGGTGCACGCCGACCTGGCCGGGCACAGCCGAGCGATCGCGGTGAACGCGCTGGTCGCCTCCGGTGTGGCGGTCAGCCAAGTCGGGCCACGCCGCAGGCTCGAGGACGCATTCCTGAATCTCGTGGGAGAGGAGCAGCGCTGATGCCGGAAACATCAAGCGGCGGCCCCACCGAGTCCCCGCGGACCGCGGCTCCGGAACACGGCGCGGAGCGGGCCGGGCGGGAGACGCAGCCGTTGTCGACGGAGTCCGAGCAGCACCGGGCGGCGATCGCCCGCGCGCTGGAATCCGGCGGATTCCCCGAACTGGACCCGGCTGAGCGGGCGAGCTCGCAAGTGTGGGGGGCGGACGCCATGCTCCCCGACGACCCGGAACCCGAAGACCAAGAAGCCACCGGCACCGACGAGCTCGGCGCGGACCGGGCCGCCGTGCGGGAACCGGCCGACTGGACCTCCCCCACTTGGGACCCCGAACACCCGCCCTCGGACACGCCAGGTCCGGACGTGACGAACGGGTCCCGCGACGATCACTCCCCGGCCACCGGTGACGACCCGATCCCGGCAGGCCGCTCGACCGGCATCGGCCCCGGCCATCCCCGCTTCACCGACACCTCGTCGGGCCGTTCCGGCATCGTCGAGACCGCCCGGCTCACCGTCGCCGAACCGGCCGCGGAAACGGCGGCGGCACTGCCGGTGAGCGCGCAGGACCCGACGCAGGCCGACGGCAGCGTGCAGGGCTACCAAGCGCGGCGGACGCTGCCGGTGAGCGTGGAACTGGCCCGCCAACTGGGACGCAGGCGCACCCGGCTGGCGCTGGCGGTCCTGATGCTGCTGCCGCTGCTGCTGCTCGCCGCGTTCGAGATCGGCGACGACGGAAGCACGCCGCGAGCCGGGGACCTCTCCGGACTGGCGACCTCCAGCGGACTGAACTTCGCCGCGTTCGCCGTGTCCTCCTCGGCGGGATTCCTGCTGGTCCTGGTGGTCGCGTTGTTCTTCGGGGACACGGTGGCCAGCGAGGCCTCCTGGTCCAGCCTGCGCTACCTGCTCGCGGCCCCGGTGCCGCGCGGCCGGTTGCTGCGGCAGAAGGCGATCGTGGCCGCACTGCTGTCACTGCTCGGGACCGTGCTGCTGCCCGTCGTGGCGCTCGCGGCAGGGCTGTTCTGGTACGGGCCGGGTGAGCTCGTGACGCCGAGCGGCAGCGTGCTGTCGTTCCCGGTGGGCGCGGTGAACCTGGCGCTGGCGGTGGCGTACCTGGCGGTGCAGCTGAGCTGGGTCGCCGGGCTCGCGCTGTGGCTCAGCGTCAGCACGGACACACCGCTGGGCGCCGTGGGCGGCGCGGTGCTGGTGTCGATCCTCTCGCAGATCCTGGACCAGATCTCCGCGCTGGGCGGCCTGCGGGCGTTCCTACCGACGCACTACGCCGCCGCATGGTCCGACCTGCTCGCTGAGGACGTCGACTGGACCAACATGGCCAACGGCCTCTGCTCCGCTGTCCTTTACGCCACTGTGTTCGTGGGATTGGCACACTGGCACTTCCAAAGCCGTGACATCATTAGTTGATCTGGTTCTGGGCTCTTTTTGCTTGGGGGGTCGGGTAGCGGAACCTCAGTTGGTCTCTCGCTGCGGGATCTTTTTCCCTAGTGGCTCCGCCACGAGGGAAAAAGCTGTCCTCGCGAGAGACCAACTGAGAACCCGCCGGTGGTCGGCTTCTTGACGTGGGCTATGTGCTTCGCACATACAGGCACGGCCTTCGGCCGCGAGGCAGGCGGGGCTTCGCAGCCCTTCGCGGACTACGCCGCCGACTGCACGGCTTCGCCGCGAGACACGGCCTCCGGCCGCCAGGCAGGCGGGGCTTCGCAGCCCTTCGCGGGCTTCGCCGCCGACTGCACGGCTTCGCCGTGAGGCACGGCCTCCGGCCGCCAGGCAGGCGGGGCTTCGCCCGCCCTTCGCGGACTACGCCGCCGACTGCACGGCTTCGCCGCGAGACACGGCCTCCGGCCGCCAGGCAGGCGGGGCTTCGCCCGCCCTTCGCGGCCTACGCCGCCGACTGCACGGCTTCGCCGCGAGACACGGCCTCCGGCCGCCAGGCAGGCGGGGCTTCGCCCGCCCTTCGCGGGCTTCGCCGCCGACTGCACGGCTTCGCCGTGAGGCACGGCCTTCGGCCGGAAGGCAGGCGTGGTTTCGGCCGCCGTTTGCGGGGTTCGCTGGGCGACTTCGCGGGCTTCGGGCGTGATGCTGGTGGGGCTCTGCCTTCCCGAGGCGCGGGTTGTGGTGGCAGCGCACGTGTTCGCTGGTGCGCGCTCCGGGCGGCGGGGGCTTTGATCTTCTCGGTGGCGCGGGTGCCGGTGCGGCCGAACGGGGGCATAGGCTGCTGTGTATGGAGGTGTTCCACCTGCGGTACTTCGCTGCGGTCGCTGAGAACTTGAGCTTCTCGAAGGCGGCGCGGCAGTTGCACATGGCGGTGTCGCCGTTGAGCAGGCGGGTGCGTGACCTGGAGCGCGAACTGGACGTGCGGTTGTTCGAGCGCGACTCGCACAGCGTGAACCTCACTGCGGCGGGCACTGCGCTGCTGCCGCTGGCCAACGACGTGCTGAGCCGGTTCGACGACCTCCCGGGCCGGTTGCGCCAGCAGGTGGGCGCGGAACGGCGCGCGGTACACGTGGGCGTGCCGCCGGGGCTGCATCCGCGGCTGCGGGAACGGCTCCGGGAGTTCGACCGCGTCGCGGACTGCGAGGTGCGGCGCTGGCCGGGCGGCAGCCAAGACCTGCTCGATCAGGTGCGCCGACGCGGACTGGAACTGGCGCTGGTGCACCTGCCCGCGCACGCGGAAGGCGTGGAGTCCCGGGAGGTGCTGCGGGAACCGCTCGGCGCGGTGCTGCCCGCCTCGGAGTTCGCCGGCCGGGAGTCGGTGTCGCTGACGGAGCTGACCGGACACGTCTACGCCCGGCCGGGCTCGGGCCTGTCGCCCACCTATTTCGATCAGCTCGAGGTTCGGCTCGCCGCCGCCGGCGTGCACCGGCGCACAACGCTGAGCACCCGGGACTACTCGGGCTTGGGCGAGTTCGTGGCCAACGGCGGCGCGTTCGGCATCTCGATGCTGGATCCGCAGAACCAGATGGGCCGCCCCTCGGAGCACGATCAGGTCCTGGTGCTGCCGTTCGCCGATTTCGACCCGGTGCTGGCGACCGGCCTGATCTGGCGTGCCGATCGCGCGGAACCGGGCGCGGACCTCGCCGATTTGATCTCCGAGGGCCTCCGAATACTTTCCTGACCTGCGATTATCGTCGCGTGACCACTGCGGTCACGCCAATGTTCGCCGATCGGGCGCACCGATCGATTGCCGCCCCCGAGCCCCTCCTCGTAGCGTCGTTAGCGAAGCAAAAGAATTCGCGCGAGGAGGAACTTCGCAGTCATGACAGCCCCCACAGGCCCTTCCGCAGCCACCTCGGACTCGGGCCGGACAGGCCCCTTGGCGGGCGTCCGCGTCATCGACATGGCCACCGTCGTGATGGGACCGTACGCGGCTCAGATCCTCGGTGACCTCGGCGCCGACGTGATCAAGATCGAATCGCCGAAGGACACGGTCCGCAACGGCACGCTGTTCCGCACCCCCGGCATGACGCCGCTGAACCTGAACGTGAACCGCAACAAGCGCAGCGTGGCACTGAACCTCAAGGACGAGACGGACCACGAGAAGGCGCTCAAGCTCATCGGCGGCGCCGACATCCTGATCACGAACATGCGCATCGGCGCACTGCGCCGGCTCGGCATGGACCACGACAGCCTCGCCGAGTCCTTCCCGCACCTGATCTACGCGCACGCGCAGGGCTTCCGGCCGGATTCCGACCGCGCGAATCTCGCCGCCTACGACGAGACGGTGCAGGCCGCCTCCGGACTGCTCGACCTGGCCGACCGGGCCGGGGACATCGGCGCACCGGTGGTGCTGCCCAGCATCTTCGCCGACAAGGTCGCGGCGCTGACCATCGCCTACAGCGCGCTCGCCGCGCTGCACCACCAGCGCGCCACCGGACAGGGACAGCTCGTGGAGGTGCCGATGGCCGACACGATGCTCGCGTTCAACCTGGTCGAGCACCTGCAGGGCGCCGCGTTCGAGCCGCCGATGGGCGAGACGGGCTTCGCGCCGTCGTTGACCAAGGGACACCGGGCACGCCCCACCAAGGACGGGCTCGCCATGATCATTCCGTACAGCCCGCAGAACTGTCGCGACATCTTCCACGCCGCCGGACGCTCCGAGCTGGCCGACGATCCGCGGGTCAACGGCAAGATCCTGGACGCCCGAGCCGACGGCGAGGCGATCGCCGAGATGATCGAATCGGTCACGCCGAACCTGACCACGGCCGAGTGGATCGACGTGTGCACCGAACGCAGCATCCCCGTCGGCCCGGTGCTGAAGCTGGACGAGGCCGCCGACGACGATTACGTCCGCGAAGGCCACCTGCTGGACCTCACCGAGCACCCCACCGAAGGGGCCTACCGGGTGGTCGGGGTGCCGATGAACTTCTCCGCCACCCCCGGCTCGATCCGCGGGCACGCGCCGCTGCCCGGCCAGCACACCGACGAGGTGCTGCGCGAATTCGGCGCGGCGTGACCTCGGCGATTCACCGAAGCGCACCCGCCGCTACCCGACCCACCGAGCACCTCACTTCGCATCAAGGAGATCCGTCGTGAACCGCGAGCAGATTCTGCGCAGCCCCACCACCCCGCTCAACGCCCCCGCGTTCGCCGCCGCGGTACCCCGGTTCACCGACCGCGAGTACCTCAACATCGTTTACCGGACCGATCCGGAGGCGCTGCGGGCGGTCGTGCCGGAGCCGCTGGAGATCGAGGAACCGCTGGTGCGGTTCGAGATCATGAAGATGGGCGAGGTGACCTCGTTCGGCCCGTACGTGGAGGCAGGCCAGGCGATCCCGGTCCGCCTCGGTGAGGAGCGCGGCGAATACCTGCACGCCATGTACCTGGACAACTTCCCCGCCATCGCAGCGGGCCGGGAGGCCAGCGCCTATCCGAAGGTGCTGGGTACGCCCGCGTTGTTCCCCGACCACGGCGCGCTGGTGGGCACCTTGGACTACGGCTCGCAGCGAGTGGCGACGGCGACGATGGGCTACAAGCACCACCCGCTGGACCTCGCCGAAGCGCAGGCCGAGATCACCGTTCCCTCGTTCATGCTCAAGATTGTGCCGGGCTACCGGCGGGAACCCCGGGTGTGCGAGCTGGTCCGGTCGCAGATCACCGACATCACCGTCAAGGAGGCCCACACCGGCCCGGCGCGGCTCCAGCTGTTCGAACACGTGCTGGCGCCGTTGGCCGACCTCCCGGTGCGGGAGGTCGTCTCCGCCAGCCACATCATCACCGACCTCACGCTGGGGCGGCGACCCCCGTCCACGACTACCTCGCCGAGTGAAGGAGCGAACTCGATGACACGGCAAGATCCACAGTGGACTACGGTGGCGGTGGTCGGCGCGGGCACCATCGGCCTGTCCTGGGCGGCGCTGTTCGCGGCGCGCGGCCTGCGGGTGCGGCTGACCGATCCGCGCGATGACCTCGCGCAGGTGCTCACGGAGGCGATTCCCGCGCTGTCGACGGGGATTCCCGGTACCTCGCCCGCCGATCTGCTGAGCCGGATCGAAGTCGTCCCCTCGCTGCCCGAGGCGGTGCGCGCAGCGGACCTCGTGCAGGAGAACGGCCCGGAACGGCTGGGCTTCAAGCAGGAATTGTTCACCGAGATCGCCGAGCACGCGCCGCGCGAGGCGGTGCTGGTCTCCTCGAGCTCCGGCATCGTGGCCTCCGACATCGCCGAGGACCTGCCCGACGACGTGGCCGCCCGGCTGCTGATCGCGCACCCGTTCAACCCGCCGCACGTGGTGCCGCTGGTCGAGATCGTCCCCGGCTCCCGCACCGCGGAATCGGTCGTGACCAGCGCGTTCGACTTCTACCGGGGGATCGGCAAAACCCCCGTTCGGGTGCGCAAGGAAGTGAGCGGATTCGTGGCGAACCGCCTCCAGAGCGCGATCATGCGGGAGGCCATCAGCCTCGTGCTGGACGGCGTGGTCACCGTTCCCGAGCTGGACACCGTGATGAAGGCGTCCCTCGGCGGCCGTTACGCCACGATCGGCCCGTTCGAGAGCTTCCACCTCGGCGGCGGCCCCGGCGGCATCCGGCACATGATGGACCACCTCGGTGTCGGCATGGCCGAACGCTGGAAGGACCTCGGGAATCCCGAACTGACGCCCGCCGCGATCGACGAGCTCACGACGCAGACCGAAGAGGTCTACGGCACCGGCCCGGATGCCTACCTCGACCGCACGAGCTCCCGCGACCGCAAGCACAACGCGCTCAACGCCGCCTTGGACTCCGAGGCGAGCGACGGCCAAGGCCGCCACCACCGGAACTGAACCCCGGCCACCACGCAGAAAGTGAGGCCATCATGGCCAAGAAGGTCAACACCGAACCGGACTTCTTCGGCTACGCCGAACTCCTCAGCGACTCGGAGCGCGCGGAACTCGCCGAGATCCGCGACTACCTCCAGCGCGAGATCGCCCCGCTGGCGAATCCGGCGTGGGACAAGGCGGAATTCCCGTTCGAGGTGATCGAGAAGTTCGCGAAGCTGCGGCTGGCCGGCTACCAGTACCCCGAGTACGGCGACGGCAAGCAGCGCAGCGAACTGTTCGCCGGGTTCCTGAGCATCGAGCTCAACCGCATCGACCCGTCGCTGGCCGTGTTCTCGGGTGTCCACACCGGACTCGCGATGGGCAGCATCCTCGGCGGCGGCGACCAGGAGCAGCGGGACCGCTGGCTTCCGGACATGGTCGACATGAAGAAGATCGGCGCGTTCGCGCTCACCGAACCCGAGGGCGGTTCCGACGTGGCGGGCGGCATGCGCACCACCGCGCGCCGCGAGGGCGACGAGTGGGTGCTCAACGGCGCCAAGCGCTGGATCGGCAACGGCACCTTCGCCGATCTGATCGTCGTGTGGGCCAGGGACGTGGCCGACGACCAGGTGAAGGGCTTCGTCGTCGGCAAGGACACCCCCGGCGTCACCGCCACCAAGATCGAAGGCAAGATCGCGCTGCGCAGCGTGCAGAACGCCGACATCGTCTTCGACGAGGCCCGGGTCCCGGAATCCGACCGGCTGCAGAACATCAACAGCTTCCGCGACACCGCGAAGGTCCTCGCCCGCACCCGAGGCGGCGTGGCCTGGCAGGCGCTGGGGCTGGCGATGCGGGCCTACGAGCTCGCCCGGGAGTACGCGGTGAGCCGCGAGCAGTTCGGCAAGCCCATCGGCGGGTTCCAGATGATCCAGGACCTGCTGGTGAAGATGCTCGGCAACATCACCGCCATGTTCGGCATGGTGGTGCGGCTCAACCAACTCACCGCCGAGGGCAAGGCCGGGGCCGACCAGGCCGCGCTCGCCAAGGCGTTCACCACGACCCGGATGCGCGAGGTCGTCGCGTGGGCGCGGGAGTTGTTCGGCGGCAACGGGATCGTGCTCGACTACGAGGTGGCGAAGTTCTTCGCCGACGCCGAGGCCGTGTACTCCTTCGAGGGCAGCCGTGAGATGAACACCCTCATCGTCGGCAAGTCCATCACGGGGCTGAGTGCCTTCGCGTAGGGGCAGGGGCTTCGCGTAGGGCCAGGCTTCGCATAACGGCCTTCGAGTACGGGCGACGCTGGAAGCGGGCGCGGGAGGGATTCCCGCGCCCGCTTTCGCCGCTCGATCAGCCCTTCGCCGAAACGCGGCCCGAGAACGAACCGCGAATCAGCGCCGTGCCGTCCTCGAATCCGAAGATCCGGAATGCCGCAACCGCATCCCACCTACGGCGCCCCGGACCCATACCTTTCCGCACCCAGCGCTCCCGGTACCGACCCGAGGCGGGCCGTACCGGTGCTCCCCCGCCGAGTTGCCGACACCACCGCCCGCACGGACGACGATCGCGTCACCGCAACGAATCCGGCTTCGCTGAGCAGGACGCACCGGTGGCAGCGGCGAGAATCCTCATGACGTGTACTTGTCGACGGGCTCGGACTCGTTGCCGAATCGGTGGATCACGTGGATCGTCCGGCCGACCGGGTCTCCCGTGTCGGCGTTGAAGTAGAACTTGTCCCCGGCACCGGTGACGGCGCTGCGCTCACTCGTCAGGCCCACCAGCGACGTCCTGACCTCGGCGGGTCCGATCTCGGTCTCACCTCGCAGCGCGTTCTGCGCGGCGAGCACCACGGCGGTCATCGCGTCGAACTCCATGATCGCCCAGCCGTTGCCGAGGTCGCGGGAGTCGATGCCCTCCCGCTGCCGGTACGCGTCGAAGTTCGCTCTGTAGTCCTCGGCGTACACGTTGAACCGCTTGTCCCCCAATGCTTTCGGGTCGGCCAGCGCCGCGTAGATCACGTCCACGTTCTGCGGCAGCTCCGTATTCGCCAGCTTGGCCGCGTCGGAGCCCGTCACCACGGTGATCTGCTTCTGGCAGTACCGATCGCGGAGCTTCTCGACGAACGCGTCCAGCAACGAGGCACGCCCGGCGTAGAGCACCGTGTCGGGAGTTCCCGGGCTGCACAGCTCGTTGCCGATCTCGTTGAACTGGTTGGTCGTTCCGTTGATGCCGGGTGTTCCGTCGAAGGATCTCTGCACCCCGGACGATTCGAGCTCGGCCGAGAACACCTCGGCGAAATCGTCGCGCAGGCCGGTGGTGTAGAAATCGTTGAAGTTCTGATCGCGCACCAGCATGTACTTGCGCTGCTGCGTGGCCAAATGTTCGTGCAGCGCCAGCACCTCGGTGTGGTTGCTGGGGCTCACCCGGTACAGCCCTCGGATCGGCCCCCTCTCGCTGCGCACGGCGCCGGTCATGTTGAGCCCGTCCGCGGTGAGCACCGCGCCGACCATCGGGATGTCGTGTCGCGCCAGCAGGTGCGCGGCGTCGATCGTCTCGCCGATGCTGACGCCGAGGCCCGTCACGGCGACCAGGGGTTGCTCGTCTTCGGTGAGACCGATCAGCTTCTCCACGACCGGCTGCCACGACTTCTCATTGCTGCCCTCGTCAGCGATCACCAGCCGGATCAGCGGATAGGCACCCTCGACGAGATTCGTCTTCCGCTGCGCCAAGTACGCGCCGATGATCTTCGAGCGCACCTGTTCCAGGGACACGCTGGCACGTTCACCGCCCGGTTCGGGAACCGGCGTGAGCACCGCGACCGTGACGACCTTCCCGCCGATTCCCGCGATGCGATCGTTCTCCCGCTCGATCTTCTCCTCGATGTCGCCGAGCCCGGGGTGCAGGCTCGCCGAACCGTCGCTGACGCCCACGCACTCGTCGTCGACCCCGCGCCACATGCCCGAAGAGCAGCCGTTCAACCACCGGCCCGCCCCGATCCACGCGCCGGTGAGCAGCAGCACGACGCCGAGGAGCGCACCGACGTTGCGCAACACCCGCATCCGCCTGCCACGAGCGACCACCTTGGCGTATTGCGGTGGCCGGAAATCGAACCCTGTCGGTGTGTTCACTGGCCCTCCTCCGAGCACCTACCGGTACTTGTCCGCCTCCGCGCGCAGCACGGCGAGCCCGTCGCCGGCGTACGGTGCGATGTCGTCGAAATCGGCGGCGATCTCACTGTCCAGTTCGCGATACCGGGTGCCGTTAAACGGATCGGCGACCGTCCACAACGCGACGACTAACCGAGCCAGCGGCGCCACCGGCAGATCGCGCGGCAGCGCCCAACGCGTCAGTTCACGCACCCGCTCGACCGGTGGCAGCACGTTGCCGCCGGAGCTCGGCGCCGCGCAGACCGACCGCAGCAGGTCCAGCCAGGCGCCCGCGGACACCTGGTCGAGCAGGTCCGCGAGCTTCCTAGTGACGAACTCGACCTCGCCGAGCGCCAGCGCGTGGTGCAACTCCCCCGCCTGGTCCTGGTCCTGTTCGCACCAGCGCCGCAACCACCCGTGCACCGACGCCCAGTCGGCGCGCTCGTGCTCGGCTCGATCGGCGAGCCTGCGCAGCAACAACCGGCGCAGCACCGGGATCATCGTGCGCGCACCCGCACCGTCGACGCCGCTCCACAACGTCCCGTCGAAGACGACCGAGTTGCGGTCACCCGTGCCCAGCAGCAGCGGCCGGTACCGGGCCAGCCGCAACGCCTGATCGATGTTGCGCGCTGCCGCGCACGTCACCAGGTCCTCCACGACGTCCGACGGGACGTCGGCCAGGAACGTCGCCAACATCCGGTCCGCCACCCGGCCCGCACCGTCACCGGACTCGTCCGGCATCGGCGCGTCGAGCACCGCGTCGAGTCCCGTCGGGTCCAGCCGCAGCTCGGCCATCGCGTCCAGCAGCATCCGCGTCGCCCGTGGATGACCGTGGGCGAACCCGTGCACCAAGGCGGTGATGCGGCGGGTGTCGCTCAGCCGCGGCCCGAGCGCCGCGACCAGGGTGCCGACCGTTTCCGCGCTCAGATCGTCCAACCGGACCACGTACGTACCGATGCGGTGACGGCCGGACACCCGCTGGGCGTAGTCCTTATAACCGGCGGCCTCGATCGACACGGCTTCCTCACCGGTGGCCGACAGCCGCCTTATCAACGTGCTCTTGCTGCTGGTCGCCACGACGGTCAACGGGTCCGGATCGTCGACGGCCAGCGGACCGCGCTGCCGGTGCGCCACGTCCAGCCCGGAGAGCAGCTCGAGTCCGGCGTCCACATCGTCGAACAGCACCGCGCAGTTGAGGGTGCGCCGATCGGCGTGCCTGCCGCGGCGGAAACCGTCCCGCAGGTCCGCGAGGAACGCCGCCCACAGCACCTCCCCCACTTCCTGCACTCCGTCGTCCGAGCGGGCTTTGTGGTTCAGCTCCACCAGTACGTCGATCGGATCGCGACCGAGCCCTTTGTCCTGGTGCCCGAACCACTTCCGGCCGTCGCCGCGCTCTCGTCTGCCGCGCGACAGCGCGTTGAGCCCTCCCACGACCAATCCGGGCAGGTGCCTGCCCAACGTGACGACTCCCGGAACGTTCCCCAAAGCGGGCACCGCGGAGAGCACTTCGGACGCGAGGGTGGCGAGGAACTGCGGCGGGTCGCTGATCTTCGGATACGCCGTCAGTTCGTTCTCGACCTGCTGGCGGGCGTTCTTCCAACGAGTGACGTCCAGGTTCGCGCCGAGCGCGAGTTGCCCGGTGATCAGTCGCGGGAACTCCAGCGTCCCGTAACCCTTGCACGGTCTGCTCAGCTGGAAGGCCAACGCCGCCAACGCCTTCTGCGGTGAGCTCCCACCGAGTTGTGCGCAGTTCAGCCGGGCGAACGGCACGTTCTGCTCCAAACCCGCGGCGAGTTCGTCGAGCAACGCGGTCTTCCCGCTGCCACGGGTTCCGGTGAAGGCGAGCACCGGAACCGGCCTGCTCACGGGGACACCGCCCCGTTCCGGGCGCAGCAGAAATTCCCGGACCAGCAGCAGTTCCCGGCTCCGGCCGTAGAGCACGGACTCCCGGCCCGACGATTCCTGCGCATTCCGCACCACTGCGATCCCCCGATCAGCGATGAGAACTCCGGATGGACGCGGCTTCCCAAACCGATCCAGCGAAGCGAGAAAGGGGAGGGTATGAACAAAACACCCCCGGGGTCAATATCACCCGCCGAGAATTGAGGTACCGCTGAAACGACGATCCCGATCGGACGAACGACGGTTACACCCTACGGGAGAAACGGTCGGCTGAACCCGCACCGGCGCACCCTTCGACTACTCTGAACGTGTCGGTTCGATCCTTGGACACCCCGGATCAGCACAACATTGAAGCCGCTATCACCATTCAGTGATTCGAATATTCCAATTCACCATCAGCCGCCCGGCAGCAACGGATTTCACCGGAAACCCTCGGTTCAGCTCCGCACGTCGTATCGAAGGTGCACGGTGCCGTCTTCGAAACGCCGCTCCGCGCGCAGGTCGAGGTCCAGCCGGACTCCGCGCGGCAACGCCCGCAGACCGCCGCCGACCAGAACCGGCTTGATGAACAGATGGCATTCGTCGACCAGCCCCGCCCGGAACGCCGTGGCAGCGAGGGTCGGCCCGCCCACTGTGATGTCGCGCGCCGACGCCACCTTCAAGCGCCGCACCTCGGCCGGGTCGAAATCGGTCTCGAGCCGGGTCTTCCCAGTGGACACCGATTCCAGCGTTCCGGAATACACCACCTTGTCCGCGGCCAGCCAAACCTCCGCGAAATCACGCATCACCCGCGGCTGATCCGCCAGCGGCAACGTGTCCCACACGATCATTTCCGCGTAGCTCCGGCGTCCCAGCAGATAGGTGCCGACCTCGCGTTCCAGATCGTTCAGGAACGCGTGCACCGACTCGCTCGGCGCGGCCCAGTCGTACTCGCCGCGCTCATCCGCGACACAACCGTCCAGCGACATGATCGCCGAGTAGACCAGCCTGCCCATTTCCGAATCCCCCTCGAAACTCCGAACCGGAGTGCCGGTGCTCCACAAGCCCGCATCCGGAGCCCGCACCGCCGTCAGATAATGTCCGGTTCATGGCCGTCTTCTCAAGGTGACGCGCGCCCGTCCCGGGCACCCGCGATCACACCGTCCGCATCCCACCCGCCCGGTGGGCCGCGCGAACCTGGAGAAGAACCATGTCATCGCCCCTGGAACAGCGCGTCAACGCGCTGCGCGCCCGCGCCGAAGCCGACCCGCGCATCGAAGCGGTGCTGCTGTACGGCTCGTTCACCATCGCCGAGGCCGACGAATTCTCGGACATCGAGGCGTACCTGTTCCTCAACGACGAAGCACTGCCCGAGTTCGACGTTGCCGCGTTCCTCGCGACCGTCGCCCCGGTTCGCATGGCCTACGTCAACCAGTACGGCGTGCACACGGTCGTCTTCGACGACCTGATGCGCGGCGAGTTCCACGCCGAGGCCGCGAGCTCGATCGGCCAGGTCCTCGACTGGCGCGGCATGATCCACCTGCCGGATCCGGAACGCGCGGTGCTGCTCGACCGCACCGGCGAGCTCACCGAATCCGCCGCGGTGCTCACCGAACCGCATCGGCCCGAACCGGCCGCCACCGCACGGCAACTCATCGACGAACTGACCAACTGGACCCTGATGGCCGCGAACCTGCTGGCCCGCGGCGAAACCGCGCGCGGACACGCATGGCTCACCGGCGTCGTGGCACCGTTCCAGCTGCGGCTGTGCCGGCTGCTGCGCGGCACCGTCGACAACTGGCTCACCCCGAGCCGCCGCCTGGAACACGACCTGCCTGCCGGGGACTACGACCGTCACGCGGCCACCACCTCGCGGCTCGCGCCGCACGAGGTGCAGATCGCAGCCCGGGAAAGCTGGCAGTGGACCCGATCGTTGTCCGACGAAGCGGCGAAGCGCTGGGAACTGGCCGTCGACCAGGAGCTGTTCGAACTGATCGCAGCTCGGCTGCACTGACGGAGACGCCGTGCCCCGCACCCGGACCGGGCGCGGGGCGCGGAACCCGCTACTTGATCCCGGCGGCGTCCATGCCGCGCAATTCCTTCTTCAAGTCGTGGATCTCGTCGCGCAGCCGGGCCGCCAGCTCGAACTGGAGCTCGCGGGCCGCGTTCATCATCTGGTCGTTGAGCTGCTGCACCAGATCGGCCAGCTCGGCGCGCGGCATCGAACTCGTATCCCGGCCCTCCAGCACACCGGAGGACGCGACCGCCTCACCGCTGGGCTTCTTGCCGCGCGAGACGTTGCGCCCGGAACCACCGACCGACACCGCTTCCTCGGTGTCCTCGGACTCGGTGTAGACCCGGTCCAGGATGTCGGCGATCTTCTTGCGCAGCGGCTGCGGATCGATGCCGCGCTCGGTGTTGTAGGCGATCTGCTTGGCCCGGCGGCGATTCGTCTCGTCGATCGCGTGCTGCATCGAATCGGTGATCCGGTCCGCGTACATGTGCACCTGGCCGGAGACGTTGCGCGCCGCACGGCCGATCGTCTGCACCAGGCTCGTGCCCGACCGCAGGAAGCCCTCCTTGTCGGCATCCAAGATCGACACCAGCGAGACCTCCGGCAGGTCCAGGCCCTCCCGCAGCAGGTTGATGCCGACCAGCACGTCGAACTCCCCGAGCCGCAGCTGCCGCAGCAACTCCACTCGACGCAAGGTGTCCACCTCCGAGTGCAGGTACCGCACCCGCACCCCGAGCTCCAGGAAGTAGTCGGTGAGGTCCTCGGCCATCTTCTTCGTCAGCGTCGTCACCAGCACCCGCTCGTCGCGCTCCGCGCGCTCGCGGATCTCGCCGACCAGGTCGTCGATCTGGCCCTCGGTCGGCTTGACCACGACCTCCGGGTCGACCAGGCCCGTCGGGCGGATCACCTGCTCGACGAACTCACCGCCGGCCTGCCCCATCTCGTACGGCCCGGGCGTCGCCGACAGGTACACCGTCTGCCCGATCCGGTCCGCGAACTCCTCCCAGGTCAGCGGCCGGTTGTCCATCGCGCTCGGCAACCGGAAGCCGTGTTCGACCAGGGTGCGCTTGCGGGAGGTGTCGCCCTCGTACATGCCGCCGACCTGCGGCACCGTCTGGTGCGACTCGTCGATGACCAGCAGGAAATCGTCCGGGAAGTAATCCAGCAACGTCGCGGGCGCCGAACCGGCCTCACGGCCGTCGATGTGCCGCGAATAGTTCTCGATGCCGGAGCAGAAGCCGACCTGGCGCATCATCTCCACGTCGTACTGGGTCCGCATCCGCAGCCGCTGCGCCTCCAGCAGCTTGTTCTGCTTCTCCATCTTCGCCAGCTGCTCTTCGAGCTCCGCCTCGATGCCGCGAATGGCCTTCTCCATCCGCTCCGGACCGGCGACGTAGTGCGTGGCGGGGAAGATCCGCACGCTGTCCACCTCGCGGACGATCTCCCCGGTCAGCGGGTGCAGGTAGTAGAGCCGTTCGATCTCGTCGCCGAACAGCTCGATGCGCACCGCCAGCTCCTCGTACGCCGGGATCACCTCAACGGTGTCCCCGCGCACCCGGAACGTGCCGCGGGCGAAGGCGATGTCGTTGCGGGTGTACTGGATGTCCACCAGCGCGCGCAGCAGCATGTCCCGATCGACCTCGCCACCCACGTCGAGCTGCACCGAGCGGTCCAGGTACGACTGCGGCGTGCCCAGGCCGTAGATGCACGACACCGAGGACACGACCACGCAGTCCCGCCTGCTCAGCAGGTTCGAGGTCGCCGAGTGCCGCAGCCGCTCCACGTCCTCGTTGATCGAGGAGTCCTTCTCGATGTAGGTGTCGGTCTGCGGGACGTACGCCTCGGGCTGGAAGTAGTCGTAGTAGCTGACGAAGTACTCGACCGCGTTGTCCGGGAAGAACTCGCGCATCTCGTTGGCCATCTGCGCGGCGAGGGTCTTGTTCGGCTCCAGCACCAGTGTGGGGCGCTGCAAGCGCTCGATGAGCCACGCGGTCGTCGCCGACTTGCCCGTGCCCGTCGCGCCCAGCAGCACCACGTTGGCCTCGTTGGCCTTGATCCGCTGCTCCAAATCGTCGATCGCCGCCGGCTGGTCGCCGGAGGGGTTGTAGTCGCTGACCATGCGGAAGCGGCCACCGGTGCGCGGGATGTCGCTGACCGGCCGGAAGGTGGTGTCGGCCGGGGTCGGGTACTCAGTCGCGAAAGCCACGTCTCCGAGGGTACGAGCCTGCACCGACAACATGTCCCGGACCGCCCCGAGGCGCACTCTCGGGCGTCGATCCGGACACGCTTCGTGTTCACGAAACGGGCATTGCGGACGTGCCAGGACCTCATCGGACCTGCCGTTCAACGCCCTCGCCGACTTACAGTTTCACCGTGACCACGCAACACGAGATCGCACAGCGCCTCGGACTGCCCGTGCACCCGCCCAAGATCGAATTGTTCGACCTGGACGCCAGGACCAACACCGATCCCAAGAGCATCATCCGCCAAGTCGACGAATACCGGCGGGAACCGTTCGGCCTGTACCTGCGCCGCGCGATGCCAGGTCACCCGAAACTGCGATCGCTGGAATCGTGGCTGCTGCCCGAACACGATCTGCGCATCACTCGCTGGAAGTACCACCCGGGTCATTCCGCCGACTGGGATTTCTACGTAGACATCGCCGGCATCGAACCCGGTCCCGCCCGATGGCGGTCGGTGGATCACTACCTGGACATCCTCGTCGCCGACGGCAGGCACAGCGAACTCCTCGACGTGGACGAGTTCACGCAGGCAGTGCGTGCCGAACTCCTCGACGAGCCCACCGCGGAACGCGCCATGCGATCGGCGTGCGCCGCGCTCGACGGGCTCGCCAGGCACGGGTACCGGCTGCACGACTGGCTCCGCGAACACGGGATCGAGCTGTCCTGGCACGGGCAATCCGCTCACGATCGCGCGATTCGATCTTCGCTTGTACCGCCGAAGCGGTGATGCCACGGATGCGGCTCGAATTGATATCCGGACAGCACGGGAAAGTTACGTTAAAAAACGGTACTGACGATCACTTAACCCCGAAACAGCGCTACTGTCTGAAGCCGTGGGCACCGTAGTCACTCCTCAGCTGGTGGACACCATCGACCTGTTCGCTGCGCAGCGTTCGCATTCTTCGGGCGCCGTAGTGCCGTTGGACCGCTGCCAAGTGGAAAGCTGGGGCCTGTCCATCGAATGCTCCACCCCCGAGGATCCCGCCCACGAAGGCGAGGTCAGCTGGCTGATGCCGGACCTCGGGCTGCGGCTCACCCGTCGCCGTTCACGGCGCAGGCACTCCATGCGCGAGCCCAGCAGCCTCACCGTCGTGCACATCGAACGCGACACCCGATCGTGGACGACCACGGACCTGCTGCTCGGGCTGCAAGTGCCGGACCACGGCTGCGCCCGCATCGTGCAGGCCGAGGAGTTCGCCACCGCCATCTCCGCAGGCATCATCCGGCTCAGCGAGGCCGACTACGCGCTGCGCACCGTGCACCGGACCTTCGAGGAACTGTCCCGGCACCGCGACATCAACCAGTGGCTCGCGTACCGCGGCATCTTCGAACTCTGGTGATCCGCGGCGATGCCGCGATGACGCACCGGAGCTGCCGACCACACCGCTGATCGCGCCTCGGCCCCCGCGGCCAGTTCTCCCGCGGCCAGTTCTCCCGCGGCCAGTTCTCCCGCGGCCAGTTCTCCCGCGGTCAGTTCTCCCGCGGTCAGTTCTCCCGCGGTCAGTTCTCCGGCGGCGCCCACCCCGTGCGCTCAGCCCACTCCTGCGCCCGCGGCAGCGCCTCAAGGAACCAAGGCTCCTTGGCCTCCGCGTACCGCTCGTGATCGGGATCCGAACCGAACCGCTCCGCCAGCTCCCGCTTCACCGCCACGTACCCGGCCCGGGCGTCCGCGTCGGCGCGCAACCAATCGCGGAACAGCAGCGCCACCCGCCACCCCGGCGAGCCGAACACCCGCACGTGCAAGTTCACATAACGCCCGGGATCCGCCGAGGTGTGGAAACGCTTGAGCCACCCCGCCGGGTCGGGGTCGATGATGTCGTGCACGTTGTCGCGCTGAATCCCGTGGTACGCCGGGAATCCGGCCTCGCCCAAGGACTCGGCCACCGCTTCCGCGTCCTCGATCGACCGCACGGCCAGCTGGAGGTCGATGACGTCCTTCGCGGGCAGCCCGGGCACCGAGGTCGAACCGACGTGATCGACCCGAACCCCCTTCTCCCCCGCCGCCCGCAGCACCCTGGCGCTCAGCCGCCGCGCCGCCCGCGGCCACTCCGAATCCGGCTCGACGATCCGCGGTGACAGCGGCGTCGCCCGCCGTCCTGCCCGCACGTTCGCCTCGAACGGGACCAGCCGCTCGGACCACAGCCGGTCCACCTCGGCCACCAGGTCCTCGACCGCACCGGTGTTGTCCAACCACACGTCCGCCGCTTCGCGGCGCTGCTCGTCGGTGGCCTGCGAACGGATCCGCGCCCGCGCGTCCTCGGCGTCCAGGCCGCGACCGGTCAACCGCCGCACCCGCTCGTCCTCCGGGGCGTCCACGATGAGCACCAGGTGGTAGTTCGCCGCGTAATCGTTCTCCACCAGCAGCGGCACGTCGTGCACCACGATCGCGTCCGCAGGGGCCTGCGCCATGCGCTCCACCGTCAACGCGCCGATCTTCGGGTGCGTGATCGCGTTCAGGTCGGCTCGCGCCTGATCGTCGCCGAACACCTTGCGCGCCATCGCCGGGCGATCCAGCGCGCCGTCGGCGGTGAGGATCTCAGGTCCGAACCGCTCGGCGAGTTCCGCCAAACCGGCACTGCCCGGCTGCACCACCTCGCGCGCCAAGACGTCGGCGTCGATGAGCACCGCGCCCAGTTCCACCAGCCGCGCGGCCACCGTCGACTTGCCCGATCCGATCCCGCCGCTGAGCCCCACACGCAACATGCGGCTCATCTTGCCAGCCCTCGAACGCACCACGGCCCCGCACCTGCGAACAGGTGCGGGGCCGTGGGCGTTCATCCGTGCCCGATCAGACCGGGACGGTCATGCGGTTCACGCTCCGCCGGAGAGCTTCTCCCGCAGCGCGGCCAGCTGTGCGTCGCTGGCCAGCGAGCCCGAGTCCTCCTGCTGCTCGGACGAGCCGGAGGAGGAGTAGTTCCCGCCTCCACCGCCCTGGGACGGCGTCTCGGAGGTCGTACCGGCCGCAGCGGCGGCAGCAGCCTCGGCGTCGGCCTCGGCGGCCTTCGCGACCTGCTTCATGTGCTGCTCGTAGCGGGACAGCGCGTCGGCGTACTGGCGCTCCCACTCCTCGCGCTGCGTCTCGTAGCCGTCCTGCCACTCCTGGGTCTCCGGGTCGAAGCCCTCGGGGTAGATGTAGTCGCCGTTGTTGTCGTACTCGGCGGCCATACCGTACTGAGTGGGGTCGAACTCGGAGTCCGGCGTGAAGCCCTCGTTGGCCTGCTTCAGCGACAGCGAGATCCGGCGACGCTCCAGGTCGATGTCGATGACCTTGATCATCACGTCGTCGCCGACCTGAACGACCTGCTCCGGGATCTCCACGTGGCGCTCGGCCAGCTCGGAGATGTGCACCAGGCCCTCGATGCCCTCGTCGACGCGGACGAACGCACCGAACGGCACCAGCTTGGTGACCTTGCCCGGCACGATCTGACCGATCGCGTGGGTCCGGGCGAACTGACGCCACGGGTCTTCCTGCGTCGCCTTCAGCGACAGCGAGACGCGCTCGCGGTCCATCTCGACGTTGAGGACCTCGACCGTGACCTCCTGGCCGACCTCGACGACCTCGCTCGGGTGGTCGATGTGCTTCCAGGACAGCTCGGAAACGTGCACCAGACCGTCGACGCCACCGAGGTCCACGAACGCACCGAAGTTGACGATCGAGGACACGACACCCTTGCGGACCTGGCCGTTCTGCAGCTGGTTGAGGAACTCGCTGCGGACCTCGGACTGGGTCTGCTCCAGCCAGGCACGGCGGGACAGGACCACGTTGTTGCGGTTCTTGTCCAGCTCGATGATCTTGGCTTCGAGCTCGCGGCCGACGTAGGGCTGCAGGTCGCGGACACGGCGCATCTCGACCAGCGACGCGGGCAGGAAGCCGCGCAGGCCGATGTCGAGGATGAGGCCGCCCTTGACGACCTCGATGACGGTGCCCTTGACGGGCTCGTCCTTGTCCTTGAGCTCCTCGATGGTGCCCCAGGCGCGCTCGTACTGGGCGCGCTTCTTGGACAGGATCAGCCGGCCTTCCTTGTCCTCCTTCTGGAGAACGAGGGCCTCGACGAAGTCGCCGACGGTGACGACCTCTGCCGGGTCGACGTCGTGCTTGATGGACAGCTCCCGGGACGGGATGACGCCCTCGGTCTTGTAGCCGATATCAAGCAGCACCTCGTCACGGTCGACCTTGACGATGGTGCCCTCAACGATGTCGCCGTCGTTGAAGTACTTGATGGTTAGGTCGACGGCGGCGAGGAAGTCCTCCTCCGTCCCGACGTCGTTGACCGCGACCTGCGGCTTGGTGGCGGTGGTCGGAACGGTGGTGGTGTCGGTGGACATCAGGTGGGTTGCTCCGGTACGGATAGTTTGTCGGTTGCCTACGGTTCTCCCCCGCTTCGGTCAGCGTCGGAGACGGCTGGACGAAAGTCCCACCACGCATCCGCGCACGACCCGCTGGGGGTTGCACCCTGGATCTTAGCCTCCGGGACCGACACGTCTGCGAGCGGAACCGGCGTAACAGGTCCGGTCCAGTGGCGCACGACTCCCGGTTCCGGTCTCGACGGCTTCCCGTCGACGATCCCCGGTCGGTACGGCCGCCCCGCGTCTGCCGACTCGGCGAGGCCGCACCACAGTCGAACGCTGGACCCCCATCGCTAATCCCGATCGGGGGACGACAACCGGTCGGGTTGCTCGGCTCCGGCGGCGGCGGTCGGCGATTGCCGACCGGCGGAACCGGTCCCGGGTTTTCCCAGCCAGAATGCACGGACACGTTAAGACCCACGGCGCGGGCGGTATCGTACGCGTTCGCGCGATCGCGGAGCAAACCACTTTCCGGCGAAACACCGAACCACAGGACTTCTCATGTCGCACGACCACTCGGCACCCACCGAAATTTCACCCGACTCGGCGACAGGAGAACAGCTGGACGGCGGTTCCGCGCACGCCTCCGCGGAGCGCGCGCTCGGCACGACGGGTGTGAGCAAGCGCACTGCGGGCGCAGTCGAGTCGCGGCAGGCGAGCAGGCTCTGGTGGGACGCGGACGCCGACGACTACCAGGCCGAACACGGCGAGTTCCTGGGCGTCAGCGACTTCGTCTGGTGCCCGGAACGAGTACGCGAAGCCGACGTCCGGCTGCTCGGCGACGTCGCCGGGAAGCGGGTGCTGGAGGTCGGTTCCGGTTCGGCCGCCTGCTCCCGGTGGCTGGCCTCGCAGGGCGCGCAGCCGGTGGCCCTGGACATCTCCGCCGGCATGCTGCGGCACGCGGCGGAGGGGGCGGCGGCCAGCGGCATCGACGTGCCGCTCGTGCAGGCCAGCGCGGACACCCTGCCGTTCGCGGCGAACAGCTTCGACCTGGCGTGCTCGGCGTTCGGCGGGGTGCCGTTCGTGGCCGACTCCGGAGCCGTCTTCAACGAGGTCGCGCGCGTGCTGCGACCGGGCGGACGCTGGGTGTTCGCGGTGACTCACCCGATGCGGTGGATCTTCCCGGACGATCCCGGGCCGGGCGGGCTCACCGTCGTGCAGCCGTACTTCGACCGGTCGCCGTACGTGGAGATCAACGCGTTCGGGGCGGCCACCTACGTGGAGCACCACCGGACGCTCGGCGACTACGTCCGCCAGCTCACCGCCGCGGGCATGCGACTGGTGGATCTGATCGAGCCGGAGTGGCCCGAGGACGCCGACCACACCTGGGGCCAGTGGAGCCGGCTGCGCGGCAGGCTGTTCCCCGGTACGTCCATTTTCTGCTGCACGCTGGACTGATTCCGCGGTTCCCCGATCACCTCGGGAAAATGCGATCCCCGATCGCTGACGTGCACCGGAGCCCTGCCGCTGGGAAATCAGCCGCAGAGATCGCACCGGAGCTGCCAGAATCCGGGACGCCCGGCGGCTCGGAGGAGGGTTCAGCGGTCATGGGTGACGCGCAGGAACTGATGGACCGGCAGTGCGCCCGGTTCGCCGAGCTGGACCGGCAGCTACCGGATCGCTATCTGCTGCCGAAGGGCGATCCGCTGATGGCGCGGTTGCCGAGTGGCGCGACCGTGGCCGGACTGGTCACGCACACGCACGTTCCGCAGGGCTCCACGCAGAGCCTGTGGCAGGCCACCGACACCTTCGAGCTGTTCCCGCTGCTCGGCGATCACCCGCAGGAAGGCATGGACGGCCTGCTGAGCGAGTGGCGGCGTTGGCTGGCCGCGCACGAGGCTCCCGCCGAGGATTCGTCCTGCGTGGTGACCTGGCCGAGCCGGGACGCGCGAGCGACCCGTGCGCTGCTGGACCACGGCTTCGCCCCGCTGTCGTGCTTGGCGATCCGTCCACCGGGACCGCCATCCCAGGTAGATACGGAACTGTCTGGTACCGTAAAGGTGCGCCGCGCCGGACCGGCCGATCTGGACTCCGTGGTCGAGCTCGCACTCGCCGAGCACGCCTACGCCGCCCTGGTCGGCGCATCGGTGCACCGCCCTGACGCAGCCGAGCTCAAACGCATCGCCGCACGTCTCCGGCTCGCCGCGGGCAGCGGCCCCGGAGGCGACCCGGTGTGGCTGGCCGAACAGGACGGCGCACCGATCGCGCTCGCCGAGTGCGGCTGGATCGACCCGGACCGCCAAGCAGGTGGCCACCGGCTCCGATCCGGGCGGTGGGCCTACGTGAACTGCGTGTCAGTGCACGAGAGAGCCCGCGGCGGCGGCGTCGGAAAGCTGCTGATGGCCACGGCGCACGACGAGTTCGCCAACGCCGGCGTTCTCGGCAGCTTCCTGTACTACAACCCGCCCAACCCGCTGTCGTCGGTGTTCTGGCCCCGCCAGGGTTACCGGCCACTATGGACGATGTGGGAGATGCGCCCGGCAACGGCGCTGCGCTGATCTCCCGCCTTCGTGAAGGAGTCGAGACGACGCGTGGAGATCGTCGCTGACGCAGTCGAGGTCAACGGAGCGCACAGTCCCCTGCTCGCGCCCACCTCGCTGCACGTGAGCAGCGGAGACCTGCTGGTGGTGACCGGAGAACCGAACTCCGGGCACACCGCGCTGGCCCTCGCCCTGTCCGGTCGGCTCAAGCCCGGCCGCGGCCGGGTGCTGATCGACGGCGCCGACGATCCGAAGGCGCTGCGGCGCCGGGTCGCGATCGTCGACGGCCCCGACATCACCGAACCCGAACCGAGCGTGCCGGTGCGCACCATGGTCGCCGAGGCGCTGAGCATCGCCGGACGCCGCTCCGGCCGTTCCGCCGTCCGCACCTGGCTCACCGGCCACGACCTCACCGAACACGCCACGACGCGGGTGGAGAACCTGCCCGCGGCCGAGCGGACCCGGCTGCTCGTCGACCTGGCGTGCGCGGTGAAGAACACCGACGCGCTGGTGCTCGACACACCCGACCGCCACGGCGGCGACCCGCACGTCTGGTACCGGCTCGCCCGGCGGGAAGCCCGCAGGCAGCGCGCGGTGCTCGTGCTGTGCTCCCCGCATTCCGCCGACCGGCTCGCCGTTCCCCATGCCCGAGTGGGCGCGGACAACCGCGCCGAAGAAGGTGCCTGATGACCACGTTCCGCCTCGCCTTGACCGAACTGCGCAGGCTGACCTCCGGCAAACTCCCCCGGCTCGCCCTGGTGGCGATCACGCTCGTGCCGCTGCTGTACGGCGCGATGTACCTCTACGCCAACTGGGATCCGTACAACCGGCTCGGTTCGGTGCCCGCCGCCGTGGTGGTCGACGACGAGGGCGCCACCCGCGACGATGGCAGCAAACTCGACGCCGGGGACAAGGTCTACGACGAACTGGAGAACTCCGGCTCGTTCGACTGGGAGCGGACCGGTTCCCAGGACGCCGAACAGGGCGTCGCGCAGGGCAAGTACACGTTCGCGCTGGTGGTGCCGCGTGACTTCTCCGCCGCGCTGATGTCGCCAGGAGATTTCGAGCCGCGGCAGGCGCAACTGCGGCTGGTCACCAACGACACGAACAACTACTTGATCTCCACCATCGCCGACAAGGTCGCGGGCGAGGTCCGCAAAGCCGTCGCCGCCGACGCAGGCACCGAAGCCGCCGATCAGCTGCTGATGGGCTTCGGCACGGTGCACGAAAAGACGATCCAGGCCGCCGACGGCGCGGGCAAGCTCGCCGACGGGGCGGGCGAGCTTCGGGACGGTCTCGGCACCGCCGAGGACGGCACCGCGCAGCTCTCCTCCGGCGCCCACCAGCTGCTCGACGGGCAGCAGGCGCTGCTGGACGGTTCCGGCAGGCTCGTGGACGGCACCGGCCGGCTCAGCTCCGGCGCCGAGCAGCTGCGCGGCGGCCTGCAGCAGTTGCAGGAACGCACCGCGCCGTTGCCGGAGCAGTCGGAGAAGCTCGCCGACGGGGCCGAACAGGTCGCACAGGGCAACGAGAAGCTCGCCGGCACCGCGGGCAGGCTCGGCGACGTCTCGCAGGGCTTCGTCGACGACTTGGAGCAGACCAAGACCCGCATCGCCGAGCAGTTGCGCGCCACGGGAGCCGACGAGGCGACCGTGCAGAAGGTGCTCGACGGGCTCGACGAGCTGAACCAGCCCATCAACGACGCCAACGACAAGGTGCAGGGCCAGATCGGTCAGCTCGACACCCTCGCGGGCGGTGCCCGGCAGGTCGCCGACGGCAACCGCAAGCTCGCCGACTCGACACCCGCGTTGACCGGCGCCATCGGACAGCTCAACGACGGCGCCGGAACTCTCGCCAACGGCGCGGGCGAGCTGGACTCGGGCGCCCGGCAACTGCACCAGGGCGAGCAACAGGCCGTCACCGGCACCACCAAGCTCACCGACGGCGCCGACCGGCTGGCCGACGGCTCCCACCGGCTCGCGAACGGCTCGGGCCAGCTCGTCGACGGATCGCACACCCTGGCCGACGAACTCGGCAAGGGCGCCGAGGACATCCCCAGCCTCGACGACGCCACTAGGGAGAACACCGCGCGCACCATCGGAGACCCGGTGGCCGTGAGCAACGACGCGCAGGTCAAGGCAGGCACCTACGGCGCGGGCCTGGCTCCGTTCTTCATGGGTCTGGCGTTGTGGATCGGCGGGTTCGTGCTGTTCCTGATCATGCGGCCGCTGTCGCAGCGGGCGCTCGCCGCGGGTGTTGCTGCCTGGAAGGTGGCGCTCGGCGGATGGATCCCGGCGGCGGTGGTGGGCATCGCGCAGGCGGTGCTGCTGCACCTCGTCGTCGTGTTCGGCGTGGGCGTGCAGCCGGCCCACCCGTGGCTGACGCTCGGGTTCCTGGTGCTCACCTCGTTCGCGTTCACGTCCGTGGTGCACGCGCTGAACGCGGCGTTCGGGCCGAAGGGCAAGTTCATCGCGCTGATCGTCCTGGTGCTGCAGCTGGTCACCGCAGGCGGCACCTTCCCGTGGCAGACGATCCCCGCACCACTGCACCCGCTGCACCAGCTGTTGCCGCTGAGCTACGTGGTGAGCGCGCTGCGGCACCTGCTCTACGGCGGGCCGGGGCTGGAGACCGCGGGCACTTCCGCGCTGGTGCTGCTCGCCTACCTGGTCGCCGGGCTGGTGCTGAGCACCATCGCCGCGTGGCGGCAACGAGTGTGGACGCCAGGTCGCCTCAAGCCCGAACTGGCGTTGTGATGGGTATTCGTTTCAAAAGCGGCCTGCGCAGGTCGCTGCTCAGCGGCTCCGTCGCTCACAGGGCAGTGATCGTTCTCAAGGCCTCTTGAGCACAAACGGGGCCGTCGAGCGTCACCGCTCGACGGCCCCGTTCTCGTTCCGCGGTGCGGGCGGTGTCAGGCCCGCACGCGATCACTCCGCGTTGGCCGCGGCCTCGGCCTCTTCGTCGTAACGAGCGACCTCGATCAGGTTGCCATCGGGGTCACGCAGGTACAGCGAGGTGATCGGGCCGAAGGTTCCGGTGCGCCCCACCGGGCCTTCCTCGATGCGGACGTCGTTGGCCCGCAGGTGTTCCTGCACCTCGCTGATGGGCTGTTCGGTGACGAAGCACAGGTTGGCCGAGCCCGGCACCGGGTGCGTCGCGGTGGGCTCCACGAGCTCGCTGGCGGCGTGCAGTTTGACGGTCTGCTGCCCGAAGCTCACGGCCCGCCGGTCACCGGGGAAGGTCACCGTGCGCATCCCGAGGATGCGCTCGTAGAACTCAGCCGCCCGATCGACATCGGCCACGGTGAGCACCAAGTGGTCCACTCTGTCGATGTTGATCATTTTCCTCCTCCGGGCTCTCCGTCCCGGGTCTGCCGTACGCGCCACGCGCCGGCTAGTCGACATCCGCTGTTTCGCAAAGTAGGCAGGCTATCCCGGCTATCACCCGAAAGGTCCAACTGGGGGCCTGCGTCGTTCACGTTCCGGACATCTCAGTAGCTGAGACGCTCACGGCGCCACGAAATGATGTTTTTGTGATCCAGCCGCAATCTCCGCAGATCGGAGACCGTTTCCTTGGCATATGCCGACACCCGGTGATCGATCGGACACTCGCCGCACCGGCCGCTGCCTCCGCGTGCGGCCCTCAATGCGGGCGTGTGCGTGCCTCTCAGTGTGCGGCGGAGTCCCAGGAACGGCCCGCGCCGACCGACACTTCCAGCGGCACGTCCAGCGGGTACGCCGCGCCCATCTGCTCGCGCACGATCCGCTCCACCTCCGCACGCTCCCCGTCGACCAACTCGATGATCAACTCGTCGTGCACCTGCAGCAACATCCGCGACCGCAGCCCGGCCTCGCCCAGCGCCTTGTGCGCACCGAGCATCGCGACCTTGATGATGTCGGCCGCGCTGCCTTGAATCGGCGCGTTGAGCGCCATCCGCTCCGCCATCTCGCGGCGCTGCCGGTTGTCGCTGAGCAGGTCCGGCAGGTAGCGGCGGCGCCCCAGGATCGTCGAGGTGTAGCCGTCCTCCCGCGCCTGGGAGACGACTTCGTGCAGGTAGTCCCGCACCCGCCCGAAACGGGCGAAGTAGGCGTCCATCTGCGCCTTCGCATCCTCCGCCGAGATCCGCAGCTGCTGGGCCAGCCCGAACGCGGACAGCCCGTAGGCCAGCCCGTAGGACATGGCTTTCACGCGGCGCCGCAGCTCCTGGTCCACCTCGTCGATCGGCACGCCGAACGCTTGGGACGCAACGAAGTTGTGCAGGTCCTCCCCGGACCGGAACGCCTCGATGAGCCCCTCGTCACCGGACAGGTGGGCCATGATCCGCATTTCGATCTGGCTGTAGTCGGCCGTCAGCAGCTCGGAGTACCCGGAGCCGACGACGAACACCTCCCGGATCCGGCGACCTTCCTCGGTGCGGATCGGGATGTTCTGCAGGTTCGGATCGGTCGAGGACAGCCGCCCGGTGGCCGCGATGGTCTGGTTCAGCGTGGTGTGGATCCGCCCGTCGTCGGCGACGGACTTCACCAGGCCTTCGACGGTCGTCTTGAGCCGCGTCGCGTCGCGGTGCTCCAGCAGGTGCTGCAGGAACGGGTGCTCGGTCTTCTCGTACAGCCCCTGCAGCGCGTCCGCGTCGGTCGTGTAGCCGGTCTTGGTGCGCTTCGTCTTCGGCATGCCCAGTTCGTCGAACAGCACCACTTGGAGCTGCTTCGGCGAACCGAGGTTGATCTCCTTGCCGATGACCTCGTAGGCGTCCTGCGCGGCCTGCTTGACCCGGCCCGCGAAGTGCGCGCCGAGCTCGTCGAGCAGATCGGAGTCCACCGCGATGCCCGCGGCCTCCAGCTCGTCGATCACCGCGAGCAGCGGCAGCTCGAGGTCGGTGAGCAGGCTCCGGCTGTCGATGCGGTCCAGTTCCGCGTCGAGCGCGTCGCCGAGCTCGCCCACGGCGCGGGCCTTGACCAGCTCCGCGTTGGCGGCGTCGGCCTTGTCCTGCTCCTCATCGGCGAGCAGGGACAACTGCCCGTCCCCGCCGTCCTGTTCGGCGCGCAGTTCCCGTTGCAGGTAGCGCACCACCAGGTCGGGCAGGTCGAAGGACCGCTGCCCCGGCCGCACCAAGTAGGCGGCGAGCGCGGTGTCGCTGGTGAGTCCCGACAGCGTCCAGCCCCGGCCCCGCAGGGCGTGCAGCGGGCCTTTGACGTCGTGCGCGGCCTTCGGCAGCGCCGGATCGGCCAGCCACTCCCCCAGCGCCTTCTCGTCCTCCGGACTCAGTTCGGTCACGTCGGCGTAGGTGCCCTCACCGTCGGCGTTCACGAGGGCGATGCCCTGCAGGTCGCCGGCGCCGCTGGTCCAGGTCCCGCTGAACGCCAGCCCGATCCGCCGCCCGTCCCGGGCGTGCCGGTCGAGCCACCCGGCGAGTTCACCCGGCGCGACCGCGCCCCCCGTGACTTCGAAACCCTCTCCCACTTCCGGTTCCGCCGCCGACAGCGTCGAGAACAGCCGGTCGCGCAGCACCCGGAATTCCAAGTCGTCGAACAACTTGTGCACCGCGTCCCGGTCCCACTGGGCCATAGCCAGCTCGTCCGGCGTGACCCCGAGCGGCACCTCGTGCTCCAGCTCGGTCAGTTCGCGGTTGAGCTGCACCGAGGCCAGGTTCGCCCGCAGCGCCTCACCGGCCTTGCCCTTGACCTCGTCGGCGCGGTCGATGAGCCCGGCCAGCGAACCGAACTGCTGAATCCACTTGGTGACGGTCTTCTCCCCGACACCCGGGATCTTCGGGAGGTTGTCCGAGGGATCGCCGCGCAGCGCGGCGAAGTCCGGGTACTGCTCGGGTGAGAGGCCGTACTTGTCCTCGACGGCCTGCGGCGTGAACCGGGTGAGCTCGGAGACGCCCTTCGTCGGGTACAGCACGGTGACCTTGTCGGTGACCAGCTGCAGCGCGTCGCGGTCTCCCGTACAGATGGCGACGGAGAAGCCTTCGCCGGTGGCCTGGGTGGTGAGCGTCGCGATGACGTCGTCGGCCTCGTAGTTGTCCTTGCTCAGCACCGGAACCGACAGCGCGCCGAGCACGTCCTGGATCAGGCTCACCTGCCCCTTGAACTCGTCCGGGCTGGCGCTGCGGTTGGCCTTGTACTCGGTGAACTTCTCGCTGCGGAAGGTCTTGCGGGACACGTCGAACGCGACCGCGAAGTGCGTGGGCTGCTCATCGCGCAACAGGTTGATCAGCATCGAGGTGAAGCCGTAGACCGCATTGGTGTGCTGGCCCGTGCCGGTTTGGAAGTTCTCCTTCGGCAGGGCGTAGAACGCTCGATAGGCCATTGAATGGCCGTCGATCAACAGCAGACGTCGGTCTTCGGAAGCCATCACGTCGCGGGAGTCTAGGCTGACCCACCGACAGCGCGTGCGGCGAGGCACGAGGAGGGGTGGACCGTGACGGCGACCGAGAACGACCAGCCGGTGAGCGACGCGATGGCGAAGGTTCTGAACCCGGAGCCAGGGCAATTGCAGCACCGGATGGGCATCGAATACGTCGAATGGTCACCCGAACGTGTGGTCGCCACGATGCCGGTGGCGGGGAACAAGCAGCCGTACGGACTGCTGCACGGTGGTGCGAACGCCGTGCTGGCGGAGTCGATCGGCTCGGTCGCTTCGGCGCTGCACGCGGGCGAGGGCCGGATCGCGGTGGGCCTGGAACTGTCCTGCACGCACCACCGCTCCGCCACGGAAGGCGTGGTCACCGGCACCGCAACCCCGTTGCACCGGGGCCGCAGCACCGCGACCTACGACATCGTGATCAACGATGCACAGGGCAGGCGCACCTGCACGGCACGCCTGACCTGCGTCATCCGCGACCAGCCCGCGGGCTGATCACTCCAGGTTCTCGAGCACCGCCTGGGCCACGGCCTTCATCGTGGTCCGGCGGTCCATCGCGGTCCGCTGCAACCAGCGGAACGACTCGGGCTCGGAGAGGTTGTGCTTGCTCATGAGCAGACCCTTGGCGCGTTCGATCGTCTTGCGCGCCTCGAGCCGCTCGGTGAGGTCGGCGACTTCCGCCTCCAACGCCTGCACCTCGGTGAACCGGGACACCGCGAGCTCCACCGCGGGCACCAGGTCGCGCTTCGCGAACGGCTTGACCAAGTAGGCCATCGCCCCCGCGTCCCGCGCACGCTCCACCAGGTCGCGCTGGCTGAAAGCGGTGAGGATCACCACGGGCGCGATGCGCTCGCCCGCGATGTTCGAAGCAGCTTCGATGCCGTCCATCTTCGGCATCTTGATGTCCAGGATCACCAGGTCAGGCCGCAGCTCCTCGGCCAGCCGCACGGCTTCTTGCCCGTCCCCGGCCTCACCGACGACCTGGTATCCCTCTTCTTTGAGCATCTCAACCAGATCGAGCCTGATCAACGCCTCGTCCTCGGCCACGAGTACGCGACGTTCGACGGGCTTGGCCTCGCCTGGGTCCTCGGCAGCCGGCGTGGTCACCGGGTCCTCCTGGGGTAGTTCTGACACGGTCCAGTGCGGTCCCGCACCGGGGAAATTCAGCTTACCGGCCAGCCGCTCGCCCTGAGATGACCAGGGAGGGTGACCATCCTGACACCGGTTTCCAACACGTCACACCAGCACTACCAGCAGGCTTCGCCCCAGCACCGCCACCGCACCCCCACCCGCGCACGGTGATCACCACTCCCGTAAGCTGTCTCTCGCCTAGCCCCCGTAGCCCAATCGGCAGAGGCGGCGGACTCAAAATCCGTACAGTGTCAGTTCGACTCTGACCGGGGGCACGTACAGCATCGTCACAGCGCTGTTCCGGCCGTGAGCTGCGACTATCGGCACGGTTCACCATCGCTCGTCGGCGGCGCGCCCAGGCTGGTGACCTGGGATGACCACTACCCGCGACACTGTCCTGCGTTCGTTGACAGTGATCATTGGAACTGTCGTCGCACTGACATTCCTGTTCGGATTCGGCAACGTCCTTGGCCTGGGCCTGAGGCTCGGAGTGCCGCCGTACGTGGCACCACTGGTTGCGCCCGCCGTCGATCTGTCCGTTCTTGGCTTGCTGGTCGGTACCCGGCACTTGGCCCTCCACGGAGCAACCCCGGACCAACTGCGTCCCGCCCAACGTTTGTTGATGTTTGCCAGCATTGTCACTCTGGCCCTAAACGTGGCCGAACCAGTGTGCGCTGGCCAGTTCGGCAAAGCCGCCTTCGACGCAGTCGGACCACTGTTGCTCATTGGGTGGGCAGAGGTCGGCCCCAACGTGCTGCAGGCGATCCACGAGATCTCCGAGCACCCTCAGCATGACCAGCCCTTCGATGCTGAATCGCAATCAGCAGTGCAACCAACGCGCCCTTCTCACGAGAACGGCCCTACTGATCACAACAACGACGGCACCGTCGCCATACTCTCAGAGACCGAAGATGCGGGCGGCCCGCTCCTGGCTGCGGCCTGCCGTTTGGACATCGAGCACTGGGCGAAACACCAGCGACCGATCTCCGCCGAAGCCCTCCGACGCGAACTTCGCATCGGCGCTGAACCTGCGCGCAAGCTGACTCGCAACGTTCGAAGTCGCTACCAACCGACCACGCTACCCACCCCCGTCTAACTGGCGTCCACACAGATGCATCCGAACCGGCATGAAGGTAACCAGATGATCGAAGCCCTTCGCCAGGTATCTTTTGCCAGGTCGCCCCATACCGCGCCGTGCGCACTCGGCTGGCAATGAACACAAACTTATGCCTCGAACTCCACCCCACTACTGGGGGTCAAGGGGTCGTGGGTTCGAATCCCGCCGTCCCGACGGTCGCGAGAGCCCGCTGATCTAGCACGAAAGTGCAGGTCAGCGGGCTTTTCGATGTTGCGGTGTCGATCTCGTAGTGGATCTCCCCGGACCGGCTGTGCCGATTTTTGGGAGGATTTTGGGAGGATTTCGTCCGCGCCCGCGAAATGGGGGCGCGCAGTGGGAGGATTCCGTGGTCACCCAGTCAGGTGATCTTCACAACAACGCCCACACTCACCTACGCCGCCGCACTGCGAACCGAGAGCACATGAACCCGACGACCAAGCTCCACGCCTGCCCGCGATCCGGAGTGAATGAAAACCAGCCCTGCCAGAGATAAACCACCAGGTCAAGAAGTGTCGGCCCCGCGCACGCGGGGATAGTTCCTGGATTTCGGTCCCTGTTTCCGAAGGAAACGTGTCGGCCCCGCGCACGCGAGGAAGGTTCCGCGTCGGGCACCACTGCAAAAACGAACGCTCAACCCTGAGATCTCAGACGCACTTCGCGTATCGCTTAGAGGACCACGGGCTAACGTGCCGGCTCACGGGACCATCAGCTCGGTCGGCGAATGACCTCTACCGTGTCAAGGTAGCGCCCGCTGGTTCACGACCAGCACCTTCGCACTCCGCCGCAGGTCAGCGGTTCTCCTTCCTCACCGTTCCGACGGGTTCCGACGCGTTGCCGCGGGTTCCCGTCGCCACGAAATCGCCATTTGATCTTGGAGGAGGGCCCTTGGTTTCTCGCCTGAGCCACCCCCGATCGTCGGGAGAAGCGCGCCTGTTTAGGATCGGCGCCTGCCTGGAAGCGGCTGCAGAAACCGCGCACCAACGCCCGCACGAGCGCCGCGTCAGATTGCGCGCCCGCCAGGGAAAGCTCCGTGTGGGTGACACCTGATGAACAGCACGCCATCCATATCGAGCCCTGCCACCGATCGATCACTGCATCTGCAGTGCGCGTGCACGCTGCTGGTGGCCTTGGGCGCTGCATACGTCTCCTACCGGCACGGCCGCGAGTTCGCTCTGCGGTTCGGAGCCGACGAGACCACCGCCACGATCTGGCCGCTCATTGTCGATGGGTTGCTGACGATGGCGACAATCGAACTGTGGAAGGCTGGTCACCGGTATCACGCAACCGGGAAGTGGAAGGCATGGCTGTCGTTCACCTTCGGCATCGGGCTCTCGCTGTGCGCCAACATCGCCTCCGCCCCCGAATTGAACGCATTCTCCATAGCCGTGGCCGCCTGTCCACCGCTGGCGCTGCTGCTGTCGGTCGAACTGCTCAACCAGGCACTCAAGCGGCGCCGCGCGGAGACAGCGAATGGGATCATTCCCGAGGCCGAAGAGCCCAACGCAGCACAGCCGGAATCGGCCGCCCCGGACGGAGCCAGCCAGACACTGGAGACTCCCGAGGAGGCTGAGGATGTGCCAGCGTTACGCACCGTCGTGAATAACGCGCCTGGTCACAGCGCCAACGCCACCGACGCTGACTCAGCGGTATCGCACGGCGAGGACGCTGATTCCCTGTGCGAAGAGGCATGCCGGCTCGACGCCGAACACTGGAATCTCTACCAACGCCCGATCTCCGCCGACACCCTCCGCCGAAAGCTCAGCATCGGCTCGAAACGAGCCCGCGTCCTCACCCGCCACATCCGCCTGCACCGCCAACCCGGAACGGTCTGGCAGCAGCGGAATGAGCAGTGGAGCCGCGGGTGGGCTGCCCAATCCTTGGACAGCCCACCCCAGGCCGGAACCAGTCACTGCTGCGGGCGGCTGGGCACCTGAGCCGTGGAGAGATCCGATCTGCGTTGGCGCCGATCGCGGCCGGTTCCGGGGCTCGTGACCCGGACCACTATGCCTTGCTTGAGTCGATCGTAGTCGGCTCGCCCGCAAGATCGGCAAGCATCGCTGGCAGACACTCTTCCTCTTCCCCGAGCATGCCCTGGCAGTCTTGCCCTATCGGACGCCAGGTTTCGAAAGGCACGCTGCGCACGAACAGAGAATCAGTGATTTGGCGACCAACCGTGTCGTGATCGACGTGGACCCGCAGACGCGCACCACACGCGCCGAGGCCGATCAACAGGTATTCCGTGGCCAGCGACGGGAATCCGCCCAAGCACACCAGGGGCCGACAGTCCGTTCCCAGCACGGCCGCGGCAACGTCGATGATCCCCAGGTTTTCGCAGACAAAGACGGTCGTACCGGGCGGCACGCTCCACAGCCCTCGATCGTCCATGCTCAGCGTGATCGGCGTGTGAGCACCTGCCAACAGATGTACGGCCGGAGCCTCGCCGATCAGAGGCAGGCCGAAGGCGTGGACCGCCGCACGCAGGTTCGTGTCCGCCCCTCGGGCGAACAGGGTCCAGAGCTGCTCTGTCGGAGGTACGGGCACACTGGCCGCAGTACAGGTCGCAAGCGCATGCAGCGCACGAGATCGGCTGGTACCGCGCTGCGGCACCCACTGCTCAGCCACCGCACGTAGCGTGGCCGAGGCCGCTGCGTCAAGAGGCTGACTTTCGGGCACGTCGATTCTGAAGCCTGCTGGGGTCCATGCGGCGGTGCGATCGTTGACGTGCTGCCAGTACGCTGTGCGGCGCGTGGGGTCGTAGAGGACCACTACGACCGGTATCGGATACTCAAGCCACCTCATCAGATGACGCTTTTCCCCGTACAGGGGCCATCTTCCGTCCCGGTGCAATCGGTCCAGGCGGGCATCGCCGCACTTGATCTGCAAGGCGATCAGTCGACTCGTCGGCTGGTCCTCGTCAGCGACCTCGATGATCGCGTCGATTCCCCAGTCGGACTCGTGCTGTTCGCGGAACTTCCAACCAAGCTCGCCGACGACCAGCAGCGCAACCCCGTGCACGCCTACCCGACCCACCCTGTCGGAACTCGGTCCCATACCCGCACCCTACCGATCAGGCATGGCTAGTCCTGGCCGAAAGCCAAAACGCCGGTCGGCCCGTAGACCGCCAAGCCACCTGACGTCGCCACTCCCGAATGGTGGCCGACACGGCGGAAGCACGTTTCGCCCTTGCGAGGCGATGCTGCTTTCATTCTGAGATGGATGTCGCATCTTTCACTGTGTCGGTTGTTTCGGGCCTTGTCGCACTCGCGGCACTTTGGTACGCGCGGAGCTCCGCAACAGCGTCCGGCCGTTCGGCGACGGCAGCCGAGCGTTCGGCCGGCGCCGCCGAAGGCTCTGAGCGATCTGCCGGTCGCTCGGCTGATGCGGCTGAAGAAGCTTTGGCGTTCCAACGTGAGGGCGAACGGCGTGCTGCTGTGGCCGAGGAACGTAGCCGAGTGGTGTGGTCGTTCGACCATTTCCAGAGGTCGGCGTACGTTCTCCGCAACGCGGGGACACACACCGCGTACTCGGTACGCGTTGACGTCGGTGAGATGCTCGCTCGCGGCACGACAAATTTTGAGTCGTTCGATGCTGGGCACCTGGAGAAGTACATTCTGTCGCGGCCCCTGGGGATGTCGACAGACATGGTCTCGATCACATGGCATCAGGATCCTGACTGCCAGGACGAGCCCAGGACGGAGCGATTCCCAGTGCTTTAAGTCGTCTCGTCGAAGTAGCACAGCCCGCACATCGCGGGCACGACCCGTTACGATCCGCTGCATGCTTCGAGGACGGTCACGTTGAGCCCATGGCTTCCGACGGTGCTCTCGCTGGTAACCGGTGTCATAACGGCGACGGGGGCCTTATTAGGTGTGCAGCTCACCGTGAAAGGCAACGATCGCGCTACCGGTCAACGCGACCTCGCCTCTCAACGCGATGTTGATCAACGCGAGTTATCGGCTCGCCGCGAAGAGTGGTGGCGACGCTTTACCTGGGCAGCAGACCTGACGATGGACGAGTCGGCAACAAAGCGCTCGATTGGCCTCCAGCTAGTGAAGAAGCTGACTGAATCGGAGCTAGCAGGTAAAGACGAATACGTGTTGTTGGAAAGCCTCACTGAGCAACTCGGCGACTTGGGGCGACGAGATGAGGCCGCCGAGGTGACTCAACAAAAGGCATTGCTTCACCGCAGCCTCGCCGACAGGCGCGGCGATGTCTCATGGGGCACCCCCCGGCGAAGGCACGCCCTCTGTCTCGCGGCCGAAATAGCGAACTCTTCGGTCTTATCGAGCGAGCATCGGATTGCGGCGTTTGACGTGATGCGTGCCGTGCTTAACGAGGCCGGTGAGCGTACCGGGGCGGACAGAGCTCGGTGGGAGCAGCGTTCCGCGGGTGACGGGGAACTAGTACTGCTGCCCGATTTCGAGCCTGCTCAACTCCAGGTAATCGACAACTACGTCCGAGAGCTGAGCAACGTTCTCGCCCGGCACAACGAGGGCCTCCTATCAACCAACCGCATGCAAGTACGCCTGGCGATGCACTACGGCGTGGTGGTGCCGACTAACAACGGGTACGAGGGGCCAGCCCTCGTCGACACATTTCGCCTGCTCGCTGCGACCCCGCTCCGGGAAGCGATGGTCGCAGCGTCGAATGCCAACCTTGGTGTGATCTCCACCAGGCGCTCTACGAGAAGGCGTACGATCATAGGCTCACGGTGCTGGGGCAAGACAACCGGCGTCGAGTGTCCGTCCACGTGAAGAACTTCTCTGCCACCGCATGGGTCTGTGTGCTGGGAGATTCCGGGCCAGCGGGCGCATCCTCCACAGCCCTACCGCAGGATCTGTAAGGCAACAGCCAGAACGAACGCCAAGTCACCTCGGTGGTGGCTGTCCGAGGCGCAGGGTCGACCGTGAACTCGCCCCGAAAGCCACCGCGCGGCCCGATGTATTCGTCCATGGACGCGGCAGCCTGGAAACGATGTGCGCCCGACGGCTATCGGGCCTTCAATAGGCCAGCGGAGCAGGAACTTTCCCAGCGCGTCGTCGATGAGGCGTCCGCGGAAGGCCGTTGGCCTTGCGGGATTGCTGCCGTTGATGGGAGTCGGGCAAGGTCGTGGACGGCGACCGTCGTGCCGGGCAGCACCGGTGAGAATCAGGCGCACTTGCCTGAGATCTAACAAACCGAGGTGGGTCCAGGGACTTGATCAGACAGGTCACCGACCACGTCGTCGACGAACTCAAGGTCTGGCAGACCCGGCTACTGGATCGCGTGTCCCGATCGTGCTCATCGACGCGATCCACGTGAAGATCCGGGAAGGCCAGGTCACCAACCGGCCAATCTACGTCGTGGTGTCGGCATCAACTGCGCTCGAAGCCAGCCGTGGACTTACGGGACACGTAGCCGGTGGTGGGCGGCCACAGGACACCTGGCGCGTTCCACCATCTTCTTCTATTCGAGTAAGGGAGTTCGTTGTCGACCGTCGCGAACGAACTTTCGGCTGGTGGTGGTGCCGTGCCGCAGCGGCGCCGCTGGTCCTTCCGAGTGGCGTTCTGGATCACTTCTGAATCGACCCACTCCAGATCACCAGGTATGTGACAATCGCTCACCGATCGACGACTTCGAAGCTGGCATGTACTGGGGAGTAATAGGGCATGTTGCGGAACACGGACTGCGGCCACGCTCTGGCGGTGCTGATGGCGGGCAGAACCCACCAAGAGCCAACCGGTCATCCGTGGCGCTCGGATGCGTGATGTCGGCATGGACTTAGATGAGCCTTCGATTGTCCGCATCGCAGGCGCTGTCCGATCGCTACGGAGCAAAGCGGCCGAGTTCGATGCCGCCTTCGCCCAGGCCACCGTGTACGCGCAGCGTAGCCGCAGCCAGCGTCCTGGGGTAATCGTTTCGATGCTCCCAGACAACAGCCAGTGGGTGCTTGCCTTCTCGACCATGGAACGACTCGCCGCCTTCCACAAGGACGTCCCATGGATGTGCACTACAGGGGAAGACCTGCTGGAACAGCTTCCGCCCGCCATCGGCGTGCTCTTCGACGTCGGCGAGGAGCACGGCTTACCGCTGATACCACAGCCGAACGGGGCAGCCCGATTCGCCAGCGCACCGGCGCACGTGGGTGAGTAAGGAGATCAACGCCCATGCCAGACGGCTTTCAAGTCGATCTGACCGCCCTGGACCAGACCGGCCAAGCGATCTCGCAGACCATCGAAGACATGGGATCTAAGCCGCTTGGCGACATCGACGGCCCCAGCGGCGACTACGGTCACGCCGGCGTCCACGCCTCGTTCAAGCACTTCTGCGATCGCTGGGAAAAGGCCCTCAACACGCTCATCGACGACGGCGACACTCTCGTGCAAGCCCTCAATGCCTCGATGGATTCCTACGTAGAAGCCGATCACGCTGCCGTGCAATCGATGCGCTCTGTCGGTGCGGGCTCCGATCCTGCTCAGGACGCGGCCGATGGCTGAGCTCGGCCAGACCCACGACCCCAGACAACTGATCCCGGGCGACCCCGCGGCGATTGACCGAGACGTTCACGCTCTTCGCGCTCGAGGCAGTGCACTTGACCGAGCTGGCACAGGTCTTAAGGAGATCGACAGCGGTGCATGGCAGGGTGCCGCGGCGATGCTTTTCGAGATCGTTTCTCCTACGAGCCACCCCGCTGGCTTCAAGGTGCTGACGCCTTCGAAACCACGGCGGCCGCACTTTCGGCATACGCCAACACGCTCCGCTGGGCACACGACCAAGCAGCCGAGGCAATCACATTATGGGACGAAGGCGAGGCTGCGACAGCTCAAGCCAGGAAGGCCCACGACCAGGCCAAAGCTGAAGCAGAAGCCCAAAACGGTCATCCAGAGGTTCCGCCGTTTGCCGATCCCGGCGAAGCTAAACGAGAGGCCGCTCGGAATCTCCTGAATCGAGCGCGCCTACAGCTCACCGAGGCCGGCGACCGCGCCACGGCGACCATCGCCAAAGAAGCAGACGGTGCACCCGAGAAATCCGGGTGGGAGGCGTTCTTGAGCAACGCTGAAGACGCCGGTGAGTTCCTCGGTGACGTCGGCCTGGGGCTCTGGGACGGACTCAGCGGCACAGGCGAATTCCTCTGGCAACTCAGCCCCCACCACCTCGCCGATAACCCTGACCACTAATCCCAGATGTGGAACAGCGTCACCAAAGCGGCTTCCTTCGCTGCAGACAACCCGGTCGAGTTCGGCAAGCAAATGGTCAACTGGGACCAGTGGAGCAAAGAGCCCGGCCGAGCGCTCGGCAACACCGCCTTTGGCTTCATCCCCGCTGCCGGAGTGGCATCCAAGCTCCGGAAACTCGACAAAGTGTCGGACGCCGTACCGGACGCGCCCAACGTCAAGCCAAATCTGCACGACTACTTCGGTGACGGGCCAACGCCCAAGGCCAGCGAACTGGCCGACTGGGCCGAAGCACAGGGCTGGAACAAGACTCAAACCTCCAACGGGCGGCCCGCCAAGTACGTCGACGAGAATGGCATCAACCGGCTCACCCTCAAGCACGGCAGCCCACGCGCACCAGGTAGCGAGGCGCCCCACATTGAAATCAGAGACCAGAACGGCCAACGAACCGACCCCCCACGGCAACCCCGTGACCCGTAGAAGCACCGGAAATCACACCCCCATCGAATGGGATTGGTAATGACCAAGCACTACTCAGACGTCGCAGACCTGGCAGCAGTCTACCTCGAAGACAGTTTCGTCCTCGACATCGTCAAGGAGCCGGGGCAGATCAAGTTCCGGGTCGAAGCCGTGCTCACCGAGCAGCACCCCCAGTACAGCGCCCCCAAGTCAGGTGAGCAGTACTGCTACGCCGACGCGTGGTTGACCTTTCCCGATGTCAGCGACATCGAATGGCAACAGCGCTCAGCACAAGCCTTCACCGACGCCAGCGACGAAGAGGACCTCGGCAACATCGACTACCTCGAACGCGATGGTGAACACTGGAGCATTGGAGGCGACTGGGGCGAAGCCCACATCCACACCAACGTCGACCCGGTACTCACCATTGGCAACCTGTGATCCCAGAAGGCCCGGTTACTGAGCACCTTCGAACGCAACGGCCTCGTCGGAGAAGAATTTCGACGCTAATCCCCTTTCGATGACGATTCCAGGTTCGCATCCTCGAACACCGGGTCCCGTGCGTTCTGGCCAAGTTCCATGCTGGCCCGAAACACCGCTACAAGCCTGCTTCGGCAACCAGGAGCCGGCTTCCAGTATCCTCCCGCGTTACTCGCTCCGAACTCACGCGGGCGGAACCTGTTGACGACTGGCGGGAATGAGAGCTGCGAAACTGAGAACCAGCTGCGGGCGGATGCAGTGAACCCAGTTAAATTTCAAGCTATTTCTACGCCGGCATGAAGGGGCCTGTCTGATTTTTCGTGGGTGGGGCGGTGGTCGGTTTCTAGTTGAGGCTGATCCGGTCGCCGTAGAACATCACGAGGGTGTTCAGGGCCTGTTTCCAGCCGTGCGTTCGCCCGGTGACGTTACTGCGGTTGCGCTGCGGGGTGCGAATGACCAGGTAGAGCACCTTGAGCGCGGCTTGCTCGGACGGGAAATGCCCGCGCCGGCAGGTGGCCTGACGGAACCGGGCGTTGAGACTCTCTACGGCGTTCGTGGTGTAGATGATCTTGCGGATATCCGGAGGGAACGCCAAAAACGGGGTGAACTGCTCCCACGACGAACGCCACAACCGGATGATCGCCGGATATTTCGCGCCCCAGGTCTGCTCGAACTCGTCGAACCGGTCCTGGGCGGCCTCGACGGTCGGGGCGGTGTAGACCGTGCGCAGTGCTTTCGTGATCGCACCCCAATGGCCTCGGGCGGCATAACGCGAGCTGGCACGGACCAGGTGCACCACGCATTCCTGCACCGTGGCCAGCGGTCTGATAGATCTCAGCCAAGTGCGCCTGGATCTCACCGGTGGTCAAGCCCTGGGCATACAACGAGATCACAGCCTCGTCGAAACCGGCGATGCGGCGAGCGTGCTTGGGCACGATCTGCGGGCTCGAACTCACACCGCCGATCTCGCGGGACCTCGATCGGCACCGACCCCACCTCGGTATGCACCGTTTTCGCCGAGCTGCCATTACGGTGATTACCAGCTCCGCGGTCGACGGGACCGCCCTTGTCATCGCCGAGGTGTTAGGTCGTCTCGGCTTCCAGCGCGGTCTGCAACACCGTCCGGGTGACCGCGGCCAGCAGCCCGTCCGGGCCCACCAGGGACACCCCCTCAGCTTGGGCCCGCTCGATCAACTCCCTGGCCAGCTGCGCATCCAACCCGCCCGAAGCGGGCAGGTCCTCGTCGTCATCCTGCAGTGCTGGCGTGTCGCCGTCGGTCACGATGATCCCCTTCCAGCCGAAAGCGGACGCTTCCAGCCTGTCGGATCACCGCCCCCGCACACAAAGAGCAGGACACTTCCAGTGCTGCTGCAACGTTTGGGTGACGCGATCGGGTTCGACCTCGTGATCACGTCTGGCCTGCTTGACTTGTGCGACGTAGTGCAATCATATGCTGAGAACGGAGCCGCATGGGGACGGGTTTAGCGTCGATCTGCCTGACTTGTAGAGGACCGTCGATTGTGTAGCGGAGGCGATCGACTCGATGATCAAACGTTGGGTCAGTGAAATTGGCTGTCCACGCCCTGCCTTCGATCATGACTGCTCGACCGATGCTGTCGGAGAGTTTTGCGATCAGGCAAAGCTGGTAAGGCACGAACCTGATCTAAGGCGTCAGATAGATTTCGGCCCGGTTAACGCAGTGTGCGCAGGTCTACCGCAGACTGATGAGGCCGCTCAGACAGAGCTGGAGAGCATTCAGCTGCGCCAGGGGAAGGGGATCCCGCAGCGTGGTGATGGCGACCGAACTCGGAACGACCAGCGATCCAAAAGTCCTTATCCGAGGAGATTCCCCTGCAGTTCATGCCCCAGCGGTGTCGATGACCGCCTATCGTGACGCTCTGCAGGAAGCTGGCGAAGGGCTCCAGCGGATCGACAGCTCCGAAGGCTGGAGAGGGGAAACAGCTAACCAGTTTCGCTGCGCTTTCGACGGCGAACCACTCAAGTGGTTGAAAGCCGCCGATGCCCTCCACTTCGCAGCTCATGCACTCGACTGGCTCTGTGGCGTGCTGGACTGGGCGCAGAACCGGGCAGCCGAAGCGATCCGGAAGTGTGAGGAAGGAGCTGCCACCACAGGGCAGGCCCGTGCGAAACACGCGCGAGCGGTCGAGCGCGCTCAGCTGAACAATGGGCTTCCTGCCCGGGCTGGTATCAACTCTGCTCATCGAAGCCGGGGTAGACCTGGACCTCCCCGCAATCGACATAAACGACCCGGAGCACACTGCCGCCCTGTTCGGCAACAACCCGCACCGGCCCGGCCAGCGGCTGTACCGGTCCCGCGACTTTGGCTGGTGGCTGCCGGACGGCAAGGTCGAGTTCCAGGGTCGTCGCGACACGAAGGTCAAGATCCGCGAGTTCCACATCGAGATCGGAAAGATCGAGAACCAGCTCCTGCGTGTGGCGGGGGCGCGCGACGGTGCAGTGGTGACCAAGAACGCCAGCAGCAAGAACCTGGTCGGATTCTAGACCGACCCCGACCAGCTTCCGCGGACGAGTTCAAGCGGTTCCTGCGGCGCAGCATGCCGCAGTGCATGGTTCCCGAGCACTTTCACCACTGCGAGGCGCTGCCGCTGACCGGCAACGGCAAGACCGATAAGAAGGCGCTGACCATGGGTGGGTTGCGCACCAAGCAGCGCCGCTCGGCGATCATCACCCACCCGAAGACCGGCGAACGGGCCTGGTTCAACCAGGGCGCATTCCTCAACAAGTGGACGATCGACGTCGAGGTCCGCGACTACCTGCTGATGGAGTTCGGCCCGGACGGGCTGCCGTTCAACAGCCGCTACGGCAGCGATGACGTGATCGCGCTGCTCAACAAGGTCTACGAGGGCACACGCGCCGGGATCCGTAGCAGGCCGACCTGATGCTGGTCGACAACATCGCGCAGGCGCACAACCGCGAGCCCTACGAGGGCGCGCGAGGTGCTGGTGGCGATGGGTGAGCCGGTCCGCCTGGCGGACTGCGCGCCCACGGTGCCGACGTTCTGATCACAACTAGACCCGAGCGGAGCAACATGTCTGAATCAGCCAACGTCCCAGCGTTCACGGTGATCTCCGGGGCCCAGGTGCAGGACGCCCTGGACGGGCAGCAGAAGCAGGTCGTGGACATCGTCGAGCAGGCCTACCGCTTGCACGGCGCGGCCCGGACGGTCAACCCGCCGTCGTACTTCCTGCGCTTCCCCGACAGGCCCAACTCCCGGATCATCGCGCTTCCCGCCGCGCTCGGCGGCGATTCGGCGGTGGACGGGATCAAGTGGATCTCCAGCTTCCCGGACAACGTCGCGGCGGGCATCCCGCGCGCGTCGGCGGTGCTGGTGCTCAACAACCACGACACCGGATATCCGTTCGCCTGCCTGGAGAGCTCGGTCATCAGCGCCACTCGCACCGCGGCGTCGGCCGCGCTGGCCGCCGACCATCTCAGCCGGAACCAGGGCCGACCGCGCCGGATCGGCTTCATCGGCGTCGGCCTCATCGCTCGCTACATCCACAAGTACCTCCAGGCCACCGACTGGACCTTCGACGAGATCGGCGTCCACGACCTGTCCACCGAGCACGCCGACGGCTTCAAGTCCTATTTGGACCGGGTCGAGGACGGGCCGGCCATCACCGTGCACGACAGCGCCGAATCGCTGATCCGCTCCGCCGACCTCGTGGTGTTCGCGACGGTCGCCGGTACGCCGCACGTGCACGACCCGGCGTGGTTCGAGCACAACCCGCTGGTGCTGAACGTGTCCCTGCGCGACCTGTCCCCGGAGATCATCCTGTCGTCGGTGAACGTCGTCGACGACGTGGAGCACTGCCTGAAGGCCGACACCTCCCCGCACCTCGCCGAACAGCGGGCCGGCAACCGGGACTTCCTGGACGGCACGATCAACGACGTGCTCGCCGGTGACCTGAAAATGCCGAGTGACCGGCCGGTGGTGTTCTCCCCGTTCGGCCTCGGCGTGCTCGACCTGGCGGTGGGCAAGTACATCTACGACGAGGTCACCGCCCACGGCAACCCCACCGTGGTGCCCGACTTCTTCTCGGAACTCCGCCGCTACGGCTGAGGCCAACCGGATACCGGTCGTGCGGACCTCGCAGCCCCGCACGACCGGTTCTCCCCCACCACCCACCAGCAAGAAAACGGCGCCCCCGGCCCGCACCGCCGAACGCGCCGGCCCGCGCACCCGCTAGAAGGTTCGTTTCGGACAAGACGGAGACAGCTCGGTGCCCATCATCTCGCAGCCGCACGAATTCAACGAAGACGACCTCTACGTCGACCTCCGGCCCTCCGTCGGCGTCCCGCTGTACCTCAAGTGCGAGGGGTTCAACTTCGCCGGCTCCATCAAGCTCAAGGCCGCCGAATCGATGATCGCCGCCGCGGAGCGCTCCGGTGCGCTGCGCCCGGACTCGATCCTGGTGGAGTCGTCGTCCGGCAACCTCGGGGTGGCGCTGAGCGTGCTCGCGGCCAGCAAGGGCTACCCGTTCGTGTGCGTGACCGACTCGCGGTGCAACCTCGCGACCAAACAGCTGATGGAAACCCTCGGTTCCCAGGTGCACACCATCACCGAACCCGCCTCCGACGGCGGCTACCTGGCAGCCCGCATCACCCACGTGCGCGAGCTCTGCGAGGACGACGACCGGTACGTGTGGCTGAACCAGTACGCCAACCCGGACAACTGGTCGGCCCACTACCGCACCACCGCGCCGTCGATAGACCGCTCTTTCCCCACCCTCGACGTGCTTTTCGTGGGCGCAGGCACCACGGGAACACTGATGGGCTGCGCCCGCTACTTCAAGCGGTTCCGCCCGAGCGTGCGCGTCGTCGCGATCGACGCGGTCGGCTCGGTCACCTTCGGCGGCCCGTCGGCACCGCGGATGATCCCCGGACTCGGCACCGGAGTCAGCCCAGCTCTGCTCGACGAGTCCTTCGTGGACGACGTGGTGCTGGTCGAGGAGATTGACACGGTACGCACCTGCCACCTACTGGCCCGCCGGGGCTTCCTGTTCGGCGGCTCCACCGGCACCGCGATCAGCGGCGCCACCCAATGGCTCGAGACCAACGACGTGGGCCCGAACGTCACGGCGGTGACCATCGCCCCGGACCTCGGCGAGCGCTACCTCGACTCGCTCTACCAACCCAGCTGGGTCCAGCAGGTCTACCACCTCGACCCCGCCGACGAGCTGGCAGCTCAAGGCTGACCCCGCCACAACGCGCTAGCGGCAACGAATTCATCGCCGCGATCGTGGCTTGTGGCACTTCACCCGCTCCATGACCGTCGGGATAGGTGGAGCAGGATCACATATCCGGTGGCGCGTTCCACGAGCGCGCCGGTCGCGGAGTGATGCTGCGGGCCGGCGATCAGATCGCCTTCCTTACGTTTCAGGAGTGGGTGATGTCGGGGCCGTCGTAGGGTCCTGATCGCTCTCCTTGGGACAGGCGGGTATGGCTTCAGATCGCCCTGCCGATCCGGTCGCTGGTGTGGCCGGTGACGGCTTACTGGGAATGGCCGCCCGCCTGTCCTGCCGGTGGCTCGACCGCTCATTGAGACTCGCGCGAACGGATCGTTGGGTAAGGACGTGCCGGCGTGGCTGCCGCGCAAGGAGACCCCTTCGGTTGTGAGGTGAGGAGTCAGATGGCGGCATTGTGGGCAGGGGTCGACACCGGCAAGCGGACGCACCATTGCGTGGTGATCGACGGCGCGGGGCGCGTGTTGCTGTCTCGACGCGTGACCAACACCGAGGCTGCGCTGTTGCAGCTGATCGCCACCGTCCTGGAGATGGCCGATGGAGACGACGTCGTCTGGGCGACGGATCTGAACTCCGGTGGCGCTGCGCTGCTGATCGCATTGCTGGCCGACCGGAATCAACAGCTGCTCTACCTTCCCGGCAGGATCGTTCACCATGCCGCAGCGACCTACCGAGGCGACAGCAAGACTGACTCCAAGGACGCCCGGATCATCGCCGACCAGGCCCGGATGCGCACCGACCTGCAACCCGTGCGCGGCGGTGACCAGATCAGTACCGACCTGCGGTTGTTGACCGCGCGACGCACGGACCTGATCTTCGACAGGGTCCGGGCGAGCAACCGGCTGCGGGCCACGCTGCTGGAGTACTTCCCGGCGCTGGAAGCGGCGTTCGACTACTCGAAGAAGGCGCCACTGATCCTCGTCGCCGGGTACCAGACGCCAGACGGCCTCCGGCGAATCGGCACAACGCGCTTGACGGCCTGGCTGCAGAAGCGCGGCACGCGCAATGCGGCGAACGTCGCGGCCAAGGCTGTCGAGGCGGCCCACGCTCAGCTGACGGTGCTCGCGACCCAGACGGTCGGTGCCAGGCTAGTCGCGCGGCTGGCCGAGCAGATCATGGCGATTGACGTCGACGTCTCCCAGCTGGACGCCGAGATCGAGGAGTGCTTTGCCCAGCACCCTGAGGCGCCGATCCTGCTGAGCATGCCCGGATTCGGTGTCGTACTTGCCGCGACGTTCCTGGCCAACACCGGTGGTGACCTCACGGCGTTCGAGACCGTCGACCGCCTCGCTTCGGTCGCCGGGCTCGCACCAGCCCCACGCGACTCAGGCCGGATCAGCGGCAACCACCACCGCTCGCGCCGGTTCAACCGGCGTCTCATGCGAACCTGCTACCTCGCCGCGCTCTCGAGTCTGAAGAACAGCCCGGCATCCCGGACGTTCTATGAGCGCAAACGCGCCGAAGGTAAGTCCCACAAACAAGCCGTCATCGCGCTCGCCAGACGACGCACCAACACGATCTGGGCCATGCTCTGCGACCGCACCTTCTACCAGGAACCCATACCGCCGACGCTCGCCACCACGGCTTGACACAGTCATTGAGATTCCCAATGCCCGGAAACCTTCCGATCTTCCACCTCTGCTGGACGCTCGCTGACATTGATCACGCCCGCGATCCTCCCGCGGCGGTCTTGTCAATTGGTTTGTGTAAATTGGTTTTGGTTGGTCAGTTGAAGTGGGTTCGACCCGTTCGGGGAGGCGCAGGGCCAGTACGCCGAGTTCTTGTCTCCGGCCGAGGACGAGGCCTCCTTCGACCAGGCGGGCGAGGGCGTTACGTGGGCGTGGGGGAAGTCCGCGTTGTTTGGCGCGACCTCGGGCGCGTTTGTCTTCGATGTCGCGGATAGCCAGCCACAACAGCTTGATCACGGCGTGTCGGAGGGAAATGCCCCCGATTCTTGATGATCTTGCGGACCTCGGATGAAAACGCCAGGAACGAAATGAACTGTTCCCAAGCGTTTTCCCTGTTCTTGACCACCGCTGAGTACTTACATCCCAGGTCGGATTCGACGAAGGCAAGCAGCTCGGTCTCGGCTGCATCGGCGGTGGGCGGTGTAGATGGGTTTGAGTACGGCGGCGACCTTCTAGCGGTCGCCGTAGGGCACAAAGCGCAATCGCCGCCCACATCAGATGCACGGTGCAGGTCTGCACCGTAGATTGGGGTCAGGTGGCCTCCGGCAGCCCGGGCAAGCCGTCACACCAGACGGGTCGACCAGTGCGTATCCTGGCCGGTTTTTCTTCCAATGTCTTGGTCACGACCTGCTCCGCATTCGTCGCTGATCACCCGCAGACGCCCCAGCCGCGGCTCATCCGACAATCCGCCCAGGCGGTGCTCGACCGCCATCTCGACACCGTGCCGCGAGCGACGCACCCAGATCCGCAGCGACCTGCCCGATCGCGCCGCCCGCGACATACCGCAACACGGCCCGCGCCCGAACCACCAACACCTGCGTAGATTTCCGGCGGCGCCCCCCAGCCCGCCAGCACCTGTCATTCGTCGTCTAACAACACCACCGGTTCAACATTCGGACTCGACATACCGCACCGTATCAGCTAACGACGAACTAACAATTCGCGGGCGCTGAATCCCAAAGGGAACGGCGACAACGTCTCGTTGCAACAACCGCACCCAGAAATGTTCCTTCTATATTGAGCCCTGATCTTCAGCGAGTCACATCCCTATCCAGTAGGCACTTCCACTGTCACGTCAATCTCTCAAACACTAAAGGCTTGACCTTCAGCAAAAAAGGGAACAACTTTATTCTCGAACATACTCAGAGCGGACCCGATCGCCATATGCATATCCAAATATTGGTAGGTTCCAAGACGGCCGCCAAACAATACCTGACGCTCCACAGCCTCGCGCCGCGCCAAAGATCGATAACGTTCCAGCTTAGCGCGATCCTCGGACGTGTTAATCGGATAATAAGGCTCGTCTTCCTTGTCAGCAAACCGCGAGTATTCTCGAACGATCACCGTCTTGTCTGCGGGATAGTGGCGCTCCGGATGAAAGTGGCGAAACTCGTGTACACGAGTGTAGGGCACTTCTTCTGAAGCATAGTTCATCACAGAGGTGCCTTGAAAGTCGGTAATCGGCAAGATTTCGGACTCGAAGTCCAAAGTGCGCCAACTCAGCCATCCCTCGCAGTGGTCGAAGTACCGATCCAACGGCCCGGTGTAAACGATCGGAGTACGCGGTGGAATCTCGTCACGAACGTCGAAGAAGTCCGTTGATAGCCGAATGTCAATATTGGGATGATCAGCCATCCTCTTCAGCCAAGCGGTGTAGCCATTTACAGGCAGTCCCTCATAAGTGTCACTGAAGTAACGGTTGTTGAAATCGAACCGAACCGGAAGCCGGGAAACAATCGAAGCGGGCAAATCCCGAGGGTCAGTTTGCCACTGCTTGGCAGTGTAACCACGGAAAAACGCATCGTAAAGCGGCCGCCCGATCAAGGCGATGCCCTTCTCTTCGTGGCTTGCTGCAAGCTTAGGGTCGGCGATCTCGCTGGCCTGCTCCGCGATCAACTGACGAGCTTCGGCCGGCGTAAAGTAGCGGCCAAAGAACTGGGAGATGGTGGCCAGATTGATCGGCATCGGGTAGGCCTGACCACGATGAATAGTGAAGACTCGGTGCTGGTAGTTTGTGAAATCGGTGAACTGGTTGACATACTCCCACACCCGCCTGTTGCTTGTGTGGAACAGGTGCGCGCCATAGCGATGGACCTCAATGCCGGTCTCAGGCTCGGCTTCAGAATACGCGTTGCCTCCGATGTGACTACGGCGCTCCAACACCAGCACACGCTTGTCGAGCTGCGTGGCGGTGCGCTCAGCTATAGTCAACCCAAAGAATCCAGAACCGACTACGACCAGATCGTACTCTGCATTAGTCACGGTGTGCAACTCTACTACTCCCGGTTGTACACGGACACACTGGTACCGCTAGAGCGTGTCGAAGACCTTGTTGTCTGCACGCGAGTCAGCGGGGCTTGACTGCTGAGTTTGTCTTGGCCATCCCACCGGGACCTTGGCTAACCCGACTCCGGTCGCCCGCCGACTCGCGGGCATGTTTACAGCAATCAGCGCACCTACGCGTCGAAGCCGTCCATGACGTTGCCCAGAACAGCAGTGCGCCGTAATCGTGCAGCAGGAGCGCAGTTCAAGCAGGCCCATCGAGTGCACTCCGTCACGTTAAGAAGCACCCCTCGACGTCTCTGGCCTGTCCTGCTTACCGGTCCACTTCCCCAAGCAGCGGCAGCAGGAGGCGTTGCCCAGCGGCCGGAGGGTCGTCGGACTCGTTGTCGACGGAATCGTTGGCGTCGACAAGGACGAGACTGAGCACACGACCATCCTCCTCAAAGAGAAAACCGCGTTCGGTCATCCAGTCGAGTCGTGCGGCCGCGTCGGCATCGTCGGACAACATCGTGCGGCGACGCGGCGATGACAGTTGGTGCAGCAGCCGGACGGTCGGCTCCTCCACAGGATGATCGGCTGTTGTGCCGTCGCGCGAATCACGGATCGACCAGCCCATCTCGGACGACCCGATCAGGCGCAACTCACGCGGTGTCGCGCCGTCGCCCAACCGCGCGTCCCGCCAGTTATCCACCAGCGCACGCAACCTGTCGTACCAGGCGATCGACTGCCTCATGTACGGGGCGAAGCTATGGTCAGCGAAGAAGTAGGCGAGCTGAGCCAGCGCCGCAGTATCGAACGGGTAGGTCAGCGCGTAGTAGTCCATAGGGCGGAGATCGAGTCCGTAGTCGTCCCGCATCGTGAAGTAAGGGCTGAACCTGTCGAACCGCACGGTATATACCGCGCTGGGTGGGGACAGGTGGGTCAACAGCGGAATGATCCGTTCGTAGGTCTGATAGACCGACTCCTCCTCGCCGGGGAAGCCGATCAGGAGATTCCAATCTGGGTTGATGCCGAACTCCACGCAACTCTTGAGGAACTGGAGGTTCTGGAATGCAGTGGTTCCCTTGCGCATCAGTTTCAGCGTGGAGGTGGCCAGCGCTTCGATGCCTGGCTGGACCGCAGTCACCGCTCCCGACGCCATCCGGGCCAGGTCCTTGCGGCTTAACGGCAACTTCACCTCGTAGAAGATCGACGTCCCCGGCGGCGGGTCGAGGGCCGCGAACACTTCTTTCGGGTAGTGCCGAGGCATTACGTTGTCGGTACAGAACAACTTTGGATAATCCGACGCGAAACCGAAAAGCCATTTGAACTGGTCGATGGCTGCCTCTGGCGCCATCGCTCGATAGCCCATGCTCTGTCCGTTGAGACCGCAGAACGTGCAGTGCGAGCGTTCGCCCCACCAGCATCCCCTAGACGTCTCGAAGAAGAGCATGGGCTCGCTCGAACCGGTGCGGCGCAGGTCCGGGTGGTCGTCCAACGCGTTCAGAAAACTCGCATAGTCGGGCCGAATCAGGTCGTTGATGTCGTGATCCCGCCCGACCGCGGCGGCGAATTTGGGGTCATGGCAGTTGCGCCGGGACACCACGCCTGGGATGGCGTCGGCGGCCTCCGGTCGCCCATCCAGCACGTGCCGCATGAACTCGGTGAACGTGTCCAGCGCAGGACCGGAAAACACGAAGTCCACGGCGGGCACGTGTTCGGCGATGACGGAGCCCATCGGGGCTTCGCAGTTGGCGCCGCCAATCACCACGATCGCGTTCGGGTTGTGGTCCTTGATCAGCCGAGCGGCGGCCAGACAGGGCACGTGCTGGGCAAACATCGAACTGAAGCCGACGACATCAGCATCGAAGACGTGGTGGCAATCCAGCAGGTCTGTGAGGAATTGGCGCAGTCCTGAACGAAGTTCGAGGATCCGCTCTCGGAACGCCGTCCAGCGCTGTCCGCGGTAGAACCGCCGGAAATACTCCGCCGCGTTGTCCGACGCGTCCGGAAAGGCGATCTGACGGAACAACCAGTCGCCGAGACCGGTGTTCACATGGTCGGCGGAGACGGAGATCGACTCATAGAGTGGTGCGCCGATATACTGCGCGATGTCCTGGTTGAGATAGTGGACATCCGCCGAAACCGCATCATCGAAGCGCTGGTTCAGCAGCGTGGCAAGTTGACTCAACGCAAACGATGGCCGATTCCAGTCAGCAAAAGGCATATTAACAAATCCTACGCGCAACGCAATCACCTCAATAATCGAAATAGTTCCACGGAAAAATCCCCCAAAAGAGGAAACTGCGACCACAACGACGGGGGTTCTTGTGTTCTCGTTTCAGCACCGCACACTGGGATCGGGTGAGATTTCCGATCTTCTTTGCGCTGTGCCGGTGGATCAGCGCGGAGCGGTTCATCGGTCGGATCCCGTCGGCTGTGCCGCACGGTGCTGCGCCAGCCCTGCGGTATCCGGCATCAACCGGACCGGAAGGCTACTGATGCCGGTCAGGAAGTTGGAGTGGATCCGCTGGATCGGACCGGCGATGTCGAAACCGGTAGCGAAATCGCGCAGTGCAGACAGCATTTCGGCTACCTCCACTTTGGCCAGGTACGCGCCCAGGCAGTAGTGCGGGCCGTGACCGAAGGCCAGATGCTTGTTGGGTGCTCGGGCCAAGTCGAACGTGTTGGGCTCAGCGAATACCCGCTCGTCCCGGTTCGCCGAGCTGTGCCACAACGTGACGATGTCGTCCGCGCGGATCATGCGGCCGTGCAGCTCGACGTCGCGCACCGCGCGGCGGCCGAAGTGCATGGTGGGACTCGCCCACCGCAGCACCTCCTCGACGGCCGTGTCCACGTCGACCTGCCGGCCCTTCAAACACGCCCACTGGTCGTCCTCGTTGGCGAGTGTGTGCACCGCGTCGATCATCGACAGCCGGCTGGTCTCGTCGCCGCCAATGATCAGGCTGTAGCAGTTGAGGACGATGTCGTCGTCGGAGAGCAGCTCGCCATCGATGCGGCTAGTGGCCAGCACGCTGATCACGTCCTCGCTTGGGTTGCGGCGGCGCTGCTCGCAGAGCTCCCCGAAGTACAGCAGGATCTCGTTGCGGGCCGGGGGCACGTACAGCATCGTCACAGCGCTGTTCCGGCCGTGAGCTGCGACTATCGGCACGGTTCACCATCGCTCGTCGGCGGCGCGCCCAGGCTGGTGACCTGGGATGACCACCACCCGCGACACTGTCCTGCGTTCGTTGACAGTGATCATTGGAACTGTCGTCGCACTGACATTCCTGTTCGGATTCGGCAACGTCCTTGGCCTGGGCCTGAGGCTCGGAGTGCCGCCGTACGTGGCACCACTGGTTGCGCCCGCCGTCGATCTGTCCGTTCTTGGCTTGCTGGTCGGTACCCGGCACTTGGCCCTCCACGGAGCAACCCCGGACCAACTGCGTCCCGCCCAACGTTTGTTGATGTTTGCCAGCATTGTCACTCTGGCCCTAAACGTGGCCGAACCAGTGTGCGCTGGCCAGTTCGGCAAAGCCGCCTTCGACGCAGTCGGACCACTGTTGCTAATCGGGTGGGCAGAGGTCGGCCCCAACTTGCTGCAGGCGATTTATGAGATCTCCGAGCACCCTCAGCATGACCAGTCCCTCGATGCTGAATCACAATCAGCAGTGGAACCAACGCGCCCTTCTCACGAGAACGGCCCTACTGATCACAACGACGACGACACCGTCGCCGTACTCTCAGAGACCGAAGATGCAGGGGGCCCGCTCCTGGCTGCGGCCTGCCGTTTGGACACCGAGCACTGGGCGAAACACCAGTGACCGATCTCCGCCGAGGTCCTCCGACGCGAACTTCGCATCGGCGCTGAACCTGCGCGCAAGCTGACTCGCGACCTTCGAAGTCGCTACCAAACAACCACGCTACCCACCCCCGTCTAACTGGCGTCCACACAAATGCATCCGAACCGGCATGAGGTAGCCAGGTGATCGAAGCCCTTCGCCGGGTATCTTCTGCCAGGTCGCCCCATACCGCGCCGTGCGCACGCGCCTGGCACTGAACACAAACTCATGCCTTGAGATCCACCCCACTACTGGGGGTCAAGGGGTCGTGGGTTCGAATCCCGCCGTCCCGACGGTCACGAAAGCCCGCTGATCTAGCACGAAAGTGCAGGTCAGCGGGCTTTTTGATGTTGCGGTGTCGATCTCGTAGTGGATCTCCCCGGACCGGCTGTGCCGATTTTTGGGAGGATTTCGTCCGCGCCCGCGAAATGGGGTCGCGCAGTGGGAGGATTCCCTGGCCACCCAGTCAGGTGATCTTCACAACAACGCCCACACCCGCCTACGCCGCCGCACTGCGAACCGAGAGCCCAAGAACCCGACGACCAAGCTCCACGCCGGCCCGCGATCCGGAGTGAATGAAAACCAGACCTTCTCGAGATAAACCACCAGGTCAAGAAGTGTCGGCCCCGCGCACGCGGGGATGGATCCGGTCGACCGAGCGCGCCCGGCGCCGCCGGACGGTCGGCCCCGCGCACGCGGGGATGGATCGGCCATGGAGGGGCTGAAGCTGTTCGTCGATCAGTCGACCCGCGCACCCCGGGGTGGTTCCCGTCGGCCGCCATCACGAAAACCAACACGCAACCCGGGCAACACAAAAACCAAGCCGATTCTCGGGAGAACATCACGCATCGCCTTTTAGGATCACGGCCGAACGCGTCGGCTCGCAGACCACCGCTCTGTCGGCCAATGACCTCGAGTGACCTCTACCGTGTCAAGGTAGCTGTCGACATCGCCCTGACCTGCACAGAAGTAACTTCAGCAGGTGGCGGTGCAGCTCAGAGACACCCCCACCCGTTCAGCGCGGTTCAGTGCACTTAGCGCCTCCCAATTTCCTCCCATACGCCGCCTCCCACCAGGCGGTTTGCCGCACAGCTTGAACACGAGCCTTGTCAATTCGCCCATTTGCGACACTGGGGCACCTTCACTCAGTCGCAGATCACCGATCGTGTCGGCTCCATGCCCCGCTCGAATGGACCAGTGCGCTCAGTGCACGAATCTAAGTCTCAGACTGCTGTGGTCGGTGGCAACCGAGTTGGACGACCACGGCCGGGTCGGCCACATGGGACTTCCTCTCACGAGGTAGCCGAGAGAGGCGCGGGGCGGCTCCGTACGGATCTGAAACGTCGGCAAATCCTCAGCTGGTGACCACTGTTGTCAGGTGGTCGGGCTGAGGCTGCCTAGCATGCAGGCGAACTTCGGGACTGATGCTTTTCGTCATCGCCGTACTCTTCTCCCTCGTCGTCGCTATCGCCGCACCGTTCCTCGTCTGTGTGGCAAAGGAGCGCCACCTGGGTGCCGTGACCGCCGGAGCCGGCGCCTTCGTCGCCACGATGACTCTGGCGCTGGGCTCCCTCTCGCTGCACCCCCGGTAGGGGCGCTTCGCCGCGCTGATGATGCACAGGTGGGGCGTGCCCTTTGGGCACGCCCCACTGTTGTTCCCGGTGCGAAATGGGCGCCGGGCGGTGTCAGTTGGCCCGGAGGGTCCAGCGTCAAAGGGGACGGGCGGTCTTCCTGCCGCATCGTGTACGGCTTCGTCGGTTCCGCACGGGGTACAGATCGGTACATCGCGATGGGTGGTGATCCGTGGGGGTGCCTGTTGAGTCGGCACGGAGCGCGATGCCAGTGTTGCCGCTGGTCCGTTTCTCCGTGCCGCTCGCCGAAGTCGGCATGTGTTGATTGCCTCTACTCATCTCTCTCGGGGCAGGGGCCCCGCCCCCCGGGTCGGCCCCTGTGGGGGCAGTGTTCGGCAAATCGGGGCCAATGCGTCAGGTGTTCAGAAGGCGCATGGCCGTCTCCGCGTAGCGCGCTCCGGACACCTCGGTGCCCGCCAGCGCGCTGCCCAGTTCGCGCAACTGCCCAGCGGTGAGCGCGACACCGGCGGCTGCCACGTTCTCCTCGAGGTAGGCCTGGCGCTTGGTCCCGGGAATCGGGACCAGGTCCCCGTCCTGGGCCAGCAGCCAGGCCAGGGCCAGTTGGACGGGGGTGCAGCCGATCCCGGCCGCCACCTCCCGGACCCGCTCCACCAGCACCAGGTTCCGCTTCAGGTTCTCGCCCTGGAACCGTGGGTCGCTCCGCCGGTAGTCGTCCTCTGCCAGATCGTCCAGGTCGGTCAGGGCACCGGTCAGGAATCCACGGCCGACCGGTGCGTACGGGACGACGCCGATACCGAGTTCGCGGGCCGCGGGCAGCACCGACTCCTCCAGGCCGCGTTCCCACAGCGAGTACTCGCTCTGCAGTGCGGCAATGGGATGCACCGTGTGCGCACGGCGCAGGGTGTCGGCGTTGACCTCGGACAGCCCGAGGTGGCGGACCTTCCCTGCCTGCACCAGTTCCGCCATCGCGCCCACAGTGTCCTCGATCGGGACCTCGGGGTTGCGGCGGTGCAGGTAGTAGAGGTCGATGTGGTCGGCGCCGAGCCGGGACAGCGAGGCGTCGCAGGCCTGTCGGGCGTACTCCGGGGTGGAATCGATCACCGCGCCTCCGGCAGTGCCGCCGGGGCCGACCGAGCGGATGCCGAACTTGGTGGCCACCACGGCCTCGGAGCGCCGGGCGCCCAGCACGCGGGCGAGGAGTTCCTCGTTGTGTCCGGAGCCGTAGGCGTCCGAGGTGTCGAAGAAGGTGACGCCCAGGTCGAGGGCGTGGTGCAGGGTGGCGAGGGAGGTCTCCTCGTCCCGGGGGCCGTAGAAGGCGGACATCCCCATGCAGCCCAGGCCGACCGCCGAGACGCGGAGGCCGCCCGAGCCGAGTGTGCGCTGATCCACTGATGTACTCCTCTGATCCGGTCTGATCCGGGCCTCGGACCAGACCTCGCGCCAAACGTCTGTCAGGGCTTCAGACCGGACGTCGATGTGCGGTTGGGATATTTGCGGGTGCTGCTGCGGCGGTCCGAGGCGCCGGAGACGTCATTCCGCTCCCGCCCGTTCCCGATTGCGGCCGGAGAGCAGCAGCACCCCCAGCGCACCGGCCACCAGCACAGTGGCGATGCCGGTGAGGGTGCGCGGGCCCCCCGGGGTGTCCACGATCAGCCCGCCGAGCAGCGAACCCACGGCGATGGCCCCGTTGAAGGCGGCCACGTAGAGCGAGGAGGCGGCGTCCGACTCCTCCTTGGCCAACTGCAGTATCCAGGTCTGCAATCCGACCGGGACCGCAGCGTAGGCCAGCCCCCAGAGCAGTACCAGCGTCACTGCCGCTCCGGGGAAGCCGCCGAACGCCCAGAGCAGTGCCATGACCGCGATCATCACGCCGAGGGCTCCCAACAATGCACCGTGCACCGTGCGGTTGACCAGGGCGCCACCGAGGAAGTTGCCGACGATCCCGGCCGCTCCGAAGATCAATAGCAGCACTGCGACGGTACCGGAGGCAATGCCGGTGACCCGCTCCAGGAACGGCGTGATGTAGGTGAATGCCAGGAAGTGGCCGACCATCACCAGTCCGGTGACGGTGACGGCGGTGCGCAGTTGGCCGTTACGCAGTACCCGGAACAGCGTGCCCAGCCTGCCGTGCCCCTGCGCGGGCAGCTGGGGCATCGTGAGCATCAGCGCCACCAGCACCAGGAATCCGACCGCGGAAACGGCCAGGAATGCCGTGTGCCAGCCCGCATGCTGGCCCAGCATGGTGCCCAGCGGTACCCCGAGCACCGCGGCGAGCGAGATACCGGACAGCACGATGGAAGTGGCGCGCACTGCGTGCTGGGACGGCACCAAGCGCACCGCGATGGCCGCCGCGATGGACCAGAAGACGCCGTGCGCCAGCGCCACCACCAGCCGAGCCAGGAGCAGCACCGCGTAGCTCCCGGCCACCGAGGCCAGGACGTTGCCGACGATGTAGAGCACCAGCAGCCCTGCCATCAGCACCTTGCGGTCGATGCTGCCGCAAAGGATGGTCAGCGGCGCCGCGGTCACCGCGGCGAGCAGGCCGAAACCGGTGACCAGGAAGCCGGCGGTGCCGACCGAAACGTCCACTCCCCCGGCGATGGACGGCAGCAGCCCGACCGGTACCAGTTCAGTGGTGACAAACGAGAACACGCCGAAGGCCAGCGCGACGACCGCGGTCCAGGCCCGGGCCGGCGAAACCACCTGGGCCTCATCAGCGTCAGGTCGGGCGGAAGTCGGCGCCGGCTCTGCCGAGCCACCGGCCGCGGTCTCCGGCGCGGCCGCCGAAGGGCCCTGCGGAGTCGTCATAGAGAGGTCTCTCCTCTTGTGCTTGCTGGGAGTTGTACGGGGTCGTACAGGTCGGAAAGGTTCTTGCGGGGGCGGCCAGAGGTGCTCCGGACGCCCGCGGGAGCAGCATGTCGGCGTCAGCCGTCCGCCGTGCCGGTCAGCCGCCGCCACAGTGCGTCGTCCTGCCGGAACAGCCGGTCCTTCACCTGGGTCGGCCGAATTCCCGTGCCGACTGCCGTGTGCCAGTCGCGGGCGAACGCCTCGCGGTCCAGCAACCAAACCGCCGGCCTCCCCAGCCGGCCGGCGCCCCGGGCATGGCTGTACTCGGCGGACTCGGTGGCAAGGGCGCGGTCCAGATCGGCGGTGAAGCGAGTGGTCTCCTGCTGATTCCAGGGGCTGCCGGGCGCGATCGCGAAGACGTACCGACGGGTGTCGTCGGTGTCCGGCTCGACCCGGCACGACACGTTGCGCAGGCCGAGTCCGCCGGAGCCCAGAGCGGTGTGCAGGGCCCGTACGACCTGGGCGTCCCGCAGCCGCTCTCCTGCCGCGTCGAAGCGCACCCCGCGGCCCGCGTACTCCACGCGAGGCACCCCGCCGACCCGGTCGACTACCCGGACCACGTCGCCGACGGCGTACCGGTAGAGCCCGCCGACGTGGCTGAAGACCACGTGATAGTCCCGGCCGGTCTCGATCTCGTGCGGTAGAAGGGTCGCGCTGCCGGGGGCGAGGTCCTGGTCGGCGGGCACGAACTCGTACACTGCCGCCGACGTGACGAGGCTGCCGGCGGAGGCGTGCCGGTCCAGCGCCACGCCAGTCGGGCCCTCGGACGCGGCCACCGGCGCGGGCAGCACGGTGACATCGTTGCCGAACTCCCCGCGCAGCGCGGGGAGGTAGAGCGAGGCGACGCCGGTGGTCCAGCAGAACAGTGCGCGCAGCCGGGGCCACACATGTGAGGGGCGCACGGTTCCGAAGTACTCGGCGAGTCGCTCCAGCTGGTCCGCCCGCCCGGGGTCGGGCGCCTGGTGGGGCAGACCGCCCAGCGTTCCGTCGCGGACCTCCTTCACGATCCGCGGCCACCACAGGGTCAGCTGGTACGGCACTGCGGCGATCATCGCGGGGTTGATGCCGATCAGGCACCGCAGATCGCTCTGCACCGCCAGCCGCAGCCGCAGGTAGGCGCGTTCGAGGTGGTCGCCGGGGTCCGTGGGCACGGGCAGGACGGCCCAGGGCGCTCCGGTGCCGGGTTCGGCGGAGAGGGGTTCGCCGAACCGGGCGCCGAAGTCAACTTGGCTGGCGCCCACATGGGGGCGGCCGTCGGCCGTGGTGGGCGGGGCGGTGAGCGGGTCGTGCTTGAGGTTGAGCACGGCGTCGGGCCGCTCAAGCACTTCGGGGAAGTGCTCGATGAGCGGAGCCCAGGCCGCGAAATAGAACGGCATGAAGGTGGTGCTCATGAAACGCGGAGTGACGGGCACTTTCTTGTGTGCTCCGGTGCTGCCGCTACTGGTGAAGTAGACCTCGGGCGCCTCGGCCGTGAGCAGGTCCCGTTCGCCGGCGGCGGTCCGCTCGATCAGCGGGGCGTGGGTGGCGTAGTCCTGCAGCGGGACGGCGGCACGGAAGTCGTCCATCGTGGCGATCCGGGCGAACCCGTGCCGTCGGCCGAACTCGGTGTCGGCATTGAAGGCCAACAGGTCGGCGAGAACCCGTGCCTGGGTGCCTCTCATGTCCTTGTGCTCGGCGGTGAGCCGCTCGCGCGCGGCGTACACGCGCTCGCGGTAGCGGTCGGCGTGGCCGGGGGTGTGCCATACGGAGGAGGCGTTCATGAGGTGAGCACCTCCCGTACGCGCTCGACGGCGCGTTCGACGCTGGGCTGTTCCGGCAGCTTGGTCACCGGAAGGTCGCGCACTTCTTCCAGCAGCAGCTTGCGCAGATCCTCCTGATACCGCTCGAATCCGGTCTTGTCACCCTCGTCGCCTTCGTACTCAAGGGAGTTGAGGCTCGCTCCGTCGCCACGTCGCCGCCAGGCGGACGACGGTGAGACATCGAGGTAGACCACCCGGTCCGGCTGCGGGAACGTACGCCACCAGTCGTACATCAGGGTGTCCCGGACCCCTGCGATCCGGCACTTCGCGAGGATCTTGTAGTAGTACGAGTCCACGAGCAGCGGCACCCGCGGGTCCCGCCCGTGCACCTGGTCCCTCAGATGCACTACGGCCGTCTGGAGCACGCTGGCCAGGAAGTCCGCCGAGTAGGCGGTGCCGAGGCCGGGCAGCAGGTGCTCCTGGAGGTCGCGGCGGAGCCGGGTGACCAGGCTGTGCTCGGGGGCGACGAAGGTGCTGTCCGTCGACACTAGCCGCCACTCGGGCAGCAGCCCGGCGAGGCGGCGCATCACCGATGACTTGCCGGCTCCATCGGGGCCGAGCAGCACGAAGAACGGACGCCCGGCCGTCATGCCTTGACGCCTTTGACGCGTTCGGCCAGTCGCTCTCGCAACTCCTCGTCCTCCCCCACGGCTACGGGGTGTCCCACGAGTTCCAACATCGGCAGGTCGGAAACGTGGTCGCCGTAGGCCCAACAGTCACGTGGGTCGACGTCGGGACGGGACTCCAGCTTCCCCAGTACGGCGGCACGTTTGCCCGCGCCGATGACCGGAGTCTCGACCTCTCCGGTGTAGCGGCCGTCGGCGACGAGCGGGCGGGTGCAGAGGACGGCGTCGGCGCCTACCTCGCGCGCGAGGGGCTCCAGGAGCGGCGGGAAGGAACCGGAGACGAGGACGACGGTCGCACCGCCTGCGCGGTGAGCGGTCAGGGCTTCTCTGGTCTGCTCGATGTAGAAGCCCCGGCCGGACGCGGTGCGTTCGGAGAACCAGTCCTCGGCGAGCCTGCCGATCGTCTCCACCGACTCGTCGGCGTAGTGGCCGTAGTAGAAGCGGTTGATGTCCGCACGGGGGGTGCCGTCGTCGGCACGGCGGCGGACCACCGCCATGATCCGCTCGTACTCCTCCACCCCAGCCACCCCATGCCGGCTCACCAGCTGGTAATGGAGGAAGTCGAACATGCTCTTGACGGTGATCAGGGTCTCGTCGACGTCACTGAAGACCAGGTAGGGGCGGCCCGCATCCGGCGTGCGGCTGACATCTGACATATAAGAGGCTCCTTCTTGATGCCGACCGGTGGTCCGATGCGCACCCGGGCCACCATTTGTCCCTCGGTACAAACCTCGATCACGTGATACGAACCTCGGCCGACGCCGGTTCCTTCGCCGCCATGAACGCCGCGGTGTTCTGCAGGGACCGTTCGGCCGCCCGGGTCTCTTTGGCGTGGGAGACCTGGGTGTCGAAGGCGGTGAACCGGACCTCCGTCTCCGCTGTCTCCGATCCGCTCTGGAGCACGGCGAGTTCGCAGGAGAACGTCGTACGGGTGCGGTGCGGCGAGCGGCGCGAGAGGACTTTGCACCGGACGATCGCGGGCAGCGGGAAGAGGAAGTTACGGTAGCGGGTGGCGAAGGTGTCGATCACGAAGTAACTGTTGCCGACCGCCGTCTGGGCCAGGTAATGCTGCTCGGCCACGGCGATGAACATCTGCCGCTCAGCCTCCATGACCAGCATGCCCTGCATGTGCTGACCGGTGAGATGGTCGGACATCATCTCGTTGCCGGAGTCCACCAGCAGGTCCGACTCGAACGAGCCGGGGCCGGTAGGGCGGGGCAGGGAGATCAGCACGTTCTCAGCCCGGTGCTTATGCACGATCTCCCGCCCGGCGCGGTGACGCAGCAACTGGTCGTCGATGACGACCACGTCAGTGAGGCCGTGCCGAGCCAGCGTGTCACGTACGAACTGGACCTCGAATTCGGACACCCCCTGCCCGAGCGTCACCTGGGCCGCGCCGGTGCGGCCGGGGAACACTCCTTTCCTGATCTGCCCGGCGAGCTGAGAGACCGTCAGAATGCCCTTGTGTGCGGCGAATTCGCCGAAGACGTCGCCCACGAGGAAGAGAGTGTCTGGTTCGGCTTCGGTGTGGCGGGGGGGCTCATGCGTCTCGGAGCACACGGCGAACACCTCTCACTCTGAGAGTCGGCGGCTCAGTTGCGGAAACTTGGGATCGCTGCCCAGGGCACCGCCCTCCGCCCAGCGGTTGCGAGGCACCTCCTGGATGTAGACGGTGATCTTGTCCAAGGGGGCTCCTGTGACACGCCGGACGGTTCGGGTCAGCTCCTCCATGAGTTCCTGTGCCTGGGCGTCGTCCTGACCGTCCCAGGTGGTGACGGAGATGATGGGCATCGGTCTCTCCTGTTCTGAACTTCGGTGGGGTGCACGGCAAATCAGGACCGCGGAGGGGCGGTGGTACGCAGGTTCTGGAAGGACGCGCCGCGCAGCTTGAGGTGGGCGTGGATGTCGCCGCCGAGGCCGAATTCGCCGATGGCGCCGCCGTAGCTGCGCTGGTAGCTCATCCACAGCACGACCACGTTGATGATCCGGTTGGCCCCGGGCAGCTCGGGGTCCGGGAACGGGTTCGGCATGGTCGCGTGGTACCGGCCGTTCCCGTCAGCGTCGGTGACGAAGACGTTCGGCACTCCGAGCGGGCCCGGCCGCGTCGGCCCAGCAGGGTCCAGGTCGTGTGCGCGCAGCGACATCACGGTGTAAACGCTGTTCGGGACGAGCCGGGTGAAGTCGAAGCCGAACGTCCCCCAGTGGCCGTCGGACGTGACCCCGACCTCCAGGGTGCCGCTCGCGCTCATCCAGGCGCCGAAGGTCACAGGGGCGGTGACCTTGGGTCCGTCCTGGGGGCGCAGGTCCGGAATGGGCACCTCGTGGAAGGCGTGGCTGGGCCGCTTGACCCGGTCGGCCTCCGGCAGCTGCTCCGGTGCGAACACCATGGGGTAGTTGTTGCACGGCAAGGGCAGCGGAAGCGTGTACAGGACGCGGTCCTTGTCGGCCCCTTCGGGGTCGGGGTCCAGTTCCCGTACCACGGTGTACGGGGCGAGCGTGCCGAACTCGGGCAGCGGACTGTCGGGGGAGACGGCAGCCGCACCCCACTCGGGCCGGGTCGTGCCGGCCGGGGTGGTCCGGTTGATCATCCCGACCACCACGAAGTTGCCGTCGGTGTCCATCACTTCGCTCGGCGGGTAGAGCGGGCCCTGTGTGGTGAGGCTGAGGTCGTGCGTCTCCGTGACGCCTGGGGTCGCAATCCAGGGGGCCGTGGCGGTCTCAGACACCGGCACGCTTGTAGACGCGGGTGTACAGACCGCTCTCGCCGCCGACGATGAATCGGTCGCCAGCCTGCTGGACGATGTCCTGGTACTCGGCGGAAGTGAAGACCTTCTGGTACTCCTCCGGTTCGCAGTCGAAACCCGTCACGAACATCACGCCGGGCTGGGTACTGAGCAGCGTGTGGTACGCCAGGAACGTGGTGACCGGCTCGGCGCGGCGAACGACGTCGAAGATGGTGTTCTCGCGCCACTCGCGGTAGGCCGTGTACTCTGTCGGCTTGACCTCGATGTAGCGCAGTTGGACGTACGGCGTCAGGGGCAGCGGGTCGGCGGTGTCCTTGGGCGCCTCGACGAACTCCAGGAGCTGGCGACGGAAGTCGCTGACAAGGTCCGCCGAGACGGCATCCCACAGCCTCCGCCAGCCGGCCGATAACGCATCCAGCTTGGCGTAGTCCTTGACGGGTGTGATCTCGAGAATGTTGTCATCCTCCGCGCTGCGGAACAGGGCGCGGCCGGCCAGCGATTCCTTGTCGTTCAGTTCACTCCAGCGGGCCAGCACCTCGTCCGCCTTGCCGGGAGCGACGCCGACTTCGTTGAGAACGAGCAGAGTGGCAGACATCTTAATTCCTCTCGGCTAACTTTGAATGAAATGCGTGTGGCGTCACAACCGTTGCGATGCCAGCACACGGATCGCTACATAGAATGGCGAGAATGCATGGCTAGGACACCGCTCCGACTGGATCCTGGAGCGCGTCAGGCTACGGCGACACCTTTGGTCGCGAGTACCGCGGCCGCCTCGGCGATGGTCTGCTCGGGGACGAGTTCGCCTGTCTCGATCTCGATGCCGAAGGATTTCTGGAGGCGCAGAGCGAGTTCCACCAACAGGAGCGAGTCGATCTCCATGGCCTCGAAAGTCGTGTCCGGCGTGACATCCGCCGTCGGCACGTTCAATTCTTTCAGGACAGCAACGATGCGACCGGCGATCGGATTACCCATATCTTCCTCCGTGAGTCACTGGGAACGCCAAAATCGAATTCAGGCTTTGACCACCATCGCGTCCCATAGATGCAATCCTGGGATCTGGCCCCGGATGGAGGAAGTGTCTCCTCATGATAGTGGTGACAACACCATCATCCGCGAAACCGGCCGCGGCCCATTCCATATCACGGGACGTTCTCCGGAGCGGCGCGCCGGTGCCCCGTACCGGCGCCCGCCGTCCCACCAGGATATGCCCCAGGCGTCCCCAGAGTGGACACCCGCGAACGCCCGCGCCCTTAGAGCGTGTCTCACTTGGTGTTTTTGAGTCGTTTGAAGCAGACGAGGGCGGCGGCCAGGGCGAGGAAGGCGAAGGTGTCGGAGCGGCGTTCGTAGCGCAGGGTCAGGCGACGGTAGCCGGTGAACCAGGCCATGGAGCGTTCGATGACCCATCGGTGGCGGCCGAGACGCTCCTTGGGCTCGATGTCCTTGCGTGCCAGCCGGGGTTGGATTCCCTTGTCCCGTAACCATCGTCGACGTTCGCGGGTGTTGTATGCCTTGTCGCCATGCAGCTTGGCGGGTTTGCGGCGTCGTGACCCGCGTCGGGAGCGGATCGGCGGGATCGCGTTGACCAGCGGGACCATCGCCTCGCCATCAGCCGTGTTGCCCGCCGAGGTCCCGGTGGCCATCGGCAATCCGGTGGCGTCACAGAGCACATGAAGTTTCGAACCGGGTTTGCCGCGGCTAACCGGGCTCGGACCGGTCATAGGTCCCCTTTTTTGGCCCTCACGTGGGCGGCATCCACCACCGCTCGGGACCAGTCGATCAGGCCCTCGCCGCCTAACTCATCCAGCACCGCGTGATGGACCCGCGCCCACAAGCCCGCTTCGGTCTAGCGTACGAACCACCGGTGCGCGGTCGGGACCTTGACCCCGAACGACGGTGGCAACCACCGCCACGCGCACCCGCTGGTGAGCACGTACACGATCGCCGTGAACACCATCCGAGGGTTCACCGGCGCCCGGCCACCACCCTGCGGGCGGTCCTTAACCTCCGGAATCAACGGCTCGACCAGCTCCCACAACTCGTCAGGAACCAACCGCCGCGACAACGCATCAACCACAACAGACGATCACCCCGGATGGCGGGCCAAGATCCAAACGAGACACGTGCTTATGGCCGCAACGGCGCCGGACTGGACCGGGCTATGTAAACGGTCAGTAAATAATCGGGGCACTCAGGTATTCGCATCAGCACTCGGTCGAAGATCATCACTCCGGCGCGCGGATGGGCGAATTTACGCACGCTCTGATACGGGTCGTCGACCTCGTGCTGGTTCCACAACTCGGCGAAATTCGGACTCGCCCGGCACAGCCGTTCCGCAATCTTGCCGAATTCCGGATCGTCCGGGAACCGGGCCGACTGTGCCCGGAAGTCAGCGACCAGACCCCGAGCCACTATTTCGGTGTCGGGATACTTCGCCCGAGTGTCAGCGTCGGTGAAGAACTTCTCCAGGCAGTTGTCCCCGCTCGCGTTGAGACGGAACAGCGAGCGGGCGGACCCGTTGGCCAGTTCGATACGCCCGTACCGATCGGTGAGGTATGCCGGACTGGAGGACCAGCCCTCGACGAGCGCACGCACGTGCGGGAGCACTCCGCCCCGGCGTTCCCCGCCAGTGCGCCGAGGCGGGTTGAGTCCGGCCAGCCGGAAGAAATACCGGCGCTCACAGCCATCCAACCGCAAGGTGTTGCTGATGGCGCGCACGACTTCTTCGGAGACATTGATGTCCCGGCCCTGTTCCAGCCAAGTATACCAGGACACTCCGACACCGGCGAGCGCCGCGACCTCCTCCCGGCGCAGTCCGGGGGTGCGCCGTCGCTCGACGTTCACCAGACCGACTTCTTCGGGCGTTATCCTCTCCCGGCGCTTCCGTAAGAAATGCCGCAGATTCGCCCGCCGTAAATGTCCGGATTTTCTGGAAAGTGCAGTTGCCTGCATGTATAGGACCCCTCTTCTTGATTCCATGCGCCCCAGAATGGAACTCAATACGAGTTTGAATGCAATGGAAGGGCACGTCAACTCGTTTTGGAAGATCAACGCAAGGACTGCGGCGATTAGTGGTATATGCCAATCCAGGCTGGGACGTTAGGGCGACTGCGGGATTTCCGGCGTGAGTTGTACGGGTGTCTGGCCGCGCGGACGGATGTGTTGGCCGAACTCACCGATGCGGTGCTGTGCGGTGAGGGGCCGGTGACGTCGTTGCCGGAACTGTCGTTGGCGGGTCCGCATCGCCGTGGCCATGGGGCTCTGTAGGACGGGTTGGCGTGTGGTCGACTGGAGCCCGAGCGGCTGTGCAGAGCTCTGGCCGCGCGAGAGCTGCCGCGTCGAGCGGGTCGGCTGGTGATCGCGATCGATGTGACGTCCTGGCCGCGCCCGGACGCCGAGTGCTCGCCCGAACGGTTTGCACTGTCACCGGCCGTGCCAGTGTGGCGGCGTGCGGCAGACCATTCCGGGGTGGCCGTATTCGATTGCGGCCGCGTTGGATACGGGCCGGCCGTCCTGGACGGCGCCATTGGATGCGGTACGGATCGGCCCGCACAATGATCCGACCGTGGTCACCGCCGGTCAGATCATCGATCTGCTCGACCGGCTCGACCGGTCCGGGCAGCGCGGCCCGAATGATCTACCGGTGCTGGTCGTGCTCGATGCCGGATATGAGCTGACCCGCCTGTGCCGGCTGCTGGCCGGCCATCCCGTCGAACTGGTCGGACGGGTGCGCTCCAACCGCGTGTTCTACGGCCCACCACCAGCTCCGCCCCCTGGTCGGCGAGGCCGCCTTCCCCGGCACGGACCCAAGTTCACCCTGCTCAATCCCGACACGCATCCCGCACCCGAGTGCGAACACATCACGACACACGCCCGGTACGGCAGTGTCCGGGTGCGCTGTTCTCCCGGTTGCACCAAAAATGGCACTGCCGGGCCGAATGGGCCCACGACACCGAGCGTCCACCGATCGTCGAAGGCAGCGTGATCCACATCGCCAGGATAAATAAACGCGGTCAAGCCGGACGGCGATTTGCAACAATCGCCGTCCGGTGTGATGGACCCAGTACCGGAACCACTGGTGGTGGCACCACCCGCCTGGACATGCACTCCCTCCCTTCTGGCGTCGGCGGGAGACTGGTGGCCATGGTCCACACGACGCGGTACATCACGGAAGACACGGCGAGCCGCGCGACCGCGGGTATGGCCCAGCGTGTCGTAGTGCGCGGCGAGACCGCCCCGCTGCGCCTGTTCTGCTTTCACCATGCGGGTGGCAGCGCCTGGTCCTTCGCGGGCTGGGGACGCTGGCTCCGGCGCGAGATCGAAGTGGTGCCGGTGCCCCTGCCCCCGCGTTCGGTGTCCGTACCGGGCCCCTCCGGATCCGTCAGCACGATGGCCGACTTGGTCCGAGAAGTGGCACAACGGCTTGCTCCAGTCCTCGACGAGCCCTACGCCTTCTACGGCCACAGCATGGGTTCGCTGGTCGCCTACGGGGTGGCCCAGCGGCGCCTCGCCGCCGGCCGTCGACCGCCCGCCTGCTTCGTGATCGGGGCTCACCGCGCACCACATCTGCCGCCCCCACCAGCCCTGACCGCGGACCTGTCGGACACCGCCGCGCTTGAGTTGCTGTTGGGCCTGGGCGGAGCCGGCCGGCTGTTGCGGGAGAACCCCCGGCGGATGCGAGCCGTGGCGGACCGACTCCGTCAGGATCTGCTGGTCAGCGCCACCTACCGGTACCCTGCAAAGGAGCACCGGCCGCTACCTTGTCCGATCCACGTGTTCCACGGCAGCGACGACCCGCTGGTTCCCGCCGCTCACGCGGCAGCCTGGAACCGCCATGCCGCGGGACCCTTCTCGCTGCGTGTCATGCCCGGGGGCCACTTCTTCCACAAGGAGCACAAGGAGCTGTTCTTCGGGGAGTTGACGCGGGCACTGAGGGCGGTGCCGTTCACCCGGCGGTAACGCGCTGAGCTCAGGATGTTCCGGGACTGGTTGGCCGCCGTTCGTTAGCGAGCGCCTTGCGCGGTACACCATTCCGCGAACAGTCTGCAGCGTGATTCTCGATACTGACATTGGGTGCTAGTCGAATTACATTCGGTTGTCATGGACAGCGCGACCTCCCGAATCAGCAGCAAAAAGAAGCGACGCCATGAGCTCACGAACTTTCTGCGCAGCCGCCGTGCCGCGCTCTCCCCCGCCGATGTCGGAATGGCATCGGCCAACGGTCGCACCCGGGTGGGCCTGCGTCGGGAGGAGGTCGCGATTTTGGCCGGGGTGAGCGCATCCTGGTACGCGTGGCTGGAGCAGGGCCGCCCCATCAACGTCTCGGACGGGATTCTGGACGCGACCAGCCGCGCGTTACGCCTCACCGAGCGCGAGCGCGTCCACCTTTACCGGCTCGCCGGCGCCAATCCCCCGCTGCCGACGCCAGGTACGGACCCGTCGGACACCGAGGTCCTCCAGCGGGTGGTCGACGCCCAGGCATCGGGGCCAGCGTGCGTCATCGACCGGTACTGGGACGTCCTCGCGGCCAACGAACAAGCTGCCAGAATGCTTCACCTTGGTCAGGACGGCAACGAGAACTTCCTGATCGGTCTGTTCACGGAATCCCACGGACGCCAGTACGTCAATCTGCCCGAGGTGGCCCGCCAGATGACCGCCCGCTTCCGCCTCCAGATGTCCTACTTCGCCGACGATCCGAGATACGAGCAGATGGTCGACCGGCTCTCTGCCGACAGCGCGTGCTTCGCGGAGATGTGGGGCCGTCATGAGGTCGAGGAGTTCGTGCCCACGACCGTCGAGCTGGACCATCCCGACAAGGGTCCCGTCCCCTTCGCGCTGTACGGGATGGATCTCGACGACGCCTTCTCCGTCCGGCTGCTGATGTATCTGCCGCCGGGAGTCACCGGTCCGCGTCCGGCCTGAAAGTAGCGTTTCCCCGGATAGAGTTTCGTCCAGCCCCGGGAAGGTGGTGTTCCCGCCACCATCGGGGCCAGTCACAGCGTCGGTAAGGTCTGGCAGGGCGGTGTCCGGCTGCCCGATAATCGTCGTACGCCTTGGTACGTCTTCGCGATGGCGCCGCGTCCGCGCCGTCCCCACGTACTCGGCCACGTGTGCCGTCGCTCCCCGCCCCCCGGCCGGAGGGGCGGCACCTTCCGAAGGGCCCGGCCACGACATCCGGCACCGGTAATCAGGGAGGCCCCCTTGGTATTCGCACTGTCCCACGGACTTCTCGTGCAAGAAGGACTCTTGGTGAAGGAGGTTGCGGTATGAGCAGGGCTGCGGTCCTCGCCGGGCTCGGAACATACGTGCCGCCCCGCGTCGTCACGAACAACGATCTCTCCCGAGCCATGGATACCTCCGACGAATGGATCCGCTCACGCACGGGCATTACTCAGCGCCACTGGGCCGAGCCCGGCACCGCTACAGGTGATTTGGCAGTCGAGGCGGGCGGGCGGGCGCTGAAGTCGGCTGGCTCCGGCGATGTCGATCTAGTCGTCATCGCCACGGCCACGCCTGATCACCCCTGCCCGGCGACCGCTCCCGATGTCGCCCACCGGCTGGGCCTGGACTCGGTCGCCGCGTACGACATCGCCGCCGTGTGCAGCGGATTCGTCTACGCGATGGCGTCCGCGGCGGGCGCCATCGCCGCCGGGATCGCCGAGCGCGTGCTGGTCATCGGGGCGGAAACCTACTCCACGATCCTCAACCCCGAGGACCGCACCACCTCGGTGATCTTCGGTGACGGAGCCGGGGCCGTTGTGCTGCGGACCGGGGAACCGTCCGAGCCGGGCGCGCTGCTCGGACACGACCTGGGGAGCGACGGCTCGCTCAAGGACCTCATCATCGTCCCGGCCGGCGGCTCACGGCAGCCCGCCGGTGCGGTCGCCGCGTCCGGCACCCGCCCTACCGAGACGTACTTCCACATGGACGGCAAACCGGTCTTCCGGCACGCCGTGACACGCATGGCGGCCTCGTCCCAGGCCATGCTCGATCGCGCCGGTTGGGCCCCAGAGTCGGTGGACTGGTTCGTCGGCCACCAGGCGAACGTCCGGATCCTGCACGCCGTCGCCGACCAGCTCGGCATGGCCCGCGACCGAACAGTCGTCAACCTCGACCGCGTCGGCAACACATCGGCGGCCTCCATCCCGCTGGCGCTCGGCGACGCCGTTTCCGGGGGCCTGCTGACGCCCGGCGACCGCGTGTTGATGAGCGCTTTCGGAGGCGGCTTGGCCTGGGGTTCCACCGCCCTGGTGTGGCCGGAGATCGTGACCGGCTAGCGATTCACCGGGGCGGCCACCGGAGCGGGGAGACCTACGGCCGCCATCCGTGTCCGGCGGTTGTCCGCCATGATCGATCACAGCGACCAAGGAGCCTGACGATGCTCGAATCCAAGGCCGATTCCACCCCGCTGCGCATCGCCGTCCTCGGTGCGGGCAACATCGGCCTCCCCCTGGGGCGCCATTGGCTGGCCGCCGGTCACACCGTGACCTTCGGTTCCCGGACTCCGGGCCGGCTCAGCGCCCTCGTCGAGGAGTCGGGCGAGCGAGCGCGGGCGGCCACCTACCCGGACTCGGTGGACGCAAGTGACGTGGTGTTGCTTTCGGTGCCACGTCCGAATCTTGAGGAGTTGCTGGAGCAGGTAGCCGACCGCCTGACCGGGAAGACAGTGATCGACGCGACGAGCCCGATCGGGGTCTCGGCGGACGGTCTGTTCGTGTCCGAGCTGGACGCAGGCCTGACCCAGGGCAGCTGGTCGGCGAAGCGGCTGCCGGACAGTTCGGTGACGCGGGCGTTCTGCCACTTCCCGGACGAGCTCCTGTGGCCGCGCGGGACGCGGCAGCGGCATTTCTGGGGAATGGCGGTCGCCGCGGACGACGCGGACGCACTGCGGATCACGAAACGCCTCGTACACGACGCGGGCTTCGTCCCGGTAGGGCTCGGATGTCTGGACGAGTCCGCGGCGTTAGAGCCCGGTGGCGCGCTTTTCGGATACTTCTCGACGGCGGCCGGCCTATTACGGAGGGCCGCGGGCATCGGCGGCTGAAGCGTCGTACGACGGCGGCTGCGTCCCCGGGCGTACACGTCGTCGCGCGTCGTCTAAATAGACGAAGCGACCGCCTGTCCTGACCGGCCGGAGCCGGATGGGACAGGCGGTCGTCGCGTGACCGCCTCACCTATTCGGCGCGGCGGTCAGCGCTCCTCGTCGGCCCGCCCGGCGGCGAGCGGCCGGGACTCCCTGGGAACCACCTCCTGCTGGGCAAGCGCCGGCCTCTTTCTCGGGTTGGACCAGCGCCGGGTGATGGGACGCTCGATCAGGGCGTACAGCGCCCAGGACGCGAGGATCGACACGCCGAGGCCGAGCAGCATCATGGCCGCCGCTTGTGGTGCGGTGTACGTCTTGCTACCAAGCAGCATCCATACACCTTCCAGCACGGTGAAGTGCACGAGATAGAAGGCGAAGGAGATGTCGCCGAGCCAGACCGTCACCTTGTTGCGGAAGACGGTGAAGCGGCCCTCGTCGTCCGCGATGGCGCCGGCCGCGATGAGGACGGCGGCCGGGATGATGCAGACGACGCGCGACGAGTAGATGTACGGCACGAAGTAGCCGAGCGCATAGCTGGAGATGAGCAGTGCGCCAGCCCAGACCATACCGATGTTGCGCCAGCGCCCCGACATCACCGAGCGGGCTACCAGGATGCCGAGCGCGAAGTCCAGGACCCGTGGGAACGGCAGGATGTACGAGAAGAAGTACTGGTTCACCGAGGTCTCGGGTTCCATGGGCATGAACACGGAACCGGCCGGGACGAGATGGGTGGACAGGAACGGCGTAACGATGATGCCGAGAACGACGATCGCGACCCAGAGATTGATCCGGTTGGCCGGTACCTTCTTGATCAGGCGGAGCAGGAGCGGGAAGGACAGGTAGAAGATCGCCTCGACGGCCAGGGACCAACCCGCCGGGTTCACACCGAAGTTGATGGAGAAGTCCGGGTAGTACACCTGGAGCATGAAGAGGTTGAGCAGCCCGATCTTCATGTCGGTGACGGGTGCCGCGAAGACCACCATGGCCAGCGCCCAGACCACCAGGTAGTTGGGGACGATCTTGAGGAACCGGCGGCGCCAGAAGCGCCGCGCGATGTCCGTGTCCCGAGCCGACCAGGTCAGCACGAAGCCGCTGAGCACGAAGAAGAAGCTGACACCAAGGGCGCCGGCGTGGTGTACGGAACGGTAGTAGTCGTGCACGTTCTCGGGGCTGAGCCAGGGCACGCCCAAGAAACCGAGCAGCGCCGCGTGGTAGAGAAACACCACGAAAGCGGCGGGAAAACGCAGCCCGGTGAGCGTGTTGAGGCGAGTGACCCGGGAGCGCCCCGTCGCACTCATTCTATCTGTCGACACGTATCTACTCCTCAAGGAAATACGGGGGCCGGATAAGCGCAAGTTACCCGACGCCGCGCTCTGCTGCGGGGGTGGATTCATCCGGTTATTCCCAACACCATGGGGGCGACTACCAGGCAGTTTTCGATGGGTAGTGGTCCCGCCACCATGACTGGGAAACACTCCCAAGGATCGGTTTACCCGCGAGGAGGGATCCGTATATCTAAATCATCCGAACGAACCACAGAACAAATTCCGACGCCTTCATCGATTCCCTGCGCAGTTCATCGCGAGAATATCCTGCCGAGCAGGGATCTCCACGGCGCGACCGGTCGGTCGAACTCGCAGCGCTCACCCCATCCACCCTGCTCATCGCAATCGCTGGACGTGCGGAGAACTCAGTGCTGCGCGGCTGGCCGCCCGTGTCGTCGTGGTACCGGACCGCGGTGTTTTCTTGGTCCATCGCCGTGTCGGGTCGCCGTACCGTTGGTTCCCGAGCCGCACGACGTGCGCGCAACCTCCCCTCGTCCCCCGGCGTGCACCGCGCCGAGACCGAGATCGGCGAGCATTGCATCAAGCTGGCCGGACCGCTCGTCGCCTCCCGATCCTGAGTGCGGCTTGCCTTCAAGCGCGCTCGAAGCTTTAGCGTCGGGGCCATGACGAATGAGACGCAGACATGGCTCATCACGGGCGCGAGTTCGGGCCTCGGCCTGGCGCTCGCCGAGGCGGCACTCGCCGCCGGCGAGCATGTGGTCGGGACCGCGCGACGGGCCGCCCGGTTCGACGAGCTCAAGGCGCGGTACGGGGGCCGGCTGCTCGCCATCGAGCACGATGTGCGCGACACAGCCGGAGCGGACGCGGTCGTACAGCGGGCGCTGGAGGTGTTCGGACGCGTCGACGTGCTCGTCAACAATGCCGGCGCCGGACAGGTCGGCGCCGCCGAAGAGGTCACGGATGCCGCGCTGCGAACCATGCTCGAGCAGCACCTGTTCGGCCCGGCTGCCTATGTGCGTGCCGTGCTGCCCCACCTGCGGGAGCGTCGCACGGGTGCAATCGTGCAGATGAGCAGCCAGGGCGGGCGGCTGTCGTTCCCCGCCGTCGGCAGCTACTCAGCAGGCAAGTTCGCACTCGAAGGCTGGTCGGAGGCGCTCGCGGGCGAGGTCGCACCGTTCGGCATCCGCGTCCTCATAGTCGAGCCCAGTCGCTTCCGCACCGCATTCAATGCCACCGACGTGCTCAACACGGTGCAGCAGAGCTCGATCTACGACGAGACCATCGGTGCCGTGCGCGCGAACATGGCCGAGGCCGACGGCATCCAGGAGGGCGACCCGGCACGCGCGGCCCAGGTGATCCGCGACATGCTCAACACCCCCGACGCGCCGCTCCGGCTCCCGCTCGGTGCCGAGGCGGTTCGCAATCTCACCCGCGTCTACCGCGGTGCGCTCGACGACGTCGAGAAATGGGCAGCTGCGAGCGAGTCGGCGGACTTCCCAGGCATGCAGCCCGCGGTGCGCGCCTTCTGATCCCCGTAAACTGTGGGCCATGGCCACTGAAGCGCTGATCGAACGCATCCTCGCTGCCAGCGACGGGCCATCCTCGTCGGCGATCGATGCGCTGCACGAGCTGCTCGACGACGCCACGATCGAATCCTCGCCGATGCCCAAAAGCGTCGCCGAGGCCGCCCGGCTTGTCGGCCTGTCTACGCCCACCCTCCGGTACTACGAGCAGGAGGGGCTCGTGCGGCCCGCTCGCAACGCCTCCGGATACCGCGAGTACTCCGCGTTCGACCTGCGCCGCCTCGTCTTCCTCACTCGGATGCGCCTGTCGGGCATGACCATGACCGATCTCAAGCGCTACATCCTGCTCGTCGAGCAGGGCCCGAGCACCATCCCGGAACGCCGCCGCATCATGCTCGCCCAGCAGGAACGAATCACGCGACAGATCCGTGAACTCGGCCTGGCGCTGGAGACCACCAAGTACAAGATCCGCGTCTACGACGGACATCCGGAAGGCTGACTCCCGCCCGCTGTCCGACGGGCTGATGCGAGCGTGCTTATTTTGATCTCCGGCTCGCTCCCACCCTGCGCGGAGCCGGTGGCCTGCTCCGTCTCTGCCGGAAGTTTGCTGTACACCCCGGGCGGCAGGGCACTACCCGGGCGAGGTGGACACGGCTGTGCCCGAGAAACCGAAGTCTGTCCGGCGTGCCGAACCGCGCCCTGCAGGGCCCGCGAGGCCTGCCGGGCGCGGTCCCGCCAATGCACCTCCCGTTCTCGAACCGTCCCAGACGAGGAACCTCCATGCCTTTGCTCGACCCCGTCGAACGGACCGCCCTACTCACCGCAGCCCTCCGCGCGGCGGAGACCCGCCGCCCGGGCCGGCTCTACGAAGACCCATACGCCGCCGGACTGGCTGGAGACGAGGGGCCGGACCTGCTGGCCGAGATCCGGGCCGCGACCTACCCTTCGGACCGGCCGCGCTCCCTGCCCAGCACCCCGGACTACAACGCCATCCGCACCCGGTTCTTCGACGATCTGCTGCAAGACGCCGCCCGCGCACCGGAGACCACTCAGATCGTGCTGGCCCCGGCCGGGATGGACTCGCGCGCCTACCGGCTGTCCTGGCCCGACCGCATCCGCTACTTCGAGGTCGACCGCCCGTCGGTGCTCGACTTCAAGGCCGAGCGGCTACGCGGGGTCCCACCCCGAATCGACCACCGCACGGTCGCCGTCGACCTCAACGACGACGGCTGGGAGGACCGGCTCGGCGCGGCCGGTTACGACTCCACCGTGCCCTCGACTTGGCTGCTGGAGGGCCTGCTCTACTACATCCCCGAGGCCGACTCCCGCCGCATGCTGGAGCGGGTCGCGGCGATCTCCGCACCCGGCAGCCGAATCGCGGCCGACATCGTCAACCGGTCCGCGCTGACGCTCCCTCATATACAAGCCCTGCTCGACGTGTTTGCCGGTTGGGGGTGTCCTTGGGTGTTCGGCACCGACGAGCCGGAGACACTGTTCGCGCAGTACGGCTTCGACGTTCGCGCCATCCAGCCGGGCGAGCCCGACGCCGACTACGGACGGTGGCCGGACCCGGTGCCGCCGCGCGAAGTCACCGAAGTACGCCGGGTGTTCTTCGTGCATGGTCGGCGACGCTGACCATGGGGGCCATCGTGATCGTAGGCGGCGGCACCGCCGGTCTCGCCCTGGCTCTGGCGCTCGGCGGACGCGGTCACCGGGTCCGGGTTCTGGAACGGGGAGAGATGCCCCCGGACGGGCCCGTCCGCAAGAGCGCGGAGTTGTGGCGGCGACCGGCAGTGCCACAAGCGGCACACGACCATATCCTCACCGCGCTCGGGGTAAAGACGCTGCGGCGGCACGCGCCGGGGGTGCTGACCGCGCTGTTGGAGGACGGGGCGCGGCTGCTGGACCTCAGAACGGCGGCACCCGGAGAAGTCGACGACCCGGACCTGATCACCCTGTCCTGCCGTCGCTCGGTGCTGGACCTCGTCCTCCACCGCTGCGCGAGCGCCCTGCCCACGGTGACCATCAGCCACGACACCGTGGTCACCGGACTCCTGCTCAACGACGATCGGGCGACCGGAGTCGTCACGAACTCCGGCAAAACCCTCGCCGCCGACCTGGTCGTAGACGCCTCCGGCCGCCGCTGTGCGTCCCGGACCTGGCTCGCCGCAGCCGGCATCCCTGCCGGGGAAGACCTCACCGGCGCCAGTCACCTGCGCGCCTTCGGCCGCTTCTACCGGCTGCGCGAACCCGGCGGTTCGCCGCCGGGCCCGCTCAACCGGGGCAACGCGGCCGGCGGCATCTGGGGCCACTACTCGGCCGTGGCGCACCCGGCGGACAACGACGTGTTCGCCATCACCCTCGGCACCCTGCCGGACGACCATGCCACGACGGCACTGCGCGACCCCGGCGCCTTCACCGCCGTCTGCCGGATCTCGCCGTACCTCCTCCCGTGGGTCGACGAGAACGCCGTGGAGCCGATGGGGCCGGTGCGAGTGATCGGCATGCCGCCGAACCTCCTGCGGGGTACCTCGCCCCTAATGGGCCTCCTCCGGGTCGGAGACGCCGCCTGCGTCACGGACCCGATGTTCGGCCGCGGGCTCTCCCTCGCCCTCACCCATGCCTTCCGACTCGCGGGTCTGATCGGCCGGCACCCGTCCGCGGCGGCCGAGCTGGGCCGTGCCGCCGCGGACCTCACCGACGAACTCCTGCGCCCCTGGTACGAACAGGGCATCCACGACTCGTGGACGCGGGTCGAGCAGTGGCGGGCGGCGACGGGTGTGCCCCCGGCGTCCCGGCGCCCCCCAATGCCGCCGGTCCCCCCGGATCTCTGGGCGGCGGCGAGCGAGGCGGCAGCCACCGATCCGGTCGTATGGCAGGGAGTCACCCGCGCCCAGGCGAGCCTGACCACCCCCGCGCGGATCTTCGCCGACGAGCACTTCCCGAGCCGGGTACGACAAGTGCCCGCGGACCCCGCCCCGCCTCCCGAAACCACGCCTCCCACCCGGACCGAACTCCTGGAGACCATCACAGCCACCGTGCGGAAAGAAGGATGAAGATGCCGCCCCGCAAGAACGTCCTGCTCGCCCCGGTCACGGTGACCCCCACAAAACCCCTGACCCCCAGTCACCTCAAGGGTCTACTGTGGACCGACGTCATGTTCCGGGCCACGGTGCCGCTCGCCGAGGTGACGTACCGATACAGCCACACCACTTACCACGTCACCGAGCAGACGGTCGGCTTCTGGGAGTACCTCGACCGCACCCGTGGCGAGACCGACTACGCACAGCTCTCCGAGGAGGAGATCGGCGAACTCTACGTTCGCTACCGAGCCGAGGAGCAACCGCAGGGCGCGCGGGCGCTGCGACCGTACCGGGACGCCATCGAGCACAGCGGCTGGACCCACCCCGCGAGTCGACGCCTGCTGGAGCTGTGGGCCGGGCACTACGAGCAGCTCGGCATGCACGACCCCGGCCTCAAGGAACACCAGCCGCCGGGCCTCGCCCTGGAGGAGATGGTCGAACAGCTCTCCGCCACGGGCCTCGTCCTCGACCAGCGCGACTGCGGCGGTCCGGTCTACCTCGACCTCACCCGGGACGGCATGCCCCTGCGCCGCATCATCACCTCGGACGGCCGGCCCAACTACCTCGCCTGCGCCCTGCGCGAGTTGCTTCCGCTCGTGCCCTGGTACGACGAGGTCGTCCTGCTCTACGACCGTGAGCTGGACACCGACTACCAGTTACTTAACCTCGTCCTGACCCGCCTCGGGCCCACAGTGCGCCGGGTGCCCGTGGGGAGGGTACCCATCGACGGACGGATCGCCTCGGCCCGGTACGGCGGCTGGCGCGGGCACACGGCCGGCGCGCTACTCGGCGAGGCTGCCGAGACGTGCGGCGACGACACCGAGGCGCTGCGGCTCGGCATGCGCCTGTACTTCGTGGCGACCCTCGGCCCCGGTCAGCGCGAGTCGTTCCGGCACGACCTGCTGCGGAACTCCCTGACTATGGCCGCCCGACTCCTCAAGCGTTCCCGGGCCGCCGTCGCGGTCGGCACCGGAGATCTGTTCGACACTCTCGACCGGCACCGGCGGGGCCACGCCTATGTCGCCCCCTACCAGCTCACCTGTTCCCTCCTGGGCCGTGGACGGCCCGCTCCCGATCCCGAACTTTTGTCGGCGGTGTACCTGTGACCAGTTCCCCCGAACCGACGGACCTCGCCCACACGGTTTCCGCCCCCTCGGACACGCTCGCTCCCGCGACCGTGCTCGCCCCGCCCCACGCCGCTCTCCTGCGCTCCGCTCTGGACCGCGTCCGCGCCGCCCGCCCCGAACTGGCTGACCGGTTCGATCTGTCCAGCGCCCAGGCTCTGAGGGCGCTCCGAGCCGGCTTCCACAACGCGGACGACGACACCGAGGTGCTGGCCGTGGTCGTCGTAGGCCAGCTCGATCTGCCCCGCTGGGTGCGCGAGACCTGCGCCTTCGCGCTCCCCCTGGCGCCGGAGGCGCGTGACGCCTGGCGCAGCTCCTTCACCCGCACCCTGTTCCTGGCCGGCAGCCCGGCCAGCCTGCGTGAGCGGTTCACCTTCGACCACGTCGCGGGCGATGGCTCGGTGGCCTGGTGCGGTCCAGCGCCGGGCGCGGCGACGGCCACACTGCGTCGCCTCCTCAAGACCTTCGAGGCCGGACACGAGCTGACCGCGATACCCGCGGCCACGGTGACCGTCCCGCGTACGGCGACCGCGTCCGGTGTCGGCTGGTCCCGCCCCGCCGTCCACCGCGACCTGTACATCGCCACCGCCAGGGTGACCGTCGCGCACGCCCTCGTGCACATCAACCATTTGCTCGCCGAGGCCGTCCTGGGCGGGCTGATCCACCCCGGCGACCGCCTGACCCTGCGATTCGTGCCCCGACTGAGCGGCCTGGCCCGCGAGTTCGCCATGCTCCGCGTAGACACCGACGTCCACCGCCCGGACGAACTCCAGGCCTACGCGGGACTAACCACGGAGGTCTGACCTATGACCACCCGCACACCCGCGGCCGCCGGTACAGCCTCCGTCCCGCCCCGGAACCTCCGACTCGGCGTACACGGCTCCACCCACCTCGCCGCTCGCATCGTGGCCGCCGCCGGCCAGCCGGAGTCGTCGATCGAGTACGTCCCCTACGAGGTCTCTGAGCCGTTCACGCTGCTGCGTGCCGGGGCTACGGACCTCATGCTCGTCAAGTACGACCCGCTCGATCCGGACATCGCGCTCAGCCAACGCGTCGCCTGGGACGGCCGTGCCGTGCTCGTCGGCACCCATCACCCCCTGGCGGCCCAGGAGTCGGTCTCCCTCGAACAGGTCGCCGACTACGAAGGCTTCCGGTGCCCCGGCGACTTTCCACCGAATGTCTGGGATCTCGTCGTACCGCCGCACACCCGGGCTGGCCGTGCCATCCGCCGTACGCACACCATGACCACCGTGCCCGCCCTAGTGGAACTGCTCCGGAGCACTCTCGCGATGCATGTGTCCTTCCAGTCCCTCGACGCGGTCCTGCCGCCCGACATCAAGGTGGTCCCGGTGCACGACCTGCCCCCCTCGCCGGTAGCCCTCGCCTGGCTGCGCGGCACCCGACTACCCGAGCGGGCCCGGCGGTTCGTCGGCGACGCGGAACGGGCGGCCCGACGATGAGCGACTCGAAGACCGGCGCGGGCCTCCCCGTCATCCTGCTCCACGCCCTGCCTCTCGACTCGTCCATGTGGGACGAGTCCGCCCGGGCACTGCGAGCCCGCGGCCACCGCGTCCTTTCCATCGACCAGCGCGGCTTCGGCGGTACCCCGCTCCCGGCGGATGCCGCCCCCTCCCTCGACCTGGTCGCCGACGGCCTGGCCCTCGAACTCGACCGCCGCGGTCTCGACTCGGCGGTCGTCGTCGGCTGCTCGATGGGCGGCTATACGGCGATGTCGTTCCTGCGCCGTCATCCGCACCGCGTCCGCGCACTGGCTCTGTTCGCGTCCCGGTGCACGGCCGACACGCCGGAGGGGACCGCGGCGCGCCTCCGCTTCGCCGACCTGATCAGCGATGACTCCCTGCGCGCCAGGATCGTCATGGACACCACCTCGTCCCTGCTCGGCGCCACCACCCGGGCCCAGCAGCCCCGGCTGCTAGCCCAGGTGACGGCCCTGGCCCAGACGGCCGGGCCGCACTCCGTCGCGTGGGCCCAGCGGGCCATCGCCGCCCGCGAGGCTTCCCTTGCCGCCCTGAGCACGACGGACGTGCCCGCCGTGGTCGTCCATGGCGAGGAGGACGAGCTCGTCACCGTCGACGAGTCCCGCGAGACAGCCGCCGCCCTGTCCAGGGGCCGACTCGTCACCCTCCCCAGGGTCGGCCACCTTGCCCCACTGGAGGCACCCGGAAAAACCGTGGAGATCCTCACCGGCCTCCTCGCCGTGGCGCAGGCCTCCTGCCCGGGTGGAGCGAAAGCATGCTGACAAAGGATCACGCGGCACTCGGCTACACAACCTCCACCGGCTTGGCCTTCACCCACGAGGAGATCGTCGATCCTCACTTCGAAGCCTGCGCCGACGCCTACCGGGAGGCCGTGGAAGGTGTCGGAATCCGCGCCGGCTGGCACGTCCTGGACGCGGGCTGCGGGAGCGGCACCTTTCTGCCCTGGCTCGCGGAACTCGTCGGCGAACGGGGCCGGATCTCCGCCCTCGATCTGGCCTGGGAGAACGCCGAGCGGGCCTCCGAGCGGATGCGGAACCATCAGGCCCGGCTGCGGACGGAGATACGGCAGGGCAGTGTGCTCCGACTGCCCTACCCGGACGCCTCGTTCGACGCCGTATGGTGCGCGAACACCACCCAGTACCTCGACGACGCCGAACTGGCCCGCGCTCTCTCGGAGTTCCGCCGGGTCACCCGGCCCGGGGGCTGGTCGCGGTCAAGGACGTCGACGGCACGCTAAGCACCGTACGCCCCGCGGACGCGTTCCTCATCACCGACTTCTTCCGCGCGTCCGCAGTGTCCCCCGGGTACGCGCGACAGCTGCTGCGCGGCCGCGACCTGTATCGCCAACTCCGCGAGGCCGGTCTCCGTTCGGTGTGGCAGCGCACGATCCTTATGGAGCATTACGCCCCGCTTTCCCCTACGGCCCTGCGGTTCTACGGCAACGCGTGCGCACGTTTCGCGCGGCAGGCGCGGAATCTAGGGATTCCGGGCGACTGGGCGCCGTTCCTCAATCCGGAGGACGCGGCGCACCCGTTGCGCCACCCGGACGGTTACATCAGCGAGGGAAATGTCGTCGCGGTCGGGACTGTCTGAATTATCATAAATTGCTTGGTGTGCACTCCAATTACTAACCTGGTGCAGTATGAATGAGTCTAATTCCCCGTCCGCGCAAACCGACAACCGATTCGAGCGTGGCCTCGCCATGCTCGGTGAGATGTCCGGCGCGCGCGGCGCCGCCATCGTCGACGCGCTGGCCGACATCGCCCCGGACCTCGGCCGCTTCGTCGTCGAGTGGGCCTACGCTGACATCTTCGATCGCCCCGGACTCGACCTGCAGGAGCGCGAGCTGGCCACGGTCGGCGCGCTCGCCGCACTGGGGGACGCCGCCCCCCAGCTGAATTTCCACATCGACGCGGCCCTCCGGGTCGGCGTCACCCCCGTGGAGATCGTGGAAGCCCTCGTCCATCTGGTCCCCTTCACGGGCTTCCCGCGCGCGCTCAACGCGATCGGCGTCGCCCGGGCCGTCTTCGCCGACCACGGTGTCACCGTCGACCCGGTGGCCATGGACGACGACCGCGACCGCTACGAGCGCGGCGCCGAGAACCTGGTCAGGATCGACGGCCGGCACGGTCTGGACGTCGTGGCCTCTCTGAAGGACATCTCTCCCGACCTGGCCCGGTACATCGTCGAGTTCTCCTTTGGCGACATTTACCACCGGCCGTGGCTCTCGCCGCAGCGCAAGCAGCTCGTCACCGTCGCCGCCCTGACGGCCTTCGGTGACACGGCGCCGCAGCTGGCCGTGCACATCGGAGCCGCCCTCAACGTCGGCCTGATCCCGGCCCAGGTCGTGGAGACCCTGACACAGGTGACCGCGTACGTCGGCTTCCCGCACGTCCTCAACGCCATCAGTACAGCCCGGGAAGTGTTCGAGAAGCGAAACCTCTCCGAAGAGCCGTAAAGCGGTACGGCGGTAGCGGCATGCGCGTGGAAACACGTTTATACAGACGTGGAACGCCTGTTGCCTGTTCGTGAACATCGTATGGCTGACCGCTTCGTGAATCCAGCACCGATCAAGGGAAGCAGCTCACCATGAGAATGGACATCGCGGCAGACTTCGGGGCGTTCGGCGAGGAATTCTTCAGGAATCCCCACCCCGTCTACGCGGAACTCCGTGCCCGCGGACCCGTGCACCGTGTACGGGTCCCCGAGGGCGCGGATGTCTGGCTCGTCGTCGGGTACGAGGCCTGCAAAGACACCCTCATCAACCCCACGCTGTCCAAAGACTGGAAACACGCATCTACCGATTTGCCGTTGACCCGGCTGTCCTCCGGCCACAACCTGCTCAGCTCGGACCCGCCGGACCACACCCGGCTGCGCGGACTGGTCTCCAGTGAGTTCACCCCGCGCCGCGTGGAGACTCTCCTGCCGCGCGTGGAAGCCCTGACTGACGAACTCCTCGACACCATGCTCTCGTCGCCCGACGGACGCGCCGATCTCGTCGAGGCCCTCGCCTTCCCGCTCGCGATCGGCATCATCTGCGAACTCCTCGGTGTCCCCTCCCTGGACCGCGGCTCCTTCCGCACCTGGGCCGAACAGGCCCTAAGCAGCCCGGACCGCGACATCCGCCTCGCCGCGACCGGCGCGATGACCGCCTATCTGGTCGGCATGATCGACGAGAAGCGCGGCCGCCCCGGCGACGACCTGATCAGTGCCCTCATCTGCCGCACCACCGACGAGGACGGCGACCGCCTGTCCTCCGACGAACTCATCGGCATGGCCTGGCTGTTGCTGGTCACTGGCTTCGAGACCACCGTCAACCTCATCGCATCGGGTGTCCTCGCCCTGCTCCGCCGTCCGGACCAACTCGCGGCTCTGCGGGCCGACTTCGGCCTCATCGACAACGCGGTGGAGGAGATGCTTCGCTACGAGACCCCGGTCGAGACGACGACGTACCGATTCACCACCGGGTCGGTGAAGATCGGCGGAGTGACCGTCCCGGGGGGTGGTGAGCTGGTGCTGATCGCTCTCGCCGACGCCGGACGAGACGCCGCCCGCTTCCCGGACCCGAACCGCTTCGACATCCGCCGGGCCACGGGCGGCCACCTCTCCTTCGGCCATGGCATCCACTACTGCCTGGGCGCCCCCCTCGCCCGGATCCAGGCGGCGACCGCGATCACCGCACTCCTCGAACGCTGCCCAGACCTGGCCCTGGACTCGGACCCGGCGTCCCTCCCCTGGCGCCAGGGCCTGCTCATACGAGGCCCCCGGATCCTGCGCGTCCGCTGGACCGACGGGGCACCCAAGGAAAGCCAAGCACCTTCGCCGAACGTCACATGCGACACATAGTGGATCTTGTTGTCCTCGCCCCGAATCTTCGCAGGGCAGACGGTCGAGCAGATCTTTTTGGTTCACTAATGGGCAGCGGGGCGGAACTGCTGGCGAGGGTGAAGATCATGTCGCTGCGGCGGGAAAGATCACCAGCGCATTCCGTGGGAGACGGTGCAGACAGCCCGCGCGGCCTGTTACTGCCGGACGGGCACGTCGTCGACGCCAGCTACACCACACCCGAGCACATCACGCGCGCCCAGCAGATCCACGGCATCACCCTGCTTGGCCCGGCCGTACCCGACAACAGCCCCAGGCGCGGGCGAAAACGGGCTTCAGCAAGTCGGCCTTCACCATCGACTGGGAGAACCAGCAGGTCATTTACCCGAACAGGAACCCTTGAGGATCAGCGGGCACGACTACCTCCAGGCCGGTTCGCCGAAGCGGACTGCCGGGTATGCCCCGACCGCACCACGAGATCCAGACCAGAAACCGGCTTGACCAGCAGACCGAGGACTGGCAACGGCGTTACGCGATCCGGGCTGGCATCGTAGCAACGCTCTCCCAGAACGTCCGCGTCCACGGCCTGCGCCGGCCCCGCTACCGCGGCATGGCCAAGACCCACGTACAGCACGTCTTCACCGGCATGGCCTACAACGTCACCCGTGTCGCTGACCGGATCAGCGACCCCGCCACGGGCCCGCCGCCGAATCACCTGCTTTCGGGCCCTCTGCACCACCCTCGGCGTCGCGCAGAGGGACGCAAAGATCACCAAGAGAGTCACGGCATTGGACCGCGCACCCTTCGACCATGAAGCGGACACAAGCGTCGCAATGCCTCCCTCGGCTCGAGCGAAACCATGCCTGAACAGCAGAAATAAAGGATCACGTCGGTTGACATGCAGCTTCTCACACCGGGGCAGCCTGAGCCGTGGGCTGGTGTGATGCCGAGTGCCGACTTGGGACGTATGTCGGCGTGTCCGGCCCGCCCTGTGTTCTCACTCGGGGCCACGGATCCGGTTCTCCGCACAGGTGGTGTTCGCACCACCACGATCAGAAGACACTTCCTCCATCAGTGCCATGCTCCCAAAATGAACGTGTGGGACGCGGCCGAATTAAAGCCGCCGAATTACCAGCCTTGAAGAACTGATGTTGAATAACTGTCCGTCGCACAGCGAGGTGCGGCGCTTCAGCGGTTCTCTTGCGCGATTCACGGAGGAAGAAATAGGTTATTCGATCGTCAGCCGCATTATTGTGATACTGGCTGAACTTAGAAAACCAGCTGACCAACTCTCCACGAAACCCGCACCTGGCATGCCCACCAGGAATCCCCATCTCCGCAATGACCCTGGGGCGGGATTCACCTTCTCCTGCATCCTTCTAGATACCCTCGGAAACACTCGCCCCAAACCAGGGGTGCAGATGGAGCTTGCCAGCACGCATTCCAGTTAGCGCGACCGCCCACCCGCCATTACGGGCTTACAGACCTGAAGGGAATTCTAGGAATGACTGGATTCGACTCTCACGGCACGTTCCAGAAGGCGGCAAACGAGTACACCAAAATCCAGAACGACTTCCCCAAGGTGATACGCGACCCACTGCTGGCCGACATGGCAGTGAAAGAAGGCGACCGGATACTCGATCTGCCCTGCGGGACGGGCGACTCGATCGTCAAGGCGGCGGAGCTCGCAGGACCGACAGGACACGCCCTGGCCATCGACGTCTCCCCCTCCATGATCGAAGAAGCCAAAGAAAATGCAGAGGCTGCAGGAGTCAAGAATATCCAATTCCTCGTTGAGGACATGGATAAAGCCCAGTTCGATGCCGCCGCATACGACATCGTCGTCTCAGCCAATGGACCCTTCTTTGCCTCAGATCTCAAAGCCTTCCTGGTGAAAATGTGGGGCGCCGTCAAGCCTGGCGGTAAATTGGTGCTCATGACCCTGGGGCGCAACTTTCTCACGCCCATCTCCGGCGTCTTCTTGGACTTGGCGCAAAACAAGACTGAAGACCTGCAGGTCTCCATACCCTGGCGCACCACAGAAGACATCCTCTTCTTAAAAACACTCCTCGAAGAGGTGACACACAAGAAGAGAGTCAAGATCACCCATCGGGATGTCGTAATGGATCACAAGACAGCCGACGGAGGCTGGAATCTCCTGATGGGTACCGCATTCAGGAATTACACCCTGGAGATGTCACCAGAGAACCAAGCTGAAATCGAGGCGGAGATAAAGGAGTGGATGCAGACCAACCGCCAGTTCTCTGCGACCTGCAGCTTCAACAACATCATCGTCACCAAAGACGCTACATGAAGTGAAAGCTGTCAACTCTCTCGGCCTGCCCGCCCCCGGGCATTGCATGATGGGGATTGGTCCGGTTTGCAGGTCTCCGTGAGCGACTTGGTGTCATGTCCATTGTGTGGCAAGGGGCCCGGAGAACAGCGCAGGCACGGTGCTGGTGGTCATGTGGTTGTCGAGACCCATGAGAGCCGAGCGAGACCGTGCCTGCCCGAACGTCATCGCCATCCCTTCCGCGCTGGAGCAACTGGGCTCACCTATTGTTTCCCTCACCTCAAACGATGCCACTGGCCTGTAGCGTTCCCTGATCCTGGTCACCGATCCCCGCGATGTGCGGGGACTGCGGTATCCAGCGGTCGCGTTGCTGTGCCTGGCCGCCTCGGCGCGGTGCTAACCGGGGCCCGCTCGCTCATGGCGATCAGCGAGTGGATCACGGATGCCCCGCAGTATGCGCTAGACGAGTAGTTCCAACCAGCCTTCGCACAACCGGCTTTGACCGCGGCCGCGAGAGGAAAACGGGAGGAGCAGGCGGAACCGAACCGACCACAACCACACCGAACACCACCCAACCACCCTCACACCAGTAGATTCTCCATTTCCCCAGGTCACGCCACCGCACAGGCGCCGCTGGGGGTCAAGGGGTCGTGGGTTCGAATCCCGCCGTCCCGACGGTCACGGAAGCCCGCTGATCTAGCACGAAAGTGCAGGTCAGCGGGCTTTTTGATGTTGCAATGGCGATCATGCAGTGGATCTCCCCGGACCGCCCGTACCGATTTTTGGGAGGATTTCGTCCGCGCCCGCGAAATGGGGTCGCGCAGTGGGAGGATTCCCTGGTCACCCAGTCAGGTGATCTTCACAACAACGCCCACACCCACCTACGCCGCCGCACTGCGAACCGAGAACACATGAACCCGACGACCAAGCTCAACGCCGGCCCGCGATCCGGCGTGAATGAAAACCAGACCTGCCCGAGATAAAACACCAGGTCAAGAAGTGTCGGCCCCGCGCACGCGGGGATGGTTCCGCCCTCAACAGCCGCACCGCCCAGGTCATCAGGTCGGCCCCGCGCACGCGGGGATGGTTCCAAGATCGTCATCGACTTCGAAACCACCGGACTGTCGGCCCCGCGCACGCGGGGATGGTTCCCAGGTCGACAAAGACCTGTTCGACCTCTACTTGTCGGCCCCGCGCACGCGGGGATGGTTCGCCGCCCGCCGTCTTGACGGTGGTGGTCGCCGGGTCGGCCCCGCGCACGCGGGGATGGTTCCGGTGTCGCCACCGAGCACGCGGTGTCCTACACGTCGGCCCCGCGCACGCGGGGATGGTTCCCGGGGCGGATACGTTTTCTTCGGTCGGGTCACGTCGCCCCGCGCACGCGGGGATGGTTCCCACGAGTTCGAGCGCGGCGCCCTCAATGACGAGTCGGCCCCGCGCACGCGGGGATGGTTCCCCGCACCCCGAGGACCTGCTGGCGGTGTGGGCGTCGGCCCCGCGCACGCGGGGATGGTTCGACGACCATCACCGTCGGGATGGACTTCGGCAGATCGGGACCGCGCACGCGGGTATGGTTTCGTCTTCTTGCGCTCCATCATGTTCGTGCGGAGATCGGCCCCGCGCGCGCGGGTCGTTCGGTAAGTACTTCTAAACACGAGAACGCGCCGCTAGCTCGATGCTCCGGGCGGGCATTCTAGTGGGCCGCGCTCAGCGGTTGAAAGTGCCGTTTCGACCTCAGGCAGGCCGCCCCAGCGCAGCGGTTCGGCCTTGTCAGAGTTTCCCCGACTCTGCCCCTTCGCCCGGAGGGGCAGAGTTGCAACGAGCGACGGACCCGGTGCCGCTCGCTACGCTCGCACAGCCTCGTTGCACTTCGAACGCCGCATCTCGGTTTCTGACGCGATGGAACTCTTGGCACTGCACTTTCATAGGATTGAAAATTTGCGGTTCTCGACAGAACCCGGACCGCAGGCTCCGGGATATCACCTGAACGACGGGTTTCCCCTCCCGCCGTTTCCCGGATTCACGACGACGGCCGCTGTCGACGCGCGCGTGCTCGTACTACTGGAGGCAGCGCACGGAAGTGCGATAAGGGCCACCGTCAGGTCGGATGCCCTGGACCGGTGGCACAACGAGAGGACTTCAAGCGCCCGGAACAAGCGTTCCGCATGATCAGAAGGAGGATTCGAGTCTTTCCGTCAGGCACCGAGGGTTCAGCTACGCGAACCGGTAGACACGATTTTTACTCCATTGGGGTGACAATCGCAAACAGGAAGCAACGTTGCCAAGAGTGCGGCGCAGTGCAGGTAACGCTGCAAAGTCACCAAACCTGGGGTTCGCGGTTTTCCCGTAAGGGCCTTCCGGTAACGTTGAGGGCACTGAGGTTTATGCGACTCGGTCCGCACCCGGCTCCTCCGGAGCACCGAGGGCCTCGGCGAAGTGAATATGCAAAAAACGCGGCCTCCTGCTGACACAGGAGACCGCGCGTGTCGTTCCACAATCCAGTGAGCAGAGGGGAACAACAACCCATGAGTCTAGGCCGTCGTGGTAATCACACGCCAGACGAAGGCGACCCGGATCACCCGGTCGGTGGCCGGGGAGATGCACGACCGTATCCCCGCGAGATCGCGGGGTTCTGGGATCTCGTCGGCGTGGTACTGGACGACATGTCGCGGACGATGCGGGCGCTGTTGCTGCTCGGCGGAGGTATCACGGTGGTGGGAATTTTCATCACAGTCGTCGATCCAAGCCTGCTGACGCTCGTGCTTCGCAGGGGCCAATGAGCTTAAGCCTGGCTTGATCAGTCGTAGCGCCGGGCGGCCCGCCGACCTTCATGGTTAGCGGGCCGTCCGTGGCTGCGGGCGCTCGTATGACCGGTCATGGATGCGGTCCCCCTGTAGCCGCATTCGTCCGGGGACGCCCTGGGGCACGCAAGCTGACGCCGGCGTTAATCAGCATCGTTCGGATCGTGCAGTGGTCGCGACCGAACTGCTGGGCCAGTTGTCGCAAGCTCGCACCGGCCTGATAGCGCTCTATCAGCCCTGGCGGGAGTGGAGACCGGGTGGAATGCGGTTCGGGAGTCAGGCCAGCTTCACGTAGCAGGGCGCGGATCCTTTGGCGGTGCAGTCCGGTTTGCTCCATGAGTGCCGTCACCGAAGCTCCGCTTCGGTAGCGCTGGGCCAGCTCAGAGCATATGACTTCGTCGCTGGCCCCAATGCACGCACCGCTACGGCTGCGGACCCCGGCTTCGACGAGCAGGCGCCGTACCAGAGCCGGGCGCCGTCCGATCGTTGAAGCAAGCTGCTGGACCGATCGACCACGGTTGAACAGCTCTGCCAATTCCTGGGCAAGCACCTCCCTCCGCCCACCACGCAGGATTGCAGGACGTCGCTGATGTTCGCGCATAACCCTTCCGAATCAAGACGCCAACTCTGTGCTTCGGCAACGGATCCTCCGAGGCGACAGATGGAACCTGCTATCTGCCTGTGTCCTGCACGACACAGCTTCAAGCCTGTTCACGTGAACCTTCTTGTTCATCGGCTCACCCTGCCGCCACACCGTATACCACGATAGCGCGAATGTCCTTGTTTCGAGAATAACCCCTGGCCCAAGCTGTGATCGTCACCCGAGGACGCAACGAGGAGGATGCCACGTGAAGCACACGAAGCAGAATCTCGGCGAAGTGCGATTCGTATCGCACGCTTGGAGGCGGGCACGACGATGCGGCTCGGATGGCGCGAACTGCATCGAGGTCAATTTGGGCAGTGTCGGCGTAGTCGGGCTACGCGATTCGAAACAGGCCGAAGGCGGCCCGATCCTTCAGATCAGCCCCCAGCACTGGTGCGCTTTCCTGCTTGCAGCGGGTGCTGGTCACTACGATCGCGACAGATGAGAGCGATCACTCGACGTGCGCGACAGCACCAAGGCATCTCGATACGTCTAAAAGAGTGAGTTCGCACGCGAGGAGCGCTGCCGACCCAGGCGGGCACCACGCAATGTAATCGCTCCGCTACAGTTGGCTTCTTACGATGACCCTGACGGTAGTGAGGTGACGTGGGCGATTCAGCGACGGCGGCGCGCAAACAACTGGGACGCGCGATCCGCGTAGCCCGTAGCAGTGCCGGGCTCACCCAGGCCGACCTCGCGGAACGCTGCGGCTGGAGCAGAGGACTGCAGCCGAAGATCGGTAAGCTCGAGACAGGCCGACAGAGCTGCACGATCGCTGATGCCCAAGTCTTGGCCTCCTCACTCAAAGTCGACGAGAGCGAAGCCGAGGAGTGGGTTCATCTCGCCAGCCAGACCCGCGAGGCGTCCGAGGAGCACCCGGATGTACCACCGCACTTCCAGGAATACCTACGCGCCGAGCCGCGGGCCAGTGAAGTGCTGAGCTGGCATGTCGAACGAATCCCCGGGATTCTTCAGGCCGAGCCGTACATGCTGGCCATGTTCGAAAGACATCGCCATTCCGAAAAAATCTACGGGCGCCTGCGCGCGCGCCGAAACCGACAGCAAGTGCTGGCCCTGGGGCGGCCGACGTTCAAGATCATACTCAGCGAATCGGCCCTGTGGCGCATGCCCAGCGAGCACCAGTGGCTCGTTCTTGAGCAGCTTCGACATCTGATCACGGTCGCCTACCTATACGAACACGTACATCTACACCTCATGCCGTTCACCGTGCCCATGCTCGACATCCCGCAGGACTTCACCATCTTGCGGGGCGTTGTCGCTACCGAGCCTGGAGTACGCAAGCGCTGGGGACGCACCAAGCACGACCCGAACGGTGACTTCGTGTACTTCGAGGATGGCCGTTATCACCATGCTTCCGAGGCAGTCTCCAAACGCGAACACGACTGGCGTGACCTGCATTCACAGGCTCTATCCCGTCACGATACCGTCGCATTCCTCGACCAGATGATCGAGCGGAGGCGTGCCGCGCCCTAGCTGATCGCCCCACCCGCCCGGCGATGAACCTCACGCGGTGATCACTATAGTTGATCTTGCTAGTGGGGTCAGCGGAGGAGCCAGCATGACCGAGCCGGAACACCAAGAATTTGCCCCGATAGAGTTGGACCTGAGCCGACCGAGCGTTGCGCGCGTCTACGACTACTACCTCGGCGGTGAAGCGAACTGGGAGATCGACCGACAGTTCGCCGCCTCGGTCGTTGACGAGTTTCCCTCACTACCGCGGATCGCTCGAGCCAACCGTCTGTTTCTGCATCGAGTGGTGCGCCATCTCACGCGGTTAGGAGTTCGGCAGTTCGTCGACATCGGCAGCGGGCTACCGACGATGGGCCATGCCCACCAAATCGCCGAGCAGATCGACTCCAGCGCCCGCGTGGTCTACGTGGACTGCGACCCCGTAGCTGTAGCCCACTCCCGTTTACTGCTCGACCGCGCCGAGGACCCCAACCGACACGCCGTGATCGACGCGGACCTGCGCGATCCGGACCGGCTGTGGCAACGCGTCCTGGGAACCAACGTCATCGATGAACGCGAGCCCGTCGCCTGTCTGTTGATAGCAGTCCTACACCTCCAGCAGACTAACGACCGTGGCGACGAACTCGGCCCGGCTGCGGTTGCCCGGCTTCGTGAACTACTGCCATCCCGCTCTTATCTAGCAATCTCACACGTCACTGACGACGGTGTTCCCGAGCACATTCGCTCCAGTCTCACCGAACTAGAATACCGGTACCGGCAGGCAGGACACCCAATCTACCTCCGCACCCGCGACGAGATCGAATGCTTCCTGGGCGAGTACGCACCCATTTCACCTGGACTGTGCTGGACACCCCGTTGGCATCCCGAAGAGACACAGGCCACCAGACACGAGCTCGACGCGTTCGACAACGCCGCCGAATCTGCGATCTGGGCAGGCGTAGGCCACAAACCGATGTAAGCCGTAAAAACTACGGCCAATGAAAGAGCGAACGGCCCGAGCTACATGTCCGACGATTTCAAGCAGGGCCACCCGTTGACTGAAGACCTGGTAGGGCCGTCGGAACTGGCAAGGTCCGATCGTCAGTCCGTGGCCGCACCGGCCTATGGCTTCAGCAGGTCATCGACCCGACACGACAGCTCCTAACCACATCTGGTCAAGTCCCACCCCCAGCGCCGACAACGGCCGTCCACAGCCCCATGATCACCAAACCGAGTCTTTCTCGACACCGATGAGTCTGTCTACGAATGGCCTCACACGGTCGTGAATCGACGTGTGCTGGAGACCGATGAACATGTCCGAATCGTGCTTTCGTCCGAGATAGTCGCACCGCCAGGTGAGGTCATGACCGACAAAGTCGGTGTCATCACCGGCTACCTTGAACTCCGCACCACCGGCGCATCAGATGCTCTCTCACCGTCGAGGTGCGCTGCACCGCTTCCGACCAGTGGTCTCGGATCACCACCGCAGAAGTGCAACTACACGCCCCCTTCGACCACGAAGCCGCACACCACATCCTCACTCCCACCGACATGCACCCAGCAAACCTTCACCCCAGAGCCACATTCGGCTATGGCGCCTCTGAACAGCGCAAACGAGTAAGACGACCTCTACCGTGTCAAGGTAGCTGTCGGCATCGCCCTGACCTGCATAGACACGACTTCAGCAGGTCAGGGCGGTGCGGCTCAGAGACACCCACACCCGTTCAGCGCGGTTCAGTGCGCTTGGCGCCTCCCAATTTCCTCCCATACGCCGCCTCCCACTAGGCGGTTTGCCGCACAGCTTTGAACACGAGTCCTTGCCAAAATTCGCCTCTTGCGGCACGGGCGCACCTTCGCTCAGTCGTAGATCGCCCATCGTGCCGGCTCCATGCCCCGCTCGAACGGACCAGTGCGCCCAGTAGATTGTCTGGTCGCCGCCCGCCCTGGATCGGTCAGGCCCAGCTGTGCCGGTCACTCACGCCCCACCACTGTCGCCCGACGTGCCCAGACGCGGCGCCCGCCCGGCTCATGATCTTCGATCCGACTGAGCACCCTCGGATCAGTCCACCTGCCATCTGCCAGTCGTGTACGTGCCACCCATCGAAATACGCACCCGCGCACACCCTGTCCCGGATAGGGTGAGCAGCCGATCAGGAAGACGGAGGCAGGGCTTAGCGTGGCAATGGCGAAGCAGCAGGTAGACGAGCGGGCGGCGCTCACCGAGATGCCCTTACCTGCTGATTCGACCCCGGCTGTGGCCTTGGACGGTCCCCCGATCCCGCCGGTGGGCCGCATCCGGTTGTACTCACCCGACGAGTGGGAAGAGTTCATCCGCGAGTGGGCCACCGCCATCAAGGAGGACTACGTCCAGATCAAGTTGCTCGGCGGAGCGGGCGACAGAGGTACGGACATCGTCGGGTTCAAGACCGACCGACAGTTCGAGGGGCCGTGGGATTGTTTCCAGGCCAAGCACTACGACAAGCCACTCAGCTTCTCTGACGCCGCGGCCGAGATGATCAAAGTCTTCGTGGCAGCGCTAGATGGGGTGTACCGCCTGCCCCGCACCTACCAGTTCCTGGCACCCAGAGGGTTATCGACTCAATTCAACATGATGATCAGTAATCCGACCGCGCTACGCGAGAACTTCCTGGACTTGCTCGGCAAGGGCAAGGCTCCTTCTGTTAAGGCGCTGGCCCGACCCATCCTTGACGCGGTAAGGGCTCTTGCGGCGGAGACCGACTTCGCCATGTTCAGGTCGGTGGAGGTGCTGGATGCGCTGACCACTCACAGCCGGACTCGCTGGCACACGGCCCGGTTCGCCACGGCACTTCCTGAGCGCGGTGACAGCAAAACCCCTCCAGAGGAATACGCACCCGAAGAAGCACGCTACTTGCAGCAGTTGCTAGCCGTGTATGCGGAACGCGCACCGGACAAGATCACTACTCTGGATTCCGTGGCCAACGTCCCCAAGCTGGACAAGCACCTGCAGCAGCAACGAGTGCGGTTCTTCCGGGCAGAATCACTCAAGGCGTACTCCGTCGGGGCGGTGCCGCCGGGCACCTTCGAGAAACTTCAGGGCGACATCCACGCCGGGGTCATTGACATAGCCCAAGACGACCATCCGGACGGCTACACGAGGCTGGGCCAGGTACTGACGCAGGTGGGCAGCCTCGACCTCAACCGGCACAAGCTCATCGGCGTGACCGAAATCGACGACCGCAAGGGCGTCTGCCACCAGCTCGCCAATGACGACCGGCTGACCTGGATGGAGGAGCCGTGAGACCTCCACTCAACGGCCCCTTGGAGTACGGGGTCCGGGTCCTGGTAATGCTGACCGAGGCGTATCCGGAGCAACTGGATATCAACCACTTGGTTCTGCTTGACCACTGCGTGCTGCACACTGCCGAACTCGGCGGGCCACCCAATATTCATCCTTCCCACGCCCTACACGCCGGAGAGTTGGGTGTGCGGCGCGCGAACGTCAACGAGGGGCTGCGGGTGATGCTGCGCGCCGGACTGATCGACATGCGCACGTCGAGCACTGGCCTCCGCTACGAGGCCGGCGAGGAAGCGCACAGCTTCATCTCCTCACTCGCGTCGAGCCACATAGCCGAGCTGCGCAACCGCAGCCAATGGGTGGTCGAGCAGTTCGGAACATTGTCCGAGGAAGAGATCCGGGAGCAGACGGCGGCAATCGTCAGCAGCCGCCCCGGGGACGGCGACACCAGCGACAGTGAGAGGGGGACCGGCACATGGAGCGGCTGAACCTGTCGCATCTGACGTTCATCGGGCCGTCGGTCAGCCCGGCTACCGTGGAGTTCGGGCCCAATCTCACCCTTGTCCGCGGGCCGTCGGACACAGGGAAGTCGTACATCGCCGAGACCATAAACTTCATGCTGGGCGGGAAGACGCTATACAAGATCCCGGAACAGGAGGGCTACGACGCAGTTCTGCTCGGCATCCGTCTACCCGATGCTGAACAGGTCACCCTGTACCGAGCTACCAAGGGCGGCGGCTTCCGACTCTACGGCGGAGATCATCGTGCTTACCCGCTGCCCGCCGAGCACGAACCGCTGGCGGCAAAGCACAGCGGCAAAGACTTCAAGAACCTCTCACACTACTTCCTGAGCCAAGTCGGCTTGGACGAGAAGGTCGTCCGCAAGAACGCCGCCGGGGGCACGGTCTCCCTGAGCCTGCGCATGCTGGCTCCCCTGTTCCTGGTGGACGAGACCAAGATTCAATCCAAGATCGCACCCGTAGTGACGGGGCAGTTCACCACCGGCACCACGGAGATCTCCACCTTTCGCCTGCTCTTACAGGGTGAAGATGACTCCGCGGTCGAGTCGGGCGAGTCGGAGACCGCACAGCGCCGGTCCAAGGTCGCCAAGCACGACGTCATCGACACGCTACTGGCCGAGCTGCGTGAACAGCTTCAGACAGACGAGACCCTTCAAGCGGTCAACGACCGTCTCGGCCGCCTGCAGTCCACGGTCAACGCGTCGACCGACTCCATCGAGCAAACCGCCGCCGCGAGGCAGCAATGGGGACACACGCTGTCCAACAGCGAACGACTCGTCACCGCGGCGCGCCGCAGTCTCGCCGAACTCGACGCCCTTGAAGCCCGGTTCACGCTGCTGTATGAGCAATACACCTCGGACCTGGCTCGACTGGAGGCCATCGCCGAAGCCGGGTCCTTGCTGGGCTACTTCACACCCGGCGACTGCGTATTCTGCGGTGCCGAACCCGAGCATCAGCACCTCAGCGAGGACTGCGCCGACGACACGACCGCGTTCGCCGCGTCCGTGCGTGAGGAGCAACGCAAGACGACCGCTCTGCGCGAAGACCTGCTCCATGCCATCAGCGGGTTGCGTACCGACCGCGCGGAAAAGGGCCAACGCCTTCAGACCTACACCGACCAGGCTGCCCACGCACGCTCGGCGATCGCGCGGCTAGATAGCGAGCTCGGCCCTCAGCAACTCGAGCTGCGCGAGTTGATCAACTCGTCGTCGCAGCTCGAGCGCGATGCAGAGACCATCCGCCGCATCCAGCGCCTCGAAGCCCTCCGTGCCGAAGTCGATGCAGAACCGAAGCCGGACACGATGGAATCCACCGCCGGCTTGCAACGCAGCGCCGTCAACGACCTGTCACATCTGATCGCGGCCCGGCTACGGGCCTGGGGCTTCCCCGACGCCGACAACACCAGCTACAGCTTCGAATCCCAAGACATCGTCTCGGGCAACCAGCTTCGCGCCGCCCACGGCAAGGGCGTCCGCGCCATCCTGCACGCCGCGTTCACCATCTCGCTGGCCCAGTACTGCCTCGACAACGACCTGCCTCATCCTGGTTTCGTCGTGCTCGACTCACCCTTGGTCGTCTACCGGCCACCAGACCCCAACGCCGAACCAGACAACAGCGACGATGTCCTCGACACCACAACCCTCGCGGGCCGGTTCTTCGCTGACATCCAAACGAACTTCACCGGCCAGATCATCGTGCTGGAGAACGAGAACCCGCCGGACGGACTGAAGCCTAGGTCTCAGGACGTCTCCTTTACCAAGAACACTGGCCGGGGTCGCTACGGCCTGTTCCCACACAGCCAAGCCAGCGGAGACACGACATAGCCAATCGTTCACGCAGCCGAGGAAGCCGTCCATGCATGGTGACACGCCACGCTTGCCCTTCAGAGATGTGGTTGTTGGTACGCACCGTGTCGTGATACGGAATGATGTTCTTGTGACGTACCAGTCGCTGGAGACCGCGCACCGCCTGATGGGATGGTGCGTACGGGCTCGCGCTGAGCGTCCAGGTCCGTCGTTGAGTGATCGTTTGTAAGGAGCCTTGTGAGCACCCTCGGTAGTTTCATCTGGTCGATTGCCGACCAGCTTCGGGGCCCCTACCGCCCCAACCAGTACGGCAACGTGGTCCTCCCACTCACGATCCTGCGTCGCCTCGACTGCATCCTCGAACCGCACCGCGCGACGGTCCGGGAGCTGGCGGCGAAGTACGAGAACCCGACCCGGCTCAAGGTCGAGGTCAAGAAGGCGACAGGCAGGCCGTTCTACAACACCTCGAACTACTCCTTCGCCAACCTCCTCGACGATGCCGACGGGCTGGCCGACAACCTGGTCGACTACATCGACCGGTTCTCCTCCGATGTCGACGTGTTCGAGTACTTCGACTTCAAGAAGGAGATCCTCGCCCTGGAGAAGGCGGAGCTCCTGCGCGAGGTCATCACGTCCTTCAAGGCCGTCGACCTGCACCCGGACGTCGTCTCCAACGCCGACATGGGCGATGCGTTCGAGTACATCATCCGCAAGTTTAACGAGGCTGCGAACGAAACCTCAGGCGACCACTTCACCCCGAGGGACGCGATCCGCCTACTCGTCGACCTGCTCTTCGCCGAAAAGGACGCCGACCTGAACGAAGCGGACATCGTCCGCACACTGTACGACCCCACCGCAGGCACCGGCGGCATGCTCGCCTTGGCCGAGCAACACCTGCTCGCGCACAACCCCGACGCGCGCCTGAGCCTGTTCGGCCAAGAGTACAATCCACAGTCGTACGCGATCTGCAAGTCCGATCTGCTGGCCAAGGGCCACGACGCGACCAACATCGCCTTCGGCAACACGCTCACCGACGATGCGTTCGCAGGCCGCCAGTTCGACTTCTGCATGTCCAACCCGCCCTACGGTGTCGACTGGAAGCAATACGCGAAGGCGGTCACGAAGGAGCGCGACGAAGCAGGCCCCCACGGCCGGTTCGCCCCAGGACTCCCGTCGACCTCCGATGGGCAGATGCTCTTCCTGCTCCACCTGGTGCACAAGATGCGGGCGCCCGAAGACGGCGGCGGCCGGGCCGGGATCGTGATGAACGGCTCCCCGCTGTTCAACGGCGCCGCCGAGTCCGGCCCCTCCAACATCCGCAAATGGCTGCTAGAGAACGACCTCGTCGATGCGATCGTCGCGCTACCGACGAACATGTTCTTCAACACCGGCATCGCCACCTACATCTGGATCCTCGACAACACCAAACACCCCGACCGCCTGGGCCTGGTCCAGCTCATCGACGGCACCTCGTTCTGGACCAAGATGCGCAAGAACCTCGGCGCCAAGAACCGCGAGCTCAGCGACGCCGACCGCAACGAAGTCGTCAGGCTCTACACCGAGTTCACCGACGCCGACCCGGGCTACTCCAAAGTGCTGCGCAACGACGAGTTCGGCTACTGGACCATCACCGTTGAACGGCCCCTACTTGACGAGAACGGCAACCCGGTCATCGACCGCAAAGGAAAACCGAAGCCGGACACCAAGAAACGCGACACCGAGAACGTCCCGTTCACCTACGGCGGGTCGACCACTGGCGCCGCGGGCAAGCACGAGGTCGTCCAGGCGTACTTCGACACCGAGGCGAAGCCACACGTACCCGATGCCTGGATTGACTGGGCCAAAGTCAAGACCGGCTACGAAATCCCCTTCACTCGCCACTTCTACAGGTACATCCCGCCCCGCCCCCTCTCCGAGATCGACGCGGATTTAGAGAAGCAGGTCGCCAAAATCCTCGATCTACTTCGGGAGGTCGAGCAGTGACCGCAAGATATTCGGGGTACTTCGCAGCTGATTCTCTATGGCTAGACACCATCCCCGCCCATTGGCGTATGGGGAAGCTCAATCACGTGGCACGAGCTTGGCCGAGCAACGTGGACAAGCATTCCGCCGCCGGTGAGCCACCGGTGAGGCTGTGCAACTACACCGACGTCTATAAGAACGCGTCGATCGTCGAGGACATAGGCTTTATGGCGGCGACGGCACCGCCGGAGCAAATTGAGCGTTTCCGAATTGCTGTCGGCGACACCCTGCTCACGAAGGACTCAGAAAACGCAGACGACATCGGGGTACCCGCCTATGTCGAATATGAGGCGGAAGACCTAATCTGTGGCTACCACCTCTCGATCGTTCGCCCAAATCCTGGAACCGTCGAACCGAAGTTCCTTTACTGGGCCCTATCGGCAAGCCCTACTACCGGGCAATGGGCCGTTTTAGCCTCAGGAGTCACCCGGGTGGGCATTCGGGCCGGGGATCTTTCAAAAGCAACCTTGGCACTGCCGCCATTCGAGGAGCAGCGCGCCATCGCTGACTATCTCGACCGCGAGACCGCTCGCATCGACACGCTCGTCGAGGAGCAGCAGCGCCTGATCGAGATGCTCCGCGAGCGGCGTGCTGCGGTCCTCTCCGCAGCGTTCGACATCGGCCCCTCGACCGAGGCAACCAAGGTCGGACGATTGCTGGCGGCTCGCCCTTCATACGGCGTGCTGGTCCCGAGGTACGTGGACGAGGCGGATGGCGTTCCGTTTGTCCGGGTCGGCGACCTTCTGAACCTCACTCCGGAGCGGCCCATACTGGCGATCGCACCGAAACAGTCAGACGAGTACTCCCGTACAAAGATCGTCGGCGGTGAAGTGTTGCTCGGCGTTGTCGGAAAAATGGGGCAGGCGGCGCTCGCACCTCAATGGCTCGCAGGCGCGAACGTGGCGCGGGCAGTAGCGGTACTTCGTTGCGAAGACCCGGCTGTGGCTCCTCTTTTGTGCGCCTGGCTCGGGTCGAATCACTTCCTGCATCAGGCTGAGTTGGCGACGAGCGGCGACAGCATCCAGCCAACGCTCGGTATGAAGGATCTCGCGCGGTTCAACATCAATCTGCCTACTCGTCCCAACGCGGCCTCTGATCTCGCTAGCCGGTTGGCCAAGATCGACGCTCTTATCGACGAGTCTGAGGGTTTCATCGAGCTGTCAAAGGAGCGGCGTGCAGCATTGATCACTGCGGCGGTGACGGGGCAGATCGATGTGCGGGAGATGGCGTGATGGCGGATCACAACGAGGTTGTCTTCGAGTCCGAGATCTGCGAACACCTGAGGGCCCACGGGTGGCACTACTCAGCCGATGACGCTGGGTACGACCGGGAGCGGGCGCTTTTCCCCCAGGACCTGTTCTCTTGGTTGCAGGAAACCCAGCGAGCGGCTCACGAGAAAGCTCTGCGGGCGGCGGGGTCGGAGGCGAAGTTCCTCGACGTGCTGACCACAGCACTCGACAAGCCTCTCGAACATGGCGGCGGGATGTTGAACATCCTGCGTAACGGGGTGCAGTATATCGGCGGTGGCCGGTTAAAGATGGCGCAATTCCGGCCCGAGACGAGCCTGAACGCGACCACCAATGAGCAGTACGCGGCGATGCGGGTGCGGGTGATGCGGCAGGTGCATTTTTCCACCGCTGACCGGCGCAGCATCGACTTGGTGTTCTTCGTCAACGGGCTCCCGGTCGCCACCGTCGAGTTGAAGACCGAATTCACCCAGTCCGTCGATGAGGCGATCAACCAGTACCGTAAGGACCGGAGCCCGCTGACCAATGGGCGGCCGGAGCCGTTGCTGTCGTTCGGGCACCGGGCGCTGGTGCACTTCGCGGTTTCCAACGACTTGGCCGCGATGACCACCAAGCTGGAAGGCGAGAAGACGCATTTTTTGCCGTTCAACATGGGCCACGACAGTGGCGCGGGGAACCCACCCGCCGACGATGGGCGGTCGGCGACGGCGTACCTGTGGGAACGGGTCTGGGAGAAGAATGCCTGGCTCAACATCATCGGTCGGCTGATGATCGTGGAGACCAAGGAGGAGTGGGACGTCACCACCGGTACCTCGGTACGACGTACACAGCTGCTCTTCCCACGGTTCCACCAGTGGGAGGCCGTGACGAACATCGTGGCCGCGGTGCGCGAGGAAGGAGTGGGGCATCGCTACCTGATCGAGCACTCAGCAGGGTCGGGCAAGACCAACACCATCGCCTGGACCGCGCACCGGCTCGCGCGGCTGCACGTAGACGACAAAAAGGTCTTCGACTCGGTGATCGTGGTCGTGGACCGCACGGTGCTCGACGGGCAGCTCCAGGAAGCGATCCGGCAGATCGACGGATCGGGGAAGATCGTGACCACGATCAGCCCCGAGGACGTACGCAAAGCAGGGGTGAAGTCGAAGTCTGGGCTGTTGGCGACCACGCTGAAAAACGGTGAGCTGATCATCGCGGTAACGGTGCAGACCTTCCCGTTCGCGCTCGACGAGATCCGAGCAAACAAGGGCCTGAAGGGCAAACGGTTCGCGGTGATCGCGGACGAGGCACACTCCTCGCAGTCCGGCCAGATCGCCTCCAAGCTCAAGGCCGTGCTGACCGCACAAGAGGCTGAGGAGATCGAGCAGGGCGGTACGGTCGACGTCGAGACGATCCTGGCCTCGGAGATGACCGAGCGGGCGGACTCGCCGAACATCTCCTACTTCGCGTTCACCGCGACGCCGAAGAACAAGACCCTGGAACTCTTCGGCCGCAAAGGCCTGGATGGAAAACCGGTCGAGTTCCACCTCTACTCGATGCGGCAGGCGATCGAAGAGGGCTACATCCTCGACGTGCTCAGGGGCTATCAGACCTACGACACCGCACTGAAGATCGCAGGTCAAGCTGAGAGCGGCGATGGCGACGAGGAAGTGGAGGAGTCCGCCGCACGCAAGGGGCTAATGCGGTGGGTGAAGCTGCACCCGACCAACATCAGCCAGAAGGTGCGGATCATCGTCGAGCACTTCCACGCCAACGTCGCCCACCTGTTGGAAGGCAGGGCGAAGGCGATGGTCGTGACCGACTCGCGCAAGGCCGCGGTGAAGTACAAGAAGGCGATCGACGCCTACATCGCCAAGCGGGCCGCGGACGACGTCTCGTACCACTACCGCACCCTGGTCGCATTTTCCGGCGCGGTGACGATGACCGACGACGAGGAATGGGTCACCGACTGGGGTCCGCAGCCGAGCAAGGACGACGAGTTCACCGAAGCCAACCTCAACCCCGGCGCCGGCTCAGACTTGGCCGCCGCGTTCAAAGGCTCGACGTACAAGATCATGTTGGTCGCCGACAAATACCAGACAGGCTTTGACCAACCCCTGCTCTCGGCGATGTACGTCGACAAGAAGCTCTCCGGGATCACTGCCGTGCAGACGCTCTCGCGGCTCAACCGCACCCACCGCACCGCAGGCGGGGAACAGAAGCGCAAGACGTTCGTCATCGACTTCGTGAACAAGCCCGAGGACATCCGGGCCGCGTTCGAGCCGTACTTCACCAACGCCTCGTTGGAGACCGAGACCGACCCGTACGTCGTCTTCCACCTCGCCACCAAACTCGACCAGGCCGGGATCTACACGCCCGAGCAAGTCCGCGAGGTTGCCCGGCTTTGGGTGGAACGCAAGGGAAACAGCGTGCTCTCGGCTGCGATCAGCCCGGCCAAGAACGAGTTCGCCCGACGCTACGCCGCTGCGATGGAGGCCGAGGACAAGGTCACCCTCAACACTCTCGATCTGTTCCGCAAGGACGTCTCCACCCTCGTCCGGCTCTACGACTTCATGAGCCAGATCGTCGACTACGGCGACCCGCACATGGAGATGTTGTCGATCTTCCTTCGACTCCTGGAGAAAGTCATCGCCGACTCCTCCTGGGCTGCGGAGGTCGACCTCTCCGACGTAGTCCTGGTGGGGGTCAAGCACAACAAGGCCACCGCGGTCGACATCTCGCTGACCGGTGACGGCGAGCTCAAGGGCATCAGCGCCGCAGGTACAGGAACCCGGAAAGAACCGAAGTACGTCGCACTCCAAGTCGTCATCAACACCATGAACGACCTCTTCGGCGCTGAGTCGTTCTCCCAGTCCCAGATCCGGGAATTCGTACAGGGTCTGGTGCAGCAACTCCTCGCACGCCCAGAGCTGATCAACCAGACCAAGGTGAACTCGAAGAAGCAGTTCATGGAATCACAGGACTTCCAGGCGGCGGTCACCGAGACCGTCGTCGAAAACCAGGAAGCTCACAACACCATGGCCGACTATTTCTTCAGCGACGGACCTGGCATCAGCGCCGTCATCGTGGCCCTCGCAGACGCCTTCTACGAGGCCGCGGTGGACCAGCAGGCCGACGAGTGAGGCAGCCCGGCTATTGATCCACGACGAACTTGGCGGCGCCGAGCACTTCACAATGGGGTGAGATAGAAGGAAAACTGCCCGGACTCGAGACCGGTGAGATCGCCGCCGCTGCGCGCTGTGCATAACGCCCGTATGCACCCTGTTACCCCCCTCGGCGTCTCCACCGGTCAGGGCGAACCCGAGCAAAGCTCCTCCCATGCGGTCCTCCGCGGAGGTTGCCGATGTCTTCAGGGACAGGTAACCCGGACGCTGAGGAGTACGGATGGGATTTTCGAAGCGGCGCATCAACCGGCAGGGCCTTCCCCGCTATACCGCTTACTACTGGGATCTGCGTGGTCGTGCTCGATCTGCGGGAACCTTCGGGCGTAAACGTGACGCCCACCGCGCGTGGCGGCGTGCCGAAGCCAAGATCGCTGAAGGCCGGTTCGTCGACCTGACCAGCGGCCGCCAACGCTTCGGCCGCTATGTCACCGAATCCTGGCTGCCCCACCACACCATCGAGCTCAACACCCGCCAAGGGTACGAACACGTCCTCACCAAATATTTACTGGCAGGGTTCGCCACGATGCGGATGAACGAGATCCTGCCCGCCCATGTCCGCGACTACTTGTGCCACCTCGCCGACACCGGCGCCACACCGCACACCCTCGCCCGCTGCAAGACCGTGCTCTCAGCGATCTTCACCACCGCCTTCAACGACCGGATCATCCACTTCCACCCCTGCACCGGCGTCACCACACCCGCCGTCCCCAAACGCCCCCTGTGCATCCTCACCCCGACCGAATACGACGCCCTCCACACGGCACTCGCCGCGCCACGCTGGCAACTGCTCGCCGACGTCGCTCTCGAAACCGGCGTCCGATGGGGAGAACTCGCCGAACTACGCGTCCACGACCTCCACTCCGCCACCCGGGTCCTGACCATCAGCCGCGCCGTCGTCGAACTCCACCACCCCGACCCAGACGGCCAACGCTTCCGCATCAAGCAATACCCCAAGAACACCGAGTACCGGCAGCTCCACCTCACCACCGAGCTCACCCGCGCACTGCTCGATCACCTCACCGAATACCGCCTGGCGTCCGACGACCTCGTGTTCGGCTTCCCGGCGGCGCCCCCGCGAGACGACACCAACCCATCCACAGGCGGTGCAGCGCCCGAAGGACACGGCACCGCCAGCCGCTACAGCGCCGGATGCCGATGCGAGCACTGCCGCGCCGCCCTCGCCGCCTACCGGCGCCACCGCCGCGCACTCGGCCACGACCGACCCGCCCACCAACGGCACTCCCCCGCCAACCGGCACCTGTCCCGCAACTGGTTCCGCAAAACGATCTGGTCCCCAGCACTACACGACTCCGGACTCACCCACCGCGTCCGCATCCACGACCTCCGCCACACCAACGCCTCCTGGATGCTCGCCGGCGGAGCCGACCTCGAAACCGTCCGCGAACGACTCGGCCACACCAGCCTCCGCGCCACCGAGCGCTACCTCCACACCCTCCCCGACGCACACAACACCGCACTCAACGCACTCCACCGCATCCGCAACGCACCAAGCCAAGACACTGCACCCGCGGCACGGCACCCAGCCAACTAGCGGTCACCCCAGCACGCCCAACGCGCCGCCATCGCCGCGCACACTCGCCCAAACACAGCTCAAAACCACAGACCACCGCACTGCCGCCACGCATCAGCCATGCAAGGAAACGAACCGGCAACACCGCAAAGGCCGCGCTCCTCGCGGTCAAACCACGGTCACCACACAACCGGACACGACAAAACCCCACCGATGAAGATCACCGACAGGGGTTCTGACCTGCTGAAACTATTGGTGCGCGATACTGGGATCGAACCAGTGACCTCTACCGGTGTCAAAAAGGTAGCGGTCGGTGTCACCCTGACCTGCGTAGACACAAGCGGCGCAGGTCAGGGCGGTGCAGCTCAGAAACGCCCACCCCCGTTGAGCGCAGTTCGATGCACTTAGCGCCTCCCAATTTCCTCCCACACCTTGCCTCCCAGCACGCAATTTGGCGCGCGCTGCATCGCGGCATCAGTCGTGCGCGGCACGTCGACGCGGTCTTCGTCGTCCCTTCGGTTCCCTCCCGAGAACCGCCCTTCAGCCAGGGCTGGTGTACAACAAGGTGATCCAGCCCCAGGGTGGCCAGCGGCTCCCTTCGGCCACAAAAAGGCCCACCCGGTGATTGCCTCCGGGTGGGCCTTGGTGTTGCCGCAGTGGCTTGGGGTCAACGGTCGAACGTGCCGTTCTTGACGGCCCGCAGGAACGTTGACCACTCCGCAGTGGCGAAGGGCAGGACGGGACTTGTCTCGCCGAGCTTGCTGTCACGGACACCCGTGATCGCCGGAATCGTCGCGACCTCGACGCACGCTCCTCCGCCGCCGTTGCTGCGGGTGCTCTTGCGCCAGGTCGCCTGGCTGAAGTCTGGGGCGTTCATGCTCGCTCCCTATCGTGCTCGCAGGTCCCCAGCGAGCGACGTGATGAACTCAATCGACGCCTCCGGGGCCAGCGCCTTGTCCTGTAGAGCGCCAAAGTTCAGGTTATACGACGCGAGCTCGTCCACGTCCTCCACATAGACGCACCCGGTCAGATGTTCCGAGAACGCCACGTCGGGATCATCCGGCTCGGCGAAGCTCAGGATGATGAACGGCGAACCCATTGCTGGCACGCCGCCAGCAGCAAACGGCAGAACCTGAATGTCAACGTTAGACAGTTTGGACACCTCCGCGAGGTGGTCGAGCTGTTCCCGCATGACTTGAGCTCCGCCCACGAACTGCCGCAGCGCAGCTTCACCAATCACAGCTGACACGGACACAGGATCGTCGCCGATCAGGTTCTTCTGACGCTCGCGGCGAAGGTTGGCTCGATCCCGCGCGACCGATTCTTCCACCTGCGGCACCCACGCTTCGACGAGGGCACCGGCGTACGCCTCGGTCTGAAGTAGGCCAGGAATCAGGTCGATGGCGAACTCCCGGACGTGCTTGGCTTCCGCTTCCAGGCCGACGTACTCGCCGAAGTTGTTCGCCAGGCTGTCGCCGTAGCTCTGCCACCATCCACGCTGACGGGCTTGCAGCGACAGCGCGACGTACTGATCCCGTTCAGCGTCGTTGACGCCGTAGATCGCGGCGAGCGCTAGGACGTCGGCCGGTCCTGGAATCTGGTCCGCGTTCTCAAAGCGAGAGATCTTCGCTTTGGACCAGCGCAGCGCGGAGGCGACGTCGTCCTGCCTCATGCCTGCGGCCTCGCGCCACGCCAACAGGCGGCGCACCACCTTGCGCAACCGCACTGTCGGGCTCACACGCTCCACTGCGAACTCCTCAGTCTCAACCAGCTCGTCGTCAACCGACAGCGTACGGCTTGATTCTTCCACGCCAGGACCCTCCAAGCTCAGGTGAAGCATGTTCCATTCAATCGGGGTTGCGGAGGTGAGAGTTTCACTTCATGATGCTTTCACGCAAGGATACGGATGGTGCACATGTGCAAGTTGTCTCGTTCGGTGAATCAGGTTTCGGCGTACTGGGTCGTCCCCCGTCGCCACTGGGCACGGCACGCGATCACGGTGTCGCCGTCTGCGCACGCCGCGAACAGTGCGGTGAAGGCGATGTGCGGTGCGGCGGTGACGTTGCCGTTGCCGACGCCGAACGATCGCGTGCCGAAGACCCGGTCGGTCACTGCGCGGTGCGCTGAGTGCACCGCTGCGGTGGGACAGCTGGGTGTGCGCGATGTCGTCTGGGACTCCTGACCTGCCCCACGCCCGCGCCTAGCAATGGCGAGCGCGAAGGGTGACCGCCCGTATCGGTGCGACGGGATCCGCAAGAAGGGAGATCGAAATGGAGAAGGCGTGGAGCCGGTGGTGGCGCCGGTCAAGATCAGCGGGTTTCGCACGTCGGTGTACGGCGGCGAGAAGGGAGAGATTGCGAAATGTCGGCAGTGGTGATCTTGCTGGTTTTGGTCATCGTGGCGCTGGTGATGACGGCGTTGACGATGTTCGCGTAGCTGCGCTCAGCCCTGTGTGGGTGCGGTTGGTGCGGGGTTCGCAGTGGCACAGGGCGGGGGCCGAATGTGCTCCGCGTTCGGGTGCGATGACGGAGTTCCCCGGTGTCTGCCCGCCACGTGAGGGCGGGTACGTGATCTGCCTGGACTGCGCGTATCTGTCGGGCATTGCCGAGCAGGCGGCCACTTACGTGCCGGAGCAGCCTGCCGAGCGCACGACCGAAATCCCTGTGCTGCCGGAGTTCGCGGACTCGGGTGCGGCGGCGGTGGCGGGGCCGTGGGCCTCGGTCTCACCGGGTCGGCACCGTGCAGACGGACCGACCGGCGAGATTCCCCGCGTGCCTGCGCACGCCCGACCGAGTCCGTCTTGGCCGCACAACAACGTGGGCGTGGAAGCCCCCGGCAGCTGGTATCTGCCGGGGACGTCCACGCCCGGCGGCGAGGGTATCGCCTCGGCCGCGTGACGTGATCCAGCACCCGAGTGTTCTTCGATCGAATCGAGGTTTTCCGATGTCTCCAGCAGCACACGCGTCCACCTCTGCCCCGGCCGCTCCGAGCGTGAGGGAAGTGGTGCAGCGAGCTGAGCAGGTGCAGGCCCGGCTGGGCACTGCCCTGGAGAATCTGGCCGGTTCCGGGGTGGTGAGCGAGAAGGATTGCACTCAGCTGGCCGCTTCGCTCCGCGGGCTGGCGAAGGTCCTCGACCGCCACGCCCCTACCTGCCACGCGCCGGTCGATCCTGCGCCGGGTTCGGGCGGTCGCGCATGGGTTTTTCCGGGCGGTAATCGGTAATCAGTCTCCCGGTACGGGCTGGACAGGACAGCCCGTTTCCGGGTGGCCCGGCACCTGACGAGCCCCTCGACGGGTGCCGGTGGCGGGCGGGTCCGTGTTTCCCCGAACGCACCCCGCCCAACCCGGCCGCACAGCCCGCTGCCCTGCCGGTTGTGCGGCCGGGTCCCCGCCCCCCGCGAATCCTGCGTTCGTTCTGTCCTACGTCGTTTGTTGTTGTACGAGAAGAGTTTTCCATGAATCCTGGCCCTGATCCGCCGCCCTCAATTCACGCCCATGTGCGGACGCTGTTGACCCGCGAGGCGGGCCAGGAGTGGTTACTGCTGCCCGCGCCGGATGCGCGGTGGCGGCTGCCGGGCGGGCGGATTCGGGAGGGCGAGACTCCCACCGATGCAGCCTGCCGAGTCCTGCACGACGAAGCAGGGCTCACCACGTCGCAGGACCCGACATTGGGCACGCACATCTGGGACGCGGCGGCGTTCGGCGGCGGGCCGGTCAAGATCATCTACGTCTTCGCCGTGACCGTACCGAACACCGTGGTACCGCCCGGGGAATGGGTGGATCGCCGCGCAGCGGTCAGTCTGCTCGACCCCGATGACATGGCAGACCTCGCCGACCTCGCTGACGGGCTCCGGCTTCCGAGGGTGCATTACCAGGAACACATTCCCTGACCGAGGTCGTGCCGGCCGCCTCGCGCAACGTCACGTCCTCGCCCCGTCGGCGCGCTTTCGACGAACAGAAGGTCCTTCGATGAAGACCAGAACTCCCGGGCTTCCTTGCGCCTGGCATTACCACGCCGAACGAAACCTCACGCTGCGCTGGGCACGACCTGACGGTCACTTCACGATCCACGCCGGTGATCAACGCGGCAAGCACAGCAACCACACCCTGCTCGACACCGTGCGCGTTTCCCCGCCCTGGCAAGACGACCACGACGTCGCACGCAAAGCCCACGACTGGGCCACAAAAAACCCGCACACAGCCGGAGGAGTCCCGTGACCGACCTGTATCCGAACAGGCTCGCGGACCTCACGCTGGAAGCCCGGCTTTCGACTCCCGAGCTGGAAGTAGCGCGGCTGATGGCGTGTGGGCTGACCAACAGTGCCATCGGCAAGCAGCTGTACCGCAGCGAATACACCGTCAAAACCCAGCTCGGGCACATGTTCCGCAAAACAGGCACCACTAATCGTGGCCACCTCGTGGTCTGGATGTACGAGACCGGGCACATCCTGCCCGGTGTCCCCGGATTCCCGCCACGACCACGCCCGCCCCGAATAGCGCCACCAAGAACGTCGCCGAGAGCGTCACCGGCTGACGGAGCCGGGCGGCACATCACGTTCGCTGCGCGCTCATCGCTGCGCGCCGTGACCTGGATGCCGCACTGACCCACCTCGGCGCCCTCTAACGGCCTGCCCATCTCTGTGAGGAATTCGTGAACACCCCCACACGCCCCAGCACGGTCCCGGACAGGTGTGCCGGGCTCGACCTCAACGCCCTGCTCCCGGCCGCCGATCTCCCGCTGGCGCGGCTGGCGGCCTGCGGACTCTCCAACCAGAACAGCGCCACACGGCTGCACCGCAGCGAGAACACCATCAAATCCCACCTTATGCGGCTGCTCCGCAGCACCGGCGCCAGCACCCGATTGCAACTCGTCGTGTGGATGTACGAAACCGGGCGCGTCGTGCCCGAAATCCCTCTCCTGCCCCGGCATCCTCACAACGAACGCGTGACCGCTGAACACTTCGCCACCCTGAGCCTGCACACCCTGCACCACCAGCTCACCACCACCCGCGCCGAACTCGACCGCCTCCTCATCCTGTTCGAACCCTGGGACCGGGCATGAGTTCCCTGCCCGAGGCCGCCCACCATGACTGCGCACCGACGCCACTTTCCACCGCAGCCGACCCGCGCGACCGCTCTCTCGCGTACCTGCATCAGCAGGCCGCCCCGGGGCCGCACCGTGCGCCCGAACACGCCGCCGCCTGGGTGCGGGATCACCGGGATCTTGTCCTGGCCGGAGTTCGCCTGGGCACCGATCCCACGTTGAGTGCGACCGCCGCGCAGCTGGCGCTCGCAGTGTGGCTCCACGCAGGGCACGTGCCGGACCCGGCCTGGCAGGCGAACCTTGCGCACGCGGGCGAAGAGGCCGCGATCAACGCCCGCGAACCCAACCTGCTCGCAACATTGCTCGAGCACAGTGCCCGCGCCTGGCAGGACACCGACCCGGTCACCGCCGAGAGCCAGTGGATCCGAGCACTCGGTGTCCGCTTACGACTCCCCATCCACGACGCCCTGCTGGGAACGGTCGATGCACTCACGCAGCTCTACGCCCAGCGCCACCGCTGGTCCCCGGTCCTGGACCTCAACCTCTGGTTGCTCGCCTACTGCGAAGACCACGGCCACCTCGCCGGAGCAGCCCAAGCACACCTCACCCTCACCCACGCCCGCTCCCACACCGAACCCCCCGCCCCAGCCCATGAACACCTCGAACCGCGTGAGGAATCCCCCATGAACAACGCGCCCACGCCCAGTCGACGCCACCACGGTCTCGCACGCATCCAACTCGCCCACACCCTCAAAACGCTCTACGAGAAAGGCGCCAGCATTCGGACGCTGCACAAGGAAACCCAGTATTCCTACGGGAAAATCCACCGCCTCCTACACGAAGCGGGCACGACCTTCCGGCCCCGAGGCGGCCACCGGCCCCACCCTCCGAACTAACCCCACTGCTCTGGCGAGACCCGGTGCCCTGCTTGTTGCCCTGAACGAAAGAAGTCAGTCCTGATGGTGTCGAACCCCTCCCGGGTCCGGATCCGGGCCTGCGGCCTACTTGCCCGGCCCGACCGCGCCGACTGGCTACTGGTCCGCGACCACGGCGAGACCGCCTGGCGCCTGCCCGGCCGCGACGTCACCGCGGCCTTCGACACGCCCGCCGAGACCATCCTGTCCACCATTCGCGGCACCCTCGGCTTCAACCTCCACACCACGCCCCAGTTCTGCGCGCACACCTGGATCCGCCCCCAGCACGGCCCGCCGCTGCTGACCTACCTGTTCGACCTCGGCGCCATGCCCTCCGATCTCGTCCGGCCACAACGAGGGCTCGAGGTCAACTGGGTCCACCGCATCATGACCCCGCGCCTGCTGTCCGGAAGCGACGTCCCCGCCCTCCTCCGACACCTCGACCAGCCCGACCACACCCGCCATACGGCCCCCTACCAGGAGCTCCTCTCATGACCCGAGGGATCCGGCTTGTTTCGATTGATGTCGGCGGCGTGCTCGGCACCATCGCAGGACACAGCCTCGGCACAGCGCTCGCCGCCGCCTCACCACACCAGGACTCCACCGTCGCCGACATCGTGCGCCGCACACTCCACACCCACGCCCACACCACCGACGAGCTGATCCAGCACCTCGCCACCGAACTCGCCCTGCCCGCCAAAAAGGTGCGCGACATCCTGCGCACACCCCGGCCCCTACTGCTGAACCCCACCGCCCGAGCGCTCCTGAACGGGCTGCGTGATGCCTGCCCCGACGTGCAGGTCGTCGTGTGCTCGAACCTGGCCGCCGCCGATGTCACTCACGCCGACCTCATCCGCGCCGAACTCGGCGCACAACTCGACGCCACCTACTTCTCCTACCGCACTGGTATGGCCAAAGGCACCGGTCCGGACGTGTTTGAGCACATCGCCCGCACCCACCACGTGCAGGTCTCCGACATCGTCCACGTCGGAGACAAAGTCCACGACGACGTCCACGCCCCATTACTCGCAGGCTGCCGCGCCCTTTGGATCCACCCCGACCACACCCACACACACCGCGTCGCCGCCAACGACCGCTACCGCACCGCCCCCGACCTGGCCGGGGCCGTCACCGAACTCTGCCGGTGGATCCCCGACAGCACTCCGCGTCCGACCCTGCCGGTACGCGCCGCAGCCCTGATCCGCAACGCATCCGGACAACTTCTCCTCGTCCGCGGACCGGACGACGAGATGTTCTCGTTTCCCGGTGGACGCTGCGAACCCCACGGCCCCGACTCGCCACCGCAGGCCATGGTCCGCGAAGTCCACGAGGAACTCCGCCTCACCGCCACCCCGGGAGCACTGCTCTGGGCCGGGTGGGCTGAAAGCGAGTCCTCGGCCGGCGAGAACAAAGCCCACTTCCTCTTCGACGCTCGCCTCGTCGGCACCACCGTTCCCGACCCGGACCCCGCCGAAGTCGCCGACTACCGGTGGGTCTCCAACAACGACGCACTGCACCTACTTCACCCGGCCGAGGCCAATCGGCTGGTGCGCATCACCCGCCGCCAACACCACGGCTGGCAATACCAGCCCCGACCCTGCCGCGCCTCCGAACCGAGAACCACTCCATGACCACACCCTGCCGCAAAGCCGCGCTGCGAGAACACCGCCGCCGCGACAATCGGGCACAGCCCCTACCTCGGCGCCGACGACGACCGGCTCGCTACCTGCCTCGCCGACCGACACCACCAGCACGGCGACCCCATCACGGCATTGATCCACGGCCGGTCTGCACCGCGCCCGCCTTCACAGCCTGCTCAACCACGCCGGAACACCAACCAGCGACAGGCGATCTAGGCCCACCAGAACCCGAGGATATGGCCGTGCAGACGACAACACCTGCACATATAGCCATACCCTGATCAACTCATCTGAGAGGAGGTGTGACACATGGCCAGCAACGGCGACGACTGCCCGACCTGCAATGGCAGCGGCAACGGCGGCGACTGCAACATGTGCGGCGGCACCGGCAAGATCTAGGTGCCCGCAGGCTCGGTGTAGCCGGACAGCAACACGAACCCAACGCTGCCCGGTTACACCGAGTGGGCCGACTAGAGTTGGCCCACCAGCGACCCAACCCCTACCTGATGCTCCCGGAGATGCCCGCGTGTCTGATCGGTTCGTTCATCTGCACGTGCACACCGAGTTCTCGATGCTCGACGGTGCTGCCAAGCACGACGCGCTGTTCGCCGAAGTCGCTCGGCTCGAACAGCCCGCGGTGGCAATGACCGACCACGGCAACATGTTCGGTGCACACTCCTTCTACGCACAGGCCAAGAAGGCTGGCATCAAGCCGATCATCGGCATTGAGGCGTACGTCGCACCGGCAAGTCGTTACCACAAAAAACCCATGTTCTGGGGCGAGCGCGCGCGGACTGGGAAGAAAGAAGTTGACGAGTACGGCGAGAGCGGCGATGTCTCCGGTGCCGGTGCGTACACGCACATGACCATGGTCGCTCAGAACTCGACTGGACTTCGCAATCTGTTCAAACTGTCCTCGCTGGCCTCCACGGAAGGATTCTTCCGCAAGCCGCGTATGGACAAGGAACTGATCGCTGAGCATTCCGAAGGGATCATTGCGACCAGCGGTTGCCTAGCCGGTGAGATACTTACTCGCCTCCGGCTCGGCCAGAAACAAGAAGCATTGCAAGCCGCCTCGGAGTACAAGGACATCTTTGGGGCAGACCGCTTCTTTATCGAGGTCATGGACCACGGTATCCAAATGGAGCGCGACATCCGCAATGAATTGCTAGATATTGCTCGTCAACTTGAACTCCGCACCGTGGCAACGAACGACAGTCACTATGTGACCGCTGATCAGGCTGGCCACCACGATGCGTTGCTGTGCCTGCAAACTCGCTCGACGCTGGCTGACACCGACAGGTTCAAGTTCAACGGCGACGGCTACCACATCAAATCGTCAGCCGAGATGCGCGAATACTGGGATACCGAGGTGCCCGGCGCAGCAGATAGCACTCTACTCATCACCGACATGGTCGAGGGCTATGAAGAGGCGTTCGCAGCGACGAACCGAATGCCGCAGGCTAAGATCAAGCCCGGCAGCACCGACGTAGAGGTTTTGCGCGACGAGGTAGAGGAATACATTCCGACCCGGTTTCCCGACGGGTTCCCACAGGAGTATCGCGATCAGCTTGAGTGGGAACTCAAGGTCATCACCGAGAAAGGGTACAGCTCGTACTTCCTTGTCGTCGGCGACATGATCCGCTGGGCCAAGAACAACGGTATCCGTGTAGGACCAGGTCGAGGCTCGGCCGCGGGGCACTTCTATCCTATGTGCTGCACATCATTGATATTGACCCCTTGAAGCACGGGCTACTCTTCGAGCGATTCCTTAACCCAGAGCGCGACTCGCCTCCGGATATCGATATCGACTTTGACGAGCGCAGGCGTGACGAAGTCATCGCCTACGCAAAGAATAAATACGGCGGAGAATACTTCGCTAAGGTCATCACCTACGGCACGATTAAGACCAAGGCAGCATTCAAAGACGCTGCCCGCGTCCACCTTGGACAACCCGGATTCCAGCTCGCTGACCAGTTCAGCAAGGCACTACCGGCACCGATCGCCGCGAAAGACATCCCGCTGTCCGGGATCGTCGACCCAAAACACGAGCGATACACAGAGGCCACCGAGGTTCGGTCGCTGATCGAAAAAGATGCGCAGATCGGCAAGATTTTCGACACCGCTCTCGGCCTCGAAGGGCTGATCCGAAATGCGGGTGTACACGCCTGCGCCCACATCATCTCGCGTGAACCGCTGCTCGACGTGCTGCCGTTGTGGAAGCGAGACGACGGCGAGATCATTACCGGCTGGGACGGCCCGCAGTGTGAAGACGTGGGCCTGCTCAAGATCGATATTCTTGGGCTAGTCAACATGACCACGATCGATGACACCGTGCGCATGGTGAAGGCCAACCACGGCGTGGAGATCGAGCCGCTTGATATCCCTCTCGATGACGCGCCTACCTACGAGCTGCTGGGCCGGGGCGAGAGCTTGGGCGTGTTCCAGCTTGAAGGCGGCGGGATGCAATCGCTGCTCAAGCGCATGGCCCCCACACGGTTCGGCGACATCGTCGCCTGCGTCGCCCTATACCGACCGGGTCCGATGGACGTCAATGCTCACCTGGACTACGCCGACCGCAAGAACGGCAAGAAGCCAGTCGAACCAATCCACGCCGAACTCGACAAGCCGCTTGAGGACGTGCTCGGCGAAACCTACGGCCTGATCGTCTACCAGGAACAGATCATGGCCATCGCGCAGCAGGTGGCTGGGTACACCCTCGGACAAGCCGACTTGCTACGGCGTGCGATGGGTAAGAAGAAGAAGGAGGTGATGGACGAGCAGTTCGCCCGGTTCGAAGCCGGGATGGTCGAACGCGAGTACGGCAAGGAGGCCATCAACCAGCTTTGGGCGACGGTGCTGCCCTTCGCCGGGTACGCGTTCAACAAGTCTCACGCCGCCGCCTACGGCCTCGTGACCTACTGGACCGCCTACCTGAAGGCGCATTATCCGGCCGAGTACATGGCTGCGCTGCTGACCGCCAACGCGCACAACAAAGATAAAACCGGCGTCTACCTGTCCGAGTGCCGTCGGATGGGCATCCGAGTGCTGCCGCCGGACGTGAATGAATCCGTAGTCGGGCACGCCGCCGTAGACGGTCGCATCCGCTTCGGAATGGGAGCCATCCGCAACGTCGGTGCGAACGTCGTCGAGTCGATCACGAAGACACGTGAGGCCAAGGGCCGTTTCACCTCGTTCACCGACTTCCTCGACAAGATCGAGATCACCGCCTGCAACAAACGAGTCATTGAGTCACTGATCAAGGCCGGCGCCTTCGACTCACTCGGTCTCACTCGCATGTCGCTGACTCAGCACCACGAAGCGGCAGTGGACGCCGTGATCGGCCTCAAACGCCAAGAGGCGATGGGGCAATTCGACTTGTTCGGCGGAGCCGACGACACTGCATCCAGCGATGATTCCTCGCCATTGGCGCACCTTCAGTTCACCACCGACGAGTGGCCACGTAAGCAGCTGCTCGCCTACGAGCGCGAAATGCTTGGCCTCTACGTCTCCGCACACCCCCTCGACGGAGCCGAACGGCTGCTGCGGCCCTACCAAGACACCAGCATCGCCGAACTCGTCGGCGGGGAACGCGAACCAAGCAGCAATGGCAAGGAAGAGGCCAAAATCGCCGGGATGATATCGGGGATTCAGCGCCGTCTTAACAAGAACGGACAACCCTGGGCGATCGTCACGTTGGAAGACTTCGACGCCAGTGTCGAAGTGCTGTTCTTCCCGAAGTCCTACGAGATGTTCTCCGACTGCTTGATCGAAGACAACGCAATGGCGGTCAAGGGCCGAGTCAACGAACGTGAGGGCGAGATCAGCGTGTTCGCCGCGGATGCTGTTCCGGTGGACATCGCTGCGGCCGAGCACTCACCCGGTTCAGCGCCACCGTTCGTGCTGCGTGCCGACGCCAAAAAGATCACCAAGGACATCGTCGTCGAGCTACGCAACACGTTGGGCTCCTACCACGGCGACACCCCGGTACACATTCACCTGGGCGCCACACGCCTCGAACTACCAGAGTGGCCAGTCAAGGTCTGCACCGAACTCGTCTCCGAACTCAAATCGGTACGAGGCATCGTGATCGAACGTGTGAGCTCGGCATGACGAACGAGCCGGATGTGGAGCTGGCGCCACGGCACCCGTGTGTGCGCTGTGGCACTCCGATCCTGGCTGCCGTCACCGTGCCCATATCCGACACCGAACACAGCGCCGGGCGTCGCATCACTGCCACCGTGTGCCCGACTTGCGATCGCCACCATCCCGCACCCGAAGTCCAAGGCGTGATCGCGTATTTCACGCTCAACGAACGCATCACCGGGGACGAGATCGAGGGTGCGGGACAGGTGTTGTCGGACTGGGCTCAGTACGTGACAACCCACCCTCCGACCTACACCTCGACCGATCTTGACGACGAGATCGAGGCCTGGGAACGCGGCGAGATGTAACCGACGAGTCGGCGACACGTACTAGCTCGGTCCGGATTAGAGGTTGTCGAGTTCGGTTTGGATGCGTTCGGCGTCGTCGGAGCCGATGTAGTCGGCGATGTCGATGGCGCGGGTCCAGTGCTGGCGGGCTTGGTCGGTGTGGCCGGTGGCGTGGAGGGCTTGGCCGAGGACGTAGAGGGCGTCGACTTCGCTGAAGAGGGCGGCGTGGTCGTGGGCGTAGGTGGCGGCGTGGCTGGCGAGTTCGACGGCTTCGCCGCAGCGGCCCTGGCGGAGCCGGACCACGGCGAGGCGGGTGTGGGAGTAGCAGCGCAGGAGTGGCTCCCCGTTGGGAGGAAGGCTCGTGACGGCTTGAGTGAGGTCGGTGTCAGCGATGTCGAGATGGGCCTGTTCACCGGTGTGGTCGTAGGCGTTGAGGTGGACGGTGCCGCGCAGGGTGCGAGCGCTTTCGTCTCCGGAGCCGCCTTCGATCGATTCGAGGGAGTCGATCGCTTCGGTGAGCAAGCTGAGGGTTTCTTCGATTGGGTCGCCGCGGTAGAGACGAGCCTTAGCGAGGGCTTGGGTGGACCATCCGAGTTCATGGACGTCGCCGAGCTCGCGGCGGAACTCGACGGCTCGGGAGAGGTGATCGATGGCTGCGTCGAGTTCGCCGCGCTCGGTGTCGATGTAGCCCTGGACTTGGGCCATCCACGCCATGCCTTCGCGGTCGTGGGCGCGTTCGGCGTGTGCGGCGGCGTGACGGGCCATGCTGTAGGCGATGGGGTAGGGCTTGGCCAGGATGGCGTAGTCCAGGCTCACCGCGACCAGTTGCCAGGCCAGGCGGGTCCAGTTGCGTTCAAGGGCACCGCGCACGGCGATGGGCATGTACTCCCAGCGGGCCTCGGCCCATTCCAAGGCGGCGTCGAAGCTGGCGAATTCGGGAGGGTGAACGTCCTGGGGCAGTTCGACCAGCGGCGGGCCGCTCTTGCGATCAGGCGCGAGACGACGGTTGGCGTTTGCCCACCCGTGGAGCAGGTACGTCAAGGTACGGCCGGTCGCAGCATCGCGGTCCTCGATCGAGTCAACTCGTTGGCTCTGTTCAAGGGCGTAGGCCCGGTGGAGCTCGTGGTACTGCCAGGTGCGTCCGCGTTTGGTCAGCAGTGAGGCTTTCGCGGCGGCGTCGAGCAACACGCGGACTTCGCGCTCGGGCATCCCTGCGGTGGCTTCAGCCGATTCCGGGGTGACTTCGGGCAAACTCGCACACAGCCGCCACACGCGGGCCTGTTCGTCTGTGAGCTCGCGGTAGGACAGGGCGGTGGCTCGGCGGACAGCGTCGGTGGGGGCGGTAGTGGCGGCCATATCGGCGATCATCTCCTGATCCGCGTCGTGGGCAGCGAGCACGTCACCGAGCGAACGCAACGCCAGCGGAAGCCCCGCACCTCGTGGCGCGAGGGCGGCGACCCGCTCGCGCGGCTGCCCGGAGCGTGCCGCGATCAAGTCGGTGGCGTCGTCGGTGCCGAGCGGCGATACCGGATACCACCGCACCGGGCCGGGCAACTCCAGTTCCCGATCGCGACTCGTCACCACGATGACACTACCCGGTGCCGCAGGAATCAAGGGTGGAATCTGGTCCGACTGGGCGTTATCCACGCCCAACAACAACGGCGTTCCCGCAGTGAGTCCGCGCCAGATCTCGACCAGATGGTCGAGATCATTCGGAAGATGCCGCAACTCGTGCCCGGGAATCGAGGAACACCACGAACGCAACACCGACACGGCCGAACGCGGACCGGTGACGTGATCCCAGGCCCGCATGTCCACCCAGCGCACCGTCTCGAATCGAGATTTGACCTCGTGGATGGCAGCAAGAGCGAGCGCGGTTTTCCCGATCCCCGCCGTGCCGGTCAGCGCAAGGAACCGCGGAGGCCGCGCAGCATCACTCGGAACGGGGGTGAGCGTGCCGACGAGATCCTGCAGCAACCGCGCGCGACCGATCAACTCCTCGCCCGGCGGCAGCCCGATGACCAGGCTCGACCAGCCGCCCGGCTGGAACCCACCTGCCTCCCGGAGTACGTCGGCGAAGGCTCCCTCGGTACCGAGGGCCTGATCGAGTGCTGTGGCGGTCTCGTCCCGCAAGTGGCGGCTCCCGGCTTCGATCCGGGACAACTGTCCATGACTGACACTGATCATTTTCGCGAGTTCGCGCACGCTGAGATCACGTTTGAGCCGCCACCGTCTCACCAGCGCACCCACACTTTGATCGTCCACACGCACCTCCGGGAAAAAGCTCCCGACTCCTTCTCGGTGGTAGCACGCCAGGGCCGAAAGAACCGTCCCGCTTCACCCATTCGAGTGGTCTCGTGGTGCCAACCGTGAGGTGCCAACTTTTGGCACCACGGAACCACTACCACCACCCGTATCGATCGCCCCACCGTGAAGCCAGGCACAAGAAATCGACATCTCGATCACACAATGACTCTGTGATCACGATTCACCCCTGAAAGGAGTCGATCAATGCGTGTTTTGACGGCACATGCGACGACGGTGGCACGGTCCTGGGTACGTACTCCACGCCGCATCCTCGCTGCGGAGAACGGTGAGCTGCGTCGTCAGCTCCAGTTCTGGGAGAGCTACATCGCCGAGTTGGAGCGGGAGCTGGCGAAGGCGAGTGCGCAGGCGTGGGACACCGTGGCGGAGGTTCCGGTGCGGGCCGTATGGGAGTCCATTGTGGATTCCCGACTCGCGGGTGAACAGGAGCGCACGTGGGTGGTGTGGGCGGATCTCGATCAGTTCAAGCGGGTCAACGACCGGTTCGGGCATCTGGCCGGGGACACGGTCCTGCGGGCGGTGGCGCGGCGTCTGGAGGAAGCGTTCGCGGCGCGGTCGCCGGTGGTGTGCCGTCTCGGTGGCGACGAATTCGGAGTGCTCGCCCGCGACCTCGACCGCGACACGGACCTGACACGGTTCGCCGCCCTGATGGCCGAACCGGTGGCCTTGCCGCATGGGTGCTCGGTGCTCGTGTCGGCGTCGGTCGGTCTCGTCCATGCCGGCGAGCTCGCCCCCGGCGCGTCCCGCGAGGACGTCCTGCGCCGGGCGGACGCGAACTCCTACGCCCACAAACCACACCGCGTCGTCGGTGCTCCGAGTCCCCGCACCCGGGCGCGGCAGCTCGGTACCGAAGCGATCGGAGCGGCACGGTGACGGCGCGGACGGGCCACGGCGGCACTCGTGATCACGATGCCCTGGGGACTAGCAGCCGCCCCGCTGGTAGCGGTGAACCTTCTGGCGTGGCTTCCTCGGTGGTGGATGCCGATCGCGGCCGGACTCAGCGTGGCGCTGCTGTCGGTGACGGTGCAGACGCGGTTCGGCGGGGATCCGGCGCTGGCGGCGTGGTGGTGGCTCGCCCTGGTCGGGACCGTGCTGGGGCTGATCGATTCGGTGCACCACCGGCTGCCGCACTCATGGCTGGCGATCCTGGCCACCGGTGGCCTGATCGTGTTCGGCACAGTCCGCCCGGAGGCGTTGGGGCGGCTGCTGATGGCAAGCGCCGTGGTGCTGCTGCTGGGGCTGATTGTGCAGTGGGCGATGCCGAACGAGGTCGGATTCGGCGACACGTTGCTGCTCGCCGCGCTCGCACCGTTCTGGGCGTGGTCGGGTTGGTCCACCGTCCTTACCGGGCTGATTACGTCCCATCTGGTTCTCGGGGGCTTCGCGGCGGTGGCGTGGCTGGCCGGGATGCGGGGGCCGGGTGCGCGGATCGCGGCCGGGCCGGGGTTGGTGCTGGGCGGGTGGCTTCCGCTGCTGGCGTGAGCCTGGGTCGTCGGGCGGGTGCCGGTGTGATGGTGCTGGCGGCAGTGCTGGCCGGGTGCGCAACCCCCGCACCGCCGCCACCGCAGGCACCGGCGATCAGTCCGCCCCCGCAGGCCCAGTCGCACCGCGACGGTGCGCAGGCCGAGGTCAGCGAGGCCTACGGGCGTTTCTGGTCGGTGGCGCAGTCGTTGCCGCAGCGCCCGGTCGAACGCTGGCGGCCGGAGCTGAGCACCGTGGCCACGTCCCGGTTGGTCGACACGATGCTGGCCAACCTCGCCCGTCACCGCGAGCGCGGCATCACTGTCTACGGCGAGATCCATCCGCGGATCACCGACGTCCGTGTGGAGGGATCTCGGGCCGTGGTGACTGATTGCCAGGACGCCAGTCGCTCCGGGCAGGCCGACGCCCGCACCGGAGACCCCCGCACCGTGGGCATTGCCCGCAACCTTGTGGCAGGCACCCTGGAACACACCCCGGAGGGGTCGTGGCGGGTCGCACGGATCGACTACCCGGACGGAGACTGCTGATGCGACAGCCCCTCCTCACCGCAGTGGCCGTTGCAGCCGCCTCCGCACTAATGCCCCTATCGGCCGCCGCCGACGGCGGAGTCGTCGTCACCCCCGACGATCACGAAGGCTTCTACAGCTCCCCGTCGATCGACCTCGGTGCCGTCGCTGGCAGCACACCGTCGAAACCGGGCAAGCCCGGCTCGTCGGAGCCGGGTGGCGTGGCGGGCGGGGGTGTTGCTGGGCCGCCGATGGGGTTGAGCTGGTCAGCTCCCGGAAGCGGTGTGCCCGAATGGTTCACGGTTCTGCCGGAGTTCCGGTTCCCCGACTTCGGCCAGGCCCCAACACCACCGTCACCGGGCGTGTTGGCCGCGCAAGGTGCCGAGCAGTTACAGCTCCCACTACCGACGCCCTCGCATTCCCCGGACGTGGCGTTGCCCGATGGCCGTTCGGCGACGGTAGTCGGCGAGCACACCTGGTACTGGACCGAACCCGGCCGGTGGGAACCGGTGTCGCAGCGGGTGCAGGCCGGTGCGGTGTGGGCCGAGGTCACCGCCAGCCCCGTGCGGTTGAGCTTCGATCCCGGCAATGAGCAAGGGCTCGTGTCGTGTCCGGGACCGGGCACTCCGTACGACCGCTCCTTCGGTGTGCACGCGCCGTCGCCGGACTGCGACGTCGTCTACCAGCGCTCCTCGGCCCACGAGCCGGGTGAGCAGGTGCGGGCGCAGTGGGCGATCACCTGGCAGGTCACTTGGCGCGGGTTCGACGGCACCGCACCCGTCGGGGGCGAGCTTCCGGACATGACCTCGCGGGCCACTGCGGATCTGGCCGTGGTCGAAGCCCAAGCACTCAGCACCGGCTAACTCGGCGCGCTTTCGAGCTTTCGCGCCTTCGAGCTCTCGAGGTTTCGAGGTCTTATTCATCGCAGGTCACAGGGGTGATCGGCGTTTCGTTTCGAAGTTTTCCTATTCCTGAGAGGGGACAGCTATGTCCGCACTCGAGACGAGTGCCCCTGTCGAACGGTCCTCACCGACCGACACCGACGCATCTCCGCAAGTGCCGGGTCGGCGGCGCTGGTGGGTGTGGTTCACCGCGGGCCTGCTGGTCGCCGGTGCGGTGACGGGTAACGCGGCACTGATCACGCAGATGTCGGATCGCGAGCCGGTGCTCGTGCTCGCTCGCGATGTGCCGTGGGGACAGCCGGTTTCCGGCGACGACGTGCGCGCGACCGACCTTCCGGCCGAGGTAGGGACGTTCGCGGTTCGGGAAACCGCGCAGGCCGGGATCGTCGGGCAGGTCGCCGGGCGGAACCTGCACGCCGGAGACCTCCTCGCCCCGAGCGACCTCGCCACTCAAGCGGTGCCAGGGCCGGGGCAGCGGGTTCTCGGGCTGCGGCTGGAGCCCGGCCGCTACCCCGCACGCGGCCTCGCCCCGAACGACCCCATCGCCGTGCACCCCGCCCCCGACGAGAGCACCAGCAGTGCAAGCGGGACGCATGAACCAGGCGGGCAGGAGTTCTCGGCGCGGGTCGTGCGCGCGTCACCGCCGGACGCGGACGGAGCGATCACCGCCGACGTCCTCATCCCCGAATCCACCGCACCGGCCGCGGTGGAGGCGGCCGTGGGCGGGGCGCAGGTCAGCCTCCTCGGCCCTCCCCAGAGGTGACAAATCCCCTTGAGCAGAAGGAGGAACATTCGCATGGCGATCACAGCAATGATCAGCGCACTCGGCGCGCCAGGAGTCTCGACAACGGTGGCGGCGTTGGCGACCGCATGGCCCGGCCCGGTCTTGGCCGTGGACGCCGACCCGGCGCGGGGAAGCTTGGTGCCGGGGTGGTTGTCGCGGTGGTGGGTCGACGGGCGACTCACCACGGACGGCGCGGTGACCTTCGCGGCGAGCACACGCAGGATGACGAGTGTGCCGGCCGAAGGGCTCGCCGGTCACGCCCAGGAGGTTCCGCACGCCCGCCACGTCCGGGTCCTTCCGGGGGTGTTGCATCGCGAGCAGGCGACCGCGATCGGCTCGGATGGCTGGTCGCGTCTCGCGAGCGCGCTGCGCGACCTCACGGCCTCGGGGCCGGATGTCCTCGTGGACGCCGGACGATGGTCCCCGCAGACTCCGTGGCCGCTTTTGGGTGCGGCGGATCGGGTGCTGCTGGCGGTGCGCCCGAGCCTGCGGTCATGCTCCGGCAGCACCGATCTCGCCCGCCACCTGGCCGATCGGTACGCCGCGGTGGAACTGGCGGTGCTGGCAGCCGACTCCCACGGTGCAGCCGACACCGCCGCAGCGCTCGGGCTGCCGGTGGGGCTCACCGTGCCCGAGGACGCGATGAGCGCGCACGTGTTCAGCGACGGTGCCCGGATCCCAGCACGCCTCGATCGACGACCCTTGTGGAGAGCCACTCGCCGCAACGCGCGCGCATTCCATCGCCAAGCCCACCAGCCAGTGCGTTTCGACCACGACACGGACGCGGGCGTGGACGTCGTGAGGGCGGGGATCGAATGACCACGACATCGACGCTGCCGTGGTTCGACGACGGCGACCCGATCCCTGATCCGACGTCGGTGGAGTTCGTGCGAGTCGAGGTCGCCCGCCGAGTCGAGGCCGGCGACCTCGACGAAGCCACTGTGATCCATGAAGAACTCGCCATGTGGGCCGCCCACCGAGTCAGGAGAGGGCTACCGGAACTGTCACAGGCGGCCGAAAGGCGGCTCGAAGAAGCCGTCCGTGGCGCCGTGAACGGGCTCGGCGGCCTCGCACCGGTCCTGGACCGCGACCGTGTCGAGAACATCCACATTCACGGCTGCGACCAGGTCCTCGTCGAATGCTCCGACGGCACCACAGCCCGCTGGCCCTACTCGGTAGCCGAGTCCGACGAAGCGCTACTGGAGCTGCTGGGAGAACTGTTCGCCCGGCTCGGGCACACCTCCCGCGAATTTTCCAGCGCACACCCGATCGCGAACATGCGCATCGGCGCCGGTGGCCCGCTCGGATCCCGTGTTGCGGCGGTCCGGGAGGTGTGCGCGCGTCCGAGGGTGGCGATCCGGCGGCACCGGCTCGCCCACGCCACCCTCGACGACCTCCACACGAACGGCACGCTCGACGACCGGCTGCACGCCTTCCTCGCCGCGGTGGTCACGGCAGGGCTCAACGTGTTGGTGACCGGCGGCCCTTATGCGGGGAAGACGACGATGTTGCGGGCGTTGTGCCAGCAGATCCCCGCACCCGAGCACGTGATCACGGTCGAGGATGACTACGAGCTCGGCCTGCACCTCGACCCACACCGACACCCTCTGGTCACGGCGTGGGAAGCCCGCACCGCCGGGGCCGAAGGCACCGGCGAGATCACCCTGGACGACCTGCTCAAACAATCACTCCGACACTCACCCTCGCGCGTGATCGTCGGGGAAGTCCGTGCCGGGGAGATCACCGCGCTACTGCGAGCCTTGGGCAACGGGGCTGCTGGCGGCATGGGCACCCTGCACGCCACCAGCGCCGCCGCCGTCCCCGACCGCATCGCCGCCCTCGGGCAGCTCGCCGACCCGCCGTTGCCGATCGCGGCTGCGCACCGCTGGACCGCGTCCGCGCTCGATCTCATCGTGCACGTCACCCGACACGACACACCACACGGACGCCACCGCACCGTCGCGGAAATCGTGGAGGTCGGCCCGGTCGGCGACGCCGACATCCCCGACCTCACCCCGCTTGTCGCCACCCCGCCGGGCCAGGACCGTGCGGTGCCGATCGGCCCGCCCAGTCCCGGGCTGCTCGACCGGCTTATTCACGCCGGGCTCGACCCCGACGTATTCGAGCCCCCGGCGCTCATCGGTGGTGGTCGGCGATGAACTCCTTCTTGCTGGGCGGAGCACTGTGTGGGTTCGCCTTCGCCCTCGCCGCCCTGCTCCTCCTGTGTGGACATGTCGGGGTCCCGTCGATCCGCCGGGCTCGTCCGGTAGCGAGCCGGTTCTCCCCGCGGTCGCTGCGGCTCGCCGCCGGGGCGGTGCCGCTCGGCGCAGTGGCGTGGTGGGTGACCGGGTGGCCGGTGGGCGGCATTGCCGTCGCGGCGACCACGGTCGGCCTGCCCCGCATCCTGGCCCCGACCGCAGCACGCGAGGGCATCGTGCGCGCCGAAGCGCTGGTCACCTGGACCCGCCGTGTCGCCGACCTGCTCGCTTCCGGCGCCGGAGGGCTCTCGCAGGCCATCACCCGCTCCGCCGCCACCGCACCAGGCCCCCTGGCCAAACCGGTCGGACGGCTCGCGCACCGAGCCCGGCATCAGGGCACAGAGACCGCACTGCGGGCCTTCGCCGACGAACTCGCCGATCCCGCGGCCGACGCGATCGTGCTCGCCCTGCTGCTGCGATTGCGCACCGGCGGACGCGGGCTCGCCGAACTCCTGCACCGCCAGGCCGACGCCCACGCCCGCGACGTCACCGCACGCCGGGACGTGGAGGCGGACCGGGCGAAACCGAGAACCACGGTGCGGTCTCTCATCGGCATCACGCTGGCCATGCTCACCGGCCTGTTCGCGTTCACCGGGCACTACCTCGCGCCGTTTTCGACCACGACAGGCCAAGTCGTGCTGGCAGGGATCGCGGCGTTCGGGGCGGCTTCGCTGATGTGGATGCACCGACTCACCACTCCACCTGTCCCACACCGCTACCTCATCACCACTGGGGAGAGCCGATGATGCCGCTCGCCCTACTACTCGGGCTCACCCTCGGCACCGGAATCGCCCTCACGTTCGTCGCGGTACTGCCCGCAGCACCGCTGGACCTGTCCGCCGCGCTCGCCCAGATCAGCACCCGTACCGGCCGCCCCGGCAGGACCGACACCCGTACCGTGCCTGCACGTCTCGCTCGCTGGGCCGCGCGAGCCCGGCATCCGTGGCTCGGTCTTCCCGAAGCCGACCTGGACCTGCTGGAGATCGCCCCGCAGCAGTACCTGTCCCGGCGGCTGCGCGGTGCCGTACTTGGCGCCGCAGGCGTAAGCGGAGTCGGACTGCTCGGGGTGGCAGGCACCTTAGTTCCGCCCGTTGCAGTGGCCTTCGGGGCGGTGATGGGCGCCGGGCTCGGCGGCATGGTCCCGTACTTCCAGCTCCGCGATTCCGCCGCGCGGCGGCGTGAGGATTACCGGCGGGTGCTCGCGGTCTATCTCGATCTCGTTGCCCAAGAGCGCAGTGCCGGCCGTGCGGCGACTCCCGCGTTGCGCGAGGCCGCGGAGCTCTCCGAGCACCCGTTGTTCCTGCGGATTCGGGCCACGGTGGCGCACGCGCACCGGTTCGGCCGCACCCCGTGGGACGCACTGCGCGACCTCGGCGACCGGCTTCGGCTGCCGGAACTGACCGATGTCGCCGACCTCGCCGACACCGCCGCCGACGGTGCGGCCATCGCCACCAGCCTGCACACCAAGGCCGCCTCGCTGCGCCATGCCGCACTGGCCGCCGACAGCACCGAGGCGAACTCGCGCAGCGAACGCCTCAGCGTGCCGACCTCGCTGCTGATGCTCGCGTTCCTCGGCCTCGTGCTCTACCCGACCCTCGCCCAACTCCTCACCACCTGAACGCCCGACCGGAAGGAACAGCACATGCACGCGCTTCGCCACACCCTCACCCGCAGCACCGAAACCCTTCAGTACTGGGTACTCACGCTCGTGCTCGCCACGACCGACACCCTCGACCACCTGGCCACCCGCGCCCGCCGCATCCAGATCGACGACGAAGGTTCCGAGACCACCGAAAAGGCCGTGCTGACCGCGATCGGCCTGGCCGTCGCGGTCGGGCTCGGCGCAGCGATCACCGGGGTGGTCAACAAATACCAAGGCCAAATCCACTAACCGAAGGACCCTCTACCATGTCTGTCCACACCAGACACACCTACCTGGATCGCGGTTCGGAGACGGTGGAAACCGCGGTGCTCGCCGGGGTGGCGCTGGTGCTGCTGGTCTCGGTCGTGCAGGCCGCGTTGTGGTGGCACACCCGCAGCCTGTGCCACCACGCCGCCACCACTGGCCTGCACGCCGCCCGCATCTACACCGCCACGCCCGGCGCCGGAGAACGCGCCGCCGCCGACTTCCTCACCCGCGCGCCGAACGCCGCCACCGACCCCACCACGAGCGTGGAGGCCAATGCGGACGCGGTGACGGTGCGGGTGACCGCGACCGCGCCACGCGCGCTGCCGATCCCGGGCCTCGAGTTCCGCGTCACCCGCTCCGCGACAGCCGAACAGGAGAGGTTCACGACGCCGGGAGGCAGATCATGAAGCGCCCGTGGAACACGCTCTCGGATGCGGGTTCGGCGAGCGTCGAGCTCGCCGTGCTCACCCCGATGGTGCTGGTGATGTTGGCCGTGGTGATCGCGGGCGGGCGGATCGTGGGCGCCCACGCCGCCCTGGATACCGCCACTACCGCCGCAGCCCGCGCGGCTTCGTTGGCCCGCACCACACCCGCAGCACACGCCGCAGCCACCACCACGGCCCGCGACACCCTGGCGCAGGAAGACGTCCACTGCGGACAGCAGTCCCTCGACGTGGACACCGGCGCCTTCAACACCGCACCGGGGACCTCCGGTGCGGTCGTGGTGCGGGCCTCCTGCACCGTGGCGCTCGACGACCTCGCATTACCCGCCATGCCCGGCAGCATCCCGCTGCACTCGGAGTTCACCAGCCCACTTGATCCGTTCCGGGGGCGCACATGAATTCCCACGACCACGACCACGACCACGACCACGACCGGGATCGGGGTTCGGTGAGTGTGCTGGTCGCGGTCCTGCTGCCCGCCCTGCTGCTCCTGCTCGCCCTCGTCGTCGACGGAGCCGACCGGATGCGGGCGCTGGCCCGAGCCGATGCGGTCGCGGCCGAAGCCGCCCGCACCGCACTCACCGCCATCGACACCCGCACGCCCCACATCACCCTAGACACCACCACCGCACGCTCAGCCGCCCAAACAGCGCTCGCGGCCAGCGGGCACCGCGGCAAGGTCACCCTCGACGGGCAGCGCACCGTGCGCGTCACCGTGTCGCATTCCGAACCCGCCGTCATCGGCCTGCTCGACCCGATCCACCACGTCACCGGGCGCGCGGAGGCGCAGCTCGGTGTCGGCACCACCACACCCGGACTCGCACCATGATCGTGCTCCTCGCGTTCCTGCGACGACTCCCGATCCTGCTCGGGCTACTGGTCCTGCTCACGGTCCTGCCCGCGATGCTCGTACTCGGCACCCAATGGCTCGACTGGCCGCAACTGAGCTGGCCCCCGCTGCATTCCGGGTTCCTCGGCGCCTTCGAACCCGCGCACTTCCGGGCCTGGCTGGTGGACAGCTACCACGAGATTCGCCTCACGCTCCGCGTCGACGGGTTCGTCATCGGCGGGTGCCTGCTGTTCATGTGGGCCATCTGGGGTGTGATGATCTGCTGGATCACCGAAGACACCTACCTCCTAGTGCGCTACGGCGTCCGGCGTCTCCGCGAGAACGGCCCCGACGGGGCACGCGGCTGGATCACCGCACTGGTCACAGGCACCGTCCTGCTCGGCACCGCCACCCCCAGCCTCGCCTCAGCACTCCCGCAAAACTCGGTGGCGGCCAGCGCGCCCCGCCACCCCGGCGGCCCACACCGCGCTCCCCCGAAGCGCCGTGGGCCGCGCCGGAGACGGACGGGCACCACGCCCACAGCCCGTCCGTCTCCGGCCCCACCGTGTTCGTCCACCGCGGCGACACCCTCTGGCTGCTCGCCAAGATTCACCTCGGCGACGGCAACCGGTGGCACGAGATCACCCACCTCAATCCCCACCTCTCACCCGAACCCCAGTTCCTGCTGGCCGGGCAATGGCTGCGGATGCCCGACGACGCCGTGAACACCGAACCCCCACCACTCCCGGACGACGTCCGGTGGGTCACCGTCGGCAACGACGACACCCTCACCAACCTCGCCCAACACCACCTCGGCAACCCCGAACGCTGGCAGGAGATCTACGAGCTCAACTACGGGCGCACCCAACCGTCGAACCGCACTCTGCGCTATGCACATGTCCTCATGCCCGGATGGCGCCTCGCCCTCCCACCCACCGAATCCCCGATCCCACCAGTGCGGGCAAGGGACTCCCCTCCTCCCGCGCCGCCGCCTCATCAGCAGGCCCCGCCCTCGCCTGCCGAGACCGACACCTCCACTACGACGTCGGCCGGCTCGGTGGTGCTCGCCAGTGGCGGGGTGGTCGCGGCAACGCTCGCCGCGGCAGTGACCACAGGAATGGTCCTGCGCCAGCGTCGACGGCGGCGCACCTACACACCCGGCAGCGGAGACCGCTCACCACCCCGTCTCGGGCCAGCGGTCCACACCCTGCGGCTGGCCTACGACCATGCCCACCCCGCAGGCGACGAAGCCGCCGCCGACACCGCCGTGGTGCTGCCCGCCACCGCGGATCATTCCGGCTTGCACTCCCCTGTCGTCGGTGGTGTGGGAACCACAACATCTGTCGAGGTCGGTGTCCGCGACGAACGCGCCCACGCGGTCGATCTCGCCGCCCTCGGCGGACTCGGCCTCACTGGAACAGGCGCGGAAGCCACCGCTCGCTCCTTGCTGGTACACCTCTTGGCCACCACCAACGCTTCCGTGGTCATTCCCGACCACGACGCCTGTGCCCTGCTGGGAGAGCCACCTCCCGACTCCCCTCGGCTTCATCTCGCCGCGGACCTTTCAGAGGCCATCAACGAACTTGCCAACCTCGGCAATCCTGGCACCGATCATGTGGACACCGTGTTAGCGGCCGTTCTGGTGGCCAGCATTGATCGGCCCCACCAAGGCCTGCACGCAGCCCTCGATTCCGCCCCTGCGACCGCGGGCATCCTGATCGGTGACTGGCCTGCCGCCACAGCACGTGTCCGCGCCGACGGAACGGTCACCACCGTCAGCCCTGCCATCGCCGAACTCCGCGGCACGCAGCTGTTCCACCTCAACTCCACCGACACCCGCGACCTCCTCGACCTGCTCACCGACACCATCGACGGTCCGCCGGCCGATTCCCACGCCCCTTCCGCAGCTGGCAGTCCCGAGCCTGATGGTCACGACGAGACCGCACACCACGCACGAGAGCTCGGCGCGGAACCCCCGGATTCGCAGCACCACACCGAGGAGCTCGACGCCGACCACGAACACGGCGGCAACGGCACGTCACCGCAGGAAAATCAGGAATTTCGGCTGCCGGAACCGCCACTGCCAGCCACCGGCGAAAACCCACACGACCTCGCCCACGGCAGACCCGATCGGCCTGCTGGCACCGCGCCGGTCGCACCCACCGCAGGCGATTGCGGGCTTGCGGAACGTCCCATAACCCTGGCGGTGCTCGGCCCGCCCACCCTCACCTGGCACACGCCCGACGGCGCCGACCGAGACCTGACCTCGATGCTGGCCCCCAAGCACAAGGCGCTGCTGGTGTTCCTGGCACTGCACCCCCGCGGAACGTCCCGAGCGACCGCACGCGAAGCGCTCTGGCCCGATGCACGAGGACGCCGCCCCTACAACGCCTTCTACGCCGCCCTCTCCCAAATCCGCAAAACGCTCGCCGACACCACCGACGACCACGCCACCCACCTCATCCTCCAGCGCGACGAACACATCACTCTCAACCCGCAACTGGTCACGGTGGACTACTGGCAACTCACCCAAGCCGAACACGACCAACACCGCGCGAACACCGATGAACAGCGCTTCGCCGCCCAAACACACATCGCCGAGACCTACCGCGGAGAACTCGCCGACGGCATGTCCGCGCTCTGGCTCGACGGCCCCCGCGAAGCAGCCCACCGCACCGCCCTCGACGCCCTCGCCGGCATGGCCGCCCACTACCGAGGAAACGACCCGCAGCGCCAGCTCCAACTGCTCGAACACGCCCGATTCCTGAACCCGGAGAACGAGGCCATCTACCGCGACATCATCAGGGTGCAGGCCGAACTCGGCCGCACCGACGCCATCAGCCGCACCGTCCATCTGCTCACGACCACGCTGGCCGATATCGGCGAACGCCCCGACCCAGGCACCCTCACTCTTGCCCGCTCCCTGCAAGCGCGACACGACCGGGCAGCCGGTTAGCCAACCGTGAGCGGGCCGCCCGGTTAGTCGGTGTGTCCCCTTACCCTCCCAGCATGAAGGTCATCTACAAGATCACTTATCCCAACGGAAAGATCTACATCGGATCAGACCAGACTGACAGTCGGCTGACCTACTTCGGAAGTCCATCGAAGAAAATACTCGACCAGGACTTCAACCGCGCTGACCTCCAAGACTTCACCATCCGCAAACAGATCCTCTGGCAGTCTGAGACCGCGACGAACAGCGAACTGCTCCGGTTCGAGAAAGAACTCATAGTCGAACATCGCGCCAATGACCCCGCCTACGGCTACAACCAGCGCCCCCTCTTCAGACCCGGTACAAACGACCAGCCGAAATGATCACTTTCCGTGGCTCCATGTGGCATACACGGCGCGACGATCCCGCCCATCCCTTGGATCCACGTGTTCCCTCGGGAATCTTTGAGAAGTTCAGATCTGATACAGGTACTCTCGCGCAATCGTCCGCAGGACACCTCCCGAGTCGTCCCCTATTCTGTCGGCGACCGCAAATACGCCGTTGATGGCCGAGAACCTGGCTTCAGTCGAGTCAACGGGACCGACCTCCGCGCACGGGACGGGTAGCGGGTTGGTCGGCCGAAGGGGATTCGCTCTCCGGCCGACCGACAGAGGTCCTACTCATCTACCTACTCATGTGCCCAGCCACGCACCCACTGACCTACCCGTTAAGCAGGAAGCACCCTCGCACGACGATGTCGCAGGTCAGCACACCACTGGCACTTCCTGAAGCCACCCAGCCTCGGTACCCCACGGGAACTTGCTGACGACTGAACGGAAATGAGAGCGCGAGACATCGAATGAAATACTCACCGTGACAAACATTAACGGCGAAGCCGTGCAGCCTTCCTTCATCGTTACTCGATCGCCCAATTACTTATTTTCCTACTCTCACTGCCGCTCTCGGACCCAGCGCCCCGCCGTTCGCAATCAAGCACAGTGCTTGCGTAGCTTGAATTCAAACACAGTTTTCGTACACCCTCGAAATTCATCCATAGGATTTCGTTGCACATATTGCAGCCATCGCAGCGCCGGCGTTACGGTTAATCCATCGAAACGGAACAAGTAAGTAGGTTCCAACCAAGACAGCTTGCGGGCAGGGATTCGCACCCCGATTGCCCCGCAGTCACAAGCCCCGAGAGGATTACCATGACCTCTGTGTCTGTTGAAGCGTGGTCGCACGGTGACGGATGGCTTTCCGTGGACACGCAAGAGTGGATCAACGATCGTGGCGATTACGCGGACGATCTCACCGACGACTTGCGCCAGTGGATGGAAGACAACGAGAAAGACTATCCACACGATGAGGTGATCACCGCGTGGATTGAGGCTCGCACGGGGGAGCTTCCGGCCGGCCTGCATGGCGATGGTGAACTTTGGCACCACACCTTGTTCAACTTCGCTGATCATTTGATAGAAGACATCGGATTCGTGGTGCTGTCCTCGGCCGGACTCGGCGATTTGATGATCACCGTGAGCGACAGGCAAGGTCGCTACGAGCCGCCGACCGTGTACCGCTCCACCGTCGACGACATGGCGGATTGGGCGGACTACTCGGACGCCGAGGGGGTTTGCGCCAATGGGCATGAATGGGGCACGAATGACACCGTGCACCTTCATGCCTGGAACAGCGTGGCAGTGGACACGTACCGCGTGCTCGACTTGATTCGGGTTCCTTTCGGCGACCCGTCCCGCGCTTACGTCGCGTGCCCTGTCTGCCGGAAGGCCGTGCACTTCGACTGCCGGTTCTGACGCGTCGCGCGGTCGGCTGCGCGCCTTTTCCTAGAGCTAAGCGCAGCGGCCGGCCGCGCATCCCCCCTTGGCCTGTTAGATCTTCTTCTGTGCGAGGTGTGCTGTGTTCGTGCTGTCCGCCAACGGTGACATGCTCTCCGCCGAATACGACGACGACTCTTCAGTGATCACGTTCGAGAACGCCGAGGACACCGCCTGGCGGTGCCAGGCGTGCGGCCAAGCTCTGTCCGAGGAACCGGACGGCTACGCCGACGAATGCGGATCGCTCCGATGCGAGGCCTACAACCCGTACGAGGATCCCTCTGAGATCGACGACGTGGATTCTGCACCGGGCTCCGGCGAAGGGCCGCATCGCCCGCAACGGGTGCCGCTGGCGTGGTCCCACGGGGCCACGATCCATACCGACCCTGACGAGGACTCGATCACGGTCATGATCAACGTTGGCGATCCGCGCGGCGCGTTCGCCTTCAGCGTGCGCCGCGTGCCTGACGACGCGCCAACCAACGCCGGACGGCTGGTCATGCACACCCCGTATCCAGGCGAGCCGATGCCGCACGCAGCGCTGACCACTGACCATGCCGGTACCTATTGGGTCGGGTGACCGGCCGGGGCGCCCGCGACATGTCCGGGCGCCCCGCCCTGCTGTCCTCGCCCTGCACGGCTTGCCTCGGGATAGGTGCGATGCCCGCTACGGCCGACGCAACCGCGGCCGGAACAGTTCGCCCTTCGCTTCCCGGGGATTCGGACATGACCGCGGGTGGACACGACTCAGCTTGCCGAGCCCGCCACCGCCGCCGACTACGACGCCGCCGCCTTGGCGCTAGCAGCATCCCCAGTGGATTTTTCGTCACGGCGCCTGCGCTGAGCATCCCAGCGAAGGCGGGTACTCCGCCGATGTCGTGCGTTACTCTGGTTGACGCCTCCCTTCGGGGATGGCCTGCCCTTTCGGAGGGCTTGTGACAGGTCGGCGGACCGTGCGAACACCCTTCGCGGGTGGGTCCGCCGACCGTCGCACTACCTGTCGACGGTTCCCCAGCGCACGACTAGCGGCGAACGAGCATCCGCTTTTCGTTTCCCGTGTCGAGTTGTCAATGCAGGCAATTTCGATTTCCCACTCAAGACAATCACGCACACGGACATTTAAGATTTCACCTTTTGCTGCTCATCGACGTTCAGAGCACGTAAGCAAGATTCGCTAACACAGCACCAGCGATGATTCCGAAAAGGCTGGTGTCTCGCTCACTTGGAGGGCGAAGTCATGGCACGAACCACCCAGAGCGGCGATCGCCGCGACCCCGCTCAACACGCCGTTGCGATCGCTCACGCTGTCGACAAGGCATGGAACACCAGTAACCACACCGGCCGCCGAGAGGTGGCCCTGTCCATAGTGGCGGCGCTGTCCCTAGTCGGGCAACGTGACCCGAGCGGCGATGATCTGGCCAGCCAGTTCCGCTCTCAAGGACCAGCAGAGTTCACCGCCACTATGCGGGATCTCTACACCGTTTTTATCAACGCCCGTCCCGACTTGGTCCACCTCGTATATCCACTCATGGCGTGGATGTTCGACGAACCGGAAGCCAGCCTGCAACACGCGGCTAAGCACGTCGCCGACGCAGCGCTGTCCGAAGGTCAGCTTGGGCTCTCCGGCACCAACCGGCGCTATGACACCGATCTACTCGGTGTCGTGCTTACCGCGCTCAAATCCGACTCAGCGAGAGGAGCGAATGCGCAGATCTACACCCCGGCTCCCGTCGCGGATGTCATGAGCCGGATGCTGTTGATCGGATCGAGACCGATCGAGGAAGGAACCCGTTTCCTAGATCCCGCAGTGGGCACCGGCGGTCTTTTTCGTGCTGCGGCGGAGAGCATGCGCGAGCGTGGCCAGGACCCGGCCGCGGTGAGCTGGTACGGCGCCGACATCGACGAACTCGCGATCGCCGCGTGCGCGGTCAATAGCCACCTGTGGGGTCTTGGCTCCCGGGTGTTGTTGTGCGTGACCAACCCTCTGGCGGAGGCTGATTGGGAGCGCCGGGCCGAAGCACAACGCGCCGAGGTCCTGAGCTTGACCAACGCCGTCCGACGCGACAAGCTCATGATCAACGCGCTTCGCCGTGTTCAGAAGCTCACCGAACTGGCCGACGAGCACAATGCCACCGCCGAAGGCACCACGACCTAACGACGCGCGTGCGCGTGGCCTGGTGCGGAAACAGCGTCGCGGAGACCAGCAGGCCGTCTTCAGGGGCACAACGTCGGCGCCGGGTGTCGTTCGTAGAACGCGACAGGATCGACTGCGTGGGCGTCCTTGTCGATCTGGAAATGCAGGTGTGGACCGGTGGATTCTCCTCGATTTCCGACCTCGGCGATCGGCTGACCGCCTTGGACCTGCTGCCCGGGTTGCACGATGTTCCGGTTGTTGTGCCCGTAGGTCGTGATCACTCCGCCCGGGTGTTGCACCCTTACCCACAAGCCATATCCGCTGGCGGGCCCGGAGTCGATGACGGTGCCGCTTGCGGCGGCCACGATCGGCGTGCCGATGGGTGCGGCGATGTCCTGTCCGCGGTGAAACTCGCCGCCGCGTGGGCCGAAGCCTGAGCTGCACTTACCGCGGGTGGGCACGGTCCAGCCGGTCTGCTGCTCATGCTGTTGCGCAGCCATGTAGGCGTCGGCCTGGTCGAGAACTTTCCGCACGTACCAGTCAGCATGGTTGTAGGTGAAGATCGCGCCGTAGAGGTCGCGGCCGTCGCGTGCTCCTGAATCGCACAGGTAGGCGGCGGCGGTGTAGATAGCGTCGTGTGGGTTGTATCGCGAGGGCGGAATGCTTCCCCCGGGCGGCGGCGGATGCTGGGCCACCACGGAGTCGAAAGTGTCTTGCAGGAACTGCATCGGCCCGCCGGCACCGGCGAAATTCGCCCCACCGTGGACACCGGGTGCGTTCAGGCGTCCGTGGTCGGTTTCAACTTTGCCGACAGCGGCCACGACGCTCCAGTCGAGCCCCGGGCAGGTCACTGCTGCCTGCTGGTAGAGGGCGAGGTAGTTGCCGGGGATGTCAGCGAGCGCGGCGGGGCTGGGTTGGCTGCTGGCCGTGTTGGCGGCGCCGAGGACGGCGGAGACGACTCCGGCCACGGCCGCCGTGATGATGGTGATCAGGGCGAAGATCGCGCTGATCGTGGTGATAGCGATCTTGGCCATGCGCGCATCACTTCCGTGGGTTCCAGGTGAGATCGGCGGCCTGCCAGGGCGGCATCGGTGCCGGCGAACTCAGCCGTGGCGCGAGGCCAGACTCAGTGGTGCCGCTGGTGTCCGTGAAGCTGGGCGGTGCTTCGAGGTCGGGCCACACCGAAGTCAGATCAATCAGTCGTTGGCGACCGGACGCGGTGTGAAGCAGAGGCAGCCAGATGTCTCCGGCAGGGCTTCCTGCTGCGCGGAGGTGTTCGGCGGTGGTGGTGGCGATCGGGAGCGCGTGTCGTTGCGGATCAGTACGCAGGTGCTCGGTTAGGTCGCGCCGGGCGTGGGCTTCCCGTACCGGGCCGGTGAACACCGCCAGCAGCGGGGTCACGATGTGAGTGGTGGACGCGAGCTTGGCGTAGCCGGGCAGCTTCGCGACGAACCGGGTGAGCTGGTAACTGCCGGTATCCCATTCGAGGAACCATTCGATCTCCCGTCCGGCTTCGTGCCAGCGGCCGTAGCCGTCCGGGCGGACGTGGTCGCCGAAATGTCGGGTGCAGCGGGCTTCGGACCACCACGCGGTCATGGCCTGGTCTCGGGTGGTGTCGGCGAGTGCGCCGGTCAGCAGGGCGGTGAAGAAGGTGTTGACGCCCATGAGGTGGGTCAGCCGCAGGCTGTGGGCGATGCCGATCGAGCGTTCGTGCCGGAACTTCAGTTCTTTCGGGTCCAGCCCGTCTTCGTGGGCGAGTAGATGCGCGCCGGTGGTGTCGAGGACGTAGTGCATGGGTGCCCGTCCGCGGCCGATGTAGGGCTGGAAGCGGTCCATGACCCGCCAGGCGTAGAGCTTCTGCAAGCGGTGGTTGGCGGCCCTGCGGGAACTTCCGAACGCGATCTCCGCGATCTGCAGGGAAGTCAGCACCTGGTGCTCGGCCAGGACCCGGGCCAGCCACCGATCCCGAGGAGTGAGGTGGGCGGCAACCTGGGCTTGATGCTCGGCGGAGGCCGCCAGGCGCAGGCTCGGCCGCTGCGGTATCGGGCTGCGCAGGTCGCGCTGCTGGTGGTGGGCGAACATGATCGTCCTCCTGATGAGGTCAGGGGCGGGGAGGAACGCGGGCGGCCCTGTAGGGGACCTTTTCGGAACGGGGGCTAGGCCGTGCGGCGGGCCCGACGCGGGTCGGTGCCGGTCGTGTCTGACGGCTCCCCGGAGTTGTCCTCGGTGGAGGCCAGTGGGCGGGTGTGTGCCGCGGCGGCCGAGCGCACGGCCTTCGCGCGGCCGGGAATCGCGGCTGGCAGCGGTTGCGTGGTCACCGTGAAGGGCTGAGCTTCTTCTCCGTTGACGACCAGCCGGGCGGCGGCGTGGTAAACGCCTAGGTGCGCGAGGTCGTGGTCAGACACCCGAGGTGCGGTGTGGCGGGCGAGCTCGCGCGCGTCCTCCGGGCCGGCGCTGAAGAAGATCTTGCTCCGGGCGTTGGTGGAGATCCCTTCCTTGAGATCTCGGGGAAGCTGCCCCAGGTGCTGATGCGCCAGCGTCATGCTCATCCGGTAGCCACGGGCTTCGGCGAGCATGTCCTCCATCGCAAAGGGGAGATTCAGGAAGTTCTGTGCCTCGTCGACGTACAGCCCCGCATCACGGCGCTCGCGTTGGGGCAATACGGCACGGGCTGTCGTGGCCTGCCAGACCCGCGCAACGATCAGCGACCCGAGCATCCGGGTGGTGTCCTCCCCCAGGCTCCCCTTCGGAACGCGCACCAGGCACAACCCACCGTCGAGCACCTCAGATAAGTCCACAGTGGACGGTCCGGCAGCGATGGCCTTGACCACGAAGGGCCGCAGCAGAAAGGCGCGGAGCTTGTTCAACAGCGGCGCGGTAGCCTGGGCGCGAGACCCGTCCGAAAGCTGGTCATACCAGTCCCAGAACCCCCGCAGGGTCGCATCGCCGGCGACTCGCTCCCGGTGCCGCGCGCGGGTGGCCGAGTCGGTGAGCAGGAGCGGCAGCGCGGCCAGGGTCGGAGTGTCCGAGGCGGCCCGCAGAGTCAGGCACCCGGCACGGAGGATGTCCTCCGTGCGCGGCCCCCACGCCGAGGAGAACACCCGGGAGAACACCGACACCACGTTGTCGACCGCGGACTCCTTCGGTCCCTCCAGGGGGTTCAGGCACGGCGTCGGGCCGCCGGAATCAGCATCGAAAAGCACGACTTTGCTGGCAGCATGCTCGGGAAGCCGCTGCATCACATCGGTGATCAAGTCGCCTTTGGGGTCGATGACCACCGCCCCGCGGCCGTGCTCGGCGTCGGCGAGGATCATCCGCGCCATCATCGTGCTCTTGCCGCTGCCGGTGGCGCCGAGGATGTGCAGGTGGTGCCGGGCGTCGGAGACCCGCAATCCGACCGGGCGGGCGTGGCCGGTGTCGGACATCCCGACCGGGCGGATCAGCTCACCCTCAGTCGGCGTGTTCGGCGGCGGAGGCACCGCCCGTGCCCCGGCACGGGCGACACCCGGCACTGTCTCATCGGTGGGCAGGTGGGCCACGGCCGCCAGCTCGGGCACCGACAGCAAGTCCCCCTTCCACAAGCGCCGGCGGCCCAACGCGCGCACGGGTTTGTGCAGCCGTCGGCGGCGGAAATGGTTGTGTTCGGTGAACCCGGAGAACGCACTCGCGATCGCGTGCGCGCGGCCCCGGACCTGCTCGCGCACCCGCGCGACCTGCTCGCGCGGCGTGTCGATCGGCACCGTCGTGGTCACGCCGTAGCGGATCAGGGTCTCCCACTGTGCACCGCGCTGTTTGCCGACGATGGCGCGGTTCTGCGCCTGAAACTCCAGTGAAGTCTGCGGATTGAGTTTCGGCTGGCCGCGCGTGGGCGTCATGCTCGACGGACCGGGTGTGGCCAGGTCGAGCAGTCGGCCGGGCAGGTGCGTGGAGCGTCCGGCGTTGAGATGGCGGGCGGCCCGCCGTGCCTGTTTGACCCGGCGGCCGGTCACCGGCCGGGCCAGCACCTGCACACACGCGGCGTCGTTCACCCCGAGCCCCACCGGGGCGCCCAGCAGAGCGCGGATCGGGTCGGCGTCGAAACCGGTGCGGATGGGCAGCGCCTCCGACCGGGCCAGGCGCAACGTGCCTCCGGTGGCCACGTGGCGGCGTTCCGCGGCCGGTGCTGCGGGCAACGGCGGGCCCGCTTCGGCGGTGCGAGTGTGCGCTCCGGGCCAGGCCGCTTCGATGGCACGCTCGACCATGCCCGGCGGCACCGTGCCCGGAACCCACAACCGCAACTGCACGCCGTCCTGCCCGAACACGTACTCCCAGACCAGGTGCGGTTGCCCCGACGTCAGACGCTGCACCATCGGCCGGACGAGCCCGACCAGGTTCGACCACACCGCTTCAGCACCATCGGCATCGACGGCGGGCGGCACCAGGATCGTGACCACCCGAGACCGCTTGTGCAGCGCGTCCTGGCAACGCAGGAACCACCACCAATGCAGAAGTCCCAGTCCTGTTACCACGAGCATGATCGCGGGGACCGCGAGCAGCCCCCAGGTGTGCAGCCACGACCACACCTGACCGAGCACAGCCTGAATCGCGCCCCACGGATCAGTCAGCAACCTCTCCAGCGGGCTGTCCGTGACGGACGGGCTTGCGAAATCCATGCGAGGAAATCTCCTTGCCATCAGGAGCGAAGTCATCGGCCCCGGAGTGATCACGCGGCGTGCCCCTCAGACTCCGGGCCCCGGCGACCCCGAGCTGACGGGGCACTGCTGATCGAACGAACGCCCGCGTCTCCACAAGTACGGCGGTGCGCGTCGACTTCGGCCTGCCACTCCGAAAACCGACGCCCGGCCAACTTTTTGAGGAAGTGCGGGATGTTGTTCGCGGGAACACCCACCAGGTGCGGACCAAGCACGGCGAGCAGGTCCGAGGCTTCCTGCGACGACCAGCCCGCCTCGGCGATCGCCTCGGCGTCCGGGAATACATCGGCCACTCGATCCACCGCGGGATCCAGCAGCGCGTCCTGCGTCCCGCCGAAGCTGTAGACCCACAAGAAGTTCTCCGGCGGGTTCGGTTCCACGATCACCTTGAACCGCCGGACTTCCTTGGTATAAGCGTAAAAATTGACTTCCGGGCGCGCCCGCATGATCCGCAACCAAGCGCAGAGGTAGTCATCGCTGAAGAAATCACCGGCGTCGTGCACCCGGATCCAACCACCCTGAACTTCGACCCGGCGAGCTCGGCGAGCATGGCCTGCTCCCACCCGGCCAGATCATCGAGCACGAACCGCAGGTTCGACTCGTGCTTGGCCCGCACCGCCGGCCAGGTGTAGGTGCCGAACCTGGCGTAGCAGACGTGACTGCAAATTCCCGCTGCAGGACAGGTGTTGTAGGTGCGGCCATCGGGCAGGCGCCCCGCCCAAGCCGGCAGGGACCAGTTGTGCACGCCAATGGCGCGCATTTCGCGATTCTGAGTGAGCAACCGGCGCGGACGTCCGGAAGAGGAAGGGCCTTGAGCAGTTGAAGGCATACGTGTCCTCCGTAGGAAGAGGAAGAATTCGAGAAAGGCGACAGCTCCGCAGTGGATCGGCTGTGTGAAAGAGGGCTTCGTGCCTACGCCGGGTCGTCGTCAGGGCACGGCGGGGACGTGTCATCGGGCGGCAGGTGGTCGGAACGTTGACGCTGGCGACGGTGGCGGTAGTGGTCGAAGTTGACGACGTTGCTGTGGACTCCGTCGGTGTCGGCAGTGCCGTGCAGGGCGTACTCAGGGTCATGTCGGCGGCGGACGTAGCGCGCGCACACGCCGACGAGCGCACGCACGCCGAAGACGACGACACCGCCAGTGAGGTATCCGACGATCGTAATCACCGCGCAGAGCAGCCAGAACGCCGCCAGCACTCCCGTCACCAAAGCGAACACCGAGTGGAAGTTGTCTGCGAGGGCGTTGAGAACGGAGCTGGAAACATCCTGATCGACCGCCGTAGTAGTAAACGATGAATGCATAGGCCATCCCTCCCTGTTCGCTTCAGTCATCAAGAAGAAGGTCGTGAGGGCTGCCAAGATCGGCGAATTCGTCTGTAGTGTCCGTGGAATCCGGCAGCGAAGCCAATTCGGCGGGGTCGGTCGTGATCAAGGCATGCTCGCCGTCGGAGGCGATGGCTTGCAGAGCGACCCGCTGTGTCTCCGCTGACAACAAGCCCTGTCCCGTCCCAGCTGAGAGCAGGAACTGCCGCTCCCCTTCGGAGAGGGCGAAGGTGCGGACGATGTCGTCGATGGCTTGGGGTGCTTGGCGTAGCAGGATCTGGGTGGCGGCGTTGGCGATGATGGCCTTGCCGAGGTCGGTGCCGAGGACGTCGCCGACGTCTTGGGTTGCGACGGTGAGCCCGCACCAGTGTTTGCGGGCGGATTTGGCCATGCGCCACAGGAATTCGGCTCCGGCTTGCTGTTGCATGAGCAGCCAGGCTTCGTCGACCACGCACAGCTGCGGGCGTCGAGTGGCGGGGTTGGAGATCCGGCGCCAGACCGCGTCGAGGGTCAGCAGGGTGCCGGCCGGTTTGAGTTCGTCGGGCAGGTGACGCAGCGAGAACACCAGCAGGTGCCCTTCCGGCGGTGCGGTCGTGGGGCCGTCGAACAGACCGCGGAAGGCGCCGTCAGTGAACGGCTGCAGCCGGGTGGCCAGCCCGCCGGCGGTGTCGTTTCCGAGGTGGGCGAGGACGGTGCGCAGGTCGGAGAGCAGTGGTGCGGGTCGGGTCCAGGTTCGGGGGTCGTCGGTGATTCCGGCCTGCTGGTAGGTCGCCGTGACGGCGTGGTCGAGCACGGCCCGTTCGTCAGCGGTCAGCGGCTGTCCGAACAGGACGGGCAGCAGGGTGTGGAGGAACAGGCTGCGTCGGGTGACCGCGTCGGCCGGTACGGAGCGACGTCCGTCCGGGCGGGTGTGGATCGGGAGGTCGAGCGGGTTGAGCCGGACGCCTTCGGCGCCGAGGGGGAAGTAGGTGCCGCCGACCGCGTCAGCTAGGCGGGCGTATTCGTCTTCCGGGTCGATGATCGCGATCTCGACGTCCCGGTACAGGCTGCGCAGTGCTTCGAGCTTGACGAGGTAGGACTTGCCGGCTCCGGATCGGCCGAGGATGACGGAGTTGTAGTTCTCGCAGTCGAAACGGTCCCAGTGCACCAGGCCCTGGCTGCCGAGGTTCCAGCCGTAGAGCACTCCGGCGGCGGTCGAGGCGGCGGTGGGATCGGGCGGGGGCAGGTCCGGGCTGGTGAACGGGAACGCGGCGCTCAACGCCGCGGTATCGAAGGTGCGGGTCATCTGGATTTGGTCCAGGCCCATCGGCAACGCCGTGATCCACCCTTGGAGGCTTCGGTAGGTGGTGGGTTTGGCGTCCATGAGCAGGCTCGCGGTCAGCGCGCGTAGTGCGCCGATCTCTTCGACGAGTTCCTGCTCCGAGGTGGCGTGCACGGTCAGGTACAGGCCTGCGCGGAACAGGCGGCCTTCGCCGCGCGCGAGCCGGTCGGAGAGGTCGTAGGCGTCCTCGGTGGCCGCGTCGACCTCCGGGTCTTGCAGTCGGCCGTGCGCGGCGCCGTAGCGGCGGCTGGATTCGAGCTTGCCGAGCTGTTTGCGCAATCGGTCGGCGGCGATGCGGGGGTCGATCGGTTCGATGTGCAGCGACACGTCCAGCCGGCCCGGGTAGGTCAGCAGTGGTTGCAGCCAGCCGGGATGGACCTCTCGTGGGTAGCCGGCCACGGCGAAGGAGGCGACCCAGTCGTCACCGATCTGCAGGTGCCGGGGATGTACCTCGATGGCGTCCGGGGCGAAGGCACTCGCCGCCGCGGGCTGGTGGCGGTGTTTGTTGCGGGTGATCACGCGAGGTCCTCCTCGGTGTCGGGGCCCCAGTCCTGGCCGGTGGGTGTGGTGATGACCTCGCCTGCGCTCGCCATCTCTGCCGACGGCGGTAGTGGGCTGTCGGGATTGGTGGCCGCGGTCAGCACTGCCGTGGCCTGACCGGTGTCCAGTGGGGTCACGTGGATGCCCGCGGACATGAGCAGTTCAGTGGCCTCGTTCATCCGCCGCAGCAGCCGAGCGCCCGCCGCGCGGCGGGCTCCCTCCGGCCGCTGCTCGCCGCTGCGTGCACGGTCGGGGCGGTGCCGGGTCAGCGAGTCCTGTCCGGTGGTGCGGACCGGCTCCCGGATCACCAGCAGGATCTGACGGCGCAGCAACTCGGCCTGCTGGCCCAGGTGGGCTAGGTAGTCGGCGTGATCCAGCGCCGCGGACTCCAGCGCGGGGTGCGACAGACCCGCAGCGCGGTCGCGCAGCTCCTCGATCTGGCTGGAGAGGTCCAGTCGCTGAGCGCGGACGAGGAGTTGCACCCCCGCACCGAGGCTGTGCAGGTATCGGCCGAAGGCGGCGGTCAGCGCGTCTTGCTCAGCTGGAGTCCGCAGCGCGAAGTTCACCGTGGAGCACGCGGCCACCAGGGCAACACCGTCGTCGCCGAGATCGATCAGGCCCGCTTCGCCGATACCGTGGGCCGGCAGGTCGAGCCCGCCCTCAGCGACGGCTTCGTGCCCGTGCGCCACCTCGGACAACCACTCCGGCACTGCGGCGGGGCCGTGCCCAGCCGCGACTCGGCGGCGCGGTTGCCATCGCTGCCGGAGACCGGCCAGCAGCAACCGGTCCAGGGCGACGCCGTCGCGGCGCACCGTGACCAGCGTGGTGATCGCGATGCCGATCGGCACGGCGACCAGGACGTAGGCGATCACGGGGATCAGGGCGCGGGTGGCGTACCAGCCGCCGTAGAGGATCACCGCGGTGACCGCCATGACGGCCACCTGCCGTGCGGTGAACCCGGCCAGGATCCGGTCTTCCCGGTCGACGTCCGCGGGGATGCGCACGCTGTTGCTCATGGCTTTTCACCACCGTTGTCCGGAAGGTTCAGGGGCAGTACCTGCTGTTGTGGGTTTCGCGGCGGTTCTGGGGGCGGCGTGGGCTCGTCCCGAGTCGAACGGGGCGGCGGTGGCTTCGGGAAGCCCGGCAGGGCGTACTGGCCGTGCTTGTCCGGGCGGATGCCCTTGTATGCCGGCGGAGTCTGGGGGCGGGTCCGGCGGGGTGGCCGCGCTTTAGCTCCGGAGTGAACTTGTCCGTCCCGCCGCACCAACGCCTGTTGGCCCGGCACCTGCGATGGGGTCGTGCGCGGTTCGGGCGGCTGCTGCTGGCGAGCCGCGTCAGGGGTGGCTTGGCCGGTGAACCGGCCGACCAGCGGCAAGTGGTGCTGCTCGCCCGGTCGCACGGCCACCGGCAGAGCGCCCGGCTGCCCCGGACGTGGCGGGTGTGCCTGCGGACGGGCCCGGCCCGACGCGGTGAACAAACTCGGGTGCCCCGTATTGGTCCGGGGCGGATCGGTCGCCGGTTCCTCGGAGAAGGGGCGTCGGCTTGTGTGGTCCGGGTCGTGCCGTGCGTGGATCGGCAGCATCGTCTGCTCACCTGGATTTGTGGTGTGCCGTACGGCTCCCGGATGCAGTTCCGGCGGCAGCGCAGCGGTTTTCGGTTCCCCACTGACGGTGAACAGCGCTTGCTGCTTTCCCGCATTCGCGGACGGCTTCCTTTTCGGGGGCGTAGTGCGGGACGCGTAGCGTTGATGCGGCGGCTTCGGCAAGCGCCCTCGCTTCATCCCCTGCAACGGAAGCATGTACTGCCCCGACGAATCCGCGCGCGATCGGGCGTAGGGGTCGGGCGGCTCAACGTGGTCCTGCCCGGCACGCGACCTGGAGGATTTGCGTTCTCCTCCGCCTCCCGCGCCGAGGAGCCCGAACGTCTTGTACGCGATCAGGCCTCGAACGAGTCCGCCGACGAGCGAACCGCCTCCGCCCCGGATCGAACCGAGCACCCAGAAAGGTATTTTGATCAACACATAACAGAGCGCGAGCGCTACTAAGAATTGGATCACAGCACACCTCCTGGATATGTCAACCGAACAGGGTGATGCCGCCAGGCCAGAAGAAAAACTTGATCGCTACCACCAGTGCGAGCGATTGAGCCACCTGGATCGCCATAACACCGGCGAATGCTTTCCACCACCACCGTGCGATCCCCTCTGTCTGCGGCAGCGCGTGACACATCAGCAAAAGGGGAGCAGCAGCTAACAGAATGATGGTCAAGGTGATTCTGACGATATAGGTCAACATCACCACGATGAGCATGACGAGCAACGCAAGAGCGATGAACAGAACGAACACGCCGCCGCCGTCGAGATCCTCCATCAACGTGTCGCGCATCGCGCGCCCCGCCACCTCCGGGCTCAACTGCTCGCCGAGCACTGCCCGCGAGAGAGCGTTGCCCACTTCGATGATCTTGCCACCGAAGAACAGCGACAGATTGGCAGCCAGAAACCCGACGATGACCCTCGGGAGGATTTCTTTGATGGAATGCCTGGTGTGCAGTGTCTCGTGGGCCATGACGATGATTCCGGCGACCATGACGAGGGCGGAGTAGGCGATGAGGACGATGTGCTGCGAATTGGCCCAGATCTGGCCCATGACCGGTAATTGATCCAGCTGAGGCGTCACCAGCACTGAGTCCGCGAGCAGGTCCAGCAGGCTGTTCAACCCCGGCGTTACCAGATCGCGGAAAAATGCTTCGATCGCATCCGACACGCAGGCCGGGATGTCGGTGAACCCGCACGATGACTCCTCACCCGGCGGATAACCGGGGTTCAACGGGTCTCCGGATGGCTGGCTCGCCGGAGGAACGGGGACAGGCTGAGGAATGCAACTCGGTCCCTGGCACGACGGGGCGGGCACCGATCCGGACGGAGCAGGTGGGGACGGGACTGGCTGGGCACTCGCGGCACCGGTGAAAGCCGTTCCCGCTGCCACGGCGAGCACGAGCACGGCGGCCACCACGGCGACAACGCGGCCCCAGCGATGACCCGCCGGTGCGGTGCAGGATGCGGTGGCCAGCATGGGCTCAGGCCCCCACGATGCCGCGCAGGATCTCCACGACGAGTGGAGCCAGCGCCGCCAAGGCGTAGCCGAACCCGGAGCTCTTGAACGCCTGTTTGGCCTTCTCGATCTCACCCGGGTCGCCGGCGGCGAGCACATAGCGAACGCCGCCGATGGTCAAGAAGACCGTGGCCAGCAAGGCGAGAATCCCCATCAACCAGTCGCGGATGTTGTTGAGGACGTCGTCGATCGTGCGCGCCAGCGCCACCACGTGAGTGGTATCGGCGACCGCAGGCATCGACAACGCCAGCAGACCGGCCACGGCCAGCCCCGCGACCAGCAGCAGCCGGGGAGTGCCGCGGGGGTAGCAGCACGAGGTAGGTGGGAAGCGCATCAGAGAGACCTCCAGAGAGCGCGTACGAAGCAGCGGAAGCGCAATGCGGGCAGGGCTCACCCGCGTCCCTGAAGTCCGAATTTCGGCGCACGATTCGCCAGCTCACCCCCACCTTTTTTCACTACTTTCTGTGACCGACGCTCGTTGCTGGCCGTCGAGCGGGCGGGCTGACACGTCGTGGCCGCAGCGCCCGTGGGGTCGCCGTCGTCGGGGCTGATGTCGGCCTCGGCAAGCCAGGCGGCGAGTCGGTGCTCGGCCTTGGCCCGACGCTTCGAGAGAGTCTTGTAAGACAGGCCCGGCGGGCGGGACCAGTCGGCCAGCTTGATGCCTTCCAACCGGGTCGCGCCGATCAGCTCTGCCTCGGTCCGGGTCAGGACCCCGGCCTCGACCGCCCGAACCAGAACCAGGTCCGGATGCCCGGACGGCGAGGCGGGTTCGCTGGTGTGGAATCCCGGCGGCTTCGGGGTCGGCCCGTCCAGCCCGTCCAGCAGCGCCCGGTGCCCGGCACGGTATGCGGCCCACCGCAGCCGGATCGTGATCCGGCCCTCGGCGAGATTCACGGTTCGCAGTGCGTCGAGGAACCCGCGCAGTACCTCGGCGTGGATGTCGTGCGGGTCGTCGGCGTAGCGCTCGGTCAGCCGGGCCGCCAGAGACGTCAGCATCGGCAGCGCCAGCCCGACCGCGGTGATCGTCCACGTCCCGCCTTCAATCCGGGAACGGCTGATCACGTGGGCCCACACCTGGTCCCACACCCGGCGCGGGCAGCCCTGTTCCAACAGCAGGTCCCGGAGTTCATCGACCGGGATCTCACGGGCGGGCAGGCGATCGAACAGGCGACCGTCCACAGCCACCGGGTGATCGCCCGCGGTCAGCCACCCGAACGCGACACGGGCGGCGTCCAGCGGGTTGCCCGGCCACTCTTCGTACTCGGAGTGCGTGGGGAGAGCCATCGCTTGGCTCCTCTCGAACGGCGGTTGATGACGCCACCGAGAGAGCCAGGCACAGAACAGCGCAGCGCACGGTTCCGCACTAAGACGACACTAAAACGATCTCCTTGTTCCGGAACGGCTAGGTCGTCTGCCGATCAATTTCGAGATCGCACACTGCACAAACAGCGAGGCTGTGCGCTGCGGTGTTAGCCAGGCGCTGTTCCGTTGCTGTCACTCCGCCCAAGCAGACGGACGGGACAAGAAAAAGAATCTTGAGACGTTTCCGAAGCGATGTTGGCCGAGCCGCGCTGGCCTGCGTTGGAGCTATGGAAACCGGGACGGTCGTCGATCTCCCGCGACTCTGACCCAAGATCAATGTTCGGACCCGCGTGGCCGAGGGTTCTAGTGACATTGAGTGCCCGTTCTTGTTGAGGGCGAGCGAGAAAATCTTGGAGGCCGACGGCGAATCGGGGCCGTTTTTTCGGACTTCAGGGGTGTCCTTCGCTAGACCGACCGAGCACCGGAGCATGCCGATGTCCACCGTCCCGCCCCCGGAGGTACCACCTCCTGACGCCCTCGACGACCACGGTCCGAACCCCCGCATCGGACCGGTCCGCACACCGCGCCACGAACGCACCGGACCGCGAGTGTCGGCGACGGTGCGGCTGTGCCTCGTCGACCCCGCCGCGGACACCGACGAGATCATCACCGCCGCCGTCTCGATGATCACCACGACCTACACCGCACCCGGCGACCGAATCATGCTCGCCGACCCCCGCCCCCCTGTAACGGATGCGAGCCGGACGCGTCGCGACCGGCTTGTGGAGTCCGTCTTCCGACTCGGCCGAAGCGCCATCACAGGTCCGGACGTCCCGCCTCGCAGCGATCACGAGCTCGCAGCGACGGTTGGGGGTCTGCCATGGCCCCCGGTGTCCGGGGCCGGAGTCGGACCCCGGCCCGGGGATGTGACCGGCCCGGTCGCGAAACCGACCACTCGGCGACCGGCCGGTCCGGGTTCTGACGGCGTCGATGTGATCATCACGGGCTGGTCCGAACCCCCGCAAGCCCGTCCGCGATGGCCGACTTCACGCGCGCCCTGGCTCCCGTCGGGACCGTCGTCGTACTCACACACAGTAGTACTCAGAACAGCTTGCGGAGCCTCCACACGAAGCAGCCGTCCCGTGCTGCGGCGTTCGCCGGATTGCTCTTGGCCGACCGGCTCGTTCATCAACTCCCTGACACATCCCGGGACGGGATGCAAAACCGCCGGGCGATGGCCTTCGGCGGCCACCGCCGTATCCACACCACCGCCTCGGTGTTCCGCCGCCGGTCCCCGCTGCCGGAGGTCCGCCATGCCTAGAACCGTCTTGCGCCCCGGCAGTGCCTGGGACACCGGCACCGCCGCTCCTGACCGGCAGATCGCGGACCGGTATCTCGGGGCCACCCGCGCCGACCCCGCCCTGACCCCGGCCGTAGCCCGACAGATCATCACCACCTACACCACCCCCGGCGACACCGTCTGCGACCCGAACCCCGGGCCGGGCCTGGTCCTTGCCGAAGCGATTCGTACCGGACGGGACGCGATCGGACACGTCCCCGCCAGCCACTGCATCGCCCTGACCGCACCCATACGAGGAAACCGGGTACGCCCGAGAATCACCAGCCGCGTGCAATACCTCCCGGAAAGCACCGATCTGCACGGCCCTCCCGTCGCAGTTTCAGCACATCTTGACGTGCTGGTGTTTCTACTGCGCAAGGACACCTCCTGCGAAGAATTCTCTGGGCGAGGTGCTGCATGAACAACATCTACTATCACTATGGCGCCACCAAGTTGCATCTCGGCGATGCACTGGACGTCATGGGATCCCTCCCCAAGGCATCAGTGGACTGCGTCGTCACCTCACCGCCCCACTGGGGACTGCGCGACTACGGAACCGCGAAATGGATTGGCGGAAACCTGGACTGCCACCACACATTGGGAACCACACCCCACCAACGTCGCACCGCATATATGCGTCATTCCGAAAAAGAAATCCTGCGACGTTGCAGGAAATGCCAGGCGATCGCACACGATCAGCAGTACGGACTAGAACCTACCCTCGATGCTTACATCACTCGCATACGACATGTTTGCCACGAGATCAAGCGTCTACTCACTCCTCAAGGCACCTGTTGGATAAATCTACGGGACAGCTACAGCTATCACAGAAATGGAACCGGACGCGCAATCCCCGCCTCCGACGACAAAACAGCGCTAAACCTACAGCACAAAAGCCTCATGGGGATCCCGTGGCGTGTCGCACTAGAACTTCAAAACGATGGCTGGATCATCCGCAACGCCATCGTATGGCACAAACCCAACGCTGCCCCCGATCCCGCGCGGGACCGATTCTCTAACCGATACGAGATGCTATTCCTCTTGACTAAACAACCGCAGTGCCATCTGGACTCCAGCCGCGTCCTCGATCCCCTCTCCCAGTCTCGCCCGCACTATCGAAAGAACCACTACGGCGGGAAGAAGCTCCACACCGTTAAGACGCCGTGGAGCCCAGACAGCAAGGGAAAGAATCCCGGCGACGTGTGGTCCATGTCCACCCGCCCCCTAGCCGAGGCACACTGCGCCCCATTCCCAGTCGATCTCCCGTACCGCTGCATCGCCTCCGGATGCCCCTCCAATGGGCTTGTCCTCGACCCATTCTCCGGCGCTGGCACAACCGGACTGGCTGCCCATCGACTCGGACGCCGCTACCAAGGTATTGATCTCCGCGCGGACTACCACGACATCGCATTGCGTCGACTTCACGAGGACCAGCCGCCTGACTCCGACCTGCCCGCTTTGGCATGACCAGATCCCTTCAGATCGCTGGCCAGCTCTTTGCACAAACAGTCACCGAAGGGCTTCCTCTTGCAACCCGATGATTACACGGGCCGCACACTCCCCCGGCGCACCGGCTGGGGACCACCTGATGGTCGTACCCCAAAATCCTCGCCCCACCCAGACCGCCGGCGTTACGGTTCCGACCACCTTGCCCGGCCTTTCCGTGCCGAACCGAGCATCGACCTTCAAGAGGATGCCCACTCCGAGGACCTGGCAAGACCACTCAGTGACGCCACACAAGCCCTCTGGAGCTACCACCAGCGGACACGCGGTCGTACACGTTGCTACACCGGGGAAGTGACGTACATCGGTGAAGGGGAACGGAGACGCGCCGAACTCGCCGCAGTGCTGGACAAGCTTCTCCACTGGGTCGCGTCCGACCAACAGACGCAAGCGCGCCAACGCCGCGAGGGACCCGCCGCTGCGTGAACGCCAACTGCATAGCTGCCGTGAAGAAAACCCTGAAGCCATGGGAGATACAACGTGACCGGAGATGACGACGAACTGGTAATCAACCCGCCCGCGCCGGGGGTGGAACGACGCGCGGGCCGCAAGATCCCCGTCTCGGGGCCATCAGGGTTGTCGGACTACGCAGTCTCGCCGTTGGGAACGTCGACTGCCGCGCTGATGCGCGATGAGGTTCGAGTCGCGTTCCTGGGACGGACCTCGACCGAAGATCAGCAAGACCCGCGGCAGTCCTTGCTGCGGCAAGTTAGTAACAGCAAGACCGCGCTGCCGGATTCGTGGGTGATCGTGGCTCACTTCTACGACGTGGAGTCGGGCCGCATGGAACTGGACCAGCGCGGCCGGGGGGAGAACTACGAGCGCTTCGACATCCCCGTCGCCCGCGACGGCGGGATTTCCGATCTGCTGTCCGAGGCCCAACACCCTGGACGCCGCTTCGATGTGGTGATCTGCGAAAGCATCTCCCGTGTGGCCCGACGCGCCTTCGAAGGACTATCCGTCGAACGCGAGCTGGAACGAGCTGAGGTTCCGCTGTTCGCTTCGAACGAACCCATCACGCTGTCCGGCAGTCGTGCACAGCGGGTCCTGCAACGCCGCATCAACCAGTCGATCGCCGAGTACGAAGTCCTCAACACCCTCGAACAGTCCTGGGGCGGGATGTGCGCCCACATACGCGAGGGTTACAACATCGGCAAACCTCCGTACGGATACCAGGCCAAGATCATCCCGCACCCCAACCCGACCAAGGCGGACAAGGGGCAGAACAAGAGCCGGCTGGAGCCGGACGGCGCGAAGGCGGAGACCGTCGCACAGATCGCCAAGTGGCGCTACCACGAAGGCCTGGGCTTCGACACGATCGCCGAGCGCCTCAACACCGCCCCGGACCGGTACCCGCCACCCCAGCCGACCAACATCGGCCGGGCACGCAAGGCATGGGGCAAAACCAGCGTCTACGACATCCTGCGCAACCCGAAGTACACGGGCTACCAGGTGTTCAACAGACGCGCCTCGCGCTCCAAACACGGCAAGGTCAACGACCCCATCAAATGGGTGTGGTCACACGAACCCACCCACGAGCCACTTATCCCGAAGTGGATGTTCGATGAGCTCAACGCCAACCGGTCAGCACGACAAGGCTCCCGCCACGGCAACACGTTCAACGTCCATCCCGAGACCCGGCGGACCTACGTCTTGCGCGGCATGCTCTTCTGCGGATGCGGTCGCCGAATGGTCGGCACACCGCGGCACAACCGCCCTTACTACGTGTGCTGGCCCCGGAACAACAACCGAGGCCGTCCGGACAAGTACGAAGGCCACCCCAAGGCCCTCTACCTCCGAGAAGACGCCCTCATAGAGGCGATCACTCAGTTCTTCTCCGACCGCGTCTTCGGTGACCAACGGCGCGAACTCATGGCAGCAGACCTGGAGGACGTCGATGATCACGCCGAACGAGAGCGGAAGGACGAGCGGGAACGCCTCGAGAGCCGCCTCGCCGACGTCGTCCGTCGCCAGAAGTCAATCTTGCAGCAAGCACAAGACGGCGATCCGGACGACCCGTTCGCCAAAGGCCTCCGCAACTCCTACAACGAGCTCGAAGCCAACCGGAACTCCATCCTCAACGCAATGTCCGAACTGGACGCAACCGAGGCATCAGAGCCAGCCAAGCCGAGCCTCGACGACCTCGCTCTGCTCGATGCGCTCCCCTACCTGCGTGTCAACCTCGCCCGAGCACCCGAAGAACACCTGAGGCAACTCTTCGAGATCACGCAACTCACCGTGCGTCTGCACGGCGACAGCGACGAAGTGACCATCTCGATCACGCTGCCAAGCGACACCCTCGATGACATCGCCAACACCGCCGAGAAGACAGGTGAGGTCGTGCCGTTCACCACCAAAACCCCTGGGCAACAAGCCTCTTCTTCACGTGACGATGCTGTACGAGCCTCGCCGGGGGCACCACGCTTGAGCGGATGATCTGCATCATGGTCCGGCTTACTGGACGGCCTAGGATGCAGGTCAACTAAGAGCGTTGTGGTTCGCACCTCGTGTCTCGTGCCCCCAGGCCGAGGGGCTTGTTGCCCACGTTCAGAGCGCGGTCGCACATGTGGGCCACCGCCCGAAGTGATCAAACAGCACCAACGGACCTAGGACGACGCCCTCGTTCGTCGACGCCCATTTTCATCCAGTGGCACGCCCGATAGTTCGACGAAAGCCTCCACCCGAGCTGGCCCTACATATACGGCGATTTCCGGGCCACCGGACTTGCTTCACCGGCTATCCACGCCTGACCGCCTCATCGAGGGCGGGAGTGACGGAATCAGCCACTACTGAACTGCGGTTTTCAATCCGCGGCGACTCTTCCCGGCCGACCAGACTGGCCAATCCGCACTCACGGGTTTCCCGCGACATACGCAGCGCAGCTGCGAAATTGCAGTACACACCGACTAGGGCTGTGATATCCATTGGGTATGGCTACGAAGAGCAACGGGGCCCCGCTCGAAGCATACTGGTCTGCGCAGGAGTTCGCATGGAACCATGCGAGACTAATTCCGGAAATTGAAAAAGCGTTCAAGGACGCTCACCCCAAACGTTCCGAACCCAGTTCCCAGGAAGTGAGTTCGTGGCACGAGAGCACTTTTTGGCTTGCCTCACTTCTGCGCAATCTGAACCTCGGCAAGGTTTGGATGTTCATTGAGTACAGTGCCACCCCGACCATGAGCCCTATCGATGTCGTACTCGCTGGCTACCACCCAGACGGACGTTTCAGTTTCGCCGCAATCGAGCTGAAGCAATGGACGGCTTTGCAACATGCGCGCACACGGTCGACGCGACTACAGTCCCTGCGGGGCATCTACCTTCAGTAGTAGCCCCGCAGGGCCGGTACTGGACAAACTCCTCCCAAGTCCCTCCCTCCCACACACACCAAGGGCCGCGATCAAGCGCTCCCGGGTACGAATTCCAGTCATCCCAGCTCAACGAACCGCACCGGTTGTGTCAGAGCCTTGGCTGCCCCGTCGATATCCGCCAACCACGCCGCCAGGGTCACTGTTGCCGGAACCTTGAATTTATTGGTTTGGTTAATCTGTTTTGCACTTCGGCACGCGGCTCCCCAAAATTTCCGCTAGTTTGCGATCAGACGCGACCACCCATGCCGTGTAGACCTTAAGCGTTGTCACCCAGCTCCACCGTGCTCGAGTCGTCCGGAAACTGTCGGGGGTCTACTCCTGCGGTGAGTAGCTTGGTGGCCGGCCTCGATTCGCCGAGCGCCGTCTACCGCCGGCGCCGAAAGCGTTGATCATCCGGTAGACGCCTCGGCGCGCGCCCGGTTGCGTCTTCCGCTCGGAATGCGCTTGCCACGGGTCCGAGGCAGGCCGTGGTACCTCGGCAGCCGGCAGAGCGGCGCGTACAACTGCGGTCGGGTTGCCAGACCGTGCTCAGGCGGGGCCGGGGACCGCGACATTCTGACGCTCGTCCGAGTCGTCGCGGAATCACGCGGCTGTCCGTCGCGCGGGCACCGCTGGTGTGCTGGCTGGGGCGGCGCATCCCGTGCACCTCGATCACCCGGGTGAAGCCCTCGCCGCGGTGCGCGACGTCGTCAGCCGCATCGAGTCGGCGGCCTGAGCCGACGCCCCGCGACCGTCGGCACCGGGCGTTCTGGGCGCGACCAGCGGCGAGCCAGCTGGTTCGTCACGACGGCGCCGAGGTCCAAGGCGGCCGTTCAGCGGCTACCGCGCGGCGTCGGGAGCGGCGCCCATCCGCGCCGACACGAGGTTCGCGGCCTCGCGCACCCGGCGTTCGTAATCCTGCACGAGGAAAGGCGTGGCGCGGGAACGCGGTACCGACAGCAGCACGGCCGCGACCACGTCCCGGCGGTGGTCCAGGATCGGTGCCGCCACGGACAGCTCTTCCGGATCCGTGTCGCCGTCGTTGAGCGCGAATCCCTGCCGGTGCACCACGTCGAGCTGCTCCAGCAGTCGCGCCACGTCCTCGTCCCCGCTGCCGCAGTCGGCGATCAGGCCGTGGCGCAGCAGCCTGCGCAGCTCCGATTCCGGTTGCTGGGCTAGGAAAACCTGGACGGACGCGCTCATCGCCTTGTTGAACCGGGTGCCCAGCGGAGTGGTGTGCTTGACCTGCTTGGGGCTCGGGATCTGCTCCACGACGATCGACTCGTGGCCGCTCCAGACGACGAGCGCGGCCGTTTCCTCGGTCCACTGGACGAGCTGCTCCAGCGCGGGGTAGGTGATGCGGCGCACGTCCAGGTGCGCCAGCAGCGGACCGGCGAGCCCGATCACGCCGAGGCCCAGGCCGAAGCGGCCGCTGTGCTCGTCGCGCTCCACGAGGTCGACCTGCTCGAGGGTGCCGAGGACGCGGGAAACGGTGCTCTTGTGCAGGTTCACGCGCCTGGCGATCTCGTTGACTCCCAGCAGCGGCTCGGCGACGGAGAACGCCTCCAGCACGCGGATTCCGTTGAGCAGCGAATGCAGCGGGCCGCGCCCGGAACCCTCAGGTGCGTCCGCGTTCACCGTCTCCGCGGGAGGTGCCATCCCGTTCTCCCCGTTCTGCGCGGGCGTCACGACGTCGGCCTCCTGCGGCTGTCGGTACGTCACTTGTGAAGCGCGCTGATCCTACTGGAATGACTCCACGTCAGGCCGTCGGCTGGCGGCGCCGGGGAGCGGTCGGCACCACCAGCCGTCCGGTCACCGGCCGCCGGACCTCGCGGCGCGCAGTTCTCCGGTCCGGTCGAGGTCGACCGAACTGCCGTCGAGCACGACCCCGTAGTCCCGTTCGGCGAGCTCGACCGTCGTGAAACCGTCGAGCACGTCGGACAGGACCTTCTCCGGATCCCGGAGGATCGGATCGCCGTAGCCGCCGGAGTTCGGGACCTTGATCTCCAGCGAATCGCCCGCCCGCAACGGCCGGGCGGTCACCTTCGACGGCCAGTGGTCCTCGTCCGGCTCGCCGACGTTCTTCACCAGCGACGCGTTGCAGCCGTCGTGGCCGCCGAACACGCCCCACGGCGGATCCGACTCGTGCCGTTCGCCCTCGCAGGTCACCACGGTGTCGGTGAGGAACGTGTTCACGCGGACCACGCCGATGCCGCCGCGATGCTCACCGGCCGCGCACGGTTCGTCGCGCAGCTCGTACCGGTCGGTGCGCATCGGGAACCGGTATTCCAATTCCTCGATGGGGTTGTTGCGGGTGTTCGCGATCAGGCAGTCGACGGAGTCCAGGCCGTCGCCGTCGGGGCGGCCGCCGTAGGAGCCCTCGTTGACCTCCAGGTACACCCAGTACTCGCGGTCCTGCTCGCTCCAGCCCGAGTAGGACAGGAAGTGCAGGTGCGCCGAGTTTCCCGCGGTGACGTGCTCCGGCAGCACCGGCGCCAGCGCGCGCAGCGCCAAGTCCACCGCTCGCTGCACCTGGCAGAAGCGGGCGAAGCAGGCCGTGGGGAAGGTCGGGTTGAAAATCGTCCCTTCCGGAGCGATCACGTGGACCGGCCGCAACATCCCTTCGTTCTGCGGAACGAAGACCGGGTGCACGGCCTCATCCAGGAAGATCATCCGGGTGATGAACGCGAACGCGGACACGGTGGTGCCCTCGAACGGACAGTTGTAGGCGGTCGGCACCTGCGGACTCGACCCCGTCAGGTCGTAGGTGATCTCGTCGCCCTCGATGATCACCTTCACCTTGACCGGGAGCTTCTCGCCGTAGTTGCGGCCGTCGTCGTCCAAGTAGCCGACGTCGGTCTCGTAGACGCCGTCCGGTACTTCGGCGATCCGCGCGCGCAGCATCGACTCCGAGTAGTCGATCCACGATCGTCCCGCGTCCAGCACCGCGTCCCGGCCGTAGCGCGACACCAGGTCGAGGAAGCGGCGCTCCGCGAGGGAGCAGGCGGCCATCATGGCCTCCAGATCACCCGCGTTGTGCGTGGGCGTGCGGGTGTTGGCGAGGATGTGCTCCAGCAGCTTCGTCTGCCGCTCACCGCGCTCCACGATCTTGACGGCGCGGAAGATCTGCCCCTCCGCCTTGTTGTCCACCAGGTCGACCGCCAGACCCGGATAGGCGCCCCCGATGTCGAGCAACTGGCCTGACGCGCCGGCGAAACCGACGAGCTCACCCGCGTGGAAGATCGGCGTCACGATCGCGACATCGGGCGAGTGCGTCGCGCCCAGGTACGGGTCGTTGTGCAGGATCACGTCGCCTTCGTGGACGTCGTCGCCGAGCAGCTCCAGCACTCCGCGCACGATCTTGGGCATGGCCCCCATGAACATCGGCGTGGAATCGGACTCGGCCAGCACGTTGCCCTTCGCGTCGAAGATGCCCGCGCCCAAGTCCTCGGACTCGCGGATGATCGACGAGTAGGCCATGCGGAACAACACCGAGGCCATTTCCTTGGCGATGGCGGAGAAACCGCCGCCGATGACCCGCATCCGGATGGGGGTCGCCAGCGCGTTGTCCTCGGCCTGCTCCTCCCGTGCCGGGCATTCGATGACGAGGTTCCCGTACCGGTCGACGTTCGCGGTGAATCCGACCGGCACGACGGTCGTGGTGTCGTACTGCTCGATGATCGCAGGTCCCTCGATGCGCTCTCCCGCACCGAGCCGGTCCCGGTCGTAGAAGGGCGTGCGGCAGGACGTCGGCTGTCCGTCCACATCGAACACGACGTCCTGGGTGTCGAGCAGTGCGGCCGCAAGCCCGCCGCTCACCTCGTCGGCCTGCGAGGCGGGAAGCCGTTGCACGGCACCGACTCCGACGACCCGGATGTTGACGATCTCCACTCCGCCGGTGGCGAAGCGGTGCCCGAACTCGACTTCGTGCGCCTGGTGGAACGCCTCGCGGAGCTCTTCGAGCCACTCGTCGGTGATCTCCCCCGGCGGGATCTCGAAGCGCACCTCGTAGCCCTGACCGTCGTAACGGCAGTCGGCCAGGCTGTGCAGTTCGCGGTCCCCTCGCGGAATCCCGTCGGCATCCAGGCGGGCGTGGGCGTCGGCGGTGAGCTCCTGATACCGCTGGGCGAGCCGCGCCTTGTCGACCTTGCCGAGCACGTGCCGTTCGGTGGCGGCGAACTCGTAGCGCTGATCGGTGGCCAGCAGCCCGTTGGCCGCGATGGTGCCCGGGTGCGGCGGAACGAGCACTCGGGGAATGCCCAGTTCCGCGGCGATCTCGCAGGAGAACAGCGGTCCCGCGCCGCCCTCGGCCACCAGCGTGAATTCCTGCGGGTCGTAGCCGCGGCGCACCGAGTTCAGCTCGATGGCCTGCGTCATGCCGAAGCGCTGGATTTGCAACGCGCCCAGCGCGGCTTCCTCGGTGCTCATGCCGAGCGGGTCGGCGACCGTGGCCATCGCGGTCCGCGCCGCCTCGACGTCCAGCTCGGTACCGCCACCCGCGAGCCCGCGCCTGCTGCGCAGCCTGCCGAGCGCGACCTGCGCATCGGTCGAGGTCGGCAAGGTGCCGCCGCGCCCGTAGCAGGCCGGGCCGGGAGTGGCGCCGGCCGATTGCGGCCCGACGCGGAACACGCCGCCTTCGTCGACGTAGGCGACCGATCCCCCGCCCGCGCCGATGGTGTCGATGTCCACCATCGGGATCATGGCCTGGTAGTCGCCGACCTTGGTGTCCAGCAGATGCCGCATCCGCAGCTGCCCGCCCGGGGCGACGCCGATGTCCGCGGAGGTGCCGCCGATGTCCAGCGTGACCACGTTGTCGAAGCCGGCGAGCTCGGCGGCCCAGATCCCGCCGAGCAGACCGGCGACCGGCCCGGACATCAGCAGGTTCACCGGCTGCTCCCCCGCCGGCCCGATCGGCAGCATTCCGCCGGAGGACTGCATCAGCAGGATCTCGCGGGTGTAGCCGAGTTCCTTGACCGCCGCGGCGAGCTCTGCGAGGTAGCGCGACACCTTCGGGCCGACGTAGGCGTTGAGCGCCGTGGTGGAGAAGCGTTCGTACTCCCGGTACAGCGGAACCACGTCGCTGGAGACCGACAGGTACGCCTCCGGGTACTCCTCGGCGATGATCTGCTTGATCCGCTGCTCGTGGGCGGAGTTGAGGTAGGAGTGCAGCAGGCACACCGCGATCGCTTCGACCCCCGCGTCGCGCAGCTCGCGCACCTTCTGCCGGACCTCCGCGTCGTCCAGCTGTACCAGCACTTCTCCGTCCGGGGCGCTGACGCGTTCGCGCACGGTCATTCGGTGGCGGCGCTTCACCAGTGGCGCCGACTGCCACGGAAGGTCCTGCTGGAGCGAGAAGTTGTGCGGCTTCTTGTGCCGCGCGATGTGCAGGATGTCGCGGAAGCCCTCGGTGGTGATGAGGCCGACCTCGGCGCCGGTGTGGGTCAGCGCGATGTTCGTGGCGACCGTCGTGCCGTGCACCAGCTGGTCGATCTCGCGCAGGTCGGTCCCGGCTTTCTCGCACAGCAGCCGCAATCCGTGCAGCACGCCGCGCGACGGATCGTCCGGAGTGGACGGAACCTTCTCGATGACCACCCGGCCGGAGGCATCGTCCGAGAAGTACAGGTCGGTGAAAGTACCGCCGACATCGACTCCGACACGTTTCATCTGCATCGCTCCTCACAGGCGGGGACACGGGAGTGCTCGGGCGCGGTCACCGGGAACTGATCACCCCGGCATTCGTGACCGCGGTCACTTCTGCTGTCACGCTCAACGCACCTTGCCAACACCATGTCCTCCTGGTCAACACTAAGGGGAACCTGGACACATGACGGGAACGAGTTTCCGTGTGCTGCAAAGGATTCCTCAGGTCGAATCGGCCTGATTCGCAGCGACACCCCGTTGCCAGTCTCTAATTCAGCAACTAGATTGCCCACCGGGCAACAGTGATTACTTGGGGCTGCCGCCGTCGGCGCGACAGCCATCGCAGAGGAGTTGGTCTTCATGTCGCAGGAACTGCGGGAGCTGCTGGAGCGCACCTTCGCCGGTGACTCCGCCGAGTACCAGGAGCGCGGCTTCCAGCGCCGGGTCGGCTACGGCAGGCGACCGGCGATCGTGCACATCGACATGGCGAACGCCTGGACCCGGCCCGGACACGCGTTCACCTGCGAGCACATGGACACCATCATCCCCGCGTGCCAGCAGCTCAACGAGGCCGCGCGAGCCAAGGGCGTGCCGGTCATCTACACCACCACCGCCTACAACACCACTGACCCGAACAAGCCCTCCGACATGGGGCTATGGGTCAACAAGATCCCGGTCGAGCTGCTCGAAGCGGGCAGCGAGGCCGTGCGGATCGACGACCGCATCGCCCCGGAGCCCGACGACCTCGTCATCACGAAGAAGCGGGCCAGCGCCTTCCCCGGCACGAATTTGCAGCAGTACCTCACCGTCAACCGCATCGACACCGTCATCGTCACCGGCGTGACGGCCGCCGGTTGCGTCCGGCACACCGTGGAGGACGCCATCGCCGAAGGTTTCCGGCCGATCGTCGTGCGGGAGGCCGTCGGCGACCGCGTCGATGGCGTCGTGGCGTGGAACCTGTTCGACATCGACGCCAAGTTCGGCGACGTCGAACCGCTGACCAACGTGCTCGACTACCTCGAGAAGCTCCCGAAGTTCAGCGAGACCACCACGCCCTGACTACGACCCCTTGACGCCGGCCGGAGCCCGCTGAGCACCTTCAGGGCCGGTGAGCGATGACAGCTCACCGGCCCTGTCGCTCACTCGCTGTGCGGGCCGCACGTGTTCGTCGCCGGGCGACCCCTACTCAATCCGGAGCCCGGACGATCCAGGGCATGTCGTCCGGCTCCCTGCGTCCGGGCAGGTGTGCGTTGAGCAGCGGCGGCAGCCAAGTCGTGATCGGCACGCCCAGCTCATCGGACAGCCGCTCCAGCAACTCCGCCAGGACGGCGTCCGGGTGCACGCGGATCTGCACCGGTCCCGATCCGAGGTAGTGCACCTCGTCCCGAAGCCGCGGGGCGTTGATCCGCGCACGAGCGTCCCCCAGCACTTCCGGCAGCCGGTCGCGCCACGACTCGATCGCCTCGAACACGACCGCTGTGGTCGTGCCGCTCGCACCGCGGTAAGCGTCCAGCCGCGCCTGCAACGCGTCGGACACGAACACCGTTACAGATCGATCGTTGCTCCCGGTCATGCTCACTGTCTACCAAGCAGACCCGGTACCGGGCGCACAGCCCGGCATTTCCGGAACCGGCAGGGCACGCTGCGACCGCTCACGGGGCACGCACCTGCTCGCGGGCGTGCATCCGCTGACCAATGGTTGCCTACCTGGCAATGACGTTGGCCAGTATCGCGTCGTGTTCGCAACGAACGCCGCGTTCGGCTGCGAGTGCCCAACCGGGCGACGACAGCTCCACCCCAGGTAATCACCGCAGGAAGAAGCGCCTACAACTGCGTTTCACGCAAATCTCCTAGCGCACGACGAAGTCCAGCACCCCTCTGGACTTAACAACCTTGTTGCCATATGGAGCTTTCATGTTGCTCATCCGGCAACTAGCGTGGACCGTCGGCAGCACAGCAGAAGACCTGCCAGGCGGTAAGTGACGGGACTCGCAGGGGAGGCCGGAGCGCGGCGCGAACCGCTCACGACACGAGAAGGTTCCCGCGCATCGCGACCAACGGCCGATCCCCGGCACCTCACCGACACAGCGGAGCGGACATGCCAGACGACAGCACGATCGACGACACACCTGCGGCAGCGCGGGAAGCCGACATCCGGCGGGTGACGACCGCCGCCGCGGCCGGAACGTTCGTCGAGTGGTTCGACTTCGCCGTCTACGGCTTCTTCGCCACGACGATCGCCGCCAAGTTCTTCCCCAGCGGGGACAGCACGGCGGGCCTGTTGCAGACCTTCGCGGTCTTCGCCGTCGCCTTCGCCATGCGACCGCTGGGCGGCGTGGTGTTCGGGTCGCTCGGCGACCGCATCGGCCGCAAAGCCGTGCTCGCGCTCACCGTGATCCTGATGTCCGTGTCCACCGGCGTGATCGGCCTGCTGCCCAGCTACGACTCGATCGGCTACGCAGCCCCGTTGCTGCTCGCACTGGCCCGCTGCGTGCAGGGTGCCTCCGCGGGCGGCGAGTACGCCGGAGCCTGCACCTACCTGATCGAACACGTAGGCCGAGGCCGCCGCGCCCGTACCGCGAGCTGGTTGCCCGCGGCGACGTTCGCCGCGTTCGCCGCCGCCGCGCTGGTCGCGTTCGTGCTGGAACTGCTCATCCCGGAAGCGGCGATGGCGCAGTGGGGATGGCGCATCCCGTTCCTGATCGCCGTTCCGCTCGGCCTGGTCGGGTTCTTCATCCGCAGGCGCCTCAACGAGAGCCCCGCCTTCCAGGAGCTCGGGTCGAACGCGCGCGAGCACTCGCCGCTGCGCGAAGCGTTCGCGACGCAGGCCTCCGTGATGCTGCGGCTCGGCGGCTTCATCATGCTCACCGCGCTGTCGTTCTACCTCTTCTCCACCTACATGACGACGTTCTTGAAGGTCACGGTGGGCATGGACTCCGACGTCGTGCTCGCCACGAACGTCCTCGCCCTGGTCGCCGCCGTCGCCGCAGCGCCGCCCATCGGCGGGTTCTGCGACCGCATCGGCCGACGCCGCACCATGTTCCTCGCGGCGGGCGCGCTGGCGCTGCTCACCGTGCCCGGCTACCTGCTCGCCGCCACGGGTTCGTTCGGCGGGGCTCTCGTCGGTCAGCTCCTGGTCGCCGTCGGCGCCGTCACGGCGAACGTGGTGACCGCGGTCCTGCTCTCGGAGATGTTCCCCACCCGCGTGCGGTTCACCGCGTCGGCGGTGACCTACAACGTCGCCTACGCGCTGTTCGGCGGTACCGCGCCCTTCGTCGCGACCTGGCTGGTGTCGACGACCGGGAACCAGTTGTCCCCGGCGATCTACCTGACGGTCATCGCCGTACTCGCGTTCGGAGCCGCCGCCACGCTGCCCGAGACCACGGGTCGCTCACTCGCCCCGGAGAGCACCCCCGCCGAACCCGCACCCGCGACCGCCGCGGATCGGTAGCGGCGCGCTCGTCCAGCCCGGGGAGGCATTCCCGGCACCGGACGAACGTTCGTCGATACCGGACGGATGCTCGAACCGGTGCGCCGTTCGGGTTCCCGGCGCGAACGGCAATGGTCGCTACCGGGCCGCCGCGTCGCGATAAGCGGTGCCGCTGGTGTTGGGCTGCGCGCCGTCGTAGAGGCCGGTGGGGCTGGTCTCGGTGGACAGCGTGAACCAGGAGTACCGCTCCACGAACGGCAGGCCTTCCAGCATCGCGGTGGAGCTCCGGACGAAGTCGGCTTGCTCCTGCTCGCCCGGGTAGCGCGGGGTTCCGCCGGAGAAGTCGATGAGCGCGTATTCGGTGAGCCACACCGGTTTCCGGTAGCGCTCGTGGACGGCTTCGACGTAGCCGCGGAGTTGTTCGGTCGCTTCCGGGGAGAAGTCCGCGCCGTACCAGTGCAGCGGGATGAAATCGACCCGGTAGCCGCGTTCGTCCGCGCCCCGCATGAACCGGTCGAGCCAGCCGCCTTCCAGGTCGGCTCCGGTCGCGACTCCGGGCGCGCTGAGCCGCATCCCGGTGTCCTGCAGCTGCGGCCACAGGTCGAGGGCTTGCTCGACGGTCAGGTTCGCCTGCTCGGTCATGTCCGGTTCGTTGAACGCCAGCAGCGTCGAGCCCGAGGCCTTCGCCTCGTCCAAGTCCTGCTGGTTCACCGACTCGGCGCCCCAGATCATCGGGACGAATTCGGTGCCCTCGGGCGGAGTGACGCCCTGTTCGTCGACGGACCAGTCGTAGAACCAGCTCGCCCCGACGTCACCGAGCGCTTCGTCGACGCCCGCGACGTCGTTCACGCTGACGCCTTTCTTGACACCGTCCTCGGCCGCGGAGGTCGCGGGCAGGAGCAGCAGAGTCACGACCGCCGCCAAGGCGGGCACCAGCGATTTCCGGGTGAACATCAGATCCCCGCGTGGAAGGTCACGGTGAACCCGTCGCACGACGGGCAGTTGCGCATGACGTTGTTGCCGGGTTCCTGGTCGTGCTTGGACCACGCGTACGCCCGCGGGCAATGTTCCTTCACCGCATCGCTGTACGGGGTCTCCTCGTCCCGGCTGGGATTGGTGCACAGCTGCGGCTGCCCGTCCGAGCCGTCGGTCAGATTCTCCGGCGGGCAGTGCTGCAGCAGCTTCTCGGAGCAGCCGACCTCTTCGCACTGGCCGGAATCCGGCGGCGGTGTCGCGCCGTTCGCCTCGATCGTGATCGGCAGCGCCACCCCGTTGACGTAGCTGACGTTGTACCAAGGGGCCCCGGCGTCGTTGGGGTCGAAGTTGAACTCGGCGAGGCCGGTCGGCTGCTCACCGGTGGTGCAGGTGTCGGCTTCCGGGCCGCAGTCGCCCACTTCGCAGTGGAAGGTGTCGCCCGGCTCGCCGGAGCAGTCCTGGCGGGCGAAGAACTTGCCGCGCCAATACTCCGGGTCACCGGATTCCGGGATGGTGATGGTCGCGGAGGCACCGTCCTCGATCACCGGCAGACCGGTGAGCTGCTGCGACTCGTCGGCGTTCACGCTGCTGCCGAGCCACACCGTCTCGCCGGAGCGATTCACGAACGTGATCGTGTGGTCCGCGGCGATGGTTTCCACGGCCGGGTTCTCAGCGGCCGAGGTTTCCTGAGCCGCGACCGGAGCACCTCCGGTGAGCAGCAAGAGAAGTCCGGCCGCGAGCAAGGAAGCTGTTCTGCGCATGATCCCTCTCGACGTGGTCCTGGAATTTCGATGCCATCCTAAAACGCCATCAACCCCACGATTCGCCCAATATTTTCCCGAATTTCGCATCTCCCGAACGCTCTGATTCATCCGGGTGGCGGTTTCGCGACGCCGAATGGTCAGCTCGATCGGGAACAGGTCGTGGAGCGCGAATTCCGACCTCGCCGCACGCGGCGGTGCACCCTGCACGATCTCCGTTGATCGTTCTTCCGCGCGGAACGGGATCTCATGAATTCGATCCCGGAGTCGGCTCAGGTGCGGGTGGGCGTTCGCGACGCGGAGGGCGCGACGAGCGCGGTCGGCTTCGTCGTGCTCGAACCCGAACGTCCTGCGACCGGCCGGGAACCGCGTGAGTGGGTGCGGAAGGGTTGGCGTGGTTCGAGGTTCCGGGCACGATCCACGTCATCAGTGAGCTGCCCACGACCCCGGGCACCGACGGCACGAAGCTCCGCGCCGCGATCTTGCGGGAATGGGCTCGGCAACGACGCACGGAGGCAGCAGGATGACCAACGACGCGGTGATCGTCGAACCGATCCGCACGCCCGTGGGCAGGTACGGCGGGGTGTTCTCCCGGATCCCGGCCGCCGAACTCGCCTCGACCGCGATCCGGGCCGTGCTGGACCGCACCGGGGTTCCCGCCGAGCTGGTCGACGACGTCCTGTTCGGACAGTGCTATCCGAACGGGGAGGCTCCCGCGATCGGCCGGGTCGCCGCGCTCGACGCCGGGCTTCCGGTGGCGGTGCCGGGCATGCAGGTCGACCGGCGCTGCGGTTCCGGCCTGCAGGCGGTGCTGGACGCGGCGATGCGGGTGCAGACCGGTGTCGCCGACGTCGTGCTCGCGGGCGGCGCGGAGAGCATGAGCCTCGTCGAGTTCTACTCCGACCGGATGCGCTGGGGCGTGCGCGGCGGCGGGGTCGAGCTGCACGACCGGCTCGTCCGCGCCCGGCTGACCGCGGGCGGCGAGCACTACCCGGTGCCGGGCGGAATGCTCGAAACGGCCGAGAACCTGCGCCGGGAGCACACGATTCCGCGCGAAGAGCAGGACCGGCTCGCCCTGCGCTCGCACCAGCGGGCCGTAGCGGCCGTCGAGGACGGGCGCTTCGCCGAGGAGATCGTGCCGGTCACCGTCCCCGGCAAGCGCGGACGGCCCGCCGATGCGGTCGACCGCGACGAACATCCCCGCGCCGACGCGTCGGAGGAATCCCTGGCCGCGCTGCGTCCGGTGCTGCGCGAGCAGGACGCCGAGGCCACCGTCACCGCGGGCAACGCGAGCGGGCAGAACGACGGCGCCGCCGCATGCCTGGTGATGAGCCGCGAGAAGGCCGAGCAGCTCGGGCTCACCCCGATGGCCCGGCTCGTGTCGTGGGGCGTGGCCGGAGTTCCGCCGCGCACCATGGGCATCGGGCCGGTGCCCGCCACCGCCAAGGCGCTCGCCCGCGCGGGCCTGACGCTCGCCGAGCTGGACTTGATCGAGCTCAACGAGGCGTTCGCGGCGCAGGTGCTCGCCTGCACCCGGGAATGGGGGTTCGGCGAGGACGACTTCGACCGGCTCAACGTCAACGGCTCCGGCATCTCCCTCGGTCATCCCGTGGGCGCGACCGGGGTGCGGATCCTGACGACGCTGCTGCACGAGATGCGGCGCCGCAACAGCCGCTACGGCCTGGAGACCATGTGCATCGGCGGCGGGCAGGGACTGGCCGCGATCTTCGAGAGGATCTCATGAACCCGCTGTCCGGAGTGCGGATCGTCGAGTGCGCGAGCTTCGTCGCGGGGCCGTCGGCGTGCCTCACGCTCGGCCAGCTCGGCGCGAACGTGATCAAGGTCGATCCCATCGGCGGCGCCGCCGACCACCAGCGCTGGCCGCTGGCTCCGAGCGGCCACAGCCTCTACTGGACGGCGCTGAACAAGGGAAAACGTTCCCTCGCCGTGGATCTGCGCTCGGACGAGGGCAAGGAGCTCGTGACCGCGCTGATCACCGCGCCAGGGCCGGAATCCGGGGTGTTCGTGGACAACAGCGTCGGGCGCCGCTGGCTCGCGCACGACACGTTGGCCGCCCGGCGGGACGACCTGATCCACGTGCGGGTGCAGGGCCACCCCGACGGCAGGCCCGCCGTGGACTACACGGTCAACGCCGAGGTGGGCATCCCCGGCATCACCGGCGGCGACGAGAGTTCGGCACCGGTCAACCACGTGCTTCCCGCGTGGGACCTGATCACCGGCATGACGGCGGCGACCGGGGTGCTGGCCGCGCTGCGCGAGCGGACCGCGACGGGCCGCGGCTCCTACGTCGAGCTCGCGCTCGCGGACGTGGCCGCGGCCGGAGTCGCCAACCTCGGCTGGCTCGCCGAGGCCGAATTCCGGGGCGGCGACCGGCCACGCCAGGGCAACCACCTCTACGGGAGCTTCGGGGTGGACTTCGAGACCGGCGATCACCAGCGCGTCATGGTCGTCGCGCTGACCGAAGGCCAGTGGACGGCGCTGCAGGAGGCCACCGGCACGACGGAGGTGTTCGCGGCGCTGGAGGAACCTTTGGGGGCGGACCTCAAGCTGGAGGCCGACCGCTACCGGCTCCGGGAGACGATCGCCGCGATCCTGCGGCCCTGGTTCGCGGCGCGGACCCTGGCCGAGGTCCGAGAGCGGTTCGACGCGGGACGAGTGCTGTGGAGCCACTACCGCGGCATGGCCGACGTGGTCGCCGAACACCGTTCGTCCACTGCGGACTCCGTGCTGGCCTCGGTCGACCAGCCGGACATCGGCCCGGCGGTCGCCGCCCGCTCCCCGCTGCGCTGGGACGGCGAGTACGACGGCGCGGCACCCGCCCCTCGCTTGGGCGAGCACACCGACGAGGTGCTCACCGAAGTGCTCGGCCTGAGCCAGGCCCGGCTGGGCGCCCTGCACGACCGCGGCGTCGTCGCGGGAGCCGCGTCCGCGGAATGAGTCGCGGGAGGGGCGGGCTGCGGAACCTCAGGTCGCGGCCGGAGCCTCACGGGGTGGCGCGGAAGCCGGTTGAGGTCCCGCCGCTTGTTGCGATGTCCTCCGCGGGATGAAGCAGAAGGTGAGCACCGCGAGCACCATCGAGAGGAGCATGGCGACTGCCATCGGCAGTGCCGTCCCCTCCCCGCCGAGCCCGACCAGCGGCGAGATCACCGCGGCGAGGGTGAACTGCAGGAAGCCCAGGAACGCCGAACCGGTCCCGGCGTTCTTCCCGGTCTCCGCCAGCGCCAGCGTGGTCGCGTTGGAGAAGACGAATCCCAGCGATCCCTGGAAGAACGCGAACGTCACGAGCACGGGCACCGTCGGCGCCCCGCCGAGAACGGCCACCAGCAGAACCGCGGTCGCCACCGACGCGAGCCCCAGGCCCGCGGCGACCATGCGGCGGTAGGGAACTCGACCGGCCAGCGCCGCGGCGATGCTGCTGGTGATCACGATGAGCAGCGCGTTGAGCCCGAACAGCAGCGCGTAGGTACCTGCCGAGAGCCCCAGCACCTCCTGCATGACGAACGGCGAGGCTGAGATGTAGGCGAACAGCGCCGCGAACGCGAAGCAGAAGGTGAGCAGGTAGCCCAGGTAGTTGCGGTTGCTCAGCGCCTCGCGAGCCCCGTCGAGGGTCGCTTTGACGCCGCCCCGGGTGCGCGCGGATTCCGGCAGCGATTCCGCGGCGAACGCGAACGCGCCGATGAACATGATCAGGGACAGCACCGCCAGGACCGAGAACACCGCGCGCCAGCCGAAGCTCGCGATGATCCCGCCGCCCGCGAGGGGCGCTACGACGGGGGCGACGATGCTGATGATCAGCGTGACGCCCAGCAGCTTCGCGGCGGCGGTGCCGCGGGCGGTGTCGGAGATGATGGCCCTGGCCAGCACGACTCCGGCCGCTCCGCTCAGGCCTTGCACGAACCGGGCGAGGCCGAGGACCTCGACGCTCGGGGCGAACGCGCACCCGACACCGGCGAGAACGCACACGATCGAGCCGATGAGCAGTGGCCGCCGCCGTCCGGTGGCGTCGGAGAGCGGCCCGATGAGCAGCTGGCCGAGGCCGAGGCCGACGAGGAACGCGGTCAGCGTCAGCTGGATCTCGGCGGCGCCGGCGCCCAGGTCGCCCGCCATCGCGGGGAAAGCCGGGAGGTACATGTCGGTGGCCAGCGGGGCGACGGCGGTGAGCAACGCGAGCACCGCGATCAGGATGCCGCTGACAGGGCTGGTGGCGCGCACGTCGGCGCCGGGCGATTCAGGCATGGGGTTCTTCCCAGGAGGAGGCGGGTCTCCGGCAGATTATTTATGTTTTCATATGTATGTCAAAATATATAAATGGCGCCCCGCAGAACCGAGGACGAAGCATCGGCGGACCCGAGCGAACTGCCGACCGCGCTGCGCGACCTGGCCTGGACCATCCACCGGCTGGTCCCCGAGGTCGCGAGCCTCGACCCGTTGCCGAACACCGAACTCGCCGTGGTCAAGCAGGTCCTGGGCTCACCGGGCATCACGGTGTCGGAACTGGCCGGGCGGCTGGGCATGCGGCACAGCAACGTCAGCGCGGCCGTGCGCGGCCTGATCGGGCGCGGCCTCGTCGCCCGCGAGAGCGACCCGTCCGACCGGCGGGTCACCAAGCTGGCGCCGACCGAGAAGTCGACGTCCGCGCGGGAATCCATCGACACCCGCTGGTCCGGCACCGTGCGGAACGCGATGGACCTGCTCAGCGACGAGCACGTCGCCGCGATCGAGGCGGCCTCCGGCGCGCTCCGGGCGCTGGACGAGGCCCTGCACGAGGAACGGGATCAGCGCGGGCACCGGTGAGACGACGGCACCCCCGGCCACGAGCCTGAGCTCGCTCAACACCCGACCGGCGACGTGATCTCACATCGTGAGTGCCACACGAGAAAGCTCGCCGGGAATCTTGATTCATTCCAGATCATTGATCACAATGCTGCACGTGCCCAGGACGACCGCGGACCTCGAGCGGATGCTGCGCGAGGCGGATCTGCGCGTGACCCGCCCTCGCATGGCCGTGCTGTCCGCAGTGCACGAACTCCCCCACGCCGGCACCGACTCCATCATCGAAGCGGTCCGCGGACGGCTCCCGAAGGTCTCGCACCAGGCCGTCTACGACGTGCTGCGCGCGTTGACGGGAGCGGGACTGCTCCGCCGGATCCAGCCGATGGGCTCGGTGGCTCGCTACGAGGCACGAGTCGGGGACAACCACCACCACGTGGTGTGCCGATCATGCGGAGTCATCGCCGACGTGGACTGCGCGGCGGGCGCGGCTCCCTGCTTGAGCGCCTCCCACGGTCACGGCTTCGCGATCGACGAAGCCGAGGTCATCTACTGGGGAACCTGCCCCTCCTGCTCCACTTCTGATCCCGAACAACGCACTGATCCCGAAAGGACTCCCGGTGACTGACAGCGCTGACACCGAGACCGGCGGCTGCCCCGTCGCCCACGGCGGCCGCATCCCCCACCCCACCCAGGGCAACAGCAACGACGTCTGGTGGCCGAACCGGCTCAACCTGAAGCTCCTGGCGAAGAACCCCGCGGTCGCCGACCCGTTCGGCGCGGACTTCGACTACGCCGCCGAGTTCAAGACGCTGGACCTGCCCGCCGTGAAGCAGGACATCCAGGACGTCCTGACCACCTCGCAGGACTGGTGGCCCGCCGACTTCGGGCACTACGGCCCGCTGATGATTCGGATGGCCTGGCACAGCGCGGGCACCTACCGGGTCAGCGACGGCCGGGGCGGTGCCGGTTCCGGGCAGCAGCGGTTCGCGCCGCTGAACAGCTGGCCGGACAACGTCAGCCTGGACAAGGCCCGCCGCCTGCTGTGGCCCGTCAAGCAGAAGTACGGCCGCAAGCTGTCCTGGGCGGACCTGCTGGTGCTCACCGGCAACGTGGCGCTGGAGTCGATGGGCTTCGAGACCTTCGGCTTCGCCGGTGGCCGCATCGACGGCTGGGAGCCCGAGGAGGACGTGTACTGGGGTGCCGAGACCACCTGGCTCGGCAGCGACCAGCGCATCTCCGGCGGTGAAGAGCGGAACCTGGAGCAGCCGCTCGGCGCCACCCACATGGGCCTCATCTACGTGAACCCGGAAGGCCCCGAGGGCAAGCCGGACCCGATCGCGGCCGCGCGCGACATCCGCGAAACGTTCGGCCGTATGGCGATGAACGACGAGGAGACCGTCGCGCTGATCGCCGGTGGGCACACCTTCGGCAAGACCCACGGTGCCGCCCCCGACTCGAACCTCGGCCCGAACCCGGAAGCCGCCCCGCTGGAGGCGCAGGGCCTCGGCTGGATCAGCGAGCACGGCACCGGCAAGGGCGCCGACGCCATCACCAGCGGCCTGGAAGTCACCTGGACCTCCACGCCGACCGAGTGGGGCAACGGCTTCTTCGGGAACCTCTTCGGCTACGAGTGGGAGCTCTACCAGGGTCCCGGCGGCGGCTGGCAGTGGAAGCCGAAGGACGGCGCCGGTGACGGCACCGTGCCCGACGCCCACGACGCGTCCAAGAAGATCGCGCCGAACATGCTCACCACCGACCTCTCGCTCAAGCTGGACCCGATCTACGAGCCGATCTCGCGGCGGTTCTGGGAGAACCCGGCGGAGTTCGCGGACGCCTTCGCCCGCGCCTGGTTCAAGCTGACCCACCGCGACATGGGTCCCGTCGACCGCTACGTCGGCCCCGAGGTCCCGTCCGAGGAACTGATCTGGCAGGACCCGATCACCAAGCCGGACCACGAGCTCATCGGCGACGCCGAGATCGCCGCGCTCAAGGGCGAGATCGCCGCCTCCGGGCTCACCGTGCGGCAGCTGGTGTCCACGGCGTGGGCTTCGGCGTCCACGTTCCGGGGCAGTGACAAGCGCGGCGGCGCCAACGGCGGCCGCATCCGCCTCGAACCGCAGCGCAGCTGGGAGGTTAACGAGCCCGAGGCGCTCGCGACCGTGATCAGCGCGCTGGAAGGCATCCAGGAGTCCTTCAACGCCCGGTCCGGCGCCAAGAAGGTCACCTTCGCCGACCTGGTCGTGCTGGCCGGCGGCGTCGGCGTCGAGCAGGCCGCGAAGGCCGCCGGGTTCGACATCGAGGTCCCGTTCACGCCCGGTCGCGGCGACGCCACCGCCGAGCAGACCGACGTCGAGTCCTTCTCGCACCTCGAGCCTGCCACCGACGGGTTCCGCAACTACCTCGGCAAGGGCTCGCCGCTGCCCGCCGAGTACCAGCTCATCGACCGGGCGAACCTGCTCACCCTGAGCACACCGGAGCTGACCGTCCTCATCGGCGGCCTGCGGGTGCTCGACGTGAACCACGGGCAGTCGCAGCAGGGCGTGCTCACCGACCGGCCGGGCACGCTGACGAACGACTTCTTCGTCAACCTGCTCGACCTGGGCACGACCTGGAAGCCGGCCGACGAGGCCTCGACGGCGTTCGAAGGCACCGACGGCTCCGGGCAGGCCCGGACCGGCAGCCGCGTCGACCTGGTGTTCGGCTCGAACTCCGAACTGCGGGCCGTCGCCGAGGTGTACGCGGCCGCCGACGCCCAGGAGAAGTTCGTCCACGACTTCGTCACAGCATGGACCAAGGTCATGAACCTGGACCGGTTTGACGTCGTGTGAGTTTCTTCGTGGTGGCCTGAATAGGTGGTCGGGTGGCGGAACCTCAGTGAGCCTCTCGCTGCAAGATCTTTTTCCCGAGTGGCTCCGCCACGAGGGAAAATGCCGTCCTCGCGAGAGGCTCACTGAGAACCCGCCGGTGGTCGGCTTCTTGACGTGGGCTATGTGCTTCGCACATACAGGCACGGCTCCGCCGCAAAGCACGGCCTTCGGCCGTAAGGACTCGGCTTCGCGCGAGGCTCGGCCTGCGGCGGCTAGGCACGGCTTCGTGGCTGACGGGATACCGATCGAAGGATCAGGCTGACCGAGTTCGCGGTGGTGAACGAGCCCCTGCCCGGGTGGGTGGGGGCTCGTTCCGTGCCGGGGTCGGGTGGCTACCGGCCACCCCGCCAAATGGGCCGGGTGGGCGGTGGCGCATGCTCGTCTTGCGTTCCCATTTCCCAGAACCAGATGCCAGGAGGTCAACGCCGTGTCGTCTAGCTCCGTGGGCGCCGCCGACGTGGACGCCGCAGCCGAGCGCTTCGCCGCAGCGATCCCCACGACCCCGCTGCACCGCAACGAGCGGCTGTCCGCTCGCCACGGGCTCGACGTGTGGATCAAGCGCGAGGACCTCACCCCGGTTCGGTCCTACAAGGTCCGCGGCGCGTACAACTTCATCGCCCAGCTGTCCCCTGAGCAGCGCGAACGCGGCGTCGTGTGCGCCAGCGCCGGCAACCACGCCCAAGGCGTGGCGTTCGCCTGCGAGGCGCTGGGCGTGACCGCGCGGGTGTACCTGCCGCGCACCACGCCCCGGCAGAAGCGGCAGCGGGTGGCCCGGTTCGGCGGCCGTCACGTCGAGGTCATCGTGCACGGCGACACCTACGACGACGCCGACGCCACGGCCCGCGCGCACGCGGCGGAGACCGGCATGACGCTGATCCCGGCGTTCGACGACCCGCGCACCATCGCCGGGCAGGGCACCGTGATCCGGGAGGTCGTCGAGCAGCTCGGCGGGGCACCCGACGCGGTGATCGTGCCCGTCGGCGGTGGCGGCCTGCTCGCGGGCACCCTCTCGTGGCTGCGGGAGACGCACCCGGAGGTCCGCGTCATCGGGGCGGAGCCGCAGGGCGCGGCGAGCATGGCGCTCGCACTCGACCGCGGCGAACCGTCCCCTGTGGACGATCTGGATCCGTTCGTGGACGGGGCGGCGGTGCGCGTCGTCGGCCGGAACCCGCACGCGATCGCGGCGGTGAACCCACCGGACCTGGTTTCCGTGCCGGAAGGGCAGATCTGCGTCGAGATCCTCGACCTGTACCAGAACGACGGCATCATCAGCGAGCCCGCGGGTGCGCTGTCGCCCGCCGCGCTCGCCCAGGAGCTCGGCTTGGCGCCGGACTCGACGGTGGTCTGCCTGCTCTCCGGCGGCAACAACGACGTCAGCCGCTACGCCGAGATCGTGGAGCGGGCGCTGGTCTTCGAGGGCCGCAAGCACTACTTCCTCGTGGAGTTCCCGCAGGAACCGGGCGCGCTGCGGCGTTTCCTGGACGACGTGCTCGGCCCCGACGACGACATCGCGTTGTTCGAGTACGTCAAGCGCAACAACCGCGAGACCGGCCCCGCACTGGTCGGCATCGAACTCGGCGCCCCCGACAACCTCGACCCGATGCTCAAGCGCATGGACGCGATCCCGCACCGCATCCAGCCCGTCCCCCCGGACAGCCCGCTCTTCCACTTCCTGGTGTGAGTTCGCGAGGCGAATTTCCCCTTTGGGCTCCCTTGCAGGATGGGCTGCGTGGCGGGTCGCTCAGCGGAACCTCAGCGGCTTCCTCGCTGCGGGATCGAATTCTCACCCACAGCGAAATCGCTGTCCTCGCGAGGAAGCCGTCGCGAACCCGCCGGCGGTCGACCTGCTCAAGCTGGTCACTGCTCAGCGGCTTTCGCCGCTGACAAGACACGGATCAAGACCATTCCGCAATGACTCCTCAGCCCGTCCTCACGAGCGAAGGACATTCACCTCGGGTCAAGGATGCTGGAGGCGTTCCATGATCAGGTCGACGTAGTGGTTCATGTCGGCCTGGAGGCACGGGTACTGCGCGTGCTTGCCGTTGCAGCCTTCGCCCCAGCCGGTGCCGTCGCCGTAGTCGACGAACTCGTGCGGGATGCCCGCGGCCTTGAGGTTCGCCGAGGCGACCACGGCCGTCTCCCGGACTCGGTGCTCCGCGACCGCTTGCACCGTGTTGTCCAGCAGGTTGCCACCGTTGCCCGCGTAGATGGCGACTCCCATGCCGCGCAACGATTCCACGTGCTGCGCGGGGCTTTGCGCGTTCCAGATGCCGTCGAGCGGCCACACCGGCGAGCCGAAGATGGCATCGGGCGGATCCAGCGGAGTTCCCGCGGCAGGCCACTTCGTGGATGCGGTGATGGCCGCGCGCATCTCCGGGTTCAGCAGGTCCAGGTCCCCGGAGAAGCTGCCGACGTAGCTGAACAGCTCCGGCCGGTGCTGGGCGTAGTGGAACGCGCCGAAGCCGCCCATGGAATGCCCGGTGATCGCCCTGCCCGCGCGAGAGGGAATGGTCTTCAAGTTGGCGTCGATCAGCGGGATCACCTGGTCGAGGTGGAAGGTCTCCCAGTTCTGCTCCCCGGACGAACCGGGACTCACCCAGTTCGAGTACCAGCCGCGCCCGCCGCCGTTGGGCGTCACGGTGATCAGCGGGACGTCCTCGGTCGCCCGCTCGTTGATGAGCTTGTTCAGCAGCGAGTCCGGCCGGTCGGGCGCGCCGTGCAGCGAGTAGTTCACCGGGTAGCGAGTGGTGCCGTCGTACTCGGCGGGCAAGGTGACCAGGATGACGTGCTCACCGGAGACCTGCTCCTGCATCGCGGGATGCTCCGGCACTTGGTCGGAGCGGACGGTGAGCTTGAAGGTGCGCTGCTCCTCGTCGACCCATTGCGGTTGAGCGACCACGGTGATGCCGTTGCCGTCGTCGAAGTGCGGCGGCTGTTCCGCGGCCACCGCGGTCGACGCCGACAGCCCGGACATGGCGGTGATCCCGACCAGTGCGGCCACCCAGCCGCGCGGTACCGCCCGCAGAAGTGCTTTCATCAGGTTCCCCCGTCTGATGTCGATTCCGCCTCCCCAGGCGGATCGCGGAACAGCACAGCAGGAACATGTTCTCGAAAACATCTGCCACTCGGGTGATTGCGACGAAAACCTTCCGATTCGCGTCTCGGTGATCGACGAAAGCAACTGCGGAATATGCCGTTTCAGCGAATTCGTTGACATGGCCCGTTTTTCGCCGATCATTTGCATGCGAAAGATGTTCAGCCGCGCCGCGTTGTGGGATCTTGTTCGTTCAGCACACCGGGATCGGCCATGCACGTGACTGCCCGAGGAGGCGTGGATGTCGGATCCGGCGCCTCGTCCCGAGCCCGCGAGCACGCACCTCACCGCCACGAACGCGCGCCACGTCATTCAGGTGGGACGTAGCCGGGACATCACGATCCACCAGCACATCCACCCCGCCCAGGGGGCGCACGTCGAACCGCTCCGAGCGCTCGCGGCAGTGGTCCGCGAACGCTGGAAGAACGAGCGCCCCACACGATTTTCGATTCCGGTGCAGTGGCGGGAAGCACCGGAAGCGCTGACGGATCACCGCGCGAACATGCTCGACCCCGAGGGGAACGAACCGCCGGACCCGGCCGGTGAGCTGAGCCGGATCACGGAAGTCTTCCGGAACACTCCGGACGGGCGGCTGGTGGTGCTGGGCGAAGCCGGGTCGGGCAAGACGTTCCTCGCCGCCCGATTCGTGCTGGACGTGTTGAATGCCCGCCACCCCGACGAAGCGGTTCCGATCATCTTCAACCTCGGTTCGTGGGACCCCACCGCTGTCAAGCTCGACGACTGGATGCGCGACCGGCTGGCCCGCGACTTTCCGCAATCGGACACGGCCGAACTGTTCCGCGCCGGTCACGTCCTGCCCGTGCTCGACGGCTTCGACGAGATCGCGGAAGGCCTGCGCGGCATCGCGCTGGAAGCCATCGACGACCGCCAGGCACCGATGCTGCTGACGAGCCGCCCCGAGGAGTACGGGGACGCGGTGGACACCACCAAAGCGCTGGGAAAAGCGACCGTGGTGCAGCTGCACGAACTCACTCCGGACGAAGCCGCCGACCACTTGTGGCGCACCGCCAAGAAGCGGTTGCACCACGACGGCAGCACCTCGACCACGTGGGACCCGGTGCTGGCGGTGCTGCGCGAACATCCCGACGCCGCCGGATGCCGAGGGCTCACAGCGGCGCTGAGTTCGCCGCTGATGGTCTGGCTGGCCAGAACCATCTACCAGTACGGCAACGACCCGAACGAACTGCTGGACAGGAATCGGTTCGGCACCCGAGCAGCGCTGGAAGACCACCTGCTGGCCAACCTCGTCCCCACGGTTTTCGACCCGCGCCCGGGCAAGCACTCCGCCAAGATCTCCTGCAGCTGGGAGCCGGCGCACGTCGAGCGCTGGCTGGCCCTGCTCGCGCGGCACCTGCAGCGGCTCAAGGACACGCAGGACCTCGCCTGGTGGCAGATCTCCGGAAGCATGTACCGCGTCTCCCGCGCCCTCGTGATCGCGTTCGTGACCGGGCTGGCCGTTCTCCTGACCGTGTCGCTCATGAGCGGAGCGGTCTTCCTGCTGTCCGGGTACGAACTCGGCGATGCGCTGCCGACGATCGTGCAGACCGGGCTCTTCAGCGCAGTCCCGGCCGGTGCCGGTTTCGGCATCGCCTATGGGGCGGCGCTGGTCGTCACACCCGCGCGGACGGAGCCCTCTCGGATGCGGCTGCCGATCCGCGGCGGACGAGGGTCGGCGCAAAGGTCCGGCAAGAAGATCGCGACGCGGGCCGGTGTGGCGGCCCTGCTCGGGGTCGGATTCGGCTTCGGAAACGGCGCCGGCTCGCGATTGTTGCTGGCATGGCTGCAGAACCCGCTGCACCTGGCGTCCTTGTGGACCGACGGCGTGCTGTTCGCGGTCATGTACGGGACCGGAGCCGCAGTGGTGTTCGGGGTGGCCGCCACACTCGAAGCACCCATCGACATCGACTCGACCGCCAGCCCTACCGGCCTGCTGCGGCGCAACCGCGCCACGACGCTGACCATGCTGGTCATCTTCGGCCCGGCGTTCGGCGCCGTCGTCGGACTCAGCGGGAGCGCACTGTTCGCGCTGCTGCACGGGAGTCTCTGGGGCATCCCGCTCAGCTGGAACACCGCAGCGACGATCCAGTTCGCGGCGGTGAGCACGGTCGGCGGCGGCCTCTGCGCCGCGCTCAGCTTCACCGCCTGGGGCGAGTGGCTCGTGTTCGGCAGGTTCTGGCTGCCGCTGACGAGACGCTTGCCCTGGCGGACGGTCGCTTTCCTGCAAGACGCCCACGAGCTCGACGTGCTGCGCACGCACGGCTCGGTCTACCAGTTCCGGCACGCGCGGCTTAGAGACCACTTGGCGCAGCGGCACCGCGCCCGGCCGGGGAGCTCCGAGCCGGATCGGGACGGCACGTCCGGACGCGGATCGCGCCGCGCCCGGACGTGATCCGTCAGCGGCCCGCAGGTGCCCAGCTGATCGGCATCTTCTCGGGGCTGCGGGTGGACAGGCCGTCCTTCCACTCGACGCCGTCCTCCCCTGCGGCCAGGCGCAGGTCCGGCAGGCGGCGCAGCAGGGTGTCCAGGGCTACCTGGAGCTCCATCCGGGCCAGCGGCGCACCGAGGCAGTGGTGCGCGCCGTGCCCGAATCCCACGTGGGAAGCCTCCTCGCGCAGCAGGTCCAGCACGTCCGGCTCGGAGTAGACGGCCGCGTCGCGGTTCGCCGAGGCCGTGCTCGGCAGCACCGCCTCCCCCGCCTTGACCGTCACGCCGCCCAGCTCGACGTCCTCCAGCGCGTAGCGCGGGATGCCCGCGCCGTTGCCGAGCGAGACGTAGCGCAGCAGCTCCTCCACCGCGCGCGGGACCAGCGCGGGGTCGGCTCGCAGCCGCGCCAGCTGGTCGGGGTGCTGGAGCAGCACGTAGACGAAGTTCGGGATCTGCGAGGCGGTCGTCTCGTGCCCGGCCACCAGGATCGCCTCGGCGAGCGAGAGCATCTCGTCCTCGGTGAGGCGGTCGTCGTCATCGCGGGCCGCGACCAGCGCGCTGAGCAGGTCGTCGCGCCCGTCCTCGTGGCGGCTCTCGCGGCGTTCGGCGATCAGCCGGGCCATGTACTCCCGCAGCAGGCCGACGCACTCGGTGACCTCCTCCACGGTGAACTTGGTCGTGGACAGGAAGGCGTCCGACCACACCCGGAAGTCCTTGCGGTCCTCGTAGGGCACGCCCAGCAGCTCGCAGATCACGGTGATCGGCAGCGGCAGCGCGAAGTCCTCGACCAGGTCCGCGGGTGCGCCCCGCTCGACCATCCCGTCGACGAGGCCGTCGGCGATCTCCTGCGCGCGCGGGCGCAGGGCTTCCACCCGGCGCTGGGTGAACGCCTTCATGACCAGCCGGCGCAATCGGCTGTGCTCCGGCGGGTCCATGCTCATGATGTTGCCGCTGGCGCCCTGCATCGGACGCATCCGCGCCTCGTCGCGCCCGACTCCGGCGGCGCGGCTGAAGCGCTTGTCGCCGAGCACGAGCTTGACGTCCTCGTAACGGCTGGCCAGCCAGCCGGGTTCGCCGTAGGGCAGCCGCACCCGGATCAGCGGCTGCCTGCGCAACTCCTCGAACAGGGGTTCCGGATCCAGCCGCTCCGGTTTGCTGAACGGGAAGGACTTCGGCTCCGCGGTGGTCATCCACGACTCCTGTGGTCGAACATTCGGGACTTCACCCACGCTAGCAGATAAGTCAGACGACTGCCTTAAGTCGATGTCGGCGCCGAACCGGCCCCCCAACGGGATCACCCGGGTCGACGGCTCGGCCGCAGCTCAGGTGATCCCCTGATTCCAGCGGGAACGACTCGATCGATGTTCCTCGGAGCCGGATTGTGGGATCTTGTGATCTCCGGAGTGCGGGAGACGCTTGTCGAGGGGGCGCCCATGCCGCAGCGGGACGAGCGGAACGCGATCCGCCACGAGGTCAGCGGGACCGTCGGCGGCGACGTGCACAGCTTCGGCAAGGTCGACGGCTCGGTCCACTTCCACCAGCAGTCACCGGACGACCCTCCGCTGCTGCGGGAACTGGCCCTGGAGGTGCGTGAGCGGTGGGAGCGCGAGGCGCGCAGGCGGCGCATCCTGCCGGAGCTGCCGATGCGGTGGCACCAGGTTCCGGCGCAAGTTCCCGAGAACGAATCCGACCGCGACGATCCTCGTGACATCGCCCGGTTCTACCGGGACATCTCCCCGCGCCGCCTGGTGGTGCTCGGCGACGCGGGCGTCGGGAAATCCGTGCTGTGCATGCGTTTCGTGCTCACGACGCTGAAGCGTCGCGAACCGAACGGGCCGGTGCCGGTGCTGTACTCGCTGGGCTCGTGGAACCCGAGCGCCATCTCCTTGCACGACTGGCTGATCGAGCGGCTGTCGAAGGACTACCCGCTGCCCGCCGGCACGACGGACGCGCGGAAGCTGGTGGTGGACGAAAAGGTGCTGCCCGTCCTCGACGGCCTCGACGAGATCCCCGACGAGCTGCACGCGGCGGCACTGCGACACCTCGGCGAATACCCCAGGCGGTTCGTGCTGACCAGCCGCACTCCCGCGTACCAGCAGGCACTGCAAGCTGAAACGGCGCTGCGCGACGCGGAGGTCGTGGTGCTCACCGAACTCGACCGCGACGACCTCGCGGCGACGCTCCCGGACACCACCGCCTTCCCGGGCGCGGACCCGTGGGAGCCGATCCTGCGGCGGTTGCGCGAGACGCCGGACGAACCCGGCTGCGCCGAGCTCACCGCAGTGCTGCGCAACCCGCTCATGATGTCGCTGGCGCGCAGCGTCTACCGCAACCAGCGCAAGCCCGACGAACTGCTCGACACCGCCCGCTTCCCCACCAGTGCCGCACTGCAGGAGCATCTGCTGGAGGAATTCCTGCCCACGGTGTACCGGAACGAACCCGAGAGCTGGCCCGCGGGACAGCAGCGGCCGTGGCCCGAGCAGCGCCCGCAGCGCTGGCTCGGGCACCTCGCCCGGCACTTGCGGGACTCGGACGGCAAGGAGCTGGCCTGGTGGCGGGTCGGCGAGATGGTGAGCAGCCGGACCCGGACGCTGGTGATCGCGCTGCTCAGCGGGCTCGTGATCTTCACTTCCGTGACGGTGGTGCACGGGCTGGTCTACCTCACCCACGGCTTCGCCCCGCTGCGGGCGCTGGGCGAGTGCCTGCGGGACGCCTCGTTCAACGGGGTGATCGCCGGAGTGACCTTCGGCGCCGCCCACTGGATCGCGCAACTGCTCGGCAAGGGGATCCCGGAGCCCTCACGAGTGCGGCTGCTGTTCCGGGCCGCCCCCGGCGAGCAGCGGCTCCCCCGCAACACGAGCTGGCTGGTCGCCCGGGCGGTGCTGGCGGTCGTGGTGGGAGCGGCGTTCGGCTTCGCCGCCAGGTTCGCCGAGGGCCTGCTCCGCGCTTGGCAGCACCAGCCCGACGCCCTCTTGGGCGGCTGGGTGGAAGGAGTGCTGTACGCGGGCATGTTCAGCGCGGGCGCCCTGGTCGCCGTGGGCGCGCTCTCGGTCCTGGAGGCGCGCGTCGATGTGCGCGCGACCGCCGAGCCGATCCAACTGCTGCGGTCGAACAGGCGCACCACGCTGGGCACCGTCGGGGTGTTCGCCCTGACGTTCGGGATCGTCGTGGCCCTCGTCGGGACGGCGGTGTACTCCGTGTCCGACGGGTTCCTGTGGGGATTCCGGCTGGATTGGGGCGTTGTGGAGGGGCTGCGGCTCGCGGTGCTGGGCTCGGTCGGCGGCGGGATCTCGGTCGCCCTCGGCTTCACCGCCTGGGGCCAGTGGATCGCGTTCGGCCGAATCTGGCTGCCGCTGGTGGGCAGGCTGCCGTGGCGGACCGCGGCATTCCTGGAGGACGCCCGGGACCGCCAGGTGCTGCGCACGCACGGCGCGCTCTACCAGTTCCGGCACGAGCGCCTGCTCAGCCACCTCGCCCCACCGGATCGGGTCAGCGCGGCCGCACCGTGACCTGAGTGTCGCGCAGGACCGGGCCGAGCAGCAGGCTCGACCACGACGGCGGGGCCTGGCCGCCCGCGTTCGGGGCAGGCGCCAGAATTCCGGCGATCAGGTCGCGTTCCGCCGGTGAGTTCGCCATTCCGAGGTCGTGCGCGGACCCGCCGGAGGACGCCGAGGACGGGGTGGTCGAACCGGGCAGCAGGCCCTCGGTCCCGGTTCGGGCGGCGGGCGGCGGGTCGCTGCCGTCGTGGACCGGGCCGTCCGGCGGGTATTGCGGCGCGTGCTCGAAGTCGTAGCAGCGCGGCCCGCGCTCGTCGCCGAGTTCCGGTTCCTCGCCCGGCAGGTACTTCCCGCGGTTGGGGGTGATCTCCAGCGTGACGTGCGCGCCCGGCTCGTCGGTGCCCACGCCGAACAGTTCGTTGACCCTGGGAATGATCCCGGCGCTCTGCGCGAACATGCAGGGGTACTGCGGCGAGTACTTCGCGAGCACGTCCAGCGTCGGCCGGGACGCGGTGTTCAGCCGGATCAGGTCCTGCGAGTTCGCCTCCAGGAATCCCGTCAGGTCGTTGGACGTCGTGGTCAACTGGGCGGTCATCGCGCTGAGGTTCGCGCGCTGCTCGGTCAGCGTCCGGGCCGTCGTGCTCACGTCGCTGAGCGCTCGCAGGACGTCCGGCGCGGCCTGCTCGTAGGTCTCGGCGACGCCGACCACGTGGCGGAGGTTCTCCTGCAGCCGCGGCACGGAAGGGTTCAGCTCGGCGACGTAGCGGTTGAGCGCCGTGATCGTCTCGCCCAGCGACTCGCCGCGGCCGTCGAGCGCCTGGTTCAACCCGTTGAGGGTCACCGCCAAGTCCTGCGGGTGCACCGCCTCCAGCAGCGGCATGGTGTCGGCGAGCACCTGCTCCAGTTCGACCGACCCCTTCGCGCGGTCCTGGGCGATGACGTCCCCGGCGGCCAGGTGTCGCGCCGACCGTTCCGGGGGGAGTTCCAGGGAAACGTAGCGCTCGCCGAACAGGGTCCTGGGCAGCAGCCGAGCGGTCACGTTCGCGGGGATCTCGTCGACCTTGTCCGGGTCCAGCGCCAGCCGCATCTCCGCGCCGCCGTCGGCGGGAGCCACCTCGCGGACCTGGCCGACGATCATGCCGCGGACCTTGACGTCCGCCTCGGGCAGGATCTGGTTTCCGGTCGATCCGGCGCGTAGCACGACGTCCACGGTGCGGGTGAAAGCGCCGCGGTAGGCGCCGATGCACACCGCCACGGCCAGGACGATGACCATGAGCAAGGCCAAGCCCAGCAGGCGTCGCCGCAGAGCCGCCAGTGAACTCATCGCAGGCCCCTTTGCCTTCGATTTCGCCGTCACCCGAACGCCAGGAAAACCCCACGTGCGTGGCGGATGATTGAGCGCCAGCCTCATGACTTATTGTCGACTTGTCAACATTGCTCGAATCCAGATCGCCCCAGCTGAAGAGGAAGCAGCCTGCGGATCACGTCGAGAACTACCACACCCGACCCCTCTAGTCGTTGATTCCGCGACCGGTTCACCCCAGATATAACGCTTTCGGGCCGAACGTAGTACCGAAAGGTCGCCCGGCGCGACGTCGACGCGCCGCTGCCCGCGAGGCCGAGGTGACGATATTGACACCTTGTCAATAAATCGAATCGGCCCCTACCCTGTGGACTTCGGACGAGGGATGGAGCGCGGAAGTGGACCGCTACGAAGACATCGGCTACGGGATCGACGGGCCGATCGCGACGATTTCGCTGAACCGCCCGCAAGCCCGCAACGGCTACACGCTGCGGATGGCCGACGAGCTGGCCGACGCGTTCGACCGCGCGGACCGGGACGAGGACGTCCGCGTCGTCGTGTTCACCGGCGAGGGCAAGGACTTCTGCGTCGGCGCCGACCTCTCGGCGGGCGGCTTCGACGTCAGCGAGCACGGCGCCGAGGACCAGGACGACTGGCAGGAACCCGCGGGCCGCTGCGCGCTGCGGATCTTCGCGATGAACAAGCCGGTCATCGCCGCGATCCGGGGAGCGGCCGTCGGCGCGGGCGCCAGCATCACGCTCGCCTGCGACTACCGGCTGGCCGCCACCGACTCGCGGTTCGGCTTCGTGTTCTCCCGGCGCGGCATCTACCCCGAGGGCGCCTCCACCTGGTTCCTGCCGCGACTCGTCGGCCTCGGCACCGCGCTGGATTGGATGATCAGCGGCCGGATCTTCAACGCCGCCGAGGCCCAGAGCGCCGGGCTGGTGCACGGCCTGCACGAATCCGAGCAGGTGCTCGACGAGGCGTACGCGCTGGCCCGTGACCTCGCGGCCGACACCGCGCCGGTGTCGATCGCGGTGATCCGCCAGATGCTCTACCGGCTCAGCGCCCTGGAATCGCCCTACGACGTGGCGCGGATCGACTCCCGGCTGATCGCGGGCCTGCCGACGAACAAGGACGCGGCGGAAGGCGTCATGTCGTTCCTGGAGCGCAGGCCGCCGCGATTCCCCGGAACCGTCACCAACGACCTGCCGGGCTTCCTCCCCTGGCTCACCGAGAACACGACCCGCCCGACCTGAGCGGACCGTGATCTTTTGAGCCGTGTCTTGTCAGCGGCGAAGCCGATGAGCGGCGACCGCCCACGCAGGCCATCCCGAGAGGCCACATGACCACCAACTATCCGCCTGTCAACAGCGGAAACGCTTGTGCAGCAATCCACATGGCCGTTCCCGTTCGACGATTCGGTGCCGTAGTTGACCAGCGGTTAAGGTGGCGTGCATGAGCGTGCAGTCCTCGGCGCCGCGCCGGCGCCTCGATCCCGACGAGCGGAAAGCGGAGATCCTGGCCGCGGCGCGGCGGCTGTTCGGCACCGGCACCTACTCCTCGGTGTCCACCACCGACCTCGCCAACGAGGCGGGAGTCGCCCGGGGACTCATCAACCACTACTTCGGCGGCAAGCGCGGCCTGTACCTGGAAGTGGTGCGGCAGATGATGGTCATCCCGGCGCCGGTGACCGAGCACCTGCCCAAGACCACCGTCGAGCAGCGCCTCGCCATCAGCGTGGACCGCTGGCTGGACGTGGTGGAGCGCAACCGGGAGATGTGGCTGACCGCGATCGGCCCCGAAGCCATCGGGCGCGACCCGGAGGTCGAGGAGATCCTCGCGGAAGGTGACGAGATCGCCGCCGATCGTGTGCTGGAGGCGGCGATGATGACCGAGGTCACCGAGGGGCGCGAGACGCTGCGCGCGATCATCCGCTCCTACGGCAGCATGATCCGCGCAGCCTCCCGCGAATGGCTGGTGCGGGGCACGCTCTCCCGCAGCGACCTGCACGTGATGCTCACCGACGTCATCCTGCACGTCCTGACCACCACGTTCCCCAACGTCCTCGCCGCCCAAGACGCCGATTGACCGGGCCGGCCGTTGCGCCGCCTCCACCGCCATCCCCGTCACCGCGGTTCCTGCGGCTTCGCGCGCGACGACGTCGTCGAGGCCGTTCTCGTTCGGAGAACGACGTCCGATCAGGACTCGAACGCTTGCGGACGGCGGAAAGACGTGCCGCACCGCTCGACCGTCTCGGCGCCCGGACCGTCGTCGGATGCTCATCCTCGGGCGCCGGTGTGGCTCGCGGCGAAATCCGCGAGCTCGCGCAGCGCCGCCTTCGCGTCGGGCAGAACTCCCGCGAGCAGGGTGAAGGCGTGCATCTGGCCGTGCCATACGCGCAGCTCGCAGGGCACACCCGCCTGCTCCAGGCGTTGCGCCATGAGTTCGCCGTCGCTGCGGAGCAGGTCGATCGAGCCGACCTGGATCAGCACCGGCGGCAGCTCGCGCAGGTCCGCGTAGCAGGGTGAGAGCTCCGGGGCGTTGAGTTCCGCGCCGAGCGCGCACATCCGCGCCACGTCGGCGGCGGCCTTCGCGGGCAGGAACGGGTCTAGCAGCCGGTTCGTCTCGTAGGACGGTCCGGTCGCGGCGAGGTCGAGCCACGGGGACGTCGCGGCGATCGCGGCCGGGCGCGGCCAGCCGCGTTCCCGTGCGCGCAGGGCGACCGCGAACGCCAGGTTCGCCCCCGCGGAATCACCGGCCAGCGCGACGTCGGCACCGGCGTGCCCCTGCTCCAGAAGCCACCGGTAGGCGCTGAGGCAGTCCTCGACGCCGTCGTGCACGCGGTGCTCGGGAACGATCCGGTAGTTCACCGCCAGCACCGGCGCTCCGGCCAACGCCGACAACCACGCCACGTGCGCACGCCAGAGCCGGGACGAGCCCAGCACGAAACCCCCGCCGTGCAAGTAGAGGATCACCCGCCGCGACCCCGTGACGCGGGTGGTGCGGACGAGATCCGCGTGGCATTCGGGCAGCTGGACCCGCCGCACCGTCGTCCCGGACGGGTTCCGGCCGAGCACCGGCCCCAGCCTTCCGGTGAGCCGCCGAGCGCGCCGCAAGGAGTCGGCGGTGACCGGAGTCCGTTCGATCAGGGGGCGGAGCGTCCGCCGCAGCGTGGCGGCGAGCAGGCGGGAACGCGCCGAGACCCGGTTCAGTTCCGCACCGCCTCGGCGAGTCCCGCGGGCTCGTGCACGTCGTCCGGCATCGGGTCGGCGTAGAGCGCTTCGATGCCGGCGGCGTACTTCTCCGCGATCGGCTTGCGGCGCAACTTCATGGTGAGGGTGAGCTCGTCGCCGCCCGGCTCCCAGAACTCGGTGACGATGCGGAACCGCTTGACCTGCTCGACGCGGGCCAGGTTCGCGTTGCCCGCCGCGACCGCGGCCGACACCAGCGAGACCACGTCCGGATGCCGCGACGGTTCCGCGCCCAGCGTCCCGACCACGTTCGTCGTCGCGTCCGGGTCGAGCACGATCAGCGCGGTGTTGTACGGGCGGCCGTCGCCGATCGCCGCGACGGCACCGATGAGCGGGGAACCGGCCGCGAGGGCGTTCTCGATGTTCGCCGGGGACATGTTCTTGCCGGTGGCGCTGATGATCAGCTCCTTCTTCCGGTCGATGACGGTGATGTAGCCGTCCTCGTCGACCGTCACCACGTCACCGGTGTACAGCCAGCCGTCCGGGCTGATCGCGTCCGCGGTCTTCGCCGGTTCGCCTCGGTAGCGCTTCATCACCAGCGGCCCGCGCAGCAGCAGCTCGCCGTCGGCGGCCACCTTCATCTCCATGCCGGGCACGACCGTGCCGACGGTGCCGACCTTGAGCGGATCGGCGGGCGCCATGCTGGCGATGCAGGTCACCTCCGACATGCCCCACGCCTCGGAGATCTTCAGCCCGAGCGCGCCGAAGAACGCCAGCGTCTCCGGGGAGATCGGGGCGGCGCCGGACATGGCCCACTTCAACTCGGCGAAGCCGAGCCGGGCGCGCAGCAACGCGAGCACTTCCTCGGCCTTCTCGTGTTCAGCGGCGAGTTCCGGCGGGACCGGCGCACCGGAGCGCAACGTGTCGAACCGGCGGCGACCGACCTCCAGCGCCCACTGCAGGGTGCGGCGGCGCTGCTCGTCCGGTTCGTGGTCCACGGCCAGCTCGACGGCGGCCTTCAGCTTCTCCCACACGCGGGACACGGCGCCCCAGATCGTCGGCAGGCAGTCCGGGATCGCGGCGGCGATCCGCCGGGCGTCGGCGACCACGGTGATCTGGGTGCCGTGCACCAGGTGCAGGTACAGCGCGGTCAGCCGGTCCGCGATGTGCGCGGACGGCAGGAACGACGTGATCCGGTCACCGAATTCGACGGGCTGAACCTGCGCCACCGCGCGGGTTTCGAACATCAGCGCCTCGTGGGTGGACTCGACGCCCTTCGGGTTTCCGGTGGTGCCGGAGGTGTAGATGAGCGTGGCCACGTCGCCGGCCCGCACGGCCCGCCAGGTCGCGTCGAAGTCGAAGTCCGGTGCGGCCCGATTCTTCAGGTCCGCCAACGTGATCGTGCCCGCGGGTTGCTCCCCCGGTTCCGCGTCGACCACCACGATCGCCGACAGCGGCACCTCCGAGTCCTGGATCCGCTCGACGTACTGCGCTTCGCAGACCACCACGTCGGCACCGGCGTTGCCGAGCACGTGCCGGATCGCGCTCGGGGCGAGCGTGTTGTAGATCGAGAACGAGGTGGCTCCCGCGTGCAGGGCGCCGACGTCCACCGGGTAGAACTCGATCCGGTTTGCCATCATCAGCGCCACCGTGTCGCCGCGCCGCACCCCGAGCCCGGCGAAGCCGGCCGCGACCTCGCGGACCTGGTCGGCGTAGTCGCGCCAGGTCACGGTCTGGGTGTCGCCGACGGTGCGCAACGCGACGGCGTCCGGAGCGACGGCCGCGGTGCGCTGGAACGCCGCGCACAACGTGTCGGGTTCGCCGGTCATGCCAACCTCCTCGAAGAGCCCTTGCGGTATCGATCTTTCGATCGTTGTCCTGTCAGCGGCGAAGCAGCTGAGTTTCCGCTGCCCGACCCGCTGCGCGGCTCAGTCCGAAATGCCCGGCGAGTCCGAGCTCGTGGACTCCGCTGCCCTGCGGTCGGTTCTGGCTTCAAGATCGCGGATGAACCGGTGGCTGCGCTCGTCGGCGACGAGAACCCCGTCGATGAGCACGTTGAGCAGTCCGCGCAGCAGGCCCCACGGCTGCCAAGCACGGGGAACCGTGGTGCTGCCCGCGCGGCGGGAGATCGCGAGAGCGACCGAGCGCGCCGCGCGCATGGCGGTGATGCGGTGGCGCAACGGCCGCGGCAGCCGCGAGTTCAGCTCCGCACCCAGATCGTCTTCGTCCAAAGTGGACTTCGCGAGGCCGGTGTCCACGATGCCGAAGTACGCGACTCCGGCGGTGGCGCCATGCCCGGCGAGTTCCAGGCGCAGGATGCGGCCCAGCTGCTCCGACGCCGCCTTGCTCACCACGTACGCGGCGCCGCCGAGCGCGGGCGAGAACGCCGCCGCCGAGGACACCACCACGATGTGCCCGTTGCGGGCGATCACCTCGTTGATGGCCGGGCGCACGGTGTTGAACACGCCGGTCAGGTTGATGTCGATGACCCGGTCGAAGTCCGCCGGGTCGATCTGGCGCAGCGTCGCGGGCGGTGGCGTCACCCCGGCGTTGGCCACGACCACGTCGATGCCGCCCGCGTCCGCGGCGATCCCCCGCACGGCGGCCTCCATCGCGGCGCGGTCGCGCACATCGGCGGTGGCCGTCACGACCCGCTTCCCGCCCAGCGCGGACTCGGCCGCGTCGAGCGCCGAGGCGTTGACGTCGATCAACGCGACCACGGCTCCCTTGGCGTGCAGGATGCGGGCGAGGGCGAACCCGATCCCGTCGGCACCGCCGGTGATCACGACGACCTTGCCCGCGACGTCGTAGCGAACCCCGCCGGGCAGCGGAACACCCAAGTCCCGGAGCGTCGCCAGGACGCGCGATCTCGTTGTGGACATTCGCCTGAGGAGTCCTTTCAGAATGGCCTGCGCAGCGGGCCGGGTAGCGGAACTTCAGGGGCTTCGCCGCTGACGACGATCGAACGATGTCTCCGCAGCGCCTTCCGCGCAGGAGCCGGACGATCGTGCGGATCAGCCGGCCCACCCGCGCGCCGCGCCGCAACGCCGTGACCAGCGGCGAAGCGGGTCCGGCGTCCGAATCGACGATCAGCGCGTGCTCGCCACCGCACTCCAGGAGCACCGGCGTGAGCCGCGCACGAGACCAGCACCGTCCACTTCGCGGGTGGCCTGGCTGAGCACGTCGAACTCCTCCTGCGTCGCCGTCATCGTGCGCCTCCGGCAGCACCGGAGATCGCCCGGCGAGCGGCTCCGTCGGCCCAGCCGCGCGTCACCTTTCGCAGCAACGGGCGGGACATCTTCAGCACCGGAGCGAGCCAGGGCGCCGGTTCCACCGCGAACGTCCAGGTGAACCGCGTCCCGCCGTCGATCGGTTCCAGCGCGACGTCTTCGGCGAACCTCCGGAACCCCGGCCGGTTGGCGGCTTCGACGCTGAACGTCATCCGGCTGCCCTCGTCCCAGCGGTAGAACCGCTCCCGCAGCGCGGCAGCACCTTGCCCGACCGTGACGGTCCGGGTGGTGCCGATCCCGAACGGTCGCGGCGAGGTCCAGTCCGCGCCGGTGATCGCGCGGGTGAACGAAACCAGCGCGTCGTCCGCGCTGAACGCCTCCCACACGCGATCCGGCGGGACCGGCACTTCGACGGTGTGCGCGAAGCGGATCCCTGTCGAACGCAGGAAGTCGTCGTCCGACTCGGCGAGCGGATACCAGCGGGTCATGAGCACCATTCCACATTGGACTGATCACAGGTCGATGGTGAGCCGCTCGCCCGCCGAGCGGGACACGCAGATCAGCATCGATTCCGCGCGTTCGCCGTCGAGCAGCAGCCTGTCCCGGTGTTCCACTTCCCCGTCGAGCACGCGGACTTTGCAGGTACCGCAGAATCCCTGCTGGCACGAGTAGGCGACGCCCGGCAGCTCCCGGCGGATCGCGGCCAGGGCGGACTCGCCGGACGGGACCGAGACGGTGGTCCCGGTCCGTTCCAGGTGCACCTCGAACGGTGTTCCGCCGCGCACCGGCAGCGCGGAGAAGCGCTCGGTGTGCAGCGAACCGGTCGGGTTGATCTCGCGCATCAGGCCGTGTGCGGTGGTCATCAGCGGAGCCGGGCCGCACACGTAGACGGCCGCGCCGGGTGCGGCTTCCGGCAGGATGGCCGCGATGTCCGGCAACCCGCACTCGTCGTCCGGACGGACCTCGACGACGCCGCTGTCGTAGCGGGCCAGCTCGGCCAGGAACGGCAGCGCGCCCCGCGATCGTCCTAAGTAGACGATTTTCCACGGAACACCGCGCCGATGGCATTCCCGCACCATCGGCAGGATCGGCGTGATCCCGATGCCGCCGGCGACGAACAGGTAGGACTCCGCTTCGATCAGCCGGAAAGCGTTTCGCGGACCGCGAATCGTGATGCGGTCGCCGGTGGCGAGCTCGTCGTGGATCTCGCGCGACCCGCCGAGCCCGTCGGCGAGCCTGCGCACCGCGATCCGATACCGGTACCGGTCCGCCGGGTCACCGCACAACGAGTACTGCCGCTGCTTGCCGGAGGGCAAGAAGACGTCGACGTGCGCACCCGGAACCCAGCTCGGCAGGCGGCCGCCCGCCGGCTCGGACAGGGTCACGCTCACGACATCGGCCGCCTCCCGGCGCACCTCGTTGACGACGAGTTCGAGGTCGAATCCGCTGCGGCGCACCGGATTCGGCCGCGACAGCAGCGGTGCCGCGCCGCTGTCCGCGAACACCCGCCGGTACGCGGCGCTGAACCCGCCGATCGCGCGCAGCACCGGCCCTGGCCGGAACTCGGGACCGGAACGGTCCGCCTGCTTGATCATGGTCATGGTCTTCCCTCAGGAGGCCGTGCCACCGGCATTGGCGGCCGGGGACTGCGCGAGGTAGCGCACCGCTGTATCCATGCTTCCGAGCTGGGACGGGTGGAACCGGGGGTTCAGGTACTTCGGGATCTCGGTGACGAACAGCGCGATGTTCGGCACGACCCCCCGCCGCATCGCGTTGATCAGCTGCAGGAACCAGAACCTGCCCTTGTTCTTCGACGGGTCCGCCTTGAACAGGTAGTTCAGCGAGGACAGCAGCAGCACCAGCAGCGTGAAGCTCGCCAATAACGCCGTGCGCACCCGCCGGGCGTAGCTGCCGTCGACGTACATGAACGCGTCGAAGGCGACGTTGCGGTGCTCGACCTCTTCGGCGCCGTGCCAGCGCACCAGGTCCAGCATCGTCGGGTGCATCCCCTTCTCCTCCAGCACCTTCGCGTTCAGCAGCCACTCGCCGATCACCGCGGTGTAGTGCTCCAGCGCCGCGAACATCCCCAGCCGTTCGCACAGCCAGGCGTGCTTGGCGCGGCCCTTGAGCCCCCGGTCGCCCAAGACGTGATCGACCATCCACTCCAGCTTCCGCGTCATCGGCTCGGTGTTCAGCCCGATCGAGGACAGGTGTTCGCGGGCGCCTTCGTGCGATGAGGCGTGCGTGGCTTCTTGGCCGACGAAGCCCACGACCTCCTCGTGCAGCCGCGGATCCTTGATCAGCGGCAGCGCCTCGGCGAGCGCGTTCGACATCGCGCGCTCGCCTTCCGGCAGCACCAGGTGCATGAAGTTGATGGTGTGCGTGGCGAGCGGCTCACCGGGGATGTAGTGCATCGGCACCCCGTCCCAGGAGAACTCGACGTCGCGCGGCGCGATCACGTGGGCCTCTTCGGTGTAGCGGCGGGCGCCGCGCGGGTCGACGACCGGATTCCTGCCGATTCGGGGAAATCGGAACATCATGACGTCCTTTGACTCGTCGAGGATGTCGCGCTGCGCTGCTCCGCAACGCCGATGGTGTGGTAGTCGGCCAGTTCGGCCTCGCGCGTTCGGGAGCGGAAGGCCCGGTTGAACCCGGGGTAGAACACGAAGTTGCGCCCGGCGTCGTTGAGGTAGTAGCTGCTGCATCCCCCGACGTTCCACACCGAGTTGCGCAGCCCGTGCTCGACCTCGTCGGCGAACGAGCGCTGCACTTCGGGTTTGACGTCGATGCTCGCCAGCCGCCGCTGCTCGATCTGGCGCAGGCAGCTCATGATGTAGGCGACCTGCGCTTCGATCGTCACGACCTGCGAGGTGTAGACGACGGAGTTCGGGCCGAGCAGGAAGAAGAAGTTGGGGAACCCGCTGATCGTGGTGCCCAGGTGGGCTTGCGCGTCGCCCTGCCACACGTCGTTGAGGCTGCGGCCTCCTTTTCCGCGCACGCGGTCGAAAACGGGGTTGTCGGTCATCCGGAAGCCGGTGCCCATGACGATCGTGTCGAGCTCGTGCAGCGTTCCGTCGGCGGTGACGATCCCGTTCTCCCGCACTTCCGTGATGCCGGAGGTGACCACGTCGACGTTCGGTTTCGCCAGCGCCGGGTAGTACTTGTTGGAGAACGTGGGCCGCTTGCAGCCGAAGGAGTAGTTCGGCGTGAGCTTGGCCCGCAGCTCGCGGTCGCGGACTTGGCGGCGCAGGTGCGCGCGGCCGAGCCACTCCATGCCCTTGAGCAGGCCGGGCCGGTGCACAAAACCGGGGACGAGCGCTTCCTGGACCAGGTCGAAGCATTCCCGCGCGAACCGTTGCACCGCCGGGAATCGCTGGAACACCCGCCGTTCGAAGCGGGTCATGCGGCGATCGGGGTGCGGCATGATCCAGGTCGGCGTGCGTTGGAAGACCGTCAGCTCACCGGCCAGCGGCTGCACCCGGGGAATGATCTGGACGCCGGAGGCACCGGTGCCGATGATCGCGACTCGTTCGCCGGTGAGGTCGTGCTCGTGGTCCCACTGGGCGGTGTGGAAGACCTTGCCCTGGAAGTTCTCCAGACCCGGCAGGTCCGGCACGGACGGTTCGCTGAACGGCCCGGTGGCACCGACGAGGACCTGCGCCTGCCAGGTCCCCTTGTCGGTCACCACGTTCCAGTGCTGCTCGTCCTCGTCCCAGGCGGCTTCGAGCACCTCGTGCTCCATCCGCAGGTGCCCGCCGAGGTCGAAGTCCTCGGCGCAGCGGCGGAGGTAGTCCTTGATCTCCGGCTGGAGCGGGTAGAGCCGGCTCCACTCCGGGTTCGGCGCGAAGGAGAACGAGTACAGGATCGACGGGATGTCGCACTGCGCGCCCGGATAGGTGTTGACCTCCCAGGTGCCGCCGACCTCCGAGGCGCGCTCCAGCAGGACGAAGTCGTTGAGCCCGGCGCGTTTGAGCGTGGCAGCCGTGCCGAGGCCGCCGAATCCGGCGCCGACGATCGCCACCCGCACTCGGTGCTGTTGACGATCGGCGGTGTCGCCCACTGATCCAGAGCTGGCCATCGCCTGCCTCCTCGTTGATGCGCGACGTCGGTCCTGCGAACCGTATTTTTGACATCAACCAATGTCAACAGCGCCTGATGTCAACTTTTGCGACATGTCGACAAGGCGTTGACGTGCAGGTTCACCGGCCAAGCGGGCAATTTGCGACCATCTCACCCGCAGTGATCCGGCTCACCGGAAGTGAGCATTCCCGCCTATTAGCATATTGTCAATAACTGAAGCGGTTCACCGTCGAGCAACAGGGCGGATCGGGATCGTCGCGAGCGCGCCCCGACACCCCGCCGACGGAGACGGGGCGTGCGAAAAAGCTGAAAAGTCCGATGTGGACGGAGAAATCACCGCGAGGCGGCGCGGCCCACGCTCTCGATCACTTGGGACACATGCTCGACGAACCGCTCACGGGACACGGCGATCCGCTCCCCCAGCCAAGCCTGGTAGAGCTGCGCCAGGGACCCGAAGATCGCCAGCGCGTTGAGCCGCACGTCCTGCTCGTCGGACCGCTCGCCGCCGAGCTCGGTGCTGCGCATCAACGCCGCGATCGTCAGGGTGAACTCCTCCACGAGTTCCATGCCCCGCTCGGCCAGTTCGGGCGCGGCCAGCGACTCGATGAACAGGACGCGGCCGAGCCTCGGGTCGGAAGTGACGAACTCGGTGAACACGCTCACCAGGTGCCGTACCGCGTCGAGCCGCTGCGCGGGCGCCTGCTCGACCGCGGACAGCAGCACGTCGCGCGCCCGCTCGACCGTCGCGTCCAGCACGGCGATCAGCAGTTGTTCGCGGCCGGCGAAGCTCTCGTAGAAGTACCGCTCCGTCAGTCCCGCTTCCCGCGAAACACCGCGCATGGTGACCGACTTGGCCCCGTCGCGGCCCATCAACTCGAACCCGGCGTCGATCAGCTGCGCACGCCGCCGAGCCTGCCGATCGGACGCGTCCACACCACGCCACACGCGGTGCGGAGCAGTGGAATCCGAACGACCGGCCATCCGCCCATGTTGGCACGTCACGCCCCCGCGTCCCGCCACGACCACCGCCACAGGTGAGCCCGTGCACACCGAACCGCCACCAGGTGAATGTCCCCCTCCGCCCAATAAGACCGGTCAAAGGAGCGTTCACCCACCGCGTCCGGCGAGGTGAACGTCCCCGCGCAGCACTGGAAGAACTCCGCACAGGGATCGGGCGACGAGTTCTTTCAGGGCTTCGTCCGCGCCCGCGTAGATCTTCCGCATTCGCGAGTCGCCGAACATGCGCGCGATCGGGTATCGAGGGTGTAGCCGTAGCCGCCGAACAGTTGCGGGGAACCGTCGTCGGGAGTCAGCGCCGGGCGACGTAGACCGTGTTAGAGCCGCGCGGACCGCCGTAGGGGTTGTCGAAGGCGACCACGTGCGCCCGCACGGTCGCGAAGACCTCGGCGAGCGCGGCGCTGAACTCCTCCGACGGCGGATCATCCGACCACAGCGCGAAAACCCCGTCCGGGTGCAGGTGCTCGGCGAGCCGCCGCAGGCCGGACGGGAGGTAGAAGCCGGCGTGCCCGGTGTCGAGCACGTTGGTCGGCGAGTGATCGATGTCGAGCAGGATCGCGTGATACCGCTGTTGCGGCGGCTCGGCGGCCCAGGCGAAGAAGTCCCGGTGCACGAAGCTGGTCCGCTGGTCGGAGTTGAGCTCGTGGCCCAGCGGCAGCAGCTCCCGCCGGTGCCAGTCGATCACCGCGCCCAGCGCCTCGGCCACCTGAAGCGACCGCACCCGCTCATCGGCCAGCGCCGCGACCGCGGTGCAACCGAGCCCGAGCCCGCCCACCAGCACGTCCAGCTCCGAGCCGGTGACGGCGGCCAGCCCCAGCCGTGCCAGCTCCTCCTCGGCGACGGTGAACACGCTCGACATCAGGAACTCGTCGCCGAGCTTGACCTCGTACACGTCCACGCCGAGCGCCGGATCCAGCCTGCGCCGCAGGCTCACCTCCCCGATCGGCGTCTCCTGCCAGTCGAGCTCTTCGAAACGTCGTCCCACCCGTCGGCCTCCCTCAGCTGTTCGTCCCACCTTGAAGCATCCAGCCGTGGCCCGTCCGGGCGGGCTTACCCGCGCCTCGTGCGCGGCGGGCACGGGCGCTCGGACAGTGGTTCGCCGCGTCCCACGACGGTCTGCCGTTCAGGGGACCCTCGGCCGAGTGATCGCACGAGCGACGGGTGCGAGTCCGTGGAACCTTGCCCGCGGAATTGATCCCGGAAGCAAGGAGCGGATTGATGCGTCACGCAGCGAACCGATCGGCGGTCGTCGCCGGAATCACCGCGGTGCTGATGTGCTCGGCACTGGGCCTCGCCCAGGCGGAACCAGCGCAGGACAACAACGTCGGTCCGCTCGACCTGGTCGCCAGCGGAATCCAGACCGGCGCCGGCTTCGCCAACGATGTCGCGGACGCGCTCAGCAGCGACTCCAACGGGTCCGAGTAAGCGCTCCGGGTGCGCCGCCGTGGTCGAACTCCCGGCGGCGCACCCACCCGGACCTCCGTGCGAAGGTCCGTGCCGGAAACGACGTGGTCCATACCGCGCGCAGGCTCCTAGATCGCGGCCAGTTCCGGACCGGAAAACTGGCAACAGCCCCTCCACCAGGCACTTTCCACGCTCCTGCGCGCGTGAACATCGCAGCCGGACGACCATGACCACCACAATGGACGGCAGCGCCGAGGTTGCGACGCAGCAAGGTCATCGTCGACCGCACCGGAGGACCGATGGGTTCGTTCGTCCAAGCGTGGTTCGTGGCCATCGCACTGCTCCTGCTGGGCGGTGTCGGGCTCGTCCAGTCCGCGCCCATCGGCGACGATCACCTGACGGTCCGCTGCGGAAACCAGGTCATGCGTCCGGACCAGTCCTGCCACATCGTCGCCGGGGACGGCATCGGCCGGCTCGTCGACTACGCGGAACAGCGCAGGACTCAGCAAACCGGGCACAGCCTGCACCTCGTCCGGACGGCGCTCGGCGGTGCCGCGTTCCTGTTCGGCGTCGGACTCGCCGCGACCCTGATCGTCGTGAAGCGCCGCGGCCCGCTCGACGGTGACGCCCTCGCCCGGCTCCACGGGCGCACCCTCCGACCACACCGGTGAACACCGCCGGTTCAGAACCGCACCAGGTCGTCCAGCACTTCTCCGGCGCGGCCGATGTCCTCGGTGAGCGGGCGATCGTCCACGCTCGGGTCCAACGTCTCGGCGGCCAGCTCATAGGCGGCGCGCACCGGCAGGTCCACCAGATCGGCCTCCCGCATCCGCAACGCGCGGACCGCCGCCACCAGCTCGCAGGCGAGCAGTCGCCGGTAGGCGACGGCGGCCGCCGTCGTCGCCCGCGCGGCCTGCGTGGAGAAGCTGGCGTGGTCCTCCAACCCGCGTGAGACCACGGCGGTGCCGAGCGTCGCGGGCAGCGCCGCGTGGCGCAGTTCCGCGAGCGCGTCGTGCGCGACGTACTCGAGGATCATCACTCCCGAACTGCCCGCCGGACCGGCCGCGAGGAACGGCCGCAGCCCGGTGAACTCGGGCTCGACGAGGTCCCCGAGCCGCGCGGCGGAGAGCTCCGCGACCTGGTGCACGGTGGCCCGCACCCAGTCCAGCGCGGAGGCGACGTAGGCGGTGTGGAAATGCGCGTGGTGGTAGGCGTCGCGGTGCACCACCGAGATCATCGGGTTCTCGGTGCCCGCGTTGATCTCGATCGCGAGCACGTCCCGCAGGTAGTGCACGGCGTCCACCGCCGCGCCCTGCACCTGCGGATACGCGCGCAGGCCGAACGGGTCCTGGATGCGCCTGCCCGGTTTCGGCGTGCTGTCCAGGCCGAGCAGCCGCCGCATCTCCGCGGCGCACCCGACCTGACCGGCATGCGGACGGGCTTCGTGCACCGGCGTCGCGTAGGCCTCCGGGTTTCCGTCCAGCGCGACGTAGGTCAACGCGGCGACCACGTGGCTGGCGCGCGTGAGCCGCTCCAGGTCGAGCGTCGCGAGCGTGGCCTCGGCCAGCGTGGCCGCGTTGCTGCTCATGAAGGCCAGCGCGTCGCCCTTGAGCATCTCCACCGGGGCGACGTGCCCGGTGAGCCATGGCCGCTCCCCGACCAGCGCGAGCGCCGTCTCCGCCAGCGGCGCCAGGTCTCCGGTGCCGATGGCGCCGAGCCGGTGCACCAGCGGGATCGCGCCGACGCGCACCGCCTCGGCCAGCGCGGTGATCAGCGCGGGGCTGATCCCCGCGCGGCCCGCGACGAGCTGATTGAGGCGGATCAGCAGCATTCCCTTGGTCTGCGCGACGGACATGGGCTCGCCGCTGCCACCGGCGTGGCTGCGCAGCAAGCGCAGCGCGTGTTCCGCCGAGTCGCCGTCCTGCACCAGGTCGTCCTTGTTGGCGCCCACCCCGGTCGTCCTGCCGTACACGACGCGCTCGGTGCTGAGCTCCTCGGCGAGCCGCCACGAGTGCTCCGCCACCCGCAGTGCCGCCGTCGACAGGTCGATCTGCAGCGGCCCCGTCGTCCGCGCGGCATCGACCACATCGGCGCAGCGCAACGTGCGGCCGTCAACCCGGATCACCATCGTCTCCTCTGTCCCTGGTCCGTCGGTACGGCTCCAGTATGGACAGCTCGGCGAGCGCCGGACCCGCACGGAGTTCCGGATCACCGGACGGCGAGAACAGCAGGCTCACCGGCGCCGTCCGCGGGATCACCGCCCACGGCCGCGCCACGACTTCGCGGTAGGTTCGGCGGTGCCGCCCGGTCCAGCCGGGGCCGTCGTAGTGGAACAGGAGAACCCGCGTGCTCGCACTCGTTGCGTCCCTCCAGGTCAAGCCCGGTCACCGGGACGGCTTCCTGGCCGCCATCAGGGCCGACGCCGAAGCCTCCGTCGCCGACGAACCCGGCTGCGTGAGCTTCGACGTGGCGGTCGACGCCGAGGACGACCACCACTTCATCCTCTACGAGGTCTACCGCGACCACGCCGCGCTCGAAGCCCATCGCGCCGCACCTCACTTCGCGGCCTGGACCGAGGCCGCCGCGGAGCACCTCGTCCCGGACGGCCGGAAGGTCACCATCACCGAACGGCTGCTGCACGAGCACTGATCGCACGCCCGGGCCGCGACGTTCACCACGTCACGGGCAGTTCGTGCACCCCGTAGACGGCTCCGTCGTGCTTGAACGGGATGTCGTCGAGGCCGGCTGCTAGGCGCAGGCCAGGGATGCGGCGGTAGAGGGTGCCGTAGACGACTTGGAGTTCCATCCGAGCCAGGCCCTGGCCGAGGCATTGGTGCACGCCGAAGCCGAAGGCGACGTGGCTGCGCGCGTCTCGCTCGATGTCGAGCCGGTCGGGGTCGTCGAACACGGCGGGGTCGCGGTTGCCGATGTCGTTGGGCACGACCAGCCCATCGCCCGCGCGGATGACCTGACCGGCGATCTCGATGTCCTCCAGCGCCACCCGGCGGCGCCCGTTGTGCGTGATGTTCAGGTAGCGCAGCAGTTCGTCGACGGCCGAGGCGACCCGCTTGGGGTCGTCGCCGTCGCGCAGCGCGGCGAGCTGCTCGGGATGCTGCAGCAGCGCGAGCGTGCCGAGCGCGATCATGTTCGCGGTCGTCTCGTGCCCCGCCAGCAGCAGGAGCACCCCCATCTGAGCCGCGTCGCGCCGCGTGATCTCCCCCGCCTCGACCCGCTCGCCGAGGCGCGAGAGCAAGTCGTCACCGGGCGCGGCCAGCTTCTCGCCCACCAAGTCGTCCAAATAGGACTCCAGCCGCCCGTGCGCGGCGGCCCGCTCCTCCGGCGGTATGGCCAGGCTGATGAGCATTTTGCTGTTGTCCTGGAAGAAGTCGTGATCCGAGTAGGGCACGCCGAGCAGCTCGCAGATCACCAGCGACGGCACCGGCAGCGCGAAGTCCCGCACCAGGTCGGCAGGCTTCGGACCGGCGAGCATAGCGTCGATCCGGTCGTCGACGATCCGCTGCACGGCGGGCCGCAGCGCTTGGGTCCGCTTGATCGTGAACGGACTCGCCACCATCCGCCGCAGCCGCGCGTGCTCCGGGTCGTCCATCAGAATGAAGCCGATGCCCGGGCCACCCGGCCGGACCGGTGCGGAGCTCGGATAGCCGGGCTTGGTGATGTCGGCGCTCACCCGTGAATCCCCCAGCAGCGCCCGCTGTTCCGCGTACCGCGTCACCAGCCACGGGGTGCTGCCGTCCCACAGCCGCACCTTCGCCAGCGGAGCCCCCTCCTGCATCGGCCGCAGCGCGGGCGGCGGGTCGAACGGGCATCCGGTGGCCCGAGCCATCGGGTATTCCGGAATCTCCGGCTGATTCACCGTGCTGGTCATCGTGCTCCTCTTCCATTTCCTGCCAACGTGATCCACGCGCGTCCGGCCGGTTATCGCCCGCACGCGAAAAGCCATCCGGGACGACACCGGAAGTCCACAATGGCCTCCGGATGCCTCAAGACCTCGATGCTCGCGGAACGTTCCGCGTCAGGAATGCGGCGTGATCGGGGCGAGCCACAGGCCGCACAGGGCATCGATCAGCCCCGTCGCGGCGTCGCTCCAGCTGGCCCGCGGCGTCCCCGTGCCCTCCGCGAGCGCGCGTTCCCGTTCCGCGGACACGTGCACCATGAGCTGCCGGGCCATGTCGCCGCGCTCCGCGCGCACCTCGTCGGTCATCGCAGGCAGGCACCGGTGCAGCCCGTCGATGATCTGCCGCAGCGACGGCGCGCTGAGCGCCTCCTCGATCATGATCGGACGCAGCGCCGGATCGGTCATCACCTGCGCGCCGAACCGGGCGAACCAGGTCGGGCTGCCCAGCTCGGCGAGGTGCTCAACGCTCGGCCGCACCAGGCACGCCACCCAATCCCGCACGCCCGCCCCGTCGCCGAGCTCGGCGACCATGCGGACTCTGATCGCCTCGACCGGTTCGGAGCGCTTGCGCACGATCGCCCGAACCAAGTCGGTCTTGGTGCCGAAGTGGTATCCGACGGCGGCGTTGTTGCCCTGCCCTGCGGCCTCGCTGACCTGCCGGTTGGACACGGCGATCACGCCGTGCTCGGCGAACATCCGCTCCGCCGTGACCAGGATCGACTCCCGAGTCTCCTCGACCCGCTCACCACGCACCGTGCGATTCGCCATGCCCACAACCCTCCTCGAACCGCACGCCGGCCACGGCCCGACGCCCCGCGACGACCTCTCAGCAGAGCTCTCTCCCGCTCGTCCCCAGTCAACCGCCGACACCCTATTAAGTCAAGCGACTGAGCAAATCCCTGCCGCTTCGGGGCATCAGCACCGATCGACGCTTTGCGGCACGGGGCTCGATCATGCAGATCCAACACTCCGCCTGGCGGTGGGCACCACGGGGGTTTCCGTTGCTCTGAGGGGAGTTCGTTGTGGGCCTGGGCGTCGGCGGGTTCCGTTGCAATGCGGTGTTCGGCTCATCTCATCGCGTTGCGAGTTCGCGGTGCTCGGCTTGTTCGGCACCGCGGAGGACGGCCGGGGTCACGGTGCGGAGGAAGGGGATGGCGGTGGCCAGGACGATCGCGGCGAACACCGCGAACGCGGCTCGTGCGCCGAAGAACTCCGCGAGCAGGCCGACCGCTGCGGCCCCGACGGGCATGGCTCCCCAGCTGAACAAGCGGGCGACCGCGCTGTAGCGGCCCATCAGCTCAGCGGGAACCAGGTACTGGGCGATGGTGCGGGCGTTGATCGCCCACAAGGTGCCGCCCATGCCCCCGAAGAACGCGCCCGCCGCCACGACCCACATGTTCGTCGTCAACGCCGGCGCCGCCACCATCGCGAACGTCCCGATCAAATCCGCGAACAACGCCCACCGGCGACCGATCAGCCGATTCACCGCACTGACCGCCAACGCACCGACCAGCCCACCAACACCCAGCGCGCTGAGCACCATGCCGTACTCGCTCGGACTCAACCCCATCACCGACGTCGCCACCAACGGCATCAACGCCAGCCACGCACCCCAGCACGAGCACAACGCCGTCAGCACCAACGCCATCAACCGCAACAACCGGTGCCGCCACAAAAACCGCAACCCGTCCCGGATCTGCCCGCCCACGCTCCGCACCGGAGCGTCCACGGACCGCGCCACCCGGAAACGCCCGACCAGCAACACCAGAATCCCCGTCGCCACCACATAACCCGCAGCCGTGGCACCGAGCGCGAACGCACTGCCCGCCGTCACCAGCAGACCACCCACGAACGGACCGCAGAACTCGTTGCACACCGTCTCCGCGCCCGTCACCCACGCGTTCGCCCGCTCCCGCAACCGAGGCCCCACCGCCACCGGAGTCAACGCCATCGCCGACGTCAACGCGATGACCTCGGCGACACCGAGCACCGAACCCGCCAGGTAGAGCAACGGCAACGTCACCGACTCGGCGCTGTAAGCGGCCAGCAGACCGGCCAACGCCACCAACCGCATCGCGTTCGCCACCCACAACAACCCGCGCCGATCGAACCGATCCACCAGCACACCCACGTGCAACGCCGTCACCAACCACGGCAACGTCAACGTCAACGACACCCCCGCCACCGCCGCAGGCGAACCCGTCAACGACGTGGCCAGCAACGGCAACGCGATCTTCGTGACACCATCCGCCAGATTCGTCACCGCCGTGAACAGCACCAACACCACCGTGTTGCGCCCGCTGACATCACGCGACGGCATCACCGCTTCGGGACGACCCGCGATTTGATCGGTCATGCCGTGAACCTCCAAGTAACCGGCGTAACGGTTTAGCCGGATACTATGCGTCTCGATCGCGGCTCGCTAGCAGGCGAACCGGTCACGCCACCGGCGACGACACGTCGGCAGCGCCATGACGCGAGAGGAAGCCCGCCCCGGAATCTCGGCGGGTCATCGGGCGAATGTGACTTCTGACGTAGAAGCCCTGATCCAGACGGCCTACTAATGAGGTGAACACCAACGATTACGGACCATCGCAAGGAGGTTTTCCCATCATGGCAACGACTTCCACACATGGAGCCGTCGGTCGCCCGGCTTGCGGGCACTTCCGGAAGCGGGTGCGCACCGGGCTCGGCCCGTTCGTGTGGTCCGCACTGATCATCGTCGCTTCGATCATCGAGACCTGGCAGTCCCCGGCGGAGCGGGGGCTCGCCGTGCTCACCCTGGTCCTCGTCGGCATCGGCGTCATCGTCGCCGCCGTCCTGGTGCTCCGCACCGGCGACGAGGAGGACCAGCCGGGAGAGGAGAAGTGAGCGCGCCCGGCTCGGAGCACCGCTCGGCCCCGAGGCCGCACGGATCACCGGCGGTCTCGGGGCCGCAGCCGTGGATCATCCCAGCGCGCGGGCGAGCTCCGCGGCGTCCGGGACCAGCAGTGCCGTGACGAGCACCAGGCATACGAGCTCGATGGATCGTTCGATCTTCTTGCCGCCGCGGGAACCGACGCTCCAGCGCATCGACTTCGGCAGCACGTGGCCGCGTCGCCAGCGCGCCCCCGAACAGCGGGCGCTGGGCTTGCGGCTGCACTTGGCGCAGCGCCGGCGGATGGGGAACGTCCAGCAGATTCCGCTGCGCGTCGCCGAGTCGCCCACCGAGTGCACGATCATTCCCATGGTGATCGAGACCCCGGCGAACCAGCCCAGTTCCGCCATCGCTCCCGCCAGCGCCAACGAGCAGGTGATCGCGCCCGCCGCCAGCAGCGCCACCGGGTCCTGATCGGTGCACAACCTGCGCCGCACCCATCGCGGACCGGACCGGGAGAGCGCGCTGATGCCGGGCGCCAGCACCAGGATCATCGCGATGCCCGTCACCCACGGAGTCAGCAACGCGCCGAGAGCGACGAGCAATCCCAGCGACACCGCGAAAATCGGCGTGTGCACCAAACCTCGGTGCTCACCGTCACCGGTGGGGTCGTGCGGTAACCGGGTCCGGCCGTATGTGGTGCGCGCCAGGAGCTGAAAGCACTCCCCCACCAGCGCGGTGACGCGTCCGCCGCTGCGGTAGGCCGTCGCGCCGTCGGCGTCGAGGTCCGGCAACAGCGCGGCGCCGGCGCCCAGCAACGCACCCACCGCCGTCCCCGCCACTCCGAGGTCAGCGCCGGTGAGCGCACCGATGGTGCTGCTCGACGCCGCTCCCGCCAACGCTCCCGTGCACGCGTGGCCGCCCGCTTCCATGGTCCTGTTCGCTCCCTCCGCTACGGCACTGCGGCCATGCGGACGAACGCGACGCTCGCCCGAACGGCGTAGCGCCGGAAACCAGGGCCGCCACTTTCCCGTTGCGACCCAAGGGATATTGAACATGATCTTGAACCGAGCCGGTGCGGCAGCCGTCGATTTCACCCACCCCGACGCAAAGTTCCCCCATTCACTGCGGCGAACGAGCAACGGCGCCAAGGAGGCATCTCAATCACTGCCTTGCCAATGACGAAGCCGAGCCCATACGGCGAAGCCGACTCCTGGCGGCGAAGCCGTGCCGTTGGCGGCGAAGCCGAGTCCCTGCGGCGAAGCCGACTCCTGGCGGCGAAGCCGTGCCGTTGGCGGCGTAGTCCGCGAAGGGCGGGCGAAGCCACGCCTGCTCTGCGGCCGAAGGCCGTGCCTGTATGTGCGAAGCACATAGCCCACGTCAAGAAGCCGACCACCCGCGGGTTCTCAGCTGTCTTCTCGCGAGGACAGCTTTTTCCCTCGTGGCGGAGCCACTAGGGAAAAAGATCCCGCAGCGAGAAGACAGCTGAGGTTCCGCCACCCGACCACCCAAGCAAAACGACCGGGCATCACCCCCGAACACCAAGTGACCAGCGGTGACGTCGATGTGGTCTGGTACCTCGTCGTGGCGGTCGCCGACGGAGAGCGTTCCGGTCGGCTCCACCAGCAGCACCGCCGCGCCCTCCTTCGACGACGGCTTGTGGAAGGTGCCGCGCGGCACCACGAACACCGAACCGCGCGGCAGCGTCACGTTCCGCTCCCCAGCCTGCTCGCGCAGCGCGATGTCGATTTCACCGTCCAGCACCAGGAAGAATTCGTCGGTGTCCAGGTGCACGTGCCACACGTGCTCGCCGTGGAACCGGGCCAGCCGGATGTCGTAGTCGTTGAGGTAGGTGATGATCCGCGGGCTCCACACGGCGTCGAATCCGTCCAGCGCGGCCTTGAGGTCGATCGGGTTCGTGGTCATGACCACGATCCTCGGCTTGGTTCCGGATCACCACGAGTGCTAGGAATCGCACATGCCGCAAGGATCCTCGCACCGGGTCGTGGTGCTCGTCGACGAAGGCTCGAACCCGTTCGAGATGGGCGTGGCCACCGAACTGTTCGGCCTGCGCCGCCCCGAACTCGACCGACCTTGGTACGACTTCGCGGTGTGCGCGGCGCGGCCTCGGGTGCGGATGCACCTGGGCATGTTCACGCTCTCCGACGTCGCCGGTCCGGAGGCCGCGGATGCGGCGGACACGCTGATCGTGCCCAACCGGCCCGACCCGGAAGTGCCCGCCTCGCCCGGAGTTCTCGCCGCGATCGAGTGCGCGGCCCGGCGTGGAGCACGGCTGGTGAGCTTCTGCACCGGAGCCTTCACGTTGGCCGAAGCGGGCGTGCTGGACGGCCGCCGCGCGACGACGCATTGGCGCTGGGCGGCGGAGTTCACGCGGCGATTCCCGTTGGTGTGCTTGGAACCGGACGTGCTGTTCGTCGACGACGGTGACGTGCTCACCGCGGCGGGCAGCGCGGCGGCGCTGGACCTCGGGCTGCACCTCATCAACCGCGACCACGGCGCGGAGATCGCCAACGCCGTGAGCAGGCGGCTCGTGTTCGCCGGTCACCGCGACGGCGGCCAGCGGCAGTTCGTGGAGCGCCCGATACCGGACGTCCCGGACACGTCGCTGGCGCCCGCGCTGGATTGGGCACGCGCGCACCTGGATCGGCCGCTGACCGTGGCGGAGCTGGCGGCGCGACTGGCGACCAGCCCCGCGACGCTGCACCGGAGGTTCCGCGCGGAACTCGGCACCACACCGCTGGCGTGGCTCGCCACCGAGCGGATCGCGCTGGCCTGCCGCCTCATCGAACGCGGCGAACTCCGCTTGGACCGGGTCGCCGCAGCCAGCGGCTTCGGCACCACCGCCAACCTCCGCAGCCGGTTCCGCAAGCACACCGGCCTCGCCCCGTCGGAGTACCGCCGCCGCTTCGGCGCGGTTCCTGCGGGCTGAGCGGCCACCTCAGGTGCCTGTCCCGTTCGCCCGGCCCCACCGGTCGAACGGGACAGGCCCTCCGTTGGCTTTGTCGTGGATGACCCGTTCGACCGAGGCGGCATTCACCTGACGGGCCGTGGGCGCTATCCCGTGAGTTCGAGGTCTTCGAGGCTGCGGCGGGAGGTTTCTCGCACGCAGAAGAACGTGAACACCAGCGCCAGCACGGCGAAGCCGGCGAAGATGCCGAACACGGCGCCCGCTCCGAACACCAGCAGCACCGGGAAGAACTGGGACACCAGCAGGTTCGCCGTCCAGTTCACGAACGAGCCGACGCCGACTCCCATGGTGCGCACGCGAAGCGGGAACTGTTCCGGCAGCAGCACCCACATCAGCGGCCCCCAGCTCAGCGAGAACGCGACCTTGAACACCGCCAGGCAGATCACCGCACCGGTCGCACCGGCCACGCCGTCGAGCAGTTCGCCGCCGAACAGCACCGCGAGCACCGTCATGCTCAGCAGCATCGCGGTGCCGCCGATCAGCAGCAGGCGCCGCCGCCCCACCCCGTCGACGACGCGCGCCGTGACCAGAGTGGTGACGATGGACAGCGCGCCGAGCCCCACGCTGTTGAGCAGCGCGGCGCTGTCGCCGAAACCGGCCGCCTGCAGGATCGTCGGCGCGTAGTAGACGATCGTGTTGATGCCGATGAACTGCTGCAGCAGGGCCAGTCCCACCGCGATCAGCAGCGGGCGGCGCAGCGCCGGAGTGAGCAGTTCGCGCCACCGCGCGCGATCGCCGCTCGGTTCGGCGTCCTTCGTGCGCTGGATGTCGGCGAGCACCCCGTCTGCTTCTCCCTCGCCGACCTGTTTGCCGAGGACTCGCCGTGCCTCGTCGGGACGGCCGTGCGCGACCAGCCAGCGCGGCGTCTCCGGCGACCGGGACACGCCGATGAACAGCAGCAACGACGGCACCAGCGCGATGCCGAGCATCCAGCGCCACGCGCCCCACGGCGACAGCAGCAGGCTCGTCAGGTAGGCGGCGAAGATGCCGATGGCGATCATGAGCTGGTTCAGCGTGGCGATGCCGCCGCGGTTGCGGGTGGGCGCCAGCTCCGAGAGGTACGTCGGCACCACCACCGAGGCGATGCCGACGGCGAGGCCACCGAGCACCCGGGCGGCGACCAAGGTCGCGACGCCCGGCGCGACCGCCATCCCGACCGCCGAGATCCCGAACACGGCCGCCGCCAGTTGCAGGATCGGCCGTCTGCCCCACCGTTCCGCGAGCGCTCCCGCGACCAGGCTGCCGATGATGGCGCCGAACATCAGCGAGCTCACCACCAGGCCCTTCGTCCACGGCGTCAAACCCAGCGCCGGGCCGATGAACAGCAGTGAACCCGCCGCGATGCCCTGGTCGTAACCGGCGAGGATGCCACCGAAGGAACCGAAGAAGAACACGGAGCGCGCAGCGGCGGACGAGCTCGGCGATCGGGATTCGGACATGTGCGGCTCTCCAGTGGCATCGCGGTGTTCCGGCGGATCAGTGCGATGGAGAGTGGCACCGGCCCCGATTTACGTCAACGCTCGGTCAGAATGTGGACGCAATTTTGACGGAGCCCGTTCGTAAATGGAGCAACGCCGGGATACGCTGCGGCCATGACCGACTCCGCACCGACCGCGCTGCACCGGCTGCGCCAGAGCAACGCGGAACGCGTGCTCGGTTGCCTGCGCAGGCACGGCGAGCTGAGCCGCGCCGCGGTCGCCGAGCACAGCGGGCTGTCCCGCACGACGCTCTCGGCGATCCTCGGCGACCTGATCCGGCGCGGAGTGGTCGTGGAGACCGAACTCCCGCCGTCGAACCGCCGTGGCCGGCCCACCGGCGGCCTGATGCTCAACCCCGCCGCAGGCCACTACCTCGGGCTGGAGCTGGGCCGCAGCCGCATCCGGCTGGTGCTCGCCGACGCCGCGCACCGGGTGCAGGCCCGTGATGACCTGGCCTACGGCTCGGCGCGCAGCGCGACGGACCGGTTGGCGCTGGCCGAGCGCGCCGTCCGGGACGCCGCCGACCGCCACGGCGTCACGCTGGGAACGCTCGCCGGGATGGGCGTCGGCTCCACTGGCCCAGGTGAGCTCGTGCTCGCCCCCGCAGCCGGACTCGGCGAGCCGGCGGGGCTTCGGGGACGGGAGCTGATCGCCGACCGGCTGGCCCGCGCGTTCGGGGTTCCGGTGGCCGTGGACAACAACACCCGGCTCACCGCGCTCGCCGAAGCGACCTGGGGCGCGGCGGCCGGGGCCTCCGACCTGCTCTACGCGCACTTCTCGCACGGCACCGGCGGCGGACTGATCATCGGCGGGCAGTTGATCCGGGGCACCGGCGGTGTCGCCGCCGAGCTCGGGCACCTGTGCGTCGATGAAACCGGGCCGGAGTGCTGGTGCGGTGGACGCGGCTGCCTGGAGCGGTATGCCTCGGTCCCCGCGGTGCTGCGCGCCACCGGGCACCGGCGCTGGCCGGTGCTGCGCGACGCGCTGGAACGGGACGGCGCCGAAGCCGAAGCGGTGCGCGCCGCCGGGGAGCACGCCGGGGCGGCGCTGGCCGCGATGTGCACGGCGGTGAACGCGGGCCGGGTCGTGCTCGGCGGCGAACTCGCCGAGCTGGGCGAACGCTTCCTGCGTCCGCTGCGCGAGTCGTTCGCCCGGCGCGCGATGCGGTCGCTGCGCGGCGACGTCGAGTTCGGCACCGCCACCACCGCGCCGTGGGGCGGAGCGCTGGGCGGGCTGGCGCTCGCGTTGCACGAATCTCCGCTGCTGGCCCGCTATCCGCTGCCACAGCACCAGGAGCAGGCCGCCGCGCCGGACGCCGAATCCGGCGGCTGACCCGATCCCGCACCCGACCGCCGACGCCGCTTCCGCGAGGAGTTCCCCCGTGCCGCGCAACATGCTCTTCCTGATGACCGACCAGCACCGGATCGACACGCTCGGCTGCTACGGCGACCCGGACGCCGTGCACACCCCGAACCTGGACGCGCTGGCCGCGAACGGCACCCGCTTCGACAACTGCTTCACCCCCACCGCGATCTGCACGCCCGCCCGCGCGAGCCTGCTCACGGGCTACGCCCCGTTCCGGCACAAGCTGCTGGCGAACTACGAGCGCAACGTCGGCTACCTGGAGGACCTCGCGCCCGATCAGTTCACCTTCGCCGAGCGGCTCGCCGAACGCGGCTACAACCTGGGACTGCTCGGCAAGTGGCACGGCGGCGTGCAGCGCAACGCGGCCGACTACGGGTTCCAGGGGCCGGACCTGCCGGGCTGGCACAACCCCGTGGACCACCCGGATTACCTGGCATATCTGGAAGAACACGGCCTTCCGCCGTACTCGATCCGGGACGAGGTGCGCGGTACCGCGCCCAACGGCAATCCCGGGAACCTGCTCGCCGCACGGCTGGATCAGCCGGTGGAGGCGACGTTCGAGCACTACCTGACCACCCGCACCATCGAGATGCTGCACCGGTTCGCCGCCGACGAGTCCACTTCGGACATACCGTTCTTCTTGGCGACGCACTACTTCGGGCCGCACCTGCCGTACCTGCTGCCGGACGCGTACTACGACATGTACGACCCGGCCGAGATCGAACTGCCGCGCTCGGCGCAGGAGACCTTCGAGGGCAAGCCGCCGGTGCAGCGCAACTACAGCGCGCACTGGGCGTTCGACACCATGTCGCCGGAGGACAGCCGCAAGCTCATCGCCGTCTACCGGGGCTACGTGACGCTCATCGACGAGCAGATCGGCCGGTTGCGCCGCGCGATCGACGAGCTCGGGCTCGCCGAGAGCACCTCGATCATGTTCACCGCCGACCACGGCGAGTTCACCGGCGCGCACCGGCTGCACGACAAGGGACCGGCGATGTACGACGACATCTACCGCATCCCCGGCATCGTGTCCGTGCCCGGCGAATCTCCGCAGGTGCGGGAGGAGTTCGTCAGCCTCACCGACTTCACCGCGACCATCCTGGAGCTCGCGGGCGAGGACCCCGCGCCCGCCGTAGACAGCCGGAGCCTGCTGCCGCTGGTTCGCGGCGAGCAGCCGGAATGGGCGCCGGACCTGGTGGCCGAGTACCACGGCCACCACTTCCCGTACCCGCAGCGGATGCTGCGCGACGCCCGCTACAAGCTGGTGATCAACCCCGAGTCGCACAACGAGCTCTACGACTTGGAGCTCGACCCCGACGAACTGCACAACCGCTACGAGCATCCCGAGGTCCGCGAGGTCCGCAACGCGATGCTGCGCCGCCTGTACGCGCTGCTGCGGGAGCGCGGCGACAACTTCTACCACTGGATGACCAGCATGTACCCCGTCGGCGAAACGGACTACGACCCGACGCTGAGCTCGTTCTGAGGCAACGCCTCCTTTGACCGAGCAGGCCGGTCAAAGGAGGCATGCACCGCACGGTTCAACCGTCGAAACGACCGGACTTGAGCGCGCCGACGAACGCGGACCACTGGCCGGTCGTCGCCGTTAAATGGCCCGCCGCTCGATCCTTGGTGTCACGAACCGCAGCGCCATCCACCGCCCGGCCGACCTCGACGCAACTGGTCTGCTGGGCCGACCTGCTGGACTTGCGCCAGCCACTGGGCTCATCGCTCATGATGCTCCTTCCAATTCGGTGATTCGCCGGGCGATGACCTTCGAGGACTGAGCGACGGTCATTGCTGCCCGCGAGACGTTATCGACGGCCTGCTGAAAAGCCGCGATGTCCTCAGGCTCGGCGAGGAATGCGGACGAACTGACATGTTCCAGGTGAACGATCGGCCCGGCTTTCGGAAACTCGAAGTAGATGAACGATCCGCCGAGCGCCGCGTTCCACGTCGTCAGGTCCGCGGGAACTACCTGAACCGTCACGTTGGGCCGCTCGGACATCGTCGCCACGTGGCGCAGCTGGTCGGCCATGACCTCATCTCCACCGAGCTTCTTCCACAACGCGGACTCCTCGATGAACGCGTGGAACGCAGGTGAGCCGTTCCTCCTCATCAGAATGTCGCGACGGCCGACCCTCATCGCGACGCGCGCGTCGACTTCGTGCGAGGGCATTCCGCCCATGACAGCGCGGGCGTAATCGGAGGTCTGGAGAAGTCCGGGGATCAGGATCGGCGAGATGTCCGTGATCGACGTCGCGGTGCGTTCGAACTCCATCAGGTCGGTCAGCTCGTGGGCGATGCCGAGTGAGCCGGCCGAGCCGGATTTCAGCCAGTTCCCGCCGCTTTCGTGCTCGCGCGCCATCTCGATCAGCCGGTCGCGCTCGGCTTCGGATGTGCCGAGCGCGGTCATGATCGAGGCCACCTCTTCGGGTGATGGTGATCGAGCAGCCTGTTCGTTGCGCGTGTATTTCGAGTGGTGGCCGCCGATTCGGTGCGCCAGTTCTCGCACCGTCACCCCGGCGCGCTCACGTATTTCACGCAGCTCGGCGCCCAGCGCGCGGTTACGCGGTGATCCGGTCCTGTTGCGGCTCATGCACCAAGCCTAGATCGTCGCAGCTCCACTGGGGCGACATCACCCAAAGGAGTCATCGCCATGTTGGCGCAGCTGGCGCTAACGTTGCCGCACCAACGAGGCTCCACGCGGATACCTCACCGGTTCTCGAAACTTGTTATTACAAAGCACGAAAACCCTAATCGGGCATCTTCCAAGCGCCCATTACGCGTGTGCACTTCGTAAGACGAATCGAAGATCTGGCGCACCTGTTGCAGGTGGCGCAAAGACGACTGGAGAGTGGTGCGGATGACCATCGGCGTGGTCCTCGGCTTGGTGGCGTGGGTGCTGGTCTTCGGGCCGATGTTCCTGTTGTGGTGGCTGCCCGGTGCTCGCGAGGACGACTCATGAGCGCGTCGGGGGGCGGTCCCGGGTCGGCCTGGATCACGTCGGAGTGGTGTTCGACGTGGCACCTCAGCAGCAGAACCGCGCGAGGGACGGTGATCGTGTCGGCGTGCGGGCACCCGTTGTCCGGTCGCATGTCGCGTGTCTTCGATCAGCCGCCGCCGGTGGACGCCCGCGAGGTCTGCCAAGCCTGTTTGGCCGCCACCAGCACTGAACCGGGCACCGTCCGGTTCCCCGTATTGGAGGAGGCGCTCGTGGTGATGAGCGAACACCGCTCGTTCCGCGCGACCGCGCCGCCGGGTCCCGATCCGCCGATCAAGTGGCCGGAGACCGACCCCGACGCACTCGGAGTCCGCGCGAACTCACGGACACGTCCTATGTGGACCGGCCTGCACGCCGCGCGCGCCTCGATCGCACAAGTGGCCTGATTCCCCCAGAACGCGGCCTGCCGTCCCGCCTCCTCCCCCGAGCGGCGGCAGGTCGTACGTCCGGCCGGTGCTCGCTTCTTCCCCGACTCCGGGCGAGCACCGGCCGGACGCCCCCCGCGCTCGGGATCACCAGGCGACGTCGAGCTTCTTGAGGTTGTAGACGAAGTGGTACGAGCGGAACTCGATCTCGTCGTCCGGCGTGACGGTGCGCAGGTTCGGGAAGCGGCGCAGCAACGCGGGGAACGCCGTGCACATCTCCATTCGCGCCAGCGGAGCACCGACGCAGTGGTGCACGCCGTGGCCGAAGCCCAAGTGGTTGATCTGCTTGCGGGTGATGTCGAAGGTGTCCGGATCATCCACCAGGTCGTCGTCCCGGTTGGCCGAAGGCAGCGCGAACACCACGGTCGAACCCGCGGGCACGAGCTGACCCGCGATCTCCACATCGGTCGTGGTCACTCGCGGCGCACCGGAGTGCACGATGCTCAGCCAGCGCATCAACTCCTCCACCGCCGGGGCGACGCGTTCCGGGTCATCGCGCACCAGCGCCAGCTGGTCGGGGTGGCGCAGCAGCGCGAGCGTGCCGAGGCCGAGCATGCTCGCCGTCGTCTCGTGCCCGGCGACCAGCAGCAGGCTCGCGATGCCCGTGAGGTCGGGCGCCTCCAAAGCATCGCCGTGCTCGCGCACCAGCATGCCCAGCATGTCCTCGCCCGGATCGGCCTGCGCCCGCTCCACCAGCTCGCGCATGTACGCCCGCTGATCGATGTTGTTCTGCGCCCGCTCCGGGCCGGGCAGCGAGGTGTCGAGCGCCTTGCCGGTGCGCTCCTGGAACTCGGCCCGGTCTTCGTAAGGCACGCCCAGCAACTCGCAGATCACCAGCGACGGCACGGGAAACGCGAAGTCCGCGAGGAGGTCGCGCGGCGCACCGGCCCGCTCCATCGCATCGAGGTGGTCCTCGACGATCTCCTCGATCCGGGGCTGCAACCTCCGCATCCGCCGCACCGTGAACTCGGGCGTGAGCATCCGCCGCAACCGGGTGTGCTCCGGCGGGTCGTAGCTCAGCAGGTTGCCGCGGTTGAGCTCGGCGGCCTCCTCCGGGGGAAGGCCGAAGTCCGGGCGATGTTCGGCGTTGCTGAAGCTCGCCGCGTCGCCCAGCATCGCCCGCACGTCGGCGTGCCGGGTCACCAGCCAGGCGTCCGCGCCGAACGGGGTCGTGAAACGCAGGATGCCGCTGCTCGCACGCACCTGAGCGACGTCGGGAACGGGGTCGAACCCGTTGCGCCGCATGTGCAGCGGCAGTTGCGGGCTGGGAGATGCGTCGGCGGCTGCGCTGTCCGTCGCTGAGGACATGGACTCTCCTGGTCTGTCGAGGGGAACCCGTTCGACCTTACAGCGATGAACACTCTCCGTCGTCGCAATAACACCGCGCGTGATTGATCGACAGGTGGTTTTGCCCGAAAGCAGGAGTCGAATGACCCGTTCGCCCGCCCACGAAAGGCGAACGGGTCCATCGGCCGACCGACTACCAGGCGACGTCGAGCTTCTTGAGGCCGTAGACGAAGTGGTACGAGCGGAACTCGATCTCGTCGGCGGGAGTCGCGGTGCGCAGGTTCGGGAAGCGGCGCAGCAGCGCGGGGAACGCCGTGCACATCTCCATCCTGGCCAGCGGTGCGCCGAGGCAGTGGTGGATGCCGTGGCCGAAGCCCAGGTGGTTGATCTGCTTGCGGGTGACGTCGAGGGTGTCCGGGTCGTCCACCAGCTCGTGGTCGCGGTTGGCCGCGGGCAGCGCGAACATGACGATCGAGTTCGCGGGCACGACCTGGCCGGCGATCTCCACGTCGGTGGTCGTCACCCGTGGCGCACCGGAGTGCACGATGCTCAGCCAGCGCATCAACTCCTCCACCGCCGGGGCGACGCGTTCCGGCTCGTCGCGCACCAGCGCCAGCTGATCGGGGTGGCGCAGCAGCGCGAGCGTGCCGAGGCCCAGCATGTTCGAGGTGGTCTCGTGCCCGGCGACCAGCAGCAGGCTCGCGATGCCCGTGAGGTCGGCCGTTTCCAGGTCGTCGCCGTGTTCGCGCACCAACATGCCCAGCATGTCCTCGCCCGGATCGGCCTGCGCCCGCTCCACGAGCCCGCGCATGTACGCCCGCTGCTCGATGTTGAGCCGCACCCGCTCGTCGTCGGGCAGCGAGGTGTCGAGCGCCTTGCCGGTGCGCTCCTGGAACTCGGCCCGGTCTTCGTAAGGCACGCCCAGCAGCTCGCAGATCACCAGCGACGGCACCGGGAGCGCGAAGTCCGCGACCAGGTCGCGCGGCGCACCGGCCCGCTCCATCGCGTCGAGGTGGTCCTCGACGATCTCCTCGATCCGAGGCTGCAACCTCCGCATCCGCCGCACCGTGAACTCGGGCGTGAGCATCCGCCGCAGCCTGCTGTGCTCCGGCGGGTCGTAGGTGAGCAGATTGCCGCGCCGCAGCTCGGCAGCCTCCTGCTCGGAGAGGCCGAAGTTGGGGCGCTGCCAGCTGTTGCTGAAGCTCGCCGCGTCTCCGAGCAGCGCGCGGACGTCGGCGTGCCGGGTGACCAGCCAGGCCTCCGCGCCGAACGGAGTCCTGACCTGGGCGAGACCACTGCCCTCCCGCACCTCGGCGAGATCGGGAACGGGATCAAAACCGTTGCGCCGCATGTGCAACGGGAGGTCCGGCGTGGTGGGTGCGTCGGTCGCTGAGGACATGGGCACTCCTGAGTTCGGGAAGGGAACCCGCCCGACGCTACCTAAACGAGAAACGACTCTCACTTAATCCGTCTGTGAATTTCCTGAGCATCCGGGCGCCGACCGCCCCAGCCGCACCAGCGCTCCCCCACGTTCGCGCCGACTCAGCAGCCGGTTTCCGCGCCCGGACACGGCAATTCCCCCGCCACGGCCGCACGGCTGCCGTCGAGCAGCAGCGCGAGATACCGCCGCCAGCCCTCCGGCGCACCGGTGGACCTCTCCGCCACGCCACTGCCCGCCGCCGCCAGCACCATCACCACGAACGCCGTGAGATCGCGCTCGACCAGATCCGCACGCGCCCGCCCGTCGCGCTGCGCGCGGCGCAGCACCTCGCCCATCGGCCCGAGGAAACGCGGCACCACCTCCGCCATGGCCACGCCCGATTCCCGCACGGCGTGCAGCAGCGCCTTGTTCTCCACCACCGTCGCCAAGCTGTCGGCCAGTCCCCGGCTCAGCCCTCGCCAGGCGTCGGGGTCGGCGGCGGCCTCGTGCAACAGCGGCTCGATCTCCTCGGTGAAGTACTGGTCGAACACCGCGTGCACGAGCTCCTGCCTGCCCGCGAACCTGCGGTACAGCGTGGCCAATCCCACCTCGGCGCGACGCGCGACGTCCTCCAGCCGGATCGCCGGGCCGTGCTCGGCGAGCTCCGCCCGCGCGGCGGCCAGGATGCGCAGGTGGTTGCGCTGCGCGTCGGACCGCAGCGCACGCTTCGGCGGATCACTCGAATCGGACACGCGCACAGCATGCCGGACCGCGCCGACTCGGCGAGAACCCCTCCGACATGGGCCGAACGCATGCACGACGTTGCAACACGCCTTTGTTCCATGTCTTGTCAGCAGTGACTCGAGCAAGCCCACCACCGGCGGGTTCTCAGCGGTTTCCTCGTGAGGACAGCGATTTCGCTGTGCAGCGGGCTACATGAGAAATCGATCCCGCAGCGAGGAAGCCGCTGAGGTTCCGCTACCCGGGTACCTCCGCAGGTCATGCTGGAGGGACCCTTCAGCGACCAAGTAACCTCACGCCCAGTGACCCCGGCCGATCCGGCCGGACGAACGACACCCCGGTTTTCGACGGCCGGATGTGATGTGCGGCCAGGAAGGAACTCAATGAGCACGCAGGTGGAAACGGCCGAATTCCAGGCCGAGGCGCAGAAACTGCTCCAGCTGATGGTGCACGCCATCTACTCGAACAAGGACACGTTCCTGCGGGAGCTCATCTCCAACGCCTCGGACGCGCTCGACAAGTTGCGGCTGGCTTCCTACCAGGACAAAGACCTGCAGGTCGACACCGACGACCTGCACATCCTGATCGAACCCGATCAGGAGCAGCGGACGCTGACGATCCGGGACAACGGCATCGGCATGTCCAAGGACGAGGTTCGCGACCTCATCGGCACCATCGCCAAGTCGGGCACCGCGGAACTGCTCCAAGAGCTCAAGGACACCTCCGACGGTGCCGCCGCGCAGGAGCTGATCGGGCAGTTCGGGCTCGGCTTCTACTCCAGCTTCATGGTCGCCGACAAGGTCACGCTGCTGACCCGCAAGGCCGGCGAGGAGTCCGCGACCCGCTGGGAATCCAGCGGCGAGGGCACCTACACGATCGAAACGGTCGACGAGTCCCCGCAGGGCACCGCGGTCACGCTGCACCTCAAGGCGGAGGACCAGGAGGACCGGCTGCTCGACTACGCCGACACCCGGACCCTCACGCAGATCGTCAAGAAGCACTCCGACTTCATCGCGTGGCCGATCCGGATGGAGGTGGACAAGCCCGGCGAGGACGGCGAGTCCACCCGCGAACTCGACACGATCAACTCGATGAAGGCGCTGTGGGCACGCCCCAAGGGCGAAGTCGAGCAGTCCGAGTACAACGAGTTCTACAAGCACGTCGCCCACGACTGGGCCGACCCGCTGGAGACCATCCACCTGCGGGCCGAGGGCACCTTCGAGTACCAGGCGCTGCTGTTCATCCCGGCGAACGCGCCGTTCGACCTGTTCTCCCGGGACCAGAAGCGCGGCGCTCAGCTCTACGTCAAGCGCGTGTTCATCATGGACGACTGCGAAGAGCTGATGCCGGAGTACCTCCGGTTCATCAAGGGCGTCGTGGACGCCCAGGACCTGTCGCTGAACGTGTCCCGCGAGATCCTGCAGCAGGACCGCCGCATCCAGATGGTGCGCCGCCGCCTCGTGAAGAAGGTCCTCACCACGGTGCAGGAGCTGCAGTCCAACGACGCCGAGCGCTACGCGACGTTCTGGGAGAACTTCGGGCAGGCCGTCAAGGAAGGCATCGTCGGGGACCCCGACAACAGCGAGCTCATCCTGGACATCTCCTCGTTCGAGTCGACGCGCGACGAGTCCGAGAAGACCACGCTGCGCCAGTACATCGAGCGCATGCCGGAGGACCAGGACGCGATCTACTACATCACCGGCAACTCCCGTAGCAAGATCGAGAACTCGCCGCACATCGAGGCGTTCCGGGACAAGGGCCTGGAAGTCCTGCTGCTGAGCGACCCGATCGACGAGATGTGGGTCGAGTCGGTGCCGGAGTTCGAGGGCAAGAAGTTCCAGTCCATCACCAAGGGCGAGGTCGACCTCGACGAGGACAAGGAGCAGGACGCCCAGCAGAAGGAGGACTTCGCCGGAGTTCTGACCTGGATGAGCACCGCGCTGTCCGACGACGTGAAGGAAGTGCGGCTGTCCTCGCGGCTGAGCAGCTCGCCCGCCTGCATCGTCGGCGACAACAACGACATGACGCCGACGCTGGAGAAGATGTACCGGGCGATGGGTCAGCAGGTGCCGCGGGTCAAGCGGATCCTGGAGATCAACCCGACGCACCCGCTGGTGAGCGGCCTGCGCAGTTCCTTCGACGAGAACGGCGAAGGCGAAGCCCTGACCGAGACCGCGCAGCTGGTCTACGGCATGGCGCTGCTGGCCGAAGGCGGTGAACTGCGCGACCCGGCGCAGTTCACCTCGCTGCTGGCGAACCGGCTCGCGAAGACGCTCTGAGGACCCGCCCGCCGCCCGTTCCGCGCGGAACGGGCGGCGGGCTCACGTCAGGGACGAACTGGTCTTTGCGGACTTCGGTCGCTGTCGTCTCAGCGGCGAAACCGCGCAGCAGTGACCGGCTGGAGCAAGACGACCACCGGCGGGTTCACAGCGGCTTCCTCGCGAGGACAGCGATTTCGTGGCACATCGGACATACCTGAGAAATCGCGCCCACACCGGCGAAGGGGCGGCGAGGTACCCACTGCGCAGGCATTTCCGCAACGGCGACGAACTCAGCTCTTTCCGGCAGGCTGGGCGGAATCCTCGCGCAGCTCGCGCATGTCGGTGCGCAGCTGCTGCACTTCCGCCAGCAGCGCCGCCATGGTGGCGTGCTCGTCCTCGACGCGCTGCCTGTCCTCCTGCCCGACCTGGGTCTCCATCGCGCTGACCGCGACGGCGATGAACAGGTTGAGCACGGTGAACGTGGTGACGGCGATGTAGACGACGAAGAAGATCCACGAAATCGGTCGCTCGGCCATGACCTCGCGGGCCACGTCGGACCAGGCCTCGCCGGTCATCACCTGGAACAGGGTGAACAGCGAATCGCCGAGGTGGCCGAAGTACTCCGGTGCGACGTCGCGGTACAGCGTGGTGGCGAGCACCGCGGACACGTAGAGGATCAGCGCGAGCAGCGCGCCGATCGAGGCCATCCCCGGCAACGCAGCCAGCAGCGCGGTGACCACCCGGCGCATCGTCGGCACCACCGAGATCAACCGCAGCACCCGCAGCACGCGCAGCGCTCGCAGCACGCCGAACGGCCCGCTGGCAGGCGCCAGCGCCACCCCGACGACCAGCAGGTCGAAGCAGTTCCACGGGTCCCGGAAGAACCGGAGGCGGTGCACGTAGAGCCGGGCGAGCAGCTCGCCGACGAAGATCGTCATCGCGGTGCGGTCGATGGTGTGCAGCAGGGCGCCGTACCGCGCCAGCAGGTGGGGCACCGTCTCCAGGCCGAGCGTGATCGCGTTGACCACGATCAGGCCGATGATGAAAGCGTGGAACCGGGGCGCTTCGACGACGTTCTCGACGCGCTCGCGCACGCTCATGCTCAACTCCCGCTGGGCGACTCCGTTTCGGACGGAGATCAACTTAACGCCCGCGGCACCGCCCCCACTTCCGGGGGATCACGCGGAGTGACGTGGCCCCCACTCCCGGCTCACCGGGAACGGGGGCCACGCGTACCGATCAGAGCGTCGCGGTGTCGATCACGAAGCGGTACCGCACATCGCTGGCGCGGACTCGCTCGTAGGCCTCGTTCACCTGCGCGGCGGAGATCACCTCGACCTCGGCGCCGATGCCGTGCTCGCCGCAGAAGTCCAGCATCCGCTGCGTCTCCGGGATGCCGCCGATCATCGAACCTGCCAGCGCCTTGTTGCCCGCGATCAACGAGAAGGCGTTGTAGGACAACGGTTCCGCCGGGGCGCCCACGTTGACCATGGCGCCACCCGCCGCGAGGGTCCCGAGGTAGGCGTCCACCGGCAGCTTCGCCGACACCGTGTTGATGATGAGGTCGAAGCGCCCCTTGAGCGTCTCGAACGTCGACTCGTCGGAGGTCGCGTAGTAGTCGGTGGCGCCCAACCGCAGCCCGTCCTCCTGCTTCTTGAGGCTCTGGCTGAGCACGGTCACCTCCGCGCCCATCGCGACGGCGATCTTGACCGCCATGTGCCCGAGCCCGCCGAGGCCGACGACGGCGACCTTCTTGCCGGGACCCGCGTGCCACTGGTTCAGCGGCGAGAACGTCGTGATGCCCGCGCACAGCAGCGGAGCGGCGACGTCGAGGCCGATGCCGTCGGGGATGCGGCAGACGAACGCGTCCTTGACGACGACCTGCTTGCTGTAGCCGCCGTAGGTGTTCTCGCCGTCGAAGCCGACGCCGTTGTAGGTCTGCACGTTGCCGCGTTCGCAGAACTGCTCGGTGCCCGCCCGGCACGGCTCGCACTCGCCGCAGGAGTCGACCATGCAGCCGACGCCCACGCGGTCGCCGACCTGGTAGCGGGTGACGTCGGAGCCGACGGCGGCAACGGTGCCGGCGATCTCGTGGCCCGGCACCATCGGGAAGATCGCGGTGCCCCACTCCTCCGCGGCCTGGTGCAGGTCGCTGTGGCAGATGCCCGCGTAGGCGATGTCGATCAGCACGTCGTCCGGACGCAGCGACCGGCGATCGATCGTGGTGCGTTCCAGCGGAGCTCCCGCTCGCGGCGCTGCCAATGCTGCTGTCGTGGTCATGACGTACTCCTTGCCTTGACGTGACCGGTATTGCCAGGTGCGCATACCTTTTCTAAAGTAAGAACCCTCTTACATCGTTCGCAACTCGAAGGGTTGTGATCTCGCACATGTCACGCGGCTACCACCACGGGGAGTTGCGCGCGGCGCTGGTCCGGGCGGCCCGCGAACTCATCGCCGAGCGAGGCGCCGAGTTCTCGGTGGCGGAGGTCGCCCGCCGTTGCGGGGTGAGCTCGGCGGCGCCGTACCGGCACTTCCCGGACCGCAACGCGCTGCTGGCCGAGGTCGCGCTCTCCGTCGCCCGCGAGCTGCACGGGGAGGTCACCGCCGCGATCGCGCGGCACGCGGACCCCGCGCGGCGGCTGGCGGCCGCGGCGGCGGCCTACACGGGGTACCTGGCACGCCACCGCGCCGGGCTGCACACCGTGTTCGCCGAACAGCTGCGCGGCGATCGCTTCCCCGAGCTGCGCGCCGAAGGCCGCGCGCTCACCGACGAATACCTGTCGCTGTGCTTCGCCGTGTCCCCCTCGGCCGAGCGGGCGTTGCTGCTGCTGGAACAGCTGCTGACCCAGGCCCACGGCTACGCGACGTTCTACCTGGACGGAGTGATGTCCATGCAGGGCTACGACTTGGACACCGTCACGGCCAAGTCGGCCGAAGCGGCGCTGACGATCATCACCGGCTCCCGGCTCGACTGAGCGGGCCGGCCGCGTCAGCGCGGCGGTGGACCATCGGATCGCGGGCTCTCGCCGCCCCGGTGCTCCTCCAGGAATTCCGCGGTGCTGCCGCTCATCAGCGCCGCCAGGTAGAACGTCATGTCCTCGATCGGTTCGCGCCGGGATTTCGCCAGCCAGGCCGTGACGGCCCCGATGAAAGCGTGCGACAGGAACGCGAGGAGGTATTCCGGCGGGCAGTAGGCCGCGTCGATCCTCGCCCCCAGGACCTCGAAGTCGTCCGCGAGCAACTCGCTCAACAGCAGGCGGCAGCGGCGCCGGAAGGCAACGCCGTCCGCACCTCGGCACAGCAGCCGCAGCAGGTCCGCGTGGTGCTCGATGACCACCAGGATCGCGTTGATCCGCAACGTCAGGATCGGATACAGGCCCGATTCCCGGCCCGCCTCGCGTTGCGCGGACCGGAACGCCTCCCGCAGCTCGCCGAGCAGCTGCCCGCGCAGCGACTCGACGTAGGAGCCGATGCCGTCGTGGTGCCGGTAGAACGTGGTCCGGCCGATCCCGGCCCGCCGCACCAGATCGGACGCCGTGACACCATCGAGCCCCGAATCCGCGCCCAGGTCGATCAAAGCGCGCCGCAGGGCCACCTCGACCCGATTCGGAACGGAACTCGTTCGGACGGCAGGTTTCGCCATCGAGCCATGTTCGCACCGGCGGCCGCGAGCGGTGCGGCGGACCGGACGATTCCGATCCTCGCATCGCTTTCCCGCGCAGGGACTTCCCCGCGCACGGATGTCCGGCAGGGTCCACCGGGCGGATCGCACCGAATGCGCGCCAGGCGCGGCTGCGTGACCCCTACGTCGCTGACCTGACATTCGGAACACCGGCCGGGCAAAGTGTTCCGCATCGGTTCGTCGTGCTTTCCGGACGCGGGGACACTGACCAACGGGAATGTGGCGGTCCCGGATGTGGGTGCCATCCAGCGGAAAGGACGGCGTATGCGTCTGCTCGGCCTGTCGTGCGGGCAGCGGGACGGGAGCACGGAAATCCTGCTGAAGGCGGCGATGCCGACCGCCGGGAAACGCGGGCGGTCCGGCTCGGCCAGCGCCGCCGGAACGGAGCGCTGATGCGGCGGGTTCAGGACGTCGTGTTCGCGCGGCGAGATTCAGGTCCGCTGCTGATGGACCTGGTCGTACCGGAGGGCGCGGGGCCGTTCCCCGCGATCGTGTGGCTGCACGGCGGAGGCTGGTTCACCGGTGACCGGACGTTGGCGCCGGACCTGGGCAGGTACTTCGCGGCACGCGGCTTCGTGATGGCCACCATCGAATACCGGCTCAGCGGTGAGGCGTTGTTCCCCGCCCAGCTGTTCGACGTTCGTGCCGCCATCCGGTACCTGCGGCGGCACGCCACCGACTTCGACATCGATCCGGGCGCGGTCGGGCTGTGGGGATCGTCCGCGGGCGGGCACCTGGCGACGCTGGCCGGGCTGCTCGGCCACCTGGACGCGGTGGACGGTGAACCCGCCGACTCCGGTGACGCCCGCGTGCAAGCCGTGTCGCAGGGGTACGGGCCGGTGGACCTGATCGAAGTCGTGGCGGCGGCCCCACCGGACTCGCGAGCCGACTCCCCGGAAGCGCGGCTGCTGGGCGGAATTCCGGCCGAGCACGCCGAACTCGCCGCCCGCGCGAACCCGTTGAGCCACGTCTCCGGCTCGGCGCCGCCGTTCCAGCTCCTGCACGGAACCGCGGACGTGCTGGTGCCGGACTCGCAGAGCACGGCGTTGCACACCGCGTTGGCCGCCGCAGGCGCGGAATCGACGCTGTACCTGCTCGAAGGCTTCCAGCACGGCTTCCTCAACCCGGGGGGTCGAGTCGAACCGGACGGACCGAAGGTCATGGACGACGGGCGGCTGGAAGCCCGACCCGGCGCCACCGCCCACTACCGGCGCGCACTGCCGGGCCAGGACGAAGCCACCGGAACGACCGGCGCCTCGTTCGACCTCATCGGCGACTTCTTCGCACAGCACCTCCAACGACAAGGATGATCATGCCCTCGGACCTCGAAGCGATCCACGATCTTGAACCGGTCGTGAACCGGCTCCCCGGTGAACCCGTGCCCTACTACCTGGCGAGCGGGGAAGGGCGGCGCTACGAACTCGACGGTCTGCTGTGGACGATCATCGCCCGGGGCAGCGACACCGGAGGGCTGTTCGACGCCGCCTACGTCAGCGGCGGGCGAGGCGCGGAGGTTCCGTTCCACGCGCACGCCTGGCCGGCAGCGCTCGTTCTACGTGTTCGACGGCAGCGTGCAGGTGTGGCTGGGTTCGCAGAGCCGGATTCTCAGCCGTGGCGATTCGCTGCACGTCCCTGCCGGAACACCGGTCGCCTACCGGATGCTGGCGCACGTGACCCGGCTGCTCACCTGGGCCGCTCCGGGCGGAGCACTGGAGTTCGCCGAACAGGTGGGCACCCCGGTGGACCGGCACATCCACTCCGGTCACCCGAGCTCGCCGACCCGCCGGAGCGGCTGGCGGAAGTGGGCGCACCGCTGGGGATCACCTTCCCCGCCCTGCCGTCGCCGGATCCGCAGGACGTGTGGGACGCGGAGCTGCCGCAGGGCGCGCAGCCGTACTTCCTGCGGCGCGGCGAGGGTGATCGCCGGGAGACCGGGGACGGCCTGAACACCTATCTCACCCGCGGCGCGAACACCGCGGGCCGGTACTTCGCGGTGGACACCATCGGTGCGCGCGCCCCGTACTTCATCCGGCACTTCCACCGGCTGCACACGGAGAACTTCGTGTGCGTGTCCGGGCGGGTGTGGCTCTACGTCAACGGCCACGAGGTGCTGCTGACCGAGGGCGACTTCGTGCACGCCCCGGCGGGCACGATCCACACGTTCTCGTTCGACGCGCACAACACCCGGATGCTCGGCATCCTCACGTCGGACGTGTTCGAACCGTTCTTCGACCTCACCGGCCGCCCCACCGAGCTGCACGTGCACCCCGAAGGACCCGCCGGGCTGGCGGTGGACCCCGCGGAACTCGCCGCCGCCGACCTGGATCTCGTCGTGGTGGGACCGCCGCCGCAACGCGCGAAGGCGCTCGACATCTGATCCGCCCGGGCGTCCCGCCGAACGAGCGACATCCGGCCGCAACGGTCCGGCAACCGTTCCGCACGGCGGGCTGAGCTGGGGTCCCTGCTGGAAAGACGTCATCATCGGGGAGGACCTCGGTTCGGCGGGAGGACCTCATGCCCCAGACCCTCCAGACAACGGCCGTCGCCGTCCGATACGCGGCGACCGTGCTGTTCGCAGCCCTCAACGAGTGGCCGTGACCAGCGCTTTCGGGACCGGATCTAGGTGTGGAACGTGGTGGTTGCCTCCAGAGCCGCCCGCCCGGTCGCGCCCCGGTTCACCGCCGCATTCTCGTCGGCGTAGCCGAAGGAGATACCCACGAGCAGCTTCCCCTCGTCCACCCCGAGCTGATCGCGGACGGTGTCGGCGTAGAAGCTGAGCAGGCCTTGCGGGCAACTGGCCACACCGTAGCCGGTCATGGCCAGCAGCAGCGTTTGCAGGTAAGCGCCGGCGTCGGCGGCCAGTCGCGGCCCGCCGTCGCCGGTGACGAACAAGAACGCGGCATGGGGCGCCCCGTAGAAGCCCAGACTTTCCGCGTCGTAGGCCGCGCGAGCCGGGTGGTCGTCGGGGCCGATGCCCAGCGCTCCGTACAGACCGGCACCGAAGGCTGCCCGACGTTCCTGGTGGACGGGGGCGTACATGTCCTCGGAGTACGGGTAGTCGGCCATGACGCGTCGCTCGGCGTGGGCCGTTCGCAGAGCGTCGGCCAGACGGTCTCGCCGTGCGCCACCGATCACCTCGACCCGCCACGGCTGCGCGTTGGAATTGGACGGCGCGGCGCCGGCCAGGGAGAAGACCTCGCGCAGAGTGTCCTCGGGTACCGGGTCGGGGCGGAATGCGCGGGTCGCGCGGCGCCCGCGGATCAGCTGTTCGGCGTACTCCGACGTTCGTGTCCCGCCCGGCCGCGTCCCGCCGGTGGGCTCCTCGCCCGTGCGTGTCCGGGTGAAGACCGGTCCGCTCATGGAACTCTCCTCAGGATCGCCTAAGTAAACGAAAACGTTTACCTGATGGCACTATAGCCAGCCATCCCCTCCGAAGTAAACAAGAACGTATACTTACGTCATGGCCACGATGACGACGGCGCCGCGACGACCGGGGCGCGGAGGGCGGGAGCGCATCCTGGCCGCCGCGGCCGGACTGTTCGCGACCCAGGGGATCAACGCGACCGTCATGGAGCAGATCGCGGAGCGGGCGCCGGTGTCCAAGCGCACCCTCTACGCACACTTCAGGACCAAAGACGAGCTGGTCCTGGCCCATCTCAAGGACCTCTCCTCGACGGGACGCACCCTGGAGGGCGTGCTGGCACGCGAGGACATCCCCGCCAAGGACCGAATCCTCGCACTGTTCGACCCGCCCCCGACCGGCACGGATCCCGTGCGCGGATGCCCGTTCATCGACGCCGCCGCGGAGTTCCCCGACCCCCAGGGCGCGGTCCACTCCTACGCTCGCGAACAGAAACTCCTGATGGCGCGGCTGGTGACCGAGCTGGTAGCGGAACTGGGCTGCCGCGAGCCCGCCGTCCTCGCCGAGCAACTCGTGACCCTCGCGGACGGCGCCGCCAGCCGCGCCATGGTGCTGGGTGAGTCGAACTACGGTCGGCACGCGCGGACAGCGGCGGAGACCCTCCTGGAAAACGCGCTCCCGACCACGATCTGACAGGCCCCGCCGGGTTGCTCGGTATGCCCAGCGCCTGATGCGAAGATCCCGCCGCTCGACCCGGGACTTTCACAACAGGCACTAGTCCGACGACGACGGAGCCGGCGTTCGACGCCTCGTGGGCGACTTGCCGTGCCTTGCCCGAACGATCTGCGCGAGCCTGCGGCCCCACGGGTTCATCGCGCGTCCCACCGAACGGGGGACATCGGTTCGCAACGGTCCGGCAACCCTTCCGCGCGACGCGCGGCCTGCTGTTACCTGCTGGAAAGACGTCATCATCGGGGATGACCTCGGTTCGGCGGGAGGACCTCCATGTCCCAGACCCTCCAAGCAACGGCCGCCACCTCCGCGCGGGACCGCGCGCAGGCGTGGCTGGCGGAATTCGAGGCGGCGCTGGCCGCGCGCGACGCGGACCGGGCGGCCGGCCTGTTCGCCACCACGTCGTTCTGGCGCGATCTGGTCGCGTTCACCTGGAACCTGAAGACGGTCGAGAACCGCGACGAAGTGGCCGACCTGCTGCGCGCCACGATGGACGCCGCCGACGCGCACGAGTTCCGCGTGACCGAAGAACCGGTCGAATCCGGCGGGATCGTGGAGGCGTGGTTCGGCTTCGAGACCGCGGCGGGCCGCGGCGAAGGGCACCTGCGGCTCACCGACGACGGCGCGTGGACGTTGCTGACCACGCTGCACGAGCTGAAAGGCTTCGAGGAACCCAGCGGGTACCGCCGCCCGATGGGAGCCGAACACGGCGTCGACCCGGACCGGCGGACGTGGCGGGAGGCACGGGACGCCGAACTGGCCGAGCTGGGCGACTCGCGGCAGCCGTACGTGCTCGTCGTCGGCGGCGGCCAGGGCGGCATCGCGCTGGGCGCGCGGCTGCGGCAGCTCGACGTCCCGCACATCGTGGTGGACCAGCACGAACGGCCGGGGGATCAGTGGCGCGGCCGGTACAAGTCGCTGTGCCTGCACGACCCCGTCTGGTACGACCACCTGCCGTACCTGGACTTCCCGCGCAACTGGCCGGTTTTCGCGCCGAAGGACAAGATCGCGGACTGGCTGGAGATGTACACGAAGGTCATGGAGATCAACTACTGGGGTTCGACCCGGTGCGTCTCCGCCTCCTACGACGACCAGGCGCAGGAATGGACCGTCGAGCTCGACCGGGACGGCACGCCGATCACGTTGCGGCCCGAGCAACTCGTGCTCGCCACCGGTGTGTCCGGCAAGCCGAACGTGCCCTCGTTCCTCGGCCAGGACCGGTTCCGCGGCGAACAGCACCACAGCTCCCAGCACCCCGGCCCCGACACCTACCGGGACAAGCGGGTCGTGGTGATCGGCTCGAACAACTCCGCGTTCGACATCTGCGGAGCGCTGTGGGAAGTCGGCGCGGACGTGACCATGGTGCAGCGATCCTCCACGCACATCTCGAAATCGGACTCGCTGCGGGAATTGTCGCTGGGGCCGTTGTACTCCGAGCAGGCCGTGGCGGCGGGCATGACCACGCAGAAGGCCGACCTGACGTTCGCGTCGATGCCGTACCGGATCATGCCGCAATTCCAGAAACCCGCCGTGGAAGCCATGAAGGAACGCGACGCGGAGTTCTACGCGCGGCTGGAGGAGGCCGGTTTCCAGCACGACTTCGGCGACGACGACTCCGGGCTGTTCATGAAGTACCTGCGGCGAGGCTCCGGGTACTACATCGACGTCGGTGCGGCCGACCTGATCGCCGACGGGCGGGTGCCGCTCGCGCACGGGCAGGTCGCCGAGCTCACCGAGGACTCGGTGCTGCTGGCCGACGGCACCGAACTGCCCGCCGACCTCGTCGTCTACGCGACGGGCTACGGCTCGATGAACGGGTGGGCCGCGGACCTGATCAGCCAGGAAGTCGCGGACAAGGTCGGCAAGGTGTGGGGACTCGGCTCCGACACCACCAAGGACCCCGGTCCCTGGGAGGGCGAACAGCGCAACATGTGGAAGCCGACCCGGCAGGACGGCCTGTGGTTCCACGGCGGCAACCTGCACCAGTCCAGGCACTACTCGCTGTACCTCGCGCTGCAGCTGAAAGCCCGGGCGGAAGGCCTCCCCACCCCGGTCTACGGCCTCCAGAAGGTCCATCACACGAGCTGAGCACGAAGCCCGCGTCGATCCACCCGTCCCGCCGTCCCGGTTGATCCCAGCCGGGACGGCGGGACGTTCACCGTTCGGAGGACGGCGGGGCGCGAAGAAGCTCGAACGTCACCCGCGAACATCACGCGGAGCGGCCCCGCGGCGCTCGCCTCGACGCACCGCCCGAGACCGGCGGATCCCGGTGACCTGGAGCAGCACCGAGTGCTGCCCGAGCAGCAGAAATCCGAAGGGTGATCAGCGCGGGGATGCGTGGACGAGGCGGTGGATTCCAGGGGCCGTGGATCGGGTCGCCAGTGCGCAGCCGGTGAGGTCGGGCAGCGGGAAATCCACTCCGGGTGCGATCCGGTACGGGCGGGCCAGCACCACTCCCCCGAGCGTTCTGCGCAGGCGGGACACTTCGGCGCGCACCGTCACCAGGTGCGTTCGGTCTCCGTAGAGGGCCTCCGAGAGCTGCGCGGCCGACATGCCCGCCGCACCCGCCCCGGCCAGCAGCACCAGCAACTCCGCGTGCCGCACCGACAACGGGTGCTCCCAGCGGCTCGACCCTTCGACCACGGCACGCGGCGGAGCGGAATCCAGGTCGAGCGTGAGCCGCAGCCGCGGACCACGTGCCGGGCGCAGCAACCAGCCGCCCGGCACCGGTTCCGGTACGCAGTCGCCCACTCCGTGCACCACCAGCGGTATCCCGTCGCGCGGCACCGCCACCCGGTCGGGTCCGGCGAAGCCCGCGGCGGCCGCGACCCAGCCGTGCTCGTCGACGACCAGCCCCGTCCCGCTCAACCCGGCCAGCAGCGGCCCCGCGATCTGCCGCAACGACTCCAGTCGTCGCTCGTGTCCGCGCCACAGGCTCGCCTCGGCGAGCTTCACGGCCGTGCCGACCAGCGCCACCGTCATCGGATGGATCGTGTCCGTCGGCCCGCTGACGTCCACGATCCCCAGCAGCTCCCCCGTGCGCGGATCGTGCAGCGGAGCGGCGGTGCAGGTCCACACGTGGTGCGCGCGCAGGAAGTGCTCGGCGGCGAACATCTGCACCGGTGCGCCCTCCGCCAGCGCGGTTCCGATCGCGTTGCCGCCGACGACGCCTTCGGACCACCGGGCGCCCTCGGCGAAGCCGATGTCGTCGGCGAGGCGGCGAACCTTGCTGGCCCCTTCGCGCCACAGCACGACCCCGTCGGAATCGGTCACGACCATCACGTGCCGCGAATCCTCGGCCACCGAGGTCAACGCGGTGCGCAGCTCCGGCAGCACCGGCCGGAGCCCGGAGCGCTCGCGGCGCCGCTCGACCTCCCCGGTGCCCGCCGGATCCGGCGGAATCCGCAGGTCCGGGTCGACTCCCTGCGCCCGCGCACGCCGCCACGACCGGGCGACCAAATTGCGCGGCTGGACCGGTGCACGACCGCCGGAGAACAGCGCGTCGTGGACCTGCGCCAGAACCCTGGCGCGGCTGCGCACATCGGTTCCGGGCCGCATCACGCGGACGTCCTCGTCCACAACCACCTCCCCGCGTCACGCGACGGCACGAGGCCGACTCGTGTGGCCCACACCATAACCACGGACCACCCGCCGGACGGAAGACCGCGGGTCCACCGGACACCGGCCGCGACGGCCGTGTGCACCGAAGAACGCGGCGAACTGCACCCCGTCGGCGGACCACCGGAGCGGACACCGGGACGAGAATTCCCTTGCCGAACAACGAGAACAGATCAATCCACTTTAGACGGAATAATGCGGGGGCCGCCGTGGTTGACACCGGTGTGCCGAGGCACGCCCATGATGGGCGTGCACAGGAACGACCGACGCCTCAGGAGGGCCGCCCCATGGCGAAGATCCTGTTCGTGCTGACCGGAGCCGACCACTGGACGCTGGCCGACGGCAGCAAGCACCCGACCGGATTCTGGGCGGAGGAGGCCGTAGCGCCCTACCGCGCGTTCACCGCGGCCGGATACGACATCACCGTGGCCACTCCCGGCGGCGTGCGGCCCACCGTCGACCAGGGCAGCCTGGGCGCGGGCGCCAACGGCGGGCAGGAGCAGGCCGACGCCGTGGCGAACGGGCTGGAGACGTTCACCGAGCTCAACGACCCGATCAACCTGGACGACGTCGACCTCGCCGACTACGCCGCGGTCTTCTACCCCGGTGGACACGGCCCGATGGAGGACCTCGCGGTCGACGCCGGGTCGGGCCGGTTGCTGGCCGCGACCCTCGACTCCGGCAAGCCGCTGGGCGTCGTCTGCCACGCCCCGGCCGCGCTGCTGGCCACCGAGCAGGGCGGCTCCTCGCCGTTCACGGGTTACCGGCTCACGGCGTTCACCAATGCCGAGGAACAGCAGGTCGGGTTGGCCGACAAGGCGAAGTGGCTGGTGCAGGACCGCCTCGTGCAGCTCGGTGCGGATTTCCAAGAGGGCGCCCCGTGGGAACCGAACGTGATCGCGGACCGCAACCTGTTCACCGGCCAGAACCCCGCATCCTCAGCCCCGCTGGCGAACCAGATCATCAAGTCCCTGGCCTCGCGGTGACCTTCGCGGGGAGCCGGTAGCCGGCGGAACCTCCGTGAGCCCTGGCCCGTGCGTTGGCATTTTCCCGAGTGGTTTCGCCACGAGGGAAAATGCCGTCCTCGCGAGAGGCTCACTGAGAACCCGCCGGCGACCGGCTGTTCGACGTGGGCTATGCGCTAACGCGCATCCAAGCACGGCCTCCGGCCGCCAGGCACGGATTCGCGCCGGCAAGGCGAAGGCAGCGGAGCCCTGCACCGGATTCGCATTATCAGCATGTGACAACGCGGGTTCTCCGGCGGTTTCCGAGAGGTCATCATGCACTCGTCGCCGGGTGCGTCCCCGGTCAATCCAGCCACCACCAGGAGCCAGCCGTGATCTTCATCGTCGTCAAGTTCACCGTCCGTCCCGACCGCGCCGAGCAGTGGCTCTCGCTGGTCGACGACTTCACCCAGGCGACCCGCAACGAACCGGGCAACCTGTTCTTCGACTGGTCCCGCAGCGTCGACGACCCGAACGTCTTCGTGCTCACCGAAGGCTTCGCCTCCCAGGAAGCCGGGGCCGAGCACGTCCAGTCGGCGCACTTCAAGGCCGCCATCGAGCTGATGTCCGAAGCGGTCGCCACCACCCCGGACATCATCAACGTCGAAACCTCCGGCGATGGCTGGTCCAAGATGGGCGAGGTGACGCCGAAGGGCGTCTGACCGCACGACGTTCCGGCGGGATTGGGGTTTCGCCTACTTTTTCCCCGATAGGAATGGGGTTGCGACCCGGCGGGCCGCGCCAGCGAACCGCCGGCATCACCGTCGTGAGGAGACCCCAATGGCGCGTTCCGCCGGAACGGGCTTGCTGCGCAAGCCGGACACGACGCTGCCGCACCGCTTGGCGCGCTCGGCCGGCACCGAACAGGACGCGCTGCATCCCACCGAAGACCTGTTCGCCTGGATCGAGGAACGCAACGCCGAACAACTGCACGACGTCCGGCTCATTCCGTTCGCGGAGCTGAACAAATGGCGCTTCGATGACGCCACCGGCGACCTCGGCCACGACAGCGGCAAGTTCTTCAGCATCCAAGGCCTGCGAGTGCACAGCGACTACGGTCCGGTGCGCACCTGGACGCAACCGATCATCAACCAGCCCGAGATCGGCATCCTCGGCATCCTGGTGCGCGAGATCAACGGCGTGCTGCACTGCCTGATGCAGGCGAAGACCGAACCGGGCAACGTCAACGGCGTGCAGCTGTCCCCGACGGTGCAGGCCACCCGCAGCAACTACACGCGGGTGCACGCGGGCAACGCGGTGCCGTACCTGGAGCACTTCCGGGACGCCGACGCGCAGCACGTGCTCAGCGACGTCCTGCAGTCCGAGCAGGGCTCCTGGTTCTTCCGCAAGCGCAACCGCAACATGATCGTCGAGGTGCACGAGCCGGTCGCCGAGCACGACGACTTCCGCTGGGTGACGCTCGGCCAGCTGCACCGGCTGCTGGCCGTGGACAACCTGGTGAACATGGACTCGCGCACCGTGCTGTCCTGCATGCCCGGCGGTTTCGAAGGAGCCGCGGCGGAACCCGGCGGTGTGGCCGAGTCGCTGGAACGCTCCCGCGATCCGCTCTCCGGCACCCTGCACACCACCGCCGAGGTCCGCAGCTGGATCACCGCGCAGCAGTCCGAGCACCTGGTGCGCACTGACCTGATCCCGCTGGCCGGGGTGCGGCGGTGGCGGCGCACCCCGAACGAGATCCACCACGAGCTCGGCACCTTCTTCAACGTCGTCGCCGTCGACGTGCGCAGCAACAGCCGCGAAGTCGGCGGCTGGACCCAACCGCTGCTGCGGCCCTACGGCACCGGCATGGTGGCGGTGCTGGTGAAACGGGTCGACGGTGTGCTGCACGCGCTGATGAATGCGCGCGTCGAACCCGGGTACCTCGATGTGGTGGAGTTGGCACCGACCGTGCAGTGCACGCCTGAGAACTACACCGGACTCGGCGTGCAATACCGGCCGCCGTTCCTGGACCTGGTGCTCGACCGCCATCCTGAGCAGGTGCTGTTCGACACCGAACTCTCCGAAGAGGGCGGGCGGTTCCACGAAGCCCGCAACCGGTACCAGATCATCGAAGTCGACGCGGACTTCCCGGACGCCGACCTGCCGGACTACCGCTGGCTGACGCTGCACCAGCTCACCGAGCTGCTCAAGCACAGCCACTACGTCAACGTGCAGGCCCGCAGCCTCATCGCCTGCCTGCGGGGCCTGCGGTGAGCGCGCCGGTGCGGCTGGGCGTGCTGGGCTGCTCGGCGATCGCGCGGCGCCGCACGCTGCCCGCCGTCGCCGACGTGCCGGAGCTGACCACGGCGGCCGTGGCCAGCAGGGACGCGGCGAAGGCCGCGGAGTTCGCCGCGCGGTTCGGCGGCACGGCCACCGGCTACGACGAGCTCATCGCCGATCCGGAGATCGACGCGATCTACCTCTCGCTGCCGACTGCGCTGCACCACGAGTGGACGTCGCGCGCGTTGCGGGCAGGCAAGCACGTGTTGTGCGAGAAACCGCTCACCGATGACGCCGCCCGCACCCGCGAGCTCACCGGGCTCGCGCGGGAGAAAGGCTTGGTGCTGCGGGAGAACTTCGCGTTCCTGCACCACCCGCAGCACGTGAAGGTCGCCGAACTCGTCGCCGACGGACGGATCGGTGCGCTGCGCACGTTCACCGCGACGTTCGGCATTCCGCCGCTGCCCGCCGCGGACATCCGCTACGACCGGGAACTCGGCGGCGGCTCGCTGCTCGACGTCGGGGTGTATCCGTTGCGGGCGGCGCAACTGCTGCTCGGGCCGGGTCTGTCGGTGGCGGGCGCGACGCTGCGGGTCGACGAACGACTCGGCGTGGACCTGGCCGGGCACGTGCTGCTGGTATCGCCGGAGGGCGTGTTCGCCGACCTGGAGTTCGGTTTCCAGCACACCTACCGGTCGAGCTACGGGCTGTGGGGCTCCGCTGCGGCGCTGAGCCTGGATCGCGCGTTCACCCCTCCCGCCGAACACCGCCCGGTGCTGCGCATCGACGAGCAGGACCACGCGGAGGTGCTCACGCTCGGCGCCTCCCACCAGTTCCGCGCCTCCATCGCCGCTTTCGCCCACGCCGCGCGGGATCGCGGCCCGGACGAGCCCGCTTGGCTCGACGCGGCCGACGAGACGGCTCGGCTGATCACCGAAGTGCGCGAGCAGGCGGTTCGGGTACGGGCCTGATGGAGATCGTCGGCAACGGATTCCTCGCCCGCCACTTCACGGCTCACTTCGGCGACGCCCACCCCGATGTCACGGTGATCGCCGCCGGGGTGTCGACGACGGCCGCGGCCGACACCGCCGGGTTCGACCGGGAGGCCGCGCTCGTCGGCGAGGTGCTGCGCCGTTGCCGCAAGGACGGGCGGCGGGTGGTGTTCCTGTCGACTTCGTCGGCAGCGCTCTACGGGTCGGACGGGCTGCCGGGCGTGGAGGACGGGCCGGTGTTCCCGATCAACGCCTACGGCAGGCACAAACTCGCGCTGGAGCGGGTCTGCGAGCTCTCCGGTGCCCGATATCTGGTGCTGCGGCTGACGCATCTCGTCGGCGACGGGCAGCAGCCGGAGCAGTTGCTGCCCACGCTGGCTCGCGGTGTGCTCGCCGGTTCCGTGACGGTGCACCCGGAGGCGTACCGGGATCTGCTGGACGTGCGCCACGTTCCGCCGGTGCTCGACGCGTTGTGCGCACGGGACGTGCACGGTACGGCGGTGAACGTGGCCTCCGGTTCACCGATCGCCGTCCCGGACATCGTGGACGGGTTGCAGCGGCGGCTCGGGGTGGACGCCGAGCGGCGCCTGGTGCGGCGTGCACCGCAGCTCACCCGGGTGAGCCTCGCGAAGCTGCACCGCCTGGTGCCGGAGTTCGCCGACCTCGACTTCGGCCCCGCCTACCTCGACGAGCTCCTCGACCGCTACTTCGACTCCTACTCCCCAGCAACCGCCTGAGGCGAACGCCCCTTTCGCCCAGTCCTATTGGTCGAACGAGCCGTTCACCCCACCGATCTCCGGGTCAACGGCCCGTTCGACCAAACCTATTGGTCGAACGAGCCGTTCACCCCGCCGATCTCCGGGTGAGCGGCCCGCTCGGCTGGACGGAGCTGGTGGAGGGGTGTTCGGCTGAGGGAGGTCAGGGGACGAGGGTCGTGAGGGTGGGGACGGCCTCGGCGGGGGTGGGGAGTTCTGCTGCGGCGGTGGCGAGTTCGGTGGCGGACTTCGTGAAGGCGGGCTCCGCGAGGAGGCGGCCCAGGGCGGTCGTGATGCCTTCGGTGTCGGCTTCCCAGTTGGGGATGTCCAGGCCTGCGCCGGAATCCGTGACTCGGCGGGCCATCGCCGTCTGGTCGAAGCCGCAGGGCAGCGACAGCTGCGGCACCCCGGCCACCACCGAGGTCATCGTCACTCCCCCGCCGCCGTAGTGCACCACCGCGTCGCAACCGGGCAACACCAGGCTCAGCGGGACGTCGTTGCGCACGTGCACCGAATCCGGCAGCGGGCCGCAATCCTGCGCGTCGGCGGGCGAGGACAGCAGCAGCACCTCGTAGCCGAGGGTCGTGGCGGCGTGCACCACCTGCGGCATCTTGTTCACCGTCGCGCCGAACGTGCGCGTCGCCGACCGGCCCCACACCACGCACACCCGCGGCCGGTCGGTGCGCGGCGGCAGGTCCAGCGGCGCCGCGCCCGGACCGTTGTACGGGACGTAGCGGGCCGGGATGCGATGTTCGCCGTTGTTCGGCTTGATCAGGTCCGGACAGGGATCGAGCACGTGGTCGATGTGGTGAAACCCCATCTCGCCGACGCCGTAGCGGGCGAACGCGGCGCTGGTGTCGACCGGCACGGCCGGCTGGGCCTTCGCGCCACCACCGACGGGGCTGTAGTCGTCGCCGGTGCCCACCGGACCCCACAGCTGGAGCACGTCGGGCACTCCGGTCACCTTGGCGACCAGCGGTCCTTCCAGGCTCATCATGTCGTGCACCACAAGATCCGGTTTCCAGTCGCGGCCGTAGGCCACGGCGGCGTCGGTGCTGCGGGTGGCGCGTTCCAGCAGCGTGGGGCGCAGTTGTTCGTGCCACGCACCGAAATCGAAGGCGGCGAGGTCGAGCGGTTTACCTGTCTCCGGGTGCAGCGGTGGCGTCGGATACGGCCAGTTGCCCTGGTACGCGCCGATCAGGTTGATCATGCGCGCGCCGAGCAGCAGGTCGATTCCCTCCAGCACCGGCACCGGAGTCAACCCGGCACGCGTCACGGCGTCCACATCGGACTCCGCGCAGAGCACCCGGACGTCGTGGCCCGCGGCGCGCAGCGCCCAGCCGAGCGGCACCATCGGGAAGTAGTGCCCAGGCCACGAGGACACCGAGAACAACACTCGCATGGGCATTTCCTTCGCTCGGCGGGATGCGTTGCGCAGCCACGCTACGACCGCGGCGAGTGGGGTGATCCCTAGTGTTGCGGGGCGTTTCGCAACCCGGCTCGCGGCGTTACAGTCGTGTGATCCGCCGCCATCCGTGCGATCAGCCGGAAGCTAGTCTTCGCACGAGTGTTTTGTTGTTACGAGCGGTTGGTGCCCCCGCTGATCCGTGCCGCATGCTCGGCCCGCGGCTCCGGGGGACTCGCGGCCCACACCTGGACGGTCCCCTGGACACACGACGACCCAGTTGTGGGGGATTCATCCATGACCGCGCTGACCACGGCCCCCGACGGCCGACCCGCTCGCGGCAGCAACGACACCGACGCACCGATGATCGAGGCGATCGGGGTCGGCAAGTCCTTCGGTTCGGTGCCCGCGCTGGAGTCGGTGACTCTGGCCGTGCCGAAGGGTTCCGTGCTCGGATTGCTCGGGCACAACGGTGCGGGCAAGACGACGCTGGTGAACATCTTGACCGCCATGGTGCCCGCCGGTTCGGGCGTCGCGCGGGTCGCCGGGTTCGACGTCGCGGCCCAGCCCAAGGAAGTGCGCAAGCGCATCGGCCTGACCGGGCAGTTCGCCTCCGTGGACGAGGAGATGAGCGGCCGCGACAACCTGATCATGTTGGCTCGGCTGCTCGGCGCCGACGGCGGCCGGGCCCGCAAGCGCGCCGGTGAGCTGCTGGAGGCGTTCGACCTCACCGAGGCCGCGCATCGGCGGGCGCGCACCTACTCGGGCGGGATGCGGCGCAGGCTGGACCTGGCGGCCTGCCTCGTCGGGAACCCCGAAGTGATCTTCCTGGACGAGCCGACGACCGGCCTGGACCCGTCGAGCCGGATCGCCATGTGGGGCATCGTGGAACGCCTCGTCGACGAGGGCACCACGGTGCTGCTGACCACCCAGTACCTCGACGAGGCCGATCGGCTCGCCGACACGATCACCGTGCTGTCGGCCGGGAACGTCGTGGCCTCCGGTTCCGCTTCGGAACTGAAGGCTCAGGTCGGGCAGCGCACGGTGACGGTGGTGCTGGAGCCCGGGACCGACCCGGAAACGGGCTGTGCGGCGCTGCGCCGGGCCGGAATGGAACCGTCGGTCGGCAGGGACGGCACCGCGATCGTCACGCCGATCGAGGCCTCGCGGGACACGGCCACGGTGATCCGGGTGCTCGACGACGCCGGGATCGAAGCGGCCGAACTGGCCTTCGGCGAGCCGACGCTCGACGACGTGTACCTCGCGCTCGCCCGCCACTCCAAGCATTCCTGAACCCGTTCCGCGCGAACCCACCGACCACAGTGGAGCGAGCATGACCACCACGTTGCCGTTGAACACGGGCAGCACGACCCTGGCACCGCGCTGGAACGGGAGTTCCGCGGTGACGCAGATCGTCGTGCTCACCGCCCGATCCCTGCGCTCGTTCATCACCGATCCCGGCCTGGTGCTGGTGGGCCTGATCCAGCCGGTGATGACGTTGTTCGTGTTCACCCAGATCTTCACGAACTTCGCGCTCGCCGCGGATCTGCCCGCGGGAACCGAGTACCTGGACTTCCTGATGCCCGCCGTGCTGGTGAACCACGTCGTGCAGACCTCGTCGCAGACCGGCATCGGCCTGGTGGAGGACCTGCGCAACGGCATCGTCGCGCGGCTGCGCTCGCTGCCGATCATGCCGAGTTCGCTGCTGCTGGCGCGCAGCACCTCCGACCTGGTGCGCAGTGCGTTGCAGGTGCTGCTGATCCTGGTGCTGGCGGTGACCGTGCTGGGCTATTCGCCGCAGGGCGGCATCGCGGGGATGGTGCTGTCCTCGCTGCTCACCCTCGGCGTCGGGAGCGCGTTGAGCTGGGCTTTCCTCGCGATGGGCGCGTGCCTGCGACGCACCGAGCCGATGCAGAACATCAGCATCCTGGTGATGGTGCCGCTGATGTTCATCTCCAGCGCGTTCGTGCCGATCGCGGAACTGCCGGACTGGCTGGAGTTCATCGCGCGCATCAACCCGCTCACCTACGCCGTGGACGCCTCCCGCGCGGTCGCACTCGGGCTGGACGGCACCCACCTCGTCGGCCCGTCACTGCTGGTGAGCGCTCTGGTGGCGCTGGTGAGCGCGGTGGTCGCCGTGCGCGGTTTCCGCCGCCCGCTGTAGCACCGCTTCCTCGTCGAAGGCCTGTCGCGATCTTCTCGCGGCAGGCCTTTCGTCGTTCGCGTCCGCCCGATCATCGGTTTCGCCGGCCCGCTTCCGGCCGCCGATTCGCTCCCGAATCAAGTGCCGGATCACTCTTCACCCTGGTGCGCCGGGAAAAAGCTTTCTTCGGCGGCGTCAACGCTACGACGCGGTGGTGGAGACGAACTCGCGGATCGACGCCGCCAGCGGCTCCGGGTGGTCCTCCGGGATGAGGGTGTAGCTGTCCGGGATCAACACGACCCTCGCGTCGGTGAACAGTTCGGCGAGCCGGTCGGCGTGCTCCGGCGGCATGATCTTGTCTTCGCTCGCCCAGGCGATCAGCACCGGGCGGTCGAACCCGCGCATCCGCTCGGCGTGCGCGAGCAGTTCCGCTTTGCCGGGCGTGGACACCGCGTACTTCGCGAGGTCCCGGCGGATCGCGGAATCCCGCGCGGCGGGCGTGAACCACCCGTCCATGACCTCGTCCGGGACCGGCCGCTTGCTCATCCAGCCCCAACCGCCCGGTGCGCGGCGCAACGCCCGCACGCGCAGCAGCGCGCTCATCATCAGCCGCAGGCCGCCGGGAACCTTCGCGGTGAGTTCGACCAGGCGACCGGGCAGCCCCGGCGGGTAGTTGTCGAACGCCTCGCAGGAGGTCAGCACGACCCGCGCGATGCGCTCGCAACGCCGGTCCGAGATCAGCAGTTGCGGCCCGCCCCAGTCGTTGACGACCAAGGTCACTTCGCGCAGATCCAGCGCGGCGAGGAACTCCTCGACCAGCGACGCCATTCCGGTCAGCGTCAGGTCGGCGTCGGGCCGCATCGGCCGCCGGTGACCGCCCAGGGGCAACGTCGGCAGCACGCAGCGGTGGTCACCGGCCAACTCCGGAACGACCTTGCGCCACACGGTGGAGTCCATCGCCAGCCCGTGCAGGAACACGAGCACCGGCCCGTCCCCGCCGGTGTCCTCGTACTCGACCGTGCCCGCCGCCAGTTCCACTTCCGCCATGGTTCGCTCTCCCGTGCGGATCGTCCGGATGCCCTCGGTTCCGCGTCCCGATCCGGCGGCAGGACATCGCCTGAGCACGTCGGTCCGGCGCGAGCGCGGTCGCCGCGCTGAAGATCACCGTACCTCGCGAGAGGCCCGGAATACCGGTCGTTCGGTCCGGAAACACCGACCGATCCACAGGAACCGCTGCCCGATTTCCGGCGCCGCCGCGGTATTGCGCCGCCTACTCGGGCACCGCACCATCCGACACCGGCCGCAGAACGGACGATCACACATCATCCACTATGGACTGATCGGATCGAGTGATATCACTGATCATCGTCATGCGCGGGAGGGAGACATCCGGAACGGCCGGGCACTGGCCGTTCCGGATGCCGGTCTTCACGACAGGCCGAGCTCGTTGTCGAGCATGTCGAACATGTCGTCGTCGCTGGCCTCGTCGAAGCTGAACTCCTCCTCCGCGTCCTGCCCGGTGCGCAGCGCGTTCCACTTGGTGCGCAGCACTTCAAGGCGGCCGGTGACCTGGTCGTGCAGCTCCGCGCCGACCTCCATGCCCTCGAAGGAGCGTTGCAGCCGGTCCAGTTCCGCCAGCAGTGCGGCGGGACCGTCCTGCTCCGGGAAGAGTTCGGCGAGCAGGTGCTCGACGAGTTCCGCCGGTGTCGGGTAGTCGAACAGCAGCGTCGCCGGGAGCCGCAGGCCGGTCGCGGTGCCCATCCGGTTGCGGTACTCGACGGCGGTGAGCGAGTCGAAGCCGAGGCTGTTGAACTCGCTGTCGGGTTCGATGCCGCCGGTGTCGGCGTGGCCGAGCACCTGGGCGGCTTGGCCGCGCACCACCTCCAGGAGGGCTTCCCTGCGCTGCGGCCCGGATCGTCCGGCGAGCCGGGTGGCGAGGTCGCCACCGGTGGCCGCCGCCCGGCGGGCGGGGGTCCGCACGAGTCCGCGCAGCAGCGGCGCGAGCTCGTCCCGTGCGCGCAGCGCGGGCAGGTCGAGCCGCACCGGTGCGAGCACCGGCTCCTCGGAGTCCAGTGCCGCGTCGAACAGGGCGAGGCCCAGTTCTTCGCTCAGCGGCGGCATTCCGGATCGGGCGATGCGCTCGGCGTCCTGCTCGGTGAGCGCGCCCGCCATGCCGCCGGTGTCCCACGCTCCCCACGCCAGCGACAGCGCGGGCAGCCCGTGCTCCCGCCGGTACCGGGCGAGTCCGTCCACATAGGAGTTCGCGGCCGCGTAGTTGCCTTGGCCGGCGGCGCCGAACAGCCCGGCGACCGAGGAGAACAGCACGAACGCGTCGAGCTCCAGGCCCTCGGTCGCTTCGTGGAGGTGCCAGGCGGCGTCGACCTTGGGGCGCAGCACCGCCGAGACCCGCTCGACGTCGAGCGAGCCGAGCACACCGTCGTCGAGAACCCCCGCGGCGTGCAGCACTGCGCGCAGCGGGCGGTCGGCGGGAACCCGATCGAGCAGGTCAGCGAGCGCTTCCCGGTCGGCGATGTCGCAGGCCACGACGTCCGCCTCGGCGCCGAGTTCGCCCAGTTCCGCGACGAGTTCGGCGGCTCCGGCGGCCTCGGGTCCGCGACGGCCGACCAGCAGGAGATGCCGCACTCCGCGACCGGCGAGGTGACGGGCGAGCAGGCCGCCCAGTCCCCCGGTGCCGCCGGTGATGAGGACCGTGCCCTCGGCGCCCCAGGTGACGGGCTCCGCCGCAGCCGCCCGCGCCAGGCGCGGGACGCGCACGGCATCGTCCACAACGGACACGTGCGGTTCGCCGACGGCGAGTGCCCGCAGCAGGACGTCGGCGGTGACCTCACCGGCACCGAGTTCGACCAGCCCGAACCGGCCGGGATGCTCGGTCACGGCGGTGCGCACCAGTCCGGCGGCGGCGGACGCGGCGAGGTCGCCTTCCCGGACGACGAACACCAGCGCCGCGTCCCGTTCGGCCGTCGCCCAGGACTGCGCGAGCCCCAGCACGTGGTGCGTGAGCTCGTGCGCGTCCGCCGGGCTCTCCCCGCCGTCGAGCGAGCACAGCACCGTCGCGGCCGAGTCCGGCACCGACGCGAGGTCCGCGTGCACCTCGGCGACCCGGCCGATCTGCTTGAACAGGTCGGCCAGCCCGAACGGGTCGGCGCCCACCAGGACCGGGACCTCGCCGATCTCGCCGATCGACGCGTGCGGAGCCCACTCGCGGCGGAACAGCGCGTCCCGGCCGATGCTCTGCGCCGGTTGCGCGGCGCGCGTGCGCAGGCCCTCCACGGTGGCGACCGGTGTCCCCGTGCCGTCGGCCACGGCCAGTGCCAAGGTGTCGGCACCGGTGCGGGTCAGCCGCACGCGCAGCGAGGCGGCACCGGTCGCGTGCAGCGACACGCCTTCCCAGGCGAACGGGACCGCGCCGTCCGAACTCGAGTCGGTGAGCATCGCGGCGTGCAGCGCCGAGTCGAGCAGCGCCGGGTGCAGGCCGTAGACCCCGGCGTCCGCGTCGGCGGGCAGCGCGACCTCGGCGAACGTCGTGTCCCCTGCTCGCCAGGCGGCGCGGAGTCCCTGGAAGATCGGGCCGTAGTCGAAGCCGAGGTCGGCGAAGTGCTCGTAGCAGCCCTCGACGTCCACGGGTTCGGCATCGGCGGGCGGCCACGCACCGACCTCGGCCGGTGCGGAGCCGGTGCCGAGCAGGCCGGTGGCGTGCAGCCGCCAGGTGTGCTCGCCGTCCGGCCGGGAGTGCACGGTCAGCGTGCGCCGCCCGGTGTCGTCGGTGTCGGCCACCGACACCTGCACCTGCACGCCGCCGTGTTCGGGCAGCGGCAGCGGGGCGGCGAGGGTGAGTTCGTCGACCCGGTCGTAGCCCGTCTCGTCCCCGGCCCGCAAGGCCAGTTCCAGCAGCGCCGTCCCCGGCACCAGCACCGCTCCGGACACGGCGTGCTCGGCCAGCCACGGGTGGCTGCGGCGGGAGAGCCTGCTGGTGAACAGGGTTCCGGCGGTGTCGGCGAGTTCGACGGCGGCGCCGAGCAGCGGGTGCCCGGCTTCGCGCATCCCGGCTGCGGTGACGTCGCCCGCCCGCGCGGGCGGGGTGGCCGGCCAGAACTCCTGGCGCTGGAACGGATAGGTGGGCACCTCGACGCGGCGTGCGCCGGGGAACACCGCCCGCCAGTCGAGCCGGACGCCCCGCACGTGCAGCCGGGCCAGCGCGGTCAGCGCCGCCGATTCCTCCGCGCGGCCCTTGCGCAGCGAGGGGATCAGCTCGGCATCCTCGGGGACGCAGTCGCGGGCGAGCGCGGTGAGCACTCCGTCCGGGCCGAGTTCGAGGAACGTGTTCGCGCCCCGCTCCGAGAGCGACCGGAGTCCGTCGGCGAAGCGGACGGCGTGGCGCACGTGCGCCACCCAGTGCTCGGCGTCGGGTTCGGCGAGTTCGGTGCCGGTGGTGGTGGACAGGATGGGGATCTGCGGCGCCGAGTAGGTCAGTTCCGCCGCCACGGCGCGGAATTCCTCGAGCATCGGGTCCATCAGCGGGGAGTGGAACGCGTGCGAGACGCGCAGCGCGGTGACCTTGCGGCCGAGGTCCCGGAACTGCGATGCCACGTCCTCGACGGCTGCGGCGGTGCCGGACAGGACGACCGCTTCGGGGCCGTTGACGGCGGCGATGCCGAGCTCCGCTTCCCTGCCGGTGAGCAACGGGGTCACTTCGTCCTCGGTGGCCTGTACCGCGGTCATGGCGCCGCCGGTGGGCAGGGCCTGCATCAGCCTGCCGCGGGCCGCCACGAGCTTCGCCGCGTCGGCGAGCGTGAGCACTCCGGCGACGTGCGCGGCGGTGACCTCGCCGATCGAATGCCCGGCGAGGTGATCCGGGCGCACACCCCACGACTCGACCAGCCGGTACAGCGCGACCTCGATCGCGAACAACGCCGACTGCGCGTAACCGGTCTGATCGAGCAGCTCCGCCTCTTCGGTGTCCGGTTCGGCGAACATGATGTCGCGCAGCGGCCGGTCCAGGTGCTCGTCCAGGGCGTCGAGGACGCCGTTCAGGGCTTCGGCGAACACCGGGAAGCGGGCGTGCAGCTCACGTCCCATCCCGGCGCGCTGGGCGCCCTGGCCGGTGAACAGCACGGTGAGCTCACCACCGGCGACCCGGCCTTCGACCAGGCCGCTGTCCGGGAGTCCGGAGGCGAGCGCGGTCAGCGACCGGGCGGCGTCGGCCGGGTCCTCGGCGAGGACGACGGCTCTCCGGTCGAAATCGGAGCGTCCGGCCAGCGAAAACCCGATGTCGGCGAGCGGCTGGGACTCGATCCGGGCCGCCAGCCGCGCGGCTTGGTCGCGCACTGCCTCGGGCGTCTTCGCGGACAGCGGGAGCGCAACGATCCCGGAGGGCGTTTCCCGTCGCCGGACCGGGGTTTCCGGCGCCTGTTCCAGGATGGTGTGCACGTTGGTGCCGCTGATGCCGAACGAGGACACCCCGGCTCGGCGCACACGGCCGGTCTCGGGCCAGGCCGCGGGCTCGGCAAGCAGCGCGACCGCGCCCGCCGACCAGTCCACTTCGGACGAAGGTGCGGCGGAGTGCAAGGTGCGGGGAACGGTGCCGTGCCGCATGGCCTGCACCATCTTGATCACGCCGGCGACGCCTGCGGCGGCCTGGGTGTGGCCGAGGTTCGACTTCACCGATCCCAGCAGCAGCGGTTCCTCCCTGTTCTGCCCGTAGGTCGCCAGCAGCGCCTGCGCTTCGATCGGGTCGCCGAGCCGGGTTCCCGTACCGTGCGCCTCCACCACGTCAACGTCCTCGGTGGACAGTCCGCCGCTCGCGAGCGCCTGGCGGATCACCCGCTGCTGCGACGGACCGTTCGGCGCCGTCAAACCGTTCGACGCACCGTCCTGGTTCACCGCACTGCCGCGCAGCACCGCGAGGATCTCGTGACCTTCCCGGACCGCGTCCGACTGCCGCTCCAGCACGAGCATCCCGACACCCTCGGACCAGCCCACACCATCGGCGGAATCCGAGAACGCCTTGCACCGGCCGTCGGGCGCGATGCCGCGCTGGCGGGAGAACTCGACGAACGCCGCCGGGGTCGCCATCACCGTGACACCACCGGCCACCGCCAGCGAGCACTCCCCGGCTCGCAGCGCCTGCGCCGCCCAGTGCATCGCCACCAGCGACGACGAGCACGCCGTGTCCACCGTGACCGCCGGCCCCTCGAAACCGAACGTGTAAGACACCCGCCCGGAGGCGATGCTGCCCGCGCTGCCGTGCCCCTGGTAACCTTCGTGCTCCGAACCGATCAGCGTGTCGCTGTAGTCGTTGTACATCACCCCGGCGAACACGCCGGTCGGGCTGCCGCGCAACGAGCTCGGGTCGATGCCCGCGCGTTCGATGGCTTCCCAGGTGGATTCCAGCAGCAACCGCTGCTGCGGGTCCGTGGTCAGCGCCTCGCGGGGGCTCATGCCGAAGAACGCGGGGTCGAATTCGGCGGCGTCGTGCAGGAATCCGCCGCGCCGGGTGGTCGACGTGCCCGCCGCGTCCGGGTCCGGGTCGTAGAGCGCGTCCAGGTCCCAGCCGCGGTTGTCCGGGAAGCCGGTGATCGCGTCACCACCCTCGGAGACCAGTCGCCACAGGTCCTCCGGCGAGGCCACCCCACCCGGGTAGCGGCAGGCCATGCCCACGATCACGATCGGATCGTCGTCGGCGGCACGCGTGATCCGCTGCGGCACGACCACGTCCGGCCGCTCCCCTGCCAGCTCGGCGAGCAGGTGCGCGGCCAGCGCCTCGGCGGTCGGGTGGTCGAACACGAGCGTGGCGGGCAGCCGCAGACCGGTCTCGGTGTTGAGCCGGTTGCGCAGTTCCACGGCGGTCAGCGAATCGAACCCGAGGTCCTGGAAGGCGACCTGCGGATCCACCTCGGCGATGCCGGTGTGGCCGAGCACCCCGGCCACCTGGCCGCGCACCAGCTCCAGCACCAGGTCGTGGCGCTTCGCGGCGTCCAGCGCCGCCAGCCGCTGCCCGAGGCCGCCGGTGGCGGCGCGGGCGGCGACGGCACGGGACGCTGGGGTGCGGACCAGGCCGCGCAGCAGCTCCGGAACCCGGCTTTGCCCGCGCAGCACGGCGAAATCGAAGCGCACCGGGAACAGCACCGCCGGATCGGCCGCCGTCGCCGCGTCGAACAGGGCGAGGCCCTGCTCGTGGCTCAGCGGCGGCATCCCGGAACGGGCCAGCCTGCGCCGGTCCGCGTCGGTGAGGGTGCCGGTCATGCCACCGGACTCGACCCACGGCCCCCACGCCAGCGACACGCCCGGCAGTCCCGCCGCCCGGCGGTGGGCGGCGAGCGCGTCGAGGAAGGAGTTCGCCGCCGCGTAGTTGCTCTGCCCGGCCGCGCCGAACGTGCCCGCCAGCGACGAGAACAGCACGAACGCGCCGACGTCCCCGCACAGTTCGTGCAGGTTCCACGCCGCGTCGACCTTCGGCCGCAGCACCGCGTCGAAGCGTTCCGGGGTGAGCGCGTCGAGCACGCCGTCGTCGAGGACTCCGGCGGTGTGCACCACTGCCCCGATCTCGTGGCGGGACAGCAGGTCCGCGACCGCTTCCCGGTCGGCGACGTCGCAGGCCTCGACCTGGACATCGGCGCCCCGTGCGGACAGGTCCTCGATGAGACCGGGTGCTCCGGCCGCGTCGGATCCGGAGCGGCTGACCAGCAGCAGCTCTCGCACGTCGTGCGCGGCGACGAGGTGCCGCGCCACGGCGCCGCCGAGCCCGCCGGTGCCCCGGTGATCAGGACTCGCCCGGCGTCGGCCCAGCGCACACCTTGATCATCCACTGTGGACTCACGTGCGAGGCGTGCCGCGTAACGGGTTCCGGCGCGGAGGACTCGCGGTTCGGCCGACCACTCGGTCGCGGCGCTGAGGGATTCCGGCGCGTCGTCCACGTCGATCAGCCCGAACGTCGCGGGGCTCTCGGCCTGCGCGGCCCGGATGAGCCCCCACGCCGATGCGGCGGCGAGGTCGTGCACGTCCTCGTCGGCGCGGGCGACGGCGCGGCGGGTCACGAACACCAGGCGCGAACCGTGCGGCCGCGGATCGCGCTGCCACTGCCGCACGAGTTCCAGCACTCGGCCGGTCAGCTCGTGCGCCGCGCCCGCGACCTCGCCGGAACCCGCGCTGATCGGGGCCAGCACGAGTTCCGGAACCTCGCTCAACGAAGCCAGATCCGGCGCTTCGGACACCGAGGCACCGGCGGCGCGCAAGTCGGCGGCGAACTCGGCGGAACCGAGCACCGCCACGGACTCGGCAGGCGAACCGGGCTCGGCCGCCGACCAGTCGAGCCGGTACAGCGAGTTTCGCTCCGCGCGGGCCGCCCGCTCCGGCGACACCGCGCGCAACAGCAACGACTCCACCGACACGACCGGCGCACCCACCGGGTCGGTGGCCGCGATCGACACCTCGTCCGGGCCGTTGCGGGCGATCCGCACGCGCAGTGCGCGAGCTCCGGTGGCGTGCAGCGACAGGCCCTGCCAGGTGAACGGCAGCGCGCCCTCGGACAGCCCGCCGAGCAGCGCCGCCGCCTGCACTCCGGCGTCGAGCAGCGCCGGGTGCAGTCCGAAACCGTCCACGTCGGTCTCGGCCGGCAGCTCCACCTCGGCGAACACCTCGTCGCCCGATCGCCACGCCGCGCGCAGACCTTGGAACAGCGGGCCGTAGACGAAGCCCGCGTCCGCGAGCCGCTCGTAGGTGCCCACCAGGTCGACGGCTTCGGCGGCCGGTGGCCACGCCGCGCCGTCGAACTCGGCGGAGCTCGCACCGCTGGTCAGGACGCCTGCGGCATGCCGGGTCCAGTCGCGGCCGTCCGCGCCCTCCGGCCGGGAGTACACCTCCACGCCGCGCCGCCCGGATTCCTCGGCTCCCACCCACACCTGCACGCGCACGGCCTCCTGCTCCGGCAGGACCAGCGGCGCGGCGAGGGTGAGTTCGTCGATGCGGTCGCATCCGGCTTCGTCCCCGGCGCGCAACGCCAGCTCGGCGAACGCGGTACCCGGCACGATCACCGCGCCCCGCACCGCGTGCTCGGCCAGCCACGGATGCGTGCGGGTGGAGATCCTGCTGGTGAACAGGAATCCGTCCTCGTCGGCGCGTTCCACCGCCGCGCCCAGCAGCGGATGCCCGGCGGCGGTCAGCCCCGCGGCCCGCACGTTCCCGGCACCGCCGGCGGCGGGCTCCGGCCAGAACCGGCGGTGCTGGAAGGCGTAGGTCGGCAGGTCCACCTGCCGGGCGCCGGGCAGCAGCGCCGACCAGTCGAGTTCGACGCCGCGCACGTGCAGCCCGGCCAACGCGGTCAGCGCCGCCCGATCCCCCGGGCGGTCCTTGCGGGCCAGCGGGATGGCGACGGCTTCCGCGTCCAGGGAGTTCTGGGCCAGCGCCGCGAGCGAACCGTCCGGGCCGATGTCCAGGTACGTCGTCGCGCCCAACGTCGCGAGCTCCCGCACGGCGTCGGCGAACCGCACCGTGTGCCGCACGTGATCCACCCAGTACTCAGGTTCGCGCAACGCGTCCCGCTGCTGCTCACCGGTCACCGTGGACACGATCGGGATGGTGCCGGGGTGGTAGGTGAGTTCTTCGGCGACCGCGCGGAATTCGGTGAGGATCGGGTCCATCAGCGGCGAGTGGAACGCGTGCGAGACGCGCAGCCGCCGCGCGTCGGCGCAGTGGCCCTCGATCTCGGCGACGGCCGCTTCGGTGCCGGACACGACCACCGACTCGGGGCCGTTGACGGCCGCGATGCCGACGTCGTCGCGGCCGTCCACCAGCCTCGTGATCTCGGCTTCGGTGGCTCGCAGCGCGCTCATGGCGCCACCGGCGGGCAGCGCCTGCATCAGCCCGCCGCGCGCGGCGACCAACCGGGCGGCGTCGTGCAGGGACAGCACCCCGGCGGCGTGCGCGGCGGCGATCTCGCCGATGGAGTGGCCCGCGAGGTAGCCGGGACGCACGCCCCAGGACTCGACGAGCCGGAACAGCGCGACCTCCACGGCGAACAACGCGGGCTGGGCGAACTCGGTGCGGTTGAGCAGGTCCGCGTCCTGGCCCCACATCACCTCGCGCAGCGGCCGCGCCAAGTGCGGATCCAGCGCCGCGAGCGCGGCGTCCAGGGCTTCGGCGAAGGCGGGGAACCGATCGTGCAGGTCGCGGCCCATGCCGAGGCGCTGCGAGCCCTGCCCGGCGAACAGGAACGCGAGCCCACCGGTGCCGACGTGGCCGTGCGCGGCGGCCGCGTCGTCGCCTTCGGCGACCGCGCGCAGTGCTTCCAGCGTCGCCGTGGGGTCGTCGGCGAACACGACGGCGCGGTGATCGAAGCCGGAGCGTCCGGTCGCCAGGGAGTATCCGACGTCGGCCGGGTCGGCGTCCGGGATGACCTCCAGGTGCTCCGCCAGCCGGGCGGCCTGGTCGCGCAAGGCGGGTTCGGTGCGGGCGGAGAGCACCCACGGCACCACGTCGTGCTCCCGGCGCTCGGCCTTCGGTTCGGGTTCCGGCTGTTCGAGGATGACGTGCGCGTTGGTCCCGCTGATGCCGAACGAGGACACCCCGGCCCGGCGCGGGCGGTCGTGCTCCGGCCAGTCCCGCCGCTCGGTGAGCAGCTCCACGGCGCCGTCCTCCCAGTCCACGTGCGACGAGGGGGATTCGGCGTGCAGCGTGGGCGGCAACGAGCCGTGGTTGATCGCCTGCACCATCTTGATCACGCCGGCGACTCCGGCCGCGGCCTGCGAGTGGCCGAGGTTGGACTTGATCGAGCCGAGCCACAGCGGCGTCTCGCGGTCCTGACCGTAGGTCGCCAGCAGCGCCTGCGCCTCGATCGGATCGCCCAGCGTCGTGCCGGTGCCGTGCGCCTCCACCGCATCGATGTCCTGAGTGGACAGTCCGGCGCTGGCGAGCGCCTGGCGGATCACGCGTTGCTGCGACGGACCGTTCGGCGCCGTCAGGCCGTTCGACGCGCCGTCCTGGTTCACCGCGCTGCCGCGCAGCACCGCCAGCACCCGGTGGCCGTGGCGCTTCGCGTCGGACATGCGCTCCAGCACCAGCATGCCCACGCCCTCGGACCAGCCGACGCCGTCGGCGGAGTCGGAGAACGAGCGGCAGCGCCCGTCCTCGGACAGGCCGCGCTGCCGGGAGAACTCGATGAACGTGCTGGGCGTGGACATCACGGTGACCCCGCCCGCCAGCGCCAGCGAGCACTCCCCTGCGCGCAGCGCCTGCGCGGCCAGGTGCATGCCGACCAGCGAGGACGAGCAGGCGGTGTCCACGGTGACCGCCGGGCCTTCGAAGCCGAACGTGTAGGACACCCGGCCGGAGGCGACGCTGCCCGCGCTGCCGCTGCCCTGGTAGCCCTCGAACTCGGTGCCCGCCAGCAGCGAGCCGTAGTCGTTGTACATCACCCCGGCGAACACGCCGGTCGCGCTGCCGCGCAACGCGGCCGGGTCGATCCCGGCGCGCTCCACGGCCTCCCAGGACACCTCCAGCAGCAGCCGCTGCTGCGAGTCCGTGGCCAGCGCCTCGCGCGGGCTCATGCCGAAGAACGCCGGATCGAACTCACCCGCTTCGTGCAGGAATCCGCCGTGGCGGGTGTAGGAGGTGCCGTGGTGGTCGGGGTCCGGGTGGTAGAGCTCGTCGAGCTGCCAGCCGCGGTCGGCGGGGAAGTCGGTGATCGCGTCGCCGCCTTCGGCGACCAGCCGCCACAGGTCCTCCGGCGAAGAGACCCCGCCCGGATAACGGCAGGCCATGCCCACGATGACCACCGGGTCGTCGACGACCGGCGGCAGGATCTCCGCCGGGGTCGCCTGCGGGACGGCGCCGAACAGTTCCTCGGCGACGAATCCGGCCAGCGCTTCCGCGTTCGGGTGGTCGAACACGGCGGTGGCGGGCAGCCGCAGACCCGTCTCGGCGTTGATCTTGTTGCGGAGTTCGACGGCGGTCAGCGAGTCGAAGCCGAGTCCCTGGAAGGCGCGTCGCGGCTCCACCGTGCTCGCCGCGGAGTGCCCCAGCACCGCCGCGACCTGGCCGCGCACCAGGTCGAGCAGCGCGGTGGCGCGTTCGGCCTCGGGCAGCGCGGTGAGCCGGTCGCCGAGCGCGCGGGACACTCCGGTTCCGGCGCCGGCGCGGCGGATGCGGGCGCGGATCAGGCCGCGCAGCACGCTCGGCACCTCGTCCTGGCGCCGCAGCGCGGGCAGGTCGAGCCGCGCCGGGATCACCACCGCCTCGTCCGCGCCGGTGGCCAGGTCGAACAGGCCGAGTCCCTGCTCCACCGGCAGCGGCGGCAGGCCGGAACGCACCATGCGTTCCCGGTCGGCGGTGGTGAGCTCGCCGGTCATGCCGCCGGTGTCCGCCCACGGCCCCCAGGCCAGCGACACCGCGGGCAGGCCCGCCGCGCGCCGGTGCTGGGCGAGCCCGTCGAGGAACGCGTTCGCGGCGGCGTAATTGCCCTGCGCGGGCGAACCGAACGTGCCCGCCAACGAGGAGAACAGCACGAACCTGGACAGCTCACCGCCGAGTTCGTGCAGGTGCCAGGCGGCGTCGACCTTCGGTCGCAGCACCGCTTCGAGGCGTTCCGGGGTGAGCGCGTCGACGACTCCGTCGTCGACCACGCCCGCCGTGTGCACGATGGCGCCCACGTCGTGGCGGGCCAGCAGGTCCGCCACTGCTTCGCGGTCGGCGACGTCGCAGGCCGCCACCCGCACTTCGGCGTCCATCGCGGTCAGTTCCGCGACCAGCGGTACGACTCCCTCGGATTCGCCGCCGCTGCGGCTGACCAGCAGCAGTCTGCGCACGCCGCGTTCGCGCACCAGGTGCCGCGCCACGGCGCTGCCGAGGCCGCCGGTGCCGCCGGTGATGAGGATCAGTTCGTCCGGGTTCCAGCCGGTGACGGCCGGTTCGGGCAGCCGGGCCAGTCGTGCCGCGGCGAGCACTCCGCCGCGCAACCGCAGCTGCGGTTCGGCAGCGGCCACGACCTGCGCGAGCAGTTCCGCGTCCGGCGCGTGCGAGTCGAGGTCCAGCAGCCCGAACCGGCCGGGGTGTTCGCGTTCGGCGCTGCGGACCAGGCCCCACGCGGCCGCGGCGGCCAGGTCGCCGCCGGTGGTGGCGTCGCGGGTGACGAACACGAGCCGGGAGGTGCGCTCGGACGCGAGGTGCTCCTGCACGGTGTGCAGCACGCCGCGCGTCACTTCGTGCGCCGCGTCCGGTCCGGGTGCGCCGGAGTGCACGGGCACGAGCACGACGTCGTTCCCGGCGGGGATCTCCGCCGTGCGCAGCGCATCGGCGAGGCCGAACGGATCCGGGCCGGTGACCGAGGCGGTGACGCCGCCCTCGGTCGAGCGGATCGGGGTCCACTCCAGCCGGAACAGCGAATCCCGTTGCGCGGGAAGGGTTTCAGCGGTGCCGTCCGGGGCGCGCAGGGTCAGCGCCGCCACCGAGGCGACCGGGGCGCCGGTCACGTCCGCGACCGCCAGCGACACCACGTCCGCCTCGGTCGGCGTGATCCGCACCCGCAGCGCGGTCGCTCCGGCCGCGTGCAGCGACACGCCGTCCCAGGTGAACGGCAGTCCGCGCCGGTTCCCGGCGAGCTGCGACACGGCGTGCAGGGCGGCGTCGGATAGCGCGGGGTGCAGCCCGTAGTCGCCCGCCTGCACGTGTTCCGGCAGCTCCACCTCGGCGAACACCTCGTCGCCGGAGCGCCACACGGCGGCGAGGCCGCGGAACGACGGGCCGTAGTCGAACCCGGCGTCGGCGAGCGCGTCGTAGCAGCCGTCCAGGTCCACCGGTCGCGCCCCGGCGGGCGGCCATTCCGGGAGGCCCTCCGGTTCCACCGCGCTTCCGGTGGTGAGGGTGCCCACCGCGTAGCGCGTCCACGCCTGCTCCGGGTCGCCCTCGGGCCGCGCGTAGATCTCGGCGATCCGGCTCCCGGCCTGTTCGGCACCGAGCCGGACTTGCAGTTGCAGCGCACCGGTTTCGGGCAGTGCCAGCGGACGCCCGATGGTGAGGTCGTCCACCCGGTCGCAGCCCACTTCGTCGCCCGCGCGGATCACGAGCTCCAGGAACGCGGTCCCGGGCAGCAGCACCGCGCCGTGCACGGTGTGCTCGGCCAGCCACGGCTGCGCGGTCCGGGAAAGCCTGCCGGTGAACAGGGTTTCGCCGGATTCGGCGACCTCCACGGCGCCGCCGAGCAGCGGGTGCGCGGCGGGGCGGACACCGATGGCCAGGGCGTCACCTGATTCAGTGGCGGGGCTGGGCCAGAACCGTTCGTGCTGGAAGGCGTAGGTGGGCAACTGCACTCGGCGGGCGCCGGGGAACAGTGCGGCCCAGTCCAGCTGGACGCCTCGGGTGTGCAGGTGCGCGAGGGCGCCGAGCAGGGCGGTCTCCTCCGCGCGGTCCTTGCGCAACGCGGGCACGGCCGAGGTGTCCTCGGTGGCGGACTCCGCGGCGAGCGCGGTGAGCACGGAGTCCGGCCCCAGTTCCAGGAAGGTCCGGTCGCCGAGGTCGCTCATGGCGCGGACGCCGTCGGCGAACCGCACGCAGCCTCGGACGTGGCGCACCCAGTGCTCCGGGGTGGCGATCTCGGGTCCGGCGACGGCGCCGGTGACGTTGGAGATGATCGGGATCCGCGGGGCGGCGAACTCCAGTCCGGCCAGTTCGGCGGCGAACTCGTCGAGCATCGGATCCATCAGCGGCGAGTGGAACGCGTGCGACACGCGCAGTTCGCCGGTTTTGCGGCCGTCGTCGGCGAACCGCCGCGCGAGCGCTTCGACGGCGTCGCGCTCGCCGGAGAGCACCACCGAGCCGGGCGCGTTGATCGCGGCGATGGCCGCGGTCTCGCCGAGCAGCGGGCGAACTTCGTCCTCCGTGGCGCGCACCGCGATCATCGCGCCGCCGGTGGGCAGCGCCTGCATGAGCCGGGCGCGGGCACCCACGAGCTTCGCCGCGTCGGCGAGCGTCAGCACTCCGGCGACGTGCGCGGCGGCGACCTCGCCGATCGAATGTCCGGCGAGGTGATCCGGGCGCACGCCCCACGACTCGACCAGCCGGTACAGCGCGACCTCGATCGCGAACAACGCCGGCTGCGCGTAACCGGTCTGGTTCAGCAGGTCCGCGTCCGCACCCCACACCACTTCGCGCAGCGGGCGGTCGAGGTGCTCGTCCAGCGCGTCGAACGCGGCGTCGAGGGCGTCGGCGAACACCGGGAAGCGGGCGTGCAGCTCCCGGCCGGCGCCGAGGCGCTGCGCGCCCTGACCGGAGAACAGCACCCCGAGCCTGCCGTCGGCCACGGAGCCTTCGACCACCCGCGGGTCCGGTTCACCGGTGGTGAGCGCGGCGAGCCCGCCCAGCAGGTCGTCGCGCTCCTCGGCGACGAGAACGGCGCGGTGCTCGAAGGCGGCACGAGTGGTGGCCAGGGAGAAGCCGATGTCGGCGGGAGCGGCCGGTTCGGCCTGCACCCGGCCGAGCAGCCGCGCGGCCTGGGCACGCAGCGCTTGCGGGCTCTGACCGGACAACACCCACGGCCGCACCCCGGTTTCCGCGCCGCGATCGGGGATTTCCGGTGCGGGGGCCTGTTCGAGGATGACGTGCGCGTTGGTGCCGCTGATGCCGAACGAGGACACCCCGGCCCGGCGCGGGCGGTCGTGCTCCGGCCAGGCGCGCTGTTCGGCGAGCAGCTCGACGGCTCCGGCCTCCCAGTCGACGTGGGAGGACGGTGCTTCGGCGTGCAGGCTGCGGGCGAGCGAACCATGCCACATGCCCAGCACCATCTTGATCACGCCCGCGACGCCTGCGGCGGCCTGGGTGTGCCCGATGTTCGACTTCACCGAACCCAGCCACAGCGGTGTGTCCCGGTCCTGACCGTAGGTCGCCAGCAGCGCCTGCGCCTCGATCGGATCACCGAGCGTCGTGCCGGTACCGTGCGCCTCCACCACGTCAACGTCCCCGGTGGACAGTCCGCCGCTCGCCAGCGCCTGGCGGATCACCCGCTGCTGCGACGGACCGTTCGGCGCCGTCAAACCGTTCGACGCACCGTCCTGGTTCACCGCACTGCCGCGCAGCACCGCCAAGATCTCGTGCCCGTTGCGCCGCGCATCCGACTGCCGCTCCAGCACGAGCATCCCGAGACCCTCGGACCAGCCCACACCATCCGCCGAATCCGAGAACGCCTTGCACCGGCCGTCGAGCGCGAGCCCCCGCTGCCGCGAGAAGTCCACGAACGTGCTCGGCGTCGACATGACGGTGACGCCGCCCGCCAGCGCCAGCGAGCACTCCCCGGCTCGCAGCGCCTGCGCCGCCCAATGCATCGCCACCAGCGACGACGAGCACGCCGTGTCCACCGTGACCGCCGGACCCTCAAAACCGAACGTGTAAGACACCCGCCCGGAGGCGACGCTGGGAGCGCTGCCGTTGCCGCGGTACAGCTCGAACTCGGTGCCGGGCAGCAAAGTGCCGTAGTCGTTGTACATCACCCCGGCGAACACGCCGGTCGGGCTGCCGCGCAATCCGTGCGGGTCGAGCCCGGCTCGTTCCAGTGCCTCCCAGGAGACTTCCAGCAGCAGCCGCTGCTGCGAGTCCGTGGCCAACGCCTCGCGCGGGCTCATCTCGAAGAACGCCGGGTCGAATTCCCCCGCCTCGTGCAGGAATCCGCCGTGGCGCACGTGAGTGCGGCCGGGCGTCTCCGGGTCCGGGTCGTAGAGCCGATCCAGGTCCCAGCCTCGGTCGGCGGGGAACTCGGTGATGCCGTCGCCGCCTTCGGCGACCAGCCGCCACAGGTCCTCCGGCGAGGAAACCCCGCCCGGGTAGCGGCAGGCCATGCCCACGATCACGATCGGATCGTCCACATCGGACTTCTTCGGTGCCGCGACCGTGCTGTCGGCTTGGCCGCCGAACAATTCCTCGTGCAGGTACTCGGCGAGCGCGGTCGGCGTCGGATGGTCGAACACGAGCGTCGCGGGCAGCCGCAGCCCGGTGTCGGCGTTGAGGCCGTTGCGCAGCTCCACGGCGGTCAGCGAATCGAAGCCGAGGTCCTGGAACTGGCGGGTCGCGGGCACCGAGGACGCGCCGGAATGACCCAGCACCACGGCGATCCGGCCGCGCACCAGCTCCAGCAGCGCCTCCCGGCGCTCCTCCCCGGACAACCCGCCGAGCCTCGCGGCGAGACCGTCGGCGGCCGCCGAACGGGCCGCGCCACGGCGCACCGGAGTCCGGATCAAGCCGCGCAGCAGCGCAGGCACCTGACCTTGCGCCCGCAACCCGGCCAGGTCCAGCCGCACCGGCAGCGGAACCGGATCGGCACCGGAGGTCGCGGCGTCGAACAGCGCGAGCCCCTCTTCGAGTTCCAGCGGCGGCATCCCGGAGCGGGCGACGCGCTGCACGTCGACCTCGGTCAACGCGCCGGTCATGCCCACGTCACGGGTCCACGGCCCCCACGCGAGCGAGGTCGCGGGCAGGCCCGCCGCGTGGCGGTACCGGGCGAGGCCGTCGAGGAAGGCGTTGCCCGCCGCGTAGTTGCCCTGCCCGGCGCTGCCGAACGCGGCCGCCACCGAGGAGAACAGCACGAACGCCGTCAAATCGTGCTCGCGGGTGAGTTCGTGCAGGTGCCAGGCGGCGTCGACCTTCGGCCGCAGCACCGCGTCCAGCCGTTCCGGGGTGAGCGCGTCGACCACGCCGTCGTCGACCACGCCGGCCGTGTGCACCACGGCCCGCAGCGGGTGCGCCGCCGGGATCGCGGTGATCGCCGCTGCCAGCGCCTCGCGGTCGGCGGCGTCGCAGGCGGAGACCTGGACTTCGGCGCCGAGTTCGCGCAGCCGCGCGGCGAGTTCCGGGGCTCCGTCGGCGTCGAGTCCACGGCGGCTCAGCAGCAGCAGGTGCCGGACTCCCTTGCCCCGCACCAGATGTTCGGCGAGCGCGCCGCCCAGTCCGCCGGTACCACCGGTGATGAGCACCGTGCCCTCGACGTCCCAGCAGGCCGGTTCCGCCGAGGTGTTCGCGCGGTCCAGCCGTGCCGCGAGCACCTCGTCACCGCGCACGAGCACATCGGGCTCGTCCGCCGCGAGCGCGGCCGCGAGCGCGTGCGGGCTCGCGTCGGCGGCGCGGTGGATCAGGCCGAACCGGCCGGGGTTCTCCGTCTCGGCGACTCGGACCAGCCCGTGCACGGCGGCCGCGCCGGGGTCCGCGTCGGCTTCGGGGGTGACGAACACGAGCCGCGAGTCCGCGAAGCGGTCCTGCCGGAGCCAGTCCTGGATCAGCGCGAGCACCCCGGCCGTGACCTCGTGCGCGGACCGCACCACGTCCTGGTCGCCGCGCACCGGCACCAGCACCCGCTCCGGCACCGGGTCGATGCCGGACAGGCCCGTCAGCTCCCGGATCTCCATCCCGGTGGCGCCGAAGTCGGCGGCGGAACCGAGCACCGCGACCTGCTCCGGTCGTTCGCCGGTGCGGATCGGGGTGCGGTCGAGGCGGAACAGCGCATCGCGGGCGACGGCCCCGAAGCCGAGTTCGGCCGGAACCTCCCGTGCCAGCAACGAGTCGAACGTGGCCACCGGCGCCCCCTGGGCGTCGGCGAGGACCATCGACATGGCGTCCGCACCCGCGCGGGCCAGGTGCGCGCGCACGGTCGAGGCGCCGGAAGCGTGCAACGCGCCGCCTTCCCAGGCGAACGGCAGGCCGCCACGGCTGATGGGGCCGAGGTCGGCGAACGCCGCCGCGTGCTGCACGGCGTCCAGCAGCGCGGGGTGCAGGCCGAACTCCGCCGCGTCCGCGTCGTCGGGCAACGCGACCTCGGCGAACACCTCCTGCTCGCGCCGCCACACCCGCCGCAACCCGCGGAACGCGGGGCCGTAGTCGAAACCGAGCTCGGAGAGCCGCTCGTACAACCCGTCGAGCTCCACCGGTTCGGCGTCCGGCGGCCACGCGGTCAGGCCGGTGGCTTCGGCGACGCCGGTGCCGAGCACGCCGGTGGCGTGCAGCGTCCACGGGGACAGCTCCTCGGCGCGGGAGAAGACCTCCATCGAGCGGCGCCCGTCCGCGTCCGGCGCGGCGACCCGCACCTGCGTGCGGATCTCGCCGTCGGCCGGCAGCACCAGCGGTGCCGCCAGCGTCAACTCCTCCACGCGGTCGCAGCCCGTCTCGTCGGCGGCGCGGATCGCGAGTTCCATGAAAGCCGTGCCGGGCAACAGGATTCGGCCGCCGACGACGTGCTCGGCCAGCCACGGGCGAGTCGCCGCCGACAGCACCGAGCCGAACAGCACCTCATCCCCACCGGCGAGCTCGACGCCCGAGCCCAGCAGCGGATGGGTTCCCGGACTCGCGGCGAGCACGTCACCACCGCGGGTCCGGGAAGTCGAAGGCCAGAACCGGCGGTCCTGGAACGGATACGTCGGCAGGTCCACGTACCGCGCCCCGGTGCCCTCCAGGACCGCGGCCCAGTTCACCGGAACCCCGGCCACGTGCACCTCGGCCAGCGCGGAGATCGCGGCGAACTCGTCGCCTTTCGCTCTGCGCAGCAACGGAACCGCCACCGCGTCGGGCAGGCTCTCGCGGGTCATCGCCGAGAGCACGCCGTCCGGCCCGAGCTCCAGGTAGGCGCGCACGCCGTGGGAGCGCAGCGCGGTCACCGCGTCGGCGAAGCGCACCGGTTCGCGGACGTGGCGCACCCAGTACTCGGCGGAACCGAAGTCGGTGCTGTTCACAGTGGATGAGTTCGCTGTGGGCACGACCGGAATGCGCGGCTCGCCGAAGGCCAGCTCGGAGACCACCGCGCGGAACTCCGCGAGCATCGGCTCCATCAGCGGCGAGTGGAACGCGTGGCTCACCGCGAGCCGCTTCGCCTTGCGGCCCGCGCGTTCCCAGCGCTCGGCGATGTCGTTGATGAGCTCGCCGTCGCCGGAGAGCACCACCGAGGACGGCCCGTTGATCGCCGCGATGCCGACCCGGTCGCCGGTGAACTCGGCGGCTTCCTGCTCGGTGGCCTGCAACGCGAGCATCGCGCCACCGGCGGGCAACGCCTGCATCAGGCGACCGCGCGCGGCCACCAGCTTCGCCGCGTCCGGCAGCGACAGGACACCGGAGACGTGCGCGGCGGCGATCTCGCCGATGGAGTGGCCGGCGAGGTAGTCCGGGCGCATCCCCCAGCTCTCGACGAGCCGGTACAGCGCGACCTCCACGGCGAACAGGGCGGGTTGGGCGAATTCGGTGCGGTTGAGGGCGTCCTCGTCGTCGCCCCACATCACTTCGCGCAGCGGCCGGTTCAGGTGCGGGTCGAGCTCCGCGCACACCGCGTCCAACGCCGTGGCGAACGCCGTGAAGCGCCCGTGCAGCGCGCGGCCCATCCGCAGGCGCTGCGATCCCTGACCGGAGAACACGAACGCCGACGGGCACTGCTCGGGCGCCAGGCCGCTTGCGAGTTCGGTGAGCCCGTCGGCACCGGCCAGCAGCACCGAGCGGTGCTCGAACGTCGACCGCGACTCGGCGAGGGTCAGCGCGACGTCGGTGAGCGGAGTCGCGGGGTGCTCGGCCAGGTGCGCACCGAGTCGTCGCACCTGCTCGGTGAGCGCTTCGGGGCCGCGCGCGGACACCGGCAGCGCCACGACCTCGGGCACCACGTGCGTCTCGCGCGGTGCCGCCACCTCGGCCGGAGCCTGTTCGACGATCACGTGGGCGTTGGTGCCGCTGATGCCGAACGACGACACTCCGGCGCGGCGCGGGCGGTCGCGCTCCGGCCAGTCGCGCTGTTGCGCTAGCAGTTCCACCGAACCCGCACCCCAGTCCACATTGGACGAAGGCGCGTCCACGTGCAGGCTGCGCGGCAGCACGCCGTGCCGCATCGCCAGCACCATCTTGATCACACCGGCGATCCCGGCGGCGGCTTGGGTGTGGCCGATGTTCGACTTGATCGACCCCAGCCACAGCGGACCCTCGCGGTCCTTGCCGTAGGTCGCGAGCAGCGCCTGCGCCTCGATCGGGTCGCCCAGCGTGGTTCCCGTGCCGTGCGCCTCCACGGCGTCCACATCGGACGGTTCGAGGTGCGCGTTGCCCAGCGCGGCGCGGATGACTCGTTGCTGCGACGGCCCGTTCGGCGCGGTCAGGCCGTTGGAAGCACCGTCCTGGTTGATCGCCGAACCGCGCACCACCGCCAGCACCGGATGCCCGTTGCGCTGCGCGTCCGACAGCCGCTCCAGCACCAGCACCCCGGAACCCTCGCCCCAGCCGGTGCCGTCGGCGGCGTCCGCGAACGGCTTGCACCGGCCGTCGGCGGCCAAGCCGTGCTGGGCGGTGAACGACACGAACGGCCCCGGTGTGGCCATCACCGAGGCACCACCGGTCAGCGCCAGCGAGCACTCCCCGCCGCGCAGCGCCTGCACCGCCTGGTGCAGCGCCACCAGCGAGGACGAACACCCGGTGTCCACGGTGATCGCGGGACCTTCGAGCCCGAACAGGTAGGACAGCCGTCCCGACAGCACGCACGCCGCGTGCCCGGTGTTCGCGTACACCTCCACGTCCTCGGCGCAGCCGTCCAGGACCTTGCCGTAGTCCTGGCCGGTGGTGCCCATGAACACGCCGGTCTGCGAGCCGCGCAGCGAGGCCGGGTCGATGCCCGCCCGCTCCATCGCCTCCCACGCGGTCCGCAGCAGCAGGCGCTGCTGCGGGTCCATCGCGACCGCCTCGCGGGGGGCGATGCCGAAGAACTCGGCGTCGAAATCGGCCATGCCGTCGAGGAACGCGCCTTCTTGGGCCAGGCTCGACCCGTCGCCCTCGCCGCGAAGCCGCTCCAGGTCCCACTCGCGGTCGGTGGGGAAGCCGCCCACCGCGTCGCGGCCCTCGACGACCAGGTCCCACAGCTGCTCCGGAGTGGCGACTCCGCCGGGGAACCGGCAGCCGATGCCGACGACGGCGATCGGCTCCGCCGCCGCGGACACCAGGCGCTGGTTCTGCTCGCGCAGCCGCTCGATCTCCTTCAGCGACCTTCGGAGCGCTTCGACGTACTCGTTCTTGGAGTCGGCCATTCTGGTCTCCCTAGAGGCCCGTTCGGCATGGGTGGTGTCGTGTCTTGTCAGCGGCGGAGCCGCTGAGCAGTGATCAGCTTGAGCAAGCCGACCACCGGCGGGTTCTCAGCGGCTTCCTCGCGAGGACGGCGATTTCGCCGTGCAGGGGCCATCGGAAATCGATCCCGCAGTGAGGGAGCCGCTGAGGTTCCGCTGAGCGACCCCTTGCGCAGGCCATTTCAAAGGAGCTCCTCAGTTGCTCGTGCCGGTGGCCAGCCGCAGCAGGCTCTCGGCATCCATGTCGTCGATCGAGTCCGACGGCGCGTCCGCTTCGGCGGGCTCACCGCCGTCCTCGGCCAGTTGCAGCACCATGTCCAGCAACCCCGCCTTGCGGAGCCGGCCGAGCGGGATGGTGGCGAGGACTTCGCGGATTCGCGCGTCCGGATCGTCGGGTCGTTCGTCGGCCTCGCCGAACATTTCGGCGGCCAGGTGCGCGGTCAGCGCCGACGGGTTCGGGTGGTCGAACACCAGGGCCGCGGGCAGTGGCAGCCCGGTCGCGGTGCGCAGCCGGTTGCGCAGCTCCACCGCCGTGACCGAGTCGAATCCGACGTCCTTGAACGCGCGGGACGCCGGGATGCCCTCCGCGCCGTCGTAGCCGAGGGTGGCGGCGGCTTCGGCCCGCACCACCTCCAGCAGCGCGCGGGACCGCTCGGCGGCGGGCAGCTCGGTCAGCCGCCGCAGCAGCGCGGACCCGGCCTCGCCCGCCTCGGCGGGTTCCGATGCCTCGTCCAGCACGGCGCGGACCTCGGGGAGTTCGCCGAGCAGCGGGCTCGGCCGGGTCGCGGTGAAGCCGGGGGCGAACTTCTCCCAGTCCATCAACGTGACCGCCGCCGTGGCCGATCCGTCCACAATGGCTTGATTCATGCCCGCGAGCGCCTGTTCCGGTGCCATGGCGGGAACTCCTTGGCGGCGAAGTCGTTCGCCGACCTCCGCGTCCATCGCCATCCCGGCCTCGCCCCAAGTGCCCCAGGCGATCGAGGTTGCGGGCAGTCCGTGCGCGCGGCGGTGTTCGGCGAGGCCGTCGAGGAAGGCGTTCGCCGCCGCATACCCCGGCTGGCCGCCGCTGCCCCACATGGCGGCGCCCGACGAGAACAGCACGAACGCGTCCAGGTCGTGCTCGCGGGTGAGCTCGTGCAGGTGCAGCGACGCGTCCCGCTTGGAACGCAGCAGGTCCGCCAGCTGCCGTTCGGTCAGCTCCCGCACCGGGGCGTCCCCGTCGGAGACGCCCGCGACGTGGAAGACCGAGCCGAGCTCGCCCGCGTCGGCGAGGACTCCGGCCAGCTGCTCGCGGTCGCCCGCGTCGCAGGCGGCGATGGTCACCTTCGCGCCGAGCTCCTCCAGTTCGGCGGTGAGCCGGCCCGCGCCGGGCGCGTCCGGGCCGCGACGGCTGGTCAGCACCACCTGCTCCGCGCCGCGCCGCACGGCCCACTTCGCGACGAACGCGCCGACGCCGCCGGTGCCGCCGGTGATCAGGGCGGTGCCGTGCGTCCGGAACTCGGCCGCTCGCGAGGAGGCGGAGCGCAGCAGCCTGCGCCCGAACCGGCCGCCGTCGCGCACCGCGACCTGGTCCTCCGGGCCGGACAACGCCGCAGGCAGCAGCTCGGTGATCCGGTCGTCCAGGGAGTCCGGCAGGTCGATCAGGCCGCCCCACCGGTCCGGGTGTTCCAGCGCCGCGACCCGGCCGAGACCCCACACCGCGGCCTGCTCCGGGTTCACGTCCTCGCCGTCGACGGACACCGCGGCCCGCGTGACGCACCACAGCGGCGCCGCGATCTCCGCGTCGCCCAGCGCCTGCACCAGCAGCAATGTGGCGGTGAGCCCGCCGGGCGGGTCCAGGATGCTCAGCAGCGACACGACCGAGCCGATCTCCCGCTCACCTGCGGCTTCCCGCAGTTCGGCGGCCAGCTTCGCGCGCTCCCGCGCCTGCGCCGGGAGCACCACGACGTCCGCGCCGAACGCGTCGACGACCATCGAGATCCAGCCGTCGTGGGACTCGGGCACGACCAGCAGCCGAGTTCCCGCCTGCGCAGGGCCGGAATCGGTCGACTTCGTCCACCCGATCCGGTACCGCAGCGCGTCCACGGCCGCGCGGTGCCGGGAGCGTTCCCGCCACTTCGCCAGCGCGGGCAACACCTCGGTCAGCGCCGAACCGTCCCCGGCCACGCCGAGTTCCTCCGACAGCACCTTCGGATCGCCGCGTTCGACCAGGTCCCAGAACGCGGAATCCTCCGCGCCGCCTCGGGCGGGGCGCCGGGTCAGCCAGTAGCGCCGGTGCTGGAACGGGTAGGTGGGGAGCTCGACGATCCGCCCGGGACCGCCGGTGAACGTGCTCGTCCAGTCCACCTCGGCGCCGTGCGCGTGGGCTTCGGCCAGCGACAGCAGGAAGCGGCGCGGCCCGCCTTCGTCGCGGCGCAGCGTGCCCAGCACCACCGCCGGGTCCGGGCAGGACTCGTCGATCGTCTCCTCGATCGCGGCGGCCAGCACCGGGTGCGGGCCGGCCTCGACGAACAGGCGGCGGCCGTCGGCCAGCAGCGCTCGGGTGGCGTCCTGCATGCGCACCGTGTTGCGCAGGTTCGAGTACCAGTAGCCTGCGCCGAGCTCGGCGGTGTTGATGCGTTCGCCGGTGACGGTCGAGTAGAACGGCACGGTCGCCGGTCGCGGCGTGATGGGCGCGAGGACCTCGGCGAGTTCCGCCTCCAGCTGCTCCACGTGCGGGCCGTGCGAGGCGTAGTCCACGTTGACCTTGCGGGCGCGGATCTCGCGGCGCTCGCAGTCGGCGATCAGTTCCTCCAGCGCGTCCGGTTCACCGGAGACCACCACCGAGGAAGGGCCGTTGATCACGGCCACCGAGATCCGCTGCGACCACGGTTCGATGAGCTCGGCGACTCGGTCACCGGAGGCGGCCAGCGACACCATGCCGCCCTGGCCCGCCAGCGCCAGCAACGCCTTGCTGCGCAACGCGACCACGCGCGCGGCGTCGTCGAGCGAGAGCGCGCCCGCGACGTACGCGGCGGCGATCTCGCCCTGCGAATGCCCGACCACCGCGGACGGCGCGCACCCGTGGGAGCGCCACAGCTCGGTGAGCGCCACCATCATGGAGAACAGGGCGGGCTGCACCACGTCGACCCGCTCCACCAGTGCCGGGTCGGCCGCGCCGGTGAGCGCCTCGCGCAGCGACCAGTCCACGAACGGCGCCAACGCCCGCTCGCAGTCGTCGACGGCGTCGCTGAACACGTCGGATTCGGCGAGCAGGTCACGGCCCATTCCCCACCACTGCGAGCCTTGGCCGGGGTAGACGAAGACCGGTCCGGCGCCGCCCACGTCGGTGCCCCGCACCACGGACGCTCCGGTTCCGGCGGTGGCCACGGCGTCGAGTCCGGCGGTGAGTTCGTCGACGTCGGCGCCGAGGACGACCGCGCGGTGCTCGAAAGTGCTGCGGCCGTGGAGCAACGACCAAGCCAGCTCAGCAGGGTCGGACTCCACAGTGGACAACCGGGCGGCCTGGTCCTGAAGTGCCGCATCGGATTTCGCCGACAGCACCCACGGCACCAGCCCGTATCGGGCGCTCACCGAGGCGGTGTCGGGAGCTGCGGGCTCCGGGGCCTGCTCCAGGACGACGTGGGCGTTGGTGCCGCTGATGCCGAACGCCGACACCGCCGCCCGGCGCGGCCGATCCGCCTCCGGCCACTCGACCTCGTCGGTGAGCAGCCGAACCCGTCCGTCCGACCAGTCCACGTGCGACGACGGCCGCTCGGCGTGCAGCGTGCGGGGCAGCCGCCCGCCGCGCAGCGCCAGCACCATCTTCAGCACGCCCGCGATGCCGGCGGAGGCCTGGGAATGACCGATGTTCGACTTCAGCGAACCCAGCCACAGCGGCCGCTGCGCCGACCGCGCGGCCCCGTAGGTGGCGAAAAGCGCCTGCGCCTCGATCGGGTCGCCGAGCGCGGTGCCGGTGCCGTGCGCTTCGACGACGTCGACCTCACCCGCTTCGACGCCGGCGTTGGCCAGGGCCTGCCGGATGACGCGCTGCTGCGACGGCCCGTTCGGCGCGGTGAGCCCGTTCGACGCCCCGTCCTGGTTCGTCGCCGAACCGCGCAGCACCGCCAGCACCGGATGCCCGTTGCGGCGAGCGTCGGAGAGCCGTTCCAGCGCGACCACGCCGACGCCCTCGGCGAGGCTCATGCCGTCGGCGCCTTCGGCGAACGCCTTGCAGCGGCCGTCGGCCGCCAGCGCGCCCAACCGGCTGAAGCCGAGGAAGTCCTGCGGCCCGGAGATCACCGTGGAACCGGCGGCCAACGCCAGCGAGCTCTCCCCGCTGCGCAGCGACTGCCCGGCCAAGTGCAGCGCCACCAGCGAAGACGAGCACGCCGTGTCGACCGTGACGGCGGGACCTTCCAGACCGAGCAGGTAGGACAACCGGCCGGAGAGCACGCTGGAGGCGGCACCGGTGACGAACTGCCCCTCGGTGCCGTCGTTGATGCCGAACGCGCTCGCGCTGTAGCCCTGGTGGCTGGCGCCGACGAAGATGCCGGTTTCGCTGCCGCGCAAGGATTCCGGGTCGATCCCGGCGCGTTCCAGCGCCTCCCAGCCGGTCTCCAGCAGCAGCCGCTGCTGCGGGTCCATCGCCTGCGCCTCGCGCGGCGAGATCCCGAAGAAACCCGCGTCGAAACCGGCGGCGTCGTCGATGAACCCGCCCCGCACGGTGTAGGTACGGCCCGCCCGATCCCGGTCCGGGTCGTAGAGCTCGGCGGCGTTCCAGCCGCGATCGGCGGGGATGTCGGAGATCACGTCGGCGCCGTCGAGCACCAGCCGCCACAACTCGTCCGGCGTGGTCACGCCGCCCGGCAGGCGGCAGCCCATGCCGATGATCGCGATCGGCTCGTCGGTGGCGGCCGTCGCGCTCGCCGCTCGGGACTCCTGATCACCGGCGAGCCGCGAGTCCAGGAACGCCGCCAGGTCCGCCGGGGACGGGTAGTCGAACACGACCGTCGTGGGCAGGCTCAGCCCGGTGGCCCGCACCAGGCGATTCCGCAGCTCCACGGTGGTCACCGAGTCGAACCCGAGGTCGCGGAACGCACGGCGCTCGGCGGGCGCGGCGCCGCCCCCGGTGTGCCCGAGCACGGCGGCGGCCTGGTCGCGGACCAGTTCCAGCAGCAGCGCCGAGCGCTCGCTCGCGGGCAACGCGCGCGCCCGGGCGGCGAACCCGCCGACCTCCGCCGGAACGTCGGACTCGACCCGGCGCACCTCCGGCACGTCGTCGAACAGCGTCGTCGGCCGCGCCGCGGTGAAGACCTGGTGGTAGTTCGCCCAGTCCACATCGGTCAGCGCGAGCACGGACGCGTCCTCGTCCAACGCCCGCCGCAGGGCGGTGAACGCGAGTCGCGGGTCCAGGATGCGCAGGCCGGTGCGGCGCACGCCGTGGCGGTCCTGCTCGGCGAGCTCCGGCGAATCCGGCCACTTGCCCCAGTGCAGCGAGGTGGCGGGCAGCCCGCGCGCGCGGCGGTTCTCCGCCAGCGCGCCCAGGTACGCGTTGCCCGCCGCGTAGGCGGCGTGCGCGCCGCTGCCCCACATCCCGGCGATCGAGGAGTACAGCACGAACGCGTCGAGGTCGTCGCCGAGCAGTTCGTCCAGGTGCCGGGCACCGGCGACCTTGGCGCGCACCACGCGCTGGAACTGCTCGGTGGTGGTCTCGTCGATCGTGTGCAGCTCGATGATCACGGCCGCGTGCACCACGGTGCGGATCGTGTGCCCGGCTTCGGCGAGCCGGTCCAGCAGGGCGGCGACCGCGTCGCGGTCGGCGACGTCGCAGGACTCGACGGTGACCTCGGTGCCCAGCTCGGCCAGTTCGGCGACGAGCTCCGGCATCCCTGCGGCGGCGATACCCCGGCGTGAGGTGAGCACGACCTGCCGCGCGCCCTGCTCGGCGAGCCAGCGGGCGAGGTCCGGTGCGATGGCGCCGGTGCCGCCGGTGACCAGCACGGTGCCGCGCGGCGTCCAGTCCCGCACGGGGCGCGGTTTCGCGGCGCGCACCACCCGGCGGGCCAGCACGCCCGCCGGGCGGATCGCGAGCTGGTCCTCGCCTCGGGAGTCGGCGAGCACGGCGGCGAACCTGCTCGCCGCGCGCCCGTCCACGGTCTCCGGCAGGTCGACGGTGCCGCCCCAGCGCTGCGGGTGCTCCAGCGCCGCGGTCCAGGACACGCCCATCACCTGCGACTGCATCGGGTTCGGCAGCGCGTCGCCGTCGCCGGTGCGGGCGGCCCCGCGCGTCACGGTCCACGTCGGCGCGTCGATCCCCGCGTCGCCCAGTGCCTGCACCAGCGACACGGTCAGCGCCAGGCCGAGTGGCATGTCGGGGTAGGTCTCGCCGGGCTGCTCGTCGAACGCCAGCACCGAGACGACACCGGCCGGTTCACCGACTTCTCCCAGCCGTTGAGCCAGCACCGTTCTGTCCACACAGGACTCGCCCAGGAGCAGGCGGTGGACGTCGGCGCCGTGCTCGCACAACGCGGCGGCGACGTCGGCGTCCTCGGCTCGGCCGGTCGTGACCAGCAGCCAGGTGCCGTGCAGCAGACCGCGCGGCACGCCGCCCAGCGGCGTCCAGGAGACCTCGTAGCGCCAGGCGTCCGCCTCCGACAGCACCCGGCGCTGCTTGCGCCACGACGCCAGCGCGGGCAGCACCTGAGCCAGCGCCTGCTCGTCGACGTGCAGGTTCGCCGTCAGAGCACCGGTGTCGTGCTGCTCGACGGCGGTCCAGAACTCCTCATCCACCGGGTCGGCGGCGGGGCGGCTGGGCTCCGTCCAGAAGCGCTCGCGCTGGAAGGCGTAGGTCGGCAGCTCGACGGTCCGCGCGTCCGCGAAGGTCCAGTCGACCGCACCGCCGCGCACGAACACCGCCGCCGCCGCGCTCAGGAACCGGTCGAGCCCGCCGTGATCGCGGCGCAGCGTGCCGGTGGCGACCGCCGGAACCTCGTGCCGCTCGATGAGTTCCTGCACGCCCGTCGTCAGCACTGGATGCGCGCCCACCTCGAGGAAAACGCGGTGGCCCTGGTCGAGCAGCGACTCCACGGCCGGGGCGAACCCGACCGTGCGGCGCAGGTTCTCGAACCAGTACTCGGCGTCCGTGCAGGCCGTGTCGCACCACTCGCCGGTGACGGTGGACAGGAACGGGACCTCCGGGACGTGCGGGGTGATGTCGGCGAACTCGGCGAGCAGTTCCTCGCGCAGCGGCTCGGCGAACCGGGAGTGCGACGGGTAGTCCACGGCGATCCGGCGCACCCGCAGACCTTCCGCGGTGAGCTCGTCGAACAGCGCGTCCAGCTCCGCCGACAGTCCCGACACCGCGCAGGAGCTCGGCCCGTTGAGCGCGGCCAACGCCAGATCGCGGCCCTCGATCCGCTGCCGCACCTGCGCGCTGGACAGCGGGACGGAGAGCATCCCGCCCGTCCCGGCCAGGCGCCTGCCGATGACCCGTCCGCGCAACGCGACCAGCCGCGCGCCGTCCAGCAGCGACAGCGCGCCGGACACGACGGCGGCGGCCATCTCGCCCTGCGAGTGGCCGATGACCGCGTCCGGTTCCACGCCGTAGGAGCGCCACAGCTCGGCCAGCGCCACCATCATGGCGAACGTGGCGGGTTGCAGGACGTCGTCGTGCTCCAGCGACGGTGCGCCGTGCTCCTGGCGCAGCACCGCCGTGAGCGACCAGTCGACGAAGTGGCTCAGCGCGCGTTCGCAGTCGGCGATGCGCTCGGCGAACACCGGCGATTCGGCCAGCAGCCGGGCACCCATCCCGGTCCACGCCGTGCCCTGGCCGGGGAAGACGAAGACCACCTTGCCCTCGACCTCGGCGGCGCCTTCGACGACCGCCGCGTCGGGTTCACCGGCGGCCAGCGAGCGCAACGCCGCCAGCAGCTCCTGCCGATCTGAGCCGATCACCGCCGCGCGCTGCTCGAACAGGGATCTGGTGCGCACCAAGGAATGTCCGAGGTCCACCGGCGCGAGCTCGGGGTGCTCGGTCACGTGCCGCTCCAGGCGGGCGGCCTGTTCGCGCAGCGCCACCTCCGTCCTGGCCGACAGCACCCACGGCACCACCGCGTCGGCCCGGGACGGCTCCGGCGCATCCTCGACCGGGGGTGCCTGTTCCAGGACGGCGTGCGCGTTGGTGCCGCTGACGCCGAACGACGACACCGCGGCTCGCCGCGGACGTTCCGCCGGCCAGTCGACCTGCTCGGTCAGCAGCCGCAGCGAACCGGAGCTCCAATCCACGTCCGGCGACGGGTTCTGCGCGTGCAAGGTGCGCGGCAGCACGCCGTGGCGCAACGCCTGCACCATCTTGATCACGCCGCCGACTCCGGCGGCGGCCTGGGTGTGCCCGATGTTCGACTTCAACGACCCGAGCCACAGCGGCCGCTCGCGGTCGTGTCCGTAGGCGTCCAGCAGCGCCTGCGCCTCGATCGGATCACCGAGCCTGGTGCCGGTGCCGTGCGCCTCCACCACGTCCACATCGGACGGTCGCAGTTCGGCGCTCTCCAGCGCCTGCTCGATCACCCGTTGCTGCGCGGGGCCGTTCGGCGCGGTCAGCCCGTTCGACGCGCCGTCCTGGTTCACCGCGCTGCCGCGCAGCACCGCCAGGATCTCGTGACCGTTGCGCTGCGCATCGGACAGCCGTTCCAGCACCACGACGCCCGCGCCCTCGGCCCAGCCGGTGCCGTCGGCGTCGGCGGAGAACGCCCGGCAGCGGCCGTCGGCGGACAGCCCGCCCTGCCTGCTGAACTCCACGAACAGCGACGGGTCGGACATCACCGTGACGCCGCCGACGAGGGCCAGCGAGGACTCCTGCGCGCGCAGCGACCGCGCCGCCAGATGCAGCGCCACCAGCGACGATGAGCACGCGGTGTCCACCGTGAGCGCCGGGCCGTGCAAGCCCAGCGTGTAGGCCAGCCTCCCGGACAGGACGCTGGAGGCGGTGCCCGTCATGGTGTGGCCCTGCAGCTCGTCGGCGTCCGGCTGCGAACGGCCCCACTGGTAGGCGCCCACGAACACCCCGGCCGGGGTGGCGCGCAACGCGCTCGGCGCGATGCCCGCGCGCTCCACGGCCTCCCACGCCACCTCCAGCAGCAGCCGCTGCTGCGGGTCCATCGCCTGCGCCTCGCGCGGCGAGATCCCGAAGAAGCCGGCGTCGAATTCGGCCGCGTCGTAGAGGAAACCGCCGGTGCTCGTGGTGCTGTCCCGGCGCAGCGAGTCGAGGTCCCAGCCGCGATCGGCGGGGAAACCGGACACCGCGTCGCCGCCGGTGGACACCAGCTCCCACAGGTCCTCCGGCGACCGCACATCGCCCGGATAGCGGCAGGCCATGCCCACGACGGCGATCGGCTCGCGGTCGCGGTCCTCCAACTGCTCGATGCGCTTGCGAGCGTGCCGCAGATCGACGGTCACCCGCCGCAAGTAGTCGACGACCTTCTCTTGCTGATCTTCAGGCACGGAATTCCTCGCATGTGTGCTGCGTAAGGGGACGGGTGGCGGAACCTCAGCGGTCTTCTCGCTGCGCCCCGGCCGGTGTTTCAGTGATCTCCCGAGTGGCTCCACGAAGGAAATCGCTGTCCTCGCGAGAGGAACGCTGAGAACCCGCGGCGGTGCCGGTGGTCACTGCTCACCGGCTTCGCCGCTGACAGGATCTGGACAAAACCCATGTTCGGACGCCCCATCGGCTTGCTGTGGTCGCTCGTCAGGCGACGAACTCTTCGTCGATCAAGTCCAGGAGGCGGTCGAGCGAGGCGTCCGCGATGTCGGTGTCGGTATCCGGTGCACCGTCGCGGAGCTTGGCCGCGAGGCGGTCCAGCTGAGCCGCCAGGCGATCGCGTTGCGCCGGGTCCTCCGGGGACGCGTCCAGGCGCAGTTCCCAGGCCGCCAGTTCGGCTTCCAGCGAGGCGTCGTCCGCGAGGTGGCCGGTGAGGTACTCGGCGACGGAATTCGGGGTGGGGCGGTCGAAGACCAGCGAGCTCGGCAGGCGCAGGCCCGTCGCCGCGCCCAGCTTGTCGCGCAGTTCCACGCCGGTCAGCGACTCGAAACCCATGTCCTTGAACACCCGGTCCGGGCCGACCCGGTCGGGTTTTCGGTGGCCGAGCACCGCCGCCGCCTCGGTGCGCACCAAGTCCAGCAAGAACGGGGTGCGCTTACCGCGCGGCATGCTCGCGAGGCGCTCGGTGAGGTCGGGTTCCGGTTCCGGGGCGAGCGCGGGACGTTCGGGTACCGGGACGATTCCAGAGCCCGTCGTCGCGGTCTTCGTCGGCCAGAACCGTTCGCGCTGGAACGGATACGTCGGCAGCGCCACCGGGCGCGCACCGGTGCCGGTGAACACCTCCCGCCAGTCGACGGGCATCCCGGTCACGTGCAGGCGGGCCAGCGCCGTCACCCACGCGGCCTCCTCGTCGCGGTCACGGCGCAGCGCCGGAACGACGATGACGGGACTGCCCGGCACGGAATCCCGCACCATGCCGGAAAGAACACCGTCCGGCCCCAGTTCCAGGAACCGCGTCACGCCCTGCTCGTGCAGCGCGGCGACGCCGTCGGCGAAGCGCACCGGTTCCCGCACGTGCCGCACCCAGTACTCCGGATCGGCCAGCTCACCCGGCCGCGCGAGCGCACCGGTCAAGTTCGACACCACCGGGATTTCCGGCTCGGCGAAGGACAATCCACGCACGACCTCGCGGAACCGCGCGAGCATCGGCTCCATCAGCGGCGAGTGGAACGCGTGCGACACCCGCAGCCGGTTCGTCTTGCGGCCGAGGTCGGTGAAGTGCTCGGCGAGCGCGAAGACCTCCTCTGCGCCGCCGGAGACGACCACCGACTCCGGACCGTTCACCGCCGCCAGCCCCGCGTTCTCAGTGAGCAGCGGGGAAATCTCGTGCTCGGCGGCCTGGATCGCCACCATCGCGCCCTGGACGGGAAGTTCCTGCATCAGCCTGCCGCGAGCCGCGATCAGCTTCGCCGCGTCCGGTAGGGGCAGAGCGCCGGAAACGTGCGCGGCGGCGACCTCGCCGACCGAGTGGCCGCCGACGTGATCGGGGCGCACCCCGTGGGATTCGGCGAGCCGGAACAGCGCCACCTCCACGGCGAACAACGCCGGCTGCGCGTGTCCGGTGCGGTTGAGCTCGGCGGCGTCCTCGCCCCAGATGACCTCGCGCAGCGGGCGCTGCAGGTGACGGTCCAGTTCCGCCAGCACCTCGTCGAACGCCGCCGCGAACACCGGGAACCGGGCGTACAGCTCCCGGCCCATGCCGAGCCGTTGCGAACCCTGACCGGAGAACACCACCGCCGACGAACCCTCGGACACCGCTGCGCGAGCCACCTCCACCGCGCCGTCGGCGGTGCTCAGCAGCACCGCACGCCGGTCGAAGCCGGTCCGCCGGGTCACCAGCGACCAGCCCACGTCCACCGGCGCGGAACCCGACTCGGCGAGGTCGGCGACCTGATCCAGCAGCACGTCCAGTGCCGCATCCGACCGCGCCGAGACCGGCATCGGCACGGCGGCCGGCGTCACCGACGGGACGGATTCCTCTGGCGGCACAACGGGAGCGGCCTGTTCGAGGATGACGTGCGCGTTGGTGCCGCTGATGCCGAACGACGACACCCCGGCGCGCCGCGGCCGGTCCGCGCGCGGCCACGGCGCGGCGTCGGCCAGCACCTCCACGGCACCGGACGTCCAGTCCACCCGCGTGGACGGGCCGCTCAAGTTCAGGATGCCCGGCAACCGGTCCCGGCCCAACGCCAGCACCGTCTTGATCAGACCGGCCATGCCCGCGGCGGCCTGCGCGTGCCCCAGATGCCCCTTGACCGAGCCGAGCAGCAGCGGGATCTCCCGGTCCTGCCCGTAGGTCGCCAGCAGCGCCGTCGCCTCGATCGGATCGCCCAGCGCCGTTCCCGTGCCGTGCGCCTCCACCGCGTCCACGTCGGCGGCGTTCAGCCCGGCGTCGGCCAGCGCGTCCCGCAGCACCGCCCGCTGCGCCGTCTCGCTGGGGGCCGTCAGGCCCGCCGACTCCCCGTCGGAGTTGATCGCCGAACCGCGCAGCACCGCCAGCACCTCGTGCCCGGCCGCCCGCGCCCGCGACAGCGGCTCCAGCAGCACCACCCCGGCGCCTTCGGACCACGCGGTGCCGTCGGCGTCGTCGGAGAACGGCTTGCAGCGCCCGTCGGCGGCCAGCCCGCCCTGCCGGGAGTACCCGACGAACGAGGCGGGCGTGGACATCACCTGCACCCCGGCGGCCACCGCCAGCGAGCACTCGCCCGCCCGGATCGCGCGCGCCGCCGTGTGCACCGCCACCAGCGAAGACGACGAGGCGGTGTCCACCGTGATCGCCGGCCCCGCCAGCCCCAGCAGGTAAGCCAGGCGCCCCGAGGCCACGGCCGTCGAGAAGCCGGTCACGGCGTGCCCGCTCACGTCCTCGGCCGCCCCTTCGGCGGCCACCGCGTAGTCCTGCCCGTGCAGGCCCGCGAACACGCCCGTGCGCGTACCGCGCAGCGACACCGGATCGATGCCCGCGCGCTCGAACGCCTCCCAGGAGACCTCCAGCAGCAACCGTTGCTGCGGATCCATCGCCAGCGCCTCACGCGGCGAGATTCCGAAGAACTCCGCGTCGAATTCGGTCGCATCGGCCAGAAAACCACCGGAGTCCACGGCGCAGGCCGCGCGCAACCCCGCCAAGTCCCAGCCCCGGTCCTCCGGAAACCCGGACGCCGCCCCGGAATCCGAGGTGACCAGTTCCCACAGGTCCTCCGGTGACCGCACGGCACCGGGGAAACGGCACGCCATCGCCACCACTGCGATCGGGTCGTCCGCAGCCGGCGAATCGTCACCGGCCGGGCTCGTCGTACGCGGGATCGTCATGCGCTGCACCACCTCTGGCAGGAGTCGGGCGGGACTGCACCACTCGACTGCGGAGCGTAGGTGCGGTGTGGCTGTACATTTCCCTAGAGCCGCAGGTCGAAGGCCCGAAAGGGGTTCGCAGGACTAGGGATTCTCCGCATGGGCATGTGGGAGAAAAGTCGATGTCTTCTCCCGGCACGTCCCCTGCCGCCGGGATGCCGATCTCGTGGAGGGTGTGTTCATGGCGTCGACCCGGCGGCCGATCCTGTTCGTCAGCTACCCGGAGAGCGGTCTGCTGAACCCGCTGCTGGTGCTGGCGGAGGAGATGTCCCGGCGGGGCGTGCAGGACCTGTACTTCGCCACCGACGACAACCGGGCCGACGACGTCGCTGCGCTCAAAGCCGACAGCCCCGTCGAGTTCGTCCCGCTCGGACCGGTGGTGCCGGAGATGTCAGCGGTGACCTGGGACGACGAGACCTACCGGGAAGTGACCCAGCGATCCCGCTTCAAGGCGCACCGCGCGGTCATCCGGCACACCTTCTCCCCCGAGGCGCGCATCGACAAGTACCGCGCGCTGGAGAAGGCCGTCGAGGAGATCCGGCCCGCGCTGATGGTGGTCGAGAGCATGTGCTCCTACGGCTACGAACTCGCCATCACCAAGAACATCCCGTTCGTGCTCGGCGTTCCGTTCATGCCGAGCAACGTGCTCACCTCGCACGTGCCGTTCGGCAAGTCCTACACCGGGCCGGATTTCCCCGTCCCGCACTCCGGACTGCCCTACGAGATGAATTTCCGGCAGCGGTTGCAGAACCGGCTGTTCAAGTTCCGCACCCTCGGCATGTTCCTGACCGCCGAGCTGCGCGAGCGCGCCGCGCGGGACCAGCGGATCCGCGACGAACTCGGCATCGCGAAGGAAGCGGGCGGGTTCATGCCGCGCATCGAGCAGGCCGCGATGGTGCTGTGCTACTCCGTGCGGGAGCTGGACTACCCGTTCACGGTGCCGGACACCATGCGGCTGGTGGGCACGATGGTGCCACCGCTGCCGCAGGCACCGGACGACGACGGGCTGACCCGGTGGCTCGGCGCGCACGAATCCGTGGTGTACATGGGATTCGGCACCATCACCCGGCTCACCGCCGACCAGGTCGAGTCGCTGCTGGAGGTCACCCGCAGGCTCGGTGAGCGCGACACCCACGTGCTGTGGAAGCTGCCCGCCGAGCAGCAGCACCTGCTGCCGGACGAGCTGCCCGCGAACCTGCGGGTCGAGAAGTGGGTGCCTTCCCAGCTCGACGTGCTCGCCCACCCCAGCGTGAAACTGTTCTTCACCCACGCCGGCGGCAACGCGTTCCACGAAGGACTGCACTTCGGCAAGCCGCTCGTCGTCCGTCCACTGTGGGTGGACTGCGACGATCAGGCGGTGCGCGGCGAGGACTTCGGCGTCAGCCTCACCTTGGACCGGCCGGAGACGATCGACGTGGCGGACGTGCTGGACAAGCTCGTCCGGGTGCTCGACGAACGGTCGTTCCGGGACCGCGCCCAGCGGTTCGGCCGGCTGCTGCACGACGCGGGCGGCCGGGAGGCGGCGGCCGACCTGCTGCAAGCCCTGCCCGCGCTCTCCGACCAGGAGGCGAAGGGCCTATCGGAGTGATCCGCGTGGCGGTCCCGGTAGCGCAACCTCGGTGGCGGTGGCCCGCTGCGCAGCCGGTCACCGCTCATCGGCTCCGCTGACAGGACAAGACCACGACCCGTGCTGAAAGGACCCCGGATGCGCTACCCCGTCTCGAAACCCTGGCTGCAAGGGCGCGAGCTGGAGTACACCAGCGAGGCGATCAGCGAGAACTGGATCTCCTCGCAGGGGCCGTTCGTACGGCGCTTCGAGCAGGAGTTCGCCCGCTACAACGGATCCGCGCACGGCGTGGCCTGCTCCTCCGGCACCACGGCGCTCACGCTGGCGCTGCGCGCGCTCGGCGTCGGCGAGGGCGATGAGGTGATCGTCCCCGAGTTCACCATGATCGCCTCGGCGTGGGCGGTGACCTACACCGGCGCCACGCCGGTGTTCGTGGACTGCGGCGACGACCTCAACATCGACGTCACGCGGATCGAGGAGAAGATCACCCCGCGCACCAAGGTGATCATGCCGGTGCACATCTACGGCAGGCGTTGCGACATGGATCCGATCATGGAGCTCGCCTACGAGTACAACCTGCGCGTCGTGGAGGACTCCGCCGAGGCGCACGGCGTCGCCCCCGTGGCCGACGTCGCGTGCTTCTCGCTGTTCGCCAACAAGATCATCACGGCGGGCGAGGGCGGCATCTGCCTCACCGACGATCCACGGCTGGCCGAGCAGATGGCGCACCTGCGGGGCATGGCGTTCTCCCGCGATCACAGCTTCCTGCACAAGAAACTCGCCTACAACTTCCGGATGACCGCGATGCAGGCCGCGGTCGCGCTCGCCCAGACCGAGCAGCTCGACCACATCCTCAGCGTGCGCCGCGACATCGAGAAGCGCTACGACGACGGGCTGCGCGCCATCGACGGCATCACGCTGATGCCGCCGCGCGACGTGCTGTGGATGTACGACCTGCGCGCCCGCGACCGCGAGGGCCTGCGCGCGTTCCTCGCCGAGCACGGCGTGGAGACGCGGTTGTTCTTCAAACCGATGAGCCGCCAGCCCGGCTACCTCGACCCGGTGTGGCCGTCGCTCAACGCCACCCGGTTCAGCGAGGACGGGCTCTACCTGCCCACGCACACCGGTCTGACCGCCGACGACCAGGAGTACGTCGTCGGCAAGGTGCGCGAGTTCTACGCCGCGAACTGATCACAACAGACGACGATGGAGAGCGGATCATGGCCGACGTGGTCGACTTCCCGTTGCGCCGCCCCGGCGCGTCGTTCCCGCCCGCCGAATACGCGGGATTCCGGGAACAGCCCGGCCTGGTGCGTTCCAGGCTGCCCACCGGCGCCGTCGTGTGGCTGGTGACGCGGCACGAGGACGTCCGCACCGTGCTCACCGACTCGCGGGTCAGCTCGAACCCGACGCACGAGGGCTTCCCCAGCCTGCTCGGCAAGACCGGCGGCGTGCCCTCCCCGGACACCATGCCCGGCTGGTTCGTCGCGCTCGACCCGCCGGACCACAACCGGTTCCGCAAGACGCTGATCTCGGAGTTCTCGGTGCGGCGGATCCGGGAGATGCGGCCCGCCATCGAACAGGTCGTGCACGACCGCGTCGACGCCATGCTCGCCGCCGGCGACACCGCGGACCTGGTGGCGGACTTCGCGCTGCCGGTGCCCTCGCTGGTGATCTCCAGCCTGCTCGGCGTGCCGAAGGTGGACCGGGACTTCTTCGAAGCCAAGACACGGGTGCTGGTCAGCACCACCGCCACCGACCAGGAACGCGAGGCGGCCACCAAGGAGCTGCTGCGCTACCTGAACCGGCTCATCGCGATCAAGCAGAAGCGCCCGGGCGAGGACCTCATCAGCCGGTTGCTGGCGGCGGGCACCATGTCCGCGGCGGAGCTGTCCGGCGTGTCCATGCTGCTGCTGATCGCGGGGCACGAGACGACGGCGAACAACATCGCGCTCGGCGTGCTCACGCTGCTGATACACCCCGAGTGGATCGGCGGCGAGGGCGTCGTGGAGGAGCTGCTGCGGCTGCACTCCGTGGCGGACCTGGTGGCGCTGCGGGTGGCCGTGGAGGACCTGGAGATCAGCGGGCAGACGATCAAGGCCGGTGAGGGCATCGTGCCGCTGGTCGCCGCGGCCAACCACGACGAGGAGGCCTTCGGCTGCCCGCACCGGTTCGACCCCTCCCGCGCGGCGCGGCACCACGTGGCGTTCGGTTACGGCGTGCACCAGTGCCTCGGGCAGAACCTGGTGCGCGGCGAGATGGACCTCGCCTACCAGGTGTTGTTCGACCGCATCCCTAAGCTGGAACTGGCGAAGCCGGTGGACGAGCTGCCGTTCAAGTACGACGGTGTGCTGTTCGGACTGCACGCGCTGCCGGTTCGCTGGTGACCACGCACCGTTCCCGAAGGAGACCCATCACATGCTCAAGATCACCGCGGACACCGAGCGCTGCGTCGGCGCCGGACAGTGCGTGCTGTCCGCGCCCGACGTCTTCGACCAGGACGACGACGGCGTCGTGACGCTGCTTGACGACAACCCCGGCGCGGAGCACGCCGATGCCGTGCGCCAGGCGGCCCTGATCTGCCCCTCCCAGGCGATCACCGTCGAGGAGAGCTGACCCTCTCCAGCATTCCGACCAGTGCGGGGCGCCCCAACATGGGCGCCCCGCTCTCGCGTTTCCGGGGGCGGACGGCCACCTCGGGCGAGCGGTGATGGTGCAGGTCACTTTGTTCTGGAACGCGTGCTCCATTACGGTGGCGCCATGCCCAGACCGCGCGTGCACGACCTCGACCAGGTACTGGACGTGGCCGAGCGGCTCGCCGTGGAGGTGGGGCCGGAACGGCTCACCGCGCGCCTGCTCGCGGCGGAGGCCGGCGTGCCCAACGGGGCGATCTACCACGCCTTCGGCTCACTGGCGGCACTGCGCGGGCGCATGTGGCTGCGGGCCGCGGACGACTTCCTGCGACTGCAGACCGGGCTGATCGATCGAGCGCTGGGCGCCGATCCCGGGTTCGACGCGGCGGTGAACGCCGTGGTCGCCGCCGCCGACGCTCCCGCGCGACTCGCCGAGACGCGCCCGGCGTCGGCCCGGATGCTCATGACGGTGCGCAGGGAGCAACTGCTCGGCCCCGAACTGCCCGGCGAGCTCGCCGACGAGCTGCTCGGACTGGACCGGCGGCTGGTCTCCGAAGTGCTGTGCCGCTTGGCGACGGCGTTGTGGGCACGGCGCGACGGGCCGAGCGTCGAGGTGATCACGACCTGCGTGGTGGACCTGCCGACCGCGCTGCTGCGCCGAGATCTCACCCGGTCCGGCGTCTCCGACGACGTGCGGGCACGCCTCGAAGCGGCGGTGCGAGCGATCCTAGCCCTGGACCCGCCGCCGCCGAGGTGATCGGGAAACCGGCGCACACCGAACAACGCACGACCGACCGCACCTGACGGAAGCCCCTGCGAAAGGATCACCATGCCCACGCTGCACGAGGACGACGGCGTTTTCGTACTGGACCTCGGCGACGACGAGAACAGGTTCTCCCAGGACTGGCTGCAAGCGGTGAACGCGTCGCTGGACACCGTCGTCGCAGCCTCCGGCGCGCTCGTCACGACCGGCCACGGCAAGTGCTACTCCAACGGCCTCGACCTGGAGTGGCTCTTGCAGCATCCCGATGAGCTGCCGTCCTACCGCACCGAAGTGCAGGAACTGCTGGCCCGTGTGCTCACCTTGCCGGTGCCGACGGTCGCAGCGGTCAACGGCCACGCGTTCGGGGCGGGCGCGATGCTGGCCGTGGCGCACGACTTCCGCGTGATGCGCGCCGATCGCGGCTTCTTCTGCTTCCCCGAGGTGGACATCGACGTCCCGTTCACCCCCGGCATGGCCGCGTTGATCCAGCACAAGCTCACCCCGGCCGCAGCGGTCGCGTCGATGACGACGGGACGGCGCTTCGGCGGCACGCAGGCACTCGAACTCGGTGTCGTGGACGAGACGGCGGCCGAAGGCGCGGTGGCGAGCACCGCCGTGGAGCTCGTGCGCCCGCTGGCGGGCAAGAACCGCGACACCCTCGGGACGATCAAGACCACCATGTTCGGCGCGACGGCCGCCGAGCTCCGCGCCGCCGAACCGGCCGCGCAGCCCTGATCCTCGCCGCGGAACCCGAACTCGGACCGTCCGAGTCGAGCTGGAAGGTAGCGATGTCCACCCCTGATCCGACCGCAACGCACTGCCCACCGGAACTGCGCCAGGGCGCGAAGGAGGTCTCCGTGCGGCCCGGTTTCACCGGTCTGCTGTGGACCGATGTGCGCGCCCGGCTGTCCGCCCCGGGCCGGCGGTACCTGCGCCGCACGTTCCCGGCGGTCGCGGTGCAGACGTTCACCGGGACCGACGAGGCGTACTGGCAGGAGTGGCTGTCCGACGAGAAGCTGGACCGGCTCTCCGGGCTCGTCATCGTCCTCGACGGCGACGGTGTTCCCGTGGGCTGGGTGGCAGGCAACGACCGCGAGTTCGGCGGGCGCACGTGCTTCTACGCCAACTCGGCGGGGGTGCACCCGGACCACCAGGGAACCGGGATCTCCAGCACCCTCTGGCGCGCGCTGCTGCGGGCGGCGATCGGCAAGGCGGCGCCACGGAGCCTGTACGCGGTGATGCGCACCGCGAACCCGCTGGTCTACAGCGGGTGGTCGGCCGCCACGGGGCGGACCGACACGACCTGGCCCGCGCCGGGCCGGGAGATCCCGGAGCACGTCCGGCGCATCGCGGCGGACGCCGCGACCGACCTCGGCCAGGCCGACCGGCTGGACCCGGCCACCTCGGTCATCACCGACGCGTACGAAGCCGAGCTGTGGAAGGAACGGCCGACCTCGCACCGCGCCGAGCTCGACGAGTGGTTCGCGGAACTGCTCGGCCCGCGCGACGCGGTGGTGCTCGTCGTGGCGTTCCACCCGATCAGCCTCATGACCCACCTGGTGGTGCACCAGGTCCGCCGCACCCTCGGCCTCCGCAAGAGCAGCTCCTCCCGCAGCGCCCGCACCTGACCCGCCCCGACGGCTCCCCGTGAAGTGAACCCGCAGGGGCCGGGCGAACGGGCCGTTCACCTCAGCGGTGGCGCCAAGTGGCCGCCCCCTTCGACCGGTGGCGCCGGGCGAAGGGGGCGACCACCTCGCGGATGGGTCACCAGGTGATCGGGAGTTCCAGGAGGCCGCCGGAGAGCTGGCCGCTTTCGAGCTTCAGGTCTTCGGGGGCGACCACGACCTGCAGGTCGGGGAGGTGGCGGAACAGGGTGCTGAACGCGGTCTGGAGTTCGACGCGGGCCAGCGGGGCTCCGATGCAGTGCCACATGCCGTGGCCGAAGGTCAGGTGCGGGTTCGGCGCACGGGTCACGTCGAACGTGTCCGGCTCGTCGAAGGCGCGCGTGTCGAAGTTCGACAAGGTGAAGTCGAGCAGCACCAGGTCGCCCGCCTTGATCGTCACGTCGGCGATGTCGACGTCGCCCGCGGCCCAGCGGGGCAGCATCGAACTGCCCGCCTTCGCCGCGCGCAGCACCTCCTCCACGGCGACCGCCATCGCGCCCGCGTCGCGCATCGCGAGGTCCCGCTTGTCCGGGTTGTTCGCCAGCACCAGCACGCCCACGTCGATGTGGCTGACCACGCTGTCCAGGCCGGCGAACAGCACACCGGCGGCGAGCGTGCCGATCCGCTGGTCCTCCACGCCCGCCTCGCACAGCCGCGAGATCACGTCCTCGCCGGGATGCCCGCGTTTGCGTCCCACCAGCTCGGAGATGTACGTGAACAGCTCCTCGGCGCCCTTCTCCGCGGAGGCCGGGTCGTCGAGCACCGCCATCCGGCCCATCAGCTGCAGGATCATCAGGCGATCCTCGGTGGGCACCCCGATCAGCTCGTAGAGCACTTGCAGCGCGAACGGCTGCGAGAACTCGCCGTGCAGGTCCGCGGGCGGTCCCTTGTCCACCAGCGCCCGCACCATCTCCTCGGCGAGCGCCTCCACCTTGTGGCGCAGCCGGGCGAGCCTGCGCGCGGAGAAGCTCGGGGTGAGCAGCTGGCGCATCTCCTTGTGCAGCCGCGTCGCCTCGTCCGGGTCGGAGTCGGTGATCAGCAGGTTGAAGAACGGGGTGTCGACGTAGCGCGGCGCCGACGGCGGATCCGGGTGCGAGCGGTTGATCCGCTCGTCCTTGAGCAGCTCTTTGACCTCTTCGTGCCGGGTGACCAGCCACGCCTCATCGCCCGCGGGCGTGCGCACCTTGCAGATCGGCGCCTGCTGCTGGAGGTCCCGCAGCATCTCCGGGGGTCGGAGCATGGCCGACGGGCCGGTGCCCAGCTTCGGCAGGTCGAGGGATTGACTCATGGGCGATTCCTCCGCGGTGTGGGTGGACTGTGGGCGGGGCAACGGAACCGGGCCGTCACGTTCTACCCGGCTAAGGAGTCGTCGTAGGACGATCTTTGATCTGTGTCTCGTCAGCGGCGGAGCCGATGAGCGGTGACCAGCTTGAGCAAGATGGCCACCGGCGGGTTCGCAGCGGCTTCCTCCCGAGGCCGGTGATTTCGCCGTGCAGGGCTGCTACATGAGAAATCGAGGCCACACCCGGCAAGGGGGCGGCGAGGAAGCCGCCGAGTGACCGACTACGCGGGTTCATCTGAGGAGAGCTCCTAAAAGGTCGTTTCGAAATGATCTTTTGATCGTTGTCCTGTCAGCGGCGAAGCCGCTGAGCAGTGACCAGCTTGCGCAAAACGACCACCGGCGGGTTCTCAGCGGCTTCCTCGCGAGGACAGCGATTTTCGTGGTGTAGGGAGCTACATGAGAAATCGATGCCACACCCGGCAAGGGGGCAGCGAGGAAGCCGCTGAGGTTCCGCTGAGCAACCACCTACGAACGCCATTCTGAAACAACCCCTAAGTGATCAGGTTCGGGCAGGCACCAGTCCTGCCAGCCAGTCGCGCATGACCTGCGCGGTGAGGTCGGAATGTTCCTTGGCCAGGGAGAGGTGGTCGGCCTCGATGGTGCGCACGGCGTCGGTGTCGATCGCGGGCGGCGCCTTGGTGCCGCGGCTGCCGGGGACCGGGACGGAGCAGCGCACCAGCAGGGTCGGCGCGGTGGTCACGGGGGCGTCGGTGAGCGCGGCGACCTTGTTGTACCAGTGCACCATCGCCGAGAGCCGGGAGCTGTTGAGGTTCACCGACGGCGAGTCGATGTCGGCGAGGTAGTAGCTCGCCACCTCGTCGTAGTCGATGTCGTCGTGGGCGTCGTAGCGCAGGCTCAGGGTGTCCAGCAGGACCACCGCGTCCGGCCGCACTCCCCAGGTCTGCTCCAGCATTCCCGCCGCGTGGTAGGCGATGGTGCCGCCGGTGGAGTGCCCGACCAGCACGAACGGGTCGCCGTCGCTGCCGTGCAGTGCGCTCTCGGCGACGGACCGGATCGCGGCCGTGCCGTGCTCCGGCAGGGCCTCCCCTGATTCGAAGCCGACGAGCGGCAGCGCCGACACGTGCCGGGTGCCGCGCAGGTGCGCGGCGATGCGGGCGTACTGGTGCACGCCGCCGGTGGCGCCGGGCGAGCTCACGCAGATCAGCCGCGGATCGGCCGGGCCGTCGGCCAGCGTGACCGGTTCCGGGAGTTCGGCGAGCTCGGCGGGAGTGTCGAAGGTGGGGCGGGTCGCGGCGACCGCGCCCAGCATCCGCATGGACTCCTTCTGCTTGCCGGAGTGCACGCCTGTGAGGAACAGGTTCACCAAGGTGTCGTTGGGGTTTCCCTGAGCGCGCTGCCCGGTGGTTCCGACTCGGTCACCGAGTTCGTTGTCGAGCCATGCGGCCAGCGCCGCCGGTGTCTTGGTGTCGAACACGACCGACGCCGCCAGCCGGAGGTCGAGCACCTCGCCCAGCCGGTTGCGCAGTTCCACCGCGATCAGCGAGTCGAAGCCCAGTTCCAGGAAGTCCCGTTCGGCGTCGACGGCGGCGGTGTCGCGGTGCCCGAGCACGGCGGCGGAGTGTTCGAGGACGAGCCCGGTGAGCAGTTCGCGGCGTTCGGCGGCGCTCGCCGCACCGAGTCGTTCGGACGGCGTGGCGCCGGAGCGGCCGGTGGCGGCGGTGCGGCGGGCGGCGGGGATCAGGCCGCGCAGCACCGGCGGCACGTACTCCTGCGCCCGCATCCCGGAGGATTTCGCCCGCATCGGCACGACCAGTGCTTCGTCGCGGGTGAGGGCGGCGTCGAACAGTGCCAGTCCCTGTTCCAGCGACAGCGGCGGCAGCCCGGAGTTCGCCATCCGCTCCAACTCGGCCTCGGTGAGGTCGCCGGTCATGCCGGTCGTCGGCGCCCACGGACCCCACGCCAGCGACCGCGCGGGCAGGCCCTGGCCGCGACGGTGCTGCGCGAGCGCGTCGAGGAAGGCGTTGGCCGCCGCGTAGTTGCCCTGACCGGGACCGCCCATCACGCCGGAAACCGAGGAGTACAGCAGGAACGCGGTGAGCCCGAGGTCACGAGTGGCTTCGTGCAGGTGCCAGGCGGCGTCGACCTTGGGCCGCAGCACGTGGTCGAGGCGCTCCGGGGTGAGCGAGCCGATCGCGCCGTCGTCGAGCACGCCCGCGGTGTGCACGACGGCGGTGAGCGGATGCTGGGCGAGGATCTCGGCGAGCAGGCCGTCCACGGCGGCGCGGTCGGCGACGTCGCAGGCGGCGATGCGCACCTCGGCACCGTGCGCGGTGAGTTCCGCGCGCAGCTCCAGCGCGCCCGGCGCCTGCGGTCCACGGCGGCTCGCCAGCACCAGGTGCCGCGTGCCGTGTTCGGCGACCAGGTGCCGGGCCAGTTCGGCGCCGAGGCCGCCGGTGCCGCCGGTGATCAGCACGGTGCCGTCGGAATCCGGTCCGGCGGTGTCCGCAGTGTCCTGTTCGGCCAGCGGCAGCAGCCGGGCCACGCGGATCTCCCGTTGCCGCACCGCGATCTGCTGTTCGTCGCCGCCGAGCAGGCCGGGCAGCACCGAGGCGGAGGTGAAGGCGTCGTCGAGGTCGACGAGCAGCAACCGGCCGGGGTCCTCGGCCTGCGCGGAGCGCACCAGGCCCCACACCGCCGCCGCGGCCGTGTCGGCGGGCGCCTCACCGTCCACCGACACCGCGCCTCGCGTCACGAACATCAAGCAGGAGCGGGCGAATCGCTGATCGGACTGCCATTCCTGGAGCACGGCCAGCGCCTGTTGGGCGAGTTCGTGCACGACTTGCGGGCCGTCGGCCGCGAGCCCGCTGACCGGGATCAGGAACACGTCGGGCGCGGTCCCGGTGCCCGTGGTGCCCGCCAAGGTCTCGCCGTAGCCGACGACGGCCTCGTCCGCGCGGTGCAGCGCGTAGGCGAGGTCGAACTCGTCACCACCGATGATCGCCCAGCGCTTCCCCGTGACCGGTTCCGACGCCGGGCCGGGGACCCAGTGCAGGCCGAACAGGGAGTCCTGGCCGGTTTCGCGGACCGCCGGTGCCGCACCGGTCGTGTCGCAGGTGAGGGATTCCACCGCCAGCACCGGGTTTCCCCGCCCGTCGACGGCGACGACCTCGATGCCTCCGTCACGCCTGCCGGCCCGCAGGGTGAGGGTGGCGGCCCCGGTGGCGTGCAGGGACATCCCCTCCCAGCGGACGGCCCGCGGCGCATCGGAGTCCGAAGTGGACTCGACCTGCGCGGCCGCGCGGACCACCGCGTCCAGCAGCGCCGGGTGCAGGTCGTGGTCCGCGACGGAGACGCCGTCGGGCAACCCCACCTCGGCGAAGATCTCGCCCGCCTGCCGCCACACGCCCCCGACCGGGAGCTGCTCGGCATCGGCGGGCACCACACCGGAGAAGTCGATCTCGACGGGGTCGGCCGCCAGCACACCGGTGGCGTGCTCGGTCCACTCCTGCTCGGAGTCGGCCGGGCGAGCGTGCACGGTGAGCGAACGCCGCCCGCCCTCGCCGAGGGAACCGACCTTGACCTGCACCGATACCGGTTCGTTCAGGATGAGCCCGGCGCCGACGGTCAGCGTCTCCACGCGCGCGCACCCGGCCTCGTCGGCGGCGCGCAGCGCCAGCTCGGCGAACACGGACTCCGGCACGGCGCGCCCGGCGGGCAGCCACGGCTGCGTGCTCACCGACAGCCGCCCCGTCAGCACGATCTCTCCGGTGTCGGCGAGCCCCGTGGCCGCGCCGAGCACCGGGTGGTGCACCGAGCGCAGCCCGAGCCCGGCGGCGTCCACCGCACCGGCGGCGGCCGTCGGCCAGAACCGCTCGTGCTGGAACGCGTAGGTGGGCAGGTCGACGCGCCGCGCCCCGGTTCCGGCGAGCAGCTCGGACCAGTCCACCCGCAGGCCGCGCACGTGCAACCGGGCGAGCGCGGTCACGAGCGACGCTTCCTCCGGACGTTCCTTGCGCAGCGCCGGAATCGCCGACGCGGTCTCGGGCAGTGTTTCGTGCGCCATCGCGCAGAGCGTGCCGTCCGGGCCTAGCTCCAGGAACGTCTTCGCGCCCGCCTCGGACAGCGCGCGGACACCGTCGGCGAACCGCACCGCCTCGCGGACGTGGCGCACCCAGTACTCGGGCGAACCGAGCTCCTCGGAGGTGGCGCGTTCACCGGTCACGTTCGACACGATGGGGATCTTGGCGGGCGAGAAGGACAATTCCCGGACCACGGCGCGGAACTCGTCGAGCATCGGATCCATCAGCGGCGAGTGGAAGGCGTGGCTGACGTTGAGCGGCTTCGTCTTGCGGTCGTCGGACTCGATCTCTCGCGCGATCGCTCGCACCCCGTCCTCGTCGCCGGAGATCACGACCGAGCGCGGCCCGTTGATCGCCGCGATGGACGTGGTGCCGGTGAGCAGCGGGGTGACCTCGGCTTCGGTGGCCTGCATCGCGGCCATGGCTCCGCCCGAGGGCAACCGGCTCATCAGCCGGGCGCGGGCGGCGACCAGTTTCGCGGCGTCCGGCAACGACAGCACGCCGGACACGTGCGCGGCCGCGATCTCGCCGATGGAGTGTCCGCCGAGCAGATCCGCTTCGACACCAAGGGATTCGACCAAGCGGTACAGCGCGACCTCGACGGCGAACAGCGCGGGCTGGGTGTTGCCGGTGTCCTCCAGCGCGGACCCGTCCGCACCCCAGATCACCTCACGCAACGAGCCGTCCCGGTGCCGGTCCAGCTCGGCGAGCACCGCGTCGAAGGCCGCCGCGAACGCGGGGAACCGGGCGTGCAGCTCGCGGCCCATGCCGAGGCGCTGCGAACCCTGGCCGGAGAACAGCACCGCCAGCTCGCCCGGGTCGGCGCCCACCGCGCCGCGCGCGACCTCGTCGAGCCCGGAACCGGTGGCCAGCAGCACCGCCCGGTGCTCGAACGCGGACCGGCCGGTCGCCAGCGAGTGCGCCACGTCGGCGGGGTCGGTTTCGGGGTGCTCGGCGTGGAAGGCGGTGATGCGGTCGAGCTGCGCGGCCAGCGCTTGCGGGGTGCGGCCGGAGATCGGCCACGGCACGGCGTCCGGGCGGATTCGGGTCTGCGCCTCGGATTGAGGGGGCTCGGTCTCGGGCGCCTGTTCCAGGATCACGTGCGCGTTGGTGCCGCTGATCCCGAACGACGACACCCCGGCCCGGCGAGGACGGCTCGCGGCGGGCCACTCGGTGCTCGCGGTCGCCAGCTCGACGGAACCGGTGTCCCAGTCCACGTGCTCGGACGGGCCGCTCACGTGCAGCGTCGGCGGCAGCTCACCGTGCCGCATGGCCTGCACCATCTTGATCACGCCGGCCGCTCCGGCGGCGGCCTGGGTGTGGCCGAGGTTCGACTTCACCGAACCCAGCAGCAGCGGCCGCTCCCGGTTGCGGCCGTACGTCGCCAGCAGCGCCTGCGCCTCGATCGGGTCGCCCAGCCGGGTCCCGGTGCCGTGTGCCTCGACCACGTCGACGTCCTGAGTGGACAGCCCAGCGCCCGCCAACGCCTGGCGGATCACTCGTTGCTGCGCGGGACCGTTCGGCGCGGTCAGCCCGTTCGACGCGCCGTCCTGGTTGACAGCGCTGCCGCGCAGCACCGCCAGGATCGGGTGCCCGTGGCGTTGCGCGTCGGAGAGCTTCTCCACCACGAGCAGACCGACGCCTTCGGACCAGGCCGTGCCGTCCGCGTCCGCCGAGAACGCCTTGCACCGCCCGTCGGGGGCGAGCCCGCCCTGCCTGCTGAACGAGGAGAAGTTCGCCGAGGTCGTCATCACCGTGACGCCACCCGCGAGGGCCATCGAGCACTCCCCTGATCGCAGCGACTGCGCGGCCAGGTGCAGTGCGACCAGCGAGGAGGAGCACGCGGTGTCCACCGTCAGCGACGGCCCTTCCAGCCCGAGCGCGAACGACAACCTGCCGGACAGCACGCTCGCCGCCATCCCGGTGGAGGCGTGACCTTCGAGGTCCTCGCTGGAGGCGAGCATCAGGTGGATGTAGTCCTGCCCCGTGGTGCCGACGAACACCCCGGTGCGGCTGCCGCGCACGGTCTTCGGGTCGATCCCGGCGCGCTCCAGGGCTTCCCAGGACACTTCCAGGGCTTGGCGCTGCTGCGGGTCCATCGCGACCGCTTCGCGCGGCGAGATGTCGAAGAAGCCCGGGTCGAATTCGGCCGCGCCGGGCAGGAATCCGCCTTCGGCGGTGGCGCTGCGCCCATCGCCGAGAGCGTCGAGGTCCCAGCCCCGGTCCGTCGGGAAACCGGTGATCGCGTCCTCTCCCCCGGACAGCAGGTCCCAGAGTCGTTCCGGCGAATCGGCGCCGGGGAACCGGCAGGCCATCCCGACGATCGCGACCGGCTCGTGCTTGCCGGACTCCGCGTCCTGGAGGCGTTGCCGCGTCTCGTGCAGATCCGCGGTGACCCACTTCAGGTAATCCACGAGTGTGCTTTCGTCAGGCATCCTCGGGGTCCTCCCTTGATCGAGTTCCTGCGGAGTGGGCCGCGCAGGGGCAGCTTCAGTGCAGGATGTTCGTGATCCGTGTCTTGTCAGCGACGCAGCCGATGAGCAGTGCCCTACTCGGGCAGCTCGATCACCGGCGGGTTCTCAGCGGCTTCCTCGCGAGGACGGCTTTTTCCCTGATGGCGGAGCCACTCGGGAAAGAACCGCTGCACCGGCCAGGGGCGCGGCGAGGAAGCCCCTGAGGTTCCGCTGAGCGACCCGCTGCGCGAACCATTGCGAAAGACTCCTAAGTAGTGCGCCTGCCGAGTTCGTTGTCGATGAAGGTGAGCAGGTCGTCGGCGGTGGCGTCCTGAATGCGGTCACCCACGGCGGGCTCGCCGGTGGCCTCGTGGGCCGTGCCGTAGCGATCCAGCAGGCCGCGCAGCCGCCCGGTGAGCTCGTCGCGGACCTCGGCGGAGGTGTCCTCAGCTGCGAGGGCGTGTTCGACGCGGTCCAGCTCGGCGAGCAGCGCCGCACCGTCCGGGCCGTCCGAGCCGCCGAAGTCCTCAGCCAGCAGCCGGGCCACGGCCAGCGGCGTCGGGTGGTCGAAGATCAGCGTGGAGGGCAGCCGGACGCCCGTCGCCGCTGTCAGCCGGTTGCGCAGCTCGACGGCGGTGAGCGAGTCGAAGCCGATCTGGCGGAACTCGCGTTCCGCACCGATCGCGTCGGCCGAGCCGTGGCCGAGCACCGTCGCGGAGGCGTCCCGGACCAGCCGCACCAGCGTCTGCTCGCGTTCCGCACCACCCATCCCGGCGAGCCGGTCGGCCACTCCCGCCTGGTCTTCGACCGCACCGGCTCCGGCGGTGCGCCGCGAGGAGCGGAGCAGGCCGCGCAGCATCGCGGGCACCTCGGTCTGCGCACGGCCGGCTCCGGAAGCCATGCCCAGCGGCACCACGAGAGGTTCGTCGGCGCCGATCGCGGTGTCGAACAGGGCGAGCCCGCGGGCGATCGGCAGTGGCGGCATCCCGTTGTCGCCGATGCGGCGCAGGTCCCGGTCGTCGAGTCCGGCGGTCATGCCGACGCCCTGCTCCCACGCTCCCCACACCAGCGACACCGCGGGCAGGCCGCGAGATCGGCGATGCCGGGCGAGGGCGTCGAGGAACACGTTGCCCGCCGCGTAGTTGGCCTGCCCGGCGCTGCCCAGCACCCCGGACACCGAGGAGTACACGGCGAACGCGGCCAGGTCCAGCTCGGCGGTGAGTTCGTGCAGGTTCCAGGCACCGTCCACTTTGGGCCGCAGCACGGCGTCCAGCCGTTCCGGGGTGAGGGAGCCGACGACACCGTCGTCGAGGATGCCCGCGGTGTGCACCACGGCGGTCAGCGGACGGGCCAGATCCGCCAACAACGCGCGGGCGGCCTCCCGGTCGGCGACGTCGCAGGTCGCGATGGCGACTTCGGCGCCGTGCGCGGTGAGTTCGGCGCGCAGTTCGGCCGCACCGGGCGCGTCCGGGCCGCGTCGGCTCGCGAGCAGCAGGTGCCGGGTGCGGCCGTCGGCGACCAGGTGGCGGGCGAGTTCGGCGCCGAGCCCGCCGGTGCCGCCGGTGATGAGCACCGTGCCGTCCGGGTCCCACTGCCGGGGCATCGTCAGGACGATCTTGCCGATGTGCCGGGCGAGGCTCATGTGCCGGAACGCCTCCGGTGCCCGCCGCACGTCCCAGGACCGCACCGGCAACGGGCGCAGCGCCTCCGCCGCGAACAGCTCGGTCAGCTCTCCCAGCATCCGCTGGATTCGATCCGGGGCGACCAGGCCGAGGTCGAACGAGTGGTAATCGACGTCCGGCACGTCCGCGCGCACGTCGGTCTTGCCCATCTCGATGAACCGGCCGCCGCTGGGCAGCAGCCGCAGCGAGGCGTCGACGAACTCACCGGACAGCGCGTTGAGCACCACGTCGACGCCACCGGCGACCGCCGCGAACTCCCGCTCGAAGCCGGTGTCGCGGGAGGAGGCGATGTGGTCCTCGGCCACCCCGAGCGAGCGCAACGTGTCCTGCTTGCCTTCGCTCGCGGTCGCGAACACTTCGGCGCCCAGGTGCCGGGCGAGCTGGATCGCGGCCATGCCGACGCCGCCCGCGCCGGCGTGCACGAGCACCTTCTCGCCGGGTCGCACTCCGGCCAGGTCGACCAGGCCGTGGTAGGCGGTGAGGAACACCAGCGGCACCGAGGCCGCCGTCTCCCAGGACCAGCCTTCCGGTACCAGGGTGAGGAACCGCTCGTCGATCGTCCCTTGTGGACCGAATCCGCCGAACAGCATGCCCATCACCCGATCGCCGGGCCGCAGCTCGGTCGCGTCCGGTCCGGTCTCGACGACCACCCCGGCGGCCTCCGAGCCGAACGGACCGGACTCCCCAGGGTACATGCCGAGCGCGTTGAGCACGTCGCGGAAGTTCACCCCGGCGGCCTCGATCCGCACCCGCACGTCCCGGCCGGTCAGCGGCTCGGCGGCCTGCGGGAACGGGGCCAAGGTGAGTTCGTCCAGGCTGCCCTTGCGCAGGCTGTCGAGGTGCCACGGTCCGCCCGCCGGCGGCACCAGGGACTCGGCGGTGGCCAGCTGCGCCAGCCGTGCCACGCGCAGCGCGCCGTCGCGCACGACGGCCTGGGGTTCGTCCTGGCCGGGCAGGCTCGGGACGAGTGCCAGCGCATCGGCCGGGTCGGTGTCGTCGAGGTCGAGCAGCAGGAACCGGCCGGGGTGCTCGGATTGCGCGGAACGCACCAGTCCCCACGCGGAGTTCGCCGCCAAGTCGTCAGTGCCGTCGCGGGTGACGAACACCAGTTGTGACGCGGCGAAACGGTCCTCGGCGACCCATCGCTGCACAAGCTCCAGCACCCGCCGGTTCAGGTCGCGCACGGCGCCGGGAACGTCGTCGGCGGCACCGGTCAGCGGGACGGCCACGAACTCGGGCACCGGCTCGGGCAGTTCGTCGAGCGAATCCGCGACCGCGCCGACGCCGAGGCCGAACGGGTCCGGTCCCAGCACCGCCCAGTCGCGCTCGGCGGGTTCGGCCTGGTTCGGCACCCAGTCGACGTGGAACAGCGAGTTCAGCTCGTCCCGTGCGGCGGCCGGAGCGGGTCGGGCCTCGGCCAGCACGAGGGAATCCACCGACAGCACCGGAATGCCCTGCGGATCGGCGGCGACCAGCTCGACGGAGTCCTTGCCGTTCCTGGTGATCCGCACCCGCAGCGCCGAAGCGCCGGACGCGTGCAGCGAGGCGCCGCTCCAGGAGAACGGCAACAGCCCACGCCCGTCGCCTTCGGAGACCGCGAACACCGTCGCGTGCAGCACCGAGTCCAGCAGGGCGGGGTGCAGTCCGTAGGACTCGGCGTCCCGAACCTGTTGCGGCAAAAGGACTTCCGCGAAGTACTCGCCCTCTCGCCGCCACACCGCTCGCAGCCCTCGGAAGGCCGGGCCGTAGGTGAGTCCGGTGGCGGCGTAGTCGTCGTACAGGTCGGTGATGTCCACTTCGGACGATCCGGCGGGCGGCCAGGCAGTGGCGTCGAAATCGAGCACGCGTTCGGGTTCCACCAGCGTGCCCGCCGCGTGCTGCGTCCAGGGCGCGGCCGGTTCCTCTGCGCGCCCCGCACCGCGCTGTTCGGGACGGGAGTACAGGCGCAGTTCGCGGCGCCCGGAGTCGTCGGCGGCCGCGACGTGCAGCTGCACCTGCACTGCGCCGTGTTCGGGCAGCACCAGCGGCGCGGCCAGCGTCAGGTCCTCCACTTGGTCGCAGCCGACCTGGTCGGCGGCGCGCACGGCCAGTTCGAGGAATCCGGTGCCGGGGAAGAACACCTGTCCGCTGACCACGTGATCGGCCAGCCACGGGTGCGTGGCCACCGACAACCTGCCGGTGAACAGCACCCCGGCGCCGTCGGCGAGTTCCGCCGAGGCGCCCAGCAGCGGGTGTTCGGCTCCGGCGAGCCCGAGCCCGGTCGCGTCCCCTGCCTGCTGCGCGGTCTCCGGCCAGAACCGTTCATGCTGGAAGGCGTAGGTGGGCAGGTCGATGCGGCGGGCGGCGGTGGCGGCGAACAACGCCGTCCAATCGACCTTGATCCCGGCGGTGTGCAGCCGGGTGAGCGCGGTGACGACGGCCGTGCGGTCGTCCCGGTCGCGACGCAGCATCGGGATCACCGGAGCGTCGGGCTCCAGCGATTCCTGCGCCATCGAGCACAGCGCGCTGTCCGGGCCGAGTTCCAGGAACACCGTGGCGCCGTCGGCGGCCAGTGCGCGCACGCCGTCGGCGAACCGCACCGATTCGCGCACGTGGCGGACCCAGTACTCCGGCGAGGCGAGTTCCTCGGCGGTGGCGAGCCGCCCGGTCAGGTTCGACACCACCGGAAGCTGCGGCCTGCCGAACGACAATCCCCGCACCACCGCACGGAATTCGTTGAGCATCGGGTCCATCAGCGGCGAGTGGAACGCGTGGCTGACGGTGAGCCGGGTGGTCTTGCGGCCCTGCTCGGCCAGCTGACGGGCGATCTCGTCGACCTCGGCCTCGACTCCGGAGATGACCAGTGAACCGGGGGCGTTCACGGCCGCCACCGCGACCTGCTCGGTCAGCAGCGGCGTGATCTCGGCTTCGGTGGCGCGCACCGCGGCCATCGCCCCGCCTTCGGGCAGCGCCTGCATCAGACGGCCCCTGGCGGCGACGAGCGCGGCCGCGTCCGGCAGCGAGAACACCCCGGCGACGTGCGCCGCGGTGATCTCGCCGATCGAGTGGCCTGCGACGAATCCGGTTGTCACGCCCCAGGATTCGAGCAGCCGGTACAGCGCGACCTCGATCGCGAACAGCGCGGGCTGGGTGTGGCCGGTCTGGTTCAGCAATGCCGCTTCGGGGCTGCCGGGCTCCGCGAACAGCAGCTCGCGCAGCGGGCGATCCAGGTGCGGGTCCAGTTCGGCGAGCACCGCGTCGAGCGCCTCGGCGAACGCCGGGAACTCCGCTGCGAGCTCGCGGCCCGCACCGGCACGCTGCGCGCCTTGCCCGGAGAACAGCACGCCGAGCTTCGCGGCCCGCTCCACGGTGTGGCGCACCAGTCCCGGCGCGACGCCGTCGGCGAGCCAGCCCGCCAGCCCGTCGCGCAGGCCGCGCCGGTCGGTGCCGACGACGGCGAGCCGGTGCTCAAAAGCAGCCCGGGAAGTGGCCAGCGAGAACGCCACGTCGTCCGGTCGGGCGTCGGGATCGGCGTCGACGCGGGCGAGCAGTTCAACGACCTGGTCGCGCAGGGCCTGCTCGGTGCGGCCGGTGAGGATCCACGGCACCGCACCGGATTCCGGCCCGCGCTCGGCTGCCGCCTCGTCGGGTGCCTGTTCGAGGATGGTGTGCGCGTTGGTGCCGCTCACGCCGAACGAGGACACCGCCGCGCGGCGCGGCCTGCCCGTGTCGGGCCACCGCTCGGTGTCCGCCAGCAGCGACACCGCACCCGAGGACCAGTCCACGTGCGAGGACGGCGGGTCGCAGTGCAGGCTGCGCGGCAGCACGCCGTGCCGCATGGCCAGCACCATCTTGATCACTCCGGCGACCCCGGCGGCGGCCTGGGTGTGGCCGAGGTTGGACTTGATCGAGCCCAGCCGCAGCGGCTCCTCCCGGTCCTTGCCGTAGGTCGCCAGCAGGCTGCTCGCCTCGATCGGGTCGCCCAGCGAAGTCCCGGTGCCGTGCGCCTCCACCACGTCGATGTCCGAAGTGGACAGGTCGGCGGCGGACAGTGCCTGCCGGATCACCCGTTGCTGCGCGCGCCCGCTGGGCGCGGTGAACCCGTTGGAGGCGCCGTCGGAGTTCACCGCCGAACCACGCACCACCGCGAGCACCGGATGCCCGTTGCGCCGCGCGTCGGACAGCCGTTCCAGCACGAGCATCCCGACGCCCTCGGACCAGCCGGTGCCGTCGGCGGCGTCGGAGAACGGCTTGCACCGCCCGTCGGTGGCCAGTCCGCCCTGCCTGCTGAACTCCAGCAGCGAACCGGGCGTGCACATGACGTTGACGCCACCGGCCAACGCCAGCGAGCACTCCCCCGCGCGCAGCGCGTGCGCCGCCTGGTGCAGCGCCACCAGCGAGGACGAGCACGCCGTGTCCACGGTGACCGCAGGTCCTTCCAGACCCAGCTCGTAGGACAGCCGCCCCGAGGTGGCACTGGCCGCGATGCCGGTGCCCACGTTGCCGTCCGCGTCGGACAGCGAACGCACCAGCAGGTAGGCGTAGTCCTGGCCGTTGGTGCCGACGAACACGCCGGTGCGGCTGCCGCGCAACCCGGTGGCGTCGATCCCGGCGCGTTCGATCGCCTCCCAGGACACCTCCAGCAGCAGCCGCTGCTGCGGGTCCATCGACATCGCCTCGCGCGGCGAGATCCCGAAGAAACCGGGGTCGAATTCCGCGATCCCGTCGAGGAATCCGCCGCGCCTGCTCACGGAGTTGCCGCGTTCGTCGACCCCCGCGTCCCGCAGAGCGCCCAGGTCCCAGCCCCGGTCGGTGGGGAACTCACCGATCACGTCCCCACCGGCGGCGACCAGATCCCACAGGTCCTCCGGTGACGCGACCTTGCCGGGGAACCGGCAGCCCATGGAGACGATCGCCACCGGCTCGCAGCGCTGCTCGGTGAGCCGCTGGTTCTGCTTGCGCAGCCGCTCCGCTTCCTTCATCGACGCGCGAAGCGCCTTCTCGACCTGCGCCTGCCGGTCCGCCGGGTCACGATCCCCAGAGGTCATCATCAACTCCGTCAGTCGGTCTCGACGTCGGTGGGGCTCGCGGCGCCGTCCAGCGCCGCCTGCACCAGGTCGTCCAGTGCCATGTCGTCGATCGAGTCGTCGTCGCCGCCCGAGTCGTGCTGCTGCTCGGTGAGGCTCAACAGCGAATCGAGCACGCCCGAGTCCCGCAGCCGGGTCAGCGGCACGGTGGCCAGCAGCCGCCGGATGCGCGCGTCCTCGTCGTCCCCGGCGTCCCCGTCGCCCTCGCCGATGCCGAGTTCGGCGAGCAGGTGCTCGGCGAGGTCGGCCGGCGTCGGGTGGTCGAACACGAGCGTCGCTCCCAGGCTCAGCCCGCTCGCGGTGCCGAGCCGGTTGCGCAGCTCCACGGCGGCCAGCGAGTCGAACCCGAGATCGCGGAACGCCCGCTCGGGGCCGACGGCGTCGACTCCGGCGTGGCCGAGGATCTCGGCGCTGTGCTCCCGCACCAGGTCCAGCAGCACGTCCCGCCGTCGTGCCGGGGGCAGCTCGGCGAGTTCGTCCCGCAACGACCCGGTGGTGACCGGAGCCGCGACGGTCTCGGTGCGGCCGGGGAGTTCGCGCAGCAGCGGGCTGGGCCGGGCGGCGGTGAAGGCCGGGGCGAACCGGTCGCTCACCGCGGCGACCAGCGGTGCCGGTTCGTCCCCCGCGGCGAGTGCGCTGAACGCCCGCAGCGCCAGGTCGGGACGCATGGCGTCCACGCCTCCGCGCTGGGCGCCGGGTCCGGCGTCCTGCCCGGCGGCCATGCCCTCGCCGCCCCACGCGCCCCAGGCGATGGAGGTCGCGGGCAGGCCGTGGGCGTGGCGTTGCTCGGCGAGTGCGTCGAGCACCGCGTTCGCCGCCGCGTAGTTGGCCTGACCGGCGTTGCCCACCGCGGCCGAGGCCGAGGAGAACAGCACGAACGCAGCAGGCTCGTGTTCGCGGGTGAGTTCGTCGAGCAGCAGCGCGGCCGTCACCTTGGTGCGCAGCACGGCGGTGAACCGGTCGGGGGTGAGCCCGTCGAGCACGCCGTCGTCGAGCACGCCCGCCGCGTGCACCACACCGGTCAGCGGGTGCTCGGCGGGGATGTCGGCGAGCACCGCTTCGAGCGCCGCGCGGTCGGCGACGTCGCAGGCCTCGATCGCCGTGCCGGCACCGAGTTCGGCGAGGTCGTCGCGCAGTTCCTTGGCGCCGGGCGCGTCGATTCCGCTGCGGCTGAGCAGCACCAGGTGCCGCGCGCCGGTTTCGGCGAGACGGCGCGCTACCTGCGCGCCCAGGGCGCCGGTGCCACCGGTGATCAGCACCGTGCCGGTCGGTTCCCACTGCTTCGCGGGCCGTTCCGGCGCGGGCAGCAGCCGCCGTCCGAACGCGGCACCGGAACGCACCGCGACCTGGTCCTCGCCGTCGTGTCCGGCGAGCACGGCGCCGAACCGGGTGGTCACCGCCTCGTCGAGCTCGGCGGGCAGGTCGATCAGGCCGCCCCAGCGGGCCGGGTATTCGAGCGCGGCGACCCGGCCGAGTCCCCACACACCCGCCTGCGCGGGGTTGGCGGGCGCCTCGGAGCCACCGGTGGCGACGGCACCGCAGGTGACCGTCCACAGTGGTGCGTCGATTCCCGCGTCACCGAGCGCTTGCAACAGGGTCGCGGTCAGTCCCGGCCCGTCGGGCACGGTGTTGCCGGTGTCGGTGGTCGCGAGCAGTGAGACGACACCGGTGACCACGTGTCCCCGCAACCGCTCGGCCCAGCCGGCCCGGTCCGCTCCCGCGAGCTCGACGCGGGTCACGTCGCCGAGCGAGTCGAGCAGTTCGTCCGACCACCGACCGCCGCCTTCGGGCAGCACGGCGAGCCAGGTTCCCGACGGCCGCGCGGAAACCCCGGTGAGCGGCTTCCAGCCGAAGCGGTGCCGCCAGGAGTCCACAGTGGCCTGGTCCTGGTGCTGCCTGCGCCAGCCGGACAGCGCGGGCAGCACCTCCGACAGGGCCTCGCCGGGCACGTTCAACGTGTCGGCCAGCGAGTCGAAGTCGGCGTCCGCCACGGCGTTCCAGAACTCCTCGTCCCGTGCCGCCGCGACGCCCGCCGCGGGCGCCTCGGGTTCCGGCCAGAACCGGTCGTGCTGGAACGCGTAGGTCGGCAGGTCGATCCGGCGGGCACCGGTGCCGTCGAAGAAGTCCGCCCAGCGCGGCGACTTCCCGGTGACGTGCAGCCGGGCGACGGCCGTGACGAGCGCGTCCGCCTCGGCGCGGTCCTTGCGTTGCGCTGGAACGACTTCCGCGTCGTTCAGCGTGCCCGTGACCAGCGCGGACAGCACCGCGTCCGGGCCGATTTCGCAGTACGTCCGGACGCCCCGGCCGTCGAGGGTGCGCACCCCGTCGGCGAACCGCACGGCGTGGCGCACGTGATCCACCCAGTAGGCGGGGTCGCACAGCTGCTCGGCGGTGGCGAGCTCGCCGGTCAGGTTGGACACGACGGGGATCGCCGGGGCGTCGTAGTCGACGTCCCTGGCGATGCGGCCGAAGTCCTCCAGCATGGCGTCCATCAGGGGTGAGTGAAACGCATGGCTGACCCGCAAACGCCTAGTCTTGCGGCCGTCCGCCGCGAACCGGTCCGCGACGTCCCGCACGCCGTCCTCGTCACCGGCGAGCACCACGGAGTCCGGGCCGTTGATGGCGGCGAGCGAGACGCGGTCGGTCAGCAGCGGCGTGACCTCGTTCTCGGTGGCCTGCACCGAGATCATCGCGCCGCCCGAGGGCAGTGCCTGCATCAGGCTCGCCCGTGCCGCGACGAGCTTCACCGCGTCCGGCAGCGAGAACACGCCCGCCACGTGCGCGGCGGCGAGCTCGCCGATGGAGTGCCCGGTGAGGAAGTCCGGCCGCACGCCCCAGGATTCCACGAGGCGGAACAGCGCGACTTCGAAGGCGAACAGCGCGGGCTGGGTGCAACCGGTCTCGTCGAGCAGCGCCGCTTCGGGCGTGCCCGGTTCGGCGAACATGACCTCCCGCAGCGGCCGGTCCAGTTCGAGGTCGAAGTGCGCCAGCACCTCGTCCAGAGCGGTCGCGAACACCGGGAACCGGGCGTGCAGCTCCCGGCCCATCCCGGCGCGCTGGCTGCCCTGCCCGGAGAACAGCAGTGCCAGCTTGCCCGGCTTCGCCGCGGTACCCCGCACCAGGTTGCCCACTCCCCCGCCGTCGGCGAGCGCGGTGAGCCCGGCGAGCAGCTCGGCGCGGTCCGCGGCGAGCACCGCGGCCCGGTGCTCGAAATGCGAGCGAGTGGTGGCCAGCGAGAACGCCAGGTCGGTAAGGTCGGCGTCGGTGTCGGCGAGGCGTTTCGCCTGTGCCCGCAACGCTTCCGGCGTGCGGCCGGAGAGCACCACGGGCAGCGCGGACACCGGTTCGGACGGCTCCGGGCCGCGTTCGACGGCGGGAGCCTGTTCGAGTACCACGTGCGCGTTGGTGCCGCTGGCGCCGAACGACGACACGGCCGCACGGCGCGGGCGGCCGGTGCCGGGCCACTCCGTCGTTTCGGTGAGCAGTTCCACCGCTCCCGCCGACCAGTCGACGTGCGTGGACGGCCGGTCCACGTGCAGCGTTCGCGGCAGCGTGCCGTGCCGCATCGCCAGCACCGTCTTGATCACCCCGGCGACGCCGGAGGCGGACTGGCTGTGGCCGATGTTGGACTTCACCGACCCCAGCAGCAGCGGGTGCTCCCGCTCCCGCCCGTAGGTCGCCAGCAGCGCCTGCGCCTCGATCGGGTCGCCCAGCGAGGTCCCGGTGCCGTGCGCCTCCACGGCGTCCACATCGGAGGCTTCGAGCCCTGATCCGGCCAGTGCCTTGCGGATCACCCGTTGCTGGGAGAGCCCGTTCGGCGCGGTGAGGCCGTTGGAGGCGCCGTCGGAGTTCACCGCCGAGCCGCGCAGCACCGCGAGCACGTCGTGCCCGTTGCGCTGCGCGTCGGAGAGCCGTTCCACCACGAGCATGCCGACGCCCTCGGACCAGCCGGTGCCGTCGGCGGCCTCGGCGAACGCGCGGCAACGCCCGTCCGGCGACAACGCGCCCATCTCGCCGAATTCGACGAAGCCCACCGGCGTGGACATCACCGTCACACCGCCCGCGAGCGCCACCGAGCACTCCCCGGACCGCAGCGCCTGCACCGCCTGGTGCAGCGCCACCAGCGAAGACGAGCACGCCGTGTCCACGGTGACCGCAGGCCCTTCCAGGCCGAGGGTGTAGGCGAGGCGGCCGGAGATGAGGCTCGCGGACTGCGCGGTCTGCGCGTGCCCGACCTGCCCGGCAGGCGGCCGGTAGTCGCCGGTTCCACCGCCGACGAACACGCCCGCGTCGGTGCCGCGCAGCTCGGCCGGGTCGATGCCGGCGCGTTCCCACGCCTCCCAGGCCGCTTCGAGCACGATGCGTTGCTGCGGGTCCATCACCATCGCCTCGCGCGGCGAGATGCCGAAGAAGCCGGGGTCGAAATCGGCGACGTCGTAGAGGAAGCCGCCTTCCTTCGTGGCCATCGTCGAGAGGTCCCAGCCCCGGTCGGTGGGCGCGGCGCCGATGGCGTCGGTCTCGTTGATCAGCAGTCGCCACAGGTCTTCCGGCGAGCGGACGCCGCCGGGGTAGCGGCAGCTCATGCCGACGATGGCGATCGGGTCGTCCACGTCGCCCGCCCGCGTCGGCGCGTCCGCGACGGCGGCGGTGCCGGTGAGCTCGGCGAGCAGGTGCGCGGCGAGCGCGTTCGGCGTGGGGTGGTCGAACACGAGCGTCGCGGGCAGCGTCCGGCCGGTCGCGGCGCTGAGCGCGTTGCGCAGGTCCACGGCGGTCAGCGAGTCGAACCCGAGGTCGCGGAACGCGAGGTCGGCCTCGACCGCCTCGGCGTCGCCGTAGCCGAGCACGTCGGCGGCGGCGGAGCGCACGACGTCGAGGACGTGTTCGGCGCGATCCCCTTCCCGCAGCGCGAGCAGTTCGTCGCGCAGCGAGGAGGTGCCGGTGGTCTCGTTGTCCTGCACCGCCGCAGGAATCTCGTCGAACAGCGCGCTGGCCCGGGTCGAGGTGACCGCCGGGGCGAACTTCTCCCAACGCACGTCGGCGATGACCAGCGAGATCTCCGTGCCGCCGAGGGCGTGGCCGAGCGCGGTGACGGCCAGGTCCGGGGCGAGCGCGGGCAGGCCGTTGACGCGGCGGTGCGCCGCGCCCGAGTCCTCAGTGGACTCCCATGCGCTCCAGGCGACGACCAGCGCGGGCAATCCCCGCGCGCGCCACCGCGTCGCGAGCGCCTCCAGGCGGGCGCCGTCGGCGGCGACGTCCTCCTGCCCGCGCACACCCCAGGTCGTGGCGATCGAGGACATCAGCGCGAACACGTCCAGGCCCCGGTTGGCCAGCAGCGCGGCCAGGTTCTCCGCGTGCTCGACCGGCCCGGTGTGGATCACGGCGGTGATCGGCACGTCCGCGAGCGCCGTGGCCAGTGCGTCGCGGTCCGCGAGGTCGCAGCCCAGGACCGTCGCGTCCGGGTCCTCGGTGGTGCGGATCAGGTGCTCGGCGCCGTTGGCGGCGAGCCAGCGGCAGATCCGGTCGGCGGGTTCGCCGCCACCGGTGACCAGCACCGTGCCGCGCGGGCGCCACGGATCACCGGTCGCCGGTGCGGGCACCAGCCTGCGCCCGTAGGCGCCGGAGGCGCGGATCGCGACCTGGTCCTCGGTCCCGGCGAGCACTCCGGCCAGCCGGTCGGCGGCACGCGGATCGACCGCTTCGGGCAGGTCGACCAGGCCGCCCCAGCTCTGCGGGTGGTCCAGGGCGGTGACTCGGCCCCGGCCCCACAACGGGGCGGCCTCGGCGTCCGGGATCTCCGCACGGCCGACGGCCACGGCACCCCGGGTGAGGCTCCACAGCGGTGCGGTCACGCCCGCTTCGGCCAGGGTGCGCAGCAGCGCCTCCGGGTCGGTGCCGGGCAGTGCCACGGCCGCCGCGTAGCGGTCGCCGAGTTCGTCGAGGTCGTCGCCGACCTCCACGACGTCGGCGCCGGGCAGCGCCGCGAGCACGGCCGCGTTCCAGTCGGTGCCGCGCTCCCCCGCCGGGGCAAGCACCAGCCACGGGCCGGTCGCCCGGGCGGTACCGATCGGCTTCCAGGTGATCGTGTGGCGCCATCCGTCCACAACGGACTGGTCGCGGCGGTCGCGGCGCCACGCCGAGAGCGCGGCCAGCGCGGCGCCGTCGAGGTCCAAGGCGCCCGACAGCGATTCCAGGTCCTCCCGCTCGACGGCGTCCCAGAACTCGGTGTCCACCGGGTCTCCGGCGGCGGCCCGCTTCGACGGCTCCGGCCAGAACCGCTCCCGCTGGAACGGGTAGGTCGGCAGCTCGACGCGCCGGGCCTCGGTGCCGGCGAAGTACGCCTCCCAGTCGATCGGCGTGCCGTGGACGTGCAGCCTGGCCAGCGCGGTCGTGAGCGCGACTTCCTCGCCCCGGTCCTTGCGCAGCGCGGCCACCACCGGCTCGCCGGTGAGCACCTGCTGCGCCATGGCGGCGAGCACTCCGTCCGGGCCGAGTTCCACGTACCGGCTCACTCCGGCGTCGCGCAGGGCGCGCACGCCGTCGGCGAACCGGACCGGGCGGCGCACGTGGCGCACCCAGTACTCCGGCGAGCAGAGCTCCGCCGCGTCGGCGACCGCGCCGGTCAGGTTCGACACGACGGGGATCGTCGGCGGGTGGTAGGTGAGCTCGGCGGCGACGCGGTAGAAGTCGTCGAGCATCGGGTCCATCAGCGGCGAGTGGAACGCGTGGCTCACCGCCAGCTCGCGGACCTTGCGGCCCTGTTCGGCGAAGTGCTCGCCGATGCGGCGCGCGGCGCCGGCGGCGCCGGAGACGACGACGGCCTCCGGGCCGTTGATGGCGGCGATCGCCACCTCGCCCGTCAGCTCCGCGAGGACCTCGTCCTCGGTGGCCTGCACCGAGATCATCGCCCCGCCTTCGGGCAGCGCCTGCATCAGGCCCGCTCGCGCGGCCACCAGCTTCGCCGCGTCGGGCAGCGACAGGACTCCGGCGACGTGCGCGGCGGCGACCTCGCCGATGGAGTGGCCCGCGACGTGATCCGGTACCACGCCCCAGGATTCGACGAGGCGGAACAGCGCGACCTCGATCGCGAACAGCGCGGGCTGGGTGCAAACGGTCTGGTCCAGCAGGGCGGCTTCGGCGCTGCCCGCTTCGGCGAACAGGACCTCGCGCAGCGGGCGGTCCAGTTCGAGGTCCAGGTGAGCCAGCACCTCGTCCAGCGCCGCCGCGAACACCGGGAACCGGTCGTAGAGCTCGCGGCCCATCTCGGCGCGCTGGCTGCCCTGCCCGGAGAACAGGAATGCGGTGCGACCGCCCTGCTCGGTGCCCCTGGCTACCTCGGTCGTCCCGTCCGGACCGGCCAGCAGCACGGCTCGGTGACGCAGTGCGGCACGACCGGTGGCCAGCGAATACCCGACATCCACAATGGACTCGTCGGCGGCGGTGGCGAGTCGCTGGAGCTGCTCGTCCAGCGCGGCCTTCGAACGGGCGGACACCGGCCACGGCACCACCCGCGGGCGCACTCGCGGCGCCGGGCGTTCGGCGCCGAGCGCCGGAGCCTGCTCGAGGATCACGTGCGCGTTGGTGCCGCTGACGCCGAACGCGGACACCCCGGCCCGCAGCGGGCGTCCCGGCTCCGGCCACCGCTGCGCCTCGGCGAGCAGTTCCACTCCGCCGGAACTCCAGTCGACGTGCGTGGTGGCGGTGTCGGCGTGCAGCGTCTTCGGCAGCAGCCCGTGGCGCATCGCCAGCAGCATCTTCACCACCCCGGCGACACCGGCGGCGGCCTGGGTGTGGCCCAGGTTCGACTTGATCGCCCCGAGCCGCAGCGGTTCCCGCCGGTCGCGGCCGTAGGTGGCCAGCAGCGCACCGGCTTCGATCGGGTCGCCGAGGGTGGTGCCGGTGCCGTGCGCCTCGACGGCGTCCACGTCGGCGGTGGTCAGCCCGGCGTCGGCGAGCGCCTGGCGGATCACCCGCTGCTGCGACGGTCCGTTCGGCGCGGTGAGCCCGTTGGAGGCGCCGTCCTGGTTGACCGCGCCGCCGCGCACCACGCCCCACACTTCGTGGCCGTGGCGCACCGCGTCGGAAAGCCGTTCCAGCACGAGGATTCCGACGCCCTCGGCCCAGGCCGTGCCGTCGGCGTCGGCCGAGAACGCCTTGCAGCGCCCATCGGGGGCCAGCCCGCTCTGGGTGCTGAACTCGACGAACGAGTCCGGCCCGGACATCACCGACACGCCACCGGCCAGCGCCAGCGAGCACTCGCCGGAGCGCAGCGCGCCCGCCGCCCAGTGCAGCGCGACCAGCGAGGACGAGCAGGCGGTGTCGACCGTGACGGCGGGGCCTTCGAGCCCGAGGGTGTAGGAGAGCCTGCCGGACATGACGCTGGCGGTGTTGCCGGTGGCGACGTGGCCCGCCACGTCGGCGGCCGCGTCGCGCAGCAGCTGCGGGTAGTCCTGGCCGTTGGTGCCGACGAACACGCCCGTGTCGCTGCCCCGCAGCCGGTCGGGGTTGATCCCGGCGCGCTCCAGGGATTCCCAGGTGGTCTCCAGCAGCAGCCGCTGCTGCGGGTCCATCGCCAGCGCCTCGCGCGGCGAGATCCCGAAGAACGGCGCGTCGAAATCGGCCACGCCGTCCAGGAATCCGCCGTCGCGAGTGGCCGAGTCACCGGCGGCGAGCGCGTCGAGGTCCCAGCCTCGATCCGTGGGGAACGCGCTGATCGCGTCGGTGCCGTCGGCCAGCAGCGCCCACAGGTCCTCCGGTGAGCGGACGCCGCCGGGGAACCGGCAGCCGATGCCGACCACGGCGATCGGGTCGTCGTCGGCCGCGCGGACGGCCACGACGGGACCGGCCGCGGGCAGTGAGCCGAGCAGTTCCGCGAGCAGGAAGTCCCGCAGCGCCAACGGAGTCGGGTGGTCGTAGACCAGCGTCGAGGGCAGCGCCAGCCCGGTCGCGGCGGTGATCGCGTTGCGCAGTTCCACCGTGGTCAGCGAGTCGAACCCGAGGTCCTGGAACGCCCGGTCGGCGGCCACTTCGGTGGCGTCGGAATGCCCGAGCACCGCGGCGACCTGGCCGAGCAGCAGGTCCAGCACCACCTGCCCGCGTTCGGCGTCGGGCAGTTCCGCGAGCCGCGACCGCAGCCCCTGCTCGTCCGGTGCGGCGATCTCGGTCTGCGCGAGCGCGCGGACCTGCGGGATCTCGGAGATCAGCGCGCGCGCCGAGGTGAACGCGGCGGCGAACCGCTCCCAATCGATGTCGGCTACGGCGAGCGTCGTGTCGTCCTGCTCCAGCGACCGGCGCAGCGCGGTGATCGCCCGTTCCGGGTCCATCGGGTCGAACCCGCCTCGGCGCACCCGGCTCCGCACGGCGGCGTCGGCCATCCCGGCCTCGGCCCACGGTCCCCAGGCGATCGAGGTGGCCGCCCGGCCGGTGGCGCGGCGGGACTCGGCGAGCGCGTCGAGCGCGGTGTTGGCGGCCGCGTAGTTGCCCTGACCGGCGGCGCCGAAGGTGCCCGCGGTGGAGGAGAACAGCACGAACGCGTCGAGCTCCGCGTCGGCGGTGAGCTCGTCGAGGTGCCGTGCGGCGACGACCTTCGAGCGCCACACCGCGGTGAACCGGTCGGGGGTCAGCGCGTCGAGCACGCCGTCCTCGACGACTCCGGCGGTGTGGATCACGGTGCGCAGCGGGTGTTCGGCGGGGATCCCGTCGAGCACGGTGGCGAGCGCGCCCCGATCGGCGGCGTCGCAGGCCGCGATGGTGACCCGCGCGCCGTGTCCGGCGAGTTCCGCGCGCAGCTCCGCCGCGCCGGGCGCTTCCAGGCCGCGTCGGCTCAACAGCACCAGGTGCTCGGCACCGGCCCGCGCGAACAGCCGCGCGACCTGACCGCCGAGAGCACCGGTGCCGCCGGTGATGAGCACGGTTCCGTTGGTGGTGAACGGTTTCTCGTCCTCGGCGGCGATGGGCGCGGGCACCAGGCGGCGCGCGAACACTCCCGATCGGCGCAGGGCCACTTGGTCCTCGGTGCCGCCGAGGACGGTGGGGAGCCGGTCGAAGGCGTCGCCGTCGACGTCGATCAGGCCGCCCCAGCGGGCGGGCCGTTCCAGCGCGACGACGCGGCCGAAGCCCCACAGCGCGGCCTGCGCCGGGTCGGCGCCCGCCTCGGAACGGCCGACGGAGACCGCGCCGCTCGTGATGGTCCACAATGGAGCATCGATTTCGGCGTCCGCGAGCGCCTGCACGGCGGTCGCGGTCAGCAGCAGCCCGGCGGGCACGTCCGATTCGTGCGCTTCGGAGTCCCAGGCGAGCAGCGAGACCACTCCGGCGAATCCGGCCCCGCTTTCCGGGAATCCGGCATCGGCGGCCTCGGTGCGCAGCCGCCACGCCAGCTCGGCGCGGTCGGCGCGATGCACCTCGACCCGCACCGCGTCCGCGCCCAGCGCGGCCAGCACTCGGGCGGTGGGTTCGGCCTCGCAACCCTGCGGGGTCAACACCAGCCACGGCCCGGCGGGCGCGGAGTGCTCGGGGCGCACGGGGCGCCAGGCGGTGCGGTACCGCCAGGAATCGACGGTGGCGGACTCGTGGCGCTTGCGGCGCCACGCCGACAGCGCGGGCACCATCGCCTGCACGGTGTCGCCGTCCAGGTCCAGCGTGGAGCTCAGCGCGTCGGTGTCGGCGCGGTCCACGGCGGACCAGAACTCGGCGTCCACCGGGTCGGCCGCCACCTGCTCGGCGGCGGGTTCGGGCCAGAACCGCTTGTGCTGGAAGGCGTACGTCGGCAGGTCCACCCGCCGGGCGCCGGTGTCGGCGAAGTAGCCGTTCCAGTCGACCCGCAGCCCCGTGACGTGCAGACGAGCCAGCGCAGTGGTGATCGCCTCGGTGTCGTCGCGGTCCCGGCGCAGCGCGGGCTGCAGCACCGCGTCCTCGGTGACGGACTCGCGCGCCATGCCGGAGAGCACGCCGTCCGGCCCGAGTTCGAGGAACGTGCGCACGCCGGCCTCGGCCAGCCACCGGGCACCGTCGGCGAAGCGCACCGCGCCGCGCACGTGCGCGACCCAGTAGTCGGCGCTGCCGAGCTGCTCGGCGGTGGCGAGCTCACCGGTCAAAGTGGACACGATGGGGATGGCCGGGTAGTGGAAGGTGATGCCGTCGGCCACTCGGCGGAACTCGTCGAGCATCGGATCCATCAGCGGCGAGTGGAACGCGTGGCTCACCGTGAGCCGCTTCGCCTTGCGGCCCAACTGCTCGAAGTGCTCGGCGATCGCGGTCGCCTCGTCCGCATCGCCGGAGACGACCACGGACTCCGGCCCGTTGATCGCGGCGAGCGACACCCGCCCGGTCAGCAGCGGCGTGACCTCGTGCTCGGTGGCCTGCACCGAGATCATGGCGCCGCCTTCGGGCAACGCCTGCATCAGGCGGCCCCGGGCGGCCACGAGCGCGCACGCGTCGGGCAGCGACAACACCCCGGCGACGTGCGCGGCGGCGAGCTCCCCGATGGAGTGCCCGGCCAGGTAGTCCGGGCGCTGCCCCCACGATTCGACGAGCCGGAACAGCGCCACTTCCAGCGCGAACAACGCGGGCTGGGTGTAGGCGGTGGTGTCGAGCAGGGCGGCCTCGGCGGTGTCCGGTTCGGCGAACAGGACCTCGCGCAGCGGGGTGTCGAGCTCGGCGTCCAGGTGCGCCAGCACCGCGTCGAGCGCGTCGGCGAACACGGGGAACCGGGCGTAGAGCTCCCGGCCCATGCCGGGGCGCTGGCTGCCCTGACCGGTGAACAGGAACGCGGTGCGCAGGTCTCCGGACGCCTTGCCGCGCACCAGGTTCCCGGCGGGGTTGCCGTCGCGCAGCGCCGTCAGGCCGCGCCGCAGCTCCGCCGGGTCCTCGGCGATCACCGCCGCCCGGTGCTCGAACCGGCCGCGTCCGTCGGCGAGGGAGAACGCGAGATCGGGCAGCGCGAACTCGTTCTCGTCCACATGGGACAGCAGCCGTGCGGCCTGCGCACGCAGCGCGGACTCGCTGCGGCCGGACAGGACTGCGGGCACGATGCCCGCCTCCGGCGTGTGCGCCGGTTCCTCGACCGGCGGGGCCTGTTCGAGGATGGTGTGCGCGTTGGTGCCGCTGAGCCCGAACGAGGACACCGCGGCGCGGCGCGGCCGGTCCGACTCGGGCCACGGAACCTGCTCGCCCAGCAGCTCGATCGCGCCTGACGCCCAGTCCACGTGCGAGGACGGCTCGTCGACGTGCAGCGTTCGCGGGACGGTGCCGTGCCGCAGCGCCTGCACCATCTTGATCACGCTGGCCACGCCGGAGGCCATCTGGGTGTGGCCGATGTTGGACTTGATCGACCCCAGCAGCAGCGGATTCGCCCGCTCCTGCCCGTAGGTCGCCAGCAGCGCCTGCGCCTCGATCGGGTCGCCCAGCGCGGTACCGGTGCCGTGGCCCTCCAGCACGTCGACCTCGGCGGGCGCGACGCCCGCGTTGGCCAGCGCGGCGCGGATGACGCGCTGCTGCGACGGCCCGTTCGGCGCGGTCAGCCCGTTGGAAGCACCGTCCTGGTTGATCGCCGAACCGCGCACCACAGCCAGCACCGGATGCCCGTTGCGGCGGGCGTCGGACAAGCGTTCCACCAGCACCAAGCCGATTCCCTCGGCGAGGCTCATGCCGTCGGCGGCCTCGGAGTACGCCTTGCAGCGACCGTCGACGGCCATCGCGCGCTGGCGGCTGAAACCGATGAACGCGCTCGGCGTGGACATCACCGACACGCCACCGGCCAGCGCCAGCGAGCTCTCCCGTTGCGCAGCGACTGGCACGCCAGGTGCAGCGCCACCAGCGAGGACGAGCACGCCGTGTCCAACGTGACCGCCGGGCCTTCCAGCCCGAACAGGTAGCTCACCCGCCCGGACAGGACGCTGGAGAGCGCCCCGGTGATCATGTGGCCTTCGGACCCGTCGGCGGCGTGCGCGTTGTAGTCCTGGTAGCTCGCGCCGATGAACGCCCCGGTGAGGCTGCCCCGCAAGGTGGCCGGGTCGATGCCCGCCCGCTCGAAGGACTCCCACGCGGTCTCCAGCAGCAGCCGCTGCTGCGGGTCCATGGACAGGGCCTCGCGCGGGGAGATGCCGAAGAACTCCGCGTCGAAATCGGCCACGTCGTGCAGGAATCCGCCCTGCGTGGAGTAGGTCTTGCCCTGCCGGTCCGGGTCGGGGTCGTAGATCCCCTCGGCGTCCCAGCCGCGATCGGCGGGGAACCCGGAGATCACGTCCGCGCCCTGTGCCACCAGGTCCCACAGCTGCTCCGGCGAGCTCACCCCGCCCGGGTAGCGGCAGCTCATGCCGACGATCGCGATCGGCTCGTCGCCCACCGGCCGCACCGCCGTCGTCGCCGAGGTGCCGGTGGCACCGGCGATCTCGGCCCGCAGGAACTCCACCAGCGACAGCGGGTTCGGGTGGTCGAAGACCATCGTGGTCGGCAACGTGAGCCCGGTGGCGGCGGCGATCCGGTTGCGCAGGTCGACGGCGGTCACCGAGTCGAACCCGACGTCGCGGAACGCGCGTTGCTCCCCGAGCGCGTCGGAAGAGGTGTGCCCGAGCGCGGTCGCCGCCTCGGAACGCACCAGGTCCAGCAGCAGCCGGCTCTGCTCGGCGGCGGGCAGCGCACGGATTCGCGCGGCGAACTCGCCGCCCGCCACGGTGCCGGTCTGCTCGGCCTGCTGCCGCACGATGCCGCGGACCTCGGGGATCTCGCCGAACAATGCGGTGGGCCGGGCGGCGGCGAACACCGGGTAGTAGCGCTCCCAGTCCACGTCGGCCACCGCGAGCGCGGTGTCGTCGTGGTCCAGTGCGCCGCGCAGCCCGGCCAGCGCCAGCTCCGGCGACATGAACACGAGGCCGCTACGGCGGATCGCGTCGGGGTCGACGCGGCCGAGCTTCTGGTCGTCGGCCCAGATGCCCAGGAGATCGAGGTGGCGGGAAGGCCGCGCGCCCGGCGGTTCTCGGCCAGCGCGGCCAGGTAGGCGTTGCCCGCGACGTAGGCGGCGTGCTGCCCGCTGCCCCACATTCCGGCGGTGGAGGAGAACAGCACGAACGCGTCGAGCTCGGCGGGCAGCAGTTCGTCGAGGTGCTGCGCGCCGACGACCTTCGCCCGGATCACGTCGGCGAAGGACTCCGGAGTGACCTCGTTGATCGCTTGCAGGCCGATGAACGCCGCCGTGTGCAGCACGGTGCGCACGGTGCGGCCGTCGGATTCGAGCCGTGCCAACAGGTTCCGGACGGACCCGCGGTCGCCGAGGTCGCAGGGCAGCATCTCGGCGCGAGCGCCCAGTTCGGCGAGTTCGGCGAGCAGTTCGGCCGCGCCGGGCGCGTCGGCGCCGCGACGGCTGGTGAGCACCAGGTGCTCGGCGCCCTGCTTCGCCAGCCAACGCGCGAGGTGCGGGGCGAGGGTGCCGGTGCCGCCGGTGATCAGGGTGGTGCCGCGCGGGCTCCAGTCCTTCGCGGGCGCGCGGTCGCCCGCCGGGGCGCGCACGACGCGGCGGGCGAACACGCCGGAGGCGCGGATCGCGAGCTGGTCCTCGTCCGATCCCGCGAGCACGGACGCGAGCCGCTGACCGGCCCTGTCGTCGAGCTCGGCGGGCAGGTCGACGACGCCTCCCCAGCGCTGCGGATGCTCCAGCGCGGCCGTCCAGCCGAGGCCGTGCACCTGCGCCTGGATCGGGTTCACGACCTGCTCGGCGCGGGTGGTGGCGACGGCGCCGCGGGTCAGCGCCCACAGCGGGGCGTCGGTCCCGTCGAGCGCTTGGATCAGGCTCACGTTCAGCGCGAGGCCCAGCGCGAGTTCGGGGTGCGCGGTGCTGGGCCGTTCGGCCGGTGCCAGCAGCGACACCACGCCGGCCGGCTCGTCGTCGCCGGTGAGGCGCTCGGCCGCCGTGTCCCGGTCGAGGCAGGACTCGTCCAGTTCGACCCGGCGCACCGTCGCGCCGTGCGCGGTGAGCGCGTCGGTGACGCCCGAATCGTCCACGCCCTCGGTGGTGACCACGAGCCAGGTCCCGGCGAGCGCGGCGTTTCCGCTGCCGCTCAACGGTTTCCAGCTGACCCGATACCGCCACGAGTCCACTGTGGAGGATTCGGTGCGGCTGCGGCGCCAGGACGACAGCGCGGGCAGCACCGCCGCCAGGGAGTCCTCGTCCACGTCGAGCCGGTCGGTCAGCGAACCGAGGTCCTGCTGCTCGACGGCGTCCCAGAACTCGGCCTCCGCCGCATCGGCCGCGGTCGCGGCGAGCCGCGGGGCAGTGGGCAGCGCCCACAGGTGCTCGTGCTGGAAGGCGTAGGTCGGCAGGTCCACCCGCCGCGCCCCGGTGTCGTCGAGCACCGGCGCCCAGTCCACGGCGACGCCGTGGGCGAACAGTTCACCGGCGGAGAGCAGGAACCGGTCCAGGCCGCCCTGGTCTCGGCGCAGCGTGGCGCCGGTGACGGCGGGAATCCCCGCCTGCTCCACGGTTTCCTGCACGCTGAAGCTCAGCACCGGGTGCGAGCTGACCTCGACGAACACGCCGTGCTGCTGCTCGGCGAGGGCGCGCACGGCCGGTTCGAAACCGACGGTGCGGCGCAGGTTGCGGTACCAGTACGCGGCGTCCATGCCGGTGGTGTCGAGCCAGTCCCCGGTGACGGTGGAGAAGAACGGCACCACCGAGCCGACGGGGCGCACCGGTGCGAGCGCGTCGAGCAGTTCCGCTTCGAGCGCTTCGACGTGCGCGGAGTGCGAGGCGTAGTCCACGGCGACCCGCCGGGCTCGGACCTCCTCGGCGGTGAGCCGCTCGTGCAGCGCGTCCAGGGCGGCGGGATCACCGGAGACGACGACCGAACCGGGGCCGTTGATCGCGGCGATCGACACGCCCTCACCGATCCGGTCCTGCACTTCGGCGGCGGGCAGCGCGATCGAGAGCATGCCGCCCGCTCCGGCGAGGCTGCGGGCGATGTTCTGGCTGCGCAGCGCCACGACCCGCGCAGCGTCCGGCAACGACAGCGCGCCGGAGACGCAGGCGGCGGCGATCTCCCCCTGGGAGTGCCCGACGACGGCGTCGGGGCGCACGCCGTGGTGCTCCCACAGCGCGGCCAGCGACACCATCACGGCGAACGAGGCGGGTTGCACCACGTCGACGCGTTCCAGCGAGGGCGCACCTTCGGTTTCGCGCAGCACGTCGAGCAGCGACCAGTCGACGAACGGCTCCAGCGCGGCGGCGCACTCGGCGAGCCGCGCGGCGAAAACCGGGGACTCGTCGAGCAGCCGCGCGCCCATGCCGGCCCACTGCGATCCCTGACCGGGGAACACGAACACCGTCTTGCCGCCTGCCGTGGCCGTGCCCTGCGCGACTCCGGCGGTGGGGCGACCTTCGGCGAACTCGGCGAGTCCGTCGCGCAGCTCGGTGCCGTCACCGACGAACACCGCGCGGTGCTCGAACAACGCGCGGGAGGTGAGCAGCGAATGCGCCACGTCCACAGCGCGCAGTCCGTCCACTTCGGACGCAAGACGGGCCGCCTGAGCGCGCAGTGCGGGCGCGGTGCGCGCGGACAGCACCCACGGCACCGGCCCGGCGGGCACCGGCTCGATCACCGGCTCGATCACCGGCTGCTCGATCTCCGGCGCGGGCGCCTGTTCCAGCACGGTGTGCACGTTGGTGCCGCTGATGCCGAACGAGGACACGCCCGCCCGGCGCGGCCCGCCGGTGCTCGGCCACGCGGTGTTCTCGTGCAGCAGCGACACGGTGCCCGGCGACCAGTCGATGTGCGAGGACGGCCGCTCGGCATGCAGCGTGCGCGGCAGCACGCCGTGCCGCATCGCCAGCACCATCTTGATCACGCTGACCACGCCGGAAGCGGACTGGGTGTGGCCCAGGTTGGACTTCACCGAGCCCAGCAGCAGCGGGGCGGCCGGGTCGCGGTCGCGGCCGTAGGTGTTCTGCAACGCTTGCGCCTCGATCGGGTCGCCGAGCGAGGTACCGGTGCCGTGCGCCTCCACCACCTGAACGTCCGATGTGGACAGATCGGCGTTGGCGAGCGCCTGCTGGATGACGCGTTGCTGCGAGGGGCCGTTCGGCGCGCTCAGCCCGTTGGAGGCGCCGTCCTGGTTCACCGCGCTGCCGCGCACCACCGCGAGCACCTCGTGCCCGTTGCGCCGCGCGTCGGAGAGCCGTTCCACCAGCAGCAGGCCCACGCCCTCGGACAGCGTCATGCCATCGGCCGCGTCGGAGAACGCCTTGCAGCGCCCGTCCTGGGCCAGCGCCCGCTGGCTGCTGAACGCGATGAACGCCGCCGGATCCGCCATCACCGTCGCACCGCCGGCGAGCGCGAGGTCGCTCTCGCCGTTGCGCAGCGACTGGCACGCCAGGTGCAGCGCCACCAGCGAGGACGAGCACGCGGTGTCCACGGTGACCGCGGGACCTTCCAGCCCGAACAGGTAGGACAGCCGACCGGAGAGCACGCTCGGGCTGGTCCCGGTGACCATGTGCCCTTCGGAGCCCTCGGCGGAGCCGCTGCCGTAGTCCTGGAAGCTCGACCCGATGTAAGTACCGGTCCGGCTGCCGTGCAGCGTGCCGGGGTCGATGCCCGCGCGCTCGAAGGACTCCCAGGCCGTTTCCAGCAGCAACCGTTGCTGCGGATCCATGGACAGCGCCTCGCGCGGGGAGATCCCGAAGAACGCCGGATCGAATTCGCCCGCGTCGTGCAGGAATCCGCCCTGCGTGGAGTAGGTCGTTCCGGGCCGGTCGGGGTCCGGGTCGTAGAGCCGGTCGGCGTCCCAGCCGCGATCCACGGGGAACTCCGAGATCGCGTCGACGCCGTCGGCGATCAGCTCCCAGAAGCGTTCCGGAGTGTCCGCGCCACCGGGGAATCGGCAGGCCATGCCGACGATGGCGATGGCCTCCCCGCTGTCGGCGGCGGCCGCCGAGACCTGCGCGGCGCCGCCCGCACTGCCGAGCAGTTCGGTGCGCAGGTACGCGGCGAGCGCCTGCGCGCTGGGGTAGTCGAAGGCCATCGTGCTGGGCAGCGCGAGACCGGTGGCGCCCGCGATGCGCTTGCGCAGTTCGACGGCGGTGAGCGAGTCGAAGCCGATGTCGCGGAACGCGCGGCGCTCCGGCACCGCCTCCGCACCGGAGTGCCCGAGCACGACGGCGGCCTCCCCGCGCACCAGCTCCAGCAGCAGCCGCAGCTGCTCGTCCTCGTCGAGGCCGCGCAACCGGGCGGCGAACTCGCCGCCCCCTTCGGTGGCGGGCTGTTCCAGGGCGCGCACCTCGGCCAGTTCGGACAGCAGTGCGCTGGGCCGGGCCACGGTGAAGATCGGGTGGTAGCGCGCCCAGTCCACGTCGGCGACGGTCGTCACCACGTCGTGGTGGGTGATGGCGCGGCGCAGCTCGGCGAGCGCGGAGCCGGGCTCCAGCATGCCGAGTCCGGTCCGGCGCAGGGTTTCCGACATGGCCTCGTCGGTGGCCATGCCCGCCTCGGCCCACGGCCCCCAGGCGAGCGCGGTGGCGGTGCGGCCGCGCGCCCTGCGGTGCTCGGCCAGCGCGTCGAGTTGCGCGTTCGCCGCCGCGTAGGCGCTCTGCCCGCCGCTGCCCCAGATCCCGGCGATCGAGGTCAGCAGCACGAAGAAGTCGAGGTCGCGGTCACCGAGCAGCGCGTCGAGATTCGCCGCACCGGCGACCTTCGCGGACACGACGTTCGCGAACTCGTCGAGCCCGGTGGTGTCCAGGGGGTTGGCCTGCCCGATGCCCGCCGCGTGCACCACGCCGGTCAGCGGCTGCTCGTCGGGGATGTCGGCGAGCAGTGCGGCGAGGGAGTCGCGGTCGGCGACGTCGCAGGCGGCCAGGTGCACTTCGGCGCCCAGTTCGCGGAGCCCGTCGGCGAGTTCGGCGGCTCCTGGCGCGTCCGGGCCGCGGCGGCTGGTGAGCACCAGCCGGTCCGCCCCGGCTTCCGCCAGCGAGCGGGCGATCTCGGCGCCGAGGGCGCCGGTGCCGCCGGTGATGAGCACCGTCCCGGACGGCGCGAACTCGCCCGCGGGCTCCGCGATCGGGTGGTGCAGCAACCTGCGCCCGAAGACCCCGGAGGCGCGCACGGCCACCTGGTCCTCATCGCCGATTCCGGCGAAAGCGCAGGCCAACCGGGTGGCGGCTTGCCGATCCAGCGCCTCGGGCAGGTCGGCGAGCCCGCCCCAGCGCCGGGAGTGCTCCAGCGCGACCACGCGGCCGAGTCCCCAGGTGGCGGCCTGCGCCGGGTGTGCGACCGGATCGTCCGCACCGGTGGACACCGCACCCCTGGTGATCATCCACAGTGGAGCGTCGAGGCCGAGATCACCCAGTGCCCGCACCACAGCGGCGTTCAGCGCGAGACCGGTGGTGAGCGCACCGCTGGGCCGCTCGTCGGCGGCCAGCAGCGACACCACACCGGCGATGCCCTCCGCCGCGCCGAGCCGCGCCGCCAGCACCTCCCGATCCGCGCAGTCGGCGTCGAGCACCAGTTCACGAACCTGCGCGCCGTGCGCCCGCACCGCTTCCGCCACGTCGTCGGACGCCGTCTCGGTGGTGCTCACCAGCAGCCAGGTGCCGCTCAGCACGGCGGGCGCGGGCGTGCTCAGCGGACGCCAGTCCACCCGGTAACGCCACGAATCCAGCAGCGCCTTCTCGTGCCTGCCCTGGCGCCACGAGGCCAGTGCCGGCAGCAACGCGTACAGCGAGGCGTGCTGGGAGTCCTCCAGGCCCAGCAGCTCGACGAGCTCGTCGGCGGCGCCGCGATCCACCGCCGCCCACAGCCGCTCGTCCGCCGGGTCGCCGACGGGCGCGACGACGGTGGTCTCCGGCCAATACCGCTCGCGTTGGAAGGCGTAGGTGGGCAGGTCCACGCGCCGCGCGTCCGGGTACACCGCGGCCCAGTCCACCGGCACGCCGCGCACGTGCAGCCTCGCCAGCGCCGTCGTCACGGAAAGTTCCTCGGCGCGGTCGGCGCGCAGCGCGGGCACCGGCTCGGCCTCGTCGCCGAGGACGTCCTGCGCCATCGCGCTGAGCACCCCGTCCGGGCCGAGCTCCAGGAAGGTGCGGGCGCCCGCGTCGGCCATGGCGCGCACGCCGTCGGCGAACCGGACGGTGGCGCGGACGTGCCCGACCCAGTACTCGGGCGTGCGCACCTCGTCACCGGCGAACGCGCCGGTCACGTTCGACACCAGCGGGATCGCCGGGGCGTGGTAGGTGAGCCCGGCCGCGACCTCGCGGAACTCGGCGAGCATCGGTTCCATCAGCGGGGAGTGGAACGCGTGGCTCACGGTGAGTCGCTTGGTCTTGCGATCCGCGAAGCGGTCCGCGAGCGCGGCGACCTCGTCCTCGGCACCGGAGAGCACGAGCGCGTTCGGCCCGTTCACCGCCGCGATCGACACCCGCTCGGTCAGCAGCGGCGCGACCTCGTCCTCGGTGGCCCGCACGGCGATCATGGCGCCACCGGCGGGCAACGCCCGCATCAGCCGGGCGCGCGCGGACACCAGCGCGCACGCGTCGGGCAGCGACAGCACACCCGCGACGTGCGCGGCGACGAGCTCACCGATGGAGTGCCCGGCGAGCTGCGCGGGCACCGCGCCGTGCGACTCGACGAGCCGGTACAGCGCCACTTCCAGCGCGAACAGCGCGGGCTGCGCGTAGCCGGTGTCGTCCAGCAGGGCGGCTTCGGCAGTGTCGGGCGCCGCGAACAGCACGTCCCGCACCGGGCGGTCGAAATCCGCGTCGAAGTGCGCGAGCACCGCGTCCAGCGCGGTCGCGAACACGGGATACCGGGCGTAGAGCTCGGCTCCCATTCCGGGGCGCTGGCTGCCCTGGCCGGTGAACAACACCGCGGGCTTGCCCGCTTCGCCGGTCTCCCCCGACACCACGGCGGGATCGGGCCGGTCGGCCGCCAGCGACCGCAGCGCGGACAGCAGGCTCGCCCGGTCCGAGCCGAGCACGGCGGCGCGCTGCTCGAATCCGGTGCGGGTCGTGGCCAGGGAGAACCCGACGTCGCGCGGGTCGCGTTCGGGGTCGGCCTCCAGCGCGGACACCAGGCGCGCGGCCTGCGAACGCAGGGCGGCGCGCGTCTTCGCGGCCAGCGGCCAGGCCACCACGGACTCCGGCCGGGCCGGACGCTCGGGCGACTCGACGGGTTCCGGCTGTTCCAGGATCAGGTGCGCGTTGGTGCCGCTGATGCCGAACGACGACACCCCGGCGCGACGCGGGTGATCGGACTCCGGCCAGGAGGTCTCGGCGGTCAGCAGTTCGACCGCGCCCGAGTCCCAGTCCACGTGCCCGGACGGTGTGTCGGCGTGCAGGGTGCGGGGCAGCACGCCGTGCCGCATCGCCTGCACCATTTTGATCACACCGGCGACGCCCGCGGCGGCCTGGGTGTGGCCGATGTTGGACTTGATCGCGCCCAGCAGCAGCGGATTCTCCCGCTCCTGCCCGTAAGTGGCGACCAGCGCCTGCGCCTCGATCGGGTCGCCCAGCGAGGTGCCGGTGCCGTGCGCCTCCACGACATCGACGTCCGAAGTGGACAGATCGGCGGCGGCGAGCGCCTGCCGGATCACGCGCTGCTGCGAAGGACCGTTCGGCGCGGTCAGGCCGTTCGACGCGCCGTCCTGGTTCACCGCGCTGCCGCGCACCACCGCCAGCACCTCGTGCCCGTTGCGCCGAGCGTCCGAAAGCCGCTCCAGCACCAGCATTCCGACGCCCTCGGCCCAGCCGACTCCGTCGGCGTCGTCGGAGAACGCCTTGCAGCGCCCCTCCGTCGACAACCCCCGCTGCCGGGAGAACTCGATCAACGAGGCGGGCGTCGACATCACGGTGACGCCACCGGCGAGCGCCAACGAGCACTCCCCGGCCCGCAGCGCCTGCATCGCCCAGTGCATCGCCACCAGCGAGGACGAGCACGCGGTGTCGACGGTGACGGCGGGGCCTTCCAGGCCCAGCGTGTACGACACCCGGCCGGACGCGATGCTCGGCGAGGTGCCGCTGCCCTGGTGGCCTTCGAAGTCGCCGCCCGCGAGCACGGCGCTGTAGTCGTTGTACATCACCCCGGCGAACACGCCGGTCCGGCTGCCGCGCAACGAACTCGGGTCGATCCCGGCGCGCTCGACGGCCTCCCAGGAGGACTCCAGCAGCAGGCGCTGCTGCGGGTCGGTGGACAGCGCCTCGCGGGGGCTCATGCCGAAGAACGACGGGTCGAATTCGGCCGCGTCGTGCAGGAATCCGCCGGAGCGGGTGTAGGAGGTGCCGGGCCGGTCCGGGTCGGCGTCGTAGAGCGCGTCGAGGTCCCAGCCCCGGTTCACCGGGAACCCGGTGATCGCGTCGGCGCCCTCGGACACCAGTCGCCACAAGTCCTCCGGCGAGGCCACTCCGCCGGGATAGCGGCAGGCCATGCCGACGATCACGATCGGATCGCCGGACACCGCAGCACCGGCGGTGTCGTCGGATTCGGACTCGGAACCGAGCAGTTCGTCCCGCACGTGCGCGGCGAGCGCCCGCGCCGTCGGGTAGTCGAACACGACGGTCGCCGAGGTGCGCAGGCCGGTGGCGGTGGCCAGCCGGTTGCGCAGCTCCACCGCGGTCAGCGAGTCGAACCCGAGGTCCTGGAACGCGCGCTCCGGGTCGATGTCGGCCGCACCGCCGTGCCCGAGCACCGCGGCGACCTGGCTGCGCACCAGTTCCAGCACGGCTTCGGCGCGTTCCGCCGCGCCCAGCCCGGTGAGCCGCTGCACCAGGCTCGCCGCCTTGCCCGAGGCGGTGCGCGCCGAACGCCGCGCCGGGGTGCGGATGAGGCCGCGCAGGAACGCCGGGACGGCGCCGCGCGAGCGCAGCACCGGCAGGTCGAGCCGGACCGGCAGCAGCACCGCCTCGCCGGTGCTCAGGGCCGCGTCGAACAACGCGATGCCCTGCTCCGGGTCCAGCGGCGGGGTCCCCGCGGTGGCGAGCCGGCGCAGGTCGGTTTCGCTGAGCGCGCCCGTCATGCCGCCGGTGGACGCCCACGGCCCCCAGGCCAGCGACACCGCCGGAAGCCCCTGCGCACGCCGGTGTGCGGCCAGCGCGTCGAGGAACGCGTTCGCCGCCGAGTAGTTCGCCTGCCCGGCGGCTCCGACCGCGCCGGCCAGCGAGGAGAACGTGATGAACGCGGCGAGGTCGTGCTCGCGGGTCAGTTCGTGCAGGTGCCACGCGGCGTCGACCTTCGGCCGCAGCACCGCGTCGAGCCGCTGCGGCGTCAACGATCCGAGCACGCCGTCGTCGAGCACTCCGGCCGTGTGGATCACGGCGGTCAGCGGGTGCTCGGTGGGAACGTCGGCCAGCAGCTCGGCGAGGGAGTCGCGATCGGCGGCGTCGCAGGCCGCCACGCGCACGTCGGCGCCGTGTTCGGCGAGCTCGGTCACCAGCGCGTCGATGCCGTCGGAGGCCGGGCCGCGACGGCTGCTCAGCACCAGGTGCCGCACGCCGTGCTCGGCGACGAGATGCCGGGCGAACAGGGCGCCGAGACCGCTGGTGCCACCGGTGATGAGCACGGTGCCCGCCGGATCCCATTGCGGTGCAACGGTTTCCCGAGCCGTAGCGCGACCGACGCGCGCGACGAGCACTCGTCCGTCCTGAATGGACAACTGCGGTTCATCGGCGAGTCCGAGCGCCTGCTCCAGCAGTGCGCCCGAGTCGGCGTCACCGAGGTCGATCAGCCCGAACCGGCCCGGCGTCTCGGCCTGCGCCGTGCGGATCAGGCCCCACACCGCCGCGGCGGCCAGGTCGGTTCCGGCGCGGGCTCCTCGCGTCACGAAGACCATGCGCGCCTCGGCGAGCCGGTCGTGTTCGAGCCAGGACCGGGCGAGTTCCAGCGCCCGCGCGGCCACCTCGTGCACCGCTTCCGGCGTGGGCGTTCCCGCCCGGCCGACGGGCACCACCACGACCTCGGCGCCGTCCGGCACCGAAACGAGATCCCTCGCCGCAGCCGCACCGCCGAGCAGTCCGTCGGCCGTCCCGATCAGCTCCAGCACCGCGATCGAATCCGGCACCGCCGCGCGCGTCGACACGGGGTTCCAGTCCAGCCGGAACAACGCGTCCCGCTCCGGGGCGTCCAGGCGCTGCTCGGCGACCGGCCGCAGCACCAGCGAGTCCACCGAGGCGACCGGCGCCCCGGACGGATCCGCGACCACCAGCGACACCGCGTCGTCCCCGGCGCGGCTCAGCCGCACCCGCACGGTGGACGCACCGGTGGCGTGCAACGTCACGCCCTCCCAGGAGAACGGCAGCCCGCCCCGGTTGTGCTCGCCGAGCCCGGTGAACGCGGCGGCGTGCAGCGTCGCGTCGAGCAGCGCCGGGTGCACGCCGAACGCGCCCGCGTCGGCCCGCGCCGACTCCGGCAGCGCCACCTCGGCGAACACCTCGTCACCGCGCCGCCAGGCCGCCCGCAGGCCCTGGAACACCGGGCCGTAGCCGAAACCGTCGGCGGCGAGCCGTTCGTAGTGCCCGTCCAGCTCCACCCGCTGCGCACCGGCGGGCGGCCACTCCGGGCCGAAGTCCGCGGGTTCCTCCTGCTCGGCGGCGGTGAGCACCCCGGTGGCGTGCCGCGTCCACGGCTGCTCGTCGGCACCGTCGGGACGGGAGTACAGGCTCAGCTCGCGGCGCCCCGTCTCGTCGGGGCCGCCGAGCCACACCTGCACCTGGACCGCGCCGTGCTCGGGCAGCACGAGCGGCGCGGCCAGCGTGAGCTCGTCCACGCGGTCGCAGCCCGTCTCGTCCCCGGCGCGCAACGCGAGTTCGACGAAAGCGGTGCCGGGCAACAGGATCGTGCCGCCGACGGCGTGTTCGGCCAGCCACGGGTGCGAACGCACCGAGAGCCTGCCGGTGAGCAGCACGCCGTCCGAGTTCGCCAGCGCCACCGCCGCCGCCAGCAGCGGGTGGTGCGCCGCGCCGAGCCCGGCGGAGCGGACGTCGCCGTCGGCGCGCGGTCCCTTCGGCCAGAACCGGCGCCGCTGGAAGGCGTAGGTGGGCAGCTGCACCCGCCGCGCCCCGGTGGCGGCGAAGAACTCCGGCCAATCCGGTGCGGTGCCGTGCACGTACAGCTCGGCGAGCGCCCGGGTGACCGCCGCGACCTCCGGCCGGTTCCCGCGCAGCAACGGGCTGATCACGGCGTCCGGCCGGGCGTTGAGGTTGCCGGGGACCATGGCGCTGAGCACCCCGTCCGGTCCCAGCTCCAGGAACGAGCCCACGCCGTGTTCGCCGAGCCTGCGCACGGCGTCGCCGAACCGCACGGGACGGCGCACGTGCTCCACCCAGTGCTCGGCGGAGGTCAGCTCCTGCACGGTGGCGGGTTCGCCGGTCACCGTGGACACGATGGGCAGCAGCGGTTCCCGCGGTGCCAGTGCGGCCACCACGGCGCGGAACTCGTCGAGCATCGGATCCATCAGCGGCGAGTGGAAGGCGTGGCTCACCGTGAGCCGCTTCGCCTTGCGGCCCAGCTGCTCGAAGTGCTCGCCGATCGCCGTCGCCTCGTGGTCGGCACCGGAGATCACGACGGACTCCGGTCCGTTGATCGCCGCCAGCGACACCCGCTCGGTCAGCAGCGGCGCGACCTCGGACTCGGTGGCCTGCAAGGAGATCATCGCGCCGCCGCGCGGCAACGCCTGCATCAGGCGGCCCCGCGCGCACACCAGCGCGCACGCGTCGGCGAGCGAGAACACCCCGGCCACGTGCGCGGCGGTGATCTCACCGATGGAGTGGCCCGCCAAGTGATCGGGTCGCAGTCCCCAGGATTCGGTGAGGCGGAACAGCGCGACCTCGATCGCGAACAGCGCGGGCTGCGCGTAGCCGGTCTCGTCCAGCAGTGCGGCCTCGGCGGTGTCCGGTTCGGCGAACAGCACCTCCCGCAGCGGGCGGTCCAGGTGAACGTCGAGCTCGGCGAGCACCGCGTCCAGGGCCTCGGCGAACACCGGGAAGCGGGCGTGCAGCTCCTGCCCCATGCCGAGGCGTTGCGCGCCCTGGCCGGTGAACAGGAACGCCAGCTTGCCCGCCGACCGGGCCGAACCACGGACGACTCCGGCCGGTTCGGCGTCCTCGGTCAGCGCGCGCAGCCCCGCGCGCAGCTCGTCGCGATCAGCGGCGGTGACGATCGCCCGATGCTCCAGGCCGGAACGGGTGGCCGCCGACAGCGCCACGTCCAGCGGCTCATGCTCAGCGGAGTCCAGTGAGGACAGCAGTCGTGCGGCCTGTTCCCGCAGTGCTTCGCCGGTTCTGGCCGACAACGCGATCGGCACGGCACCGGCGGGCACCACCGGCTCCGCCGCCGGTTCCTGCTCGGGAGCCTGCTCGATGATCGTGTGCGCGTTGGTGCCGCTGATACCGAACGAGGAGATGCCGGCGCGGCGCGGCCGCTGCGCCTCCGGCCACGGCGTGTGCTCGGTGAGCAGCCGCACCGACCCGGAATTCCAGTCCACGTGCGAGGACGGCTCGTCCACGTGCAGCGTCTTCGGCAGCAGCCCGTGCCGCATCGCCAGCACCATCTTGATGACGCCCGCGACACCGGCGGCGGCCTGCGTGTGGCTGATGTTGGACTTCACCGAACCCAGCCACAACGGCTGCTCGCGGTCCTTGCCGTAGGTGGCCAGCAGCGCCTGCGCCTCGACCGGATCGCCGAGCACGGTACCGGTGCCGTGCGCCTCGACCACGTCCACTTCGGACGGTGCGAGGCGTGCGTTCACCAGCGCCTGCTGAATCACGCGCTGCTGCGAAGGACCGTTCGGCGCGGTCAGGCCGTTCGACGCGCCGTCCTGGTTCACCGCGCTGCCGCGCACCACCGCCAGCACCTCGTGCCCGTTGCGCCGGGCGTCGGACAGGCGTTCCAGCACCAGCACGCCGGCGCCTTCGGCCCAACCGGTGCCCGCGGCCGACTCGGCGAAGGAGCGGCAACGTCCGTCCGTCGAAAGCCCGCCCTGGCGGGAGAATTCCAGGAACGTCGCCGGGCTGGACATGACGGTGACCCCGCCCGCCAACGCCAGCGAGCACTCCCCGGAACGCAGCGAATGCGCGGCCAAGTGCAGCGCCACCAACGAGGACGAGCAGGCCGTGTCGACGGTGACGGCCGGGCCGACGGCGCCGAAGGTGTAGGAGATCCGGCCGGACAGGACGCTGCCGCTGTTGCCGGTGAGCTGGAAGCCCTCGACATCGTCGGCCGGGCCGACGCGGTAGTCCTGCGCCATGGCGCCCATGAACACGCCGGTGCGACTGCCCCGGACCGAAGCCGGGTCGACGCCCGCGCGCTCGAATGCCTCCCAGGTGGCCTCCAGCAGCACTCGCTGCTGCGGGTCCATCGCCAGCGCCTCGCGCGGGGAGATGCCGAAGAAGTCCGCGTCGAATTCGCCCGCGTCGTGCAGGAATCCGCCGGACCGGGTGGAGGTGTCCAGCTCGTCGAGCTCCCAGCCGCGGTCGGCCGGGAAACCGGAGATGCCGTCGCGTCCCTCGGCGACCATCCGCCACAGGTCCTCCGGACCGGCGACGCCACCGGGATAGCGACAGCTCATGCCGACGATGGCGATGGGTTCGCGGGCCGCGTCCTCCAGCTCCTGCACCCGAGCGCGGGACCGCTTCAGGTCGGCGCTCGCGCGCTTAAGGTAGTCCCGGAGCTTCTGTTCGTTGTCCATCTCCACCCCATCTCAGGCGGCCGCATCCACGAGACGCGCTCCGGTGACCGAGCACGCGCGAAGTTCCGCCCAGCACGACATGCGCCCAGTTTCACCACTGCACGGCAGGAAAATCCTTAGTCCGCCCGGAATGACCTGCGTCGGTGTCCGGGATGGCGGAAGCTCAGCGGCTTCCTCGCTGCAAGATCGATTTCGCGAGCGGCCCCGCGCCACGGGCGAAATCGCCGTCATCGCGAGGAAGCCGCTGAGAACCACCGGTGGCCGGCTTGCTCAAGCTGGTCACCGATCAGCGGCTTCACCGCTGACAGGACACAGAACGAACGACGACATGCGCCGGGAACTCCACTACCAGCTGGAAGCCGAGAGCACTTCCGCGTAGTCGCGTTCGCGGGAGGCCTGGCGGATGTCGGACTCGACCATCATCGTCATCAGCTCGGTGAAATCGACCGCGGGCACCCAGCCGAGTTCGCGGCGGGCGTGCGAGGAGTCCGCGCACAACGTCTCCACCTCCGCCGGGCGCACCAGCGTCGGATCGATCGCGACGTAGTCCTCCCAGTTCAAGTCGGCCGCCTCGAACGCGATCCGCACCGCCTCCCGCACCGAGTGCATGCGCCCGGTCCCCACGACGTAGTCCGCGGGCCGGTCCTGTTGCAGCATCAGGTGCATCGCGCGCACGTAGTCGCCGGCGAAACCCCAGTCCCGCACCGCGTCCAGGTTCCCCAGGTACAACTTGTCCTGAAGTCCGAGCTTGATCTGCGCGACGGCCAGCGAGATCTTGCGCGTGACGAATTCCGCGCCACGACGCGGAGATTCGTGGTTGAACAGGATTCCCGACACGCCCCACACGCCGTAGGACTCCCGGTAGTTCTGCGTGATGTAGTGCCCGTAGGTCTTGGCGACGCCGTACGGGCTGCGCGGGTGGAACGTGGTGGTCTCGCTCTGCGGCGTTTCGGCGACCTTGCCGAACATCTCCGAGGACGACGCCTGGTAGAACCGGATGCCGTCCGATCCCGCGGCGCCGCTGGAACCGTGCAGGCCGCTGACGATGCGGATCGCCTCCAGCATGCGCAGCACGCCCATGCCGTTGACCTCGGTGACCAGTTCCGCCTGCTGCCAGGACATCGGCACGAACGAGATGGCGCCCAGGTTGTAGACCTCGTGCGGCTGAACCAAATCCACCGCCGAGACGAGACTTCCCTGATCCATCAGGTCACCGTCCACGAAGGACAGATCGGCGGCCAGCCTGCTGACGCGGGACTTGCGGGGGTTCGCCTGGCCGCGGATCAGGCCCCACACCTGGTATCCCTGGGCGAGCAGGTGCTCGGCCAGATAGGAGCCGTCCTGCCCGGTGATCCCGGTGATCAGCGCTCGCCTGGACATGTGCTTTCCCCTTCCACCACTGACAACGAACCGCCCGTGCCGACCGCGTGGACGGCCGCGGGAAGGCGCGCGGCCGCGCGCCGGTTACCAGCACAGGTCGAGGGCGACCGCCGGGGAGAACGCCCGGCTCGGCCCGGCTCCGACGCTGGCAGCCGGTCGCGCGCGGTGTCAAAGAAAAGCAGCACACCCTAGGGATTCGACGAGTCCTTCGCGACCAACACCGTCCCGGCTCGTTCCCCGGGAACGCCCCGGTGCGGATCGATTCGAAGCGAGCTCTGGGGCGATCACCAGATTTCCGCCGCCCGGACTAGGAATTCCCCGGTGCTCCGGCTGCTGTACTGATCGGCGCAGCAGCCGTCCCCTGGTCGCGGGACCGAACCCGCACTGCGCAGAGGAGAACTCGTGATCGACCTCGACCCCGGCAAGTGGCTTCGTCGCTACCGGCCCGCACCGGAGGCCGCGGTGCGGCTGGTGTGCTTCCCGCACGCGGGCGGGTCGGCCGCCTTCTACCGGCCGGTCGCGACCGCGCACTCCTCCGGCGCCGACGTCGTGGTGCTGCAGTACCCCGGCAGGCAGGACCGGCATCGGGAGCCGCTGCCCACGAGCATCGACGAGTACGCCGAAGCGATCACAACGGTGCTGGCGGCGGAACCCGAGCTGCCGACGGTGTTCTTCGGCCACAGCATGGGCGCGCTGCTCGGTTTCGAGGTGGCGCACCGGCTGGAGCACGGCGCCGGGATGCCGCCGCGAGCTCTGGTCGCCTCCGGGCGTCGCGCTCCCGGCACCGTCCGCGACGAACAGGTGCACCTGCTCGACGACGAGGGGCTGCTCGCCGACGTGCGCACGCTCAACGGCGCCACCTCCGCGCTGGAGGACGAGGAGATCGTGCGCATGTCGCTGCCCGCGATCCGCAACGACTACCGCGCGGTCGAGACCTACCCGCCGCGCCGGGACCGCGTGGTGGACTGCCCGATCACGGTCCTCATCGGCGACGAGGACCCGAAGTCCACAGTAGACGAGTCGATGCGCTGGAAGGAGCACACCACCGGCGCGTTCCGCCTCCGCACCTTCCGCGGCGGCCACTTCTACCTCGTCGACCAAGCAGCCGCCGTCAACACGGAACTCACCGAAGAACTCACCGCCCTCCGGTAACCGGTGAGGCAGACGCCCCTTCGCCGAATTCCACCGGCCAAAGCAGGCCATTGACTCCACGACAGGGATCAGGTGATGTCTCCTTTCGACCGGTCTTACCGGTCGGAGGCGACATTCACCTCAATCGGATAGGACGAGCCGGGAGAGCCGAAGCCCGCTGAATTGATCTTCCGGCATTGCCTGTCGTCCTGTCAGCGGCGAAGCCGATGAGCAGCGACCACCCAAGCATGAGGACCACCGGCAGGTCCTCAGCGGCTTCCTCGCGAGGACGGCTTTTTCCCTCGTGGCGGAGCGCCACTCGGGAGAAGATCCCGCAGCGAGGAAGCCGCTGAGGTTCCGCAACCCGGACACACGAGCAGGCCGTTCCGAGGACATCAGCCCAGGTCGAGTGCCTCGGCCAGGCCTGAGCGGCCCGCTACGCCGAGCTTGCGGTAGACCTTCGTCAGGTGCTTCTCCACCGCACGGGAGCTCACGCCCAGCTCCGTGGCGATCTGCTGGTTCCCCAGACCGCCGGCCACCAGCCGGGCGATGCGCAGTTCCGCGCGGGTGAGCTCGGCTTGCGCCCCGCCGCCCTCGCCCGCGATCTCGTCCTTCGAGCGCAGCCTCGGCACCCCGCAGGACGCCGCCAGCTCATCGCCCGCGTGCAGCTGCGCGCCCGCTTCGAGCCGGTCCGAACCGAGCAGCCTGCGCCCCAGCATCAAGTGCGCCTTCGCCAGCTCCAACGTGCAGGCGGCGCCGTGCAGCACCTCGATGGCCCGGCGGAGCAGTTCCACGCCCGCGTCCCCGTCGGTGACCGCGCCCCACACGCGCAGCGCGCGGCCGACGCCGCTGGGAGCACCCCAGGCCACCGCCCGCCGGTATTCCTCGGCGATCAGTTCCGCGGCGGGTTCCGCGCGCTGCACGCGGTGGTAGAGCAGTGCCGCCCAGCTGCGCCACGGCAGCTGGCACGGGTTGGACCAGCCCAGCCGTTCCCGTTCGCGCCCGCATTCGAGCAGGTGCTCCAGCGCCGCGCCGGTGTCCTGCACGCCCACCGCCAGCGCGGCGTCGCTCAGTTCCCGCACCCACACCGGCACCGCCTGATCCCAATCCCGGTGCCGGGCCAGCACCCGCGCCGCCGCACCGGTGTCCGCGGAATCCAGCACCACCGTCGCCAGCGTCTCGAAGCACCGGGACACCACCGACACCAGCGCCGGGTCGCAGCGGCGCAGCGTGCTCTCCGCCAACGCCACCGCTTCCGCGTACCGGCAGGACCGGACCAGGGCTGCGGCCCGTTCGGAGTCGATGACGAGGCGTTCCGCGGCGCGCTCGCCGTGTCCTGCCAGTGCGGACGTCAGCTCGGTCGTCCACTGCACGGCGTCGCCGACCTCGTCGGCCAGCGCCAGTGCGCGCGCCGCGAGCACAACGGCGCCGAGCGCCTGTCCCGGTTCAGCGCCGCAGGCGAGCGCCCGCCGCGCCCACGGCAGCACCGCGTCCACATCGGACCCGGTGAGGGTGGCCGCGTAGAGCAGCACCGCGACCCGCTCCGGAGCCACCTCGTCGTCCGGGTTGAGCGCGTCGAATCGTTCTCGGGTGTCCGCGCACCAGCCGGGATCGTCGAACCGGGCCGCGCGCACCCGGGTGTCGATGGCCAGTGCCACGGCCGGTTCCAGTTCCTCGTGCGCGCGGTACTGCTCGAACGCGGCGAGCATCGACGGCGGCGCCACCGCCAGCAGCATCGGCGGCACTTCCGCCAGCGCCGCCGCGCGCTGCTCGGACGAGGCGAACTTCGGCAGCGCCTGCGAGAGGTGGCGCATCGCGGCGACCGGCGCGCTGGATCGTTCCGCTTCCGCCAAGTCGGCCAGCAGCACGGAACGTTCGGCGCCCGCCGTCGGGCAGGCCAGCAGCGCGCGCCGCAGGCAGCGGATCGCCGCGGGCACGTCGCCCCGGTCCAGTGCGCGCCGTCCGGCGGCGTGCAGCACGCCGGTGGTCCACTCGCCCTGGGACGCGTCCGAGGCCAGCAGGTGTTCGGCCACGATCTCCACGGGCCGCTGGTCGGTCTGCAGCAGCCGAGCCGCCCTGCGGTGCCACTCGCTCAGGTCCGCGGGGGCCAGCCCGCCTTCCACCGCACCGCTGATCACCGGGTGCGCGAAGCGGGGCCGTTCGGAATCGGTGAGCACGCCCAGTTCGACGAGCGTGCCGATGGTGGCCGCGCACTCGTCGGAGTCGAGCTCGGCCAGTTCGGCGATCCGGTCCGGGTTCGCGGCGTCGAGCAGGGCCACCGCCCGCGCGGTGGCCAGCACCGGTTCGGGCTGCGCGCTGAGCACCGCGCCCGCCCGCTCGGCCACCACCGACGGCCGCACCGACCACGCGGAGTCCACATCGGACTCCGCGCAACGTTTGCCGCTGTCCCGCAATCCGCACGCGATGGCCTGGAGCAGCAGCGGCCTGCCGTGCGACATCCGGTGGCAGGCGGCGACGAACCCGGCATCGCCGGACACGCCGAACACGTCCCGCACGACCGCTCCCGTCCCTTCGGCGCTCAGCGCGGGCAGCTCGCGGCGGCGCGCGGCGCGGCCGAGCACTCGCGCGAAGGTCTCCGGGTCGGTGGCGGCCTGCCCGCTGCGGTGCGCGGCGACCACCAGCACCCGCGAGTCCGCCACCGAGCCGCACAACCGGTCGATCCAGCGCAGCGACTCCACGTCGGCGCACTGCAGATCGTCGACGAGCAGCAGCGCCGGCTCACCGGAGGTGAGCAGTCCGGCGCGCATCGTGGCGAAGTCCTGCCCCACTTCGGATTCGGCGGTGCAGCAGGAGAATTGCGTCAGCACGCCGAACGGGATGTCGCGTTCCGCGATGGTGGCGACCGCTCGCAGCACCCGCACGCCCTGCTCCCGCGCGACCGCCGCGGCCGCCGCCAGCAGCGCCGAGCGTCCGATGCCGAACGGGCCGGAGAACACCAGCAGACCACCGCTGCCGTGCCGCGCCTGCTCGAGGGACTCGCACAGCAGCGCGGTCTCGCTCTCCCGTTCCCGCAGCACGACGCCGTTCTCCTCCCGTCAGCGGCCGAGACCTCGCCGGACCGGAACACCAGAACGCGGGGCCTCGGCAGCCGTTCACTGCTCGATGGTCACCTTGATCGCCGCGCCGGTGCTGACCGTGTGGATCGCGTCCAGCACGTCCTCCAGCGGCAGCCGGTGGGTGATGAGGTCGTGCACCGGAACCTCGCCGGAGGCGATCAGCCGCAGCGCTCGCCGGTTGTGCTCCGGGGTGGAGCCGTTCGCCCCGACGATCATGAGCTCACGGTAGTGCACCGCGTTGGAATCGCAGTCGATGATCGGGGAATCCTTGGGTAAACCGCCGAAAAAACTGATCCGGCCGCGCCGGGACGCCATCCGCAGCGCCTGTTCCTGAGCCTCGCCCGAGGCGGCCGCGGTGATCACCACGTCCGCACCGATGCCGTCGGTCAGGCGCAGCACCTCGGCCACCGGGTCGTGTTCGGCGGCATGGATCACCGCGTCCGGGCGCACCAGCCCGGCGGCGCGTTCCAGGCGTTCGGCGTTGAGCTCCACGAGGTACACCGCCGCCGCGCCGCGCGCCCGCGCCAACCTGGTGTGCAGGCAGCCGATCGGCCCGGACCCGATGATCACCACCACGTCACCCGGCCCCACCCCGGCCAGCTCCTGTCCATTGAGGACGCATGCGAGGGGTTCGGCCACCGAGGCGTCGGCGAAGTCCAGCCCCTCGGGCAGCTTGTTCACTCCGTCCACGCGCAGCACCTGCTCCGGGACGATGAGGTACTCGGCGAAACCACCGTCGTAGTGGTAGCCCATCGAGCGCTGGTTCGGGCACACGGTCTGATCGCCCCGCTTGCAGAATCCGCAGTCGCCGCACGGGATCGCCGCGATCACCTGCACCCGATCACCCGGCGCGAAGCCCTGAGCGCCCTCGCCGACGGCGACCACCTCCCCGGCGATCTCGTGGCCGATGACGCGCGGCGGATCGATGTGGTGGTGGCCGTGGCGCATGATCTTCAGGTCGGTGCCGCAGGTCGAGCAGTTGCGCACCCGCAGCTTCAGCTCACCCGGACCGGCCTCCGGTTCCGGTGCCTGTTCGATGCGGATGTCACCGGGGGCGTAGAAACGTGCGACCTTCACCTGTCCTCCTCAGCGGACCGCAACAGCCGATCGACCGTCGCCTCGTCCGGCGCCTCGCGCAGTTCGCGCGCCCGCACCGGATCCATCAGGACCTTCGCCAGCGCCGCCAGCACCCCCAGGTGCTGTGCGCCCGCCGGATCCGGGGAACCATCGGGCTGCGACGAGCCCGCCGCGATCGCCACGCACAACCGGACCGTCGCCCCGTCGCTCCAGCGCACACCGCCGGGGAACTGCACCACGACCAGCGCGGTGCGCCGCACGAACCGGCGGGAGGCGGTGGTGCCGTGCGGAATCGCCACCCCTTCGCCGAGGTGCGTGGTCAGGGAACGTTCCCGTTCGTGCATCGCCGCGACGTACGGTCCGTCGACCGCACCCAACTCGACGAGCAGCCGGCCGCACTGGTCGATGGCGTCGGCGCATCCCGCGGCGGTCCGGCCGAGCCGCACCGCCAGCGGACGAGGCGGGCGAGCCTCAACCACCAAGGTTGCCGCCTTCACCGAGCACGCCGCCTTCGCGCACTGCCTGCTCGACCACGTCGAAGACCGGGTCGCCTAGGAAGCTGCGGAAACCGAGGATGACCGCGGAACCGGTGTCCTCCCGCCGCGCCCGCTCCAGCAGCGTCTCCTGGCAGAGGATCAGGTCCGCGTCGTCGGGGATGTCGCCGACGGAGGCGTGCGAGACCTGCACGTCGTAGGGCTTGAGCCTGCCCGCGAGCTGCGCGGCGACCATGGCGCTGCTGCCCATGCCCGCGTCACAGGCGATCACGACCTTCTGCACCGCAGCACCTTCGATCGTGCCCATCGAGTGCTCCTCTCCCGTTCGCCGTGCCTGCTCGACCTCGCTCGGTGGCACCGGCTCCTCCCGCAGCTCGTCGTGCGATCCACGGACTCGGCGCTGGGCGAAACCGATCGCGCGCAACCAGCGCGACGCCGCCGACCCGGCGCTCATCGGACCGCTCCGCCGGTCTCGACGCCGTCCTCGCGCCTGCCGACCTTCAGCACCACCGAGGCCACCAGGAACGCGACCACCGCCGATGCCGCTATCCCGGCTATCACGCCGAGGTAGCCGCCCTTCGGCGTCACCGCCAGCAGCGCCACCACGCTGCCCGGCGAGGGCGTGGCGACCAGCCCGGCGCCGGTCACGCTGAACACGAACAGGCCCGTCGCGCTGCCCGCAATGGTCGCCAGCAGCAACTTCGGCGCGGCCAGCACGTACGGGAAGTAGATCTCGTGGATACCGCCGAGGAACTGGATGACCAGCGCCCCCGGGGCGGTCGCGCGCATCGCGGACGACCCGAACACGGTGATCGCCAGCAGCACGCCGAAACCGGGACCGGGGTTCGGTTCGACCAGGAACTCGATGGCCTTGCCGTGCTCCAGCGCCTCCGACACGCCCAGCGGGCCGAGCACCCCGTGGTTGACGGCGTTGTTGAGGAACAGCACCTTCGCCGGTTCCACGATGATCGCCACCAGCGGCAGCAGGTGCAGGTGCAGCAGGGCCTGCACGCCGTGGCCGATCGCCACGGTGACGCTCTCGATCAGCGGCCCGATGGCCAGCAGCCCCAGCACCGCGAAGATCCCGCCGATGATCCCGGAGGCGAAGTTGTCCACCAGCATCTTGAACGCCGGAGCCACCCGCTTCCCGACGGTGCCGTCGAAGCGTCGCAGCACCCAGCCCGCCAGCGGGCCGACGATCATCGCCCCCAGGAACATCGGGATCTCGGCGCCGATCGCGATGCCGATCGTGGCGACCGCGCCGACCACCGCCCCGCGCTGCCCGTGCACTTGGCGACCGCCGGTGTAGCCGATCAGCACCGGCAGCAGCAGCGTGATCATCGGCTCTTTGAGCTGCGCCAGCTGCGCGTTCGGCCACCAGCCGGACGGGATGAACAGGGCGCTGATCAGCCCCCAGGCGATGAACGCGCCGATGTTGGGCATGACCATGCCGGCCAGCTGCCCGCCGAAACGTTGCACTACGACGCGAGCCCGCTGCGCCTGCGCCTTCGATCTCGAATCTTCGGTGACCGTCCCTGACATGGTTGTCACTTCCCGTACCTCGCCGACGCCGTTGTCCCTCTGCCTCGCCGACCGCCTTTCCGCGCTCAGGGATCCCGTTGCAGCCGCCGGCCCCAGGGCACCTGGGACGCGACGCGCACCAGGTCCGGGCGCAGGTCGTGCGGTTGCGGCATGGCGCTACCCGGCAGCGAGGCCGCTGCCGCGCCGCAGGCCACCGCGGTGACCAGCGCGGGCAGACCTCCGCAGCCTTCGGAAAGATATCCGGCGAGTAAAGCGTCCCCGGCGCCGACGGTGTTCTGCGCCGTCACGGGCGCTTCGGCGTGGCCGTCGCCGTCGTGGCCGCGTAGCAGGGCTCCGTCGGTACCCAGGCTGGCCAGCACGGTTCCCGCCCCGAGGTCCAGGAGCTCGTCGGCGGCGTCCGCGACGTCACCGATCGTTGTAATGGGGTGACCTACGGTCTGCTCCAGTTCCCGGAGGTTGGGCTTCACCAGAGCCGGACCGGCCTGCACCGCCTTGCGCAGCGCGGGTCCGCTCGTGTCGACGACCACCGGCACCCCGAGCGAGCCGACCGCGCGGACCAGCTCGGCGTAGTAGGCGCTGTCCACTCCGGGCGGCAGGCTGCCCGCGATGACGACCCGGTGCGCTCCGCCGGCGCCCTGCAGCACCGCCTCCGACAACGCGCGGGCGTCACCGGCCTCGAGCAGCGCGCCGGGTTCGTTGAACTTGGTGACGGTGGCGTCCGGCTCGACGACGCTCATGTTGATGCGGACCGGACCGACGGCGGGCACCCGCACGACGTTGATGCCGATGCCCGCGAGCAGCGCGACGAGTTGTTCGCCCTCGATGCCGCCCGCGGCGACGACCGCTCGCACGTCGACACCGTGCAGGGCCAGCGCACGGGCGACGTTGATGCCTTTGCCCCCGGGGTCGACCCGGATCGACGAGGCCCGGTTCAAGCCGCCGCGGACGAGTTCACGCACCTGCACGGTGCGGTCCAGGCTGGGGTTCGCCGTGACGGTGACGATCACGCGCACAGCCCTCCCCGAGTAGATGAACACCGGTGCGGCTGCTCAGCGCCCGCCGACACCGGAAGATCGACCTTGCAGCCGGATCGCCTGCCGGACAACCGATGCACAGTGAATCTCGGGATTTCCCGAAAGACTCCGACCGGACCGGGCGATCAGAGGAAAACGCGGCGTGGGCCGCCACCGGGCGACCGCCCCGGCGGGGCGTCGCCGATCACTTCACGTATTCCGGGAGCACTCGCGGCGGCCACTGGCCGACCCCGAGGATGCCCATCGAGTAGCCCTTCGAGACCAGGGCCGGGCGGTTGGTGACCTTGAGCTTCCGCAGCAACGTCGTCACGTGGTACTCGACACCGCCCCGGCTGAGGTAGAGCTTCGCGGCCAGCTGCACCGTGGACTCACCCGCCGCGACCCCTTCCAGGATCCGGGCGTCGACCTCGCTGAGCAGCTTCTCCTTGCTGCCGACCATCGCGGAGCGCTGCGCGTCGTCGGGCTGCAGCAGCACCATGACGCCCTCGACGCGGCCGGATTTGCCGGACACCGCGATCCCGGTCAGCTCACCGCCGAACAGCGCGTCCTTCGCGCCGATGGCGACCGCGTGCTCGACGAACCTCGGGTTGCGCCCCTCGGTGAGCCTGCCGAAGTGGTACTGGAACTTGCCGCGCACGCTGGGGTGCAGGAAGTCGTAGAAGCTGCGCCCACGCACGTCGGCCGCGCCGCGGCCGAACTGCTTGAAGAAGTACCGGTTCGCCTCCAGGACGCGCATACTCGAATCAAGGTTCGCCATGCACATGCCGGATTGCTCGAACAACGACCGGAAAATGTCCCGGTAATCGTCATCGGATTCTTCCGTCACGCCGGCAGGTGTGGCTCGCGCTCGCATGGTGCCACTGGATGTCATCGGAATTCGACCATTCCTCTCTGGCTGGCGAGAAACGCAGGTACATCATTTATTCGAAAGCATTACCAGAATTCAACGACATCATCAGACTATGGATCTAAAACCAAGCAAGTCAACAGCGCTCCCGGGCCGCCCTTAAGCCTGCGGTCAAGTCCGGTCCTGGTTCGGTTCGGTGCGGACCTCTTCGGTTCGGTGCCCTTCCACCAGGCATTTCGTCTTTACGGTACCGAACCGTACCGCACCATGCGGGGTGGTTCGGGTACGGTCCGGAGCCATGTCGGCCGCCACAGGGCCGGACACGAACCAACATCGCGCCAAGGCGGGGAGACATTCCCGGCCAGCATTGCCCGCACGATGCGACCAACCGTGACCACCATGATCACCCAACGCACACGGCCGGTGGTACCGCGCGGGACCGAACTCCGCTCAGCCCCGCAGCCATTCCGGGCGCAATGCGCCCGCCAAATCCGCGCGTCCTTCGATTCCCAATTTTCGGTAAGCCGCGGTGAGATGTTTTTCGACCGCGCGCCTGGTCACCCGGAGTTCGTTCGCGATCTCCTGATTGGTGCGGCCCAGCGCGGCCAATTCCGCCACCGACTCCTCGCCCCGGGTCAAGGACGCCGGCGACTCCGTTGATCCGATCGCGCGGTCCGGGTTCGCGGCGCCCGGAACCCCCGGCAGCCGCGGAGCACCGCAGCGGGCCGCGAGCCTGCCGCCCTCCGCCAGCAGCAGGTCGGACTCCACCGGATCGCGCTCGCGCAGCGCCTCGCCGAGCGCGACCAGCGCGCTCGCCAGTTCCAGGCGGTCCGCCGCCGGACGCAGCACCTGCACGGCCTCCCGCAGCATCTCCACGCCGCGGCCGCCGCCGGTCAGCACCGCCCGCACCCGCAACGCCCTGCCCAGCGAAGCCGCCGCTCCCCAATCCCGGGCGCGCGCGTGCTCCTCCTCGGCCAGTTCCATCGCGGCCCGGACGTCGCCGAGCCGGTGGCGCAGCAGCGCCGCCGTCGGCCGCCACGAATACGGCGCCGGGCCGTACCACCCGGCCTGTTCCAGCCGTCGGCCGCAGTCGAGCAGGTGCGTCAGCGCCGATCGCGGGTCTCCGTCGTCGAGCGCCATGCTGCTCTGCACCAGCCGCCGGGTCGCCATCGCCCGCAGATCGTCCGGTGAGTGCGGCAGGCGCAGCACCCGCTCGCACAGCTCCCGGTCCCGCAGCCTGCGGGCCACCCCGCCCGTCACGAACACCGGCGCCGCCATCGCCTCGGGCAGGTCCGGCTCGGCGAGGTCCAACGCCCGCACCGCGCTCCGCCTGGCCTGTTCGAGCTGGCCCGCGTCCAGCAGCACCAGGCCGCGTTGCGCCGCCACCAGCGCCTCCATGCCAATGGCCCGCTGGCGGCGGGCGTGGTCGGCGGCCAGCGCCAGCCACGACTCCAGTCCTTCCGGTGCGCCCGCCGCCAGCAGCACCGCGGGCAGGTAGCGCAGCACCGAATGCGTCTCCGCGCTGGAGTTCGCCGGTTCCTGCGCCAGCAGCTCCCGCGCCATCGCCGCCACTTCGGCCGCCCGCGGTGCACCCGTGAGCGCCATCGCGGACAGCAGCACCACCCGCAGTTCCCGCTCCGCGCCGCCGGGCGCTCGCCGCCGGGCGTCCAGTTCGGCCATCCGCTCGGCCACGTCGGCGTGCGATTGCGGATCGTCGAGCGCGAGGTGGCGGGTCCGCGCCTCCAACCGCAGCGCCAGATCCCGGTCCGGTCCTTCCAGTGCCTCCGCCGGTCCGTGTTCGGCCGCGACGACCCGGACCATCTCCGCAACCTGCGGCACCGAGCCCGTCACGGTCAACGGGAGCCGCCCCAGCACACCGGCCCGGTCGCGGGTCTCCCGAAGCTGCGGCACCGATTGGGTGATGTGACGGATCGCGGCGGGCAGGTCGAAACCCAATTCGACCGAGCCGAGTTCCGCGAGCAGCCTCGCCCGGCCCATCCCGCCCGAGTCGAGGTCCAGCAGGGCTCGCCGCAGGTAGCGGGCGGCTGCCTCCGGTGATCGAGGCAGCACGGTGTAGGCGGCTTCCCGCAGCCGCTGCACGCCCCAGCTCGACAGCGAGGAGTTGACCAGCAGCAACTGGTCCCCCACCGGCTCCGGCGGATAGCCGTGGCCGTGCAGCAGCGCCGCCGCCCGCAGGTGCAGCCGCGTGTTGTCGCTCTCGGCCATCGACTCGTCGATCGCGGCGATCACGTCCTCGGCCAGCATTTCCGCCGCCAGGCCACCGCGTTCGGCGGGAACGGCCACTTCGATCCGGTCCGGATGCACCCGGAACCACGGTTCCAGCACCCGCAGCGCCTGCTCGTAGCGGCTCGGCGTCAGCCCGGACAGGCGTTGCACCAGTGCGGGGTCCGCGTGTTCGCCGAGGACGACGACGGCTCGGGCCACGTCGGCGGCGGGTTCCGCCGTGGACAACGCCCGCACCAGCCGACGCCTGCGATCGCCTTCGGCGAGGGCGCGCAGCAACGGCAGCGCTCCCGGCCCGGCCCGCAGTCCCCGCGCGGCGGCCTGGTCGAGCAAGCTCACCAGGTCGCGCGGGTGGCCGCCGGTGAGTTCGTGGCACACCGCGGCGAACACTTCGGAGTTCGCCTCCGGTTCGGCCTCGAGCCGGTCCCGGACGAGCGCGCCGACCGCCGCCACCGACAGCGGACCCGGCCGCACCCGGTGGTCGGCCGCCGAAATGATTTCGCGGGTGAGCGCGGTCCGAGCGCGCCCGCCGTCGGGGTCGAGCACGACCGCGATCAACACCCGCATCCCGCGCAGCCGTGCGATGAGGTAGGCCAGGCAGCGCAACGACGCGTCATCCGCCCAGTGCAGGTCGTCGACCGCCAGCACCACCGCGCGGCGCGAGCTGGTGCTGACCAGCAGCGCGTGCAGGGCGTGCAGCACCGAGACCGGAACGGTGGCGGGATCGGGGCCGGGATCTTCGTCCGCGGGCGGCAGCGCCGCGACCGGGGCCGCCCCTGATCGATGCTCGTCGGCGTCGGATTCGGGCTCTCGTGCGAGCTCCGACAGGCCGTGCAGCAGCCGCCGCGCGAGCCCGAAACGGAAAGACCGTTCACTGGCGACACCACTGGCACCGAGCACGTGCGCGCCTTCGGCGGCGGCCAGTTCCCGCAGCCGGTTCAGCAACACCGATCGGCCGCTGCCCGCGGCGCCGTCGATGAGCACGAGCGCGCCGGTGCCCCGCCGGACGGTACGCACGGCCGATTCCAGCACCGCGAGTTCCGGCTCACGTTCGACGAGCATCCGGGGAGACCTCACTCGCCCAGGTCGGCGGGCAACTGCGCCCGCCCGTCGATGCCGAGCTTGCGGTAGGACTTCGTCAGCCGCAGCTCCACGGTCCGCACCGTCACGCCCAGCTCCTCCGCGATGTCCTTGTTGGACAGTCCGCGCGCGGCGAGGCTCGCGGCGCGGCGTTCAGGAACCGACAGCGCCGCAGGCAGCGCGGCCCCCATCGCGGGAACACCGGCCGAACCCGGTCCCGACGAGTCCGACCCGGCCACGGCAAGCGCGGACAACGCGGCCCGGTGCACGGGTTCCAGCAGGCCCGGCAGGCCCCAGCGTTCGGCGAGTTCGAGCTCCTCGCCGACCAGCCGGGTCGCGGCGCGGGCCTCACCGAGCCTGCCCTGGGCGATCGCCGCGGGCATCCGCCAGGACAGCACCGCCGGGTTCAGCCACTCCTTGGCGCGCAGAATCCGGCCGCACTCCTGGAAATAACCCAGCGCGGTCGCCGCGTCGCCGGCGGCCAGTTTCAGCTCGCCGCGCGCGTGCAGCAGGTATCCGAACGCCATGCCGCGTTCCGCGCCCGGCGGCAGCTCGGTCGCGGCCACCTGTTCGGCCTCGGCGACCTGTTCCCGCCGCAGCAGCGCGGCGATCTTCGTGGCCAGGTAGTGCGGCAGCATCGCCGGATGCCAGCAGTGCAGCGGCAGTTCCCGTTCCGCCGCCGCCAGATCGGCCGCCGCGGCGGGAAAACGGCCGTCCTTGACGCTGAGCACCGCCCGCTGCACGAACGCGTGCGCCGCGGCCGCGCGCGCTCCGCGACGGCCCGCGTCGGAGATCACCGCGGTGAGTCCGGCGGCGGCCTCCTCCAAGTCGTCCCGGCAGGCCAGTGCCCGGCAGGCCGCGATCCGCGGCCCCAGCGGCGCGTCGGCGTCCCGGCTCGACAGCGCCTGTCGCGCGAACGTGCGCACCAGGTCCGGGCGGCGGCCGAGCCGGGCGTACCGCCAAGCCAGCACGCCGGCCTGCGCGGCGTCGGCCGGCTCGTCCGGCAGCGGCGGCAGCGGAGTGGCGAGCAGTTCCGGTTCCGGCCCGCACTCCTCGTCGGCCAACCGGCTCAACGCGTCCAGCGCCGGATTCCGGGTGCGGGCGCAGACGATCGCGAGTTCGCGTCGCGCGGTCTCCGCGTCGCCGCGACTGACCAGCAGGTCCGCCGCGCGCACCAGCAGCCCGGCGTCGCCGATGCCCGCGGCGTCGGTCAGCACCTGGCGCAACCGGCCGTCGCTGGCGACCGGCGCGTGCGCGACCTCGATCGCGGCGAGCTCCGCCAGCAGCCGCTGCCTGCACGCGGTCGGCACGGGCTCGCGCAGCGCGCGCCGCAGCAGCTCGGTGGCCCGTTCGAAGCGGCCTTCCCTGCGGTGCTGCTCACTGGCCTCGACGAGCGTTTCCACCACCCACCGCTTGCGCATTTGCGGGGCGCTGAGCAGGAGTTCGGCCAGTGCGGCCGGTTCGATGGCGGCGCGGTGCCCGATTTCGGCGGCCCGCGCGTGCAGCTGCTCACGTGCGGCCGGTTCCATCTCGGCGAGCACCCCGGCGGCCACCGAAGGAGTGGACACGCGCGGGCCGTCCTCCGATTCGCACAGCAGGCCGAGGTGCCACAGCGCGGTGCGGGTCTCCTCGGCCGCGCGCCCGTGCAGGCCGGCGAGCGCACAGGCGAGTTCGAAGTCGAATTCGCCGCCGCAGAAGGTGATCGCGCGCAGCAGCTCCACGTGCGCCGCGGGCAATCCGCGCTGGGTCCGCCCGACGAGGTCGGCGACGGCGTCGGCGACGTGCACTCGCAGCCTCGGCACGTGCCGGGCCTCGAAACCCAGCCCTGCCCGCTCGAACTCGGCGAGCACCGCGCGCAGCACCGCGGGGTTGCCCGCGCTGGCCGCCGTCGCGGCGGTGCTGAACTCCTCGTCGACGGGTCCGTACCGGGACAGCAGATCCGATACGTCCGAAGTGGACAGTTCTGAGAGCCGGACCCGGCGCGGAGTCACCGGCACGGACTCGTCCCACCGCGAGCCGCCCGGCGTTTCGGGCGCGGTGTCCCGCACGGTGCGGACCATCAGGATCGGCGCCTGGTCCAGGTGCCTGCTCAGCGCGTGGCACCAGGCCAGCGACCACGGGTCGATCCACTGGTGGTCGTCGACCGCGAACAGCAGCGGCCGGTCCCGGGCCAGGCCGAGGAAGTGCTTGCGGAGAAAGGGAATCGGCGCGTTGGTGGCGGCACCCTCGGCCCACACCGAGCTGATCCGGGTGAGCTGTTCGGGCGGGCAGAGCAGCGCGATCAGCTGGGCGACCGTGCTGTAGGGCAAATCGGTCTCCAGCGGTGAGCTCTGCGCGGCCGCGGTGTTGAGACCGGCCGCGCGGGCCTCCGCGAGCATCGCCTCCAGCAGTGCGCTGCGGCCGGTTCCGGGGCCGCCGCTGATGGTGAGCACACCGGATCGGCCGCGGCCCAGGTCGTCAACGAGTTCGCGCAGCACGCCGAGCTCGGCGTCCCGCCCCGCCAAGTGGCGTCCGCCGGGAAACGCGGACCGGGAATCAAGGGCGTCGTGGACGGCGACCATCAGCACGCTCCGACCGGCTCGATGGTGCCCTCGAACCGCCGATCCGCCCCGATTCGGACAACGACCGGACGAACATGAAAGGTATTCGGAAACAACCCCAAGTGAAGCCCGCGAAGAGCCCCATCACTTTGCGTGACCACGCCACGCGAACTGCCATGACCAGGGATTCGTGAACCGATACAACGCTCACCAGGATTCACGACGATCGGAGGGAGATCGACCATACCAACCTCCCGCAGCTCGAAAAGATGAAGCCAGGGCCGAATCGGCACTCAGCGTATCACCCGTTGGAGTGACTACTGAAGTTTTCTCGGGTGTAAAGCAAAGTGATTCCCACATGAGAGGACATCGGGGACGATCTTGCCGCCCGCGATCGATTCAGGGAAAGGCACAAGCCCGGCCTCGTCTCCCGAAGAACCCGCCGGCAGCCGATTGATCAAGAAACCCCGAATGCCGGATCGGCTTCCAGCGCTCCCGCCAGCTCCGCTCTCCCACGCACGCCGAGCTTGCGATAAGCACTGGTCAAGTGCAGCTCCACGGTCCGGACCGTGAGGAACAACGACTCCGCGATCTCCCGGTTCGTCGCCCCTCCGCCGCGCGAGCCGCCACCCGGCGCTCACTGCCGCTGAGCGCGTGCGCCGGCGAATCCGTGCCCTGCCGCAACCGCCCGCCCGCCGCCAGCAACGCGGCCGAGGACGCCGAGACCTGAGCATGATCACGGCGCAATACCGACAAATCCAGCGCCGACCGCAAATGTTCCCGCGCGCCCTCCGGCTCCCCGGCCCGCAACAGCGCACGCCCCAGCAGGTGCTCCGCCTTCGCGTGCTCCAGCTTCCCCGGCGAATCGGCGAGCAACCGCACCGCCTCGGACAGCACCGGCACCGCAGCCCGGCCCGCCGTCACCGCCCCGCGCGCCGCCAGCGCCATGCCCTGAGCGCGGCGGGTTCCCCACTGCTGCGCCAAAGCCGCGCCGTGCTCTGCCGCCCGCATGCCCTCATCGAGCCTGCCGAGATCACCGAGCAGGCGCGCGGCGTCGAACCACCAGGGCGCGAACACCGGATTCACGATGCCCGCCTCCCGGAGACTCCGCGCGCACCGGAACAACTGCTCCAGCGCCCCCTCCGCATCACCCAGGCCCTCGCGGGCGTGCGCGCGGGCCATCAAGAACTGGTGGTATTCCACGGAAAAGTCCTCGAAGCGGCGGCGGGTGATCCCGTTCAGCAGCTCCTCCGCGCGGGCAGGCTCGCCCTGGCTGATCAACGATCCGGCCAGCGCGATCTGCGGCATCGTCATCGCCTCGGCCCAGGACTCCTGCACCAGCACGTCGTGGCAGGACTGCGCATCGGCCAGCGCCTCGGTGAGGTCGCCCGTCCAGTGGTGCACCATCGCGCGGGTGCTGGTGGCCAAGCAGTACGTCCACGCCTGGCCGGATCGCTGGGTGTGCTCTATCAGCGTTCCCAGCGCCTCCAGCGCGGACTCGTTGTCATCGGCCAGATACAGCGGCAGCGCCGCACCCAGGAACGCCCAGCCGCCGTGCTCCAGATCGTTGATCCGGAGCACCTGCCGCGCCTGCCCGGCCACCTCAGCCGCAGGCCGGTTGAGCAGGGTTCCCAGCACGGCCAGCATGCTCAGCAGCTGGCGTTCCTCCCCGGTGTCGCCCGCGGGCGGAGTCATGTCGCGGAACCGGGCGCCGACCCGCACCAGCGTCGACTTCTCATCGAGCCCGGAGATCAGCAGCACCGATTCGGCCAGCGTCCGCAGGGTCCGGTCCGCGTCGCTCAGGTCCGCACCGAGCACCGCGTCGAACTCGTCCACCGCCGCCGAGACGACCTCGAACGCGCGCACCGAATTCTGCGCCGACAAGGAGAAAAGAGCGTACTGCACCGCCACCGGAACCCGTGCGCGCGGATCGTCGATCAGCTCCAGCGCGCGCTCCAGCCGTCGCAGCCCGGTCGGCGGATCCGACACCCGCGCGGCCTGCGTCAGCACCGCGACGTCGGAGTCGTGCAGCATCAGCACCCGTTCCAGGCAGCGCGCCGCCATGCCGGGAGCACCGCGCTGCTCCGCCCGGGTCGCCGCGTCGCGCAACACCTCGGCCATCCACGGGAGTGGACCGTCCGGCAGCTGCAACAGCAGCACCGCGACCTCCTCCGCCGGGCGCCCGACGTCGTTGAGCAGCATCGCGGCCCGCTCCCGCAGCCGATCGAGCTCGGCGGGCGGGATGCGCTCCAGCACCGTCTGGCGGACGAAGTCGTGCACGAACCCGGCGCCGCCCGCGGGGGCGACCAGGTCGTGGTCGCGCAGTTCGCGCAGTGCCGTCGCGGCCATCCGCTGGTGGATGCCCGCCAGCGCCGCGATCAGCTCCGGCTGCTCGCCCGGCAGGATCGCGATCGCGCGGGCCACCGCGATGCCGCGTTCGGAGAGCCGGTCCAGCAGGGACCGCAGCACCACGGTGCGGCCCAGCTCGTCGAGCCGCTCCACATCGCCCAGCGCCCCCGCCGGATCCTCGCGCAATCGGCGCAGCACCCTGTTGAGCAGGAAAGGGTTGCCGCCGGTCACCTGCGCGCAGCGGGCGGCGAACCCGGACGTGGGCGGCTCCGGCAGCGAGCAGGCGAGCAGCTCGGCGACCGCTTCCGGATCCAGCGCGGGCAGTTCCAAGGTCTCGCACAACGGCATCCCGGCGATCTCACCGAGCGCCTCGGGCGCGGCGCCGTCGGAACGCTGCGTCAGCAGCACCAGCAGCGGCAGATCCTCCGCCCGGCGCAGCAGAAAGGCCAGGAAACGCAACGAATTCTCGTCGCACCACTGCACGTCGTCGACGGCCAGCACCAGCAGGCCTTCGGCGGCGAGGTCGGCGGCCAGCCAGTGCAGGCCGTGCAGCACCGCGTAGGTGCCGTTGGCGGTGTCCCCGGTGGCCTGTTCCGGGGCCAGTGCGGGCAACGCGAGCCGGGAACTGCCCGCGAACTCGGCCCCGTGCAACGGTTCGAACAGGGCGCGGACCGCGCTGTAAGGGCCGGATCCGGTTTCCGGGCAACGCGCGGTGAGCGTGCGGGCGGCGTGGCCGTCGAGCCGATCCAGCGCGCTGCGCAGCACGCCGGTCTTGCCGATGCCCGCGGGTCCGCGCAGCAGGACGGCCCGGCCCGCGCCGGTCGCCGCGATCCGCGCCGCCTCCGCGATGCGGTCGAGCTCGTCGTCACGGCCGACGAGCCGCCCCGGCAGGCCGACCCGCACCCGATGATCAGCCACCATGCGGGGCTCCTTCCGATCCGCCCCAGGACGAACGAACTTCCGTGCTCGCGCGGCACATGTCGTCGTCGCGCACCGGCTCAGACCATCTCGACGCGCGGGCCTGCGCGCCGGATCTCGTCGGCGACCTGCTCGTCCAGGCCGTCGTCGGTGACGAACGTGTCGACGTCGGCGAGCTCGCCGAACCGCGCGAAATGATCATTTCCGACCTTGGTGTGATCGGCCAGCACGATGGTGCGCCGGGCCGCCGAGATCGCCGCCCGCTTCACCATCGACTCCGCCGAATCCGGTGTGGTGAGCCCGCGTTCCAGGGACAGCCCGTTGGTGGCCATGAACGCGACGTCCACGTAGATGTCGCTGAGCGCGTGCAGCGCCCAGCCGTCCACCGCCGCCAGCGTGCGCCCGCGCAGCCTGCCGCCGATGAGCATCAACGTGAGGTTGCCGCGTCCGGAGAGCGTCAGCGCCGTCGTCGGCGAGTGCGTGACCACGGTCAGTTCCCGGTCCGTGGGCAGGATGTTCGCCATCCGGGCCACCGTGGTGCCCGCGTCGAGCAGGACGGCGCCCTCATCCGGTACGAGGTCCAGCGCCGCCTTCGCGATGCGGTTCTTCTCGGCGGTCATCACCGAGTCCCTGGCGGGCACGTTCGGCTCGAAACCCAGCCGCTCCACCGGAATCGCGCCGCCGTGCACCCTGCGCAGCACGCCACGGCGCTCCAGCACGGTGAGGTCGCGGCGCACGGTCTCGGTGGTCATGTCGAAGTGGGACGCGAGCGAGGCGACATCGACCCGGCCTTCCTTGCGCGCGAGCTCCAAGATCGCCCAATGCCGTTCCTCGGCGTACATGCCCGCTTCGCTCCCGCTGTGAGATCACCGGTCCGGCGGAGGTTACCGGCGCCGAGCAGGCGGGCACAATGCTCAAATGTGGTTTCTTGTTGCTTTGGTTGGCATCCGCGGGGCCGCCCATGGGTTGCGAGGCGGCGGAGATCCGATCCGGTGATCTTTTCACTCTCCGCATTCAGTTGATCACATTCAGTATATGGTGGCCGAGTGTCAACTGAGGACATCCCGCCGGAGGTCTGGCGGCGCGCGGAGGTCCGCGACGCCCTCGCGATGCGCGACATCGGCACCGTCTACCGGGCATTGCGCGCGCACGGCGTCTCGCAGAGCCGCATCGCCCAGCTCACCGGGCAAGCGCAGAGCGAGGTCAGCGATGTGCTCAACGGCCGCGCGGTGCGCAGCTACGCGCTGCTGTCCCGGATCGCGACCGGTCTCGGCATCCCGCGCGGCTGGATGGGCATGGCAGGCGAGGCACCGCCCGCGACCACCGAGCAGCCCGGCGCCGACGTCCCGCCGCGCGAGGAGGACGAGGCCGCCAAGCGCCGCAGGTTCCTGTCCTACGCCGGTTCCCTGGTGCTCGGCGCCCGCACGGAACTCGCCGACTCCGCCCACCTGCTGTCCGCCGAGATGCGCGAGTTCGACGTCCCGCGCACCGCGCCCGGCCGGGTCGGCGCGGCGGACCTGGCCGCGCTGGGCGAGCTGATCGGCTCGCTGCGCAGGATCGATCACCGCTACGGCGGCGTCGGGCAGTACGGCACGATCGCCGCCGCGAGCAGGCAGGCCGAGCTGATGCTGGACTCCTCGATGACCGAGGCCGTCCGCTCCCAACTGCTGGCGACCCTGTGCAAGTTGCACGCCACCGCGGGCTGGACCGCCGTGGAGAACGGGCTGCTCGCCAGCGGACACGAGCACTTCGGGCGGGCACTGGACTTCGGCCGCGACGGCGGCGATCCGCTGGCGATCGCCCGGACCCTGTACGCCGCCGGCCGCGCCGAGCTGCACTTCGGCGACGCGAACTCGGCGTTGAAGTTGTTCCAGCTCGGGTCGATCCGGGCCGAATCGTCGCCGCTGGTGAGTTCGGTGCTGCAGCTCAATTCCGCGTGGGCCGCCGCGCAGGGCGAGCGCGGCGACTCGGTGCGCCGCCTGCTCGACAACGGCCGCGGCCTGCACGGCGCGGCGCGGATCGACTCCGACTACCCGCTGTTCCGCTGGTTCGGGGACGCGGATCTGCTGGGCATGACCGGTTCGATACAGCTCGCGATGGGCGAGTACGAATCCGCCGCACTGCACCTGTCCCGCGCCGTCGCAGCGCGCGCACCGGGTGAGGTGCGTTCCGCGGTGTTCGAGCTCGCGAGCCTGGCGGAGGCGAAGTTCGCGCTCGGCGACCACGGCGCCGCGGTCCGCCACGGCCGCCGCGCGGTGCTGCTCGCGGGCGGCGTGCGCAGCGCCCGCCTGCGCGGCAGGCTCGCCGGCCTCCGAGAACGCTGCGCGACCCTCGCCGACTCCCGCCACCCCTGGAGCGACTGCGCCGAGGAACTCGCCCTGGGCATAGATGGGGTGATAGCTCCCCGCGCAGTGCGCCGGTAGGGGCTTCCACGGCTCGTTTTGGTTTGGTGGTCGGGTGGCGGAACCTCAGTTGGTCTCTCGCTGCGGGATCTTTTTCCCAAGTGGCTCCGCCACGAGGGAAAAAGCTGTCCTCACGAGAGACCAACTGAGAACCCGCGGGTGGTCGGCTTTTCGACGTGGGCTATGCGCTGACGCGCATACAAGCACGGCCTTCGGCCGCAAGGCACGGCTTGCTTCGCTGCCGCAAGGCACGGCTGCGCCGCAAGGCACGACCTTCGGCCGCAAGGCACGGCTTCGCCGCAAAGCACGGCCTTCGGCCGACGGGTTGCCGCAGTTCAGCCGGTGACGGTGATGCGGTCCGGGGGCGGTGGGACGACTCCGGGGTGGGCGGCGAAGTAGGCGAGCAGGGCGTCCAGGTCGAGGGGGCCGCCGGTGACGTCGGTGCCTTCGGTGAAGCCGGTGAAGCCGTCGCCGCCGCCCGCGAGGAAGTTGTTCACCGCGACCCGGTACGGCGCGTCCGGGTTGACCGGTTCGCCGCCGAGCGTGAGGCCCGAGACCTTCGAGCCGATGGGCGCCGACTCCGAGTACTCGTAGTGCACCCCGGCCGACACCTGCAGGATCGTGGCGCCCTCCGGCGTCCACTGCTGCTCCAGCACGTTCTTGAGCTGCGCGCCGGTGAGGGTGAGGGTCTGCATGATGTTGCCGAACGGCTGCACCGCGAACGCCTCGCCGTAGGTCACCACGCCGTCGCCCTCCCCCGACGGGGAGGAGGCGTGCGGCAGGTCGGCGCGGACGCCGCCGGGGTTGGTGAGGGCGAGCTGCGCGCCGCCGCCCGCGGTCGCCTCCAGCTGGGCGTCCGCGATCACGCTGCCGAGAGTGGATTCCCCGGACGGCGCGGGAGCTTTCAGCAGGTCGCCGGTGGTCGTCCCGACGGAGCGGTTCGCGATCGGCGCGGCCTTCTCCCGCGACTCGTCCACCAGCGCGACGGTCTCCGGGTCGGGCGCGATGTCGCGGGTGACGATCTCGTTGCGCGCCGAGCTCCGCTCCCCGACCACATCGCGAGTGGCGCGGTCGATCTTCAGATCGAGCACCGACAGCAACCTGCCGTAGGACGCGCCTTGCACGAGGGGACGCGGCCGGCCCGCCGGGTCGGTCACGGTGCAGTTGTACTGCTGGTGGCTGTGCGCGGAGAACACCGCGTCGACGTTCGGCGAGGCCGCCGCGGCGATGCGGCTCGCCGGGCCGCCCGGTTCGACCTCGCAGGAATCCGGCCCGCCACCGGTGGCCTCGTCGCCCTGGTGCAGCAGCACGACCTGGGCTTTGATGCCGAAGCGGTCGAGCGCTTCGGCGGTGCGGTCGATGGCGGCGACCTCCTCGTCGAATCGCAGCCCCGCGACGGCGTCGGGACTCACCACGCTCGGCAGGTCCTGCAGGGTGGCGCCGATGACGCCGATCGGCACACCGCCGGAGAGCTGCACGGTGAACGGCAGCAGCGCCGGTGAACCGTCCTCGAAGGACACGTTCGCGCCGAGGAACGGGAACGCCGCCCCGTCGAAGGTCTCCCGGAACTCGCACCCGTCCTCCGGGTGGCAACCACCGGTCTGCAACCGCTGGAGTTCCTGGTAGCCCTCGTCGAACTCGTGGTTGCCGACGACGTGCGCCCGCACATCCTGGGAGTTGAGGAAGTCGATGGTCGGCTCGTCGTGGAACAACGCGGAGTTCACCGGCGAGGCGCCGACGCTGTCGCCCGCCGAGAGCACCAGCGAGTTCGGCGCCTGCGCGCGCAGCCGATCGAGGTGCGCGGCGAGGTAGGCCGCTCCCCCGGCTTCGACGGCGGTCCCGTCCGGCAGTTCGACCTCACCGGAGGAGCCGGTGGGCGGTTCGAGGTTGCCGTGCAGGTCGTTGAAGGTGATCAGCCGCACGTCGGTGGTGGCGGGCGGCGCCTGCCCGGCGGCGGCGCCGGGGACCGTCGCGACGGTGGCCAGGGCGGTGGCGACGACGGCGAGTCCGCGTCGCACGCGGGAGGCGCGCATGTTCGGATTTCCTTCCGGGACCGATGATCTCGCGCAGCAGTCTGCCGAACCGGAGCCGTCACCACCAGCGATTCCGGAGCACGCCCCTGCCGAATCTCGCGGCGCACAGGATGGCCCGTCCCCGAAAGGGTGATACGTGCGACGTCAACAAGACGCCCGCCACGCCGACGATGATGGGGTTCGGATCACCGACGAACCCTAGATGTAGTGTGGCGCTCGCTGATGGTTCACCGGGTCAGCCCGGTGTGACAACAGGGAACCCGGTGCGAATCCGGGACTGCCCCGCAGCGGTGAACGGGAACGACCGCCGTCACCACCTTCCACGGGTGGTGCAGCACTGGACGCTCGGCGTCCGGGAAGCGACGGCCAGTAGGTCCGGTGTCGAGCACACCGGGCGCCCGTGAGTCCGAAGACCTGCCATCGGTGCGCGCACGAGGGGTGCGCGCCGTCCGGGGCCTCGCGGGAGGGTCGCGGGACGAGCGGTGCCGTGCGCATCGCAAATCCTCGCGTGCTCCGAGCCGTCCCGGGCAGGTGTCCGAGCTTGCGAGGAGAGAGCCAGTGACCGAGTCCACGACCCGGCCGTCAGCAGCGACCGCGGTACCGGCGGGAGCCCGCGTGTTGCGTCGCGACGGCACCGTTTCCGGTTGGGACGCAACGAAGATCTCCGTGGCGCTGACGAAGGCGTTCTTGGCGGCCGAGGGGGATTCGGCCGCTTCGTCGTCCAGGTTGCACCAGGTCGTCGCGGAGTTGACCGAGCAGGCCGCCGAGGGAGTGCTGCGGCATGCCGGCCCGGAAGGCCTGGTGCACATCGAGCAGATCCAGGACATGGTGGAGCTCGCGTTGATGCGCGGCGGCCACCACGGCGTGGCCCGCGCCTACGTGCTGTACCGGGAGCAGCACGCGCAGGCCCGCGAGGCGGGGCAGCCCGAGCAGGCCGCGCCCCGGCTGGAGATGACGGGGCCGGACGGCACCCGCACTCCGCTGGACTGGGACCGCGTGTCGACCGTGGTCGAACAGGCCTGCTCCGAGCTGTCCGATGTGGACCCGGAGCAGGTGCTGCGGGAAGTCCGGCGCAACGTCTACGACGGCATCAGCTACGCCGAACTCGCCGAGTCGCTGACGATGGCAGCGCGCACCTTCGTCGAGAGCGAGCCGAACTATTCGCTGGTCACGGCGAGGCTGCTGCTGGACAAGCTGCGCAGGGAGGCGCTGAGCTTCGTCGCGGACGAGCCCGCCGAGGCCGACCAGGTGCAGATGCGGGACCGCTACGCCGGTTACTTCGCCGACTACGTGCACCGCGGCATCAAGCTGGAGCAGCTGGATCCGGTGCTGGCCGAGTTCGACCTGGCCCGGTTGGGGGCCGCGCTGGACGCAGACCGGGACATCGCGTTCGGCTTCCTCGGTTTGCAGACGCTCTACGACCGCTACCTGCTGCACGAGGAGGGTGTGCGGTTCGAGTTGCCGCAGGCGTTCCTGATGCGGGTCGCGATGGGCCTGTCGCTGCGCGAGGACGACCGCGAGGCGCGGGCGATCGAGTTCTACGACCTGCTGTCCTCGTTCGAGTTCATGTGCTCGACGCCGACGTTGTTCAACGCGGGCACCACCCGCCCGCAGCTGTCCTCGTGCTTCCTGACCACGGTGGACGATGATCTCCACGGGATCTTCCACGGCGTCAGCAACAACGCGCTGCTGTCGAAGTACGCGGGTGGTCTCGGCAACGACTGGACTCCGGTCCGGGGCACCGGCGCGCACATCAAGGGCACCAACGGCAGTTCGCAGGGCGTGGTGCCGTTCCTGAAGATCGCCAACGACACGGCGGTCGCCGTCAACCAGGGCGGCAAGCGCAAGGGCGCGGTGTGCGCGTACCTGGAGACCTGGCACGTGGACATCGAGGAGTTCCTCGACCTGCGCAAGAACACCGGCGACGACCGGCGGCGCACGCACGACATGAACACGGCGAACTGGGTGCCGGACGAGTTCCTGCGCCGGGTGGAGGCCGACGAGTCGTGGACGCTGTTCTCCCCGGACGAGGTTCCCGACCTGCACGACCTGTACGGCACCGAGTTCGCCGAGCGCTACCGGCAGTACGAGGCGGCCGCCGAGCGCGGTGAGCTGAAGGTGTTCCGCCAGGTCCGCGCGGTGGACCTGTGGCGGCGGATGCTGACGATGCTGTTCGAGACCGGTCACCCGTGGATCACCTTCAAGGACCCGTGCAACCTGCGTTCCCCGCAGCAGCACACCGGTGTGGTGCACTCCTCGAACCTGTGCACCGAAATCACGTTGAACACCAGCAAGGACGAGGTCGCGGTCTGCAACCTCGGCTCCATCAACCTCGCCCAGCACGTGACGGCCGATGGCCTGGACGTGGAGCGGTTGCGCCGCACGACCCGCACGGCGGTGCGGATGCTGGACAACGTGATCGACGTGAACTTCTACACGATCCCGGAGGCGCGGACTTCGAACATGCGCCACCGCCCGGTCGGTCTCGGCCTGATGGGCTTCTCGGACGCGTTGTTCGCGCAGCGCATCCCGATGTCCTCGCAGGCCGCGGTGGAGTTCGCGGACCTGAGCATGGAGCACATCAGCTTCCACGCCATCGCCGCGTCCTCGGACCTGGCGGCGGAGCGCGGCCGGTACGAGTCCTTCGAGGGTTCGCTGTGGAGCCGGGGTGTGCTGCCGATCGACTCGCTGCGACTGCTGGAGCAGGCCCGCGAGACCGGCGTCGAACTGGACCACTCGTCCACTTTGGACTGGGACGGGCTGCGGGAGCAGGTTCGCTCCAACGGGATGCGCAACTCGAACGTGCTGGCCATCGCGCCGACGGCGACGATCTCCAACATCTGCGGCGTCGGCCAGTCCATCGAACCGCTGTACCGGAACCTGTACGTGAAGTCGAACATGTCCGGTGACTTCACCGTGCTCAACGCCGACCTGGTGCGGGACTTGAAGGCCGCCGAGGTGTGGGACGAGGCGATGGTGCAGGACCTGAAGTACTTCGACGGCGACCTCGGCCCCATCGACCGGGTGCCCGCCGAGCTCAAGGCGCTGTACGCGACGGCGTTCGAGATCGAGCCGCAGTGGCTGGTGGAGGCGGCGTCGCGGCGCCAGAAGTGGATCGACCAGGCGCAGTCGCTGAACCTGTACATGGCCGCGCCCAGCGGCCGCAAGCTCGACGAGCTGTACCGGCTGGCGTGGCGCAAGGGCCTCAAGACGACGTACTACCTGCGGTCCAGCAGCGCGACGCACGTGGAGAAGTCCACGTTGCGCGGGACCGACGGCAAGCTCAACGCCGTCTCCCCCGCCGCACCGGCTTCCCCCGCACCGTCGGCACAGCCGCAGGCCTGCGCGATCGACGACCCCGACTGCGAAGCCTGCCAGTGACCGGCCCGACCACCACGACATTGGAGATCCGATGACCTCCCTGCACACCTCCGACGCCACCGGCCTCGGCGAGATCGACCGCGGCGCGGGCCGGATCAACGTCGCCGACAAGGCGATGATCAACGCGCAGGCCGACGTGAACCAGCTGCTGCCGCTGAAGTACGGCTGGGCCTGGGAGAAGTACCTCGCGGGCTGCAACAACCACTGGATGCCCACCGAGGTGTCCATGCACGCCGACATCGCGCTGTGGCGTTCCCGCGACGGGCTCACCGAAGACGAGCGGCTGATGCTCAAGCGCAACCTGGGTTTCTTCGCGACGGCGGAGTCCTTGGTGGCCAACAACATCGTGCTCGCGGTCTACCGGCACATCACGAACCCGGAGTGCCGCCAGTACCTGCTGCGCCAGGCCTTCGAGGAGGCCGTGCACACGCACACCTTCCAGTACATCTGCGAGAGCCTCGGCCTCGACGAGGGGGAGCTGTTCAACGCCTACCGGGAGATCCCGTCGATCTCGGAGAAGGATGAGTGGGCGCTGCGCCACACCCAGAACCTGGAGGACCCCGAGTTCGCCACCGGCGGCCCGGAACGCGACCAGGCGTTCCTGCGGGACCTCATCGCCTTCTACGTGATCTTCGAAGGCATGTGGTTCTACACCGGTTTCGCGCAGATCCTGTCGCTGGGCAGGCGGAACAAGATGGTCGGCATCGCCGAGCAGTACCAGTACATCCTGCGCGACGAGTCGATCCACTTGAACTTCGGCATCGACTGCATCAACCAGATCAAGCTGGAGAACCCGCACCTGTGGGGCGAGGAGTTCCAAGCCGAGGTGCGCGGAATGCTCGCCGACGCGTGCCGCCTGGAGGTCGCCTACGGCCGCGACACCATGCCGCGCGGCATCCTCGGCATCAACGCCGAACTGTGCGAGCAGTACATGCACTTCATCACCAACCGCCGCTGCGCCCAGCTGGGCCTGACCCCGGTGTTCGCGGAAGCGGAGAACCCGTTCCCGTGGATGTCCGAGGCCATGGACCTGAAGAAGGAGAAGAACTTCTTCGAAACCCGCGTGACGGAGTACCAGTCGGGCTCGTCGCTCACCTGGGACTGAGCGAACGACCACGGCACGGGCCGCCCACCGGATCTCTCTCCCCGGTGGGCGGCCCGCCGCTTTTCGAATCGCGGGAGCGCGGTCCGCAGTGCTGCCCCGTCGAACATCGCGGTGATGCTGCGCGTCAGTCGCGTTCGGCGCCTTCCGGCCAGACGACGGTGACCGGGAGTCCGCGTTCCCGGGCCGCTCGCACGACGTCGCCGGTGCCGCCGAGTCCGCCGGCCGGTTGCCCGTCCCACACGGCGTAGAGCGCGTCGGCGGAATCGAGGATGTGCTCGCCGGCTGCCATGTAGGCGTCGGGGTTCGACTCGGTGAACGGCATGGTGTGCACGGTGGTCGCGTCGGCGACGAGCTCGTCGAACGTGGCGGCGTTGTCCGGCTTCACCTTGCGTTCGCGGTAGTCGGCCGCGGGCAGCACGACCTCCAGCGCCCCGCCGCCGTTGAGCACGACGCGGGCGAAGAGCTGATCGGCGCCTCGCGCGAGGCAGCTCAAGCCGACCACATCCGGGTGCCGGGCGAGCTCGGTTTCCAGCGCCTCGCTCACCAGGCGACTCGTCGCCGTGGTCAGGTTCGTGTGCCCGGTGATTCCGATGCGCACCTGTTCCCCTTCCATTCCGTCGTGCTCAAGTGGTGATGACATCGCGAACGGCGTCGCGCGTGGCACGCACCCGAGGTGCGTCGCCGAACCGTTGCGATTCCTTGTGAAAGTCCCGCAGCTTCTCCCCGACACGGCCGGAGACCCAGTCGGCCGCGATGGGAAGCGCGGTCTCGATCAGGTCGCACGCGTAGTCCGGTTCTGCGGTGATGAGGTGCGTGCGAGCGAGGCCGATCAAGTCGAATGCCCGATTTCGCACACTGCCTGGTTCTCGGAGCGCGAGCGCGCGTCCGATGTACTCCTGTGCGTGACGTGCCTGCTTCGCTTGCTCACTGGCAACGGCGAGGTCTCGCCAACGTGCGCCGAGCACACCGAAGAGTTCAGCTTGGTCGAGTCCGCCCACCGGCCCGCCCGTGCCGCTCGGCTCCTCGGCGAAGTGGTCCTCAGCGAGCCCGGCCGCCCGGCGAAACGGTTGGACCGCACCGGTTTGCGCATACGACCACGCCTCTCGCGTCGCCAAGAGAGAACGAAGTCTCGGCCCAGCAGACCTGCGGGTGCCGTACTGCGCGAGCTGCACGAGTTCAAGGCCATCGCCGGGTTGCCGGATGTCGAAACACTGGCGGGCGAACGACGCGAGCGTGAGTGCCGCGAAGGTGTCATCACCGGCTACCTTGGCGAACTTGACCGATAGCGAGTAGTACCGCTGGGCGGCGCGGTGAAGTCCGGCGTCCCAGGACATCGACGCGGCGATCTCGGCGAGGTTCGCCCCCACTAGGAATGCGGGGCGAGTGGTCGGAGCCTCCGACACTTCCTTGAGCCGGTCGCTGAGCTCGTTGAGCTGGGCGATCACCGCCTTGCGTGCGAGGCCGCCCGTCGGAGTCTTGTTCCAGTCGTGGAATTGGCGGGCGATCTGCTGCCAGCCGACGAGCTCAACGTCACTGATCGCCGACGCACCAGGAAAGCTGCTGTGCGCAGGTGCAAGCCAGCGTTGGAGTGGTTCCGTGACGGCCGCTCCGGTGGTGGCCGATGCGGCACCGAGCGCTTGACGCCGAGAAAGTGCCACATCCTCACCCGTCATCTCGTCGGCAGTGGCCAGGACATCCGCAGGATGCCATCCCGGTGGCACTTCACCAACGCCGGTGAAAACCGTCCGCACGACTGCCCGCTTACGCGGAGTGAAGCCGAGATCGGCATCGGTTTCGGCGCCGAGCACTGCGCGCAGCCCAGCGCGATAGGCAGCACCCGGCCAACGAACTTCACCACGCTCGTACCGGGCGATCTGGTGCCGGTCGAGGTCGTAATGCTTGTGCACGACCGAGAACAGGTACCGATTGACCTCGTCGGCAAGCTCGGACCGCGCCATGCACTCACCAGGAACCCGCCGTGACTCGGTCGCTTCACGAGCGTTTCGCAGCAACGAATTCGGTGCGGCCACGGCAGCCCCCTCTTCCGATCAGACACCGAGTGTAACCACGTCCTCTGCGGGTCAGATAGCAATCTGACCCGCGATGACCCGCGATCCGTATCGATAGGTGTCCGCTACGCGCCGACAGTGGACCCCTGTCATCCCAGAAGTACGAAGAGCAGGGAGTGAAGATGTCGACCGATGTGACCGCACGGCACCGCGAATCGCCGCATCCGTTGGACGCGTTCGTGAACGATCCGACCGGAAGGCCGCCGCTCGGGGACGAGCGGCTGTTCTCGGAGATCATGGCGGGGATCGTGGCCGATACGGCGCCGAGGGTGTTCGCCGTGGTGCAGGAGTACGGGGATCGCGTCGACGGGCGCGTCGCCGCGTGGGGCCTCGCGCTCGACGATCGGGCGGTGGTCGTCCCCGTCGACCGCCGCGGATTCACGACCGCGCCCACCGCTGGGCACGTCCTCCGGCAGTACCGGTTCGGCACGCACATCCGGCCCCGGATCGTTTGGTACGACCCGGCGAACGCCACGCCCGAAGTCGACGATGAGTCGGGCTCACCTCTCACCGGGGACTGAGCAGTACTCCCGGAACCACGCCCGAACGGAGCTCCGGCCGCTCTGGGGTGAGTGCCTCCTTCGGCCAGTGGGACTGTGAACTGGTCCCCGGTGGTTGGACTGGAAAGTCAGTTCCAGCTACCGGGGAGTGGTTCGTGTATCCGCATAGTTCGTTGTCGCGGGAGCAGCGTGAGGCCGCTGTGGTGTTGTTCGGGGCTGGTCATGGGGCGGTGTCGGCTGCGGCCCGGTTGGGGGTGTCGGCTTCGGCGGTGAGAACGTTGCGGGATCGATGGTTGTTGCGCGGCCCGGGAGCGTTGATCATGAAACCGACCAAACGGTCCTACTCGTTCGAGTTCAAACTCGACGTGGTGCTGCGGTTCGTGGCCGGGCAGGCCACGGCGGCCGAGCTGGCCGCCGAGCATGACCTGTCGTCACCGAAGCAGGTGAAAAATTGGGCGCGCCAATATCGGCGTGACGGCGAGGATGCGTTGCGCCCCAAGCGGGAAGGCCGCCCACCCCGCGAACCACAACCACCACCGGACGGCGAGACGGCCGAACTGGAACGGTTGCGGACGGAGAATCTGCGGTTGTCCGCGGAGAACGCCTACCTAAAAAAACTGCGGGCCTTGAAGGAACAGGGGCGAGGGTAAAAACCCAGGTCATCGTCACCCTCAAGGCGCACTATCCGCTTGCGGTACTGCTGGAGGTCGCGGGCCTGGCCCGGTCGACGTTCTTCTATCACCAGGCCCGGCTCGACCGGCCGGACCCGCACGCCCGGCTGAAACAGGCCGTGACCGACGTGTTCCAGCAGGCCCACGGCCGTTACGGGCACCGCCGCGTCCACGCCATGCTGCACCGCCACGGCCTGAGACCGGCGAAAAAGACCGTCCTGCACATCATGCGCACCCTCGGCCTGGCCTGCACAGTCCGCCGCCGACGCCGCTACTCATCCTGGAAGGGCGAGGCCGGCACCACCGCCGGCAACGTCCTGGACCGCGACTTCACCGCCCCGGCACCGAACACCAAATGGGTCACCGACATCACCGAATTCCGTGTCGGCACAAGCAAAATCTATCTCTCACCGATCATCGACCTGTTCGACCGCTCCGTCGTGTCCTACTCCTGGAGCACCCGACCCGACACCCACCTGACCAACTCATCACTGACCAAAGCCATCGCCACCCTCAACACCGGCCACACCCCACTCGTGCACACCGACCAAGGCTTCCACTACCGACACACCTCCTGGCGCCAACTGCTACACGAGGCAAACCTGACACCCTCCATGTCCCGGAAAGCGACCTGCCTCGACAACGCCGTCGCCGAAAACTTCTTCAGCCACCTCAAAGAAGAACTCTTCCACCACCACAACTACAACACCCCCGACGAGTTCACCACCGCCCTCGAGAACTACCTCGACTGGTACAACACCACCCGCATCTCCACCACACTGAAGAACCTCACCCCCACCGAATACCGAGCCCAGGCCCTCACCACCTAGCCTTCACTCACCCAGTCCAACAAACAGGGACCACTTCACTGGCGAAGGAGGCACTCACCTGAGGCGGCTCGGTCGAGGCGGGATGCTCGTCAGGTCACGTGCTGGTTCTCCGGGCGGGGCAGGCCGAGGTGGTCGCGGAAAGTCCTGCCCTCGTAGCCCTCTCGGAACAGGCCGCGTTCGCGGAGGATGGGCACGACGGTTTCGGTGAACGTCTCCAGGCCGCCGGGCAGGTAGGGCGGCATCACGTTGAAGCCGTCGGCGGCGCCGGAGGTGAACCACTCCTGCATCGCGTCGGCGACCTGCTCGGGCGTGCCGGTGACGACGCGGTGGCCGCGCGCCCCGGCGAGCCGGTGCAGCAGTTGCCGCAGGGTGGGGCGCTCCCGTTCGACGATGCCCGCGACGAGCTGGCGGCGGCTCCAGTTGTTGTCGTTGACGTCCCCGGCGCCCTGGAACAGGTCCGAGGACACGGGCTTGTCCAGATCCGCCAGATCCGCCTTCGCCCCGGCGAAATCCTCCAGCTGGATCAGGCCGTACTCGACGACGGTGAGCTCGTTGAACTCCTGCTCCAGCCGCTTCGCCTCTTCCTCGGTGCCGCCGATGAACGGGCTGATGCCGGGCAGGATCTTCACGTGCTCCGGGTTGCGGCCCGCGTCGGCGGTGCGCTTCTTCACGTCCTGGTAGTACACCTGGGCGTCCTCCAGCCGCTGCTGCGCGGCGAAGATCGCCTCCGCGTAGCGGGCCGCGAACGCGCGCCCTGGGTTGGAGGCGCCCGCCTGCACCAGCACCGGGTAGCCCTGCGGCGGACGTGGACTGGTCAGCGGTCCTTCGACGCGGATGTGCTCGTCGTGCACTCGCGGCGGGTGGATCTTCGCCGGGTCCGCGTAGCGGCCCGCCGCCCGGTCGAGCCGGATCGCGTCGTCCTCCCAGCTGTCCCACAACTTCAGCACCGCGTCCACGTGCGAATCGGCCCGCTCGTAGCGCAGCGCGGGCTCGGGGCTGTCGTCGAGGCCGTGGTTGCGGGCCGCCGCCGGCGGGGCGGTGGTGACGATGTTCCAGGCCGCCCGCCCCGCGGACAGGTGGTCCAGGGTGGCCAGCGACCGCGCCAGGCTCCACGGGTAGGTGTAGCTGGTGGAGGCGGTCGCGATCAGCCCGATGCGTTCGGTGGCGGCGGCGATGGTCGCCAGCACCAGCAGCGGGTCGAGCCGACCGGCGGCGTTGAACTCGATGTTGTCGTCGAGCTTCGGGATGTCGGCGAGGAACACCGCGTCGAACGCCGCCGCCTCCGCCGTGCGGGCCAACGACTGGTAGAACGCCGCGTCGAACATCCGCTCCGGCGTCGAATGCGGGTAACGCCACGAAGCCTCGTGGTGGCCGGAGGACAGGATGAACGCGTTGAGGTGCAGTCGGCGCTGGTCCGAAGGCATGGTGCTCGCTCTCAGAAGTAGGTGTTGTCCGGCAGGGCCGTGCCGTTGACCAGCAACTCGCCGATGGCCCGGTTCTTGAAGCGGACCGGGTTGTGCGAGGCGACCGTCCGGATGTTGCGCCAATGCCGGTCGAGGTTCGCGGGCTGCCTCGTCGCCGACGCCCCGCCGACCTCGAACAGCAGGTCCGCGGCGCGCAACCCGAACGAGTCCACCGTCACCTGGGCCTGCGAGGCGCGCAGCGACGCCTCGTGCACGTCGGCGTCGACGTCCGGTCCGGTGCCGATCCGGTCGAGCACGTCGGCGGTCTCCAGCACCGTCGTCTCGGCCGCGAAGGCCAGCGCGGCGATCTCGCCGATGACCTCCTGCAACACCGGGTCCTCCCGCGGCAGGTCCGCCGAGCCGTGCGTGAAGCTGCGGCGGCGGCCGCCGATCAAGGCGATCGCGTCGTCGCGCACCGCGTGGACGTTGCCCGCGACGACGAGGTTCAGGTGATGCTGGTAGTACGGCCCGAGCCGCCAGCGCGGCACCGTCGAGAGGTCCGCCGGGGGCAACGTGATCTCGTCGCCCTCGACCCGCACGTTCGCCAGCCGCGTCGTGCCGGTGGCGGTGAGCCGCTGCCCGAACCCGTCCCAGTCGTCGAGCAGCTCCACGCCGTCCCGGTCCACCGGGATCAGCGCCGTCGCCGGAAGACCGTCCGCGGTGACACCGGTGACGAACGAGTAGTCGGCGTACAAGGTGCCGGTGGAGTAGTACTTCGTGCCGTTGAGCCGAAAACCCTCGCCGTCCGGGGTGAACGTCGTGTTCTTGACGAAGTCCCCTGCGTGCAGGGCACCGAGTTCGTTGTTGCCGTTGCCGAACAATCCGCCGCCGACGATCCGCTCGATCCAGCGACTGCGGCCGGGCGAGTCCGGCGCGGCGACGAGGTCCTCGACGGTGCCGAAGTGGGCGCGCAGCAAGTGCCCGATGTTGGAGTCGGCGTGCGAGAGCCGCACGATCACCTCGGAGAGCTCGCGGGTCGTCGCACCGCCACCGCCCTCCTCGGCGGGCACGCGCAGGGCGCCGAGCCCGGACTGCTTGATCCAGGAGATCTGCTCGTGCGGGGCGATTCCGTCGCGTTCGCGCTCGAACGCGCCGTCCCGGATGCGCTCGATGAGGGCGTCCAGTTCGGGACTTCCGTAGCGGACGGTGCCGGTCCGGGCCGAGTCCACGGTCATGGTCGTTCTCCGTTCCTGGCCGGTTCAGCTGCGGGCGAGCAGCGAGGTCACGGCCTCGGCGATGGCGGCGGGCTGTTCCTCCTGCACGAAGTGCACGCCCGCGCCCGCCGGGGTGATCTCCAAGTTGCGCACGGTTTTCTCGGCCCAGTCCCGGATCGCGGGGGTGAGCAGGAAACCGGGTTCGAAGGTCAGCAGCGCCTTCGGGGTTTCGCTGGTGCGCAACCATTCGACGAAACCGTCCAAGAAGTCCACAGTGGACTTCGGTTCGGCGTCGACCGGCAGGTTTCGCGGGAAGTACAGGACGGGCTTGCGCGATTCCGGCGTGGGGAACGGCCTGCGGTACTCGGCGAGCACGTCGGCGTCCAGCGGTTCCAGGAACGTCGCGGGGAACAGCTCGGTCAGGAACCGGTCGTCGTCGAGCACGAACTTCTCGCCGTCGCCCGGAGTTCGGACCAGGGAGCGGGTGGCGACGAACTGCTCCGGCAGGCTCTCCGACTCGATCGGCCGCAGCACCGGTTCGGCCAGCAGCACCGCGCGCACCCGATCCGGATGCCGGGCCGCCCAGTTCAAGCCGAAAGCGGCACCGAAGTCCTGCAGCACCAGCGTCACGTTCGTCAGCTCGAGGGCGTCGAACCAGGCGTCGAGGTAGCGCTGGTGGTCGTCGAGGTCGTAGTCGATGCCGGGCTTGCCGGAGTCGCCGAACCCGATCAGGTCGGCGGCCAGCAACCTGCCCTGCCCGTCGAGGCGGCGGAACACGTGCCGCCACAGGAACGAACTCGTCGGATTGCCGTGCAAGAACACGATCGGGTCGCCGCCGCCTGCTTCGACGTGGTGGATCGTGGAGTCGAGCACCGGGGTGTCGTGGCCGGTCGCGGACGGACCGAAGTCCTGGTGGGGGTGAGTCATGCCGAGTGTCCTCCGTGCGGATCAGAAGTAGGTGTTGTCCGGCAGCTCGGTGCCGTGCAGCAGGTGGTCGCCGACGACGCCGCGCTTGAGCGGCCCGGAGTTGTGCGAGGCGAGGGTGCGGGCGCTGCGCCAGTGCCGATCGAGGTCGGCCGTGCGCGACGTCGCCGAGGCCCCGCCGACGTCGAACAGCCTGGTGGCGGCGTTGAGGGTCAGTTCGTCGACGACCGTCTTCGCGTGCGCCGCGGCGAGCGAGGCGTCTTGTGCGGCACCCGTGTCGAAGCGGCCCGCCAGCAGGTCCCGCTCGGCCCGATCCAGCGCGTCGGCGGCGGCGAGCACCGTCGACCGGGCGGCGTGCGCGCTCGCGGACAGCTCACCGGCGACCTGGAGCAGCACGGGGTCTTCACGCGGGAGTTCCGCGTTGCCGTGGGTGAAGTTCCGGGTGCGGCCGCGCAGCAACGTCACGGCGTCATCGGAGACCGCCTGCGCGATGCCCGCGACGATCGCGGTCAGGTAGAGCTGCAGGAACGCGCCCGTGGTGAGCCGGGGCGCGGGCGGATCGTCCGGCGAGGACGCGAAGACCTCGTCGGCGGCGGCGCGCACCCCGTCGAAGCGGGTGGTGCCCGAACCCGTGGCGCGCTGCCCGAAACCGTCCCAATCGTCGGTGACCGTCACACCCACCCGAGACACCGGCACGACGGCGCTGATCGGTAGCGGATCCGGGGTGGCGCCCCAGACCCAGACGTGGTCGGCGTAGAGCGTCCCGGTGCTGTAGTACTTCACGCCATCGATCACGTGATCCGCACCGTCGGGGGTGAAAGTCGTTGCCAGGCCGACGAAATCCCCGGCCTGCACGGGACCGCGCTCGGTGACCGCGTTGCCGACGATCGACCCCGAGGTGAACAGTTCGAACCAGCGACGGCGCGCGTCCGCGTCCGGCAGGAACCGCACGACTTCGCCGAAGCCGAAGTGCGCCCGCAGGATCTGCGCGACGTCCGGGTCGGCGCGTCCCAACGAGATGAGCACGTCGAAGAATCCGCGCAGGTCATCACCGCGACCACCGAACTCCGACGGTACCCGCAGCGCACCCAGACCGGACTTCCGAACGAGGTCGATCTGCTCGAAGGGGCGGGTGCCGTCGCGTTCGCGCTGCACCGCGCCGGCCGCGATGCGGGCCAGCGCGTCATCGATCTCGGTGGTCGAGATGCGGTCGGGTGCGGTGGGGCTGCTCATGCGTCTCCTCGGATCGGGAGGGAGTTTCGGGCGCGTTCGGTCGCACCGGAGCCGGGCCGGCCCGGTGCGTGCGGAGATCACCGCGGACGCGCGGTGTCGTGAACGGAGTGGGACGCCCGCGCGCACTGGCCCGCGAGGGCGGCGGCGGTGTCAGAACGTCACGTGGGAGGGGTGCCGCGTCAGCGGCAACAGTGCGAGCCGTTCACCAACAGCAGGTCGATGTGGCGGCGCGAGACGAGGCTCGGAGAAACGGGAGCGCGACGAGGAATCCGAGCGGTGTCGTGCATCGGGTTCCTCTCGTCGTCGCCTCGCTGAATACTTTATTCGGACGCTACGTCGCCCGATCAGCGGTGGTCAAGAACCGGGAATTCGAGCCCACGGACTGGGAATCACCCTGGTTCCGGCTGCTACTCCGCCTTCGCCCCACCGCCGGACGGGCGGCCGCTCGGCTCACTCCGAGAGGACCCGGCGAGGCAGTTCCGCGGTCAGCGCGTTCAGGTCGAACATCACGGCGCCGTCCGGGGCGCGGAGCACAACGTCGTCCTGCGGGAGGAACCGCACGCCGGCCTCCGCCAGCATGGCCCGGTGGGCGAGGTAGGACGGATGGCGTCGCAGCACCGATTTGACGCAGGTCGCCGCCACGATCGGCACACCCTCGCAGAGCAGTTCGTTGAGCACGCCCAGCGCCGCCGTGTCGTTGACGCCGACCGCCCACAGGTTCAGCGTGTTGAAGGTCAACGGTGCCACCAGAACCGCGTCGGCGGCGGGGAACGACTCCAGTTCCCCCGGCCTGCGCGGGACGATCCGTGGCGACTGGCCCGTCACACGTGCCAGCTCCGCCGGATCGAGCCGGTCGGCCGCGGCCTCGGACAGCACCGGGCACACCGTCCAACCGGCGGAGCGCAGCAGTCCTGCCAGCTCGGGCAATTGCCGGACCGGCGGTGCCGCCGTGGCGACCAGGTACAGCACGCGCCCGCTCACCGCAGCACCCCCGCCGCGTCCTTGCCGGGCATCGCCGACCGCCTCCTCGACCTCAGCAACCCGAACTCATGCAGCACGATCACGTTGTACCGCAACGACTCCTGCCCGGTCTGCCGCTCATCCGGCGAAACCGCACCACTCGCTCACGGGACGAGCGGCCCGCTGGTCCGGCCGAACCAGTCGCGGCGTCCGTCCGGCGGCATCATGCCGAGGCCAGCCGCCGCTCCAGCTGGTCGGCGAGCTTCGTCATGATCTCGGCGTAGCTCGCATAGCTGAACGGGGCGACGGCGTCCCACTCGACGAACCTGTCGTGCGCCGCGGAATCCTGGGCGGCGAAGACCGGGTTCAGCTTCATCTGCTCCGGCGGCAGCGAGGCCTGCCGGGTGTCCCACATCAGGACGTCGCCGGTGTAGGCACCGGCGTTCTCCCAGGCCAGACGCTCGAAATAGCCGCCGCCCGCGGTGTCGGGATTCGCCGGGGTCTGGATCGGCAGGCCCAGTTCCCGCACGTAGTGGTCCAGGTCCGGGTTGCGGGCGGGGACGACGACGAAGAATTCCTGTTTCGTGCCACCGATCGCGAGGATGTTGCGCCCCTCCGCGCGCATCCGGGCGCCGATGCCGCGCAACCGTTCCGACGCGGCGTCGAAGCGGTCCTGGTCCGCGCGAATGCGTTCCGAGTCCACATCGGACCCGAGGGAGCGGGCGAGTTCCTTGTAAGCCGCGATGGTCTCCGGCAGCGAGCGGCCGGACTGCTCGACACCGGCGGTCGGCACGAACTCCCGCACCCGGTCCTCCTGCTCCACGGTGAGGTGCCAGAGCCCGTCGAACTCGGCGTACTTGCCGCTGACCAGCAGATCCGGCCGCAACGACGCCGCACGCTCCATGTTCAGCTCGCCGTAGCCGGGGCCGGTCACATCGGTCACCTTCGCCGGGTCCACGCTGCCCGCCTCCGGCTCGGTGCTGCCGTCGTCGCGGACCAGCGGACCGAACGTGGCGGTGATCGGGACCCCGAAGTCGTTGAGCGCGCCCGCCGCCGAGACCTGCGCGATGATCCGGTGCGGCATCTCCTCCCGCCGCACCTCGACACCTCGGTCGTCGACGTAGGTCCAGCCTGCCCCCGAGTCCTGCGGCGCGGGCGCGGAACAGCCCGCCAACGCCGCCAACGCCGCCAACGCCAACGCCAATCCCGCCAAGCGTGTAGTGCTCACCATCGTCCACCCTCCCCATTGATGAGGTTAGGCTAGCCTACGAAGCGGCGGATTCGATGCGGTGAAGAGGTGTGACGATGGTCGAGCGGACCGGTGCGCTCCGTCCCCAGTACGTGATGTTCCAGGTGCGGGTGGCGCGCACCGAACGGCTCGGCCCCAGCTTCGTGCGGATCACGTTCACCGGCGACGAGCTGCACCGGTTCGGCATCGGCGGCGCCGACCAGCGGGTCAAGCTGATCCTGCCGCTGCCCGGCCGGACGCTCGCCGACATGCCGGGCGGCGACGGCTGGTACACCCGCTGGCAGGCCATGCCCGACGAGACCCGTCCCACGCTGCGCACCTACACGGTGCGCGCGCACCGCGAAGAGCCCGCCGAACTGGACATCGACTTCGTGCTGCACGGAGTCGACTCCGGACACGGCGGCCCCGCCTCCACCTGGGCCGCCGCGGCCGCACCGGGCGACGAGGTGGCGCTGCTCGGCCCGGATCGTCCCGGCACCGGCCGGATGTGGGGCTGCGAGTGGTCTCCGCCGCAGACCGCGCGGCGGCTCGTGCTCGCCGGGGACGAGACGGCGGTGCCCGCCATGGCGGCGATCGTGGAATCGCTGCCCGCCGACTCGCGCGGCGTCGTCTGCGCCGAGGTGCCGACGGCCGAGGACGTCCAGGACTGGCGCGCGCCGCGCGGAGTGGAGATCCGCTGGCTCGTGCGGCAACGACCGGACGGCCCGCTCCCGCACGGGGCACTGCTGGAGGCGTCGGTGACCGGGGCGCTCGGCGAGCTCGGGCCGCGCGCCGACCAGGCGAGCCTGGACGACGTGGACGTCGACGCGGACACCTTGTGGGAGGTCCCGGAAGCCGGCTCGATGGGCGGAGACCTCTACGGATGGCTGGCGGGCGAGGCGGCGGTGATCAAGCGGCTCCGGCGGCTCCTGGTGCAGGAGCACAGCGTGCCGCGCGCCTCGGTCGCCTTCATGGGTTATTGGCGCGACGGCCACAGCTGATCAGCGGGCTCGGGCGGCTGATCCGCAGTGGTGCCCGAGCAGCCGCGGAGCCCTCGGCATCGAAGAAACGACCAAGAAACCGGCCTGCGGGGGATGTCTCGACGGTGCCGCTGGACACCTCTTGGCAGCCGTGCCCTCCGCGTGTCACGATCCTCTGGAATTAAGTAAGGCTAACCTAACTGTCGGAGGTTCGAGTGTCCTCGCCCGCGCAGCAACCGGTTCGCAGCGACTTCGCCGCCCGCCTCAGGTCCGACACCCGCGCCGATCACGAACACGTCCAGTCCCTGCCGTTCCTGCGGACCCTCCTGGCGGGTGAGCTCGAAGCCGACGCCTACGCCGTGATGCTCGGCCAGCACTACTTCGTCTACGAGGTGCTCGAACAGGCGGCGGAGGCGATGCGCAGCGACGTCATCGCAGGCCCGTTCGTCAGCGACCGGCTGCGCAGGAAGGCGCATCTGGAGACCGACCTGCACTACTACCTCGGCCCCGACTGGCGCGAAGTGATCAAGCCGAGCGCCGCCACCGAACGCTACCGGGAGCGACTGCACGAGGTGTGCTTCAACTGGCCCGGCGGTTTCGTCGCGCACCACTACACGCGCTGCCTGGCCGACCTCTCCGGCGGCAAGCTGATCCGCGCCGCCATGCGACGCAGCCTGAACCCACCGGACGGGCAGGGGTTCGCCTTCCCCACCTTCGACGACGTGCCCAGCAGCGCGGGCGTGCGCAACGCCTACCGGTTGCTGCTGGACACCGCCGGGTGGGACGAGCTCGAACAGCGGCGCATCATCGCCGAGGTGCGGCTCGCGTACCACCTCAACAAGGAGGTCTTCGCCGATCTCGGCGAGCGGCTGCCGCCGCGAATTCCGCTCCCCCGCCGCTGAACACTCGACGGGTTAGCCGGAACACGTCAATGCAACGTTTCCACTGAATTCCGCATCGGTGCGGAATTCAGTGGAAACACTTGCACTACGCTGGAACGCATTATCGCGGGGCCGATTCAGCGCGAAGCCGCGACCCGCACCCTCCGGATCACACCGCAACGCCCGCGCAGCCATGCCGACTCGCATCGGCCCGCGAATGCGGACTCGCGATGAAGTTCCGGACCTGGAGCGCCCTGAGCACCCCCGCCGGAACGCGATCACCCCAGGCCGTCCCGCCACCGGCGGACCCGACGATTCGCCGATCGCAACGCAGTAATGTGAAGATCATTTCGTAGTTGCTCGCGACGCATCGAGCCGGACTCGACCACCCCGGCTTCGCAATTCGAGCCGCGCAACGACCCGCATCAAAAGGAAAGAAGATTGCCAGGTTGCGAGACCTTCGGGCAATGACTCCTTCGGATGATCGCCGATCTCGCCGACAATGGATTATCATTCGGCGACATGACCGCAACCCCACCACGGCCGCGAGCCTATGTGCTCGGCGCGGAACTACGCGATGCGCGCCGCAAGAAAGGGCTCACGTTGCGCGGGCTCGCCTCGATACTGGACGTGTCGCACTCCGTGCTGGTGCGCTGGGAACACGGCGATCGAGTGCCGTCCGCCGAGTCCGTTTCCACCGTGAGCGCGGTGCTCGGGGTCAGCAGCACCGCCCAGACCCGCATGCTCAAGCTCGCGCGCGAGGCCGCCGTCGAACCGGCGCCGACGCTGAGCATGAGCTCGCCCGGCGGCGTGGACCAGCTCGCGACCCTGCTGGAATTCGAGCGCACCGCAACGAAGATCACCGACGTCGCGCCGCTGCTCATCCCCGGTCTGCTGCAGGCCACCGAGTACACGCGGGCGATCATGACGGCGGGCATCCCCGAACGGGAGGCGAACAAGCGGGTCGCGATGCGCCAAGGCCGCCGCGACATCATCACCCGCAAGCGGGCACCGGCGAAGTACACCGCGCTGATCCTGGAATCCGTGCTGCACCAGCCCATCGGCGTCCCCGGCGCACAGCAGGACCAGCTGCGGTTCCTCGACGAGATCGCCGAACGGGACAACGTCGAGCTCCGGATCATCCCCGCCGCCGCGGGGTGGACGCCCGCGCACGCCGGCCCCTTCGTCCTGCTGGAGTTCGCCAAAGCGGACCCGGTGGTGCACCTCGAACACCACCGTTCCTCGGCGTTCCTCCAAGACGAGGACGCCGTCGACGCGTTCCGCTCCGCCCGCGACGAACTGGAGCGAATCGCGCTGAGCCGGGAGGACTCCCGCAAGCTCATCGCGGAGATCTCCGCCCGCGAACAGGTCCCGGCATGAGCGTCGCGCCACGAGGCTGGCGCAAGTCCTCGCACAGCAGCCAGGAAACGAACTGCGTCGAAGTCGGCCGCCTGCCCGATGGCGGCGCCGCGGTGCGCGACAGCAAGAACCGAGCCGCCGGACACCTCACCACCACCTCCCAGCAGTGGTCCCGTTTCCTGCGGACGGTCCGAGCCTGCCGTTGATCTCAGAGCCGGGCGAACGAGATCGCCCGGCACCTCCTCGGGCCTGGTCGCCAACGAGGCGCCTCGGCCCGCTGACCGCCGCCGCCACGGCGTCGTCATCATCGGCGGTGAACCTGTAGATGAACAGGTGCGACCGGTGACTCGGCGGGGTATCCGGAGGCATGGATTCGGATGTCGTGGAGATCTTCCCGTTCCGGTTCAGCCGCGCGCACCGGCTGCTCGGGCTGCCGTTCGGCATCACCCCGCCCACCACGTGGGTCCGGGTCAGCAACAGCGAGTTCACCGTGCGGTTCGGTCCGTGGTGCCTGCGCACCGAGCGCTCGAACATCACCGGCACCAGCGTCACCGGGCCTTACTGGCTGCTGACGACTGCCGGACCGGCGCGGCTGTCGGTCACCGACGGCGGGCTCACCTGCGCGACCAACGCGGATCGCGGGTTGTGCGTCCGGTTCGCCGAACCGATGCCCGGGATCGACTGGCTGGGGCTGGTGCGGCATCCGGCGGTGACGGTCACCGTGGCCGACTGCGACCGGCTGGCCGCGCTACTGGCTCCGTCAAATCGACCATCCGACGACACGCGCTCCGAATGAACCGCAGCTGCGTGCTCCTGCCGAACAGCTGGAAACCCAGCCGCACCACCGGATTCGGTATCGGCGCGGCGCGGGAGAAAGCGTGGACGCGGAACTCGACCTCGCCGCCGGCCACGTCCTTGGACACGAGGAAATCCATCTGCCCCTGCTCCAGATGGCCTTGCAGCGTGCGGTAATTCCAGCCCCACACCCGCGCACCGTCGCGGGTGGTGTCGGTGACCGAACCGACCCGGCACGGCAACGTGAAGGTGAGACCGTAGAAATTCGTCTCCAGCAGCAATTCCGAGTCCGCGAGGGAATCCGAAGAGCGGCAGGATCGCCGCACCACGGTCGGATCGGCGAACTTGTAGTCCAGCACCAAGGCGCACGCCCGTTCCCACGGACCTCCGGACAGCGGTGGCCCCGGCGGTTCCGCGGGCAGCGGTTGCCGGAAGTCGTCCACCGTCCACTCCGGACCGGGCCGTTCCGGATCGACGGCGTGCACGTCGAAGTTGACCGGCAACGTCCGCAACCGCTCCAACTCCCGGCTCAGACGCGGATCGTCGGCGCACCGCGACCCGGCCACGTTCACCTCCACTCTCCCGCCAGCACGTCCCGGCCGGTGTAGATCTCCACTCCGTTGCGCATCCGGCCGCCGGACACGGCACAGATCCGCGCGCAGCACTGCACCCACAGGTACGCCTGGAACTGCCGCGACAACCGCAGCCGGTCGTAGAGCAGGTCAGCCGCCCAACCGCTGCTGCGCGCCCAGGACTCGATCTCGAACAGCAGCCGCATCCCGTGGTCGGCGGCGCGGAACTCGATCTGCCCGGCCTCCAGATGCCCCCGCCGGGTGACGAGCCGGAACGACGTCGGCGTCACCTCCAGCACCCGCACCGGGCCGTTCCACGGGCCGGGCATCCGCACCACCAGGTCGTCGCCCGGACGCAGGTCCACGTGGTCGCCCTCGGCGTCGAAGCTCGCCACCTCCCCCGGCACCATCCGATCCGGTGCGGCGATGAACAGGCCCATCACCTCCTCCGCGCAGCCCAGGTGCAGGTCGATGTCCACCGAGTAGCGGCGGTGGAACAACGGGCCGACCCCGTCCTCCGGCAGTTGCAGGTCCGGCGCCGGACTCGGCGGCGGCGGTGGGCGGACCGACTCGACGCGCTCCACCCGGTGCACCGGCACGTCGCTGGTGACCTCGCGCAGCACGGCCAGCACCAGGCCGGGCGGCCAGCGCCACAACCACGGCAGGATCACGCGTGGCCCTCGGTGCGACGGCGGGTGCGGGCTCGCTCCACCGCGCGGCGTCTCGCCTGATCGCGCATGACGATCTGGGTCTGCTCCGGAGTGGGGTGGCCTTCGCCCATCGCCATCTCCGCTTCCCGGTACCGCTGCTCCTCGGCGTCCACCGGGCGCTCCTCGTCCTCGAGCTGCTGTTCGGGTCCGGGGCGGCGGGTGCGCATGGGGTGCTCCCGCCGATACGGGTTGTCCGGCGGCAACCCGCCCGACAACCGCCCGTACAAGCCGGTGAACAGCAAGATCAGGCCGGCTACGAGGCTGAAGAACACGTTCGGCAGCCGGAACGCCAGCAAGTTCAGCGGCGTGTTCAGGATCGCCAAGTGCACCAGCCCGGACAGCAGGAACACCGCACCGGCCAACGTGGTGACCGTCGACGCCTGCTTACCTCCCCACGCCGCACAGCCGATCAGCACCGCGCCCGCCACCAGAGAGATCACCGACAGCAGGCCGTTGCTGGACAGCCCCAGCACCGATTGCCCCCTGGTGGAGAAGAACTCCAGCCCGCGGGCCAACCCGAGGATCGCGAACACCCACAACCCCAACCCCAGCAGCACCGCGCCGATCCGGTGAACCGTGTGCACCGGATGCGATTGAACCGTTCGCCCTCGTCTCATCACCCACCCCCGGAACCCGTGGTCACGCTCTGCGGCTACCCACGGTCCGAACCGGTTACACCGGGCCGCGCGAGTCGCCCGGACGCCGGGTACCGCCGCGATGATCACCCGCCATACAGTGGTCGGCGCCGTGATAGCGATCGATGCGGAGTGGCCGGAAATGAGCCGCGACAACAAAATCCTGCTGGCCGCGCTCGCCGCCGGTGCCGTGCTGGTGCCCGCCGTGCTCGTGTTGGCGCTGCGCTGGCCGCTGTGGTCCTGGCTGCTGATCGCCGCCGGACTGCTCGCCTGCGTCGGCGGCTACGCGCGGCGGCTGGTCCAGCTGCACCGGCAGCAGGAGCTGCGGGAGGCGCTGGTGGTGCAGCAGCAGCGTCCCGCCGCGCCCGCCGAACCCGAACCGGCACCACCCGAACAGCGGCTGGTGCGCGACGTCGCGCTGCCCAGCTCCGAACCCGACTACCGGTTCGTGTTCGGCGCGACGGTGTGGTGGCGGCGCCCGGCCGACGCGGTCGGGGTGGCGCACGAGAACCCGGCCGGGCTGGCCGTCGACACCCTGCTCACCCGTGCCCGCGAGATCACTTCGGCCGAGCATCCCGGCGGGGCCGACGTGGTGGCGCACAAGCTGGCGGGCGCGCTCGGCGCGGTGCAGCGCGATCAGCACGGCCACGTGGAGACGTGGGCCGCGGAGGTGACGCTGACGCTGCCCGAGCAGGACGCCGACCGGCTCCGGCGGCTCGCGGAGGTCCGCAAGGACGAACAGCTCTGGCACCGCGAACGCGACCACGAACGCAGCAAACGCGAATACCTGGGCGACGAGGTGCTGCGCGACACCGGCAGCGCCGTCGTGTGGTGGCTGGCGCGCAACGAGGACGACGTGGAACGCGCCGCCGAACTCATCGGCACCCTCGCCCAGTTGTCGGCGGCGGCCAACGGCACCGAGATCGCCGAGCAGTTCCGCCACCTGGTGCCCTCGTCCCGGCAGGCACCGTTCCGGGACGGGCTGCCGTTCCAGCGTGATTCCCTGTCGTTGAGCGGAACGCTGGAGTCCGGCCAGTTCTTCTCCTACGGGCAGCTGGCAGCGGGGTCCGTCACCGACGGTCTGCCCGAGGGCGCCGAGCACACCGCCATCGACCACGTGCACGGGCTGATCGACAAGCTCGGCCCGGAAACCGGCGACACCGACCGCACCCAGCTGGCCGGCCGCCTGGCCGCCCTGTTCGACGGCGCGGGCCAACGGGACTTCGCCGACGCCATCCGGCGCCGCTTCAACGACGACGCCCCGATCTCACCTCAACCGAGGCATTCGTCGACGTAGCACCAGGTCCACGACTCGCCGGGTTCGAAGGAGCGGACCACCGGATGGCCCACGTCGTGGAAGTGCGCCGTCGCGTGCCGCCGCGGGCTGGAGTCGCAGCAGCCGACGTGCCCGCATTCGGTGCACAACCGCAGATGCGCCCACACGTTCAGGCCCAGCTTCGCGCAGTCCTCGCATTCGGTCCGGGAACCCGGCTCCGGATCCCGGACCGCCGCTTCCCCCAAGTGCTCGCACGCCGCCATCGGGCCACCCCCGCGTTCATGCCGGAACCGATGCGGGAATTGTCCCGCCCCGAACCTTCCGGCGGCGAACTCGCTCCCCGGGGCTTCGCGGAATTCGGCGGCCGGATATGACGCGGAACACTCCGCCAAGGCCTTGAGCATGCCGCAACGGCCAGGTGTTTCGTCGGGGTTGACGCGACCACCGCCCCACCGGGAACACCGCACGCGAAGCCCGGCGGGCCGACCGATTGGAGCACGCATGACCGCGAACCCGACCCGCCTTGGCCGTCCCAAATCGATCGACGTCGAGGAGTTCTTCGCGGATCCGGAGTTCTCCGGGGCGTCGATCTCCCCGGACGGCACGCGGATCGCCTACCTCGCGCCGGAGAACGGGCGGACCAACGTCTGGATCCGGGGGCTCGACGAGGAGCACCAGGACGCGGTGTGCGTCACGCACGACACCCGGCGCGGCATCCACACCTACCACTGGACCGACGACCCGCGCTGGCTGCTCTACGAGCAGGACACCGACGGCAACGAGGACTGGCACCTCTACCGGGTCGACCTCGACGCGCCCGGCGAACCGGCGCTCGACCTGACCCCGCTGCCGCCGGGATCACGAGTGGTCGGCGTCCAGCCGCTGAAGTCGATTCCCGGCAGCGTGCTCGTCACGATGAACCGGCGGCCGCTGTACTTCGACCTGTTCCGCATCGACGTCGCCACCGGCGAGACCACGGTTCACGTGGAGGAGGACGATCCGGCGGGCGCTCACCTCGTCGACCGCGACGGCCGGGCGGCCTTCTACTCGGTGCTCGCCGACGACGGGAACTACGAGTTCCACGCCGTCGATCCCGACACCGGGCACAAGCGCCTCCTGCGCCGCCAAGGCGGCCCGGAGCACCCGCTGGGCGTGCCGGTGCAGCGGGTGACTCCCGACGGGCAGGGGCTGCTGGTCGGCGCCTACCAGGACTCCGACGACCTGCGGCTCGTCCGCATCGACCGGACCAACGGTGAACAGACCGTGGTCGCGGCCCTGGACGGGCACAGCCTGTGCACCCTGGGATCGCTGGCGAGCGTCCTGCCGCAGCCCGTGCTCACCAGCAGGCGGACCGGGGAGGTCATCGCGGCCCGCTTCGTCGGCGACCGGCCGATCATCAAGCCGGTCGATCCGCACTTCGCCGAGGTGCACGCCGCGCTGTCCGAACTCTCCGACGGCGTGCTGCACTCGGTGTCCTCCGACGAGTCGGAACGGCTCTGGGTCGTCAGCTTCATCCACGACCGCGAGCCCGGGACGACCTGGTTCTACGACCACAAAACCGGGGAGAGCCGACTGCTGTTCCGGCCGTACCCGCAGCTGGACCCGGCGGAACTCGCCCCCATGACCTCCGTCCGCTTCCCGGCCCGCGACGGGCTGCCGCTGCACGCGTTCCTGACGCTGCCGGTCGGCGTCGAACCGGAACGGCTGCCGCTGGTGCTGATCGTGCACGGCGGCCCGTGGGCGCACGACACGTGGAGTTACGACGAGGCCGTGCAGTTCCTGGCCAACCGCGGCTACGCGGTGCTGCAGGTCAACTTCCGCGGCTCCACCGGATACGGGAAGCGGCACATCACCGGCGCGATCGGCGAACTCGCCGGGAAGATGCACGACGACCTGATCGACGCCGTCGACTGGGCGGTGGAGCAGGGCTACGCCGACCCCGACCGCGTCGGCATCTACGGCGGCTCCTACGGCGGCTACGCGGCGCTGGTCGGTGTCACCGTCACTCCGCTGCGCTTCGCCGCCGCGGTGGACTACGTGGGCATTTCGAACCTGGCGAACTTCATGCGCACCCTGCCGCCGTTCGTCCGGCCGCACATGACCAACAGCTGGTACCGCTACGTCGGCGACCCCGCGGACCCCGCGCAGGAGGCCGACATGCTGGCCCGCTCCCCCATCACGATGGTCGACCGGATCCGCACGCCGCTGCTGATCGCCCAAGGCGCCAACGACGCCCGCGTGGTCCAGGAGGAATCCGACAACATCGTCGAGTCGCTGCGGGGCCGGGGAATTCCCGTCGAATACCTGGTCGCCGAGGACGAAGGCCACGGCTTCGCGAACCACGAGAACCAAGTACGGCTCTACCGCTCTGTCGAGAAGCACTTTGCCGAGCACCTCGGAGGTCGTTCGTCTGAAGTGTCCGGGCAGCGGAACCTCGACGGCCTCCGGTAAGGCGCAGTACCAGCCGCACGTCCCTACACTTCCCGTCGGAAGGCACCCGCCAGGACGGACGGAGACGAGCTGGCATGCACCAGTTTCCGCAGCTGATGGTGCTGCTGGCGGTCGCATTGGCGATCACGGCGTTCGCCCGCCGGTGGGGACTGTCCGAACCGCTGGTGCTGGTCCTCGCAGGGCTCGTGCTGTCGTTCGTGCCCGGCGTCCCGGACTACTCGATCAACCCGGAACTGATCCTCGTCCTGGTGCTGCCGCCGCTGCTGTACTCGGCGGCGCTGACCAGCTCCACGCTCGGATTCCGCGCCAACGCCCGGCCGATCGGCTCGCTGGCGCTGGGCGCGGTCCTGGTCACCACGCTCGTCACCGGGCTGGTGGCGTGGTGGCTGGTGCCCGCGATGCCGCTGGGCGCGGCACTGGTGCTCGGCGCGGTGGTGGCGCCGCCGGATGCGGTGGCGGCGGCGTCCATCGGCCGCAGGCTCGGGTTGCCGCGCAAGGTGATGACGGTGCTCAGCGGCGAAAGCCTCGTCAACGACGCCACGGCGCTCACCGCCTACCGGGTGGCCGTGGCGACCGTGGTCGGCACCGGGTACTCGCCGGCGGCGGGCGTGGGCTCGTTCCTGCTCGCCGCCGTCGGCGGGCTCGCCGTGGGTTTCGCGGTGGGCTGGGTGGTGCACCGGCTGCGGCGGGCGTTGACGGACGGGCTGCTGGAGAGCGCGGCCGGCCTGCTCGTGCCGTTCGCGGCCTACCTGCTGGCGGAGGAGATCAACGCGTCCGGAGTGCTCGCCGTGGTCGTCGCGGGCCTCTACCTGGGGCAGCGCGCACCGACCGGCAGCGCCTCGGTGCGGCTGCAGGACCGGGCGGTGTGGCTGTCGGCGGACACCCTGCTGGAGGCGCTGGTGTTCGCGCTGATCGGGCTCCAGCTGCGCGGCGTCACCGAAGGGGTGGCCGGGCAGCTGGGGCCGCTGGTCCTGGTCGGGCTCGCGCTGACGGCGACGGTGGTGCTGGTGCGGGCGCTGTGGGTGTTCACCACGATGCAGCTGCCGGAGCTGCTGTTCCGGCGCGGCGAGCCCACGCCGTGGCGCTACGGCGCCGTCGTGTCCTGGGCCGGGATGCGCGGCGTGGTGTCACTGGCCGCGGCGGCGGCGATCCCGCATTTCACCTCGACCGGCGCGCTGTTCCCGCAGCGGCCGCAGGTGCTGTTCCTCGCGTTCTTCGTGACGCTGGGGACGCTGCTGCTGCACGGCGCCACGCTGCCGTGGATGATCAGGGCACTCGGGGTCCGCGGCCAGGAGAACTACACCGACGCGCTCGCCGAAGCGGAGGCCGCGCACAACGCGGCGCTCGCCGCACGACGAAGGCTGGAAGAACTCTCGGAGAACGAAACACCACCGGAAGAGGTCACCGACCACCTGCGCCGGGCAGCGGAACGCCGCAGCAACAGGGCGTGGGAACGACTCGGCCGCTCCGACGCGGAAGTGGGCGAAAGCCCCAGCGCCGCCTACCGGCGGTTGCGCGCGGAAATGCTCGCCGCGGAACGCGACGTGTTCGTCCGCTTCCGCGACGAAGGCCGCATCGACGACGAAGTCCTCCGCCGGGTACTGCACGAACTCGACCTCGAAGACGTCATGCTCCAACGCGAGTGACCTCGGCGAGGTGAACGTCGCCTTCCCCGCTCCCACCGGTCAACGGAGGCTGTTGCCATTGAGGTGAAAGCGCCGTTCGACCGGCCTGAACGGGCGACGGAGGCATTCACCTGGAACGGGTCACTCCTCCAGGAAGCCGAGCTGGCCGGAGAGTTCCTTCGCCGCGACCTTCATCGCACCGACGACCTCGCGCATCCGCTTGCGGGAGAAGCGGTACGACGGGCCGGAAGCGCTCAGCGCGGCCACCACCTCCCCGTCGTGGCGGCGCACCGCGACCGCAGCCGCGTTCAAACCCAGTTCGAGCTCCTCGTAACTGGTCGCGTACCCGTCCCGCACGATGAGCTCGAACCCGCCGCGCAGCTCGTCCGGTTCGATGACGGTGCGCGGGGTGTACTGCACGAGATCCCCGCCCAGCAGCACGTCCTGATCGTCGACCGGCGCGTGCGCCAACAGCACCTTGCCACTGGAGGTCGCGTGCAACGGGGTGCGCTGACCGACCCAGTTGTGCGCGGTCACCGACGCGGTGCCGCGAGCCTGGCTGATGTTGATGGCCACGTCGTCGTCGCGGACCGCGATGTTCACCGTCTCGCCGAGATCTTCGGCGAGCGACTCGCAGAACGGGCGACCCAGCCTGGACAGGTCCATCCGGTCGGTGGCGGCTCCGGCGAGCCGGACCACGCCGAACCCGATCACGTACTTGCCGCGCTCCCCGAGCTGCTCGACCAGACCGCGCGACACCAGCACGCTGACCAGGCGGGAAGCGGTGGACTTGTGCACACCGAGCTCGCCGGCGATCTCGGTGATCCCCGCTTCGCCGTGCCGTGCGAGCAATTCCAGCACGGTCACCGCCCGGTCCACCGACTGCACGAGTGCGCCGGACCGTTCACCGTTGGAAGATCGTCCTGCGTTGACCACGGTTCAACCGTATCCGTTGCGGGTATCAGCCCCCGAAACCTACACCTGTTGCTGATTGCGCAACAGATGGGCTTGTTTTGCTTGGGTGATCGGGTAGCGGAACCTCAGTGAGCCTCTCGCTGCGGGATCTTTTTCCCGAGTGGCTCCGCCACGAGGGAAAAAGCTGTCCTCGCGAGAGGCTCACTGAGAACCCGCCGGTGGTCACCTTCTTGACGTGGGCTATGTGCTTCGCACATCCAGGCACGGCTTCGCCGCAAAGCACGGCCTTCGGCCGCGAGGCAGGCGGGCTTCGCCGCCCTTCGCGGGCTTCGCCGCCAACGGCACGGCCGTTGGCGGGTTCGGTTGTGGGCTGCGGGCTCTGGTCGGTGGTGGGTCAGCGCGGTAGGGCGTCGATCAGGAGGTCTGCGAGGTAGGTGGCGAAGGAGCCGCGTACCAGGAGGCGGTAGGCGGGTTCCTCGGTGAGTTGCCAGAGGATGGCCTGGGTTCGGCCGACGAGGGTTTGGGCGCAGCTTCCGGTGGTGAACGCCCGTGGGTGCAGGTCCAGCGAGCAGATCTGTTCCAGCACGTCCCTGGCTCGGGGGCCGGCGAGGCGCAGCGTCGTGCGGTTGGCCGACACGTCCACTGCCGAACCGGCTCCGGCTGCGGCGAGTTCGGCGACGATGCCGTCCGCCGTGCCGTCGGGGGCGATGATCAGCCACTCGTCGGGGGCCAGCCCCAGCACGGCGCGTTCCGGAGTGCCGTGCACCTCGTTCACGTTGCGCGGCAACGGAATTCCGGTCGTTCGGCCGACCCGGTCGAGCGCGTCCGGTGTGGCGCGCAGGTTCACCTGCGCCAAGAACGACTCCTCCGCGAGCAGCACGCCGCTGCGGGCGCTGTGCTCGGCGAGTTCGGCGTGGCGAGCGGCCAGCGGACTGCGGCGCAGATCCGCGGTGGCCGGGCCGGTGGTTCCCGGTTCAGCCGGGCTGGTGACCGTCACGGCGGGCTCCTTCCGGGTCGTAGAAGACGGGATCGGTGACCTCGACGGCGAGTTCCCGGTCCCCGAGCGGCGCGTGCAGCACCTCGCCGACGCGGCGCCTGCCGTCGCGGATCAGCGCCAACGCGAACGTCCGGCCCAGCGCCGCGCTGCGATAGCTGGAGGTCACGTGCCCCTGCATCGGCACCGGCGGCGTCCGGGACGCGGCGGGTTCAACGAGCTGAGCGCCTTCCGGCAACAACACGTCCCGATCCACCGGCAGCAGCCCGACCAGCTGCTTGCGACCGGCGCGGGCCGTGTCGGGACGGGCGAAGGAGCGCTTGCCGATGAAGTCCTTCCGCTTGGAGATCACCCAGTCCATGCCCAGGTCCAGCGGAGTCACCGTGCCGTCGGTGTCCTGGCCGACGATCACAAATCCCTTCTCGGCGCGCAGCACGTGCATCGTCTCGGTGCCGTACGGCGTGATGCCGAAGTCAGCGCCATCGGCGAACACCGCGTCCCAAGCCGCCTGGCCGTACCAGGACGCCACGTTGATCTCGAAGGCGAGCTCTCCGGAGAACGAGATCCGGCTGATTCGGGCGGGAATCCCGTTGCGCAGCAACGTGTTCCGGAACTCCATGAAGCCGAACCCCGCCGCCGAGACGTCCAGTTCCGGCGCGACCCGCGCCAGCACCGCGCGGGAATCCGGCCCGGCCACGGCGATCGTGGCCCACTGTTCGGTCACCGAAGTGCAGTGCACCGACAGCTCCGGCCACTCGGTCTGCAACCACTCCTCCAGCCAGTCCAAGACCGCCGCCGCGTTGCCGGTGGTGGTGCTCATCAGGTAGTGGTCGGGCGCCAGGCGCATGGTGACGCCGTCGTCGAAGACCATGCCGTCGGCGGTGCACATCATGCCGTAGCGCGCCTTGCCGACGGCCAGCTTCGCGAAACCGTTGGTGTAGACGCGATTCAGGAACTCCCCCGCATCCGGACCGACCACGTCGATCTTGCCGAGGGTGGTCGCGTCCATCATCGCGACCCCGGTGCGCGCGGCGGCGCACTCCCGCAGCACCGCCGCCGCCATGTCCTCACCCGGTTTCGGGTAGTGGCGCGGGCGTTTCCACTGCCCGACGTTCTCGAACACGGCGCCCGCCCGCACGTGCCAGTCGTGCATCGGAGTGGTGCGCACCGGGTCGTGCAGCGCGCCGCGGTCCCGCCCGGCCAGCAGCTCGAAGCGCAGCGGCCGCGCCGGAGGCCGTGCCGTCGTGGCGCCCGACGCACCCGGCGAGTCCAGGCCGAGCAGGGCGGCGAGCACGCCCAGCCCGAGCACGTTCGACGTGGCACCTTGATCACTGCCGGTACCGAGTGTCGTGTACCGCTTGACGTGTTCCGGTGAGCGCAGTCCGGCGTCAACGGCACGGCGAACGTCGGCGACGGTCACATCCCGCTGCAGGTCGACGAAACTCTCCACCTCATCGCCCACAACACTCCACAATGGATGATCCCGGGACTGCGCGGGATCGCCCTCGACGACCGGGGCTTGCGGAGCCGAGGCCCCGAACCCGGTCGCGGTGGACGCGGCGGCCCCGGCCGCGAACCCCTGAGCCAGGCAGTCCGCCAGGCCGAACGCTCCGCGCGCCGCACCCACCGCCGCGTCCTGCTCCGGCACGAACGCCGACACCTCGGGGTCCCAGGTGAGCGGGCCTCGAGCCAGTTCCACCGCCGGATTCCACCCGCCGCCGACCGCCACCAGATCGCACTCCACCACCTCCGCCCGGCCGGGGTCGTTGATGTCGGCGACCCGAACCTCGGAAACCCGGTGCGCCCCGGAAGTACCGACGACCGACGCACCGGTTCGGACCCGGATTCCCACGTCCCGCGCCCGAGCCTGCAGCGCCGGGGGCGGCTCAGACCGGGCATCGACCAGCAGTGGAACGGACGCACCGGCCGCCACCAGGTCGAACGCCGTCGCATAAGCGCTGTCCCCGGTCGTGCACACGACGACGCGCTCACCGGCCCGCACCCCGAACCGGCGCAGGTAGCGGCGGACCGCTCCGGCGAGCATGACGCCGGGCCGGTCGTTGCCGGGGAACGCGATGGGCCGCTCACGCGCACCCGTCGCCAACACCACCCGCTGCGCGCGCAGGTGCCACAGCCGCTGCCACGCGGGCCGCTGCTCCGGCGCGGAGTGCTCGGCGACCAGCAGGTATCCGTGATCGTAGTGTCCGGCGACCGTCGCCCGGGTCAGCACGCGGGTCTCCGGCAGCGCGGCGAGCTCGCTGGCCGCGCGCGCCACCCACTCCACACCCGGCGCCCCGTCGATCCGCTCGTCGCCGTCCAGCAACGCGCCGCCGAGCTCACGGTGACGTTCCACCAGGAACACCCGAGCACCGCCCCGCCCAGCCGCCAACGCGGCCGCCAAGCCCGCCGGTCCGGCGCCGATCACCACGACGTCCGCGTGCCGATACCGCTTCTCGCAGCGCTGCTCACCGCCGGGATCGGCCCGGCCGACACCGGAAAGGCTCAGCGCGGCGAGGCCGTCCCGCAGTTCCACCTCCGTCGCGGGGACCATCGGTTCCGGGGCGTCGAGCACTTGGACCAGCGCGTTCGGCTCACCCGAGTCGGCCGTGACGATGCCTCGCGGCCGCCCCAGGTACGTCGAGGGCGCCACCTCAAGACGCCCGGCGGCCAGCAGCGCGGAGGCCAGCGTGTCGCCGGGATGCCCGCGCAGCGGCACCCCGTCCACCGTGCACTCGATGGTCCGGCTGCGATCGATGCGCCCGCCGGAGGGCAGCCGGGTCATGAGGCGAACTCGTTCGTGGCGGTGTCCCGGACGACGTCGAACCAGCGGCGGCAGCCGTCGGAATGCACCCAGCGCTCGGCGTGCCTGCCGCGCGGATTCGCCCGCACGAACAGGTACTCCGCCCACTCGGCGTCGCTGAGCGCGACCGGATCCTCCGGGTACGCGACCTGGGCCTGCCCGCCGTAGCGGAACTCGACCTCGTCCCGATTCCCGCACCAAGGGCAAGGAATCTGCAACATCACGTCCCTCCTTCGAGCCCGGAAGCGCAGAAAGATACTTCGTCCGGTGCCTTGAGCGCCCCCTACGCGGACCATTCCGACCTCCTCAGTGGGCGACGGCGGCGGCGCCGTGTTCGTCGATGAGGGCGCCGGTGCGGAACCGCTCCAGGCCGTACGGCTCGTTGAGCGGGTGCGGTGATCCGGTCGCCACGGTGTGCGCGAACACCCGTCCCACCGCGGGCGTGGCCTTGAATCCCCCGGTGCCCCAACCGCAATTGACGAACAGCCCTTCGAACGGCGTCGGCCCGATGATCGGCGAGGCGTCCGGGGTGACGTCCACGACGCCCGCCCACGTCCGGATCACGTGCGCCCGCGCGAAGATCGGGAACAGTTCCAGCGCCGCCGCCATCTGCCGCTCGATCACCTGCACCGAGCCGCGCTGCCCGTAGCCGTTGTAGGAGTCGATGCCCGCGCCCAGCACGAGCTCCCCCTTGTGCGCCTGGCTGCAGTAGACGTGCACGTGGTTCGACATCACCACGCACGGATGCACCTGCTCCAGCAACTCGGACACCAGCGCCTGCAACGGGTGGCTCTGCAACGGAATCCGCAACCCGAGCGTCTCGGTGAGCTCGCTGGTGCGCCCCGCCGCGGCCAGCCCGACCCGGCCCGCGGCGATGTCCCCGCGCGAGGTCCGCACCCCGACCACCCGGTCACCATCGGTGACGAATCCGGTGACCTCGCACTGTTCGATCAAGTCCACGCCGAACTCGCTCGCTCGGGTCGCCAGTGCCCACGCCACGTGGTCGTGCTTCGCGATCCCCGCCCGCGCCTGCCAAGTCGCGCCCAGCACCGGATAACGCCGGTCCGGGGACACGTCGAGGATCGGGCACAGTTCGGCGATCTCGTCCGGGCCGACGAATTCCGCGTCGATCCCGTTGAGCCCGTTGGCGAAGGCGCGGCGTCGCGCGTCGCGCACCTCCTGCTCGGTGTGCACCAGGTTGAGCACGCCGCGCTGGCTGAGCAGGAAGTCGTAGTCCAATTCGCCGGGCCACCGCTCCCACAGGTCCAACGCGTGACCGTAGAGCGCGGCGCTCTCGTCGAGCAGGTAGTTGGAGCGGATGATCGTGGTGTTGCGGGCCATGTTCCCGCCCGCGAGCCACCCCCGTTCCAGCACCGCGATGTCCCGGATTCCGTGCTCTGCGGCCAAGTAGTACGCGGTCGCCAGCCCGTGCCCGCCCGCGCCGACGATCACCACGTCGTAGGTGCGCTTCGGATCCGCCGAGCGCCAGAGCCGGGCCGGCGGGTCCGGGAGCCGTTCGGCTTTCGGCGCGATGCTGCGGGAAGGGCGGGATCGCATCTGATCACCCACTAGGCGAGAACGCCAGAAGTCCTGATGCGGCGAGGTTAACCACGCTCGGTCACGCCAACAAGCCGGGTCGCCGGAGTGGATCACGCCGACACCCGAACAGATCAAAAATCCGATCATTTCAACGAAAATTAGCCCTCTCGTGTGCTTGACGCGCCGCACCGCCCAGGCGCACTGTTGCGTCTAACGCAGCCAGTTGTGACCAGCGCAACACCTCCGAAGGGGCTTCGGGGGAGCCGCCGCCGGCGCTCCGACCGGGTGCGGAGGACGAATCTGCGTCAACCAAGCCGAATTCTCCGGTTTCCGGGCCTCGCAAGACCCGAAATCAGCGTCGTGAGCCAGGGGGCGGCACATGGACGACAGGGCACGAATCCTGATCGTGGGGGCGGGCATCGTCGGCAGCTCCACGGCGTACCACCTCGCGCGCGCCGGGATCACCGACGTGCTCGTCGTGGACCAAGGGCCGCTGTTCGCGACCGGCGGATCTTCCTCGCACGCACCGGGATTGGTGTTCCAGACCAACAACTCCGAGCTGCTGACCCGCCTGGCGTCCTACACCGTGGAGCGGTTCACCTCCGACACGATCGACGGCAAGCCGTGCTTCCACCAGGTCGGCGGCATCGAGGTCGCCACCACGCCGCAGCGGTGGGAGGACCTCAAGCGCAAGCGCGGCCTGGCCGCCGCCTGGGGCGTGCCCGCCGAACTGATCGGCCCGCACGAGGTCGCCGACCGCATCCCGCAAGTCGAGTCCTCCCGGATCTTCGGCGGGCTGCACGTCGCGAGCGACGGCATCGCCAAACCGGTTCGCGCCGCGGAGGCCATGGCGCGGGAGGCCACCCGGCTCGGCGTGCGGTTCCTCGGCAACACCGAGGTGACCGGCTTCGACGTGACCGGCGGCAGAGTTCGTGCGGTGCACACCAGCCGCGGCCCGGTGGAAGTGGAGTCGGTGCTGTGCTGCGCGGGCATCTGGGGGCCGAAGATCGGCGCGCTCGCCGGAGTGTCCATCCCGGTACAGCCGCTGGCGCACCAGTACGCGGTGACCGGGCCGATCGCCGGGCTCGGCGCGGCGAAGGAGCACGGCGGCGCGGAGGTCGCGCAACCGCTGCTGCGGCATCAGGACGCCTCGGTGTACTTCCGGCAGATCCACGACCGCTACGGCATCGGCTCCTACCAGCACCGAGTGATCCCGGTGCGCGCCGATGAGCTGGCACCGACCGCGGCGGGCGACGGGGCGGAGGCGCCGTCCGGGGGCGGCGGCTGGGCGGGCATGGCCTCCGTGCACCCGTTCACCCCGCAGGACTTCAAGCAGCCGTGGGACGACGCGTGCGAGCTGCTGCCCGTGCTGGAACAGGCCGAGATCCGCGAAGGCATGAACGGGCTGTTCCTGTTCACCTCCGACGGAATGCCGGTGCTCGGGCCGTCGCGGGAGGTCGCCGGGTTCTGGGTCGCGGAAGCCGTGTGGATCACCCACTCGGCCGGGGTGGGCCGGGCGATGGCCGAGTGGATGGCCGACGGCTCCCCCGGCATCGACCTGCGCGCCGCCGACCTGCGCCGTTTCGAAGACTTCGCGCACAGCCCCGCCTACGTGGGCGAGCGCAGCGCCCAGAGCTTCCGCGAGGTATACGACGTGGTGCACCCGCAGCAGCCACCGCTGCGTCCGCGGCCGCTGCGCACCACGCCGTTCCACGAGCGGGAGGAACGGCTCGGCGCGGTGTTCCTGGAGGCGAACGGCTGGGAACGGCCGCACTGGTACGCGTCCAACGAATCCTTGGTCACCGGACGGGAAATCGTCGTCCCCGGCGAGTGGGCCGGGCGCTACTTCTCCCCGATCGTCGCCGCCGAACACCAGGCCGCCCGCGAAGGCGTGGCGATGTTCGACATGACCTCGCTGGCGCGTGCCGAAGTGAGCGGGCGCGGCGCGCTGGACCTGTTGCAGCGGCTCACCACGAGCAAGCTCGACCGGGCACCGGGCTACGTGACCTACACGCTGATGTTGGAGCACACCGGCTGCATCCGCGGCGACATCACCGTGGCCCGGTTGTCCGAGACGGAGTTCCAGGTCGGCTGCAACGGGCCGCGCGATATCGCCTGGCTGCGGGCGCACGCCGATGACACCACCTCGGTCCGCGACATCACCGGTGGCACCTGCTGCATCGGTCTCTGGGGTCCGCGCGCCCGCGCGGTGCTCGCGCCGCTGGCCGACATCGACGTGTCGCACGAAGCGTTCCGGTTCTTCCGCGCGAAACGCCTGTTCGTCGGCGAGGTGCCGGTGACCGCGCTGCGGCTGTCCTACGTGGGCGAGCTGGGCTGGGAGCTCTACACCTCCGCCGAGTTCGGCGGGCGGCTCTGGGACCTGCTGGCCGCCCAAGGCGCCGAGCACGGGATCTTCCCCGCCGGCCGCGGCGCGTTCAACGGGATGCGGCTGGAGAAGGGATACCGCGCGTGGGGCGCGGACATGAACAGCGAACACGACCCCGACGAGGCGGGGCTCGCGTTCGCCGTCAAACCCGGCAAGGGCGAGTTCGTCGGCCGCGACGCCCTGCTGCGGCGCCGCGAACGACCGGTGCGGCGGCGGTTGTGCTGCCTGCACGTCACCGACGGCACGGTGCTGATGGGCGCCGAGCCGGTGTTCACCGAAACCGGCCGCGACGCGGTCGGCTTCACCACCAGCGCGGGATACGGCCACAGCGCGGGCATGAGCCTCGCGTACGCGTGGCTGCCCGCCGAACTGGCCGATGCGGGCACCTCGCTACGGGTGTCCTACTTCGACCGGCGGCATCCCGCCGCGGTCGTCGCCGACCCGGTGTTCGACCCCGACATGGCTCGCATGCGCAGCTGAGCATCCCGCTCACCCGCATCGCGGTACCCGAAGTTCACACGCCGCCCGGCCCGCCGCCGAGGTGCGCCACCGCGCATCCCGGCAGGGCCGGACACACCGCAAAGGAGCACCCCTCATGGCAGTGAACCCGAACCCTGGGATTCTGCAGTACTCCAGGCTGCGCAAATCGCCGTTCTTCCACGCTTCCCGGCAGCACGGCGTGAGCCTCTACAGCGTGTACAACCACACCTACCACCCGAGGCACTACGGCGACCCGCTCGCGGAGTACTGGGCGCTGCTGGAGGGGGTGACGCTCTGGGACGTCGGAGTGGAACGGCAGGTGGAGATCACCGGCCCGGACGCGTTCGAGTTCACCAACATGCTGGTGCCGCGCGATCTCACCAAGTGCAAGGTCGGGCAGTGCAAGTACGTGTTCGTCACCGCCGAGGACGGCGGCATCATCAACGACCCGGTGCTGCTTCGCTTGGGGGAGAACCACTTCTGGCTCTCGCTCGCCGACAGCGACGTGCTGCTGTGGGCGAAGGGACTGGCCCACAGCCTCGGCATGGACGTGCGCATCCACGAGCCCGATGTGGGGCCGGTGCAGGTGCAGGGGCCGAAATCGCGGGACGTGATGGTCGACCTGTTCGGCGAGTCCATCTTGGACGTTCCTTACTACTACGCGGTGGATCGCGAGCTCAACGGGATGCAGGTGGTCGTCTCGCGCACCGGCTACACCGCCGAACTGGGCTATGAGATCTACCTGCACAACGCCGTCCGCGACGGCGTGAAGTTGTGGGAGACGATCTGGGAGGCGGGCCGCCCGCACGGAATGCAGGTCATCGGGCCGTGTCACATCCGCCGCATCGAAGCCGGAATCCTGTCCTGGGGTTGCGACATCACCTACGAGACGAACCCGTTCGAGGCGGGTTACGGCTTCGAGAAAACGTGGATGGTGGATCTGGAGCAGGACGCCGACTTCATCGGGAAGGAGGCGCTGGCCCGGATCAAGTCCGAAGGCGTGGCGCGCAAGCTCGTCGGGGTGCGCATGGGCGGGCCGGGAGTCGGCTCGTTCAACGACGGCGCCATGATCGAACCGTTCGACGTGCACGACCCGCACGGCCTGCGCATCGGCGAGGTCACCTCCGCCTGCCACTCCCCCCGGCTGGACAGCAACATCGGCTTCGCCATGGTCCCGGTGGCCTACCAGGAACCCGGCACCGAACTGGTGGTGCACACCCAGCACGGCCCGCAGGACGCGATCGTCGTCGAGAAGCCCTTCCACGACCCCAACAAGGACATCCCGAAACACCTCGAACGCACGGCCACGGCGTAGGCGAGCGGGGGTCGAGCTGATGGACACCAGCACTCAGCGGCTGCAGGAAATGTTGAGCCGCAGCAGATTCGAGGTGCTGCCGGTGCGCGGAGCGGCGGAGCGGGCGGCGGTGCTGCCCGCGGGCAGCACCGTCACCGTCACCGCCTCCGCCGCGAAGGGGCCGGGCGCGACGCTGGACGTCGCGGCCCGGCTGGCGGCGGGCGGGTTCCACGTGGTGCCGCACCTGGCGGCGCGGTCCATCTCGGATCGGGCTCAGCTCGCCGAGCTGCTCGACCGGGCGGCGGCGCTGGGCAGCGATGAGATCTTCGTCGTCGCGGGCGATTCCCCCACGCCGGCCGGGGAGTTCCCGGACGCGCTCGCGTTGCTGCGGGAGATGGCGGAATCGGGCCGCAGGCCGGGGAAAGTCGGCATCACCGGCTACCCGGAGCGGCACGCGTTCCTGTCCGACGCCGCCACGATCCGGGCCATGACCGACAAAGCGCAGTACGCGGACTACGTGGTGTCGCAGATCTGCTACGACCCGCGGCGCATCGCCGCCTGGCTCGGCGAGGTCCGCGCCCGTGGCGTGCTGCTGCCGGTGCACGTCGGCCTGCCCGGCGCGGTGGACGTGACGAAACTGCTGCGGGTGTCGATGAAGATCGGCCTCGGCGAGTCGCTGAGGTTCCTGCGCAAGCAGCACGGCCTGGTCACCAAGCTGCTCGCGCCGTACACGCCGGACGCCGTGGTCGACGGGCTCTGGCCGCACCTGGACGAGCCCGCGCCGGGCATCGCGGGGTGGCACCTGTTCACGTTCAACGAGCTCGACCGGACCGTCCAATGGCGCGCTGACGCCCTCGCCCGGATCCAGGAGGTTCCCGCATGACCATCCCGTCCGACCTGGACATCTCCCGAGCCACGACGATTCGCCCGATCGACGAGATCGCCGCGCAGCTCGACATCGGCCCGCACCTGCTGGAACCGTACGGCAGGCAGGTGGCGAAGGTGTCCCTCGACGCGATCGAGGAATTCGCCGACCGCCCGGCGGCCAAGTACATCCTCGTGTCCGCGGTGACGCCCACCCCGCTGGGAGAAGGAAAGACGACCACCACGGTCGGGCTCGGGCAGGCGCTGCGGCTGCTGGGGCACCGCTCGGCGGTGGCGATCCGGCAGCCGTCGATGGGGCCGACGTTCGGCATCAAGGGCGGCGCCGCCGGTGGCGGCTACAGCCAGGTGGTGCCGATGGAGGCGCTGAACCTGCACCTGACCGGGGACATGCACGCGGTGACCGCCGCGCACAACCTGCTCTCGGCGATGCTGGACAACCACCTGCACAAGGGAAACGAGCTCGACCTCGACCCGCAGCGGATCACGTGGCGGCGAGTGCTCGACGTCAACGACCGGGACCTGCGCTCCATCGTGACCGGGCTGGGCGGGGCCGCCGACGGCACGCCGCGCCAGACCGGGTTCGACATCACCGCCGCCAGCGAGGTGATGGCGGTGCTGGCGCTGTCGAATTCGCTGCACGACATGCGCCGCAGGCTGGGCCGCATCGTCGTCGGCTACGCTCGCGACGGCTCCCCGGTCAGCGCGGAGCAGCTGCGGGCGGCGGGTGCGATGACGGTGCTGCTGCGGGAGGCGATCAAGCCGAACCTGATGCAGACCACGGAGAACACTCCGGTTTTCGTGCACGCCGGCCCGTTCGGCAACATCGCGCACGGCAACTCCTCGGTGGTGGCGGACCGGATCGCGGGGCGCTGCTCGGACTACATGGTGACGGAGGCCGGGTTCGGCGCGGACATGGGCGCGGAACGGTTCTTCAACATCAAGTGCCGCAGTTCGGGCCAGCGCCCGGACGCGGCGGTGCTGGTGGCGACGGTGCGGGCGTTGAAGGCGCACTCCGGCAACCACCGGATCGTGGCGGGACGGCCGTTGCCGCCGGAACTGCTGGCGGAGAACCCCGACGATGTGCTGGCCGGTGCGGACAACCTGCGCAAGCAGATCGAGAACATCCGGCTGCACGGGGTGTCGCCGGTGGTGGCGGTCAACGCGTTCCCCACCGACCACCCGTCCGAGCACGAGGCGATCCGCCGGGTCGCCGAGGCCGCCGGGGCTCGGGTCGCGGTGAGCAGCCACTTCCTCGACGGCGGCAAGGGCGCGAAGGATCTGGCGGAGGCCGTGGTCGAGGCCGCGTCGGAGCCGAGCGGCTTCCAGCTGCTGTACCCGGATTCGGCGGACCTGCGCACCAAGATCGACACGGTGGCTCGGCGGGTGTACGGCGCCGACGGCGTGTCCTACACCCCGGCGGCCGCCCGCTCGCTGCGGGACTACGAGGCGAACGGGTTCGGCACATTGCCGGTGTGCATCGCGAAAACGCACCTGTCGCTGAGTTCGGATCCGACGCTGCTGGGCGCTCCGACGGGCTGGACCTTGCCGGTGCGGGAGGTGCGCGCCTCGGTCGGCGCCGGGTTCGTGTACCCGATCTGCGGCGACATGCGCACCATGCCGGGCTTGGGGTCGCGGCCCGCGGCGGAACGCATCGACATCGACGAGCACGGGCAGGTCGTGGGACTGAGTTGACCGACCTCGGCATGAGCGTGCGGGACTACCTCGACGAGGTGGCCGCGCCGACCCCGTCCGCCACCGGCGGCGTCGTCGGCGCGGTCACCGTCGCGGCCGCGGCCGGACTGACCGCGATGACGGCCCGGCTGCGCCGGGACTCCACGCGGGCGGCGCAGGCGGAGGCGCTGCGGCAGCGCGCGACGGAGCTGGCGGTCGCGGATTCCGATGCGTACCAAGCGGTTCTGGCCGCCCAGCGCCGCGACGCGGACGATCCGGACCGGGCCGCGGAGCTGGCGGACGCGATGAGCGCGGCGGCGGCTCCGCCCGCCGCGCTGGCCGCGCTCGCCGAACAGGTCGCCGTCCTCGCCGCCGAGGTGGCGGCGGACGCGACGCCCGCGCTGCGCGGCGACGCGCTCACCGCCGCCGCATTGGCCGCGGCCGCAGCTCGCGGCGCCGCGATCCTGGTGCGGATCAACCTGATCGCCGCGGACGCGGACCTGGGCGCTGCCGATGCGGCCGACGCCCACGCCGCCGAGGCCGCCCGCCACTCGCCGAGCTGATCGTGGCGAACGCCGGGAAGGTTCAGGGGCGGGTGGGGGCGAGCAGCAGGCCGGTGAGGCTGTCGGTCAGGGCGACGCCGACCAGGTCCCAGTCGGCGGCATCGCCGGTCTCGGCGGCGGCGCGCTCCTGTTCGGCGCAGGTGTGCAGGACCGCGAGCCGGGCCGTTTCGTGGCGGATGGCGGCGATCTTCGGCGGCAGCTCGGGCGTGTGCTCGGCCAGCGCGTCGTTCGCCGCGCGCAGCAGCGGTTCCATCTCCGGCGCCCGCATCGGGTTGTCGCGCAGTACCGGATCGGTGGCCAGCTGCGCGGTGAAGCGCGCACACCAGCTGGGATTTCCGAGGCTCGCCAAGTGCTCCACGTAGGGCAGCACCAGGCAGGCCACGTGGTCGCGCGGCTCCTCGGAGCCGCCCACCGAGTCGAGCAGTTCCCGAGTGCGGCGGGTGATCGGCTCGCTGTGCGTGTCGCTGATGGCGCGCAGCAGGTCCTCGCGGGTGCCGACGTGGTAGGCCAACGCTGAGTTGTTGGCCTGCCCGGCGGCCTCGACGATCTGCCGGTTGGACACTTCGGAGATCCCGCGCTCGGCGAACAGCCGTTCCGCGGTGCGCAGCAGCAGCGCGCGGGTGGCGTCGGCCTGTTCCCGGCGGGAGCCAACGCGGTCGGCCGCCTGCATCAAGGCCATGCCCTCTCGTTCTCTTGATTAAGAAACACGTCTGACTTAAATGCTAGCCTAGCTTGAAGTCGGACGTCTGCCCAGCAGGGCGGCGGACTCCCGGGAACCACCGGGCGAACCCACCCCGAAGGAGGAGCCGTGAAGATCGAGATCGACGAGGACCGCTGCATCGGAGCAGGCCAGTGCGTGCTGACCGCGGGCGACGTGTTCGACCAGCGCGACGAGGACGGCGTGGTGGTGCTGCTCGACGACTCCCCTGCCCCGGAACAGCACGAGGCCACCCGACAGGCCGCGACCCTCTGCCCGGCGGCGGCCATCGCACTGCGGGAGAGCTGAACCGGACCCGCCGGAGACCGGCACCAGTCCACAGTGGATGAACCAGTGCCGGTCGCGAGTCGCCCGACCCCGCATCGCGCGGCCGCAACGGGACCGCGGGCGACGGACGTCAGCCCCGAGCCTCCTCGTCCAACCAGGACAGGTAGGCCGGGTTCCCGCCGACGATCGGCGTGGCGATGATCTCGGGAACGTCGTAGGTGTGGTGCGCCTTGAGGTGCTCTACCAAGGAGTCGAGCCGGGCCGCCGGGGTCTTGATCTGCAGCTGCCACTCGGGATCGTCCTGCACCGCCCCGTCCCAGCGGTAGAAGCTGCGGATCGGCACCACCTGCACGCAGGCGCCGCCACGCGCCTCGACGACGCCGCGCGCCAGCTCCGCCGCCGCCTGCTCGGAATCCGTCGTCGTCACGACCTGCACGTAGTCAGCCATGCGCCGAGGGTATCGCGGCCGCCGCTGCGATCGAGCCGACGGAGATCGCCTCGAACCCGCGATTCCCGCGCCGAACTCAGCCGGACAAGCCCAGCCGCAGGTGTTCGATGTGGTAGACGGCTTCGTCGAGCAGTTGCGCGACGTGGTCGTCGTAGAGGCTGTAGACCACGCTGCGACCACTGCGGCTGCCGCTGACCAGGCCCAGCGAGCGCAGCAGGCGCAGCTGATGGGACACCGCGGACGCCTCCATGCCGACGGCTTCGGCGAGTTCACCGACGGGCCGCGCACCTTGACGCAGTTCGCTCAGGATCAGCAGCCGGGAGGGCGTGGCCAGGGCTTGCAGGGTCTCGGCCACCGAGGTCGCCGAGGTCGCGTCCAGCTTGGCGGTCGGCGCGACCCTGCTCTCGACTCCATGACCCATACGCGCAGTGTATCCACGGCGCCAACTGAACACCTGAACATTTGAACAGTCATTCATGTATCTTGTGCGGCGTTCCGCCCCCGCTACCGAGGTACCGCGATGACCACGCTCACCGATCGCCCCGCACCCGCCGAACGGACCGCTCCGCGCCGCCGCGGTCTGCTCGCCCTGCCCGAGAGCCGGTGGGCCGGGGCCGCGCTGCTCGCGTTCCTGCTCGGGATCGCGGTGGACATCGGCGGCGGCCCGACCTGGGCCGCCTGGGCGCTCTACCTGCTCTGCTACGCCACCGGCGGCTGGGAACCGGCCTGGGCCGGCGTGCAGGCGCTGCGGGAACGAACGCTCGACGTGGATCTGCTGATGATCGTCGCGGCGATCGGCGCGGCGAGCATCGGCCAGGTGCGCGACGGCGGGCTGCTCATCGTCATCTTCGCGACCTCCGGTGCGCTGGAGGCCTACGCCACCGCGCGCACCGAGGACTCGGTGCGCGGCCTGCTGGACCTGGCGCCGGACACCGCCGTGCGAGTGCGCGACGGCATGGAGCGGACGGTGCCCGCCACCGAGCTGGTCGTCGGCGACGAGATCCTGGTGCGCCCCGGTGAACGCGTCGGCGCGGACGGCGAGGTGATCGACGGCGGCAGCGAGATCAACGAGGCCACGATCACCGGCGAACCGATGCCGGTGGCGAAGACCGCAGGCGACGACGTGTTCGCGGGCACCCTCAACGGCTCCGGCGCGCTGCGGGTGCGGGTCGCGCGGGACGCCTCCGAATCGGTGATCGCGCGCATCGTGGCGCTGGTGGCGGAGGCGAGCGAAGCGAAGGCGCCGACACAGCTGTTCATCGAGAAGGTCGAGCAGCGGTATTCGGCGGGCCTCGTGCTCGCGACGCTCGCCGTGTTCGGAATTCCGCTGCTGTTCGGGGAATCCGTGCCGGACGCGCTGCTGCGCGCCATGACGTTCATGATCGTGGCTTCACCGTGCGCGGTGGTGCTGGCGACGATGCCGCCGCTGCTGTCGGCGATCGCGAACGCGGGCAGGCACGGCGTGCTGGTGAAGTCGGCGGTGGCACTGGAACGCCTCGCCGACGTCGAGCGGGTGGCGCTGGACAAGACGGGCACGCTCACCGAAGGCGTGCCGGTGCTCGCCGAAATCCACCCCGAATCGGGACACGGCGCCGACGAGGTGCTGGCGCTGGCGGCAGGCGCGGAGCGCTACAGCGAACATCCGCTGGGGCGTGCCGTGCTCGCCGCCGCTCACCAACGCGGCCTGCCGATTCCGGAGGCCGCCGACTTCCACGCCGAACCGGGACGCGGGGTGACCGCCCGCGTCGCGGGACGGCGGATCGAGGTGCGCGGCCCCGGACAACGGTCCGAGCGGGTGGACGCCGTGGAGACCGCCGGTCGAACCGCGGTGGTGGTGCTCGCCGACGGGGCCGTCGCGGGCGTGCTCGGTCTCACCGACCGGATGCGGCCGGACGCCGCTGCGGCCGTCGGGTGCCTGCGCGAGCTGACCGGGAGCGAGCCGGTGCTGCTCACCGGCGACAACGAACCCGCCGCCCGGCGGGTCGCGGCCGAGGCCGGAATCAGCGAGGTGCGGGCGAAGCTGCTGCCGGAGCAGAAGGTCGCCGCAGTGCGGGAACTCGGCGACCGCACGCTGATGCTCGGCGACGGCGTCAACGACGCGCCCGCGCTGGGCGCCGCGCACACCGGTGTCGCGATGGGGCGAGCGGGCGCCGACCTCACCTTGGAGACCGCCGACGTGGTGGTCGTGCGCGACGAGCTCGCCGCCGTCGGCAAGCTCGTCGACCTGTCCCGCCGGGCACGCCGCCTGGTCCGGCAGAACCTGCTCATCGCGGGTTCGTTCATCGCGGTCCTCGTCGTGTGGGACCTGGTGGGGAACCTGCCGCTGCCGCTGGGTGTCGCCGGGCACGAGGGCTCCACCGTCCTGGTCGGCCTCAACGGGCTACGGTTGCTGCGTTCCCGCGCGTGGCGCTGACACCCGGCAATTCCGTTGCGCGGCAAGGAATAGTCCCGCCGCACCGGCTCGTTGCACCCGTCGGTGCCGTGATCAGCGCCCGCATCGTTGATGATGATGTTTGCGATCGCCCCGGGTGGAAACCCCAGGGCCGGTGCACGACCAAGCCGAATCGGAGGAAGACCGTGAGCGCCGAGGACGACGCCCGCAACGACCGAACCGAGGAGCAGGAATCCGGCTCCCCGGCCGAACAGGTCACGCTGGGCCTGATCACCGACCCGGACATGCCCGAGCGGGTGGCCCGGTACCTCGTCGACGAACTTCCCGAGCACCTCAACGACGAGCGGCGGGAGTGGACGATCGAAGTGGACGTGGACCCGATGACGGCGGGCAGGCACGGCACCCGCGACATCATCCGCGCGACCGGCGATCGACTGGAACAGCGCGACTGGAACTACGCGATCACGCTGACCGACCTGCCGGTGCGGGCGAACGGCAAGCCGGTGGTGGCCGACGCGAACATCGGCGAGCGGACCGGGGTGGTGTCCCTGCCCGCCCTCGGCGGCACCCAGCCGTACCGGCGAGCCCGGCAGGTCGTGCTGCAGCTGGTCGACGAGCTCACCGGCCGGGAAGGCGGAGCCGACCACCGGTACGGGCTGGACAGCGGGCTCACCGAGGTGATCGCCCCGATCCGCCGGGAGAGCACGCAGCACAGCGAGGACGACGCCGTCGACATCCGCTACACGGCGACCCGCACCCGTGGCCGGTTGCGCCTGCTCAGCGGGATGGTGCGCAGCAACCAGCCGTGGCGGCTGGTGTTCGGGCTGCGCAACGCGCTGGCCGCGGCGGTGGCCACCAGCGCGTTCGGCCTGTCCTCGAGCACCATCTGGCAGATCGGTGATCAGCTCGGCGCCACTCGTCAGGTGATCGCGGCGCTGGGCTCGGTGATCATCCTGGTGGGCTGGCTGATCGCGGCGCACGGCCTGTGGGAGAAGCGCAAGCACAACAGCATGCGGGACCCGGAGCAGGCGCTGCTCTACAACACTTCAACGGTGCTCACGCTGATCATCGGCGTGGGAGTCATGTACGCCGGGCTGTTCGTGATCAACGTGCTGGTGGCGCTGTTCCTGGTCCCACCGAACCTGCTGGCGAGCACGTTGGGGCATGCGGCGGACTTCACCCGATACCTGACGCTGGCCTGGGGGTTCACGACGATGGGCATAATCGCAGGGGCGCTGGGGTCCAGCCTGGAATCGGACGCGGCGGTCCGCCAGGCCGCCTACGGCTACCGCGAGGAGCAGCGTCGCCGCGAAAGCCAGAATGAATGAGCGGTCGCTCCGCAATTTGATGACCACTGGTTTTCCGATGGCCGAATATCAGGTTACGACGCACTTTCCGCGCTTCTCGTGCACACCGTTTCCCACATCGGGCGGCATCTGAACGCCCAACACCTGCTGGGCTGAACGGGTGTCTGCGGACTGGGCCGATCCGCACCGCTCAGAGCAAGGCCAAAACAGGCCGCCACCTGCGCGCACGCCCGACGGCCGCGCTCCGCCGGGCGTGCGCGCTAGGCTATTCGCCCGAAATGCGCAGACAACGAATAGGTCACACATAGTTGTGTGACGCAACTGTCCAGTTAGCCTCGCAAAGGAACCCGTAGCGAACTGGAAGGTGCCCAGGTGACCAGCACGCACGAGCAGTGGGACATCGTTTCCGGAGTCGGAATCACCGCCCTCGCGGTAGCGGAAGGCCGTGCCGCGGAATCGGCCCGCGAGGACCGGCTGATCAACGACCCGTACGCCCGCGCCTTGGCGGACGCCGCCGACTCGCCCCAGCTGAGCAGCCCCGAGGCGCAAGAACTGATGCGCACCATGGTCTCGGACTACATGGGCGTGCGGACCCGGTTCTTCGACGAGTTCTTCCTGCGCGCCGCCGCGGGCGGTGTCGGCCAGGCGGTGATCCTCGCGTCCGGGCTGGACACCCGCGCGTTCCGGCTGGAGTGGCCGAGCGGGTTCCGGGTCTTCGAGATCGACCAGGCGAAGGTGCTGGAGTTCAAGGACCAGACCCTCGACTCGCTCGGCGCGAAGCCCACCGCCGAACGGCACGCCGTCTCCGCCGACCTTCGCGACGACTGGGCGAGCGCGCTCAAGGAGGCCGGGTTCGACCCCTCGGTGCCCACGGCCTGGCTCGCCGAGGGCCTGCTGCCCTACCTCCCCCCGGACGCCGAGGCTCAGCTGCTGGAGACGATCCACGAGTTCTCCGCGCCGGGCAGCCGCCTGTCCATCGAGCACGTCGCCGGTACCCGCGGCCAGATGATGGGCGACGAGATCAAGCAGGTGTCCGAGCAGTGGGGCATCGACCTGCCCTCGCTGTTCAGCATCGAGGACCGCCCCGACCCGGGCGAGGTCCTGACCGGCAAGGGCTGGACCGTGCGCCGCGACCCCAGCATCGAGATCGCCGCAGGCTACGGCCGCAAGTTCGCCGACTTCCAGGCGATGTTCCAGGAGCAGAGCCAAATGCTCACGGCACAGCTGCAATCCTGAACCCTCGCAACAACATCGCCCGCCAAGTCCACTCAGGACCGGCGGGCGATTTCACGCAAAGCTCCCTACCGACGAAGCCGAATCCTGACGGCGAAGCCGTGCAGTTGGCGGCGAAGCCCGCGAAGGGCGGCGAAGCACGCCTGCCTGGCGGCCGAAGGCCGTGCCTGTATGTGCGAAGCACATAGCCCACGTCAAGAAGCCGACCACCGGCGGGTTCTCAGTGAGCCTCTCGCGAGGACAGCTTTTTCCCTCGTGGCGGAGCCACTAGGGAAAAAGATCCCGCAGCGAGAGGCTCACTGAGGTTCCGCCACCCGCCCCCCAAAGCAAACCGACCGACGAAGACTTCACCGAACGACGAGCACAGGACAACGCGCGTGGTGGACTAGTTTCAGGGCCACTGAGCCGACCATCATGCCGGTGAAGGCGCCGTGGCCCTTGTTGCCCACGACCATCATGTCGGCCTGCGGGGACAGCCCCACCAGTTCGTCGATGACGTGCCCGCGGATGAGCCGGGGCCGGATGTCCACCTTCGGGAATTCCGCCTTCACGGATTCGGTCGTCTCGTCGAGGAGCTTGCGGGCGCGCTGTTCGAGTTCGGTGTCCGGGGTCGGCAGGCGGTAGCCGAACTGCACCGGCTGGTGCCACACCGTGATGGCGTGCACCAGTCCGCCCACCTTCGTGACGTACTCGGCGGCCCAGTGCAGCGCGCGCTTGGACTCCTCGGACCCGTCGATGCCTGCTACCACGGTCTGCGCCATGATCCCGTTCCTCTCGATCGCGACCGGAAACCTTGATCGTATGGCACCCAGGCGGGCGAGGCCACCATCTGAGAGCCCTTATTGCTGGTCCACGGCCTGCACTCGGATCACCGCGGCGCCTTCCTCATCGGACTCCGCGAGGTCGACCTCGGCGCTGATCCCCCAGTCGTGATCCCCGGCGGGGTCGCTGAAGATCTGCCGCACCAGCCAGCGCCGCGACTCCTCGGTGATCATCAGCATCGCGGGGCCGCGCGCGTCGGCGTCGGTGCCGATCTCGTCGTACTCGGCGAAGTAGCCGTCGAGGGCCTCTTCCCACGCTTCGGCGCCGAACTCGGGGTCGAGTTCGCCGAGCGGTGTGGTCCATCGGCGGGCGGCGAGTTCGACGCGGCGGAACATCGCGTTGCGCACCTGCACCCGGAACGCCCGCTTGTTCTGCGTGACGCGAGCAGGCCCCTCGTCTACCGGGGCGGTGTCGGCGGTGGCTTCGGCGGCGGGGTTGCGCAGCCGCTCCCACTCGTCGAGCAGGCTGGAGTCGACTTGGCGCACCAGTTCACCGAGCCATTCGATGAGGTCGGTGAGTTCTTCGGTCTTCGCGTCGGCGGGCACCGTGTGGCGCAGCGCCTTGTACACGTCGGCGAGGTAGCGCAGCACGAGGCCTTCGGAGCGGGCCAGGCCGTAGTGGTTGACGAACTCGACGAAGTTCATCGCCCGCTCGAACATGTCGCGGGCCACCGACTTCGGCGACAGCTCGTGCTCGGCGACCCACGGGTGTCCTTTTCGGTACATCTCGTAGGCCGCTTCGAGGATGTCCTGCAGCGGTTTCGGATAGGTGACGTCCTCGAGCAGTTCCATCCGCTCGTCGTATTCGATGCCGTCGGCCTTCATCTGCGCCACGGCTTCGCCGCGCGCCTTGAACTGCTGCGCGGACAGCACCTGCCTCGGGTTGTCCAATGTGGACTCGATGACCGAGAGCACGTCCAGCGGATAGCTCGGCGAGTCGACGTCGAGCAGTTCGATCGCGGCCAGCGCGAACGGCGACAACGGCTGGTTGAGCGCGAAGTCGAACTGCAGGTCCACGGTCAGCCGCACCCGGCGGCCCTGCGGGTCGGGCTCGTCGAGCTGCTCCACCACGTCCGCGGCCAGCAGCGCCCGGTAGATCGCGATGGCCCGCAGGATGTGCCTGCGCTGCGCGGGGCGGTCCTCGTGGTTCTCGGTGAGCAGGTGCTTCATCGCCGCGAACGCGTCACCGGGACGGTTGATCACGTTGAGCAGCATGGAGTGGCTGACCTGGAAGCTGGAGACCAGCGGTTCCGGTTCGGCCTCGACGAGCTTGTCGAAGGTCTTCTCGCTCCACGACACGAACCCTTCGGGCGCCTGCTTGCGCACCACCTTGCGCCGCTTTTTCGGGTCCTCCCCCGCCTTCGCCAGCGCCTTCTCGTTCTCGATGACGTGCTCCGGGGCCTGCACCACGACGTAGCCCGCGGTGTCGTAGCCCGCCCGGCCGGCGCGGCCGGCGATCTGGTGGAACTCGCGCGCCTTCAGGTGCCGGGTGCGCACGCCGTCGTACTTGGTGAGCCCGGTCAGCAGCACGGTGCGGATCGGGACGTTGATGCCGACGCCGAGCGTGTCCGTGCCGCAGATGATCTTCAGCAGCCCCGCTTGGGCGAGCTGCTCCACGAGCCGCCGGTACTTCGGCAGCATCCCGGCGTGGTGCACGCCGATGCCGTGGCGCACCAGCCGCGACAGGGTCTTGCCGAATCCGGCGGTGAACCGGAAGTTCCCGATCGCCTCGGCGATCTTGTTGCGCTGCTCGCGGGAGGCGACGTTCACGCTCATCAGGCCCTGCGCCTGCTCCATCGCGGACGCCTGGTTGAAGTACACGACGTAGACGGGCGCCTGGTTGCCGCCGAGGAGCTCTTCGATCGTCTCGTGCAGCGGCGTGAGCGCGTAGCGGTACGTCAGCGGGATCGGCCGCTCCGCGGAGCTGACCACGGCCGTCGACCGGCCGGTGCGCTGCGTGAGGTCCTTCTCGAACCGGGTGACGTCGCCCAGCGTCGCCGACATCAGCACGAACTGCGCCTGCGGCAGTTCCAGCAGCGGCACCTGCCACGCCCAGCCGCGCTCCGGCTCGGCGTAGAAGTGGAACTCGTCCATCACGACCTGGCCCACGTCGGCCTGCTCGCCGTCGCGCAACGCCAGGTTCGCCAGGATCTCGGCGGTGCAGCAGACGATCGGCGCGTCGGCGTTCACGCTGCTGTCGCCGGTCATCATGCCGACGTTGTCGGCGCCGAACACGTCGACCAGCGCGAAGAACTTCTCCGACACCAGCGCCTTGATCGGCGCCGTGTAGTAGCTGCGCTTGCCGTCGGCCAACGCGGTGAAGTGCGCGCCGGTGGCGACGAGGCTCTTGCCGGAACCCGTGGGGGTGCTGAGGATGACGTTCGCTCCGGTCACCACCTCCATCAGCGCCTCTTCCTGCGCCGGGTAGAGCTCGATGCCCTGCTCCGTCGTCCAGGTCGTGAAGGCGTCGAGCAGGACGTCGGGGTCAGGTGCGCTGGGGAGGTGGTCCGTGAGCTTCATGGCCCTTGAATCGTCCCTGGCGTGCTCGTCCGCACCTCAGGCGGGGTCGGCTGCGCGATTCGGGGGATCGGTTCGCCTTCACCGAACCCCGAATCTCATCCCATCGGGTGACGGACGGTGGTCGGGGGCTGGATCGGCCCCGTGCGGATCATCGACACTGTCCGCATGCCGGAGCGACAGGTGCGGTTCGTCGGCGGACCGCTGGACGGGCGCGAACAAGGGCTGCGCGATTCCGAGGCGGTGCACGGCCGCCTGCTTCGGCACGTCCACCTGCACGACGGCCCCAAGATCGAGACCAGTTACCGCCTGCACTACATCCCGGAAGCGGGCTGGGAGTACCACTTCAGCGGTCACTGAGCGGCACCCGAGAGCCTGGGAATCGGGCTTGCCTACCAGGTGGGACGTGGGTCACAAGGAAGCGGCCGTTTCGCGGGTACTCCGAGTCCTACCATCGATCCCCATGGCGCCCTCTGACCGGCTCTCGACGACGAGCAGCCCCCGGCCCGGGCTCAGCCTGGGCGGCGAATTCCCCGAGCCCACGCATCGGCAGTGGCTGGAGCAGGTGGAGAAGGTCCTGCGCAGGACCGGCCGCATCGCGGAAGGCGATCCGGCCCCCGAAGATCCGGCCGAGCTGCTGGCGACGCGGACCTACGACGACCTCACGGTGCGGCCGCTGTACAGCGCCACCAGAGATGAGGCGACCGGGGATGGGGCGGCCGAAGACAGGGCGTCCGAAGACGCGTCCGCCTCGGGACTGCCCGGATTCGCCCCGTTCGTGCGGGGCAGCAGGCCGCAGGGCTCGGTCGCGGAGGGCTGGGACGTGCGCCAGTCGCACGGGAATCCGGACGCGGCCACCGCGAACCGGCAGATCCTCGCGGACCTCAACGGCGGAGTCGGCTCGCTGCTGCTGCGGCTCGGCGAAGGCGGGCTCGCCGTGGACTCGCTGGCCGACGCGTTGCACGGCGTGCACTTGGACATGATCGGCGTGGTGCTCGACGCGGGCGAGCAGGCGCCGAGCGCGGCCGCCGCCCTGCTGGCCATCGCCGCCGAGCAGGACGTGGCGCCGAGCGCGCTGCGCGGCAACCTCGGCGCCGACCCGCTGGGCGTGCAGGCCCGCACCGGCCGGGACATCGGCCCGGGGCAGGCCGTGGAACTGGCGAAACGCTGCGCCGACGGCCACCCGGGCCTGCGGGCGATCACCGTGGACGCCTTGCCGTACCACGACGCGGGCGGTTCGGACGGCGAGGAGCTGGGCGCCTCGCTGGCCGCCGGAGTCACCTACCTGCGGTGGCTGACCGAAGCCGGGCTGGACGTGGACACCGCGTGCGGACTGCTGGAGTTCCGCTACGCGGCGACCGCCGACCAGTTCCTCACCATCGCGAAGCTGCGCGCCGCGCGCCGCGTGTGGGAGCAGGTCGCGCGCCGCTGCGGCGCCTCGCCTGCGGCGCGGGCGCAGCCCCAGCACGCCGTGACCTCCTCGGCGATGCTGACGCGGCGCGATCCGTGGGTGAACATGCTGCGCGCGACGATCGCGACGTTCGCCGCCGGCGTCGGCGGTGCGCAGGCGGTGACGGTGCAGCCGTTCGACGCGGCGATCGGCTCGCCGGACGAGTTCTCCCAGCGCGTCGCCCGCAACACGCAGGCGCTGCTGCTCGACGAATCGCACCTGGCGCAGGTGATCGACCCGGCCGGTGGCTCCTGGTACGTCGAGACGCTGACCGACGAGCTCGCCAACGCCGCCTGGGCGTGGTTCCAGGAGATCGAGGGCGCGAGCGGACTTCCGGACGCCTTGCGCTCCGGCGTGGTCGCCGAGCGGCTCGCGGCTACCTGGGAGCGGCGCAAGGCCGCGGTCGCCGACCGCTCCGACCCGATCACCGGGGTGAGCGAGTTCCCGAACCTCACCGAGCAGCCCCTGCGGCGCGAGCCCGCGCCGGAACCGCCCTCGGGCGGGCTGCCGAGGGTGCGCTACGCCGAGGAGTTCGAGGCGCTGCGCGACGCCGCCGACGCTCAGCAGCAGCGACCGGAGGTCTTCCTCGCCACGCTGGGACCGCTGGCGACCTACACGGCGCGGGCGTCGTTCGCCCGGAACCTGTTCGCCGCCGGTGGCCTGGAATCCACCGAGGCAGGACCGACGGAGTCCACTTCGGACGTGCTCGCCGCCTACGCCGAGCACCCCACTCCGGTGGTCTGCCTGTGCTCGGCGGACAAGGTCTACGCCGAACGCGCCGCCGAAACGGCCGAGGCGCTCAAGGAAGCGGGCGCGAAACGCGTGCTGCTGGCCGGAAAACCGAGTCAACGACCGGACGATGTGGACGGTCACGTGTTCGCCGGTTGCGACGCGATCCAGGTGCTGCGCGCCGCGCACCGCACGTTGGGAGTCGAGTGATGAACCACAGCATCCCGAACTTCGCCGACGTCCCGCTCGACCGGGACGCGGCCGACAGCGACGCGAACTGGGACGCGGCGGTCCTGTCGGCCACCGGCAAGGAAGCCGACGCCTTGGTGTGGGAAGCGCCCGAGGGCATCGGGGTGAAACCGCTCTACACCGCGGCCGACACCGAGGACTTGGACTTCCTGCGCACCAAGCCGGGCATCGCGCCGTTCCTGCGCGGCCCGTACCCGACGATGTACGTCAACCAGCCGTGGACCGTGCGCCAGTACGCGGGTTTCTCCACGGCGGCGGCGTCGAACGCGTTCTACCGCCGCAACCTCGCCGCCGGGCAGAAGGGCCTGTCGGTGGCGTTCGACCTGGCCACCCACCGCGGCTACGACTCCGATCACCCCCGGGTCGGCGGTGACGTGGGCATGGCCGGGGTGGCGATCGACTCGATCTACGACATGCGCCAGCTGTTCGACGGCATCCCGCTGGACAAGATGAGCGTGTCGATGACGATGAACGGCGCCGTGCTGCCGGTGATGGCGCTCTACATCGTCGCCGCCGAAGAGCAGGGCGTGGCACCGGAGAAGCTCGCGGGGACCATCCAGAACGACATCCTCAAAGAGTTCATGGTCCGCAACACCTACATCTACCCGCCGCAGCCGTCGATGCGGATCATCTCGGACATCTTCGCCTACACCTCGCAGAAGATGCCGAAGTTCAACTCCATCTCCATCTCCGGTTACCACATCCAGGAAGCCGGGGCGACGGCCGACCTGGAGCTCGCCTACACCCTCGCCGACGGCGTGGAATACCTGCGCGCTGGCAAGCAGGCCGGGCTGGACATCGACGCGTTCGCGCCCCGGTTGTCGTTCTTCTGGGGCATCGGGATGAACTTCGCGATGGAGGTCGCGAAGCTGCGCGCCGCCCGCCTGCTGTGGGCGAAGCTGGTGAAGACCTTCGGGCCGCAGAACTCGAAATCCCTGTCGCTGCGCACCCATTCGCAGACCTCCGGCTGGTCGCTGACCGCGCAGGACGTCTACAACAACGTGGCCCGCACCTGCGTGGAGGCGATGGCCGCCACCCAGGGCCACACCCAGTCGTTGCACACCAACGCGCTCGACGAGGCGCTGGCGCTGCCCACGGACTTCTCCGCGCGCATCGCCCGGAACACGCAGCTGGTGCTGCAGCAGGAATCCGGCACCACGCGCGTGATCGACCCGTGGGGCGGCAGCCACTACATCGAGCGGCTCACCCAGGACCTCGCCGAACGCGCCTGGGCGCACATCACCGAGGTCGAAGACGCGGGCGGCATGGCCCAAGCCATCGACGCCGGCATCCCGAAGCTGCGCGTGGAGGAAGCGGCCGCCCGCACCCAGGCGCGCATCGACTCCGGGCGCCAGCCGCTGATCGGCATCAACAAGTACCGCTTCGACGGTGACGAGCAGATCGAAGTCCTCAAGGTCGACAACGCGGAGGTCCGCGCCGAACAGCTCGACAAGCTGCGGCGGCTGCGGGAGGAACGCGACGAGGCCGCCTGCCAGGACGCGCTGGCCCGCCTCAGCGGTGCCGCCGAGGCCTCGATGTCCGACGAGCGGCCGAACGACCTCGACCACAACCTGCTCACGCTCGCGGTGGACGCGGCGCGCGAGAAGGCCACCGTCGGGGAGATCTCCGACGCCATGGAGAAGGTCTTCGGCCGCCACGCCGGGCAGATCCGTACGATCTCCGGCGTGTACCGGGAGGAAGCGGGGCCGTCGGAATCCTTGGAGCGCGCCCGCGAAGTCGTGGAGCGCTTCGCCGAGGACGAAGGCCGCCGCCCCCGCATCCTCGTCGCGAAGATGGGCCAGGACGGCCACGACCGGGGCCAGAAGGTGATCGCCACAGCGTTCGCCGACCTCGGCTTCGACGTCGACGTCGGCCCCCTGTTCCAGACCCCCGCCGAGGTCGCGCGCCAAGCCGCCGAGTCCGACGTGCACATCGTCGGGGTGTCCTCGCTGGCCGCCGGGCACCTCACCCTGGTGCCCGCGCTGCGCGACGAGCTCGCCGCGGTGGGGCGCGAGGACATCATGGTGGTGGTCGGCGGCGTCATCCCGCCCGCGGACTTCGACGCCCTGCGCGAAGCGGGCGCGAGCGCGATCTTCCCGCCCGGCACGGTGATCGCCGAGGCCGCGCTCGGCCTGCTCGAAGAACTCCGGACCCGGCTCGAACTCGACTGATGAGTCCGTTGATCGGTGCCTTGTCAGCGGCGGAGCCGCTGAGCAGTGACCACCGAAGCAAGCCCACCACCGGCGGGTTCTCCGCGGCTTCCTCGCGAGGACGGCGATTTCGCTGAGTAGGGTGCTACTTGAGAAATCGCGGCCACACCCGGCAAGGGGGCAGCGAGGAAGCCACTGAGGTTCCGCCACCCGACCCACTACGCCAGCTCACTCCGCAAGGACGTCTCAATGCCGCGCGAGATCAACGTAGAGGACTACGCCAAGGGCGTGCTGGAGGGTTCCCGCACGAAGTTGGCGCAGGCGATCACGCTGGTCGAGTCGACCAAACCGGCGCACCGGGCCAAGGCCCAGGAGCTGCTGATCGAACTGCTCCCGCACAGCGGCGGGGCGCACCGGGTGGGCATCACCGGCGTGCCCGGCGTCGGCAAGTCCACGTTCATCGAGTCGCTCGGCACGACGCTGACCGCGGCCGGGCATCGGGTGGCGGTGCTGGCGGTGGACCCGTCCTCGACTCGCACCGGCGGCAGCATCCTCGGCGACAAGACGCGGATGGCGACGCTGTCGGCGGATCCGGCCGCGTTCGTGCGGCCCTCTCCGTCGGCGGGCACGCTCGGCGGCGTCGCCCGCGCCACCCGCGAGACGATCGTGCTGATGGAGGCCGCCGGGTTCGACGTGGTGCTGGTGGAGACCGTCGGCGTCGGCCAGTCCGAGGTGACGGTGGCCGGGATGGTCGACTGCTTCCTGCTGCTGACGCTCGCGCGGACCGGGGATCAGTTGCAGGGCATCAAAAAAGGCGTGCTGGAACTCGCCGATCTGGTCGCCGTCAACAAGGCGGACGGTCCACATGAGATGGACGCGCGCAAGGCCGCCCGCGAACTGCGCGGGGCACTGCGGCTGCTCACTCCCGTCAGCGCCTCGTGGACGCCGCCGGTGGTGACGTGCAGCGGCCTCACCGGCAACGGCCTGGACTCGCTGTGGGAGCAGATCGAGCAGCACCGCGCGACGCTCACCGACACCGGCGAACTCGCCGACAAGCGCAGCCGCCAGCAGGTCGAGTGGACGTGGGCGCTGGTCCGCGATCAGCTGATGGCGGAACTCGTCGCCCACCCCGAGGTGCGCGAAATCGTCGCGGACGTCGAATCCCACGTCCGCGCGGGCGAACTCACCGCATCCCTGGCGGCGGAGAGGCTGCTGCGCGCCTTCCGGGAGCGGTAGCCGTCCCACATTCGCGCGAGGGGCGGACCAGGACGCATCGCGGTGGTGTTCCCGGGAGAACGCTGGAACCCACCGGCGCGATGAAGAGGATGGACCGCATGTCCACATGGGTCATCAAGGCCGAGCCGGTCGGCACCGCCGAAACCGATGCGCACACGTGCGGCGCAGCGGATTCTCCTTGGCGGAGAGACGATCCACGGCCGGGCATTCGGGCAACACGACTGCTCCGGATGGCCTGATTTTCGGTGCTTTCGGGAGATTTCGACCATCCCGCGGCGCCCTGAGCGGTAAACCGTTCTCGGGCACTCGTTTCGGTGGGAGGTCGGGATGGCCGATGAGATCCGGAACGTCTTCTCCGGAACCGCGCGCAACGTCGTGCAGGTCGGGAAGGTCCACGGGGGCGTGCACTTCCACCAGCCGGCTGCGCCCGAGACCCCGGTGCCGCGACAGCTGCCCGCGCGCGTTTCGCACTTCACCGACCGCGAGACCAGCCTGAGCGCGCTGGACTCCTGGCTGGCCGAGCCCGCCGAGTCCGCCGCGCCGACCTGGTTGATCGTCGGTTCCGGGGGCGTCGGGAAGACCTCGCTCGCCGCTTTCTGGGCGCACCGGGTGCGGGACCGGTTCCCCGACGGGGACCTGTACCTGGACCTGCGCGGCCACCACATCGATCGCAAGCGGGATGCGGACGAGGCGCTCGACGAAATGCTGCGCGCACTGGGCGTGCCCGACGACCGGCTGCCCGTCGCCACCGATGCGAAATCCTCGATGTACCGGACCATGCTGACCGGCCGCCATATGCTGATCGTGCTCGACAACGCCGCCACCGCCGAACAGGTCCGACCGCTGTTGCCAGGTTCCGCGCCCTGCCGGGTTGTGGTCACCAGCCGCAACCGGTTGGCGAGCCTGACGGCCAGGGAAGGAGCAACCCGGATGTCGCTGGACGTGCTGCCGCCGGACCGCGCGATCGAACTTCTCCGCAGAGCCGCCGGTGCCGACCGAGTCGACGCCGAGCCTGAGGCCGCCGTCGAACTCGCCGGGTATTGCGGATTCCTGCCGCTGGCGCTGCGCATCGCCGCCGAACGACTCGTCGCCGGATCGCACCTGCGGGTCGCCGAGCTCGTGGAAGAGCTCGCCGATGAACGCGAACGGCTGGACGCACTGACCGTCGAGGAGGACGAGTTCACCACGGTGCGCGCGGTCTTCTCGTGGTCCTACCGCTCGCTCCAGCCGGATGTCGCGCGGCTGTTCCGGCTGCTCGGGCTCGCCGAAAGCCCGGACCTCAGCCTGGACGCGGTGGCCGCGCTGGCCGGGCTGTCGCGCGCCAAGACCCGCCGATTGCTCGACTCCCTGGTCGGCGCGCACCTGCTCGACGAGCACCGGGCGCAGCGCTACCGGTTCCACGACCTGCTCGGCCTCTACGCCGCCGAATGCGCGCGGCACGACGAGAGCGCCGAAGAACGCGACGCGGCCGTGCGCAGACTGCTGTCCTGGTATCTGCACGCCACGATCGCCGCCTCGTGGCAGGCGGCACCGAGCTTCAGCCGGATCCCGATGGAGCCGCCGGAATCCCCCGGTTCGATACCGGAATTCGCCGATCGCCCGGCCGCGCTGCACTTCTACGACGAGGAGCGGGAGAACCTGAAAGCCGTGGTCCGGCAGGCTTCTTCGCTCGGGGAGCACCTCTTCGGCTGGCAGCTGCCGGTGGCGATGTTCGCCTTCATGCTTTCCCGGCGCCCGGTGGCCGATTGGTTGGAGACGCACCGCATCGGGCTCGCTTCCGCCCGCGCGCTCGGCGACGAGCTCGCCGAGGCTTGGCTGCTGACCAGCGACGCCATCGCGTTAGGAACGTTGCACGAACACCAGAAGGCGCTGGTGGAGTTGCAGCGGGCGGTATGGCTGTGGGAGCGGGTCGGCCCGGAGTGGGCACATGCGTGGGCGCTGCGCGACCTCGGCAGCGTGTACTACGGGCTGGGCCGTGACGCGGAGGCCGACGAGACGTTGGAACGCGCCTACGCCATGCACGTCGCGCTGGGCGACGAGTGGGGTGAGGCCACCGCGTTGAGCGCGCTGGCCAAGGCCGAGTGCCGCCTCGGGCAGTTCGGCGAAGCGATCCCGCACCTGCAACGGGCCATTGAGATCCGCCGCTCGCACGGCGACCGCCGGAACGAGGCCGGCTGCCTGAGCGAGATCGGCCTGGTGCTGGGCGCGATGGGCAGCACCGACGAAGCAGCCGAACACCTCGAACAAGCGCTGGCTTTGCACCAGGAAACCGAGTTCGGCTACGGCGAGGCCCTGGATCGCGAGCGGCTCGCCGACCTCTACGAGAGCACCGGCCGCCCCGAGCAGGCCCGCGAGCAGCGCCGGGCGGCCGCGCGGCTCTACGACGAGCTCGGCGTCCCGCACGAGCTCGCCGGGTGAGGCCCGGGGCGTGAGCCCGCCGTGGTGGCGGACAATGCGGGCATGGATCTCAGCGTGGACCCCGACTCCGGGGTGAGCCCGTTCGAGCAGGTGCGGTCCGGGATCGCCGAGCGGATCAACTCCGGTGAGCTGCCGGTGGGCGCGAAGCTGCCGACGGTGCGGGGGCTCGCGACGGACCTCGGCATCGCCGCGAACACCGCCGCGAAGGCGTACCGGGAGCTGGAGCAGGCCGGTCTCATCGAGACGCGCGGCCGCGCGGGCACGTTCGTCAGCGCCGCCGGGAACCGCAGTGCCCAGCGCGCCGCCGACGCGGCCGCCGACTACGCCCGCACCACCCATGATCTGGGCATCCCGCCGCAGGAAGCGCTGTCGCTGGTCCGCGCCGCGCTGGGGTTGCCGCAGAGCTGACGCGCCCCCGGGACTCGCGGCGGTCACCTGAGCGACGCCGTCGCCCACCCGAGTTGCCGCACTCCGACAGCGCCCCGATCGCCCTCAGCTCGACGCGATCCGGCGGTACCCCGGCCGACGACGCTCGGGTGAGGCGGCACTCGTTGCCACCCCGCAGCGGGTGTGCGACGTTGGAATCGAGCCCGACAACGTGGCTCCCGGACGAGGGGCGCCGTACCCGGTGTGCGACAAGACGGCCCAGAGGGAGTCCGTGATGTCGTGGATCGTCCTGGTCATTTCCGGTGTGCTCGAAGCCGTGTGGGCGACGGCCCTGGGCAAGTCCGATGGCCTCAGCAGGCTCGGCCCGTCCGTGGTGTTCTTCACCGCCCTGGCCGCGAGCATGGCGGGCCTCGCCTACGCGATGCGCGAGCTCCCCGTCGGCACCTCCTACGCGGTGTGGGTGGGCATCGGCGCGGTGCTCACCGTCCTGTACGCGATGGCCACCGGTGGCGAACCGGTGTCCGTGCTCAAGGTCGTCTTCCTCGCCGCGATCGTCGGCGGCGTCATCGGCCTCAAACTCATCCACTGACCGAAATCCGGGACACGCGAGCTCAGAGCCGGGCGACGAGCTCCCGGAGCGGGTCGGCGAGGTCCGGGTGGTCGCCCATGTCGACGCGGTGCAGGGCGCGGGCCGCGACGTAGCGCAGGGCCGTGGTGCCGTCTGCGGTGTCGAGGACGTCGGCGAAGGTGTCCCGGACCTTCGCGGCGATCGGCGGGACGAGCAGGCTGTAGCAGTACAGCGAGGCCGCGTCCGTTCCCGCCGGTCCGCGCCCCCACAGCTCCCAGTCGAGCAGGCCGAACCGGGGACGTACCAGGTTCGCCCAGTGCAGATCGCCGTGCACCGTGTCCCAGTGCTCGATGTCGAGGTCGTGGCCGAGCTTGTCCCGCACTGCTCGCTGGATGTCGGGTTCGTCGTTGCGCAGCCGCAGGGTCGGCACCGCGCGGATCGTGTCGAGCGCGCCGCGCAGCTCCGCCCACCACTCGTCGGACAGGTCGAGCTCTTCGCGCAGCACGTCGGTGTCCGAGCAGCGCTGCCCCGGTACGAAGGTCATCAGCTCGCCGCGTTGCCGCCGCGTCTCGGACAGTTCCCACTCCACCAGGCCGAGGACTCGTGGTTTGCGCACGCCGGTGATCGCGTTGGAGTCGGCGTTGCCGGTCCACCAGTCCCCTTCGGCCCAGTGGATCTCCTCCGACACCACGCGCAACCAGCGCGGGCCGTCGGAGCTGAGCACGGCCGCGCCGATGGACCGCAGCCGCCAGCCGAACACGGGCTCCCCCACCAGGCGCACTTCGAAGTGCTCGGCGGCCCGGTCCAGGTTCTGCCGCATCCACGCGGCGAACATCTCGTCGGCTTCGTCGTTCGGAATCTCGTTCGGTGCCACCACCCGATCATGTGCCATCGGTCCCCGGCCCGCTCATCTCGGTCCCGTTTTCTTCGTCCTCGTCGAGATCCGGAGTGGCCTTCGCCGGATCCACCCAGACCAGCCGGGGCCGGATGTGCGTGCCGCAGCTGAATTCCACAATGGACTCTTCGGCGGTGGCGGCGCTGGAGCGGATGCCCTTCTCGACCGAGACGACCTCGACTCGATCCGGCAGCACCAGCCCCCACGCAGCGACACGACCGTCCACCCGCAGCCCGTACTCCTGGACGATGGCGAAGACGCGCGGCGCCGAGTCGGCCACGATCCCGGCCATGATCTCGGCGAACATCTCCTCATCGCACAGCGGCCGCAGGCCGGTCGGGTCGTTGACGAGGGCGTCCAGCGGATGCCCTGCGGACTCGGTCGATCCGCTCACTGCGTGGTTATCGGCCATGGCCACCCTCTGCATTCATGCGAAGCGTGTCCGGTTTAGATCCATGCCGGGGAAACGCCACCGTGCCAACACTTCATCATGGATCAGACGATCCTTGAGCGGGTCGTGGGCAAGCCGTCGATCATGCGTGATCAGCTTTAACGATTGCTCGATGTCGCCGAGCAGTCGGATGTCACGATCCAGATCTTGCCGAAGGACTGCGGTGGCAGTCCCGGTTTGGAGGGCGACTTCGCAGTCCTGAGCCTTCCAGAACCCATCCCCGACATCGGCTACACCGAAGGGCCTGCGGGAAGCCTCTATTCGGAGGATCGAGATCAGGTCCGGGCTTGCACGCTCCGATTTGGGGCGCTGACAGAGATTTCCCTGTCCCGCGCGGACTCCGCAGATGCGATCATGAAAGCGAAGAAGAGCTTCGAGTGATCGTGCGGAAGGGGAACCCCATGTCACAGCTCGACGGAAATGGCAGCCTGAACTGGCGCAAGAGCAGCTTCTCTGGCGGGGGAAGCAATGGTGGCGGTCAGTGTGTGGAGGCTGCCGCGTTACCCGATGGCCGCATTGCGGCGCAATGGCAAGCTCCCAGAAGAGGGTGCCGTGTTGTTCACCCGTGCTGAGATGCTCGCGTGGGTGCAGGGCGTCAAGGCCGGGGAGTTCGACGACCTCACCTGAACCGCGCGGAACCCGTCCCCGGGTGATCGGGCGGAAGGGAGTCTCATGTCAAAACTCGATGAGTACGCCGATCTGACCTGGCGGAAAAGCAGTTTCTCCGGCGGCAGCAACGGTGGCGGTGGTCAGTGCGTTGAGGCTGCCGCGTTGCCGGACGGGCGGGTAGCCGTGCGCAACAGCAACCACCCCGAGGACGGTGCCGTGTTGTTCACCCGGGCCGAGATGTTCGCGTGGGTGCAGGGCGTCAAGGCCGGGGAGTTCGACGACCTCACCTGAGCCGCGCGGAACTCAGCCCCCGGCGGCGAGTTTCCGCATCGTGGTGATCTCGTCGGATTGCGTGACGAGGACGTCTTGCGCCATTTCGTGCAGCTGCTCGTCGCGGCCGGTGGCGAGCACGTCGGTGGCCATCGCGACCGCGCCCTCGTGGTGCGCGGTCATCAGCTGGAGGAAGAGGCGATCGAACTCCGCGCCGTCGGACTTTTCGAGCTCCACGAGCTGCTCGGGCGTCGCCATGCCCGGCATCGGCTGGGACTCGGCGCCGTGACCGGAATGCCCGTGCCCCGAGTGGCCCTCGTGCGCTGAACCTCCCGGGTTCTCCGGCAGATCGTGGGTGCCGAGCCAGCCGCGCATGGCGCCGATCTCGACCGGCTGCACGCCGCCGATGCGCGCGGCGAGCGACCGCACCCGCGGGTCCTCGGCTCGGGTCTCGGCGAGGTCCGTCATGGTCACGGCCTGCTCGTGGTGGACGATCATCATCCGCACGTAGTCCGCTTCGGCCGCCACCGGTGCGGGGCTCGCGAGGTGTTCGCGGTCCAGCGACGGCACGACGCTCGGTTCGTCACCGGGCGCACCGGGCAGGACCACGGGAGGGCCTGCCGGTTCCTCGGCAGCGGGTTCGCCGCTCGTGCAGCCCGCGGTCGCCAGCAGCGCCACCGCGCACCAGCCCGCCGCGACCAGACCGGTCGTCGCGCGTCCGAACATGTCGTCCCCGACTCTCCCCGGCCTCGCGGCAGCGATTTCACATGTTGAAACAACCACTCGGCCTATTGGTTCGACCATCTCGGTACAAGATACTGATCAGATGCGGTCGGGGTAACCGCTGTTCCACAACGGCCGGTAACCGGCCGGACAAATGGGGTGATGGTGTGGGTATCGGTCAGCGCAGCAGGAGGCGCGTCGCGGGGGTCCTCGCCGCGACCGTGCCGTTAGTGCTCGGCGTGGTGTTCGCCGCGCCGTCCTCGGCGACACCGCCGAACGAGCATCCCGAGGACACTTCCGGTGCCGCCGTGCAGGCACGGCCCGCGGACACCGATCACAGCGCGAACATCGAGCACTTGGCGAACGTGCCGAAGCAGGCGCCGTTCGACAACCTCGACGCCTACGGCACGGACATCGCGTTCAAGGGCGATCACGCCTACGTCGGCAACTACGACGGTGTCGTCGTCTACGACATCAAGCAGCCGGAACAGCCGAAGGTCCTCACCCAGATCGTGTGCCCCGGCGGGCAGGGCGACGTGTCGATCTCCGGGAACCTGCTGTTCGTCTCCACGGACTACCCGCGCACCAACGACAGCTGCGACAGCCAGGAGACCGACGCCGCCGACCCGCAGGGCTGGGAAGGCATGAAGGTCTTCGACGTGAGCGACCCGGCGAAGCCGCGCTACGTCTCCGCGATCCCCACGGATTGCGGCTCGCACACGCACACGCTGGTGCCGGACAAGGCCGGTGAGGCCGTGTACCTGTACGTCTCGTCGTACGGACCGTCGGCGGAGTTCCCGAACTGCCAGCCGCCGCACGACAAGATCTCGATCATCAAGGTGCCGTTGGACAACCCGGCCGCGCCCGAACTCATCGACGCCCCGGTGCTGTTCCCGGAGGGCGGCAACCCCGGTGCACCCGAGGGCATCAGCGAGACCACCGGCTGCCACGACATCACCGTGTTCCCGGAGCGCGACCTCGCCGCCGGGGCGTGCATGGGTGACGGCGTGCTGTTCGACATCTCCGATCCGGCGAAGCCGAAGGTGACCGAGCGGGTCCGCGACGACGAGAACTTCGCGTTCTGGCACTCCGCCACGTTCAACAACGACGGCACGAAGGTCGTGTTCACCGACGAGCTGGGCGGTGGCGGCGCCGCCACCTGCAACTCGCAGGTGGGGCCGCATCGCGGCGCGGACGGCGTCTACGACATCACCGGTTCCGGGGCGGACGCGAAGCTGAACTTCCGCAGCTACTTCAAGCTGCCCCGCGAGCAGGCCGACACCGAGAACTGCGTGGCGCACAACGGGTCCCTGATCCCCGTGCCGGGCCGCGACATCATGGTGCAGGCCTGGTACCAGGGCGGTGTCTCGGTGTGGGACTTCACGGATTCGGCGAATCCGCAGGAGATCGCGCACTTCGACCGCCCGCCGTTCGACCCGAATGAGCTCCAGCTCGCCGGATCGTGGTCGGCGTACTACTACAACGGCCACATCTATTCCAGCGGCATCCAGGAAGGCCTCGACGTGCTCGCGCTGAACGACCCGCGCACCGACCCGGCCAAGGACGTCCGCTACGAGGAGTTCAACCCGCAGACCCAACCGGTCTACGCGAGCTGAACCAAGCACCGAGTCGGCCCCGCTCAGCATCCGCCGAGCGGGGCCGATTCACGTCCGAACCACCACAACAACACCCACACCGGACGGCAAAGCCGTGCAGTGGGCGGCAAAGCCCACCTGCCTTACGGCGAAGCCGTGCCCTAGGCGGCAAAGCCCACCTGCCTCGCGGCGAAGCCGTGCCCTAGGCGGCAAAGCCCACCTGCCTCGCGGCGAAGCCGTGCCCTAGGCGGCAAAGCCCACCTGCCTCGCGGCGAAGCCGTGCCTCGCGGCCGAAGGCCGTGCCTCAAGCGCGCAGCGCTTAGGGGTCCTTGCAGAATGATCTTGTTTTGGCATGGTGGGGGTGTGTGTTGATCGCGTTTGTGGTTGGAGCGTGGGATGTCTCGCCCGAGGCCGTGGGAGGTCAGTGACGAGCTGTGGGCGGTGATCGCACCGTTGCTGCCCAGGCATGAACGAAGGTTTCGGCATCCGGGGCGGTGTCGGATCGATGACCGTAAGGCGTTGCAGGGTGTGTTGTTCGTGCTCTACACCGGTATCCAGTGGGAGTTCCTGCCCCAGGAACTCGGGTTCGGTTCGGGCTCGACGTGCTGGCGCCGGTTGGCGGAGTGGCAGCAGGCCGGTGTCTGGGAACAGCTGGAGGAGGTCCTGCTGGCCAAGCTGCGTGCGGCCGATCAGCTGGATTTCTCCCGCGCAGTGGTGGACTCCTCGCAGATCCAGGCCAAACGAGGACGTGGTTCCCCAAAAGTGGGCAAGAGCCCGGTTGATCGGGGCAGGCCGGGCTCGAAACACCACATCATCACCGACGCCCGCGGAACCCCGCTACAAGTGCTGCTGACCGGCAGCAACCGCAACGACGTCACCCAGCTGATACCGCTGATCGAGGCGGTCCCACCGGTACGCGGAGTCCGAGGCCGACCCCGCCGCACACCCCGTCACGTCTACGCCGACCGCGGCTATGACCACGACAAATACCGGCACCAGCTACGGGACCGCAACATCACACCCCGCATCGCACGTCGCGGTGATCAGCACGAATCCGGCCTCGGCACACTCCGCTGGGTCGTCGAAGCCGCCTTCGCCTGGCTCCACGGTCCCCGCAAACTCCGCATCCGCTGGGAAACCCGCGACGACATCCACGAAGGCCTACTCCACCTCACCCACTGCATGATCCTCGCCCGCAAACTCCTTGCCACAGCATTCTGAAAGGACCCCTTAGCCCACCTACCCAAAACGACCACCGGCGGGTTCTCAGCGGCCTTCTCGCGAGGACAGCGATTTCGCTGAGTAGGTGGCTACTTGAGAAATCGATCCCGCAGCGAGAAGGCCGCTGAGGTTCCGCTACCCGGACACCAACGCAAAACGAGCCGACGTCTGAGGAGAACTCAATCGTGCGAGTGCGGCGGCTGCGCAACCCCAAAAGCACGCAGCAAAGCCTGCGCATCCCACGCAGTAGCCGGCGCCCCGTAAAGCGACCCCACAGCGAAGTCACACCCGGCCTCAACCCAATGCCGCTGCTGCTTCTCGTCCGAGATGTCCCCGGTACAGATCTTCACCCCACTGTCATGCATCAACGGGATGAGTTGCCACACCGCACGCACAGCCGGATCGTCCTGGTCTTCGCAACCGTGAACCATGTCGACCAGCTCCTCGGCCAACCGCGCCCCTTCCACCGGAATGCGGCGCAACGACCGGAGTTCCGGCGCGGAACCGGAGAAGCTGTGCAGCAGCGGACGAACGCCGAGGTTCCGCAGCAGGCGGATGTTCTCCAGCATTTCCTCGGACGCGTCCATCACCGCCCTCGTCGGCATCGCCAGGTGCATCCACTTCGCGTCGAGATCACCGTCCTCGATGACGGATCGCACCAGCGCCACCAGATCGGGGTCGCGGACCTGGTTTTCGCTGAGCTCCATCAGAAAGCAGGTGCCGTATCCGGCTCGGTTCCAGGTGGCGACCTGTTCCCAGGCCGCGCGCAGCATCCAGTCCCGCAGCGCCAGCGTCACGCCGGAGCGTTCGGCCAGTTCCAGGCATTCGCTGTGCCCGAGCGCTCCGTGACCTGGCGGGCTCCACCGCAGCTGCGCCTCGACGCTGATCAGGGATCCGGTGGCCAGGCTCACCGTCGGCCGGTAGCAGACTTCGAACTCGCCGAGTTCCAAAGCGCCCGGCATGATCGCCGCCAGTTGCGCCTCGGTCCGCTCGTCGGGGGCCAGGTCCGGGTCGTAGAGCTCCCACTGGCGGGCTCCGGCGATCTCCGCGCGGCGCAGTGCCACGTCGGCCGCCCACATCATGTTCGTCGGGTCGCCTTCGGACACGGTGCGGCGCACCACGCCGATGCTCGCCGAGGTCGCGATGCCGTGCTGGCCGATGTAGATCGGCTCCGACAGCTCTTCGTTGATCAGCGCGGCGAACTCCGGGATCGCCGGGGTGTGCGGGGATTCGCTGATGAGGATGGCGAATTCGGTGCCGCCGAAGCGGGCGACGAGCGCTTCCTCGTTCTCCACCAGCTGCTCCAGCCGGTGCGCGACGGCCCGGATCACCTTGTCCCCGGTCTCGTAGCCGAGACCGTCGTTGATCAGCTCGAACCCGTCGAGCCCCAGGTGGTAGAGCGTGAGCATGCCGTCCGGCGGGAAGTTCCCCTGCGCGGCCTCCAGGCGGGTGCGGAAGTACTGCCGGTTCGCCAACCCCGTCATCGCATCGTGCAGCGCCTGGTACTGGATGCGTTCCTGCAGCAGGTAGAGGTCGCTGATGTCCTCGACCATCGTGACGATGTGCTTCGGTTCCCCGTCGGCGCCGCGCAGCAGCGACACCGCCAGGTACGTCCACGCCTGTTCGCCGTCGGCGCGCAGCAGCCTGCGTCGCTCCCGCAGCCGCTGTCCCGGCCCGCCTTCGGCGAGTTCGGCGTAGGCGGCGTTGAGGTACGCGGCCTCCTCGGGGTGGAACAGATCGTGGACGGCCATCGTCAGCAGCTCGTCCTCGCTGTGCCGGAGGATCTCGGCCAGCGCGGGGTTGACCTCCATGAACCGGCCGTCGAGGTCGCTGATGGCGACGCCGATGGGCGTGCTGGTGAACACTTCGCGGAACCTGGCGTCGCTGGCCTTGAGCTCCCGGTCGGCGCGCAGCAACGCCTGCGTGTTGTTGCGCCGTTCGACTTCGGCGCGTTCCCGGTCGGCCGCCGAGTAGGCCGCGGCGATCGAGGTGAGCAGTTGCAGCAGGTGTCCCACCGCGCCCACTCCGGATTCGCCGACGACGCAGTCCCGGATCAGTTCCAGCGTGCACGCCAGGCTGCGGTCGCCGGTGGCGTGCAGTTCGACCAGCCGCTCCCCCACGATGCGGCCGGATTCCTCGGCGCGCGCCGGGTCCTGCAGCGCCTCGGCCAACTCGTCGACGAGTTTCGCCAGCTCCTGCTGGAGATCCGCCTCGGACAACCGGATGTCCGGGGAACAGTCGATAAGGCGTTGCGCCCACCGCAGGACCAGCGTCGCGCGCCACCCGGTGCGTTCCGGCAGCGGCCCGGCCTCGTTCCCCGTGTCGAGGGGGTCACCCATGCTCAGTTCACCTGTCCGTCGACCACGCCGGCGGACTTGACGCCGGCCCGGGGGAGATGGCGGGTCACCAGGAAGCGGGCGTCTCGCCCGGAGGCTGCGCAGCCTCCGGGTTCGTCACACCACGTTGGTCCCCGAACGTCTCCCCGTGCCCGCAAGACTACTGGGTGATGTCCAGTACGTGGAGCACCGTCCACATGCCTCATCCGACCACCGTCCATGCCACGTTCGTGATCATCATCCCCCGGACGGTGGCATCTCCATCACTGGGTTCACTCCGCGGCCGCGCCTTCGCTCACGAGGGCGTTGAGCTCGGCGAGGTCGGAGTCCGTCAGCTCCACCCGATCGGCCGAAGAGTTGGCTTCCAAGTGCTCGATCGACGAGGTGCCCGGGATCAGCAGCAGGTTCGGCGACCGGTGCAGCAGCCAAGCCAGTGACACCTGAGCGGGAGTGGTGTCGTGACGTTCCGCGACCGCCCGCACGACCTGGTCGCCGCGCACCCGGCTGTCGGCGACGAACGCGGAACCGAGCGGGAAGAACGCCGCGAACGGCACGTCCAGCTCGGCGGTCCGGTCCAGCAGCTCCGCGGAACCGCGGTCGAACACGTTGTAGGCGTTCTGCACCGCGACGATCGGCGTCACCGCCTGCGCCCGCTCGAACTGCTCGAGCGTCACGTTCGACAGGCCGATGCCGCGCAGCAGGCCCTGTTCGCGCAGTTCGACGAGCGCGCCGAGCTGGTCCTGCAAGGTGATTCCCGGCTGATCGACGATGTGGCGCAGGTACACCACGTCGAGGGTGTCGAGGTGCAGGCGGCGCAGGTTGTCGTGCACCTGGGCCTTCAGCGCGTCCGGGTGCGCCAGCGGGGCGAAGGCGCCGTGGTGATCCCGGTAGGCGCCGATCTTGGTGGCCAGCACCAACCCCTCGGGATAGGGGTGCAGGGCCTTCGCGATGAGTTCGTTGACCACCCACGGCCCGTAGAAGTCGCTGGTGTCGATGTGGTCGATGCCCAGTTCCACCGCGCGGCGCAGCACGGCCTCCGCGCGGGCCGGGTCGGCGGGCGGGCCGAGGACTCCGGGGCCGGCGAGCTGCATGGCGCCGAATCCGATGCGGCGCACTCGGCGGACACCTGGCAGATCGAGAACTTTGGTCGTCGTCACCTGGTGATGCTGCGTCACGGGACCGGTTCAGGGCAAGGCTCCGGAGCCGGCCACTGTGGACTTCCGAGCGGCGTCCAGGCCCGTCACAGGTCTGGTCCACTAACCCCGAAGCTGCCCCGACGACGACCGGGCGCCGCGCCGGGCACCTCTGAAGTGAACGGACCGTTCGCCCAATCTAGTTGGACGAACGGTCCGTTCACCCACTCCCAAGCCCTCCCGAGCACGCCGACACGAGCGCCGTGTTTCGAGTGAACGGACCCTTCGCCCAAAGACATCGGACGAACGGTCCGTTCACCCACTCCCAAGCCCTCCCGAGCACGCCGACGCGAGCGCCGTGTTTCGAGTGAACGGACCGTTCGCCCAAGGGCATGGGACGAACGGTCCGTTCACTCCATTCGAGTCGCCGTCGGGCACCTGGCGCGGTCGCCGAGCGCGGCGGGGTGGTCAGAGCTGCGGGATGAGCAGCAGCCAGCGCCCTCCGATGAGCAGCGCGGCACCGCCGATCAGGAACCAGATGCCGAGCCAGGCCGCCGCCGGGACGCGGACGAGCCGGGCGAGCTGGTCGGCGTCCGAGCTCGGCGCCCGGCCCCTGGTGCGCTTGCCGCGCAGCTCCGCGATCGGGCGCAGGCCGCCGAACAGCAGGAACCAGCTGAACAGCACGCAGCACGCGGCCTGCCACTGCGGACTGGCGAACCAGGACACGGCGAACAGCAGCCCGCCGGTGACCACGATGGAGAGCACGCCGTAGGCGTTGCGGATGGCCAGCAGCATCAGCGCCAGCAACGCGATCGCCGCCCACAACGCGGGCCGCGCCTGGTCGAACGAGACCAGCGCCGCGCCGCCCAGCCCGAGCAGCGACACCGCCGGATACCCGGCGAACAGGGTGAACACCATCCCCGGCCCGGTCGGGCGGCCGGTGGACAGGGTGAGCCCGGAAGTGTCCGAGTGCAGCCGGATGCCGTTGAGCTTGCGGCCGCTGAGCAGTGCCACCACGGCGTGGCCGCCTTCGTGCGCGATGGTCACCACGTTGCGCAGCAGCCGCCACGATCCGCGGTTGACCACCAGGCCGAGCGCGACGAGACCGAGCAGCAACGTGAGCGCGGAACCGGAGTCGAGCAGCTCCGCACTCCAGGACCTGACTAATTCGTCCACAGTAGACACACCAGGGGTTTCGGGTTCATCCATCGAACGGGTGCCGATCGTACGCAGCACCCCCATCGGCACCGGCAGGACCGCTGCTCCAGTCCACCCGGCACCTCACGAACTCCTCAGGTGAACGGCCCCTTCACCCTCCAACACCTCGAAAAACCACGTTTTCAACCCCGCAACGACCACGGCCCCCACAACCCCTCGAATCCAAGGTGTTGCGAGGACCGCTAGAACCCGCCCGGGTCAAACGGGCCATTCACTCCGAACGTCGGCTCAGGTGAATGCCTCCTTCGACCGGTCGGACCGGCCAAAGGAAGCGCTCACTCCGAACGCCGGCTGGGGCGGTGTGCTGGTCAGTCGAAGAAGGCGGGGACATCGAGGGGGCCGCCCGCCGACTCGAACTCGGCGTGCACGGCGGTGCGCAGACCGTCGTCGGCGAGGTAGTCGATCGCCGTGAGGGCGAGCCCCGCCGCGCCGTCGAGCACCGCCCGGTCGCCCGCCTCGGACCCGGCCGCGGTGGCGAATCCCGCCGTGTGCAAGGACAACCCGGAATCCCCCAAGCCGATCATCGGGTGCATCGCGGGCATCCGGAAGCTGAGGTTGCCGAGGTCGGTGGAGCCGGTGAGGTACTCGGGAACCACCCCGCGCGGCAGGGAGGTGCGGCCTCGGCGGGACTGGTGCTCGGCCCAGCGCGCGGCGAGCGCGTCGTTGTGCCGGATCGGCAGGTACGGGTACTGCCGGTCCCAGACCAGTTCCACTCCGCAACCGGTCATCTCAGCGGCGCCGTGGGCGATGCGATCGATGCGATCCGCCAGGTCCCGCAACGTGTCCGGGTCGGCGGAACGCACGTAGAACTGGGCGGCGGCACGCTCCGGCACCACGTTCGGGCGCTGGCCGCCGTCGGTGATGATCCCGTGCACCCGATCACCGGAGGGCATGTGCTGGCGCAGCGCGGACACGCCTTGGTACGTCGCCACCACCGCGTCCAGCGCGTTGCGGCCCATGAACGGCTGCGCGGAGGCGTGCGCCGCGATGCCGTGGAAGATCACGTCTACCTGGCGGCGCCCGAGGAACGGGTGGGTGGCCACGTCGTGGGAGAACGGGTGCAGCATCACCACGGCGTCCACGTCGTCGAACAGGCCCGCGCGCGCCAGGATCTCCTTGCCGCCACCGCCTTCCTCGGCCGGTGTGCCGATGAGGCTCAGCCTGCCGCCGACCTCGTCCAGGGCGGAAGCGGCGCCGAGGAAGCCTCCGGTACCGGCCGAGCAGATGATGTTGTGCCCGCACGCGTGCCCCACCCCGGGCAACGCGTCGTACTCGGCGAGCACCGCCACGTGCGGGCCGCCGGAGCCCGCGGTCGCCAGCAGCGCGGTGGGCAGCTCACCGACCCCGACCTGCGCCTCGAACCCGTTGCCGCGCAGCAGATCGGCGACGGCCGACACCGCGTGGTGCTCGGCGAACCCCTCCTCCGGATGCGCGTGCAGGTCGTGGCTGAGCCCGAGCAGCGCCGCCGCCTGCTCGTCGAGCCGGGACTCCACGCGGGCGCGCACCGCTTCGGACGCTCCGCCGAACTCGGAGCGGATCGGCTCGGCGGTGGCCACGGCGCGTTCGGTCGCGGCCGCGACCGACTTCAAGTACGAGTCGTCAGGCGAGGTGGGAACAGTCATTCCCGCACTGTAGGCCGCGCCGATGACCATCCGGTTTCACCGGGTCAGGCGGCTACCTCGGCGTCGAGGTACCGGTGCGCGAGCAGGGTCCCGCCGACCACCGCCGCCGGGATCACAACGAGTTGCGCCACCGGGATCAGGCACAGCAGGTAGGTGGGCAGGCTGAAGCCGAGGGTGCGGGCCTTGTTGGCCGACAACGAACGCTGCCGGTCGCGCACGGTCAGGCCGCGCCGCTGGAACACGAGCCCCACCATCTCCAGCGCCACCACCCAGGCGCCGAACACGGCCGCCAGCACCGGCACCACGGTCTGCCCGATGGCCGGGATGAAGCCGAGGAAGAACAGCAGCACGGCCCCGACCAGCGCCACCAGCACCAGCTTGATCGTGTCCCGCAGGCCCCGGCCGAACTGCTTGGCCGGCCCGGCGCCGTCGTCGCGGGTGTCGAGCCCGAGGCGCTGCTCGGCCTGTTCGGCGATGTGCTCGTAGAACGGCCCGCCGATCAGCAGCGTCACCGCGATGAACGACACCGAGGACAGCAGCGCCGCCGCCCCCACCAACGCCACGCCGAGCACCACGCGCAACGCCTGACGCAGCCACTCGGCCCACCCGTCGGCGAACGGCGTCAGCCACGACACCAGGTCGCCGCTGAAGTACAGCAAGGTTCCCAGCGCGCCCAGCAGCAGGAACATGCTGATCAGCGCGGGAATCGCACCGATGAGCAGCAGCCGAGGGGACCGCAGGATCAGGCCGAGTCCCGTTCCGAGCGTGCGGGCTCCGGCGAGGAAGTTCTTCATGCTGCTCCAAGAACGGCGGATCTTCCCTGCAAAGGTATCCGGCCCGATTTCACCGCCCGTGACCGGATCACCTCGCTACCGCACCGATTTCAGTGACGTACCACACTTTGACGTAACACTGATCGCGACGTGGAACTCAGAGTGGCCGCGACCGGCGTCGGAAACGACGCGGGGCCGGAAGGGGAAACCGTGTTGACACCGCAGAGGACGTTCGCCGGTCGGCTGTGGCACGCGCAGCCGCAGAATCGGCAGCTGCGCGGCCTGTGGCGGCTCACGAAGAAAACGATCGTCGCCAGCGCCCGGTACCGCCTGACCGGACTGGCCGGTGAGGCGGCGTTCTTCACCCTCATCTCGATGCCACCGGTGCTACTGGGCCTGGTCGGCACCCTCGGCTACCTGGCCGACGTGCTCGGCGGCGGCACCATCGCGGCCGTCCGCGAAGCACTGGTGACCGGAGCCTCCACGGTGCTGTCCCAGCAGGCGATCGACGGGCTGCTGCAACCGGTGCTGGACGAGGTGCTGAGCTCCGGGCGGGCCGGAGTGATCTCCATCGGTTTTGTGCTGGCGCTGTGGTCCGGTTCGGCGGCGCTGAACGTCTTCATCGACACGATCTCCGTCGTGTACGGCATGGGCGGGCAGCGCAACATGGTGCGGCAGCGGCTGATGTCGGTCGGCCTCTACACCGCGGCCCTGTTCGGCGGCATCGTGCTGTTGCCGATGCTGGCGATCGGTCCCTCGGTGATCGCCCACTGGTTCCCGCAGGCCGCGGTGATCGTGTACTCGCTGTACTGGCCGGTGATCGTGATCGGTTCGATCGCGTCGCTGTGCACGCTGTACTCGCTGGCACTGCCGCTGCGCGCGCCGTGGCTGGAGCACCTGCCCGGTGCGGCGCTGGCGCTGCTGGTGTGGGTGGGCGGCAGCCTGGCGCTGCGCGTCTACCTGGACGTGACGATCGAGCACTCCCCCGTTTACGGTGCGCTGGCGGCGCCGATGGGCGTGCTGCTGTGGCTCTACGTCACGGCGTTCGCGGTGCTGCTCGGCGCGACGGTCAACGCGGAGCTCGACAGCGTGCAGCCGTCGCGGCGCACCGCGCTCGCCCGCCGGGAGCTCGCCGAGGAGTGAGCGGGGAAGCCGCGCAACTCACACCACACTGACGTGCGAGTTTGTTAGGTTAGCCTTCGCTTGACTGCACCGGATGAAGGATGCGCGATGACCACTGCTGACCGAACGCACCCGCAGGACGAGTCCCTTCGAGGCGGAACGCGCCTGGGCAGGCGCGGTTTCCTCGCCGGCGCGACCGGTCTGCTCGCCGCCGGGCTGGTGGGTTGCGCGGGAGGTTCGCCCACTTCCTCCGGGCAGGCCGCAGGCCCCGGATTCCCGGTGCGGATCCCGAACAAGTTCGGCACCTCCGAGATTCCCGCCGCCCCCGGCAAGATCGTGTCGCTGGGCATCACCGACCACGACGTGACGCTGCCGCTGGGCATCGTGCCCGCAGGACTCACCCCGTGGGGGCCGTGGGAGTCCGGAGTCGGCCCGTGGGTCGAGCCGATGCTGGGCCAGCAGAAGCCGAAGCAGCTCGGCACCGACGTCGACGTCGAAGCCGTGATCGCACTGATGCCGGACGTGATCCTCGGCGTGCAGAGCGCGTTGACGCAGGACCAGTACAACCGGCTCAACGCGTTCAAACCGGTCGTGGCGCAGCCGCCGAACGCCATCGACTACGGCGTGAACTGGCGGGTGCAAGCCGAAACCATCGGTCAGGCGCTGGGAAAGAAGGCCGAGGTGGACAAGCTCATCGCCGACACCCAGGCCCGCATCGACCAGACCCGGCAGGCCAACCCGCTGTTCGAGGGGCGCACGCACGTCACGGTGCGCACCGACTCCGCGGGCACCTACGCCGCGTACACCAAGCAGGACGCCCGCACGGCGCTGCTGGAACAGCTCGGCCTGAAGCTGGCGCCGTCGATCGACGGGATGGACAGCGGCGGCAAGTTCAACGTGAAGGTCAGCAAGGAACAGGTGTCGCTGCTCGACGCCGACGTCGTCATCGTCACCACCGCGAAACCCACGGATGTGGCGGCGGTGAAGGCGGATTCGCTGCTGAACAACCTGCCCGCGGCCAAGCGCGGATCGCTGCTGGTGCTCGACGACTACGACCTGACGATGGCGCTGGGTTCGGCGACGGTCTCCAGCATTCCGTTCGCACTGGACAAGCTCACGCCGCTGCTCACCGAAGCGCTGCAGAAGCTGTGAGGTCTCGGCGCGGACGACTCGGTCTTGATCGAGTCGCCCGCGTCGATCACCGCGGTGACGGGAGCCGGGCCGGGTCCACTTCGAGCAGCGAGCGGTCCCAATCACCGTGCTGGGCCGCCGCCGCGTAGCTGGAGCGCAGGAACTCCAGCAACGTCGCGTCCGGATCTTCGGCCGTGCGCACCGCTTCGTAGGGCAGCACAAACTCCCCGAGGTCCGGCAGGTATTCCGCGTCGGCCGGGCTAACCGGGTGGTCGGCGAAACCGGCGGGTTCCGGGTAGGCGTAGGAGTAGAACAGCCCTTCGCCGTCGCCTCCGGGCCAGAACCCGCAGCTGCTGAGCTCGTGCGAGTAGCCCTCCACCATCACTTCGTCCGGGCAGTTCGGCGCACCGCCGGGGTGCGGCGGTGCGGGCCTGCCGGAGAACCGGGTCACCGCCAGGTCCATCGCGCCCCAGAAGTAGTGCACGGGACTGGCCTTGCCGAGGAATTCGGCGCGGAACTCCCCGAAAACGCGGTTCGCTGCCACCAGTTGCCGCCACCACAGGTGCGCGCTCGCCGCGTCGTAGGAGGCGTGCACGGTGTCCTCGTCGAACGGGATCGCCCGCTCGACTTCGTTGGGTGCGCCGTGGATCGCGGTGGTGAGGTCGAGCTCGTCGAGCGCGGCCATCGTCTCGCGGTAGAACAGCGCCACCGGTTTCGGCTCCAGCACCACTTCGCGCTGCTCGCCGTCAGCGGAGCGGATGCGCAGCACGTAGTCGCAGAAGTCGAATTCGGCGTCGAAGCTCCGCTGCCCGTACGGCACCGCCGAGGTCGTCAGGCCACGCGGAGACACGTACAGCGCCGTCTGCCACCAGTGGTTCATCATCGGCGCCAGCGCCAGCCGCACCTTGCCGACGATCTGCGTCCACAGCTGCAAGGTGTCGCGCGTGTCGGCCCACTCGTCGACCCGCAGCCGCGGCCAGCCCACGGCCTCCTGAACCCGTCCTGTCATCACGCCCTCCCCGGTCGCGTCCGGACCCCATGTTGAGCGCCGCCACCGGTGAACGCAGCCGCCGCACGTCTCGAAAACCGCAGGTCACATCGGGGCCGAAGGACTCTTCCGGAAGAAGCGTGGTCCCCCCGCGCGGTCCGGTGGGAGGACCGCGCGGGGAGACCGACCGGGTGGCGCGGGGCGCGGCGCCGCCCGGTCACCACCGGCAGCCACGCGGGAGGACGCGGGCGCCGGTGGAGGCCCCGCCGGGCGCTCGTGGTCGGGGAGGCGCGAGCGGCCCGGCGGGGCACGGCCCGCCACCGGGGAAGGCACGGCGGCGAACCGGGTTCGGAAAGGTCACGGGGCGAGCAGGGCGACGCAGGACGCGCACTCCCGCCGGTCTTCGTCACCGCGGCGCGGCCGGTCCAGCAACCGGTGGACGCGTCCGGAGATCGGATGCCCGCAGGCACCGACGAGCACCGGGCCTGCGGCGGCGCGGTCCACCACGTGCCAGGTGGAGCACCACTCCGAACTGACCCACGCGGTCATCCCGCTTCGAGCTCCGGCGCGATCGCCTCGCACGCCGTCACCCTGGACCGCAGTGCCATGACCCGAGTGCACGCCATGCACGGCATGCCGAGCAGATCGGAGATCACCTCGGCGTCGGCGACGGTGAGGCGTTCCTCGCACAGCGCCAGGTAATCGCCGTCCCGCAACGGCATCGCCACGTGCACGACCCGCTTCGCCTCCCCCACCGCCCCGGCCCGATACCGCACCCGCACGGGGAAAGCGGCGACGGTGCGCCCGCCTGACCGTTCCTGCTCCACGTCAAACCCCCTTGATCAGCTCCACCCACGAAGCAACGTTCCACATAGTCACCAGTGCTGCATGCATCAACTATGGCGGCGTGCATCTGACTGGACAAGATCCACCTTCGGGTGATGAGGCCGGGCGCAGGAAGTCACGACTTACGATGTTCGACATGGCGAGCAGCGCAGACACTCCAAGGGCTCGCGCGCTTGGGGTCGAGCTTCGAAAAGCACGACAGGCCACCGGAATGAGCACTCGGGAGCTGGCCGAACTCGTAGATCGCAGCGGCTCGCACGTTTCACGTTGGGAGAACGGGAAACTCACCCCGAGCGAAGCGGACACCGCGACGATCCTCGCCGTCCTCGGAGTCACCGGAAGCGAACGCGACCAAGTCCTCGAGCTGGCCCGGGATGCTCTTCAGCCCAACTGGGTCGCGCCGGGGACCGACAAGCAGCTGGCAGCACTGACCGAATACGAGCGGACTGCGACGCTCATCATCAACGTGGAACCGTTGATGATTCCGGGACTGCTGCAAACCTACGACTACGCCCGGCACATCATCGGGGAGTTCGGGGCTTCCAGTCGCAGCGAAGCCGAACAGCGCGCTCAGCAGCGCATCGGCCGCCAGCACGTCCTGAGCGGGAAGCGACCGAAACGACTTCTCGCGATCATCGGCGAGGCAGGACTCCGCTACCCGGCATGCCCGCACGACGTGATGGCCGAACAGCTCGATCACCTGAACCACCTGGGCACGCAGGACAACATCGAGATCCAAGTCCTCCCGATCGACCGTCCATCCGGCCCCGCCATGAGCGGTTCCTGGGCCTTGCTCGAGTTCGCGCAAGCCAAGCCGGTCGTGCAGCTGGAGCACTACTACTCGTCCACGACCATCACGGACGTCAAAGCGGTGAGCAGGTATCGAGTCGCTGTCGAGACGCTGCGCAAGGCGGCACTGAGCCCGCCCGACTCGGCGAACCTCATTGCCGGAATTTCATGAGAGGAACCGCGATCATGCTGAACGATCACAGCACCGAGAACTGGCGAAAGTCCAGCTACAGCGGCGGAAACAACTGCGTGGAAGTCGCCCGAGTCGACGACGGCGCCTCTGGGCGCCACGCGAAGAACTTATCCGCCACCGCCGGCGGATGGCGCAAGAGCAGCCGGAGCAGCAACGGCTCGAACAACTGCGTCGAGGTCGGCCGGGCGGGCGGTGGTGCTGCTGTGCGGGACACCAAGGATCGTGGTGCCGGGTACTTCACGGCCACGCCCGACCAGTGGGTCTCGTTCCTCGACGCGATCAAGTCCGGTCGCTACGACGGCTGAGCGCGCTCGCGTGAGTGCTGATCGCGGCTGATAACAGCCGCACGGCACCGAGTTCCGCTCCGGCCCGATCAGTCCAGGTCGACGTGGACGTGGACCTTGCCGCCTTCGTCGCGGACCGCGCGGGCCTGGCCGGTGCGCCGCTCGCCGCCGACTTCGAGGGCGATCGGGCCGGATTCCTGGAAGTTGCGCCACCAGCGCTTCTGGTCGGGCAGTTCGACCTTGATCGTGGCACCGCTCTCGGTGCGGCGGATGGCGACGACCAGTGAGAACTTCCGGCCGGAGCGACGGCCCTGGTAGGTCACGATCGCCATGCTCGTACCGCCGGCGTCCGGCCATTTCCCGAACCGCGCGACGAGCGGCGCGACGGCCTTGTTGACCCAACGCCCGGCGACGGACACGACTCCCACGGCGACCACCCGATTTCGTTGACGACACCCGTGATCGACTCTACGCCGCCGAATCGTCAGGCGGCTTCCTCCGCGATCGAGCGCAGAACTCCGTCCAGAGCGGTGGAAAAGCGGTCGAACGTGTCCGCGCGCAGCGACACGAAGCAGCGGGTCCCTTCGAAGCGGCAGCGCACCACGCCCGCTTCCCGCAGCACCTTCATGTGGTGACTGAGCGTCGACGGACCCACCTCCACGGCGAAGTCGTCCCGCTGGTGCTCGTCGCGGTCCGCGAGGACCGCCAGGGGTCCAACGTCGGCGTCTGGGTCGCGGTCGACGCCGAGGAGCTGCACGACGTGCTCTCCGACCTGCCGCTCTGGCCGTGGGCCGACATCGAGGTGACCCCGCTGATCACGCACGTCCTGGTCACCGACGCGAAGTAGCACCGCTCAGCCTGCGGATCAAGGAAGTTCACCGCACCCGATCTTGCGGATTCTTTCACCCGGCCACGCCTCCCGTAGCACCATTCCGTTCGGCACCCTGGAATTCGACGCACTTCCCAGCGCAGGAGGCGAACGATGGGCAGACGGGACGCCGACCGGGACGGGCAGGGCACCCCGCAACCGGAGAAGTGGGAGACCTGGGGCAGCGAGGACGACGGCAACAAGCACGAAGGCGACGAGGGCAAGGAGTAGGCCGTCGTGACCGCGTGGCGTGCCCGGCTCCCCGTGCCCAGGGAGGCGTTCGTTCCGCCGGTGATCTGGGACGACGACCCGGAATCGGACGGATTCGCTCCGGTCTCCCGCACGAGCGAGCCCGCGCGGTGGCGTACCTTGGTCGACGCCGACGAACCCGTCGTGACTCAGGTCGAAGACGGGCGGAACCACGAAATCGCGCGAGCACCGACCAGCTCGTGCAGCAGGCCGTCGCTCGTCGCCGACATGCTCGACGCACTGGAAGTGCGACCAGGCCAGCGGATTCTCGAAATCGGCACCGGCACCGGGTGGAACGCGGCGCTGCTGCGCGAACGAGTCGGCTCGGCGGGTCACGTCACCACGGTCGAGATCGACGCGGACGTGGCCGAGCAGGCTCGGCGCGCACTCGCCGCGACCGGCCACGAAGCCGTGGTCGTCACCGCCGACGGCAGCGGCGGACACCCGGCGGGAGCGCCGTACGACCGGGTGATCGCCACCGCCTCGGTGCGAGCCGTGCCGCAGGCGTGGATCGACCAGGCTCGCGACGGCGGGTTGATCCTGACCCCGTGGGGCACCGACTACGGCGAGGATGCCTTGACACGGCTGGAAGTTCGCCCGGACGGCTCCGCGAGCGGGCGGTGCGGCACCCGCCTGGCGTTCATGCGGATGCGCGGGCAACGCCGCCACCACCTCGATCCCACCGACGCGGAACTGGCCGCCGCCGACCGGACCATCACCTCGCGGCGCGGTCCGGAACTGTTCGACATGGTGGAGTTCTCCCGAGCCGCCTTCACCATCGGCCTGCGCGTACCGCACTGCTACCTCACCGTCGACGATCGCGACGACGAGCACCGCGACGTCGAACTGCACGACCTCCGCTCGCGGTCCTGGGCGAAAGTCGCCATGGTGCGCGGCGAGCACCCGTGGACCGTGCACCAGCTCGGCCCCCGTCACCTGTGGGACGAGGCCGACGCCGCATACTCGTGGTGGCTGAGCAACGGCGAACCGGCCGCGGACCGCTACGGGCTGACCATCGCACCCGGCGGCACGCACGCGGTGTGGCTGGACGAACCGGACGGCGAACACAGCTGGACGCTCGACACCTGAAGCACCGGACACCTCCGGCGGCCTCGGCACTCGTTCCCACCGGACCATGCCACGCCGCCTGCCCAGCGACGATCCTCTCTCCCACGCCGAACTCCGGATCCGATCTCGCCGAACCCGGCGCGGAGCGGTCCCCTCCTCGGTAGCCTCCGCGCCACCGCGGAAAGGAGGCGTCGCAATGCCGGAAGAGCCGGAGCTGGTCGTTGTCGCCGAACGCGCGCACCGGTCCGAGACCGGATCGCGTGCCGTGTTCAAAGCGCTCGCCCGGTCCTACCTCTACGCCCGCACCAGCGAGGACGCACCGCTGCTGCACGTCGCCGACCTCGGCGAACGAGGCCGGTGGGCATCGGTGTTCAGCACCCGCGAACGACTGGCCGCCACCATCGGCGAGTGCGACGCGATCGGGATGCCCGGCATGGACTTCCTCGAATTCGTGCCCACCGGAGTCGGCCTCGTCCTCGACCCCCGCGACCCGCACGCCCTGCCCCTGCCGCCGCACCTGCTCGACCAGGCAGCCGCAGCACTCGGCGTGACCAGATCGACATGAGCGACCACGGCAGGACACTCGAAACCGACCTCGACACGTTCATGATCAACTCGCGAGCGGGTCTCGCCGCAGCACCACCTTGGTCGTCTTCGCCGTGTACGCGGCTGGGGCATCGCCCCAGTCGGCCGTCAGGGTCGTGACCCGTTCGGCGGGAAACCCGGTCCGGGCCACGAAATCCAGCATCTCCGGCAGGAACGCGCGAGCGTGCGAGACACCGAGGCGGAGGGTCGCGTCCGTGGCGTACATCCGCATCAGGGGCACGCGGGTGCCAGTGGCCACGTAGTAGCCGACGGCCGTGCAGACACCACCGGGCGCAACCGAACGCAGCGCGCGCCGCAACCCGGCAGCACCGGACGTCGCTTCGATGACGACGTCGTAGCCGCCGTGCTCCCCGCCGCGACGCCCGGCCGGGCAGGCGCGTGCGCCGAAGGACTCCGCGATCTCCCGCCGCCCCGCGTCGTCGTCGAGGTAGTCGACGGCGCTCGCGCCGTGGGCGACGGCCAGTCCCGCCGCGAGCAGGCCGATGCTCTTCGCACCGCCGCCGAGCACCAGCACCGAGCCGCCTTCGCGCTCCGCCAACGGCGGCACCACGGCGCGCCAGGCGTCAGCGAGGTTGTCGCTCGCCGACGCGACCCGCAGCGGCGGCACCCCCGGCGGCACGGGCACCAGCATGTGCTCGGCGAACGGAACCCGGATCTCGTCGCTGATCATGCCGCCCCACGGGCCGCTGGCCGAGCCGAACCCGAAGGCCGCCAGCTCGCCGCGCGCGGCGGTGGAGCACTTCGAGGTCAGGCCGCGCGAGCACCTTTCGCAGCTACCGCAGGACACCGCCCACGGCACGATCACCCGTTGCCCGATCCGAACCCGCCGCACCTCCGGGCCGACCGCGACGACCTCGCCGACGCATTCATGCCCGATCGGGAACGGCCCCTTGAACGGCACCGAACCGCAGATGCAGGCCACCACCGGGTCGATCACGCCCAGCGCCAAGCCGGCCTGCATCGCCCGGGACACCGGCCGGTGGATCGGCAGCGTGTCACCGTCGCACCGGCCCGCGACGAACGGCCGCACGATCGCGTCGCCCGGCGACTCGATCACCGGGGCGTCGCGCTCCCGCCACGACAACTTCCCGTGCCGCTCGAAACGGAGTTCCCAGGTCACGACGTTCCCGGCCGTCCGCTCAAGAGCTCGGCGTCCCGCACGAAGACCGGCTTGAGATGCCGTTCCGGCAGGACCTCGGGCAGCCGCTCCCAATCGAAGACCTCGGAGACCACCCGGCTCGGATCGACCCTCCCGGACCCGGCGAGTTCGAGCGCTTCCGGCAGGTGGGCGCGCACGTTGTCCCGCGCGATGCGCAGCGTCACGCCGGTCAGGTACATGTCGAGCAGCGGCAGCGCACCCGGCCGGAAGTGGTTGCCCGCGCTCTCACAGAACCCCTCCGGCGCGAGTGAGCGCAAGGCCAGTTCCAGCTGGTCGACGCGGCCCGTGGACTCCACCGCGAGGTCGAAGCCGTGGCGGACCGGCTCGATCTCGGCGGCGGTGCGGGCACCGTAGCCCTCGGCGATCGCCCGGTGCGCCGGGTCGGGATCGACGTAGAGCACATCCGAGGCACCCAGCGCTTTTGCGATGTCGCAGACGTAGAGCCCGATGCTGCCGCGAGCGAGCACCAGCACCCGCCCACCGGGCCGGGCCGCCAGGTGCGGGGCGACCAATCGCCAGGCCAGCGGCCAGTTGTCGCTCGCCGACGCCATCGCGACCGGGTCGAGCCCGGCGGGAAGCGGCACCAGCATCGCATCGGCGAACGGCACCCGGACCAGGTCGGAGAACAACCCACCCCAGTTCCCGCCGAGCGGCGCCCCGAACATCGCCATGTGCGGCACCGCCGTGCAATGCGCGAACAACCGCTCGCGGCAACGCTCGCACCGCCCGCAGAACACCGACCACGGCACCACCACGAGATCTCCCGGCACGACGTGGCCGACGGAGTCACCGACGTCCACGACGCGGGCCACGCTCTCGTGGCCCAGCGCGAACGGCGGGTCGATCGGCCCGTGCCCGGCGAGGATCGCGGAATCGACGTCGCACGAAGTGGCCGCCACCGGTGCCACGATCGCCTCACCGGCGGATTCCACCGCGAGGTCGGGAACGTCGCGCCACCGCACTTCGCGGCGCGCCACGTAGGTCAGCTCACGCACCGGCCCGCTCCCCCTTCGCGAGGGCCATCAGGTCCTCGTGGCGGAAGATCGAACCGCCGACTCCCCACGTGCCGTCGGGCTGTTCGTGCACCAGCACCCACACCCGTTGCAAGTCGTGCGCGGCGAGCCCCGCGGCCTCCGCGACGATCGTGGTCACCTCGCTGACCAGGCCCGCTTTGCGGCGCTCGGACAACGCGCCCTGCGGCACCGTGACCTCCACCCGGAACCGCGGGAGCTCGTCCTCGGCGGTGCGCTGCGCGCCCGCAGGCAGCTCGGTGAGGTAACTCCACGCGAGCGAACGGAAGAACGCGGTGTCCGGAGCTCCTTCCCAGCGCAGCAACGCCGCCGCCAGCGCGCGTTGCATGTCGCCATTCTCCTGTTCGGGCACCGCACCGGACGGAACGGTCAGCTGAATCATCGGCATGTCGCTCTCCTCCCACCGTCTATAACAGTCGTCATAACCGGGCCCAAGCTAAACTATGACGACCGTTATAGCCAAGAGGTCGAGAGCGATGAACCAGTCGAACCAGCAATCCCGCCGACGAATCGTCGCCGGTGCCGCCGACATGATCCGCAGGCGCGGCCTGAACGCCACCAGCGTCCGCGAACTGGCCAAGCACGCCCAGGCACCGCTGGGCTCCACCTACCACTACTTCCCCGGCGGCAAGCGGCAACTGGCCGCCGAAGCCGTCCGGTTCGCCGGAGACGACGCGGCCCGCACACTGCGCGCGGAACTGCAAAGCGGTCCCGCCGACGGGTTGCGCGCCTTCCTCGACCTCTGGCGGAACCTCCTCACCGCCACCGACCACCGAGCGGGTTGTCCCGTGCTGGCGGTCGCGGTCGAAGAGACCGACGAGGACGCGGCGGAACCCCTCGCAGCCGCCGCCGAAGTCTTCGCGCACTGGGAGTCGCTGCTCGCCGAATCCCTGCGCGCACACGGCGCATCCGGGCAGCAGGCCGAGCAGATCGCCACGCTCGTCGTCGCCTCCGTCGAAGGCGCCGTCGTGCTGTGCCGCGCCCAACGCAGCACCCGCCCCCTGGACCGCGTCGCCGCCCAGCTCGACACCGTGGTCACCACGGCCACTTCGGCGTGAAACGATCACCGGACCACTGCTCCGGGACGCTTCAGCCACACCTGCACTGCCCCGAGCTCGCAGCTACGGATCATGAAGCCGCGTTGAGCTCACTCTGATCCGGAAAGCAGAACGGCCCGCCCACCGCGAAGTCGCGGGGTGGGCGGGCCGTTCGGTGCTGCTGGGTCAGGCGATGATGCGCAGCGGGTCTTCCAGGAGGGCGGTGAACTGCTGGAGGAGCGCCGCGCCCACGGCGCCGTCGATGGCGCGGTGGTCGGCGGAGAGGGTGACGCGCAGGATCTTGCGGGCCACGACCTCGCCGTCGCGCAGCTGCAGCTCGTCCTTCGCCGCGCCGACGGCCAGGATTCCGGCCTCCGGCGGGTTGATCACGGCGGAGAACTGCTCGATGCCGAACATGCCCAGGTTCGAGATGGTGAAGGTGCCACCGGACATCTCGTCCAGCTTCAGCTTGCCCTCGCGAGCCCGCCCGGCCTTCTCGCGGCCCTCGGCGGCGATCTCCGAGACGCTCTTGCGGTCCGCGTCGGGGATGACCGGCACGATCAGGCCGTCCTCGATGGCGACCGCGACGCCCAGGTTGATGCGCTTGTGCTTGATCAGCTTGTCGCCGCCGAAGGAGACGTTCACCGCCGGGTTCGCGCGCAGCGCCGTGGCGACCGCCTTCACGACCAGGTCGTTGATGCTGACCTTCGGGCCACCCGCCGCCTGCAGCCGCTCGTTGAGCTTCGCGCGGAACTCGACGAGCTCCGTGACGTCGATGGCGCTGGTCAGGTAGAAGTGCGGGGCCTGCTGCTTGCTCTCGGTGAGCCGCTTCGCGGTGACCTTGCGGATGTTGCTCAGCGGCACCTCCTCCGCGTCCGCCGGAGTCGCCACCTGCGGCACCGGGGCCGGGGCGGCCGGGGCCTGCGCGGCGGGCGCGGCCGGAGCGGGAGCCGACGAGGCGGCGGCCTCGATGTCGGCGCGGATGATCCTGCCACCGGGGCCGGTGCCCTCGACCGAACCGAGATCCACCCCGAGGTCCTTGGCCACGGCCTTCGCCAGCGGCGACGCCTTCGGCTTCGCACCCTCGGCGACCGCGTTGCCGTTGGTGGGGGCGGGAGCGGCGGCGGGCTCGGCCTCCGGGGCCGGTTCCGGCTTCGCCGCCGGCGCGGCGGCCGGAGCCGACTGCGCCGCCGAACCGGAACCGTCACCGACCAGCGCGATCGGCGTGCCGATCGGCACCGTCTGGCCCTCCTCGACGAGCAGCTGCTCCAGCACGCCGTCGTCGAAGGCCTCCAGCTCCATGATGGCCTTGTCGGTCTCGATGTCCGCGACGACCTCGCCGCGCTCGATCGAATCGCCCACCTTCTTGCGCCAGGCGGCGATGACGCCTTCCTCCATGGTGTCGGACAGGCGGGGCATCTGGATCTCAGTCATCTGCACATTCCTCGGGAACTCTCAAGTCTCGTGGTGAACCGGTTCGTCGTGGCTCCCGGGGTCCGGCCCGAACGCACGACTCGGGTCGGGCTCAGCGGCGACGGCCGACGGCGTCGAGCGTCTCACGCACCGCGGTCGTGAGGGACTCGGCGGACGGCAGCGCAGCCGTCTCCAGCGGCTTCGCGTACGGCAACGGGACCTCGGCGGACGCGACCCGGCGCACCGGGGCGTCCAGGTAGTCGAAGGCACCGTCCGAAATGGACGCTGCGATCTCCGCTCCGATGCCGTAGGTCAGCCAGTCGTCCTCCGCCACGACCGCGCAACCGGTCTTGCGGACCGAGTTCACGAACGTCTCGCGGTCCAGCGGGCGCAGGCTGCGCAGGTCCACGACCTCGGCGTTGATGCCTTCCTCGTCGTGCAACTTCTCGGCGACCTGGGTGGCCACGCCGGCCATCCGGGAGTAGCCGATGATCGTGATGTCGGTGCCCTCGCGGGTCACCGCCGCCTTGCCGATCTCGGCGGGCTCCACGTGGTCCGGGACCTCGCCCTTAGTGTTGTAGAGCGCCAGGTTCTCCAGGAACAGCACCGGGTCGTCGTCCCGGATCGCCGCCAGCAGCAGCGCCTTCGCGTCCGCGGGCGTGCTCGGCGCGACGACCTTCAGGCCCGGCACGAACGCGTAGTACAGCTCGATGTTCTGCGAATGCGTCGCACCCAGCTGCTGCCCGCCGCCGCCCGGCGTGCGCAGCACCATCGGCACGCTGGTCTGGCCGCCGAACATGCCGTAGATCTTGGCCGCGTGGTTGACGATCTGGTCCAGCGCCACCAGCGAGAAGTTGATCGTCATGAGCTCCACGACCGGGCGCAGCCCCAGCATCGCGGCACCCACCGCGGCACCGACGAAGCCCTCCTCCGCGATCGGCGTGTCGCGCACCCGCTTCTCACCGAACTCGTCCAGCAGCCCGGCGGTGATCTTGTAAGAGCCCTCGAAGACACCGATCTCCTCACCGATGAGGAACACGTCGTCGTCGCGGTGCATCTCGTCGCGCAGGGTGTCGTGCAGCGCCTGGCGGTAAGTGATGACGGCCAAGAGTCGTTCTCCTGAAGACATGCCGCGGGCGGTACCCGGCGATCACACCGGGCACCGCGCGACGGCTAGAGATGAGAGTGCGGTCAGAACACCGGGTCGGCGGGCAGCCGGCGCGAATCGTTGGCGACCGGAGTGGCGTAGGTGTAGTCGAACAGCGTCGAAACCTCGGGATGCGGGCTGTCGTCGGCGAAAGCGACCGCGGCGTCCGCGTCGGCCTGCGCCGACCGCTCGATCTCCTTCGCGCCGTCCTCGTCGAGCACACCGGCCTCGACCAGCCGCGCCCGGAAGTTCGCCACCGGGTCGTTGTCGCGAGCCTCCTGCACCGACTCCTCGCTGCGGTACTTCGCCGGGTCGACGACGGAGTGGCCCTTGAGGCGGTGGCTGACCGCCTCCAGCAGGGCCGGGCCGCCGGATTCGCGGGCGCCCTGCACCAGCCGCGTCGCGGTGTCGCGGACGGCCAGCACGTCATTGCCGTCGACCCGCTCACCGTGCATCCGGTACGCCGAAGCGCGCTTGTAGAGCTCCGACTCCGCCGAGGACTTCTCCACCGTGGTGCCCATGCCCAAGAAGTTGTTCACCACCACAAAAACCACCGGCAGGTTCCACAGCGCGGCGATGTTCAGCGCCTCGTGGAACGCGCCGATGTTCGTCGTGCCATCGCCCATCTGGCACATCACGACCTGATCGCCGTCGCGGTAGTCGATGGCCAGCGCGGCACCCGTCGCCAGCGGAATCTGGCCGCCGACGATGCCGTAGCCGCCGAGCAGCCCGGCCTCCACGTCGAACATGTGCATCGAACCGCCCCAGCCCTTGGAGGTGCCGGTGGTACGGCCGTAGAGCTCCGCCATCACGCGTCCGGGCTCGATGCCCTTGGCCAGCGCGTAACCGTGCTCGCGGTAGTTCGTGAACAGCAGGTCCGTCTTGCGCAGCGCCGACATCAAGCCGACGACGGTGGCCTCCTCGCCCAGGTTCAGGTGACAGTAGCCACCGATCTTGGCCTGGGTGTAGCCCTGCGCGGCGCGCTCCTCGAAGCGGCGGATCAGCGTCATCTGCTGGAAGTAGCCGCGCAGCAGCTCGGCCGACTCACCGGAGAACGGGCCGCTGTTCGCGGCGCTCGCCGAACTGCGGCGGGACTTCGCGCGGGTGGCGGGTTTGGTGCGGGTCGCGGTCTCAGCCATCACGGAACCCTTTCGATGCGTCGAGCGGAACGGGTGGATCAACGCTTCTTCGGCGGCGCGGTGTGCACCGGCAGGCCGAGCGCGGACATCGCCGCCTCCATGCCGATCTCACCGAGCGTCGGGTGCGCGTGGATCGTCTCGGCGAGCTCGTCGAGCGTCGCCTCCAAAGTGATCGCCAACGCGCCCTCGGTGATCAGGTCGCTGGCGGACGGGCCGAACACGTGCACGCCGAGAACCTCGCCGTACTGCTCGCCCGCCACGATCTTCAGGAAGCCCTCGGTGTCGCCGAAGGTCTGCGCGCGGCCCAGCGCGGCGAACGGGAACTTCGTCGCGACGACCTGGTGGCCGGCGTCGGTGGCCTGCTTCTCGGTGAGCCCGACGCTGGCGATCTCCGGGTGGGTGAACGTCGCGGCCGGGATGACGTTGTAGTCGATCGCCGCGTGGTGACCCGCGATGGTCTCGGCGGCCACCACGCCCTGGTGCGAGGCGACGTGGGCGAGCAGCGCCTTGCCGGTGACGTCACCGATCGCGTAGACGTGCTCGACGTTGGTGCGCAGCTTCTCGTCGACCTGCACGAAGCCGCGGCCATCGACCTCCACACCTGCGGTGGCCAGGTCCAGCGAGGCGGTGTTGGGCTTGCGGCCCACGCCGACCAGCACCACGTCCGCGTCGACCTCGGAGACCTTCGCACCGTCCACCGCGACCTTCAGAGCGGCGTTCTTGCCGCGACCGGAGCTCTCGATCTTCGAGACGGTGGCGCCGGTGAGCACCTGCACACCGCGCTTGCCGAAGGAACGGCCGAGCGCCTTGCCGATCTCGGCGTCCTCGGCGGGCACCAGCGTCGGCTGCATCTCGATGATGGTGACCTCGCTGCCCAGCGAGGAGAACAGGCTGGCCCACTCGGCACCGACGGCGCTGCCGCCGATCACGGCGAGCTTGCCGGGCACCTCGGTGAGGCCGAACGCGCCATCGGAGGTGATCACGCCGGGCAGCTCCGCGCCGGGCAGCGGCAGCTGCACGGGAACCGAGCCGGTCGCGATGATCACCTCGCGGGCGCTGATCCGGTCCACCGGCTCCGCACCGGCCGGTTCGGCGGCGTACAGCGGGCCGTTCGCGCCGAGCGCGGACTCGCCGACGGCGAACACGTCGACCGTGGTGGGGCCGGTGAAGCGGGCGTGACCCTTGACGACGGTGACGCCGTTGGCCTTGAGCAGGCCCGCCACCCCGTCGGTGAGGCCCTTGACCACGCTGTCCTTGCGGCGGGTGACCGTGTCGTAGTCCAAGCCGATGTTCTCGGCGCGCACTCCGAAGTCGGCGGCGTGCAGCACCGTCTCGTAGACCTCGGCCGAGCGCAGCATCGCCTTCGTGGGGATGCAGCCCCAGTTCAGGCACACGCCACCGGGGCGCTCCTTCTCGACCACGGCCACGTTCAAACCGCGCTGCGCGGCCCGGATCGCGGCGACGTATCCGCCGGGGCCGCCGCCCACTACGAGGAGGTCGTATTCCTGCACTTCGATGTGCTCCTTCGAGCCGCACCAGCCCTCACGAGACCGCGCCAACGGGCGGGTTCGCAGCCGGGTGAATATCGGGTGATTCTCACTCTGAGTGTCGTGAGCACGGCCACTTCCGCGCTATGCGCGACCGCCCAGACTTCGCCGACGGTCGCTGTGCACAGCGCACAATTCGAGCCTTGATCAACACCTTGAGTGATCGAATCTCACTGTACGTGAGACACTAGCGCGGCAAGACCGAGGAAAACCCGAGCACCTCACGCCCGGCGAAAAAACGGGAAAATTTCGCCGTCGAACTCAGTCGCGCAGTCCGTCGCGCAGGTGTAGTGCCGACAACGCCAACGACAGCGACACGTACGCCGCCCGCCCGTGCAGCGGCTGCCCGATCAACGTGCCGATCCGGTGCAGCCGGTTCAGCACGGTGTTGCGGTGGCAGTGCAACCGCACCGCCGCGTTCGCCGTCGAGCAGTTCTCCTCCAGCCACGCCGTGAGCGTCTCCAGCAACATGTCCCGCTCCTTCACCGGCAGGTCCAGCAACGGACCCAGTTGCGAATCCAACAGCCGTTGCGCCAGGTCAGGGGACTGCACCAGCAGCGCCTCCGGGTAGCGCTGATCCAGCGACACCAGCTGCGCCGAACCGTAGGAGGCGGTGCCCATGGCCGTCACCGCGAGCTGGTGCGCCAGTCCGAGCTCGGCCAGCCCGCGCACCACCGGCGACGCCGCCACCCGGCCGCGGGCCAGCGGGCGCAGCACCTCCAGCGCGCCCGTCGCCTTCCGCTGCTCCAGCGCGACCAGGCCCACCAGTGTGTCCGCGCGCACTTGCCACACCGAGCGAATGTGCACCCCGCCCAACGCGTCGTGCTGCCCGCTCAACGCGAAGCTGCCGTCCGCGCGCATCTCCGCGACCACGACCAGGTAGCGCCCGGAGGCGGGCAGATCCAGCTCCTTCGCCGTCCGCTGCGCGAAGGCGGTGTCCCGCGCCCGGCCGCTGAGCAAGTCCTCCACCAGCGCGTGCCTGCGCTGGTCATCGCGGCGCAACCGCTCCAGCTCGGTGTTGCGGTACGAAGTGGACAGCGTCGAGGACAACCCGTCGATCACCGTCCACATCGACGTCGCCGCCCCCAGCACCACGTCCGGATCGGCGCGATCCGCGTGCGCCTGCTCGACGATGGCCTCCCACACGATGCGACCGCCGAGGCGGAAGGTGCGCAGCATGACCTCCAGCGGCACGCCCTGCTCCGCGCGGCGGCGGCCGATCGCGGCGGCCACGTCGTCGCCGTCCGGGTCGCCCGCGGCGCCGCTCAAGATCTCCAGCACCCGCTGCAAGTAGCGGCGGCAGCCCTCGTACAGGTCCTCGCGGGGCACCGGGCGGTAGTCGGTCCACTCCGGATTGTCGGTGAAGATCGCCGCCATCAACCGCTCGGCGAGCGCCTCGGCGTCCCCGAGCCGAGCCGCCGCCAGCGAATGCGTGATCGCGTGCCCGGGATCGGGCACCGGACGAGCAGGATCGGCGGCCACGTCCTGCGACGATACCCGCGGAGCAACGATCAGCGATCGTGCGGCGTCCCTTGCCTGGTATCAAGTTCGCAGCGTCAACTTCGTGCCGTGATCGGCGGCGCACCCCACCACGATCGACCAGGGACGATCGAAATCAGGCGACGATCGAGAGAGCGATGCCCGGAGCAGGACTGCCCCAACGACGACCGCGCGCCCAGCTCTCCGACGAGGTGGCCTCCCGGATCCGCGACCGGATAGTGACCGGACGGCTGCGCAAAGGCGAACACCTGCACCTGGAACGCCTGGCCGAGGAGATCGGCGTCAGCGTCACCCCGGTGCGCGAGGCCCTGCTGGCGCTGCGCGGCGAGGGGTTCGTCGAGCTGGAGCCGCGCCGTGGGTTCACCGTCCTGCCGCTGAACCGCCAGGACATCGAGGACACCAGCCGGGTGCAGGCCGCGCTGGGCGGCGAACTGGCCGCGCGCACGGCCGAGCTGATCAGCGTCGGGCAGCTGGCCGGGCTGGAGTCGGTGCAGGCGGAACTGGAGCACGCCGGCCGGTTCGGCATCGGCGACGCCGAAGAACTGGACATCCGGTTCCACCACGCCATCTACGACATCGCGGACTCGGCGAAGCTGGCGTGGTTCGTGCAGCTGGCCTCGCGGTACGTCCCACGGCGGCTGCCGGCGGCCGCCGCGGAGTTCACCGAATCCGCCGGGCCGGAGCACCGCGCGATCCTGCGGGCGCTGCACAACCGCGACCCGGAGGCGGCTCGGCAGGCGATGCACGCGCACCTCACGCACAGCGGACAGGTCCTGCTGCAGGAGCTGGACCAACAAGGATTCTGGGAACAGTGATCGCACGTTCCAGTGAACTCCGGGCTGTTCGATAGCGCTTCGCAGCCGGGAGCGACGACCATTCCCTCACGTGGGCGAGACGGACGCCACCTGGGAATATTTCGGGCACGTAACGTATTCTCTACCTGCGGCGACATGCTCTATGGCGGTCGGGTTCGCGGCGACGTCACCCCCTTTGATCCCCGGGTCGGCACCAGCTGATCCACGGGTCATCGAAGACGTCCAGCGGCCTTCGGACACATCGGAAACCACGTCTCCCGAGCTCGGCGCCACGACCACCAGCAGCAGCTTTACCTTCTCCAGAAATGCGGGGCACGAACCATGCAGATCAGCAGCCGCACTGCCGTGTCGGTTGTCGGAACAGTGATGATGGTCCTGGGGACCGTCGTACTAGCCGCATGGTCTTCGCCCGAGTCCCCGGTGCAGCAACCTCCGGTGTCGCAGAACGGCGCGGTGGTCAGCGTCCTGAGGTGACCGGGCCGAGGGCCGATCTCCCGGCAGGGGCGGCGTATCGCGCCGCCCGCCGCCCGGCCCTCAACGCAGGTCCCCCGGAACACGCCCCTCAGTCCTCTCGCACCACACCGGTCGCGGGTTTGTCGTTGCGCAGTCCCAGGAATCTCGGGTGCCGCAATCTGCCGTCCGGAGTCCACTCGGTGAACCCGACCTCCGCGACGAGCTCCGGCTCGGCCCACCGCACCGCCGGCTCCGCGACCCGATCCGTGAACGGCGACTCGGGCCGGGCGAGCTCGTCCAGCCTGCCGCGCAGCTCCCGCAACGTCGCCTCGTCGTAGCCGGTGCCGACCTTTCCCGCGTACCGCAGCGCACCGCCGTCGAAGTAGCCGACGAGCAATGCGCCGAATCCCGCGCGGGAGCCCTTCGGTTCGGTGCAGCCTCCGATGACGAACTCCTGCCCGGACAGGCACGGGAACTTCAGCCAATCCCTGGTGCGGCCACTGCGATAGGGACGGTCCGCGCGTTTCGCGATGAGCCCCTCCCAGCCGCGCGAACAGGCCTGCCGGTAGAACTCCTCGCCGTCCCCGCGCCGATGCTCGCTCAACCGCAGCGGGCCGGTGAACTCGAAGCACTCCGCCAGCAGCCGCTTGCGGATCCGCAACGGCAACCGCGTCAGGTCGACGCCGCCGAACGCCATCAGGTCGAACACGTAGTAGTGCACCGCCACCCCGGTACCGCGCGCGGCGCGCGGATCGGTCAGGTGCATCCGGCGTTGCAGCTTCGCGAAGCTCGTGCGGTCGCCGTCGAAGGCCACCACCTCACCGTCCAGCAGGAACCGGTCGCCCTGCGCGGCCAGCGCCTCGACGACCTCCGGATAGGCCGAGTCGACCCGGTTGTGGTTGCGCGACCACAGCACCGGCGCTCCCCCGTCTCGTCCCGCCACCACTCGCACGCCGTCGAGCTTGCGCTCGAACAGCCAGTCCGGCCCGGAGAAGCGGGCATCGGTGCGGGTGGCCAGTTCCGGTGCCAGCCAGTCCCCCGACCAGCTCCGCAGCAGCGGGCGCAGCTCGGCGTCGAGCAGGTCGAGAGGATCAGGCTCAGTCACGCATGCGGTATACCCGTAGTGGGCAGGGCGACGCCCTGACCACCCGCTCTCTCACACTTTCGTGTTGGTGCGGGAAACTGGAGTTGATCTGCCGCAGGTGCGGGTACGCGCCCGCCCGAGCCGACCGCTGAAGGTGCACCGAGCGATGCCGAAGACAAAGAACCCGCTGCTGAAGAAGAGCGGCCCCTCCACCAACATGATCTTAAGCATCGTGGTGGTCGTGGGCGCGATCCTCATCGTCGGCGCGATCCTGCTGTTCACCGCGAACCAGAAGGGCGACGAGCAGGCCGGCGGTGGCGCCCCGGCGCCCGGCGCCGACGTCAGCAACATCGTCGCGCACCCGGACAGCAACAAGCTGCTCGAAGCACCGGACGGCAAGGTCACGGTGTCCGAGTTCCTGGACTTCCAGTGCTCTGCCTGCTGGACCTACTACTCCGCCGTCAACCAGCAGATCGAGAAGGAGTACGCGGGGCGCATCACCTTCGTGAACCGCAACTACCCGATCCCCAAGATGCACCCGCTGGCCGAATCCGCGGCGAAGGCGGCCGAAGCCGCGGCCGCCCAGGGCAAGTACAAGGAGATGTACCACGCCCTCTATGACAACTATCCCGCCTGGGCCGTCAGCCCGGACGGGCAGACCGTCAGCGACGACGAGGACCGCGCAGGCAAGCTGTTCACCCAGTTCGCCCAGCAGAACGGCCTGGACGTGAACAAGTTCAAGGCGGACGCGGAGTCCCCTGCGATCGCCGAACGGATCAAGAAGGACCAGGCCGACGGTGACCAGGCCGGGGTCGAGGGCACCCCGTCGTACTTCATCAACGGGCAGAAGTGGGAGGCCTCGAACGCCCAGAACTACGGCGACGTGCTCCAGCAGCTGCGCGAGCGACTGGATCAGGAGCTGGCGAAGTGACCGCCACCCAACAGGCCCGTGCTGCCGAGCCCACGCCCGTGAGCTCGGCAGCACCGGCTCGCGGCCTGGGCTGGCTGTACCTGATCGGCGGCGCGATCGGTCTCGTCTCGGCTGCCGCACTGCTCATCGAGAAGATCAACAAGCTGGGCAATCCGGCCTACGTCCCGTCCTGCAGCTTCAACCCGATCGTGTCCTGCGGTTCGGTCATGGACAGCACGCAGGCCGCGCTGTTCGGCTTCCCCAACCCGCTGATCGGCGTCGCCGCGTTCCCCGTGCTGATGGCCGTCGGGGCCGCGCTGCTGGCCGGATTCGCCCCGCCGCGCTGGTTCTGGCTCGGACTGCAGCTCGGCACCGCGCTGGGCGTGGTGTTCGTGCACTGGCTGATCGTGCAGAGCCTGTACGAGATCGGCGCGCTGTGCCCGTACTGCATGGTCGTGTGGGTCGTGACGATCCCGATCTTCTGGTACACGACGCTGCACACCCTGAGCTCCGGTCACCTCGGCGGCGGTGTCGCCGCAGGCAACGCGCTGAGCCGGTTCCACAGCCTCGGGCTGGTGGTCTGGTACCTGGTGATCGTGATACTGGTGCTGCAGGCGTTTTGGAGTTACTGGACCAGTTTGGTCTAGAGAACTCGCACACCGGGCTGGAACACCCGTTTGTACAGCCACCACGCCGGGTACCAGGTGACTGTGAGTAATGGTAATTCGCAATCATCACCGGCCGGCCGGCCGACGACGTTCGCGACGCGGACGCCGAACCCGGCGGCGCGGACCGGACCCGATCGAGGTGGCGCGTGATGCGGTCAGAACCCGGTGCGCGATCGGAACCCGGAATCCGGCCAAGAGTGCCGGATTCCGGCCCCGGAACGAGGTTCCCCAGCGCAAAGCGAGGTGTACCAGTGTCAGCACCCCAGCCCGCACGCGGTGAGCAGATCGCTCCCGCTCCCCGTCCGAGCGCGGACTCCGCCTCGCAGGCGTCCGTTGTGGAGGTCCGGGTCGCCGCGGAGGCGTCCCAGCTATCCGTCCTGCGAGCCGTGACCGGAGACCTGGCGATGCGGGCCGATTTCGACGTGGACTCGATCGCCGACCTGCGGCTCGCCGTGGACGAAGCCTGTTCCTCGTTGATCCGGCTCGCCGCGAGCGGCCGGACCCTGACGTGCCGGTTCCAAGGCGACGACCAGAGTCTGAGCGTGTCCGCCTCCGTCGTCAGCGATCACCCGCAGGAAGCCCGGCAGGACACCTTCAGCTGGCGCGTCCTGAGCGCGCTGACCGACAGTGTGTCAACCTCGGTGGAATCAGACGCGGACACCGGCAGTGGCCATGTGGTCCGCATTGACTTGACCAAGGGACGGACACACGAGTGAAGCAGGCGGATTCCGATCACGCTGCGCGCTCGCGACATCAACGCTACGACGAACTGGCGCCCCTGTTCGCCGAACTCGCGGGTGTGAGTGAACAAGATCCCCGCCATGCGCAGCTGCGGGACAAGCTGGTCACCGCGCACCTGCCGGTGGCCGAGCACATCGCGCGGCGGTTCAGCCACCGCGGCGAAGCACAGGAAGACCTCACCCAGGTCGCCACCCTCGGGCTGATCAACGCGGTGGACCGGTTCGACCCGGACCGCGGAGTGGACTTCCTGTCCTACGCCGTGCCCACGATCATGGGCGAGGTGCGCAGGCACTTCCGGGACACCGGCTGGGCGGTGCGAATGCCCCGCAGGCTCCAGGAACTGCACCTGTCGGTGTCTTCGGCCATCGCCCGTCTCTCCCAGGAGCTAGGCCGCGCGCCCACACCCAGTGAGCTGGCCGAACACCTCGACATCAGCCGGGACGACGTTTTCCGCGGCTTGGAGGCGGGCAACGCGTACCGGAGCGCCTCGCTGGACGAACTGCTCACCGCCACCGACGAGATCCCGCTGGGAGCGGCGATCGGCTCCGACGACGCCGAGCTCCTCGAAGTGGAGAACCGGGAAACGATCCGTCCGCTGCTGGCCGAACTCGACGAGCGGGAACGGCGGATCCTGGTGATGCGGTTCTTCCGCTCCATGACGCAGACCCAGATCGCGGAGCAGATCGGCATCTCCCAGATGCACGTGTCCAGGCTCCTGTCCCGAACCCTGGTCTGGCTACGAGACCGCATGGAAACAGCAGAGTCTCCGACCGAGTCCGCTGCTTCCGACTGATCGGGGCTCTTTTTGCTTTGGGGGTCGGGTGGCGGAACCTCAGTTGGTCTCTCGCTGCGGGATCTTTTTCCCTAGTGGCTCCGCCACGAGGGAAAAAGCTGTCCTCGCGAGAGACCAACTGAGAACCCGCGGGTGAGCGGCTTTGTGACGTGGGCTATGCGCTTCGCGCATCCAGGCACGGCTTCGCCGCAAGGCACGGCCTTCGGCCGCCGGGCAAGCGTGGCTTCGCCCGCCCTTCGCGGGCTTCGCCGTTTCGCCTGTGGGTAGAACGTGGAAAGTCGCCCGAGATTCGGTCGGGGGTGACTCCGAACCTCGGGCGACCGGTTTTGGGGCGGCGACTGCCGCCGGGAGCACCCGGGTGAGCGGGCGACGCGGGGGTTCGCCGCCCGGCTCGCCGGGTGCCGTGGCATCACTTCACGGAGATGCCGTGCTCCTGCAGCCACGGCAGCGGGTTGGTCTTGCTGCCGCCCTCGATGACCTCGAAGTGCAGGTGCGGGCCGGTGGACTGGCCCTTGTTGCCGATAGTGGCGATCTTGTCACCGGCGTTGACCTTGTCGCCCACGCTCACGTCGATGGTGTTCACGTGGCCGTAGACGGTGATCGTGCCGTCGTTGTGCTGCACCCGGACCCACTGGCCGAAGCCGCTGGCGGGACCGGCGCTGATGACCTCACCGCCGCTGACGCTGACGATCGGGGTGCCGATGCTGTTGGCGATGTCGATGCCCTTGTGGGTGCTGCCCCAGCGGGAACCGAACCCGGAGGTGAAGGTGCCATCGGCGGGCTTGACGTAGCCGTTGCTCGCCTTGGCGGGCGCGGCTGCGGCCGCCGGCTTGGCCGGGGCCTCCGCCTCCTTAGCCGACGCGGCCTTCTCGGCCTCATCGGCCTTCTTGTCGGCGGCTTCCTTCGCGGCCTTCTGGTCCGCGACGGCCTTCGCCTGTTCCTGGGCGATGCCCTCGGCCTTGGCGACCTTCTGGGCTTCGTCTTGCGCACCCTGGGCGGGCTTGGCGTCGAGCAGCTGCACCGAGGCCGGGGTGCCGTGGTCGCCGTTCACGGCGGTCGCGAGCTGCTGCTGCGCGGCCACGTGCTGGTCGGCGACCGGCCGGACGGCCTGGTTGTCGGCGCTCTTGTCCGCGTTGGCGGCCAGCGGCTGGCCGACGGCGGCGAACGCGCCTGCCGCGACGACGGCCGCGGCGATCTTGTTCCGGGTGGACACCCGGGAGGTCTTGCTCTCGGAGCGAGGGCGGAAGGAGTTCAACAACGACTCCCGGAGCGCGGTCTTCGGGGTGTGGCCGCTCTCCTTGTCGTACTTCGCCATGGTCGCCTTTCCGTCTTCGGGGGTGGCCCGGTCACTCCCGCCGGGGGATGCGGGCGAACTCTTCGGGGGCGAGTCCTGTTCGTGACTGAACCGTGACGTTCTCAGCGAAAAAGGTAGCTAAGGGTCATCCAAGCCATCAACCACTCACCCCTTAGGTGCAGCTTTGGCTCCCGTTTAGCCGCCAGACGCACACATTCCGTGACGAACAAAGATGACCTTTCGATAACGGCCGTGATCTTTCGCAGGGGATCTTCGCGCCCCACCGCAGGAGCCGCCGGAAGATCAGCGACCTGGCGCGATCAACTCCGTGCGATCAGTGATTCCCACTGGGCACGAGGCTCGCGAACACGCAGCGCCGCCAACCGATCACAGCTCCGCCCGAACCGGCGAGCAGCCCCGCGGGACCGCAAGGTCGGCGCTGACCAGCAGGATCAACACCACGCGGGCACACTCCGCATGGGTCGGCGACCAAGACCTCAACGGCCCGAAAGTGGTCTTGAGCACAAACCCGAGAATTCGCCTCCATCACCCGCCGGATGGCCTCAAGTGACTCGCGAGTAACCGTCTGCGGCCGATCTCCCGCACTCTGGGATGCGCGTGCCACCCGAAGAGTCGATCTGATTCACTGACAGGCATGACGCGTGGTGACCAGTGGGGCCTGCTCGTGCAGCGCCTGCACGTCGACCTGCTCCGCGTCAGTTCCGCCGGGTGTCGGCCTTCTCGCTGACCTCTCCCGCTGCCCCATTTCACTCAAGGCGCGGCAGGCAGCCGCCCTCCAGGCACGCGCCGCCGCCTCTCGCGCGCAGGCACCGCGGCACGCCCGCCGACCGGGTCCACGCCCGAATCGACCACCACCCGAACCGCCCCGGAACGCATGGCGCAGGACCGGGGCGCCCGCGAACGCCACCCCACGGAGAGATCGTGCAGACCTTCCTGATCTTCGCGCTCGGCGGTTTCATCGCCCAGCTCGTCGATGGTTCCCTCGGCATGGCCTATGGGGTGACTTCCACGACGATCCTGCTCACCGCCGGTCTCACGCCTGCCGTGGCCTCCGCTTCGGTCCACCTGGCTGAGATCGGCACGTCCGTCGCCTCCGGCATCTCGCACTGGAAGTTCGGCAACGTCGACTGGCGAGTCGTGCTCATCCTGGGCGTGCCCGGTGCCGTGGGCGCCTTCCTCGGCGCGACCGCGCTGAGCAACCTCTCCACCGAGGCCGCCGAGCCGTGGATGTCGGCGATCCTGCTCACGCTCGGCCTGTACGTGCTGCTGCGCTTCGCGCTGCGCCCGCTGCGCCGCAGGCAGCTGACCGGGGTGAGTTCCAAACTGCTCGCGCCGCTGGGACTCGTCGCGGGCTTCGTCGACGCGACCGGTGGCGGCGGCTGGGGTCCGGTGGCGACCCCGACGCTGCTGAGCACCGGCAAGGTGGAGCCGCGCAAGGTCGTGGGCTCGGTGGACACCAGCGAGTTCCTGATCGCGGTGGCGGCCAGCCTCGGCTTCATCATCTCGCTGGCCGACGAGCCGCTGTCCTGGGCCACGGTGGCCGCGCTGCTGATCGGCGGCGTGATCGCCGCGCCGCTGGCGGCGTACCTGGTCCGGATCGTGCCGATGCGCCTGATCGGCGTCGGCGCGGGCGGGCTCATCGTGCTCACCAACACCCGGACCCTGATCAAGGCGTTCGACCTGCCCGCTCCCGGCGTGTTCTACACGGTCATCGTGCTCGCCTGGCTGGGCGCGCTGGCTTACACGATCGCCCAGATCGTGCGCGACCGCCGCGAGGAGCTTCCGGAGGAGGCCGACGAGCCCGTGCACAGCTAGACCGGCCGCGCACCCGCCCTTCGGCGACACGACGAACGCCCGCTCGCGACGGTGTCGCGAGCGGGCGTTGCGGTCTGGCGGGGCCGAGCTCGACCGGAGGTTGCGTGGCTACGGCTAACACACGGAGCGTCAGGCATTACCCACGTGCCGTATCGCGCGAGTCATACGAAAGGGCTACGGTTCGGTAGGCCGTGTGGAAGCCCCCCGACACGCGGTAGGCGTCCCGGGTGCGAGTGCGTACTTCATTCTCGCGCCCGGGACGCCGCTCCCCGTACCTGCGGCCACCGACTGGCCACTTCGTTCTCCGCCCGGGAAACCGGGCGAACGCCACCGGATCCCCATCGGCAGGCGACCCGCATCATCGACGCGGAGTCCAGCGACGCGTGGCACTCAGTGTGCACGCCAATCATGGAATATTCCAGGCCTTGTTGCGCACAGTTCGAACACGACCGCCATCGATCCGGCCCGGATCTTCGTGCGAACGGTGACGGATGCTCCCTCGGTGAGCACCCGTCACCGTGGCGAACGCTCGGCTCAGTCCGTGCGCATCGGGCTGGACGCGGCACGCCACTTCACCGTCGGCCGCATCGCGGCCAGATCGACCCGATCCACGTGCGCCTTCGCGACCCCGAACAGCGAATCGATGAGCGTGTTCGACAGCAGGTGCGGCTCCAAGCCCAGCTCGACCAGCCCGGTGTGCACCACGTTGTAGTGGTGCTCGGTCTGCTCGACGCGCGGGTTGTCCAAGTACTCGACCTCGACCGTGCCGTCGAATCCGTTGGCGACGACCTTCGCGATCTCCTCGACGGAGAAGCTCTCCGTCATCTGGTTGAACACCCGGAACTCGCCGGCGTCCGCCGGGTTCTCCGCCGCCAGCCGGATGCACTCCACGGTGTCGCGGATGTCGATGAGCCCGCGGGTCTGCCCGCCGCTGCCGTACACCGTCAGCGGGTGGCCCAGCACGGCCTGGATGACGAACCGGTTCAGCACCGTGCCGAAGATCGCGTCGTAGTCGAAGCGGGTCGCCAGCCGCGCGTCCCGTGCCGTCTGCGGCGTCTCTTGCCCGTACACGACGCCCTGGTTGAGGTCGGTGGCGCGCAAACCCCAGATGCGGCAGGCGAACTCGATGTTGTGGCTGTCGTGCACCTTGCTCAGGTGGTAGAAGGAGCCCGGCTTCTTCGGGAACAGCATCCGGTCGGTCCGCCCCTTGTGCGAGACCTCCAGCCAGCCCTCCTCGATGTCGATGTTCGGCGTGCCGTACTCGCCCATCGTGCCCAGCTTCACCAGGTGGATCGACGGGTCGATCTCCTGGATCGCGAACAGCACGTTGAGGTTGCCGACCACGTTGTTCTGCTGGGTGTACACGGCATGCTTGCGGTCGATCATCGAGTACGGCGCCGCACGCTGTTCGGCGAAGTGCACGATGGTGTCCGGGCGGAAGTCCCGCACCATCTCGTAGGTGAAGTCCGCGTCGACGAGGTCGCCGTAGTAGGACTTGATGCTCTTGCCCGACACTTCGTGCCACGCTTCGATGCGGGTCTGCATCGGCTCGATCGGCACCAGGCTCTGCACGCCCATCTCGTGGTCGTACCCGCGCCGGGCGAAGTTGTCGGCCACTGCCACCTCGTGGCCACGGTCGGACAGGTGCAGAGCGGTCGGCCAGCCAAGGTAGCCGTCGCCCCCGAGGACGAGGATTCGCACGCCTTCTTCTCCTCTACGTCATTGCGGGCGCCACCGGTGGCCGCGGGAGGGCAGCGCGGTGGCAGTTCCTCCGGGCACCGAGGTGCTCCGGAGCCAATCGGCACGGTAGGAAACGCACTGTCAGGAGCAGGTGAAGACGCCGGATGCCGAGGGCGCCGGACGCCACCTCGCTCCCGACAACATCGGAAATGCTCTCATTGTTCGGCGCGGGAGCGAAGAGTCCGAAGCAACCGGGCCAGAGAGGAAGAGCACGCCGGAGCGCCCCGGTATCGTGCTACCGCGACGCGGCCCGTTCGGGCCTCGGTGCGGCGGGAAAGGACTGATCAGTGCAGCAGGCCACCGAGAGCGCGCCACCGCCGAAGGCCGGCGGGCGCGGGCATTACTGGCGGCTCATCAGCAGATTCGCCGCAGCCTCGGTGGTCGCGACCGGGATCAGCCAGCTCGTGTTCGTCGGCTCCTACGCGCTCGGCGCGTTGCCGGTGGTCTCGACCGTGCTGGCGTGGCTGGCGGGGGCCGTCCCGAACTTCGTGCTCAACCGCCGGACCTGGGGCGGCGGAGGCAGATCCGCGCTGCGCGGGGAGATCGTGCGCTACGCGGCGCTGTCGGTGGGCACCGCGCTGCTGGCGGCGATGGCGACCAGCGGCGCCGAGCGGCTGGCGCTGGCGGAGTTCCCACACGACCGCCTCCCGCAGGTGGCGATCGTGTGGGGCGCCTTCCTCGCGACCTACCTGGTGATGTTCGTGGTGAAGTTCTTTATCATCGACCGGTTCATCTTCACCGCTCGGGAACGGCCACCGCGGGCTCGTTGATCCGTTCGGACGCCGGCCGGGTCTGCGGCTGCGGGGCGGAACGCCGTTCGCGCAGCCAGGTGCCTAACACGACCTTGGCGTAGCGGTAGCCGTAGAGGACGTTGTTGCCCTTCTTGCTCTGCCCCGCGGTGCGCGCCAGCATCGTCATCGGCCGCTCCAGCACCCGGTACCCGCGGGCGAGCACGCCGACGAGCAGCTCCGAGGACTGGTACTGCTTCTGCTCCAGCCGCACCGAGTTCGGCACCTCGATCTTCATGCCGCGGAAGCCGAACGAGGTGTCGGTGATCTTCTGCCCGGTGAGCGCGCTGACCAGCCACGCGAACACGTGAGTGCCCGCTCGGCGGACCAGGTCGGTGCTCTCGGTGCGACCGAGGGTGCGGGATCCCGTGACGAAGTCGGCCTCGTCGTCGATCAACGGCTGCAGCAGCTGCGGCAGCTCGGCGATGTCGTACTGCCCGTCGGCGTCGGTGGTCACGAGGTAGCGGGCGCCGCGTTCGGCGGCGATCCGGTAGCCGAGCCGCAGCGCCGCGCCCTGGCCCCGGTTGACCGGCGCGACGCACGTCTGCGCGCCGTGGCGCAGCGCTACCTCCGCGGTGTCGTCGGTGGCGCCGTCGACGACGACGAGCGTGTCCACGTCCAGTCCGCAGCTCTGCGCCGGCATGCCGTCGAGCACCGCGCCGAGCGCGTCCTGCTCGTTGTAGGCCGCGATGAGCACGACCACCGAGGCGAACCGGCGGTCGCCGTAACGTTCGGCGTAGCCGTCGAGGGCCGCCCGGTCGACCTCGTCGGGGTAGGTCGTGGACATGGTGGTCTCCTTCGGGGTGGTCGGTCTGTCGGGTAAGCGGGTCGGGCGTGGTCCGATGATCGCGGTCAACGCGAGCCCACCGGCCAGCGGCACCAGCACGAGGCCGGGCAGCTGGTAGCGCCAGGAGAATTCCATCGCCGCCGCGGTGGCGAGCACCGTGGTGGCCAGTCCGGCGGGCAGCAGCGTCACGGCGCGCAGGCCGCTGCGGCGGGCACGGCCGACGCCGAGCACGGCCAGTCCGGACAGGACGAGCAGGCCGCCGAGCACGGTGCCCGGCGTGTAGCCGCCGCCGAGCTGATAGGCCCGCAGGAACCCGCCGATCTCGGTGTCGGCGTGCAGCGTGCCGTCGCCGTACAGCTCGGACCATTCCGCGACGTACCAGGGATCGGCGTACATCGGGTACTCGGTCTTGAACTGCCAGCGGTCCAGCGGCACATCGCCCGGTGTCTGCGTGCGGGTGGGTGCGAAGCCCTTCAGGAAGTCCGTGACGAAACCGCCCAGGACGTCGAACGGTTGCTGCGCCAGGACTTTCGCCGCCATGCCGCTCTGCGCGGTGGCGAGGTCGAAGTCGTCGGGGAGCTTCTTGGTGTTGGCCGAGACGTGCCAGAAGTGGATGTAGAAGTCGATGCCCTGCTTCTCCCGCGCCTCGACGGGTTCCTTCGGGCACACCCGCTGTTCCTCGGGGGTGAGCCCGAGGTTCGCGCAGTCGGCGACGACGGCGGTGCGGCCGTAGACGACGCTGCCGGTCGAGCCGCCCAGCGCCGGAGTCCCGGTCCACACCAGGTGGTACATCGAGTAGCAGAACAGGACGCCGAGGAACGCCCCGGCGAGGGCTCCGGCGCTGCGCAACCTGGGTTTCCACCCGTCACGCGGCCGCAGTCCGGCGGCCAGCAGCACGAACACCACCGCGGGCACCACCAGCGTCAGACCGACGATGCGCACCAGCACCGAGGTCGCCAGCAGCAGTCCGGCGATCGCCGCGGTGCGCGGTCCGGGCGTGCCGCGCCAGGTCAGCACGAAGATCGCGGCCAGCAGCAGGACCTGGAACAGCAGGTCCGACATGATGTTGTGCTCGATCTGCACCTGGTAGGCGTCCAGCAGCACCGGTGCGGTGGCCAGTGCCGCGATCCAGCGCCGCGCGCCGAAGCGCAGCAGCAGCACGTAGACCGCGACGCCGAGCGCGAGACCGATCAGGTGCTGCACGGCCACCACGAACGCCAGGTTCCCCACCAGCAGCAACGGGCCGAGCAGCAGGATCTCGTAGCCGATGGGGTTGATGCCGCCGGGGTAGAACACCCCGAGGTCGTCGAGGTAGCGGAACGAGTCGATGTAGAGCAGCGCCGGCCGGTAGGCGAGCTGCGCGAGCACGCGCAGCACGACGCCACCGAGCAACAGCAGCGCGAGCAGCCAGTGCGCGCGGAGGTGCCGCGCCGGCGCGGCGATCACGGCGCCCCGGGGGTGACCGTGCGGAAGTCCTCCCACACGGTCCGCAGCCCGTCGGTGAGCTCCACCGACGGGGTGTAGCCGAGTTCGCGACCGGCCTTGGCGATGTCCACGATCACCGCGGGCATCTCGCCGTTCTTGGCGGGCACGTGCGTGACCGGCAGCGGCTCACCGGTGGCGGCGCGGACCGCCTCGATGAGTTCCAGCACGGAGATCGACCGCCCGGAGCCGATGATCGCGGTTCCGGTGTATTGCTTGTCGCTGGCCGCGAGGATGCCCTGCACCACGTCGTCGATGTGCACGAAGTCGCGGCTCTGCGCGCCGTCGCCGTAGACCTCGACGCTCGCGCCGGACAGCGCCGCGCGCATCAGCCGCGGGATGAAGCTGTCCTTGTGCCCCATGCCGGGGCCGTAGATGTTGGTGAACCGCAGCGCGGTGGTGGCGATGCCGTAGGAACCCGCGTAGCCGGACAGCAGCATTTCGCAGGCGGCCTTCGTCGCGCCGTACGGCGTGAGCGGGCGCAGCGGGAGGTCTTCGGAGATGGTGCCGTGGCCGATGTCGCCGACGACGGCGTTGGTGGAGGCGAGCACGAACCGGCCGACGCCGCGCTGCCGCGCGAGTTCGAGCAGTTCCTGGGTGACCTCCACGTTGGCGCGGTAGGTCTCGGCCGGCTGGTCCACGGAACGCAGCACCGAGGTGATCGCGGCGAGGTGCACGATGGCATCGGTGCCCTCGGCGACGGCGGCTTCGCGGACGGCCGGGTCGGAGAGGTCGCCCGCGACGTGGGTGACGAGCTCGCCGCGCAGCGATTCCGGCGGGTCTTGCACATCGACGATGGTGACCGGCGTGCCGCGTTCGGTCAGCGCCCGGACGACGGCGCGGCCGACGAACCCGGAGCCGCCGGTGACGACCACGCCGCCCGGCGCAGCGCCGCTACGCAGCGTTTCGGACGACTCGGCTTCTGTCGCTCGTTCAGGGGAAGTTTCACTGCTTGGCACGGCTGAACTCTAACGGGCCGCCATCCGAGTGTGTCGGCTAACCCACACCGATCGTCAGCCGAATGGCAGCTTGCGCACTCACGAACTTTCCGCGTGGCGCACGGTGCCCATGATACCCGTGGGCACGGCGCCGGGCGGGCGTTCGAGCGCCCGCCCAGCAAGCCGGACTCAGCCGGCGTAGTGGTCGCCGAGCGCCTTCAACCCGGTACCGAACACGCCGCCACCGAACACTTGGTCAAGCTTCTCCTCCTCGGCCGCATCGGTGTCGTAGTCGCTGTACCACTCGACGAACGACTGCCCGGTCGCCGTGATCGGCAGGACGCGGATCGTGCTGCGGTACGAACGCACCGGGAAGGGGCCTTCGGTGATCTCGTAGGTGTAAGCGCGGGCGGTGTCGTCCAGCGCCACCAGCCGTTCCCGCACGACACCGCCGTCGGCGAGGGTCAGCCGACGCGTCGCCCCGACCTCCGCCGGGGACGCGCCCGCCTCGATCTCGCTGGTCTTGATCGCCGGATGCCACTGCGGCAATCCGTTGAAGTCCCGCACCAGCGCCCACACCTGATCCGCCGTGGCCGGAACCACCGCACTCGCATAGGACCGTGTCATCACGTGCTCCTCACCGTCGTGTTCCACCGCACCGGGCAGTGCGGCTCACCGCTTGAGGTTCTTGAACTCCCTGGTCCGCTCGGTCAGCGCCTGCTCGACCGGGAGCCGTTCCATGCTGCTGGCGCCGTAGAAACCGTGGCACCGCTTGGTGCGGCCCAGCACGTAGGCCGCGTCCTCGGGTGTGGCGATCGGGCCGCCGTGGCAGAGGATCAGCACGTCCTCGCGCACTTCGGCGGCCGCCGCGGACCACTCGTCGATCAGCGTCACGCAGTCGTCGAGATCCTTCGAGGTCTCCGCGCCGATCGAGCCGCCGGTAGTGAGCCCGAGGTGGCACACGACGATGTCGGCTCCGGCGGCGGTCATGGCGCGGGCGTCCGCGGCGGAGAAGACGTACGGCGTGGTGAACAGGTCCGCTTCCCGCGCGGCGGCGATGAGCTCGACCTCCTGGCGGTAGCTCATGCCGGTCTCCTCCAGATTGGCCCGAAAGGTGCCGTCGATGAGCCCAACGGTCGGGAAGTTCTGGATCCCGGCGAAGCCGAGTTCGCGCAGCCGCGCCAGGAACGGGCCGGTGAGCAGGAACGGGTCGGTGCCGTTGACGCCCGCGAGCACCGGCGTGCGGCGCACCACGGGCAGCACTTCGCTCGCCATCTCCACGACGATCTCGTTGGCGTTGCCGTAGGCCAGCAGCCCGGCCAGCGAACCACGGCCGGCCATCCGGTAGCGGCCCGAGTTGTACAGCACGATCAGGTCGATGCCGCCGGATTCCTCGCACTTCGCCGACAACCCGGTACCGGCGCCGCCGCCGATGATCGGCTCACCCCGATCGGCCATGCCCCGGAATCGGCGCAGCAGGCTTTCCCGATCGAACCGCGTCATGACCGTTCCCCTTCCGCTTCGGGCCGCACTTCGCGGAACGCCGTGAGCAGCGCGTCCACGAAACCGTCGTCGTTGATGTCGTGCGGAATCCTCCGCAGCTGCCGCTGCTCGGTCTGGTGGACCTCCGCTTCGAGAGTCTCGAACAGGGCCTGGTCGGCCGCCGGATCGTGGAAGGGCTGCCCTGCGACGTCGAGCAGCGAGACACCGCCCTCGGGCAGCAGGAACCGCACCGGTCCGGTGCAGGCGTTGAGCTTCGCGGCCAGGAACCGGGCGATCTCGCGGCATTCGTCCGGGGTGGTGCGCATCAGCGTGACCTGCGGGTTGTGCTCGTAGAACAGCCGGCCCCGGTAGCGCTCCGGCACGGTGTCCGGCGCCCCGAAGTTGACCATGTCGAGGGCGCCGCAGGAGCCGACGTAGGGAACACCGCCGTGCGCGACGGCGTCGAGCCGCGAGTCACCGGCGCTCATCACTCCCCCGGCGATCAGGTCGCACACCTCGGTGGTGGTGATGTCCAGGACCGCTTCGATGAGGCCGTCGGCGACGAGCTTCTCCATCGCCCGCCCGCCGGTACCGGTCGCGTGGAACACCAGCGGGTCGTGCTCGGCGGCGAGCCTGTCCGCGGTCTTGGTGACGCAAGGCGTCGTCACCCCGAACATCGTCAGCGCCACCGCCGGGCGCTGCTCCACGGCCGGAACGGTGTTGCGCACGGCCCCGGCCAGCGCGTGCGCCGCGTTGCCGAGCACTCGGCGGGAAATCCGGTTGAGCCCGGCGACGTCGGTCACCGCCGGGAACATCGCGATATCCGATGCGTCCACATAGGACGAAATGTCTCCGGAGGCCACGGTAGAGACCATCAGCTTCGGCACTCCCACCGGCAACCCCCGCAGCGCGGGAGTGATCAGCGCCGTGCCCCCGGAACCGCCGAGCCCCAGCACTCCGCCGACACCGTGCCGCGCGGCCAGCCACCGCTCGAACGCCAGCGCCATCGCCACGGCGGCCGACCCGCGATCGCCGGTGAACACCGCCTCGGCTCCGCGCGGGTGCGCGGCGGCCACCTCGGCGGCGGGCACATCGGGAGCATCGGCGGAATCCGTACCGGAGGTGCTCACGTCGACCGTGGTCACCTCCACGCCCGCGTCGGCGACGAGCCCGGCGACGTAGCGCAGCTCAGCCGCCTTGGTGTCGAAAGTGCCCACCACATAAGCCCGGCCCATGGCACCGCCCCTGCACTCGGAATAAGCCCGCGAGAACCCTACTGGTGAATCCAGCCGCACACAGCCCGTTGATCACCATCCGCGAGTCGTGCCGCGATGGGAAGGCAGAAGCGCGGATCGCACGAGGTTCTGCGGCTGCGCATGTCAGGAGTCCAACCGCTTGCGTGCCGCGTCGATGTCCGCGGCGACCTTGTCCATCGCTCGCTCGAAACCCTCGGTGACGCGGCCGAGTTCCGCGCCGAGCCCGGGCAACGCACCTGTCGAGGCGACCTTCTCGGCCATCTCGTCCAGCGCCGCGTTGACCGCTTCCCGTACCGCCGCCTCCGCCGCGGCTCGCGGCATCCGTCCCCACTGATGCGGGTCGAACGCGATCTCACCGACCCGCCCCCGCGGATCGACCCGCGCCCGGACGAGCCCATCCGACGAGGCGCCCGAGCCCATGAGTTCGTCGTCCTCCGGCGCGTGCTCGGGAAAGCTCCCGCGACCACGGTGGTGATCAGCCGGGTCTTCCAGGAATGAACTCACAAGATCCCCCAACGATGCTGTGACCCGCCACACTCGGCCGCCTCTTTCGAACGATCCCACCCGGTTCTCCGGAATCGCTAGCCTCCCCGGCAAGATCACACAACGTCCGGCAGGCGAGGCGGAGTGCATGGCAGCGTCGTTCTTCATCCACACCGACCAGTTACGCGGATCAGGCAGGCGGCTCAGTTCGGCCGGAGAAGGAGTGGACGCCGAACGCGGAACACTGCGGACAGCGGTGGCAGGAGACGCCGGCACCTGGGGAGCGGACGAACTTGGAGCGGCCTTCGGCCAAGCGCACCTGGAAGTGGCCGAACTGGCGGAGCGGGCCTTGGCGGTATTGGCACGCGCTACGGCCGAGGTCGGCACCTCGCTGATAGCGACGGCGACCGAACTCGAAGACATCGACCGGACCCACGCCGACGAATTGAACAAGCTGCTCTCCGAACTGGGGAACCGGTCGTGAGCATCACGCTCCCGCCTGAGCTCGCACAGCTGCTGGCGGAGTGCGGCGGAACCTTTCCCGAAGCCGACGAAGACCGGCTGCACGAACTAGCCGAAGGCTGGCGCAGAACCGGCAGGACATTGGAACGACTTCGCCAAGAGGGCTCCGAAACAGCCCGGTCGGTCGCGGCGACGCATCACGGCGCGACCATCGACGCGTTCGACGGCCGCTGGGCCGGAATCGACGCGCACTTCGCGCTCGGCACCGTGGCAGCCGAACAGGCCGCGGCGGCCGTCGATGCGATGGCACTCGCCACCATCGAGACCAAAAACGCCATCATCTCGGTACTGGCCGCCGGACACACTCAGCGGCAAGAGATGCAGAGCCAGGTCGCCGTAGCGTTCTGGGGACCGCTCCTCCGATTCCTGCTGCAACTTCTCAAAAACCACATCGGACCACTGCTGGCCCGACTCGGACAACTGATCAAGAGCGGATTGTCCGCGCTCTTTCGCGGCATCAAGAAGGCGTTCCAGACGATCGTGGACTTCGCCGAGTCGATCTTCGAAGGCGCAGGCACGCCGGAACCAGCACCACTGCCGCCCCCCGCGCCACCGGTCTACCGACGCGACCAGCCACTACCGCATGCACGGGAACTGATCGAGAACGGCACGCAGTGGACCGGAACCGGGCGAGGCGGGGGCAAAGTCCCCCTGACCGCCGAACCGAACCAGGTTTACTATCGGAAAGACTCGCAAACCGGGACCGTGACTAGTTACAGCGTTTACGACGACCAGGGATATATCATTAAGCGCGTCGACCTGGCCGGGAGGCCGCACGGAGGAGTTCCCACTCCGCACGTTCTACATTATCAACTCAACGTTGACGACAAAACAGGGACAACGAGAGTCGGCCCGAGCAAGGAACAACCGGTTCGCGCCGCCACACCCCGGGAGGTACCGTGAGCACTGAAGAGAATGAGAATCGACGCGAGTATCCCGGCTTCCTCAAGGACTGGCACACCTCCGACGGCGACCCACTGACGCCTATCGGATTTCTCAGCACGCTCACCTCAGGATTCGAGGCGATACTCGCCATCCAATGGTTGTTCCGACCGAACTTTCTCGAGTATCGCGGCACCATCTTCGCGACCGAAAACGAAACCGAGCCCAGCTCGGCCCAAAAAGAGGCGCTAGACATCTGGATATCTCACTTCAAGGGAGATACAAGCAAGGTCGAATTCAAGAGCAATTTGACAATTCTTCCAGATGTATTCACTAACTTGCAGCTCGACGAGCACATCGCGGAGATGTCCGTATTCGCGGAGAGCGTAGCCGATTGCTGGCGAGGCCTCCTGAAAACGCAGTTCCCGAACCGGGAGTTCGTCGTCGAAATATTCGATGACCCTGAGGAGCCTTACGACCCCCAGATCACCTTCTACAGCAAGCCGAAGGAGCCTTCGAACGATCCGGTCGTCGTCTACGACGTGGCGGCGGGGCAGTTCGCCCAGCTCGAAGGGGTACACGCCGCGCTGCACCTCGACCTGCCTCCGTCGGCGCGAGCCGGGTTCGCGCAACTCGCGCTTCCTCCGCAGCAGGCGTTGGAGATCAACATGCGGGACGTGGCCGACCGGAAGGCACTGCTCGGCCGAATCGCGCCCGAGTCGGACACGCTCACCGGAGCACTGCGGGCCTCCGGGCGGAGCGCGGTGTTGTTCTCCGGGTTCGAGCAACTCTGGGTGAAGAACCGCGCGGTCGCGGAAGAGCTGATCAGAGACACCCCGGAAGCGCTCGCCACCGCACGAGCCGAAGGACGAACGTCGCACTTGGCGTTCGCCGACCTGACCTCGGACACCGCCGAATCCGTGCTGAACCTGCTGCGAAACGTCGCCGCAGAACACGCCGAACCGGTGCCGGTCTTCCATTACGCGCCGTCGGCATAACGATGGCCCCCGGCTTCGACCGGGGGCCATCGTGGAGGCAGATCAGTGGCTCTTGCCCTTGCCGCCGCCGGTGAAGCGGTTCTTCACCTGGTCGATCTTGGCCTTGTTCTTCGGGTCGCTCGCGTATCGCTTCGCCTGGTCGATCGCCTTCTTGCCCTGCGGGCTCTTGGCGAAGTCGGTCAGCTTCTTGAACCCCCTCGGGCACCGGCCCGGTACCCGGTGAAATCACGGTCGTCTTACGACTCGAGTACCGAGCTCCTTGGCGAGATCGTCGACCTCGTACTCACCCACGGCAACGGCCCGGACGAACGAGTTCGCCTCGACCGGATCACCCGCACGCAGATCGAACCCGTTCTTGACGTAGAAGAAACGGGTGGCTAGCCACGCCAAGCGCTTGTTCCCATCGACCAACGGGTGATTCCGAGCCAAGGCGAGCAGGAGAGCCGCAGCTTTCTGATCAAGGTGCGGGTAGGCGTCCGTGCCGAAGACCGTCGCACGTGGCCGATGCAAAGCCGACTCCAGCAATCCCCAGTCCCGCACGATGTCCATCACGGGCTCGGGCAACGCCTGCTCGATCAGATAGATCGCATCATCGAGCTCCACGTGATCGGTCATTCGGCCAGCAGCCTCAACAGCTCCGCGTCCTCAGCGAGGAAGCGACGCACCTCCGCGGCACGGAACTCCTCATGCCGCTCGAAGTATTGGTGCAACGCGGCGATCGCGATCTCGTGCATGGACCGCCCCTCGCGATCCGCTGCCTCACGAAGCCTGGCGTTGTCATCCTCGCTGAGCCTCAGTGTCATAGCCACGCCCACCATGCTACCGCGTGATACCAGGCGGTAGCACCCCTTGTGCGAACCATGTCCAGGTGACGCGCTCCCCTGGCATGACGATGGCCCCCGGCTGCACGCCGGGGGCCATCGTGGAAGTGGCAGATCAGTGGCTGTTGCCCTTGCCGCCGCCGGTGAAGCGGTTCTTCACCTGGTCGATCTTGGCCTTGTTCTTCGGGTCGCTCGCGTATCGCTTCGCCTGGTCGATCGCCTTCTTGCCCTGCGGGCTCTTGGCGAAGTCGGTCAGCTTCTTGAACAACGACATGGCAGCTCCCAATCGGGCCGGTCGGTACGCCTACGATCAGGCTACCGGCAATTCGGACACCGAATCGAGGCCCCACCCGATCATCCGAGCACGCCGCTGACCGAGGCGTGCCCCTTGAGCAGGTTGCGGGCGATGGTGCGGCGCTGGATCTCGTCGGTTCCCTCGAAGATGCGCAGCAGCCGGATGTCGCGGTACCAGCGCTCGATGGGCAGCTCACGCGTGTAGCCCATGCCGCCGTGGATCTGCAACATCCGGTCCACGATCTCGTTGGCGCGGGTGCCGCCGTAGAGCTTCGCGATGGACTGGGCGTGCCGGGAATCGGCGCCCTGATCCGCCTGCCACGCCGCCTGCAGCACCAGCCAGCGCAGCGCCTCGATCTCCACCGCGGAGTCCGCGATCATCCACTGGATGGCCTGGCGATCCGCGATGGGCGCACCGAACGTCTGCCGGTTGCGGGCGTAGTCCATCGACATTTCCATCATGCGCTCACAACCACCGAGAGCGCGGGCGGGCAGCAGGTAGCGGCCGCGGCCGATCCACTGCATGGCCAGCTTGAAACCGCCGCCGACCTCGCCGAGCACGTTCTCCTCCGGCACCCGCACGCCGTCGAAGACCAACGCGGCCGGTTGGCGGTCCCACTCGCCCATGATCTCGATCGGCTCCGATCGCCAGCCCGCGTCGCGGTCGGCGAGGAAGCAGGTGACGCCGCCGTCGGCGCCCTTCTCCTTGTCGGTGACGGCGAAGACCATCGTGAAGTCGGCGTCGATGCCGCCGGTGATGAACGTCTTCTCGCCGTCGATCACCCACTCCGAGCCCTCTTTGCGGGCCGTGGTGCGCAGGTTCTTCGCGTCCGAACCGGCGCCGGGCTCGGTGATCGCGAAGCAGGACTTGCGCTCCCCCTCGATGGTGGGGACCAGGTAACGCTGCTTCTGGTCCTCGTTGGCGTGGTAGAGGATGTTGTCCGCGTAGCCGCCGAAGCTGAACGGCACGAACGTGCGGCCGAGCTCGATCTCGATGAGCGCCGTGAGCACCGCGGAGAGGTCCATCCCGCCGTACTCCTCCGGCGTCTGCACTCCCCAGAACCCGGCGTCGCGGGCCTTCTGCCGCAGGTCCTTGAGCTCCTCGCGGGTCAGGCCGCGCTCGTGGTTGCGCTCCCGGCGCAGCACCTCCTGCTCCAGCGGCATCAGTTCGCGCTGCACAAAGGTGCGCACCCAATCCCGAATATCGCGTTCGGTCTCGGTGAGGGAGAAGTCGACCATCGGTGGCGTTTCCTTTCGGCGCGGTCGAGGGATTTCACTGCTCGGGCAGGCGGGCGAGCCGCCCGCCTGCCCGGGTGATCAGGTCGAAGCGATGCGGGAGCGCAGCTCGCGCTTGAGGACCTTGTGGCTGGGACCCAGCGGGAGCTCGTCGACGAACACCACGCGGCGCGGGTACTTGTGGTGCGCGGTCTGCTCCGCGGACCAGGCGATGATCGCCTTGCCCAGCGCCTCGTCGGGATCCTCGCCGCGTTCCGGCACGACGACGGCGCAGACCTCCTCGCCGCGTCCCGGATCGGGCAGGCCGATCACCGCGCACTGGGCCACCGCGGGATGCCTGATCAGCAGCTCCTCCACCTCGCGCGGGTAGATGTTGTAGCCGTTGCGGATGATCAGGTCCTTCTTGCGGTCCACGATGGACAGATAGCCTTCGGCGTCCTTGACGCCCATGTCGCCGGTGCGGAACCAGCCGTCGACGACGGCCGCCGCGGTCGCCTCCGGGTCGTCCAGGTAGCCGGCGAACACGTTGTGGCCGCGCACCACGACCTCGCCGGTCTCGCCCGCGGGCAGCAGCTCGACACGGTCCTCGACGGACGGTTCGGCGACTTCGACGTCGATGCCCCACAGCGCGTGTCCGACGGTGCCCGCGCGCGGGCCGAACGCGGGCTGGTTCACCGTCGCCGTCGGCGAAGTCTCCGACAGCCCGTAGCCCTCGTGGATCGGGGCGCCGAAGCGCCGCTGGAACCGCTCCAGCACCGCGACCGGCAGCGCCGCGCCGCCGGAGACGCACATCCGCAGGCTCGGCACCTCGGCGTCCTCGCCCGCGGCCTCCAGCATCCGGATGTACATGGTGGGCACGCCGTTGAGCTGGGTGATCCGGTGAGCCCGGATGAGCGCCAGCGCCTCCGCCGGGTCGAACTTCGGCTGCAGCACCAGCGTGGCGCCCGCGCGGAACGTGGTGTTCAGCGAGACCGTCTGGCCGAACACGTGGAACAGCGGCAGGCAGCCCAGCACCAGGTCCTCGGTCCGGGTGTCGTTGGCGTCGAACGCGTTCACCGTCGCGTTCATGACCAGGTTGAGGTGGGTGAGCACCGCGCCCTTGGGGCGGCCGGTGGTGCCGCTGGTGTAGAAGATGACCGCCGGATCCTCCGGGGAACGCGTCTCGAACGCGCGCACCGGTTCGGCCGCGGCCGCCTCCGCCGACAGCGACGGCGGCGCGTCCGGACCCGAGCCGCCGGGGCCGACCGACACCACCGGGATGCCCGCTCGCCGCGCCGACTCGGCGGCCAGCGACAGCTGGCTCGTGTGCCCGACGACGAGCTTCGCGCCCGAGTTGCGCAGCAGGTACGCCGCCTCGTCCGGGACCAGCAGCAACGGCACCGGAACCACGACGGCGCCCGCGGTGAGCACCGCGTAGTAGGCGCGCACGAAATCGATGACGTTGGGAGCGACGATCGCCACCCGGTCCCCCGGCTCGACGCCGCGGTCGCGCAGTGCCGCGGCGTGCGCGCGGACCTGTTCCCACAGTTCGCCGTAGTCGACCTGCTCGCCGCCTTCGATGACCGCGGTCGCGCGTGGCGTGATGCGGGCGGGTTCGGCGAGCACCGACACCAGCGACAGCGTGGTCTGCGGCCGGGCCGGGGCCGGGGACTCGTCGTCGTTGACCATCGTCCACCTCCGTGATGACGTCGCCCAACGCCGATCGGGAACCACGTCCGCCGATGGACACCAGACGACTAACGTCGTTAGTTTCGGACTCTAGGACCACCCCGCGGACCACGGCAAGACCGCCGCGTCGGACACTGTGCGGAGTCATCGCAGGGCAATCGGCCGACCACGGTGCGGCAACGGACCGGCCTACGTGGACCAGGCAGGCAGGAGCGCGGCATGGGCAGGCCGAAGAGCCCTCAGCTCACACCGGATCGCATCCGCGAACACGCCTTGGTGATCATCGACACGCACGGCCTGGAAGCGCTGTCCATGCGCAAACTCGCCGAAGCGCTCGGTGTTCGCGCCGCGTCGCTGTACAACCACGTCGCGACGAAAGAGGCCCTGCTGCACGACGTCGCCAACGACGTGATGGCCACCGTCGACACCACCGGCTTCAGCACCGACTGGCGCACCGGCCTGGTCCGCTGGGCGCGCTCCTACCGCGCCGCGCTGGCCGCGCACCCGAACCTGGTGCCGTTCATGGCCTCCGGACCCGCCCGCCGCGAGACCTCGCTGAGCCGCGCCGACGCCGTGCACGGCGGCCTGACCAGCGCGGGCTGGCCGCCCCGGTACGCCACGATGATCGGAGCCTCCACCAAGTACCTGGTGGTCGGTTCCGCGATGGGCTCGTTCGCAGGCGGTTTCGTCGACGACGCCGGGATCTACGACGAACGGTTCCCGCACCTGCGCAACGCCCACCTGCTGCGCGAACACGCCGCGGAGATCGACGACGACAGCTTCGAACTCGCACTGCGAGCACTGGTGGACGGCCTGCAAGCGCAGTTCGAGCAGGTCACGGAATCGTCCGCGGAGCACGCCGAGGGCCGGCAGGCCGACTCCGGAGGGTGACGGGATCACGCTCACGTTCGATTGACTGCGAACTGTGATCTCCGTAGCGTTTCGGACCACAACAGAAGACGAGACATCAACGCCGACGACGTCGTGCGGGAGAGTCTGTGCCCCGCCAGGAGCCCCTGGTCCGTGCAGGATGCGATTCCTGGGTGCAGCGCCGAAGGAGCAATCTCCCCATCAAACTCTCAGGCCCCGCACCGCACGACACCAGGCGATCACGGAGAAAAGCAGGGACTCGTGTCCCTCGCCCAAGGTGCAAACCGCCGACGAGCGGTGAAACTCTCAGGCCAATGACTCCGGGGAGACCGGCCAGCGCACGCCCGCGCCCGTCGCCGTCGAGGGACCCCGGATATGGTTTCTGCTGGAAGTGGCCGCAACCGGTCCCTCGGACGTGATCGGTGCCCATGAGGAGGAGTTCCGCACCATGACGTCGTCGTCCCCCTCCCTGCGAGAAACACCGCTCGGAGAGATCCATGCGTCCCTGGGCGCCCACTTCACCGAGTTCGCCGGTTGGCGGATGCCGGTCCGCTACACCGGGGACACCGCGGAGCACCAGGCCGTGCGCACCGCCGCGGGCCTGTTCGACCTCTCGCACATGGGCGAGATCCGCATCAGCGGACCGCAGGCCGCCGAGGCGCTCGACTACGCGCTCGTCACGAAGTCCTCGGGAATCACCGAAGGCCGCGCCCGCTACACCATGCTGTGCAACGCCGAAGGCGGCGTGCTCGACGACCTCATCGTCTACCGGCTCGGCGAGCACGAATATCTGGTGGTCGCCAACGCCGCCAACGCCGCCGTGGTCTCCGCCGAGCTCGCCGACCGGGTCTCCGGGTTCGACGCGACTCACCAGGACGTCTCCGACGACTACGCGCTGATCGCCGTGCAAGGCCCGAAAGCCGTGGAGATCCTGGCACCGCTGACCGCGACCGACCTGTCCGGCGTCAAGTACTTCGCCGGATACCCCAGCGAGGTCGCGGGCGCCGACGTGCTGCTGGCGCGCACCGGCTACACCGGCGAGGACGGTTTCGAACTGTTCACCTCGCCCGCCGACGCACCGGCCGTGTGGCGGGCGCTGACCGACTCCGGCGCCGCGCACGGCCTCATCCCCGCCGGATTGTCCTGCCGGGACACGCTGCGGCTGGAAGCGGGCATGCCGCTGTACGGCAACGAGCTCTCCGCGTCCCTGACGCCGTTCCACGCGAACCTCGGCCGCGTCGTGAAGCTGGACAAGCCCGGTGACTTCGTCGGCAAGGAGGCGTTGGCGAAGGTCGCGCAGGCGCCGACGGAACGCACCCTCGTGGGTCTGCGCACCGACGCCCGCCGCGCCCCCAGGCACGGTTACCGCGTGCTCGACACCGACGGCGCCGAGATCGGCGAAGTGACCAGCGGGGCACCATCGCCGACGCTGGGCCACCCGATCGCGATGGCCTACGTGGACCGCGCGCACAGCGCGATCGGCACCGCGCTGCAGGTCGACATCCGCGGCAAGTCGATCGACGTGGAAGTCGTCGAGACCCCGTTCTACCGCCGGTCCGCCTGAGACCGCACCGCCCGCGGGCACCACGAACCTCGAAAGGACCGCCCGGACCCTTTCCGGCGCAGCCCAGATCGAACACAGGAGGCAATTGCTCATGTCGACACCGGACCTGTTCAACGACCAGCTTTCGGCCGTGGATCCGGAGGTGGCCAGTGCTGTGGGCGCTGAGCTCGGCCGTCAGCAGAACACGCTGGAGATGATCGCGTCGGAGAACTTCGCGCCGCAGGCCGTGTTGCAGGCGCAGGGTTCGGTGTTGACGAACAAGTACGCCGAGGGCTACCCCGGCAAGCGCTACTACGGCGGCTGCGAGCACGTCGACGTCGTCGAGCAGCTCGCGATCGACCGGGTCAAAGAACTGTTCGGAGCATCGTTCGCGAACGTGCAGCCGCACTCGGGCGCGCAGGCCAACGCCGCGGCGATGCACGCGCTGCTCAAGCCGGGCGACACCATCATGGGCCTGGACCTCGCCCACGGCGGGCACCTCACGCACGGCATGAAAATCAACTTCTCCGGCAAGCTCTACAACGTGGTGCCCTACCACGTCCGCGAAGACGACCACCGCGTCGACATGGACGAAGTCGCCCGCCTCGCCCGCGAGAACCGCCCCCAGCTGATCGTCGCGGGCTGGTCGGCCTACCCGCGCCAGCTCGACTTCGCCCGCTTCCGCGAGATCGCCGACGAAGTCGGCGCCTACCTCATGGTCGACATGGCCCACTTCGCCGGACTCGTCGCCGCCGGCCTGCACCCCTCACCGCTGCCCCACGCCCACGTGGTCACCACCACCACGCACAAAACCCTCGGCGGCCCCCGCGGCGGCGTGATCCTGTCCACCAGCGACGAATTCGCGAAGAAGTTCAACTCCGCGGTGTTCCCCGGCCAGCAGGGCGGCCCCCTCGAACACGTCATCGCAGGCAAAGCAGTCCTGTTCAAGATCGCCCAGACCCCCGAGTTCGCCGACCGCCAGCGCCGCACCGTCGAAGGCGCCCGCATCCTCGCCGAACGACTCCTCGCCGACGACACCGCCCAAGCAGGCGTGTCCCTGGTCTCCGGCGGCACCGACGTCCACCTCGTGCTCGTCGACCTCCGCAACTCCGAACTCGACGGCAAACAAGCCGAAGACCGCCTCCACGACATCGGCATCACCGTCAACCGCAACGCCGTCCCCAACGACCCCCGGCCCCCGATGGTCACCTCCGGCCTGCGCATCGGCACCCCCGCCCTGGCCACCCGCGGTTTCGGCACCACCGAATTCACCGAAGTCGCCGACATCATCGCCCAAGCGCTCCACCCCACCTACAACACCGAAACGGCGGACAAACTCCGCACGCGCGTGGAAGCACTCGCCACCGCGCTGCCGCTGTACCCGAACCTGTGATGATCCGCTGAGGGAATAACTTCCCTCGATCATGTTTCAAGCCGAACGCCGCATTCCCGATTTGTCCGGGAATGCGGCGTTCGTGTTTCACCACGGCGCGTTCGTATCCTCCGTGTAACAATTCCTCGGGTAATCATCGCAGGTCAGCGGATCATCAATCGCGATCACATGCGCATCGTCGACTTTTAGGCCGAGAATCGTCCTGAGCCCGTACCTACCCTGCTGGGATCGTCTCGATCCGGCGTGGCACAGTACCGGTCCAACCGAATACCTCTTCTCTCTGCAGGAGCACGGCGATGAGCGAACCCGCCCCCGAGGAATACCGCAAGGAACTGAGCAACCGGCACATCAACATGATCGCCCTCGGCGGGGCGATCGGCGTCGGTCTGTTCCTCGGCTCCGGCAAGGCCCTCAATCAGGTCGGCCCCGGCCTGATGCTGATCTACGCCATCGCCGGGGTGATGATCTTCTTCGTGATGCGCGCCCTCGGCGAACTGCTGATGTACCGCCCCGTCAGCGGCTCCTTCGCGGAGTACGCCGGCGAGTTCATCGGCCCCTGGGCCAAGTTCGCCACCGGCTGGGGCTACTGGCTCGTGTGGATCGTGACCGGCATGGCCGAGATCACCGCCGTCGGCGAATACTTCCAGTTCTGGTTCCCCGAACTGCCGCAGTGGATCCCGGCGCTCGGCGCGCTCATCGTGCTCAGCGGGGTCAACCTGATCGCGGTGAAGCTGTTCGGCGAGTTCGAGTTCTGGTTCGCGCTGATCAAGGTCGTGGCGATCGTGTCGATGATCGTGCTCGTGGCGCTGATCCTCATCTTCGGGTTCAGCGAAGCCGGCGACACCGCCGCGGTGAGCAACATCTGGTCGCAGGGCGGCTTCTTCCCCAATGGCCCCACCTCCGCGCTGCTGGCGTTCCAGATCGTCATGTTCGCGTTCATCGGCGTCGAGATGGTCGGGCAGACCGCCAGCGAGAGCAAAAACCCGAAGCAGGTGCTGCCGAAGGCCATCAACGCCGTGATGCTGCGGATCCTGATCTTCTACGTCGGTGCGCTGGCCGCGCTGACCGCGCTGGTGCCGTGGACCAGCTTCAGCCCCGACGGCAGCCCGTTCGTGCAAGCGTTCGCCCTGATCGGCATCCCCGCCGCCGCCGGAATCATCAACTTCGTGGTGATCACCGCCGCGCTGTCGTCCTGCAACAGCGGCATCTTCTCCACCGGCCGCATGCTGCGCACCCTGTCCGAGGACGGGCACGCCCCGAACGCGGTCGGCAGGCTCTCCGCTCGGGCGGTGCCGTCGCGCGCCATCGCCGTCACCTTCGGCGCGATGCTCATCGGTGTTGTGCTCAACTACGTGGCACCGGAGGAAGCGTTCACCTACATCACCAGTGCCAGCACCGTCGGTGCCCTGTTCACCTGGGGCATGATCGTGATCGCGCACCTCGGGTTCCGCCGCAAGGTCGCCCGCGGTGAAATCCAGGCCACCACGTTCCGGATGCCGTGGGCTCCGTACTCGAACTACGTGGTGCTGGCGTTCCTCGCCATGGTCGTGGTGCTGCTGGCCTTCGACTCCGACACGGTCATCGCGCTCTACATCACCCCGGTCCTCGTCATCGCCCTCGGCATCGGCTACGTCGTCTCCCGGCGGCGTTCCACGGAGCGGGAATCCGCGCGCATCTGATGTGAATTTCCCGCTCGCCCGCCGCACGGGCGAGCGGGACGTGCGGAAACCGGACCGCCGACGAACGCCTGATTCCGGTTGGGCCGAGTGCCGGGTTCATTCCCCCCACCGGCCGGGGCAAGATCTTCGGCATGCACCCGGCCCCCCGCGTGCTGGTGATCAGCCGGAGCACGCAGCAAGAACGCAGCATCCAGCGGGACGGCCTGCTCGTCGTGCTCACCCAGATCGCCAACGCGGTGGCCTGCGCCGCGGCGGCGGTGCTGTGGTGGTCGTGGACGGCCGGGTCGTCCCGCTGGCTCGTGCTGATCCCCGTGACCGCCGCCGTGTACAGCTGCTACGTCGCCCGCGCCCAGTTGCGCTGGCGGCGCATCAACCGGGACATGCTGAACCTGCAACTGGCGCTCACCGACCTCGGCGTCACCTACGCCTCGGCCGCGGGCACCTACTCCGCTCCGTGGTCCGCGGTGCGGCAAGTGCGACTGCGCAGCCACCACGCCGGTTCGCCGTACCTGGTGATCGACGTGGAGGGCTGGGGCGGGCCGCTCGGCGAATGCGCGGGCGCGGACCGGCTGGCGCTGACTCTCAACGGCACCGGCCTGCTGCCCCGGGAGGTGAGCCGCGCGGTGCACCAACTCAGCGGCGGCCAGGTCACCACCCGGAACTGACGGGCACGGGCAGCGGCGCGATCAGGCGCGTTCGAGTTCGACGACCGGGATGGTGCGCTCGGTTCTGCGCTGGTAGTCGCCGAACTGGGAGGCCACCGCCACCTGCCTGGCGTAGACCTCGTTCCGCTCCTGGCCGGTGAGCACCCGGGCGACGACGTCGTAGGTCTCAGCGCCGGTCTCCACGCGAGTCCGCGGGTTCGCCACCAGGTTGTGGTACCAGGCCGGGTTCTCATCCGCCCCGCCCTTGCTGGCGAAGATGAAGATCCGATCGCCCTCGACCAGCGGCACCAACGGGGAGATCCGCTCCGTACCGGACTTGGCGCCCACGTGGTGCACCAGCACCAGCGGGAAACCGTCGAACATGCCGCCGACCCGGCCACCTCGCTCGCGGAACTCGGCGATGACCTTCCGGTTCATCTCGTTGAAGTCGTTCAGGTCGAACGATTCAGTCATGGGTTTCCTCTTCCCGTGGTTCGTAGCACCGGACGCGGTACCACCGGGTGGCCGTTCGTGCATCGCGTCGAACTCGCACGTCTCGCTGACCAGGTGCGCGCCCCACTTGCGGAGCCATGCGGCCACCTGCGGCTTCCCAGGTGCGCATCGAGGTCGGCCTGGCTGCGGCACCGCTCCGGCACCCGCATGGTGCCCTGCTCCGCGTCGTCCATGGCGAAAGACAGGAACAGGGTCCCCACCTCCGCGCGGCCGTCGGAGAAGATCGCGCGCTCCGGCGACGAACTCCCGCACGTCGGCGGGGTCGAACTGCGCGCGGCCTGCGACGGTGATCATTTCGACGGATTCCTCAGAACGGCACTTCCGCGTCCGGCAGATGACTGCCGCCAGACTAAGTCGCATCCGGCGAACCGGACGATGCGTGATCGGCGCATCGACATACCCGTATGTCGCACCGGCGGCGCACATGCGCATCGACCGATTCCTCCGCCGATGTACTCGGCACGCTGCGGCGGCTACCGTTGCCGGCATGGATCTGCTCGCCGACGTGCTCTCCCGCACCGGGGTCCGCGGCAGCGTGGGAGCACGGATCATCGCCGGGCAGGAATGGGGCCTCGCGTCGACCTGCACCACCGGCGCCGGCTTCTACGCCGTCACCGCAGGCACCGCGTGGCTGAGCGTCCCCGGACGATCTCCGCGACAGCTGATCTCCGGCGACGTCGTGCTGCTGCCGAACGGTAGCGAGCACACCCTGAGCAGCGCACCCGACGCCGAGGTGACCGTCCACGGCTGCCCCGCCGCCGAGCGGGCCGAAGCCGAAGGCGACGTGCGGCGCCTCGGGACGGGTGCGGCCCAGACGCACATGCTCGGCGCCTCCTTCGTCTCCGACGCCGCCTCCTCCACCCAGGTCCTCGCCGCCCTGCCGGACCTCGTCCACGTGCACGCCGAGCACTGCGGCGAACTCGACGACACGATCCGGCTGCTGTCCCGCGAACTCGCGCGCCCCAAGATCGCCGCGGCCGTTGTGCTCGACCGCCTCATCGACATCCTGCTCATCCAGCTGCTGCGGGCCTGGCTCGACGAGAACCCACCGGAAGTCTCGGGCACCTGGCTCGGCGTGCTCTGCGACCCGGTCGTGCGAGATGCCATGACCGCGCTGCACCAGGACCCCGCCCGGCCGTGGACGACGGAGGTGCTCGCGGCACAGGTCGCGGTCTCCCGCGCCACGCTCACCCGGAGGTTCCTGCTGACCGTGGGAGAAGCGCCGGGCAGCTACCTCACGCGCTGGCGGATGGATCTCGCCGCGACCCGGCTGCGGGACACCGACGACACCCTCGAAACGATCGCGCGATCCGTCGGCTACACCTCGGTGTACGCGTTCAGCCGCGCCTTCAGCCGCACCCGGGGCCGCGCGCCCGGCCGCTACCGGATCGACGCCCGCGCCCGGGCCACACCGGACCACGCAGCTCGCTGAACGAGCACCGCAGGTTCAGGCCGCGCGCTCGGCGTCCACCCGCTCCGATTCCTCGACCGGCTCGACGTCCTGCGCGGCCGTCGTCTTGCGGGAACGCCGACGCCACAACCACACACCGACGCCGATGACGACCAGCGCGCCCAGCACGATCCCGCCCGCGCGGCCGAGCACATGCTCGATGTACTTCGCGGACGCGCCCGCCGCCCAGCCGATCCCGACGTGCAGCATCGACCAGGTCGTCGCGCCGACGATCGAAGTCACCAGAAAACGCCAATAACCGAGCCCGCTGGTCCCCGCCGAGACCGGCACCAACGTGCGCACCACCGGCAGGAAACGAGCGACGAAGACCGCACCGATCCCGTACTTGCGCAACATCCGGCACGCCCGATCCCAATGCCGAACGCCGAGCTTCGCCACCATTCGTGTTTCCCGGACCCGCGCGCCATAACGTCGTCCCAGGAAAAAGCCGACGTTGTCACCGACAACCGCGCACAAGGCCACGGTGAGTGACAAGCCGAAGAAAAAGCCGATATCGGTCACCGCCGCCGAGGCGACCAGCAGACCGCTCTCGCCCGGCACCAGGAAACCCAGGCCGATCGTGCACTCGCCGAGCACAAGAGCACCGGTGACCAGGATCAACAGCGGCCTCGGGAGCCCGGCGACCATGGCCAGGAAATCGCTGACGAAGGACACGTGGAACTCCCCAGTTCACCTATGTGTACGGGATGGTCGACCAACGGATGCCACGTTAGCTGCCTCGACCCTACGGCAACCCGGGCATGACCCCCGCCACCCCCTGAGCGGCCCCCGATGACGAATAGGGAAACCCCCCCATTTCACGATCTTTGCCGCACAGCACCGCTTTCCACGGTTATCGGCGCATATCCGGCAATGCGATCAGCTTCAGCAGGACTTCGTCCAAGAACACTCCAGTCCCGATTCCCCGCTCACTTCTGCGGTGTTCTGCCTGGGCACGGCCGGAATTCCGCGCGGGCGTCCGGCCGCACCCGAGTACTCGGCCAGCCGCACCGCGATCGCATCCTCCAGATCATTCGGCGAATCGCTCAGGAAGTCGTTGAACATCACCGCGAACACCAGTGGCCGCCCGTTCGCGGCCGTCACGTACCCGGACAGCGTGGTGACACCGGTGATCGAACCGGTCTTGGCGTGCACGTTGCCCGCCGCCGCCGTGCCCGCCATCCGGTTGCGCAACGTGCCCCCGACGAAACGATCCGGGTTCGCCGCCACCGGCAACGCCGCGTGGAAGTCCGCGAACCACGGCCGCTGCCGCACGTTGTCCAGCAACAACGCCAATCTGCCCGGGGACACCGCGTCCATCGACGACAGCCCGGAACCGTCGACGAGCCGCAGCGTCGCCGGATCCACTCCGAGCCCCGCGAGCCGATCGGCCAGCACCTCGACGCCCGCCGGCCACGAGCCCTCGCCACGGGCCTGCCTGCCCATCGCCTTCGTCAACACCTCCGCGTGGCCGTTGTTGCTCAGCTTCAGGAACGGCACCAGCAGCTCGCGCAGCGGCATCGACTCGTGCTCCGCGATCGTGCGCGCACCCTCCGGCACCGTCCCGGATCCGGTACCGGCGACGTGCACGCCGTGGGCGCGCAATGCGCGGGCGAACACGTCCGCCGCGTAAGCGCTGGGGTCGGGTACGGAGGTGAACTCCTCCACCGGCTCGGCGTCCTCCGGCACCGAGCCGGACACGACCACCCGGTCCCCGCCGTGTTCCCGCGTCACCGACAAAGTCGACGCCGAACCGGGCTCGCCGGTGGTGGCCCGGACGTCGACGCGCACCGCGTCCGTCGCGGGCTCCGAGTCGACCCGCACAGGCGTCCCCGCCGCCGTGGGCGATACGCGCAGCAGGACGGTGCCCGCGTCGAAATCCGTGTTCGGCGCGACCGTCAGCGCCGAGACCGGGGCCGCGTAGTGGTACGGCTCGTCGTCCCAGGCCCAGCCGGTGCCCAGCGGCACATCGTCGAACCAGCTGTCGTCGGTCAGCAACCTGCCCTGCACCGAGCGGACCCCGGAGGCCGCGACCTGTTCGGCCAGCCGGTCGTAATCGGCGGCCAGCGTCGTCGGATCACCCGTGCCGCGCAGGTACAGGTCGCCGAGCAGCAGCGGTCCCGCCGAGGGAGCCGTGGCCCGGACCTCCGTCCGGAACCGGTGGTCCGGGCCGAGCTGCTCCAACGCGGCCGCGGCGGTGAACAGCTTCGCCGTCGAGGCCGGGGTCGCCCGCGCCTCCGGCTGCCTGCTGTAGAGCAGCTCGTCGGTCTCCGGATCCCGCACCACCACACCGGCGTGCGAACCGGCCAGGCGCGGATCGGCCAGGATCTCGTCCAGGTCGACCCGCAGCGCATCGGATCCGGTCGGGGCCGCCACCACCGGCGCGGACGCCACCGGGCCTGCGATGACACCGAGCAGGATCAGGACGAATACCGGTACCCAGCGACGCATCGCGCCCCCTCGTGGCGGGAAGGAAACGTCCGGGCGGGTGAACGCGTCGCCCGTACCAGGCGAAACCTAGACAACCGCCCGTGCCCGGTCAACGACCGGGCGGGTCAACGCGGCCCGGCATCGGGGCCATGTTCCGCGAGCACCGCATCCCCTCGCCCGGTCTCGGCGTCGAAATCCAGCATGGCCAGGTGCATCTGCCGCAGGAAGCGGTGGATCACGGTGATCTCCGCCGGGTCGAACTCCGCCAGCACCTCCCGGCCGCGGTCGGCCAGCGCGCCGAAGTACTCCGCCGCCACCGAGCGCGCCGATTCCGTCGGCCGTAGGTGCACTTGGCGGCGGTCGGTGCCCTCCCTGCTGCGCCGCACGTGCCGCTTGGACTCCAGCCGGTCGACGATCGCGGTGATCGCGCCGGAGGTGAGCACGAGGTCCTGGCGCAGCACGCGCGGCGTCGCGGGCGCACCCCGCCGCTCCGCGTCCATGATCAGGATCAAGGCGCGCATGTCCGTCGGGTGCATGCCGTGCCTGGCCGCGAACGCCTGCGAGATCCGCTCGCCCTCGACCCCCTGCTGGTGCAAGAGCTCCAACACCTGCTGCTCGATCGGTGACTCCACCGGCCGCCTCCCCTGTGCCCCACAAAAGACCGCCCCGCAAAAGGCGGCGCCGCAAAGACCGCCAACGAAGGCCCGCCTCACGAAAGAGGATCATAACAACGCCAAGTATCTCAATGATTGACATACTTGGCAACCATCATTACCTTGGACCGGAGACGCGGTGCTCGACCACCGCGTCCAGCCATGACCGCAGCGCTCGGACAAGTCGCGCCCACCCGGCGCGGCCACCGGGAGGAACAGCGAGACGAGGTGACCCTCATGCCGGACGAGGCTCGGCAGCGCGACGCACCGCACTGCGCGATCGCAGGCGGCGGGCCGGGCGGCATGGTGCTCGCGTACCTGCTCGCGCTCGCCGGTATCCGGGTGACACTGCTGGAAGCGCGACGGGACTTCCGGCGGGACTTCCGCGGCGACTCGCTGCACCCCTACACACTGGAGCTGATGCAGCGGCTCGGACTGGCCGAGCGGCTGCTGCGGATCGAGCACGGCCGAGCCACCACCTTCCGGTTCCACACCACCTCCGGGACCGTCACGACCGCCGAGTACGGCCGGCTGCGCAGCCCGTTCCCGTACGTCGCGCTGATGCCGCAGGCCCGATTCCTGGACTTCCTCGCGACGGAAGCCTCGGCGCTGCCGAACTTCCGGGTGCTGCTCGGGGCGAAGGTCACCGGGCTGATCGAAGACGCCGACCGGGTCACCGGGGTGCGATACCGGGACGATCAAGACGAGCACCGGCTCGACGCCGACCTGGTCGTCGGTGCGGACGGGCGGTTCTCCCGGCTGCGGCGCCTCACCGGGCTTCCCGCGCACTCGCTGGGGGCGAGCTCGGACATCCTGTGGTTCCGCCTGCCCCGGCACCGCCGCGACCCGCCGACGGCCGACGCCGACCTGTACTTCGGGCCGGGCCACTACGTCTCCACCCTCGGGCACGAGCAGGACTGGCAGGTGGGCTACACCGTGCCGAAGGGCGGCTACCCGGCGGCGAAACGCGCCGGGGTCGCGCCGATCCGCGAGTTCCTCACCGAACGGGTTCCGTGGCTGGCGGACCGGGTCGACGAGCTCACCGACTTCGACCAGATCACCCTGCTGTCCGTGGAGATCGCCCGCGTGGTGCGGTGGCACCGTCCCGGTGCGCTGCTCATCGGCGACGCCGCGCACGTGATCTCGCCGGTGGGCGGCAACGGAATCCTGATGGCGATCCAGGACGCCGTCACCGCCGCCAACGTCCTGATCCCCGCGTTCCGACGAGGCGACCCGCCCGGCGACGACGAACTCGCCGAGGTGCAGCGCCGCCGCGCACCGGCCATCGACCTGGTGCAGCGGCAGCAGGCCCGGACCGAACACCGGGTGGCCGCCGCCCTGGCCGGCGACGGCGACTTCCGGCCGAACCCGCTGATGCGGGCGGCACTGCGGCTGCCTGCAGTGCGGCATCGGGCCGCTCGCGCCAACGCCTACGGCCCCTCCCCGCCCGAACTCGACATGACCTTGCTGGACCCGAACCCCCGAACGGCCCCCGGGCCGATGTGAAGGAGCCGATGACCATGCTGGTGACCGTGCTGGGAACCACCGGGAAGACCGGTCGGCTGATCACGGCGGAACTGCTCGCGCGCGGGCTGCCGGTGCGCGGTGTGGTGCGCCGCCCGGAAGCGCAGGACGTAGTGCGGTCGCAGGGCGCCGAACCGGTACTGGCCGACCTCCGGTCCGCCACCGAACTGCTGGCCGACGCACTGACCGGATCGGACGTCGTGATCAACGCGGCCGCCGCGAGCGACCCGCAACCGGGCCTCGCCGAAGCCGTGGACCGCGACGGCGCGATCAACGCCGTCAACGCCGCGCGGAAGGCCGGCGTGCCCCGGTTCCTCCAGGTGTCCTCGCTGTTCGCGGACCGCCCGGATCAGGGACCGGAGTTCCTCCAGCGGGTATTGCGCGCCAAGCAGGTCTCCGACCAGGCCTTGGTCGATTCCGGCTTGTCCTGGACGATCGTGCGCCCCGGCGGCCTCACCGACGACCCCGGCACCGGCCTCGTCCGCATCGCCGAGCGCCTCGACATCACTCCAGGAATCCCGCGCACGATCCCCCGCGCGGACGTCGCGGCAGTCACGGTCGCCGCGCTCGACGAACCGACCAGCCGGTTCCGGGCCTTCGACCTGACCAGCGGGACCACGTCGATCACCGCGGCGCTGCCCACCACGACAGGCTCATGAGCACCGTCCGCCGCCTCGGGGGCACCGGCCGAACCCGGCCCCGCAAGTGATCGGCGGGGCGGCGTCCGCATTCCTGTCCTCACTCGACGTGGGCGCTGACGCGCATCCAGGCGCGGCCATTCGGCCGCAAAGCAGACTTGCTCCACAGCCGGCAGGAGGACGGAGCTCAGCGGATCTGCCGCGTCAGTCCAGGACGCGGAGCAGGCCTTCCTGGACGACGGTCGCCACCAGCTGCCCGTCCTGCGAGAAGAACCGGCCCGTGGCCAACCCGCGAGCACCCGAAGCGCTCGGGGAGGCGCAGTCGTAGAGCAACCACTCATCGGCGCGGAACGGACGGTGGAACCACATGGCGTGGTCCAGGCTCGCCCCGGAGACCTTGTCCAGCATCCAGTACACGCCGTGGCGCACCAGCACCGAATCCAGCAAGGTCAAGTCGGACGCGAACGCCGCCATGCACACGTGCAGCAGCTTGTCGTCCGGCAAGGTTCCGTCGGCGCGCATCCAGACCTGGCTGCGCGCTTCCCGCTCGGAGTCGTTCTTGCGCACCCACGGCGGGTCGGTGACGTAGCGGACGTCGATGGGACGCGGCTGGTACGGCGTTCCACCCATCTCCGCCAACAGCTCGCCGATCTGTTCGCCGTAACTCGGCAGCGATTCCGGGGCGGGCACGTCCGGCATGGACTCGGCGTGGTCGATGCCGTCCTCGACCAGCTGGAACGAAGCCGACAGCGAGAAGATCGGCTTGCCGTGCTGCACCGCCACGACCCGGCGGGTGGTGAACGACCGTCCGTCTCGGGTGCGATCCACCTCGTAGACGATCGGGACGCTCGGGTCACCGGGGCGGATGAAGTAGGCGTGCAGCGAATGCACCGGCCGGTCCTCCGGCACGGTACGCCCGGCGGCGACGAGCGCCTGCCCGGCGACCTGACCGCCGAAGACCCGCACCGGTGACTCAGCGGGGCTGACCCCGCGGAAAATGTTCTCCTCGATCCGTTCCAAGTCGAGCAGTGCGATCAGCCTGTCCAGCACGGGCTGACCGTGCGGGACTCCGTTGACGTCCAACGGGACCGAGCTGTCGATGTGCAGACCCGCCGGGTCGGCGGCTGCGGCTCGTGCGGCTTCGGTCACTTCTGCTCCTCGGGCGAATCGGGTGGCTCACCGGGCGGGAACTCCTGATGGTTCCCGCCCTCGCCGGTCAACTGTGGACCGACCCACTCCGCACAGCGCACGGATCAGACGTGGTCTTCCTCGCCAAGACGGTGCACCCTGATCAGGTTCGTCGAACCCACGGTGCCCGGCGGGGAACCTGCGACCACAACGACCATGTCGCCACGCTGCGAACGTCCGAGCGAAAGCATCGCCTGATCCACCTGACGGACCATTTGGTCGGTCGTGTCCACTTTAGGCACGAGGAACGTCTCCGTCCCCCAAGTGAGAGCGAGCTGACTACGGACCGATTCCTCCGGCGTGAACGCGAGCAGCGGCAGCCGGGTGTGCAACCGGGCGAGCCGCCGAACGGTGTCGCCGGACTGGCTGAACGCGACCAGCGCCTTCGCGCTGAGCCGCTCCCCGATGTCGCGGGCCGCGTAGGAGATGACGCCGCGCTTGGTGCGCGGCACGTGGCTCAACGCCGGCGGCGTGGGAGAACCGTCCTCCACTGCCTCGACGATGCGCGACATGGTCTGCACCGTCTCGATCGGGTAGTCACCGACGCTCGTCTCGCCGGAGAGCATCACCGCGTCGGTGCCATCGAGCACGGCGTTGGCCACGTCCGAGGTCTCGGCGCGGGTCGGCCGCGAGTTGTGGATCATCGAGTCGAGCATCTGGGTGGCGACGATGACCGGCTTCGCGTTCTCCCGCGCGATCCGGATCGCCTTCTTCTGCACCAAGGGCACATGCTCGAGCGGGAGCTCGACGCCGAGGTCACCGCGGGCGACCATGACGCCGTCGAAGGCCAGCACGATGGCCTCCAGGTTGTCCACCGCTTCGGGCTTCTCCAGCTTCGCGATCACCGGAAGCCGGCGCCCGACGCGGTCCATCACCTGGTGCACCAGGTCGATGTCGGCAGGGCTGCGCACGAACGACAGCGCGATGAAGTCCACGCCGAGCTGCAGTGCGAACTCCAGGTCCGCAATGTCCTTTTCGGACATCGCGGGAACGGAGACGTCCATGCCGGGCATGGACAGGCCCTTGTTGTCGGAAACGGGTCCGCCTTCGACGACGTCGAGCACGACGTCATTGCCCTCGATGGCGGAGACGGTCAGGCCGACCTTGCCGTCGTCGACCAGAACCCGGTCGCCGACCTTGGCATCGGCGGCCAGGCCTTTGTAGGTGGTGGAAACACGATCATGAGTGCCTTGCACGTCGTCGATCGTGATTCGCACGACGTCGCCGGTGTTCCACTCGACGGGACCATCCGCGAACTTGCCGAGGCGGATCTTCGGTCCTTGCAGGTCGCCGAGGATGCCCACGGCACGGCCACTTTCCTTTGCGGCTGTCCGCACCAGGTCGTAAACCTGCTGGTGGTCGCTGTGGCTGCCGTGGCTGAAATTCAACCGGGCGACGTCCATTCCGCTGCTGACGAGCTCGGCCACCTTCTCCGGTGAGGCGGTGGCGGGGCCCATGGTACAAACGATCTTGGCTCGTCGACTCACGTTGTGTCAGCCTAGTCTCTCCGGGCACGCGTCGAATACGCAGCCACCGGGAAACGAACCGATCGGGATCTTGCGGTGCTGAATCATTACAGGCCACGGCCCGGTCAACTGCTCTTCGGGGTGATCTGCGCGATCAGCCTGATCATCTTGTTCACCCCGGACTCAGGGGTTCCCTCGGCTCCGCCGGGCACCGACAAGGTCGTGCACTTCGTGCTGTTCGCCGCGCTGGCCGGTGGCGGGATCGCCGCTCGGATCCCGCTGCTCCCCCTGGCCGCGGGGCTGGTCGGCTACGCGGCGCTGTCCGAGGTGCTGCAGGCGGTGCTGCCGCTGGGCCGCAGCGGCAACGTGCAGGACGCGCTGGTCGACGTGCTCGGCGCCGTGGCGGCGCTGCTGGTCATCGCCGTCGGTCGGACGGTCCTACGTGGTCGGCGCACCACTGGTTGAGTTCGCGCAGCTCCCGCCAGCCCTTGCGGACTCGGCTCACGCAGCCCCGCTCGTGCAGCAGGTCGTCCGGTTCCCAGCGGCGCGCGGCGTAGAGCGTGCGATGCCGCAGCAGCTCCAGCCGCGGGTGATCGGCGGGCACTCCGCGCGGACGGGTGGCGAGGGTGTCACCGGTGATCTCCCAGCGTGAGCCGAGCGCGGCGAGGATCTCGCGCAACCGCTCCCCGTGCACCGGTTCGTCCACCGCCGCGCGGTAGCGCGCGAGCTGATCGGATTCGGTGTGGAAGCAACCGCCCGCGACGAGCATTCCCGCCGCGCCGACCTCGACGTAGTAGGCGCCGCCGCCGCGCCCGGCTTCGATCACGGCGCCGCAATGGGTCTTGTACGGCGACTTGTCCGGGCTGAACCGCACGTCCCGGTGCGGCCGGAACACCTTGCCCTTGCCGCTCGCGCCGCTGGAGTCGACTCCGGCGGCGAACTCCGATTCCAGCTCGGCGAGCAACGCCTCCATCGGAGCGCGCACCTGCTCCCGGTACACGGCGAGCTGATCGCTCCAGTACGCCTTGGAGTTGTCGGCTTCAAGTCCCTCGTAGAACTCGACAGCCCCGTCCCCGAATCCCTCGAACCGCACCGCGGCAGCCTATATCGCCGCTGATCAAGCGCGGGTCGCGCGGGCGGTCCGGTCGAGGCGGTCGTGGTAGTCCAGCCACCACTGCTCGTTCAGCGGCGGAATGTTGGTGTTGTCGGGGCGCCTGCCCGCCGAACCGTCGATGAGTTCGCGGACGATGTCGGCGTGCCCCGCGTGCCGCGCGATCTCGGACAGCATGTGGCACAGGATCCGGTGCAAGGTCATGCCGCCGCGTTCCGCCGGCCACCACGGCACTCGGCCCGTCGCGTCCAGCGGCAACGCTTCGATCGTCTCGTCCGCGTGCGCCCAAGCCCGGTGGTAGAGCCCGATGATCTGCTCCCGCGATTCCTCGGCGGTCGCCCACATGTCGTCGTTCTCGTCGCGGCCGCTCTCGATCCACGGCATCGGCTCCGGGAACGGGCGGTCGAAAACGGCGCCGAAGTAGCCCGCCGTCACGCTCGCGACGTGCTTGATCAGGCCGAGCAGGTTCGTCCCGGTCGGCGTCAGCGGACGCCGGAGGTCGTACTCGGAGAGCCCGTCGAGCTTCCACAGCAGAGCTTCGCGGGCCTCGCGCAGGTACTGGTGGAGGTCATCTTTGGCATCGGTTCCCGTCATGCGCGCAGCTTGGCACCCGGCACCGACGATCCGCTCGCGAATTTCCCCGGCCCGGTCCCGGGCGCGGGGCGATGACCGCTCAGCCGACGTGCACGTAGAGCTGCATTCCGACCTGCCGGTGGTTTCCGACCGGGCACCAGAAATCGTAGGTACCGCGGGTCAGCGTGACGGTGAGATCAGCCGACTGCCCCGTCTTCAGCGAGATGGTCCGCTTGTTCTCCACTCCTGGTCCTTTGATTTCCAAGGCATGCGGAGCGATTCCCCGGTTCACGGCCCGGAACGTGTACTGCCCCGGTGGAAGTCGCGACGGCTGGAGGAACCGGTAATCGACCATCGTGACCGTCACCATGCGGGGTTCGGCTTTGTCCGCGGCGAGTTTCGCGGCCGGTTCCGCACCTGCCGCGACCGCGCCGCCGCACAGCGCCACGATCATGGTGAGCGCGCTGAGCAGCACGGTCAGCGTTCGCGTCCCCGTCGCTCGGCGGCCGGAGAACCTGTTCTCGCGCAAGTGGAATCGCATCGCGTACACCCCCGGAACACGACGAAATCGAAACCGATCCGCATCCGATACGCACGGTGAACACCGCCGCAGGATCATCGGATGCGGTTCGACGGCCGTACCAGCGTAATTCCGCGAGCCGACCGGGTCGCTCCAGCCCACGGCCGGATGTGACAGCCGAAAACCGCAGTGGAAATTGTGGCGACCATTCGCCCGGAAACGGTCCGAAAGTCCCGGAAACTCCGGTGACACCGGTCGCTTCCCCGGTTAGCGTGCCGACATGATCACCGAGGTGGCTCGCGAGCACGGCTTGGACGTGCGCATCAACGAGGTGAACGAGACCGGATGGGACTTCCGCGTGCACCTCGCGACCGCCCGCGACGGCACCCGGTGGGTGCTGCGCGAGCCGCGCCGCGCTGAGGTGGCCGAACGGATCGGAACCGAAGAACGGCTGCTGGCGGTGCTGCGGCCGCTGCTGCCGGTGGAGCTGCCGCGCTGGGAGGTCTGCGCGCCGGACCTCATCGCCTACCGGCGGCTGGCCGGGGAACCGCTCGCCGCCGAGGACCCGATCACCGTCGCGATGCCGCGGCTCGTGGTCCGGGAGCACTACCTGGCTCGGCTCGGCGAGGTGATCGCGGCGCTGCACGAAGTTCCCCCCGCCGCCGTCGCCGCCACCGGGATCGACGTGCGCGGGCCGGAACGTCTGCGTGCGGAAATCCGCTCCCAGCTCGCGGACGGCGGCAACGCGCTGGACCTGCCCAGGCCGCTGGTGAGCCGCTGGCGGCGGTGGCTGGACGACGACCGGCACTGGCCGGACGAGGGCGTCCCGGTGCACCGCGACCTCAGCCCGAACCACACGCTGGTGGACGGCACCGGTGCCTTGACCGGGCTGCTCGACTGGGCCGACGCGGGGATCGACGATCCGGTGAACGACTTCGCCGCCCCGCTCGCCGCGTTCGGTCCGGACGGGCTGGACCGGCTGCTGACCGCCTACCGCGCCGCGGGCGGGCGGGCCGGGGAAACACTGCGGGAGCACGTCGTGGAACTCACCGCGTTCCGCCGCACCGTGTCGCTGGGGTTGCACGGACTGCGCACCGGGCAGGCACGCTTCGTCGATCTCGCCCGCTCCCGACTGGCCGCCGCAAGCCGTTGACCTGCAAGATCGCCCGGACCGGGAGGGCGAAGCCGGGTTAGGCTCGGGGCGTGGTCTCCAGTGCGCGGTCGGCCCGCGTCCGCGAGTCGGCGGGCAACCTACCGGTCGACGTCACCAGCTTCGTCGGCCGGCGTCATGAGATCACCCGGACCAAACGCCTGCTCGCCGAATCCCGGCTGGTCACCCTCACCGGCCAAGGCGGTGTCGGCAAGACCCGGCTGGCGTTGCGGGTGGCCTCCAGCATGCGGCGGATCTTCCGGGACAAGGCTTGGTGCGTGAACCTGGAGGAGCTCCGCGACGGCACGCTGCTCGCCGAAGCCGCCGTCGAACAGCTCAGCCTCGGCGGGCCGTCGTCGGGCACCGATGTGGACGCCGTCGTCGAACACCTGCGGCACCGGGAGATGCTGCTGGTGCTGGACAACTGCGAACACGTCATCGAAGACGCCGCGCTGTTCGTGGATTCGGTGCTGCGCTGGTGCCCCGGCGTGCGCATCCTCGCCACCAGCAGGCAGTCGCTGGGCGTGGCCGGGGAGGCGACCCTGGTGGTGCCGCCGATGCAGATCCCCGACTTGAACGAACCGCCGCCACCGGAGTCCTACGAGCAGTTCTCCTCGGTACGGCTGTTCCTGGACCGGGCGCGCTCGACGGTGCCGGACTTCGAAGTCACCGCCGAGGACGGCGCGGTGCTGATGCGGCTGTGCGCGCGGCTCGACGGCAACCCGCTGGCGATCGAACTCGCCGCGTTGCGGCTGCGGTCGCTGTCGCTGCACCAGCTGGAGGAACGGCTAGTCGAACGGTTCGCCCTGCTCAGCGAGGGGCGACGCGGCTCACCTACCCGGCAGCAGAGCCTGCGGGCGTTGATCGACTGGAGCTACGAGCTGTGCTCCGAGCAAGACCGGATCGCGTGGGCACGGGTGTCGGTGTTCGCCGGGAGCTTCGGGCTGGCCGCCGCCGAACACGTGGCCAGCGACGGCCTCAGCCGCGTCGACGTGCTGGGCGCGATGCACTCGCTGGTGGACCAGTCGATCCTGGTGCGCGAAGAGGAAGCCGGTGAGGTGCGGTTCCGGCTGCTGCACGCGCTGCGGGACTACGGGCAGGAACGCCTCGAAGCCGCCGGGGAGCCGCAGCGGGTGCTGGCGCGGCATCGCGACTGGTACGCGGAGGTCGCCGAACGGTTCGCCGCGGACTGGCTCGGCCCGCACCAGCCCGCGTGGGTGCGGGAACTGCGGCTCGACCTGGACAACCTGCGGCTCGCGCTGGACACGGCGGTGCACGAGCGGGCGACCGCGCCCGGCGGATTGCGGCTGGCGGCGCGGCTCACGCCGTTCTGGAGCCTCCGGGGGCTCAACGGGGAAGCGCGGCACTGGCTGGAGCTCGCGCTCGCGCACGTCCCGCCGGACACGCCCGAGCGGCCCGCCGGCCTGCGCGCCAACGCGTGGTTCGCACTGGTGCAGGGCGATACGGCCGCCGCTGCGCCCCTGCTGGATGAGGCCGAGGCGTTGGCGACCGAACACGACGACGAGTTCGAAGTCGCCTACGTGACGCAGATCCGGGGCATGGCGGCGTTCTTCCGCGACGACCTCGCGGCGGCCGAGGAACTGCTGGCCGACGCGCTCGGCCGGTTCCACGACTTGGAGGCCGCCCGCGGGGAATGGTTCGGCTTGTTCGCGCTGGGCCTGGTCAAAGGGCTCCGCGGCGATCGGGACGGCGGCATCGCGCTGCTGCGGGAATGCATCGAGGCCGCCACCGGCCGCGGCGAGCTGCTCTGGCGGTCCGCGGCGTTGTGGGCGAGCGCGCACATCGAGATCCTGCGCGGTGCCTCGGCCCGGGCGGAGACCGCGGCGAAGGAGGCGCTGCGGTTGCAGCGCAGCCTGGACAACCGGCTCGCCAGCGCGTTCACCATCGACATCCTGGCGTGGATCGCGCACGGGCTGGGCCGCGACGAGCGGGCGGCCCGCCTGTTCGGGGCGGCGTCGGCCGTGTGGGACGCGGTACGGGCCGCGCCGGAGTTCTACGGGCGGTTCCGGACCACGCACGACGAGTACGAGCACGGCGCACGCCGGGCGCTCGGCGACCGCGCCTACCGGGAGGCGTTCGACCGCGGCTACGAGATGTCACCGGACGCGGCGGTGGATTACGCGCTGGAACTCAAGCGGACCACGCGGAGCGTGGCCCCGGACGAGCTGACCGCGACGACGCTGACCAAGCGGGAACGGGAGATCGCCGAACTCGTCGCGCAGGGCCGGACGAACAAGGAGATCGCGGAGACGCTGGTCATCGCGCAGCGCACGGTGGAAGGCCACGTGCAGCACATCCTGACCAAGCTCGACTTCTCCTCCCGCGCCCAGATCGCCGGGTGGCTGGCGGGACGCCGCGCCTATTGACGGGAGCGCCCGGCGACGGGAAGCCTCTCTCGGCGACGCTCGGTACCGCGATGGCCGGAGTGAACGCCTGCGCTGCCTGATCCGATGGTGACTGAGCCGTTCCCCGGTATCAGCAGGTGAACGCCCCGTTCGACCAATCTGATCGGCGACGGCGACACGCACCTGAGTCGGCGGTGCGTGAAGTTCGGACAGGCCGGTGCCGGGCACGGCGGCCTGCGGGTCGTTGGTGCACTCCGGGTCACGGGAAACCTGTTACCCGGTCACGCCACCCGACCAAAGTAGGTACCTGCATACGTGGAAACCGCGATGTAGGTACACGGGCGGTTAGGGACTCTTAGTCCTCGTGAGTTCCCCCGACCACACCTTCCCCGAGGCCCTGACCACCCCCGACCGCACCACCACCCCGAAGTACCCGGCCGCTGTGCTGCACCGGCTCCACGACAAGGCGGCCCCGACGCTGCGCGAGCTGTGGAGCACCGGCAACGCCATCGGCCGCCTCAGCCCGAAGATGCGGACCGCGCAGATCGCGGCCTCCGTAGTCGCCACCGGCGTGCTCAGCGCCGTGCTCGGCGGCGCCCCCGCGGCGGAACACGCCCCCGAGTTCCGCGCCGCTCCCGAAGCGGCCGGGCACGTCCAGCCCGGACCGGTGAGTCCCCCGAACACCGGTCCGGGACTGGGCGGTGCGCCCGTCGACCCCGTGGACGGCTGGATCGGCCAGGCCACCGCGGTGTTGGAGGCGCACGGCGTGCCGCGCGACGAGATCAACCCGGAGGCGCTGCGCACGATCATCCTGCACGAGTCCGGCGGCGACCCGATGGCCGCGAACGGCTGGGACTCGAACGCTTCGGCGGGCACCCCGTCGAAGGGCCTGATGCAGACGATCGAACCGACGTTCCACTCGTTCGCCGTGCCCGGGCACCAGGACATCTGGAACCCGGTGGACAACATCGTCGCCGCCACCCGGTACTCCATCGACCGGTACGGATCGGTGTCGAACGTGCCCGGCGTCGTCGGCGTCGGCTCCGGTGGTGGCTACGAGGGCTACTGATCGCCCTGCCGCTCGGTGTCGAGGCGTTCGAGGGTTCCCTCGAACGCCTCTTGCACCAGTTCCCGCATCGCCGACTCGGCGCGGGCGGGATCTCCGCCGCGGATGCATTCGGCGATCTCGCAGTGCAGGCGGACCGCGACCGGTTTCGGGTGCTCCGGCATCAGGCCGTGACCGGTCCGCCAGCGCAGCACCTCGCCGAACACGTCGCGCAGCTGCGCGAACATCTCGTTGCCCGATGCGGCCAGCACCAGGCCGTGGAAGCCGACGTCGGCCTCCAGGAAGGTCTCCAGGTCACCGGAGCGGGCGGTGACGACCATCCGTTCGGCCAAGCCGACCAGGCGGGCGGCCTGCTCGTGGTCGGCGTGCCGGGCGGCCGCGGCGGCGGCGACGGGTTCGACGGCGGTGCGCAGCTCCACCAGGGTCCGCACCTGCGCCGACCGGTCCACGGCCAGCAGCCAGCGGATCAGCGCCGGGTCGAAGGTGTTCCACTCGGCGCGCGGCCGCACCACCACGCCGACGCGCTTGCGGCTGACGACCAGCCTGATCGACGCGAGCGTGCGCACCACCTCGCGGGCGACGCTGCGGGAGATGCCGAAGCGCTGTTCCAGCCCGTCAATGCGCAACACGGTGCCCGGCGGGTGCTCGCCCGCGCTGATCTCGTGGCCGAGCACGTCGACCACCTGCCCGTGCAATCCGCCGCTCACCAGACTCCCCTCACCCGTTCGCTCCAACTTATGCACCGGCCGACCACCCGCTCCGCGCGGCGGGAGATTCGGACGGACACGAACCGTTCGCGACCGCACTATGCCTCGTGACTCGGCTAACAGAGCAGACTTAATCGGTTCATAGGACGAAAAAGTCATACTTTTCGGGGATCTGCTCTTAAGGTGGGCCGCGCACCGAGCTCAGCGAGGAGCCCCCATGTCATTGATGTCCCTGCCCGCCGCGGGCACCCTGCTCGCGCAGGCGCCGGCCGGCGCCTGGAGCGGCCACGACACCCGGCTGCTGGCCGCAGCGGTCAGCGGCATCGCCGTGATCGTCGTGCTGATCAGCTGGGTGAAGATGCACCCCTTCCTGGCGCTCGCGCTGGGCGCCACGACCCTCGGCGTGGTCGCCGGGATGCCGTTCGAAGACCTCGTCGACACCTTCACCGAGGGCCTCGGCAAGACGGTCGGCGACGTCGGACTCCTCGTCGCGCTGGGCGCGATGCTGGGCAGGCTGCTCACCGACACCGGCGGCGCCCAGCAGATCGTGGAAACGGTGCTGGACCGCACCACCCGGCGCACGCTGCCGTGGGCGATGGTGTTCATCGCCGCACTGCTCGGCCTGCCGATGTTCTTCGAGGTCGGCGTGGTGCTGCTGGTGCCGATCGTGGTGATGGTCGCGGCCCGCTCCGAGCAGCCGATGCTGCGGATCGGGATTCCCGCGCTGGCCGGGCTGTCCATCCTGCACGGCCTGGTGCCGCCGCACCCCGGACCGCTGGCCGCGGTGGACGCGCTCGGCGTCGACCTCGGCACCACGCTCGCGCTGGGCATCGTCGTCGCCATCCCGACCGCGATCGTGGCCGGGCCGGTGTTCGGTTCGTTCATCGCCAAGCGGGTGGAGCTGCCGCCCGCTTCGACGCTGCTGGGCAAGACCCCCGGACCGGACACCGAGGGCAGGCGGCCCGGTTTCACGCTGTCGGTGGTGATGCTGCTGCTGCCGGTGGTGCTGATGCTCTGCAAGTCCGTCGCCGACCTGGCGCTGACCGAAGGCAGCCTGAGCTACGTCGCGCTGGACACAGTGGGCACCCCCGTGGTCGCGCTGACGCTGACCGTGCTGATCGCGATGGCCACGCTCGGGCCGCGCTCCGGGCTGGGGCGCAACGCGCTGTCCGGGATCATCGGCGGCTCGCTGCCCCCGGTCGCGGGCATCATCCTCATCGTCGGCGCCGGTGGCGGGTTCAAGGAGACCCTCGTCGGCTCCGGCGTCAACACCATGATCACCGACGTGGCGGAGGGCGCGCACCTGTCGCCGCTGCTGCTGGCCTGGCTGATCGCGGTCGGCATCCGGGTCGCGACCGGTTCGGCGACGGTGGCGACGATCTCCGCCGCAGGCATGGTGGCGCCGCTGGTCGCGGGCTGGACCCGGTGCACGGGGCGCTCGTGGCGCTGGCCATCGGTTCCGGCTCGCTGTTCCTGTCGCACGTCAACGACGCCGGGTTCTGGCTCGTGAAGGAGTACTTCGGGATGACCGTCGGGCAGACGCTCAAAACCTGGTCGGCGATGGAGACGATCCTGTCCGTGGTGTCGTTCGCGGTCATCTGCCTGCTGGAGGTGCTGCTGTAGCAGCGCGGGGCGGTCCTCGACTGCCGGTATGATGGTTGGTCGGACTTTCGCCAGGGCGCATTCACGGCCCGCCGGCACCTCGGTCCGACACATCATGGTTGAGCACAAGGTGGAGCCAAGTTGTCCAACGCCCGAGCAGATCGGGGACCCGACCGCACCGACGACCTGACCGCCGAGCAGCAGTACGTCTCGACGCTCTACGACAAACTCGACGAACTCCGCAGGGACGCCACGAAACGGCTCACCGACACGCTTCGCCAGACCGGCGGCACGCCGCAGGCCCGCACCGAACGCGACATCTCCACCACCATGTACACGGACAAGCTGACCCAGCTCAGCGCGGTGGAACACGGGTTGTGCTTCGGACGGCTCGACCTGGACAGCGACGAGGTGTTCCACATCGGACGTCTCGGCCTGTTCGACGAGGAACGCGAATACGAACCGCTGCTGATCGACTGGCGGGCACCGGCGGCCCGGCCGTTCTACCTGGCCACCGCCGCCGCCCGCGACGGCGTGTGGCGGCGCCGCCACCTGCGCAGCAAATGGCGCACCGTGGTCGAGCTCGAAGACGAGATCCTCGACCTCGACGCAGGTGAGCAGGGCAGCGATCTCGGCCTCGCCGGGGAGGCGACGCTGCTGGCGGCGCTGGACGCGCGACGCACCGGGCAGATGGGCGACATCGTCGCCACCATCCAGGCCGAGCAGGACCGCATCATCCGCGCCCCCATGAACGGGGTGCTGGTGGTGCAGGGCGGTCCCGGCACCGGCAAGACGGCGGTGGCGCTGCACCGCGCCGCGTTCCTGCTCTACACCTACCGCGAGCAGCTCACCAAGCGCGGTGTGCTCGTGGTCGGGCCGAACTCGACATTCCTGCGCTACATCGGGCAGGTGCTGCCGTCGCTAGGTGAGACCGGTGTGCTGCTGTCCACGGCGGGCGAACTGTTCCCCGGCGTGTCGGCGACCGCGGCCGAATCCGCCGAAGCGGCCGAGATCAAGGGCCGCGGCGTGATGGTGAACGTGCTCAACTCGGCCGTGCGCGACCGCCAGCAGGTCCCGAAGGAACCCATCGAGGTCCTGTTCGACCGGGAACCGCTGTCGGTGGGCAAGAACCTCGTCTCGAACGCCCGCAGCCGCGCCCGCCGGTCCCGGAAACCGCACAACCACGCGCGCAAGATCTTCCGCAAGGAAATGATCTCCGGGCTGACCAACCAGGTCGCCGACCGGCTCGGCCGGGACCTGTTGGACCGGCGCGATCTCGACGACATCGGCGCCGAACTGCGCTCCGACGACGCGGTGAACGAGGTCCTGGACTCGCTGTGGCCGCAGCTGACCCCGCAGCGGGTGCTCGACGAGCTGTTCAGCGTCCCGAAGCGGCTCACCACCGCCGCCCGCAAGCACCTGTCCGACCAGGAACGGCAGACGCTGCTGCGCCCGCCGGGCTCGGAGTGGACGCCCGCGGACGCCTCGCTGCTGGACGAACTGGCCGAGCTGATCGGTGAGGACGACTCGAAGGCCCGCGAAGAACAGGCCCGCCAGGAACGCGAAGAACTCGCCTACGCCCAAGGCGTGCTGCACCTGATGGAGCAGGACGAGGAGATCGCCGACGAGGAACGGCTGCGGGTCTCCGACGTGCTCGACGCGGAACTGCTGGCGCAACGCCACCGCACCCGCAGCGACCTCACCGCCGCCGAACGCGCCGCCGAAGACCGCACCTGGACGTTCGGGCACATCATCGTCGACGAAGCGCAGGAACTGTCGGAGATGGCGTGGCGAGTGCTGATGCGGCGCTGCCCGAGCCGGTCGATGACGCTGGTCGGCGACATCGCGCAGACCGGTGCGCTCGGCGGCGCGGCCTCCTGGGACGAGGTGCTCTCGCCGTACGTGATGGACCGGTGGCAGCTCGCCGAGCTGACGGTGAACTACCGGACGCCCGCCGAGATCATGGCGGTCGCCGCCGACGTGCTCGACGCGCTCGACACCGACCTGGACGCGCCGACCTCGGTGCGCACCAGCGGGCACGAACCGTGGCTCCGGCAGGTGCCGGAGGCGGAACTGCCCGCGGCGCTGCCGGAACTGGTGCGCGCCGAACTCGACGCCATCGACGGGACGCTCGCCGTGCTGCTGCCTCCCGAACACCTCCGCGAAGTGGGCGGGCGGATCGCCGAGCAGGTGCCGGAAGCGGAAGTCGGTGCTCAGCCGGAAGGGCTGGAGGCGCGGGCCGTGGTGCTCACCGTGGAACAAGCCAAGGGCTTGGAGTTCGACTCGGTGCTGGTCGCCGACCCGGACCGGGTGCTCGACGAGTCGGCGCACGGGCTCAACGACCTGTACGTCGCGCTGACCCGCGCGACGCAGCGCCTCGGCGTGGTGCACACCGGCGAAGCACTGCCGGAGGTGCTCGCGGCGCTCGGGAAGGACTGAGAAACCGCGACCACGAGGCCGAACCCGGTTCAGTTCCGCTTCCGGCGGCTGGGAACGACCTCGTGGCGCGGACTCCAACCGGGGTGCGCGGAAGCGGTTGTTCTCCACGAACCCGAACAGCCGCCGTTCACCGGTGATCCGCAGCCGGTGGATCACATCGGGGTCGTTGACCCGAGTCCGACCGAGCGCTGCCACGGCCTCGCCAAGCGCTCCCCCGGACGGTCCTGCCGCACGCTGGTGGTCGTGGTGCCGCGCAGCAACGTCTTGTGGCCCTTCGAACCGGACCGCACGATCTTGTGAGATTCCCTTTCGCCCCGTCGGAGATTGCGGCGATGGGGACCGCCTGGCTGCGATGATCGTCGTGCGGCGACGAGAGGGCGGGCTCAGATGGTGGTGCCGACCGATGTCCAGGACGACGTGCGGACGTTGTGGGACTTCCACGATCTGCGCCACGAGCTGCGGCGGTGCGACGTGGGCGTGGGGCTCGGCGGCCACGACCTCGGGGTGGCGACGCGCACCGCCGAGCTGTACCACCAGGGCTGGTTCCCGCGGATCGTGTTCACCGGCGCCAACGCGCCCACCACCGTCGCGCGGTTCCCGCGCGGTGAGGCGGTGCACTTCCAGGAGCACGCGCTGGAGCTCGGCGTGCCCGCGGATGCCATCACGATCGAGACGGCGGCCACGAACACCGGGGAGAACATCGACTTCACCCGCGCGCTGCTGGCCGAGCGGGGACTGCTGCACGCTCAGGTCATGTTGATCTCCCGGCCCTACCAGCAGCGCCGTGCTCACGCGACGGCGCAGAAGCGGTGGCCGGAGGCCGAAGTCCGCTGCGCGGCGACGGAGCAGCCGTTGGCGGAGTACGTGGCGAGCATCGGCGACCCCGCCCGCGTGATCAACATGCTGGTGGGTGACACGCAGCGCATCACCCGCTACGCCGAACTCGGCTTCGCCGCGCCACAACCCGTGCCCACCGAGGTGCACGCCGCCTATCTGCGGCTCGTCGACGCGGGTTACACCGCGCGCCTCGTCCGGGATTGACGACGCGACGTTCGGGATGAGGGCGAAACGTCCGGGCTCGCTACGAACGGCATCGGTGCCCGCCGGCCCGCGACGCGCGGCCGGTCAGGCGGTCACCACCGGGCAGGTGAGTTCACCGATGCCCTCGATCTCGGCGGTGATCGCGTCACCCGGTTCGATCGGGCAGGTCGTGCCGGGGGCTCCGGTGAGCACGACGTCGCCCGCGCTCAGCTCGACCAACGTGGACAGGTGGGACAGGATCTCGGGAATGCGCAGGGTCGCCGTGGTCCCGGCAGCGACCTGATCACCGTTGCGGCGCAACGTGATCGCCGCGTCGGCGGCGTCGAACCGCGTCTCCACCCAGGGGCCGAGCGGGGTGAAGCCGCGCCTGCTCTTCGCCTCCGTCCACAGCGGATCGCGCCGCTGCGCTTCGCGGGCCGTGACGTCGAGCGCGATCGTGTAACCGAGCACGCGGGTGAGCACCAGCTCCGGGTCCGCCCGCCACATCGGCGCACCCACGACCACCGCCAGTTCGGCCGCGGCCTCCACCAGGCCGATGTCCGCAGGCAGCGGAATCGGATCGCCCGGCCCCGCCACGCTGCCGACGGCCTTCAAGAACATCGCCGGTGGCAGCGCCGCGCCTTCGGCGTCGACACGGCTCGCCAAGCCGAACACGGTGCCCGGCCGCACCGGCACCAGCAACGTCTCCGGGCTGCCGATGGGGTCGCCGATCGGCACCTCCGCGGTGGGCTCCGGCAGCGGGTGCAGCACCCCGCCCACCAGCGCCCCGGATTGAGGGCCGGACGCGGCTTGGTAACGCACCAGTCTCATGCGACGCACTCCACGAGTTGTAGGGACCGCCTCCAGCGCAACGTCCGCGGCACGGACGCCTGCATCGCCGGTGGACACCACCACGATCGGATCGGGGGTGCGGTGGCATCGCGCCATCCCACCAGGTAGGTGCCGCCGCAACCAACCATCCGCGTGGGAAACAGCGGAACCGTGAAACCGATCACGCACCGGCCGGACGGTGCGTGATGATTCGGCCACGCAACGGAAAACCGCCCGCCCCGGATGATCGAGGCGGGCGGTCCGGTGATTCCGTCCGGCTACACCGTGGCCAGCGGCAACGCGGTGGGGTGCACCGGAGACGGGAGGTCGGAGGCGCCGGTGAGGTGGGCGTCGACGGCGCCGGCCACCGAACGGCCCTCGGCGATGGCCCACACGACCAGCGACGCACCGCGGTGCGCGTCACCGCAGACGAACACTCCCGGCGCCGTCGTCTCCCAGTCCGAACCGCAGCCGATGGTGCCGCGCCCGGACAACTCGATGCCGAGGCCACCGAGCAGCGGCATGTGCTCCACGCCCTCGAACCCGATCGCGAACAGCGCCAGATCGCACGGCACCTCCTCGGGGGCGTCGGAGACCGGCACGACCTGCCGCTTGCCGTTCGCGTCGCGCTCCACACGCACCTCGCGCAGCCGCACCGCGCGAACGTGGCCCTCGTCGTCGCCGACGAACTCCTCCACCGCGACGGCGAACTTCCGCTCCCCCGCCTCCTCGTGCGCCGGGTAGGTGCGCAAGAGGTACGGCCACGTCGGCCACGGCGAGAGGTCGTCGTCGCGCTGCGTCGGCGGCTGCGGGTACTGGTCGAGCTGCGTCACGCTCAGCGCGCCCTGCCTGGTCGCCGTGCCGTAGCAGTCGGCACCGGTGTCGCCGCCGCCGATGACCACGACGTGCTTGCCGTGCGCGGAGATCGACGTCGGCCCGTCGCCCTCGAGCTCCTTGTTCGCGGGCACCAGGTGCTCCATCGCCAGGTGCACGCCGTCGAGGTCCCGCCCCGGCACCGTGCGGTCGTCGCGGCCGCGCAGCGCGCCCACCGCGAGGACCACCGCGTCGTGGCCCGCCCGCAGCTGCTGCACCGTCAGGTCGGCGCCGACCTCGCAGCCGGTGACGAACTTGGTGCCCTCGGCGCGCATCTGCCCCAACCGGCGGTCCAGGACGGACTTCTCCATCTTGAACTCGGGAATGCCGTAGCGGAGCAGGCCGCCGAGGCGATCGTCCCGTTCGTAGACCGTGACCTCGTGCCCGGCACGCGTGAGCTGCTGGGCGGCGGCCAAGCCCGCCGGACCCGAGCCGACCACGGCCACCCGGTACCCGGTGTGGACCTCCGCGGGCTGTGGCTGCACCTGGTCCTGTTGCCAGCCGACCTCCGCGATGGTCTCCTCGACCCGCTTGATCGTCACCGCTCCCCCGGCGTCGGGAGAGATCGCCAGCACGCAGGCCGCCTCGCACGGGGCGGGGCAGAGCTTGCCGGTGAACTCGGGGAAGTTGTTCGTCGCGTGCAGCCGCTCGCTCGCCCGATCCCACTGGCCGCGACGGACCTGGTCGTTCCACTCCGGGATGAGGTTGCCCAGCGGGCAGCCCGCCGAACCGGAGTGGCAGAAGGGGACGCCGCAGTCCATGCAGCGCGCGGCCTGCGTGGACACCTCCGCCTTTTGGTCCGATGTGGACAGTGCGGCGTAGACCTCGCGCCAGTCGCCGAGACGCTCGTCGTAGGACCGCTTCGGGGCCTCGGCTCGGGAGAACTTCAGGAAACCCTTCGGGTCAGCCACGGGACGCCTCCATGATCGCCGCTTCGACGTCGCGGCCCTCGGAGCGGGCCAGTCGCATCGCCTCCAGCACCCGCGCGTAGTCGCGCGGCATGATCTTCGTGAACGCGGCCGACCGCCGAGTCCAGTCCCCCAGCAGCGAAGCCGCCACCGTGGAACCGGTGAACTCGTGGTGGCGCCGCACGATGTCGTGCAGCCACCGCAGGTCCTTCGGCGTGGGCTGCTGCACGTCGACCATCGCCGTGTTCACCCGCACCGGATCGAGATCCAGCACGTAAGCGATGCCGCCGGACATGCCCGCCGCGACGTTGCGCCCGGTACGGCCGAGCACCACGGCACGACCACCCGTCATGTACTCGAACGCGTGGTCCCCAGCGCCCTCGGCGACGGCCGTCGCACCCGAGTTCCGCACGCAGAACCGCTCACCGACCTGCCCGCGCAGGAAAAGCTCGCCCCCGGTGGCGCCGTAGCCGATCACGTTGCCCGCGATCACCTGGTCCTCCGCGGCGAACACCGAATCCGGATCGGGACGCACCACCACGCGGCCGCCGGACAGGCCCTTGCCGACGTAGTCGTTCGCGTCGCCGATCATCTCCAGCGTCACGCCCGGCGGCAGGAAAGCGCCCAGCGACTGCCCAGCGGAACCCTCCAGCTCCACGTGGATCGTGTCGTCCGGCAAACCGTCGCCGCCGAAACGGCGGGTGACCTCCGCGCCCAGCAAGGTGCCGACGGTCCGGTTCACGTTGCGCACCGGCAGCCGCAGCCGCACCGGATGCGCGTCCTCCAGCGACGCCTCCGCCAGCTGGATCACCGTGCGGTCCAAAGCGTGCTCGAGCCCGTGGTCCTGCTCGCGCACCCGGCGGCGCACCGCCGAATACGGCGTCTCCGGTTCGGCGAACACAGGTGTCAGGTCCAGGCCGGTCGTCTTCCAGTGCTCCACGGCCTCGTCGGTGCGCAGCGCGCTCACCTGGCCGATCGCCTCGTCCAAGGTGCGGAAACCGAGCCGCGCCAAGTGCTCGCGGACCTCCTCGCCGACGAACTCGAAGAAGTTCACCACGTGCTCGACCTGACCCGTGTAGCGCTCGCGCAGCTCCGGGTTCTGGGTGGCCACGCCCACCGGGCAGGTGTCGAGGTGGCAGACGCGCATCATCACGCAGCCCTCGACGACCAGCGGCGCGGTGGCGAAGCCGTACTCCTCCGCGCCCAGCAGCGCCGCGATCACCACGTCGCGGCCCGTCTTCATGCCACCGTCGACCTGCACCGTGATCCGATCCCGCAGGCCGTTGAGCAGCAACGTCTGCTGCGTCTCGGCCAGCCCGATCTCCCACGGCGTGCCCGCGTGCTTGAGCGAGGTCAACGCGGCCGCACCGGTGCCGCCGTCGTGCCCGGAAATGAGCACCACGTCGGCGTGCGCCTTGCTCACACCCGCCGCGACCGTGCCCACGCCGACCGAACTGACCAGCTTCACGTGCACCCGCGCCCGGTCGTTGGCGTTCTTCAGGTCGTGGATGAGCTGCGCCAGGTCCTCGATCGAGTAGATGTCGTGGTGCGGCGGCGGCGAGATCAACCCGACGCCCGGCGTGGAATGCCGCGTCTTCGCGATCCACGGGTACACCTTGTGCGCGGGCAGCTGACCGCCCTCACCGGGCTTCGCGCCCTGCGCCATCTTGATCTGCACATCGGTCGCGTTGACCAGATACTCGCTGGTCACGCCGAACCGGCCGGAGGCGACCTGCTTGATGCCGGAGCGGCGCTCGTCGTCGTAGAGCCGGTCGGCGTCCTCGCCGCCCTCACCGGAGTTGGAGCGGCCGCCGATGCGGTTCATCGCGATGGCCAGCGTCTCGTGCGCCTCCGCGGAGATCGCGCCGTAGCTCATGCCACCGGTGGCGAACCGCTTCATGATCTCCGAGATCGGTTCGACCTCGTCGAGGGCGATCGGGTCCCGGCCGCTGCTGAGCTCGAACATGCCGCGCAACGTGCCGCCCTCGCGGGCCAGCCGATCGCACTCGTCGGTGTACTTGCGGTACGCCTCGACCTTGCGGGTCTTCGTGGCGTGCTGGAGCAGGAACACCATCTCCGGGGAGAACAGGTGCAGCTCGCCTTCGCGCCGGTAGGAGTACTCGCCGCCGACGTCCAGCCTGCGGTGCGCCCGGTCGGTCGGGTTGTCCGGGTAGGCGCGGCGGTGCCGCTGCGCGACCTCCTCGGCCAGCACGCCGAGTTCCACGCCGCCGAGCTGGGTTCCGGTGCCGGTGAAGTACTCGGCGACCAGTTCCTTCGACAACCCGACGGACTCGAAGATCTGCGCGGCCGTGTAGGCGCCGACGGTGGAGATGCCCATCTTCGACATCACCTTCAGCACGCCCTTGACCAGTGCCTGCACGTAGTTGCGGATCGCCACCCGCGGCCGGATCCCGGTGATCTGGCCGGTCGCGATCATGTCCTCGATCGTCTCGAAGGCCAGGTACGGGTTGACCGCGGCGGCGCCGAACCCGAGCAGCGCGGCGATGTGGTGCACCTCGCGGGCGTCGCCGCTCTCCACGACCAGCGCGACCTTCAACCGCTCCTTCGTCCGCACCAAGTGGTGGTGCACCGCGGAGACCAACAGCAACGACGGGATCGGCGCCATCCGGTGATCGGAGTCCCGATCGGAGAGCACTAGTACCCGTGCGCCCGCACTGATCGCCTCGGAAGCCTCCTGGCGCACCTGTTCGACGGCGTCGGCCAGCGCCTCACCGCCACCGTCGGCCTCGTACAGGCCGGAGAGCACGGTGCAGGAGAAACCGGGCAGATCACCGTCGGAGTTGATGTGGATGAGCTTCGCCAACTCATCGTTGTCGATCACCGGCGTGGGCAGCACGACGTGGCGGCAGGACGCGGCGACGGGCTCCAGCAGGTTCTGCTCCGGCCCCATCACGCGCGCCACCGACGTCACGATCTCCTCCCGGATCGCGTCCAGCGGCGGGTTCGTGACCTGCGCGAAGTGCTGCACGAAGTAGTCGTAGAGCAGCCGGGACCGCTGCGAGAGCGCGGCCTGCGGGGTGTCCGAACCCATCGAACCCAGCGGCTCCCCACCACCGGAGGCCATCGGCACCAGCAGCAGCGCCAGCTCCTCCTCGGTGTAGCCGAAGGTCAGCTGGCGGCGCACCACCGACTCGTGGCTCTGCACCACGTGCTCGCGGTCGGCCAGCTGCCCCAGGTTCAACCGGCCCGCGTGCAGCCACTCCTCGTATGCGTGCTGCTCGGCCAGCGCCGTCTTGATCTCGTCGTCGTCGACGACGCGGCCCTGCTCGGTGTCGATCAGGAACATCCGGCCCGGCTGCAGCCGGCCCTTCGCCACGATCTCCTCCGGCTTCAGGTTCAGCACCCCGGACTCGCTGGCCAGCACCACGCGGTCGTCGGCGGTGCGCCACCAGCGCGCCGGGCGCAGCCCGTTGCGGTCCAGCACCGCGCCCACCAGCGAACCATCGGTGAAGGTGACGCAGGCGGGGCCGTCCCACGGCTCCATCAGGCCCGCGTGGAACCGGTAGAACGCCTTGCGCTTCGGGTCCATCTCGGCGTGGTTCTCCCACGCCTCCGGGATCATCATCAGCACCGCGTGCGGCAGGCTGCGCCCGCCCAGGTGCAGCAGCTCCAGCACCTCGTCGAAGGAGGCCGAGTCCGAGCCGTCCTCCGCGCAGATCGGGTACAGCCGGGACAGGTCGCCGGGCAGCACATCGGATTCCAGCAGCGCCTCGCGTGCGCGCATCCGGTTCCGGTTCCCGCGAATCGTGTTGATCTCGCCGTTGTGCGCCATGTAGCGGAATGGGTGCGCCAGCGGCCACGACGGGAAAGTGTTCGTGGAGAACCGGCTGTGCACCACCGCGATCGCCGAGGCCAACCGCTCATCGGTGAGGTCCGCGAAGAACAGCGGCAGCTGCTCGGTGGTCAACATTCCCTTGTAGACCAGGGTGCGCGCCGACAGCGACGCGAAGTACAGCTCGGCGCCGGCGCGGGCCGATTCCCGCTCGGCTCGCTTGCGCAGGCAGAACGCCAAGCGGTCCAGTTCCAGCCCGGCCTCGCCCGCGAGTCCCTCGACCAGCAGCATCAGGAAGTGCGGCATGCACTCCAGCGCGGTCGTGCCGACCCCGGCCCGCTCCGGCGTGATCGGCACTTCCCGCCAGCCCAGCACGCGCAGGCCCTCCTCGGTGGCGAGGCGCTCGACCAGCGACACCGCCTCGGCGCGGCGCTCGGAATCCACCGGGAGGAATCCGATCCCGGCCGCGTAGCGCGCACGCCCCGCCTCATCCGGCTCGGGCAGTTCGAACTCCGGACAGGAACGCAGCAGCTCGTCCGGCAACTGCAACAGCAGGCCCGCACCGTCACCGCTGGTCGGTTCCGCACCCGCGGCCCCACGATGATCAAGATTCGCCAGTGCGGTCAACGCGTCGGCAACGATGCCGTGCGAACGGCGGCCCTGGACGTCGGCCACCATCGCGACGCCGCAGGAATCGTGCTCGGCAGCGGGGTCGTACAGACCCTGGGCGGCGGGAAAGGCAGAGAAGACCACTGCGCAAACCTCCCTCGTCGGTTCTCGTGCTGGGAGATCACCGAAAAGGCTGGATGATCTCTTCCTGGCACGGGACGACGCTGGCCCGCGGGCGTCCGGCGCTGGACGGATGATCGGCCGAACCGGGCAATGGGCACCGCACTCGGCGAATCGATCGGTCGGCGAAGCCGGAACGCGGCAATCGAATGCGGTGAGGACTAGAGCCACTGGGCGACGCCGTCGTTCCGGCTGGACGAAGCGTCGGATTCTGAAGCATCCAGGCCACGACGCCACCCTTGCCACGACCGGAGTTCGTCGAACCTTAACAAGCACGATACCCGGAATCAGCACCGCAAGTCAGCTCTCGACCGGCGTGAATATTCCAACGTCCAAGCGAACCGCGCCGATACCCAGGCGTTCTGGAAAGACTCCGCACCCGGCGCCCGCGAACAACGATCAGTTCCTGGTATCTTTCCAGCTCGGGGCGCTCGTGGCAGCGAATTCCGGTGCGTTCGCGCGCGGCGTCGCCGCCTGCCACCGCACCCGGCGCGCACACGTAGCGCACCGGCCCGACCACGAGGACGTCATGCTCGGGTTCCGCCGCCTTCCCGCCCTCCTGCTGGCCGTGCTGGCCCTGCTGTTCGCCGGTACCTCGTGCGCCACGCGCACACCGTCGCCCGCGCCCGCTGCCCCGGTCGAAGATCCGGCCGCCGCGTTCCCCGCGCAGATCACCATCGAGGGCCAGGAACCGGTGACGCTGCCCCAGCAGCCCAAGCAGATCGTGTCGCTGAGCCCCACCGCCACCGAATCGCTGTACGCCATCGGCGCGGGCGAGCAGGTCAAGGCCACCGACCAGTTCTCCACGTTCCCGCCGTACGCCCCGCGCACCGACCTCAACGGCCTCGCCGGCGACGCCGCCGTCGTCGCCGGCCACGACCCGGACCTCGTCATCGCCCCCGAAGGCGCGGGCGAGCTCGTCGAAGGGCTGCACGAGCTGGAGATCCCGGTGCTGATCACACCGGCTGCGGCCTCCCTCGACGAGGCGTACGAGCAGATCGAGACGCTGGGCCAGGCCACCGGGCACAGCAGGCAGGCCCACGACGTGACGCGGCGGATGCGCGACGACATCAACAAGATCGTCGCCGACACCCCGAAGCCCCCGGAGCCGCTGAGCTACTTCCACGAGGTCAGCCCCGACTTCTACACCGCCACCTCGCAGAGCTTCGTCGGCGGCGTCTACGGGCTGTTCGGCCTCACCAACATCGCCGACGAGGCGGGCGGCGCGGACAACGATTTCCCGCAGCTGTCCCAGGAACGCATCGTGCAGGCCGACCCCGACCTGATCTTCCTGTCGGACGTGAAGTGCTGCGGCGTCAGCCCGCAATCCACCGCCGACCGCCCCGGCTGGGACACACTCACCGCCGTGCGGGAGAACCGGGTCGTCGCGCTCGACGACGACGTGGCCAGCCGCTGGGGACCGCGCGTGGTCGACTTGGTGCGCGCGGTAAGCGACACCATCACCCGCACCCAGCGCCCCTGAGCCCGCTCGCGACCTGCATGGCGGTTCAGTGGCGGAAACTCAGCTGTTCCCTCGCTGCGGGATCGATCTCCCAAGTGGCTCCGCCACGGGGGGAAATCGCTGTCCTCGCGAGGGAACAGCTGAGAACCCGCGGCGATGCCGGTTGCTCGGGTGTCACTGCTCATCGGCTCCGCCGCTGACAGGACACTGCTCCAAGATCGTTCTGAAGGGACTCGTGAGGCGGATGCCGCGCACCTCTCGGCTGCGGCCCGGACCGGTGTTGGCGGGGGCGGCCGCGCTGGTGCTCGCGTTGCTCGCCTCGGTGCTGCTGGGCGCCGCCGAACTCGGATGGACGCGGGTGCTCGGCGAGATCTGGGCGCAGGTCACCGGCGGGCACTCACCGCTGTCCGAACGGGAAGCCGCGATCCTGTGGCGGCTGCGGGTGCCGCGAGCCGTCCTCGGAGCGCTGGTCGGAGCCGCGCTCGCCGTGTCCGGTGCCGCATTCCAAGGGGTGTTCCGCAACCCGCTGGCCGACCCGTACCTGCTCGGCGCGGCAGGCGGCGCCGGGCTCGCCGTGACGGTCGTGATCACCATGCTGCCGCAGGGCGGGTCCGCGCCCGGAGTGGCGCAGGCCGCCGCGTTCGCCGGAGCGCTCGGCGGAGTGGGCGTGACCTGGCTGCTGGGGCGCTCCGCGGGCAACGACGCGGCGACGCTGGTGCTGGCCGGAGTCGCCGTCGGCGCGTTCCTCTCCGCCGGGCAGACGTTCCTGCAGCAGCTGAGGCTGGACAGCCTGCAAGAGGTCTACCTGTGGATCTTGGGCCGGTTGAGCACCGCGGGCTGGACGGACGTGCTGCTGGTGCTGCCGCTGCTGCTCATCTCCGGCGCCGTGCTGTGCGCGTGCGGCCGGCTGCTGGACCTGCTCGGCACCGGTGACGACGAGGCCGCCGCACTCGGCGTGCATCCCGGCCGGGCGCGCGCCGTGGTGCTGATCGCGGCCTCACTGGCCACCGCCGCCGCCGTATCGGTGGCCGGGCTGATCGGGTTCGTGGGGCTCGTCGTGCCGCACCTGGTGCGGCTGGCCTGCGGCGGGAGCCACCGGATCATCGTGCCGCTGTCGCTGCTGTTCGGCGGCGCGTTCCTGGTGCTGGCCGACATGCTCGCGCGCAGCGTGCTCGCCCCCGCCGAACTGCCCATCGGCGTGATCACCGCGTTCACCGGGGCACCGTTCTTCGCGGTGCTGCTGCACCGGGGCAGGCGCGCGTGAACGAACTGCGGATCCACGACCTCACCGCCGGGTACCGGCGGCGCACCGTGCTGACGGAGGTCTCCGCGCAGGTCCCCGCCGGGGGCTGGCTCGGCATCATCGGCCCCAACGGCTCCGGCAAGTCCACCCTGCTCAAAGCCGTCGCCGGCCTGCTGCGCCACACCGGCACCGTGCTCATCGGCGGCCGCTCGCTGCACAACGCGGGCCGCCGCGAACGCGCCCGGCTGCTCGGGTACGCGCCGCAGATCCCGCAGCTGCCGCCAGGGCTCACCGTCACCGACTACGTGCTGCTGGGCCGCACCCCGCACCTCGGACCGCTCGGCAGGGAAGGACACGCCGACCTGGAAGTGGCCGAACGGATCGTGGAACGCCTCGACCTGAGCAGGCTCGCCACGCGGCCGCTGACCGAACTGTCCGGCGGCGAGCGGCAACGCGCCGTGCTCGGGCGGGCATTGGCGCAGCAGGCCGGGGTGCTGCTGCTCGACGAACCGACCACCGGCCTCGACATCGGTCACGCGCAGGCACTGCTGGACCTGGTGGACGAACTGCGCCGCGAACTGGGCACGACCGTCGTCACGACGCTGCACGACCTGACGATCTCCGCTCAGTACGCGAAGAACCTGCTGCTGCTCGACGACGGACGGGTCGCCGCGCACGGCACACCCGCCGAAGTGCTCACCCCGGCGCTGCTCACCGAGCACTACGACGCACGCGTCACCGTGCTCACCGCACCCGACGGCACTCCGGTGATCGCCCCGGTCAGGGACTGACGAGGCCGATTCACCGAAAACGGCCGCGCCGCCGGATGATCCGGTGGCGCGGCCGTCGCGGAGCTCGGTGCTGCGCTACTTCTTCTCGCGGTCGGACTCCTCGGTCCGGTCCGCCTTGTCCCCGGCGACCGCCGTCGCGGAAGTCTCCTTCGGGCGTTCGGCGGAATTCTCCGCTTCAGGTGGATCCGAGTCGGCATCGACCTTCGACGCCGCGGCGCTCTCCGCGCGGTCGTCGGTCGACGGCGCCTCGCCGGACTTCCCGTCCGGTTCCACGCCGTAATCGTCGTCGCCGGGCAGCGGTTCGCCGCGCAGCGACGCCGGGTCCTCCCGCTTGCCGCGCACCACCAGCAGGTAGATCACGGCCAGCGCCAACACGATCAGCGAGGTGAACACGTTGATGCGGATGCCCAGCAGGTGCGTGGCCTCGTCGGTGCGCATCATCTCGATCCACACCCGGCCCGCCGTGTAACCCGCGACGTACAGCGCGAACACCCGGCCGCGGCCCATCCGGAACTTCCGGTCCGCCCACACGATCAGCACGGCGACCAGCAGGTTCCACAACAACTCGTACAGGAACGTCGGGTGCACCACCGCGAGCGGCGCGGCCTGATCGATGGCGTGCCCGGTGATCGGATCGGCCAGGCCCGTGGTCGGATCGACGCGCCGGTAGATCTCCAAGCCCCACGGCACCGTCGTCGGACTGCCGTAGAGCTCCTGGTTGAACCAGTTCCCCAGCCTGCCGATGGCCTGGGCCGTGACCAGCGCCGGAGCGATCGCGTCGGCGAACGCGGACAGCGGCACCCCGCGCCTGCGGCAGCCGATCCACGCGCCGACCGCGCCGAGGGCGACCGCGCCCCAGATTCCGAGTCCGCCCTGCCAGACCTTCAACGCGTCCAGCGGGTCACGGCCCGGACCGAAGTACTTGTACCAGTCCGTCGCCACGTGGTAGAGCCGCCCGCCGACCAGGCCGAACGGGACGGCGAACACCGCGATGTCGGTGACCAGGCCCTTGCGGCCGCCGCGCGCCTGCCAGCGCCGGTCACCCCACAGGATCGCCACGATGATCCCGGCGATGATGCACAGCGCGTACGCGCGCAACGGCACCGGGCCGATGTACCACACCCCTTGCGGGGGCTGGGAATGTTCGCCAGGAACGAAGTCGCCGGGGCAGCGAGATTGTGCGCGCTCACGCGCCCACCGTATCGGTCCCCATCGGACGTTCCGAGCGCGGTCCGCTCAGCGGGATCGGACGCCGCGGCCCAGCTCCGCCGCCAAGGCCCGCACGCCGCTGACGCCCTCCTGCTCGGCACGGTTGATGAACGCCGAACCGACGATCACGCCGTCGGCGAACTTCGCGACCTCCGCGGCCTGCTCGCCGGACCGGACTCCGAGGCCCACCCCGATCGGCAGGTCGGTGTGCGCGCGGGTGCGGCGGACCAGGCTCTCCGCCTTGTCCCCGACGGTGGCGCGCGCACCGGTCACGCCCATCACCGAAGTGGCGTAGACAAAACCGGAACTGGCCTTCGCGGTCATCGCCAGCCGCTGCTCCGTGGACGACGGGGCGACCAGGAAGATCCGGTCCACGCCGTGCTCATCGGTGGCGGTCATCCACTCCTCGGCCTCGTCCGGAACCAGGTCCGGAGTGATCACGCCGAGGCCGCCCGCCGCCTTCAGGTCACGGGCGAAGGCCGCCGGCCCGTACTGGTGCACCGGGTTCCAGTAGGTCATCACCACGGCGTGCCTGCCCGCGTCGGCGACCGAGGACACCACGTCGAACAGGTCGCGGATGCGGAAACCGGCGCGCAGCGCGGTGTCGCCGGCGGCCTGAATGGTCGGCCCGTCGATCACCGGATCGGAGTACGGGACGCCGACCTCCACGATGTCGCAGCCCGGTGCCTCATCCGTGCCGCCGAGCATTCCCGCCAGCAGCTCCTTCGAGTCCGACACGGTGGGGTAGCCGGCGGGCAGGTAGCCGATCAGGGCGGCGCGATCCTCGTCGCGGCAGGCCGCGAACACCTCGTGCAGGCTCACCGCGCCGCCTCCCCGTCTGCGTCGTCCGCGACCGTCTCGCCGTGTTCGTCGACGAGGCCGAAGTACTTCGCGGCCGTGTCCATGTCCTTGTCGCCCCGGCCGGACAGGCTCACCAGCAAGGTGGCGTCCGGGCCGAGCTCACGGCCGAGCCGCAACGCGCCCGCGAGGGCGTGCGCGGACTCGATGGCCGGGATGATGCCTTCGGTGCGGGAGAGCAGCTTGAACGCCTGCATCGCCTCGTCGTCGGTGACGGCGCAGTACTCGGCGCGACCGGCGTCCTTGAGGTACGAGTGCTCCGGGCCGACACCGGGGTAATCCAGCCCCGCCGAGATCGAATACGCCTCGGTGATCTGCCCGTCCTCGTCCTGCAGCAGGTACGAGCGGGCGCCGTGCAGGGTGCCGGGCGTGCCCTTGCTCAAGGTCGCGCCGTGCTCGCCGCTGTCCAGACCGTGCCCCGCGGGCTCGCAGCCGACCAGGCGCACCCCGGGATCGTCGATGAAGCCGTGGAAGATGCCGATGGCGTTGGAACCACCGCCGACGCAGGCGACCACCGCGTCCGGCAGGCCGCCGAACTTCTCGATGGACTGCTCGCGGGCCTCCTCGCCGATGATCTTGTGGAAGTTCCGCACCATCACCGGGAACGGGTGCGCCCCGGCGGCCGTGCCCAGCAGGTAGTGGGTGTCCTCAACGCTGGCGACCCAGTCCCGCAGCGCCTCGTTGATCGCGTCCTTCAGCGTCGCCGAACCGTTCGCGACCGGAATGACCTCGGCGCCGAGCAGCCGCATCCGCGCCACGTTCAGCGCCTGGCGCTCGGTGTCGACCTTGCCCATGTAGATCACGCAGTCGAGGTCGAGCAGCGCGCAGGCCGTCGCGGTCGCCACGCCGTGCTGACCGGCGCCAGTCTCGGCGATGACGCGCTTCTTGCCCATCCGCTTGACCAGCAACGCCTGCCCCAGCACGTTGTTGATCTTGTGGGAGCCGGTGTGGTTCAAGTCCTCGCGCTTGAGCAGGATGCGCGCGCCGCCCGCGTGCTCCCCGAACCGCTTCGCCTCCGTGAGCAACGACGGGCGCCCCGCGTAATCCCGCAGCAGCCGCGCCAGCTCCTCGACGAACTCCGGGTCGAGCTGCGCCTTCTCGTACTCCGCGGACAGCTCGTCCTGCGCGGCGATCAACGCCTCCGGCATGAACCGGCCACCGTAAGGACCGAAATGGCCCCGCTCATCCGGATCATGCCCCTCGGGCACCGGACGGCCCGGCCGATGCGCGCGATCGTGCTGCGCGTCGTGCACCGTCGCCATCAGGGTCACCTCTCTCATCGTCCTCGAAGCCGGAACACCGGCCGAATCGCCTGCACCAGGCGACACCGCGCCGTCCCGGAAATCCGGGCCGACACGGTGAAATCTCTGCACTTCGGGTTCCCGAAACCGGCGCCCCGACACCGGGAACACCGGAATCGGGGCGCGGCGCCGGAATCAGCGGCTGGGGCGCGGGCACGCCGGATGCGACCCGGCGGTCACCAGCTGAGTCACCGCGACCCGCGGATTCTCACTCGTCACCAGGCCCTCACCGACGAGCACGGCGTCCGCACCGGAACCGGCGTACGCCATCAGGTCACTCGGGCCGCGCACACCCGACTCGGCCACCTTGAGCACGTCCGGCGGCAATCCCGGCGCGATCCGCCCGAACACCTCCCGGTCCACCTCCAAGGTGTGCAGGTTGCGCGCGTTGATGCCGATGACCTTCGCCCCCGCCTCCAGCGCACGGTCCGCCTCCTCAGCGGTGTGCACCTCGACGAGCGGCGTCATGCCCAGCGACTCGGCCCGGTCCAGCAGGGCTTCCAGCGCGTTCTGCTCCATCGCGGCCACGATCAGCAGCACCATGTCCGCGCCGTGCGCGCGGGCCTCGTGCACCTGGTACGGGCTGACGATGAAGTCCTTGCGCAACAACGGAGTGCCCGCGACCTTGGCGCGCACGTCGTCGAAGTCCGCCAGCGAACCGCCGAAGCGGCGCTGCTCGGTGAGCACGCTGATCACCCGCGCACCCGCCGCCGCGTAATCCGCGGCCAAGTCGGCGGGCTCGCCGATCTCAGCGAGTTCACCCTTGGACGGGCTGCGCCGCTTGACCTCGGCGATGACGCCGACGCCCGGCGCACGCAGCGCCGCCAGCGCATCGTGCGGCGGCGCCGCCGCAGCCGATCGCTGCTTGATCTCGTCGAACGGAACGGCGGACTCGCGGACAGCCATGTCCTCGCGAACGCCCTCGATGATGGATTCCAGAACGCTCACTCGAACACCTCGTCACGCGTGCCCCGAACACTCGCCCGCAGGTCTCGAAAACGGCCTTTCGCGCAGAACAACTCAAAGCGCTCGATCACGACACTCCCCTTCCCGCCGTGCCGTTCGCATGGCCGATGCTAACCCCGCGCGGTGCGGCCTCTCGCCAAGGGGTCGGTACAACGTCCCTGCACAGCAAGGACCTTCGTCCCTTGCCAAGTCCGATCGCGGTACTCCCGCCGCCACCCGGATGTGCCCGGCCTGGTGCCGGGACCACGCTGAGTGCGCCGCTATCGCTCGTCCGTCGGGTCCGCTCCCTCATCCAGGGCATCCCAGAGCCTTTTGTCCGGATCCGCGGACTTCGGTTTCTCCGCGCCCGGCGCGGAGTACTTCGCGCCCATCGCGGGCAGCACGCCCGCCCGCAGCGCCACCAGCAGACCGGCGCCGAACAGCGCCACCGCCGCCAGCACCATCAGCAACGGTCCGTACGGCGCCCGCGACAACTCCCCGATCGGCTCACTGCCCGCGGGCACGTCCGGCGGCACGAACGTCGACGAGGTGCCGAACTGCCAGGTCACCGCCCGCCACGCCAGCAGCACTCCGCCCAGCAGCGTCAACGCCCCGATGATCCGCCGCAGCCAGCCACCGGTGGCGAGCACCGCCGCCACCGCGGCCAGCGCCGCCAACGCCAACGGAACCAGCTCCGGGCGCACCGTCGCCCCGGACGCCGCGGACTCCACATCCCCGAGAACGGGGTGCGGTACGGCCGAGACACCCAGTTCAGGGCGCTCGCCCACCACAGCAGTCCCGCGCCCGCCACCAGCAGCAAGATCACCGACCACAACAGCCTCGGTGACGTCGTGGGCCGCTCGGCCTCCCGTTGCGCGGTCAAACCCGCTCCTCCACGTCCGAATCCGCCACCGCCGCCCGCGGCGCCTCCGGCGGGCGCAACGTCTGGGCCGTGGCGATCGCGTTGAGCACCGCCTTCGCCTTGTTCAGCGACTCCTGGTCCTCGGCCACCGGGTCCGAATCGGCGACGATGCCGCCGCCCGCCTGCACGTACGCCTTCCCGTCGCGCACCAAAGCGGTACGGATCGCGATGGCCGTGTCCGCGTCCCCCGCGAAGTCCAAGTAGCCCACTACCCCGCCGTACTGCGCCCGGCGCGTCGGCTCCAGCTCCTCGATCAGCTCCAGCGCCCGCGGCTTCGGCGCCCCGGACAAGGTGCCCGCCGGGAAGCACGCGGTGACCGCGTCGAACGCGGTGCGGTCCTCGTCGAGAGTGCCGGTGACCGTCGAGACGAGGTGCATCACGTGGCTGTAGCGCTCGATGCGGAAGAACTCCACGACGTGCACCGAACCGGGACGGCACACCCTGCCCAGGTCGTTGCGGCCCAGATCGACGAGCATCAGGTGCTCGGCGCGTTCCTTCTCGTCGTTGCTGAGTTCCTTCTCCAGCCGCGCGTCCTCGTCCTCGTCAGCGCCGCGCCAGCGGGTACCCGCGATCGGGTGCGTCGTCGCCTGCCCGTCGCGGACCGTCACCAGCGACTCCGGGCTGGAACCGACGATGTCGAACGGCGGGCCGCCCTCCGGGTCGGCCATCCGCAGCAGATACATGTACGGGCTCGGGTTGGTGGTGCGCAGCACCCGGTACACGTCCAGCGCGTCGGCGCTGGTCTCCATCTCGAAGCGCTGCGAGACGACCACCTGGAAGGCCTCACCGGAACGGATGGCCTCCTTCGCCGCCTCCACCGCCCGGTAGTGCTCCTGCGGGGTGCGGCGGCGTTCGAAGTCCGGGGCCGGCCGGGAGAACGCGGCCACCGTCGGCTCCGTCGGCCTGCACAGCCGCTCCGTCATCTCGTCGAGCCTGCGCACCGCGTCGTCGTAGGCGGCGTCCACCCGCTCCGGACTGTCGTCCCAGTTCACCGCGTTCGCGATGAGCGTGATGGTGCCCTCGTGGTGATCCAGCGCGGCCAGGTCGGTGGCCAGCAGCATCACCAACTCCGGGATCTTCAGATCGTCCTCGGTGAGCTCCGGCAGCCGCTCCAAGCGACGCACCGCGTCATAACCGAGGTAACCGACCATGCCGCCCGTCAGCGGCGGCAGCCCCGGCAGCGGATCGGTGCGCAGCAACCGCACCGTCTCCCGCAACGCCTCCAGCGGATCTCCGCCCTCCGGCAACCCCACCGGCGGCGTGCCCGTCCAGCAGGCCTCGCCGTCACGCACGGTCAGCGCGGCGGCACTGCGCACCCCGATGAACGACCAGCGCGACCAGGAACGCCCGTTCTCCGCGGACTCGAACAGGAACGTGCCCGTCCGGTCGCCCGCCAGTTTCCGGTACACCCCCAGCGGGGTCTCGTCGTCGGCCAGCAACCGCCGCACCACGGGAATGACCCGCCGCCCGGCGGCGAGCTCGCGGAATTCCGTGCGGTCCGGGGTGATGCAGCCGATGTCGCCGTCGCCAACCATGCCCGTCATTGTGCCGACCCGGCCGCCGCGCCGTCGCAGCGGTCAACCACGGCGGGCCTTTTGCGGCATGCCGCGGGCAACGGCAAGGATGACGGGGTGAGCAGCGGCACCTCCCGGCAAGACGACACCGACGACGGCACCCCGAAGCGACGCGGTCGCAGACCAGGCGGGAAGGACACCCGTGCGGCCCTGGTCGACGCGGCCCGCGAAGTGTTCGCCGAATCCGGCTACAACGACGCCACGGTGCGCGTCATCGCCACCCGCGCCGGAGTGGACCCCGCCATGGTCAACCACTGGTTCGGCGGCAAAGAAGCCCTGTTCACCGCCGCCGTGCAGATCCCGGTGGATCCGGCGGTGATCATCCCCGAACTGCTCGCCGGGGACCGGGAACAGCTCGCCGAACGCATCCTGCACCGATTCCTGTCCGCCTGGGACGAAGCGGGTGGCGGCGCGTTCGCCGCCCTCGTGCGCAGCGTCGCCTCGCACCGCACGGCGGTGCGGATGCTGCGCGAGTTCGTCGCGATCGTCGTCATCGACAAGCTCGCCAGGGCACTGGACATGGACAACCCCGACCTGCGGGCCTCGCTGGCCGCCTCGCAGATCGTCGGACTCGGCATGGCCCGCTACGTGGTGGAACTGGAACCACTCGCCTCGGCCGACCACAAGACCATCGTCGCCACCATCGGCCCCAACCTCCAGCGTTATCTCACTGGGCCGCTGGATATTTGACTCGTTTTGCGTTGGTGGTCGGGTAGCGGAACCTCAGCGGCCTTCTCGCTGCGGGATCTTTTTCCCTAGTGGCTCCGCCACGAGGGAAAAAGCTGTCCTCGCGAGAAGGCCGCTGAGAACCCGCCGGTGGTCACTTTCTTGACGTGGGCTATGTGCTTCGCACATACAGGCACGGCCTTCGGCCGCAAGGCAGGCGTGCTTCGCCGCCCTTCGCGGGCTACGCCGCCAACGGCACGGCTTCGTCGCAAAGAACGGCCGCCGGAAAGGCAAGCGGGGCTTCGCCCGCCCTTCGGGGGCTACGCCGGTGAGGAGGACCCGAACCGGGCGGTGCGGAGCAGGGTCGGCTCAGTTGTCCGCGGGGAGCAGGAGGCCGGCGTCGAAGCAGGTGCGGTCGCCGGTGTGGCAGGCTGCGCCTTCTTGGTCGACGACCAGCAGGACGGTGTCGCCGTCGCAGTCCAAGCGCACCTCGTGCACGTGCTGGACGTGGCCCGAGGTTTCGCCCTTCACCCAGTACTGCCGCCTGCTGCGGGAGAAGTAAGTGCCGCGGCGCGTGGTGAGCGTGCGGTGCAGCGCCTCGTCGTCCATCCACGCCATCATCAGCACCTCACCGGTGCCGCGCTGCTGCGCGATGGCCGCGACCAGACCGTCCGCGTTGCGCTTGAGCCTGCCCGCGATCTTCGGGTCCAGTTCGCTCATCGGACGGTGATCCCTTCCGCGCGCATCGCCGCCTTCACCTCGCTGATCCGCAGCTGCCCGAAGTGGAACACGCTTGCCGCCAGCACCGCGTCCGCACCGGCGTGCACCGCGGGCGCGAAGTGCTCCACGGCTCCCGCGCCGCCGCTGGCGATCAGTGGTACGTTGACGCGGGCGCGCACCGCTCGGATCAGCTCCAGGTCGAAACCGGCCTTGGTGCCGTCGGCGTCCATCGAGTTGAGCAGGATCTCTCCCACGCCGAGCTCCTGCGCCCGCTCGGCCCACTCCACCGCGCAGATGCCCGTGCCGCGCCTGCCACCGTGCGTGGTCACCTCGAACCCGGACGCCGTGGGCCGTTCCCCTTCCGGCACCCGGCGGGCGTCGGCGGACAGCACCACGCACTGCGCGCCGAATCGGTGGGAGGACTCCCGAAACAGTTCCGGGCGGGCGATCGCGGCGGTGTTCAAGCTGACCTTGTCCGCACCCGCGCGCAACAAGCGGTTGATGTCGTCGGGACTGCGCACACCGCCACCGACGGTCAACGGGATGAACACCTGCTCCGCGGTCCGGCGCACCACGTCGAACGTGGTCTCGCGGTCCGAGGAGGACGCCGTCACGTCCAGGAAGGTGAGCTCGTCAGCGCTCTCGGCGTCGTAAGTCTTGGCCAGTTCGACGGGATCACCCGCGTCGACCAGGTTCGTGAAGTTGACACCCTTGACGACCCGCCCGGCGTCCACGTCCAGGCAGGGGATCACTCGTACCGCGACGCCCATGCCTCCAGCGTAAGCCGTGCGCGGCGCCCGCGGCGGAACAGGGTGAGCCGGTGCGCCCGGCGGCGGAGACGACCACCGCCGGGCACCGTCCGATCAGGACACGGCCGCGAGGGCCTCTTCCAAGGTGAAGTTCCCGGCGTACAAGGCCTTGCCGACGATGGAGCCCTCCACGCCCAGCGGCGCGAGTTCCGCCAACGCCCGCAGATCGTCCACACTGGACACTCCACCGGAGGCGACGATGGGGGCGTCGGTGCGGGCGCACACCTCGCGCAGCAGCTCCACGTTCGGCCCCTGCAACGTGCCGTCCTTGCTCACATCGGTGACGACGTAGCGGCGGCAACCGGCGGCGTCCAGCCGAGCCAGGACCTCCCACAGATCACCGCCATCGCGAGTCCAGCCACGCGCCGCCAACCGGTGGCCCTGCTCGGTGATGCGCACATCCAGCCCCACGGCGACCTGCTCGCCGTGCTCGGCCACGACCCGATCCGCCCACTCCGGATCCTCCAAGGCCGCGGTGCCCAGGTTCACGCGGTCGCACCCCGTGCCCAGCGCCGCCTTCAACGAATCGTCATCACGGATGCCACCGGAGAGCTCCACCCGCACATCGAGCCGCCGCACCACATCGGCGAGCAGCTCCCGGTTCGAGCCGCGGCCGAACGCGGCGTCGAGATCCACCAGGTGGATCCACTCGGCGCCGGCGCGCTGCCAGGCCAACGCGGCCTCCAACGGGTCCCCGTAGGAGGTCTCGGTACCGGCCGCACCCTGGACCAGGCGCACGGCCTGACCATCGGCCACGTCAACAGCGGGAAGAAGCGTGAAAGTCACGGCCGCGAGTCTATCCGGCGGGGTGAGAGCGGGTTTCGGAGTCTCCCCCTGCTCGGCGCGCGACGGGGCGCGAAACCTTCCCGATGCGGCATGCAGCGGGTTTCGAACCTTCCCGTTCGGCGCCGCGACGGCTCGCGGAGCCTGGCCCGCTCGCCGGGTTCAGCGGTCCCGGCGGGAAGATCGAGTGGCGGCGATGATCGGGATCAGCAGGACCAGGAGCGTGAGCACCAGGATCAGCCAACCGGGCATGCCCGCCTGGACCAGGTAGGTGGAGCTGAAGCCCGCGATCACGCCGATCGCCAGGATCAGCGCGACCACGCGGGCCGCGCCTTTCGGGTGCATCAGGCCGTGTCGGCGCATCTCAGAGCGTCCCCAACCAGTTGCGCAGCAGCTTGCCGCCTGCCTCGCCGGACTTCTCGGGGTGGAACTGGGTCGCCGACAACGGGCCGTTCTCCACCGCCGCGATGAACGGCTCGCCGTGCTCGGCCCACGTCACGCGCGCCGGGGCGATCGTGTCCGAGGCGGGCAGCTCCCAGCGTCGCGCGGCGAACGAGTGCACGAAGTAGAACCTGGTGCCGGACTCGATGCCGTCGAACAGGACCGAATCGGCGGGCGCCGAGACCTCGTTCCAGCCCATGTGCGGCAGCACGTCGGCCTGCAACCGTTCCACGTCGCCCGGCCACTGCCCGCAACCGTCGGCCTGCACACCGTGTTCCACGCCGCGGTCGAACAGGACCTGCATGCCGACGCAGATGCCGAGCACCGGCCGGCCGCCCGCCAACCTGCGGTCGATGATCTTGTCGCCGCCTGCGGCGAGCAGCCCCTCCATGCAGGCCGCGAACGCGCCGACGCCGGGCACGACGAGCCCGTCGGCCGCAACGGCGGCGTCCGCGTCAGAGGTCACCCGCACGTCCGCGCCCGCATGTTCCAGGGCGCGTTCGGCGGAGCGGAGATTTCCGGAGCCATAGTCCAGTACGACGACGCGTGCCACACGGTCAGGCTACCGGCCGCCGACGGCGAGGAACCCGCGGATCGACTCGGCGAGCTCGGCGGGTGCCAAGCCGTGCGCGGCCTCGTGCTCATCGGCGGAACCGTAGGCGCGGAGTTCCGCGTCCCGGCGCACCCCCAGTCCGAGCACGCGGTGCGGCAGATCGGCCAGCGCGCCGTTCGCCGCCGCCGTCGAAGTGTCCCGCAGGTACGGCTCCACCAGCACCACGTCAGGAGTGGCCGCCAGCGCCGCGGCACGCAACGCGGCGGCGTCGAACGGCCGCACCGTGGAGGCGTACAGCACCGTCACGTCCAAGTCGGCGGTGGCGGCCAGCACCGGGTCCAACAGCGGCCCCACCGCCAGCACCACACCCGCGCGCCCCTCCCGCACCGTCCGGAATCCGCGCCCGGTGGGCAACGAGCGCGCGTTGGTGCGTTCGGTCATCCGCAGGTAGACGAGGTCGTCGCCGGGCAGCGCGGTGCGCAGCAGCTCCGCGAACTCCCGCGGATGGCCGGGCACGTGCACCGTCCAATCCGGCAACGTGTCGAGCAGGGCGACGTCCCCGGGAGCCATGTGGGTGCGGCCCGCCGCCGGGTAGTCGTAGGACGCGCCGGTGCTGACCAGGACCGCGCCCGCCCGCTGGTGGTTGAGGTCGAGCTTGATCTGCTCGAAGGGCCGTTCGATCAGGAACGGCGCGATCGAGTGCACGACCGGCCGCAACCCCGTGAGCGCGAGACCGCCCGCCACCCCGACCAGCGCCTGCTCGCGGATGCCCACGTTGATCACCCGGTCGGGATGGCGAGCAGCGGCTTCGGTGAAGCGGTCCGCGGAGATCTCCGCGAGCACCACGGCCAGCCGAGGATCGTGTTCGAGGGCGGCACCGACGATGTCGGTGAACTCCTCGCGCATCGGCCGCACCTCGGCTCCGTCCTCCGCGAGGCCCTGCCGGGCGAGATGGTCCGGTTCGGTCCGTCCGATGAGGGTCATGCGAACTCCTTCGGTTCCACGCGGGCGATCACCGCGAGCGGCTGGTCCAGGCGGGTGTCGGTCAGGGCGTGGTGCAGCGCCTCGTGGTCCCGGCCGTCGACGGTGTGGGCGGCCCAGCCCTCGCGGGCGAAGCGCTCATCGATGCCGCCCGGCCAGCCGTAGGAATCCGAGACGTTGTCCACGACGACCGTCGTGAGCGAGCCGACGCCGCGGCGGCCCGCGACGGCGATGGCCTCGTGGTTGCTGCCCTCGCCGAGTTCGGCGTCGCCGACGAGCACCACGACCCGCGACGCGGTGCGGCCCTGCGCGCGCAGGCCGAGCGCCGTGCCCAGCGCGAGCGGCAGGCCGTGGCCGAGGGAACCGCTGCCGATCTCCACGCCCGGCGCCAACACCCGGTCCGGGTGCTGGCCGAGCCGGGAATCGAAAGCGCTCCACTCGTCGAGTTCGGCCGGGTCGAGGAACCCCTTCGCGGCGAGCACGCGTAGTAGGCCATCGGGCCATGCCCCTTGGACAGCAGGAATCGGTCGCGGTCGGGGTCGTCCGGGCGCTCGGGGGCCACCCGGAGGATCCGGTCGTAGAGCACCCACAGCACGTCCAGCGTCGAGACCGCGGCGGGCGAGTGCTTCTCGTCGCCGGACATCCGGCTCAGCAGCGCGGGCAGATCCGAGTAACGCGACCCGGTCCGCCGGGAGGTGGAAGTCGTCATGGCGACCACCTTGAAACTTCGAGTCAACTAGAAGTCAAGAGTTTCCTGCACCGAGTACCCGGATCGGCGATTCCCCTTGGCATCAGCCGAATATTCGCGCCGGTTGTCACCCGGATGACAAAATATCCACTTCGGACCGACCCCACAAAGCATCAATGGCAGCGAGATCCGAATGGAGTATTGCCCGTTGATCTACTGAAAGTAGCTTAGGGAGCCCCGGCCGCCCACGGCCGAGCATTCGCCCGGCGACGAAAGGGTCCCGCACATGCCTCGCCGAACCACGCCGGTCGCCGCGCTGCTCACCGCGGCGGCCGTGCTCGCCGCCACCGCACCCGCCGCGACGGCCACCGGCTCGACCGCCACCCGGCTGGTCGGCATCACCGCCGCCGACGGCACCGAGCTGCGCGCCGCGGTGTGCGAACCCACTGATCCCGGCCCGCACCCGGTGGCGGTGCTCGTCGCCGCGTGGGGCGGCGGCAGCACGCAGAACATCATGCCCTGCGAGGAACTCGCCTCCCGCGGCTACGTGACGGTGTCCTACGGCGCGCGGGGATTCGGCGAATCCGGCGGCGAAGTGGAAGTGGCCGGGCCGGACGACATCAGCGACGTCTCCAACGTGATCGACTGGACGCTGGCGAACACCGAATCCGATCCCGCGCGGATCGGCGTCGGCGGCATCTCCTACGGAGCCGGGATCAGCGTGCTGGCCTCGGCGTTCGACCCGCGGATCCGGGCCGTCGCCTCGATGAGCGGCTGGGCCGACCTGGTGGAGTCGCTGTTCAGCAACCGCACCCGGCATGCCGCGGTCGCGATGGTGCTGCGGATCTCCGGTGAGCAGAACGGGAACCTGTCCGACGAGAGCCGGGAGATGCTGGACAAGTACATCACCGACGCCGACCGCGAGGCGGTGACCGAATGGTCCCGGCAGCGCTCACCTTCGTCCTATGTGGACCTGATCAATCGGAACCGGCCCGCCGTCCTGATGCTCAACACGTGGAGCGAAACGGTGTTCCCGCCCGGTCAGCTGGCGGATTTCCAGCAACGGCTGGAAGTGCCGAGCAAGCTGGAACTGGTGCCGGGCGAGCACGCGGCGGCCGAGACCAGCGGGCTGCTCGGGCTGCCGAACGACGCCTGGAACGACACCTACCGCTGGTTCGACACGCACCTGCGCGGAGCAGAGCCCGACGGCGCCCCCGTCGTGCTGCAACCTCGCGGCGCCACCGACCGCCCACGGGAGAACTACCCGGACTGGCGGCACATCGCGACGCGAACGGACCGCTTCTTCCTCTCCGGCGAGCAAGAACTCACCACCGACGCCCCCACCGACTGGACCAACACGCTCCACAGTGGACGAGACACGATCGCGAACGGCGGTGTGCCACTGGTGACCTACACGCTCGAAGCGCTCACCGGGAACCCGCCGACGGCGTTCCTGCCCGCGCTCGACACGACGGCCGCGGCCCGGTGGACCAGTCCCCCGCTCACCGAAACCGAAGTGCTGCGCGGAAGTCCGCACCTGCGGCTCACCGCGGTGCCACCCGCGCCGGAGGGCATGCTCGTCGCCTACCTCTACGACGTGGACGACACCGGCACCGGACGACTCATCTCCTACGCCCCCTACTCCTGGGAGGGCGCGACGCCCGGAGCTCCGCTGCAGGTCGACACCCCGCTGCCGCCCACCGCCTACGACGTGCCCGCGGGCCACCGGATCTCGCTGGTCATCGACACCGAGGACCCGCTGTTCTTCCTCGACCACAACACCGACGGCGCCCCGCTGGAACTGCGCGGGCAGGCGACGTCCCCGGCGACGCTGGAGCTGGCGTCGCGCGACGGAAAGGAGCTGCCATGACCACCGCCCGACACGACCGGAGACCTTCCCGGCCCGACCAGGCCAGGATCAATCCCGAGGCCCTCCCGTTCCGGTTGTGGCAGAAGGGAAATCGCAAGTTCTGGGACCCCGGGGCGATCGACTTCTCCCAGGACGCCGTGGACTGGCGCGGGCTCACCGACGAGCAGCGGTTCGCCGCGACCATGCTCTGCGCCCAGTTCATCGGCGGCGAAGAGGCGGTGACAGAGGACATCCGGCCGTTCCAAGCCGCGATGGCCGCCGAGGGCAGGCCCGCCGACGAGCTCTACCTGAGCCAGTTCATGTTCGAAGAAGCCAAGCACACCCAAGGTTTCCGGCGCTGGCTCGACGCCGTCGGAGTGCGCGACGACCTGCATCCGCACGTGGCCGGCAACCCCGGCTACCGGGCGATCTTCTACGAGGCGCTGCCGGAGGCGTTGCACGCGCTCGATCACGATCCGAGCCCGGCGAACCAGGTCCGCGCCTCGGTCACCTACAACCACCTCGTCGAAGGCGTGCTCGCGCTGACCGGCTACTTCCTGTGGAACACCACGTGCAAGCGCAACGGAATCCTGCCCGGCATGCAGGAGCTGATCAGGCGGATCAGCGAGGACGAGCGGCGGCACATGGCGTGGGGCACGTTCACCTGCCGCAGGCACGTCGCCGCCGACGACGCGAACTGGGAGATCGTGACCGAGCGGATGGAGGCCCTGCTGCCGCACGCGATCGCTCAGATCGAGCACTCGTTGAACAACTGGGAAGACGATCCGTTCGACATGCGGATCGAGGGGTTGTTCGAGTACGCCGCGGACCGGGCCGCGCGGCGGATCAAGGCGATCGAGTCGGCGCGCGGCACACCGGTGGAACGCATCGACGTGGACCACGCACCGGAACGGCTGGAGGACGAGTTCGGCGACGAGGACGAGGCGGCACTGCGCGACAGCGAGGCCCGGGGGAACGGCTGAACGAGCGTCCGGACCGAGCGGAGGCGGCACGGCCACGCCGGGAGGAACCGTCGCGGCACGCGCGAGCAGGCCCCCGCATCGCGATCAGACGTCCTGCCCGGACGCCTCCATCATCAGGCGCACCTCGACCGCGGCGAACCGCGCGTCCGGAATCCGGGCCGCGATCTCGGTCGCGCGCTCCGGGCTGTCGCAGTCGACGACGAGGTAGCCGGCGAGCTGCTCCTTGGTCTCGATGAACGGGCCGTCGGTGGCGGCGAGCGCGCCGTCGCGGACCCGGACCGTCCCGGAGATCAGCGGGGCGGCCAGCGCCTCACCGCCGACGAACTCGCCCGATTCGACGATCTCCTTGTGCATCGCCTCGGCCTGCCGGGTCAGCTCGACGCGTTCTTCCTCCGGTAGCGCGCGGAAATCCGGGTCGCGCAGGAACATCGGGTGCTCCCAGCTCTCCGGATTGCTGTAGATCAGCAGCATGTACTTCGCCCTCGACTCCTCGCGGTCGCGGCGCCCCGGCACCGGCGGGAGATCGGGGCGCGTCGCCGGGGAAATCCGCTACGAACACCGCGCGCACGCCTCCGCCGAGGGCACCATCCCACGCGTCCGGACGCGACGACCGCACGTGCGATCCCGGCACCGTGCTCCTGCCGGGCGTCGGCATGCCGGGCAGGAGCACCGGGCGACGGTCACTCGCTCCCGGCGATTCCGATCAGGTTCCCGTCCGGGTCGATGAACTGCGCGACCACGAAGTCCCCCGCAGGGGCCTTCACCGGACCCATTCGCCGCTTCCCACCGAGGCTCGCGGCCTTCTCCAACGCCGCCGCGACGTGAGGGACGCCGACGTAGAACAGCACCTTCCCCTCGTAGCCCTCACCTCCGCCGACGCCGCCGTTGATGCCGTCGGTGGTGCTCCCGTCGACGAACCCGTACTGCCCCGGTGTCGTACGAGCGCGACGAGCACCTTCGGCGCCGAGCGGCGCAGGAGGTCCGCTACCTCGGCGTCCGTGATCGCTGCTCCTGCTCGAATCGGGCCTGGCCTGCCGCCGAGCATGTTCGGTGCACCGGGCGGCCGCGGTGGCCGCCGGGGCGAGGCTCTCGCATTCGACCACGTCCACCCCGGGCGAGACACGGTCGACGTTCGAGCCCGGCACGAGCTCCTCGGCTCCGGTGCGCCGGTCGGGACGTGGGCGCACGGCAGGGCAACGAACTCGGCCAGGAGGACGAAGCGGGATTGCGCGAAAGCGCGAATCCGGGAAATACTTAAGCGAATTTCTTTCACATTAACTGGGAGTAACTGACCCGACTTTCGTATTCACTCAGATTGACGGCTGGGACAAGTGCGCTCCCCTCACTAAAGTACCTACTCGCTAGTAGGTACTTTGTGGCGACGTGGCCACCGGCTCCACTTACCGGGTCCGACGTCGCCTCCAGCAGGAAAGAGGATCATGCTGACGAAGGCGATCCATCCCCAGGCCCCGGATCTGTGGGCGGCCCTGCCCAGCGAATTGGCTCCGATCCTGCGTCCCGCGATGAACAGCCTGGCCACGCAGATCCTCAGCGAGATCCAGCGGCGCATCCCCGAATACGCCCGGCCGATGGACGACAAATACGTGCACGCCATCCGCCGCGGCGTCGAAGAGGCGCTCAGCCAATTCGTCGACCAGATCGCCGACCCCACCGCACCACCGGAACGCTGCGCCGAAGTGCACCGCGCGCTCGGCAAAGCCGAAATGCACGAAGGGCGCAGCCTCGACAGCCTGCAGGCCGCCTACCGCCTCGGCGCCCGCCTCGCCTGGCGGCGCACCGCCCGCATCGGCGAACGAGCCCGCGTCGCACCGCGCACCATGCTGCTGCTCGGCGAAGCCATCTACGCCCACATCGACGAACTCTCCGCGCTATCGGTCGAAGGCTTCGCCGAAGCGCAGGCCCGCGCCGCCGGAACCCAGGCGCGCAGACGGCGCCGGCTGCTGGAACTGCTGCTCACCGATCCCCAGCCGCCGTACCGAATCCTGGAGGAAGCCGCTGCGGCCGCCCGCTGGAAGTGGCCGGACACCGTCATCGTCGCCGCGCTGCAACGCGCCGACGAGCACGAACCGCACAGCAACCCGCTGTCCCGGCGGGAAGCGCTCATCGACCTCGAATGCACCCAGCCGCACCTGCTGGTGCCGTGCAGCGGCGACATCCCGTGGGAGAAGCAGCTCACCGGCTGGCGGATGGTCCTCAGCCCACCGGTGGAGATCTCGCAGGCACCGCACGCGCTGCGCTGGGCGCGACGGGTGCTCGAACTCTCCAACGCCGGCGTCGTGCCCAACGAACCCGTGCTGCACTGCAAGGACCACCTGTCCAGCCTGCTGCTGCTCAGCGACGAGAACCTGACCCGGCAGATCATCCACACCCGGCTGGCTCCGCTGGAACAGCTCAAACCGAAACAGCAGGTCCGGCTGGCCGAGACGCTGCTGGCGTGGCTGCAGACCCGTGGCGGTGCGCCGGAAGTGGCGCAACGACTACGAGTGCACCCCCAGACGGTGCGCTACCGCCTGCACCAGCTCGAAGACCTCTTCGGCGCGGACCTCAACGACCCGCAGGCCAGGTTCGAACTGGAGATGGCCCTGCGGGCCGCCGGGCGGCTGCTCCCCTACGGCGCCCTCACCGAAGAACACGCCGCCGGGCCGGACCGGCGGTCGACCGCGCCCATGGAGGCACCGGCGGCTCCGGACGACGGCCAGGGCGGGACGACATGAGCGCGGACACCCCGGTGCGGCAGGGGCCGGTGCTGCTGGCCCTCGCCGTGGCCGGGTTCGTCACCGCACTGGACAACAACGTCGTCAACGTCGCGCTGCCCACCGTGCAGACCGAACTCGGCGCGACCGTCCCGCAGCTCGAATGGATCGTCAGCAGTTACGTGCTCGCGTTCGCGAGCCTGCTCATCGTCGGTGGCAGGCTCGCGGACCTGGCCGGGCGCAGGCGGATCCTGCTGATCGGGCTCGCGGCGCTGATCGTCACCTCGGTCACCGCGGGGTTCGCGGAGTCCGCCGAGGTGCTGATCTGGGTCCGGTTCGCGCAGGGCGCCTCCGCGGCGCTGGTGATGCCCGCCTCGCTGGCGGTGCTCGCCGCCGACATCGACCGGGAACACCGGGACCTGGCCGCGGGGATCTGGACGGCCTCGCTGGCGGTGGCGCTCGCGCTCGGGCCGGTGGTCGGCGGCGTGCTCACCGAACACCTGCACTGGAGCTGGATCTTCTTCCTGCACCTGCCCACCGGGCTGGCGACGATGGCGCTGGTGTGGTGGGGGCTGCCCGACACCCGGCCGCGAACCGGGCGGATTCCGCTGCGGCGGCTGGACCCCGCCGGACTCGCACTGTCCACAGTGGTGCTGGCGGCGGGCAGTTTCGCGCTGGTGGAAGGGCAGAGCATCGGATTCGGCGCACCGTTGATCATCGGCGCGGCGCTGGTGACGCTCGCCGGCGTGCCGGTGCTGATCATCGTGGAACGCCGGGTGGCGGAACCGATGCTGCGATTGTCGTTGGTGCGCAACAGGATTTTCGGCGGCGGCACCATCGCGCAAGTGCTGTGGGGCGTCGGGGTCAACGGCACGCTGCTCTACACCTCCCTGTTCCTGCAGGACGTGCTGGAGTTGTCCCCCAGCGCCGCCGGGCTGGTGTTCGTACCGCTGGCGGGACTGCTCGTGCTGTGCGTGCCGCTGGTGCCGCCGCTGAGCTCCCGGTTCGGCGCGCGCTCGATCGTGACGACCGGGATGGCGCTGGTGGCGCTCGGATTGTGGCTGCTGGCGCAGGCGGACGCGCAGAGCTCGGTGTGGGGGTTGATGCCGGGACTGCTGTCCATCGGCCTCGGATCCGCGCTGATCACGCCGTTGACCTCGGCGGTGCTCTCGGCGGCCCCGCCCGGTACCGCGGGCGTCGCCTCGGCCATGGTCAGCGCCGCGCGGGAGGCGTCCGGAGTGCTCGGGGTGGCGGTGGTCGGCGTGGTGCTCTCCGCGTGGAGCGGCGCCGCGCTGGCCGGCGGCGCCACCGCTGACGCCGCCTACACCAGCGGTTATTCGGCGGGCATGCGGATGGCCGCGGGGCTGGTGCTGGTCGGTGCGGTGGCCACGGCGTTCGCACTCGCCCCGGAACGGTCCACGCCCAAACCCAAGCGCTCCGCGAACATCGGCCAGGCGCGGTGGAGCTCCCGCTCCCAATAAGGCCAGTCGTGCAGGCCGGGTCCGTAGAAGTCCTCGGTGACGGGAATACCCAGGTTCTTGAGCCGCGCGATCATCACCTGCGACGTGGACAACGCGGCGGGCTCCAGCGGATCGGGCAGCGAACCGGGATCGTCCAGCGGACCGGGCAGGCCGTTGCCGCAGGAGACGTAGAGCGCGGTGCCGCGCAACGCCTCCGCGTGGTCGAACGGGTTGCGCTCCGACCAGGTCCGGTGATCCAGCAGCTCATCGCCCCACATCGCGAACGGATCCTCCCCTTCCCGCAGCAGAATTCCCTTGATCACTCCGGGCACGGCGGGCTGCAAGGTGTTGAGCAGGCCGCTGAAGGAGGCCGCCGCGCGGAACATGCCGGGGTGCCGGAAGGCGTAGGCGGAAGCTCCGTAGCCGCCGATCGACAGCCCCGCCACCGCGCGGCGCTGCCCGGCCCCGTAGTCGCGCTCCAGGATGCCGCGCAGCTCCCGCAGGTGGAACGCCTCCCAATCCGGTGCGTCCGCACCGAAATTCGTCCACCGGGTGTAGAAACCAGCGGGACCGCCGCTGGGCATGACGGTCAGCACGTCCTCGTCGGCGAGGAACTCGCGGACATCGGTGAACTTCGTCCACGCCCGGTAATCCGCGTCCTCGCAGCAGCCGTGCAGCAGGTACAGCACCGGCCACGCCCGGTCCGCGCCCCGCGTCCAGCCTTCAGGAAGCAGCAGCCGCACCGGTGCGCTGGTACGCAGCGCGGGCGAGTAGATCACCAGGTCGACGGTGCGGGCGTCGAGCCAGTTCTCCTGCAGCACCCGCGCCCCGTCGTGCTCCGCCGTCGTCGCAGCGGTGACCGGATCGGACGCCGCCGGCAACGGTGCCGCGACCGAGCCTGCCAGCAACGCGGCGCTCACCACCACCGACCACGTCACCGGCCGCCGGAACCACCGTCCACTGTGCATTTTCCTGGTGCCCTTCCCTCACGGTCGACCTCGCAAGCGGCGCCGCCCCGGACTCTGCCGAGGCGGCGCCGCCGATGCCCTGCTCGCTTCACAACGGCATGGTGCTGTGCTTCTTCAGCGGTACTTCCTGGCGTTTCGTCGCCAGCATGCGCAGCGCGCGACTCAGGTGAGTGCGCGTCTCCGCCGGGCGGATCACGGCGTCGACGTAGCCGCGCTCAGCCGCGATGTACGGCGTGGCCAGCGTCGAGCGGTACTCCTCGATCAGCTTCGCGCGCACCGCTTCCTCGGTTCCGTTCGCCGCGGCCTCCGCCAGCTCCCGGCGGTGCAACAGGCTCACCGCTCCGGACGCGCCCATCACCGCGATCTCCGCCGTCGGCCAGGCCAGGTTCACGTCGGCGCCCAGGTGCTTCGAACCCATCACGGCGTAGCCGCCGCCGTAGGCCTTGCGCACCACGACCGTCACCTTCGGCACCGTCGCCTCGGAATACGCGTAGATCAGCTTCGCGCCGCGCCGGATGATGCCGTGGCGCTCCTGCTCCAGGCCCGGCAGATAGCCCGGCACGTCGGCGAACGTGAGCAGCGGCAGGTTGAACGCGTCGCAGAACCGCACGAACCGCGCCGCCTTCTCCGACGCGTCGATGTCGATCGTCCCCGCGTTGTGCAACGGCTGGTTCGCCACCACGCCGACGCTGCGCCCGTCGATCCGGCCGAACGCGCACAGCATGCTGCGGCCGAACAACGGCTGCACCTCCAGGAAATCGCCCTCGTCGAGGACGAGCTCCAGCACTCGACGCATGTCGTAGGCCTGGTGCGGCTCGTCCGGCACCAGCGCGTCGAGCTCCGCGGACCGGCCCAGATCACCGGCCGGGTCGTAGTCCGGCAGCGGATCCGAGTTGTTCGACGGCAGGAAACCCAGCAGCGTGCGCGCCCAATCGATCGCGTCCGCCTCGTCCTCGGCCAAGTGATGGGCGTTGCCGGAGAGCTCGCTGTTGATCTGCGCGCCGCCGAGCTCCTCGGCACCGGTGCGCTGGCCCGTCACCGACCGCACCACCTCCGGCCCGGTGACGAACATGTGCGAAGTACCGCGCACCATCACCGTGAAATCGGTGATGGCCGGCGAGTACACCGCGCCGCCCGCGCACGGCCCCATGATCAACGACAGTTGCGGGATGACGCCCGAAGCGAGGGAATTGCGCCTGCCCAGCTCCGCGTAGTACGCCAGCGACACCACGCCCTCCTGGATGCGGGCACCGCCGGAGTCGTTGATGCCGACGATGGGGCAGCCGATGCGCATCGCCAGGTCCATCACCTTGAGCACCTTCTCGCCGCAGACCTCGCCCATGCTGCCGCCGAAGACGGTGAAGTCCTGCGCGAACACGCACACCGGGCGCCCGTCCACGGTGCCGTGACCGGTGATCACGCCGTCGCCGAACGGTCGCGGCTCCCCCGGCGTGTACGACGTTCCCCGATGCACGGCGAACTCGTCGAGCTCCACGAAGGAATCCTCGTCGAGCAGCAGCTCGATGCGTTCACGGGCGGTGAGCTTTCCCTTGGCGTGCTGCTTGATCCGCGCCCGCCGGTCGGCCTCGTGCACCGCCTCGCCGTGCCGCCGCCGCAGGTCTTCGATGCGTTCCGCCGTGCCGGTCATGCGCCCTCCCTGGTCAACCGCGGTGCTTCCAGGTCCAAGACCCGCGCGAGGTGCGTGGTGATGACGTCCACGTTCGGCGGGTCGATCATGGAGAGGTGGTTTCCGGGCACTCGGACCACTTCGAGCCCGGGGACGATCTCGTCCCAGCCCAGCGCCCCGTCGGTGCGCAGGTAACGCGGATCCAAGGTCGTCGTGGTGGCCTCCGCCTCCTGCGCGCGGTAGAGCAGCACCCGGCCGTCGAACGGCTCGGGCCGGTACCGCTCCGCGATCCGAGCGTCCACATAGGACGTGTACTGGTGGTGCAGCACGCCCGCGCCGATACCGATGTCCGATGAGGACAGTGCGGTCATCACCCGCCGCATCTGCTCGTCCTCGTCGAGTTCCGCCAACTCCTGCCACGGCAGGTCCAGCGCCACGCCGTAGGTGCGCTCGATGTGCTCGGCGAACCGCTCGTACCGGCGCAGCACCAGTTCGCGCTGCGTAACGTGCGGATCGGGCAGCGGCAGGATGGTGTCGATCAGGGCGACGAACTCGACCTGCTCGCCCAGCTCGGTGAGCCTGCCCGCCGTCTCGTAGGCGAGGCATCCGCCGAACGACCAACCGCCGAGCCGGTACGGCCCTTCCGGCTGCCGCTCGCGGATCAACTCCACGTAGCGGTCCGCCTTGAGCTCCACGGTGTCCAAATCGTCCAGCCGCTCCAGCCCGAAGCACGGCTGATCCGCGCCCAGCCCAGCCACCAGCGGCTGGTACACGCTGGTGGGGCCGCCCGCCGGATGGAACAGGAACAGCGGCCGTCGCGAACCGGACTCGCGCAACGCCCGCACCGGGCCGTCGGCTCCTTCGAAGCGGTGCCGCAGCAGATCCGCCATCGCCGCCACCGTCGGCACGGCGAACAGCTCCGCGACCTCGTCGCGGGAGCCCAGGCGTTCCCGAATCCGCTCCGCGACCTGCTCAGCCTGCTCCGCGGTGCCGCCCAGGGCCGCGAACTCGTCGGTCACGCCGAACTCGACGGCATCCAGGACCTGCGCCCACAAGTGCGCGAGCCAGCGCTCCGTCGCGTCCCGCGGGCCGATCGTGGTGGGACCCGCGGTCTCCGGTGCGACACCGAGTCCCAGCTCGGCCGCCAAATGCCGGGCCAGCTCGTCCAGGTTCGCGCCGCGCAGCAACAACGTCGCGGGCAGCACCACACCGAAGTCGCGTTCCACCGCGTTGCGCGCCCGAGTCGCCATCAACGAGTCCAGCCCGAGCATCGTCAGCGGCGTCAACGGATCGAGGTTCTCCGCCGCACCGCCCAGGATTCCGGCGATCTCGCTGACCAAGTGCGCAGAGATGACCCGGACCGCGGCGGCCGGGTCACCCGGCAACGCTGCCACGTCGAACCTGCTCTCCGCCCGCTGCGCGGCGGCCGTCAGCAGCAGCCCGAACACCGGGCGGGACCGCAACGCCGGGAAGTGCTCCACCGCCCGGTCCGCGTCGAACCGCACCACCGCGGTCGCCGCCCGGCCCGACCTGAGCACCGCCTCCCACGCCTCCATCCCCTCGGCCGGGCCGATCGGGTCCAGCACAGCCGCCAGCGGTGAGGTGGTCGCGCCGCCCACTTCGCTCCACGGTCCCCACTGGATCGTCTCCGCCGCCAGCCCCTGCTCGCGGCGCATCCGCACCAATTCGTCGACCCAGCCGTTCGCGGTGGCGTAGGCGGCCTGGCCGGGTGAACCGAGCAGCGCGGCCGCCGACGAGAACACCACCCACCAGTCCAGTTCCAGGTGCGCGGTGGCCTCGTGCAACCGCCACGCGCCGCGCGCCTTCGGCCGCCACACCTCGGCCAAGGCGTCCTCGTCCAGTTCCGCGACCGGGCCGTCGCGGAGCACCCCGGCGGCGTGCACCGCGCCGTGCACCGGCATCCCGCCCTCGCCGGCGACGGCGACCAGCCGTTCGGCGACTCCCTTCGTCGACACGTCGCCGCCGATCACGCGGACGTCGACGCCGGACTCCTCCATGCGCGCGATGTCGGCAGCGGCCTCCGCAGAGGGCGCATTTCGGCCGCTGAGCACGATCCGGCGCGCACCGCGTTCGGCTAGCCACCGCGCGACGGTGCGGCCCAGGCCACCGAGACCACCGGTGATCACGTAGGCGCCGGGGCGCACGACGTGGCCGGGTCGCGGCCGTCCCGGTTCGGCCCGGTACAGGCGAGCCACCGTCCGCTCGGTGCCACGCCAGCGGACCTCGTCCTCGGCGCTGTCGGCGAGCAGCTCCGCCGCCAGCGAAGCGGGCACCGCACCGTCGGAGTCCACCAGCGACGCCCGCAACTCCGGGTGTTCCAACGCCAGCACCCGGATCAGCGCCCGCAACCCGGCACTTGAGGAGTCCGATATGGACAGCCACAGCCGGGCTCCGAGGTCGCGCGCGGACAGTTCGCGCACCGCCTCGGCCACCGCGAGCACCTGCCGCTTGCCGCGATCGAACGTGCGGCCGTCCCCATCGACGGCCAGCACCACTCCGCGCGGCGGCCGATCGGCGTCCCCGGCGAGCATATCGAGCCCGGTACCGGGCCTGCGGGCATTGCCGTGCACCACTCGCTGCCCGGCGTCGCGCAAAGCCGCGGTCACCTGCTCGCCGTCGCCCAGCACCAGCCAGCTGCCCGGTTCGACGCCCGAGTTCGGCGGCAGCTGCGCCGACTCCCAGCGCAATTCCAGGAACGCCTCCTCCAGCGGGCGAGGAGGGGCCTGCAGGCCGCGGACGCGGACCTCGGCGATCTCAAGCACCGGATCACCGTCCACATCGGTGACCAGCACCGACCCGGTAGGCTCCGCGCCGCCCGAGAGCAGTCGCGCGTGGCAGCGCACCTGATCGGGCACCGGGCGCAGCACCCGGACGCCGCGCAGCTCAACAGGAACGCCGATGCCTCCGCCGCCCGCCGCGGCCTCGCCGCCGGGGCCGATACCGGCGGCGATGAGACTTTGCAGGCAGGCGTCCACCAACGCCGGGTGTGCGGCGAAGCGCTCCGCGTCCGTGGCCTCGGCGGGAAGCTCGACCTCGGTGACCGCGATTCCCCCGGCCGCCCGCGCGGAACGCACGCCCTGGAACGCCGGCCCGTAATGCTGACCGGCCGCGCGCAGGAACGCGTACAACTCGACCGGATCACCATCCACATCGGACCCGACGGTGGGCCGATCCTGCCCGGAGCGGCTCAGCACGGCGGCGGCGTGACAGGTCCAGTTCCCGGCGATCGATCGGGTGTGCACCTCCACGCGCGCCGACCAGGCGCCGTCCGGCCGGAACGTGGTCGTCACCGGCACGGACTCCGCCAACGGCAGCACCCGGTGCAGCTCCAGCGACTCCACCAGCAGCTCGACCGGTTCCACGTCCAGCACCTCGGCCGCCGCCGCGAACGCCATCTCCAGGTACCCGGTGGCGGGCAGCACCGGCGTGTCCTGCACCCGGTGGTCACCCAGCCACGGCAACGACTCCACACCGACGTCCCCGCGCCACGCGCAGCCACCGTCGGGGAGGTCCACCCGCACCCCCAGCAGCGGATGCCCCGGCAACGCCGGAGCCGAACTCGGCGCCACCCAATGAGATTCGTGCTGCCAGGACGGCAGCGGCAGATCCACCAGCCGACCCCGTCGATACGCCTCCCACGGAACCCGCCCCGTGGCGTGCAGTTCCGCCAGCGCGGCGTGGAAGGTCACGGTGTCGTCGGTGCCACGGCGGCCGGTGAACACCACCACCGGGTCCACCGCTCCCGCCGCGGTCAGCGTCTCCTCGATCGCCGACGACGCCACCGGATGCGGCGCCACCTCCACCACCGCGTCGAACCCGGCGTCCGCGGCGGCGCGCACCGCCTGCTCGAAGCGCACCGGACTGCGCAGGTTCCGCACCCAGTACTCGGCGTCGAACGCGGGCCGCACGCCGGGATCCACCGTGCTGAACACCAATGTGGACGGATCGCGCGGGGCGAGTCCGGCGAGCTCCTCCCGCAGCCGGGGCAGCACGCCGTCCACCGCCGAAGTGTGACCCGCGCCGGTGACGCCGAGCTTGCGGGCCATCCGGCCGTGCCCTTCGACGTGCGACACCAGCCGGGTCACCTCGTCGGCGGGACCCGCGACCGTGCAGCGGCGCGGCGCCGCCCGCACGGCGACCGTCACACCGGGGAACAGCCGCGACAGCTCTACCGCCTCCGCCTCGGAAGCCTCCACCGCCGCCATCGCCCCGGCACCGGACGAGTCCACCTCGGACAGCAACTCGGACCGGGCGACCATCACGCGCAACCCGTCGGACACCTCCAGCGCGCTGGACACAACAGCGGCCGCGACCTCACCGAGCGAATGCCCGATCACCGCCGCCGGCTCCACCCCGTGCGCGCGCCACATCGCGGCGTAGGCGACCTGCAAGCCGAACAGCACCAGCTGCGTGCGCCGCACGTCCTGGAAGTCCTGGTCGTCGAGCAGCGCCGCGCGCAACGAGAACCCGCAACGCGCCCGGTAATCCGAGTCGAGGCGATCGACCTCGGCGGCGAACACCGGTTCGTCCGCCAGCAGCTCGCGGGCCATGCCGCTCCACTGCGACCCGTAACCCGAGAAGACCCACACGACGCCCTTCGACCGGGCCGTGGCGCGACCGCGCACTCCCCCGGTCCCGGCCGCGAGGCCGCGAAGGCCCGCCAGCAGTTCCTCCCGGCCGCGGGCCACGACCACACCGCGCTCCGCGTGCCGGGCACGTCGCCAGGCCAAGGTGTGGCCGACGTCGTTGAGCGCGGCAGCCCGCCCCACCGGAGTGTCCAGCCACTCCGCCAGATCCGCCGCCGACCGGCGCAACCGGTGCTCCGTGGCCCCGGACACAACGAGGGAATGCACCCCCGCGCCGTCCGGTTCGCGGCGCCGCGACGGCATCCGCCGCCACCCCTCCAGCACCACGTGCGCGTTGGTGCCGCCGAACCCGAAACCCGACACTCCGGCGCGGGCCGTGCCCGAGTACTTCGGCCAGTTCCGCGCCGCCGCGACCACCTCGAGTTTCGCCTCCTCGAACGGGATGTGCGGGTTCGGGTTCGAGTAGTGCAGGCTCGCGGGCAGGCGGCCGTGGTGCATCGCCAGCACCACCTTGATCAACCCGGCGATTCCCGCCGCCGCCTCCAAGTGCCCGAGGTTCGTCTTCGCCGAACCGAGCAGCAGCGGACGCCGCTCGGTCCGCCCCTCGGCGAACACCGCGCGCAGCCCTTCGGCCTCGATCGGGTCGCCGAGCAACGTGCCCGTCCCGTGCGCCTCGACATAGTCCACAATGGATGGATCGAGGTCGGCGTGAGCGTACGCCCGGCGCAGCAAATCGGCCTGCGCCGCCGGATTCGGCGCCATCAGACCGTTGGAACGCCCATCGGAGTTCACCGCCGAACCCCGCACCACCGACAGGATCCGGTCACCGTCCCGATTCGCGTCCGCGAGCCGCTTGAGCACCACAACGCCGCAACCCTCACCGCGCACGATGCCGTCGGCCGCTCCGTCGAACGCCTTGCACCGGCCGTCGCCCGCCAACGCGCCCGCCCGGTGGAAGTTCGCCGTGATCGCCGGGGACAGCAGCAGATTCACCCCACCGGCCAGCGCGACCCGGCTCTCCCCCGAACGCAGGCTCGCGCACGCCTGGTGCACCGCGACCAGCGAGGACGAGCAAGCGGTGTCCACCGCGAGACTAGGACCGCGCAGATCCAGGAAGTACGACAACCGGTTCGCCACGATGGACATCGCCGCGCCCGTGCCCGTCCAGGCGTCCACCGCGCGCAGATCGCGCGTCGTCAACGCGCCGTACTCCGTTGACGACACCCCGACGAACACGCCCGTCGCGCTGCCGCGCAACGCCGACGGGACCACTCCGGCGTGCTCCAACGCCTCCCACGCGACCTCCAGCAGCAGGCGCTGCTGCGGATCCATCACCGCCGCCTCCGTCGGGGAGACCTCGAAGAACTCGGCGTCGAACTCGTCCACTCCGTCGAGGAAACCGCCCGCTCGCGGCAACTTCGCCAACGCCGGATCCGCCCCGGCGAAACGCTCCCACCGGCCCTCCGGCACCACGCCGATGCCGTCCGAACCGGCCGACAGCAAGTCCCAATAGCCCTGCGGCCCCCGAGCCCCGGGAAAGCGGCAGCCGACGCCGACCACCGCGATCGGCGCGTCCGGCTCCGGTTCCCGCGGCCGCGGGACCTCGTCCGGCACGTCCTCAGCCGCGCCCCCCGCCAACGCCTCCGCGAGCCGATCGATAGTCGGGTGCTCCCACAGCAACGTCGGCGGCAACCGGCGACCGACCAGGTCCTGCACCCGGCCCGCCAACTCCACCGCCTGCCGCGAGGACAACCCGAACTCCTGGAACGGACGATCGGTGACGACCTCGACCGCTCCGATCCCCAGCAACTCGGCGATCCAGCTCGTCAGCCGATCGCGGATCTCGGCGCGTTCAGGCATGGGCGGCCTCCAAGTAGCGCTCCCGGCACAGCCTGCGCGCGACCTTGCCGCTGGACGTGCGCGGCACCACGTCCGGCTCCACCAGCATCAGGTCCGACACCACCACGCCGTGCTCCGCCGACACCGCCGCGCACACCGCGCGCGTGATCTCCCGCTGATCGCGATCGGCCTCCTCGACCCGGCGGGAGAACTCGGCGACGATCACCAGCCGCTCACCGTCCTCACCGGTGATCGCGAACGCGGCACTGTGGTGCTTGCGCACCGCGGGATGCGCCTGTTCCACGGTCAGCTCCACGTCCTGCGGGTAGTGGTTGCGGCCGTCGATGATGATCACGTCCTTCATCCGGCCGGTGATGAACAGCTCGCCGTCGTGGATCGCGCCGAGGTCACCGGTGCGCAGCCAGCCGGCCGCGGGAAGGTCCGCCGTCACGTCGGCGAGCTCGGCGTGGAAAGTGTCCTGATCGTCGCGGCCCCAATAGCCCTGGCCCGTGTTCGGACCCCGCACCCAGACCTCGCCCACCACGCCGTCCGGCAGCAGCGACCGCGAAGCCGGATCCACCACCACGAGCCGCTGCCCCACCGGACGACCGCAGGACACCAGTTCGTTGACCACCTCCACCGGATCCCGCGGCGGTTCCGCCCGGCCCAGCGCCAGCTGTTCCCGGCCGAAACCGGCGACCTTGGGTTCCGCGCCGGACTCGGTCACCGAGACGAACACCGTCGCCTCCGCCAGGCCGTACGAACAGCGGTGCGTCTCCGGACGCAAACCGCACTCGGCGAACGCCTCGTTGAAACGGTGCAACGTGGCAGGCCGCACCGGCTCACTGCCGTTGATCAACGAGATCACGTCGTCGAGCCGCAGCCAGTCCTTCTCCGACTCCTCGACCCGCGCCGCGCAGAAGTCGTAGGCGAAGTTCGGCGCAGCACTGATCGCGCCCGGGTGATCCGAGAGCAACCGCAGCCAACGCCCCGGACGCTGCAGGAAAGCCACCGGATCCATCAGCACCGACGGGATGTTGCCGACCAGCGGAGCCGCCACCGACAGCACCAGCCCCATGTCGTGGAACAGCGGCAGCCAGCTCACCGATACCGCGCCCGGCTCCGTCCCGCCGTACGCCTCCAACGCCTGTCGGGCGTTGGCCAGCACGTTCGCGTGCGTCAGCTCGACACCGGCGGGGATCCGCGTCGAACCCGAGGTGTACTGGAGGTACGCCAGGTCGTCCGGACCGGCCTCCGGAATCCGGTAGTCGTCGGCCAGCGCGGCGGGCAACGTCTCCACCGCCGCGCAATTGCGCGCCGAACCCCCGCGGATCATCTCTCGCACCTGGTCGAACGAGCTCTTCGAGGTCAGCGCGCAGCTCGGTGAGCAACTCTCCAGGACGCGTTCCAAGCGGTCGGTGTGCCCGGGAAGGTCGGGGGTGAACAGCGGGACCGCGATCAGGCCGGCGTGCACCGCACCGAGGAAACCGACCACGTACTCCAGGCCCTGCGGGGCCATGATCGCCACCCGGTCGCCGGGTTCGCAGCGGGCCTGCAACCACGCCGCCACCGCCCGGACCCGCTGGTGCAGTTCAGACCAGGACAGCGACCACGCCACACCGTCCCTGCTGGTGTCGAAATCGACGAAGGTGAGGGCGATCTCGTCGCCCGACTCCTGCGCCGCCGTCACCAGCGGATCCGTCAGCAGCCGGGCCGCGTGGTCGGTGAACGGATCATCGGCCCTCGTCAGCATGAGAACTCCCTTCACAAGGTGTCCGGGATTCGACGCCGGCGGGAAAACGGACACCACCGCCCGACTTCACCGGCGAGCAAGTGGACAGAAATTGTCATGCGAGTTCCACAGTGTCAAGGAACGACCATTCAACCCACTCGCGGAGCCATCTCGAACGAACCCAGGTGACCAATTACCGGAAGTTTGTTATCACCAACGTGACAATAACCGTTGACATCGGATGAGACACAAGGCATCCCCACAGGGAGACGAACTCAGCTACCTGACCAGCCTATACACAAGTCCATACCAGTCCGGGCCGCCAAGATGATTACTCCCAACAGAGTATTGCAAAATCGTGGCAAGTATTTCACATTCACACTGCCGAACGGCGCACTCGAAGATCTTTCCGCAAGATTATCCGGATTTCCCCGAATCCGGATAACGGACGAAAACCGGGCGGCACGTCGATTCAGAAAGACGCTCCACCCCGAACACTTCGAGGAGCATCAATGGAGATCACTCGAATGAGCTGGAGGTACGCACGTTGACTTCGAACCGCCGCACCGACCGGATGCGGACGGCCACCGGCGCCGCGCTGGCCGCGGCCGTCCTGGCCGTCCTGGCCGCGCAACCGGTGGAGGCGACCACCCCCGGAACAGCGGAACCCGGCAACCCCGTTGATGTCACCGCGCCGGGCACGTCGTCGCCCGCCGCCCCCGGACCGCTCAACGCCGACGTTCCGCCCGGCCCGTTCGACGACTCGTTCTACCTGCCCCCGCCCACACCACCGCAAGGGCAGCCCGGCGACATCATCCGGTGGCGGCCCGCGTTCCCCGGCAGCAATGCCGCCAACGCCGACGCCTGGCAGGTGATGTACCTGTCCACCAACGCCCAAGGGCAGCGCAACACGGTGATCGGCACGATCCTGGTCCCCAAAGGCGTCGACGCCGCCAAGGCGCACGTCGTCGGATTCGGGCCGGGCACCCAAGGCCCCGCGTTCAAGTGCGCCCCGTCCAAAGCCATGGAACGCGGCACGCTCTACGACCAGCCCGCCGTCAACGACGCGCTCTCCGCCGGATACGCCGTCGCCCTCACCGACTACGAGGGGTACGCACCCGGCGAGGCCAACAAACCCACCTACATCGTCGGCCGCTCCGAAGGACCCGCACTGCTCGACGCGGTCCGAGCGGCGCAGCGCCTCCCGCAGGCCGGCTTGTCGCCCGACGCCAAAGTCGCCCTCCAGGGCTACTCGCAAGGCGGCGGCGCGGTCATGTGGGCCGGGGAGATGCAACCGGACTACGCGCCCGAACTCGACCTCGTCGGCGTGGCGGGCGGCGGCGTTCCCGCCGACCTCAACGAAGTCGCGAACGGACTCGACGGCTACGTCGGCTTCGGCTTCCTCGCGTTCGCCGCGCTCGGCCTGGACTTCAGCTACCCCGACCTGAACCTCGACTCGTACCTCAACGAGACCGGGCGCACCGACCTCGCCGACGCCCGCGAGAACGACTGCGTCGTGGAACTGCTGACCAAGTACCCGTTCAAGAAGATCAGCGACTACACCCACACCGACCCGCTGGCCACTCCGGAATGGCAACAGCGCCTCGCCGAGAACAAGCTCGGCCAAGGCCGCATCAACGCACCGGTGTTCCAGTACCACGCCACCACCGACGAGATCGTGAACACGCCGCAGGCCGAGGCGCTGCGCGAAACCTACTGCGCCAAAGGCATGGACGTGACCTGGAAGACCTACCCCAGCGATCACCTCAGCGGAATCTTCGCGGGCAACGGCGACGCCAAGCAGTTCCTCGCCGACCGCTTCGCCGGAGAACCCACGTCCCCCAACTGCTGACCCCCGGCGCGGCGGGTCTCGGCCCGTCCGGGTCCCGCCGCGTCGAACCTTAGACTTAAAGTTAACTCCAATGGTTATCGTGGGCGGCATGTCGAAACTTCCGCAGCTGCTCACGATCGGCGAAGTCGCCCACCGCAGCGGAGTAGCTCAGACCGCCCTGCGGTTCTACGAGCAACGCGGCCTCATCGCCTCCACCCGGACCAGCGGCAACCAACGCCGCTACGAACGCGCCGTGCTGCGCAGGCTCGCGTTCATCCGCGCCGCGCAACGCGTCGGGCTCAGCCTGGAACAGGTCTCAGACGCGCTCGCCACGCTGCCCACCGACCACGCGCCCACCAAAGCCGACTGGACCAGGCTGTCCCGGTCCTGGCGCGACGAGCTGGACGCTCGCATCGACGGGCTGCAACGGCTCCGGGACCGGCTCAGCGGCTGCATCGGCTGCGGCTGCCTGTCGCTGCGCACCTGCTCGCTGAACAACGCCGACGACCAGATGGCCGACTACGGACCGGGTTCCCCACTGCTCAAACCCGCCGCGGACCGCGGCTGAACAGTCCTTCCCGAGTGACCTGCGCAGCGAGTCAGGTAGCGGAACCTCGGCGGCTTCCTCGCCGACAGGACAACGACCGAAAGCTCATATCGTCGGCGGCCGAGCTCTAGCCGTTCCGCTCTGCCCAGCGGTAGAACATCTCCGGGCGCCCCACCCCGCCGTAGTGCGGCTCCCTGAGCGCCATGCCGTTGTCGACCAGGTACTCCAGGTAACGGCGGGCCGTCACCCGCGACACCCCGGCCAACTCCCCCACCGCACCCGCGGCCGCACCCTCCCGGTGCGCCCGCAACGCCGACACCACGGCGGCCAACGTCTCCTCCCCCATTCCCTTCGGCAACGACGCGCGATCCACCCCGCGCAACGTGGAGAACGCGCGGTCGATCTCGCTCTGCCCGCTGGCCTCCCGATCATGGCCGAGGCTCTGCCGGAACCGGGCGTAATGCTCCAGCTTCTCCCGCATCGCGGCGAACGTGAACGGCTTGAGCAAGTACTGCACCACGCCGCTGGCGACCGACGCGCGCACCACCCGCAGATCCCGCGCGGAGGTCACCGCGATCACATCGGCGTTGCTGCCCGCGTTGCGCAATGCCCGCGCCACGCCCAGACCGTCCATGTCCGGCAACCGCAGATCCAGCAACACCAGATCCACCTGGGTGTGCTCCAGGAACCGCAGCGCCTCCTGCCCCGTTCGAGCACGCCCGGCGACCTCGAAACCGTCCACCCGGTTCACGTACATCTCATGCGCCTCACCGGCCACGGGATCGTCCTCCACGACCAGCACCGAGATCACGAGCGCACCTCGGGAAGCGGAATCCGCACCGTGAACACGGCGCCCTGACCACCGGTGACGTGCACCGTGCCGCCGTAACGGCGCACGCTGCGCCCCACCAGCGCCAACCCGAGACCGCGCCCCGGCCGCTTCGTGGACCACCCTCGGTCGAACACCGACCCGGCCGCCTCCACGGGCACCCCAGGACCGTTGTCGGACACCACGATGGACAGTTCGTCCACTTCGGAACGCACGCTCACCACAACACGTGGCGAAGGCACCTCGTGCGTCGCCTCCACCGCGTTGTCGATCAAATTGCCCACGATCGTCACCAGATCCCGCGACCGGACCCGTTCCACCGCACGATCATCGACCTCACTGTCCTCGGACAGCACGACCTCAACACCCCGCTCCCGCGCTTCAGCGCTCTTGCCCAGCAGCACCGCCGCCAGCACCGGCTCACCCACGGCGCCCACGACCCGATCGGTCAGTTGCTGCGCCAGCTCCAACTCCGAGGTGGCGAACGCGACGGCCTCCTCAACGCGACCGAGCTCGATCAGCGACACCACCGCGTGCAACCGGTTCGCCGACTCGTGCGCCTGCGAACGCAACGACTCCGAGAACCCGCGCATCGAATCCAGCTCGCCCGTCAACGCCTGCAACTCGGTGTGGTCCCGCAACGTCACAACGCTGCCCAAGTCCCGGCCACCGCTGCGCACGACGGACACGTTGACCAACAGCACCCGATCATCGGTCACGTGCACCTCATCGCGCACCGGACTCCGCGAAGCGAGCGTGTCCACCAGCGACGCCGGAAAGCCCAGGTCCGCTGGACGCGCCCCTTCCACGTCAGCCGGATCCAACGCCATCAGCTCGGCCGCGCCATCGTTGCACAGCGTCACCGCACCCGACGGCGCCACCAGCAGCAACCCCTCGCGGACCGCGTGCAGGATCGCGTCGTGGTACTCGTACATGCGGCTCAGCTCCGCCGGAGCCAGCCCGTGCGTGTGCCTCCGCAACCGCACCGCCACCAAGTAGCTGGCCAGTCCGCCGAACAGCAACGCGACCGCACCGACCCCGGCCAGCACGAGGACCTGCCCGTTCAGCTCGGCGGTCAACACCCGAACCGTGATGCCCACCGACACCAACGCTCGCACCCGGCCCGACTCGTCGACGACAGGCGCAACCACGCGCACCGACGGGCCGAGCGTTCCCGCGTAAGTCTCGGTGAGCAGCTGTCCCTGCTGCGCCTGCCCGATGTTGCCGAGGAACCGCCTGCCGATCAGCGCCGGATTCGGATGGGTGTAGCGGATCCCCGACGGGTCCATGATCGTGATGAACGCGACGCCGGTGGCCGAACGAACCTGCTCCGCCAACGGCTGCAACGTCCGCGACGGTTCACGCCGAGTCAGCGACTCGCGCACTTCGGGTGATACCGCAAGCGTGTTCGCCACCCCGGCGACCTCCTCGGCCGCCGCGTGCTCGGTACGCCGCTGCGCCTCGAGGTAGCCCAGCACCACCCCCGCCAGCACCACGACAGCCACAACCACCACTTGCAGGACGAACAGCTGCGCGGCGAGGCTGGCCCGCCCGACTCGACCGAAGTTCGACATGTCCTCGCTGTTGCTCCCGCATGAACTCAATGAACACAACCGTGACGGTCACCACCTGTTAATCCGATAGTCTCCCCGACGTACTCGTGATCCAAAACACGACCGAATGAGTGACCGCCGACCCGCGTGATCGGTACATCGCAGTAGGAGTTGACCGTGCCAAGCAAAGACGCTGCACCCGAGACCGCCGGTGCACCGCCGAAGAAGCGGGACCGCACCCACTTCCTCTACATCTTCGTCATCGTGGCGGTCCTGGCCGGCATCGCGGTCGGATTCGCCTTCCCCGACTTCGCCACCGCACTGAAACCACTGGGCACCGGGTTCATCAACCTCATCAAGATGATGATCTCACCGGTCATCTTCTGCACCATCGTGCTCGGAGTCGGCGGCGTGCGGCAGGCCGCGCAGGTCGGCAAGGTCGGCGGTCTCGCGCTCGGCTACTTCATGGTGATGTCCCTGGTGGCGCTCGTCGTGGGCCTGCTTGTCGGCAACCTCCTGCACCCGGGTGAAGGCCTGCAGCTGACCGAGGAACTGCGCAACAGCGGAACCGACCAGGCCCCCGGCGAATCCGAAGGGCTCAGCGGGTTCCTGATCGGGATCATCCCGAACACCCTGGTCTCCGCCCTCACCGAAGGCGAAGTGCTGCAAACGCTGCTGGTGGCGCTGCTGGCCGGATTCGCCCTGCAAGCGCTCGGCGACAAGGGCACCCCGATCCTGCGCGGCATCGAGCACATCCAACGGCTCGTGTTCAAGATCCTGGCGATGGTGATGTGGGCGGCCCCGATCGGCGCTTTCGGCGCCATCGCGGCCGTCGTCGGCGCGACCGGCGTGGACGCCCTCAAGGGCCTCGGCATCATCATGTTCGGCTTCTACACCACCTGCCTGCTGTTCGTGTTCCTCGTGCTCGGGCCGCTGCTGTGGGCCTTCGCGCGGGTCAACGTGTTCAAGCTGCTCGGCTACCTCGGCCGGGAATTCCTGCTGATCGTGTCCACCTCCTCGTCGGAAGCGGCACTGCCGCGGCTGATCGCGAAGATGGAGCACCTCGGCGTGAGCAAGCCGGTCGTGGGCATCACGGTGCCGACCGGATACTCGTTCAACCTCGACGGGACCGCGATCTACCTGACCATGGCGTCGCTGTTCATCGCCTCGGCGATGGGGCAGCCGCTGTCGGTCGGCGAGCAGATCTCACTGCTGGTCTTCATGATCATCGCGTCGAAGGGCGCGGCGGGCGTGAGCGGCGCAGGCTTGGCGACGCTGGCCGGTGGCCTGCAATCGCACCGCCCGGAACTGGTGGACGGCGTCGGCCTCATCGTCGGCATCGACCGCTTCATGTCCGAAGCCCGCGCGGTGACCAACTTCGCGGGTAACGCGATCGCCACCGTGATCATCGGCTCCTGGACCAAGGAGATCGACCGCGAGCAGATGCAGCGCGTGTTCGCCAAGGAAGACCCGTTCAACGAGCAGAGCTTCCTCGACGAGGAGGACGCTTCGACGGTCGAACCGGCCGACAAGGAAACCGCCGCGGCCGCCAAGCAGTAGAACCGATCGAACAGCACGGCGTGAGCGGGCGCGCCCGGACCGGGCCGCGCCGAGACAACAGGAGTCGAAGATGCACAGAGCAGTGCTGAGTCTGCTGGTCACCCTCGGCGCGGTAGCCGCCACCGGCGCGCCCGCGCACGCCGCCGCACCGGACCGGGAGGTGCCGCGCCACGGCTGCGACGCCTCCCCCGCCGTCGAACCCGGCACCACCGCGGGCCAAGAGATCACCTCCGGTGGCCGGACACGCGAATACCTCGTGCACGTACCGGAGAACTACGACCCCGAACGGTCGACGCCCGTCGTGCTGTCGTTCCACGGACACGGCCGCACCGCCGAATACCAAGAGCAGCTGTCCCGGTTCTCCGAACTGGACGCCATCGCCGTCTACCCGCAAGGCCTCGTCGGAACCGACGGCGACACGGCGTGGGAAGGCGCGCCGTACTCCGCCGACGCCGACGACGTCCAATTCACCGACGACCTGCTCGACCAGGTGGAGAACGACTTCTGCGTGGAACCGGAACGCATCTACGCGGCCGGGAAGTCCAACGGTGGCGGCTTCACCGAAGTGCTCGCCTGCCGCCTCGGCGATCGCATCGCCGCGTTCGCGCCGGTCGCCGGCGCCTACTACCCGCAAAGCGGCGAATGCGCCCCGTCCGAACCGGTACCGATGATCTCCTTCCACGGCACCGCCGACGACACCATCCCGTACAACGGCAACCCGGACAAAGGGCTGCCCGCGATCCCGGACTGGCTCGACGAATGGGCCGGGCACGACGGCTGCGACACCGACCCGGTCACCGAGCACCCGCAGCCGCAAGTGACGCGGCAACACTGGACGGACTGCGAAGACCGGGGCGGGCTCGTGCACTACCGGATCGACGACCTCGGCCACGACTGGCCGAGCCGATCGTCCAACCCGGACTCCGACGAACCCACCGTGATCGAAGCGACTCCGCTGATCTGGGAGTTCTTCCAAGACCACCCGTTGAACGCCTGACGGGTACCCCAGGACATCGCCTGGCTGCTGTTCACATCCCCGTCACAGCAGCCAGGCGATTCCACCCGCTGCGGCCAACGCCGCGAGCACGCCCAGCACCACCGCCATCACCCTGGCCGTCTTCCACATCGCGGCGACACCGCCGACGAGAAAACCGGCCACGGCCAACAGCACGATCGGCCCCAAGTTCGCCATCTACAGCGCGCCCTTGGTCGACGGCACCACGCCCGCGAACCGCGGATCCGGTTCCACCGCGGCACGCAACGCCCGTGCGATGGCCTTGAACTGGGCCTCGGCGATGTGGTGCGGGTCCCTGCCGTGGATCACACGCACGTGCAAGTTGATCTGCGAGTGGAACGCCAGCGACTCGAACACGTGCCGGTTCAGGACGAACGGGTAGTTCCCGCCGATGGTGAACGAGTTGTACTGCTCCGGTTCCCCGGTGAGCACGCAGTAGGAACGCCCCGAGACGTCGACCGCGGCGTGCGCCAAGGTCTCGTCCATCGGGATCCACGCGTCGCCGAAACGGCGGATGCCCTTCTTGTCCCCCAGCGCCTTCCGCAGCGCCTGACCCAGCACGATCGCCGTGTCCTCCACCGTGTGGTGGGCATCGACGTCGATGTCACCGGACGCCTTGACGTTCAGGTCGAACGCGGCATGCGTGCCCAGCGCGGTGAGCATGTGGTCGTAGAACGGAACCGTGGTGTCGACGTCGACCTTTCCAGTGCCGTCGAGGTCGAGGTCGACCAGCACGGAGGATTCCTGCGTGCTGCGTTCCACCCGCCCGGTCCGGGTGCCCGGCGCGAACGCCGACTCGGTCGCTGTCATCGCGTGCTCTCCTCACTAGCCGCGTCCACCAGCGCCTTACCGGCTGCCAGGAACGCGTCGTTCTCCTCAGGGGTACCGATGGTGACCCGCAGATGCCCGGCGATGCCGACATCGCGGATCAGCACCCCCGCGTCCAGGTAGCGCTGCCACGCGGCGTGCGCGTCCTCGAACAACCCGAACAGCACGAAGTTGGCGTCGCTGTGCACCGGGGAGAACCCCATGCCGCGCAACGCCTCCACGACCCGGTTCCGCTCGTCCACGAGCGCCTGCACAGAACCGAGCGTCGCCTTCGCGTGCCGCAGCGCGGCCCGCGCCGCGGCCTGCGTCAGCGCCGACAGGTGGTACGGCAAGCGCACCAGGAGCAGCGCGTCGATCATCGCGGGCGCCGCCGCGAGATAACCGAGCCTGCCACCGGCGAAGGCGAAGGCCTTGCTCATGGTGCGGCTGACGATGAGCTTCGCCGGGTACTCGTCGATCAGGCCGATCGCACTCGGCTCGTCGCAGAACTCGATGTAGGCCTCGTCGACCACCACGATCCCCGGGGCCACGTCGAGCACCGCACGCAGATCCTGCTGCGAGACCGCTTGCCCCGTCGGGTTGTTCGGACTCGTCACGAACACCACGTCCGGGCGCCGCTCAGCGACGATCGCCGCCGCCTGCGGACCGTCCAGGCTGAAGTCCGCACGTCGCGGAGCGGGCGACCAGTCCGTCCGGGTTCCCGCCGACAAGATCGGGTGCATCGAGTACGACGGTTCGAAGCCCAGCGCGCTGCGCCCCGGCCCGCCGAATGCCTGCAGCACCTGCTGCAGCACCTCGTTCGAACCGTTCGCGGCCCACACGTTGCGGTGCGAGACGGTGACCCCGGTCGCGCCGCTCAAGTAGGCGGCCAGGTCCTCCCGCAACGCCACCGCGTCCCGGTCCGGGTAACGGTGCAGGGACTCCGCGACCGACCGCGCCGACTCGGTCACCTCGGCCACCAGCTCCGGTGGCGGCGGGTACGGGTTCTCGTTGGTGTTCAACCGCACCGGCACGTCCAGCTGCGGAGCGCCGTACGGGCTGCGGCCGCGCAGGTCCTCGCGCAGCGGAAGATCTGTCAGCGCCACCTCGGCGCCGAGCACGTCATTCATGGTTCTCTCTTCGCGGTGTGGATCAGCGGTCGAGTCCGGACGGGAAGCGGGCCGTGACGGCCTGCCCGTGCGCCGGAAGGTCCTCGGCATCGGCCAGCGCGACGACCTTGCCCGCGACGTCCCGCAACGCCTGCTCGTCGTAGGAGATGACGTGGATGCCGCGCAGGAAACTCTGCACGCTCAGACCTGAGGAGTGCCGCGCGCAGCCGCCCGTGGGCAGCACGTGGTTCGAGCCTGCGCAGTAGTCACCGAGCGAGACCGGTGCGTGCGGGCCGACGAAGATCGCACCCGCGTTGCGCACTCGCGCGGCAACCGAATCGGCGTCGGCGGTCTGGATCTCCAAGTGCTCCGCGGCGTAGGCGTCCACGACGGTGAGGCCGTCGGCAACCGTGCCGACCAGCACACAGCCGGACTGCTCACCGGTGAGCGCGGTACGGATCCGCTCGGTGTGCTTGGTCAACGGAACCTGCCGGGACAATTCGGCGTCCACCGCGTCGGCCAGCTCCGGCGACGTCGTCACCAGCACGCTCGCCGCCAGCGCGTCGTGTTCGGCCTGGCTGATCAGGTCAGCGGCCACATGCACCGGGTCCGCCGTCTCGTCGGCGAGCACCGCGATCTCCGTCGGCCCCGCCTCCGCATCGATGCCGATGACGCTGCGCAGGTGTCGCTTCGCGGCCGTGACGTAGACGTTGCCCGGCCCGGTCACCAGGTCCACGGGCAGCAGCGGAGAACCGTCGGTGTCCTCGCCGCCGTAGGCGAGCAGCGCCACCGCTTGGGCGCCACCCACCGCCCACACCTCGTCGACCTCCAGCAGCGCGGCCGCCGCGAGGATCGTCGGGTGCGGCAGACCACCGAACTCCGCCTGCGGCGGCGAGCACACCACCAAGGACTCCACCCCGGCGGCCTGCGCGGGCACCACGTTCATCACCACGCTCGACGGGTACACGGCGAGCCCACCAGGCGCGTACAACCCCACGCGGGCGACCGGCACCCAGCGTTCCGTGACCGTGCCGCCGGGCACGACCTGCGTGGTGACGTCGGTCCGCCGCTGTTCCCCGTGCACGCGGCGCGCACGGTCGATCGACTCCTGCAACGCCGCCCGCACCGTCGGATCGAGCCGTTCCAAGGCCCCCGCTAGCTCCACGGCGGGCACTCGAACCCGCTCGGGCCGCACCGCGTCGAACTTCTCGGTGTACTCGAGAACCGCGTCCGCACCGCGCTCGCGAACGGCCTCGATCACCGGCCGCACCTGATGCAGCACGTGCTCCACGTCCGTCTCGGCGCGCGGCAGCGTGGCGCGCAGCTCGGCGGTGGACGGAACACGACCGCGCAGGTCGGTACGGGAGAGCATGGGCGTCCTTTCAGTACGGACGGATTGCGGCTAGTAGCTCGGTCACCAGGGTAATCGTCCTGTTCGACGCTGTCGGACGCGCGTCCGCTGATGAACGGTAAAACGGTGATCCGCCGCTTCCGACGTTAGTGGGTTGCCAACGGAACGTTACTCGGGGAGTCTCTCGTGATCACCATCCGTGATCGATCGGAGGCCTCGATGTCCAGCGCACGGCGCAGAGCAACGGCGGTGGCGGCCGCCGCGTCCTTGGCCCTGCTACTCCCGGTTCAGGCGAGTGTCGCCGCACCTCAACCCCGGCCGGCTCCCGAAACCGCGGCCGCCGGTGTTTACACGGTGCCCGGCACCGACAGCCGCATCCGCACCGACATCAATGCCTCCGGCGCCAATGTCCTCGGGGCGAAAGACGGTGTGGCGACAGTGGAAGCCACACCCGCACAGGCCGAGGAACTGCGCTCGAACGGGCTCGACCTGCAGACCCAGGCAGCGCCGCGGGACTTCCCGCCGGGCGACGAGGCTTACCACAACTACGACGAGATGGTCGCCGAGCTCGACAAGATCACGGCCGACCACCCGGAGCTTGCCGCGAAGTCCAGCCTCGGGAAGAGCTTCGAGGGCCGGGACATCCCGTTGCTCAAGATCAGCGACAACGTGGCGCAGGACGAGGACGAACCTGAAGTCCTGTTCGACTGCAACCAGCACGCGCGGGAGCACCTGACCACCGAGATGTGCCTACAGATCGCGAACCGGCTCACCGACGAGTACGCCGACCCCGCGGTGAAGGAGAGCGTGGACAACCGCGAGGTGTGGATCGTCCCGTCGGTCAACGTAGACGGCTCGACCTACGACGTCGAGTCCGGTGAGTACCAAGGCTGGCGCAAGAACCGGCAGGACACGGGCACCGACCTCAACCGCAACTGGGGTTACCTGTGGGGCTGCTGCGGCGGCGCCAGCGACGACCCGCAGGACGAGACCTACCGCGGCCCGGAGGCGTTCTCCGCGCCCGAGACCAAGGCACTGGCCGACTTCATCGACTCCCGCGTCATCGGGGGCGCCCAGCAGATCAAGTCGGCGATCGATTTCCACACGTTCTCGGAACTCGTGCTGTGGCCCTTCGGACACACCCAGGACGACGTGTCCGAAGGCATGACCCAGCAGGAGTACGACCGTTTCGAAAAGGTCGGCACCGAGATGGCGAACTCCAACGGTTACACGCCGCAGCAGTCCAGCGACCTGTACACCACCGACGGCGACAGCCTCGACTGGATGTGGGGCAAGCACAAGATCCTCGCCTTCACCCTGGAGATGTACCCGTCCAGCGGCGGAATCGACGGGTTCTACCCGCCGGGTGACGTGATCGAGCGGGAGACCGCTCGCAACAACGCCGCAGTGGACATCGTGCTGCGCGAAGCCGGCGCCTGAGCCGCCCAGCGCTGAGGGAAAGCCCGGATGCCCGCTCGGGATCCGGGCTTTTCCCTTGTGCGCGGTGAGAGAGCGATACGGTCGCGATCACCGGCTCAGGCAGGAGGGGTTCGCGATCACCAGCGATGACGAGTTGTTCAAGGAGCTGGCCGACATTCACGGTGAACTCGACCTGCAGCGCCCCAACGCCGCGCGCATGTACGACTACTTCCTCGGTGGAACGCAGAACTTCCCCGCAGACCGGAAAGCCGCCGAGCAGCAGCTGAACCTGCTTCCGGCGACGCGAGTCGGGGTGCGCGAGAACCGGGCGTTCCTGCGCCGCGTCGTGCGCTACTGCGTGGAACGCGGCATCCGTCAATTCCTCGACCTCGGTTCGGGGATTCCCACCGCCGGCAACGTGCATGAGGTCGCGCACGATGACAGGCCCGACACCGTGATCGCCTACGTCGATCATGAGCCGGTCGCCGTCGCGCACGCCCGACGGTTGCTGCACGGCGAAACGCGGGTGACGGTCACCCAGGCCGACCTGTCCCGCCCAGCCGACGTGCTCGATGCCCCCGGGGTTACCCGGCTGCTGGACTTCGATCAGCCGCTCGCGGTGCTGGCGTTGTCGGTGCTGCATTTCGTGCCCGACGAGGCGGCCCCGGTGGGCGTCCTCGACGCGTATCGCCGCGCCTGCGCGCCCGGCAGTGTTCTCGCGTTGAGCCACGCCTCCGGCGCCGGCCTGTCCACGACGCAGGTGGTCGAGGGATTGCGCATCTACGATCAGACCCCGACCCCGCTGAGCCTGCGTCCCGCGGAGCAGGCGCGGGAGCTGCTCACCGGCTGGTCGTTGATCCCGCCGGGCGTGGTGTCCGTGGTGGATTGGCGCCCGGACTTCGACGTCAGCGAGCAGGTCCGCACGGCAGTCGGCAACGGCTGGGCGGCCGTCGGGATGAAACCTCCGGCTCCGCAATGAGTTCCGGGCGCTAGAGCGACTTCAGCACGCGGCAACGGCGGCGTTCGGCGACGAGTCCGGATCGCCGTCCTGGTACGACTCCCCGCAGCATTCGATCTTTGTGTTCACCCATGTCCGAACGGCATCGAGCAGGCGATCTTGACCGCGCGCACCGGTGTGCCTGGTCGCCGTCATCGTGCGGCCAGGTCGGGTGGTTCGTGATGCGCCCGGTTACCGGGCCTGGGTGTTCGGTCGGCATCGATCCACGACGGCGGAGTGAACATCGGCCGCCCGGCATCAAGCGTGATCTTCCAGTTCTGGGCGTGGGTCACCGAGTGGTGATGGGCGCAGAGCATGACCAGGTTGTCGAGCGCGGTGGGTCCGCCGTCCGCCCAGTGCCGAATGTGGTGCGCCTCGGATGTTCCAGGCGGGTGGTCGCACGAAGGAAAGGCGCACTTCCCGTCCCGCGCGAGCAATGCGGCACGCAGGTGCGGCGGCGCTGAACGCCGGGCACGGCCCACGTCCAGCGGGCGGCTCTCACCGTCCAGCAGGACCGGCAGCAGCTCCGCGTCGCAGGCGATGCGACGCGCCGTTTCCGCTGTGATCGGTTGCCCGGTGGTCTCGATCGTCCCGCCGAATCGCTCGTCGCCCAAGGATTCGCGCAGTTGATCGTGCGCGATGGTGATCGTCAGGTGCGGACGTTGTCCGCCACTGCGCGGAAGTTCGTCCCCGGCCAGCACGATTTCCACGAGGTCGGCGAGCGCGTCGGCGTTCCGCTTGCCCGCGGTTCGACGATCCCGTTCTCCGGAGTTCTGGGGTCGCGGAGCGGCGAGCGGCTCCAGCGCCGCCTGCAGCTTCGCTCCGGTCTCACGGTCCAGCCGGCCCTTCAGCAGGGTCATGCCGTCCCGGTCGGTGGTCAGGTGCAGTTCACGACGCTCGACCTGCCGACGCTCATCGCGCAACGCACCGTCCTGGTCGAGGAGGTAGCGCAACCGCTCGGCTGCGATCTCCAGCTCACGTGGGGAAAGGACCTTCGCCTGTTCGGCGAGAAGTTCCTCCACCTCGGCGCGCTGCACCGGCCCTACCAGCGGCGGCAGCTTCTCCATGCTGTTGACGATCACCTGAGCGTGCACGAGGCTCGTGTCTCGTTCCCGCAGCACTTTGGCGGTCGCGGGCAACGCGGGCGGCAGCGGCTCGCCGCCGGGCGCGGCGCGTTCCGCCACTGCTCTGCCGACGACCACGCGGGACCTCGCGTCACCACGGGCGATGTTCAGCAATTCGCGCACCCACACCGGCATCGATCGGGCGCCCGCCTCGCTGTGCAGACCTCGCCGCTCGGATTCCGCGATGAGCTCCGCCTGCCACGACAACGCGGCCCGGGCGACCGCTTCCGAGTCGCGAATGCCCGCGATCAGCTCGGCGTCAGACCGGGACGCGGCGGGGCGCTCAGAGCGGTCGAACAAGTCCTCCATGACCGGTCCGAGTTCGGAACCGGGAACGGCCGCGGAATGCGAGTCCGCGGCCGAACCGTCGACATGACCGCCTGCGGCGCGACGAGCTTCGTCGCGCGGCTGCGGCACACGCGGCGGACCGCCCACACCGGGCTGCGGCACGACCAAGGGTTCCATGACGTCCAGTGTCCACAGTCGAACACAGATTCGTCATCACTTGATCGTGCTGTATCCAGCCGAATCCGGCGGCGGGCCGATGTGGAACCAGGCCGAAGTCCGTGCCCGACGGGCCAGAACCATGCGGAAGAGCACGCGCCAGCGCGACGTCGACCGCATTGGCGGCGGATGGGCGCGTTCCGGGAACGTCGCCCACGCCGACTCGGGCCACCCGGACCAACCTCGGGACGGATCATCCGGGTGGTGTCGTCGTTCGATCTTCCTGAACGGATCAGGACAGCAGGAGAACGACGACTCCCACGATGATGCCGACCAGGACCACGACCGCCGCCGTGATCAGCACGGCTCGCAGCTGCGGCCGCTCCTCCTGGACCTCCGACTGCGCCCGCTCGCGCCACTGCATGAAAGTGGTGCCCTCGCCGCTGTCGCTCACGTCTGTCTCCCACTCTTCGCGTGCTGCTTCTGGCACCGTTCACGGCCGGGTGCCGTGAACTTGCAGGGAGTCACGATGCCACATCGGCCGGATCACATTCGGACCACGTGCCCGGTTGATCGCCTACGTGGAGACGCGCGGCGAACACCAGGAGCCGACCCCGTCTCCACCCGGGGAGACCGCGTGGCATACCCGTGCACCTGCCGGGGTGAGCATGCTCTCGGAAAGGGCCGCAGAGCAAGGAGCCACGGGCGGCCGACAGCCCGGACGCATCCGGAACGGATGCGCATTCCGACCTGGTCCCACCGCGAAAAGGGGCGGTCGTCGGCAATGACCACGATCGGACGGCATCGGCCGGGCGTGGCGTGCCGGACGCCCGCGCTAAGCGATCGGCGCGGGCAGCTGACGCACGGTGTAGTCACAGGTCAGAACGTCGCCACTCGCCGGATCCGTCAAATCCACTCGCCACGAGTCCGCGAACTGGTCGACGGTGGTGTCCATCGGGATCGTGCCGGACAGCAGCACCGTCCCGACCTCGGCGAGTTCGAGGTTCCGCAGTTCCTCTAGCCAGTACTGGGGACTGAGCAGCTCCCCGAGCGTGCCGTGCTGGATGCGTCGGCCGCCGACCTGAGCGGTGAGGGTCAGCGAGTCGATCCGGTCGGCGACGTCGATCAACCGCCACGCGCGGGACCCGAGCACGTCCGGTCCGGCCTGCTTGCTCCAGGCGACGCCGTGCACTTCCAGCTCCCGGTCAGTGTGATCGCAGGCGACGGTGAGCAGCACGTCCTCCTCGCCCTGGCCGGCGATGATCAGCGCCCATTCCGCTTCCCCTGAGGTACGCGCGTGTTGCACGGGGACGTCCGCGGTCTGCATCGCGAGGTACGGCGCAACCGGGTACAGGCACGGAGTGCGAGTGGGTGCAGGCACCCCGAGCTCGGCGAGTTCGGCGACGTGCGCAGCCACGTCGTCCTGACTCCGACCGGCGTATCCGGCGTTGAGCAAGGTCCGCACCGGCACCTCGACGGACGCGCCTGCCACATCGAAACGAAGCGGAAACATTAAACCCTCCCGATCAGCATACTTCTTGTATACAGTTCGTATCACCAATTCGCCCGGGAACCCGGCCGATGTGACGAACTCCCCGACAAGGACCGCCGATGAGTCGAGCGCTCGCCGACACGCCCACCCGTCCGCCCCGCAAAGACCTGATCAAGGCGTTCGTCGCCGCCCTGTCCGGAACCTCGCTGGAGTGGTACGACTTCGCCGCCTACTCGGTGGCGTCCGCTCTCGTCTTCGGCGACCTGTTCTTCCCCAGCCACGACCCGCTCTCGGGCACGCTGCTGGCCTTCTCCACATACGCCGTCGGATACCTGTCCCGGCCGCTGGGCGGATTCGTGTTCGGCCGCCTCGGCGACGTGCTCGGACGCAAACAGGTACTGGTCACGACCCTGCTGCTCACCGGCATCGCCACCGTGCTCATCGGGCTGTTGCCCACGCACGGCCAGGTGGGCGCGCTGGGCGCCGTGCTGCTGGTGGCACTGCGGTTCGCGCAGGGGGTCGGCATCGGCGGCGAATGGGGCGGAGCCGTGCTGCTCTCCAGCGAGTTCGGCGACGAACAGCACCGCGGCTTCTGGGCATCGGCTGCCCAGATCGGCCCACCCGCGGGCAACCTGCTGGCCAATGGCGTGCTCGCGGCGCTGGCCGCGAGCCTCACTCCGGAGCAGTTCCTGTCCTGGGGCTGGCGGGTCGCGTTCCTGCTCTCCGCAGTCCTGGTGATCTTCGGATTGTGGATCCGGGTGAAACTGGAGGAGACCCCGGTGTTCCGCGAGCTGCAGCGAGAAGGTGATCAGGCTTCCGCACCGCTGCGCGAGGTGTTCACCGAGGAACCGCGCGCGCTGATCTCCGCGATCCTGTCCCGCGTCGGCCCGGATGTGCTCTACGCACTGTTCACCGTCTTCGTGCTCACCTACGTCACGAAAGAACTCGGGCTTCCGCAGAGCTGGGCCGTCGCCGGAGTCATGATCGGCTCTACCTGTCAGCTGGCGTTGATTCCCGCCGCGGGCTGGCTGTCGGACCGGTGGAGCCGACGCCGGGTGTACGCGATCGGCGCGATCGGCGGCGCGGTGTGGCCGTTCGTGTTCTTCCCGCTCATCGGGGGCGGTTCGGCGCCGCTGCTGGTGGTCGGGGTGATCGTGGGCCTGCTGTGGCACTCCCTGATGTACGGCCCGCAGGCGGCGTTCGTAGCCGAGCAGTTCAGCACCCGGCTTCGCTACACCGGCTGTTCGCTGGCGTACACGCTGGCCGGCGTGATCGGCGGCGCGTTGGCTCCGCTGTTGTTCACCTCGCTGTTCGCCTACTTCGACAGCTGGATCGCACCCGCCTGCTACCTGCTCGGCACCTGCGTGGTCACCCTCATCGGGTTGGCGATCAGCCCGCGAGCAGCACGTGCTGCGTAGCGTCCAGGTGGGCGGTGATCGCCGACTGGGCTGCCGCGGCGTCACCGTCGGCCAGCGCGTGGAGGATCGCGTCGTGCTCGTTGAGGACCACATTGCGCCTGTTCTCCACGGAGAACAGCGCGACGATGCCCGCGCGGATCTGCCGAGCGCGCAATCCGTCGTAGCTCTTGGTGAGCATGTCGTTGCCCACGGCCCGCACCAGGGCCGCGTGGAAGCGGTGGTCGAGGTCGATGAACGACCGCGCGTCGTCGTCGGCGCGCAGCGCGCGCTGCCGGTCGAGCTCACCGCGCATCTCCGGTACCGGGACGGTGCCGAGTTCGAGGGTGCGACGGGCCGAGTAGCACTCCATCATTCCGCGCAGCTCGAACAGTTCGCGGATCTGCCGCCCCGCGACGGGCGCGATGTAGGCGCCGCGCTTCGGGACGAGCTGCACCAGCTCCTCGGCCGCCAGCAGCAGCAGCGCCTCGCGGATCGGGGTGCGGGAGACGCCGATGTCGTCGGCGAGCGACTGCTCGTTGACGAACTGACCTTGCATCGCGGGATCGCTCAGCACGGTGTCCTTGAGATGGTCGTAGGCGAGCTGGCGGCCCGAGGTCAACGATGGCTCCTTGCAGTGCGGCGAGGTTCGATCCAGAACCCTTGCATATCTCTGGTATACAACAGTGTAGAGGCAAAGAGAGGCGGACCCCATGCGCGTCGCGTTGTGCCAGATCGTGTCGACCCCCGAACCGAAGGCGAACCTGGATCTGGTCGCCGACGGTATCCGCCGCGCCGCGGCCGCGGGTGCGGAACTCGCGATCTTCCCGGAGGCCGCCATGGCCTGCTTCGGCGTCCCGCTCACGCCGATCGCCGAACCGCTCGACGGCCCGTGGGCCACCGAGGTCCGCCGACTCGCCGATGAGGCGGGCATCGCGGTGATCGCGGGCATGTTCACTCCGGCGGCCGACGACAGGGTCACGAACACGCTGCTGGTCACCGGACAGGACCTGGACGCGCACTACGACAAGATCCACCTCTACGACGCCTTCGGTTTCGCCGAGTCCCGCACCGTCGCTCCCGGCACCGCACCGCTGGTCGTCGATGTCGGCGGCACCCGGGTCGGAGTCACGACCTGCTACGACGTGCGCTTCCCCGGTCTGTACACGGCGTTGGCCGACCAGGGTGCTTCGGTGATCGTCACCGCCGCTTCCTGGGGCGCCGGCGAGGGCAAGCGCGAGCAGTGGGAGCTGCTGGTGCGCGCCCGCGCGTTGGACAGCACGTCGTGGGTCGTGGCGTGCGGGCAGGCCGACCCGCGGACCACTGGCGTCGAACCGAGCGGCAAGGCCCCCACCGGCATCGGCTACAGCACGGTCGCCACTCCGGTCGGCACCGTGCACGCGCAACTCGCCGGTGCCCCGGACGTGCTGGTCACGGATCTGGACCCGACCGCGGTCGAGCAGGCGCGCGCGAACATCCCGGTGCTGTCCAACCGCCGCTTCTGAGCCGTGCCGACCGGTCGCTCCTCGAGGGCGACCGGTCGGCACGTCACATGTCCAGGCCGATGTCCAACGCCGGGGAGGAGTGGGTGAGCGCGCCCACGGCGAGGTAGTGCACGCCGGTCTCGGCGTAGGTGCGGGCGACGTCGAGGGTGAGCCCGCCGGAGGCCTCCAGCTCGGTCCCCGGCGAGATCTCCTCGGTGCGCCGTACCGCGTCGGCGCAGTCCTGCGGCGTGAAGTTGTCCAGCAGGACCAGTTCGGCGCCTTCCCCCAGCACCTCGTCCAGTTCCTCGACCGTGGTCACTTCGACCTCGATGGGCAGTTCCGGCGCGTGGTCGCGACAGGCGCGCAGCGCGGCCACCGCGGACCCCGCGGCCACGACGTGGTTGTCCTTGATGAGCATCGCGTCGCCCAGCCCCATGCGGTGGTTCACGCCGCCGCCGCAGCGCACCGCGTACTTCTGCAGCACGCGCAGTCCGGGCAGGGTCTTGCGGCTGTCCCGGATGCGGCAGCCGGTGCCCTCCACCGCCCGCACCCATTCGGCCGTCGCGGTCGCGATGCCGGAGAGGTGGCAGAGCAGGTTCAGCGCGGTGCGTTCCGCGGTGAGCAGCCCGCGAACCGGGGCGTGCACGCTCAGCGCGCTCTCCCCCGGCATGATCATGTCGCCGTCGGTGCGGCTGTGCAGCACCTTGTAGCCGTCCGGGCCGAGCACCTCGTCGAGCACCGCGCGCGCGACCGGGATCCCGGCGACGACTCCGGCCGGGCGGGATTGGAAGGCGGCCTCGGCGATGGCGTCCACCAGCACGGTCGCTTCAGTGGTGACGTCGAGGCCGTAGCGGAGGTCTTCGGCCAGTGCGGCGCGCACCAGCGCGCGGATCTCTTGGGGTTCCAGACCGGCCGAGCGCAGGTGCGCGGCGGTCACCTCGGACAGGGTCATGCCACGCTCCTCATGGGTTCGCGGTCGGTGCGGAACAGCCAGCCGGACACGTCCAGTCGCAGCGCGACGCTGCGTCGCCAGCGTACGTCGTCGCACTCCGGGTGATCGCGTCGCCGGTGACTTCCGCGTGACTCGTCGCGGGCGGCCGCGGCGGCGAGCAGTGCCTGCGCCGTGAGTGCCAGCGAGGCGTCCTCCACCGCCGCCCGCGTCCGAAGTGGACGGACGACGCCTGCGCGGTCCAGCGTCGCGGCGGCCGTCGCGAGCCCGTCGGCGGTGCGTCCGATTCCGGCGTGGCGCGTCATGGTGCGCTGCAGCAGGTCGCGGTCCACCACGGCTGCCGCCGGAACCGGCGGCAGCACGGGCTTGCGCGCGGTCAGGCCGCCGCGCAGGTCGCGGGCCACCGCGTCCGCGGCGCGGGCACCGACGACCAGTCCTTCCAGCAGGCTGTTCGAGGCCAGCCGGTTCGCGCCGTGCAACCCGGTTCGCGCCACCTCGCCCGCGGCGTAGAGCCCGGCCACCCCGGTTCTTCCGTCCACATCGGACACAACGCCGCCGCACGAGTAGTGCGCGGCGCTGGTCACCGGGATCGGCTCCCGCAGCGGATCGATGCCCGCTTCCCGGCACGACGCGAAGACGGTGGGGAACCTGGTGGCGAACCCGGGGATCCTCGTGGCGTCCAGCAGCACGCATTCCGCGCCGGTCTCGGCCATCCTGCGGTTGATCGCCGCGGAGACCACGTCGCGCGGCGCCAGGTCCGCGAGCGGATGTTCACCGGCCATGACCCGCTCACCGCGGGCGTCCAGCAGCACCGCGCCCTCGCCGCGCACCGCCTCGGTCACCAGCGGCCTGCGTCCGCGTGCGGCATCGGGCGTGTAGAGCACGGTGGGGTGGAACTGCACGAACTCCAGGTCGGCCACGGTCGCTCCCGCGCGCAGCGCGAGCGCGATCCCGTCGGCGGTGGCCACGTCCGGGTTAGTCGTCGCCGCGTACAGCTGGCCGAGTCCGCCGGTCGCGAGCAGTACCGCGGGGGCGCGCACCACTCCGGGGTTGCCGTGCGAATCGAGCGCGAGCACACCGGCGAGCGCTCCCCCGTCGCTGCGCACCAGCTCGACGACGCAGTGCCGTTCCAGCACCGGGATCCCCCCGGAGCCGACCGCCGTCGACAGTGCGCGCTGCACCTCCGCGCCCGTCGCGTCGCCGCCCGCGTGGATCACCCGGAACGCGGTGTGGCCGCCTTCGCGGGTCCGGGAGAGCTCGCCGCCCGCGGTGTCGAACCGCGCCCCCGCCGCGCGGAGCCCGGCCACCGCCGCCGCGCCGTCGGTGAGGATCGACCGCACGGCCTGCTCGTCGCAGAGGCCCACGCCCGCGGTCAGGGTGTCCGCGGCGTGCCGTTGCACGCTGTCGCCGTCGTCGTGCTCCTCGGGACGCACCACGGCGACACCGCCTTGCGCCCAGCCGGTGTTGCCCGCCTCCGCGGAATCCTTGGTCACCACGAGAGTTCGCAGACCGAGTTCCCGTGCGCGCAGCGCGGCGGTGAGTCCGGCCACGCCGGTGCCGACGACGACGAGGTCGGCGCGCGCTTCCCAGGTCACTCGCCACCCCCGGGCTTGCCGATGCTGATCATTCGTTCCACGGAGGCGCGGGCGCTGGCGGCGATGTCCGCGGGCACGTGCACCTCGTCGGCGTTCTCCCGCAGACCGCGCAGCAGGGCGGCCGGGGTGATCATCTTCATGTAGCGGCAGGAAGCCCGGTCGTTGACCGCCTGGAAGTCGATCTCGGGCGCAGCGCGGCGCAGCTGGTGCAGCATGCCGACCTCGGTGGCCACCAGCACCGATTCGGCGCCGGTCTCGCGCGCGGCGTCGAGCATCCCGCCGGTGGAGAGGATCTTGACCCGTTCCGCGGGCAGCGTCCCTTCGCCGGCTAAGTACAGCGCGGAGGTCGCGCAACCGCACTCCGGGTGGATGAACAGGTCGGCGTCCGGGTTTGCGGCCGCGCGGTCGGCCAGCTCCGGCCCGTTGATGCCCGCGTGCACGTGGCATTCCCCTGCCCACACGTGCAAGTTGTCCCGTCCCGTCTCGCGGCGCACGTGCGCGCCGAGGAACTGGTCCGGGCAGAACAGCACTTCCTGCTCCGCGGGAATGGACCGAACCACGTCGACCGCGTTCGAGGAGGTGCAGCAGATGTCGGTCTCGGCTTTCACCTCGGCGGTCGTGTTCACGTAGGAGACGACGACGGCGCCGGGGTGTTCGGCCTTCCACCCGCGCAGCTGGTCCGCGGTGATCGAGTCGGCGAGCGAGCATCCGGCGCGCGCGTCCGGGATGAGGACCTTCTTGCCGGGGCTGAGGATCTTCGCGGTTTCGGCCATGAAGTGCACGCCGCAGAACACGATGGTCGAGGCGACGCTTTCGGCGGCGATCCGGCTCAGCGCCAGGGAGTCCCCGGTGTGGTGGGCGACGTCCTGGATCGCGGGCAGCTGGTAGTTGTGCGCCAGCACCACGGCATCGCGTTCGTCGGCCAGTTCGCGGACTTCCCGAGCCCACGCCTCGTCCGGTTCCACGCCCGCGTAGGGAACGAGCTGTTCGGCAACCACCATCTGTTCCTCCTCCGCACCGGCACGCGCGTCGGCGCGCGGGCCGGTGTTTGCCCACCGAGCGGTTTTCGCCTTACAATCGAAAACGTGCCTCATCGTAACACCGCCAGTTGTGCGGACAAGAGAGATGCAGCTCACGAGGTACTGGCGGGGGTGCTGCGCGCACACGAGGGACGCCTCCAGGTGCTGCTGTGGCAACGCGCCCAGCCCCCGCACGAGCACCGCTGGGCGCTGCCCGGCGGCAGGCTCGGCGACGACGAGGACGTGGAGACCTCCATTCGCCGTCAGCTCGCGGAGAAGGTCGATGTGCACAAGCTGAGCCACGTTGAGCAGCTCTCGGTGTTCAGCGACCCCGACCGGGTTCCGGGCCACCGGGTGGTGGCGACCGCGTTCCTCGGCCTGGTGCCTTCCGACGTCGATCCGGAGGTGCCCGCCGACACCGCCTGGCATCCGCTCGACGATCCGCCGCCGACCGCGTTCGACCACGAGCGCATCACGCACGCGGCCCGCGCCCGGCTCCGCGCGAAGCTGTCCTACACCAACATCGGCTTCGCCCTCGCCCCCACCGAGTTCACCATCTCCGCTCTGCGCGGCATCTATTCCGCCGCACTGGGCTACGAGGTCGCGGCGACCAACCTGCAGCGCGTGCTCACCCGCCGCGGCGCCCTGCATCCGACCGGCCGCACCATGCCCGCGGGTCCCGCCGGGGGCCGCCCGCCCGCGCTGTTCCGGTTCACCAACCCCGACCTGGAGATCACCGACCCGTTCGCCGTGCTCCGGCCGCCGACCGGACGAGAAGGACGCTGACGTTCCGCCACCGGACACCGAAGCAAGGTGGCCGCGTTACGGGGGTGCGACGTAGGTTGGCGGCTGTGACCGACACCCTTCCGCTGTTCCCGTTGAGCACGGTGCTGCTGCCCGGGGCCGACCTGCCGCTGCACATCTTCGAGGCGCGCTACCGGCAGCTGGTGCTGGACCTGGTCGAGGAAGTCGTCCCGGACCGACGTTTCGGCGTGGTCGGGATCCGGCAGGGCTGGGAGGTCGGTGACGACAACGTCGACTCGATGTACGACGTGGGCTGCTCGGCACGGCTGCGCCAGGTGCAGCAGCTGCCACAGGGCCGCTACGACATCACCGCCGACGGCGGGCAGCGGTTCCGGCTGCTGCAGATCGACCGGGAGGCGGCGCCGTACTTGATGGCCCGCGTCGAATGGCTCCCCGACAGCGAGCCCGCCGAAGACCCGCGGCTCACGGGCAGGCTCGACGCCGCGGCCCGTGCCGCGCACGAGCGCTATCACGGCACCGGTCTGCGAGGGGATCGTTACGACGCCCCGGCACCGGACGTGGACCCCGCGGACCTGTCGTACGTCCTGGCCGAGGATTGCGTGCTTAGCGCCGAGGACCGTCAGGATCTGCTCGCGGAGACCGATCCGCTGGCTCGGTTGCGGCTGGTGCGGCGGCTGCTCGTGCGAGAGGCCGAGTTCCTGCGCGAGCTGCGGGCAGTTCCGGCCCCGCTGGCGGAGTTCGCCGAGCAGACCAGCGTGAACTGATCCGCGAAGGCGGCCCGGCCGGTTCGGGTCGCTCGCTAGGATCACCCCATGTCATCACCGGGTGGGCCGGGGAACTGGGGTTCTCCGGAAAATGGGGGTTCGCGGCAACGCGGGGACAACCGGGGCGGCGGGCACGAGGGCTGGGGTTCGGTGCAGCAACCGCAGCACGCTCAACAGTCGCAGCAGTTCGGGCAGCCGCCGTACCAGGGCGGCATGCGCTATCAGGGGTTCGGCACGTTCCAGCAGCCTCAACAGCCCCAGCAACAGCAGCCTCAGTGGAGTCAGCAGGGTTTCGCCCCCACCCCGCGGCCTGCGCGCAAGCGCGGCCCGCTGATCGCGGCGATCTCCGCGGGTGCGGTCGTGGTGGTCGCGCTGGTGACGACGGTGGCAGTCGCGAGTTCAGGAGGCGAGGAGCAGGCCGGCGACGATCGGCTTCCGGCGCCCACAGCCGACGCTCCGCCGCCGGTCACCTCGGAAGCGACCTCCGCCGCCTCCGCGCCCCCGCCGGTGGCGGTGGTGCCGGGTTGGCAGGCGGTGCCGGTGCCGAATCGGCACGCCGTGTACGACGCCCCGCTGGAGTGGCGGTTGGAGGCTCCGGACAACGTCGTCGGCTTCGGCCCCCAAGAAGACCCGGTGACCATGACCGGGGTCTCGATCTACCAGGAGGACTTCTGCGCGGAGGTCCACGGGAGCTACCGCGCGATCGCCGGCGCCACCGCGCGTCGGGGACCGGATGACGCCGCGGTCGCCACCGACACCGCCCGCAAGTTCGCCGAGCTCGCCTACGGCCGGGACGCGGGGATCGAGCTCTCCCCGCCGCAGCCGGTGCAGCTGGCCGGGGGCATCGCCGCGAGCAAGGTCGTCGCCACCGTCGTACCCGCCCCAGGGCCGTGCGGCTCCCCCAGTGTGCTGATCAATACGCTGGCCACCAACAACGACGGGGAGAGTTCGGTGGTGCACATCGCGGGCGCCGACCAGAGCGTTCCCGGCGCCATCGCCCCCGATGTTCTGGATCGGCTGACCGCTTCCCTGCGCCCGGCAGGCTGATCGCGAACCGCCCGGAGCTCGCTAGCTGCGCCGCCCCAGGTCGTCGAATCCGTTCCAGGAAGCGGCCAGGCCGTAGCCCAGCGCCATCGCCATGGGCTGGACGACGACGGCCCACCCGGTGGGCGCTTCCGGGGGCGCGATGAGGGTGTCGCCGACGGCGAGCCCGACGGGCCACGGGTAGAGCTCGGCGGCGAAGGTCGTCCCCATCCGGATCGCCAGCCAGGACGAGATGAGCGATCCGAGCACGGCGGCCACCAGCAGCACCGGTCCTCGGCGGCGCCGGAACGTCCACAGCACGGCGGCGGTGACGAGGCCGGTCCCGAAGGCGACGAGCAGGAACATCGCGAGCGCGTCGAAGCGGTGGTAGCTCTCCACGATCTGCGCGGCGACCAGCGTGCCGGTGCTGCTGAGCACGCTGCCCTGAGGCGGGGCGATCCGCGACCACACCCATCCCAGCGGCAACCCGAGCAACGCCACGAGGGAGAGCGTGCTCAGCGCGGGAAGCAGGTCCGCCCGCACCGCGACCCGCGTCGTCCGGGCGTCCCGCTCGGACGGCAGCAGCGGCCCGGCAGGTTCGGGTGTTCCGCTGGTCTCGACCGCTCCTGGTGGCAACAGCCGCCCTTCCTGTCGTGTGTGAGCAAGCGCTGAGCACCCTAGCGGGTGATCGTCGGCACCCGCCCAGGCGCGGCGCGGGCGCTCGGTGGGCATCCTCTATTCTGCGCGGGCGCCCTGTCCCCCACCGCCGAAGGATCGAATTGACGTGGCGGGAACCTTGCCGAGTCCGGTGTTGACCGGACCCCGACCCATCGATGCACCGCGCCAGGATTCGGCTGTGCGACTTCCGTTGCGCAGCACGGTTTCCGAGTTGATCGCGGGGTCGGTGGTCGCTGCGGTGATCAGCCTCGCCCTGCAGTTCGCGGTGGCACGACTGGGCATCAGCGAACCGAGCTTCGCGCCGGAAGCGTTGGCTTCACTCGGCGCGGCCCTAGTGCTGTTGATCACGTTCGGCCTGCTGGCGTTCGGCAGGCGTCGCTTTCCGCGACCGGTGCGGCTCGCCGGGACGTGGGCGGCGTTGTCGACGTTCACGACGCTGGCGTTGGCGATTCCGCTGCAGGCGACGCGGTACTACTTCGGCGGTTCGTCGACCGACAACGGGTTCCGCTTGCAGTACATGACGCGGATGGCTTCCTCGTGGGGCTTGTCGGACATGAACTACGCGGGCACCGCCCCGTACTACCCGGGTGGCTGGTTCTGGCTGGGCGGCAGGTTCGCGAACCTGCTGGGCTGGGAGGGCTGGGCCGCCTACAAGCCCTACGCGTTGATCTGGGTGGCGGTGACGAGCGTCGTCGCGTTCACCTTGTGGAGCGTCGTGGTGCGGCGGCGCCTGGCGTTGCTGGCTGCGGTGGTGACGTCGCTGGCGGGGATGCTGCACGGCATCGAGGAGCCGTACGCGTGGCCGTCGGCGGCGTGGCTGGCTCCGATCGCGGTGTTGACCTGGCATGCGATGCGCCGGGAGCAGCGCGCCCCGCGCTGGACGTTGATCTGCATCGGCGGTTACGTCGGTTTCGCCGCGATCACCTACACGCTGCACTTCGGGTTCGCAGTGCTGCTGATCGTGGCGATGGCCGTGGTGGCGGGGACGTCCCGGGTGCGCCGCGGCGAGGCCGTGTGGGCGACGGTCAAGCGGATGTTCCTGCGGTTGCTGCCGATCGGCATCGTCAGCGGCCTCATCTCACTGCTGGTGTGGGCGCCGTACGTGCTGGCCACGCACGTGTTCACGGACAATCCGCGCAGCGCGGCGCTGCACTACCTGCCGGAGGACGGTTCGTTCCTGCCGGTGCCGATGACGGACGCGAGCGTTTTCGGGGCGTTGTGCCTGGCCGGGTTCGCCTGGTTGATCTTGCGCGCCAAGCGCAGCGAGGTCGCCGGCGCGATGCTCACCCTGGTGATCGCGATCTACGTGTGGTTCGGGTTGTCCACGCTGGCTCTGGTGGCGAAGACGACGCTGCTGGCGTTCCGCCTCAACGTGATCTTGGGCGTGGTGCTGGCGGTGGCCGGGGTGTTCGCCGTGCTGGAGTTCATCGGATGGCTCCGGGAACGCGTGGACGTCGGCTACGCGGCGCGGATCACGACGCTGTCGTGCGCGCTGGGACTGCTGGGCGCGGTCACGTTGACGCAGGGCGCCATCGGGACGGCGTTGGCCACTTCCACGGAGCAGGCCTACGAGGACTACTACCCGACGGGCGACAACGCGAAGGGCGCGCGCGATCCGGACAAGACCGGTTCCTGGGCTGATGACGTCTACCGCGAGATCTCCGATCTCACCGGCCGCCCGCCGGAGCGGGATCTGTTGCTGAGCACCGACTACAAGCTGATGTCGTTCCGGCCGTATTGGGGTTTCCAGCAGGAGACTCCGCACTACGCGAACCCGCTCGCCGACTACGACGAGCGCGCCGCGGAGATCGAACGGTGGTCGAAGGCCCGCAACGCCCCGGAACTGGTGAACATGTTGCGCCGCAGCGAGTTCACGACGCCGAACGTGTTCGTGCTGCGCAACCCGGCGAGCCCGGTGGCGTCCGAGGCGGACCAGGAGCGCGCCGCGGACCCGTCGGACGAGAACGCGGGCAAGCTGGCGTTGAACCTCAAGGGCGACGCGTTCCCGCAGCAGCCGAACGTCCGGGACTACGACGTGCACTTCGACCCGGTGGCGTTCGACGGCCCGCAGTTCGAGCGCAGCGACGTCGGCCCGTACACGATCATCGCGGTCCGCGACGCGCGCTGACCCGAGCATCCCGGTCCCGGCCGCTCCACGAGCGGCCGGGACGTCCGCGGTTCACAACCGGATGGAGTTCTTCCAAGCCGTGGATCAGCGTGCTGGGCCGCCGGCGCAGTTCGACGGGATCCACGGCGATCGAATACGTCGAAGATCTGCAGGCGCACCTGCTCAACACCGACCCACCGGACCACACCCGGCTGCTGAAGCTGGTGCTCAAGCCCCGGTGCGCGCAGCGCCACTTGGGAATCGATGACCTTCTTGGTGCCTTCGACGCCCTTGCTGAGCCGAGGATCGGACAGCGCCTGCCGGGCTTCGGCGTAACGGGTGACCACCCGCACGGGAATGCCCGCGCGGCTGATGCCTCGTTGCGCCGGCGCGTCGCCCCGCATTCTGGCGTAGTTCACGACGAAAAAGGAGCCGTCCGGCATGCGGACGGCCCCCTCTGCTCAGGTCAGAACGCTTCGAAGCACCCGGCTCCGAGCAGGCCCTTGAGCTCCCCTTGCAGCCCGTTCTCGGTGGACACGAAGTAGTCGCTGGACAGCGCCAGGCGCGTCACTCCGCGCGGGCCGCTGAGCTTCACGTGCACCGGAACGTTGCCGGTGTGCGCCCGGAGGGTGCGCTTGAGTTCCCCGACCAGGGACTTGTCGACCCGGCTGGCGGGCACCTTGATCACGAAAGCGGGACTGGTTCCGGGATCGGTCTCGGCGGCGGAGATGTCGACCGGCAGCGCGTCGGAGGCGAAGACGCTGATCGCGCCCTCCCGCTCGTTGATGCGGCCCTTCACCGCGATGGCCGTGTCCTCCACCAAGCAGTCGGCGAACATCTCGTAGGACTTGGGGAAGAACAGCACTTCCACGCTGGCGTCGAGGTCCTCGAGGGTGACGATCGCCCAGGGACTGCCGTTCTTGTTGATGCGGCGCTGAATCCCCGAGATCATCCCGGCGATCTTGCACTGGTCCTTGCCGTCCCCGGAGCTCTGCCGTTCACCGCCGACGAGGTGGGCGATGCCGGTGTCCTGGTACGGCGCGAGCAGCCGCTCGGCCCCGTCCAGCGGGTGCGCGGAGACGTAGAGCCCCAGCATTTCCCGCTCGTAGGCCAGCAGTTGCTTGCGCGGCCATTCCTCGGGGGTGAACTGCAGGTGCGCCAGCGGTGAGGAGTCCTCACCCGCCTCGTCGTCGGAGCCGCCGCCGAACAGGTCGAACTGCCCCAGCGCCTCCTGCCGCTTGAGCCCGATCACCGCGTCGACGGCGGCTTCGTGGTGCTGCGAAAGCGACATCCGAGTGTGCCCGAGCGAGTCGAACGCGCCCGCCTTGATCAGCGATTCGATGACCCGCTTGTTGCAGGCCACCGTCTCGGACTTGTCGAGGAAGTCGGTGAAGGAGGTGTAGCGGCTCTTCTCTTCGCGGACCTTGCAGATGGAGGCGACGACGTTGGAGCCGACGTTGCGGATGGCGGTGAGCCCGAAGCGGATGTCGGAGCCGACGGCGGTGAAGTTGTTGCGCGAGTCGTTGACGTCGGGCGAGAGCACCTTCACCCCCATACGGCGGCATTCGGCGAGGTACACGGCCATCTTGTCCTTGTTGTCACCGTTGGAGGTGAGCAGCGCCGCCATGTATTCGGCCGGGTAGTTCGCCTTCAGGTACGCCGTCCAGTACGCCACGAGGGCGTATCCGGCCGCGTGCGACTTGTTGAACGCGTAGCCGGCGAACGGCAGCACCGTGGACCACAGCTTGTCGATGGCCTCGTCTTTGTAGCCGTTCGCGAGCATGCCCTCGCGGAAGCCTTCGAATTCCTGGTCCAGCACGGACTTCTTCTTCTTGCCCATGGCGCGGCGCAGGATGTCGGCTCGTCCGAGGCTGTATCCGGCGACCTTCTGCGCGATCGCCATGATCTGTTCCTGGTAGACGATCAGGCCGTAGGTCTCGGCGAGGATGTCCTTGAGCGCGTCCTCCAGGTCCGGGTGGATCGGCTCGACGGGCTTCTTGCCGTTCTTGCGGTCGGCGTAGTCGAGGTGCGCGTTGACCTCCATCGGACCCGGCCGGTACAGCGCGTTCGCCGCGACCACGTCGCCGAACTCGGTGGGCTGCATGCGTTTGAGCAGTTCCCGCATGCCGCCGCCTTCGAGCTGGAACACGCCCAGGCTTTCGCCGCGCGCCAGCAGCTCGTAGGTGGCCTTGTCGTCGAGCCCGAGGGTGGAGAGGTCGATCTCGAGGTCGTGGTTGGTCTTCACCGATTCCAGGGCGTCGCCGAGGATCGTGAGGTTCGACAACCCCAGGAAGTCCATCTTCAGCAGGCCGATGGCCTCGCACGACGGGTAGTCCCAGCCGGTGATGACGGAGCCGTCGTCGCGCTGCCACAGCGGCACGGTGCCCAGCAGGTCCTGCGAGGACAGAATGACCGCGCAGGCGTGCACACCGGCGTTGCGGATCAGGCCTTCGAGACCGCGGGCGGTGTCGAAGATCTGCGACACGGCCTGGTCGGTCTCGATGAGGCTGCGCACCTCGGAGGCTTCGGCGTAGCGCTCGTGCTGCGGGTCGACGATGCCCGACAGCGGAATGTCCTTCGCCGCGATCGGCGGCGGCAGCGCCTTGGAGATCTTGTCCGCGATCGCGAACCCCGGCTGGCCGTGGTGCACCCGCGCCGAGTCCTTGATCGCCGCCTTCGTTTTGATCTTGCCGAAGGTGATGACCTGGGCGACCTTGCCGCGGCCGTACTTGTCGATGGCGTACTGCAGCACCTCGTCGCGGCGCCGGTCGTCGAAGTCGAGGTCGATGTCCGGCGGGGAGTCGCGCTCCGGGTTCAGGAACCGCTCGAAGATCAGCCCGTGTTCCAGCGGGTCCAGGTTCGTGATGTGCAGGATGTAGGCCAGCAGCGAGCCCGCGGCCGAACCACGGCCCGGCCCGACGTGGATGCCCTGCGACTTCGCCCACCGCGTCACGTCACCGACGACGAGGAAGTAGGCGCAGTAGCCCTTCTTGTCCAGCACGTCGAGCTCGATGTCGACGCGGTCCAGCACGTCCTGGCTGGCGCCGTCCGGGTAGCGGCTGGGCAGGAACTCCTCGACTTCCGCGCGCAGCTGCTCCAGCTCGGACTGGCCGCCTTCCACGGTGATGCGCGGCATCCGGTCCTGGAAGCTCCACACGTCCTCGTAGGACTCGACCATCTCCGCGACCAGCAGCGTGTTGTCCGCGGCGCCGGGAACCTCCTCGTCCCAGTACTGCCGCATCTCCTCCGCGGACTTGAGGTAGTAGCCGTCGCCGTCGAACTTGAACCGGCTCGAGTCGCTGAGCGTCTTGCCGGACTGCACGCACAGCAGCGCGCCGTGCGACTCGGCCTGGTCGGCGGTCACGTAGTGGCTGTCGTTGGTCGCCAGCGGCTTCAGGTTCAGCTCACCGGCGATCTTGAGCAGGTTCTCCCGCACGGACCGTTCGATGGGCAGCCCGTGGTCCATCAGTTCGAGGAAGAAATTCTCCTCCCCGAAGATGTCCTTGTAGTCGGAGGCGGCCTGCAACGCCTCCTTGTACTGCCGCAACCGCAGCCTGGTCTGCACCTCGCCGGACGGGCAGCCGGTGGTCGCGATGATCCCCTCGGAGAACTCGGCGATCAGCTCCCGGTCCATCCGCGGCTTGCGGTACTGGCCTTCCATGCTGGCGCGGCTGGAGAGCGTGAACAGGTTGCGCAGGCCCGTCGCGCTGCGCGCCACCATCGTCATGTGCGTGTAGGCGCCGGCACCGGAGACGTCACCGCCCTCGCCGTACTCGTCGGTGCCGCGCTGCTTCGCCTCGCCCCAGAACACCGGCTTCTTGTGGTACCGGCTGTGCGGCGCGATGTAGGCCTCGATGCCGATGATCGGTTTGATGCCGGTCTTCTTGGCCTGCTGGTAGAACTCGTCGGCCCCGAACATGTTGCCGTGGTCGGTCATGCCCACGGCGGGCATCTCCAGTCGCTTCGCTTCCTCGAACAGCGGCGCGACCTTCGCCGCCCCGTCGAGCATCGAGTACTCGGTGTGCACGTGGAGATGAACGAAGGGATCGACGGGCACGGGGCATCCTCCTGCGCGATCGGCCGGAACGAGCGCGGACCGTTCGGCGGTCTCCCCTGGGCGCGGGAGGCGCGAACCGGCCGGAAGGACTCGGATCGCGGTGCGCGACACCGGTCGAAACGACGGTGCGAGAACCACAGGGGACGGCCGCGGCGGTGCCGGACCGAGACAGCCTAACGCCACGGCAAGAGCAACTCTCCGACCCTCCCTGGCGTGCCGCGGATCGGTTCGGGCGGGATCGATCCCGAAGGCGGCGAGCTCGACGGACCGTCCCCGCGAGGTGGCGTGCCGAACTCTCCGCCCTTGCGGACGGTGATCGATCCGAGAGGGTAGCGTGGCTTGCCGTGGCTGCACCTGATCCCGTGGACGTACGTCTGCTGACCGCCGTCGCCGAATCCGGCCGCGCGGCGGTGCACGAGCTCGCGGGACGGCTCGGCATGGACGTCCGGGATGTCGCCGCCCGGCTCGCGGTGTTATCCACGACCGGACTGCCGATGGTGGTCGGCGTGGAGTGCGACCCGGTCGGCATCCGCAACGCCGTCGCCGCCGCGAACGCCTGGACCCAAGCCAACAGCGGCGGCTACCCGGTGTCCGGCCCGCACCAGGTGCAGAACCCCAGCGGCGGCTACCAGGTGCACGGCTCCCCCAGCGGCAGGCAACCGGGGCCGGGCGGAACCCCCAGCGGGCCGCAGCCGTTCACCCCGGCCGCGCAGCCCGCGTCGTTCGGCCAGCAGCCTCCGCCGCGACCGGCGCCGCACCAGCCCGCGCAGCCGATGAACACGTGGGGTCCGCCGGGGTCCGCCTCGTGGGCGCGAGGTGATCAGCAGCCGGGCGCCGCCCAGCAACCCGGCACCCCCCATTCCGGGCCGAATCCCGGTCCGCAGCAGGCGAATCCGCAGGTGGCGAACGCGAACGCGCCCACCGCGAAAAACCCCGCCCCGGCCCAACCCGCGTCGGCCCGCACCGGCAAAGTCGGCGGCAAGCTCGACGTGGACGGTTTGGAAGGCGAACGGATCACCATCCAGCTCGTGGAGGTCGTCGACCCCGCCGACTTCCTGTTCACCGCAGCCGGATACCAGCTGCAGGAAGGTGAACGGTCGGTCGTCGTGCACACGGAGCTGACCAACCGCAGCCCGATACCGTTCACCTCACTGCCGGACCTGTATCTGGTCCTGGTCGCCACCGACGGCTCCACGGTGGGCAAGGCGCCGGTGTCGCTGTCCTCCCGCCCGCCGCACCGCATCGGCGTCCCGCCGGGCGAAACCGCCGGCGGCCACACCGTCTACGTGCTGCCGGAAGAGACGGAACTTTCCGCGGTCCGTTGGACACCCCGCCCAGGCGACGACCAACGCACTCTTACCTGGGATATCACTGATCTTTAAGGCTTCCGGTCGTTTTGCTTTGGTGGCCGGGTGGCGGAACCTCAGTGGCTTCTTCGCTGCGGGATCTTTTTCCCTAGTGGCTCCGCCACGAGGGAAAAAGCCATCCTCGCGAGGAAGCCACTGAGAACCCGCCGGTGAGCGGCTTTTCGACGTGGCCTATGCGCTTCGCGCATCCAGGCACGGCTTCGCCGCAAGACACGGCCTTCGGCGGCGAGGCAGGCGTGGCTTCGCCCGCCCTTTGCGGGCTTCGCCGCCGAAGTGCAACGGAGCGTGGAAGGCAGGGTCGTCTCCGGGGTCGTTCAGGGTCTTTCCCGCACTCGCTGTTCACTTCCGATCTCTAGCGTCGGTGTCGACCGGCAGCACTTCCGAGCCGACTCTGGGGATGATCGTGTCCGACGCCGTCTTGGACCTCGTGCACGGCGCGATGGGCTCACCGTGGATCTACCTGGTGCTCGTCGCGTTCGTCGCGCTCGACGCGGTGCTGCCGAGCGTTCCCGGGGAGGTCCTGGTGGTGACCTGCGGGGTGTTCGCGATGTCCGGCACCCCGAACCTGGCCGGGGTTCTCGTGGCAGGCGCGGTCGGCGGGTTCGCCGGGGACCACCTTGCGTACCTGCTGGGCAGGCGAGCAGGTGGCGCGCTGCTGAGCCGGCTTCCGCCGGGTTCGCGGCGCCGGAAACCGTTCGAGTGGGCGCAGCGGGCGCTGAACCGGCGCGGCGCTTCGATCTTGATCGTGTGCCGGTTCGTGCCGGGTTGCCGCACCGCGGCCGCCATGACCGCCGGGGCGAGCAGGTTGCCGCTGCGCATGTTCAGCAGCTGCACGGCGATCGGGGCCGTGGCCTACTCGACGTACTTCACGCTGGTCGGCTGCCTGGGCGGCGCGGTGTTCCGAGATCGGCCATTGCCCGCGGTGCTGCTGGGCATCGGTTCCGCGCTGGTGATCGCCGGTGTCGTCGAACTGATCCGCTACGTGCTGCGCAAGCGCACGGCACGTCGTGCCGAGCCGGAGCGCGTTCCGGTGGGTGTGGACTGAGCGGTCACCGCTAGCGGCGACGCCGGATCCAGCCGAGCGCACCACCGCGGTCCTGCTGTTCCTGCCGTTCCCGACGCTGCAAGGTGGGCCAGTCGCCCGCGTCCCCGGACACGTCACCCGAGTTGTCGGCGCCGAGCACGGCAGGACCGGCGCGGCCGAGGTCTTCGGCCGCCAACAACTCGGCCAAGCCCATCGAACCGGGATCGGTCGGTGCTTCCTCCGCTCCGGCACGATCGGTCTCCGCCCCGGAGGAGCCGCGCGCAGCGGCGTCGGCGAGCTCACCCCGGACCGATGGGGAGGTCGCACGTTCGTCGGGCACGGCCACCGACTGCGTGGCCCGCTCCGGCTCCGGCGCCCCGGCACCCTCGGTCAGCAGCGAACCGCTCCACGACATGCCCATCGGCGGCGTCGGCGTCTCGTCGACGAACTCCCGACGCTCATCGCCGAACGCGCCTCCCGCACCCACCTGGGTCATCGCGCCTCCCCCATGATCCCGCGTGTTTCCACCCAAGCTACGCGATCCGGACACCGAGCCTTGACGGCCCGTTCACGCGCACGTCGCCGGCGGGCCATCCCGAGGTCGCTTCACCGACCCCGACGCGGAGCCGTTACGAGTCCTGCGCGTGCAGCACGTCCAGCGCGTCCTGCAGGTCCGCCGGGTACTCGCTGGTGAACGTCACCCATTCCCCGTCGGCGGGGTGCTCGAAGCCGAGCATCCGCGCGTGCAGCCACTGCCTGGTCAGCCCCAGCTTGCGCGCCAGCACCGGGTCCGCGCCGTAGGTCAAGTCGCCCGCGCAGGGGTGCCGGACGGCGGAGAAGTGCACCCGGATCTGGTGGGTCCGCCCGGTCTCCAGCTTCACGTCCACCAGCGACGCGGCGCGGAACGCCTCCACCGTCTCGTAGTGGGTGATGCTGGGTTTGCCACCGCTGACCACGGCGAACTTGTAGTCGTGCCGGGGGTGGCGGTCGATCGGCGCGTCGATGGTGCCGCTGCTCGGATCGGGATGTCCCTGCACCAGCGCGTGGTAGCGCTTCTCCACGGTGCGTTCCTTGAAGGCCCGTTTGAGCACCGTGTAGGCGTGCTCGCTCTTGGCCGCGACCATGACGCCGGTGGTGCCCGCGTCGAGCCGGTGCACCACGCCTTGCCGTTCGGCGGCACCGGATGTGGCGATCCGGACCCCGGCCGCGGCGAGTCCGCCGATCACCGTCGGCCCTTCCCAGCCGGGGCTGGGGTGCACGGCCACGCCGATCGGTTTGTCCACGACGACGATGTCGTCGTCCTGGTGCAGGATCTTCAGTCCGTCCACCGGGACGGCGACGACCTCGGGTTCGGGCCTGGCCGCGGGCAGCGTGACTTCCAGCAGCCCGCCCGCGATGAGCCGATCGGACTTGCCGACCTGGGCGCCGTCGAGCAGCACTTCCCCGGATTCGGCGAGCCCGGCCATCGTGTTCCGGGACATCCCGAGCAGTTTCGCCAGGCCCGCATCGACCCTCATGCCTTCCAGCCCGTCCGGAACCGGAAGCATCCGCAGATCGCTCACGCCTTGTCCTCACGCTTCTTGCGCACGTGCACGGTGCCGTCGTAGTCCCGCCCGAGCAGCGACATGAGCACCACGAGGATGCCGCCGCACACGATGGAGGAGTCCGCGACGTTGAACACCGGCCACACGCTGCCGTCCGGCGCGAACAGCGACACGAAGTCCACGACGTGCCCGCGCAGCGGTCCCGGAGCCCGGAACAGCCGGTCACCCAGATTGCCGCAGGCCCCGCCGAGCACCAGGCCGAGCCCGATGGCCCAGCCGGTGGAGCGCAGCTTCGGCGCCAGCCACACGATCACGCCGACGACCGCGATCGCCAGCAGCGCCAGCAGCCAGGTCAACCCGGTGGCCAGCGAGAACGCCGCCCCCGGATTGCGCACCAGCACGAGGTAGACGGCGCCCCCGAACAGCTTCATCGGGGGCTGGTTCTCCAGTGCCGCGACCGCGGCGATCTTCGTGAACACGTCCGCGGCGAGCAGCACGGCGGCGACCCCGAACAGCAGCGCGAGCAGCTTGCGCGGCCGCGGCGAGCGCACGGCGGTGTCTCCCGTTCCCGGTTCAGCCTGCTCCGCACCGGAGGCCTGTTCGGTTGCTCCCGACGCGTCGGATCCCGGCTCAGGGGCGCCCGCTCCGCTCGTGGCGGAGTTCGCTCCGGGCCGGTCGGGGTCGGACTGCTCGGTGTTCACTCGGCCCATTCTCCCCGACCGCGACTCGGCCGCTCACAGCGGCTCACACCAGCACGGCCGGGAACTCCCGGGGGTCGTCCACCGGAGCCCAGCGTCCGTCGACCTGCTCGTAGCGCCACTGCGGCCCGTCGGCGATCAAGCCGCACAGTGCTCGCACGATGCGGTCCACGTGTTCGACGGTGGTGCCGAGCCCGAGGCTGATGCGGACCGCGCGCTGCTCATCGGTACCGGCCAGCAGGTGCCGCACCGCCCGGTGCGCGCAGAACAGCCCGTCTCGCACGCCGATCCCGTGCTCGGCCGCCAAGGCCGCCGCGAGCAGGCCGGGGTCCTGGCCGTCCACGACGAAGCTCACCACGCCGACCCGGTCGTGCTCGGCACCGAACAGGCTCAGCTCCCGCAGCCCCGGCACGCCGCGAAGTCCGTTGCGCAGCCGCTCCAGCAGCAGTTCCTCGTGCCAGGCGATCGCCTCCGCGTGCTCGGTCAGCGCCGCGCAGGCCGTGGCGAGCGCGTGCACGCCCACGGTGTTCGGCGAGCCCGCCTCGTGGCGTTCCGGGCCGGTGTTCCAGTCGATCTCACCGCTTTCCGGCACCGAACGGGTCGCGCCGCCGCCCGCCAGGTACGGCGTGGCCGTGTCCAGCCAGTCGTCGCGGCCGATGAGCGCGCCCGCGCCGAACGGCGCGTACAGCTTGTGCCCGGACAGCACCGCGTGGTCCACGCCGAGTTCCGCGATCCGCACCGGGCGGTGCGGGGCGAGCTGGGCGGCGTCGAGGACGGTGCGCGCCCCGTGCCGCCGGGCGACCCGCGCGAGTTCGGCGACCGGCCACACCTCGCCGGTCACGTTGGAGGCACCGGTGAGCACGGCCAGTTTCGGCCCGTCGGTGCATTCGGCGAGCGCCTCGTCGAGCAGTCGCACCGCGTCCTGCGGGCTGTCGGGAATCCCGAGCCGCCGCACCCGGTCCCCGCCCCACGGCAGCAGCGCGGCGTGGTGCTCGGTGTCGAAGACCACCACCGAGGTGTCCGCGGGCAGCGCCGCCGCGAGCAGGTTCAGCGCATCGGTGGTGTTCCGGGTGAAGATCACCGAGTCGGTGCGGCGGGCGCCGACGAACCGGCGCAGCACGTCCCGAGCGCCCTCGTACACCCGCGTGCAGACCTGCGAGGCGAATCCGGCGCCGCGGTGCACGCTGGCGTACCAGGGCAGCAGCTCGTTCACGGCGTCGCGCACCGCGTTCAGGCAGGGCGCGCTGGCACCGTGATCGAGGTTCGCGTATTCGATCGAATCACCGGTGACCAGCGGAACTCGCAGCTGCGCGCCGACCACGGCGGGAACCGCCGGGACGGAGTCCACAATGGACCAAGTCGGGTTTTCGGTGCTCTCGCTGCCGGCGGAGCGGACGGCTGACGACACGATGCCTCCTGGGCCTCATCGGACCCGGCACATTCGGGGCCCGCGCTTGCCGGTCGCCCTTCGCGATCGGCCAGGTCCTCACCCGGGGCACCCCACCGCGGTAGGAGGGTTGCCGGCCAGCAAACCGGGGTTTCCCGCTGGCACTCATGACCTTCGACGGAGAACTCTAAAGTTTGATCTTGTGGCGCGCAACCGTCCGGCGCGAAAGTGCGAGCCGCGCCACGCCCGACCGGGCGGGCTCCCCCCTGGCACTCTGCCAACCGGGGGGAAGCCCGCCTGATCGCTCAATCAGACGCGTTCGACGCCGACCGACACGGCGACACCGTCGCCGACGCTGCCCGCGAAGCCACCGTCGACCGCACCGGTTCCCACGGCGTCCGCCAGCGTCTCCGCCGCGATGAACTCCCGGTGCGCGTCGACCGCGGCAAGCACGTCCGCCGGCGCGGAGACCGTCACCCGGATCCGGTCCGAAACCTCGAAACCGGCGTCCCGGCGTGCCTGCTGCACGACCCGGACCACGTCCCGCGCCACGCCCTCGGCCGCCAGCTCCGGAGTGACCGCGCAGTCCAGCACCACGAGTCCGCCGCCGTCCGGCAGCGCAGCCGCCGCACCGTCATCGGTGGACACCAGGCGTTCGGTGAACTCACCTTCCTGCAGCTCGGTCCCGTCGGCCACCACCGCGCCCGCCGGGGTGCGAGTCCAGTTCCCGGACTTCACGGCCTTGATCACCCGCTGGACGTCCTTGCCCAGTCGAGGTCCGGCGGCACGCGCGTTCACGGCGATCTCGAACCGGCCGTGCGCGGCCACGTCGGTGGTCAGCTCGACCTCCTTGACGTTGACCTCGTCGCGCACCAGGTCGGCGAACGGCCGCAGCGACTCGGCCTCCGGCACCGCCACCACCAGCTTCGACAGCGGCAACCGCACCCGCAGCGTGTTCGCCTTGCGCAGGGCCAGCGCCGAGGAGCACACCTGCCGCACCTGGTCCATCGCCGAGACCAGCGCCGGGTCGGCGGGCAGCTCGTCGACCAGCGGCCAATCCGTCAGGTGCACCGATCGGCCGCCGGTGAGCCCGCGCCACACGGCTTCCGCGGTCAGCGGCAACAGCGGAGCCACCACCCGGCTGACCACCTCCAGCACGGTGTGCAGCGTGTCCACCGCGTCGGCGTCCCCGGCCCAGAACCGGTCCCGGGAGCGCCGCACGTACCAGTTCGTCAGCACCTCCAGGAAGTCCCGGACGCTGCCGCAGGCACCCGCCAGGTCGAAGACGTCCATCGCGGCCTGCACGTCGCCCACCAGCTCGTGCGTCTTGGCCAGCACGTAGCGATCCAGCACGTGCGTGCTGTCCACCCGCCGCTTGCCCTCGACGCCCTCGGCGTTCGCGTACAGCGCCAGGAAGTACCAGGAGTTCCACAGCGGCAGCACCGCCTGGCGCACCGCGTCCCGGATGCCGCGTTCGGTGACCACCAGGTCACCGCCGCGCAGGATGGGGCTGGACATCAGGAACCAGCGCATCGCGTCCGAGCCGTCCCGGTCGAACACCTCGTTGACGTCCGGATAGTTCCGCTTCGACTTCGACATCTTCATGCCGTCGTCGCCGAGCACGATGCCGTGCGCGGCCACGTTGGCGAACGCGGGCCGGTCGAACAGCGCGGTGGCCAGCACGTGCAACGTGTAGAACCAGCCGCGGGTCTGGCCGTTGTACTCGACGATGAAATCGCCCGGGTAGTGGTGCTCGAACCACTCCGCGTTCTCGAACGGGTAGTGCACCTGAGCGAACGGCATCGCGCCGGATTCGAACCAGCAGTCCAGCACTTCCGGCACCCGGCGCATCGTGGACTCGCCCGAGGGGTCGTCCGGGTTCGGCCTGGTCAGCTCGTCGATGTTCGGCCGGTGCAGATCCGCGGGCCGCACCCCGAAGTCGCGTTCCAGCTCGTCCAGCGAGCCGTACACGTCGGTGCGCGGGAACGCCGGATCGTCGGAGACCCACACGGGCAGCGGCGAACCCCAGTACCGGTTCCGCGAGATGTTCCAGTCCCTCGCGTTGGACAGCCACTTGCCGAACTGGCCGTCCCGGATGTGCGAGGGCACCCAGTTGATCTGCTGGTTGAGCTCGACCATCCGGTCCCGGAACTGGGACACGCCCACGAACCAGGACGACACGGCACGCTGGATCAGCGCGTTGTCGCAGCGCCAGCAGTGCGGATACGGGTGGTCGTAGGTCTCGTGCCGCAGCAGCAGCCCGGATTCCTTGAGGTCCCGGATGATCGGCTTGTTGGCTTCGAACACCTGCAGGCCTTCGTACGGCGCGACCTCGGCGGTGAACCTGCCGTGCGCGTCGACCGGGACGACCGGTTCGATGCCGTGCGCGTCGGTGACGAGCTTGTCGTCCTCACCGAAGGCGGGTGCGATGTGCACGATGCCGGTGCCGTCCTCGGTGGTGACGTAGTCCGCCGCCAGCACCTGGTGCGCGTTCGCACGCCCGGTGAAGAAGTCGAACGGCGGCCGGTAGTTCGTGCCCAGCAGGTCGTTGCCGGTGAATCGGGCGACCACGCGGTCCGCGACGTCCTCGCCGAGTTCCCGCGCGTACGCGCCCAACCTGGCTTCGGCCAGCACGTAGCGCTCGGCGCCCTGCCCCGGCTCGACCAGCACGTAGTCCACGTCCGGGTGCACCGCGGCCGCCAGGTTCGACGGCAACGTCCACGGAGTCGTCGTCCACACCAGCGCCAGCGCGCCGTCGAACGCCTTGCCCGGCGCGGTGAGCCGAAGGCCCACCGTCACCGCCGGATCCTGGCGCTGCCGGTAGGTGTCGTCCATCCGCGTCTCGGTGTTCGACAGCGGCGTCTCGCACCGCCAGCAGTACCAGAGCACCCGGAAGCCCTCGTAGATCAGACCCTTGTCCCACAGGGTCTTGAACGCCCACATGACGCTTTCCATGTAGTCCAGGTCGAGCGTCTTGTAGTCGTTGTCGAAGTCCACCCACCGCGCCTGGCGCGTGACGTAGTCCTCCCAGTCGCCGGTGTAGCGCAGCACCGAGGCGCGGCAGGCCTCGTTGAACTCGGCGACGCCCATCGTCTCGATCTCGGACTTGGAGGTGATGCCGAGCTGCTTTTCCGCTTCGACCTCGGCGGGCAGGCCGTGGCAGTCCCAGCCGAACCGGCGCTCCACCCGGCGGCCGCGCATCGTCTGGTACCGCGGCACCGCGTCCTTCACGTACCCGGTGAGCAGGTGCCCGTAGTGCGGGAGGCCGTTCGCGAAAGGCGGGCCGTCGTAGAAGACGAACTCGTTCGAGCCGTTCGTTCCGGCTTCCCGCGCCTGCACGCTCTCCTGGAACGTCTTGTCCCCGGACCAGAAGTCGAGCACTTCCCGCTCGATCTGCGGGAACGACGGTTGCGCGGCGACTCCGCGAGCCGGGGCCGGTTGATCTTGGGCCGGGCGCTCCTGATCCGGGCGCTCCTGGGCGGGACCCTCGGCGGACGTGCCGCCGAATCGGACCTTCGGATATGCCATCGCGGTTGTGCTCCTCGCCGGTGTGTCGTCGTCAGCCGCACGGGCATCGTGAATCGATGCCCACACGGGGACGACACGGCGCGCGACCGATCCGGTCGCCCGCGTCCCGCGGTACCACCCCGCTTGCCGCCGCTGATCGCGGCGGCCACTCGTTGCCGGCTGTGACGGGCCGAACCCGTCCGGTTCTACTGAGGAAACCGCGAGTCGCGGTGCACCCGTTCTTCCGGAAGCTCCCCGGTGATGGCCGGATCAACGCCGAATGCGGGCCGATCGCTCCCCGGCGACCAGCCCGCATTCAGCATAACCATCCGACGCCACCTGTTTTCCGCGACCACCGGTAACGGCCTTCGGCCCGAGATCAGTCTCCCAGTGCACTGGGAGACTGATCTGCGTTCCGAACCGATCTCTCAGCGCGCGGCGCGCGCCTGACCCGCCAGCACCGCGTCCGGGGTGCATCGGGCGCACGCGGTGAAGCCCAGTTCCCTGGCTTCACGCACCGGCAAGCCCTGCACCTCCAGGTCGCCGAGCCACTGACAGCTCGACAGGTGGTAGCGGGGACGTTCATCGACCACCACGACTTCGTCGTCCGATTCGGACACCAGCAGCGCGTCCGCCGCATCGGTGTCCTCTTCACCCGGCTCGTCGTGTCCGGCGGTGTCGTCGTCGGTCTCCGCCGCCGAGTCCTGCCCCGCCTCACTCTCAGGTACCGGTTCCGGCGACGACGAGCTCGCTTCCCGTCGCCGCCGAACCCGTTGCACCACGAGCAACGCCGCGGCCAGTGCGCTGAGCAGTACCGACAGCCACGCCCATTCGGGGTGATCCATCAGCACCGACGTCACCAGCACGCCACCGGCCGCCAGGACCAGGAACAGCACAACCAACAACACGCCGAAATCTCCTTCACCGCACCGTCCGGGGACCCCCTTGTCCCCACCTCAGCTCACCGCCGGCGGCACCCCTGCCGCACGGCGGTTCGACGTCGGCGGATCCGGTCACCCGGCCGCTAGCCGGCTTCGGCGGCGCGTGCTCCGAAGCTGTAGGTGTTCTGCTGCGTGGCCGAACGGCTGCCGCTCTCGGCGGGTGCCGCCGATCCGCGGTCCTGCAGTTCACGCAGCTGCGACTCCAGGTAGGTCTGCAGCCTCGTGCGGTACTCGCGCTCGAAGGTGCGCAAGGTGTCGATCTTCTTCTCCAGCGCGTTCTTCTCCTGGGTGATGTTCCCCATCACCTCGGCGTGCTTGCGCTGCGCGTCGCGTTCCAGTCCGGCGGCCTTCTCGCGGGCCTGCCGTTCCAGCGTCTCGGCCCGAGTCCGGGCGTCGTTGAGCATCGTCTCGGCCCTGGTGCGGGCTTCGTTGACCATGCTGTCGGACTTCGACCGGGCGTCCGAGAGCAACTGCTCGGACTTGGTCCGAGCTTCGGAGAGCATGCCGTCGGCCTCGGCCTTGGCTTCGCCGGTGAGCCGGTCGGCCATCTCCTGAGCCAGCCCCAGAACCTTGGCCGCCTGCACGTGGTGATCACCCCCCGGCGAGGTCTGCTCGGCCGCGGTGGGGGCCGGGACCGGCGCCAACCGGCGCGGTTCCTCCACCGGAGCGGGGGCGGCGGGAACCGCGGACGCCTGACTGCGGGCGTCATCAAGGTCGACCTGCGCGGTCTGCAGCTGGTTCTCCAGCTGCTCCATCTGGCTGCGCAGATCGTTGTTCTCCTCCACCAAGCGGGCGAGCTCGGCTTCAACCAGGTCGAGGAAAGCGTCTACCTCGTCCTCGTTGTAACCGCGCTTCCCAATCGGCGGTTTACTGAACGCGACGTTATGCACGTCGGCGGGGGTCAGGCCCACAAGATCACCTCACGCACTCTTCGGCTGCGGGTCACCCGGGTTCCCCGTTACCCGGACTGCGCCCATAGTTTCAACAGCAGCTGCATCAGTATGAACACAACCAGCAGCAGCACCATAATGGATAGGTCCAGCCCTACACCGCCGATCCGGACCGTCGGGATCACCCGACGCAGCAGCCGGATCGGCGGGTCGGTCACTGTGTAGATGCTCTCCAACGCGATTGCAACCCCTCCAGCGGGGCGCCAATCGCGCGCGAACACCCTGACGAGCTCGATCACGATACGGGCCGTGAGCAGCAGCCAGAAGAAGAAGACGACGTAATAAACGACGATCAGCGCCAGTTCCACAGCTCAACTCTGCCACCGGTCAGCCGTAGTTGAAAAAGGCACCCTCGGCCAAGCGGCGCTTGTCCTCGGCTGCGACGTCCACGTTGGGCGGTGAGAGCAAGAACACCCGGTTGGTCACCTTCTCGATCGAACCGCGCATCGCAAAGGCCAGACCTGCGGCGAAGTCGACCAGACGCTTCGCGTCCGCTTCGTCCATCTCCGTCAGATTCATGATCACCGGCGTGCCGTCCCGGTACTGCTCCCCGATCGTGCGGGCCTCGCTGTAGCTGCGAGGATGCAGAGTTGTGATCTTGCTCAAGTTGAAGTGGCTGCCGGTGTCGGTGACCGCGCGCAGCCGGGAGACGGACTCCCGTTCGGCGGCGGTGCGTGCCGCGGTCTCCGGCGTCCACTGCCTGCGCGACGTCTTGACCTCGCGGTACTCCTCGCCCCGGTGACCGGCTTCCCGGCGTGGGGCGTCCCGATGCCCGTGATCGTCGAAACCTTCGTCCGCTTCGGCTTCGTCCTGGTAACCGCCGCGCACTCCGACACGCCGACGGCCACCGATCCGGTCCGCGGGCGCGTCGTACTCGTCGGCGTCCGCGTAGCGGTCGATGTCGTCTTCGAACTCGTCGACTTCGTCGGCAGGCACCATGCCGAAGTAGGCCTTCAGCTTGTGCATCGTGCTCATCGGCGTGCCCTTCTTCCGCGACTCCTTCGAGCCGAGCGCGGTTCGACCGGCTTTCGACCCTCCGCCCAGGCTACGGCGAGATTAGCCGTCGCCCTCCCAACAGCGCCGTTCCGACACGCACCCGAGTGGAGCCGTGGGCCACGGCACTCTCCAGATCACCGCTCATTCCCGCTGAGATCTCTCCAGCCTCCGGGAAGTCACGCTGCAGCTGCGTAGCGATCAAGGAAAGTGTGTCGAACGCCACGTCCGGCCGGGTGGATTGCGGCGCCACCGCCATCACTCCGCGCAACCTGAGTTCACTCGTTGTTGTGATGGTCTCCGCGAGTGTCAGAACATCGCCGGGGGCGCAGCCGCCCCGGCCCGCCGCCTCGTCCAGGTTCACCTGAACGAGAACTTCGAGCGGGCGTGTCCGCTCTCCCGCCTCGAGGGCGTTGCGGACGGCCCCGGACAACGCCTCCACCAGCCGTGGGCTGTCGACCGACTCCACGACATCGGCCCAGCGGGCCACCGAGCGAGCCTTGTTCCGCTGCAGCTGTCCGACCATGTGCCAGCGAGCCCCCGAGTCGGGGCGCAGTTCGTCGAACTCCACGACCTTCGGTCGCGCCTCCTGCTCGCGGTTCTCCGCGAACGCGGTGAGTCCCAGATCCACCAGCAACGCCACGTCCCGCGCCGGGAAGGTCTTGGTCACCGCCAGCAGCTCGACGTCCGCCGCGGACCGCCCAGCCGCTTTGCAGGCCGCTTCGAGCCGCTGCCGCACCTCGTCGAGCGATTCGGCCAGTTCCGCGCGGCGACAGTCGTCCTCGCTCACGGCTCCTCCTCCGGTTCCGCCCACACCACGGCCGCGAATCTCCCGGTGCGGGGGCCGTCGCGGCGGTGGCTGAACAGATCACGAGTCTCCATGGTGCATCGCGGATCAACCCCGATCTTCGCGATGCCCGCGCCGGCGAGCTGTTCCCAGAGCCCGGCGCGCAGGTCCAGTCCTGGCGTGCCCTTGCGGGTGCGGCAGGCGCTTCCCGGGAGGTACTCCTCGACGTCGTCCCGCATCGCGGTGGGCACCTCGTAGCACTGGCCGCAGGCGGCGGGACCGAGCAGCGCCTCGATGTCGTCGAGCCGGGCGCCCGCCTCCCGCATCGCTTTCAGGGCTTCCACGAGCACGCCGACCCGGGCGCCGACCCGTCCCGCGTGCACGGCGGACACGACGCCGGTGACCGGATCTCCCAGCAGCACCGGCACGCAGTCCGCGGTCAGCGTCGCCAGCGCCAGGTTGGGCTGAGCGGTCACCAGCGCGTCGGTGGCCTCCACCGGCTCCTGCTGCGGCCCGTCGACGAGCACGGCGCTCTTGCCGTGGATCTGCTCCATCCAGACCAGCCGTCCGGGTTCCAGTCCGATCCCGGCGGCGAGCTTGCGCTCGTTGGCGGCCAGCGCGACGGGATCGTCACCGACCCGGCCGCCGAGGTTGAACGAGTCGAACGGCGGTTTCGAGTTGCCGCCTTCCCGCGTGGTGATCACGCGCCGGATCCGCACTCTGTCACTCCCGATCTCGAGGTCATTGCCGACTTGGGCGTCCCGCCACGAGGCCGCGGCGGCAGTGCCGGGTCCGCACATGAATGGGCACCGGGACGATGTTCGTCCCGGTGCCCATTCTCGCCTACGCGTGCGGGCGATCAGCGTCGCATGAAAGGAGGAATGTCGACGTCGTCGTCGTTGTCGTCGGCGACCGGCATCGGGCGCGACGGCAGCTGACCGCTCATGCCCTGCGTACCGGTGTGCGACGGGTAGCCGCCGCTGGAACGGGTCGGCACCGACACGCCTGGCGTGCCGCCTTCGCCGTAGCCCTGCCGCGGTTCCTGACCGTAGTGCTCCCGCTGTTCCGGCTGCGGAGCCGGAGCCGGGGCCGCTGGAGCCGGGGGCTGCGGAGCCTGCTCCACGGGCTGAGCCGGTTGCGGAGCCGGTGCCGCAGGCGGTTCGGGCGCGGCTTCAGCGGTGCTGTCGACGACTTGGCCCTCGGTGATCTGCCCGGCTTCACCGCCGGCGACGGTGTCCCGCCCGCCGACCTTGGTCGGTTCGAGCTTCTTGTGCGTGGGCGCACCCGCGTCGAATCCGGCGGCGATCACGGTGACCCGCACCTCGTCGCCGAGCGAGTCGTCGATCACCGTACCGAAGATGATGTTGGCTTCGGGGTGCGCGGATTCCTGCACCAGCGAGGCCGACTCGTTGATCTCGAACAGACCGAGGTCGGAGCCGCCCGCTATGGCCAGCAGGACACCGTGCGCGCCTTCCATCGAGGCTTCCAGCAGTGGCGAGTTGATCGCCTTCTGCGCGGCCTGCACGGCTCTGCCCTCCCCGCGGGCCGAGCCGATGCCCATCAAGGCGCTGCCCGCCCCGGACATGACGCTCTTGACGTCGGCGAAGTCGAGGTTGATCAGACCCGGCGTGGTGATCAGGTCGGTGATGCCCTGCACACCGGAGAGCAGCACCTCGTCCGCGGAGCGGAAGGCGTCCATCAGGCTGACCCCGATGTCACCGAGCTGGAGCAGCCGGTCGTTCGGGATCACGATGAGCGTGTCGCAGCAGTCGCGGAGTTCCTTGATGCCCTGTTCGGCCTGGTTGGCCCGGCGCTTGCCCTCGAAGGAGAACGGCCGGGTGACCACGCCGATGGTGAGCGCGCCGAGCTTGCGCGCGACGTCGGCGATCACGGGGGCGCCACCGGTGCCGGTGCCGCCGCCTTCGCCTGCGGTCACGAACACCATGTCGGCGCCCTTGAGGACCTCTTCGATCTCTTCCTTGTGGTCCTCGGCGGCCTTGTGCCCGACCTCGGGGGCGGCGCCTGCGCCGAGCCCGCGGGTCAGTTCGCGGCCGATGTCCAGTTTGACGTCGGCATCGGACATGAGCAGGGCCTGGGCGTCGGTGTTCACCGCGATGAACTCGACGCCCTTGAGCCCGACCTCGATCATGCGGTTCACGGCGTTGACGCCGCCGCCACCGATGCCGACGACCTTGATCACCGCTAGATAGTTGTGCGGGGGCGTCATCGGGTCCGCCTTCCTGATCGTGGCTGAGCGCTCTGCGTTGCTCGGACCGCCGCGGGTGCGGTCACCGTGGGAACCGGACTCGTGTCCGGAGCCGGCACGGGAACCGGCGTTCGCCGGGGTGGTCCCGTGCGAGCACAAGATCGAAACGCGGCCAACCCCGTACCCGGTGCGGACCGTAGGCTGGCCCGCGCCACCGCGTCCAGCAGCCACGCCGGGATATCTCCCAGGTGTGTCGTGCCACCCACGTCGCAGATCCGCCTCGACCGTCGTTCTCGCCTGCGCGGTGATTCACGTGGAACGCGATCACCTTCGTTCACCGTACCGCGCGCTCGGGCACGCCGGGCGGCCCACTCGAAAACAGTGCTGCGGAAATCCCGACGGCGGTTGTCCGGATTCACCGCCAGCATCGTTTCGGCACACGGGAATCCGACGAGGGAGCACAACGATGAATCAGCCGCTGCGTGGGAAGATCGCGCTGGTCGCGGGCGCTACGCGAGGTGCGGGTCGCGGGATCGCGGTGGAGCTCGGCGCTGCGGGAGCCACGGTGTACGGGTCGGGGCGCACGACGCGGGAGCAGCGTTCCGAATACGACCGACCGGAGTCCATAGAGGACACGGCGGAGCTGGTGACCGCCGCGGGAGGCGAGGGCATCGCGGTCCGGGCGGATCACGCGGTGCCCGCGGAGGTCGAGCAGCTGGTGGCGCGGATCGAGCGGGAGCGGGGACGGCTGGACCTGCTGGTCAACGATCTCGGCGGCGAGCACCTGACGGATTGGCACAAGCCGGTTTGGGAGCATTCGCTGGACATCGGGCTGCGCCGGTTGCGGGTGGGCATCGAAGCGCACTTGATCACCAGCCATTTCGCGCTGGGATTGCTGTCGCGGACACCGGGCGGCCTGGTGGTGGAGCTGACCGACGGCACTTCGGAGTACAACGAGCGCTATCGCGGCGACCTGGGTGCGTTCTTCGATGTGACGAAGATCGCCGCGAGCCGGTTGGCCTTCGCGCAGGCCGAGGAGCTGCGCCCGCACGGCGGCACCGCGGTCGCGGTCACGCCGGGGTGGTTGCGCTCGGAGATGATGCTGGAGCTGTTCGGCGTCACCGAGCAGAACTGGCAGGAGGCCACCGAACCGCACTTCGGCATCTCGGAGACGCCGCGTTTCGTCGGCCGGGGCGTCGCGGCGATGGCGGGTGATCCGGAGGTCTCCCGCTGGGCCGGTCGGACCTTGTCGAGCGCGCAGCTGGCGCAGTTCTACGACTTCACCGATGTGGACGGGTCGCGGCCGGACTCGTGGCGCTACATCGCCGAGGTCGTGGAGGCGGGCAAACCGGAGGACGTCACCGGATACCGCTGATCCGCGGCGTAGAGCTCGGCGAGGGCGGCGGCCGTTCGGGCCATCCGTTCGCGCAGCGATTCGGGTGCCAGCACGCGCACGTGCGGTCCGAGGCCGAGCAGCTGTTCGTAGGCGATGTCGAGGGACTCGACGGGCAGGGTCGTGCTCACCCATCCCTGCTCGTCGGGTTCGCCGGCCGCGGCCCGGGCGTCGGTGGCCGAGGGGTGACCGACGTGGTTGTGCAGCGCGCGCAGCCCGGCCGGGCTGATCCGCACGGTGGTCTCGTCCCGCAGCAGGGTGCGGGCGAATTCGGCGCTGTGTCGCGTCCAGAACTCGGGCAGCACGAAGGTCTCGTCGCGGTGGAACGGTTCGGCGATCTCGACCTGGCGGAACCGGTCGACGCGGTAGACGCGGAAGTCGCCGCCGGTGCGCCCGGCGAGGTACCAGGCGCCGGCTTTGAGCACCAGACCGTGCGGTTCGATCTCGCGGTGCACGTCGTGCTCGCCGCGCCGGTAGACGACTTTCAGGCTGCGGTCCTGCCACACGGCGTCGGCGAGTTCCGCCAGCAGCGGCGGGGTTTCGGCTTCCCGGAACCAGCCGGGGGCGTCGAGGTGGAAGCGGCCGGAGACCCGGTCGGGCACGTCTCGGTGGCCGGGTGCGAGTGCCGCGGAGACCTTGCGGCGGGCGCTGGAGACGGCGTCGGTGAGTCCCATGTCGGCGGCGGGTCCGGGTATCCCGGCCAGCAGCAGCGCTTCCGCTTCGGCGCGGTGCAGGCCGGTAAGCCGGGTGCGGTAGCCGCCGAGCAGGCGGTATCCGCCGTGGCGGCCGCGTTCGGCGACGATCGGCACCCCGGATTCGGCGAGCGCGAGCACGTCCCTGGCGACGGTGCGTTCGGTGACCTCCAGTTCCGCGGCGAGTTCGGCACCGGTCATGGTCGCCCTGGATTGCAGCAGCAGTACCAGTGAGATCAGCCGCGCCGCCCGCATCTCGGTCCCCTCCCGTCGAGCGCCCGGAACGCTACGCCGACCCCCTGACAGCGCGCCCCCGACGGCGGACTACTTGAGCCCGGTGGTCTTGAGGGAATCGATGAGTTTGCGCTGGCCGAGCAGGAACACCAGCACGGTGGGGATGGCGGCGAGCAGCGCGGCGGCGATCACGTAGTGCTGCTTGGAGGCGTACTGCCCTTGCAGCGAGGCGATGCCGACCTGGACCACGCGCAGCGACTCGTCCTGGGCGACGGCCAGCGGCCACAGGAACGAGTTCCAGTTGGTGAGGAAGAACAGCACCGCCAGCGCGGACAGCATCGGCCTGCTCAGCGGCAGCACCACGTGCCAGTAGGTCCGCCAGTGACCGCACCCGTCGAGTTGGGCGGCGTCCTCCAGTTCGCGGGGCACGCCGAGGTAGAACTGGCGCAGCAGGAAGATGCCGAAGGCGTTGAACACACCGGGCACGATGAGTCCGGCGTAGGTGTCGACCATGCCGAGGGTGCGCACCACGAGGAACAGCGGCACCAGGATCACGGGCAGCGAGATCAGCAGGGTGGCGATGATGGTGGCGAACGCGATGCCGCGGCCGCGGAAGTGCATCCGGGCCAGGGCGTACGCGGCCATCGAGTGCAGCAGCAGCGCGACCGCGGTCACGGTGGCGGAGATGAACGCGCTGTTGGCGAGGTAGCGCACGAACGGCACCTCGGTCAGCACGTAGAGCACGTTGTCCAGCGTCAGCGAACTCGGCCATTCCGCGGAGAACAGTTCGGATTCCGGCCGGAAGGCGGCCAGCAGCAGCCACAGCAGCGGCGCGACGGTCAGCAGCGCCACCAAGTAGGCGAGCAGGGCCTTCCCGCGCACGCGGCTACGCATCGAACCGGCCTCCTCGGGTCGCGGCGAACAGCAGTCCGGTGATCGTGCCCAGCAGCAGCACCAGCAGCGCGCAGATCGCCGCCGCGTAGCCGAACCGGCCGAACTGGAAGGCCTGCTGGTAGGCGTAGTAGACGATGGTGGAGGTCGCGTTGGCGGGACCGCCGGAGGTGGTGACGAAGACCAGGTCGAACGCTTGGAGCCCGGTGACCGCGTTGACCATCGACGTGACGAGCACGAAGAAGCTGGTGGGCCGCAGCATCGGCCAGGTCACGTGCCGGAACCGGTGCCACGCGCCCGCACCGTCCACTGTGGCCGCGTCGTAGAGGTCGCCGGGGATGTCGCTGAGGCCGCCGAGGAAGATGAGCATCTGGTAGCCCATCAGGAACCACACGCTGATCAGCACCAGCGTGAGCAGCGCCAGGTCCGGGTCGCCGAGCCAGGACACGCCGTCGAGCCCGAAGATCGCGCCGATGCGGCTCACCAGCCCGGTCTTGTCGGTGAGCAGGAACTGCCAGAGCAGGCCGACGACGACGAGGCTCACCGCGTTCGGCAGGAACAGCGCGGCGCGAACCGCCCCGACGCCGGGGAAGTGGTCGCGCACCAGCAGTGCCAGGCCGAGTCCGCACCCGAACACCAGCGGTACGAACAGGACCGCGTACAGGGCGGTGACGCCGAAGCTCTGCCACAGCAGGCCGTCGCCCGCCATCAGCCAGAAGTTGTTCAGCCCGGCCCATTCGACGTTGCCGAAGCCGTCCACTTCGAACAGGCCCACGACCAGCGCGAGCACCGTCGGGAGGGCGACGAACACCAGCAGCCCCAGCCCGTCGGGCGCCAGGAATCCGAGTGCCGCCCGGCCTTCGTGACGTCGGGTGCTCATTGGATCGCCGCCCCGTCGTAGCCGTCGAGGAACGCGTCGATCTGCTCGGTCGCGCCCGCCGCGGCCTCGGCCGGGTCGGCGCCGTCGAGCTGGGCGGCCTGCAGCGCGTCGGAGATCGCCCGGTACACCTCCGGCGGGTAGCGGGGTTCCGGTCGCGCGTCGGCCATGACCTGTTCGGCGAACACTCGCATCGGCCCGTCGTCGAACGCGCCGCGCGCTTCGGCGGCGCGGCGCACCGAGTGGCGCGGCGGGATGCCGGTCTTGGCCTCGGTGTTCCACTGCCGCATCCGTTCCACGCAGGCGGGGTCGGAGGAGCCCAGCGCCCAGGCGACGAATTCGGCGGCGGCTTCGGGGTTGTTGCCCTTCGCGTTGGCGACCATGGCCCAGCTGCCCAGCGCGGTGGTGGCGGTGCCGCCGGGCGGCGCGGGCATCGGCGTCACGCCGTATCGGAATCCGGGGGCTTGTTCGGCGATTTCGACGATGCCCCAGATGCCGAGTTGCTGCATCGCGCAGTAGCTCTGGGCGAGGTTGGAGATCGAGTCGTTGCCGCCTTCGCCTTGCACTCGCCGCGGCGCGGATCCGGTGCGCACCGCGTCCTGCCAGAGCCGCAGCGCCTGGTGGGTCGCCGGCGAGTCGAACGCGCTGCGCCGCTGGTCGGGGGTGAGGACTTCGCCGCCCGCCATCCACTGCCACGGGTACCAGGTGAAGTTCTGGTAGTAGCCGGGGTTGGTCTCGAACAGCATCCCGAACCGCTCGGGGGTGGTGAGGCGTTCGGCGAGTCCCAGCAGGTCGTCCCAGGTCTTCGGCAGGTCTCCTTCGGACAGCCCGGCCGTTTCGAAGGCGTCCTCGGCGTAGAACAGCGCCAGCGGCTCGATCTCCATCGGCAGTCCGTACACCCGGTCGTCGACGAGGCGGGTGCTGAGCACTTCGGGCAGGAAGTCCTCGCGCATGCCGGGTTCGAGGTGCGGGGTGAGGTCGGCGAGCGCGCCGCCGTTGTAGTAGCGCAGGAAGTCACCGGGGCTGAGCAGGAACACGTCCGGCCCGGCGCCCGCGCTGAACGAGGTCTGCAGGGTCGGGCCGGTCTTGTAGTCCTTGTTCGGCACGTACCGCAGCTTGACCTGCACGTCGTGGGTCGCGTTCCAGTCCGCGGCGAGCTTGATGATCCAGTCGTTCTGGCTCTTGGTCTGCCCGCCGGGGCCGTAGAAGTTCCACAGGCTGATCTCGCGGGGGTTCCGGGCGGGCGCGCATGCGGTGGCACCGGCGAGCAGTACCGCTCCTGCTCCGCACAACGCGGTTCGTCGGCTGATCGCGGCGGCGTCGACCATCGCAGCACCCCCAGAAAACGATTTCTGAACGCTATTGCGGGGGCGGATCATCGTCAATGCGCCATTCAGGGCTCCCCGGCCCACCGGCGAAACAGGCTTCAGTCCACTGTGGACTGCCGTTCACCCGCGGATCGACGCGATCAACGTGTCGATCTGCCCCCGGACGGCCCGGGCGTCCGCCGGGGTCAGCGAATGCATCCGCTCCCCGGTAGCGCCCCGCTCGTGGTGATCCAGGTAGCGACCGTCCGGTTCGGCGTTGTCGAACCAGCGCACCACTGCGGAGCGCCGCCGCCGTCCGTCCGGTTCGCGGATGGACGCGGCGAATTGGCCGGCCCGCACGTGGGCGTCCGTGCCGATGCGGCGGTACAGCTCGACGAGCCGGTCACCACCACTGCCGCGCGCCGCAACGACCTCCCGCAGAAACCCTGCCTGGGGCGGTTCGGCGTCGGCGCGCAACGAGCTCTCCGGCACCTGCGCCCGGCCTCGGTTGCCCGGCGGGGCCGGCGGCAACGTCGCCAGCAGCACCTCCGACAACCCGGCCTTCTCGTGCACCTCCACGGTCAACGTGCCGCCGAATCGTCCGGTCTCGCCCGGTTCCTGGACGCCGAGCACCACCCGGCCGCCGTCGGTCAGCGCGGCGACGGTGCGCCACGCCGCGTCGCCGCCGAACTCGGGGAACCACAGGGAATCGACCCACAGGTACGGCTTCGTGAGCACCCGCAGCGCTCGCGCGAGCTCCGCCGGAACCTCGTCGTCGACCAGAATTCCCAGTTTCCGCAGGGTGCCCGCCTCCAGCTGGGCGACCTCGCCCAGCTGCCGCCGGGTCCGCCCGTAGGCGGGACCCTCCAGCGGCAACGTGAGATCGTCCAGCCCCAGGTAGCTGCACACCAGGTACAGGTGCAGCGGATGCAACCGCCAACGAACGATCAGACTCACCTGCGTAGTCCTTTCGGAGTGGTCTGCGCCGGAAGGCCGGATTCACTCGCCGAACACGGGCGGAGCGGTCTTCGGCATTCCGTCCAGCCAGATGTCGTCCTGCTCCTGGAGCCAGCCAGGGTGCTCGTGTTCGTAGTCCTCGCCGCCTTGCCCACCACGATTACCGGCGCCCATGCCGCCCGCGGCACCGCGCGGCCCGCCGCCCGCGCCACCCGCCGTCGCGCCGGCACCCGCCCCCGGCGCACCGACGTTCGGTGTCGCGACACCGGCTCGGCCGCCCGGCCCCGGGGGATTCCCCGCACCGGTGCCGGTCCGGCCGCTCGCGACGCCGCTGCCCGGCCCGCTGCCGATCGCCCCTCCGGCCTTGCCGCCCGCAGGCCCACCGACGCGGCCGCCTCCCCCGCCACCGCCGACCGGCATCGGTCCGCCGATGACCGGCGGGGTCTGCGGTGAACCCGGCGGACGCGGCGGTCCCGACGGCGTCCGGTCGTGCGGGGATTCGGGTCGGTCCGGCACCCAGGAAGAGTCCGATTCCGCGGGACGGTTGGGATACGGGAGCGGCTGGACCTTCCGGTCGCCGCCTCGGTCGTTCCCGCCCTGGTCGTTGCCGCCCCGGTCGTTGCCGCCCCGGTCGTTGCCGCCGTGGTCGCCTCCGACCCGGTCGTCACGTCTGAGGTCGTTGCCACCGCTGCCCCCGTCGCGGCCCGGCCCCGGAACCACGGGTGGCGGCGGCGCCTCGACGGGCGGCGGTTCGCCCGGCGGGGGCGGCGGCAGCGGCGCACCGTCCAGCCCCGGATAAACCGGGACCGTGGCGTCGACGTTCTCGTACGTCGGGGTCAGCACCCGCTGCATGGTGTCCTGCGCGGCGCGCTCGGCCTCCTGCCGTTCCCGCATCTGCGCCAGCGCGTCCATGCCGCCGCCGACCAGTCCGCCGGGAATGCTCGACGCGACGGCGCGGCCGACGCTGAAACCCTGCGGTTCCGGCACCATCGCCTTGGCCTGTCCGGCGGCCGACCCGGCTTCCTCGATCTTGTTCCCGGTGAGGTGGAACGCTTCCCCGCTGTCGGTCATCCATTTCACCAGCGGTTCGGCGGAGGCCTTGGCGACGTCGGCGGCGTCGCCCTCCCAGCCCGCTTCGATCGCGGCCTGCGAGTCGCGCTGCAGCTCGGGGCCGATCGCCTTGAGTTCCTGCCCGATCTTCCGCCACGCCTCCGCGGCGGCCTGCGCCTCCGCCAGGCCCAGCGACCGCACGTTGATGTCGTACAGCTCCTGATGGCTGTAGGACTGCCAGTTCTCCCGCTCCGTGATGGACGGCGGATCGAACTCACCACCGGAGTGCAGCCGCTCGTTCTGCTCCGCTAGGGCGTCCCGCCGCCGCTCCCCGGCGCGCTCGGCTCCTTCCGAGCGCTCGCGCTGTTCCTGCTGCGCTCGGGTGTCGTATCCCAGCCAGTGCGCCTGCGTCGTGAACGGTGTCTCTGATGTGCTGTGCCCAGTCACCGAACCCCATGGTTCTCCCCAGATTCAGTGCCGCCCCGGTTCCCCTCTCCCGGGCGGCCCGGTCCCGACTCGATCGATCAGCGCGGCGTCTTCGCTTCGACCAGCTCGGCCAGCTGCCACGATTCGGCGCACTCGTCCCGGCCCTCGTCGTTGAGTTCGCCGACCGTCACGATGATCACGCCGCCCCCGGCGTTGAACATCGTCGAGCAGATCCGCCCACCGGTCGAGCTCGCGTTGATGGCGTTCGCCGCCACGCGGCCGTTCAACTCGCGGCGGTCGAACTCGGCCCAGTTGTCCTGCGCGCCGTAGGACTCGACGGTCATCTGCTGGTTCTTGAAGAAGCTGTAACCGAAGGGATCACCGTCGTAGTCGCAACCCGGCTCGGCGGGGACGTTCCGGTTCGGATAACCGGGCGGCCACGCGCCGCGAGCGGTGAGCTCGTCCTCGGTGAGCAACGCGCACGGGTCGATGGAGTCGAGTCCGGCGTTGCGCGCCGGGGCCTCCGCGTCCGGCGCCTCCGCCTGGGAGCGCAACGCGCAACCCGGCACTGCCAGCAGAACTCCGATCGCCAGCGACGCGCCGGCGATCCGGGTACGTCGGCTCATCGCTGCTCTCCTCGCCGAAGCGCCTCTTCGATCGATTCGTCGGTCGCGGCGTACTCCTCGGCGGCTTGCCGGAACATGTCCGCCTTCTCCTTCAGCTCGTCGCCGAGTTGCGTGAGCAGTCCGACCGCGCCGGTCTTCGAATCGGTCGCTTTGCTCTCGAATTTTCCGGCCAGTTGTGTCGCCGATCCGTATTCGCCCAGGCCCTGAACTCGGCTCAGCGCATCGATGTTTCGCGTCAGCCGGGTGAGTCGCTGCTGCGCCTGCTCGTAGGCCTTCGCCGCGTTCGACGCTGCACTGGGATCGAACTTGAGCCGCCCGGCGGCGACCTTCTCGCGGACCTGCTCGGTTTGTGCTTTGATGCCGGTCAGCTGCGCGGCGATGTTCCCCCAGCCGCCGCCACCGCCGGAGGTCACCGCCCCCTGGTCGTCCGCCACAACGTCTCCTCGTGCCGCCCCCCATGTACACGAAGAACATTAGCGACACCCCGAATGTGGAAGCACGAACTTCGCACGAAATGCCGTTCAGATACACCCATTGGATGTATGCACAATGGGAGCGTCGGCAGAGTCAGCACCCAATGAGACGCAGGACATTTCCTATGGGCATATACCGAAACACATCAATCCGCGCAGTTCCCCCTAGGGAACCATCAATTGAACTCACAATAATCCCGCGCACATTCCGAACGCAGAACGCGCGCGGCGCGCGACCTCAAGCCACAGTGGGCAGATCCGGGCTCGTGACGTCGTAGACCTTCCCCTCGCGGGTGAGCAGCGGAATCAGAATCGCCGACTTCCGCGCCGCGTCGCCGCTCTCCCCCCAATGCACCTGCCGGCCACCCGTCAGCCCCAGGTACAGGTTCTGCGGCCGATCGGCGCGAACCTCGGTCACCTCAGCGCGCAGCTGCGGCGGCAGCGCCGTGAGCGCGATCATCGCCGCCCGGACGCCTTCGGCCCGGTCGCTGCCCAGCCGCAGCTGGGCCAGCCCGGCGGGCGGTCGCGGAACCGTGCGGAACGGAACGCCGGTCGCGTCGATCAACCGCACCCCGCTGTCCCCGGGGCCGTCGGCGGGCAGGTAGGCGACCGCGGTTCGCTCGGTGATCTCCAGCCGCACCGTCGACGGCCACTCCAGGTGAACCTCCGATCCCGCGATCTCCGGGACTTCGCCCAGCCTGGACCGGACGGCCTCGGAGTCGACCTGCAGCATCGGGTTGCCGAGCTCGATCCCGGCGGTGTCGAGCACCGTGCCCTCCGGGATCGCGGCCACCCCCTCGACCCGCACCGACCGCACGCCGAGGATCGGGGTGAAGTACAGCGCGAGCACCACGGCGGTGATCACCGTCATCGCCACCGGCAGCAGCCAGCGGCGCGGCGGGCGCGGGACGCCGCCGCGCACCGGCCTGCCGCGAGTGCTGCGCACTCCCGGCCGCCGCGACGCCCGCCCCGACGCGTTCATCCCGAGGCCCCGTCGGTGCCCGCGGCTCGTTCCAGCTCCACCAGGATCTCCGGACCGAGCATCGTCACGTCACCAGCGCCCATGGTGAGCACCAGGTCGCCCGGCGCGGCCAAGCGCGCGACCAGCGGCGCCGCGTCGGTCAGCGACGGCTCGAAGTGCACTCGCCGCGGTGCGCCGGGAATCGCGTCGGCGATGAGCGCCCCGGTGACGCCCGGCACCGGATCCTCGCGCGCGCCGTAGATGTCGAGCACCACGACCTCGTCGGCGAGTCCCAGCGCGGTCGCGAACTCCGTGGCGAAGGCCTCGGTGCGGGAGAACAGGTGCGGCTGGAACACCACGATCAGCCTGCCGTCACCGACGACGGGCCGGGCTGCGCGCAGCTGCGCGTCGACCTCGGTCGGATGGTGGGCGTAATCGTCGTAGACCTGCACCCCGCCCGCCTGGCCCTTGAACTCGAAACGGCGGCGCACTCCGCCGAACGCGGCGAGACCGTCGAGCAGTTCGTTCAGCGGCGCCCCGAGTTCGAGCCCGGCCAGCAGTGCGGCGACCGCGTTGCCCGCCATGTGTTCACCGGGCACGGAGATCTGCACGTCGATCAGCTGTGGTCCGTCCGGTCCGCCCAGTTCGACGGCGGCCACTCCGGCTCCGTGCTCGGGCCGGTAGTCGACGATGCGCGCGTCGCCAACGCCGTTCGCGTCGCGCCCGTACCGGCGGACTCGCAGCCCGGCGGCTTCGGCCTGTCCGGCCAGCCGCGCGGAGCCCGCGTCGTCGGTGTTGACGACGAGCACCCCACCCGGCTCGATGCGGCGGACGAACTCGTCGAAGACCTCCGTGTAAGCCTCGGCGGTGCCGTGGTGGTCCAGGTGGTCGGGTTCGACGTTGGTCACCACGGCCACCGAGGGCGCGAACACCAGGAACGATCCGTCGCTCTCGTCGGCTTCGGCGACGAACATGCCGCCTTCGCCGTGGTGCGCGTTCGCCCCGGATTCGTTGAGGTCGCCGCCGATCGCGAACGACGGGTCGAGCCTGCAGTGCTGCAGCGCGACGGTGAGCATCGAAGTGGTGGAGGTCTTGCCGTGCGTTCCGGCGACGCAGGCGACCCGGTGGTCGGCCATCAGCGCGGCGAGCGCTTCGGCGCGGCGCAGCACGGCCACCCCGCGGCGCTGGGCTTCGACGAGTTCCGGGTTGTCCGGCCGGATCGCGGTGGACACCACGATCGCGGTCGGGTCCTCGTCGAGCTGGTCGAGGTTCTCCCCCCGGTGCCCGAGCGCCACGTGCGCGCCTTGCGCGCGCAGAGCCAACACGGTGCGCGAGTCGCGGGCGTCGGAGCCGGACACCTGCCGGTCGCGGGCCAGCAGGATGCGGGCGATGCCGCTCATGCCCGCGCCGCCGATGCCCACGAGATGCACTCGGGCCAGCAGGTCGTCGGTGCCGCTGCGTTCCGCGGTCTGTGGTTCGGTCACTGGCCGGCCACCTCCAGCACGATTCGTGCGAGCACCTGGTCGGCTTCGCGATGTCCGGTGCCCAGCGTGGCACGACTCATCATCTGCAGCCGCTGCGGGGCGCGGCCCAGCGGCAGGATTTCGTTGATGACCTTGTCCGGCGTCATGTCCTCGTCGGCGACGAGCAGGGCGCCGCCTGCCGAGACGACGGGCTGCGCGTTGAGCGCTTGTTCCCCGTTGCCGTGCGGCAGCGGCACGAACACGGCAGGCAGCCCGACCGCGGAGACCTCGGCGACGGTCATCGCACCGGAACGGCACACCACGAGGTCAGCGGCGGCGTAGGCGAGGTCCATCCGCTCCAGGTACGGCACCGCGTTGTAGACGGGAGCACCGGGAACCTGCTGCACGGCGAGGGTGTTCTTCGGTCCGTGGGCGTGCAGCACGCCGATGCCCGCGCGGCCGAGGGCCTGCGCCGCACCGGAGAACGCGGTGTTCAGGGTCTGCGCGCCCTGCGAACCGCCGAACACGAGGACCGTCGGCGCGTGCGGGTGCAGTCCGAAGAACTGCCTGGCCTGCATGCGCAGCGCGGCCCGGTCGAGTCCGGTGATGGATTCCCGCAGCGGGATGCCGATGGGCCGGGCGCCCGCGAGTCCGCTGTCCGGGGTGGCGGCGAGGATTCGCTCGGCGAACCGGGCGCCGACCTTGTTCGCCATGCCCGCCCGGGCGTTCGCCTCGTGCACGACGATCGGGATCTTGCCGCGCGCCGCCAGGTATGCGGACAGCGAGACGTAGCCGCCGAAGCCGACGACGACGTCGGCGTCGACTCGTTCCAGCACGTCCTTGGTCTTGCGCACGGAGTCCCACACTTTGCCCGGCATCCGCAGGAGTTCGGCGCTGGGCTTGCGCGGCATCGGCACCGGCGGCACCAGTTCCAGCGGGTAGCCGCGTGCGGGCACCAGCCGGTTCTCCAGGCCGCGCTCGGTGCCGAGTGCGGTGATGCGCGCGTCGGGCCGCAGCCTGCGCACGGCGTCGGCCAGGGCGAGGGCCGGTTCGATGTGTCCGGCGGTGCCGCCGCCTGCGACGACGACCGACAGGCCGCGCCGGGCGGGTTGTCCGGGGTAGCCGGGGTGTCCGGGGGCCGGTTGCTGCCCGCTCAACGGTGTCCTCCTCGTGTCTGTGCCCGGGATCCGGTCTTGCCGCGGGCCGCCGTGCGGTTCCGCGTGTCCGGTGATCCCCGGCGGGTCGGCTGTGCCCCTGCGCTGCGCGCACCGGGGCGAGTCGAAGGTGCGGCGCGCGCCGGGCGGCGTTTCGCCGGCGGCCGGTAAGGCTCGGGTGTGGACAGCCGCAGCAGTTTCCCGACGCGGCCTGGTCCGAGCGACCGTAGCGCGGCGATCGCTTCGGGTTCGTGCCGGGCGAAGTTCGCCAGCAGTCCGAACACCAGCATGCTGGTCACCACCGACGAACCGCCGGAGGAGATCAGCGGCAGCGGCAGCCCGGTGATCGGCAGCAGGCCCACCACGTAGCCCACGTTGATCGCGGCCTGCCCGACGAGCCAGGCGGTGAGGGTGGCGGCGACGAGCCTGATCCACGGGTCGGTGTTGCGGGCGGCGATGCGCATGCCCACGTAGGCGGTGGTGCCGAACAGGATCAGCACCACGGCGCAGCCGACGAAGCCGAGTTCCTCGCCGATCACGGCGAAGATGAAGTCGTTGTGCGCGTTGGGCAGGTACTGCCACTTCGACCAGCCTTGCCCGAGGCCGCGTCCGAACATGCCGCCGTCGGCGAGCGCGAACAGCGCCTGCCGGGCGTGGTAGCCGCGCCCGGTGGGGTCGGAGGCGGGGTCGAGGAAGGTGGTGATCCGGTCCATCCGGTATTGCGCGACCATCGCGAGCACGACGGCGGCGGTGACGGCACCGAGCACGGACACACCGAACAGCCGCAGCGGCGCCCCGGCGAACCACATGAGCGCCAGCAGCACGATGAACAGGGTGATCGTGGAGCCGAGGTCGGGCTGGAGCATGACCAGCGCGAACATCATCATCGCGGCGGGCACCACGGGGACCAGCAGGTGCCGGTACTGGGCGAGCAGCCCGCGCTTGGTGACCAGCACGTGCGCGCCCCACAGCGCGAAGGCGATCTTGGCGAATTCGACGGGCTGGAAGGAGATGCCGCCGAACACGAACCAGCTCTGCGCGCCGTTGCGTTCGGAGCCCAGCGGGGTGAGCACGAGCGCCAGCAGCAGCAGGCAGCCGCCGAACACGGTGAGGCTGTGCTTGCGCATCTGCCGCACCGGCAGTCGCAGCGCGCCGTAGAACAGCACCAGTCCGGCGGCGCAGTAGATGACCTGGCGGATGAAGATGTCGTAGGACGATCCGGCGCTGGTGAACGAGTCCACACTGGACGCGGACAGCACCATCACCAGGCCGAACACGGTGAGCAGCCCGAACACGGCGAGCAGCAGGTGGAACGAGGCCAGCGGCCGGGTGAGCCACGCGGTCAGCGGCGTGGTGATCGCGGCGATCCCGGTGGGCCGGGCGGTGCGGCGCGGGCGGCGCGCGGTGGCGGTGGAGGTGGCCACGGCGTTCACCCGCCGGTCGGGGCGATGGCGGCGGGCAGCGCCCGCACGGCTTCGGTGAAGGCCCGGCCCCGGTGCGCGTAGTCGGTGAACATGTCCATCGAGGCGGCGGCGGGTGCGAGCAGCACCGCCGTACCTGGGGTGGCGAGTGCGGCGGCCTGGTGCACGGCCTGGGACATGCCTTCATCGTCCCCCGCCGTGACCTGCTCGACGGGCACGTGCGGGGCGTGTCGGGCCAGTGCTTCGGCGAAGACGGCTCGGTCGCGGCCGATGAGCACCACGGCGGCCAGCCGGTCGGCGTTGTGGGCGATGAGTTCTTCGACGTGCGCGCCTTTGAGGAGTCCGCCCGCGATCCACACGACGCGGTCGTGCGCGCGGAGTGCGGCGTCGGCGGCGTGCGGGTTGGTGGCCTTGGAGTCGTCCACATAGGTCACTCCGGCGGCTTCGGCGACCACGGCGGAGCGGTGCGCGCCGGGTTCGAAGCCGCGGAGGCCGCGCGCGACGGCGGCCGCGGGCACGCCGTAGGCGCGGGCGAGCGCGGCGGCGGCGAGCGCGTTGGCCAGGTTGTGCGGCCCGCCGGGGTGCACGTCGGAGACGGCGGCGAGGACTTCCCCGCCCGCGTCGGCGAAGGCGCGGTCGACGAGCGCGCCGTCGACGATGCCGAGCTGGTCCGGTCCGGGTTCGCCGAGGGTGAAGGAGACGGGCCTGCCCGCTCCGGTGGCGAGCCGGGTGGACCATTCGTCGTCGGCGTTGTGCACGGCGACGACGTTGCCCGCGTACACCTTGGATTTGGCGGCGCCGTAGGCGTCGAGGGTGCCGTGCCAGTCGAGGTGGTCGTCGGCGAGGTTGAGCACGACTCCGGCGTGCGCGGCCAGCGACTGGGACCAGTGCAGCTGGAAGCTGGACAGTTCCACGGCCAGCACCCGGTGTCCGGCGCGCACCGCGTCGACCACGGGGAGTCCGACGTTGCCGCAGGCGACGACGTCGAGTTCGGCGGCGCGCAGGATGGCTTCGAGCATGGTGACCGTGGTGGTCTTGCCGTTGGTGCCGGTCACGGCCAGCCAGTCGGCGGGTTCCGGGCGCTGCCGGTCGAGCCACCAGGCGAGTTCGACTTCGCCGAGGATCGTGATGCCCGCGTTCTCGGCGGCGGTCAGCAGCGGCACGGTGGGCCGCCAGCCGGGGCTGGTGACGAGCAGCTCGGTGCCTTCGGGCGGTTCGAGCAGTCCTGGGACGAGCCTGCCGCCGCCCGCGCGCACGGTGTCGAGCGCGGCGAGCCGTTCTTCGGACGCGTCGGTGACGGTGACCTCGGCACCGGCCGCCAGCAATGCCTCTGCCGCCGAGCGGCCGGATACTCCGGCCCCGGCGACCAGCACCCGCCGGCCCCGCAACGTTCGTGTCACCGCACTCTCCCCTCCTGCCCGACTACCGGTTCCCGTCCGTCCTCAGGCTACGGAGTCCGCCGGAGTGGTCCTTGATCCGTGCCTTGTCAGCGGCGAAGCCGCTGAGCAGTGACCAGCTTGAGCAAGACGACCACCGGCGGGTTCTCAGCGGCTTCCTCGCGAGGACAGCGATTTCGCCGTGTATCGGACATACATCAGAAATCGATCCCGCAGCGAGGAAGCCGCTGAGGTTCCGCTACCCGGACACCCGCGCAGGCCGCTCGCTCTGAAAGGTTCCTCCGTCATCACACGTCGACGAGGCTGAGCCAGTCTGCGTAGAAGAGTCCGACGCCGAACAGACAGCTGATCCCGGCCAGCACCCAGAATCTGATGATCACCGTGGTTTCCGCCCACCCGGCAAGTTCGAAGTGGTGGTGGAACGGCGCCATCCGGAACAGCCTGCGCCGGGTGCTGCGGAACACCACGATCTGCAGGACGACCGACAGCGCCTCGACGACGAACAGCCCACCGATGATGATCATGAGCAGTTCGGTGCGGGTGACCATGCTCAGCCCGGCCACGAGACCGCCCAGCGCCAGCGATCCGGTGTCGCCCATGAAGATCTTCGCAGGTGCCGCGTTCCACCACAGGAACCCGATGCACGCCGCCATCGCCGCGGCCGCCACCACCGCGATGTCCAGCGGGTCGCGCACCGTGTAGCAGGCGGGGACGGTGCCGCTGTCGCCCGTGCAGTCGTAGCGCAGCTGCCAGAAGGAGATCAGCACGTAGGTGGCCAGCACCATCGCCGCGGTGCCACCGGCGAGACCGTCCATGCCGTCGGTGAAGTTGACGGCGTTGGACCAGCCGCTGATCGCCACGTAGGCGAAGATCACGAATCCGATCGTGCCGAAGGACACGACGGTGATGTCGCGGATGAACGACAGGTGCTCCGATGCGGGCGTGATGCCGTTGTTGTCCGGGAACCGCATGGCCAGGATCGCGAACAGCACCGCGGCGACCAGCTGGCCGACGAGCTTCGCGGTCTTGTTCAGGCCGAGGTTGCGCTGCTTGCGAATCTTGATGAAGTCGTCGAGGAACCCGACGATGCCCAGGGCGGTGGTCAGCCCGAGCACCAGCAGCCCGGACACCGAGGGGCCTTCCTCGGCCACCGTGAGGTGCGTGACGAGGTATCCGACCCACATGGCGACGAGGATCGCCATGCCGCCCATCGTGGGCGTGCCGCGCTTGGCGGCGTGGGATTTCTGCACCTCTTCGCGGATCTCCTGGCCGAAGCCCTGCTTGGAGAAGATCCGGATCAGGTACGGGGTGAACAGGATGGAGACGACCAGCGCCACCGCTGCGGCGACGAGGATGCTCTTCACGGGTGACCCCCGGCTTGTTCGGTGGCGGTGTTCTCGGTGACCTGCTCGGTCAGCTGCTCCGCGACGCGCCACAGCGCGGCGACTTTGGACGCCTTGGCGAGCACGACGTCACCGGGACGCAGCTCGTCGCGCAGCAGCGCGACGGCGGCATCAACATCCGGCACCAGAACCGACTCCTCTCCCCATGACCCTTCCAGCGACGCACCCTGGTGCATCGCGCGTGCCTGGTCACCTACGACCACGAGGCGGTCGATGTTGAGCCGGACGGCGAGCCGGCCGATCTCGTCGTGCGCGGCGACCTCGGCGTCGCCGAGTTCGCCCATGACTCCGAGCACCGCCCAGGCGCGGCCCGGCTTGCCCCTGGTCATCGAGGCGAGCGTTTTGAGCGCCGCGCGCACCGATTCCGGGTTGGCGTTGTAGGCGTCGTTGATGACGGTGACGCCGCCGGAGGTCTCGGTGACCTCCATGCGCCGCGCCGAGACCCGCCGCACGCCGCCGAGGCGTTCGGCGGCCTCTTCGACGCTCGCGCCGAGTTCGATCGCGATGGCCGCGGCGGTGAGCGCGTTGCCGATGTGGTGCTCGCCGTGCAGCGGCAGCCGCACCTGCGCGGAGCCCGCGGCGGTGGCCAGGGTGAACGTGGCCCGCGCCTGTTCGTCGAGCTCGATGTCCTCGGCTCGCACGTCGGCGGCGGGACTCTGCCCGACGCGCACGACTCGTGCCCGGGTCCGGTCGGCCATGGCGGCCACCAGCGGGTCGTCGGCGTTGAGCACGGCGACTCCGCCGTCGGCGGCGGCGGGAAGTGCTTCGACGAGTTCGCCCTTGGCCTGCGCGACCGCTTCCTGCGAGCCGAACTCGCCGAGGTGGGCGCTGCCGACGTTGAGCACGGCGCCGATCCGGGGCGGGGCCACCTCGCACAGCGCGGCGATGTGGCCGACGCCGCGCGCGGACAGTTCCAGCACGAGGTGACGGGTGGCTTCGTCGGCGCGCAGCGCGGTCCACGGGTGCCCGAGTTCGTTGTTGAACGAACCGGGCGGCGCCACGGTGTCCCCGGCGGGGGCGAGCACCTGGGCGATGAGGTCCTTGGTGGAGGTCTTGCCGGACGAGCCGGTCACTCCGACGACGGTGAGTTCGGGCAGCCGGTCCACCACGGCGCGGGCGAGCCGCGCGAGTCCGGCGAGCACGGCGGCGCCGCTGCCGTCGGTGTCCCCGGCGAGCGCCATCACGCGGTTCGGGTGGTGTTCGGGCAGCTCCGGAACGATCACCGTCGGGATCGGTTCGTCCGATGTGGACACTTCACGCGCGGCGAGCACGCCGGCGGCTCCGTCGGCGACGGCGCGGGCGGCGAAGTCGTGCCCGTCGACGCGTTCGCCCGGCACCGCCACGAACAGCCCGCCGGGGCGGACCTGCCGGGAGTCGAACTCGACGGAACCGGTGACGATCTCGGTCCCCTCCGCGTGGTGGAGCCTGCCGCCGACCGCTTCCGCGATGTCAGCCAGGCTGAGCCGGATCACCTTGCCTCCTCGTTGCTGCCCCGGCCACCGGCCGGGGACGTCGGCTCCCTCGAGCTCTGCGTTCCCCCACCGCTCTCGGCGATCCGGGCGCTGCCGGTGTCGAGCCTGCGCCGCAGCGCCGCCGCCACCTCGTCCCGGTCGGAGAACGGGTGCACCACTCCGGCCACGTCCTGGCCGGTTTCGTGCCCCTTGCCCGCGATCACCACGACATCTCCGACGCGGGCGCGGTGCACCGCCTCGGCGATGGCCTCCCGCCGATCGCCTGCTTCGATCACCTCACCACGTTCGCTTTCGGGCACGTCGAGCGCCCCGGCGAGCATGGCTGCGCGGATGTCGGCGGGAGCCTCGCTGCGCGGGTTGTCGTCGGTGACGATGAGCAGGTCGGATCGGCGGGCGGCGGCCTCCCCCATCAGGGGCCGTTTGGCGACGTCCCGGTCGCCTCCGCAGCCGAGCACGGCGAGCACCCGGCCACCGATGTGCGCCCCGGTGACCTGCGCGCGCGCCGCGTCGAGCACGGCGGCGACGGCACCGGGTTTGTGCGAGTAGTCCACCACGGCGGTGAAGTCCTGCCCGAGCGCGACGCGTTCCATCCGGCCGGGCACGTCCACTTCGGCGAGGCCCTGCTCGATCGCCGCCGCGGGCACGCCGGCCGCGGTGAGCACCCCGGCGGCGAGCAGCGCGTTGGCGATGTTGAACGGCCCGGGCAGCCGCAGCCGCACGTCCAGCGTCCCGTCCGGGCCGTGTGCGCGGAAGCGCTGCTCGCCGGTGGGGAACGCTTCGACGTCGGTCGCGGTCCAGGACGCGTCGCCGGTGGTGGACACGGTGATCGTGTCGTCGGTGACGAGCCGCTGCCCCCAGCTCCCGTCGACGCACACCACTTCGTGTTCGGAGCGGCCGTCGAACAGCAGCGCCTTCGCCTGGAAGTAGTCGTCGAGGTCGCGGTGGAAGTCCAGGTGGTCCTGGGAGAGGTTGGTGAACGCGCCGACCGCGAACCGGGTGCCGCCGACGCGGCCCAGCGCGAGCGCGTGGCTGGAGACCTCCATCGGCACGTGCGTCACGCCGTGCTCGACCATCACCGCCAGCAGCGCCTGCAGGTCGGGGGCTTCGGGTGTGGTGAACGCGCTGTCGAGGCGTTCGCCCGCGATGCGGGTCTCCACGGTGCCGACGAGTCCGGTGGTGTGCCCGGCGGCGCGCAACGCCGACTCCAGCAGGTAGCTGGTGGTCGTCTTCCCGGAAGTGCCGGTGACGCCGAGGATGGTGAGCCGCTGCGACGGGTCGCCGTAGATGCGGGCGGCGGCGGAGCCGAGCACGCCGCGCGGATTCTCGTGCACCAGCAGCGCGACCTCACCGGCCCGCACCCGCGGGTGTTCGAGCAGGGCGACGCGGTCCACGCCCGCCTGGTCGGTGAGCACCGCGGTGGCACCGGCGGTGAGCGCGTCGGCGGCGAAGTCGGCACCGTGCACTCTGGTTCCGGGCAGCGCGGCGAACAGGTCACCGGCCCGGACTTGCTGAGCTCGCAACGTCGCTCCGGTCACCGACCCATCACCAGGGTTGTGACCAGGCACGTTGATGACCCGGGCGCCGATTGTCTCGGCGAGATGCTGGATCTGCACCGGCTCGACCTGAGCGGGTCGAGGCGGGGCTGTCGCGACCGCGGAAGGCACGTCGCGCAAGGCTACCGGTACCACCTGACGGGTCATGCTCATGGTCACCTCTGCGCACAGCGCGTTCTCGGACTGGGCCGTTCGGAGCAGCCCGCGCGGCGGGCCGATGTCCAGTAGAACGCCTCCGGCACCTTCTCGTCGGCGGACCTCGCCGCGGCCGCGACGGCGGTGCCGCGCACCCCGGAGAATGGCGTCCGCGGCACGACGGAGAATGCGCGGGGAATGCCGGGCGAGCACGCTGCGCAATTCACCCGAAGGAACTCCGATGACGCTACCTCTTGTTCCTCTAGGTGCACGGATGCCGTTTTCGAAACGAGTTCCGGATTCGACTTCGGGCGGCCGATCCGGAAACGGCCCATTCCTCGATCCCGTTCTCGGCGCAGCACCATCGGCCACTCGGTCAGGATCGCTGACCTGGCCTGCTCCGCCGGCCGCCGCGCGGAAATGCCTGCCATGACCTCGGCCACTCGTCCACCGAAACCCCCTACTTGTGGGCGGGGCCGTTCGCGGGTGGCGACTGGTCCGTCTCGTGCAACTTTCGGCGGATCGTGGTGCGAACCGCCGACCGTCGTTTAGCGTTCAGTTCGCCAGGTCGGTGATTCCGCGGATTTCGGGAGGATCGGTGGAAGAACGACTCGGGCGGGGGGCGGCCGTGGCCGTGAGCACCGCCGGAGCGGCGACGCAGCGGGTGCCGTCGCCATCGGAATTCGACGATCGACCCGGGTCCAGCGGCCCGCGCATCCCGTCCTGAGCTCCGGGCGTGCACGGGCCGTGGCGCGAGCGGCCCGTGCACGTTTCGGTCCATCATCTCTGCGAATCCACCCGAAAGATCATCCGATCGGGAATGTGCGCGCGATCGGCGCCCTCCCCCGGAAAAGCACCACTACCACTGGTCGATCTTTGATATACCGGGTGTGATCACTGCTCGCCGGGCTGGGAGATCACATGCCTGAAATTCGCGTCGCGCTGGAAGCACCGGACATGGCACCGGAGCGGCTTGATCGAGCCACTCACCTGATGCAGTTCAACCTGAAGAAGGTCCACGGCCTGGCCGTGCACCGGGTGCGGGAGACGCCACCGCCGGACAGCCTCGGCGCCGGTGCGCAGTTGGCGGAACTGCTGATCATCGGGTCGCTGGGCGCGGGGACGGCCACCACCGTGTCCTCCGTGCTCACCGGCTGGCTCGAGCGCAACCGGCATCGAGCGGTCACCCTGCGGGCCGGGGAGCTGCAACTGCGCGCGGACGCGGGTACCGAGAGCTCGGAGATCGAATCGGCACTGCAGCGGATGACCGACGAGAGCGGCGCGTGACCCGGGGTGCGGAGATACGCGCTGCTGGTCGCGACCTCGGACTACTTCGATCCGCGGTTGCGCGGCCTGCGCACGACCGAGGAGGCCAGGGAGCTCAAGGAGCTGCTCGCCGAGCAGGACATCGGCGGGTACGACACGGTGCACGTCCTCGTCAACGAGACCAAGGCCGCGATCGAGCGGGGCATCGAGGAACACTTCCGCAAGTGCGAGCCGAACGACGTGGTGCTGCTCTACATCGCGGGCCACGGCATCAAGAACGACGACAACCAGCTGTTCTTCGCCGCGGGCAACACCGATGTGACCCTGCCCTACTCCACGGCGGTGCCCGCGCAGATCGTGCACCGCATGATCACCGAATGCGAGGCGGGGTCGAAGGCGATCGTGCTGGACTGCTGCTACAGCGGCGTGTTCAACGAAGGTTCGGTGCCCAGGTCCGGTGATTCACTGAACTTGGAGGAGCAGCTCGGCGGCGGACTGTTCACCATGACCGCCACCAACGAGATCGAGTACGCCTACGAGAACCAGCGGCCGATGGAGAACCGGCCGCAGCCCGGGTCCACGTTCACCTCGGCGATCATCGAGGCGATGCGTTCCGGTCTCCCCGACACCGACCGCGACGGCGTGATGACCTTCAACGAGCTCTACACGTTCGTGCACAAGCGGGTGACGGAGGAAGGCAGGCAGACTCCGACGCGCGGCGGAAATCAGCACGGCGACATGATCTTCTCCTGGGTCCGCGGTGCCCGGTTCGCGATTCCGAAGCTGCCGCCGCTGCGGCTCGGTGAGCTGCTCCACGAGCGCCCGAAGGGCTTCGACGCCACTTCGCCGGTGCCGATCGGCCGCACCCACGAGTCGGATCGGCATCCCGCCGAGCACGTCGGCCTTGACTTGGTCGGCGGGCGGCACGGCCACGTGGCGGTGGTGGGCCGGATCCACTCCGGGAAGTCGACGCTGCTGCAGACCACGATCCTCAGCCTCACCGCGACCAGTGGCGCCGACCAGGTGCAGTTCAAGTGCCTCGACGGAGACGGCAGGCTCGCCGGGCTCTCCCAGGTGGTCTCGGCGGGACACACCCCGGAGGCGGCGGCCGCGCTGCTCGGCGAGGTGGAGGAGCTCATCGACCGCCGCCGCGAGTTGTTCGCCAGCGGTATCCCCAACATCCACCGCTTTCGCAGGTTGCGGCGGGAACGGCCGGATCGGCTGCCCGGTTCCGACCACGCCGAGACGTTCCTGATCATCGACGGCTGGGCGTGGTTCGAGAGCCAGGTGCCCGACCTGCCCGCCGCGGTCCACCGGATCGCGAGCGCCGGGCTGACCTTCGGCGTGCACGTGATCATCACCGCCCGCAGCTGGTCCGAACTCCCCGACGAACTGGTGGACCTTCTGCAAGGCCGGGTCGAGCTGTCCTTGCAGGACCCGGCCGAGTCCAAACTGGACCCGGAGCGCGCGGCGGACCTGCCCGCCAACGGGTGGGCGCTGCACGAGGAACACACCTTCCAAGTCGCCCAGCCGCACTTCGACGAACCGGTCGACGACATCACCGAGCTGCTGACCGCGCTGGCCGACGAATCCGAGCAGGCGCCCGCACCGCTTCCCGCGCCGCCGTCGCCCACCGCGCCGCTCGGGCTTTTCCCGCTGTTGGGCCGTCCCGACGTGACCACGTTCGATCCGAGTGCGGCCTGGCGCCCGGGTCCCGTCGAGGAGCGCTACCGGGCCGTCATCGGTTCGTGGGACGACACGCCGATCACCCTCGACCTCAAGGAGTCCGCTTCCGGGGGCATGGGACCGCACGGGCTCTGCGTCGGCGCCGCCGGATCCGGCAAGTCGGAGTTCCTGCGCACCCTGGTGTTGTCGCTGATGGCCACGCATTCCCCCGAGGAGATCAACTTCGTGCTCGTCGACTGGACGGGCCGCGGCACCTTCGCCGACTTCCAGGAGGCCCCGCACGTCGCCGGGATCATTCCGGGCCTGCGGGACGATCCTCAGCTGGTCGACCGGATGCGCGATGTCCTGTCCGGGGAGATCCAGCGCCGCCAGACGCTGCTCAACGAGGTGCGGGCGCGCAACGTCTGGGAGTACCGGGAGCAGCGCGTCCAGCAGGATCTGCCACCGCTGCCGATGCTGTTCGTGGTGATCGACGAGTTCACCGAACTGCTCCACGAGCAGCCCGACTTGGCCGACCTGTTCGTGATGATCGGCCGGATGGGCCGGTCCCTGCAGGTGCAGCTGCTGTTGTCGGGTCGCCGCGTCGAGGAGTCGATGCTGCGCGGCCTGGAGGGGCATCTGACGTACCGGATCGGGCTGCGCACCTCCAACGCCGCCGACTCGCGCGCCGCGATCGGCGTCCCGGACGCGGCGGAGCTGCCCGAGACCGGTGGGCACGGCTACCTCCGGCACGCGGCGGGAGTGATCAGGTTCCGGTCCGCCTACGTCTCCAGCCCGGTGCCCGGCGACCCGCGGGTGGCGGCGGAGTCGCGCAGTGAGCTGCGGTTCGCGGTGCGCCGGATGCGCGGCACCGGGCCGACGGCGAGGCCGATCTGGCTGCCTCCGCTGGGGGAACCTCCGGTGCTGGAACGGCTGTTGCCGCTCCCTGCGGAGCGGCGGCACGGGCCGCGGCTGCACGCCCCGATCGGCGTCATCGACGTGCCGTTCGAGCACAAGCAGGAACCGATGCGGGCCGACCTCTCCGGTGGCTCCGGGCACGTGGCCATCGTGGGAGCGCCCGGTTCCGGGAAGTCCGTCGCGGTCCGCACCCTGCTGCTGTCGCTGGCCCACACCCACACTCCGGAGGAGGTGCAGTTCTACTGCATCGACCTGGGCGGCGGCGGCCTGCACGCGGTGCGCGACCTGCCGCACGTCGGCGCCGTCTCCGGACGGGGCGCCCCGGATGTGCTGCGCCGCACCATCGCCGAGCTCCGTTCCCTGCTGGCAGCGCGGGAGGCCCGCTTCATCGATCGCGGCATCGATTCGATGGCGACCTACCGCGATCAGCGCCGCCGCGGCGAGGGTTCGGACGACGATCCCTACGGCGACGTGTTCTTGATCCTCGACGGTTGGGCGGCGCTGCAGAACGAGTTCGACGGCGCGGACCGGGACGTGGTCAACCTCGCCTCGCAAGGCCTCGGGTTCGGGTTGCACGTGGTGGTCACCGCTGACCGGTGGTCGGAGATCCGGCCGGCGCTCAAGGATCTGCTCGGCACCCGGCTGGAGCTGCGCCTGGCGGAGCCGGCCGAATCCGAGATCGACCGCGAGACCGCCGACCGGGTGCCCATCGGCAGGCCGGGGCGCGGGCTGCACCCTTCGAAGCTGCACATGCTCACCGCGCTGCCGCGCACCGGCGACGTGGAGGGGGACGCCGAGGCGGGGGTGGCCGAACTGGCCGCGAAACTCCGCGATGCCTGGCACGGAGCCCGCGCGCCCAAGGTCCGCCTGCTGCCGCAGCACCTGCCTTACGGGCAGTTGCCCGTCGCGGAACGGCAGCCGCGGCCGAGCCTCGTGCCGATCGGCATCAACGAGGACGGCATCGAGCCGATCTACCTGGATTTCCGGTCGGAGCCGCACTTCTACGCCTTCGGCGAGGGGGCGGCGGGCAAGACTTCGTTGCTGCGCACCGTCATCCGCGGTGTCACGACCCGCTACACGCCGCACCAGGCGATGATCGTCCTGGTCGACGTGCGGCGCGGACTGCTCGGGTTCCCGCAGCGCCGATATCTGATGGAGCACGCGGTCAGCACCGACCAGCTCCGGTCCGCGGTCCGGGACGTGGCGGCGACCTTGCGCGGCAGGCTGCCCGGCTCGGACGCCGCTCGCGAGCGACCGCACGCCCGGCGCTGGTCAGGACCGGAGCTGTTCGTCGTGGTCGACGACTACGAACTCGTCTCAGCTCCCGGCGACAACGCCTTGGCGCCGCTGGCCGAGTTCATCACGCAGGCATCCGCGGTGGGTCTGCACCTGGTGCTGGCGCGAGATTCGGCCAACGCGAACCGGGCGCTGCACGATCCGATCATCGGCAAGATGCGCGAGGTCTCCACTCCGGCCCTGCTCATGAGCGCGGCCCCCCACGAGGGCAGACTCATCGGCAACGTCCCCGCAGCCGCACTTCCCCCCGGCCGAGGCACCTTGATCAGCCGCTCCCTGCGCAGCGGCCCCCAACTGATCCAAACAGCCCACATCAGCCCCGACTAACCCCGCACAGCCCGCAAACCAACGTGCCTCCAGCCGGCGAACCCCCCGAAGAGCGAGCAAAACCCCACCCACCTCGCGACCAAAGCCCGCACCTCACGGCAAAGCCGTGCAGTTGGCGGCGAAGCCCGCGAAGGGCGGGCGAAGCCCAGCCTGCCTCGCGGCGATAGCCGTGCCTTGCGGCCGAAGGCCGTGCCTGCATGTGCGAAGCACATAGCCCACGTCGAAAAGCCGCTCACCCGCGGGTTCTCAGTTGGTCTCTCGCGAGGACAGCTTTTTCCCTCGTGGCGGAGCCACTAGGGAAAAAGATCCCGCAGCGAGAGACCAACTGAGAACCCGCCACCCACCCCCAAAGCAGAACGAGCCCAACTCACTCCACCTGCAAAACCTGCGCGGGAGCAGGTGTTGGTGAGAGGGGGATGCGGTAGCGCAGCGTCAGGTAGTCGGCGATGTCGTGGAACAGCGGCGCCGCCGACTTCGACTCGGGAGTACCGCTCTTGGGTGCGTCCAGCATCAGCCCCACGACGAACCGGGGATTGTCCGCCGGGACCATCCCGGCGAACGTGATCCAGTAGGTGCTGTTGCTGTAGCACTTGCAGGTCGGGTCGATCTGCTGCGCGGTGCCGGTCTTGCCGGAGATCTGGTAGCCCTCCAGCGCCGCGTCCTTGCCGGTGCCCTGTTGCGGCTCTTCCTGCACGACGGCGCGCAGCATGTCCTTCACCGTGTTCGCGGTCTGCGGGTTGACCACCCGCACACCTTCCGGTTGCGGGCGTTCCACGCGCACGCCGTCCGGCCCGGTCTGCGCCGAGATCACTCGCGGTGGCACGCGCACTCCGTCGTTGGCGATCGCCTGGTACATGCTGGCCATCTGCAGCACGGTCATCGACAGGCCCTGCCCGATGGGCAGGTTCGCGAAGGTGCTGCCGGACCAGTCTTCGCGCGGCGGCACCGATCCGGCGCTCTCCCCTGGCAGTCCGATGCCGGTGGTCTGTCCGAGCCCGAACTTGTGCACCAGGTCGTCGAACCGGTCTTCGCCGAGCCGTTGCGCCGCCATCAGCGTGCCCACGTTGGAGGATTTGCCGAGCACACCGGTGAAGGTCAGCGGAACCGTGCCGTGCGACCAGGCGTCGCTGACGGTCCGGTCGGCGACCTTGATGCTGCCCGGCACCTGCATCACCGTCTCCGGGCGCATCAGCCCGTCCTCGATGGCCCCGGCAGCGGTGATCACCTTGTTCACCGAGCCCGGTTCGAACGGGTTGGTCACCACCGCGTTGCCCAGGCCGTCCGGTCCCCAGGACGGCGAGTTCGGGTCGAAGGACTTGTCGTTGGCCAGGGCGTAGACCTCACCGGTGTGCGAGTCGAGCACGACCGCGCCCGCGCTGCGCGCCCCGGCCTTCTTCGCGTAGTCGGAGAGCTTGTTCTGCACCATGTACTGGAGGTCGGAGTCCAGCGTGAGTTCCACGTCGGAGCCGGGCACCGCCGGTTCCAGTTCCCGTTCGGTGCCGGGAATGACGAGGTCGCTGCCCATCGCGGTGTCCGCGACCTTCTTCCCGTCGGTTCCGGCGAGCAGTTTGTCCATCGAGCTCTCCAGCCCGAGGCGGCCTTCGATCTTCTGCGCGTCCTGGCTCCACCGCGCCCCGCCGAGCACGTTCGCACCGTTCTTGCCCGCCGGGTATTCGCGGGTCGCCCGGTATTCCTCGCCGATCTGCGGATATTTCTCGGTGATCGTGCGCGCGAGCGCCGGTTCGATCAGCGGGCCGATCGTCGTGTAGGTCGCGTTGGAGAACAACGCCGCGAGCACATCTTGCTCGGCGACCCGGTTTCCGAGCTGCTTCGCGATGAAGCGCGCGATCTCCCGCTTGTACTGATCGGAGGTGGGCTCGGTGGGATCTTCGGCGTGCGCCTTGTCCTGTTCGTCGGCGAGGCGGGTCGGCGTCGCGTAGAGCTGGCGGGCCTCGCTGCTGAACGCGAGCACGTTCCCGCTGCGGTCGGTGAAGGAACCGCGTTCAGCCGGGATCGCGTCGTTGGTGAAGCGCTGTTGCGCCGCCGCCGCGGACAGGTCCTGCGCGTCGAAACCCTGCACCAAGATCAACTTTGTGCCGGTGAGCACCAGTGCCAGCACCAGTAACAACCGGCCGATGCGCAACCGCCTGGCGCTACCGGCCACGTCGGTGCGCGCGGTCCGCCTCCCCCCGGCGGTCCGCGTCCCCCTGCGCACCATCAGTTCCCCTCCACCGCCGGAATCAGCGCGGCCTGTCGCTGCGGCGCGTCCTGCGCCGCCGGGTCTTGCGGTTCGGGCACCGGAGCCTGGGGCACCGGCGCCTGCTCGACCGGTCGCGGCGGCGCGGGAGCACCCTTGGCCGCCTGCGGCTCACCGATCACGTGGACCGAACCGTCCGGGTGCGTCACCAGGTGCGCGGGCGGCCCGGGCGGCGGCACCATGCCGAGTTCGGTGGCCTTGCGCTCCAGTGCGGGCGTGGAGTCGAGGTTGCTGACCTCGCGCAGCAGCTGCTCGCGGTGCTCGTTGAGCGCGGTCACCTCTTGCTCCGCCTGCTGCAGCCGATACGAACCGCCGACGGCGGCGATCGACAGCGACAACGTCGCCACCAGCCCGACTCCGAGCAGGCCCATCACGGCGATCACCAGTGGCGCTCGCGAAGTCACGACCCTCGCCTGCAGCTGCCGGGCGCGCGGGCGCACCGCGGCCAGCCGCCACTGGCGCGGCTGCCGCTGCTCGGCCGCCTGGCGCTGGCGCCGCGGCCTGCGTTCCACGGTCTCCCTGGAGGAGCGGTCCCGCCGCTCTTCCCGGCGCGCGTAGGCGCGTTCGGCCGTCGCGGACCGGGCGCGCACCTTCGACTGGGCCTTCTTCTGCGGCTGCGCCTTCTTCGTCGGCTGGGCCTTCGTCGGCTGAGCCTTCGCCGTCTGGGCCTTCGCCGTCTGGGTCTTGGTCTTCGCCGCGCTCTGCGACTTCTTCGCCGAGTCGTTCTTCGTCGAGGTGCCGGTGCGCGCTGCGGCCTTCTTTGCGCGTGCGGGTGCCGTCATGCCGCCTCCTTGATCCGTTCGGCGGCGCGCAGCCGCACCGAGGCGGCTCGCGGGTTGTCCGCCGTTTCCCGTTCACCGGCGAGCTCGGCGCCGCGGGTGAGCAGCCTCAGTTCGGGACCGTGTCCCGGCAGTTCCACCGGCAGGTCGACCGGGGTCCGTGATTTCGCGCGTTCGGCCAGTTCGCGCTTGACGATGCGGTCCTCCAGCGACTGGTACGCGAGCACCACGATCCGCCCGCCGATCGCGAGCGAGTCCAGTGCCGCGGGCATCGCCCTGCCCAGCACGTCCAGCTCGGCGTTGACCTCGATCCGCAATGCCTGGAAGGTGCGTTTGGCGGGATGCCCGCCGGTGCGGCGGCTGGCCGCGGGCACCGTGTCGTAGAGCAGCCGCACCAGGCGATCGCTGTGGTCGAACGGTTCTTTGGCGCGTTCCCGCACGATCGCACTCGCGATCTTCGAGGCGAACCGCTCCTCGCCGTACTGCCGCAGGATCCGCGCGAGTTCACCGGGCGAATAGGTGTTGAGGACCTCGGCCGCGGTGCGTTCGGCACCGGGATCCATCCGCATGTCCAGCGGCGCGTCCTGCGCGTAGGCGAAACCACGGCCGGTTTCGTCCAGCTGCAACGACGACACCCCGAGGTCGAACAGCGCACCGTCCACAGTGGGCAGTTCGAGGTCGGCGAGCACCTCGGCCCATTCGTCGTAGATCGCGTGCACCAGGTGCAGCCGGTCCCGGAACTCGGCCAGCCGCTGCCCCGCGAGCCGCAGCGCCTCCGGGTCCCGGTCCAGGCCGACGAGGGTGAGCTGCGGGTGCGCCCGCAACAGGGTTTCGGCGTGGCCGCCCATGCCTAGCGTCGCGTCCACCACGACCGCCGGGCGGCCGCTGAGCGCGGGCGCCAGCAGTTCCAGCGTCCGGTCCAGTGCCACCGGAACGTGCCGGTCCTGGGCAGAACCCCGTTCGGCGTCTCCCGGCGAATCCTCCTGCGCCACGGCGGTCCCTCCCTCCCGCAAGCCGGTCACTGCTGCCGCACTCCTCTTGATCTTGTCTGGTGTCCGGATCCGGCCCGCTCCCGCGAACCCACCGGCGCGGGGAGAAACCCGCACCACCCGAGTCCACTGAGGACACTGTTCGCCGACCGGACCGGCGCCGAGCGGTTCGACCCGCTCGGGCACGTTGCCCACCTCGGCGAACGCCGTTCTCGGTTGTCCGCGACCCGTGCACGAGTCCCGGGAAGGCCGCCACCACGGGCTCACTCGATCTCGGACGAACGGGCGGCACTCCGCACCCGGCCCGCCGAACCGCGCGAGATCCACCGCTCCTGGTGACCTCAGGTCCCAGTCCGCTCGGGGTGTTCTGGCGCCGGGGAAGGTGCACCAGGACACGTGAGCGGACCGAGGCCTCACGCCACCGGGACCGCTAGAAGACTCCGGGCAGGACCTCCTCCCGAGCCTGCGCGTAGCTCTCCTCGTGCTCGTCGAGGTAGCTCTGCCAGCTCTCGGCGTTCCAGATCTCCAGCCGGTTGATGGCGCCGATGACCACGCAGTCCTTCTCCAGGCCCGCGTAACGGCGCAGCTCGGCGGTGATCGGGATCCGGCCCTGCCCGTCCGGCCGCTGCTCATCGGTGCCCGCGAACAGGTACCGCTGGTATGCGCGAACGGATTCGTTGGTGAGCGGAGCCTCGGCGACCTTGCGGGCCATCTGCTCGAACTCGGCGCGCGGGAAGACGTAGAGGCAGTGGTCTTGTCCTTTGGTGACCATCAGCCCCCCTGCCAGTGCATCCCGGAACTTCGCCGGCAGCGTCAGACGACCTTTGTCGTCGAGCTTGGGGTTGTGGGTACCGAGGAACATCTCGGTCCACCTCCCCCTCGGGCCTGCGGCCCGACGACTCCATCTCGACGGGAGACCGGCGACGCCGACCACCCCGCACTCCCCGGAGCCGGGCGGGACCCCCGTCTGCCCCACCGAGCGCCACAGTACCCCACTTCACTCCACCGTCAACCTGGAACGCCCTCCGACACGCTGCGGCGTGTCGGGCGTTTGCCCAGCTAGCGGGCTTCTGAAGGAAAGCCCCACCGGTGGGGGGCGTGTGGGGGGCCGGTGGGGGACATCGCCGGGAACACCCTCCGGACGACCGCTGATCATGCTGCCGCGTTCCGCGGAGACCCGCCCGCCGCCGTTTCGGGTCCGGCGGTGGGGGAAGGTGGGGAACGTCCCAGGACACCGGCACCGGTACGGCGGTCGCCTGCGGTTTGGCACACTGCAAAGGCACCCGAGCGCGCGATCGCCGACCATCCGACCGCCGATCGCCGGTCGACGGGCACCCGCGGCAACGCGGACGCGGCGTGCCGCGATGCTCGGAGGAACACCTGGAGGTTGCGTGACGCCCAACATGCCCACATCCGGCACTGCGTTCGCCGGTGGCGGGCACGCCGACGCCGCCCGCGGCGACGGCGGGTACGTGCGGGAGACCGATCCCGCCACCATCGCCACGCTGCACGGCACCGTGCAACGGATCGCGGCCAACGTCGAACAGGTCCTCGTCGGCAAACCCGAAGTGGTCCGGATCGCACTGGTGACCTTGCTCGCCGAAGGCCACCTCCTGGTGGAGGACGTGCCGGGCGTGGGCAAGACCTCGCTCGCCAAAGCACTGGCCCGCTCCATCGACTGCACCGTGAACCGGATCCAGTTCACCCCGGACCTGCTTCCCAGCGACATCACCGGTGTCTCGCTCTACAACCGGCAGGCCGAGTCCTTCGAGTTCCGGCCCGGACCGGTGTTCGCGAACATCGTCGTCGGCGACGAGATCAACCGGGCCTCCCCGAAGACCCAGTCCGCCCTGCTGGAATGCATGGAAGAGGACCAGGTCACGGTGGACGGCGAAACCTATCCGCTGGACGCGCCGTTCATGGTCATCGCCACCCAGAACCCGATCGAGATGGAAGGCACCTACGCGCTGCCGGAGGCGCAGCGCGACCGGTTCACCGCGCGGGTGTCCATCGGCTATCCCGATCAGCAGGCCGAACTGGCGATGGTCGACGAGCACGCCGGCCGCGAGCCGATGGAGCAGCTGCGCCCCGTCGCCGACGCCGACCAGGTCCGGGCGTTGCTGCGCGCGGTGCGCGGGGTGCACGTGAGCACCGAGCTGCGCCGCTACGTGATCGAACTGGTCACCGCCACGCGAACCTTGCCGGAGCTGCGGCTCGGCGCGTCCCCCCGCTCCACCCTGCAACTGGTGCGCGCGGCCCGCGCGCAGGCCGCGCTGTCCGGGCGGAACTACGTGATCCCGGACGACGTGCAGAACGTCGCGGTGCCGGTGCTGGCGCATCGGCTGGTGCTGACCAGCGAGGCGCGAGCCACTCGTCGTTCCGCCTCCGACCTGGTGAGTTCGCTGCTGCGCCGGGTCGAGGTGCCGCGCGGCGACACCGGGTCTCGGCGGTAGGCGCGTGCTGTCCGGCCTGACCGTTCGGGGCCGCTGCCTGCTGGCCGCCGGCGTGGCCGCGGCGGTGTGCTCGCTGGTGCTCGACGAACGGGATCTCCTGCGGATCGCGGCGTTCGTGGCGGTGCTGCCGCTGCTGGCGCTGCTGCTGGCCGGCCGGGTACGCCACGAGGTGCGCGTGCGGCGGGAGGTGCTGCCGGGCCGGGTCGCGGTCGGCGGCAACGCAACGGTGCGGCTGCACGTCACCGGTTCCGGCAGGGTGCCGGTGGGCGGGCTGCTGCTGGAGGACGGGGTGCCGCACGCGCTCGGCGGGCGGCCGCGGTTCCGGCTGGACCACGTGCGCCGGTCGGGCGCGATGCTGGAGTACCCGGCCAGTCCCGGCTTGCGCGGCATCCACCAGATCGGCCCGTTGCGCACTCGGATCGGCGATCCGTTCGGGCTCACCGAGTTCGAGCACGAACTGGCCGGTCGCAGTCGCCTGGTGGCGGTGCCGAAGGTGGTGCCGCTGGGCGGGTTTCCCGCGGGTTCCGGACTGGGCACCGGGGAGGACGGCTCGACCCGGCTGCGCGCGGGGCACGGCGACGACGACACGATGGTCCGCGAGTATCGGCACGGTGACGACATCCGCCGCGTGCATTGGAAGAGCACCGCGAAGCGGGACGAGCTGATGGTGCGCGTCGAGGAACGGCCGTGGCACGGCGGCGTGACGGTGCTGCTGGATCGGCGTTCGGCGGCGCACCGCGGGACGGGCGCGGCGGCGAGCCTGGAGTGGGCGGTGTCGGCGGCCGCAAGCATCTGCGCGCACCTGCACGCGCACGGCCAACAGGTCCGGCTGGTCACGGAGGACGCCGCGACGCTCAGCGGCGGTCCCGGCCCGTTCGACGGCGGACAGGACGATTCGGCGATGCTGGACGCGCTGGCGGCGGTGCGGCCGTCCGCGCAGCGCGACCTGGTGTGCCCGCAGGATCCGGGCAACGGCCAGGAGCTGATCGCGGTCCTGGGGGCGACGACGACGGCCGGTGTGCAGGAGCTGACCCGGCTTCGCCCGGAGCGGGCGCGCAGCCTCGCGCTGCTGTTGGACGTGCGGACGTGGGCGGGTGATCCGTCCGAGGGCTCGTTCGCGCCGCAGCGCACCGCCGAACGGCTCCGCGCCTCCGGCTGGACCGTGGTCGTCGTCGACGGGCCGCGGTCGTCGTTGGCGGGCGCGTGGGGCAGGTTGTGCCAGGCCGCGTCGGCCGGTACCGCGGGTTCGGGGGCGATGTCGTGAGCACTCGGGTTCGTCCGGCGGACACGACGGCCGTGGCGACGCTGGCGGCAGTGGTGGCGACGCTGGCCGCTTCGACCGCGTTCGCCGGGATCCTCGGCGATGGCCGTTGGATCGTCCCGGCGGCGCTGGCGGTGGCCGTGGTCGGCGGTGTCGGCTTGCTGGGCCGCACGCTGCGCTGGTGGCCGCCGCTGATCGTGCCCGCGCAGGCCGCGGTGCTCACGATGCTGCTCTCGGCGCTGTTCACGGATCGGGCGCTGCTGGGGTTCCTGCCAGGGCCTGCCGCGTTCGCCGAGTTGTCCGGGCTGCTCGGGCAGGCTTTGACGGTGGCGCAGGAAGGCGTTCCGCCGGTGCCGGTGGAGCTTCCGCTGCAGGTGCTGCTCTGCCTCGGCTTGGGCGTGATCGCGCTGCTGGTCGATGCGATCGCGGTGAGCGGGGGCGTTCCCGCCGTGGCGGGGTTGGTGCTGTTGTGCGTGGTGGCGATCCCCGCGTCGTTGGCGCCGAACATGCTGCCGTGGTGGACGTTCGTGGCGGGCGCGGTCGGTTTCGCGCTGCTGCTGGCGTGTTCGGGCAGGCATCGCCACGGCAGTGCGGGCCGGGACCGGCTGGATCGCCGGGGTGTGGCGCTGGCCGCAGCGTCCGGTGTGGTCGCCCTGCTCACCGGCGTCGTGTTCACCGGCGTCGGCACCGAGGGCCGGTTGCCCGGCGGTGCCGCCACGGGCTACGGCTCGGGCACCGGTGGTATCGGGTTGCGGCCGTTCACGTCGCTGCGCGGCCAGCTCGACCGGGACAGTCCGGTCGACCTGTTCCGGATCAGCGGGTTACCGGAGCCGACGTACCTGCGGGCGATGACCTTGCGGCATTTCGACCCCGCTCGCGGTTGGGAGCTCGGTGCGCTCAACACGGGTGTGGACGCCCACCGGCCGCTGCCGCTGCCGACCGGAACGGACACGTTGGCACCAGGGCCGACTGCGACGGTGCGCATCGATCCGGTCGGCTATCGCGATCCGTGGCTGCCGATCTTCGGGGTGCCGAGGTCGGTGGACGGGATGGGCGACCAGTGGCGTTACGACCCGGGCAGTGGCGTTGTGTTCACCCAGACCCGGCAGGAGAGCAGACCGTACGTCGAGACGGTCACGCTGCCTTCGCCCACTCCGCAGCAGCTGCGTCAGGCGGGTGGTCCGGCGGAGGTCGACCCGGCGTACCTGAACACCGAGGGCGTGTCGCCGCGCATCGCGGAGCTCGCGCAGCGGATCACCGCGGACGCGCCGACCGACTTCGACAAGGCCGTGGCGGTGCAGCGGTTCTTCACCGACCGCTCCAACGGTTTCCGGTACGACCTGAGCACCGGTCCGTCGACGAGCGGGAACGCCTTGGAGGACTTCCTGTTCCGCGGCAAGCGGGGTTTCTGCGAGCAGTTCGCCTCGTCGATGGGCGTGTTGTTGCGCGAGGCGGGCGTTCCGACGCGGGTCGCGGTCGGGTTCACCCCCGGTTCCCGCGACGGCGACGAGCGCGTGATCAGCACGAACGACGCGCACGCCTGGGTGGAGGCGTACTTCCCGCAGTACGGGTGGGTCACGTTCGATCCGACTCCGCTGCGCGATGGCCGCACGGCGTTGCCGGAGTACTTGAACCCGCCCGCGCCCGCACCTTCCCCGGCACCGGACACCGGTCAGACGCAGCAGCCTCCGACGGACTCCGCTGCGTCCCAGCCCGAAACACCCGACCCCGGCGCGTCTCAGCAGGAGGACCCGGCACCTGAACCGCAACAGCCCGGTTCCGGCGGCGTGTGGGTCGCGACCGGCCTGATCCTGTTGGCCGCGCTGCTGCTGGGCGCCGCCCCCGCGGCACTGCGCGAGGTCCGGCGCAGGCGCCGCCTGAACGCGGTCCACGCGGGCGCACCCGGCGCCGCGGGCGTGGCCTGGCGCGAACTGCTGGACGAATCCACCGACCGCGGCGGCCCACCCGCCGACACCTCCGGCACGGTCCGTTCCACGGCGACCGCCCTCCTCAACACCCACGAGCTCGACGAGACCACCGCACAAGCAGTCCATTCCCTGGTCACCGCAGTGGAACAAGAGTGGTACGCCCCGACCGGCCACCCCGCTCCCACGGCCACCGCACCTCCGGCCGAGGCCCTCCCCCAAGTCCTCAAGGCCCTGAGCGAACACGCACCCCTCACCTGGCCGCAACGCCTGCTCCCCCGCTCAGTCCTCCCCCGCAAACCCAAGCCACAACACGGCACCACCTGAGCCGCACACCGCAGCCGACCGCCGCACCGGCCCACCCCTGCAACGCACCACCAAAGCCACGCAGTCGGCCAGCAACCCCCACCGCCTCACGGAAAAGCCCCTCCACACGGCGAAACCACGCACTCCGCGACAAACCCCACAAAGAACGACCAAAGCCACACCCACCACACGCCAAAACCGTCCCTCACAGCGATAGCCGCTTCCTCGCAGCCATAGACCGTTCCTTGCGGCGTGTCGCTTCCGGTTGAAGACTGACCCTCTGGTTCCGGGCGAGTTTTGACCCACCCATGAACGATCATGAGGTGTTGAGCGTGGAGGACTGGGCGGAGATTCGTCGGTTGCACCGGTCGGAGGGGATGGCGATTCGGGCCATCGCTCGTCGGTTGGGGATCTCGAAGAACACGGTGAAGAAGGCGTTGGCGTCGCATGGGCCGCCGTTGTATGAGCGGGCGGCGCGTGGGTCGGTCGTGGATGCGGTCGAGCCGCAGATCCGTGCGTTGCTGGCGGAGTTCCCGGAGATGCCCTCGTCTGTGATCATGGAGCGAGTCGGCTGGCAGCGCGGGAAGACGGTGCTTTTCGAGCGGGTCGCGCAGTTGCGGCCGCTGTTCAAACCGGCTGATCCTGCGTCACGGACGGAGTATCAGCCGGGCGAGCTGGCGCAGTGTGATCTGTGGTTTCCACCGGCTGATGTGCCGCTCGGGTTCGGCCAGATTGGCCGGCCACCGGTATTGGTACTGGTCAGTGGCTATTCGCGGGTCATGACGGCGGTGATGCTGCCGTCGCGACAGTCGGCGGACTTGCTGGCCGGGCACTGGGCCTTGATCAGTGGCTGGGGCCGGGTTCCCAAGGCGTTGGTCTGGGATAACGAGTCCGCGGTCGGGCAGTGGCGTGGCGGGAAACCCCAGCTCACGGAAGCGATGCACGCATTCCGGGGAACGCTGGGCATCAAGGTGATCCAGTGCCGTCCAGGCGATCCAGAAGCGAAAGGGCTGGTCGAGCGGGCGAACGGGTATCTGGAAACGTCGTTTCTGCCCGGACGTTCGTTCACCGGCCCGGCGGATTTCAACACGCAGCTACAGGCCTGGCTCTTGCGGGCGAATCAGCGCCAGCACCGCAGGCTGGGTTGCAGGCCGGTGGATCGATGGGGCGCTGATCGCTCAGCGATGCTGGTGCTGCCGCCGGTGACCGGGTGGCGACTGAGTACCCGGTTGCCGCGGGATCACTACGTCCGGCTCGATTCCAACGACTACTCGGTGCACCCGAGAGCGGTCGGTCGCCGCGTCCAGGTCGCGGCGAATCTCGACGAAGTGACAGTGACCTGCGATGACACTGAATTCGCCCGGCATGTTCGATGCTGGGCTGATCACCAGAGCATCACCGCCCCGGTCCATGCCGCCGCGGCCGTCGAGTTGCGCCGGTCGCGTCGTCTCGCTGCGCCCGGCAAGACCGATACGACGGTTGAACACCGGGAACTGACCGACTACGACCGCATGTTCGGCCTCACCAGTGCTGAGGAGATCGCCTGATGGCCACCACGAACACGACCAGTGGCCGCAACATCGCCGGCGAGATCGCCTATCTCACTCGCGCCCTCAAAGCGCCCTCGCCGGCCGGCGCGGTCGAACGGCTCGCGCAACGAGCCCGCGATGAGGGCTGGACGCATGAGGAATTCCTCGCCGCCTGCCTGCAACGCGAGGTCGCCGCACGGGAGTCTCATGGCGGTGAGGGCCGCATCCGCTCCGCGAGGTTCCCGTCGCGGAAATCCCTGGAAGAGTTCGATTTCGACCACCAACGCTCCCTCAAACGCGACACGATCAACCACCTCGGAACCTTGGATTTCGTCACTGCCAAAGAGAACGTGGTGTTTCTCGGGCCGCCCGGCACCGGGAAGACACACCTGTCGATCGGGATCGGCATGCGCGCTTGCCAGGCCGGTCACCGGGTCGCGTTCGCCACCGCCGCCGAGTGGGTCTCCCGCCTGGCCGAGGCCCACCACGCCGGCAACCTGCAAGCCGAACTGGTCAAGCTCCGCCGGATCCCGCTGATCATCATCGACGAGGTCGGCTACATCCCGTTCGAGGCCGAAGCGGCGAACCTGTTCTTCCAGCTCGTCTCGTCCCGATATGAACGAGCGAGCCTGATCGTCACCAGCAACAAGCCCTTCGGGCGCTGGGGCGAGGTCTTCGGCGACGACGTCGTCGCAGCAGCCATGATCGACCGCCTCGTCCACCACACCGAGGTCGTCTCCATGAAAGGAGACAGCTACCGACTCAAAGACCGAGACCTCGGCCGCGTCCCCGCAGCCACCAAGACCAACGACTAACAACCAACCCGGGTGGGTCAACATTCACCCGGAACAACCGGGTCACGATTGAACCGGAGTTGACACGGCGATAGCCGCTTCCTCGCAGCAGCCGTAGACCGATCCTTGCGGCGATAGCTCGTGCCTCGCGGCGAAGCCGTGCACTGGGCGGCGAAGCCCGCCAAGGGCAAAGCGAAGCAAGCCTGCCTCGCGGCCAAAGGCCGTGCCTCGCAGCCGAAGGCCGTGCCTCGCGGCCAAAGGCCGTGCCTCGCGGCCAAAGGCCGTGCCTTGCGGCGATAGCCACGCCTCGCAGCCGAAGGCCGTGCCTCGCGGTCAAAGGCCGTGCCTCGCGGCCGAAGGCCGTGCCTCGCGGCCGAAGGCCGTGCCTCGCGGCCGAAGGCCGTGCCTGTATGCGCGTCAGCGCATAGCCCACGCACGCAAAACGACCACAGGCGGGTTCTCAGCGGCCTTCTCGCGAGGACAGCCATTTCGCTGTGTATCGGACATACATGAGAAATGGATCCCGCAGCGAGAAGGCCGCTGAGGTTCCGCTACCTGTTGTGTCTTGTGAGGTTGGGGACGCGGCTGGCGGGTGGGTGGCCGCCGAGTGCGGTGTGGCCGCGGTGGTGATTGTAGGTGTGGAGCCAGTGTGGGAGGGCGTTTCGGCGTTCGGTGTCGGAGAGGTAGAGCTGGGCGTAGGCCCATTCGTCGAGCAGGGTGCGGTTGTAGCGTTCGACTTTGCCGTTGGTTTGGGGTCGGTAGGGGCGGATGCGGAGGTGTGTGATGCCGGCGGCGGTGAGTGTGGCGGTCCAGAGGTGGGAGCGGTAGCAGGAGCCGTTGTCGGTCAGTACTCGGAGCACGGTGATCCCGGCATCGGTGAAGAATGTGTGTGCTCGTTGCCAGAACGCGGCGGCGGTTTCGCGTGTCTCGTCGGGAAGGATTTCGGTGTAGGCAAGCCGCGAGTGGTCATCGACGGCGTTGTGCAGGTAGCTGTAGCCGATGGCGGGTTTCTTCCCGCCGGCGCGGCGGCGGTCGGTGACGGTGGCCTGGCTGTTGTGGCTGCCGGCCTGGCGGCCGAGGACTTTGCTGCCGCCGCCGTCGGGGACGTTGCCGACTTTCTTGATGTCGACGTGGACGAGGCCGCCGGGCTGCGGGTACTCGTAGCGGCGGATCACCCGCCCGGTGGCCCGGTCCAGGTGTGCGAGCCGGGCCAGCCTGTAGCGGCCCAAGACCCGGTGCACGGTAGCCGGGTTCAAGCCCAGCAAAAACGCGATCCGTGCCGGCCCCCACCGGCGGATCACCCGGACCTTGATGATCCGCCGCTCGGTGCGCGACGGAGTGCGCCGCGGACTGTGATGCGGACGCGAGGACCGGTCTGCCATCCCCGCCTCGCCCTCGGTGCGATACCGATCCGCCCACCGTTGCGCGGTGCTGGGCGAGACTTGGAAACGCTCAGCCGCACGCCGCAACGGCCAGCGATCGTCCACGACACACCGAGCCAGACGCAGCCTGCCCGTCTCAGTCAACGGAGCGTTACGGTGACACACGAGGACCTCCAGGTATTCGGTGCAGATGTCGTGATCCACACCGAACCCGGAGGTCCTCACTCATTCCAAGATCATCCGCCCCGTGTCCCCCGTTCACAACCTCCCGAGACACAACAGCTACCCAGACACCCCAGCAACAAGAGCCCTGGAAGTAATCACTAAAGACGACCTTCCACGCACCACACCAACCACACACCAAGCCAGAGGAAGGCTCTAAAACCAACCTCCCACACCCCACAGCCACCACACGCCAAGCTGGGGAAGGCTCTAAAACCGGCCCCCCACGCCAAGCCGAACAAGACTCCAAACCCCCACCCACACGCCAAGCCGAACAAGACTCCTAAAACCCAACAAACCCGGCGACCGAGGATCCAAGGTCACCGGGTTGAAGGGTGTGAATGGGCTGTTGTCCGGGTTTCCCCAGAACTACTGCTCGAACCGCCTGCGGAAGCGTTCTTCCATCCGCTGGGTGAAGGATCCACGTTCCCGTGGTTCGGGCTTCTTCCGGTCATCACCGGATGAGCCCGCGTTCTCCTCCCCTTCGGATTCCGCTTCCTGGCTGCCACCACGCATCGCGGACAGCACCAGTACTGCTCCGCCGAACATCACGAGGAAGCCGACCACGCTCACCACGGGGATATCGGCCGGTTTGACCGGTATCACCACACCGAGCACCAGCAGGATCAACCCCAGCGCGAACACGGCGATGCCTTGCAGGCGCCGCCGTCGCGACGGACGGTGCAACCGTCCACCGCGCACGGTGGAGACGAACTTCGGATCCTCGGCGTAGAGCGCGCGCTCGATCTGGTCGAGCAGTCGCTGCTCGTGCTCGGAGAGTGGCATGGCTCCTCCTCCGGCACAGGTAACTCAGTGGCGCCGGAGACTCGGAGGGCACGCCTCCGAGTGGGAACCCGGCGAACGCTTGGGGGCGTCACCGTCGAGGATACGGTTCCCGCGACGCCACGACTACCCGCAGGGGTCAGGTGACGTGTGCAAGGTTGCCGACATCATCCCCTCGGATCAACCGAACGGCCCAACAGCTGGGATTCGGTCCAGGGCTCGGGCGGTCGCCGCCGATCACCTTTGGAGATGTCCGATCGCGTGCAGCCTGGTCGCGATGTCCCGCAGCGGCGGGGTGGCGGCTGCCGCGCGTTCGAGATCGGCGAGGGTGTCGGCGCCTTGACCTTCGTGGACCGATCCGGGCACCAGGTCGGTGAACACGCCTTGCCCTTGCACGAGATCCACGGCGAGGCCGGCTTCCCGCATTCGCCGGGCGAGTTCGTCTCCGTCGAATCGGCGCAGCACGGTGTCCCCTTCTCCGTCGTGCCTGCCGTCGGGGTCTTGGAGCACGTGCAGCGCGTCGGCGGGCCGTCCCGCGAGTGCGCGGGCCAGTACCGCCGCGTACCGGTTGGACACCAGCACCGACACGGCTCCGCCGGGGGCGGTGGCGGCGACCAGCGAGTTGAGCGACGCGCCCACGTCGTCGACGTATTCGAGCAGTCCGTGGCCGAGCACCAGGTCGGCGCCGCCGGGCGGCGCGTACGCGTGCAGCGCCTCGGTGTCGCCTTGCAGCGCGGTGATCAGCTGGGCGACGCCGGCGTCGGCGGCGCGGCGTTGCAGGGTCGCGAGCGCGTTCGGGCTGGGATCGACGACGGTGACCTCGCAACCAGCGGAGGCCAGCGGTACGGCCCAGACTCCGCTGCCGCCGCCGACGTCCAGCACGCGGGGCGGGCGTCCTCCCTGGCGCGCACGGGCTTCGGTGATCTCTTCTTCCAGCACCCGGTGGACGGCGTCGGATCTCATGGCGAGCAGCGTAATGGCGGGTCAGGCGGGGCGACGCACCGGCGGGGCGGGACGGAGGGCGCAGCAGCACACGAGATCGGGGCTGTTCCGTAGGCTACGGGCGTGCAAACGGTGGCAGTGCTCAGCCTCAAGGGCGGTGTCGGGAAGACGACCGTGGTGCTCGGGCTCGCTTCGGCGGCCATGCGCCGCGGCGCGCGGACCTTGGTGGTCGATCTGGATCCGCAGTGCAACGCGACGGCCGCGCTGGAACCGGACGAGACCCGGCTCGGCATCAGCGATGTCCTCGCCGATCCGCGGGCGGAGGTGGTGCGTTCGGCGGTCGCTCCCAGCGGTTGGGGCGAGGAGGTAGACGTCCTGGTCGGTTCGGAGGACGCCGAGCTTTACAACGGCGGCCCGGATGACGGCAAGGGCGGTTTGGCGAAGCTCACCGAGGCGCTCTCGGCGTTGGACTCGTTGATCGCCGATGGGGAGTTGCCGTATCAGCTGGTGCTGTTGGACTGCCCGCCATCATTGGGCAGGTTGACCCGGTCGGCGTTGATCGCCGCTGATCGGGCGCTGCTGGTGACCGAGCCGACGATCTTCGCGGTGTCCGGGGTGCAGCGCGCGTTCGAGGCGGTGCAGGCGGAGCGGGCGGCGAACAATCCGCGGCTGCAGCCGCTGGGCGTGGTGGTCAACCGGGTGCGGCCGCGGTCGCACGAGCACCAGTTCCGCATCGAGGAGTTGCGGGAGATCTTCGGCCCGCTGGTGATGCCGGTGGCGTTGCCGGATCGGCTCGCGGTGCAGCAGGCGCAGGGCGCGTGCCTGCCGATTCACCAGTGGGGCACGCCGGGCGCCCGTGAGGTGGCGTTGGGCTTCAACCTGCTGCTGGCCCGCACGTTGCGCGCGGGTCGCCGCAGGCAGGGCGCCGAGCCTGCTTTGGACGATTCGTTCGACGACGATCCGGGCGATCACGACCTCGACACCGGCGAGCTCGACGACGGGTCGCTGCCGGGGGCCTGATGCCCGAGGGGGACACGGTGTTCCTGACCTGCCATCGCCTGGATGAGGCGTTGGCGGGGGAAACGGTGCTGCGCGGGGAGTTCCGGCACCCGCGGCTGGCCGAGGTGGATGTGAGCGGCCGGACGGTGCGTGAGGTGCGCCCGGTGGGCAAGCACCTGCTGGTGCGCTTCGCGGACGGTTGGACGTTGCACAGCCACCTGCGCATAGACGGCGCCTGGCACCTGTACCCGCCGGGTGCCCGGTGGCGTCGCCCGGCGCACCAGGTCCGTGCGGTGCTCACCGTCGCGCGGCGCAGCGCGGTGGGCTTCGACTTGCACGAGCTGCGGTGGGTCCGCACGTCGGACGAGGACGGGCTGATCGGGCATTTGGGTCCCGATGTGCTGTCCCCGGAGTGGGATTCGGCGATGCACGCCGAAGCGGTGCGCCGCCTCGCCGCGGATCCGGAACGCGCGGTGGGTTCGGCGTTGCTGGATCAGGCGGTGCTGGCGGGGTTGGGCAACATCTACCGGACGGAGGTGTGCTTCTTGCTGCGACGGGCTCCGTCGACGCCGATGGCCGAGATCGACGCGGATCGGGCGGTACTGCTGAGCCGTCGCTTGCTGTTGCGCAACGCCTGGCACCCGGAGCAGTCCACCACGGGTGATCCGCGGCGTGACGCCCGGCATTGGGTGTACGGGCGGCGCCGCTGCCTGCGTTGCGGCGGCCCGGTGACCCGGAGCGCGTACCCCGGTGATCGGATCACGTACCACTGCCCGCACTGCCAGCTTTGATCGTCGGCTTTCGCACAGGCGCGACGTTGTGGTGCGGTGGCATCGGCCTGATCCGGACAGCGGCCCACCCTGGAACCGCCTCCCACGCTCACGGTTCAGTGTCCTGTCAGCGGCGAAACCGCTGAAGGTGCCGGCCACCGGACCGAGCGAAGTTCAAGCACTGCTCAGACCGCGCGGTGCGCCGAGACGGCGTCGGCGAGGCTTCGCAGGGCCGGGTAGACGAGCACGATGCCGATGGAGCCCCACACCAGCCCGGTGAGGCGCAGCGCTCCCAGCGACAGCGTCAGGTCGCCGACTCCCGCGATGAGTGCGGTGCCGAGCACGGCGAGGTTGACGGGGTCGGCGAAGTCGACGCCCGCTTCGCTCCAGATCCGCACGCCGACCAGTGCGAGCACGCCGACGACGACGAACATGGCTCCGCCGACCACGCCGAGCGGGATGGTGCTGATCAGCGCGCTCAGCTTCGGGCAGAACGCGAGGACGACGGCGGCGACGGCGGCGATCATGCACGCCGCGGTCGAGTAGACCCGCGCCGCGGCCATCACGCCCACGTTCGGGGCGCTGCTGCTGAGCGCGGAGCCGCCGCCTGCTCCGGCCAGGGTGGTGGCGAGGCCGCCGCCGATGAGGGCGTCGCCGACCTGACCGTCGAGGTTCCGTTCGCTCATGGCGGCGACGGCTTTGACGTTGCCGACGAGTTCGGCGAGCACCACCAGCACCATCGGCGCCACGAACGGCACCGCCGACAGGTGCAGTTGTGGTGCCACGAATTCCGGGAAGCCGAACCAGGGTGCGCGGGCGAGCGCGTCCAGCCGGGCCGGGTCGACCTGGCCGAGCAGTGCGGCGCAGATCCAGCCGCCGAGCACGCCGAGCAGCACCGCCAGCCGCCGCGCCATGCCCCGGCTGAGCACGGTCGCGAGCACCACGATCACCAGGGTGATGGCACCGGGAACGGGCTGGACGCCGAACGAGGACACGGATTGCGGCGCGAGGCTCAACCCGATCATCAGCACGATGCCTCCGGTGACGACCGGGGGCATCGCGGATTCCAGCAGGCGAACGCCGAGCGCTTTGACCGCGACGCCGAAGGTGAACACGACCAGGCCCACCATCATGATCGCGCCGAGCAGCGCGCCTTGTCCGGCTCCGCCGTGGTCGACGGCGGCGCTCATCGGTACTACGAACGCGAAGGAGGCACCCAGGTAGGCGGGTACTCGATTGCGGGTGATGAGCAGGAACAGCAGGGTGCCGAGGCCGGAGAGCAGCAGCGTCGTCGAGGCGGGGAATCCGGTCAGCAGCGGCACGAGCATGGTGGTGCCGAACATGGCGATCAAGTGCTGCAAGCCGAACCCGAAGGTCAACGGCCAGCTGAGCCGTTCACCGGACCCCACGACCGCTTCGTCCACCAGCTGACGACCGTTGCCGTGCACGGTCCACAACGCCACATCGCCCTCCCGACTTTCCCCTCCCCGGGGAACGTTGCCACGTAACGTAGCGACGGTGGGAAGATTACTATTCAGCATCACATAATCAACCCGTTACGGGCTCATTCGAGTGAAAAATGAGTTAGGTGTGCTGACGTGGAGTCATCAGAGCGTCGTGCTTCGCCAGTGCTTCGGGCATCACTGGCGCGACGGATCGGTTGATCCCGCGGCGCCGCTGCCCCAGCCCAGTTCGTGCAGTGCGGTGGCGAGTCCGGCCAACCTGTCGGTGGCGTCCTGCACGGCGTGGCGCTGTTCCGGCGCTCCGCTGGCGGCGACCGCTCGTCCGGCGGCGGCCACCAGGTAGCGGTAGCCCTCGATGCCTTCGTCGAGTTCGGTGCGCAGCCGCTTCGCCTCCGCGCGCAGCTCGTCCTGTTCGGTCGCGGGCACGTGCGGCAACGCCGCCTCCACCGCCTGCAACCGGGAGGCGACCTCGCGCAGCGCCGTCGCCGCCCGCTGCGCCGTGGCCCTGGCGTCGGCCGCTTCGCCGAATCCGTCGGCGTCGAGCCGGTTCAACGCCTGGTGCATGCTCTGCTCGGCATCGCGCAGCAACCGCATCGGTTCGCGCGCCTGCGAGCTGCTCGGCGGCAGCTCCACCGGTTCGGGAGCGGCTTCGGGCAGCGGTGTCTTGAGCAACCGCCGGTAGCGCCGCCACTCGGTGAACGAACCGAACGCGGCCGCCACCGCGACACCGCCGATGCCGAACGCGGCGACGTCCAGCGACGTCTCCAGCGCACCCGCGGGCAGCAGAATTCCGAACGCCTCCGGCGAGAACGACCCGAAGGCACCCACGCCGAGCACACCGGTGCTCACCGCCCCCGCGGTGGCGCTTTGCCGTGCGCGCTTGCGCTTGCGCAACAGCCGCGCCCGCGGGTCCCGCCACTTGGCGAACTTGCGGCGGACCTCGCCCGCGACGGGGCCGCGCAGCTCACGCAGCGCGGCCTCGCCCCATTCGGCAAGTTCGTTCTTCCGCCGAGACATCGTCCGGCTCGATCAGGCCTGGCCGGTCTGCGGGTTCTGCTGCTGCTGGGGGCTGGTGGCCGGTTCGGCCGCCTGCCCACCTGCCTGCTGCCCCCCGGTGACCTGCTGCTGGCCGCCGCCCATCGAGGCACGCAGCTGCTCCAGCCGGTTCGCGCCCGCGGCGTCGACGGAGGCCTGCTGGACCTCCATCATCCGGCCCTGCACGCTGTTCTGCGCCAGCTCCGCCTCACCGAGCGCGGTCGAGTAGCGGCTCTCGATCTTGTCACGCACCTCGTCCAACGACGGGGTGTTGCCGGGCGCGGCCATGTCGCTCATCTGCTTGAGCGAGTTGGACGCCTGCTCCTGCATCTTCGCCTGCTCCAGCTGGCTGAGCAGCTTCGTGCGCTCGGCGATCTTCTGCTGCAGCATCTGCGAGTTGCGCTCGACGGCCTGCTTGGCCTGCTCGGCCGACTGCAGCGACTGGTCGTGCAACGACTTGAGGTCCTCCACCCCCTGCTCGGCGGTGACGAGCTGGCTCGCCAGCTGGCTGGCGGTCTCCTCGTACTTCTGCGCCTTCTCGACGTCGCCTTCGGCGCGCGCCTGGTCGGCCATCACCAATGCCTGCCTGGCCGAGGACTGCAGCTTCTCCACTTCACCGAGCTGGCGGTTGAGCTTCATCTCAAGCTGCCGCTGGTTACCGATCACCGAGGCCGCCTGCTGGGAGAGTGCCTGGTGCTGGCGCTGCGCATCCTCGATGGCCTGCTGGATCTGCACCTTCGGGTCGGCGTTCTCATCGATCTTCGATGAGAACGACGCCATGAGGTACTTCCAGAACTTCACGAACGGATTGGCCATCTCCTCCGCCTGCCTTCTCTCCTGCCGGTGCTGCCCGTGCGCGTAATGCGACCGCCGCGAACCTCGACCCGACGCCTGAGGTCCGGCGAGCCGGCTTCAGCCATGTCGTGTCCCGTTCCCACGGTGCCGCCGAACCCATCGTGTCAGGGCACGGTGTCCGGTTCCACCAGGATGCGTAGATCTCCGGGAAATTCCCCCGACGACCACGAGCGGTCACGACATGATCGAACCAGCACCGCCACCCGGGCCTGCGCCCGGGTGGCGGTCACGATCCGCACGGTCCACCTGATCAACGCGGCGGACCTCTGCAAGGTTCCTCAGGCGGCGACCACAACGCCGCCGGAGCTGCGCAGCGGCGGGCTGATCCGCTGGCTGAGCACCGGCTGCAACCGGTGTTCCTCGGTGAGGTCCTCGCTGGAGAGCTGCGCGTCGATACCCGCGGCCTCGGCTTCGGCGAAGTCGGCGCCGGACAGATCGGCCTCGCTGAGGTCGGTCCCCATCAGGCTCGGCACGAGGCGGCCACCGTCGAAGTCCGCGGCCCGCTGCTCGACCATCGCCGGGGCGAGCACGGAGCCCGAGCCGTCGAGGTCACCGGCGACCGTGACCAGCAGCTCCGGCAGCGGCAGGTCCAGCGCACCGCAGATCGAGGACAGCAGCTCGCTCGACGCCTCCTTGCGACCCCGCTCCACCTCGGAGAGGTAGCCGAGGCTAACCCGGGCGGCGCGCGAGACATCTCGCAGCGTACGAGACTGAGCGGTCCGGGCGCGGCGCAGCCTTTCACCGACTGCTTCCCGCAACAACACGGTCATCGCGCGCCTCCCTCCTTCGTCGCTTACATCGTGCGCTACGCGTCAACGCCCCCTACGTTACTCATCGCAACGCGGTTTACGAGAGCGATCACCCTCTAATCCGCCGAGGGCGAACGTTCCCGCACCACCGCGCCACCGTGAATCGGTGACGATTCCGCAGCACTGGGCTGTGCGGACACTCCAAATGCTCAACGAAGAATCGTGGCGAAGTGTTCCAACGACACTCGAACGGCCGCCGTCCGCACGGCGGCGCGATCACCGTCCAGTCGCGTGGAGAGCACGGTCGTGCCGGTCGGCCCGGCGAATCCGAGGTGCACCGTTCCCGGCGCGGCCCCGTCCTGCGGGTCCGGTCCGGCCACCCCGGTCAGGCCCACTCCCCAGGTCGCGCCGCAGCGATCACGGGCGCCGAGCGCGAGCTGTTCGGCCACGTTCGGCTGCACCGCGCCACCGGTGACCAGCAGTTCCGCGTCCACCCCTGCGAGCTGGGCTTTCAAATCGGTGGCGTAGACGATCAGCCCACCGCGCACCACCGCACTGGCGCCGGGCACGTCGGTCAGCGTCACCGCCAGCAGCCCCGCGGTCAGCGATTCGGCGGTGGCGATCGTCTCCCCGCGGGCACGCAGCAACCCCAGCACTTCGGCGGCGGGCTCGGTGCCCGAGCCGGGCGAGTCGGTCACGAGCTCGTCGCCTTCGCCCCGCGGCCCTGCGCCCGCAACCGCCAGGCCCGCACCACGTAGTCGAGCCCGGTCAGCACAGTGACCAGCACTGCGGCGCCCATCACAATCCAGCGCACCGGTTCGAGCACGCCACCGAGCGGCACCAGGTACGCGGTGATCGCGACGGCTTGCAGCAGGGTCTTGAGCTTGCCGCCGCGGCTGGCGGGGATCACGCCGTGGCGGATCACCCAGAACCGCAGCAATGTGACCAACAGCTCACGCGCGATGATCACCAACGTCACCCACCACGGCAGGTCGCCGACCACGCTGAGGCCGACCAGCGCGGCCCCGGTCAGCGCCTTGTCCGCGATCGGGTCGGCGATCTTGCCGAAGTCGGTGACCAGGCCGCGCTTGCGGGCGAGTTCGCCGTCGATGCGGTCGGTGATCGCGGCGACCAGGAACACGGCGAGCGCGGCCCACCGCCACAGCGGCTGGTGCCCGTCCTCCCACAGCAGCGCGACCAGGAACACCGGCACCAGCGCGAGCCGGGAAACGGTGAGCACGTTGGCGATGTTCAGCAGCGGCACCTGCCGGGAATCCCCGCCGGCGGCGGGTGATCCCGATGCCGCGCCTTCGGTCGTCATGGTGTCTCCCCGGACCGTTGCCGTTCGGACTCGCCGTCGATCGGGCGCACCACGAGGTCCACGCCTTCGCTGCCGATCACCCGGCAGTGCAGCACGTCGCCGACGGCGACGGTTCCAGGATCAGTGATGAGGCATTCGCCGTCCACCTCCGGCCCTTGGTGTTCGGCGCGTCCCGCGCAGCCGTCCTCGTGTTCGGTGTCGCGTTCGACGAGCACCCGGACCTCGCTGCCGACGCGGTCTTCGGCGCGCTGATCGGTGAGTTCGTCGACGAGCGCGGACATCTCCGCGACGCGTTCGGCGACGACGTCCTCGTCGAGCTTGCCGTCGAAGCCTTCGGCTTCGGTGCCGTCCTCGTCCGAGTAGCCGAAGACGCCGACGGCGTCCAGCCGCGCGCGGGTGAGGAAGTCGCGCAGTTCCGCGTAGTCGTCCTCGGTCTCCCCCGGGAACCCGACGATGACGTTGCTGCGGATGCCCGCTTCGGGCGCGAGCTCGCGGATCTGGTCGATGAGTCCGAGGAAGGATTCGGTGGATCCGAAGCGCCGCATCCGCCGCAGCACCGTCGCGCTGGCGTGCTGGAAGGACAGGTCGAAGTAGGGCGCGACGCCGGGCGTGGTGGCGATGGCGCGGACCAGCCCTGGCCGGGTCTCCGCGGGCTGGAGGTACGAGACCCGGACGCGGTCGATCCCTTCGATGCTCGCGAGCCGGGGCAGCAGGGTCTCCAGCGCGCGGGCGTCGGAGAGGTCCTTGCCGTAGGAGGTGGAGTTCTCGCTGACCAGGAACAGTTCGCGCACGCCCTGCTGGGCCAGCCAGGCCGCCTCGCCGAGGACTTCGTCGGGCTTGCGGGACAGGAAGGAACCGCGGAACGCGGGGATGGCGCAGAACGTGCAGCGCCGGTCGCAGCCGGAGGCCAGCTTCAGCGAGGCGACGGGTGCGTTGTCCAGCCTGCGGCGCGTCACGCGCGTCGAGGGCACCCAGCCGTGGCCGGGCACCGCGACCTCGGTGGCGGCGGCGCGCCGTTCGACGGGGGTGATCGGCAGCATGGTGCGGCGGTCCCGCGGCTGGTGCGAGGCGAGGGGGCGTTCGTCGATCACGTCGTCGAGCCGCTCGGCGAGCTGCGCGTAGTGGTCGAAGCCGAGCACCGCGTCCGCTTCGGGCAGCTGTTCGGCGAGTTCCTGGCCGTAGCGCTCGGCCATGCAGCCCACCGCGACGACCTTCGCGCCGGTGTCGGATGCGGCCAGCAGCGTGTCCACCGAGTCCTTCTTCGCCGATTCGACGAAACCGCAGGTGTTGACGACCACGACGTCCGCGGAGTCCTCACCGTCGACCAGGCTCCAGCCGCGCTCGTGCAGAGTGCCGGCGAGCTCTTCGGAATCGACTTCGTTACGCGCGCAACCCAGAGTGACCATGGACACTCGGCGCGGTGTGGACCCAGCAGGCATGACCCGAGGTTAGCCGCCGCCCCGCACCCCGCTGCGCCCGCGCCCGTTCAGCGCTGCAACAGGACGTCGACGGGGATCTCCGCGGCCACGTCTCCGGGCAGTTTCAGCGTCTCACCGGAGGCGTAGGTGGCGACGCTGCGGTACTCGCCGTTCTCGGGGCGCCACAGCACCTTCGCCTCGCCGTGGCGGCGATCGCCGATCAGGTAGACGGGAATCCCGGCCCGCGCGTAGGCCTCCGGTTTGATCCGGAGATCGTCTTCCCAGTTCGACGAGGTGATCTCGACGACCAGGTGGAACACCTCCGCCGGGTACTGGCCGCCCGGCTTGCGGTGCTCGCGGAAGTCCTCGTCGACCACGGAGAGGTCCGGCAGCGCGTAGTCACCCGGCCCGTCCGGCAGCGCGACGCCGATGTTCTGGAGCACCTTGAACGAATGCTCCTTGACTCCAGCATCGCGGAGCAGGTCCATCAGATCGGTCAAGGCGACGGCGTGGCCGCCGTCGGGAGGTGGAGTCACGACGACCCTTCCGCTGATCGCTTCGATCCGGAAGCCGTCCAACTCGGAATTCCGCCACAACCGCTCAGCGGTCTCGCGCGCGGTCGGGCTCTTGTCCGAGGACTCCGAGGGCTCCGGATGGCGGTCGTGCGTGCTGCGTTCAGGCATCGTGGCGGTCATCCCCACCTCCTGGTTCGAGCCTAGCGCACAGCACCACCGTCAGTAACGATCTTATCACTGTGCGCAGTTGCTCGATCACCGTGCGCATCGCCAGGGCACATCGACTCCAACGTGCCGGAAAGGTAGCATCTTTGCCATGCATGATTATGCGCCCGAGGCGATATCGATCCGGCGGGCGCGGGTGGGAGACGTCCGCGGGATCAAAGCCCTGGTCGACTCGTACGCGGGCAAGGTGTTGCTGGCCAAGGAGCTCGTGACGCTCTACGAGCACATCCAGGAGTTCTGGGTCGCCGAGCTCACCGCCCCGGACGGCCCACCGCGCCTGGTCGGCTGCGGCGCGCTGCACGTGCTGTGGGAGGACCTCGCCGAGATCCGCACGGTCGCGGTGGATCCGCTGGCCCGCGGCCACGGCGTCGGCCACCGCGTGGTCGGCCGCCTCGTGGAGCTCGCCGTCGAACTCGGCCTCACCCGCGTCTTCGTGCTCACCTTCGAGACCGCGTTCTTCCGCCGTCACGGCTTCGCCCCGATCGACGGCGCCCCCGTCTCCCCCGACGTCTACGACGAGATGCGCCGCTCCGCAGATGAGGGCGTCGCCGAATTCCTCGACCTCCCCTACGTCAAACCCAACACCCTCGGCAACACACGAATGCTCCTGGATCTCCCCTAACGATCATCGCGCACCGTTCAGAACAGGTCCGCGACGGCGGCGTTGGTCTTCGGGGCGTCTTCCAGCCAGAGTTCGTGGCCGATCTCGTTGAGACGGCGCAGGTTCCAGCCGAGTCGTTCGAGTTCGGCGGCCAGACCCGGGGGCACGACCGCGTCGCCTTCGGCGGAGAGCACCACGGTGCTGGGCACTTCCGGTGCCGCCGGGATGAACGGGTGGTGGGCGATGTCCCGGTAGACCTCGCCGATCATCTTCTTGTCGAACTTCCCCTTGGCCTGCGCGGTGAGTTCGCGGGTGCGCGGGGTGTGCGCGGCGGCGGCCTGCCGCTGCCGGTCCCGGCGGGCGAGTGCACTGATCACGAGGCTCACCGTCGGTGCCGCCCAGAACAACCGAGCACGCCATCCGGCCGTCGGCAGTGCCAGCTGGAATCCCGGGTCCAGGTACAGCGCGTGCTTCGGCGCCAGCGCTCCGACGGCGCGGGGCACGATCGAGCCGCCCAGCGAGTGGCAGGCGAGCACGTCCAGTCCGGCGGGCAAGGTGTCGACCAGGTCCGCGGCGAACTCGTCGATCAAGTAGGAGTCGCCGCGCGGACTGTCCCCGTGGCCGCGCAGGTCCACCGCGATCACGGTGTGCTCCCCATCGGCGACGAGTGGTTCGGCGAAGTCGTGCCAGAGCGCTCCGGACTGCCCGAGGCCGTGCACCAGGCCGACCGCGCGTGGACCGTCGCCGAATGTCGTGGTGTTGAGCCGCATCGCCGTCCTAGTCCGAGCGAGTGATCGACTCCGAGCCTAGACGTCGCCGCACCCGGCGGAAGCGCGTCATCCGGGGTTCATCCGACGAAAACCCGCTTGATCCCGCACGTACCGTACGTAACGGCTATAACACTGGTTGCTGATCCTTGCAGGCCCCACCCTGACCCCGAGGAGACTCCGTGTTCCGTTCCGCCACTTCCCGACGTGGGCTCGTCGCGTCCGTCGCCGCCGGCGCCGCGATGCTGCTGTCGGTCGGTACCGCCCACGCCGACCTCTCCGATGGCGAGTTGCAGCAGGTCACCGATGAGTACCTGTTCGAGACCTCGCTGAGCGACTTCGTCGAGCTGCGGTCCGAGCAGCCGCACGCCGATCAGCTGGACTGGTCGTCGGACAGCTGTTCCTGGTCGCCGGACGAGCCGCTGGGCTACGACTTCTCCACCAGCTGCGACCGGCACGACTTCGGCTACCGCAACTACAAGGCACAGGACCGGTTCAGCGAGGACGACCGGTTGCGCATCGACGACAACTTCAAGGCCGACATGTACTCGGGTTGCGCCGACGACTCGACGTGCGAGGCCGCCGCGAACATCTACTACGAGGCCGTGCGCCAGTTCGGCAACATGAGCGTCTCCACGGCGGACGCGGTCGAGCGTGCCGACATCAAACCGGTCCGCGCCGAGTCCGGCCAGGTCGTGGGCTTCGAGGCGAAGACGAACACCGGGAGCACGATGCGTTTCGACTCCTGATCAACGCCACCTCGACGGGCGCGGTCACCTGCTCAAGGTGGTCGCGCCCGTCACGGTTTCGGAGTCCGCGCGGAGTGGCCAGGGGCATGGTCGCTGAGCAGTGACCGCGCCCACCGCCGCTGGGTAATGTCGTCCGCGTCCCCGGATGACGACGTAGAGGAGACGGTGCTCGATGGTGCGGCGGCAGATTCCACGCTGGTCCGAGTTGCGTCCGCTGCTGCGGGTGGAGCCGCCGAAGCTGAATCCGACCGAGCGGCGCTTGTCGCAGGCGCACACCATCGCGGACCTGCGGACCATCGCGCGGCGCCGCACTCCGCGCGCGGTGTTCGACTACACCGACGGCGCGGCGGAGAGCGAGACGAGTCTGCGGCGTGCTCGGCGCACGTTCGCGGGCATCGAGTTCCACCCCTCGGTGTTGCGCGATGTGTCCAGTGTGGACACCAGTAGGGCGATCCTCGGCGAACCGTCGGCGTTGCCGGTCTCGTTGGCCCCCACTGGTTTCACGCGGATGATGAACCACGAGGGTGAGCCCGCGGTGGCGCGGGTCGCCGAGCGCGCGGGCATCCCCTACGGCCTCTCCACGATGGGCACCACGTCCGTCGAAGACCTCGCCGCGGCCGCGCCCGGAGCGCGCAAGTGGTTCCAGCTCTACGTGTGGCGCGACCGGTCCGCCAGCCGCGAACTGGTTCGCCGGGCGCAGGAAGCCGGGTACGAGGCGCTGATGCTCACCGTGGACACGGCGGTGGCGGGCGCCCGGATGCGGGACGTGCGCAACGGTTTGACGATTCCGCCGTCGCTGACGTTGAAGACGATCGCCGACGGCGCGCTGCACCCGGCGTGGTGGATCAACCTGCTCACCACGGAGCCGTTGCAGTTCGCCTCGTTCAACCGCTGGGAAGGCACCGTCGCCGAGCTGATGAACGAGATGTTCGACCCGTCGCTGAGCTTCGCCGATGTGGAGTGGCTGCGGGATATCTGGGACGGCCCGCTGATCATCAAGGGGCTGCAGAACGCGGCGGACGCGAGCAAGGTCGTGGAGCTCGGCGCGGACGCGGTGATCCTCTCCAACCACGGCGGACGCCAGCTGGACCGGGCACCGACGATGCTCGAACTGCTGCCGCGAGTGCGCGATGCGATCGGGGATCGCGGCGAGATCATGCTGGACACCGGAATCCTCAGCGGCGCCGACATCGTGGCGGCGGTGGCCCGGGGCGCCGACTCCTGCCTGGTGGGCCGCGCCTACCTGTACGGCCTGATGGCGGGCGGCGAACGCGGCGCACAACGTGCCGTCGACATCCTGCGCACCGAGGTCGAGCGCACGATGCGCCTGCTCGGAGTGAAGTCCTTGAACGAATTGGACGACTCGTACGCCACCCTGAGCCCCTGACGCCCCTTCCTTACGTCGAATCCATTCGTTACGACCAAAGTCCGTGCGGTTCGCGGCGAAGGGCTGCGAAGGGCCGCGAAGCAAGCCTGCCCTGCGGCGAAGCCGTGCCCTGCGGCGAAGCCGTGCCCTGCGGCGAAGCCGTGCCTGAATGCGCGAAGCGCATAGCCCACGTCAAAAAGCCGACCACCGGCGGGTTCTCAGTGAGCCTCTCGCGAGGACAGCTTTTTCCCTCATGGCGGAGCCACTAGGGAAAAAGATCCCGCAGCGAGAGGCTCACTGAGGTTCCGCTACCCGACCACCCAAGCAAAACGAGCCCGAAACCGAACGAGAACTCAGCGCCCGGGGCGAAGGTCGAGCGGGGTGCGTCCGGTGTCGGTCGTGGCCGCGTCACCGGAGCCGTCGATGGGGCCGGTTCCGAAGAACGCCTCGCAGGGGCCGCCGATGTACTTCTCGAAGTCGGTGACGATGTGGATCAATGAGTCGCCGTCCTCCGTCGGCACCACCGAGGGGCTGAAGCCACGGCAGGTGCTGCCCTGGTTGTTGTCGATGTGCACGGGCGCGTCGATCTCTCGCCAGCCGGTGGACAGGTCCGACGGGTCGTCGTTGACCATCAGGGTCTTGCCGTTGCCGGGTGCCCAGCCGCCGTTGTCACCGGCGAGCATCTGGTAGGCGAGGATGAGTTTGCCGTTGGGGTCGTCGCCGGGCGCCCAGGCGATCGTCGGCGTACCGAGCGGTTGCCCACCGGTGTCCGAGATGATCTCGGTGCCGGGGTCGCGGGGGTCGCCCCAGTCCCATCCGTCGTCGGATGTGCGCATCCACACGGTGCAGGTGTGCACCGGATCGTAGTTGCACATTTCGTAGGTCATCACATAGGTGCCGTCCGGCAATTGACGGACGCCCGCCATCCCGGGGCGCACCCGGAATTCGTCCTGCTTGATCGCATCGCGCTCGTCGGTCCAGGTGATGCCGTCCTCGGACCGGACTTGAACCATTTTCTGATCGTGGTTCGGGTCCTGGTCATCGGAGTAGAACGCGACCAGATCACCTTGTTCGGAGACGGTGAATTCCGGTTCCCAGATTCCGGGTCCCGGCGGTTTGGAGACCACGTCGGACATGTATTTCCAGGTCCGCCCTTGGTCGTCGCTGCGCCACAACCGGACGCTGCTGGTCCGGGTCTCCTCGTCGTCGCCGACTCCGGCGGTGCCCGCCCACAGCAGGGTGCCCGCGGGCATGTCGCCGACTTGCCGGGGCAGTTCGTAGAGCGTGGAGCAGCACATGCCCTTGGCGTTCTCACCCGCCGGGTCACGGATCTCGCCGACCGGGGCGAAGGACTTCCCGTCGTCGGTGCTCTCGTAGATCACCGCACGTCCGGCGTTGTCCACGTAGGTGGTCATGCTGGCCATGACGCGCCCGTTGGCGGCGCCGCTGTTCTCCAGCCGGACCAGGCGCGGGTAGCTGCTGCCGCCTTGCCGGAACATCTCGCCCTTCGAGATGTCCGCCGGTGTCATGTCGCCGGCGGGCGGCTCGGCCCAGGCCGTGGCCTGGTACCAGCCGGTGAGCAGCAGCACCGACAGCGCGGTGGCGGCACCGGCTCGTGCTTTCTTGCCGTTCATCGAGAACCTTTCGGTCGAGGAGCGGCGCAGAATATATCTGTTCTTGATCTGTCCGTGAACCCTCGTGGCACCTTTCCACCACTCCCCGAGTGGCGGTGTCGTAGTCGTGAAAAACGCATACCGAAAGCATTGCCGCTACGAAAATCACCGGTAAATACGGCAACGGCCCCGCCTGTTCGGGCGGGGCCGTCGATCACTCTTCGGAATCCGGTGGCGGACCGCCACGAATCGAATACAGAGCGTTTTCCAGCTCATCCGGTTTCACCAGCACATCACGCGCTTTGGACCCTTCGGAGGGGCCGACGACGTTGCGCGATTCGAGCAGGTCCATGAGCCGACCGGCTTTGGCGAACCCGACGCGCAGCTTCCGCTGCAGCATCGACGTGGAGCCGAACTGGCTGGTGACGACCAGTTCGGTGGCCTGCAGCAGCACGTCGAGGTCGTCGCCGATGTCGGAGTCGACTTCTTTCTTCTCGCCCGCCTTGGCCGCGGTGACGCCATCGGTGTAGTCCGGCTCGGCCTGTTCCTTCGTGTAGGACACGACGCGGTGGATCTCTTCGTCGCTGACGAAGGAGCCTTGCACTCGCTGCGGCCGCCCGGCGCCCATCGGCAGGTACAGCGCGTCGCCCATGCCGATCAGCTTCTCCGCCCCCGGCTGGTCCAGGATGACGCGGGAGTCGGTGAGCGAGGACGTGGCGAACGCCAGCCGCGACGGCACGTTCGTCTTGATCAGACCGGTGACGACGTCCACGGAGGGCCGCTGGGTGGCGAGCACCAGGTGGATCCCGGCGGCACGGGCCTTCTGCGTGATCCGCACGATCGCGTCCTCCACGTCGCGCGGCGCGGTCATCATCAGGTCCGCGAGTTCGTCGACGATGGCGAGGATGTACGGGTACGGCCGGTATTCGCGTTCGCTGCCGGGTGGCGCGGTGATCTCCCCGGAGCGGACCTTGGTGTTGAAGTCGTCGATGTGGCGCACCCGGTTGGCCTGCATGTCCTGGTAGCGCTGTTCCATCTCGTCCACCAGCCAGCCGAGTGCGGCGGCGGCTTTCTTCGGCTGGGTGATGATGGGCGTGATCAGGTGCGGGATGCCCTCGTACGGGGTGAGTTCGACCATCTTCGGGTCGATCAGGATCATCCGGACTTCTTGCGGCGTGGCCCGCGCCAGCAGCGACACCAGCATCGAGTTCACGAAGCTGGACTTACCGGAACCGGTCGACCCCGCGCACAGCAGGTGCGGCATCTTGGCCAGGTTCGCGGTGACCATGTGGCCTTCGATGTCTTTGCCGAGCCCCATCACCAGCGGGTGCTGGTCGCCGGATGCGGTGGTGGAGCGCAGCACGTCGCCGAGCCGCACCATTTCGCGGTCGCTGTTGGGCACTTCGATGCCCACGGCGGATTTGCCGGGGATGGGCGCGAGCAGCCGCACGTTGTCGGTGGCGGCGGCGTAGGCGATGTTCTTGGTCAGCGCGGTGATCTTCTCGACCTTCACGCCGGGTCCGAGTTCGACTTCGTAGCGGGTGACGGTGGGGCCGCGGACGAAGCCGGTGACTTCCGCGTCGATCTTGAACTGCTCCAGGACGCCGGTGATCGCCTCGATCATGGAGTCGTTGACCTTGCTGCGCGTCTTCGGCGCGTCCCCACCGGTGAGCGCGTCCAGCGGCGGCAGCTTGTAGTCGCCTTCGACGGCGCGGCTGATGGTGAGCTTGCCGCTGTCGGCGGGTTCCTGTTCCTCGGACGCGTCGGCGGCGGGGACTTCGGCGGCCGCGGACTTCGCCTTCCCACGGGGTTTGGTGGGGGCTTCTTCGGGCACGTCGTCGATGGAGAGCTGGTCGTTCTTGCTCTTGCCACCGCTGTTCGCGGCCGCTGCCTCGTCATCGGAGGAGCCGGCGGCGGAGCCTTGGCGGCGCCGCGACGGGCGGCGCAGCTTCACCGTCTCGGGCACGACTTCTTCGGTCTCGGGTTCGCCGTCCTCGACGGGTTTGCCGATGAGGCGGTTGCGCACGGTCGCGAGCGTGGTGTCGGTGAGCAGCATCAGGCCGAACAGCGCGACGAGGATCAGCACGGGCACCGCCACCCAGCCGGTGAGCCCTTGCGCCAGCGGCCCTCCGGCGAGGAACCCGAGCACACCGCCCGCCTGCGGCCACTCCTGCCAGCCGCCCGGCGCTCCGGTGGCGATGTGCAGGACTCCGAGCGCGCTCCAGCCGAGCAGCACGGAGCCGAGCACCACGCGTGGCCGGGCTTCGGGATTGTTGTCGGTACTGGCGAAGAACACCGCGACTCCGGCGACGACGATCGGCAGCACCAGCACGGCGGAGCCGATGACGAAGCGCAGCCCCCAGTCGAGCCACTGCCCGACGGGGCCGCCCGCGTGCCACCAGATGCCGGCCGCGGTGATCACGGCCGCGGCGAGCGCGATGATCGCGAGCCCGGTGCGGCCGTGCGCGGGGTCGATGTCCTTGGCGCGGCGCAGCACCCCGCCCACTCTGGGCTGGGCGCGCTGCGGAGTCGACTTCTTCGCCGGGGTCCGACGAGGTGCGTGGGTGGAGCCGCGTGGGGATCCTCCGTTGGAGGTGGTCTTGCGGTTCTTCGCGGCACTACCGTTGCTCTTCGTCGTGCCGCCTGAGCTGCGTGTTGAGCTCTGTGCCCGGCTCCTCGAACCTTGTTGGGACTGGTTCTTGCGCTGGGCGCCGCTCGTGGTCCGGCCCGCCATGGGGCTTACGGTATCTTGACCGGCCCCTCGCGTCACAGGTGGCACAGTGGCCACGGGCGTGTTCCACCTGGGAAATTCCGATCCCGCGAGTGAACCCGGCCCGCGCTCCGGGCACCTGCGCGCAGCGAGTTCGGGACGGGTTCCCGGAGTCCGCGTCCACGGATTCCGCCGTTGTGCGATCCTGCTTGGTCATGGTCGCCCAGCCCGTAGATCCAGCAGAGCCGGCACGTCGAACGCCACAGGCGTCCGCGCGGTCCCGCACCCGGTTGTTCCGGGAGGCGCCCCTGTTGTGGCGGGTACTGCTGCGGGTGGATCGCGCGTTGATCCTGCTCACGGGCCGTCTGGAGGTGACCGGTGATGTGCCGGACGAGTTGCGTGGCAGGCCGCTGCTGCTGGCGTCGAACCACATCGGCAACATCGACGCGCTGGTAGTGATGGCGGCGTGCGGGCGGCGTCGGCTGGCGCTGCGGTTCCTCGCCACGGGCGGCTTGTTCGACGCCCCGGTGATCGGTGCGATGCTGCGCCACTGCCGTCACGTGCGTGCCGATCGCGGCAAGGCGAACGCGACGGAGGCCCTCGACGACGTGGTCGGCGCGCTCGAGGAGGATCACCGGCCGGTGCTGGTGTACCCGGAGGGCCGGATCGGCTTGGAGCCCGGTTTGTGGCCGGAACGCGGCAAAACCGGGGTGGCGCGGATGGCGCTGGCGTCCCGTGCACCGGTGATCCCGATCAGCCAGTGGGGTGCGCACGAGGCCATGTGCTACGGAATGCTCCGCGTGGGAAACCTGGGCGACGTTCGGGTTCTGCTGTCGTCCTGGTTCGCCGCGATCCGGCGGCGCCCGGTGCTGAAGGTGCATTTCGGCGCCCCCGTGGATCTGAGCGACCTGTCGGCGGACCGCACGGGCGACGCCGTGCGGGCGAGGGACCGGATCATGCGCGCGATCACGGCGGGCCTCGTCCCGCTGCGCGCGGACGAGCCGAACGTTCCCCGCCACGAGGACCCGACCCGCAACGTCACGGACAAGCGCAGCCCTTGGCGGCCGTGAGGCCCGGGGAACTTTCAGCGCTCGGCTACGGCTTGTCCTTCATCGGACGCGGCAGATCGAACGAACCGTGCAGCAGCTTGTTCGTTGCTACCACGGAACGTTGCCGCGCGAGACGCGCTCGTCGCTCCGTCATCCATCCGTTGTGCAGCGACGTTGTTCGACTCCATCCGGCATCCCCTCTTCTTCAGAACCCGAGCGGGACCGTATCCGACGTATCCGGCGCGGCGGGTGAGCGTTTTTACTCACCATCCGCGCTCGATCGGATATCGTGAGTCACCAATACCGTTCAACTGGGAATGCGCGTAATCGTGCGGATTCGCGAAACACCTGGTGGAATGCGGGCGCCCTGAGCAGACTGAGCCGATCGGCACCCGCAGCGGGCGCCGAACCGGACATCGAGGAATGAAGTGCAGAAATCAGCGATCGCGACAGCGGCGACCGGCTTGCTGGCCGCAGGCCTGCTGTTCGCACCGGCGGGTTCCGCCGCCCCGAACACCCCGGCTCCCTTCGAACCCGCCCCGATTTCCTGGGGTCCTTGCGAGGACGAGTCCTTGCAGAAGGCGGGCGCGGAGTGCGGAATGCTCGAAGTTCCGCTGGACTACGCGAATCCGGGCGGGGAGAAGATCTCACTCGCCGTATCGCAGGTGAAGCACACCGTGCCCGAGGAGCAATACCAGGGCGCGATGCTGCTGAACCCGGGTGGTCCTGGCGGTTCCGGCTTGTATTTGGCGACGTTGGGTTCGTCGGTTCCGGGCAATGCGGGCGCCGCCTACGATTGGGTCGGTTTTGATCCGCGCGGTGTCGGTTCCAGCAAGCCCGCGCTGTCCTGCGACCCGAACTACTTCGGTCACGACCGGCCCGACTACCTGCCGACGACACCGGAGAAGGAACAGGAGTGGCTCACCCGCGCCTCGGGTTACGCCGAGTCGTGCGACAAGACCGGCGGGGCGCTGCTGGACCACATGAAGACGACGGATTCCGTCGAGGACATGGAGAGCATCCGCAAAGCGCTCGGCCAGGAGAAGCTGAACTACTACGGCTTCTCCTACGGCACCTATCTCGGCCAGGTGTACGGGACGCTGCACCCGGAGCGGCTGCGCCGGGTCGTGATGGACGGCGTGGTCAACGTCGAGGACGTCTGGTACGACGCGAACCTGAACCAGGACGTCGCGTTCGACCGCAACATCAAGATCTTCTTCGATTGGGTCGCCCGCTACGACTCGGTGTACCACCTCGGCACCACCGGTGCGCAGGTCGAGCGGCTCTTCTACGAGCAGCGCGCGAAGCTCGACGCGCAGCCCGCGGGCGGCGAGATCGGCTCGTCGGAGTGGACCGATCTGTTCCTGTCCGCGGGCTACGGGCAGACCGGTTGGGACAAGCGCGCCAAGGCCTTCGCGGGCTGGGTGCACCGCGGTGAGTGGCAGCCGCTGGTGGACATCTACGACGCGTCGAACACGCCCGGCGACGACAACGGTTTCGCCGCGTACAACGCCGTCCAGTGCTCCGATGTGCAGTGGCCGCAGCAGTGGGGCCGCTGGCGCGCGGACAACTGGGTGACGCACGCGAAAGCACCGTTCGAGACGTGGGCGAACGCCTGGTACAACGCGTCCTGCCTGAACTGGCCGGCGAAGGCGGGTGAGCCGGTGAACGTCGACGGCGGCAACGTCGAGGGCGCCTTGCTGATCAGCGAGGAACTGGACGCCGCAACGCCGTTCCCCGGCGCGCTCGAAGCCCGCAAACGGTTCCCGCACGCGAGCCTGATCAGCCTCCCCGGCGGCACCACGCACTCCGGTTCGCTGTCCGGCAATGCCTGCGTCGACGACCGCATCGCCGACTACCTGACCACCGGCGAACTCCCCGCCCGCAAGCCCGGCGAGGGCTCGGACGTCACCTGCGAACCCCTCCCCCAGCCGACACCGGAGGGCGCCGCGACCATCGGACCGGAGCGGCCTGAGCAGCCGAAGGTGCTCCGGGACGCCCTGCGCCACTGGCGCTGACCGCACGAGGACGAGGGCCGCACCGAATTCCCGGTGCGGCCCTCGTTCGCGTTCAGTTCGTCTGCTGTGTCGGCAGGTGCTTGCCGAGGTAGCCGACGTAGATCTTCCCGTCGCGAGCGGTCGCGTCGGAGTAGTGCATCCGCGGGCTGATCATCCCTGAGTTTGCGATCTTGAAGTGCGTCCCCATGAACACTTGCCCTTCTGGATCGACGCTTTCCGGCACCGGGAACATCCGCTGTGAGCGGAACTTCCGGTTGGTGCGCACGTCTTCGCTCTCGTCCCTGGCATGCCGGTTGGCCGGATAACCGCGGCACCCGCCTGGGAGGTTGTTGAGATATCCCTCGACGCCGCCGAGGCGCTCCCTCAGCGATGACACGGGCGTAGTCCTGCAAGGACGGACCGGCGGCGATACCTCAGCTGATCATTCCAACGGTGCACTGTCCGACGCGGAAGGTTCTCCCAATGCTTCGGCCACCGCGGCGAATTCGGTCAGCGCCGCCTGAAGGTCTTCGACGATTTCGGCGGCGATCACGGCGGGCGGCAGCAGCGAGTCGGCGTCTTCGGCGGAGTCGTCCTTGACCCAGCCGGACAGGTCGAGGTTGACCTTGTCGCGGGCGAGCAGTTCATCGCAGGTGAACACGCGGACGCGGTCGTTCTCGGCTCGCTGGTCCGGGTCGGGGTGGGAGGCGTACCACTGTGCGAAGTCGTCGAGGTGGTCGTGGCGCAGGGCTTTGGTCTTGAGCGTGAAGTGCTGGTTGGTGCGGAAGTCGTACACCGCGAGCTTGCTGGTCAACGGCTGGTCGGGCGTGAGGTTCTGGCGCAGGTCGAAGAACAGCACGTTCGCCTTGACCCCGCCCGCGTAGAAGATCCCGGTGGGCAGCCGAAGCAGCGTGTGCACGTCGTACTGCTGGAGCAGTCGTCGCCGCACGGTTTCGCCCGCGCCGCCTTCGAACAGCACGTTGTCGGGGACGATCACGGCGGCTCGGCCGGGCATGGCGAGCTGGCAGGCGATGTGCTGGACGAAATTCAGCTGCTTGTTGGTGGTGGTGACCCAGAAGTCGTCGCGGCTGTAGGAGATGTCCTCTCGGTTCGCTTTGCCGTCTTCGCCGACGATGGCGATGGAGGACTTCTTGCCGAACGGTGGGTTCGCCAGCACTAGGCTCGCGTTCTTGCCGCCTTCGGCGAGCGCGTCACCGACGTGCACGACCTGTTGCCCGTCCCAGCTTCCGATGCCGTGCAGCAGCAGGTTCATCGCGGCGAGCCGTGCGGTGCCGTGCACGATCTCGGTGCCCCAGATGTTGCGCTGCATGAGTTTGAGCCGCTCGTCGCGGTCCATCCGCTCGCTGGGGTCTTTCTTGTTCTCTTCGTCGCGGATGTGCGCGGCGGCCGAGAGCAGGAAGCCGCCGGTGCCGCAGGCCGGGTCGGTGATGGTGTCCTGCGGGGTGGGTTTCATGCAGCGCACGATGGTGTCGATCAGTGGCCGCGGGGTGAAGTACTGGCCGGCGCCGGTTTTGGTGTCTTCGGCGCCGCGGGCGAGGAGTTGTTCGTAGGCGTCGCCGTTGACGTCGCCGTTGCCTGCCCAGTCCTGAGCACCGATCAGGTCGTTGATCAGTTTGGAGAGGATGGCCGGGTTCTGGACCTTGTTCTGCGCTTTGCCGAAGATGAGGTTCAGCGGCGTGTCCTTCGGCTGGTTGCCGAGGTCGCGCAGCAGCGTTTCGTATCGGGTTTGCAGGTCGATCCCGGTCGCGCCTTCGAGCTCTTCCCAGCCTCGGCCTTGCCAGGATTCCGGGAGGATGCGGTGCGGGTCGAGGCCGTCGTTCTCGGATTCGTAGGCGATCCGGAGGAACAGCAGGAAGGTGAGCTGCTCGACGTAGTCGATGGTGGAGATGCCTTCGTCGCGAAGGACGTTGCAGTAGCTCCAGAGCTTGTCGACCAGGCGGCGGGTCTCGGCGTCGGTGCGGGGAGTGCTCACCGGTTCTCCTCGGTGCGGCTCGGGATCGCGCGGTGTCCGCGGATGCTGTCCTGGCGGCCAGCCGCCCAGTATCCCGCACCGATCACGCGGTGTGAGCCCCGCCCCCGGACTCCGAGGTAGGTGCCCGGCCGGTGGGCTGGTCGGGGTGGCAGCTGCACCGGCCGGGCTTCCCGAGGCGAGGGGTCGGGGAGGAGGGGACCTCGCCTCGGGGGTTTGTGGAGCGGTCAGGTCCGCTCGTTCTTCAAGGTGTCGTTGCAGTCGGTGCAGGTGGGTGCGCGGCACCAGTCGAGTTCGCTGGGCTGGGCCATCGCGAGCCGCTGCCCGCAGACCGAGTCGTCGGCGGGCTGGCTTTCCCAGCGGCGACCGCGGAACGCGTGCCGCACGAGCTCGCCGGAATCCGGGACGGGCAGCCAGAAGTGGCGTTCGGGCTGCCGGTCGTGGCTCACGCGGCGAGTTCCGGCGGTTCGCCGGGGAGCGAGATGACGGCGCCGACGCTGACGAACACCTCTGCGGCCGGGGCGACGATCGGCGTCACGGTGGCGAACAGGGGGTTCCGCGTACTCGCTGAGCCGGGCGTGATCGTGGCGTCCCAGTTGAGTGGAAAGCTGGGCACTACCATGGCGTCCCGTGTGATCGACGGCGAGGTTCTCCCCTGCACCGTGCGGAGTCCGGCGCCGCGCACCGTGCGGCGCGCCTTGCGGCGGGCGAGTTTCTCACGGACGGCGCGTGATTCGAGCGCGAGCGCCGCCCATGGCGCGGCGGCTGTGGCTCCCATGAGCACCAGCACGAGGTTGCCTTGCGTTGACGACATCCGGACCCCCTTGTCGATCACTTCTATCGCAAAGCTAAATCCGCAAATGCGGTTTAGCTAGTCGCCTGATCGTGTAGTTCCGTTGTGAATGCGGATCGCGGGAGACTGATCCAGCTGATGACGATCACGACGGAGGCGAGATGGCGACACCGACGGTGCGGCGGCTCCAGCTCGGCAACGAGCTGCGCCACGCGCGGCAGAAAGCCGGCTTCGAACAGCACGAAGCCGCGAAGGAACTCGACTGCCAGAGCAGCAAGATCTCCCGGCTGGAACTCGGCCAAGGCGGAGTCACCAAGGGTGATCTCAAGCTATTGCTGGAGTTCTACGGCGTGGACCCGGCCGACATGCAGTGGATGTTCGAGCTCGCCCGCACCCGCAGCACCCGAGGCCGCTGGACCGGCTATCGGGCGGTGTTCCCGGAGTGGTTCCGGATGTACGTCGACCTGGAGACGGACGCGGAAGGCATCCGGCACGCGCAGACCGAGATCATTCCGGGGATCTTGCAGACGGAAGGCTACATCAAGGCGTTGCACACGACTTCTGTTCGAGCTGACGACGACAGCATGGATGGACTGATCGAGTCACGTCAGGAACGCCAGCAGGTCATGGACCGAGCAACACCGCCGACGATGCGGTTCATCCTCTCTGAGTCATGCTTGCGCCGAAAAGTCGGCGACGACTCGGTGATGCGCGAGCAGCTCGACCACTTGGACAAAACCGCGCAGCGCAACGACGTGGACATCCAGATAATGCCGTTCAACGCTGCAACACAAACCGGCGGAATCTCGTACGACTTCACGCTGCTCCAGATCCCGGCTTCCGGGATCTCATCCTCGCTGGAGTTCGTCTACGTCGAGTGCTTCGACGACGCTCGCTACCTGGACGACAAGGACGCGGTCGCGCTGTACAACCGGCTTTGGAGTCGCCTCCAGGCCGCCGCTCTCGGGCCGAAGGAATCACAAGATCTCATACGATCGGTGGGACAGCAGTACTCGTAGTGAACGAGGAGTCCCAGCATGACCGAGCAGGACCTCACCGGCGCCACCTGGTTCAAGAGCAGCTACAGCCCTACGCAGAACGAGTGCGTGGAGGTCGCCTTAGCCCCCGGCGGCGCCGGAGTCCGCGACACCAAGGACCGCAACGGAGGCACCCTCACTTTCGACACCGCCGCCTGGACGACCTTCCTGTCCAACCTCAAGCAGAGCTGACCCCACAAGAAGCGGGCCGTCCCACCGCCCACGCGGCGGGACTGCCCGTTTCTGCCGCCGTTCCCGCACTGCTCCATTCAGGCCCTGAGTAGTTTCCCGCTCTCCCCGTGATCACCCGTTCGGTACCGTCCCGTCGGACACGATCGACGATGGCCGGTAGGGGAACTGGATGGTTTACGGGGACGCGGACATCCTTCGCGACCACGGGAATGTGGCGCCGGCGGTACTCGGGGCGGAGAACCTGCCACCGCCGGACGCGGAGGATCAGCCGCCGCAGCAAGTGTTCCTGCCTGCCGAACGCATCAAAGACCGTAACCAGCCGGTCACCTTGGAACTCCGGGCGCTCACCGACGGAACGACCGCCATGCTGGCCTTCACGTCCCTGGAGGCGCTGGTGGCCGGATGCGGCCCCGCCCAGCCGTGGATCGCGGTGGACGGTTCCTCGATACCGGATCTCCAGCAGCGTTGCGCCGCCGACCAGGTCGTGTGGGACGCGGCGGTGCCCGCATCGCAGCAACGCGGCGAGGGGGCTCGCTGACATGGGGATCGAAGCCGACCCGCAAGTGCTGCAGCAGGTGACGACGACCCTGCGCAACGCGGAATCCGACCTCGACACCGGCGCCGCCCCACCGCCTGTTCCGCAGGCCGGGGACATCACTGAGCTGCTGGCCGCCACCCTCTCGTTGCTGTGCGAGGGCGTCGGCAACGTCGCCGCGAGTGCGGGCGGGCTCGGCCAAGCAGTCGCCGAAGGCCGCGCCGACTACGAGACGATCGACTACGACCAGGCGCTGAACCTCAAGCGCACGCAGACCGGGGGCTGACGGTGGAAGAACTCGACACCGAGATCAAGGGTGACCCGGAGAGTTTCACCGCCACCTGCCAGTGGCTGCGCGACACCTCGGCGAACATTGAGCAAGCCGAGCAGGACTACCTCCGCGCCGGCGGCGGCTCCGAAACCGGTTGGGCGGGAGCCGCCGGTGACGCCTTCCGCGACGTCGCCTTCCAAGGCGCGCGGATGGCGGGTGACACCGTGCAGATGGTCTCCGAAGTGTGCAGCGCGATGGAGATCCACGCCGACGGCCTGCGCACCGCCCGAGCCCAGATGCAGCACGCCCGCGACGCGGCGACCGACGGCGGCCTGAAGATCAACGGTTTCAAGATCCAGCCACCGGGAGACGCGCCGCCCGAGCCGGCACCGCTGCCTTCCGACGGCTCCGCCACCCAGCAGCAGACGCAACACCACAACGCTTCCGTAGCAGCCGCAGCCGACTACCAGCGCAAGATCAAGGCCTACCGCGAAGCCGCCGAAACCGTCGCACAAGCGAAGAAAACCGAAACCGACTCCCAGAACGTGATCGTCCGCTCCGTCGCAGGAGTCGTCGACCCGGTCAAGCTGTCACTGACCTTGGGAGATGTTTCGACCGGTTTGGCCGGAGCGGTCACCGCGAACTCATCGAAGTGGAAAGCGATCGCCGATAGCGTGAAATCAGCCGAGTTGCCGGGGAAACTCGCCCAGAACACCAGCATGAGCGCGGCAGGCCGCTTCCAAGCCGCCCAACTCGCCGCCGAACGCAGCACCGCCAAAGCGACCGCCCTCGCCGAGGCCTACCCGACCCGAATCGCAGCCGCGATGGACAAACTACCGGACCGAGCGAAGACCTTTCTCGACCTCAAGCTCGCACCGGCACACACTCCGACTTCAACGAACGCGCTACTCAGAGGGTCGACCAAGCTTGCCCAGAAGTTGCCGTTCATCGGACTGGGCTTTACTGCGGCCGGCGTGGGATACGACATCAGCCAGGGGAAAGACGCCACTCAAGCGGCCGTGTCAGGTGGAGCTTCGTTCGTGTCCGGCGCGGTATCCGGCGCGGCGATCGGCGCAGCCTTCGGCGGCCCGGTTGGGGTCATCGGAGGCGCGATCATCGGAATCGGGGTCGGCATCGCCGTAGACGAGGGCTGGAACCTCTTCGACTAAGCTTGCCTCCTGCGAAGCCCCAGGGAGAAAGGTGGGTGGCGTGCCGAAAGCGGCTCCGAAGCCCGACGTGACAACCGGCGAGCCCCGGCCGCCACAAGCCCCCGTGATCACAAAGTGGAAGACCGAAGGAAAAACAAACAAGAGCCGAGCAAAGTTTCCCCAAGCCCCTAAAGGAGAAGGCCCACTACTGGAGTGGTACCAAGCCGAAGAGAGCGACTCGACCATAGGTGGAATTTTTCTAGGATTAGCAATCGTAGGATTCTTTTGCATCCGCGACTGGGGATTCTCCTGGATGAGCACTTGGTGGCTCTGGCTCTTTGCGATTTGGCCACCGATCGTCTCGTACTTCATTGGCCGCCGCAAAGGATTCTCAGCGGGCGCGGACTGGTTCGCCACCAGCAGCAAAACGTACGTCAAGTTGTACGAAATCCGGAAAGTCACGGTCGAATACCAAGCAGGTGGCCAATCCATCGGTATCGAGCTGACCGACATCCACGGCGGCTTCGCTGGCGCCTCGCTGCGTCAGCTCCAACGCAAGCGCGCGCTCTGGGACCTCGTCTACAACGGCATCGTCTACTCGGTCCACCAAGGACCCGCCACCGCGAACAACCTCGCCCTAGACAAACTGCAACTACGGTGACCATCCGACACGGAAAACTGACGTTCACAGCCCCAAATCGAGCGAGTCCTGCGTCCCTCGCCCCACCGGCTCCGGCAACGGCCGCCCTGAATCGAACGTCGTCCCCGCCGCAGCGCCATCGCCCCCGGCCTTCTTCACGCCACGAGGCTTCCGCCCACGCCCCACCTTCGGCGCATTCTCCCGCTCAGCCCGAATCCGCTCCAACAAAACGGAAGCAGGCTCATCCCCCGAATCCTGCTCCACCAACCGCCCGGCGAATGCCTCTCGCAACAAGGACTGCCGCAACCGCCCAAAACGAGCCGTGGCTTGAGAAACTTCCTCCGCTAACCGGTTCGACGCGGACAACCATTGGCTCGCTCGACTGAACAGCGCCCCCTGGTCCTCCAGTCGCGGGTAAGGAATCTCAATCTCCTCACGAAATCTTTTTAGGTTGACCTTCTTTTGAGCAACACCGCTTGTTATGGACAAGATTTTCCGACGGACCACACTGGAACCAATCAGCAACGAAACCAGATCCGGATTTATCTCCCCCCTTGGCCGAATCCGGATACAGTCAGCGGTTATCACCCCATCCTCAGCCAGCGAATAAACGGCGGCATCACCAGGAGGGTCGCCCATTTTCGTAATCAAAATATCGCCACGCCGAACGGAATGCGCAGATAATTCGAGAGATTTACTCTGGGAAATATACTTCCCGTCAGATCCGCCGAAACTTCCGGATCGGATATTTCTCACGAATACGAGTGGCACGCCATACTTCTCATAGTCCGACACCTTCAGGCTACTACCAAAGGGGCCAATTGTAATATCGGATCGATTTCCATTGGTAAAAAAGCCAGGACTTCGGGAACTTTCGCACACTTCCGCAGCCTCATTGGCGATCAAAAGTGGCATTTTACGCAACCTTGCCTCAGCTGAGTCGACTAGCGCACGGCCAGCATCCAGCCTGGACAGATGACCTTCGAGGGCGGCGACGATGCGGCGCTGCTCCGCCAACGGCGGAAGCGGTATTCTGATCTCTTTCAGCTTCTGTTGCGGAAGGTGCTTGATAGTGCTACCGGTCGCGTAGCTCAAGATTTCGCCGGTAGATGCAATGTTTCGCAAAAAGTACAGCAGGTACCGCGAGTCGATCTCACCAAGGGGCCGAACGCGATGCAGCGCCTTCTGAAACGAGATCCCAGTTCGTTGCCCCTGCCAGATTGCCGACCGCCCGACTTCTCCGCCTTCACACACCAGCAAGTCACCGGCGACGAGCGAAAATACCTCAAGTTCATCGGGCGACATGCTCATCTCCAGCAAGGAGTCCAAGCTGATCGAGCCCCACTGGACGTTGACATTGCGCAAATAAGGAACCGTCAGTTCACCAGACGATTTGCTGCGATCGAGCATCTTGCCCAGCGTCGTGCTCGCGATCTCCCCCAGGGTCGTCCATTCCCATCCGTCCGGCAGATCGCTCACGCGCTCAGCTCCTGGTTCAGCTCGTCGAGGATGTCGCGGGCGTTCGGGAAGGCCCGCTGGAAGCCCTGGGTTCCGCCGCGTTCGGTGAACGGGTCTTGCCGCAGGTCCTCCACCTCGATGGTGATGTTGCGGCAGACCACGTCACGGATCGTGTCCAGCCACCACCGCTGGTCGACGGTGAACGTGACGTCCTGCTGCTTCTGCCGCAGCAGCCACGCCTCGTAGCGCTCCCGCACCAGCTCGGCGTACGGCCGGACCTCGTCGTCCAAGCCCAGTTCGTGCCGGATGATACCGACCAGTTCCGGTACCCCGGCCTCCACCGTCCGCCGCGAGCCGACCTTGCCGAGTTCGTCGTAGGCGTCCAGCAGGGTCTGCGGCGTCCACTGGTGCGGTGGCCGTGCCAAGCGCTTCGACAAGCGCTGCAACGCGTCGTACACCTCGTGCAGCCCGCGCCGTTCGCGGAACGCGATCTCCAGCGGCGCGATCTCGGCTTGGTGTTCGCGCATGTACTGGCGGAACGAACCGACCTTCTCCCTGGCCCGCTCCTCCGCGGTGAGCCTGCGGCTGATCTTCACCTCGTCCCGGCTGACCTCGTCGATCACCAGGTCGTGCGCGCGGCGCAACTCCAGCAGTCGGTTGCGCAAATCCGGATTGCCCGCCAGCGGACGAAGCGCGTCCTCCGTCATGTCCTGGACGGCCTGGGTCCCGGCGCTCTCGTACTTCTCCTCGTAGCCGTGCGAATCCTGCTCCAGGCCCGCCACCGCCGCCTTCCCTGCGGCGTGGAAGGTCTCGCTGCGCTGATCCGCCCCGGCCGCCCGGACCATCGTCGAGACCACTTCGTCGATCGGCTCCCCGGACAACTCCGAAACCTCGGCGCGCTCCTCGTCGCTGAGCCGCGCGTGCAGCGCGCTCACCCGGCCCGCCAAGGTGCTGAACTCGTCCGTGCTCAGCTCCCCCGCGCCGGTCTTGCGCAGCAACTTCTCCAAACTGATCTGGCGTTCGGTGAACTGCTGCAACGGCCGCGTCTCGATCCGCGGGCTGTCGGTGACACCCACCGCGTCCACGATCACGAAATGCGTCTTCTTGTGCGCGTCCGGAGTGACCCGCCGCAAATCGTCATCGTCGATCGTCCGGGCGCCACGGCCCTTCATCTGCTCGAACAGGTACCAGGTCTTGGGTTCCCGCAGGAAGAACACGACCTCCAGCGACTTCACGTCCGTACCGGTCGCGATCATGTCCACCGTCACCGCGATCCGCAGCTCCGGGTTCGTCTGGAAGTTCTTCAACCGCTGCTTCGGCTGCTTCGCCTTCGCCGTGATCTTCTGGACGAACGAATCTCCCTTGCCGAAGACGTTCTTGACCGTCTCCACGATCTCTTCGGCGTGCTCATCGGACTTCGCGAAGATCAACGTCTTCGGCACGATCCGGCGGTCGCGCTGCTCCGGGAAGATGTCCGACCACAACTTCTTCCGGAACTCCTCGACCACCGTGTGCAGCCTGGACTTCGACAACGTCCGGCGGCCTTCCTGCTTACCGCTGTAGACGTGATCCTCGTCCAAGTCCTCCAAGCGTTCCCGGCGCGTCTTCGTGTTCCGCACCGGCACCACCGTGCCCTTGCCGATCGTCGAACCGTCCTGCTCGATCCGCGTGCCGATCCGATACACCTCGAACTGCACGTTCACGCCATCAGCGACCGACTCGTCATAGCTGTACTCGCTGACGAGGTTCTGATCGAAGAACCCGTACGTCATCGGCAACGGCGTCGCCGTCAAACCCACCAAGAAAGCGTCGAAGTACTCCAGCACCGCGCGCCACTTGCCGTAGATCGAGCGGTGGCACTCGTCGACGACGATGAAGTCGAACGTCTCCGGCGGAATCGCCGAGTTGTAGCCGACCTCCACCGGCACGTCACCGGTCTCGTCCTCGACGCGGGACTCGGCCTCCTCATCGTCACCGCCCGGATTGTCCCGCTCGGTCAACGTCAGCCACAGCCGCTGGATCGTGCAGACCGTGACGTTCAACGACTCCGGCACCACATCGCCGACCAGCTTCTCGGTGTTGTAGAGCTCCTTGAACTGCCTGCCGCCATCCGGCACCCGGTAATTGCAGAACTCGTCCTTGGCCTGGTCACCGAGGTTGTTGCGGTCCACCAAGAACAGCACTTTGCGGGCACCCGCGTGCCGCAACCACCGATAGGTGCTGCTGGCCGCCATGTAAGTCTTGCCCGCGCCCGTCGCCATCTGGATCAGCGCCCGCTGCCGGTTCGCCGCCAGCGACTCCTCCAAGCCCTCGATGGCGCCGCGCTGCGCCTTGCGCAACGACTGGCCCGCCAACGACAACTGCGGCAACCGCGCCAGCTTCGCCCGCAACGTCGGAGCATCCGGATCCTCGTCCGCCTGCTTCATCCAGCGCGCGATCGTGCCCGGCTGGTGCACCGCGAAAATCCGGCGGCTCCGCGGATCCGGATCCAGGCCGTTGTAGAACCGGACCGCGTTGCCGTCTGTGACGTACTGGAACGGCAGCGGATCCCGCCACGCCTTGAGCTTCTGCGCCGCCGTCAACCCGTGCGCGTAGTTCGCCGCCTGAACCTGCGCGGCCGTCAGGTCATCGCCCTCGCGCTTCGTCTCGATCACGCCCACCGGCTGTTCGTCCACGTACAGCAGATAGTCGGCATAACCGCCCCGCGTGTGCACCTCCCGCACGGCAACACCCTTGTGGTGCACCAGATCCAGCTCGTTGCGCTCCTGCACCGCCCAGCCGGCCAGGCCGAGCTCTTCCTCCAGCCTCGCCCTGACCTCCTTCTCCGTCAGCGGCGGCTTCGTGGCACCGCGCATCCGGCGGACGAAGTGCTCCCGTTGCGAAGCGGTGACCTTCTCCGGCTTCGCCGCGTCGCGCTCCGCCATCAGGCGGTCGAGCATGTCGGACTGGTGCTTCGTGAGCCGGTCGCTCTCCGCGGCCTGCTGAGAAAGCCGATTCAGCTGCGCTTCGACCCGCTGCCGCGCGACCTGCTCCGACTCCAGGTCACTGCGCGTCTCGAACAACTTCGCCCGGTGCTGCTCCAGCTCGTCCTGGAGCTCGTCGCGCTCACGCCGCTCCTTGTCCGATACCGGATCCGGACCACGCAGCTGCGACGGCGGTACGAAAGACCGCACCGTCCGATCCCCCAGCGCACCGCGATGCAGCCAGTACCCGAGCTGAAAACAGCGCTCCACCGCGCGCAACGCCTGCTTGCGATCCGCGTAGAACTCGTGCACCGCGACGTTGCCCGCCTTGCGGATCTCGTGGAACGCGTCGGCGACCTTGCCCTCGGCCACGCCCGCATCCCCGAGCGCACGCAGCCGGTCGGCCTGACGATCACCGCTGACTCGGGCGCCGGACTTCTTCACCAGCCACTTCGCCATCGCCTCGCCGAACTGGCGGGCTTTGAACATCGCCACAGCCGGGTCGGTGAGCGCGTAGGCCTCGGCACTGGCACCCAGCCAGGCGGTGAGGGCGTCAACATCCGCCAGGAATCCGAAGTTCGGTGATCGCCGCGCGAACCGCTCCAGTTCGTCCTCGCCGTCGCCTGACCCCATGAACGTCCTCCCCGACGTGATCGAAACAGCCGCACAACGTATCAATCCGTGACGCACCGTACAAGGATCAGTGCTCACGTGATCGTGACTCACGCAAGTCCGGAGCGTGACGTGATCAGCCAAATGCTTTTGGTGGCAACGATTTTTGGCCTGCTCAACGCTCACCTGCCCGGAGACCACCCGGAACGCGGTGTAACGAACGTTGGAGCTGAACGGATCCCATGTTGCTACCGGCACTGCGCCGGGTCCGCTCAACTGAGCGTTTCTCCAGTGGAGGAACCTGCCATGTCCATCGTTCCGCCTCCCCACCTGACCGCCCCTCACAACGGGATCGGCACCGCGGCAATCGTTCTCGGACTGCTCACCGCACTGTTCTCACTCATCCCGATCATCGGAATGATCGGGCGGTTTCCCTCTTGCCGCAACGGATCGAGCTCGCTCGCCGCATCGCAAATAGCACAAAACCCGCGCGGGCACGGGGTTTTCCGTCGATTGCACCCTTACGTGTAAAACGATTCGAAAGTGCGAACAAGACGGACTTCCGCTGAAACCATCCTGCGGGCGCAACGCCCCCACAGGTGCCCGCGTTGGTTCCGGGCCGTTCGGTTCAGCTCCCCCTCGGAGGAAAAGTCATGTCCGCAGTAGTTCCCCCACCGCCGACCGCCCCGAAGAACGGGATCGGGACCGCCGGCTTCGTGCTGGGGCTGCTCGCCCTGCTGTTCTCGTTCATCCCGCTCATCGGTGTGATCGCCTGGCCGCTGGGCATCCTCGGCCTCATCTTCGGCGTCCTCGGCATCATCCGAGCCCGCAACGGCCAGGCCACCAACCAGGGCATGGCGATCACCGGCACCGTGCTCGCCGGAATCGGGCTGCTGATCTGCGTCGCCTGGGTCGGCATCATCGGTACCGCCGCGAACGAGGCCGCGAAGCAGTCCGAATCACTCGGCACCGAAGCGCAGCAAAGCCCGGTGCCGGGCGGAGATTCACCGGACGTCTCGGACGCCCCGATCGAGCTCGCCTTCGGCCAGACCCACACCTGGAACGGCGGCGAATCCGTGCAGGTCTCCGAACCGCGGAAGTACAAGAAGTCCAACCCTTACGAGCTGCCTTCCGGAGCCCGCGCGGTCGAGGTCGACCTGACCATCACCAACGGCACCGACGACGAGATCAACCCGATCCTCTGGGAGATCACCGCGACCCACGACGGCCGCGTCACCCAACCCGTCTACTCCGACGACCACTTCGCCAACGCCCAGATCCCGCCGGGCGGCACGCTCACCCTCACCAGGGCTTTCCAGATCGCCTCGGACTCCGGTGAACTGCGGATCTCGGTGCAACCGAACTTCCTCGCCACCGACACCGCCTATTTCCACGGCCCGTTCTGACTCGACCTGTCGGAGTGAACGGCCTGTTCGTCCAACCGGATCAGACGAACAGGCCGTTCACTCGGTCAACGCCCCCGCATCAGCTGGACGAAACCCCGTCCCGCAGGACGCAGTCGACGGCCAGGTAGAGGGTGTCCGCCTCGGCCGCCAGCAGGGAGTCCTCGGCGGGCAACGCGCGCTCGAGCGAGAGTCCGTTGAGGACCGTCGTCAAGAATCTCGCGCGCCGCGCGTTGTCGCCCTCGGCGAGCACGCCTTCGTCCACCAGGACGGTCAGCCAGTACTCGGTGCGGCGCAGGCCCTCGCGCTCCATGCCGAGGTACGCCGCGCTGACATCCTCGCTCGGCTCGGGCGCGATGAATCCCTCGTAGATCTTCCCGAAAGCCGCGCGCGCCTCCTGCCCCGCCCCGACCGGCGTGAGCACCTGCCGGAGGCACGCGACCAATCGATCCCGTGGCGGCATCGACCGGTCGTGGATCGCGTCGTCCGAGGCCACCGTGTCGTAGATGCCGGCGAGCACCGCGTCCCGCAGCGCCCGCTGGGTCGGGAAGTGGTACCGCAGCGAGCCCGTGCTCACCCCGGCCCGCGCGGCGACCGCCCGCACGCTCAACCGCGCGGCCGCGTCCTCGCCGATCATCGTCGCCGCCGCCACCAGGATCCGGTGCCGGGTGCTCAACACCGGGCCATCCGAGTCGTCCATGTCCACCTCCACCCCGCACAGTACTAGCACGCCGTGATAGCGCTTTTCTAACACGCTGTGCTAGCTTGTGACTCGACTCGCTAGTACAGCGTGTTAGAGGACTTTCCGGGGGCATCGATGAAGGGGCGGGCATGTTCGAGGAGTGGCGGCGGAGCCGGGCGGCGCAACGCGTGAAGAGCGGAGACGGGCGTGCCTTGAAGCCCTTCCGCTGGTGGCAGCAGTTCAGCCGATCGCTGCTCTACCTCACGCTCTACCACCGCGACGGACACCGCACCGTGTACGCCGTCGAGGCCCGGCCCATGGGCGACAAGAACGGCGAGGTCAAGGCGCACCTGTTCCGCGACGGCAGGCACCACGCCGTGTCCAAACTCCCCGCCGCCTTCCCCGTGGACGGCGGCACGATCGAGGTCGCGGCGAGCCAGGTCGGGCTCAAGCGCTGCCACTACGTGACCGCAGCGGGCGCGGAGCACCAGCTCGTCCCGGACCCGAAGTCCGCGGAAGGACGCCGCGCCCGCCTCGAACGCGACCACCCGGCCACGAGCCGCGTGATCGGATTTCTCTCGGTGGCGCTGCTGGTCATCGGGGTGATCCTGCTCGTCATCCAGATCGCGGAGCCGATCTCCCGGGTACCTCCCATCGCCGAGAACATCGGGATCTTCGAATCGCCGCTGCACCTCCCGCTGTGGCTCAACACCGCCCTCACCATCGGCGCGGCGCTGGCCAGCACGGAACGAGCACTGCGCATGCGCTACCACTGGCTGCTCGACGCCGCCGGGAACTGAGTCCCACGGCGGACGACGCACCCGGGCGAGCACGACATCGTGCGCATCACCGGACGGCTCCGACGACGAATGCCCCGAGCCGGAACTCGGCTCGGGGCATCGAAATCAGCTGCTCGATCGGACCGCGACGGCATCGTCGAGACCGTCGAGGGATGTCCTCGCGATCGGAACCCCAGTGCGCGCACCAGGTTTCCGACCACGGCGACGGATCAGGAACCGACCGGCAGCACGTTCGGGACGATCATCGGGCGGCGGCGGTACTTGTCCGCGACCCACTTGCCGACCACGCGGCGCACGGCCTGCGCGATGCGGTGCGTGTCGGCGATGCCCTCCGATTCGGTGCGCGCCAGCTCCATCTCCACCAGCGGCACCACGTCGTCCAGCGCTTTCGGGTCGTCGGAGAAACCGCGGCCGGAGATCGTCGGGCTGGACACCGCCCGGCCCGTCGCCGCCTCCACCGCCACGGTGATCGAGATGAAACCGCCCTCGCCCAGCACCAGCCGGTCCGACAGGGTCGACTCGCCGACGTCGCCGACGGACAGGCCGTCCACGTACACGTGCCCGACCTCGACGCGGCCGGAGACCTTCGCGATGCCGTCGACCATGTCGACCACCACGCCGTCCTCTGCGATCACCACGCGCTCCGACGCCACCCCGGTCAACCGGGCCAGTTCGGCGTTCGCGCGCAGGTGCCGCCACTCGCCGTGCACCGGCATGACGTTGCTCGGGCGCACCGCGTTGTACAGGTACAGGAGCTCACCGGCCGACGCGTGCCCGGAGACGTGGACCTTCGCCCCGCCCTGGTGCACCACGTCGGCGCCCAACCGGACCAGTCCGTTGACCACGCCGAACACGGCGGTCTCGTTGCCGGGGATCAGCGAACTCGCCAGCACCACGGTGTCACCGGCGCGGATCCGGATCTGCTTGTGCTCACCGCGGGCCATCCGGGACAGCGCCGAGAGCGGCTCGCCCTGCGAACCCGTCGACACGAACAGCACCAGGTGCTCCGGCATCGCCAGCGCCTCGTCCAGCTCCACCAGCAGGCCCGGCGGCACCCGCAGGATGCCCAGGTCGTTCGCGATGCCCATGTTGCGCACCATCGAACGGCCCACGAAGCAGACCTTGCGGCCGTGCTGCTCGGCGACGTCCAGCACCTGCTGCACCCGGTGCACGTGGCTGGCGAAGCAGGCCACGATCAGCCGCTGCGTCGCCTTGCCGATCACCCGGTCCAGCACCGGGCCGATCTCGCGCTCCGGCGTGACGAAACCCGGCACCTCGGCGTTCGTGGAGTCCACCAGGAACAGGTCCACGCCCTCGTCGCCCAAGCGGGAGAACCCGGCCAGGTCGGTGAGCCTGCCGTCCAGCGGCAACTGGTCCAGCTTGATGTCACCGGTGTGCAGCACCACCCCGGCGGGCGTGCGGATCGCCACCGCCAGCGCGTCCGGGATCGAGTGGTTGACGGCGAAGAACTCCAGGTCGAACACGCCGTGCTTGCTGTGCTGGCCCTCGGCGACCTCGATCAGCACCGGGTCCTGGCGGTGTTCCTTGCACTTCGCGGCCAGCAGCGCCAACGTGAACTTCGAGCCGATCACCGGCAGGTCCGGGCGCAGCCGCAACAGGAACGGCACCGCGCCGATGTGGTCCTCGTGGCCGTGCGTGAGCACCACGGCCTCGACGTCGTCCAGCCGGTTCTCGATCGCCCCGAAGTCCGGCAGGATCAGGTCAACGCCGGGCGAGTCGTCCTCCGGGAACAGCACCCCGCAGTCGACGATGAGCAGCTTGCCCTCGTGCTCGAACACGGTCATGTTGCGGCCGACTTCGCCGATGCCGCCCAGTGCGGTCACCCGCAGCCCGCCCTCGGCCAGCGCAGGCGGCGGCGCCGACGCGGTCGGCGTCACGGGGTGATTTTCGGTAGATGTTGCGCGAGCGCTCAACGGTGCACCTCTGCTGCGGCGTCGGGATTGACCAGGACCAGACCGGCGTCCCACAGATCGCTGGTGATGACCCGCACCTGCTCATCGGTGGCCTGCGGCAACGGCAGCCGGGGATGCCCGGTCTCATAACCGCACAACCGCAGCGCCGTCTTCGAGAAGATCACACCGCCCACGAAGTTCATCGACCGGTACACCGGCATCAGCCCGACGTGCAGTTCCTTGGCGGTGGCGATGTCGCCCGCCTCGTACGCGTCGAGCATCTTGCGCAGTCGATCACCGACGACGTGCCCGATCACGCTGACGAAGCCGACCGCGCCCACCGACAGCCACGGCAGGTTCAGCGGATCCTCGCCGGAGTAGTAGGCCAAGTCGCTGTTGGACAGCACCTCGCTGCCCGCCCACAGGTCGTGCTTGGAGTCCTTCACGGCCTTGATCCGCGGGTGTTCCGCGAGCCGCTTGAGCGTGTCGGTGTGGATGGGCACCACCGAGCGGGGCGGGATGTCGTAGAGCATCACCGGCAGCTCGGTCGCGTCGGCCACCGTCGTGAAGTGCGACAGCAGCCCTTCCTGCGGCGGGCGCGAGTAGTACGGGGTCACCACGAGCAGCCCGTGCGCGCCTGCTTTTTCCGCGGTGCGGGCCAACTCCACGGAGTGCACGGTGTTGTTCGTGCCCGCTCCGGCGACCACCGTCGCGCGGTCCCCTACCGCGTCGACGACGGCGCGCAGCAACTGCTCTTTCTCGTCATCACTGGTCGTGGGGCTTTCACCCGTGGTGCCGTTGACGACCAGGCCATCGTTGCCGACGTGATCGACGAGGTAGGTCGCGAGCTCCTGAGCCAGCGCCAGGTCGAGTTTCCCGTCCGCGTCGAACGGCGTCACCATGGCGGTCAGGACCCGGCCGAACGGCCGACCTTCAGTGGCGGTGGGACAGACGGTCATAGCCCTTGACGCTACCTGGTGAGTCCACTGGTCAGCGCGCCGCATCGACCGCGCCCGGCAAGACCGCACCGCGCCACCGAAGATCGCGGAAACCTCACGCCCCGAGTTGCCGAATACCGTCCATGTTCCCGCGAATCAGCGCCCTAACAACCGGATTTCCGCAACACGAACCAAAATCAAGGCGAGCAAGGCCCCCACTGCCTGACGACAAAGCCGAGCCCATACGGCCGAAGGCCATGCTTTGCGGCGTAGCCGTGCCTGTATGCGCAAAGCGCATAGCCCACGTCAAAAAGCCGCTCACCGGCGGGTTCTCAGTTGGTCTCTCGCGAGGACGGCTTTTTCCCTCGTGGCGAAGCCACTCGGGAAAAAGATCCCGCAGCGAGAGACCGACTGAGGTTCCGCCACCCGACCACCAAAGAAAAACGACCGGAGCCTCAGAAAGAACGACGTAGATCTTCAACGGCCAGGACGTCGGCTTCGTTTCCGTCTATGTCCACGCGGACCTGGCGGCGGCCGAACGCGTGCAGCAGCAGTTCGCTCGGCTCACCGCTGATGCGCACGGTGCGCGGGCCGCGCTTCGCGGCGATCTCGGTGCCGTCCGGGCGGCGCAGCACCACGCCCACCGGGCTGCGGCCGTAGAAGACCTTCGCCACCCGGGACAACGATTTCCACAGCGCCTCTTCGCGCTCGGGCTCGGACGGCCGCGGCTGCCAGCCCGGCTGCGCCCGCCGCACGTCCTCGTGGTGCACGAAGAACTCGGCGGTGTTGACCGTCTCGTCCACCGCGCCGATGGCCAGCGGATTCCACTTCGGCGCACCGCCGCGCACCGTGGCGATCAGTTCCGGCCACGGCTGCTCGCGCAGTCCCTGCTCCACCTTGTCGCCGCGCTCTGCCAGCGCCTTGACGACCTTGCCCACCAGCGCGTCGGGACGCCGTTCGCGCAGCACCAGGTGCACCGCGAGGTCCTTGGTCTTCCACTCACCGCACAGCGTCGGCGCGTCCGGCCCGACCCGGTCGAACAGGTCGCACAGTTCACGGCGTTCGTCATTGGCCACACCCATGCGCTCACCTTACCGGGGTTCAGTCCGGAACGACCGGTGTCGTCAACGGCGTGCCGTCGGCGCTGCGCACGTAGCAGTACACGATCTGAGCGCCCTCGTCGTTGGAGCTGTCGTCGTCCATCGAGGTCCGCCGTTTGGCCTCCCACGCCTGCGCGGTCGGGATCACCGCGCCGTAGCGCAACGCCCGGTCCTTGTCCGGGACTTCGATCTTGTCGGTGGCGAAGTACGCGCCGCACATGCCCTCGGCGAACCGTGCGAGTTCCTGCTGACCGGGATAGCTGACGTCGCTGGTCGAGCGCCCGCCGAACACGTCGCCGCTGGTGTAGATCTCGACGTCGTGCGCGGCGTCGCACGGGCGGAACCGCTCCTGCGTGACGCGGCCGCCCGGTTCCAGTGCGGTGTCTGCGCACCGGTTGTCCTCGCCCAGGTCGAACGGCGTCAGCTCCCCGCCTTCCCCGTAGGTCAACGTCGGCTGCTGCGGCCCCACGACCAGCGGGTTCCCGGCGACCGGGGCGGCGGACCCCGCCGGATCGCCGGTGGCCGGAACGAGCCGGCCGAGCAGCAGGCCGGACACGAACAGCGCCACCGCCACGGGCGCCGCCCCGATCAGCCACCAGCGACGCGGCGTGGACGGGCCGGGCTCGACCGTCCTGCCCCGCCCGGGGCCGGGTTCCGACAGCAGCGCGCGGGCCTGGTCCGGGGTGAGCCGGGCGCGCGGATCGGCGGTGAGCAGGCCCGCCACCAACACGCCGAGAACCCCGTGGTCACGGGACATCCGGGGGGTCTCGTTGAGCACCGCGTTCAGCGTCGCCGCGGTCGTCTGCCGGTCGAACGGCAGCCAGCCCTCCAACGCGAAGAACAACGTCGCCCCCAAGGACCAGAGGTCGCTCGCGGGCGTCGCGTCGTGGCCTTGGATGCGTTCCGGGGCCATGAACGCGGGGGAACCGATGAGCGCGCCGGTGGTGGTCAGACGCGGATCGTCCACGGTCTGCGCGATGCCGAAATCGGCGAGTTTCACGCCGTTTCCCGAAATCATGATGTTGCTCGGCTTGACGTCGCGGTGCACGATCCCGGCGGTGTGCGCCGCCTCCAGCGCCGAGAGCACCCGCAACGCCAGGTCCGCCACCTGCGCCGCGGGCATCGGCCGCTGCGGCCCGACGACGTCGCTGAGCGTCACGGGATCCACCAGTTCCATCACGATGAACGTGGCGCCGTTCTCGCTGAACACGTCGTGGACCGTGACCACTCCGGGGTCGCTGAGCCTTCCGGCGACGCGGACCTCCTGCATGAGGCGTTCCTCGAGCACGTGCCGCTCCGCCGCGGGCAGGCCTTCCGGCACGTGCAGCTGCTTGATCGCGACATCACGGCCGATCCTGGTGTCCCGGGCACGCCAGACGACGCCCATGCCGCCGCGCCCGAGCTCACCGGTCACCTCGTAGCGGCCCCCGATGAAGCGCATCTCCGCGTCCGTCAGCTCCACCACGCCGCATCCCTCCCGATGACCGCAGAGCGGCGATCATGTCATTCCGAATCGCCCGGTGGTCGGCATTCGCACGCTTTCCCGCCGCACGAACGGGTGCCGACGCGGGTTCACCCGGTGGTGACGGAGGTGGTCGACCGCACGCCGTCGGTGGTGCGCAGGTAGCAGTGCGCCGTCGCGGTTCCCGTCAGCCTTCGCTGACGAACGGGCTGGAGGCGACCTCGGATCCGTCCTGCAGGCCGGTGATCTCGAAGTCGCCGAACACGTTCGGCGCCGCCTTCTGCAGCTGCCGCAGGCATTCGACGGCGAGCGCGCGGATCTCGACGTCGGCGTGCTCGCTGGCGCGCATCGCCACGAAGTGCCGCCATGCGCGGTAGTTCCCGCTGACGACGATGCGGGTCTCGGTGGCGTTGGGCAGTACCGCGCGGGCGGCCTGCCGGGCCTGCTTGCGGCGCAGCGTCGCCTGCGGCTCGTCGGCGAACTTCTCCTGCAACGCGTCCAGCAGTTCGGTGTACGCGGCGGCGCTCGCCTCGGTGGCCTGCACGAATTTCTCGTGCAGCGCGGGGTCCTCGGCGATCACTTCGGGCTCCACCATCGCGGCGTCGCGTTCCGGGACGTAGCGCTGGGACAGCTGCGAGTAGGAGAAGTGCCGGTGCCGGATCAGTTCGTGGGTCAGCGACCGCGACATCCCGGTCAGGTAGAAGGTGACCGAGCCGTGTTCCAGGACCGAGAGGTGGCCGACCTCCATGATGTGCCGGAGGTAGCCCGCGTTCGTCGCGGTCGCCGGGTTCGGCTTGTGCCAGGACTGGTAGCAGGCCCGGCCGGCGAATTCCGCGAGCGCTTGGCCGCCGTCGGCGTCGGTGGACCAGTCCACGTCGGCCGGCGGGAAGAACTCGGTCTTGCCGATCAGCTGAACCTTCGGCGCCACGATCTCGGTCACGGTGCGCGGACCCCTTCTCGTCGGTCTTTGCGGATGTTGTGCCGCCTGCCCCGCAGTGCCGGGTGCCAGCGTTTTCGAGCGTAACCGGCGGCGCCGACGCTCTCGCCGGACTGCCCTGCGCACCGATCATGACGACTCGCTGATGCAGATTGACACCATGGTGTTCTTGCACGACGTCATGAACGACGCCATAGTGGTGTCATGGACCTCAGCCCTTACATCGCACAGCTCCGGGAAGACCTCGCTTCCGCCGCGTCGGCGGGCGACGAGCAGACCCGGCAGACCGCAGCCGCGCTCTCCGCCGCGATCGAGCCCGCGACCCGGCTCGCGATCATGAACGCGCTCTCCGACCTCGCCGCCGAAGTGACGACGCACCTCGACGGTCAGGTCGTCGATGTCCGGCTCGACGGGCGCGACGTCCGCGTCGTCGTCAGCGGCGGTGGCACCTCTCGGGCCTCCGCGACCGAGGAGGAACGACCACCTCCTCCGCCGCCCGGCGCCGACGGCGGCGACATCAGCAGGATCACGCTGCGGCTGCTCGACGAGATCAAAGGGCAGGCCGAGAATGCGGCATCGACGCAAGGCGTCTCGCTGAACACCTGGGTGGCGCAGGCCGTGCAGGGCGCGCTGCAGGGCGGCAGACCACGTGGGCCGTGGGATCGCCACCGCCCGGGGGGCGGCGGCCCCGGGTGGGGACCGCCCGGAGCCGGCCGCTGGCGCCCCGACGGACCGGACGACGGTCCCGGTTCACGGCTCCACGGCTGGGTGCACGGCTGAGCGCGACGGGAAGGCGGGAGAGGCCATGAGCGGCAACGGCACGGGTCGGCAGGGCTCCGAGGAGTCCGGCGGCCGGGAACCGAACGACCTGGTGCGGACGCAGGATTTCGACACCGCCGCTCCCATCGAGGTCGACATCGGCAACAGCATCGGCTCGATCACGGTGGAGCTGGCCAAGACGGCGGTCACGCACATCGAGGTCCGCCACGACACCGAGGCCGGCGGCACCGATTGGCGCAGCGGACTCACCGGCCTGCTGAGCTGGGTCAGCGATCAGTTCGGTGAAACGACGCGCGGTGGCCTCGGCGAACGCGCCTTCGGTGATCGCGGTGGTCCCCGCGAACCGATCGCCGAGGCGGTGCGCCAGACGCGGATCGACCTCACCGGCAACCGGCTCACGGTGCGCACTCCGACGGTGGTGCCGCTGCGCACGGTCCCGCTGGCGGTCACCGTTCGCGCACCTGCGGAGTCTCAGCTCGGACTCCGGTCGGCCGGCGGCGAGGTGCGGGTGACCGGTCCAGCGGGGCGGGTGCAGGTGCAGTCCGGTGGCGGCGCGGTCTCGGTCGAGCAGGCCGCCGGAAGCACCGTCGCCCGTACCGGTTCCGGGGCGCTGCGCCTGGGCGACATGGCCGCCGGTGTGCAGGCGCGCAGCGGCAGCGGTGACGTGGAGATCGCGTCCGTGCGGGCCGCGTCGTCCGTCGTGACCGGCAGCGGTTCGGTCTGGCTCGGTGCCGTGGAGTCGGATGTGCTGGTGCGTTCCGGCAGCGGGGCCGTCACCGTCGCCGAGGCCGCGGCGGGTCAGGTCGAACTCATCACCGGCTCCGGCGAGTTGCGAGTCGCGCTGCGGCACGGGACCGACGCCGAGGTCGACCTCACGTCCACCACCGGATCCGTGCACAGCGATCTGACCGTGTCCGAGGAACCGACCGCGCAGGAACCGGGGTTGCGGATCTTCGGCCGCAGCGGCAGCGGCGACGCGCTGCTCACGTCCTCCCTGTGAGGGCGCGCAGGGGCTTGATCAGGGCATCGCTTCCGCGCGGTCCGATCACGACCCCGTCGAGTTCCAACCAGCCGGCCATCTCCGTGAGGGCGTCGGCGAGTTCCGGGGCGATCACCCCGGGATCGTGACCGGGTTCGGCGAAGGCTCCGGGCACCCGGAGCACCTTCGCCGCCCGGTCGGCCTTCAAGTCGACGCGAGCGACCAGTTCACCGTTGAGCAAGAAGGGGAATACGTAGTAGCCGTACTCGCGCTTGGGTTCCGGGACGTAGATCTCGATGCGGTAGCGAAAGCCGAACAACCGCTCCGCACGGGACCTTTCCCAGATCAGCGGGTCGAACGGGCACAGCAAGGCGCGTCCCTGCACGCGGCGAGGTGTGCCGGCGGCGGTGTGCAGGTACGCCTGCTGCCGCCAGCCTTCGACGGCCACGGGTTCGAGTTCGCCGCTGTCAACGAGTTCGGCCACGGCCTGCCGCGATTGCGGCGGGCTGAGCCGGTAGTAGTCGCGCAGGTCGGGCTCGGTGGCCACCCCCAGCGCTTCGGCGGAGCGCCGCACCAGTTCGCGGATCGCGTCGTCCTCGGCGGGATCTTGGGCGAGCACCTCGGACGGCAGAACTCGCTCCGGCAGGTCGTAGAGCCGTTCGAATCCCCTGCGGGTGCCGGTGGTGAGCTCGCCCATGGCGAAGAGCAGTTCGCAGACCCGCTTGGTGTCGGTGCGGTTCCACCACGGGCCGCGTCCCTGCCGCACGTCACCGCCGAGTTCGCGTTCCAGCGTTCCCGCACCGACGGGGCCTAGTTCTTTGACTGCGGCGAGCACGTCATCAACGAGGCCGGGCGAGTTCTCCAGCAGTTCGCGCGACCGGGCACGCCAGGACCCGCCGTGCATCCGCATCCGCCACCGCAGCAGCGGCCAATCCCCCACCGGGATCAGCGAAGCCTCGTGCGCCCAGTACTCGACGAGCAGCCGTGGTTTGGCGGTGGTCGAGGGCCACGCCGCGTCCTCGAGCAGCGCGGCGGGATGAGCACCGAGGCGGCTGAACAGCGGCATGTAGTGCGCGCGGACCGCGACGTTCACCGAATCCAGCTGCAGCAGCTTGGTGCGCCCCAACGCCCGGTTCAGGTGCCGGCGCGTCACTTGCCGCGCGGGCCGGGAATCGGTGAAACCTTGGGCCGCGAGCGCGGTCCGCCGGGCCGCCGCGGTGCTCATGGTCTGCATTCGCGGAATGGTGCCACCCCGGCCTGACATTCCGGCCTGACATTCCGGCCCGAACAGTCCCATCGGCCGAGCCGCACGATCGCCGTGCCGTGTGGCGGCAAGTCCGTGCCGCTCCGGGACGTAACCGGGACACCGCGCACGGTGCTCCGGTGATCCCCTGCCGCCGCCCTGCGGGGTGCGCGGGCGCTAGGTTGGCGCGCATGGCCGATGCCGAGGTGCGGGCCGCGACGCCCGCCGACGCCCCCGAGATCACCCAGGTCCAGCTCGCGACGTGGCGCAGCGCGTACGCGGAACTGCTGCCACCGGAGGTGCTCTCCGGACTGGACGAGGCGGCGACGACTCAGCAGTGGACTGAGGCGCTGCACAGCGAGCCGACGACCGTGCTGGTCGCCACCGAAGGCGACTGGCTCGCCGGTTTCTGCGTGGCGGGACCGGCTCCCGAACAGGAGGCCGCGGCCGCGGACGGTTCGGCGCCGCCGGACTTGGCGACCGTGGCGCTGGTGAGCACGGTGCTCGTCGAACCGCGCTGGGGCCGTCGCGGCCACGGCGGACGACTGCTGGCGACGATGGCGCAGCGTCTCACCGAGGGCGGGGCGACGCGGGGCATCAGCTGGGTCCCGGAGGCCGATTCGGTGTCCCTGGCCTTCTTCGAACACGCCGGCTGGCTCCCGGACGGCACGGTCCGCACCCTCGACGCGGGCGGCCGGCCGGTACGCGAACTCCGCCTCTCCGGCCCCCTGGACCTCCAACTGAAACACCACCACTGAGCCGAATTCACTTGATCTTCATCTGCTCAGCGGCGAAGCCGATGAGCAGTGACCACCAGAGCAAAAAGACCAGCAGCGGGTTCTCAATTGCTTCCTCGCGAGGACGGCTTTCTCCTCGTGGCGGAGCCACTTGGGAAAAGGATCCCGCGGCGAGGAAGCACCTGAGGTTCCGCCACCCGTCCCCGACGCACCGGGTACCACCGAAGCGGTGTTGCTAGCCTGTGGTCGACCGCACTCCGACATTCGGGTGGACATGTGCTGACCTCGATCGGATTGCTCGCGACCGCCTTCGGGATGTCGGTGGCTTCCGCGTTGATACCGGTGATCAGTGTCGAGATCTTTGTGGTCGGCATGGTCGTCAAAGGCCCCGAAGTGCCGTGGTGGCTGCTGGCGCTGGTCGTGACCATCGGCCAGATCGGCGGGAAGTTGCTGTACTACTACGCCGCCCGCGGCCTGATCCGGCTGCCGCGTTTCATGGAGCGCAAGAGCGACCCCGAACAACACCAGGGCCGTTGGGCCGCGTGGCTGGAGCGCTTCCGGTTCAGCTGCCAGACCCGCCCGGTGTGGACGGGCGGCGTGCTGCTGCTCAGCGCCACGGCGAGCCTGCCGCCGTTCTTGGCGACGTGCGTGATCGCGGGCTGGGCGCGGGTCCCGGTGAGCACCTTCCTCGTCACCGGGTTGGTGGGCCGGTTCGCGCGTTTCGCCGCGTTGGCTGTCGCCCCCGGAGTCATGATCGCCTGGCTTTGACCGGACGAGAACGCACGGACGCCGCCGCACCTGGACCACGCGTTCGTGTCCAGTGCGGCGGCGACCGTCCGCTCCTGACTCCGTGCGATTCGCCGGGGCGACAGCACGGAGGTTCGGTACTCACCGGGATCAGGGCAGCGGCAGCAGCTTCCCGGGGACACCGGCGACCGAGTCGAGCAGCCCGAGCACCGGGATGCCCAGCGGCGCGAAGGTCCACAGGTTGTTCAGGTCCCCGGTGTCCGGCTGGTCGACGATGACGACGCCGTCCTGTTCCGGGGCGGACTGCGGTTCGGCGACGGCGGTCGCGGCGGAGCCCAGCAGGGCGGTGCCGACGAGGGCGGACGCGGCGAGGCCGCGACGCAGTGAGGCGTTCATCAGCGAGGTTCCTTTCCGGAGGGTCAGCTCAGCGCGTCGAGCAGGCCGACGACGGGGTTGAGGGCGGCGGTGGGCAAACCGACGGTGGCGCTGAGCAGGCCGCCCGCATCCACACCGGGGATGACCCAGATCGACGGCGGATCGGCCTGCGCGACACCGGCCCCGAGTCCGATCAGGGCGAGGCTGGTGACGACGGTGGCCGCCACCCTGGCGAAACTCCTTGACATGCTGTTCTCCTTCTTCCTTCCATCCCGCCGACCGGCGGGAAATCTCCGGCCCCTTGCGAATTGCTCGGAAACGGGTCAGCAGACCGCGTCAGTGGGTTTCGGGTTTCCGAGTCCGAACAAGGGGCGCAGCAACAGCCCGGCGTAGGTTCCGGCGATGGCGAGCACGCCCCACAGCCAGCCGTGCAGGCTGAACGAGGCGATGCCGGAGAAGTAGGCGCCGATGTTGCAGCCGCCCGCGAGCCGCGCCCCGATGCCCATCAGGATTCCGCCGAGCACGGCGCCGACGGCGAGCCGCCACGGGATGCGGCGGTGCAGGACGAACGCTCCCGCCGCAGCGGAGGCGATCAACGCGCCGATCATGATCCCGAAGTCCATCACCGAGATCTTGTCGGCGAGCACGGAAGCCTCGAGCTTCGCGGCGTTCTCCGGGATGACCCAGAACGGGGCGCCGGAGATGTCGACGCCGATCCAGCCGAGGAACTTCGCGCCCCACAAGCCGAACGCCGAGGTGATGCCCCACGGCCCACCGGAGATGAACAGCGTCAGCGCGTTCAGCCCGGCCAGCAGCAGCGCCCCGGCCCACAGCGGCCAGGAGCCGCGCAGCACCCGCAGCAGACCTTGTGCGGTGGGCGGTGCGTCGATCGGCGGCGGGGTGCGCCGGCGTTCGACGAACAGCGACCCCGCGACGACCGCACCGATGATCACCAGGGAGATCAGCAGCGCACCGGGATATCCCAGCGGGGTGTCGGCGAAGGACACCGTCGGACCGGTCTTCTGCAACGCGCTGATCCACGGCGCGAGGAACGCGCTGAGCACGGAGCCCGCGATGAACCCGCCCAGCGTGTAGAGGATCGCGGTCTGGCCGCTGCCGACGGCGAACAACGTGCCGGAGGCGCACGATCCGCCGACCTGCATGCCGACTCCGAACAGGAACGATCCGAGGATCACGCCGAGGCCGGCGGGCGCCACGGTGCCTTCGGGTGCGCCGGACAGGCCGAGCCCGGCGCCGAGGATCACCGCGAACAGCACGCAGGCCGCGGCGAGCATCAGCATGTGCGCGCGCAGCGCCCGGCCTTGCCCGACGGCGACGAGCTGCCGCCACGCCGAGGTGAAGCCGAACCGGGAGTGGAACAGCACGGTCCCGAGTGCGAGGCCGACGACGTAGAGCACGGCGAGCTTCCAGCCGGCCTCGTGTGCGACGGCGAGGCCGACGACGACGGCGAGCAGGATGCCGATGGTGACGACGCCGGGCCGCGCGGGCGGGGCCTGTTCCGGAACGGGCTGCGGGGGTCTCGATTCGCTGATCGTGTCCACTACGGACATTCGGTCTCTCCTAGTTTCAGGGGGTCAAGGGGCCGGAGACGGCAACAACGGTGCCACGCGGAACCCACTGACCGGCGGGTTCGGAACCGTGCATTCCGCCACTCATGCCCGGCATGTTCATCTGCATCGCGTCGACCTTCGCGGAGGCGTAGACGACGACCGGGTCGTCGATGCGCTGGCCGCGCGCCGCGAGCCAGGTGTCCAGTCCGGCGACCGAGGGCGGTTCACCGCCGAACGCCTCGGACACGGCCATCCCGTATTCGAGGGAGCGGTAGTCGCGGGGATCGAAGCGCAGCGGTGTCGCGGAGCTGGCGGTGGTCGACGTGACGGGGCTGTGCATCAGCCACGGCGCCAGGTGCACGCCGTAGAGGTAGAGCGGTTCGGTGTTCTGCGTTTTCGCGACCGAATCGAGGTGTTCGGCGGCCTGCGTCCAGCTGCCGACGAGGATCAGCGCGCGGTCCGGGTGCGGCTTGTCGCCGGTGGGCAACTTCGCCTGCGCGGCCGCCGAACGCACCACGTCGGCCGCCTGCCGGGATCGCGGCGAGTCGTCGCCGAGGACGGTGATGCCGGGTGCGCCGTTGCGGTGGACGTATCCGACGAGTTCGCGCAGTGCTCGGTCGTCCTTTTCGGACAGCGCATCGGCGGGGCAGGAGGTCAGCGGCGCGCGCTGTCCGGCGACGAGTCCGGCGAGCGCGACGCTGGCGCATTCCGGCCCGTCCTCGCCGGTCGCGCCGGACACGTCGGGGCCGGGCGCTGAGCCGGTGTCGACTTCGACGCTGCCCTGCTCTTCGCCGCCGGTGCGGCGCAGTTCGAGGTCGCTGCGCCCGGCGGGCAGGTCCACTTCGGCCCACGTTCCGGACGTGCCGGGCCGGGCCTGCGCCCGCACGGGGGTGCCGCCGGCATCGACGGTGATGTCGTCGGCGACGCTCTCCGGCAGGTGCACGAGGTTGCGGCCGGGGCGGTGCGGGGTGATCAGCACCGGCACGTCCTGGTCGGCGACGACCGCGTGCGCGAGCCGTGGGACTCCCGGCTGCGGCAGTTCGCCCGGTTTCGGGATGCCGGGCAGCACGGTCCACGCGATGAACGCCACGGCGACGGCGGCCGCGCCGTACCGGTAGATCCGCCACGGGTCGCCGCTTCGCAGCGATACCGCCACGACCGCCACGGCCGCCGCGGAGGCGGCGATGACCAGCAGGACGGCGCCGAATCCGGTGAGCAGCCGCCGGTCCGCGATGCCGCCGAGCACGAGCTGCACGGCGGCGGCCACGACGAGCACGGCGGCGAGCGCCAACGCGAGCGGCCCTGGCCGGAGGCTGCTTTCGGGTCGTTGATCGGCGGGCGCGGCGAGGCTGTGGGCGGTCAGCCCGAGCCAGGTGACGACGGCCCCGGTAACGATGGTGGTCACGAAGAACTCGGCCGGGGCGTGCCCGATCGCGCTTTCCACGACGACGAGCACGGTGAGCGCGAAACCCAGGTAGGCGGCGGGGGTGGGCCACCGCAGCGCGATCGGCAGTGCCAGCAGCAGCACGGAGTGCACGATGGCGACGGCCGCGTTGACGTCGAGCACGGGGATCGACAGCAGGCCCGCAGCGGCGCCGACTCCGGCCGCCGCCCACGCCGTCCAGGTCGTGGTGCGGGTGGTCGTGCGCACGGTGGGGCGCAGCAATCCGAGCCCGGCGGCGAGCACGGTGCCCCCGAGCAGCAGCACGCGCAGCACCAGCCCCGCGGCGTCCACACCGGGCACTCCGGTGCCCTGATGCATACCGCTCATGTCCATCGAGAGAACCTCACTCCAGCAGAATTTCCCGGTACAGCGGGGGAATCGCGCGATCCCGCCCGTCCCTGAACTCCAGATCGGGGCTTGCGGCGCGGGTTTTCCGAACAGCCCGGCGACTGCCGGGGACGCCCGCGGTTGCGGAGCGGCACCGGTGGGAAGTGGATCCGACCGGTGCCGCCACCGCTTACTTCAGATCTTCATCCGCGACGACGAACAGTTCGGAGTGCGGCTTGGCGTTTCCGAACGGTCCGTGCGGCCACGACTTCCGGTTGAAGTTGATGCCGGTCTCGCCGGTCACTTCGTCCTTGAAGGTGTCGTCAACGTTGACCTGTCCGTCCTTGCCCAGGTCGACCATGTTGACCTTGTGGTCGCCGTCGAGGCCGGAGCGGGCCACGAAGTAGTTCGACACGGCGAGCCTGCTCGGCTGCTTGGTCTCTTCGTAGAGCCCGTCTGCGCCTTCGGTGAAGTTGTCGTAGGCGCCCCAGTGCGGTCCCGCGCCCGGCTGTCCCGGGTTGATGGGAGCCGCCCCGGCCAGCGTCGGGCAGTCGTCGCCGCCACCGTTCTCCGCCTTCTCGACGGTGTCGATGGTGCACTTGAAGTCGGTGCCGGCGTTGACGATCTTGGAGATGTCCAAGGTGTAGACGCCACCGGTGGATCCGGGGTCGTCCGGGCCGAGCGCGCCCTTCTGCCGCCCCTGCACCGCGCGGTACAGGAACTTGTCGTCCGGGCTGGTCTGGATCCAGCCACCGTTGGAGCTGCCGCCCCTGGCGTCGTTGTTGGCCGGGTCGATGGCCTTCAACGCCTGCCCGTCGTCGAAGACCTGCGTCCAGCGCGGCGCCGGTGCGGTGATGTCCGGCGTGTAGAACACCGCACCGCCCTGCATGGTCTCGGCGAACGCACCCTTGTGGCCGGGCAGGTTGGTGACGGTCGTCTCCATCACCGCGCGGCTTTCGGAGTGCAGCGGGTCGGCGGGGTCGGCCCGCGGCCCGTCGGGCAGGTAGGACACGGCCCGCAGCTTGGGGTGGTTGCGGTCGGAGATGTCCCAGGTCCGGACGGTCGGCCTGCGCAGGTACGGCGACGGCTGCTTGACCGGGTCCAGGATGATGTTGCGGGGCTCCGCGTAGTCACTGGTGATCAGCGTGTCCAGGTCCTCGCGGGCCTGGATGCCGTGCGGATTGGCGCAGGTCGGCTTTCCGAGTTGCGGCAGGTTGTCGCAGAGTTTCGGGTCGTCGCCTTGCGGTGTCGCCGCAGGGGATTGCGACAGCACCTTGCCATTCGGGTCGAATCGCACGACTTCCCCGGGACTGCCCGCGAAACCATTTCCGACGTGCACGGATCCGTCGTCGTACCGGTAAGGACCGGGTGCGGGCGGACCGCCCATGTAGGTGCCGTAGGAAGTGCCGTCCGACAACGTCCAATACGCGTCCGGAACGGAACCGCCGAGCGTCTGAGTCGGCAGGCTGACGCCCTTGAGCTCCAGGTTCGGCAGTTTCGTGACGTCGAACGCGTAAGTGGCGCCGAGGAACAGCGCACCGGCGAAAATGGTGTCGCCCTTGTGCCACACGTACTGCATGTGGTGCGGCTCGTTCTCCACCAGCGGGCCGACGGTCGCGGTATTGACGACCTTGCCGTAAGTCGACGAACCCTTGGTCGCGTCGATGACGGCGAGGAAGTCCGGTCCCGGCAAGGCGTTCTTCACCTTGTCGACGGGGTCGCCCAGCGATCCGGGAAGACCCTTCACGTCCTTGACCGCGGTATCGGCGATGTTCTCGTCACCGGCCCACACCACGAGCCATTCCTTGCGCTTGCCGTCGGCCGCCTTGGTGGCGTTCCGGCTCACGACGTGGTTGGTGACCGAGTAGTTCTTGCCGTCGGCGCCCGGCACCGTATGCGTCTTGACCTGCACATCCGCATAGGCATCGGTATCACCGACCGGCAGCGTGACGGCACCGACCGCGAGCAGCGCGGCGGCCACCCCGGTCAGTCCCTTGCGCCATGCACGCGACTGGATTCTCATCTTCTCTCCGGTCTGTAACGAAATTCCACCAACGTCTCGAAACCTTTTCTGCTGATTCGGACAAACTGGAATCGGACACACAGGTGTCCCCACAACCGGTTTCCCAAGATCACAATCTCAAGATCGAAAACGAATGGAAACCGCTTCAGGGCACACCAGGTAACCCGGACAACGCGAGTCGCGCTCCGGAATGCGAATGGATCAGCCGACGGGATCGGAATCGGATCAGATAAGGGAGCGCCCGATGTCGCTTCCCCCGACCCGCATGGGACTCATGACTCTGGCCGATCCGGAAGAAGCGAAGTCCGGATCGGTTGCGGGTTCAGATCATCGGGAACTACCGCGGAATGCGTCCGCATGCGAATGGCTGACCGTGGAACTGCGCCAGCCCGGCGAACGCAGCAATCAGAAGCTACGACATAGGGCGCTGGACTGCTGCTGCAAATCCACGTGCAGGCGGACCACCAGAGTGGCGAACCTCGACATGCGCTAGATCATGCGGCGGCCGTGCAGACGATGTCAACTGACCGACCAAAGCATGAGACGAAGGGCGCGAATACCACGCAAAAGCATTCCGAAACGGCAACTATCACCCGAATGCGGGTACCGGTGATGAGCCGGACGAACTACCGTTCCGCGTCCGCTTCGCCGCGCTGGAGCTCGATCGCTCGGCGCATCGCCTTGCGCCCCCGGTTGCGGTCGCCGGCGAGGTCGTAGGCCTGCGCGAGCGCGAACCAGGCCCGCCAATCGCGCGGGGATTCTTCCAGCTCCGCCTGCTTCGCGTCGAACCACTCGTCGGCGGCTTCCCGCTCGACCCGCCCGGACGGGCGGGTCGGCAGGTGCGAGACGTCGGGCAACGCGCCCTCGTCGTGGAGCAGCCGCGCGAGCCGCTCGGTCTGCGCCCCGAACCGGAGCTGATCCACCACCAGCAGCGCGCCCAGCACCGGCAGCACGAAGATCGCGACGCCGAGCACCACAAAAACCGGCCGGCCCGTGGCGATCATCGTGAACGCACGGCCGCCCATCAACACCAGGTACACCAGCAACACCGCGGCGAGCACGAACGCCGCGGTGCGCGCGCCGAGCCCGCGCCGCCGTTCACCGTCCGACATTCACAGCCCCAGAACCGCGTCGAGGCCCACGGTCAACCCGGGCCGCCCGCCGACTTCGCGGACCGCCAGCAGCACGCCCGGCATGAACGACCGCCGGTCGTAGGAGTCGTGCCGGATGGTCAACGTCTCCCCTTCGGTGCCGAACAGCACCTCTTGATGCGCGACGAGCCCGGCCATCCGGATGGAGTGCACCGGCACGCCGTCGACCTTCGCGCCACGGGCGCCGTCGAGTTCCTTCGTGGTGGCGTCCGGGGCCGGGTCCAGCTCGGCCGACTCGCGTGCCTGCGCGATGACCTCGGCGGTCCGCGCGGCCGTGCCGGACGGGGCGTCGGCCTTCTTCGGGTGGTGCAGCTCCACGATCTCCACCGATTCGAAGAACCGGGCGGCGAGCTCGGCGAACTTCATCGACAGCACCGCGCCGAGCGCGAAGTTCGGCGCCACCAGCACACCCACCTGCGGGTGCTCGGCCAGCAACGATCCGATGGATTCCAGTTCCGGGGCGCCGAGACCGCTGGTGCCGACGACGACGTGGATGCCGTTGTCCACGCAGAACCGCACGTTCTCCAGCACCGAGTCCGGGTGGGTGAGCTCCACCGCCACCTGCGCGCCGGAGTCGACCAGCACCTGCAGCGAATCCTCCCGGTTCACCGAGGCGACCAGCTCCGCACCGGAGTCCTCGCCGATGGCGCGCACCGCCTCCGCGCCCATCCGCCCGCGGGCGCCGAGCACACCGACCCGCACGGGGGATCCGACCGAGGTTCCTGGGAATGTCACGAACGTGCCGCCTTTCTGGTCTGGTCCGGCCGGCTGATGGAGTCCGGCAGCTCATCAACGTTCTCGTACGGTCCGACGACGACCGTGGTCAGCGGGCGGCGCAGCAGGTCCCGCGCGAGCTCCGCGACGTCCTCGGCGGTGACCGCTTCGATGCGCGCCAAGGTGTCCTCGACGCTGAGGTGTCGCCCGTAGTTCAGTTCGCTCTTGCCGATGCGGCTCATCCGGGACGCCGTGTCCTCCAGGCCGAGCACCAGCCCGCCGCGCAGCTGACCGCGGCCGCGCGCCACCTCGTCCTCGCTGAGCCCGTCGGCGGCGACCGATTCGAGCACGTCGCGGATGACGGCGGCGACCTCGCCGAGCCGGTCCGGCTGGCAGCCCGCGTACACCGAGAACGTGCCCGCGTCCGCGTACGCCGTGGCCGAGGAGTACACCGAGTACGCCAGTCCCCGCTGCTCCCGGATTTCCTGGAACAGCCGGGAACTCATGCCGCCGCCCAGCGCCGCGTTGAGCACGCCGAGCACGAAGCGCCGGTCGTCGTGCCGGTTCAGCGCGCGGCAACCCAGCAGCAGGTGAGCTTGTTCGGTGTCGTCGTGTTCCAGCACCAGCGACTGCTGCTTGGGCAGCCGGGTGCGGCCGGTGCGCGGCGGGGCCGGTGTGGCTTCGCCGTCGAGGCGGTCGCCGATGGCTTTGCGCAGCAGCCGCAGCACCTTGGTGTGTTCCACGTTGCCCGCGACCGCGATCACCATCTTCGGCGGCGCGTAGCTGCGGCGGTAGAAGCCGTGCACTCGGCTGCGGCTCATCTCGGTGATCGACTCTTCGGTGCCCAGCACCGACCGCCCCAGCGGGTGATCACCGAGCACGGCCGTGGAGAACAGTTCGTGCAGCAGGTCCTCGGGGTCGTCGTCGCGCATCGCGATCTCCTCGAGCACCACGCTGCGTTCCACGTCGACGTCGGAGGCCGCGTTGACCGCGTCGAACACCACGTCGCAGAGCATGTCCACGGCCAGCGGCAGGTCCTCGTCGAGGACGTGCGCGTAGTAGCAGGTGTGTTCCTTGGAGGTGAACGCGTTGAGCTCGCCGCCGACGGCGTCGATCTCCTGGGCGATGTCCACGGCGGTGCGGCGCGCGGTGCCCTTGAACAACAGGTGTTCCAGGTAGTGCGCGGCGCCGGCCTGCGGCCTGGTCTCGTCGCGCGATCCGACGCCCACCCAGATGCCCACGGAGGCCGAGCGCACGCCCGGCACCTCTTCTGTCACCACTCGCAGGCCACCGGGCAGCACGGTGCGCCGCACCGATTCCGCTCCGCTGCGTCCCAGGACGCGAGTGGTGCCCGGCCGCTGGAGATGTCCCGCACGTGTCTGGTTCTGCTTCATCTTCCCCGGGTCTCGTCGCCGTACGCCCTGCCACACGATACGGCCCGCCCCGGACGCACTGTCCTGGGCGGGCCGCACCGGTTACCGCTGATTCCTCAGCGCTCGCTCAGCTCACTCGGCGGGGGCTTCCGCCGGGGTTTCCTCGGCCGGGGCGTCCTCGGCCTGCGCCGCGGTGTCGGCACCGTCTTCGTCGACGACGATGAGGCTGATCTTGCCGCGGTTGTCGATGTCGGCGATCTCCACGCGCAGCTTGTCGCCGACGTTCACGACGTCCTCGACCTTGCCGATGCGCTTGCCGTTGCCCAGCTTGGAGATGTGCACCAGGCCGTCCTTGCCCGGCAGCAGCGAGACGAACGCGCCGAACGCCGCGGTCTTGACCACGGTGCCCAGGAAGCGCTCGCCGACCTTCGGCAGCTGCGGGTTCGCGATGGCGTTGATCTTGTCGATCGCGGCCTCCGCGGACGGGCCGTCGGCCGCACCCACGTAGATCGTGCCGTCGTCCTCGATGGTGATCTCGGCGCCGGTCTCCTCGGTGATCGAGTTGATCATCTTGCCCTTCGGCCCGATGACCTCGCCGATCTTGTCGATCGGGATCGAGACCGAGGTGACGCGCGGCGCGTGCGGGCTCATCTCGTCCGGCGAGCCGATGGCCTCGTCCATGACCTCGAGGATCGTGAACCGGGCGTCCTTGGCCTGACCCAGCGCCTGCGCCAGCACCTCGGAGGGGATGCCGTCGAGCTTGGTGTCCAGCTGCAGCGCGGTCACGAACTCCTTGGTACCGGCGACCTTGAAGTCCATGTCACCGAACGCGTCCTCGGCACCGAGGATGTCGGTCAGCGCCACGTAGTGCGTCTGGCCGTCGACCACGTCGGACACGAGGCCCATCGCGATGCCCGCGACCGGCGCCTTCAGCGGCACACCGGCGTTGAGCAGCGACAGCGTCGAGGCGCAGACCGAGCCCATCGAGGTGGAACCGTTGGAGCCCAGCGCCTCGGAAACCTGGCGCAGCGCGTACGGGAACTCCTCGCGCGTCGGCAGCACCGGCAGCATCGCCCGCTCCGCCAGCGCGCCGTGGCCGATCTCGCGGCGCTTCGGGCTGCCGACCCGGCCGGTCTCACCGGTCGAGTAAGGCGGGAAGTTGTAGTGGTGCATGTACCGCTTGCTGGTCTCCGGACCGAGCGAGTCGATCGTCTGCTCCAGCCGCAGCATGTTCAGCGTGGAGACGCCCATGATCTGGGTCTCGCCGCGCTCGAACAGCGCCGAACCGTGCGCCCGCGGCACCACGCCGACCTCGGCGGAGAGGCTGCGAATGTCGGTGAGGCCACGGCCGTCGATGCGGACCTTCTCGGTGATGATCCGCTGGCGCACCAGCTTCTTCGTCAGCGAGCGGAAAGCCGCGCCGATCTCCTTCTCCCGACCGGCGAAGGGCTGCCCCTCCTCGATGCCCGCCTTCTCCAGCGCGACCTGCTTGATCTCGTCGAGGCGGGACTCGCGCTCCTGCTTGCCCGCGATGGCCAGCGCCTGCGTCAGGTCGGCGGACACCGCGCCTTCGACGGCGGTGAAGGCGTCGTCCTGGTACGCCGGGAACAGCGGGTACTCGGCGGTGGCCTTGCCCGCGGTCTGGGCCAGCTGCTGCTGGGCCTGGCAGAGGGTGCGGATGAACGGCTTCGCGGCCTCCAGACCGGCGGCGACGACCTCCTCGGTGGGCGCCTGCGCACCCTGTCCGACCAGGTCGATCGTCTTGTCGGTGGCCTCGGCCTCGACCATCATGATCGCGACGTCTTCACCGACGATGCGCCCGGCGACGACCATGTCGAACACGGCGCGCTCAAGCTGCTCGTGGGTGGGGAAGGCAACCCACTGCCCGTCGATCAACGCCATCCGAGTGGCGCCGACCGGGCCGGAGAACGGCAGGCCGGACAGCTGCGTGGAGGCGGACGCGCTGTTGATGGCGAGCACGTCGTAGGGGTCCTTCGGGTCCAGGCTCATCACCGTGACGACGACCTGGATCTCGTTGCGCAGGCCGTCCACGAAGGACGGGCGCAGCGGCCGGTCGATCAACCGGCAGGTCAGGATCGCGTCGGTGGAAGGACGGCCCTCCCGGCGGAAGAACGAGCCGGGGATCCGGCCCGCCGCGTACATCCGCTCCTCGACGTCCACCGTCAGCGGGAAGAAGTCCAGGTTGTCCTTCGGGTGCTTGGAGGCCGTGGTGGCCGACAGCAGCATGGTGTCGTCGTCCAGGTAGGCGACGACACTGCCCGCGGCCTGCTTGGCCAGCCGGCCCGTCTCGAACCGGACCTCGCGGGTACCGAAAGCACCGTTGTCCAGTACCGCGGTCGCTTCGTAGACGCCTTCGTCAACGTTTTGTGCTTGTGTCAAGTGGAACTCCTCGTTTCAGGGGTCCACGGTCGCGCGGGGGTCTCTTTCCGACGAGGCCGGCCATCGATCGAAGCCACCGGGACGAATGCCCGGAAGCCACTACCGAGGACCGGCGGATGATGACCCGCCGTGGGCGTGGACCCACTCATCGTGCGCGGGCCGCTATCGGCCCGCCTTCATGCGTTCAGTTGTGCATCGGGGGAGCGATCCACTGTGGATCGCTCCCCCGACGTAGGTCAACGACGCAGACCGAGCCGCTGGATCAGCGAGCGGTAACGCTCGATGTCGACCTTGGTCAGGTAGTTCAGCAGCCGGCGGCGACGACCCACCATCAGCAGCAGGCCACGACGCGAGTGGTGGTCGTGCTTGTGCAGCTTGAGGTGCTCGGTCAGGCCCGAGATCCGGTTGGTCAGCAGGGCCACCTGGGCCTCCGCCGAACCGGTGTCGGACTCGTGCAGACCGTAGTCGGCCAGGATCTGCTTCTTCTGAGTAGTGGACAGCGCCACGAGTTGACTCTCCTTGTTTCGCGTGCCGTGTCAAGTGTTGCTTCGGGTGCGCCCGACACCGGGTACCGGTGCCGAGTTCGAAGCCGGGGGTGAGCACCGGGTGGGACGCACCGGACACGACTCACGGCCATCGCCACACTTCGCACACCGGGCGGCCCGCACCGGATTCATCGCCCCCGGACGTCACCGGGACCCGTCGCCGGGATTCCGATCTCCGACGGCTCCGATTCCCAGGTTCCGCACCGACCAGCGAGCTGATCGGACCGCCCCCTCGAACCGGCCGGTCTCACCGGGTTCAGGCACACCGGATACGGCCGCCACGGACTACAGCCGAATCCACCGCCAGGATATCAGGGGCTCCCCAGTACACCCTGGTCCCCTGCTGCGCGGCGTGGCACCGCCACCGAGTGCACCGTCCGGTACACCGGCCCCGCCGGTTCTTGATCGCTGCGCACCAGCGCGACCTCGGTCGCGTTCCACCACGGACCCGCGTAGCCGTGCAGCTGCCGCGGCAGCGTTCGCCGGTCCAGTCCGCCCGCGTTCCACCTGGCGAGGGTGAGGTGCGCCCGGAAGCCGTCCGCGTCGCCTCCCGCGGCCCGCACCAGCGCCCGCAGCGTTCGGCCGTCGGGTTCGGCGGCGAACTCGACGCCCGCCCACAGGACCCCGCGGAACATGCCTGCGCCCGCGAGCCGCAGCCGCGGAGCCGCTCCCGCCGCGGGCACCTGCCGATCCAGCCGGGCCGCCGAGTCGGCGGGGTCGGCAGGACCGTGGAAGCACAACGTCAGGTGCCACTGCCGGGTCGGCATGAGGCGGAAGCCCCGCAACTGCGAGCCGATCCGCTCCAGCCGGACTTCGTCGAGCACTCCGGCGAGGTGCTCGACCGCCTCTCGCGGCGGCCACACGGCGGTGAACAGGCGCGGCAGCCGCGCCTCGTCATCGGTTCCCTCCACGTCGCGCAGTGTCCCAGCGGCGACCCCTGCCGTGGAACATCCACTGTGGATCTGCCTCAGGCCGGTTCGCCGCTGGCGGCGCGGCGCAATAAGCCCGCGAGCGCCGGATAACGCCCGTCGATCAGCGCGGCGGCGGCCTCCAGTTCGCTCGGCTTGGCCGTGCCTCGCAGCACCGGCCACGCCGCCTCCTCACCGTTGGCGCCCATCACCGGCAGCGTGTCCCGCCCCACCGAGGGCCGCGAGTCGCGCACGTCGGCGAGCGCCGCCTGAATCGCCTCCGATTCCCCGGCGGCCACCCCGGGAACGAGCACCTTGCGCTCCAGCATCACCAGCCTCGCCAGCACCGACGGATTGCCGATCTTGGCGCGGCGACCGCTCATCACCTGGCTGAGCATCGGGGCGCTGATGCCCAGCACCTCCGCGAGCTGAGCCTGCGAGATCCGGAACGCCACCACGAGCCTGCGCACCCGGTCGCCCAACGGCTCGCCGTACCACTCGCGCTGCAGCTCCAGATTGCGCTGGACGCTCTTGTGTTCCGCCACCTCAGCTCCCCCGGTGCCACCGTCGAACGCCGCCGCCGGAACATCCCCGGTAGCGACAGGTACTGAATACTGCCAGCTCGCAACGTGTCACCAGACCGGTTTGCGAAATTCCCCCGCCCCCACGGGGTCGATCAACCGCGCGCATCGAGGATCTCACGCGTGTGCACGACGTCCTGGTTCATCTGCTCGACCAAGGCGTCCACCGAGTCGTAGCGCTCCATGCCGCGCAGCCTGCGCACGAAGTCCAGCGCCACGTGCTCACCGTAGAAATCGGCGTCCACATCGAGCACGAACGCCTCGACCGTCCGTTCCGTACCGGAGAAGGTCGGGTTGCTGCCCACCGACACCGCGGCGGCCAGCGTCTCGCCGGGCTCGGTGGAGCCGCGGCGGCGATGGGTGAACCAGCACGCGTACACGCCGTCGGCGGGCACCGCCGAGTACGCGGGACTGGACAGGTTCGCCGTGGGGAAGCCGAGTTCGCTGCCGCCGCGACCGGCGCCGCGCACCACGATGCCCTCCAGCCGGTGGTAGCGGCCCAGCGCGGAGGCCGCGGCCACCACGTCCCCGGCGTCGATGCAGGAGCGGATGTAGGTCGAGGAGAACGTCACCGGCGCCTCGGTGGCTCCGTCGGCGCGTTCGGTCAAGCCGCTGACCAACCGGTCCGAGGCCACTTCGAAACCGAACCGCTCCCCCAGCCCCGCCAGCACCGAGATGTCGCCCGCCGCGCGGTGGCCGAACGTGAAGTTCTCACCGACCACGACCACCGCCGCGTGCAGCCGCTCCACCAGCAGTTCGTGCACGAACTCGTCCGCGGGCATCCGGGACAGCTCGGCGGTGAACGGCAGCACGCAGAACACGTCCACGCCCAGCCCCTCGGCGAGCTCCGCGCGCCGCCGCAACGTGGTCAGCTGCGCGGGATGGCTACCGGGACGCACCACCTCCGCCGGATGCGGGTCGAAGGTCATCAGCACGCAGGGGACGTCGCGTTCCCGCGCCGCCCGTACCGCGTGCGCGATCAACTGCTGGTGTCCCTGGTGAATCCCGTCGAAGACGCCGATGGTGACGACACACCGGCCCCAACCGCCAGGGAGCTGCTCCAAACCGCGCCAACGCTGCACGGCTGGCAAGCCTACTGCCTGCCTCCGGACAGCTCGTTCAGCCCGCCGGGGTCAGCACCAGCACGGGCCGCGCGGTCCGGCCTTCGTCCTGCACCAGCGCCACCGCGCGGCCGTCCGGGCCGAACACGCCGCAGGTGCCCGCGACTCCGGTGGCCGGGATCGTCTGCCCGTGGGTGAGCGCGCGCACCGTGCCCGCGTCGGTGTCGTAGCGGGCGAAGGCGGTGGAGATGGCGCGGTCCAGGTCCATCGACAGACCCGGTTCGGCTTCGAGTCGTTCCAGGGTGCGGGCGGTGGCCAGACCGAACGGGCCGACGCGGGTCCGGCGCAGCTCACCGAGGTGGCCGCCGACGCCGAGCCGGGCGCCCAGGTCGCGCGCCAGCGCGCGCACGTAGGTGCCGGAGGAGCACTCGACGAGCACGTCGAGCTCGATCATCCGAGTGGGCCAGGCGGACGCGGACTCGGACGCCTCGGCCTGCGGGGAGGCTTCGGCGGTGCCCGCTTCCGGCTCGGCTTGCCGCTCGGCGGGGGCCGCCTCCGGCTCGCGGATGGCCAGCAGGTCGAACCGGGAGACGGTGACCGGACGCGCGGCCAGCTCCACGTCCTTGCCCGCGCGGGCCAGCTCGTAGGCGCGCTTGCCGTTGACCTTGACCGCGCTCACCGAACTCGGCACTTGCTGGATGTCCCCGGTGAGCTCGGCGATGCCGTCCCGGATCGCCTGCTCCGTCACCCCGGCCGGGTCGGTCTGCGACCGCAGCTCGCCTTCGGCGTCGTCGGTGCTGGTGGCGGCGCCGAGGCGGATCGTCGCCAGGTAGGCCTTGGTGTCCAGCGCCAGATGCCCCAGCAGCTTCGTGGCTCGTTCCAGGCCGAGCACCAGCACCCCGGTCGCCATCGGATCCAGGGTTCCGGCATGCCCGACCTTGCGGGTGCCCATGATCCGGCGCACGCGGGACACCACGTCGTGCGAGGTCATGCCAGCCGGTTTGTCCACCACGAGCAGACCGGGCGGAACGGCGGGACGGTTGCGTGCTGTTCGGGAGTGCTCGGACACGAGTGGCAATCCTCCCCGACCCGCCCCGCCGGGGTGGCGGCGGCCCGTCGATCCGGTGATCCACCACTGAACGAGCGGCGAACGCGACCGGCTCGCGCGGCCCGCGACCGGCTGAGGGGTCCGTGCGGAATGATCTTTTGATCCGTGTGCTGTCAGCGGCGGAGCCGCTGAGCAAGTGACCGGCTTGAGCAGAACGACCACCGGCGGGTTCTCAGCGGCTTCCTCGTGCGGACAGCGATTTCGCTGTGCAGCGGGAGAAATCGATCCCGCGGCGAGGAAGCCGCCGAGGTTCCGCCGCCCGACCCGCTACGCAGGTCATCCTGAAAGGACGGCTAGGCCTTGGCGCCCACTTCGGCACCGACGACGGCCCACTTCCCCGACCGCGCCCGCAACAGCAGGGTGATCAACCGCAGCAGCATGAACAGCGTCAGCCCCGTCCAGATCCCGGCGAGGCCCCAGCCGAACGCGAGCGACAGCCAGATCAGCGGCAGGTAGCCGACCGCGGCGCTGATCATCGTCGCCGTCCGCAGGTAGCGCGCGTCTCCGGCGCCGAGGAACACGCCGTCGAGCGCGAACACGACTCCGGCCACGGGCTGCTGCAGCACGAAGAACCACCACGCCGACGGCAGCTGCGCCAGCACGGCCGCGTCACTGGTGAACACCTTCGGCAGCACCGTCGCCAACGCGGCGAACACCGCCCCGAGCAGCACTCCGAACGCGAGCCCGTACCAACTGATCTGCCGCGCGAGCCCCTTCGCCCGCTGTGCCGCGCCACCGCCGAGGGCCGCGCCGACCAGCGACTGGGCGGCGATGGCCAGCGAGTCCAGCACGAGCGCCAGGAACGACCACAGCTGCCACACCACCTGGTGCGCGGCCGCGGCCTCCGCTCCGGTGCGGGCGGCGACCGACGTCGCCGACAGGAAGCACGCCTGGAACGCCAGCGTGCGCAGCACCAGGTCCCGGCCCATGCCGAGCTGGGCGCGCATTGTCGCCGGGACGGGGCGCAGCCCGGCGCGCTCCACCGCCAGCGCCCGCAGGAACAGCGCCGCCGAGATGGACTGGCCGATCAGGTTCGCCACCGCGGACCCTTCCAGCCCCCAGCCCAGCGGGTAGACGAACAGCGGGCACAGCAGCGCCGAGGTGCCGTTGCCCGCGAGCACGAACCACAGCGGCCGCCGCGTGTCCTGCACTCCGCGCATCCAGCCGTTGCCCGCCATCGTGATCAGCACCAGCGGCGCCCCGAGCAGCGCGACCCGCAGCCAGCGCGCCGCGGCGTCCGCGATCGGCCCCTCCCCGGCGAGCAGTTCGGCGATGGGCACCGCGAACAGCTGCGCCAGCACCAGCAGCAGCACACCGACCGCGATGCCGAGCCAGGTGGCCTGCACTCCTTCGGCGACGGCGTCCTTGCGCCGCCCCGCTCCGTGCAGGCGGGCCGTGCGCGCGGTGGTGCCGTAGGACAGGAACGTGAGCTGGCTGGACACCAGGGTGAACAGGGTGCCGCCGAGTGCGAGTCCGGCCAGCGGGACCGCGCCGAGGTGCCCGATCACGGCGGTGTCGACGAGCACGTACAGCGGCTCGGCGGCCAGCACGCCCAGCGCGGGCACGGCCAATCCGAGCACCGTCCGCATCGGCACCCGCTCGGCGTCCTCGCTCACGACACCCTCCCAGTAAGCTGTGAAATGGCCTTCTACCCCTGACGCAGGCTAACGGTAAGGAGCTCGCATGGACAGTGCCGATTACACGGAGCTGGCGCTGCGCCTGGCGAACGCCGACCTCACCGGCCTGGACGGTCTTCGCGCAGCGCTGCACGACGAACCGTGGTGGTCCGAACGAGTCCACGAACACGACCTGGAAGTGCTGCGCACCGTCGCGGCCGGCCTGCGCGCCGCGTTCGACGCCATGATCGAAGGCGACGCCGTGCATGTCCAAGCGGCCACGAACGAGCTGCTCGAACGACATCCGCCGCGGCCTCGGCTGTCCGGGCACACGTCGAACTGGCACGTGCACGTCGCGGGTCCCGACGCCCCGCCCGCCACGGAGGTCGCCGCCGCCTCGGCCTGGGGCCTGGCGCAGGGCGTCGTGGCGCACGGAACCGGCCGGTGGGGGCGCTGCCAAGCCGCGGACTGCGCCACGTACTTCCTGGACACCTCGACGAATCAGGCGAAGCGCTTCTGCTCACCGCGTTGCGCGAACCGGGTCCACGTCGCCGCGTTCCGAGCCCGCCGCAAAACCTGAGGCACCCGCGTCGGGCTTCGGGAGCTCAGTCGAGCAGCGGGGCCTTCTCCAGAGCCGCGCGCACCGAATCGAGCACGTCCTCCGCGGAACCGTCCGCGGTGAACCCGGCAGCCAGCCGATGCCCGCCGCCACCGCACATGTTCGCGGCCGTGCCCACGTCGACGCGCCGGTCGGCGCGCAACGACACCGACCAGCGGTCCGCGGCGATCTCCTTGAGCACCACCGCCACCTCGGCCTCCGCCGTGGTCCGCACTATGTCGATCACGCTGTCGAGTTCCTCGCTGCGCACCGGTTCGGCCTGCGCCAGCCGCACCACGGCGTGCACCAGCCCGAGCCCCTGCGCGGCCGCCGGCTCCAGCGCGGCCTCCCGCAACACACCGGACAGCATCGGCAACCACGCGAACGGATGGGTGTCCATCAGCGACCGGGTCAACTCGTCCGGCTCGACACCCGCCTCCAGCAGCCGCGCCGCCACCAGATGCGTCGACGCCTTGGCCCGGCGGAACCTGCCGCTGTCGGTGACGAGCCCCGCGTACAGGCAACGGGCGATCGGCAGGTCCAGCGGGGCGCCGAGCTCGTCGAGCAGCCGCAGCACCAGCAGCACCGTCGCTTCGGCCGTCTCGTCGATCACGTGATGGGTGCCGAAGCGGGGATTCGCCACGTGATGATCGATGTTCAGCACCGAACCACCGGCGTCGACGGTGGCCTGCACCCGGCCCGACAAGGCGCCCAGCCGCTGCAGGCTGCCCGCGTCGCACACCACCAACAGCGGCGGCGCCGCGGGCACCTCGGCCACGGGCACGATCAGGTCCTCGGTGTCGAGCACCCGCAGCGACCGGGGAACGGTGTCCGGATGCCCGAACGACACCCGCACCCGAGCTCCCCTGCTGCTCAGCGCCCGGCCCAGCGCCAACGCGCTGCCCAGCGCGTCGGCGTCCGGGTTGACGTGGGCGAGCAGCGTGACGTCGGAGGCCCCGGAGAGCAACTTCGCGGCCGCCGCCACCTCCGCCGCGAGCGGCTCGGTGCCTGCTCCCTCACCGGGCCGAGCGGCCCCGGATTGCCCGTTCACAGGGTTCACCTCCACGCCGAACGCGCCGCGGAACCACGACGCCGCCCATAACGCACCGCATTCGAACGGTCGGTTCAACCACTGTGTGGCCGACGCCGCAGATCGGCATCCTCGCCGGTCACAGGCTCGTCACCAGGAGTTTCCTCGTCGTCATCATGGGTGTCGTCCGGTTCCGCACGGTAAGGGTCCGCCTCCCCGGCGTGCTCCGCTCCCGAAGCGAGCCGAGCCACCTCCGCGTCGGCCTCCTTGGCCCGCGCGACGAGCTCCTCCATCCGCCGCGCATCGTCGGGAACGGTGTCCGCGACGAACGTCAGCGTCGGCGTGAACCGCACCCCGGTCTGCGCGCCCACCCGGGTGCGCAGCACACCGGTCGCGCTGGACAGGGCGGCGGCCGTCGACGCGTAGTCGCTGTCGTCGCCGAACACGGTGTAGTAGACCGTGGCGTCCCGCAGATCCGGGGTGACTCGCGCGTCGGTGATCGTCACCATCGCCAGCCGCGGGTCCTTGACCTCGTACTCCAGCCCCGAGGCCACGATTTGCGCGATGCGCTTCGCGAGCCTGCGGGCGCGCGCCGTATCGGCCACGGCGCACCTCCTCCGTCGATCCTGCGCCCGGGGACCCGGGCGTGAACATGGGTCCGTGTCTCCGGTGAACCGAGCCGCCACGGCACGGCTCCCGGCTGTGGCCCTCTGCCCGACCGGCCCCTGCCACGACCGGAGCACCGGCGCGGCGCTACCGCGCACCACCGGTGCAACCCGTCGACCGCCGTCAGTCTTCCGGCCCCAGCATGCGCTGCCGAGCCGACAAGAGTTCCAATTCGGGGCGCGCGGCGACCGCGCGCTCACACGCCTCCAGCACCTCGCGCACGTGCGAGGCATCGCCGGAGACCACACTCACTCCGATCAGCGCCCGGCGGTGCAGGTCTTGATCTCCTGCTTCCGCCGCGGCCACTTCGAAGCGCTTCCGCAGTTCGGCCACCACCGGCCGCACCACGGCACGTTTCTGCTTCAGCGAATGAACATCGCCGAGCAGCACGTCCAGTTCCAGCGCACCGACGTACATCAGCGTCATCCCCCGAGTCGCCCGACCCGCACGACCGCCGGGGGCCGCCCATGTGGACGACCCCCGGCGGTAGCGGATCAGCTACGCGGCTTCTCCCGCATCTCGTAGGTCTCGATGATGTCGTCGACCTTCAGGTCGGAGTACGACCCGAGCGTCAGACCACATTCGAAACCGTCGCGGACCTCGGTCGCGTCGTCCTTGAACCGCTTCAGCGAGTTGAGGCTGAGGTTCTCGGCGACCACCACGCTGTCGCGCAGCAACCGGGCCTTGGCGTTGCGGCGCATGATGCCGTCGGTGACCATGCAACCGGCGATCGTGCCGACCTTCGAGGACTTGAAGACCTCGCGGACCTGCGCCCGGCCGAGCTCGACCTCTTCGTACTCGGGCTTGAGCATGCCCTTGAGCGCCTGCTCGATCTCTTCGATCGCCCGGTAGATCACCGAGTAGTACCGGATCTCCACGCCTTCGCGGTTGGCGACCTCGGCCGCCTTGCCCTCGGCCCGGACGTTGAAGCCCAGGACGATGGTGTTCTCCGCGGTGGCCAGGTTGATGTCGGACTCGTTGATGCCACCGACGCCGCGGTGGATCACCCGGAGCTCGACCTCTTCGCCCACATCGATCTTGCTGAGCGACTCCTCCAGCGCCTCGACGGTACCGGAGTTGTCACCCTTGATGATCAGGTTGAGCTGGTTGGTCTCCTTGAGCACCTTGTCCAGGTCTTCCAGGCTGACGCGCTTGCGCTTGGCCGCGTTCTGCGCCTCCCGGATCCGAGCACCACGGCGGTCGGCGATCTGCCGCGCCACCCGGTCCTCGTCGACGACCAGGAACGTGTCGCCGGCACCCGGCACCGAGGTGAACCCGATGACCTGCACCGGACGCGCCGGTGTCGCCACCGTGACGTCCTCGTCGTGCTCGTTGATCATCCGTCGGACACGGCCGTGCGCGTTGCCCGCGACCACCGAGTCACCGACCCGCAGCGAACCGCGCTGCACGAGCACCGTGGCCACCGGACCGCGACCGCGGTCCAGGTGCGCCTCGATCGCGACGCCCTGGGCCTCCATGTTCGGGTTGGCCCGCAGGTCGAGCGAAGCGTCCGCGGTGAGCAGGATCGCCTCCAGCAGGCCCTCGATGTTGGTGCCCTGCTTGGCGGAGATCTCGACGAACATGGTGTCGCCGCCGTACTCCTCGGCCACCAGGTTGTACTCGGTGAGCTGCTGGCGGATCTTGTCCGGGTTCGCACCCTCGACGTCGATCTTGTTCACCGCGACCACGATCGGCACACCCGCGGCCTGCGAGTGGTTGATCGCCTCCACCGTCTGCGGCATGACGCCGTCGTCGGCGGCGATCACCAGCACGGCGATGTCCGTCGACTTCGCACCACGGGCACGCATGGCGGTGAACGCCTCGTGACCAGGGGTGTCGATGAAGGTGATCGGCCGCTCGTTGCCTTCGAGCTCGGTCACGACCTGGTAGGCACCGATGTGCTGGGTGATGCCACCGGCCTCACCCGCCTGCACGTTGGCCTTCCGGATCGTGTCCAGCAGCCGCGTCTTACCGTGGTCGACGTGACCCATCACGGTCACGACCGGCGGCCGTGCCGCGAGCTGCTCGTCGGAGCTGTCCGGGTCGCCGAAGTTGATGTCGAACGACTGCAGCAGCTCCCGGTCCTCGTCCTCCGGGCTGACCATCTCGACCCGGTAGTTCATCTCCTGGCCGAGCAGTTCGAGGATCTCGTCGGAGACGGACTGGGTCGCGGTGACCATCTCACCGAGGTGGAACATCGCCTGCACCAGCGAAGCCGGGTTGGCGTTGATCTTCTCGGCGAAGTCGGTCAGCGAAGCACCGCGGCGCAGCCGCAGGACTTCACCGCTACCGCGCGGGAGCCGGACACCGCCCACCGACGGCGCCTGCATGTTGTCCATGTACTCCTGGCGCTTCTGCCGCTTGGACTTGCGTCCACGACGCGCCGGACCACCGGGACGGCCGAAGGCACCGGCCGCGCCACCGCGACCGGGACCGCCGGGACGGCCACCGCCGCCCGGACGACCGCGGAAACCGCCGCCTGCCGGGGGTCCACCGGCGGGAGCACCGCCGCCGCCACCGGGGCCGCCGCCACCGCGGAAACCGCCGCCACCGCCACCGGGACGACCGCCACCGCCGCCGCCACCACCGGGACGGCCACCGCCGCCACCGGGGCCACCGGGACGACCGCCGCCGCCGCCACCACGACCACCGCCGGGGCCACCGGGGCCACCGGAGCGGGTCGGGCGGGACGGCATCATGCCGGGGTTCGGCCGGGGCGGCATCATGCCCGGGTTCGGGCGGTTGCCGCCGCCTTCACCGCCGCCGCGAGGGGCCGGAGTTCCGGATGCCGGAGCGGTTCCGGCGCCACCCTGACCACCGCGGTCGGGACGCTGTCCCTGACCACCGCGACCAGGGCCGCCCTGACCGCCCTGACGCTGCTGTCCGCCACCGGCGGCACCGCCACCGGGCCGCGGCGGACGCTGCTGCTGCGCCGGGGAGCCGGAGCCGACGCCGAACGGGTTGTTGCCGACGCGCGGCGAACGCGGGCCGGGCTTGGGCTTGGAGCCCTGCGGCTTCGGCGGGACGGTGCCCTCGCCTTCGCCGCCCTGCTTCTGGTCCTGCTTCGGACCGGGGCGCGGGCCGGGCTTCGGACCACCGGGACGCGGTGCCGAGCCGTCCTGCGCGCCGGCGGCGCGCTGCTCGCCGCCCTGGGGCGCGGCGTCCTGCTGGGGACCTGCCTGCGCGGCGGGTGCCTGCTCGAACGGCGTGGTCTCCGGAGCGGGGGCCTGCGGACCCGGCTTCGGTCCCGGCTTGGGGCCGGGCTTGGGCGCGGCGGGGCGCTCACCGGGGGCCTGCTGGTCACCGGCGGACTGGCCGCCGCTTTGCTGGTCGTCGCCTTGCTGCTCGCCGGGCTTCGGACCGGGAGCGGGGGCCTGCGGGCGCGGTCCGGGCTTCGGACCGGGCTTGGGCGCACCTTCACCGGCAGCACCGGACTGGCCTTCGGGCTTGCGCGGCGGGGCGGGCTTCGCACCACCGGAGCGGCCGTTCGGCTTGCCGGACTTGGGGTATGCGTCGCGGAGCCTGCGCGCCACCGGAGCTTCCACGGTGGACGACGCGGACTTGACGTACTCGCCTTGCTCGGCGAGCTTGTTGAGAACTTCCTTGCTCGTTACACCGAGCTCTTTTGCGAGCTCATGCACGCGGGCCTTGCCTGCCACTGCTCTCCTCATCTGGGTGAGGCCGGGCGGCAGTCCCGCTCGACCTCGTCCTATTGCCGATGCGCGTTCATGTCTTCAGCTTCACGGCTGATTCATGACGGGTCGACCTGCTTCCTTCAACTGCTTCCGCACGGGAGGTTCCCGTGTCGGTCTGGGGATGAGCCGCTCGCCGATGGCGTCCCGGAGTCCGGATCGGAGTCCAGGTGTGCCTGCACGGCCGAGAGGTCCAGCGGACCCGGCACTCGGAGTGCGCGGGGGAACGCCCGACGTCGCTCGGCGAGCCGAAGGCAACGGGGATCGGGGTGCAACCATGCTCCCCGGCCCGGTCGCCGACTTCGCGGATCGGGGACGGCGGCGGAACCCGCGGAGCCGTCCTCGGCCACCACTCGCAGCAGCTCGGCGGCCGACGTTCGGAGACGACATCCGACACAAGTCCGAACCGGTTCATGAATACGGCTGATGCCGTGGTCACCGGACGATCGTGTGTGGATTCTCGCTCCCTCGCGTCGAGCCACCAATGATTCTAACCCGTTGCCGCCAGTACTTGTATCCGAGTCCGTCACCGCGGTGGCGGCCGGTCGCAGGCCGGCCGCCACGGGGTCACTCCGCGGTACCGACCGCGGGCAGTTCGTCGGCCCCGGGCGCACCGGCGCCGGGGTCGATTCCGGGCGGCGGAGCGACCGCCTGCCCGGCGGATGTGGTCGGCGAGCTCGGGTCGGCATCGCTGCGGATGTCGATGCGCCAGCCGGTGAGCCGCGCGGCGAGCCGGGCGTTCTGCCCTTCCTTGCCGATCGCGAGCGACAGCTGGAAGTCGGGCACGACGACGCGCGCGGTCTTGGCCCGCTCGTCGACGACCTCCACCGAGATCACCTTCGCCGGGGACAGCGCGTTGCCGACGAAGGTCGCCGGGTCCTCGGAGAAGTCGATGATGTCGATCTTCTCGCCGCCCAGTTCGCTCATCACGTTGCGGACCCGCGAACCCATCGGGCCGATGCAGGCGCCCTTGGCGTTGACGCCACCGACGGTGGAGCGCACCGCGATCTTCGAGCGGTGTCCGGCCTCGCGGGCGACGGCGGGGATCTCGACGGTGCCGTCGGCGATCTCCGGGACCTCCAGCGCGAACAGCCGCCGCACCAGGTTGGGGTGGGTGCGCGACAGCGTGATCTGCGGGCCGCGGGCGCTGCGGGAGACACCGACGACGTAGCACTTGACCCGCGAGCCGTGCTCGTAGCGCTCGCCGGGGACCTGCTCGGCGGCGGGGATGACGCCTTCGCTGTCGCCGACCTGCACGATGACCATGCCGCGCGAGTTGGCCTTGGCGTCGCGCTGCACGACACCGCCGAGGATCTCGCCTTCCTTCGTGGAGAACTCCCCGAAGGTGCGCTCGTGCTCGGCGTCGCGCAGCCGCTGCAGGATGACCTGCCGCGCGGTGGTCGCCGCGATCCGCCCGAAGCCTTCGGGAGTGTCGTCCCATTCCTCTTCGACCGCGCCCTCGGAGTCCAGGGTGTGCGCGAGCACGCGCACCACTCCGGTCTTGCGGTCCACTTCCACCCGGGCGTGCTGCTGGTGCCCTTCGGTGTGCCGGTATGCCGTCAGCAGCGCTGATTCGATCGCTTCCAGGACCGTCTCGAACGGGATGTCCTTGTCGCGTTCGATCGCTCGCAGCGCGGCGATGTCGACGTTCACCTCGACTCCTCCGTGTCTTCCCGGTCGTCGCCTTCCGGGCCGTCGGCCGCCCGCTTGAGCAGGACCAGGTCCTGCGCCGGAGGCTGCTGGAATTCCACCTCGACCACCGCGCGCTCGATGTCACGGTAGGCCAGCGTGCGGATCTGCTGCTCCGCGAGCACCTGAACGCCTTCGTCGTCGGCGGCCCCGACGCGCGCGGTGAGTTCACCGCCGTCGGAAAGCTTGATCTTGACCAGGCGGTGCCTGGCGCGGCGCCAGTGCCGGGGCTTGGTCAGGGGCCGGTCGGTGCCGGGCGAGGTCACCTCCAGGGTGTAGGCCCCGGCGAGGACGTGTTCGTGCGCGTCCAGCACCTTCGACACGGCACGGCTGAGCTCGGAGATCTCGTCGAGACCCACCCCGTCATCGGAGTCCACGACGACCTTCACCAGGCGGCGTCTGCCTGCCTGCTGCACGTCGAGCTCCTCAAGGTCGAAACCGGCCGCGGACACGGCGTCGGCGACGACGGGCTCCAGCAGCGCGATGGCCTCATCGCGCGGCGGGCTGGACACGTTGGCACTCCTTGATTCGGGGATGATCGGGTCACTTCGGAGGTGATCGGGCCGGACCGGTCGTGCGGCCCGGCGACGCCCGGTTCGGGTGGCACCTTCTTCCGGGCCGCCTTCGTCCGGACTCACGAAATCCACGCCCGGCGCTGGGCGCGCGGGCCGCGGTCGTCCAGCTTATCTGGTCGGTTCCAGGCGTGGCGCGGCGTGGCCTCCGTGCGGGTCGGCGCGGCCGTCCGAGGCCTGGCTGGCAGGATGGATCAGCGTGCGAGCCCCCTTCCCCTCCCATCACCCGAAAGGGTCGTCGCGTGTCGGCCGCCGCGAGGTGTTGCGGCTGTTCGCGGCGTTGCCCGTCGTGGCCGTGGCGAGCTCCGCGTGCGCCGGTGGCGAGGACGTGCCGGACCCGCTGACGGCCTTGGCGACCGCGGCCCGATCGGATGCCGCGCTGGCGCAGGGCGTCGCGCGGACGCATCGGGCGCTGGGCGCGGAGGCGGGTGCCGTCGCGGAGATCCGCACGGAGCACGCACGGTTGTTGCAGCAGGAGATCGACCGGCTGGACCCGCCGGACGAACCGCGCAGGCATCCCGCGCCTGCCGTTCAGGTGCCCGCGTCGGCGAATGAGGCGAAGGCCGCGTTGAAGCGGGCGCTGGCGGCCGCCGAGCAGTCCGCGGCGAAGATCTGCCCGACCTTGCCGGGCTACCGCTGCGGGCTGACCGGTTCGGTCTCGGCGAGCTGCGCGAGTTTGGCGGAGGTGCTGGCGTGACCGAGGAACTGCCGGAAGAGGGCGCGACCGCGCTGGCCGCGGCGCTGCGCGCGGAGCACGCCGCGGTGTGGACCTACGAGATGGTGACGGCGTTCGTGTCGCGCCCCCAGGTCCGCTCGGCGGTCGCGGAGGCCACCGGGGTGCACGAGGGGCATCGGGACGACACGCAGCGCCTGATCCGCGCCACGGGGGCCACTCCCCCGGCGGCCGCGCCCGCCTACACGCTGCCGCAGCCGGTGACCGACGAGAACTCGGCGATCAGCGTGCTGATCACCGTGGAGCGGGAGTGCCAGATCGGCTGGCGTTCGGTGCTGGAGAACACCGAGCCGGACGACGCCGGTCCGGGAGTGCGCCGCACCGCGCTGACCGCGCTGACCACGGCGGCGACCCGCGCCACCCGCTGGCGCATCACCGCCGGTCAGAACCCCGCGGCGGAGGCCCAGCCGGGCAAGCCCTGAAGCGGTGGCGGTCGTGCTCTCCCGGGCTGGTGCGCGGCCGCGGCGTTCACCGCGCGGCCGCCGTCGGCGGGATCAGCCGCTGTCCTGGGGCCAGCCCAGTCCCAGCGCGTCCCGGGTGACCTCGGTGAGCCGCTGGTCCTCGTAGTCGTCGACCTGCGAGAAGTATCCGGACTCACCGACGACGACGAGCCGGTCCTGCTGCTCGGAGTAGTAGCCGACGTCGCTGCTGAGGCCGGGGAAGTCGTCGGGCAGGTCGCGGCCGGCGGACACGAGGTCCATCACGTTGCCGGTGCCGTCTTGGGTGACGAGTTCGTTGAGCTGCGCCGCCGTCTCGGAATCCGCCATCCGGATGGTGACCACCGAGGTCAGCACGCGTTGCCCGTCGGGCAGGGACGTGGTGTACAGCGCTCGGGTGAGGTGCTCGCACCGGTGGCTGCCGAAGAATTCCTTGATCTTCCTGGTGGAGACGTTGGCGCAGCCCTGCTGACCTTCTTCGCGCAGTTCCAGGTTGAACTGGTGCTGTGTCTGCGGTCCGGGCGTGGGTGAATCCTGCGCCTCGTCCGCCGGGTCGGCGGGCTTGATCAGCAGCCAGAGCAGTCCGGACACCACGGCCACCCCGAACAGCACGAGTCCGCGCAGCGCCCACCCGGACGGGGTGATGGAGGTGCCGCCGAGCCCGCTTCCGCCCGTTGCCGACGCGGGGGCGGCGGGCCGGACGGGTTCCTGCCTGCTGGTGGAGGGATGGCCGCGCTGGTTGAGGCCCGCGCCGTGCTGCTGGTTCTGCTGCTGGCCGTATCCCTGCTGCGCGCCTTGCTGGACGTGTTGCTGGGCGTATCCCTGCTGTTGCTGGACGTATCCCTGCTGCGGGTACTGCTGCTGGGCGGCGGCGTAGGGCTGCTGCTGGGCGGCGTAGGCCTGGCCCTGGTGGTGCGCGGCGTACTGCTGAATCGCACCGCCCCACCCTGCCTGCGCGGCCGGGTGGCCCTGGTTCTGCGCGGCCTGGTTCTGGCCGACCTGGTTCTGGGCAGCCGGTTGGTGCTGCTGGGGCTGCCCGTGGCCGGGGGTGCTCTGCCCGTACTGGCCGCCCGCTTGCTGCACTTGCGGCTGGCCGCCGTGCGGCGTCTGGGCCGACGGCTGGTGGAAGGCAGGACGGGTCGTCTCGCCAGGTCCGCCCAAGGTGTCCGGGCTGAAATCGGCGGGGCTCGCACTGCGGTGCTCTTGATCCACCAGAAAGTTGTCACGCTGCAATGGCGCGGTCTCGGCTCGCTGCGAGTTCTGCGGCGAGCCTGTCATCTCTTCGGGTGCACCTTGGGGGTCCGGCACGAGCACTAACGGTAGCGGTTGCTGATCGCGCATAGAACAGCACGTGCGCAGCGAAGACGTTCCGGCTGCTCAGCCCCGCAGTGCGCGCAGCACGAGGTCCACGTCCGCGGCGGTGTTGTAGAGGTGGAACGACAGGCGGGCCTTGCCCGCTCTCGCGGCGCAGACGACGCCGGCATCGGTGAGCTTGCGGACGGCGTCGGATCCGGGGACGGCGACGATCGCGGAGCCGTTCGGCGCGACGCCGAGTTCCTCCCGCACCCGGTCGGCGAGTCCCGCGCAGTGTTCGCGCACTTCGGCGAGGTCCAGGGCGACGAGTTCGCGCAGCGATGCCGCGGCGCCGACCTGGGCGAGCCACACCGGCGACAGATCCAGCGCCCGGGTTCCCTCCGCCAGCCGCAGCGGCAACCCGTAGATGTCGTTGATACCGCTCCCGGCGTACCAGTTGGCGTGGTTCGGCCGCGCCCGCGGCGCGTCGGGGTGCACGGCCAGCCAGGCGGCGCCGCGCGGGGCGAGCAGCCACTTGTAACCGGTCCCGACGACGTAGTCCGCCCAGTCGAGTTCCAGCGGCAGCCATCCCGCGGCCTGCGTGACGTCGAACAGCACCCGAGCAGGCCGGTCGCGGACGGCCTCGCGGAGCGCGTCGAGGTCGACGATGCGGCCGTCCGCGGACTGCACGACGCTCACCGCCACCAGGTCGTAGTCCGGGGCGTTGGCGGGCACCGCGTCGAGGTCGACCTCGTCGACGACGATGCCGCGATCGTGCTGCGCGGCGAACGGGAAGCTGACGCTGGTGAACTCGTCGGCGGCCACCAGCACGCGGGCGCCGTCGGGCAGATCGGCCGCGATGATGCCGACGAGCTGCGAGACGGTGCTGCCGATGGCGACCCGCTCGGCGGGAACGCCGATGAGCTCGGCGAACAGTTCCCTGGCGGTGCCGGTGTCGGTGTCGAAGTCGGTGGGCCGGGTGCCGCCGGCACCCCACTTGGTGACGATGGAGGTGACCGCTTCGACTGTGCCGGTGGGCGGAACGCCGATGCTCGCGGTGTTGAGGTAACCGTCCGGGACGTCGAACTTCAGACCGAAGGCGCTGCGCATCCCGCGATCCTCATCGAACCCGTCCCGGGTGCGCCAGAGCCGACCGAGGGAACCGCGTTCTACGGTGGCGTCATGCGGAGTACGGAAGTGGAGATCCGGACCGGTTCGACCGAGGTGGTCTACGACCTGAGCGCCGAGTGCGAGCGGTTCCTGCGCTCTGCGGGCGCGGCGGACGGCCTGCTCAACGTGTGGGTGCCGCACGCGACGGCGGGCCTGGCGGTGCTGGAGACCGGCGCGGGCAGCGATGAGGATCTGCTGGCGCAACTGCGGGAGCTGCTGCCCGCGGACGGTCGCTGGCGGCATCGGCACGGCTCACCGGGGCACGGCCGGGATCACGTGCTGCCCGCGCTGGTGCCGCCGTACGCGACGGTTCCGGTGCTGGAGGGGCGGATGGCGCTGGGCACGTGGCAGTCGGTGTGCCTGGTGGACACGAACGTCGACAACCCGGTGCGCCGGGTGCGGTTGAGCTTCGTCGAGGGTTAGCGGTGGGTGCTCTGCGCGGTGGTGGCCCTGTCGCCGGGCAATCGGAATTCCGGCTCGCGAAGGTCTCACCTAACGGGCGGAATCTCAGCCCGGCTGGAGGAGTTCCCGGCGATTTCGCGCGAAGTTGCGAGGGTGTCGCCAGGTCCAGGTGCCCCGGGCAGGTAGTTGCGCGCACCGAGATGGCTCACATCTTGATCATGAACGCCGGGTCTCGTGCCAGGATGAAACGATGAGCGCGCGACTGGTCCTGTGGGACGTGGACCTGACCCTGATCGACGCCCGGAACATCGGCGTCGACTGGTACCGCCGAACGCTCTCCGAGGTCACGGGCGTGCAGCTGCGGCACGTGCCGGACATGGCGGGCAAGACCGAACTGGCGATCACCGGCGAAGTCCTCGCGGCGCACGACATCGATGTGGCCGCCGGCACGGTGGAGGCCATGTTCAGCACGCTGACGACCGTGGTGCTCGCCGACCGGGACGCGTTGTCGTTGCGCGGCAGCGCGATGCCGGGCGCCGCGCAGGCGCTGGCGGCGCTGGCCGAGGTGCCCGGCGTGGTGCAGAGCCTCGTCACCGGCAACCTCCCGGAGGTCGCCTTCCACAAGCTCGACGCGTTCGGCCTGCATCGGCACGTGGATTTCGACATCGGCGGGTTCGGCGCCGAGTCGCTGCACCGGCACGACCTGATCAGCGCGGCCGTCGCGAAGGCCACGGCCAAGCACGACGCGGAGTTCGCCCCGGAGTCCGTGATCGTCGTCGGGGACACTCCGCGCGACGTGGCCGGGGCGCTGCGCCACGGGGCGATCGCGGTCGGCGTGGCGTCCGGCCGCAGTGACGAGCGGGAACTGCGCGCGGCCGGTGCGCACGTGGTGCTCCCGGACCTCACCGACACGGACGCGGTGCTGAAGGCCGTCGCGGGCTAGCGGCTCGCCCAGGTGGATGCCCCCTTCGCCCGACCCCGCTGGTCGAACGGGCCGTTCACCCGGTGACGCCGATGGAGTCAATATCCCCTTTGACCGGCAGGGCCGGTGAAGTGGTCCCTGTTTGTTGGACTGGGTGAGTGAAGGCTAGGTGGTGAGGGCCTGGGCTCGGTATTCGGTGGGGGTGAGGTTCTTCAGTGTGGTGGAGATGCGGGTGGTGTTGTACCAGTCGAGGTAGTTCTCGAGGGCGGTGGTGAACTCGTCGGGGGTGTTGTAGTTGTGGTGGTGGAAGAGTTCTTCTTTGAGGTGGCTGAAGAAGTTTTCGGCGACGGCGTTGTCGAGGCAGGTCGCTTTCCGGGACATGGAGGGTGTCAGGTTTGCCTCGTGTAGCAGTTGGCGCCAGGAGGTGTGTCGGTAGTGGAAGCCTTGGTCGGTGTGCACGAGTGGGGTGTGGCCGGTGTTGAGGGTGGCGATGGCTTTGGTCAGTGATGAGTTGGTCAGGTGGGTGTCGGGTCGGGTGCTCCAGGAGTAGGACACGACGGAGCGGTCGAACAGGTCGATGATCGGTGAGAGATAGATTTTGCTTGTGCCGACACGGAATTCGGTGATGTCGGTGACCCATTTGGTGTTCGGTGCCGGGGCGGTGAAGTCGCGGTCCAGGACGTTGCCGGCGGTGGTGCCGGCCTCGCCCTTCCAGGATGAGTAGCGGCGTCGGCGGCGGACTGTGCAGGCCAGGCCGAGGGTGCGCATGATGTGCAGGACGGTCTTTTTCGCCGGTCTCAGGCCGTGGCGGTGCAGCATGGCGTGGACGCGGCGGTGCCCGTAACGGCCGTGGGCCTGCTGGAACACGTCGGTCACGGCCTGTTTCAGCCGGGCGTGCGGGTCCGGCCGGTCGAGCCGGGCCTGGTGATAGAAGAACGTCGACCGGGCCAGGCCCGCGACCTCCAGCAGTACCGCAAGCGGATAGTGCGCCTTGAGGGTGACGATGACCTGGGTTTTTACCCTCGCCCCTGTTCCTTCAAGGCCCGCAGTTTTTTTAGGTAGGCGTTCTCCGCGGACAACCGCAGATTCTCCGTCCGCAACCGTTCCAGTTCGGCCGTCTCGCCGTCCGGTGGTGGTTGTGGTTCGCGGGGTGGGCGGCCTTCCCGCTTGGGGCGCAACGCATCCTCGCCGTCACGCCGATATTGGCGCGCCCAATTTTTCACCTGCTTCGGTGACGACAGGTCATGCTCGGCGGCCAGCTCGGCCGCCGTGGCCTGCCCGGCCACAAACCGCAGCACCACGTCGAGTTTGAACTCGAACGAGTAGGACCGTTTGGTCGGTTTCATGATCAACGCTCCCGGGCCGCGCAACAACCATCGATCCCGCAACGTTCTCACCGCCGAAGCCGACACCCCCAACCGGGCCGCAGCCGACACCGCCCCATGACCAGCCCCGAACAACACCACAGCGGCCTCACGCTGCTCCCGCGACAACGAACTATGCGGATACACGAACCACTCCCCGGTAGCTGGAACTGACTTTCCAGTCCAACCACCGGGGACCAGTTCACCGGGCTGAGGAGGCATTCACCTCGATTCGCGAACCGGATCGGACGAACGGATCCGCACGAACGCGGCATTCGCGGTGATCTCGTGCGCTATACGTGAGAGATGGATCGCGAGGACGCCGACAGAGCCGACGCCACCGAGCCGCACGACTCCGAGGAGCCGTCCGACGGCAACGAGCCGCAGGACTCCACCGAGCCGTCCGATGCCATCGAGCCGGAGAACTCTACCGAGCCGGACGGCTCCGAAGAGCGGCCCGCACAGGAGTCGATGTCGCCGCTGATCTCCCACAACTTCGTTCATGGCAGCACCGTCGGCGGTTCGATCATCCAAGGCGGCCGGTTCTACGGCGACCTGTACGTCGATCAGCCGAACGAACCGGTTGCCGCGATCGCGTCGACCGCGCCCCGGCGGCCGTCGCTGTGCCTCGGCCGCGATCGGGAACTGGAGTCCGTGCTGACCACGGCATCCCCGGTGTGCGTGGTGGTCGGCATGGGCGGGGCGGGCAAGACCACGCTCGCGCTCGAAGCCGCCTACCGGTTGCACGAACGGCAGGGCTATCGGGGTGGTCTGCTCTTCCTGGACGGCCTGGGCTACACGGACGCCCCGAAGGGACTCGCACAGGCGGCGTCCGACCTGCTCAGATTCCTGGGCGTCCGCGACGCCCCGCAGGCCGACGCGGCAGCGGTGCAGCGGTTGCAGCAGCGCTATGAGGACTTCGCCGCAAAGGAACTCCCGCTGTTGCTGGTGCTCGACAGCCTCGGAACGGGGTTCGATCCGGCGCCGCTGCTCCCCGCGTCGCCGTCGCACCGGACGCTGATCACCACCCGCGATGATCGGATCGTGCGGGACGCGGCGACGATCCGGCTGCCGGAGCTGTCCGCCGCGACGGCGGCCGGGCTGCTGCGGGTGGAACTGGAGCGCGCGGACCCGGACGATCCGCGCGCACGCGAATCCGGCCGGTTGCGCGAGGTCGCCGAGTTGTGCGGGCGGTTACCGCTGGCGCTGTCGGTGATCGCCGCGATGCTGAGCGGGAATCCGAAGTGGGAGTTGAGCACGGTCGCCGCCAAGCTCGCCACACCGCAGCGGCTCAACGTGCTGACTCCGGTGCGGTCGGCGTTCGAGCTGTCGTTCGCGGCGCTGCAGAAATCATCGGACGACAACGACCAGGATGCCGCCGTGCTGTTCCGGCGGATGGGCTGCCTGCCTGCGATCGAGTTCACCGATCGCAGCGCCGCCGCCCTGCTGGACGAGCCGGATCCGGATCGGGCATGGGTGCTGCTGGAACGGTTGCGCACGGCTCACCTGCTGACTCCGGGCGGGCATACCGATCGGGTCCGGTTTCTGGATCTCGCCGGGGAGTTCGCGGCGACGCTGTTCGAGCAGCTCCCGCCGCACCGGGATGCCGAGGCCGGGAACGGATCGTCGCTCTCCCAGCTGGACGTGCTGATCCGGCTCGCGGAGAGCACCGCGTCGTCCACCCGAGCCGATATGTCCACAGTGGATTCCTCGGATGACTCGCAGGCCGTGGCGGAGGCCTTCCACCGGCTCACCGCTGAGCACGACGCGCTGTGGACGATCGCCGCCCGCGCCGCCGGCACGGCCGAGCGGGAACCGGAAGCTCCGGACGCCGACTCGCGCGGGCGGCTCTTGGCGGCGAGCCGCACGATCGCTGTCTCGCTGGTGGTGCTGCGCGAACGCACCGGACGCGGCAGGGAATCGCTGGCGGGATCACGGCTGCTGCTGCGCGTCACGAGGGCGTTGGACGATCGTCGCGGCGAGTTCGACGCGTTCCTCGCGATGTGCCGCGGCCTGCTGGCCGTGGACGCCCGCACCGAGGCCGCCCAGTGCCTGCACGAGGCGAGCAAGCTCACCCGGCAGCTCGACGGCTATCCGACCGAGTTCATGCGGGCCTTCGCGGAACTGGCCTGCGAGGTCGGCCAACTGGCGGCGAGCGCCAAGGAGTACCAGGACCTGCTGGAGCGATATCGGAAGTCCGATGACGTCGAGGGCCGGCTCGCCGCGCTGCACGGGCTCGGTCGCGTCGCCTTCCTGCGCGACGACCTGCCGGAAGCCGTGCGCCGGCACGAGCAGGCGCGGACCCTGGCTCACCGGCACGCTTTCGCGCTGCACGCGGAACGAGCGCTCAACGAACTGGGCAAGTGCCACGCGCGGCTCGGCGACACCGAGCACGCCGTTCAATGCCACCTGGACGCGAAGCGGTCCGCCGAGCAGCGCGGATTCCCGCACGGCGCCGCGGTGTCGTTGCACCATCTCGGCGACTTGCACCGCGGGCGGGGCGAGAAGTCCGAAGCGCTCGAGTGCTACCTGAAGGCCGAACGGCTCCACCGCGAGGCGGGCGACAGCCGGCGAGCGGACCGGTCGGCGAAGCTGATCCACGCGATCCGGACCGGCCCGGAGCAGCCGCCGGCCGTTACGGAAGATCCGCCGCCCCCGGTGGAACCGCCACCGACCGCTTCCCCACCGAAGCGGGATCCACCGACCGTGGTGCGAAGCCTGCGCGCCGTGCTCGTACTGCTGGCCGTGCTGATCGCGGCGCAGCTCTGGTCGGCGGCTGACGGAACGCCGTCCGTTCCGTGGACGTGGTGGACGCTGATCGTCCTGTTACTCGCGATGGCGGCCGCACGCCAGTACACGTACCGCTTCACCACGATCCCGCTGTCGCATTGGGCGTGGGCGCTGGACGTCCTCGCGTACGCGGCGGCGCTCGGCTACTTCATCCGGGTGGCGTCCACCGCGGAGCAGACGAACGCGGTGCTCGGCACCGTCGTTTTCCTGGTCTCCGGCGCGGCGAGCATCTACTTCCTCACCCAGCGACGGCACTCGCACTGATCGCCGCAGGACGAAGACGAACGGCCGCCCGCACCCGGAGGCGCGAGCGGCCGTTCATCGAATCAGGACCGGTGGTGCGGTCGTTTCCCTTCCGGGAACCGGCCCTCAACCCTGCACGGCCTGCGCCAGGTGGCCGACGGCTTTGTCGACGTCGATCTCTTCGCGTTCGCCGGTGCGACGGTCCTTGATCTCGACGACGCCCTTCGCGAGTCCCTTGCCGACGACGAGGATCGTCGGCACGCCCACGAGTTCCGCGTCGGCGAACTTCACGCCGGGCGAAGAGGTGCGGTCGTCGAGCAGCACCCGCACGCCCGCCTCGTCGAGTTCGGCGGCGAGGCGCTCACCGCCTTCGCGGACCGTCTCGTCCTTGCCCGCGATGACCACGTGCACGTCGGCGGGGGCGACTTCGCGCGGCCACACCAGGCCGAGCTCGTCGTGGCTCTGCTCGGCGATCGCGGCGACCAGCCGCGACACGCCGACGCCGTAGGAGCCCATCGTGATCCGCTTCGGCTTGCCGTCCTGGCCGAGCGCGTCCAGGCCGAACGCGTCGGCGTACTTGCGGCCGAGCTGGAAGATGTGCCCGATCTCGATGCCGCGGGCCGCGACCAGGGTGCCGCCGCCGTCCGGCGCGGCGTCGCCTTCGCGGACCTCGGCGGCCTCGATGGTGCCGTCGGGCGTGAAGTCGCGGCCGCAGACCAGGTCCACGACGTGGTGGCCGTCCTGGTCGGCGCCGGTGACCCATGCGGTGCCGCTGACGATGCGCGGGTCGGCGAGGTAGCGGATCCCGTTGTCCCGCAACGCCTTCGGGCCGATGTAGCCCTTCACCAGGAAGGGATTCGCGGCGAAGTCGGCCTCGTCGAGCAGCGCGACCTCGGCGGGTTCGACGGCGGCTTCGAGGCGCTTGAGGTCGACCTCGCGGTCACCGGGCACCGCGACGGCCAGCAGTTCCCACTTCTCCGCGCCGGGCTGCTTGGTCTTGACGAGCACGTTCTTGAGGGTGTCGGCGGCGGTGAAGGTGCGGCCCAGCTCGGCGCCGTTGAGGAAGTCCACCAGCGACTCGATGGTCGGCGTGCCGGGAGTGCTGTGCACCTGCGCGGCCGGTTTGTCCTCGATGGACTCGGCTGCGGGCACCGGGGTCACGACGGCCTCGACGTTCGCCGCGTAGTCGGAGTCGGTGCTGCGCACGAAGGTGTCCTCGCCGGTCGGGCTCTCCGCGAGGAACTCCTCGGACGCGGATCCGCCCATCGCACCGGAGGTCGCGGCGACGATGACGTAGCGCAGGCCCACCCGGTCGAAGATCCGGACGTAAGCGTCGCGGTGCAGCCGGTAGGAGTTCGTGAGGCCGTCCTCGTCGATGTCGAAGGAGTAGGAGTCCTTCATGACGAACTCGCGGCCGCGCAGGATGCCCGCGCGGGGACGTTCCTCGTCCCGGTACTTGGTCTGGATTTGGTACAGCATGACCGGGTAGTCCTTGTAGGAGTTGTACTCACCCTTGACGGTGAGCGCGAACAACTCCTCGTGCGTCGGCCCCAGCAGGTAGTCGCCGCCCTTGCGGTCCTGGAGCCGGAACAGCTGCGGGCCGTACTCGGTCCAGCGGTTCGTCTGCTCGTACGGTTCGCGCGGCAGCAGCGCGGGGAGGTGGATCTCCTGGGCGCCGATGGCGGCCATCTCCTGGCGCACGACCTCTTCGACGTTGCGCAGCACCCGCAGGCCCAGCGGCAGCCACGAGTAGATGCCCGGGGCGACACGGCGCACGTATCCGGCGCGCACGAGCAGTTTGTGGCTCGGCACCTCGGCGTCGGCCGGATCCTCGCGCAGGGTACGCAAGAACAACGTCGACATCCTCGTGATCACGGCGGGCGCTCCTCGGGCGGGTAGAGAACTGCGGAATACCGAAGGTTCACGTGGTGGAACGCTCGGTCCTCGCAGGGTAGCGACACCCACCGGGGTCGCCGCCAGCGGATTGCCCGCGACGCGGCCACGCCCGCGACGCCCATTCCCACCGGGCCGACCGGGGTCACTACCCTGATCGCTCGTGCTGGTGCTGCTGCCTCCTTCCGAGACCAAGGCCGCGGGCGGTGACGGTCCGTCGCTGGACCTGGACGCGCTGTCCTGCCCGGAGCTCACGCCGACGCGGCGGAAGCTCGCGGAGGCGGTGCGCTCGCTCGCCGAGGACGTCCCGGCGAGCCTGTCCGCGCTGGGCCTTTCGGAACGCCAGTCCGGTGAGGTGGCGCGCAACGCGGCGCTGTTCGACTCCCCCACCGCTGCCGCGCTGGAGCGCTACACCGGCGTGCTGTTCGACGCGTTGGACGTCGCGACCCTGTCCACTGCGCAACGGGCGCGGGCGGATTCGCGGCTGGCCGTGGCGTCCGCGCTGTTCGGGCTGGTGCGCGGCGGCGATCGCATTCCGGCGTACCGGTTGTCGGCGGGCAGTTCACTGCCCGGTTTCGGCCCGTTGCGCGGCGTGTGGCGCCCGGCGCTGGAGCCGGTGCTGCGCGAGGCCGGTGAGCTGGTGGTGGATCTGCGTTCCGGCGCGTACGCGGCGCTGGCGCGAGTACCCGGCGCGGTCGGCGTCCAGGTGCTGGCGGAGAACGCGCGCGGCGAGCGCAAGGTCGTGAGCCACCACAACAAGTCCCACAAGGGCCGCCTGGCCCGCCTCCTCGCCGCCGCCCCCGACGAGCCCACCTCGGTGCACGACGTGATCGACCTGGCCCGCCGGGCCGACATGCGAGTGGAACACCCATCGGAGACATCCCTCACCGTAGTGGTCCCAGCCTGACACCCCCGAGATCTCGCTCATACGCCAAAGCCGTGCAGTCGGCGGCGAAGCCCGCAAAGGGCGGGCGAAGCCCCGCCTGCCTCGCGGCCGAAGGCCGTGCCGTGCGGCGAAGCCGTGCCTTGCGGCAGCGAAGCAAGCCGTGCCTTGCGGCCAAAGGCCGCGCCTGTATGTGCGAAGCACATAGCCCACGTCACAAAGCCGCTCACCCGCGGGTTCTCAGTTGGTCTCTCGCGAGGACAGCTTTTTCCCTCGTGGCGGAGCCACTAGGGAAAAAGATCCCGCAGCGAGAGACCAACTGAGGTTCCGCCACCCACCCCACCACCCAAACCATGATCAAGATCTGGACGTCAGCTAGACTCGACGTGCACTGGACAAGGCGACTGCGCGGGACCAAGCCCGCCGAGTCGAGCCGGACAAGTTCACCCCGATCCTCCCGCTCCGGCTCCGGTGCTCCACGTCATCCACCAGCGGCGCCGTAGTCGCGCCGGGCTCGTCCTTGTGATCAGCGCGCGACCGCGCGGCCTCCCCGAGACGTGCCAGTTCCCGGAGGTTCGCTGTGCGTCCCAGTTCGTCCCCCGCTGCCCGCTCCCGGCGTCCCCGCCGCCGCGGCCCCGCCAAGCCGGCGGCGCCCGTCGAGCCGAGCTTGTTCGACCAGGTCGGTGTGACCGCGGTCGACCCGGCCCCGTTCGATTCGCTGGGCCTGCCGCAGAAGCTGGTGGCGTCGCTGGCCGAGGCGGGCCTGACGGAGGCGTTCCCGATCCAGGCCGCGACCATCCCGGACGCGCTGAGCGGGCGCGACGTGCTGGGCCGCGGCCAGACGGGTTCCGGTAAGACCCTCGCGTTCGGGCTGCCGCTGCTGGCGATGCAGCGGGGCAACGCCCGCGCGATCCACCCCCGCGGCCTGGTGCTGGTGCCCACCCGGGAACTGGCCACTCAGGTCACGAACGCGTTGAAGCCACTGGCCAAGTCGCTGGGGCTGTACGTGCGCGAGGTCGTCGGCGGCATGCCGTTCAACCGGCAGGCCGACACGCTGCGCCGCGGCGTCGACGTGCTCGTCGCGACGCCGGGCCGGCTGTCCGACCACGTGCGCCAGGGCACCTGCGTGCTGTCCGAAGTGGAGCGCACCGCGCTCGACGAGGCCGACCAGATGGCGGACATGGGCTTCTTGCCGCAGGTCCGCGACATCCTCGACCTGATTCCGTCGAACGGTCAGCGGCTGCTGTTCTCCGCGACCCTCGACGGTGACGTCGACAAGCTGGTGCGCGAGTACATGACGGACCCGGTGGTGCACTCGCTGGCGCCGCCCGCGGCCAGCGTGGACAACATGGACCACCACCAGTTCCTGGTGTCGGCGGACGACAAGCTCAACGTGCTGTCCCGCATCGCCGCCCGCGACGGCCGCACGATCATGTTCGTGCGCACCAAGCACCACGCGGACCGGTTGACGAAGAAGCTGCGCGCTTCCGGGGTGCGCGCGGGCGCGCTGCACGGCGGCAAGGCGCAGAACGCCCGGACCCGGATCCTCGACGAGTTCCGCGCGGGCACCACGGAGACGTTGGTGGCGACGAACGTAGCGGCCCGCGGCATCCACGTCGACGACGTGAGCCTGGTCGTGCACGTGGAACCGCCGGCGGACCCGAAGGACTACCTGCACCGCGCCGGGCGGACCGCGCGCGCCGGTGCGACGGGCACGGTCGTGACGATCGTGACCGACGACCAGAAGCGCGCGTTCCAGCAGATGACCACCAAGGCCGGGGTCACCACGACCACGACGAAGATCGCTCCGCAGGACGCGGAGCTGGTGCGGCTGACCGGTGCCCGGGAGCCCAGCGGCGTCGCCGTGGCCGAGCCGCGCAAGGACGCCTCCCGCGGTGGTGCCTCGCGCAACGGTTCCGGCCAGGGTCGTCGTCAGGGCGGCCCGCGCGGGCAAGGCCAGGGTCAGGGCCAGTCCCGTTCACGGGAGGGCCAGCCCCGTTCCCGGGACGACCGGCCCGCGCGGGTCGACCAGCGCGGTCGCGGAGTCTGGGAGGACCAGCGCGGCGGCGCCTCGCGAGGCGGCGACCGAGGCAGGCGCAGTGGCGGCCCGAACGCTCGTGGTGGCCAGCGCCCGCAGCGCTCCCGGCAGTCCTGGGCAGGCTGAGGTTCGCGCCTGCCCGCACCACTACGCGGATCACGCTGAAGGGAGTGCCGAGCCGTGGCATCGTCGCGCACCGTGTCGCTGTCCGAGCCGAGCGCCGAGTTCCTGGCGTTCTGGGCTGAACCGCACGTCTGCACGTTGACGACGGTGCGCGCGGACGGCACTGCGCACGTCGTCCCGGTGAACTCCACGCTGGACGTCGCGACGGGAACCGCTCGGGTCCTGAGCTCGCGCGATTCGCACAAGGCACGGCAGGTCCGCGCGTCCGGTGAGCCGGGCGCGCGGGTCGCTCTGTGCCAGGTGGACGGCCGTCGCTGGTCCACTCTGGAGGGTGTGGCGGTGGTCCGCGACGATCCGGCCGTGGTCGCCGACGCCGAGGCTCGCGCCACCGACCGCTACGGGCGCCCGCCCCGGAACAACCCGAACCGCGTGGTCCTGGAGATCACCGTGACCCGGGCCTTGAGCAACCTCTGAGCGCGGGGCGCGGAATTCCGCCGCGCATCCCGGGTTTCCGCGCGGCGGGGCCTGTCGGGCGGAACCTCCGCTCGTCACGTTCCGCCGGGCACCGAACCCGCGGGTTCGAGCACGTTCTCGATGTTCGCGTGGCAGGCGGCCAAGTGGTCGCGGAACCCGGTGAGGCGGGTGATCTCCGCGTCCAGCGCCGCGACCCGGTCGCCTTCGATCTCCACGGCCTCCCCGACGAACCGCTCCTGCCCGCCGAACCCGAACGCGCGATCAGCTCCAGCAGGTTCAGCTCCACGTCGACGTCGCTGCCGGGGACGCTGCCCCTTGAGCCGCGCGCCAGGGTCGAGCTCGCGCGGTGCACGACCGCTGCACGTGACCTCCCCCGCCCCCGGACCACATGAGTCGCCATCGCGTGGTGAGGTGGTGGGGTGAGTGCGCAGCAGAAACCCGTTGACGTCGTGGGCATCGGCGCCGACGGCTGGGACGGCCTGTCCACGGCGGCGCGGCGCCGCGTCGAGGCGGCCGAGGTCGTGTTCGGCAGCCGCCGCCAGCTCGACCTGATTCCGCGTGGCGCGGCCGAACTCGTCGCGTGGCCGTCGCCGATGCTGCCCGCGCTGCCGGGACTGTTCGCCGAGCACGACGGCCGGGCGATCTGCGTGCTGGCCAGCGGTGATCCCATGTTCCACGGCATCGGCGCCACGTTGGCCCGGGTGCTCGGCGCGGAGCGGCTGCGGGTGCTGCCGCACGTGTCGTCGGTGGCGCTGGCCTGCGCGCGGCTCGGCTGGGCCGAGCAGGACGTGACGGTGGTGAGCCTCGTCGGCAGGCACGTCGAGCTGCTGCACCCGGAACTCCAGCCGGGGCGGCGGCTGATCGTGCTCAGTTCCGACGCGCACACGCCCGCGCGGGTGGCGGCACTGCTGGTGGCGCGCGACTTCGGCAGCAGCACGATGACGGTGCTGGGCGATTTGGGCGCCCCGAGGAGTCCCGTGTGGGCGCGACGGCGGCGCAGTGGCGCCACCCCGAGGTGCCCGCGCTGAACGTGATCGGTCTGCACTGCGAGGCCGACGCCGACGCCGAGCGCAGGCCGCGCACTCCGGGCCTGCCGGACTCGGCGTTCCAGCACGACGGGCAGCTCACGAAGCGCGACGTCCGCGCGCTCACCGTGTCCCGGTTGGCGCCGGCGCCCGGTGAGCTGTTGTGGGACGTGGGTGCGGGCGCCGGTAGCATCGCGATCGAGTGGATGCGCTGCGACCCGGCGAATCGCGCGGTGGCGATCGAGCACCGCGAGGACCGGGCCGCCCGCATCACGACGAACGCGATGACCCTCGGCGTCCCCGACCTGAGCGTGGTCATCGGTGCCGCGCCGGACGCGCTGGACGGTTTGGACGCCCCGAACGCGGTGTTCGTGGGCGGCGGCGCCACGGCCCCCGGAGTGCTCCAGCGGTGCTGGGACGCGCTGCGGCCGGGCGGGCGCCTGGTGGTGAACGCGGTGACGATCGAATCGGAGGTACTGGTGGCGGAGTGGTACGGCCGCTGCGGCGGTGAGCTGGTGCGGATCGCTGCGGAGCACGCTTCGCCGGTGGGCGGGTTCACCGGCTGGCGGCCCGCGATGCGGATCACGCAGTGGACGGTGACCCGATGACGGTGCACTTCATCGGCGCCGGTCCCGGCGCCGCCGACCTGATCACGGTGCGCGGCCGTGACGTGCTCGCCGCTTCCCCGGTGTGCCTGTACGCGGGCAGCCTCGTTCCGGTGGAGCTGCTGGAGCACTGCCCGGACGGCGCGCGGCTGATCGACACGGCGAACCTGAACCTGGACGAGATCCTCGCCGAGCTGGTCGCCGCGCACGAAGCGGGCCGGGACGTGGCGCGGCTGCACTCGGGTGATCCGGCGGTGTTCAGCGCGGTCGCCGAGCAGATGCGCCGCCTCGACGCGGCCGGGGTGCCCTACGACGTGGTGCCGGGGGTGCCCGCGTTCGCGGCGGCCGCGGCGACGTTGAAGCGCGAGTTCACCGTGCCCGGCGTGGGGCAGACCGTTGTGCTCACCCGCACTTCGGCGCAGGCCACGCCGATGCCCGACGGCGAGGATTTGGCGACGCTGGGACGCAGCGGCGCGACGATGGTGCTGCACCTGGCGGTGAACCGCATCGAGTCCCTGGTGGAGCAGCTGGTGCCGAACTACGGCGCGGACTGCCCGGTGGCCGTGGTCGCCGGGGCGAGCCGAGCGGACGAGATCGTGCTGCGCGGCACCCTCGCCGACATCGCGGAGTCGGTGCGTGCCGCCGGGATCACCCGCACCGCGGTCGTCGTCGTCGGCGAAGTGCTCACGGCGTCCACGTTCCCGGACAGCCACCTGTACTCCACCACCCGCTGCCGCACCTGACCGACCACGAGCTCTGGGGATCGCGTGATCGAAGTCTTAGCGCCCATCAAGACCGAGCGCCTGTTGCTGCGCCCGTTCACTGAGGACGACGTGGCGGACGCGTTCGCCTTCGAGTCGCTGCCCGAAGTGGCCCGTTACCTGTACAACGAGCCCCGCACCCGCGAGGACTGCGCGGCCGAAGTGGCGAAGCGCCGCGAGCAGACGTCACTGCGCGCGGAAGGCGACAGCGCGGTGCTCGCCGTCGAGCTGGACGGCACGGTGATCGGCTACGTCCTGCTGACCTGGCTCAGCGAGCAGCACCGCCAGGGTGAGTTCGGCTTCGTCCTGCATCCCGGCCACCAGGGCCGCGGCTACGCGACCGAGGCCGCCGCGGAGATGTTGCGGCTCGGCTTCGACGGGCTCGACCTGCATCGGATCGTCGGTCGCTGCGACGCGCGGAACACGGGTTCGGCCCGGGTGATGGAGCGCCTCGGCATGCGCAGGGAGGCGCACTTCGTGGAGTCCGAGATCTTCAAGGACGAGTGGGGCGACGAGCTCCACTACGCCGTGCTCGCCACCGAGTGGCGCTCCGCCGCCCGGTGAACCCGCCCCGGTCGGGAGCCCCGGGCACGTGCCGCAGCACTGACGATCCCGGGGACTTCGAGCACAGCGGTAGCACCGTCGGCTCAGTTGAGCACGTTCACGCGGTCGCCCAGAACGTTTACGCCTTGCGTAACCGCATTGCCCACCACGAACCCGTCGTAGGGGGCGTCCGGCGCCCAGGTGTCCCGCGCAACCTGCCGGGTGCGTACCGAACGCCGCGCGAGGTTCATGACGACATCGTCACGTTGATATCGATGGTCTCGAACCCCATCGGGGAATGGGTGGCGAAGCACAGCCGGACACCCTCGCTGTTGGTCCATTGCCCTTGACCGGCACCACCATCAGGGCAGACCGCGGGGAGCCTCGGTAGGCACCAGGAGGCACGCTCCGCGGAATCCGAAGCCTTCGAGGTCGAGCGGGACGGCGCCCTCCACTACGTCATCCTCGCCGCCAGGTCGCGTTCTCGAGCGGAACTCTTCGGCCGTCGGCTCAGTTGAGCTGGTCGAGGGCGGCGGCGCATTCGGAGCCGAGGATGTTCCGTTCGAGGCGTTCCAGGGTGTTGAGGACTTCCGTCTGCTCCTCGGCGGAGAGGTCGCTGGTGGTGGCGCGTTCGAGTTCCGCCCACATCCGTTCCACCCGGTCGCGCAGCGCGAGGCCGGCGGCGGTGGCTTCGACGAGCACGACCCGCTTGTCCTGGTCGCTGCGGATGCGGCGGACGAATCCGGCGCGTTCCAGCCGCTGCACGGTGCGGGTCATGGTGGCGGAGTCCGAGCCGAGCACCTTGATCAGGTCGGTCTGCCGTTGCGTGCCGGTGTTCCACAGGTGCATCAGCAGCAGTTCCTGGCCGGGGTGCAGGCCGCAGCTGCGCAGCAGCTGACCGGCGAACATCCGGTGCAGCCGGGCGAGCCGGAAGACCGCGTGGCTGACGGGTCCGACGGCCGACGGGCACGGCGGCGGCACGATCTCGTCCGGTGCCGACCCCGCGGGCACCGCACAGCTCGGCGAGTCGGCCATCGCTCTCCCTTGAAAACCTGCCCGGTCAGTGAATTAACTCTCCACGTTAACCGATCGGCGGCGGGATTCGCCGAACACTGTGATGAGCACGGCAGATTTCGCCTCCGGGGAAGAATCCGGCCGGTTTACCTGTTCGGACAGGTAAATCATGCGCCCCTGGGAGAGATCACCATGAGCACCGCATTCGACCCGCTGAACCTGGCCGGGACCCGCCTGGGCAACCGCATCGCGATGGCCCCGATGACCCGCAGCCGCGCCGCCGACGCCCTGCCCGACGAGGCCACGACCACCTACTACCGGCAGCGCGCCACCGCCGGGCTGATCATCACCGAGGGCGTGCAGCCGTCCGTCCGCGGCCAGGGCTACCCGTCGACGCCTGGCCTGCACAGCGATTCGCAAGTGGCCGCGTGGCGGAAGGTCACCGACGCGGTGCACGCCGAAGGCGGCGTGATCTTCGCCCAGCTGATGCACGCGGGCCGCATCAGCCACCCGAGTTCACTGCCGGACGGGCAAGCACCGCTCGGCCCGTCCCCGGTCGCGGCGGCCGGTCAGATCTTCACCGCCGACGGAATGCAGGACCTGATCACGCCCGAGGAGCTCACCGAGGACGGCATCAACGAGGTCATCGCCGAGTTCGCCGCCGCCGCCCGCAACGCCATCGACGCCGGGTTCGACGGAGTCGAACTGCACGGCGCGAACGGCTACCTGCTGCACCAGTTCATGTCCGACAACGCGAACCTGCGCACCGACGGTTGGGGAAGTTCCGTCGAGGGTCGGACGCGCCTCACGGTCGAGGTCGCCCGCGCGGTCGCGGCGGCGATCGGCTCCCGCCGGGTCGGCCTGCGGATCTCCCCCGGCACCGGCGCCAACGACACCGTCGAGCTCGCGGTGTCCGCGTCGTACTCGGCGCTGATCGACGCGATCAACCCGCTGCACCTGGCATACCTGCACGTGCTGGAGAGCTCGGACCGGGACCTGACGCTGCGGCTGCGCGACCGGTTCGACGGCGCGTTCGTGCTGAACCCGCACACCCCTGGCCGTCGGACGGGGCCGGAGGACTTGCCGCTGGTCGAGGAAGGTCTCGCGGACGTGCTCGCGTTCGGCACGCTGTTCCTGGCGAACCCCGACCTCCCCGCACGGCTGGCCGCGGGCGGCCCGTTCAACACCCCGGACGCCACCACCCTCTACGGCGGCGGTGAGCAGGGCTACACCGATTACCCGACATTGGCCGCCTGACCGACCGAAAGCCGGAACGGCTCACGAGCAGGAGACCACAGTGGACGGAAATGCGATCACGGCCGAGTTCGCCGAGCGGTTCAACGCACCGATCATCGAGGAGTTCCGCGCGAACGGCGGCCGGTTGGGCGGCGAGCTCGCCGAGACACCGATCCTGCTGCTGCGCAGCGTCGGCGCGCGCAGCGGCGCCACTCGCGTCAACCCGATGGCCTACCTCGAACACGAGGGCCGCTACCTCGTGATCGCCTCGAAGGCCGGAGCGGACACGAACCCCGCCTGGTACCACAACCTGAAGGCGAACCCGGACGTCGTGATCGAACTCGGCACCGAGACGCTGCGGGTCCACGCCGAGGAACTCACCGGCCCCGAACGAGAAGCGCGCTACACCGACGCGGCCAACGCCCTTCCGGCCATGGCCGAGCACCAGAGCAAAACCCGCCGCCGCATCCCGATCATCGCACTGACACCCGTCGACCGACCGCACCGGTGACCGACCGGGCCGGGGCGGAGCCGGAACGCGGCTCCGCCCCGGCACTTCCGCTCCGGTCGTCGGCGCACCGCGCGAGCTCCCCCATTCCGGGAGGCAGCAGTCCCGGCCCGGAGTCGGCCCACCGCATCCCGGCACCGCAGGGAACCTCGGTTACCCCCGCGACACACACGTTCCTTACTCTCGTCCCGCACGTTCTGCGGCGATCTTGGTCGCGACACCGCACACCCGGGAGGAACACGTCCAGTGCATGGGAACGAGATCACCACGACCGTGGCGGCGCGCTACAACGCTCCCGTGATCGAGGAGTTCCGCGCGAACGGGGGCCTGGTGGGCGGGGCCTTCGCCGGGCACGCGCTGCTGCTGCTCAACAGCACGGGCGCCCGCACCGGCCGAAACCACGTCACTCCGCTGTCCTACCTGGAGGAGAACGGGGAGTACCTGGTGTTCGCTTCGAAGGCCGGTGCCGACATCCATCCCGACTGGTACTTCAACCTGCGGGCCAACCCGGACGCCCGCATCGAGGTCGGCGCCGAAGTGCTGGACGTGCGCGCCGGGGAGCTCATCGGCGTGCAGCGGGACGTCCGGTTCGCCCAGCTGACCGGGCTGTACCCCTACTTCGCCGAGTACCAGGCGAAGACGGAGCGCGTCTTCCCGGTACTCGCCCTCACTCCCACCGGTTGATCGCGGCAGGCGGAGTTCGTGCACGACGGATTCCGCCGCTTTCTCGGCACTGGGCTGGAGGAACCGCACCGGCCCTGCGCAGGGAAAGTCAGCGCACGTCACCGCGCCGCTTCGCCGCCGACGCCACCCTGTTGTGAGTTCGCGGCGGCCCGGTCGGCCCGCGCAGCGGTACCTCTGTGCCCCGGGTCGGTGCTCTACTCGACGCCAGGGCCGCCGGTCTCCGGCCGGATTCCGCCCACCGTCACGGGAAGGGGAGACCCGCTCATGTCCCAGCAGCTCGCCGGGAAGTCGGCGTTGGTGACAGGTGCGTCCCGCGGCATCGGCGCGGCCATCGCCCGCCGCTTGGCCGCCGACGGTGCCGCCGTCGCGATCACGCACTCGAATTCCGCGGAGGCCGCCCAGCAGGTCGTCGCCGACATCACCGCGTCCGGTGGCCGAGCGCTGGCCCTGCGTTCCGACGCCGGTGATCCCGACCAGGTCCGGGCCGCGACCGCCCGCACCGTCGCGGAGTTCGGCGGCCTGGACATCCTCGTCAACAACGCCGCGACGGTCGCGACCGGGTTGCTCGACGAGTTGTCGCTGGCGGAGTTCGACCGGGCGCTGTCCATCAACGTGCGCGGCCCGCTGGTCGCCATCCAGGAGGCGTCGAAGCACCTGCCCGAAGGCGGACGGATCATCAACATCGGCACTTCGATGGTCGAGCACAACCCGTTCACCGGGAAGGTCGCGTACGTCACGACCAAGTCCGCGCTCGCCGGCCTCACCCGAAGCGCCGCCCGCGACCTCGCGTCCCGCCGGATCACCGTGAACAACGTCCAGCCCGGCGCCATCAACACGGACCTGAACCCGGCCGACGGCCCGAAATCCACGGTGCTGAACGCCAAAATCCCACTGGGCCACTTCGGCACCGCCGAGCAGATCGCCAGCCTCGTCGCCCACATCGCGAGCCCCGAAGCCGACTACATCACCGGAGCCACCCTCAACGTCGACGGCGGCTACGCGACCTGAGGTGCATGGCCCACCCGCCCGCTCGCAGTGGCCGAACGGGCCGTTCACTCCCCCGTTCGACCAACGGGATCGGGTGAAGGCGGCGTTCACCTCGACGGCGCGGTCAACGGTCGAAGGCGCCGTGGTGGGCGCTCGTGGTGAACGACGCCCATTCCGAGGCCGTGAACACCAGGACCGGGCTCGCCGAACCGAGCTTGGAATCCCGCACTCCGACGCGATCGGCGGCCGAACCCACTTCGACGCAACCGTTCGCGGCATGGCTGCGGCTGGACTTCCGCCAATTCGTGAAGCGGTCGGTCATGCGTGCTCCTCCAGTGCTCGTTTGATCAGGTCGTTGGAATCGGACGACTTCAGCGCCTTCACCTTCAGCTCGTCGAAGGCCGCTCGGAACGGCGCCACGGCAGACGGTTGTTCGTAGTAGAGGACTTCGATGCGGTTCTCCACGTACGCGGTGCCGAGTTCATGATCGAACTCCGGCGGGTAGGTCAGGAGCATGAACGCACCGTCCACACCGGCCAGCAGACCTTCCTCGAACGGTAGGACCCGGATCTCGATGTTCGGCTGTTCGTTCCACTCCAGCAGCGACGCCAGTTGCTCGGTCTGCACTTCACGGCCGCCGTTGAGGTAGCGCAGGGACGCCTCGCTGATGATCGCGTGCACCGCGGGCGCTCTCCCGCTACCGAGAACTTCTTGCTGCCGGGCCATTCGGAGCTCGACGCGACGTTCGCGGTCCTTCTTGCGCAGTTTCGGCGCACCGCCCCGGATGATCGCGTCCGCGTACGCCCGAGTCTGGAACAGACCCGGCACCAGGTGCGTGTCCCAACTTTCGATCTTGTCCGCCATCGTCTCGACACCGAGGAACAGCTTGAGGTACTCCGGCAGCGCATCTTCGGAGTCGAACCTGATCCACCAGTCGGTGCTCTTCCTGCTGCGGTCCCGCAGCGACAGGAAGAAATCCACGCGGTCGGGGGCTCCGTAGAAGCGGAGCAGGGTTTCGAGTTCCAGAGGTTGCGGCATGCGGCGGCCGACTTCGAAGTGGCCGATGTTCTGGATGCTGCCGTGGATGGCTTTCGCCGCTTCGGCTCTGGTGATCCCGTTGCGTTCGCGGAGCCGCGTCAGCTCCCCGGCGATCCAGCGTTTCAGCGCCGTCGGACTCGTGCTCACCCGCTGCCCTTCCCATGTCGTGGCGTAAGGAGTGTGCCCGTACACGGCGACCAACATCATCACCCGATCAGGGATCTAGTCCGGAACACGCGGCGAATGTAGCGTGCTCCACATCAGTGATCGAGCCCGGATGCGGCCGTTTCACCAGGCAGGAGAACGAAATTCCCTCCCCCGTTGTTCTCCGCCTGGCACCACCGGTGGGGCCGGGTCGATCCGCCCCGACGCGGCTCGGCCCCACCGGTTCCCCGATCCCCTCTGTGGAACGGAGTTCGCGCCATGAACGCGATCGGAAACCTGCAATGCCTCGTCACGCAGGGATTCCGGGGCGTTCCGATGCACGACGACGTCGGCGATCTGGACGCCCTGATGTACGTGCGGCACTGGCCGTCAGGCGTGGTCGACGTGGTGATCGTGTACTCGCACGAGGAGGCTTTCGCCTACCGCGCGAGCGGACTCGACCCGCGTCTGCCGCTGCTGAACGCCTCGGCGCGGGTGCTTTGGCGGCAGGCGGGCCACCCGGACGCGGTCACCACCGCCGCGCTCGGCCTCGGCCTGCGTTCGTCCTGAACCAGCGAACGCGACCGGCCGAACCCGGCAGGACGCACCGGGTCAGCGGCTCAACTTCCGCGTCACCCAGGCCATCGCCTGCGTCACGGCCGCCCGCGAACTCGGGGCGTGGTCGAGGATGTCGAAGGAGTGGCGACCTTCCGGCACGTCGATCACGTCCAGTTTCGCGCCGCGCTTGTCCGCCTCCGTGGTGAACGTTTCGACTCCGGCCGCGAACCCGGGCTCCTCCTTCCCCGCCCTGGTCAGCAGGATCGGCAGCGCGCCCGCGGACGCCAGCGCCTCCACCGGCCGGAACCGGGCGTCGACGTCCCATCCCGGCGGCGGCACCAGCACCGGGTAGCTCGCCGCGACGCAGCGCAACCAGTCGGGCGGCCCGCCGATCCAGTCGGCCGTGAGCAGTCCCCCACCGGAGAAGAACCACAGCGCCACCCGGCCGGAATCCACTCCGGGCAGCTCCCGCGCCTGATCGACGGCCGAGGCGAGTGCGTCCGCCGCCGTCGCGTAGTCGGCCGTCGAGTGCAGCGGGTGGTCGAGGGTGATCCCGACGGCCCCGTTGCTCGCGGCCAGCGATCCGTAGCCGCGGAACACCGGCCATTCCCGCGGACTCGGCTGCAGCTCGGGCGGCAGCGGACCGCCGTGCACGAACACGATCGCCGGAAGCGGCTCGGCCGAGCCTTCGACCGGCCGGTAGACGTCGATGGCGCCCGCCCGCTCCGGTTCGATCTCGGCCACAGGGAGCACGAAGGGCTGCAGGTGCGGTGGGGTCACCAGCCGATCTCACCAGCGGGATCGTTGCCGCGCAACGGATTGAAGACCTTGACGGCTGGCGAATCCGGTTCGGGCGGGTGCGAAGGCGGATCGGACGCGACCCGCCCCGGCACCACCTCAGCCGAACACGGACAGTGTCCTGTTTCACACGTCGGCGATGTTGAGTGTGCCGTTGCGGCCGGGTGTCTGCTGACTTTCACGATCACCAGCCGCCCGGCCACTCGCGGGCGGGGAACCCCGCCACTCCGGAGGAAACCGTGAAGAGAACCCGTGCGGCCACGTGGGCCGCCTCCGCGCTCGCCACCGCTCTAGCGCTGACCGGCACGTTCGCCGCGACGGCGTCCGGCACGACCACCGTCGCCACCGCCGACGACCCGGTGACGCACGAGGAGAACGACCGCGTCCCGGAAGGTTCCGTCTGGACGCAGCACTACTTCCCGTCCGCCGACGGCTCCGGCACCGAGCTGCACGCCGACGTCCTGCTGCCGGAAGGGCTCACCGAGGGCGAGCAGGTGCCGGTCATCATGTCGGCCGGTTCGTACTTCGGGCACTCCGGCGAGCTGAGCGAAGAGGGTTTCGAGCACACCGGGCCGTCCGGCCGCTTCAACGACTTCATCGAAGGCACCGACCTGTTCAACCGCGGCTACGCCTTCGTCATGGTGGACACGCGCGGCTTCGGCGGCTCCACCGGCTGCCTCGACTTCGCCGGTCCCGGCGAGCAGGCCGATGTGCAGGCCGCGATCGACTGGTCCGCGACCCAGCCGTGGTCGACCGGGGCCGTGGGCATGTACGGCAAGTCCTACGACGCGATCACCGGTCTCGTCGGCAACAACCTGGACCGGGACGCGCTCAAGGCCGTCGTCGCGCAGGAACCCATCTGGGACCTGTACCGCAACATCCACTCCAACGGCGTCCCGCGCACGACCGCCACCACCGTCCCCACCAGCTACAACAACCTCGCCACGCTGCCCCAGCTCCCGGACGACGACCCCCGCTACCTGGCCAACGCCGCGCACGAACAGGCGCACCCGGAATGCCTCCTGGACAACACCGCCGGCTACCAGACCGGTGATCGCGAGTCTCGGTACTGGAAGGATCGCGATCTCGCCGAGCAGGCGAAGGGCACCGACACCCCGCTGTTCGTCACCCAGGGCTTCCTCGAATGGAACACCGAAGCCGAGGCGATGCAGGAATACCTCGACAACCACCAAGGCCCCGAACGCGGCTGGCTAGGCCCGTGGGACCACAAGCGCGGCAACGACCGCACCCCGGACGGCCGCCTGGAGATGGGGCGTGCGGGGTGGTTCGAGGAGACGATCTCCTTCTACGACCAGCACCTCAAGGGCATCGAACCGCCGGTCGCGCACCCGAACTATGCCGTCCAGGACAGCACCGGCTCCTGGCGCGCTCAGGAGACCTGGCCCGTCGTGGACGCCCCAGCCACCATCGCCCTCGGCGGCGGATCCTATGTGGACGACGGAGCGGAAGGCGGCCCCACGGCCGAGAACACCTTCACCAGGTTCTCCGAGCCGGTCGCGCAGGACACCCGCCTCACCGGCACGCCACGGATCTCGCTGAACACCGAGGGACGCGGCAACGCCATGGTCCAGCTCTACGACGTCGCCCCGGGCGGTGAGGCCGTCATGTTCGACGAGCAGGTCTCCGTGCTGGGCTCCGGCGACACCACCTTCGACCTCAAGTCGACCGACTGGACGCTGCCCGCGGGGCACTCGCTGGCCGTCGGCGTCGGCACCGTCCAGCCCAGCGGCAGCACCGCCCCCGTGCGCGACTGGATCGACACGCCCTCCCGCGAGACGATCAAGGTCAACGACGTCCGGCTCGACCTGGCCTTGGACGACCCGGCCGACGACACCGCCACCGAAGGCGGCCGGGCACCGTGGCTCGACAGCTACCTGCTGCTGAACACGAAGAACCTGCCCCTCGGCGACCCGTCGTTCACCCTGCTTCCGGCCCGCCCCTGACCGGCGAATCCGCCACTTCCGAACAGAGCGACGGGGCGGGGCGCTCGACGCGAGCCCGCCGAGCGCAATCGATGCGCATTCAGCAAAGCGGCGCACCGGGAAAGTCGCGGCCCGACGACGGCAATTGCCGGCCACGCCCCGAAAGGCGTGGCCGGCAATTTCACGCAAGGCGCGATCAGATTGACCCCGCGGGGAATCCACCCTGAGAAACGACTCCCGATATCGGGCAGAGAAAAGGACCGCGCTGATCACCGATCGCTGATCGTTCAGACGATTTCGATGGCGTTGATCTTCGCCTCGGGATCGATGTCCTTCACGGTTCCCGGCTCGTACCGCGTCTGGTCACCGTTGTTGTCGTAGAGGATCACCGCGTTGTTGCCCGTGGAGATCCGGTCGACCCACCAGCCGCCGAACTCGGTCTTCCCGCCGTTCGCGTAGCAGTCCACGCTGTCCTGAGGCGGGAGCGTGGGGCTGTGCGACCAGATCTTCAGGAAGTTCTCACCTGGAGTGCACTCGACCTTGTCGATGGCGAACGCCGTTCCGGCCGGACCGACCATGCTGAACGCGGCGGCCGCGGCGAGCGCCGCGACCGCGGTGCTCGCACCCTTCTTCGTCTTCGAAAGCACAAAATCTCCTTGAATCGAATTCACAACCACGAACTCACTTCGTTACCAGCACCGGTGCGTCGTGCCGAACAAGCGTCTCGAATTCGACCGTCACCATCAATCACCTCAACCACCCCGAGCACGTTGGGGCACCTATCCATTCCCTTCCGCTCGTTCACGCATACCGCACCGCCAGATCACCGTCCCCGCGATACAAGGGAATACCACGAAATCCCGCGCGAATACTTCCGGCACCATTCAGAGCCGATTCGGATACCATCCCAGTCATTGTCGAAAACTTTCACCGAATAAGAAGTTTTGCCTCGCCGGGTCGTAAATCCCGCCACTACACCGATGAATATGACGCTCACCGATCGAGAGGCCACACCGCCGAGCGCCCGTGCACCGCTACGCGAACGGGGCGTGGCCGACGAGGTCTCCGGCGCGGTTGATGACCAGGATCTCCACGTCGATCGGGGCTCCCTGCAGCGTGGTCAGGGAGAAGTCGCGGGCTCGGGTGGCGATGAGGTCGCCGAGCGGGATGCCCGCCTCCTGGCAGAGGGTCAAAGCTTCCAGGGCGGTGTTGGCGTTGCGGATGCGGTGGGTGAACTCCGCGGAACCGCCGGAGTCGCCGACGATGTTCGCCAGCAGGGCGAAGTTCACCTGGGACCGCTTCGAGTGCAGGTCCAGGTGGCCGTCGGCGAGCTTCGCGAGCTTGCCGATGCCGCCCGCGATCGTCAGGCGCGGCACGGGATTGCGGCGCAGGTACTTCAGCACCGCCCCGGCGAAATCGCCCATGTCCAGCAGCGCTTCCGGAGCGAGTTCGTAAGTGCGCTCAACGAGTTTCTCCGAGGTGCTGCCGGTGCAGCCGGCGACGTGGCGCAGGCCTTCCGCGCGGGCCACGTCCACGCCGCGGCGGATGCTGTCGATCCACGCCGAGCACGAATACGGCACCACGACTCCGGTCGTGCCCAGGATCGACAGGCCGCCGAGGATGCCCAGGCGCGGATTCCAGGTGTGGCGGGCCAGTTGCTCGCCGTCCTCGACAGAGACCTCCACGATCACGTCGCCGGTTCCGCCGTGTTCGGCGGCGACCCGTTCCACGACCTCGCGGATCAGCTTGCGCGGCACCGGGTTGATGGCGGGTTCGCCCACGGGCAGCGGCAGGCCGGGCTTGGTCACCGTGCCGACACCGGCACCCGCGCGGAACACGACTCCGGCGCCGGGTTCGGCGGGACGCACCGTCACCGACACCACGGCTCCGTGCGTCACGTCCGGGTCGTCGCCCGCGTCCTTCACGATCGCCGCCATCGCCGAGTCGGCTTCGAGGCGCTCGCGGGCGAGGGCGAACGCGGGCCGGTGGCCCTTCGGCAGCACGATCTCCACCGGATCGGGGAAGGTCCCGGTCAGCAGCGCCGTGTACGCGGCGGCCGTGGACGCGGTCGCGCACGCGCCCGTCGTCCACCCGTAGCGCAGCGCGGAGCCTTCCTGACCAGTCATGATGCCGCCTCCTTCACCGTGAAAGGGTGCACGCATGCACAGCAGCGACGCGACCGGGGTGCGGCGAGTCCTCATCCTCGGCGGCACCGGTGAGGCCCGCGAGCTCGCCGCGCGGCTCGGCGACGACGCGGGCGTGCGCGTGATCTCGTCGCTGGCGGGACGAGTCCGGGACCCGAAGCGGCCCGAAGGCGAGGTCCGCGTCGGCGGATTCGGCGGCGCCGACGGACTGGCCGCGTGGCTGCGCGAGCACGCGATCAACGTCGTGGTCGACGCGACGCACCCGTTCGCCCAGGTCATCACCGCCAACGCCGTGCGCGCCTGCGAACTCGCGGGCGTCCCGCTGCTGGTGCTGCGCAGGCCCGCGTGGGAAGCGGAACCGGGCTGGCACCTGGTGGATTCGATGGACGCGGCGGCCGCCGCGCTGCCGGGGCTCGGCGAGCGGATCTTCCTCAGCACCGGGCGGCAGGGCGTGGGCCGGTTCGCGCATCTCGACCTGCGGTTCCTGCTGCGCGCCGTGGACCCGCCGGAGCCGCCGCTGCCGCCGCACCTCACGACGCTGCTGGCGCGCGGACCGTTCACCTTCGGCGCCGAAGTGGCGCTGCTGCGCGAACATCGCATCGACGTGCTGGTGACGAAGAACAGCGGCGGGCCGATGACCCGCGCGAAGCTCGACGCGGCGCGGGAACTCGGCGTCACGGTGGTGATGGTGCAGCGACCACCGGAACCCCGAGCGCCCGCCACCAGCGTCGACGAAGCGGTGCGGCAACTGCGTCACGCCGGATAGCGGCGCGGGGTGAACACCTTGCCGCCGACCTCCCGCGTCGTCGAGGAGCCGATCACCAGCAGGCAACGCATGTCCACATCGGACGGATCGAGCTCGCCGAGCGCCACCGTCCGGACCGATTCCCGCGGTCCGCCCACATCACGGCCGATGATCACCGGGGTTTCCGGGGCGCGGTGTTCGAGCAGCACGTCGCGTGCGGCGCCGACCTGCCAGGTGCGGCTGCGCGAGGCCGGGTTGTAGATCGCCATCGCCAGGTCGGCCTTCGCCGCCGCCGCCAAGCGCTCGACGATGATCTCCCACGGCTTCAGCCGATCCGACAAGGACAGCACGCAGTAGTCGTGGCCCAGCGGAGCGCCGATGCGGCTGGCGACCGCCTGCGCGGCGGTCAGGCCCGGCAGCACCCGCACCGGGACGTCGGCGAACCGGTCCTCCGCCGCGACCTCCAGGACGGCGCTGGCCATCGCGAACACGCCCGGATCACCGGAGGACACGACGGCGACCCGCGAGCCGCGCCGGGCCAGGTCCAGTGCGAACTCGGCCCGCTCCGACTCGACGCGGTTGTCGGAGGCGTGCTTGCGCTGGCGCGGGTTCGTCGGCAGGCGGTCCAGGTAGGGGCCGTAACCGACGAGTTCGTCGGCGGCGGCAACGGCCGTGTAGGCCTCCGGCGTGGTCCATTGCGGACCTGCGGGGCCGAGGCCCACGACCACGACCTCGCCGGCGGTGGAGGGCGCCGCCGAAGCGGGCGCGGCGATCTCCGCGGAGTCCGCCCGAGCCGCGGCGGGCACCGGAACTCCCGCCGCGTCCGTCAGGTTCAGCGGGCTGTCCGAGTTCACCGGGCTCGGCAGCAGCGCGAGGGAGAAGTACGGCACCGACGCCGGATCCACCTCGCTCAGCGGCAACAGCCGCTGCCGCTCGGTGGTGGCGCGCTCCACGAAGTACGCCTCGTCGAGTCGCCCCGCCTTCTCGAACGCCTCCTTCACCCCGTCGAAGGTGCGGCCCAGCTTCATCACCGCGGCCGCGTCCGTCGAGGCCAGGTGCTCGGCGAGCTTGTCCGGCTCCAGCGTCCCCGGCAGCACCGTCAGCACCTCGTCGCGCTCCGCCAGCGGACGGCCCAGCATCGCGGCCGCGCCGCTGACCGAGGTCACCCCGGGGATCGCGGCCACGTCGAACCGGCCCACCAGGCGCTTGTGCATGTGCATGTAGGAGCCGTAGAAGAACGGGTCGCCCTCGCACAGCAGCGCCACGGTGCGACCGGCCGCGAGGTGCGCGGCGAGGCGTTCGGCGGCGTCGGCGTAGAACTCGTCGATCGCGCCCTGGTAGCCGCCCGGGTGGTTCGTGGTCTCCGTCGTCACCGGGTACACCAGCGGTTCCTCGACCTGACCGGCCCGCAGGTACGGCTCGGCGACGGAACGCGCGATGCTGCGGCCGTGCCGGGCGCTGTGATAGGCGATCACGTCGGCTTCGCCGATCAGCCGCGCCGCCTTCACCGTCACCAGCTCCGGATCGCCCGGTCCGAGCCCGACGCCGAACAACCTGCCTGCCTGCTCCACGGTGCTGCTCACTCCTGTTCGCTCGCGATCGCGTTGATGGCGGCCACGGCCATCGCGCTGCCGCCTCGGCGGCCGTGCACCACGAGGTGCTCCAGCTCCGGGTGGTCGGCCAGTGCCTGCTTGGACTCGGCGGCGCCGATGAATCCGACGGGCAGGCCGAGCACGGCGGCCGGTTTCCCGGCCCCGGCGTCGACCATCTCCAGCAGCCGGAACAGCGAGGTGGGCGCGTTGCCGACGGCCACCACCGCGCCCTCCAGCCGGTCCCGCCACAGCTCCATAGCCGCCGCGCTGCGGGTCGTGCCCAGTTCCTGCGCCAACTGCGGGACCTGCGGGTCGCCGAGGGTGCAGATGATGTCGTTGTCCGCCGGGAGCCTGCGCCGGGTGACGCCGGCGGCGACCATCGCTGCGTCGCAGAACACCGGGGCGCCACCGCGCAGCGCCGCGCGGGCGGCCAGGACCGCGTTCGGCGACCAGGCGATGTCACCCACCAGATCGACCATGCCGCAGGCGTGGATCATGCGGACGGCGACTCCGGCGACTTCCGGTGGCATGCCGTCGAGTTCCGCTTCGGCGCGGATCGTGGCGAAGGAGCGGCGGTAGATCTCCGCGCCCTCCCGGATGTACTCGTAGCCACCGGCGCCCTCGGCTCCGGCTGGGTTGGGTCCGGTACTCACACTGCCCTCCGTGCCGCTTCGAGCGCGGCGGATAACTCGCCGGCGGGTTCGCCGCCGACCTCGTAGCCGGCCTCGGTGGCCAGCACTTCCACTCGGTTCCCGGCCGGTCGGCCGCAGCGGCGCGAGCAGCCCGCCCAGTGCACCGGCAGCGAGCCGGGCCTGGCGGCGCGCACGGCGTCGGATCGCACGTCGGCGAGGGACTTGGCGCAGCCGGGACGCCCGGTGCACGCGGTGACCCCGGCCAGCGGCGCGGCGGCGTCCACCACAAAACCGGCTTCGTCCGATTCGGACAGCCTGGTTTCCGCTTCGCTCTCGGGGATTCCGGGCAGCAGCAGCGTGCGCCACGGGGTGAGGCGCAGCGGACGCTCCAGTGCGGCCAGGGCGGCCACCTGCTCGGCGTTCAACCTGCCCAGCGGGGCTCCCAGCGCGAGGCTCACGTGGCCGTCGCGGCGGTGCAGGACGCCCAGCTCAGCGTGGGTGGAGACGGGTTCGGTGGGAACGTGCGGGCCGGAGTCGTTCGTTGTGCCGGAAGCGGATCCGGTGCGTTCAGCGGGGCCGTCGGCCGCACCGGAGGCGGGCGCAATGCGTCCAGCGGAACCGTCGGCCGCACCGGAGGCGGCCCCGTCCGCTCCGTGAGCGGCCCCGGCGTCGTCGGGGGACGCCGCCGCGCCGGTTTCCGATCCACCGGCCTCCGCCGAGCCGAGTTCGGCGAGGACACGATCGGCGATCAGCCGGGCGCCGTCGGTGAGTTCCGCGAGCCGCCAGCTCGCCGACTCCTGCCGCGCCCGCTCGGCCAGGAACGCCTCCGCGGCGAGCACCGCCGCACGTGCCGCGTCCGCGACGGCGACCCGAATTCCCTTGTCCGCACCGCCTAACAGCACCGCCACCGAGCCGCCGGCGGGAGCCAGCCCGATGTCGGCGGCGAGTCCGGAGACATCGCCCCGGCCGTCGTCCACGGTGAACAGGAAGCGCCCCGGCAGCTCCGCGAGTGCGGGCGCCGCGCACAACCGCTGATCGAGTTCGGCCGCGACCGCGTGCACGTCCAGCGAGCCGACGTCATCGCAGCCGGTGTACGGCGAGGCGATGATGTTGCGCACCCGCTCGTGCGTCGGCGAGGGCAGCAGGCCCGCCTCGGCCAGCCGGTCGGCGAACTCGGCCACGTCACGCGGCGCGATCCCCCGGACCTGGAGGTTCGCCCGCGACGTCAGCTCCCAGCCGCCGTCGCCGAGCCGCGCCGCCGCGGCCAGTGCCCGCACCTGCCGCGCGTCCAGCCGCCCACCGGGCACCCGCACGCGGGCCAGGCCGCCGTCGGCGGCTTCGTGCACCCGCAGCGCGCCGGGGCACGCGTCCGGTTCGGCTCGTCGCGGCACGGCTCTCCCCCGCTCTCGCTGATCGTGGTCGTTCGGAATCCGCAGCGCACGGCGCCGGTCTCCGGTGGTGCGCGGATCTCGCCGCGCACCGGCGGTCGTCGATACTACGGCCCGCCCTCGTTGCGCACGCAAAACGCGATACGCCTCACCGCACAGCACCGCCCCCGGAAGCTCCCACCGCCCTGGGCGCGATTTCGCGCGGAGTTGAACGTGCCCGGTGTGGCCGACACCCACTGCGGACGGCTGTTCCGGCTGATCAGCGGGATCTCATCGCACCGATTCGGGGAGTTCGCCGTGTTCGGGTGGTTCGTTTTCTTGCGAGATCGCGGAAATCATCCGCACCGTGACCGTGCGGCGGGCGATGGCGGTGTCAGCGCGCGGGCAGGGGCAGCAGGTCGTTCGGGGGCGGGCGCGGCGGGCAGGGCGAGTGCGTGATCTCTCGCGCACCAGCGCAGCGGGCCACTTGACGAACGATCGCCCCGTTGCGGAGAGTTGTCGGCGGCGACGAGTGGAGGAAGCCGGTGCGAATCCGGCGCGGTCCCGCCACTGTCACCGGGGAGCGGACTCCGCAATCAGAAGGTCACTGTCCGCGCACGGGCGCGGCCGGGAAGACCGGAGCGAGCACCGATCCGGGAGCCAGGACACTCCGCGCCGCCACCGCCCGGTCCGACACCGGGCGCCGACGACTCCGGGGCGAGGACCCCGAGGAAGGTTGACCATGCGTCCTGTCCGCATGCCCGCGTCCCTGCTCAGCCGGGAGCGTGCCGCATGATCCTGCTGCTGTCCACATCGGACACCGATCTGCTCAGCGCACGTGCCAGCGGTGCGGACTTCCGCCTCGGCAACCCGGCCCGCCTCGGCGTGGACGACCTGCCGCCGCTGCTGGAGGACGCCGACCTGGTGATCGTGCGGCTGCTCGGCGGCCGCCGCGCCTGGGAAGAGGGCCTTGACGCGCTGCTCGCGGGGCCGCGCCCGGTGGTGGTGCTCGGCGGCGAGCAGGCCCCGGACGCGGAGCTGATGGAGTGCTCCACCGTGCCCGGCGGCGTGTGCGCCCAAGCCCACGCCTACCTCGCGCAGGGCGGGCCGGAGAACCTGACGCAGTTGTTCAACTTCCTGTCCGACACGGTGCTGCTCACCGGCCACGGCTTCGAGCCGCCGGTGGAGACGCCGAAGTGGGGCCTGCTGGACCGCGAACCCCGCAACACCGAGGGTCCGAAGGTCGCGGTGCTCTACTACCGTGCGCACCACATGGCGGGCAACACCGCGTTCGCGCACGCCCTCTCCGACGCCATCGAGGACGCGGGCGGCCGGGCGCTGCCGGTGTTCTGTGCCTCGCTGCGCGCCCCGGAACCGGGCCTGCTGGACACGTTGCGCCAGGCGGACGCGCTGATCGTGACGGTGCTCGCCGCGGGCGGCACGAAGCCCGCGACGGCCTCGGCCGGTGGCGACGACGAGGCGTGGGACGTGGGCGCGCTCGCCGACCTGGACGTGCCGATCCTGCAGGGCCTCACCCTCACTTCCAGCCGCGAAGCCTGGCAGGACAACGACGAGGGCCTGTCCCCGCTGGACATGGCCACCCAGGTCGCGGTGCCCGAGTTCGACGGGCGCCTGATCACGGTGCCGTTCTCGTTCAAGGAGAACGACGCCGAGGGCCTGCCGGTGTACGTGGCGGACCCGGAGCGCGCGGCGCGCGTCGCGGGCATCGCCGTCAAGCACGCCCGGCTGCGGTACGTGGAGCCGAAGGACAAGCGGCTGGTGCTGATGCTGTCGGCTTACCCGACGAAGCACTCCCGCATCGGCAACGCGGTCGGCCTGGACACCCCGGCGAGCGCGGTGGGCCTGTTGCAGCGCCTGCGCGAGGCGGGTTACGACATCGGCCCGGAGGACGGCCCCGACGCACTGCCCGGTGTGGCCGCGCAGGACGGTGACGCGCTGGTGCACGCGCTGATCGCCGCCGGTGGTCAGGACCCGGATTGGCTCACCGAGGAGCAGCTGTCCGGCAATCCGGTGCGCATCCCCGCGAAGCGCTACTCCGACTGGTTCGCGACGCTGCCCGAGGATCTGCGGGAGAGCATCGAGGGCCACTGGGGACCGCCGCCCGGCGAGCAGTTCGTGGACCGTTCGCACGACCCGGACGGCGAGATCGTGCTGGCCGCGCTGCGCGCGGGCAACGTGGTGATCATGGTGCAGCCGCCGCGCGGCTTCGGTGAGAACCCGATCGCGATCTACCACGACCCGGACCTGCCGCCGAGCCACCACTACCTGGCCGCCTACCGCTGGCTGACCGACGAGTTCGGCGCGCACGCGATGGTGCACTTGGGCAAGCACGGCAACCTGGAGTGGCTGCCCGGCAAGACGGCGGGCATGTCGGCGTCCTGCGCGCCGGACGCGGCCCTGGCGGATCTGCCGCTGATCTACCCGTTCCTGGTCAACGACCCCGGCGAGGGCACCCAGGCGAAGCGCCGCGTGCACGCCACGCTGGTGGATCACCTGGTGCCGCCGATGGCGCGCGCGGAGAGCTACGGCGACATCGCGAAGCTGGAGCAGCTGCTCGACGAGCACGCCCAGATCTCGGCGATGGACCCGGCGAAGCTGCCCGCGATCCGCAGCCAGATCTGGACGCTGATGCAGGCCGCGAAGCTCGACCACGACCTCGGCTTGGACGAACGTCCGCACGAGGCCGAGTTCGACGACATGCTGCTGCACGTCGACGGCTGGCTCTGCGAGATCAAGGACGCGCAGATCCGCGACGGCCTGCACGTGCTCGGCGCCGCCCCGAAGGGCGAGGCGCGGGTGAACCTGGTGCTGGCGATGCTGCGCGCCCGGCAGGTGTGGGGCGGTCAGAGCGGTGCGCTGCCCGGTCTGCGCGAGGCGCTGGGCATGCTGGAGGACGGCAGCGTCGCGCGCGGCACCGTGGACGACGTGGAGGCGTCCGCGCACGCCCTCGTCTCCGGCATGGAGGAGCGCGACTGGGAGCTCGGCGCCGTCGTCGAGGTGTGCCGCTCGGTGCTGGGCGACTCCCCGGACGACGTGGTGCGGGTGCTGGAGTTCGCGGTCACCGAGGTGGTGCCGCGGCTGGACGCCACGACCGACGAGATGGGCGCGACGCTGCACGCCCTCGAAGGCGGCTACGTCCCCGCCGGGCCGAGCGGTTCCCCGCTGCGCGGCCTGATCAACGTGCTGCCGACGGGCCGCAACTTCTACTCGGTGGACCCGAAGGCCGTGCCGAGCAGGCTGGCCTGGGAAACGGGGCACGCCATCGCGGACTCGCTGATCGAGCGCTACCTCGCCGACACCGGCGAGTACCCGCGTTCGGTGGGCCTGTCGGTGTGGGGCACTTCGGCGATGCGCACCTCCGGCGACGACATCGCGGAAGTGCTGGCGCTGATGGGTATTCGTCCCACGTGGGACGAGGCGTCGCGGCGCGTCAACGGGCTCGAAGTGATCCCGCTCGACGAGCTCGGACGGCCGCGCGTGGACGTGACGGTGCGCATCAGCGGGTTCTTCCGCGACGCGTTCCCGCACGTGGTGACGCTGCTCGACGACGCGGTCCGCAAGGTCGCCGCGCTCGACGAGCCGGACGAGCAGAACTTCGTGCGCGCCCACGCGCAGGCGGACCTCGCCGAGCACGGCGACGAGCGCCGCGCCACCACGCGCATCTTCGGTTCGAAGCCCGGTGCTTACGGTGCCGGTCTGCTGCCGCTGATGGACAGCAAGAACTGGCGCGACGACACCGACCTCGCCGAGGTGTACGCGGTGTGGGGCGGTTTCGCCTACGGCCGCGGCCTGGAGGGCACCGAGGCGCGCGGCGACATGGAGTCCGCGTACAAGCGGATCTCGGTGGCGGCGAAGAACGTCGACACCCGCGAGCACGACATCGCCGACTCCGACGACTACTTCCAGTACCACGGCGGCATGATCGCCACGGTCCGCGCGCTGACCGGCAAGGCACCGGCGGCCTACATCGGCGACAGCAGCCGCCCGGATTCCATCCGGACGCGGTCGCTGACCGAGGAGACCTCGCGGGTGTTCCGCGCTCGCGTGGTGAATCCGCGCTGGCTGGAGGCGATGCGCAAGCACGGCTACAAGGGCGCGTTCGAGCTGGCGGCCACGGTGGACTACCTGTTCGGCTACGACGCCACGACGGGCGTGGTGGGCGACTGGATGTACGAGAAGCTCGCCGAGACCTACGTGCTCGATGAGGAGAACCAGAAGTTCCTCACCGAGTCCAACCCGTGGGCGCTGCACGGCATCACCGAACGCCTCTTGGAGGCGGCGAACCGCGAGATGTGGGAATCCCCGAACCCGGACACCCTCGCGGCCCTGCACGAGGTCTACCTCCAAGCCGAAGGCGACCTGGAGGACGGCCCGGCGAAGGGCTGACCTGATCGAAGTGAACGGACCGTTCGCCCAATCTCGTTGGACGAACGGTCCGTTCACTCATTTCGGAGTGGTGGTGCCGAGGAGTTCGGCGTTGGCGCGGCCGACGGCGCTGGTGAGTTCGGCGAAAGCCTTTTCGGTGAAGTTCAGGGTCAGTCCGTCGCCGCTGCCCCGGAAGTCCAGCTGGACGGATCGGTCCGATTCGGCCTCGTGCGTGATCCTGACCTGCTCGGACAGGCACACGTAGGTGTCGTTCTCGACCGCTCGCTGCTCGCGCATACTGGCCTCCTCTTGATCGATGCTGATCCAGTACACGTACTATTTCAGAGCGCGATTGGTACGGGTACTAAACGATCGAGTGATCCTTTTGAGCAGAAACCGGTCCTAGAGTTGATCTCGTGACTCTGCGACGGTTGATGTTGGGCAGAAGCCTCGAACAGTGGCGAGAAGATGCGGGCGTGACGCGGGCGGATGTCGCCGCCGAACTCGGCTGCACGGCCGACCGGGTGCGTCACCTGGAGAGCGGCCGGAACCTGCCGTCCCGCCCGGACCTGATCGTGATGTGCTCGCTGTACGGGGTATCCGAACAGGACCGCGAGGCACTGCTCGAAACGCGTGCGGGAGCGCGGAAAGCGGGTTGGTGGCAGACCTACCGGCTGCCGAAGTGGCTCGCCGGGTACGTCACCCTGGAGGCGGACGCGACGCGGGCGCGCAACTGGGAAGGTGAGTTGATCCCAGGTCTGCTGCAAACCGAGGCGTACGCCCGGCGGGTCGTCTCCGTCGGCGATCCGACCGTGTCCGAAAGCGAACTGGAGAAGCGAGTCGGCGCACGCAGGCGCAGGCAGGATCGGCTGACGGCGGAGGAAGATCCGCTGGAGTTCGTGGCGCTCATGTCCGAAGCCGCGATCATGCGGTGCGCGGCGGAACGTGACCTCGCCGAGGAGCAGCTCGGGCACCTGCTCGACGTCGGGAAGCGACCGAACGTGTCGATCCGGATCGTGCCGATGGACTCGGGCATTCACCAAGGCATGGCAGGCGGATTCGTGCTCCTGGACTTTCCGCCGGATACGTGGCCTGAAACCGGCTACAAGGAGTACAACGTCGGCGGCCATCTCGTAGATGATCACGAAGCAGTGCGCTCGCTCGCTACGATTTTCGAGGAACTCAGCGCGCGAGCGCTCTCAGAGCGGGAGAGCGCACGCTTGATCTCGCAGCGCAGACCGTGATCTGAAAGGGAGCGGAGATGGATCTCAGGCAGGCTCAGTGGCGCAAGTCCAGCCACAGCTCGGCACATGGCCAGTGCGTTGAGGTCGCGACGAACTTGCCGGGGTTCTCCGCCATCCGGGACAGCAAGGATCCGCAGGGCGATGCGCTCGTCATGGACGCGGCGAGGTTCGCCGACTTCATCCGGTCGACGAAGAGCGGCGGCTTCGACGACTGAGGAGCCGATCACCGGGCCAAGTGAACGGACCGTTCGCCCAACGAGATGGAGGACGAACGGTCCGTTCACTTCTTCGAGGTGTTCCGGGCTCCAGCCGCTCCGCATACCGGCGCCCGGTGGCCATAGCCGGTCCGATGCCGCCGAAGGGTTTCCCGGCTCCGCAAGCTACTCCTGCGCGAGCGGGAACTTCGTCCGCTGGCTCGGGGTTCTCGCGCTGCAACTCCCGACCATTCATGCCGTCCAGGCCGAAAGAATTCGGCCTCTTGCCTCGATCGTACATTTCATCGCCGGTCCGCAGCCGTTTGAAATCTATTGCACGCACAAGTAAACCCGGAGTGAGGCAGGCGGCACGTTGCCAATCGGCAGCATCCGGTACGATCACTCGGTCGTCTGACACAGACGACAGGCAGGACGTAGTCGCCGCTTGTGTCTCCCGGTAGTTCCGCGGATTACCGGGGGATCGCAGACCACCCTGGCACCCCTGATCCGAAAGGGTCAGGCCCAATCGGTCGGCACAACAACGGAGACCAGATGTCCCCGCCAAACAACGAAGAAGGCTCGCCCGAACCTAAGCACGCCAAGCTGCGCGCCTGGGCCAAGCGAGCCCTCCCGATCGGTTCATTCGTCCTCAGCGCCGCCAAGCTTCTGTGGGATGTTCTGAACCGGTAATACGGCGGCCCGTCGCAAACAGCGGCGGGCCGTTTCGTCTTCTCGCCAGCGTTTGTGTCGGGACGCGAGTCGCGTCCCTAGTCAACCCTTGTCGATCGAACGAGACTTCGTTCTTTGTCAACTTCGTGCCGACCGCCAAACAAGACCATCTCTGACAGAAGTCAGTGTACACGGGAGGCGCTCCAGGAATTAGTCCAGGCCGTCCGCAGGCCGTGAGGCGACCCGCCCCCCTTAGACGTCAGTCGGCACTATTGCGAAACGTTCACACTGCTCAGAGCACCTACACGGACACTGCCACACGTCAGCGAACCCCGGTGAGAAGAACGGACCGTTCGTCCAACCGGTTTGGACGAACGGTCCGTTCACTCCGCCAGCATCGGGTTCCCTATGTAGCGCCGCCCCGCTCGGCGAGCCCGGTCAACGCCGACGGCAACGCGCCCGTGTGCAGGACGCCGAGGCGCTGGGTGGCTCGGGTGAGGGCGACGTAGAGCTCGGCCGCGCCGCGCGGGCCGTCGGCGAGGATGCGTTCCGGTTCCACGACGAGGACCGCGTCGTACTCCAGGCCCTTCGTGTCCGCCGCGGTCACCGCGCCCGGCACGTCCGGCGGGCCGATCACGACGCTGGTGCCCTCGTGCTCGGCCTCGGCGCGCACGAATTCCTCGATGGCGCCCGGCAGTTCGTCCTCGGTGACCTGCCGCGACCACGGCTGCACGCCGCAGGAACGGACCGACTCCGGTGGCTTGCCGTCGGGGGCGAACTCGGCGAGCAGCGCGGCGGCGACGTTCATGATCTCCGCCGGGGTTCGGTAGTTCACCGTCAGCGACCGGTACTCCCAACGGCCGGGCACGTAGGGCTCCAGCATCGCGCCCCACGACGTCGCCCCGGCCTCCGAGCGGCGCTGCGCCAGGTCGCCGACGACCGTGAAGGACCGGCTCGGGCAACGCCGCATCAGCACTCGCCAGTCCATTGCGGACAGTTCCTGTGCTTCGTCGACGACGACATGCCGGTAGGTCCATTCCCGGTCGGCGGCGGCGCGTTCGGCGAGTTCGCGGGTGTCGTGCTCGACGAAGCGGTCCGCCAGCTCATCGGCCTGCAGCAGGTCGGTGGCGTAGAGGTGGTCCTCGTCGTCCATCGAGTCCTGGCGGCCGGCGAGCTGGTCCATCACGTCCGACGCGTACTCGGCCTCGGCCGCCCGCTCCCGGTCGGCGGCGCGAGCGGCGCGCTCCTCGGCGGCCTTGTCCCTGCCGAGCAGGTCGACGAGTTCGTCGAGCAGCGGCACGTCCGACACCGTCCACGCGGCACCGTCGGTGCGCAGCAGCGAGGGGTCGGCGCCCGCCGCGCGCAGCCGCTCCGGGCTGGAGTACAGCTCGGCGAGCACGCCTTCCGGGGTCAGCACCGGCCACAGCTCGTCGAGCGCGGCGGTGAACTTCTCGTCGTCGGCCAGCTCCGCCAGCAGCTCCGCCTTCAACCGCTCCCGCGTGGGCCGGTCGTCCCCGCCCGGCCAGCCGCGGGCGATCCGGGAGACCGCCCGTTCGGTCAGCACGTAAGTGATGATCTCCGCGAACACCGCGCGGGCCTCGTTGTGCGGGAGCCCGGAGTCCCGGGCCTCCTGCCGCGCCCACTCGGCGACGTCCGCGGTGATCCGCTGCGAAGTTCCACCCAGCTGCACCGGCAGCGGCTCGTCCGGCACGCGCCGGTGCTCGGCGATCGCCGCGGCGAGCACGTCCAGCATCGCCGGCGAACCCTTCAGCCGCGCGACCTCCGGGACGTCTTCGGCGGTGACGCGCAGGCCGGGCAGGAGGTCACCGGCGGTCATGAACACCACGTCGGATTCGCCCAGCGACGGCAGCACGCGGCCGATGTAGGTCAGGAACTCCGGGTTCGGCCCGACCACGAGCACCCCGTGGCGCTCCATCCGTTCCCGCTGCGTGTAGAGCAGGTAAGCGACGCGGTGCAGCGCCACGACGGTCTTCCCGGTGCCCGGACCGCCCTCGATCACCAGCACCCCCGAATGGTCGAGGCGGATGATCTCGTCCTGCTCGCCTTGGATCGTCGCGACGATGTCGCGCATCCCGGCGCCGCGCGGTGCGTTGACGGCCGCGAGCAGCGCCGCGTCGCCCCGCTCCGCACCGGACGGGCGCCCCAGCACCTCGTCGGTGAACTCGACCAGCTGCCTGCCCCGGGTGTGGAACTGGCGCCTGCGCCGCATGTTCTCCGGAGTGGCGCCGGTCGCCACGTAGAACGGGCGCGACGCGGGCGCCCGCCAATCGAGCAGCAACGGCTCGTACTCGTCGTCCTCGTCGAAGATGCCGATCCGGCCGATGTACGAGCGTTCCTCGGACAGGGAGTCCAACCGGCCGAAGCACAGCCCGTTGTCCGCCACGTCCAGCCGCTTCATCTCCTTCGCCCGCGTCCGCACCTCCACGTCGCGTTCCACGGCCGTTCCGCCGTTGCCCAGCAGCGCCGCGTCGAACTCGCCCTTCACCCGCGCCCGCTCGGCGTCGAGCCGCGCGTAAAGATCGGCCACGTAGTCACGCTCGGACCGCAGTTCTTCTTCGTACCCCTGAGTTGACACGTTCTCCTCATAGCTACCGACCGGCTCCGGTGGGCCGCCATTCGGCCCACCGGTGAGATTCCGGGTGCGACGCCCCGGTTCGACGATCTTCCGCGGGACGCCGGTTCCCCCGGAGTCCCGCAGCCGCACCGCGACACGCGCGTGGCCAACGGCACACACGCTTCGCGACTCCCATTCCCCCAGCGCTTGGCTTCGGTCAGCGATTCTGCGACACCACCGGGGCCTTGCCGCAAGTCCCCCGGTCCGATATATGGTGAAGGTGGGAAGAGCAGAGTCTCCCCCATTCCCGCGTCGCGAAGAACGGCGCCCGGCCGTCGAAGTCGGCTTTCCGGCCGTGGCATGGAGTTCCTCGGCAAAGGCCGCGAGCGCTTCCTCCTGTTCCGCCTCCGCTCCCAGACGCCCGCACCTCCCGCTGGGCGACTCGTCCCGCCATGTCCGACCCGGGACGTGTCGGTCCGCACGTCACTTGGCCCGGAGGGCGATCTCCTGGTCAGCTGAGCGCGACGTACGGAACGGAGTCGTTCATGTCGCACGAACGCGAGTTGTCCCCGCCCTCGCTCACCGCCGCCCCACGACCGTTCGCGGTCGACGTACTGGTGGCGTTCGGGCTCGCGCTCGGCTCATCCTCCGCGCAAGGGTTGGGCCGGTTCGCCTACGGGCTGCTGCTGCCGTCGATGAGCGGCGCGCTGCACTGGTCGTTCGCCACGGCCGGGCTGATGAACACCGCGAACGCCCTCGGCTACCTGCTCGGCGCGCTCGTCGCCGCCCCCGCCGCTCGCCGCTGGAACCCGCGGCGGCTGTTCCTCACCGGGCTGATCGCCACCGCCCTGCTCATGCTCGCCTCCGCGAGCACCGGGAACATCGTGGTGCTGTTCGTGCTGCGGCTGGCGACCGGTGTCTCCGGTGCGGTGGCCTTCGTCCTCGGCGGCGTGCTCGCCACCCGGTTCAGCCAGGGCAGGCCGGGCGGGCGGCCCGCGGTGCTGCTCGGCATCTACTTCAGCGGCGGCGGCCTGGGCGTGCTGCTGTCCGGGCTGGGGTTGCCGCCGGTGCTGCAGGCGGCGCCGCCGGAGGACGCGTGGCGCTGGGGCTGGGTGGTGCTCGGCACCATGGCCGCCGTGTCCGTCGTGCTCGTGCTCCCGGCGGCCGCACGGACCTCGGTACCGCCGCCCGCGCCGGACGGGGAGCGCTTCTCGCCGAAGGTGCTCACCGCGACGCTCATCTCCTACGGACTGTTCGGCGTCGGGTACATCGCCTACATGACCTTCATCGGCGCCTACCTGGAGGTGGGCGGTGCGAGCCCCACCGAGGTCTCCGTGTTCTGGTCGACGCTCGGCGCGGCCGCGATCGTCGGCGGATTCGCGTGGGGACCGATGCTGGGGCGGCTGCGCGGTGGCCGGGCGCTGGCGGTGCTGCTGGTGGTCCTGACGTTCGGCGCGGCGCTGCCGCTGCTGTCCACCGGGATCGTCGCCGAGTTCGCCTCGGCGCTGCTGTTCGGCTGCTCGTTCCTGTCCGTGGTCACCGCCGTGACCACCACCGCCCGCAACGCGCTGCCGCCGCACCAGTGGGCAGCCGCGATCGGCGCGCTCACCACGGTGTTCGCCGCGGGCCAGTGCGCGGGGCCGTTGCTGGCGGGAGTGCTCTCCGACGGCGGCGGCATCGGCACCGGGCTGCTCATGTCCGTCGGCATCCTGGCTTGCGCCGCGCTGGTCGCCCTCGCCCAGCCCGCGGCCCGCTGAAGCTCAGCTCGGGAGCGCGAGCAGCTCGGCGGATTCCGGCCGCAGTCCCGAGGAGCACGCGCCGCACACCACGCGCGGCTTCTCGGGACTGCCGAGGCGGCGGTGCACCCGGCCGCGGATCACGTGCCCGCAGCGGGCCATCGGCAGCGGACCGCCGGTGCGCAACTCCACCGCGTGCCACAACGACTCCTGCTCCGAAGCCATGAACACTCGTGCCATGCCTACCTCCCTGTCCCCGCACCCTCAAATGATGATCGACATCAAATAAACGCCGATTGATAACTCGTTCGGGTCACGAAGTCCGTGTTCCGCGCTGGCTACGATCTGCTCCGTGCCCGCAGACACCATCCGAGTCACGCCACGAGCGCGCGCTCTCGCCGCCGCCATTCGATCCGCCAGGGAGAACTCCGGAATCAGCGGCCGAGAATTGAGCAAACGCCTCGGTCTGAGCCACGGAACCGTGTCGCACTGGGAAACCGGTCGCCGCATTCCCACGCCCGAGGACGTCGCGTCCTTCCTCGCCGTCGCGGGCGTCACCGGGCAGGAACGGCAACGACTGCTCGACCTCGCCCGGAATGCGAGCGAACCGAATTGGCTCACCGTGGGAATGCCCGGAATTCCACAGCAGCTCGCGGGCGCCGTGGAGTGCGAGCGGTCCGCTTCGGCGATCGTCGAATGGGCACCGATGGCCGTGCCCGGCCTGCTGCAGACCTCGGACTACTCGCGCGCCGTGTCAGCGGCGGGCGGTCTCACCACGCACGAGACCGAACGACGCGCCACCGTCCGAGCGGGGCGGCGCGAGATCATCACGAGGCGCGATCCAGTGCGATTCACCGCACTGATCGGCAGGCACAGCCTTTCCGACAAGATCGGAACCCCTGAGGTGATGCGCGATCAGTTGCGTTTCCTGCTGGAACTGGCGGCACGCGACAACGTCACGATCCAGGTCGTTCCGCCCGACGTCGGCTGGCATCCGGGATTGGCAGGCCCGTTCGTGCTCTACGACTTTCCCGATTCACCGGCCGTGGTCCACTTCGAACACTACAGTTCCGGCGCTTTCGTCCCGGACGACGACGATGTCCTGGCGTACCGGCAGGCCGTGACCAGAATTCTCGAACTGGCGATGAGTCCCGCCGTTACGGTCGACCTCATCGAGAAATCAGCGAGCGAACTGGAGAAATCAGGATGATTCCGACGAACTGGCGCACTTCGACCTACACCCACCCCAACGGGAACTGCGTGGAGGTGGGGCGGCTGGGGGCGCACGCCGCCGTGCGCGACACGAAGAACCGCGCCGCGGGCCACCTGACCATCGGCGCGGCGCAGTGGTCGTCCTTCGTGCGGAAGGTGACCTCCGGCCGCTACGACCGGTGATCCGCTTGATGTCCTGACGCGGGAATCCGGCGCCGGGAACTGTGCGAGCCTGATCACCATGCACACGAACGAATCCGCCCCGTCCCGCCTCGAACCGCTCGCCGACGAGGTGTGGGCGTGGGTGCAACCGGACGGCACCTGGTGGGTGAACAACGCCGGGGTGATCGGCGGCGAGGACGGGCTGCTGGTCGTCGACACGTGCGCCACCGAGCAGCGAACTCTGCGCTTCCTGGCCGAAATCGCCCGCGTGGCACCGGATCGGCCGATCCGGTGGGCGGTGAACACGCACGAGCACGGCGACCACTCCTACGGCAACAGCCTGCTGCCCGCCGAGACCGTCCTGTTCGGACACGAGCACATGCGGGCGGGATTGGCGGCGGATCCGATCATCGACGGGTGCCCGCCGTTCTGGTCTCCCGTTCCGGACTGGGGAGCGATCCGCCGGCGGGTGCCGTCGGTGACGTTCTCCTCGGCGGTCACGGTGCACACCGGTGGCCGCGCGGTGGAACTGCACCATCCCGGCCACACGGCGCACACCCGAGGCGACGTGGTGGCGTGGCTGCCTCGGGAGCGCATCTTGTTCACCGGCGACCTGCTCTTCCACGGCCTGACTCCGCTGGTGTTCATGGGCTCGCTCACCGGCGCGCTGCGCGCCTTGGACTGGGTCGCCGAATTCGCCCCGGAACGGGTGGTCCCCGGCCACGGCCCGCTGATCGACCGCGCTGACCTCGACGACGTGCTGGCCGCGCACGAGCGCTACTACCGGCACGTCCTGGCCATCGCCGGCACCGGCCGCCGCGACGGACTGTCCCCGCTGGAAGCGGCAACGCAGGCCGACCTGGGCGAGTTCGCCGACTGGGCCGACAGCGAACGCCTGGTCGCCAACCTGCACCGCGCGTACGCGGACGCGGACGGCGGCGAGGCCGACGTCATGGCCGCGCTGCGGGACTCCGTCGCGTGGCGCGGCGGCCCGATGGAGACCAGCGTGAACGACGCACCACCCGCTGGGTGAACGGGCGGTTCGACCGGTTCTTCGAGTCGAACGGTCCGTTCACCCACGACTCCCTTGCCGAGGCGCGGGTTCGGCAAGGGAGACGCGGACGCTCCGCCCCGCCCTCGCAAAGCGGGCGCGCTCAGGACCGGGAGGCCAGCCGGTCGCGGTACCAGTCGAGGGTCTGCCGCAGGCCTTCCGCGAGCGGTGTCGGCCGCCGGCCGAACTCCTTCTCGAACGCCGCGGACACCATGTTCTGCGGAATCGTGTGCTGGTAGAACATCTCGGCGTACTCGCGCATGAAGGTCTCGTCGAAAGGCCCCGCCGGTTCGGGCCGCGACAGCACCTCGACGGCGACCGGATGCCCGACGATCTCACCGGCAAGCTCGTGCACCTCAGCGGTGCTCACGGCGGGCACTGCGGGCAGGTGCCAGGCCCGGCCGAGCGCGGACGCGTCGCCGGTGGTCCCGAGATCAACGAGCCCGGCGGCCACGTCGGGCAGGAACGAGTAGCTGTGCGGCAGTGAGATGTCACCGAACCCGAACGCCGTCTCACCGGTGAGCACGGCCGGGAAGAACGCCTGCCCCAACGTCGAGTTGAGCACCCGCGGGCCGTAGAAGTCGGCCGCGCGCCCCAGCGCGACCCGGACTCGACCGGCCTCGTGCGCTTCGAGGTACGCGGCGTCCAGCTCGGCCCGCATGCGCCCCTTCCGGCTCGTCGCGGCCCACGGCGTGCGCTCGGTGATCGCCTCACCATCGGCCTCGCCGTAGGGATAGATCGTGTCCAGCACCACCAGCCGGGCGCCGGACCGCTCCGCCGCGGCGAGGATCGCGCTCGCGATGCCCGGCATCGCCGCGACCGCGAGGTGGTAGGCCACGTTCACCGCGTGGTAGATCGCGGTCGCCCCCTCGGTGGCGGCGATCGCCTGCTCGGCCACCGAGAGGTCGGCCACCCGGGTCTCCACTCCGTCGGGCGCCCCGGTGATCGGGCTTCGGCTGACCTGGCGCACGCGCAGCCCACGTGAAACGAGCTCCTCGACGAGCGTCACTCCCGCAGGTCCCGCTCCGAGAACCACGTGCAGTGGGGAATTCGAACTGTTCGGCATGATCATGTTCTCCGTGGTGAGCATCCGGTCATTCGCTTTCTTGGACAGGTGGCGGCCCGCGCTCGGCCCTGAAGAATGTGCGGGGTCCGCGGAAACGCGTGCATCAACGCGGCGATGGCGCTGCGCGACAGCGATCGAAGTCGCACCGACACGGCAGTCGATCGAATTCCGATTCCGCCGTGTCGGACGAATGGCTCAGCCCGTTCAGGCGACGACTTTCAACTGAACCGACCTCGTTCGACCCTCTCCGTTCTTCAGGAAGAAGCAGCCACGAACACGACGCTAGTGACCCGCATGCTCCTTTGGCAGTGTCAGTTTTACCTAACACCGTTAACCGTCACGTACGCTGTCAGCATGACCACGCCGCTTCGTCAGCGCCGCCGCGCCGCCGCGACCCGCGAGATCCTCGACGCGGCGGGCGACCACATCGCTTCGCACGGCCCGGCCGGGCTGTCCTTGCGCGCGGTCGCGCGCAGCCTCGGAATGACGGTCCAGGCCCTCTACCACTACTTCCCGAGCCGTGATGAGCTGGTCACAGCCTTGATCACGGAGGCGTACCACGATCTGGCGGACGCCGTGCAGGCGGCGCTCGACGCCACGGCGGCCCCGGAACGACATCGGTTCGTCGTCGCCGCGGAGGGGTACCGCACGTGGGCGGTCGAGAACGTGTCCCGGTTCCAGCTCCTCTACGGGACTCCGCTGCCGCACTACCGAGCCCCCGCCGACGGCCGCACCACCGACGGCGCCCGCCGCCTCGGGAGCGTCCTCATCCGAGAGCTGTTCGCCGGCTGCACCGACGATCAGCTGGCCCGCGCCGACTTTCCGACGCTGAGCACCGAAATGCGCACCCGCTTCGACGAGCTCCCACCGGAATCAATGGCCGCGCTACCGCCCCCGGCCGTCGCCGTGTTCATCAGCTCGTGGGGACATATGCACGGTCTCGTGGTGCTCGAAGCGTTCGGCCACACCTCTTTCATCGCCCCGGTGCAGGCGGAGTTGTTCCGGGAATCCATGCGAAACCTGGTCACCGATATGCACCGCCGCATTCCGCAGGCGCAATGACACGACGGTCGTCCGCGAAAGCACCGGGCGACGCCGACGGCGCCTGCCAACGGAGTCGTGCCGTCTCCCCGCGACCAGATCCGGTTCGCACTCGGCCATGAGCCGCGCCGGCCGGCCCGAACCTCCCGCGCCCGCTGAATCGGCTCTCGCTTCCGGCCCGCGCGTGGAGTAGAGAGGAACCCATGAAGATCACCATCGACGAGGACAGGTGCTGCGGCGCGGGACAGTGCGTGCTGGAGGCCCCCGACGTGTTCGATCAGCGAGCCGAGGACGGCGTGGTCGTGGTGCTCGACGCCGCCCCACCCGCCGAACTGCACGAGGCGAGCCGGGCGGCCGAGCAGCTGTGCCCGACCGCGGCGATCGAGATCACCGAATGACCACCGGCCGCATCGCCATCGTCGGCGCCTCCGCCGCCGGCCTCACCGCGGCCGAGACGTTGCGCCGCGGAGGCTGGGACGGCCGGATCAGCCTCATCGGGGACGAACCGCACGAGCCCTACGACCGGCCACCGCTGTCCAAGCAGGTGCTCGCGGGCAAGTGGGAGCCGGAGCGGACGGGGCTGCGGGCCGCGGACGCCCTCGACCTCCGGCTGGGCACGACGGCCACCGGGCTGGACGTGGCGAACCGCCGGGTGCTGCTCGGCGACGAGGCGCTGGACTGCGACGGCGTGATCATCGCGACCGGGGTCGCGGCTCGCACGCTGCCCGGCGAAGCGCGCGGCGCGCACGTGCTGCGCGGGCTCGACGACGCGCTGGCGCTGCGCGCCGAGCTCGCGAACCCGGGACGGCGCTTGGTGATCGTCGGAGCGGGCGTGCTGGGCGTGGAGGTCGCGGCCGTGGCCCGTGAACTCGGCCACGAAGTCGTGGTCGTCGCGCCCGAGGCGGCGCCGATGGAACGGGCGGTGGGCACCGAGGCCGGTGACCTGCTGGCCGAAGCGCACCGGGCGCACGGCGTCCAGCTGCGGCTCGGCGAGTTCGTGGACGGCCTGCTCGACGACGAGGGGCAGGTTCGCGGCGTGCGGCTCACCGACGGCTCGGAGATCACCGGCGACGCGGTGCTCATCGCGATCGGGTGCACACCCGCCGTGGAGTGGCTGCGCGACGGGCCGCTGGACCTCGCCGACGGAATCGGCTGCGACTCGTACTGCGCCGCGGCGCCGGGGATCTACGCCGCCGGCGACGTGGCCCGCTGGCACCACCCCGTGCTCGGGCGCCCGGTGCGGATCGAGCACCGGATGAACGCCACCGAGCAGGGCATGGCGGCCGCGCGGAACCTGCTGGCCGAACTGGATCAGGAACGCTTCGGCAGCCGCCAGGAGTTCACGCCGGTGTCCTACTTCTGGTCCGACCAGTACCGGTTCAAGATCCAGGCCTACGGCGATCTCGCCGCCGCCGATCAGGTTCAGCTCCGGGTGCTGGACAAGACCGATCCGGGCGCCCCGAAGGCGGCCGCGCTGTACCGGCGCGGCGACTCGGCGTTCGGCGCGCTCTCGATCGGGATTCCGCCGAAGCAAGCTCGTTCGCTGCGGGCCGCGGTGGCCACCCCACAACCGTGGGAACAGGCTCTGAGCGCACTCGACGAGCTCGCGGACTGAGGCTTCGGTGCCCGGGTGGCGGAACTTCAGGCGCCGCTGAAGTTCCGGCCCGCGCACCGAGCCACCGCCCGCACCCGTGCTGACCACGGCGCCTGTGACCGGTCGCACTCGACGGCCCTGGGACGGCGGCAGGGCCGGACCCGGCGGGCGATCCATCGCCGGTAACATATGCCTGGTCAACGATGTCGGCCGCCACTTTCGCGCCCGAGCATCCGCAGCACCGCGCGGCGCCCGGCGTCACCAGCCGCGAAGGTCCGCTCAGGAACCGGTATTGGAGCATCCCAGAATGACCCGCCACCTTGTCACCAGTGCGCTTCCGTACATCAACGGCATCAAGCACCTGGGCAACATGGTCGGCTCCATGCTCCCCGCCGACGTCTACTCGCGGTACCTGCGCCAGCGCGGGCACGAGGTGCTGTTCATCTGCGCCACCGACGAGCACGGCACGCCCGCCGAGCTGGCCGCCGCCGACGCGGGCCTTCCGGTGGCGGAGTTCTGCGAGCAGCAGCACCAGGTGCAAGCCGAGATCTACCGCGGTTTCGAGCTCTCCTTCGACCACTTCGGCCGTAGTTCCTCGGAGCAGAACCGGGAGATCACCCAGCACTTCGCCCGGAAGCTGCACGAGCACGGCTTCATCGAGCAGAAGTCGATCCGCCAGGTCTATTCGGCCGCCGACGGCCGGTTCCTGCCGGACCGCTACATCATCGGCACCTGCCCGCACTGCGGCTACGAGAAGGCGCGCGGCGACCAGTGCGAGAACTGCACGCGAGTGCTGGACCCGACCGATCTGATCGAGCCGCGCTCGGCGATCAGCGGCAGCACCGAACTGGAAGTCCGCGAGACCAAGCACCTGTTCCTCACCCAGTCCAAGCTCACCGACGAGGTGGAGCGCTGGCTGGACGCGGCCAGCGAGGAATGGCCGAACCTGTCCTCCTCCATCGCCCGCAAATGGCTCACCGAGGGGCTGCGGGACCGTTCCATCACCCGCGACCTCGACTGGGGCATCCCGGTGCCCGCCGACACCTGGCCGGAGCTGGCCGCCGAGAACAAGGTCTTCTACGTCTGGTTCGACGCGCCCATCGAGTACATCGGCGCCACCAAGGAATGGGCCGACCAGGCTCCGCAGGACCGGGACTGGAAGTCCTGGTGGTACGAGGCCGACGACGTGACCTACACGGAGTTCATGGCCAAGGACAACGTCCCCTTCCACACCGTGATGTTCCCGGCCACCGAACTGGGCACCCGCGAGCCGTGGAAGATGGTCGACTTCGTCCAGTCGTTCAACTGGCTCACCTACTACGGCGGGAAGTTCTCCACCAGCGACCAGCGCGGGATCTTCACGAACCAAGCGCTGGAACTGCTGCCCGCCGACTACTGGCGCTATTTCCTCATCGCGAACGCGCCGGAATCCGACGACGCCTCGTTCTCGTGGGAACTGTTCGCCTCGGTGGTGAACAAGGACCTCGCGGACACCCTGGGCAACTTCGTCAACCGCGTGCTGTCGTTCAGCCGCAAGCGATTCGGCGACGAGGTGCCCGCCGGGGCGGCCGCCGGTGAGCCGGAGCAGCGGCTCGCCGCCGAGATCGGCGGGCTCATCGAGGACTACCAGACGCACCTGGAGGCCAAGCACTTCCGCAAGGCCGCGCAGGCGCTGCGGTCGCTGTGGAGCGCGGGCAACTCCTACCTGGAGGAGAAGGCGCCGTGGATCCAGATCCGCACGGATCAGGACGCCGCCGCGTTGACCCTGCGCACCGCGATGAACCTGATCTACCTGTACGCGGTGCTCTCGGAACCGCTGATCCCGGCCGCCGCGCAGGCCATGCGGGCGGCGTTCGCCTCCGACGACCCGGCGCGGCGCTGGGTGTCGGTGGACGAGGCGAAGTCTTTCGCGCTGATCGAGGCGGGCACCGGCTTCACCATCCCGCCGGTGCTGTTCGCCAAGATCACCGAAGATGACCTGGAGTCCTACCGCACCCGCTTCGGCGGGTCAGTGGATGCTGGTTGAGCCGGTCTTTTCGCTTGGGGGGTCGGGTGGCGGAACCTCAGTTGGTCTCTCGCTGCGGGATCTTTTTCCCGAGTGGCTCCGCCACGAGGGAAAAAGCTGTCCTCGCGAGAGACCAACTGAGAACCCGCGGGTGAGCGGCTTTTCGACGTGGGCTATGCGCTTCGCGCATACAAGCACGGCCTTCGGCCGCACGGCACGGCCTTCGGCCGCGAGACAGACGAGGCTTCGCCCGCCCAAAGGCACGGCTTCGCCGCACGGCACGGCCTTCGGCCGCGAGACAGACGAGGCTTCGCCCGCCCAAAGGCACGGCTTCGCCGCACGGCACGGCCTTCGGCCGCGAGGCAAGCGTGGCTTCGCCCGCCCTTTAGCGGCTTCGCCGGTGCGTGGGGATCGTGATCACGAGCTCGTGGCGGCGCGGGCTTTCACGTGAACGTCCCCTTTGCGCAGTGCTATCGGGCGAAGGGGACATTGAGTCCACCCGGTTCCTCGAGTGAATGTTCCCTTTGACCGGTGTCACCGGGCGAAGGGGTCATTGGCCTGTCAGCGGCGGGAAGCGGGGGTGAGGTCGGCTACCGGGCCGATGATGATCACGGCGGGGGGTTTGACGTCGTGGTCGCGGATCGACTCCGCCGCCTCCTCCAGGGTGCTGCGGACGGCGTGCTGGGTGCGCATGGTGCCTTCCTGCACGATCGCGACCGGGGACTTCGGGTCGCGGCCGTGCTCGATCAGCACCGCCGCGAACTCGCCGATGCGCTTCACGGCCATCATCAGCACCAGCGTGCCCTTGAGCCGCGCCAGCGCAGGCCAGTCCACCAGCGACGTCTCGTCGTGCGGGCCGACATGCCCGGACACGACCACGACCTCGTGCGCCACCCCGCGATGCGTCACCGGTACGTCCGCAGCCGACGGGACGGAGAACGCGCTGGTGATTCCCGGGACCGTGGTCACCGCAACCCCGGCCTCCACGCAGGCCAGCAGCTCCTCGTAGCCGCGGCCGAAGACGTACGGATCGCCGCCCTTGAGGCGCACCACGAACCTGCCCGCCCGCACGTGCTCGATCAGCAGCTCGTTGATCACGTCCTGGTTGGCGGCGCGGCCGTACGGGATCTTCGAGGCGTCCACGACCTCCACGTGCGGCCCGAGCTCCTCCAGCAGCTCCCGCGGCGCCAGCCGATCGGTGATCACGACGTCCGCCTGCCCCAGCAGTTGCCTGCCGCGCACCGTGATCAGGTCCGGGGCGCCCGGCCCGCCACCGACGAGCGCCACACCGGGCGCGGGCCGCTCCGCGCTCTCGTCCACCGCACCGGTGCGCAGCGCCGCCACCAGCGCGTCCCGCACGGCGGCGGAACGGCGGTGGGCGCCACCTGCCAGCACGCCCAGCAGCAGCCCGCCGTGCTCGGCGACGGCGGGCGTGACGGCGCTGCCCTGCGAGGCGTCGTCGGCGCGCACGCAGAACACCCTCGAGCGCTCCGCCTCCGCTGCGACGGCCGCGTTGACCGCACTGCCCGTCGCGCACGCCACCGCGTACCAGGCGCCGTCGAGGTCGCCCTCGGCGTACGGGCGGCGGTGCCAGGTGAGCTCCCCGGCCTCCGCCATCGCCTCGACCGCCGGAGTGGCTTCGGGCGACACGACCTCCACGTGCGCTCCGGCGTTGATCAGCCGGGGCACTCGCCGCTGCGCGACGCTGCCCGCACCGACGACGACCACCCGCTTCCCGGTGAGGTCGAGTCCGGCGAAGTAGTGGTGTTCACCGGGCGAGTTCTGCGGAGAAGAGTGCGTGGTCATGCCGTCCGTCGTTCGTATCGAGGTGTCGCCGCGGCGTCGTTGCCGTGGCCTGGGTGCACGCTCACCGCGTGCCTGGGCCGCCACCCGAAGAGGGTCCCGCGGGATCCGATCCGCCGGCGCGGACGGCGCGCCGCCATCGGAGCGCAGCGCCGGCCCATCCTGCCATGAATGCCGCCGAGGTCAGGCCTGGAAGTGATCTCCCACGCGTGCGGCGGACATCTCTGGCGACCGTCCCGGGAGCCGACCGGCCCAACGGCGACCGAGTGCGGGCGCGGGACACGTCAGCCGCAGTATCGTGACCCGCCCGCGAACGAAGGTCAAACCTCCGGTGACCTCTCTCACCTGCGAAATCGCCCTGGGCAGCGGTCCGGTCACCGGCCGGATCCGCTTTGCCGCACGATGGACGGCGGCGCATCCTGGGGGCAGGCGAACCAGGGAGGCGGCCATGCACGCGAACCGGACGCTCACATTGGACATGCAGGTCATCGAGGCGGGGGCGAAGACCACCGCGGACGTCGGGATGGTGACCGGCGACGGGCGGGCGCTGCACGGGCACGGCACCGCGCGGCGGCACCCGGACGACCCGGACGTCCCGCAGATCGGGGATGAGATCGCGCTCGCCAGAGCGCTGTTCGAACTGGGCCACAAACTGCTCGACACCGCGGCGGGCGACATCGGCGAACGCCAGCACCGCCGAGTGCACCTCATGGCGTGACTCCTCCCGGACGTCCGACGCAGCACCTGTGGACGACTTCGTGCCCTGCCCGCAGGTTTTCGCGAAGTTGCACACTCCGTGACCTCTGAGGGGCGGCTGCGGCCAGTCGCGGATCTCGCCAGGGGTGGGGTCAGAGCTGATCGAATGGATGTCCCGGTGCCTGGCGGGGTCATTAGTGCGAGGTGACGTAGCTAGCCCTCGCGTCGGTACCTGCGCGTGGTCGAAGTCGGTCCGGGCGACACATCAGCTCACGGAGTCGAGGTAGGCGAGGACGGCGCGGACCCGTCGGTGATCGTCTTCGGACGGGCCGAGGTCGAGCTTCGTGAAGATGTTCGCGGTGTGCTTGCCGACCGAGCTTTCGCCGATGTGCAGCTGACTCGCGATGGCCGAGTTGGAGCGGCCCTGCGCCATCAGCTCCAGCACGTCGTGTTCTCGCGCGCTGAGCCGCCGCACCGGTGCGTCCTCGGCGCGGCGAGCCAGCAATTTCGAGATCACCTCGGGGTCCATCGCGGTGCCCCCGGCGGCGACGTTGCGCACCGCGTCGACGAACTGCTCGGCGTCGAACACCCGATCCTTCAGCAGGTAGCCGACGGCACCGGCCCCGTCGCTGAGCAGTTCCCGCGCGTAGAGCTGCTCCACGTGCTGCGACAGCACGAGCACCGGCAGCCCGGGCCGCTCCGCGCGTGCGCGCAACGCCGCCTGCAGGCCCTCATCGGTGCAGGTCGGCGGCAGCCGCACGTCGACCACCGCCACATCCGGCCGGTGCGCCGCGAGCGCGTGCGACAACTCCGGTCCGCTGGAGACGGCGGCGACGACCTCGAATCCGTGCGCGGTCAGCAGGGTCGTCAGGCCGTCTCGGAGGAGGAAGAGGTCTTCGGCGAGGACAACGCGCATGGGATCTCCATCGTGGCGCGGGTCGGGCCGCCCGCTGGGCTGCTGAGCTCGAGGGTGCCATCAAAAGTGCCGAGCCTGCGGCGAATTCCGCGCAGCCCGGTGCCGCCGCCGTCATCGGCGCCGCCGCACCCGTCGTCGGTGACCGAAATCCGCAGCACCCCCGCCGAATGCCCCAGTTCGATGCGCACGGCCCGCGCCTCGGCGTGCTTGAGCACGTTGCCCAGCAGCTCGCTGACGGCGAAGTACGCGGCCGATTCCACCGCCATGGGGCATCTTCCCGGCACCGTCCCGGTGATCTCCACCGGCAGCTCGACGTCGAGCGCCAGCGACCGGACCGCGTCGGCGAGGCCGCGTTCCACCAGCACCGGCGGCCGGATTCCGCGCACCAGGGCGCGGAGTTCGTCGAGCACCCGGCGGGAGTCGTCCCCGGTCTCGTCGAGCATGTCCCGCGCCCGCCCCGGTTCCCGGTCGAGCAGCACGCGGATCGCGCCGAGCTTCAAGCCGAGCGCCACCAGCCGAGCCTGCGGCCCGTCGTGCAGGTCGCGTTCGATGCGGTCCAGCTCCCGCGCTTCGGCGTCGACGGCGTCGGCCCGGGTCTCGGTGAGCCGCCGCACCCGCCGCGCCAGCTCGGCCCGCCGCGTCGGCGCCAGCAGCGACCGCGCCCACCACCCGTGCAACCGCATCGCCGGCGGCGCCAGCGCCAGGACCGCCGCGATGGCCGCCACGCCGAGCGCCGCCGTGGTGATCCGGTGCGCGGCGAACCAGTCCTGCCACGGCGAATCCGGCACGTCCACCTCGGTGAGCGTTTCGAGGACCCACACCCAGAACGGCGCCCACACGCTCTGCGTGCCCCAGAGGGTCAGCACGACCAGCGGCACCAGCAGCACCGCGGTCACGATCGGATCGGCGCCCAGCCAGGCCAGATCTCGCCACGTCGCCGGATCGCGCAGCACGTTCACGTAGCGGGCGTGCCGGATCGCCGGAGCCGGTGACTCGGTCAGCCGCCCGCCGCAGCGGTACAGGCCGTCCGATGTCGGCTCCGGCGGAGGCGGCTGCGGGCGGTACGGCTCGGGTATTTCGACGCCGCTCCACCGCGCCGCCACGGTCCGGTTGAGCCGAGCGAGCGCGGAGCCGCCGGCGGCGATCCGCTCCCAGAGCCGGTGCGCCCCGACGGCGTGCAGCAGCAGGAACGTCCCGGCCAGGCCGGCCGCGCCGAGCAGGTTCAGCACGGACAGGAGTCCGAGCACCAGCAGCCGCCAGCTGTCGAGCAGCGCCTGCTGGATCGTGCGCGACCAGGCGCGCTGCGGTCGCGGCGGGCCGAGCAGGCTCGCCGTCCACCGGGCGTGCAGCCGCAGCGCGGGCCGGCCGATGAGCACGGCCAGCAGCCCGAGCGGAGCTCCGACGAACGGGCTCAGCAGCATCCAGTTCATGTCCCGCGTGGTCGCCGGATCAGCGGACACCCGAAGCGTGCGCTGGAGGTAGTGCGGCAGCAGCGGCCGCCGGTACAGGTGGTCGTCCCACCGGTACCAGCCTTCCGCGTCGGGTTGCGGGACCGGAGGCACCGGCAGGTACTCGATGTCCGCCTCGACCCCCTGTTCCTCCGCGAGGCGGCGTGCCGAGTTCGGCGCCGCACGACACCGGTCCAGGAGCCGTTCGCCCGGAGCGCACAATCCGGCGCTGATCAGCACGATCGCCACGACGCACCCCGCGAACAGCACCGGCCCCGCCCACGCGAGCCCGAACAGCACCAGTCCTCGTCGCGCGGTCGCACCGCGCCTCCTCCAGCCCCGCATGGACGTCATTGTTCTGAATCCGATGCGCCCGCACAGTCGTCCTGGCCACCGAACCGGGGTGGAGTTGGCCCCACCCTCGATTCACCGGCCCGCTGTCAGGGAGCGGGGATCCCGGGGATGACGACGATGTTCAGGCCACGGCAACCGGGTTCGGCGCGCACGGCCGCGTGCTGGGGTGCGGCGTCGCCCGTCCCGATGAGCGCCACCACATGCCCGTCGCGAGCATGTTCGGCGGCGGCCCGCGCGCCGGCTTCGGCGGAGTCGACGGCCTCCGTCCGCGCGCCCGGATGCAGCAGGTCCCGCACCTGACCGAGGTCGTGCGCGCTGCCGATGACGGCGGCGGCGCGGCGGAGTTCGGCCTCGGCGCGCGGCGCGCGCAGGTCGGCGGGGCCGGGTCCGAGGCCGACGACGGTCACCCGACCACGCGGGCGGACGCGGGCGGCGGCGACGGTGACTCCGTCGGCGACGAGCTTCGGCACCACCAGCTCGACGGCGAGTTCGTCCACGATGTCGTTGTGCCCCAACGGTTTCCACGCCTCGGAGGAGTCCTGGTCGCTCGTCGCGGAGCCACCGGAGTCCGGTGCTGCACCCGACTCGCCGACGGCCAGCTCCCCTGCGGCACGCAACGCGGCGGCCTCGGCGACGCTGGCCGTGCCCGTCTCCCGCAGCACCTCCGCGCTCGGGTTCGGCACCGCGACCTCGGCGAGCTCCGCCGCCGGGTACAGCCGCAGCGGCAATTCCTCCCCGTCGGCGGAATGCCAGAACCCCAGGTCCTGCACGGCGTCCAGGATGCCGCGCTCGTCGGCCTTCGCCTCCGCCGTGGCGAACGCGCGGATCGCCCGCGGATCGAGCCCGTGCTCCCGGTCGAGCCGGGACATCAGCCCCGTCACCGCGGTGCGGGACACGCCGCGTACCGAACCCACGCCCACCACCAGCGTCGGCGGGATCAGCCGCACCGTGCGCTCGCCGAGCTCCCCCACCGGCCGCCGGTCGTCCACCACGACGGTCCACTCCGGCTCGTCGCAGTGCGCCGAGACGTTCTCCGGCATCGCGGGCAACGGGAACCCGTGCGGGTTGACCAGCCGCACGTGCTCCTCGTCGGCCACCGACTGCGCGCACCCGGCGAGATCACCGTCCACAGTGGCCGAAAGGTGATCGACGAGCTCGTCCAGCGGGCTCACCGCCGCACCCGTGGTGAGCACCGGGACTCGGCCCAGCACCTCCGCGATCTGCGGCGCCACGGCTTGCGCCCCACCGGAGACGGTGACGGCGAACCGCTCGTCGACGCACACGACCTCCGGATCGGTGCGCTCGTCGCGCAGCAGCGGCGCGATCAGCCGCACCGCCGCGCCGACCGGCAGGAACAGCACCACCACGTCCAGCGAGGACCACAGCCGACGCAGCGCAGGCCCCGGGCCGCCGTCGACGAGCATCGCGTCCGGCCCCCACCGGGCGGCGAGCTCGGTCGCCGTGCGCTGCTCCTGCGGGGAGCGCGGGAACAGCCCGATCACGAGTCGGCCTCGCGTCGCCCGGACACCAGCACCACCGGCGCCGTGGGCTCCAGTTTCGAACCGCCATCGGCGAGCTCCACGAGCCTGCTCGCCGCCAGCTGCACTCCGCGCACCTCGTAGCCCGCGGTGCGCAACGCCTCCCGGGTGGGGCCGACCCGCTCCAGCTCCGTCAGCTCCACCACGATCCGCGCCGCGCCCGCGTGCGCGCACGCGGCGACGACGTCCCCGCCGCCTCCGCCGACGAACACCGCGTCCGGTTTCGGCAGCGCCCGCAACGACTCCGGCGCGGCCCCCTCCTCCACGCGCACGTCCACGCCGTGCCCGGCGGCATTGGTGATCAGCCGCACGACCTGCGCCTGGTCCGACTCGACCGCGATCGTCGCGGCGCCCAGCCGCGCGCATTCCACCGCGACCGAACCGGAACCGGATCCCACGTCCCAGACGAGCGTCCCGGGCCGGGCGGCGAGTTCCGCCAGCGCGACCGCGCGCACCTCGGCGGGAGTGATGTCGCCGTCGCGGTGGGAGAACCCGTCCTCGGACAGCGCCCAGCCCGATGCGGGCGGCAGCACCTCGCCACCGGCGAGCCAGCCGCCGGCGCCGATCTCCTTCGGTTCCTCCGCGCACAGCACCACCGCGTCCGCGCGCCACGTGCGCCGTGCGGCCTCCTCGGGAGTGACCGTGCTGATCTGCTCCGCTTCCCCGCCGAGGTCCTCGCCGACGACCAGCGTGCGCCGCCAGCCCGCTAGCCCGGACGCGAGCTGCGCCGGACCGGCGTTCGCCCCGCCGAGCACCAGCACCGCCGGACGCGCCCGGCACAGGTTCAGCACCCGCGGCAGGGCCGCTTCGCTGGCCGCCGCGACCGGAACCTCGTCCCACGGCCTGCCCAGCCGAGCCATCAGCCGCGCCACGTTCGGAGCGGCGGGCGTCACGGCGCAGCGCACGCCGCGCTCCCGCAATTCCCGCAGCACACCGAAGAATCCGGGGTCGCCGTCGACGAGGACGACGCCGGTCTCCTCACCGGCCAGCGAGGTCAGCGCGCCGAGCGCCTGGCCCCACTGCGCCAGATCCAGCGACCGGGCCTGCTGCGGGGCGTGCGCGTCCAGCTGTCTGCGCGAACCCACCACGAGCCGCGCCGACCGCAACACTTCGGCGGCGCCCGCAGGCAACTCCGCCCCCTCGACCCCGATCACCGTGACCGTCACGTCTTCCACCTCGTCCTGCCAGGCCGCTTCACCGGCCGGCTCGCGGATCGCGAGCCCAGCTCACCTTGCCATGCCGGGCGATCACGCCGCCGCGAACCCGATCACGGCGAGTTCAGCTCGACGCGTCGCCCTTGTTCTTCGTCGATTTCGACCCTGTGGTGCGGGATTTGGCGGTCGACGCCTTGGTCTGGGCCTTCGTCTGGGCTTTGCCTTGCGACTTCGCCCGGGAGCGGGTCTTGGCCGTGGCCCGGGTACCGCCGGTGGTGCTCGCCGCGGAGGTGCGCGAGTTCGCGGTCTCCGCGGGGGTTTCCTCGGCCGCGGCGGCGGGAGCGTCCTGCGTCGGCTCGGCCCCGGAGCCGTCGTCGGCGGGCTCATCGCGCACCACCGATAAGGCCGCCCGAGCGGGGCGCTCGGGTCGCGGGTCGGCGTCGAACTCGGCGTCGGCGGGCAGCTCCGGAGCCGGTTCCGCTTGCGGCACAACGGTTTCCTCGACCGTCGCGGGCTGCGAGGCGTCCCGGGTGTCGGCAGGCTCGTTCTCCGCCGCGTCCGGTTTGCCCGCCGCGCCGAACAGCTCCGGTTGCGCCGGGTCCTCGGTGCGGCGTTGCCGCGCCTGCACCCGAGCCGCACCACGTGCCGCCTCCTGCCATTCCCGCACCGCCCACCAGGCGATGTTCGGCACGGCCGAGCCGTTGCCGTCCGCGCCGGTCGCGGCGTCGGTTCCGGCCGGCTCCGCCGCCGCGACCGGCTCCGCCCGGCGCCACGACGCCGCACCGGCGCCCGCGCTGGGTGCGGTGCTCGCGTTGGAGGCGGTGCCGACCTGGAAGACCGCGCTGCCGCCCGGAACTTCCTCCTGATCGGAGCGCGACGGAGCCGCGTCGCCGTCGCGCCGCGTGGAGCGGTAGCCACGGCGCCGCGCCGGTGAATCCGTCCGGCGATAACCGGATTCACCGTGTCCGCCCCGAGTTCTCCCGCCCGCGCCCCGGCCTCTGCCGCTACTGCCCAGCGCCTTGCCGACGAGGAACAGCGCGGACCGCCACAGCTTGCGCTGCTTCACCGCGTGTTCCAGCTCGCCGATGGTGGTGCTCAACAGCACCTCGTCCGGCCAGCTCACCTTGTACGCGACCAGCACCGGCACGTCGTCGGCGCAACCACCGGCGCGCAGTTCCTCGACGAGTTGCGCGGCGCGGGAGGCGGGCAGCGTCACCGCCATCGTCGTGCCGTGCCGGGCGAGGTCCCGCACCTGATCGGCGTCGGGATTCGCCCCGGAGCCACCGCCGAGCCGGGTCAGCAGCACCGACTGCGCCTCCTCCGGCACCGTCAGCTCCCGGCCCACGGCGGCCGCGGCGGCGGAGAAGCCGTTGACGCCGGGCACGATCTCCACGTCCAGTTCCATCTTCGTGCAGGCGTCGTGCTGCTCCTGCACCGAACCCCACAGCGCCGGGTCACCGGCGTGCAACCGCACGACTCGCAACTTGTCGCGTTCGGCGCGGCGGTACACCTCCACCGCCTGCTCGTGGGTGAGCTGGGAGGAGTCGAGCAGTTCCGCGTCCGCGTTCGCGTGCTCCCGAACGCACTCGGGCGCCAGGACGCTGGCGGACCACACCACGACGTCGGCTTCGGCGATGCGTCGTGCGGCGCGGACCGTGATGAGGTCCGCGGCGCCGGGTCCGGCGCCGATGAACGAGATCCGCCCACTCACTGTTCGCTCTCCTGTTCCGCATCAACGCTACGGCCGTCCACGCCGAACCGTCCACATCGGACACCGCCGAGAGGAGGGACACCGGCCCGATGGCCAGGGAGGCGAGGCGTGGCCGGACCGGTGGCACCGGGCAGCACGTCGCCCACCGTGGCCGCGTAGGTGACGACCGTACCTGTTGATCGCGGCGCGCTCACACGGCCGTACCCGCACCGCCGGTCACCGCGCGCGAGCAGGCGGTCACGAAGCGCGACACCCCCTCCGGCGCCCCGGCAGGATGGGTGTGCAGGTAGGAGGCGTGCAGGCCGCCGCGCACGAAACCTTCCGCGACCGCCGACTCCGCGCGCCAGAACCACGCGGGATCCGCGCCGTGCCCCGGATCGAGCCGGGTGCGGTGGAATTCGTGCCCGGTGAACCGGGAACCGCGCACGCCCAGCACCGAGTCGGTCGCGGCGACCGCATCGCGGTAGCCCAGCGTCAGCCGCGGCGACATCTCGGCCCGCGCCGGGATCACCCCGCACAGCGGGTGCCCGTCGAGTTCCTCCGCGAGGTACAGCAGCCCGCCGCACTCGGCGTGGATCGGGGCGCCCGTCGCGGCGAACCGGGTGATCTCCGCGCGCAGCGCCGTGTTCTCCGACAGCGCGGCGGCGTGCTGTTCCGGGAACCCGCCGGGCAGCACGAGCCCGCGCGTGCCGGCCGGCAGCGCCTCGTCGCGCAGCGGATCGAGCACGGCCACCTCCGCACCGGCGGCCCTCAGCAGCTCCACGTGTTCGGTGTAGGCGAAGGTGAACGCGGGGCCACCGGCCACGGCGATCACCGGGCGATCCGGAACCGGCGTCACCTCGGCCGCCGCGTCCCAGGCCGGGCCGTCGAGCGCCGGAGCGCTGCGCGCCAGCGCCACCACCGCGTCCAGGTCCACACCGGTCTCGACGGCGTCCGACATCGCCTCGACCGCGTCGGTGGCGGCACCGCCGTGCTCGGTCGCGGTGACCAGCCCGAGGTGCCGGGAGGGCACGCTCAGCCCGCCGGTGCGGCCCAGCGCACCGAGCACCGGCAGCCCCACCGAGTCCGACGCGTCCCGCAGCACCTGCTCGTGGCGGACCGACCCGACCCGGTTGAGGATCACCCCGGCCAGCCGCACCCCCGGCTGGAAGCTGCGGAAACCGTGCAGCAGCGCGGCGATGCTCTGCGACTGCCCTTGCGCGTCGACGACCAGCACCACCGGGGCGTGCAGCAGGCCCGCGACGTGCGCGGTGGAGCCGAACGCGGGTTCGTCGCCCGGCCCCGTGCCGTCGATCTTGCCGTCGAACAGACCCATCACGCCTTCGGCGACGGACAGATCGGCGCCCGCGCTGCCGTGCCGGAACAGCGGCGCGATCCGCTCCTCCCCCACCAGCACCGGGTCCAGGTTCCGCCCGGGCAGCCCGGAGGCGACGTGGTGGTAGCCGGGGTCGATGTAGTCCGGGCCGACCTTGAACGGCGCCACCCGCAGCGACCGGCGGCGCAGCGCGCCCAGCAGCCCGGTCGCCACCGTCGTCTTGCCCTGCCCGGAACCGGGCGCGGCGATGACGACGCGCGGGCTCACCACTCGATGCCCTTCTGGCCCTTCTGGCCGGCGTCCATCGGGTGCTTCACCTTCGTGGTCTCCAGCACCAGGTCGGCGGCGTCGAGCAGCTCCTGCGGCGCGTTCCGCCCGGTGATCACCACGTGCTGGTGGCCGGGGCGGTCGCGCAGCGTCTCGACGACTTCGGCGACGTCGATCCAGCCCCAGTGCAGCGGGTAGGTGAATTCGTCGAGCACGTACATGCCGTGCCGCTCGTCGGCGATCCGGCGGGCGATCTCCCGCCAACCCTCCAGCGCGGCGGCCGCGTGGTCCTCCTCGGAGCCCTGCTTGCGCGCCCAGGACCAGCCTTCGCCCATCTTGTGCCACTCGACGGCGCCGCCTTCACCGGTCTCGTCGTGCAGCCTGCCGAGGGCGCGGAACGCGGACTCCTCGCCGACCTTCCACTTCGCCGACTTCACGAACTGGAACACGCCGATGGACCAGCCCTGGTTCCAGCCGCGCAGGGCGAGCCCGAACGCGCTGGTGGACTTCCCCTTCATCTCTCCGGTGTGCACGATCAGCAACGGACGGTTGCGCCGCTGCCGCGTGGTCAACCCGTCTTGCGGAACGGAGTTCGGCTTTCCCTGAGGCATGACCCGACCCTAGGTCACCCGCAACGCCGCTCGAAGCACCTGTATCGGAGCTCATCCCGCCCGGAAGGGCTCGCCGGGCCGGTTCGCCGATCCTGGCGAGGCGCGGCGCGAATTCGACAGCGGTCGGCCGGAAGCGCGGAACGACTCCGCGAACGAAACTTCTGAATGCCTTCCGAAAAAATGCCGTTCCGCTCCGACGCCAAAGTGTCACCGCGATGCCCCGGGCAGCCGAGTGACCGCCCGCGCTCCTCGCCATACTCTCGAATCGGAGCCTGCCGACCTCGGCGACGTCCGCCACAGCACGTCGGGACACTGACCCCCCTCTCGGGTGCGGATGCGCGAATGCGAGCCGACAACGACGTCGACGATGCGAAGGTGACCGCGCGGGCGAATGTGGGCCTGCCGTGCTCCGCGCGCTTCGGACGGTAACAGCGCGATTCCTTGCTGTGAACGGAAAATCAGCGAGGAGCGCGACCTCCACTCGGTCGAGTCGTCCGCCCGACACGAACAGAGCAGCACCATTCCGGGAGACGATTTCACGCATTGATCGGCCAGGCGGTGAGAACGTTTTCCGGCCGGGTGGCGCCGAGCCGGTCCCGGCCGGACGAACCGGGATCTCCTACCGGCGATCGTCTCGAGACGGACCGGACCGGATCACCGATCGGTGCACCGCGATGGAGGCGGTCGCGAAGCACCGGTGCCGGACACAAAAAAGTGCCCCCGCGCTCGACCGACCTGGGGGTCATCGGGAGCGCGAGGGCACTTCGTGGTCCACCCCTGGGGGTCAGGTGGACGTTGCACACCTTACCAAGTACGTCGGGATATTCCTACTCCGCCTGGCCGGAGTCGTAACCGAATCGGAATCAAGCGGCGCGGGCGGCGGTGTCGCGGGCCGCGCGGACCACTCCGGCGACGGCGTCGGCGGAGAGCTCCTCCAACCGCAGGCAGGCTCCGCCGAGTGCGGTGGCGACCTGGGCGGCGAGGCCGAGGCGCACCATGCCCTGCTCGCAGTCGACGACCACGGACGCCACACCGAGCCCGGCGAGCAGCCCCGCCGCTCGCATCGAATCCCGCACCGCCTGTTGCGCCCTGGCCCGCCCGGTTCCGGCGTCACCGGCGGGAACCGTGGCCTTGCCGTCGGTGAGCAGGACCAGCAGCGGCCGCCTGCGCGGGTCGCGGGTGCGTTCGGTGGTGACGACCTGCCGGACCTTGAGCAGCCCGGTCGCCAGTGGCGTGCGGCCGCCGGTGCGCAGGTCCCGCATCCGGGTGGCGGCGATCTCCACCGACGACGTGGGCGGCAGCGCCAGCTCGGCGTCCTCGCCGCGGAAGGTCACCACGCCGACCTTGTCGCGGCGCTGGTAGGCGTCGCGCAGCAGGGAGAGCACGGCGCCGCTGACGGCGGACATGCGCTCGCGGGCGGCCATCGAACCGGAGGCGTCGACGGCGAACAGCACGAGGTTGCCTTCGCGGCCCTCGCGCACCGACTTCCGCACGTCCCCGCGATGCAGGACGAGGCCGGGTCCGCTGCGCCCGCGTGCCCGCTGGTGCGGGGCCGCGGCGATCAGCGTGGACGGCAGGTGCACGCCATGTCCGTCCACTGTGGAGGAACGAACGGCCTGGCCGCTGCGGGAGCGGGCTCGGGATCGCCGCCCGGGGGCGCCTTCGCCGACGCCGGGGACTTCCAGCAGCCGCGCCCGGAACGCCGGGGCGGGCGCGGCAGGCGGCTTGTTCGCGGGCGCCTGACCGTTGCCGTCGTCCTGCCGGGAGCCGCCGTTCCCGTTCGGCGCGGGCGTTTCCGGCGGAGTCTGCGCCTCCCCGCCGCCCGGGCCGTCCGGACCGTCATCCGGTCCGCCGTCGGGAGCGCCACCACCCGGACCGCCCGGTCCGTCGTCGGGGCCTTCCGGCGGTTCCTCCCCGCCATCGTCCTGCTGGGAGTCCGGGGAGTCGTCGCCCGGCTGCTCCTCGGCGTGCTGGGCGGCGTCGTTGAGCGCCTGCTGCAGCTGGTCCTCTTCGACACCGGGCTCGTCGAACGGGTCGCGGCGCCGCCGGTGCGGCAGCGCCAGCCGGGCCGCGGCCTCCACATCGGACTCCGCCACGGCGTCGGCACCGCGCCATGCGGCGTGCGCCACGGCGGCGCGCGCCAGCACCAGGTCGGCGCGCATGCCGTCCACGTCGAACGACGCGCACAGCGCGGAGATCCGCCGCAGCTCCGCGTCGGGCAGCCGCACCGACTCCACCCGGGACCGCGCCTCGGTGATCCGCCGCGCCAGGTCGGCGTCCTCGTCGGCCCACTGCGCGGCGAAGCCCGCCGGGTCCGCTTCGAACGCGAGCCGCCTGCGCACCACCTCGGTGCGCGTGGTCACGTCTCGGGACGCCGCGACCTGCACGGTCAGCCCGAACCGGTCGAGCAGCTGCGGACGCAGCTCGCCCTCCTCCGGATTCATGGTGCCCACCAGCAGGAACGAAGCCGCGTGCGTCACCGACACGCCTTCGCGCTCCACGTGCGCGCGGCCCATCGCCGCCGCGTCCAGCAGCAGGTCCACCAGGTGATCGTGCAGCAGGTTGACCTCGTCGACGTAGAGCACGCCGCGGTGCGCCGCCGCCAGCAGACCGGGCTGGTAGGCGCTGACGCCTTCGGTCAGCGCTCGTTCCAGGTCGAGGGAGCCGACCAGCCGGTCCTCGGTGGCGCCCACCGGCAGCTCCACCAGTTCCGCGGGCCGCTGCACACCGGAGACCTCGGCGTGCGGGCCGTCCGGGCACTGCGGGTCGGGGCGCTGCGGGGCGCAGCCGAAGCGGCAGCCGGGCACGACGTCCAGCGCGGGCAGCAGCGACGCCAAGGCGCGCACCACCGTCGACTTCGCGGTGCCCTTCTCGCCGCGCACCAGCACCCCGCCGATGCGCGGGTGCACCGCGTTCAGCAGCAGCGCCAGCCGCAGATCGTCGTGCCCGACCACAGCGGTGAACGGGAAACGCGGGCTCGCGGGAGCAGTCATGCCAGGTGTTCCTTCCTCGGGTGTCGGACGCCCCGATGTCGGCTGCGCCAAGGCGAGGCAGTGTCCTGACTCCCGGATCAACGCGGAACCCCGGCCTTCCCAGGCAGCAGCGTTCGCTGACGCGCCCGGTGGCTCGCGAGGGAGATTCGCTCCCCGGTCACAGTGGCGCCGACCGTGCCGGACTCACACCGGCTTCCTGACCTGCCTTGGCTGGGACCAGCGAGCATCGTCGCAGATCACGGACGGCCGAGGAACCGTCCCGGTCGGCTCAGCGCAGCGAACCGGGGTATCGGTGCATGTCGACGTGCGGGATGCCGTCTTCGAGATACTCCTCACCCGAGGGTTCGAACCCGAAACCGCGGTAGAACTCCAGCGCGTAGGTCTGCGCCGACAGCGCCGCCGGGGCGCGCTGGATCTCGGCGAGCGCGGCGCGCATCAGCTTGCGCCCGAGGCCGAGCCCCCTGGCCTCTTTGGCGGTGGCGACGCGGCCGATGCGGAAGGTGCCGTCGGGGTCTTCGAGCAGCCGCAGGTAGCCGAGCACATATCCGTCGGCGGAGTCGATCCAGAAGTGCCTGGTGCTGTTCTCCAGGTCCCGGCCGTCGAGCTCCGGGTACGGGCAGCTCTGCTCGACCACGAACACGTCCACGCGCAGGCGGAGCATGCGGTAGAAGTCCTCGGCGTCGAGGTCGGCCGTGTAGGCGCGGTGGACTGCGGTGGCGAGCGGTTGCAGGGTCACACCTCACGGGATATCACATTCCGGCTACGACACCTGCGGTCACCTGCAATGGGAGTAGCGAACACCACGTCGGTGGCGTACATGGCGCCGCCTGGTCCGAACGGCCGCCGAAACCGGGAAGTGCTGCTCACGAACGCGCCGCACCGGAGCTGAAACGGACATTCCAGATCAACCAGCTCCGGCCTGCGCGCGCTCCTCCGTCCGCCGGGCGTCCCACTCACCGAGAAGACCGCGCGGTCGCTCTCAGAACCGGGCCGCGACGTCCTCCGCGACCGTCGCGATCCGGGTGTAAACGCCTGGCGTGCCGGGACGTCCGCAGCCGGTGCCGTAGGACACCACGCCGATGAGCCTGCCGGCGGCGACGAGCGGCCCGCCGGAATCCCCGGCGCACGCGTCCCGGCCGCCTTCCGGCACTCCCGCGCACACCCGCGTTCCCGGTTCGTACTCCGGATAAGCGGCCCGGCAGTCCGCGTCCGAACTGATCGGCACCTCGGCGGAGCGGAGCACGTCCGAGGACGATCCGGTTTCGGTGGTGCGTCCCCAGCCGTAGACCCGAGCGGGAGTTCCCGGCCGGTAGAGCGCGGTGTCGCCGGGTTCCGCCATCGGCAGCGGTTGCTGCGACGCGGGAGCGGTCAAGGTCAGCACCGCCACGTCGTGGCCCGCGGTGACCTCTCGGAACTCCGGATGCACCCACACGTCCCCGACCGAGCCGGCGGTTCCGCCGGACTCGCGCAGGTCGGCGTGGCCGATGATCGCGCGCAGCCGTCCCGGGTCGCGCCGGTCGACGCAGTGCGCGGCGGTGACGACCTTGATCGGAGTGACGAGGGCGCCGCCGCAGAACTGGTTCCCGGACTCGTCGGTCAGCGCCACGGCCCAGGGAGCGGCGTTCTCCTCCGCGCCGCCGAGCACCCGTTCCTGCGCGGGATCCGCACCCGCCGGGGCGCCCAGCGCGGCCATCGCCGCGGCCATCGCCGATCCGCCTGCGGCGAGCCGGGCGAGCGAACGCCGCCTGGAGCGGGAGCAGTCGGACACGACGACCTCCAAGACTCGTTCCGCTGGTGATCAGCGCACTCGGCGGCACACGGTAGCCGCCCGGTCACCGGGAGATCACGAGGGCGAGCTCACATGGGACATCGAGAATTTTTCGTTAAGATTGTTGTTGGCGGGAAAAACTACGGCGCACTAGCGCGGCCGATCGCCGTTCGTCCCGTATCCCCGCCCATGATCACCGGAGTCCGCGACGCCGCGGACCCGAGATCACCCCCGATCCGGTGAACCTCGACCGGTGGGTCCACCAGCCCACCGGCCGCCTTCGTGCGCGCACGACCTGCGCGACGACTCGATCAAGGAGCGAACACGTCATGCTGCTGGACTTCACGACCCTGCCTGCGTTCATGCTGGCCAGTGCAGTGGTGGTGCTGACGCCCGGAGTGGACGCGTTCCTGCTGCTGCGGACTTCTCTGCGGCAGGGCATCGGCGCCGGCCTGCGCGCCCTCGCGGGCATCCACACGGCGAGCATCCTGCAGGTGACACTGGTGATCTGCGGCCTCGGCACGCTGATCACGAACAATCCCGCGGTGCTGGCCACCTTGAAGTGGGCCGGAGCCGCGTACCTGATCTACCTGGCGGTCATGATCGTGCGAGGCCTGTGGCTGACCCGCAAGGAAACCGGCGACGGCCTGGAATCCGGCAGCACCACCGACCGCCCGTACTTGCAGGGCCTGCTGAGCAACCTCACGAACCCGAAGATGCTGCTGTTCAGCCTGGCCTTCCTGCCCCAGTTCGTGGGTTCCGCGGCGGCCCCCACCCTGCAACTGATCTTGCTGGGCACGGTGTTCCTGGTACTGGCCGCGATCTGGGAGGTCACCATCGTCCTCGCCGCGGCCCGGATCGCCGACCGCCTCCGGCGACCGAAGATCGCCCGTTCCCTGGACATGGTCAGCGCCGCGGCCTTCCTCACCATTTCCGTGGGCCTCGTGGCCGGCTGACCGCCGCCCGAACGATCCGGCGCGACGACTCCGAGGCCGGACGCAGTGAGGCCGGGGCACCCGGCGTGCGCCCCGGCCTCACCTCCCCGATCGACCCGCGTTCAGCCCAGCTGGGCCTGCACTTCGTCGTGATACGTGCTCACGCGGGTGTACACGCCCGGTGTCCCCGGCCGGGCGCAGCCGTTGCCCCAGGAGACGATGCCGATCAGGCGCCCGTCGGCGACGAGCGGTCCGCCGGAGTCGCCCTGGCAGCTGTCCTCACCGCCTTCCGGCAACCCCGCGCACACCATGGCGGCCGGGTCGAACTGCCCGCCGTAGGCGTTGGAGCAGTCCTGGTCGCTGCTGATCGGCGGGTGCGCTTGGCGGAGGGTGCGCGACGGGGAGCCGCCTTCGGTGGTGGTTCCCCAGCCGAGCACCGTGGTCGCCGCGCCCGGTTCGTAGAGCCCGGCGTCCTGCCGGCTCGCCAGTGGCAGCGGGGTCTGCGTCAGCTCCCGGTCCAACGTGAGCACCGCGATGTCGGAGCCGGTGCTGGCGTTCTGGAATTGCGGGTGCACCCACACGTCGCGAACCTCGGCTTCGGTGCCGTCGGTGCTGCTCTTGTCGTCGCGACCGGCGACGACGGTGAGCTGCGGCGCTGCGCCGGCGACGCAGTGCGCCGCGGTGACGACCTTGTCGGCCGCGGCGATCGTGCCGCCGCAGAACTGGTTGCCTCCGGGGTCGGTGAGGTAGACGACCCACGGGTATTCGGCAGTGCTCGCGGCCTCCCCGCCGACGATCTTGGTGGTCGGGGCGCCGGACGTCGGTTCGGGCGCGGCGGCGCCCGCCACGGCCGGGGCGGTGATCGCGACGGAGGCCAGTGCCGCCGCAGCGAACGCTCCCGACACCGACCACCACCGGGTTCGCCTGCGCAGAGTGTGTGTCATCCCGCTCTCCATCCCCCGGAGCCCCTGCGGCGCGGTCGGGACGACCGGCCCGCCTCCGGCTCGTGACAGTGTCGCGGAGAGAGCCGATCACAGCGCGGTGATCGTCCACAACGGCCGATCGTTGTTACCTGATCAGGTGATATATCGGGAGAAAACCCCTCGCGCAGAGCAGCCCGGTCAGTCCACTTCGGACAGTTCGGACATGCTCATCGATGATCTTTTCGCTGCCTGCGGGCGACGGCCTCGACCCACTCGAAGAGTTCGCTCGAATCGTTGGTGACTCCTTCCGCTCCGAGTTCCTTCGCCCGCCGCAGCCGGTTCGGAGTCACCCGCGCGGCGTAGAAGATCACCGGACCGTAGTAGTCGCCCGAGTGCCGCAACGCCTGCACGTCGTCGATTCCCGCGTATTCCGCCTCCGCGCGGGCGATGTCCGAGATGATCACGTCCGGTTGGAACTTCCGCAGCGCCGCCCGGACCGCGGGCAGATCGGCGGCGACCTCCACGACGGCACCACGGGACGCGAGCCGCTCGGCGTGCAATGCGGTTTCGGCAACGGGTTCCGCGACCTCGTCGTCCACCCACAGCACTCGCAGCCCGTCGAGGGACTCGCTGGAGGGCGTCTCCCCATCAAGGAAGATGCCCCCTTTGATCACGCCTACCTGGATCGTCGTATCCGGCGAACCGAAATTGATGTTCCGGTCGGCGGGAGCCCCCGGGAGGATGCCGGATTCCCACTCCGCGCGACTGCGCCACTTGACGTACCCCTCGTCGTCGCCGAGATCCCGGATCAGCGACACGAACTCGTGATCGGCGGCGAGCGGCGGGTACCACACCGGCAGCTCCTGCTCCAGCCGTTCCACCACCGCCGGACCTTCCTCCTCCGGCGCGGGCGGGTTCACCCCGAGCGAGATGAACAACTCGTGCCCGGCGAGCACTTCGCCGCGGCGCACTTGTTCGCGGATCTCCACGTAACCCTGGAACTCCGGCACCGGATCTCGCCCGTCCGGCCACGCGAGCAGGTGGTGGAACTCCGGGTAGAAGTGCTGGAGCAGGACGATCCGCAACAGCACGTTGGCGCCGAACTCCTGCCACCTCGCATCCAGGTGGTACTGCAGCACGAAGCTGTTGAGCAGGCGCTTGATCCGCCGCGGATTGCGTTTGGCGCGCAACACCAACAGGTTCGTGAGCTGCTCGCCGAGCAGCTCCGAGGCGCCCGTGCTGCGCAGGTATCCCTCGACGAGCCGCCGCGAGCGGTCCCCGCTGGGCACCGCGACCTGGTAGTTGACCTGCACGATCTTCTCCAGGTACTCGACGGCGCGAGCGCTGGTGCCGTCGCCGTCGCGCAGGTTCCGGCCCAGCGCGGCCTGATCGCAGCCGATCACGAACACCAGTCCGGGCACGTCCAGGTAGAGCTTGATCGCTTCGCACACGGTCAGCACGACCTCTGCGGAGCACCGGTCCAGGTCGTCGATGAACACCACGAGCTGCCGACCACCGGTGCCTCCCCGCGACACCCACTCCTGCGCCATCTCCCGCACGACGTCGCGGATCTCGTCGCGGCCCTTGGCGTCCGCCGACAGGTGCGCCCAGATCTCGTCCACCAGCCGCCGCAACCCGAACAGGCTCAGGCTCACCGCCAGCAGCAGGCGGCCGAAGAGCACGACGCGGCGCCGCCGCAACAGCCGGTGGTGGGCGCGGCGCACGACGTTGCGGTCGAAGCGCAGCAGCACCGATTTGATGAGCACTTCGAGCGCGTCCGGCCCGGAAGTCCAGGCGTTGAACCAGACCGCGGGGACGTCCTCGGCGGTCAGCCGGGCCTGCATCAGTCGCATCAGGCTGCTCTTGCCCATGCCCCAGCCCGCGTCGATGGCCACGGTGAACGGGGCGGAGGCGCGCGAACCGGTGATCAGCGAGACGAGGGAGGCCGCGACCTCGGAGACGCCGAGCAGGTCCTGGGCGTCGATCTCGACCGGTTCGTCGCTGAGCACCACGAACTCGTTCGCCGGTCGTTGCATCTGATCACCCGGTGTTCTTCCGGTCCGCGCCGGCGGTGGCCCGCCGAGTTGACCTTGGAACCCTGGCAGCCGCCGCGCATCGACCGGCCGGGATCGCACCACGTCCACCTGAAAGCACCAGCCGGTCTCAGCGGGTTTCCGGCCGGTGCCGCTCAGTACTCGCTGAGGACTTCGCGGATGAGGTCGGCGGCGGCGTCGGGGGCGAGGGCGGCGTGCACGATGTCGCGCAGCACGCCCCGATACGAACTCACCGTCCGGTCGGAATCCAGAAAAGTGGAAGCGTGGTGGTTCTCGACGTAGACGATGTCCGGCTCTCCGTCATATTCCAAAAGCAGAAATGCCCCCTGCAATCCGGGATAGGCGCCGACCGAACGCGGCACCACCCGCAGGCAGACGTGATCGGACTCCATCATCACCAGCAGATGCAACAGCTGGCGCTTCATCACTCCCGGGCCGCCGATCGGGCGGCGCAGCGCCGATTCCTCCAGCACCGCGTGAAACAGCGGCGCGCGAGATCGGCTCAGAATGATCTGCCGCGCCATCCGGGTCGCGATCAGATCGTCCAGTTCCTCTTCGGAACGCCCCGGTTCCATGCCCGAGATGATGGCCCGCGCGTATTCGGCGGTCTGCAGCAGACCGGGGATCAGCAACGGTTCGAAACTGTGCATCCGGACCGCTTTGCCCTCGTAGTCGAGGAAGTCCCGCCAGCGCGCCGGAGCGGCGGCCGGTCGCTGCCACCAGGCGGATCGGCCGGCGTTGCGCGCCAGCTCCGCGAGGGCGGCACGTTCCCGTTCGCCCACTTCGTAGAGCCGCAGCAAGGCTGTGACGTCGTCGAGCTGCACTCCGCTGACACCGGTCTCGATTCGGCTGATCTTGCTGCCCGAGACGCCGAGCCGCGCACCCGCCGCGGTGCAGCTGAGCCCGGCGCGTTCCCGATGACGTCGAAGTTCGGCCGCCACCTGACGCGAACGGACCGAAGTGTGACGATTTCCCGGCATGACTGAGCTATCCCCCAGCATCGACATCCCCCGAACCGACATCGGTGAATCCGGACCTCGCCGGTATCGATGTCGGCAGAACTTTGGGCACGTGCACCGCCGGCCCGGGGTCGTTTTGCGACCGTTTCGAATCCGGCGGACCGATTCTCGCATTCGGGGATCGAGCCGTTTGCAGTGCCGCTCGCAGAACCGGTGATCCCCGCAATGAGGCCACCCGAGCGAAATTGTCCGAACCCGTCCGTGACACGATCACCGACACCAAGATCGGTGTGCACAAGGACCATGATCCCGAGCCGGACGGGCAGCGACAATAACTCGATCAAGTGAATACTTGCACGGGTTGCATCAGCGGTGTGACCGTGCGGCACCACTCGTCGTGGACCGGCGCCCGCGCAGGAGCGCGCGCGGCTCCCATTAGGCTGCGACCGGGCGGTGCCGATGATCGTCCAGCACCCGCGCCCGTCGAGGAGGAGACCGAATGAGCCTGCAACGTCCGACCGACCCGGACCCGTACTCGCTGCTGCCCGAGGTCCCCTCGTTCACGCTCACCTCGAAGGACGCCCCCGCCGACGAGCAGCTCGCGCTCACCCACGTCTACAGCGGCATGGGCGCGGGCGGCGACAACCGCTCCCCGCAGCTGAGCTGGGAAGGCTTCCCCGCCGAGACGCAGAGCTTCGTCGTCACCTGCTTCGATCCCGACGCCCCGATCCCCGGCGGGTTCTGGCACTGGACGCTCGTCGACGTGCCCGCCGACGTCGCCGAACTGCCCACCGACGCCGGGTCCGCCACCGGTTCCGGAGTGCCCGCGGGCGCGTTCCAGGTCCCGAACGACCTGGGCGAGCGCGCCTACGCCGGCGCCGCACCGCCGCCCGGCGACCGCCCGCACCGCTACCTGTTCGCGGTACTCGCGCTGGACGTGCCGAAGCTCGGGGTGAACGACCAGGTCACTCCCGCCGTCGTCAACTTCACGGCACTGAACCACACCCTGGCCCGCGCGGTCCTGTCCACCACCTACGAGCACTGACGGACCGGCTCAACGCTCTTCGGGTCGTTGTCCTGTCAGCGGCGAAGCCGATGAGCAGTGACCGGCTTGAGCACAAGACCACCGGCGGGTTCTCAGCGGCTTCCTCGCGAGGACAACGCTTTCGCGGTGGATCGGACGACTGATCCCGCAGCGAGCAAGCCGCTGAGGTTCCGCTGAGCGACCCACTGCGCAGGCCACCCGGAAAGGACCCCTGGTGAACATCCGGGTACTGCCCGCGGTGGCGGCTGCGGTGGTGGCCGTGGCCTTGGCGGTGCTGCTGTTCGTGCCCTACGTGGCCAGGGAGCACCGCAGGCGCGGTGAGCTGCGCCCCGGCACGCTGCTGCTGTTCCTGGCCGCCGTGCTCTACGCCCTGGGCCTGGTCGCCTACGTGCTGGTGCCGCTGCCGCCGGTGGGACCCGGATTCTGCGACGTGTTCGGGGAGCTGCGGCCGCAGTGGCGGCCGTTCGCCGGGTTCGACGGGCTGCGACGACCGGGCTACTGGGCGGAACCGACCGGGCTGCTCGCGGACTCCTCGGTGCAGCAGTTCGGGTTCAACATCCTGCTGTTCGTGCCGTTGGGCATGTTCGTGCGGCACCTGCTGCGCGAGGGCTTCGGCGGGACCGTGCTCGCCGGGTTCATGGTGTCGCTGGCGGTGGAGCTCACCCAGATCACCGGGATCTGGTTCCTGTACCCGTGCCCGTACCGGCTGTTCGACGTGGACGACCTGATCGCGAACACCTCGGGGGCGCTCGTCGGTGCGCTGCTCGCGCGGGTGCTGCGGCTCGTTCCCGGTCAGCACAGCGGTACCGAGGCGGGTTCGCCGCGGCCGGTCAGGACCTACCGCAGGCTGCTCGGGATGGGCTGCGACGTGCTGCTGCTGTGGTGGCTGGGCGTGGCGCTGGCCCGTGGCACGGACCTGCTGCTGCGGATCGGCGGGGTGCGCCTCGACCCGGCGGCGCAGGTGTGGCTCGAGTCGGCCGCGCTGTGGTTCGCGCCCGCCGTGCTGCTGCTGATCGGCACCGTCGCCGGCCGCGGCAGCACGCTCGGCCAGCACGCGGTGCTGCTGCGCAGCGTCCAGGACGGGGCGCGTCCCGGGATGCGGAACGTCCTGCTGCGCTGGTTCGCGGGATTGGGCGGGTTCGCCCTGGTGGAAGGCCTGATCAACGTGGTGTGGCCGCCGGCGGGCACCGGGTTCGCGGTGGCCTGGTTCGCGGTGCACGCGCTGTCGGTGCCGCGCAGCCACCACCACCGGGGCCTCACCGGCAGGCTCGCGGGCACCGACATCGTGGACTCTCGAGCACTCAGCGCGCCGGCGGAACGACCGCAGGCGCGCTGATCTCTTCTCCGTCCGGTCACGCGGCGGCGGTGTCCTGCTCGACCGGCTGCTGCGGGGTCGGCCGTGCGCTGGAGCGCCCGAACACGAACCACAGGAGGCAGCCGAGCACCGGCGCCATCAGCGCGATCAGCGCCCACACGGCCTTCGTCGCGCTGTCGGTCTCGGATCGGAAGATGCTCACGAGCGCGCCGATGAACAGCGCGAGGAAGCCGACCGCGACCAGGCCGAACCCGATCAGGATCAGCACGTTCCAGACCGTGTGGGTCGAGTTGTCGACGGCGGCCTGAGCGAGTACGAGCTGCGAGTTGAACATGGGGTGGTCCTTTCACCTACGACGGCGCACGCCGTCGGAATGCGGATCAGTCGGGTGCGAAAACCGGAGTCAGCCCGCGAAGCGCCTGCGGGCGTCGGGGCGGCCGAACACGAACCACAGCAGGCTGCCGAGGAACGGCGCCATGAACGCGAGCACGATCCACACCAGCTTCATCCCGCCGGACAACCCGGAGCCGAGGATGCTGATCAGCGCCGCGATGAACAGGGCCGCGAACGCGGCGACCACCAGCAGCGCACCGCCGGTGAACACCCAAGCGGCGGCCTGTTCCCCGGTGCTCGCGGCGAGCGCCGAGTGCTGCGCGATCAAGGACTTCATGGGAATGGCTCCGTTCCTGGGACGAGCTTCTGAGTGGAGGTGGCGGTTTCCGTTGCCGCCGATGAGATCAATGTTGCCCCGCAACGAGGTTCCCGCACGTCCGCACTTCGGGCCGAGCCGACTTACCGGAAAGTCGTACGCCGCCGTGTCCTGAAGCCGGACGCATCTCGCCCCGCGCCGGACGACTCTGGTGGCAGGAAAGGAGCTACACCATGATCACTGCACAGGGCCTGACCAAGAGTCACGGCAGCACGACGGTCGTCGACGACCTCTCGTTTACCGTGCGACCGGGAGTCGTCACCGGATTCCTCGGCCCGAACGGAGCCGGCAAGTCCACCACCATGCGGTTGATGCTCGGCCTCGACCACGGGCAGGGGCGCACCACGTTCGGCGGGCGGACCTACCGGGAGCTGCCCGATCCGCTGCGCGGCGTCGGGGCGCTGCTCGACGCGGGCGCCGCGCATCCGGCCCGGACCGCTCGCGGCCACCTGCGGATGGTCGCCGCGAGCGCGGGAATCCCGGACTCGCAGGTCGATCGGGCGCTCGGGGCGGTGGGGCTGGAGTCGGCGCGGTCGCGCCGCGCGGGGAAGTTCAGCCTCGGCATGCGCCAGCGGCTCGGGCTCGCCACGGCGCTGCTCGGCGACCCGGAATACCTGATCTTGGACGAACCGGCGAACGGCCTCGACCCGGAGGGCGTGCACTGGATGCGGCGGTTCCTGCGCGGCCTGGCCGCCGAGGGTCGCACCGTGTTCGCCTCCTCGCACCTGCTCTCGGAGATGTCCCAGCTCGCCGATGACCTGGTCGTGATCGGCAACGGCAGGTTGATCGCCGCGCAGCCGGTGCCGGAGTTCGTCGCCCGGCACGCGCCGCGGGGCACGTTGGAGGACGCGTACTTGGCCGCGACGTCGGCCGCCGTGCAGTACCGGGGAATCGAGAGGAACGCGGCATGAACCTGCGCTACGACTCCGACATGGATCCGCGGGGCGTGGACGCCCCCACCGTCCGGCACCAGCCGGCGCCCCGACAGCCGGGGGCCGCTCCCCCGGCGGCGCACCCGCCGCACTCCCCCGCCGCGGAACCGTCCCGCGCGGGCGCCGGATTCGGCGCGGCGCTGCGCTACGAGTGGATGGGGCTGCGCACCTTGCGCACGCCGTGGTTGCTGGCGGGCGGTGCCGTGCTGCTGCAACTGCTGGCCGCCGTGAACGCCCTGACGAAGGACATGGGCGCGGAGCAGGCGTTCGAGCAGTCGTTCAGCTTGCCGCCGAAGCTGGCGGCGCTGTTCGTCGCGGCGATCGGCGTGAACCTGTTCGCCACCGACTACCGCAACCGGACGATCATCACCACGATGCTCGCGGTGCGTTCCCGCAACCACATCGTGCTGGCGAAGATGGCGTTGACCGCGGCGGTCGGCGCGGTGATCTCGGTTGCCTCGGTGGCGGTGACCTACCTGGTGCTGCTTCCCGCGCCGTCCTCGCTGGTGTTCACGATCGGTGCCGGGGTGGTGCTCTACGTGGTGCTGTCCGCGCTGTTCGGGCTCGCGCTCGCCGGGCTGACCCGGAGCGCGGCCGCCGCGCTGAGCGCGGTGCTGCTGGTGCCGCTGCTGCTGGAGCTCTTGCTCGTCTCGCTCCTGGACGTCGACATCTCCGCGGCGCCCTTCGCGTCGGCGGCTTCGCTGTTCCAGAATCCGGACACGGTGAGCTGGTGGGCGCCGCTGCCGCTGCTGGCGATCACGGCCGCGTTGTCGGTGGCCGCGACGGTGCTGCTGTCTCGGCGGGACGCGTGATGTCGATCGCCGACGCCACCGCCTACCTTGGTCGGGTGCGTGGAAATGGAAAGTGGGCCGCTCGGCTCTCCTTGTGGGACGGCAAGTTCCGGTCGCTGCTGCTCGATCTGCTGATCGCGTCGTTGGCGGTGGCGATGCCGGACGATCCGGCGATCTGGCAGCAGTGGGCGCTGATCCCCACGAACATCGTGCTGTTCGGCGCGATGTTGCTTCGCAGGCGGTTCCCCCTGGTCGCGGTGGTGGCCGCCTCGGTCCACTCGCTGCTGGCGGGCGTCGACGGCTCCGCCACCGGAATGGTGGTCGCGATGTACACGATGGCCAGCCGGCGTGGGCCGGTGCTGGCCACGTGGGGAGCCGCCGGGATCATCTCCGCCGCTCACGTGCTGCGAGTGGGGCTACCGGAGAACTACTCGCTGTGGTCGAACGGTCTGCTGACCTTGGTGGCGGGCGTGGGTCTCGGGATCGTGCTGCTGGCCGGGATGCCACTGCTGCTCGGGTTGTGGCTCTACTCGCGCAAGGACTTGCTGCGGAGCCTGCGGGAACGCGCCGTGCAGGCCGAGCGGGAACGGGACCTGCTCGCCGAACGCGCCGTCACCGCCGAGCGGCGGCGCATCGCCCGGGAGATGCACGACGTGGTGGCCCACCGGGTCAGCGTCATTTCGTTGCAGGCGGGCGCGTTGACGATGACGGCCACCGATCAGCGCACCGAGGAGGTCGCCGAGATCATCCGGGAGTCCAGCTCGACCGCGCTGACCGAGCTGCGGGAGATGCTGCGGGCGCTGCGCGACGACGCCGAGAACCCCGGTGGCGACCACGCCGCTCCGGCCTTGGACGGTGTGCGGGAGCTGGTCGCGGATTCGGTCGCGGCGGGCGCGAACATCACGCTGGACATGCCCGCGGAGCTGCCTGCGGCCCCGATGGCGGTCGGCCGCGCCGCCTACCGCGTCATGCAGGAGGCGCTGACGAACGCGGGCAAGCACGCCCCCGGTTCGCCGGTGCGCGCGTCGGTCCTCGCCGACGACGGCCTGGTCGTGGAGGTGACCAACCAGCGCGGTACCGGCACCACGAACGTGGAGGGCTCCGGCTACGGACTCATCGGGATGCGGGAACGGGTCACCCTCGCGGGCGGCACGTTGCAGGTGGGCCGAACCGAGGACGACGGGTACCGGGTGCGGGCGGCGTTTCCGGTGCTGGAGACCGCGAACGCCTCCTGAAGGTCCGCATTGGGCCGTGATCGGCGAGCCCGGTTCCGCCGACACCCTGGAACTGCCGGAACCGGGCTGGATACCGTGGGGCGGCAACATCGTCGGTCGCGGGGAGTCACGTGGGCATCAGGGTGGTCCTGTTGGAGGACGAGGAACTGGTGCGCGGCGGCATCCGGCTCATCCTCGAAGCCGATCCGGGCATCGAGGTGGCAGCGGAGGCCCCGGACGGCTCGAGTGTGACCGAGCTGGTGGCCAAGCATCGGCCGGACGTGGTGCTCACCGACATCCAGATGCCCCGCGTCGACGGCCTGGAGGTGACCAAGCGGGTCGCCGCGCTGCCCGAGCCGCCCGCGGTGCTGGTGCTGACCACGTTCGACGTGGACGAGTACGTGCACGCCGCGTTGCAGGCCGGGGCTTCGGGTTTTCTGCTCAAGGACACGCCGCCGCGCGAGCTCGCCGCGGCCGTGCACACCGTGGCCTCCGGGGAGGCGATGCTCTCGCCGCGGATCACCAAGCGGCTGCTGGGCGCGTTCGCCGCGGGCAAGGGGAACTCCGACGCCCGCCTTAAGCTGGACCAGCTCACCGCGCGCGAGCGGGAGGTGGCGATCGCCGTGGCGCAGGGCCTCAGCAACGCGGAGATCGCCGGCCACCTCTACATGAGCGCGTCCACCGTGAAAGTCCACATCGGACGGATCATGGGCAAGCTCGGCGCGTCCAACCGCACCCAGGTCGCCATCGCCACCCACGACGCGGGCCTCGCCTGACCTGCTCCCATCGAGGTGAACGCCTCCTTCGCCCGGACCGGTCGAACGGGCCGCTCACCTCACCGGCACCACCGAGCCGATGCGCTTCGACCGGCAGGAGTGGGCTGCTGGGGCATGCACCCGCTCAGGATCGGCCGCGTGGAACGACCAGGCCGGATTCGTAGGCGATCACCACGGCCTGCGCGCGGCTGGACGCACCGAGCTTCGTCATCGACCGGTTCACGTGCGTCTTCACGGTGCCTTCGCTGAGGACGAGATGTTCGGCGATCTCCGCGTTGGTGGCGCCGGTCGCGATCAGCCGCAGCACGTCCAGTTCCCGCTGGGTGAGCGTGGACAGCTGCGACGGGATCCCCGAGTTCGGCGGCGGCACCCGCATGTAGGTCTCCACCAATCGCCGGGTGATGGTGGGACCGAACAGCATCCCGCCGTCGGCGACGGTGCGCACTCCGGTGATCAGCGTCTCCGGCGGACTGTCCTTGAGCAGGAACCCGGAAGCGCCCGCTCGCAGCGCCGAATACACGTAGTCGTCCAGGTCGAACACGGTCAGCACCAGGATTCCCGGCCGCGGCGGCTCGGCTTCGGCGAGGATCAGTTCGGTGGCCCCCACCCCGTCCAGCTCCGGCAGCCGCAGGTCCATCAGGACCACTTGGGGTCGCAGTTCCCGTGCCAGCGCCACGGCTTCGCGGCCGTTCGCGGCCTCGCCGACGACCTCGATTCCGGGGGTGGCGCGCAGCAGGGCGGCGAACCCTGCCCGCAGCAGGTCCTGGTCGTCGACGATGAGGACGCCGGTCATGCCGCCGCTCCCGAGCCGGTCAGTCCCCGCGGGGAATGCGCAGCGCGACCTGGAAACCACCTTCCGGACGACGCCCCGCCTCGACGGTTCCGCCGTACATCTTCGCCCGTTCGCACATGCCGATCAAACCGTGCCCGGAAGGTCGCCCGGCTTTCGGGGCCGGTGCTCCTTCGTTGCGGACCAGCACGGTGACCGCATCGGCGTCGTGGCGCACCACGACTTCGGCGGTGGCCGAGGGGGCGTGCTTGAGCACGTTCGTCAGGGCTTCCTGCACGACGCGGTAGGCGCACAATTCGGCGCCGGGTGACAGGGCGCGCGGTTCGCCTTCGACGCTCAGCTCCACCGGCACCCCGGAGGAGCGGACCCGTTCCAGCAGCACCGGAAGCTCGTCGAGCCCGGGTTGCGGGAGGAACCTGGTGCCCGCGTGCGGCTTCTCGTCGAGGCTGGGCCGCAGCACCCGCAGCAACCTGCCGAGCTCGTCGAGCGAACCGGTGGTGGTCGCGGAGATCGTGTTCAGCGCCTCGCGCGCCGTTTCCAGGTCGGAGTCGAGCACGTACCGCGCGAGGCTCGCCTGCACGGACACGACGGACAGGTGGTGGGCGACGACGTCGTGCAGTTCGTGCGCGATGCGCATGCGTTCCTCGGTGACGGCGCGCTCGGCCTCCAGATCCCGCTCGTGGCGCAGCCGTTCGGCCTGTTCGCCGCGCACCCGGATCGCGTAGCCCAAGGTGACCGCGATGACGGCTTGCGTCACGCCGAACAGGATTCCGGCGAACGAGGCCGCGGCCCACCTGAAGTCGGCGACGCCGTGGACGACTCCGCTGCTGATCAGCAGGATTACGCCGGCGGAGATGGGCACGGACCGCTGCAGCGGGTGGCGCACCGCCACGGTGTAGATCGCGGCCAACGGCCCGAGCAGCCCGAGGGAGGTCTTGCAGCCGGATCCGTAGAACACGGCCAGCGAGACCGCTACGACCACCAGCACCAGCACCGGATAACGCCTGCGCAGCACCAGCGGCGCCGCACCGAGCACGGCCGCGGTGTAGGCGACCGGCCCCGGGTCGCCGCTGTTGAGCACGTCGGACGGCGCGATGCCCAGCAGCGCGACGTAGGTGACGAAGCCCGCCAGCACCGCGTCGGCAAGGTACGGGTGCCTCGTCGGCCACGTGCTCCAGCGCGCTGAGTTCACCCCGGAAACGTAACCGGCGGACCGGAAACCTCCTCCACGTGATCCAGGCATCCGGCGGCTTCGCGTTGCGGGCGGCGGTGAACCGGCGTCGTGCGCTACTCGCTCGATCTTCGAGGATTCACCCGAATTCATGTGGTAGACCTGCGATCGGAGTCGCTCTGGTGGTGATCTCCGCTAGTTTTTTGGTGGGTTCCTACAAAGACTCGGCCTCGGCATGCGCCGAGCCGCACATTGGTGCACCACCCTTTTACGGAGCAGGGTGTAGGTAGGTGCAGGCGACGCTCCGGGCTCGGACGTCGCCTGTTGTGCGTGGCAAATCAGGAGGCTCATCCGGTGTTCAGTCGTGTCGCCATCGTCAACCGTGGAGAGGCCGCGATGCGGCTCATCCACGCCGTTCGGGATCTCTCCGCGGAAACCGGGGTCCGGATGGAGACAGTCGCGCTCTACACCGACGCGGACCGGTCCGCCACGTTCGTGCGGGAGGCCGACGTCGCCTACTCGCTCGGCCCGGCATCGGCCCGGCCGTACCTGGACCACGCCGTCCTGGAACGCGCGCTGATCGAGAGCGGTGCGGACGCCGCCTGGGTCGGCTGGGGCTTCGTCGCCGAGGACCCGGCGTTCGCGGAGCTCTGCGAGAAGATCGGCGTCACCTTCATCGGCCCGAGCGCCGACGCGATGCGCAGGCTCGGCGACAAGATCGGCGCGAAGCTGCTCGCCGAAGAGGTCGGTGTCCCGGTCGCGCCGTGGAGCCGCGGTGAGGTCGCCAACGCCGAGGAGGCGCTGGCGGCGGGCGAGCGGATCGGCTACCCGCTGATGCTCAAGGCCACCGCGGGCGGCGGCGGGCGCGGCATCCGCAAGGTCACCTCCGCCGAGGACCTCGCCGACGCCTACGAGCGCACCAGCCAGGAGGCGCTGCGTTCCTTCGGTTCCGGCATCGTGTTCCTGGAGCGCCTGGTCACCGGCGCCCGGCACGTCGAGGTGCAGGTCATCGCCGACGGGCAGGGCACGGCCGTGGCGCTCGGCGTCCGCGACTGCTCGGTGCAGCGGCGCAACCAGAAGATCATCGAGGAGTCCGCGTCGCCCGTCCTGTCGCCGGAGCAGACCGCGGAGCTCAAGGCCTCCGCCGAGCGCCTGGCGCTGGCCGTCGAGTACCGCGGCGCGGGCACCGTCGAGTTCCTCTACCACCCCGGTGAGCGGCTGTTCGCCTTCCTCGAGGTCAACACCCGCCTCCAGGTCGAGCACCCGATCACCGAGAGCACGACCGGCACCGACCTGGTCAAGCTGCAGCTGCACGTCGCCTCCGGCGGCAAGCTCGAAGGCCCGTGGCCGGTGGAGAACGGGCACGCCGTCGAGGCGCGGCTCAACGCCGAGGACCCGGACCGCGACTTCGCCCCCGCTCCCGGCCGCATCGCCCGGCTCGCGCTGCCCGCGGGACCCGGAATCCGGGTGGACACCGGGGTTTCCGAGGGCGACAGCATCCCGGCGGACTTCGACTCGATGATCGCGAAGATCATCGCCTTCGGCCGCGACCGCGATGAGGCGTTGGCCCGGCTGCGCCGCGCGATGGCCGAGACCACCGTGATCATCGAGGGCGGCGCGACGAACAAGAGCTTCGTGCTCGACCTGCTCGACCAGCCCGAGGTGATCGACGGCAGTGCGGACACCGGCTGGATCGACCGGGTCCGCGAGCAGGGCCGCCTGGTCAGCCACCGGCATTCGGCGATCGCCCTGGTCGCGGCCGCCATCGAGGCCTACCAGGACGAGGAGACCGTTGCGCGGCAACGGTTGTTGTCCACCGCGTTCGGCGGCCGCCCGCAGGTGCGCCACGAGAGCGGCCGCCCGCTGGAGCTCAAGCTCCGCGGCGTGGGCTACCAGGTGAGCGTCGCGCGAGTCGGCCAGAAGCGGTTCCGCGTCGGCGTCTCCGGCGGCGGCGAGGTGCAGCCCGCCGACGTCGATCTCGACCGCTTCGACGCGCACAGCGGCCAGATCACCGTCAACGGCAACAGGTTCCGCCTGGTCACCGGCACGCACGGACCGATCCACCTGGTGGAGGTCGACGGCGTAGCGCACCGCGTCAGCCGCGACGAGGGCGGCGTCGTGCGCTCCCCCGCGCCCGCGCTGGTGGTCGCCACTCCGCTGGCGGTCGGCGACGAGGTCGAGGCCGGGGCACCGATCCTGGTGCTGGAGAGCATGAAGATGGAAACGGTGCTGCGCGCATCGTTCCGCGCCCGCGTGCGCGAGCTGCCGGTGTCGATGGGCAGCCAGGTCGAGACCGGTGCGCCGCTGATGCGCCTGGAGCCGCTGGCCGACGACGACGAGCAGGAGCAGGACACCGGCGCCGCCGTCGAGATCGACCTGCCCGACGAACCGAGCACCGTCTCCCCGCAGCGCCGCGTCGAGCGCGGCCTGCACGACCTGCGCAGCCTGCTGCTCGGCTTCGACGTCGACCCCCACGACCAGCAGCGCGTGCTCAGCGGCTACCTCGCGGCCCGCGCGGAACTGGGCGAGCCGGCCGACGCGCTGCCCGGCGAGGTCGAGCTGCTGAGCGTGTTCGCCGACCTCTCCGAGCTGAGCCGCAACAAGGGCGACCTCGACGACGAGACCGGCCCGGTGCACAGCCCCCGCGAGTACTTCCACAGCTACTTGCAGAGCCTCGACGTGGAGCGGGCCGGGGTGACCGCCGGCTTCGAGAACCGGCTGCGTCGCGTCCTGTCGCACTACGGCGTCACCGAGCTGGAGCGGACCCCGGAACTGGAGGAGGCCGTCTTCCGGATCTTCCTCGCCCAGCAGCGCGCGTCCTCGGACGTCGCGATCGTTTCGGCGCTGCTGCGGCAGTGGATCAACGAAGCGCCGCCGGGCAAGGATCTGCACGAGCACGCGGGCCTGACGTTGGAGCACGTCGTCAAGGCCACCCAGGTGCGTTTCCCCTCGGTGTCCGACCTCGCCCGCGGCGTGGTGTTCCGCTGGTTCGCGCAGCCGCTGCTGCGCCGCAACCGCGCCGAGGTCTACGCGGGCGTGCGCGCCGAGCTGCGCCACTTGGACGCGAACCCGGACGCCGCCGACCGCGCCGACCGGATCGCCACGATGGTCGCCAGTTCCGAGCCGCTGGTCCGGTTGCTCGGCCAGCGCATGGGCCGCGACGGCCGCGACCACGCACCGCTGCTGGAGGTGCTGACCAGGCGCTACTACGGCAACCGCGCGCTCACCGGCGTCACCGCTCGGGAGGCGGCGGGCTGCCGCTTCGTCACCGCCGAGCACACCTCGGGCGCGGACGTGACGCGGCTGGTCACCACCGCCGTCGACTTCGGCGCCCTGCCCGACGCGGTGCGCGCCGTCGGGGAGCTCACCGACGGGCGGCACGACGTGGTGGCCGACCTCTACGTGAAGTGGGAGGACCAGCCGGACGCGGACGCGCTGGCCGCCCGCCTCGGCGAGGTCATCGCCGCGCAGCCGCTGCCGGACGGCGTCACCCGGATCACCACGACCGTCGCCGGTGGCGGCGGCGCCGTGATGCACCACCACTTCACCTTCCGCCGCGACGAGAACGGTTTCAGCGAGGACCGGCTCATCCGCGGCCTGCACCCGCTGATCGCACAGCGGATGCAGCTGGAGCGGCTGCGCGAGTTCGACCTCACCCGGCTGCCCTCGGCGGACGAGGAGGTCTACCTGTTCAAGTGCGTCGCGCGGGAGAACCCGTCCGATGAGCGGCTGGTCGCGATGGCCCAGGTCCGGGACCTGACGCCGTTGCGCGACAACGATGGCCGGCTGGTGGCGCTGCCCGCCGTCGAGGACATGCTCGCCGGGTGCCTGGACGCGATCCGCACCGTGCAGGCGCAGCGACCGGCGAAGAAGCGCTTCGACACCAACCGCATCCTGATGTACGTGTGGCCGCCGACGGAGCTGACCGCCGACGAGCTCAACACGCTCACCCGCCGCATCCTGCCGACCACCGCGGGCGCCGGGATGGAGGAGGTCACGTTCCTGGCGCGGCAGCGCAAGGAGAACGGCGAGCTCACCGACATGGCAGTGCGGATCGCGCTCGGCGAGGGCGACGGCGCGAAGCTGCACATCGAGGAACCCGCCACGGAGCCGCTGCGGCCGCTGGACGACTACCGCCAGAAGGTGCTGCGGGCGGCACGGCGCGGCAACGTCTACCCGTACGAGCTCACCGGAATGCTCGCGGGCGACGAGGGCGACTTCGTCGAGCACGACCTGGACGACAACGGCGCGCTGGTGCCGGTCGACCGGCCGCGCGGGCAGAATTCGGCGGCGCTCGTCGCGGGCGTCGTTTCGACACCGACCGAGCGGCACCCGGAAGGGGTTCGCCGCGTGGTCCTGCTCGGCGACCCGACGAAGGCGCTGGGCGCGTTGTCGGAACCCGAGTGCGCGCGGGTCATCGCCGCGCTCGACCTCGCCGAGCGGCTGCGGCTGCCGCTGGAGTGGTTCGCGCTGTCGGCGGGCGCCCGGATCTCGATGTCCTCCGGCACGGAGAACATGGACTGGGTGGCGGCCGCGCTCAAGCGGATCGTGGAGTTCACCCAGGACGGCGGCGAGATCAACATCGTGGTCGCGGGCATCACCGTCGGCGCCCAGCCGTATTGGAACGCCGAGGCCACGATGCTCATGCACACCAAGGGAATCCTGGTGATGACGCCGGATTCGACGATGGTGCTCACCGGCAAGCAGTCCCTGGACTTCTCCGGCGGTGTCTCAGCGGAGGACAACTTCGGCATCGGCGGCTACGACCGCGTGATGGGGCCGAACGGGCAGGCGCAGTACTGGGCGCCGAACCTCCCGGCCGCCCGCGACGTGCTGATGTCGCACTACGACCACACTTACGTCGTGCCGGGCGAGATCGCGCCGCGCGCCGCCGAGACCTCGGACCCGGTGCACCGCGACGTGTCCCCGTTCCCGCACGAGATCGCGGGCAGCGATTTCCGCACGGTCGGCGAGATCTTCTCGTCCGAGCACAACCCGGACCGCAAGAAGCCGTTCGACATCCGCACCGTGATGCGCGCCCTGTCCGACCAGGACCACCCGGTGCTGGAGCGCTGGGCGGGCATGGCGGACGCCGACACCGCCGCCGTGCAGGACGTGCACCTCGGCGGCAGGCCGGTGTGCCTGCTGGGCATCGAGTCCCGTTCGGTGCAGCGGCGCGGTTTTCCCCCCACCGACGGCCCCGACACCTACACCGCGGGCACGCTGTTCCCGCGGTCGTCGAAGAAGGCCGCCCGCGCCATCAACTCGGCGTCCGGCAACCGGCCGCTGGTGGTGCTGGCGAACCTGTCCGGTTTCGACGGTTCACCGGAGTCGATGCGCAAGCTCCAGCTGGAGTACGGCGCCGAGATCGGCCGCGCCATCGTGAACTTCGACGGCCCGATCGTGTTCTGCGTGATCTCGCGGTACCACGGCGGCGCGTTCGTGGTGTTCTCGAAGGCGTTGAACCCGAACATGACGGTGCTGGCGCTGGAAGGTTCGTACGCTTCGGTGCTCGGCGGCGCCCCCGCGGCGGCGGTGGTGTTCTCCGGCGAGGTCGGCAAGCGCACGGCGAACGACCCTCGGGTCACCGAACTCCAAGCCCTCGTCGGCGAGTCCACCGGCGTCGAGCGCGCCCGGCTGAACGCGCAGCTGGCCGAGGTCCAGGCGTCGGTCCGCGCGGAGAAGCTCGGCGAGGTCGCGGCCGAGTTCGACCGGGTGCACAGCATTCAGCGCGCGGTCGACGTCGGTTCGGTGGACGCGATCATCAGCGCTGCGGACCTGCGGCCCCGCATCATCGAGGCCATCGAGCACGGCCTCAAGCACTGAGCACGGTGAGCCCGCGGCCCACGCGGTCGCGGGCTCACCGGAGCGCCGAACGCCACTTCCTCGCGACAGTCACCTGGAAGCGGATCAGTGACGCACCAGAGATCTCGCGGCGAGGAAGTGGCCGAGGTTCCGCTACCCGGGCACCTGCGCGGACCACGTCACAAGTCCAGGGAAGCAGGGGTGACCACCCCCTGGAGGTCACCCCTGCCCGTGCCTCCCCGTGATCGCTGCGCGGCCGCACCCGTTCCGGCATTGCGCACAGCGATGCGAGCCCCAAGTTAGTGATCTTGGTCGTTTGGGGTCGACATCCCTGGGTCGGAGATTCGGGGTAAACCTACGTGGTAGTAGGTAAGCGGTCCTCGTCGGTTCCGAATCCACGCCGAAACGCCTGAGCTGTGACTCCCCGGGCACAATGACCACGGACGGGCCACCAGCGAGACTCACCGGGAATCAGCAGGCCGCCCGCGCGGTTGTACCGCGAGGTGCGCCCACGGCGCCGCGCTACCCACGACGAGCACAGGATGGACATGCCTCACTTCGACCTGGTCATCATCGGCAGCGGTTCCGGCAACTCGATCCTCGACGAGCGGTTCGACGGCTGGAACGTCGCCATCGTGGAGAAGGGCGTCGGCAGCACCGGGAACTACGGCGGCACCTGCCTGAACGTGGGCTGCATCCCGACGAAGATGTTCGTGCACACCGCGGACACGGCCGCGAGCCCCGGCGTCGGCACCAAGCTCGGCGTCGACCTGGAACTGCGCGACGTGCGCTGGCGCGACATCCGGGACCGCATCTTCGCCCGCATCGACGCCATCTCCGACGGAGGCCGCCGCTACCGCGCCGAAGGCAGCAAGAACGTCACTCTGTTCCAGGGCGAGGCCCGCTTCACCGGTGTGAAGGAACTGACCGTGGCCACCGACTCCGGCCCGGAGACGATCACCGCCGACCAGTTCGTCGTCGCCGCCGGCGGCCGCCCGACCACTCCTGACATCCCCGGCATCAACGCGGTCGACTTCCACACCAGCGACAGCGTGATGCGCCTGGACGAGCTGCCCGACCGCATGATCATCCTCGGCAGCGGGTTCGTCGGCGCCGAGTTCGCGCACGTGTTCTCCGCGCTGGGCGTCGAGGTCACCCTCGTCGCACGTTCCGGTGCGTTGCTGCGCAACGAGGACGCCGACGTGTCGCAGCGGTTCACCGAGCTCGCCCAGGCCCGCTGGGACATCCGCTTGAACCGCAAGCAGACCGGCGTCGAGCGCGACGGCGACGTGGTCCGGCTGCACCTGGAAGGCCCCGACGGCGCCGAAACCGTTGAGGCGGAGCAACTGCTCATCGCCGTCGGCCGCGAACCGAACTCGGACCTGATCGACGCCGTCGCGGGCGGCCTCAAGCTCCGCGAGGACGGCAAGATCGAGGTCGACGCCGAGCAGCGCACCTCCGTCGACGGGGTGTGGGCGCTGGGCGACATCAGCTCCGACCACGAACTCAAGCACGTCGCGAACCACGAGCAGCGCGTCGTGCAGCACAACCTGCTGCACCCCGACGAGCTCATCGACTCCGACCACACCTACGTGCCGCACGCCGTGTTCTCCTCCCCGCAGGTCGCCGCCGTCGGCCTCACCGAGCAGCAGGCGAAGGACCAGGGCGTCGAGTACGTCACGAAGATCCAGAACTACGGCGACATCGCCTACGGCTGGGCGATGGAGGACACCACCGGTTTCCTGAAGCTGCTCGCCGATCCCGCCGACGGCACCATCCTCGGCGCGCACATCATCGGCCCGCAGGCGCCGACGCTGCTGCAGCCGCTGATCCAGGCCATGCAGTTCGGGCTGGACGCGCGCACGATGGCCCGCGGCCAGTACTGGATCCACCCGGCCATGCCGGAACTGCTGGAGAACGCCCTGCTCGGCCTGGAACTGCACCCGGAATGAGGCTCGACCGGTGGTGACGATGCGCCTGCTGCTGCTCGCCGACACGCACCTGCCCAAGCGCGCCAAGGCGCTGCCCGAGCAGGTGTGGCGAGAGGTCGCGGAAGCGGATGTCGTGTTTCACGCCGGAGATTGGGTGGAGCCGCCGCTGCTGGACGAACTCGAATCCCGCAGCGCGCGGCTCATCGGCGTGTGGGGCAACAACGACGGCGAGGAGCTGCGCAGCCGGTTGCCGGAGATCGCACGGGTCGAGCTCGACGGCGTCCGCTTCGCGATGATCCACGAAACGGGCGCCGCCCAAGGCCGCGAACGCCGCTGCGACAAGGACTTCCCCGACGCGGACGTCCTGGTCTTCGGCCACAGCCACATCCCGTGGGACACGGTCACGCCGAACGGGCTGCGCCTGCTCAACCCCGGCTCCCCCACCGATCGCAGACGCCAACCGCACTGCACCTACCAAACAGCGGAACTCTCCGACGGAACGCTGACGAACGTCGAACTCCACCGCCTGCCACCACGGAGCCACTGACTGGCTTCAGCTGCCTACATGACCCGGCATTCCCGTGATCACGCCAGGAATCGGCACCGCGTTTCCGCCCGCGCCGACCCGGCTGCATGCACGTCGGGCCGGAAGCCAGATCAACTCAACGCCGCAAGGAACGCGGCCCATGCGCTGTGCCCCACCGATAACTCGCCGCCCTGCGGGTCTTTTGAATCCCGCACCGAGACCGCCCGCTCTGTCAGCCGCACCTCGACGCAGACGTTGGACGAGGCGGAGCTGCGACTGCTCTTGAACCATCCGGTGTCGTAGCGCATCACTTCAGATCCTTCAGCTTCTCGATGAGCAAGGCACGAGCCGGCTCCGGCTCAAGGGCAAGCTCTCGAACGCTCTCCCATGCCCGGAACATGGCGGCAGTTTCCACCTCTTGATCGTGGTAAGTACAGGGGCCGTGGGAACCGGTGCAAGCGATGCGCGGCGCATTCCCGGCGAAGTCCAACGTGACGAGACCGCCTCCGAGAAGGAATTTGGAGGTAGTCGCCCGACTCAGAACCCGAACGCTCACCGACGGACGTTCACCTAGCTGGAGCAGGTGGAGGAGCTGGCCACGCATGATCGCCGAACTCCCGACCGTTTCCTCCAGAGCCGATTCGGTCAGCACGAAGTCGATCTGCTTCGGCTCCTCGGCATCCAACACTCGCCGCTGCTGCTGAAGCCGGAACTCGATCCTGCGCTCGATCTCCGCTTCGGACGACTCCCACCAGATCCCGTCCCCTGCGCGCATCAGCGCGACGACGTAATCCTGCGACTGCGCGAGCCCCGGAACGATTCCGGTGTCGTAGAAACCGATCGCGGCGGCATCGGCTTGCAGGTCCGCCAACCGATCGAACGACTTGGGCAGCTGATCGGTGTAGCCCTGGCCGCGCTGCCGCTTCCGGGCCACCACACCCAGCGCGAGCACGGTTTCCCGGTCCGCCTCGGACACCCCGTAGCGATCGAGCAGCAGCCCGAGCTCGTCGATGCTCAGCGAGGCCTTCGCCGATTCGAGGTGGCTGATGCGGGTGTAGTGCCGGTTGATCGCGCGAGCCGCCTCTTGCTGGGACAGCCCTGCTTCACGCCGGAGCCGGCGAAGTGTGAGCCCCAGCTGGCGGCGCTCGACGGTTTGGCGGCCTGTGGGCACGAAATCTCCTCCGGCTGAGCCAATGGCTACCTGATCAGGGGACCGACAATAGACCACAACCTGTGGTCTATTTATCTTGCAAGCCTAACCCTGGGGCTTAAGTGAAGATCTTTCGTGAACTGTACCGAGACACCGCAGACCAGAAGGAAGCCGGATGCGCGAGCAACGAGCCGTGGAGAACGACACCTACGTGTGCCTGTCCGAGCAGGTCAGGATCACTTTCGAAGCTGAGCCGGACCGATCCGTCCAACTGGACTTCCGAGGCAGCGGCGACGGACTGACCCTGAACTTCACCGAAAAGGCTTTCGCCGAACTCACCAGCGCCGTCGGCCGAGCCAACGCCGAACTCCTCGGCACCACCCCGCCGAACTGAGTGAGCGGACCGTTCGCCCAATCCCGTTGGGCAAACGGTCCGCTCACCCCAACCCGAACCAAGTCAACGGACCCTTCGACCAAACCCCTTGGACAAACGGTCCGCTCACCCCAACCCGAACCAAGTCAACGGACCGTTCGCCCAACGGGGGAAGCTCACGAGGCGAGTTCGGACTCGAAGTCCTGCCAGTCCCCCACGTCCATGACATGCGCGATTTCTCCCACATGGCGCCGGAATTCCGTTACCGGACCCGCCACTTCCACGTAGCCCGGCGGCTTCACCAGGTACTCGTCGTCGTGATGGATCGGCACCGCCGCGCGGGCGCCGAGGATGCGCGCCGCCACCGCCGCCTGCTCCGGACCCATCGCCGCGGGAAACGGGCTCGGCGGTTGCAGGGCGGGCGCGTCGACCACCGCGCCGTTGATCGGCAGGAACACCGCGTCGAACGGGCCGCAGCGCTGCGCGATGGACCACCAGGCGCCGTGGAACAAGGTGTCCCCGGCGTGCAGGACGCGCCCGCCTCCCGCCTCCACGACCCAGCTCACCTGCGGGGAACCCAGACCGTCGACGGCGGGCACTGCGGTGATCCGGAACGGGCCGATCTCGCGTTGCTCCCACTCGGCCACCACGTCGGCGGCCAGGCCGCTCGCCGCCAGTTCCCGCTCGACCGGTTCGGTGAGCACGTCCTCGAACGGCTCGGGCCGGAACACCGGAGCGCCGGGCCGCAGCGCGCGTTCGAGTGCCGGCACGCCGGTGTGGTCGACGTGCAGGTGCGTCACCAGCGCCGCGGCGACCGATTTGGCGGCGGGGGCGGGCAGCTCCGCCTGCGAATCGCGAAGCCCGAACAGATCATTCGGATGCTGGACCAGGTCCACCACGACGGTCGTGCCGTCCGCTTCGATCTCCAAGCCCGCCCAGGCCAAACGCCGGATGCGCATCGCGCCCACTCCTCTGTTCTCCGATCGACCCACGCAAATTTAGCGTCCGACCGTTCTCTAAATCAATAGCGAACGGCCGGACGCTAAAATGTGGGCATGTCACCTCGACGATCAGCTGCGGAAGCGCAGGCGACCCGCGCGAGGATCCTCACCCGCGCGGCCGAGATCGCCTCCGAAGAAGGACTCGAGGGCGTCACCATCGGGCGCCTGGCGGGCGAGCTGGAGATGAGCAAGTCCGGAGTGCTCGGCCACTTCGGCACCAAGGAAGCACTCCAGTTCGCCACGTTGGACGGCGCTTTCGCGAACTTCTGGCAGCGCGTGGTCGAGGCCGCCCTGCCCGTTCGACCAGGCATGCGGCGGCTGCTCACCCTCTGCGAGAACTCGATCACGTTCCTCGCGACTCTCGAGCTGCCAGGCGGCTGCCTGATGACCGCGGCGGCAACGGAGTTCGACGGCCGCCCCGGCCCGGTTCGCGACGCGGTCGCCGAGCGGTGGTCCTGGTGGCGCGGCCGCCTGCGCGAGGAACTGACCGCAGCGGCGGACAACGGCGAACTGCCCGCGCACTTCGACGTCGACCAGGCGATCTTCGAGATCATCGCGGTCGGCCTCGCGCTGAACCAAGCACTCCAGCTGGATCACGACCCCCAGGCCACCGAACGCGCCCACCGCGCTATCCGCCGCATCCTCGAACCGGCGGATCAGAAGCCCTGATCAATCACGGCACCCCCGACCCCGGCCGACCGCATCAGCGGCAGAGCCGCCGGTGCACCGCGATCCGAACCGAGTGAACGGACCGTTCGCCCAATCCGCTTGGACGAACGGTCCGTTCACTCGAATCCGCGGAGCCGCGCGCGGCGTGCCCTGGTGGCGGGTGAACGGACCGTTTGCCCAGCCCCATTGGACGAACGGTCCGTTCACTCCGCCCCACATCGGGCGGTGCGGGTTTCCGCTGCGGTGAGCGCCTCCTTTGCCCAATGGGAACGGGCGAAAGAGGCATTCACGCCACGAACCCCCGCTCAGATCACGCGAGGGCGCCCCGCGAGCATGCCGACGATCGTCTGCGCCACCACGATCACCAGGACCGCGATCAGCGACATCGTCCAGGCCGCCGTCATGTCGTGCAGCATCCCGAACAGGAACGGCCCCGACGCGGCGATCAGGTAGCCGATGCTCTGCGCCATCGCCGAGAGCTGCCCGGTGTCGGCGGCGTTGCGAGTGCGCAGCGAGATCATCACCAGCGCCAGCGGGAATGCGCTCATGCCGATGCCGATCAGCACCGCCCACAGCACCGGCGCGGCCAGCGGCGCGAGCAGCAGCCCCAGCAGCCCGGCGAACATGAGCACGCCCATCAGCAGCGCCCAGCCGGACTGACCACGGGTCCGCGTCACCAGCGGCGGCAACACCATGTTGATCGGCACACCGATCAGCAGCAGCACCCCGAGCAGCGCCCCGGCCGAGGTAGCGTCCATGCCCGCGCCCTTGAAGACCTCCGGTATCCAGCCCATCACCACGTAGGCGACGGTTGACTGCATCGCGAAGTAGAGCGTGATCAGCCAGGCCAGCGGGTTGCGCATCAGCGACCGCCGCTCACCCTTCGCGGCACTGACGGCCTTCGAGACGGGGCGCTTGCGGGTACCGGGCACCCACACGCACAGGGCGGCCAGGGCCACGACCATCCACGTCGCCAGCGACCACCGCCAGTTTCCGGTCGCCGAGTTCAGCCACGGGGTGAGCGCGGAACCGGACGCGCCACCGGCCGCCATCGCGGTCGTGTAGAGGCCGGTCGCCAGGCCGACTCGCCCGGGGAAGGACTCCTTCACGACCACCGGGATCAGCACGTTGCACATGGCGATCGCCGCGCACACCAGCACCGTTCCGCCCAGCAGGGTCCACGGGCCGCCGAGCACGCGGGCGATCATCGCGGCGGTGAGCAGCGCGAGCGAGGCGCCGACGACGCGGTTCATCCCCCACCTGCGCGCCAGCAGCGGAGCGCCGATGCCGGCCAGGCCGAAGCACAGCGTCGGCACCGAGGTCACGATGCTGGCCCAGGTGCTGGTGGCGCCCAGCGAGTCGCGCACCTCACCGAGGATCGAGGCGAGGCTGGTGACGGCGGGCCGCATGTTCGCGGCGGCCAGCGCTACGCCGGCCAGCAGCAGACCGCCACCGGCGACGGCACGCGGCCGGGACGGCGCCATCGTCTCCGCGGCGCCCTCGTTCACGAGGGCTTCGGCGTCGGCCGGTGCGGAAGTGTCGTCGGCCGGGGTGCCGGACGCGGCCGAAGCCGCTGACCTGGCATCCTGGTCGGTCACACGGTCGGTGGGAACTCGATCGATCGGGGACTGGGTGTGCGACTCAGGAGACATCGCCGCCTAGTATGGCAAACATAGGATGTTTGGATGAAAGGACCCTTCAGTGCCTTTGGTCACCACCCAGCGCACGGGTCTGGTCGAGCAGGTAATCGCGCAGATGCGCACGCTGGTCAGCTCCGGCGAGTGGCCGTTGGGGGAACGCATCCCCACCGAATCGGAGCTCGTCACCGCACTCGGCGTCGGCCGCAACACGGTTCGGGAGGCCGTGCGAGCGCTCGCGCACGCCGGATTGCTGGAGGTCCGCCAAGGCGACGGCACCTTCGTCCGCGCCACCAATGAGCTCTCCGGCGCGGTCCGGCGGCTCTGCGGCTCCGAGCTGCGCCGCATCCTGGAAGTGCGCCGCGCGCTGGAGGTCGAGTCCGCCCGGCTCGCCGCCGCGGCCCGCACCGAGGAGGACGTCGCCGAGCTGGAAACACTGCTCGCCACGCGCGACGACGCGATGGAACGCCTCGATCGCGAAGTGGTCGTTCGCGAGGACACCCGATTCCACCTGCGCCTGGTGGCCGCCTCGCACAACCCACTGCTGATCGGGCTCTACGAAGGCATCAGCGAGGCGGTGCAATCCAGCGTCGCCACGACCTTCGATCCCGCGTCGGTCACCCAGGTCTCGCACACCGAGCTGCTCAACGCCGTGCGCTCCGGCGATGCCGACCGCGCCGCGGCCGAAGCCGGTGGCTTCCTGGACGAGCTGCTGGACGCGCTCGACGCTCAGCCGGAGAAGCCGACCTCACCCGCCGAGTAGTCGGTACCGAAGTCGAACGCGCCCGAATCGTCCGCGACGTCCCCGGCGATCGGCGCCAGCCAGGCCGCGGTGAGCACGCCGGAGGTCACGACCTCCCGCGACCTGCCGCCACCGACCCGGTTCAGCACCACCGAGGGGGCGCCGAAGCGGGTGATGACGATCTCCTCACCGGACTCCACGCGGTCCAGCAGCTCGGGAAGCCGTGTCTGCGCCTCTTCCGCGGTGATTTCAGTCGCCATGCCGACGACGTTACCCGCGTCACTCCCCGCGTGCATCGCCGCAGGTCCGACGACGGGCAGTCCGCTCGGGGCGCCACCGTCGAGCAGCCGCAGCAGCGCGTCGGTGTCCAGGTGCCGTTCGACGAGGTCGCCCAGCAGGTCCAGCTGCCCTTCTCGCAGCGCCGCGAACGACACGTCCGGCGCGGCCGCGAAACCGTCCCGGCCCGCCTGTTCCGCGACGTGCGCGAGGAAACGGCGGCGGAACGCATCGTTCTCGAACAGCCCGTGCCAGTGCGTGCCCGACACCGAGCCGCTGACCGCACCTTCCGCGCCGAACTCGGTCTTGATCAGCGGCAGCAGGTCGTCACCGGGCCGCACCGGCGTGCCGTGGTGGATCTCGTAGCCGGTGACCGCCTCGCCGAACGCCGTGCCGTGCGGGGTGCGCAGCGTCTTCTCCCGCTCGAACTCGATCTCCAGGTCGAGCAGCCCGAGGCCGTCGACGGCGCCTCCACCGGACTCGACCTCATCGGTGATCCGCCGGGACAACATCTGGAAACCGCCGCAGATCCCGAACACCGGCAGCCCCGCCCGCGCGTGCGCGAGCACCCCGTCGGCGAGCCCGGTGCGGTGCAGCCACGCCAGGTCCTCGACGGTCGCCTTGGAACCGGGCAGCACCACCAGGTCCGCATCGGTGAGCCGGGACGGTTCGGTCACGAACCGCACCGCCACGCCGGGTTCCGCCGCCAGCGCCTCGATGTCGGTGGCGTTGGAGATGCGCGGCAGCTTCGGCACCGCGACCCGCAGCCACTGCTCGCCGAGCGGCGGCGCCGGATTGCCCACGACTCCGTCGGCGACGTAGGACAGCGAGTCCTCGGCGTCCAGCCACAGTTCCTCCGACCAGGGCAGCACGCCCTGCACGGGTCGGCCGGTCAGCGCCCGCACCCGCTCCAGTCCGGAGGCCAGCAACGCCGGATCCCCGCGAAACTTGTTGATCACGAACCCGGAGACCAGTGCCTGGTCGGCGGCGTCCAGCAGCGCCAACGTGCCGTAGAGCGCGGCGAACACGCCGCCCCGGTCGATGTCGCCGACCACCAGCACCGGTAACCGCGCCGCCTGCGCCAGCCCCATGTTCGCGATGTCGGTGGCGCGCAGGTTGATCTCCGCGGGCGAGCCCGCGCCCTCGCAGATCACCTGGTCGTAGTCGTTCCGAAGTCCATCCAATGTGGACGATACGGTCTCCAGCAACGCCGCTTTGCGTTCCCGGTAGGACAACGCCGTGACCTCACCGGCCACCTTGCCCAGCACCACGACCTGCGAACTGCGATCCCCGCCGGGCTTGAGCAGGACCGGGTTGAACCGCACCGACGGCTCCAGCCCGCACGCCGCCGCCTGCACCGCCTGCGCCCGGCCGATCTCGCCGCCGTCCGGGCAGACCACGGAGTTGTTCGACATGTTCTGCGCCTTGAACGGCGCCACCCGCACGCCCGACCGCGCCAGCCAGCGGCAGATCCCGGCGACCAGGACGCTCTTGCCCGCGTCCGAGGTCGTCCCGGCGACCAGCAGACCGCTCACGGCTGGGTGAGGATCTCGTTGCCGTCCTCGGTGATCAGGATGGTGTGCTCGAACTGCGCGGTCCACGACTTGTCCCGCGTGGTCACCGTCCAGCCGTCGCTCCACATGTCGTACTCGTGGGTGCCCAAGGTGATCATCGGCTCGATGGTGAACGTCATGCCCGGCTCCAGCACGGTCTGCACCGACGGCTCGTCGTAGTGCAGCACCACCAGGCCGGAGTGGAACGAGCGGCCGATGCCGTGCCCGGTGAAGTCCCGCACCACGCCGTAGCCGAAGCGCTTCGCGTACGACTCGATGACCCGGCCGACCACGTTGAGCTGCCGCCCCGGCTTCGCCGCCTTGATGCCGCGCATCGTCGCCTCGTGGGTGCGCTCCACCAGCAGCCGCACCTCCTCGGAGGCCTCACCGGCGATGAAGGTGGCGTTGGTGTCGCCGTGCACGCCACCGATGAAGCCGGTGACGTCGACGTTGACGATGTCGCCGTCCTCGATGATCGTCGAGTCCGGGATGCCGTGGCAGATGACCTCGTTCAGCGAGGTGCAGCAGGACTTCGGGAAGCCCCGGTAGCCCAGCGTCGACGGGTACACGCCGTTGTCCACGAAGAACTCGTGCACGACCTCGTCGACGCGGTCGGTGGTGACGCCGGGCTCGATCGTCTTGCCCGCCAGCTGCAACGCCTGCGCCGCGAGCCTGCTCGCCACGCGCATCGCCTCGATGATCTCGGGCGGCTGCACGTCCGGGTCGGTGTTGCGGCGCGGAGCGGGCTTGTCGACGTATTCGGGCCGCTCGATCGTCACCGGCACCGGCCGGCGGGGCGTCTGGATTCCTGGCTGCAACGGTGCGCGTACGGGCATGCCCTTCACTCTAGAACGTGGGATCCGAGCCCGGCCGGTCCCCGTCCCGCCGTGTCCGCACTGCGGGAGCGAGCCGCCCGCGAATGCGACGGAGGACACGTTCCGGCTGGTGAGCGAGGCCCCATTGCAGGCTCAGGCGCCGGGCGACGCCGTGGCGAGGCCTTCTTCCTCCGCCGCCGCGAGCAGTGCCTTGTCGTAGGAGACGTAGGCGTGCAGGCCTTCGCGGATCTTGCAGGCGGAGGCGAGGTGGATCGCCTCCAAAGGGCTCACCTGGGAACGCAGCGACGCCGCGGTGTCCAGCACGTCCTGCTTCACCGGCAGCTGGTCGAGCTTGGACAGGATGATCGAGGCCAGGTCCTCGATGGCGGGGCCGAACTCGCGGAACGTGCGCAGCACGTCGACCTGCGAGAGGGCGCTGGTGATGCGGGGCTGTTCCAGCCGGGCCTGCACCCATTCGCTGAGCGCCTTGCTCTCCGGCTCGGGTGCGATCAGCTTCACCAGCGCGGAGGAATCGAAGTAGATCAATGCCGCTCCTGTTCACGTCGGTCGTCGCCCGGCGGCGCCGTTCGTGAGCCCGGCTCCTCGTCCTCCGGGGGCCACGTGTCGAGATCACCGGCGTCCGGTTCGCCCGGTTCCGGCAGGTCGCCGCCGTCGCCGGGGATCAGTTCCCCGGCGGCGATCAGTTCGTCGTAGAGCGAATGCGCGCGTGACGGCGGGTTCAGGACCGCGACCGTGCGGCCGCGGTCCGTCACCAAGATCGACTCACCGGTCGCCACCCGCTTGAGGTAGCGGCTGGCGTTCTGCCGCAGCTCCCGGACCCCGATCCGCTCCATGAGCTACAACGTAGCACATTGACTTCACGGGGTGTTCGACAAGAAACTCTGCGCTACCTGCACGGCGGGCTTCGACTCGCCCGCGTCCTCCAGCAGCACCGCGAATGCCAGGTCACCGCGGTAGCCGACGAACCAGCCGTGCGCATGGGTGCCGTCGCCGAACTGCGCGGTACCGGTCTTGCCCGCGACCTCACCCGCGCTCGCGGCACCGGTGGCCGTCCCGGACAGCACGACATCCCGCATCATCGGCCGCAGCTGATCCAGCGTCTTCGGCGACAGCGCAGCCACCTCCGAGTCGGCCTTCGTCTCCGCGCCCTCGATCAGCTTCGGAGTGGGCATCGAGCCGTTGGCCACCGTCGCCGACGCCAGCGCCATTCCGAACGGGCTGGCCAGCACCGTGCCCTGGCCGAATCCGTTCGCCGCGCGGCCCGTGGTGTTCTCCGCGGGCGGCGCCTGCCCGGTGATCGTCGTGATGCCCGGCACGTCGAAGTCGACGCCGACGCCGAGCTGCTTGGCCATGTCCGTCAGCGCCTGCGCGGGCAGGTCCACCGCGAGCTGGGCGAACGTCGTGTTGCAGGACTTCGCGAACGCCGTGCGCAGCGGCACCGTGCCCAACTCGAAGTCCTTGTCGTTGGGAATCGTGCGGCCGTCGACCACCTTGCTCTTCGGGCAGTCCACCGGCCCGTCGATGGTCACCTTGTCCGCTTCCAAACCCGCCGCCGCGGTCGCGATCTTGAACGTGGAGCCGGGCGGGAACTGCCCGGTCAACGCGGGCGAGCCCTGCGCGTCGGCCGGGTCGTTCTGCGCCACCGCCAGCACGCCGCCCGTGGACGGCTGCATCGCGACGACCATCGCCGCCTGCGGCACCGGCGCCACCGCCTGCTCCGCGGCCCGCTGCACGCGGTCGCTGAGCGTGGTGTGCACCTGGTCCACCGGACGCGACGGCTGCTCCTGCAACACCTCGACCGGGGCGCCGTTCGCGTCCGCGACCGCCACGCTCCACCCGGAGTTCGCCGCGATCTGCTCGTCGACCTGCTTCGACACCCCGGCGAGCGCCTGCGCGGCGTATCCGCGCTCAGCCGTCACCAGCTGCGACTGCGCCGGGAAACGCACCCCCGGCAGGTCGTAGATCGCCGGGCGCACCTGGTCGTAGTCGGCCTGGCGCAGCGAGACCACCACGTAGGGCTGACCGGGCGGAGTTCGCCCGACGCCGTCCAGGATCGTCTGCTGGGTGATCTCCGGGTCGACCGGCTTCAGCCCTTCCGCGAGCTGACCGGCCGTCCCCGGCAGGTCGCCCGCCTGCTGCGGGTCGAGGCTGACCGTGACGATCTGCTCCGGCTTCATCAGCTCGGCACCATCGCGGTCCAGCACGGGCTGCGGCTCCGGCCGCTGCTCGTTGAACACCAGTCGCTGGCCCGGCCCCAGCTTCGGGTGCAGCGCCGATGGCGCCCAGTGCACCTTCCAGCCCTGGTCGGATTCGGTGAGCTCGAACGCGCCTTCGTACCGCCAGACGCGGCCGTCACCGAGGTCCCAGTCCGCGTCGAACGTGGCGCGGGCGGGGGCACCGCCCTCGTCCTCGACGACCTTGGTCACATTGAACCGCACCGCCTGCGGCGACAAGCCGCCACGAGCATCTTCGAGCGCCTGCCGCGCCCTGTCCGGAGCGTCGGTCCGCCCCGCCGCACCCGCCGAGTCGCCCGCGGCGAAGGTGTTCAGGAACGAGGAGGCGATCTCCTGGGCGGAAGGCCCGGATTCGAACATGCCGCAGCCCGAGAGGGGCAAGGTCAGCGCCAAACCGGTGAGCGCGGCGAGCACCCGCGAGCGCGGGCCTCGCTGAGGAAAGATCCGTGAGGAAGCCACCCCCAAAGTATGCCGAAGACGACCAAGCTTCCCGACCGCCACCCGATCAGCCGCATGCCCGGGGGTTCAGAGGTCCGGAGTTTGGTTCGGCTCAGTGGGCGAAGGTTTTAAACCTTCCCGGCCTGGCGCCCGCTCGCAGCGGCAAGCCGAAGCCCGGCACTGCCGCCCCACCTGCCGTACGACCGAAGACCGCGCAATCGACGGCGAAGCCCGCCTACCTCGCGGCAAAGCCGTGCCACGCGGCAAAGCCGTGCCTCGCGGCCGAAGGCCGTGCCACGCGGCAAAGCCGTGCCACGCGGCGATAGTCGTTCCTTCCGGCGAAGCCGTGCAGTCGGCGGCGAAGCCCGCCAAGGGCAAAGCGAAGCAAGCCTGCCTCGCGGCCGAAGGCCGTGCCTTGCGGCGAAGCCGTGCCTTGCGGCGAAGGCGTGCCTTGCGGCCGAAGGCCGTGCCTGGATGCGCGTCAGCGCATAGCCCACGCAAGCAAAACGACCACCGGCGGGTTCTCAGCGGCCTTCTCGCGAGGACAGCCATTTCGCTGTGTATCGGACATACATGAGAAATGGATCCCGCAGCGAGAAGGCCGCTGAGGTTCCGCTACCCAGACACCTCAGACAAACGAGCCCTGGAAGTAATCACTAAAACCAACCTTCCACACCCCACAACAACCACACGCCAAGCCCGGGAAGGCTCCAAAACCCACCCCCACGCCAAGCCGAGCGAGACTCCAAAGCCCCCCACGCCAAGCAGGACGGACTTCCGAAGGCTGCCTGTCAGAACAGGACTGTGCTGAAGGTGCCGGTCTGCTGGAAGCCGACTTTGCCGTAGGCGACTCTGGCCGCGATGTTGAAGCCGTTCACGTACAGGCTCGCGGCGCGTCCGAGCCCGCGGACGAGGTGGTCGGCGACGGCGGCCGTGCCCATTGTGCCGAGCCCGGAACTGCGCTTGTCCGGATGCACCCAGACGCCTTGGATCTGCCCGACGGACTGCGACATCGCGCCGATCTCGGCTTTGAACACGACTTCGCCGTTCTCGAAGCGGGCGAATGCGCGGCCCGCCGCGATCAGCTCCGCCACCCGGGCGCGGTAACCGGCGGCGCCGCCGTCCCTGGAGGGGTCGACTCCGACTTCTTCGGTGAACATGGCGACCGCCGCGGGCAGGTAGCGGTCCAGTTCCTCGGGGCGAACCTGGCGGACCAGCGGGTCGGGACGCACTGCGGGTTGACCGGAGAGCACCATCAGTGGCTGCTGCTCGCGCACTTCGCGCGCGGGTCCCCATTGGGCGGCGAGTTCGTCCCACAGCGCCAGCACCTGCTCGGCGGGACCGACCAACGAGGAACACACTCGGCGACGACGCAACACCCGATCGGCGAAGGCCCGCATCGCGTCCGGCCCCCCGGACAACGGTATGAGGTTGACGCCGGAGAAGCACAGCCCGTCGAGCCTGCTGCCGTATCCCCATACTTCGCCGCCGAGCCTGCTCGGACGCAGCCCGACGGGTTCCACTCTGGAGGCGACCATGCAGGCGGCGACGGGGTCTCTGGCCAGCGCCGCGCGAACCTGGGCCGCGTCCCGATCCTCCAGTAGGCGGGCACCGACGAGCTTCAGCACGGGTAAAGACTGCCAGACCGAACGGCCCACAGGCTCCCCTGCCCGACGTACCCAGCGCACACCCACCGTGTATCACCCGAATGGCGGAGCGCGATGGGCGGCAACGGGATCAATCGCGGCCGTCCGGACCGTTCCATGAGCGAGCTCGTCACGACGGACCGGCTGCCGCGCGTCCGACGAACGCCGCCCACCGGACCGGTTCCGGCGGGCGGGGTTCAGCGATCAGCCGACGGTGACGACCGGGCTGCCGTCGCTCTGCCCTTCGGGGGCCTCCATGTCCTCGGCGATGCGCATGGCCTCTTCGATCAGTGTTTCCACGATCTTGGCTTCCGGCACGGTCTTGATGACCTCGCCCTTGACGAAGATCTGGCCCTTGCCGTTCCCGGAGGCGACGCCGAGGTCGGCCTCACGCGCCTCGCCGGGACCGTTCACCACGCAGCCCATGACGGCGACGCGCAGCGGCACCTCCATGCCCTCCAGCCCGGCGGTGACCTCCTCGGCCAGCGTGTAGACGTCGACCTGGGCGCGACCGCAGGACGGGCAGGAGACGATCTCCAGCTTGCGGGGACGCAGGTTCAGCGACTGCAGGATCTGGGTGCCGACCTTGATCTCCTCGACCGGCGGCGCCGACAGCGAGACACGGATCGTGTCGCCGATGCCCTGGCGCAACAGGGATCCGAACGCCACTGCGGACTTGATCGTGCCCTGGAACGCCGGGCCGGCCTCGGTCACGCCCAGGTGCAGCGGGTAGTCGCACTGTTCGGCGAGGATCTCGTAGGCCCGCACCATCACGACGGGGTCGTTGTGCTTGACGGAGATCTTGATGTCGTTGAAGTCGTGCTCGGCGAACAGGCTCGCCTCCCACAGCGCCGATTCGGCCAGCGCCTCCGGCACCGCCTTGCCGTACTTCTTCATCAGCCGCGGGTCCAGCGAACCGGCGTTGACGCCGATCCGGATCGGCGTGCCGTGGTCCTTCGCGGCGTGCGCGATCTCCTTGACCTGGTCGTCGAACTTGCGGATGTTGCCGGGGTTGACCCGGACCGCCGCACAGCCCGCCTCGATGGCCGCGAACACGTACTTCGGCTGGAAGTGGATGTCGGCGATGACCGGGATCTTCGACTTCTGCGCGATCGCGGGCAACGCCTCGGCGTCGTCCGCGCTGGGGCAGGCCACTCGCACGATGTCGCAGCCGGACGCGGTGAGCTCCGCGATCTGCTGCAGCGTGCCGTTGATGTCGGCGGTGTTGGTGGTGGTCATGCTCTGCACGGAGATGGGGTGGTCACTGCCCACTCCGACCGCACCGACCTGCAACTGCCGGGTCTTGCGCCGTTCGCCCAGTGTCGGGGCGGGTGCTGCGGGCATGCCCAGATCGACGGTCATCGATTCCTCTCCACCTTTGCGCTGCGCGGATGCGCTGATGAGTTACGGCGGGGCGAGGTGATTCGTACCGCGCCCCGGTGGTGGGACGGCTCAGCGACGAGCGTGCCGACACCGCCCCGGGAAAGCCCGGACAGCCTCCGGGTACCCGGCGAGCGCCGTCCCCTGCCCCACGATACCGATAGCCACTCACCCGGTTGGGCAAGGTTCGCCACTGAAGTGATCACTGATTGTGATCAATGGTGGGCATTAGTGGCGACCCGCTCCTGCGTTCACCGAGATTTCACGCTCGGGCTGAACGTCGCAGCGATGGCCGGCGTTCAGACCCGTCGGCACCGGGCGCCGGGGCGCCGCCGACGAGACGGACTCGTGCTGGCTGAGCTGGTCGCTCGCCGACATCAGACCCAAGAACAGTGCTCCGAGGCCCACCACGTACCAGTCCGGCCTGCCGTGCTGGACGAACAGGTCACCGACGATCACGCCGGTTCCCGCCAGCAGCAGGAGCAAGGCCGATGTCCGAGGCCGCGTCCGCATCAATGATCTTCCCCTTCTGAAGGCCGGATCCCCCGAGCACCGCCGACAGCGCTGCTCCACCGAGGGCTGGCCACAGACTGACGATCCGGCATGAGCGCGAACTGAATGGCAGATGAAACGGGCTTCACCGGCCTGGCCAGGCCGTGAAACCGCCGGATTCGGCGAGCCGCTACGGCCGCGGCCACCGGTGCGGGCGGTCCCGCGCGGCCGGTGGAGGACCCGCGGGCGGAGACGAAGCCGCAGGGGCCTTCCGCGGTTCGCGGGAGGCCCCTGCCTCGGGTCCGATGTGCTCGCCCCCGACCGGCCCGTCAACGCGAGTCCTCGACAGCCGGTGCGGGTGTGCTCGTGCAGCGGCTAGAGCAACGTGACCGGGTTGACGACGTCGGCGACCAGCACGAGCAGCGAATACGCGATGAAGATCAACGTCACCCCGTACGCCAGCGGCATCAGCCGCGCCGTGTCGAACGGCCCCGGATCCGGCCGGCGCACCAGCTTCGCGACGCCTCGGCGCACCGACTCCCACAGCGCACCCGCGATGTGCCCGCCGTCCAGCGGCAGGATCGGCAGCATGTTCATCACGAACAGCGAGAGGTTCACCGCCGCCAGCAGATTCATCATCGTGATCAACCGGGCACCCACGGACACGTCGTCCATGGACAGCACCTCGCCGCCGATGCGGCTGGCGCCGACGATGCCCACCGGCGAATCGTCGGACCGCTCCTGTCCGCCGATGGCCGAGATCAGGTCCGGCACCCGCTGCGGCAGCTCGACGATCTTCTGCGCGGTGAGCGTGGCGAACCCGCCGATCGTGTTCGCCACTCCGCCGACGTCCTGCTGGACCAGGATCTGGTCCGGCGAAAGCCCCAGGAACCCGACGACCTCGGTCTTCTTCGAGTCCTCCAACGAAGGACGCTTGTCCTGGATCAGGTCGGCCTGGAGGGGGACGCGCTGGCCGGCGCGCTCCACGACGATCGGGACCGAGCCCTCCGAGCCGCGAATGGCCTTCTGCAGTTCCGTCCACGAACCGTAGGCCTGGCCGTTGAACTCGAGGATCTTGTCGCCGGGCTGGAAACCGGCCGCGGCGGCCGGCGACGGCGGAGCACCGGCCGGGCAGCTCGCGGTGTCCTTCACGTCCGCCGCCACCACGCACTCGCTGACCGACGAGACCGTCGTGGTGAGCTCCGGCTTGCCGTAGCCCATCAGGATCCCGGCGAAGATGAGCACCGCGAGGATCAGGTTCATGACCGGCCCCGCGGCCATCACGATGATCCGCTTCCACGGTTTGCGCTGGTAGAACTGCCGATGCGCGTCCTCGGGAGTGACCTCTTCGGCCGCCGCCTCCCGAGCGTCCTCGATCATCACGCGCCACGGCGCGGAGGAGGCGGTGCGCCCGTACTCCTCGTCGCGCTTCGGCGGGAACATGCCGATCATCCGGATGAAGCCGCCGAACGGGATCAGCTTCACGCCGTACTCGGTCTCGCTGGTCTTGCGCGACCACACGGTGCGGCCGAAGCCCACCATGTACTGGGTGACCTTGACACCGAACAGCTTCGCGGTGAGCAGGTGACCGAGTTCATGCCAGGCGATGGACAGCAGCAGCCCCACGAAGAACAGGACGATGCCGACGATGACCAGCATCACTGCCCCTTCCCTGCCGCCACGAGTTCGCGGGATTTCACTCGCGCCCACTCCTCTGCTGCGAAGACCTCGTCCACGCTCTGCGGTTCACCGCGCCACTGGTCGGCGGCGGCGAGCGTTCGCTCCACAGTCTGCACGATGCCGGTGAAACCACTGTTGCCTTCGACGAAGGCGGCCAGCGCCTCCTCGTTCGCCGCGTTGAAGATCGCGGGCAGGCAGCCGCCGGTGGAACCGGCGTGGCGGGCCAGCGACACCGCCGGGAACGCCTCGTCGTCGAGCGGTTCGAACGTCCACGACGACGCCTCGGAGAACGACAACGGCGGCGCGGCCTTCGCGATCCGGTTCGGCCAGTCCAGCCCCAGCGCGATCGGCAGCCGCATGTTCGGCGGGCTGGCCTGCGCCAACGTCGAACCGTCCACGAACGTGACCATCGAGTGCACGATCGACTGCGGGTGCACCACCACGTCGATGCGGTCGTAGTCCACGTCGAACAGCAGCCGCGCCTCGATCAGCTCCAGGCCCTTGTTCACCAGCGTGGCCGAGTTGATCGTGACGACGGTGCCCATCGCCCACGTCGGGTGCTTGAGCGCCTGTTCGAGCGTGACCCCTTCCAGCTCGTGGCGCTTGCGGCCGCGGAACGGCCCGCCCGAAGCGGTCAGCACCAGCCGGTCCACCTCGTCCGCCTTGCCGCCCGCCAAGCACTGCGCCAGCGCGGAATGCTCGGAGTCCACCGGCACGATCTGGCCCGGCTTCGCCGCGCGCAGCACCAGCGAACCGCCCGCCACCAGCGATTCCTTGTTCGCCAACGCCAAGGTCGCGCCCGACTCCAGCGCGGCCAGCGTCGGCTTGAGCCCGCGCGACCCGTCAACGGCGTTGAGCACCACATCGGCGGGCGTGGACCGCACCAGCTCGGTCGTCGCCTCCGGCCCCGCCAGCAGCTTCGGCAACCGGAAGTCCCCGGTGGAGTAGCCGAGGCGCTGCGCCTCCGCGTACAGCGCGAGCTGCACGTCCTCGGCCGCGGTGCCCTTGGCCACCGCCACCGCCTCGACCTCGAACTCCAAGGCCTGCGTGGCGAGCGCGGCCGGGTCGCTGCCCCCGGCGGCGATGCCCGCGACGCGGAACCGGCCTGGGTTGTTCCGGATCACGTCCAGGGCCTGGGTACCGATCGAACCGGTCGAACCGAGGATCAGCACGCTGCGCGGCGTCCCGCGTGCGGCGTCGTGCTCGGCGGCGGCACCTGCCGGACCGCCGGTTCCGGAAACGGGGGATTCGGTGCGCGCGCTCGAAGCGGGGGTCGCGGTGTCCATCGCCGCCATTGTCCCCGAAGCAGGTGATCACCGGTCGCTCGCGGTGCGGGAAGCCGCGATAGCCGTCACGATCGGTGGGGTAAGCCCCGAGCACCGGACGCCTGAACCACCGGATCGTCCCGCTGGCTCAGCGTTCACCACCAGGCAGGAAGGGGTAGCGCCATGGGCATCATCGGATGGATCGTTCTCGGACTCATCGTGGGCGCCATCGCCAAATTGATCATGCCGGGCAAGGATCCGGGCGGGATTCTCGTCACCTTGCTGCTGGGTGTGGTCGGGGCTTTCGTCGGCGGCCTGATCGGGAACTGGATCTTCCACGTCGGATTGGAAAGTTTCTGGTCGTGGCGAACTTGGCTGCTGGCCATCGTCGGCGCGGTCATCGTGCTGGGCATTTACCGGCTGATCGTCGGCAGGACGAGTAAGGCCGCCAAAGGGGGCTGACACGCCCCCGGTCCACTCCCAGGAAGCCGCGGAACGGGTTTTTCCCGTTCCGCGGCTTCGTTTGTGCTCGTTTTGCTTTGGGGGTCGGGTGGCGGAACCTCAGTGGCTTCCTCGCGAGGAGGTTTGACGTGGGCTATGCGCTGACGCGCATACAGGCACGGCTTCGCCGCAATGATTCGGCTTCGCCGTAAAGATTCGGGTTCGGGACCGGCTGGACCGCAGCCGCGAGCCCCTGGTGCACGCCTAGCCAGGGCGCCTGTTCGTGGGGGCGGGTATGCGAAGATGGGCTACGCGTGGCTCGTTGGTGCCGCGTTCAGGAGCAGGTTCAACCGCCTCGGTGGCTGGTTGTGGCGCAGGAGGGTACGTGGCGAGCACGGAGCTGGAGACCAAGCCCGGTCAGGCCATCGACCCGGCCGACGAGCCGTCGGTCGACTGGGGCTGGCACGGCGGGTTCCCCAAGGGCACCCAGATCGCGGGCTGGTTCACCGTGTTCGCGCTGCTGATCATGCTGGTGGGCAACCACCAGGGAATCCTCAGCGGCGGCCACGCCTTCAAGACCGAGGACGGCTGGCTCGTCGGCCTCGCCGCAGCCGTCGCGATCGGCCTGCTGGTGGATCTTCGCCGTCGTCGCTGACCCGGCTCGTCACCCGGAACTTGCCACGACTAGGACGAACGGGTAGCGCCCGTACTCCTCTCGGCCGAACCGATCAGGACCCGACCTGCGACAATGATCATTCATTGTTCGGAGGTCGCCCGATCGGGTTTGCCCCGGGAGGTCTACGTTTCGCTTCGTGGGCCATTCCCCGGAGCCGCAACTGCACCGGCGGGTCTTGGCGCGACTGGGGTCGGCGGCGGATGAGCTCGCCGGGTTGCTCGGCGCCCGGGGCCGCGACCGGATACCGCACGAGTTCCTGCCCGCTCCCGCGCGGATCGACACGCGAGCGCTCTGCCGGGAGCTGGACGGACTCAGCGCCGTTCGCGCACTGCGGCTGCCCAGTTCGTTCCTGGACGAGCTGACAGGGGCGCCCACTCCGGAACGATTGCCCGCGCTGCTCCGGGAGGTCGACCGCCTCGACCGGCTACGCGAGTTGCGACTGCCGGCGGACGCGTTCGACGACGTCCCGCTGGAGACCGTCGACTGCTGGCGGCACCGGGCGCTCACCGGATTGCCCACCGAGTCCCCCGGCCAACGACTGCCGCTGCTGGCCGCGCTCTGCTGGTTCAGGCAGGCGGAACTCACCCACGAACTCCTCGGCGTCCTGTTCGCACTGATAGACGAGCTGCACGGGCGTGTGGCGGAACGCTTGCGGCAGGCGAGCGAACCGTTGCGCACCGCAGGCCCTGGCGGCGGCGGCGCGCAGTGGGAGTGGTGGCCGGTGCCGGACCACGGACTGGGCGCGCTGGTCCGCGGCACGGACGACAAGAACAGCCTCGCCCGAGCCGGCCGGGCGGCCCTGCACGTCGCCTACACCACCGACTACCGGCAGCTGCTGTCAGCGATGCTCCAAGTGCTGGAGTTCCGCAGTGCCGCACCCGAGTGCTGGCCGCTGCTGGCGGCCCTGGGCGAACTGCTCGGGGAGACGACCCAGGTGTGGGGCGCCGAGCGGTTCTACCCCTCCGAGCTGGACATCCCGGTGCGCGGGGTGGTGCCCGCGGCCTGGCTGGACGTGGTCGTCGACCGGCAGGGCCGGGTCGATCGGGCCGCCTACGAACTCTGCGTGCTGATCAGGCTGCGGGAGGCGGTCCGGGACGGCGAGGTCGTCGTCCCCGGATCGGCGGACCCCCGAACCGGCATCGGCGACGTGGTCGGCGAATGCATCACCTGGCCACCGGACAACGCGGAGCGGATCATCGCGCCCGGCCACGCCGCCGGAGCTCCGCCCGGTTGAACGGCCGCGGTCGCGGGTCCGCTCGAATCCGCCGGCGTCCCACTACGTGGTGTCTCCTTGCGCGCACTCGGCGTGCACCAATAAGAGTGTGCGCATGACAGCTGTGATGCTGACCGCGTTCTGGCCGACTCGGCGCGGGTCGTTGTTCGACCAGGCGTGTCGACGGGCCGCGCATCCGGTGCGCGGCCGCTTCCGTTCGGCACCGCCCGGCGCGGGCGCCCGACGCTCGCGCCTACCGCTACCAGGAAGGCTGCATCATGTCGGTCACCGATGAACTGCTCCGCAACAACGACGCTTACGCCGCCGAATTCAGCGGCCCGCTCCCCTTGCCGCCGTCGAAGAAGGTCGCCGTGGTGGCGTGCATGGACGCCCGCCTGGACGTGTACCGCGCGCTCGGCCTCAACGAGGGCGAGGCGCACGTGATCCGCAACGCCGGCGGTGTGATCACGGCGGACGAGGTCCGCTCGCTCGCGATCAGCCAACGCCTGCTGGGCACCGAGGAGATCATCCTGATCCACCACACGGACTGCGGGATGCTCACGTTCACCGACGCCGAATTCACCGCGTCCATTCAAGGTGAGACCGGCATCAAGCCCGAGTGGGCGCCGGAGTCGTTCAACGACATCGACACCGACGTTCAGCAGTCCCTGCAGCGGATCCGCACCAATCCCTTCATCCCGCGGAAGGACTCGGTGCGCGGGTTCGTGTTCGACGTCGCCACCGGCAAGCTCCGCGAGGTCGGCTGAGTCTGAAGGCGGCCCCCCGCTCGGCCGGGCCGTGGGTCGACCGGGGGTCCGACCGGACAGTGCGGTGCGAGGGGAAGGGAGCACTGCCCGGTCGGCCGAGCCCGATACCGGTCGGGGGCATCGGCATCGGACCGATATGACCCGGCGGTTCGCCAGGACCACGCTCACCAGCATGATCTCCGTCCGGTGCCTTTTCCAGAGCCCCCACACGGTCGATGGACATCCCTTGCGCGCGACGCGTCGATGTTCGTGCGTCGATCACCGCGGCATCCCGAACGAGGCATGATCGCGGAACTCTCCGCTGGTCTCCGCAGCCGCACCGGCGTCCGCGGGTATGTGCCACGGCAACCAATCCGCGCCGCCCGGCGGACTCGTCCGGACTCGAACGAGATCATCCGACTTGATGAAGTCGCCGTAACCCCTGAGCGGCATGCGCGGGAAGGGGCCGCTCACAACGACGCCGCACCCGTTCCCCGCGTGCGGTCGTGCTGATCAGGCCTCGGCGGCGAGCTGGCCGCAGGCCGCCGCGATTTCCTGCCCGCGCGTATCGCGGACCGTGCACGGGACACCCGCGTCGCGGACGCGCTGCACGAACTCGCGCTGCACCGGCTTCGGCGAGGCGTCCCACTTGCTGCCCGGCGTCGGGTTCAGCGGGATCAGGTTGACGTGCGCGAACTGGCCCAGGTGCTTGTGCAGCAGCTTGCCGAGCAGGTCCGCGCGCCACGGCTGGTCGTTGACGTCGCGGATCAAGGCGTACTCGATGGACACTCGCCGCCCGGTGTGGTCGGCGTAACCGCGCGCCGCTTCGAGCACCTCGGCGACGTTCCAGCGGTTGTTCACCGGCACCAGCGTGTCCCGCAGTTCGTCGTCCGGCGTGTGCAGCGACACCGCCAGCGTCACGTGCAGCTGTTCTTCGGTCATCCGCTTGATCGCGGGCACCAGGCCCACCGTGGAGACCGTGACGGAACGCTGCGACAGGCCGAGGCCGTCCGGCGCGGGATCGCAGATCCGGCGCACCGCGGCGATGACCCGCTTGTAGTTCGCCAGCGGCTCGCCCATGCCCATGAACACCACGTTCGACAGCCGCCCAGGACCGCCGGGCACCTCGCCGTCGCGCATCATCGCGGCCGCCGTGCGCACCTGGTCCACGATCTCCGCGGTGGACAGGTTCCGCTGCAGGCCGCCCTGGCCGGTCGCGCAGAACGGGCAGGCCATCCCGCAGCCCGCCTGGCTGGAAATGCAGACGGTGGCGCGCTCGGAATAGCGCATCAGCACGCTCTCGATCATCGTGCCGTCGTGCGCGCGCCACAGCGTCTTGCGCGTGGTGCCCTCGTCGGTGTCCAGCGTGCGCACTTGGCTCAGCAACGTGGGCAGCAGGTCCGCGCCGAGCTTGTCCCTGCTCGCCGCGGGGATGTCGGTCATCGACTCCACGTCCGCGTTGAGCCTGCCGAAGTAGTGGTGCGCGAGCTGTTTCGCGCGGAACGCCTTCTCGCCCAGCTCGCTCACCGCGGCGCGGCGCTCCTCGGCCGACAGATCGGCGAGGTGGCGAGGGGGCATGCCGCGCTTGGGCGCGTCGAAGACCAGCGGAAGTGAAGTCGACATAGCGCCCTCCAGTGTCCCACGAAGGCACCGGTGGCCCGTCGGCCCGTCCACGGACCGGCGGCCCTGGTTCGGCCGGACCCCGTCCGATATTGTTTCGGGGTGCCGAAACCCATCTCTGCATGGTGGCGAAATTCTCGCTGCGGGCAGCCGAGAACACGACGCGCGCCTGCCGTGCTCGTCGCCCTGGCCGCGACCTTGCCACTGGTGACGGCCTGCGACATCGACCTGAGCCGAGCCGACGACGGCAAGCGCTCCGTGGTCACCACCTTCACCGTGCTCGCCGACATGACCAGGGCCGTCGCCGGGGACGCGATCCACGTCGAGTCGATCGCCAAGCCGGGCGCCGAGGTGCACGGCTACGAACCCACGCCCAGCGACCTGCTCACCGCCGCGAAATCCGACCTGGTGCTCGACAACGGGCTCGGCCTGGAAAGCTGGTTCGCCCAGTTCGTGCAACGCAGCGAAGCCCCGCACGTGACGCTCAGCGCCGGGATCGACCCGATCCCCGTCGAGGCCGGCGGCTACCAGGGCAAGGCCAATCCGCACGCCTGGATGTCGCCGCGCAACGCCAAGATCTACGTCGCGAACATCCGCGACGCGCTCACCCGGCTGGACCCGGCGCACGCCGAGACGTTCCGGGGCAACGCCGAGAACTACACGCGGCGGCTCGACGAGATCGAGACTTACCTGCGCACCGAGATCGCCCGCATCCCCGAACCGCAGCGCGCCCTGGTCAGCTGTGAAGGCGCGTTCTCCTACCTCGCCAGGGACACCGGACTGCGCGAGGCGTACCTGTGGCCGGTCAACAGCGACGAGGAAGGCACTCCGCAGCAGATCAAGAACACCACCCGGTTCGTCAACGAGCGTCGCGTCCCGGCCGTGTTCTGCGAATCCACCGTGAGCGACAAGGCCCAACGCCAGGTCGCCGAGGAGACGGGTGCGCGACTCGGCGGCAAGCTCTACGTCGACTCCCTCTCCGAACCGGGCGGGCCGGTCCCCACCTACCTGGACCTGCTGCGCCACGACGCCGAGACCATCGTCACCGGACTCTCCGGAGGTGCCCGATGAGCGTGCAGGCCCGGCACGTCACCGTTTCCTACCGCGACACGCTCGCACTCGACGACGTGACCGTGGACATCGCGCCGGGCCGAGTCTGCGGACTGCTCGGCGTCAACGGCTCCGGCAAGTCGACGCTGTTCAAATCCCTGATGGGCCTGGTGCGGCCGGACAAGGGCGAGATCCGGCTGCTCGGCCGGGACCCGAAGCGCGCCCGCAGTGACGGGCTCATCGCCTACGTGCCGCAGTCCGAGGCGGTCGACTGGACTTTCCCCGTCACCGTGTCCGACGTGGTGCTGATGGGCCGCTACGGCCGGATGGGACCGATGCGCCGCGCCCGGCCCGCCGACCGAGCCGCCGTCGCCGACGCGCTGGAACGGGTCGGACTCACCGACCTGGCCCGCAATCCGATCGGCGCGCTGTCCGGCGGCCAGCGCAAACGCGCCTTCGTCGCCCGCGGCATCGCGCAGGAGGCCGAACTGCTGCTGCTGGACGAACCGTTCGCCGGGGTCGACAAGGGATCCGAGGCGATGATCAGCGAGCTGCTGCGCGGGCTCCGCGACGAGGGCCGCACGATCATGATCTCCACCCACGACCTCGCCGGCGCCCCCGCGCTGTGCGACGAGGCGGTGCTGCTGCACCAGCGGGTCCTCGCGCACGGTCCCATCGCCGAGGTGCTCGCCCCCGAAACGCTCGCCCGCACCTTCGGCGTGCCGGAAGGAGCCCGATGAACGACATCGCGATCTGGCTGCTGGAACCGCTGCAATTCGGGTTCATGCGGCGTGCGCTGCTGGTGAGCGTCGTGGCGGCGCTGGTGTGCTCGGTGCTGTCCTGCTGGGTGACGCTGATCGGCTGGTCCCTGCTCGGGGACGCCGTGTCGCACGCCGTGCTTCCCGGTGTGGTGCTCGCCTACGTATTCGCGCTGCCGTTCTCCGTCGGCGCGTTCCTGTTCGGCGGGCTGGCCGTGGCCATGATCGGCGCCGTGCGCGGCACCACGAAGCTCAAGGGCGACGCTGCGATCGGGGTCGTGTTCACCGGGCTGTTCGCGCTGGGCGTGGTGCTGGTGTCGCGCATCCCCAGCCAGGTCGACCTCAACCACATCCTGTTCGGCAACGTCCTCGGCGTCACCGATGGCGACATCGCGCAGGTCCTGGTGATCAGCGCGGTCACGCTGACCGTGGCGATGATCAAGCGCCGGGACCTCACGCTCTACTCGTTCGACCCCACCCACGCACACGCCATCGGGCTGCGGCCGCGCCTGATCGGGGCGCTGCTGCTGACCATGCTCGCGTTGACCGTGGTCGTCGCGTTGCAGGCCGTCGGAGTCATCCTGGTGACGGCGATGCTGATCACTCCGGGAGCCACCGCGTTCCTGCTCACCCGGCGCTTTCCCCGGATGCTGGCCGCGGCCTCGGCGCTGTCGGTGGGCAGCGGCATCACGGGCACCTACCTGAGCTTCCACCTGGACACCTCCACCGGCGGCATGATCGTGCTCTGCCAGGCGGCGCTGTTCCTGCTCACCTACCTGTTCGCGCCCGGGCAAGGCCTGCTGCGAGAAATGCTGCGCCGGCGCGCACGGCGAGCGGAGACGGCGACCGCCGCGTAGTCCACCCATTCGTGGCCCCGCTCGGTCTCCTATCGTGGAAGACATGACAAGCATGGCCGAACGCCCGTCGGCGTCCGTCGAGGACTACGTCCGGGCGATCTACGGGCTCAGTGAGCGCGGGGTGGCCGTGACCAACGCGACGCTGACGCAACGGCTGGGGCTGAGCCCCTCGTCGGTGTCCGGGATGATCACCAAGCTGGCGCAGCTGGGACTGGTCACCCACGTTCGGTACCGCAGCGTCGAACTCACCTCGGACGGCCGCCGGCTGGCCTACGACGTGCTCCGCAGGCACCGGCTGCTCGAACTGTTCCTGGTGGAGGTGCTCGACTACACCTGGGACGAAGTGCATCCGGAGGCCGACGCGCTGGAACACGCCGTCTCCGACGAACTCATCGAGCACATCGCCGCCAAGCTAGGCAATCCCACGCACGACCCGCACGGCGACCCGATTCCCACGGCGGACGGGGTCGTCGAGAAGCCCACCACCCGGCTGCTCGACCAGGTCGAGCCCGGCACCGTCGGCACCATCGCACGGGTGTGGGACACCGATTCGGATTTGCTGCGCTACCTCACCGACCACGGCATGACGCTGGGCGCGCGGATCGAGGTCGTGGAGCGCAAACCGTTCGGCGGCCCGCTCGTGGTGCGCATCGGGGAACCGGCGCAGGCCGAGACGCACTTCCTCGGCACCGAGATCGCGGGCACGCTCTCGATCCGGAGCTGACGGTCAGCAAGCGCGGCTCTTGCCGTCCCGTTCTCGGCGGCCGGCCGCTTCCTTAGCCGCGGCGGCGTCTCCCGGTTCGTTCGCCGCGTGCCCCTTCTCCGCCGTCTCGGTGCCGTAGAGCTCATCGGTGAGCAGGCGGTCGTTGAGCTCATCAGTGCGATGCGCGCCGAGGACGGCGAGCAGCAGGTCGAACCGGTGATCGGTGAGCACTATCGCCACGTAGGCGAACCCGGCCAGACCGCCGAGCACCAGCGCTGCCACCCATCGCGTGGGCACCTCCGCCTGCACCAGCAGCACCACGGCTACCGCCAGCGCCAAGACCGAGGTGAACGCGATGCCCCTGGCGAGCATCACCTGGCGCCACAACGACCGGAACGTCGAGTGCTGCCGGGACAGCTCCCGGACCAGCCGGGCGCGTTCCCGTCGATCCATCCGGGCGACCTGGCTCAGGCCCGCGGTCACCGGTCTGCCCGCGTGAATGGCCATCTCGTCGCTCCTGTTGCGCGTTCCTGGGCGGAATCGAGCCACCTGCCCGCAGCCGTCCGGAGACGGCCCGCCTGATCTGCTGACCGCTTTCGGTGGTCACCTCGGTGTGCCGTGGTCGGTCTTGGAGGCCATGGCCGGCCGTCGCGGCCACCCCTGAGCCTGGAAGGAGGCGGCCACTGCTTCGCTGCAGCGGGCGCGCCCCGTCACCGCCACAAGTCGATCACGGTGGACGTCCTGGAACAAGGCGTCATTCGGGGGCGTTCGGACCGCACCAAAAGCACCGAAGGGTAACGGTACTCGATAATGCGACTTGGCTTAATAGTCTAGCCGGTTGGCATTCCCAGCCGATCGAGAGCACTGACTACTTTACGTGTCAGTAACCACGCTCGAATACAGCAATCCCTTATCTGAGCAGGTGCTTTCCCCCGCAAATAGACTACTGGCCGGTACAGCAGCCGAAAAATCGGATCGAATCAAAAAAAGCGGAGTTCGAAATTCAAGGACCGCGGACCAGGCCACGCGGCCGAGTGCGAATTCGCAGGCGATAGCCCACGTCCAGCGCGCATCCGGAGACCTCGCGCAGCGCACGACGCGCCACCTTCGGCGAGAACTCGATCGCCAGCACCTCGGCCAGCTCCGCACGATCGCCGAACCGCCACACGGTCCGCACCTGCTCGCTCACGAATCCGTGCAGCTGGAAGAACCGCTCCACCGCCTGCGGATCGAACCGCGGCGCATCCGCCCGCATCCACTTCCCGTAGGGCTCGCACGAACCGTCCAAATCGATGATCGCCAAGGTGCCCCCGGGCCGCAGCACCCGCTCAGCCTCGGCCAACCCCGGTTGGCATCCCGGGCCGAAGAAGTACGCGGTCCTCGCGTGCACCAGATCAACACTCGCGTCCGCCAACGGCAGCCGCTGGGCGGGAGCTTGGCGCACATCAACACCGGCAAGCCCGGAGACCCGCCGCCGCGCCCGCTCCACCAGCGGCGCGTGCGGCTCCACACCGATCACCGACCGCGCGGACTCCGCGAAGACCCCCAGGTGAAAACCATCGCCGCACCCGACGTCCACCACGTCCAGGCCCGTCCACTCGCACCGGGCGCGCAGCGCGCTCCACAGCGCGCCGGTCGAATCCTGCGCCCGGTTCTCCCGCTCGTACACGTCCGGCCAGTGCCAGATGTTCGGGCTCGGCGTGATCCGGTGCTCCGCCCCGGCCTCGATCACCACGAGCACCTGATCATTGCGGGATCAACCAGAACAGCATCATCCACGCCACCACCGCGGACGGCAGCAACGAATCCATCCGATCCATCAAACCGCCGTGCCCCGGCAGCAGATTGCCCATGTCCTTGATGCCCAGATCTCGCTTGATGACCGACTCCATCAAGTCGCCCAGCGTCGCGCTGCACACCAGAGCCGCACCGAACAATGCCCCCTGCCACCACTGGCCCTCCAGCAGCAGCGTCACCGACAACGCACCGCCGACGGTGCCCGTCAGCATCGAACCCGCGAAGCCCTCCCAGGACTTCTTCGGACTGATCAACGGCGCCATCGGATGCCTGCCCAGCAGCACCCCGAACGCATACCCCCCCGTGTCCGAGGCGACCACGCCGATCATGAAGCACAACGCGCGGAACGCGCCGTCCTCCGGCACCACCAGCATCGCCGCGAACGACGCGAACATCGGCACATAAGCGGCGGTGAACACCGAGGCCGTCACGTCGCGCAGATATCCGTCCACGCCGAGCCGGAAACGCCACGCCAGGCAGCTGAGCGTGGTGATCGTGAACGCCACCAGCAGCCCGCGCAGCCCGAACGGCCAGGACAACCAGATCATCAGCTGCCCACCCACGAGCACCGGCAGCAGGCTGACCTTGATGTCGGCGCCGCGGCGCAGCGCCCCGGCCAGTTCCACCGTGGAGACCGCGGCCGCCACCGCGACGATGCCGATGAACAGGTGCCGCAGCATCAGCAACGACAAAATGATCGCGGCGCCGAGCACGACGCCGACCGCGATCGCCGCTCGCAGGTCACGACCTGCCCGAGACGGACGCGACGGCGGGTCCGGTACGGAAGCGGACATCCCGGACTCACCTTCGCGCTGGCTGGTCGTCACCGAAGGCCGTCCGGGACCGGCACACCCGGCATTCGGGCGGCGTGCGGCCGAATCTTTGACCGGCACGAGCGGAAACGACCAGGCGCCCACACGGACGCCGCCGGCGAAAGCGGCCCGGCAGCCGCGAACCACAGTTGCAAGACAGCCTCTCAAACTTCGAGGAGCTCTGCTTCCTTGTGCTTGACGAGGTCGTCGATCTGGGCCGTGAAACGGTGCGTCAGGGTCTCCAGCTCCTTCTCCCCGCGCTTGCCCTCGTCCTCGCCGGCCTCGCCGTCCTTGACGACCCGGTCGATCTCTTCCTTGACCTTGCGCCGGATGCCGCGCACGGAGATCTTGCCTTCCTCGCCCTTGTGCTTGGCGAGCTTGACCATCTCCTTGCGGCGTTCCTCGGTCATCTGCGGAACGGCGATGCGGATCAGCTGCCCGTCGTTGGACGGGTTGAATCCCAGGTCGGAGTCCCGGATGGCCTTCTCCATCGCGGCGAGCTGGCTCGCGTCGTAAGGCTTGACCACGATCAGCCGCGCCTCCGGCACGCTGACGCTGGCCAGCTGGTTCAGCGGCGTCGGCGAGCCGTAGTAGTCGACGACGACGTTGGCGAACATCCCCGGATTGGCACGGCCGGTGCGAACCGTGGCCAGGTCGTCCTTGGCCACCTGCACCGCCTTCTCCATCTTCTCCTCGCCTTCGAGAAGAGTCTCGTCGATCACGGTTGCTCCTTAGGTGTACCGGCCGATGTGTACAGCGCGCCGCGTGCGACGCGGCAGCGTCGGTAGCGGAACCCGATCAGGATCCCAGCACGGTCACGCGGACCCTGCGGCCGGGGTGCTGACCAGGGTTCCGATCTTCTCACCGCGCACGGCGCGAGCGATGTTGCCCTCCTCCAGGAGGTTGAACACCAGGATGGGCATCTGGTTGTCCATGCACAGGCTGAACGCGGTGGCATCGGCCACCTTAAGCCCGCGCTCCAGCACCTCGCGGTGGCTGACCGCGTCGAAGCGCTCCGCGGTCGGATCAGTCTTCGGGTCCGCGGTGTAGACCCCGTCCACGCCCTTGGCCATCAGCACGACCTCGCAACCGATCTCCAGGGCGCGTTGCGCGGCCGCGGTGTCGGTGGAGAAGTACGGCATCCCGGTTCCGGCACCGAAGATGACCACGCGGCCCTTCTCCATGTGCCTGCTCGCACGGCGCGGAATGTAGGGCTCGGCGACCTGACCCATTTCGATCGCCGTCATCACGCGAGTGTCGATGTCGTGCTCGCGTTCCAGGAAGTCCTGCAGTGCCAGGCAGTTCATCACCGTGCCCAGCATGCTCATGTAGTCGCCCCGAGCGCGTTCCATGCCGCGCTGCTGCAGCTCGGCGCCGCGGAAGAAGTTGCCGCCGCCGATGACCACGGCGACCTCGACGCCGCCCGCCACGACCTCGGCGATCTGCCTGGCCACCGTGCCCACCACGTTCGGGTCGACACCGACCGCGCCGCCACCGAACATTTCACCGCCCAGTTTGAGCAGCACACGCCCATAGCCGTCTTCCGACAGACCGTCGTCGGTCACTGGGTTCCTCCCGAGAGGCTGTTGTTCCGCGGTGATCGAGGTGCACCGTCATCAGCGGTGCGCTGCGCGAACGCCCCGCTCCCAGGGGCGGAGGCGGGGCGTGCAGGTCGCGATCCCCGCCGTCGGGGCGCCCGAGGCGAACCGGCGGCGGGGACGCGAAACCGGTGCGGCGGCCGGGACCGGTCCGCACCGGGACGAGATCAGGCCTGGCCGACCTCGAACCGCGCGAAGCGGGTCACGGTCACGCCGGACTCGTCGAGCAGGGCCTTCACGGTCTTCTTGTTGTCCTGCACCGACGGCTGGTCGAGCAGCACGTTCTCCTTGAAGAAGCCGTTGAGGCGCCCCTCGATGATCTTCGGGAGGGCCTGCTCCGGCTTGTTCTCGGCGCGCGCGGTCTCCTCGGCGATGCGGCGCTCGTTGGCCACCACGTCCTCGGGGACCTCGTCCCGGGTGAGGTAGGTGGCCTTCAGGGCCGCCACCTGCATCGCGGCGTTGCGGGCCGCGTCCTCGGAGGAACCGGTGTACTCGACGAGCACGCCCACCGCCGGCGGCAGGTCCGCGGCGCGGCGGTGCAGGTAGGTCGTCGTCTGGCCGTCGAAGACGGCGACACGGCGCAGTTCCAGCTTCTCACCGATCTTGACGGCGAGGTCCTGAACGGCCTCACCGATCGTCTTGCCGTCCAGCGGGGCGGCCTTGACGGTCTCCAAGTCGGAGGAGTTCGCGGCCTTCGCGGCCTTGACGACCTGGTTGGCCAGGGCGACGAACTCGTCGTTCTTGGCGACGAAGTCGGTCTCGCTGTTGAGCTCGATCAGCGCGCCTTCCTCGGCGGCGACCAGGCCCTCGGCGGCGGAACGCTCGGCGCGCTTGCCGATGTCCTTGGCACCCTTGATGCGCAAGGCCTCCACGGCCTTGTCGAAGTCCCCGTCGGTCTCGGCGAGGGCCTTCTTGCAGTCCATCATGCCAGCGCCGGTCAGGTCACGGAGACGCTTGACGTCGGCCGCAGTGTAGTTAGCCATCGTGCGGGTCCGTCCTTTTTCGGAATGTGTGCACAGCGGAAGTTTCAGCGGCGATTTCCGGCGACATCAGGTCCGTCGGAACCGCTCGCGACGCGAAAGAGGCGGCGGCCGCATCGGTGATGCCCGCCGCCATTGGCCTCGGCCACCAGTGTGGCCGGTCCGCGCGAAGATCGTGCTGGTCACCCGCTCGGACGCGGGTGACCAGCACGACTGAATCAGGACTGAGCGGGCTGCTCGTCGGCCGCCGGGGCCGCAGCGCCTTCGTCCGAACCGGTGGCCAGCAGCTGCTGCTCCCACTCGGGCAGCGGCTCCTCGCCGGTCGGCTGCGGCTTCTCTTCGCCTTCGACGGCGCCGTTGCCACGGCCGCTGCGGGACATCAGGCCCGCCGCGACACCGTCGGCGACCACGCGGGTCAGCAGCGCGGCGGAGCGGATCGCGTCGTCGTTGCCCGGGATCGGGTAGTCGACCTCGTCCGGGTCGCAGTTGGTGTCCAGGATCGCCACGACCGGGATGCCCAGCTTGCGAGCCTCGCCAACGGCGATGTGCTCCTTCTTGGTGTCCACGATCCAGACGGCGCTGGGGATCTTGGACATGTCGCGAATACCGCCGAGGGTCTTCTCGAGCTTGTCCTTCTCGCGGGTCAGCATCAAGATTTCCTTCTTGGTGCGACCTTCGAAGCCCCCGGTCTGCTCCATGGTCTCCAGCTCCTTGAGCCGCTGGAGACGACGGTGCACGGTCTGGAAGTTCGTGAGCATGCCGCCCAGCCAGCGCTGGTTCACGTAGGGCATGCCGACGCGCAGCGACTGCTCCGCGATGGCTTCCTGAGCCTGCTTCTTGGTACCGACGAACAGGATCGTCCCGCCGTGCGCGACCGTCTGCTTGACGAAGTCGTAAGCCGCATCGATGTAGGACAGCGCCTGCTGCAGGTCGATGATGTAAATGCCATTGCGCTCGGTGAAGATGTAGCGCTTCATCTTCGGGTTCCAGCGCCGGGTCTGGTGCCCGAAGTGCACGCCGCTGTCGAGCAGCTGCTTCATGGTGACGACGGCCATGGCCTTGTTCGCACCTCTTGTGTCGGGCGCACCGCCGAGCGGTGCGCGGTTCGGTTCTCGCGGCGAGCCGGGTGGCTGCCGCCCTGGTGCCCGCGCCCGATGCCCCCACCCTGGCCCTGCGGGCCGGGACCTCGAGGGCACCGCTGTGCAGCCGAATCGGGGACCGTCTCTACTCCGCGCCGCCACCGAAGCGGCTGAGCCGCGTACTGCGGGGCTGGAGTTGTCAGGTTTCCGGACGGCGACGCGCGGACACGCGAAGTCGGATCGTGCGCACACGAAACCGCGTTAATAGTGTACTCGACGGTCAAAGCCGCCCAGGGCTAGGTCGCGAGTTGTCCACAAGCGGCCGATTCATCCACAGATTTCCGGATTGCCCCTGTCCGGCACCGACCACGCGGGCGGACGGTGGAAACATGTTCCCGCTCCCCCGGATCTTCCGTTCCCAAGCCGGTCACCGGCGCTCCGACCGCCTCGACGCCGCCGGGGTGCGCCCCCGTCCGCTCCGGTGGCTGCTGCCAGCGCTGCTCGTCGTGCCGCCGGCGGCATTCCAGCCCGCGGCCGCGACGGCACCGACCGCCCCGGACAGCGGTGTTCCTCCAGCGCCGACCGGATTCCACCGGCCGTTGCCCGATTCCTCGGTGTCCCGCCCGTTCGAGCCGCCCACCAGCACCTACGGTCCAGGTCATCGCGGTGTGGACCTGGCCGGAGCACCCGGTGCGACCGTCTCGGCGGCCGGTTCGGGCATCGTCCGCTACGCCGGGCCGCTCGCCGGACGATCCCTGGTGTCCATCGAGCACGCGGACGGCCTGCGCACCACCTACGAGCCGGTTCGCCCCACGGTCGCGGTCGGGCAGGAGGTCGACGCGGGTCAGCCGATCGGCCTGCTCGAACCGGGACATCCGGGCTGTGCGGCACCAGGGTGCTTGCACTGGGGCGCGCGCCGCGACGCCACCTACCTCGACCCGCTCACCTTGCTCGGCGGCATCGAAGTCCGGCTGCTGCCCTGGGACGCCGAACCTCGGCCGTGATCAAGCCTGCGGTTCGGTGAGCTTGCTGCGCAGGCGCAGGACCGCGCGGGTGTGCAGCTGGCAGACGCGGGACTCGGTGACGCCCAGGACTTTGCCGATCTCGGCCAGGGTGAGGTTCTCGAAGTAGTAGAGCGTCACCACGACCCGGTCGCGATCGCTGAGCCGTTCCACCGCTTCTGCCAGCTGCCTGCGGCTGTCCCGGTCCACCAGCGCCGCCACCGGGTCCTCCGCCCGGTCGTCGGGCAGCGTCTCGGCGAGCGACGCGGTGCCTCGGCCGACGCTGATCAGGTCGTCGAGGGCGACGACGCTGGTCATCTGGAGCTGGGCGAACAGGTCGTGCAGCTCATCGGCGGACACTTCGAGTTCGTCGGCGAGCTCCACGTCCGTGGCGTGCCGTTGCAGCTTCGCCTCCAGGCGTTCCAGCGCGCGTTCGAGATCCCTGGCACGGCTGCGCACCGAGCGCGGCACCCAGTCCTGCGCGCGCAGGTCGTCGAGGATCGCGCCCCGGATCCGCTGCATCGCGTAAGTCTCGAACTTCAGGCCGCGCTCGGGTTCGAACTTTTCGATCGCGTCGACCAGCCCGAAGATGCCGGACTGCACCAGGTCGGAAACCTCGACGTGCGAGGGCAGCCCGGTGCCGACCCGCCCGGCCACGTACTTCACCAGCGGCGCGTAGTGCAGCACCAGCCGGTCCCGCAGACCTTGATCGCGGTGCTCGCCGAAGGCGTGCCAGAGCGCCACGATGCCCGCTTCGACATCGTCCGCGCTGCGCTGATCGTCCGCGACGAGGTACGACAAGCGTCCCGGCGTCGAGGATTTCACCGCGTCAGCACCCTGGTCGACCCTGGATCGGGTGACAGTGTCCGGCTGCGCCGCGGCCCCCTGAGCGGTCGCCGCGCCGTCGGTGTGCCGGCTGCCGTTGACCTTTGCGCCGTTGGTGCCGGTGCTCGTGTCGTGGCCGTTCTGGCTGCGCTCTGCGGTCGGCTCGCCGGGGAGATTCGTCCTCGACGACGTCGATCTTGATGTCGCTTCCGTGGCCACGGTGCGGGCACCGCCCCCGGCGTCGTCAGGAACGGGGGTGGGTTCGGTCATGAATCGCCTTCAGCCGGTCGACGGTCACGTGGGTGTAAAGCTGGGTCGTTGCGAGCGTAGCGTGACCAAGCAACTCCTGAACGCTACGGAGGTCTGCTCCTCCTTCGAGCAGATGGGTCGCAGCCGAATGCCTCAACCCGTGCGGCCCGAGGTCGGCCGCACCGGGGACTGCCTGCACCGCGTCGTGCACCACTCGGCGTGCCATGCGCTGGTCCAATCTCCCGCCGCGGGCGCCGAGGAAGACCGCGGGGCCGGAGCGCTCGGTGCTGAGCTCGGGCCGTCCCGCCGATAGCCAGCGTTCCAGTGCCGCATCCGCGGGTACGCCGAACGGCACAGCACGTTCCCGCCGTCCCTTGCCGAGCACCCGCAGTAGTCGCCGTTCATGATCGATGTCATCAAGGTCGAGACCGCACAGCTCGGCCACTCTGACGCCGGTCGCGTACAGCAATTCCAGCAATGCGTGGTCGCGCAATGCGACCGGGTCGCCCTGTTCCGCCCCCGTCGCCGAGGCCGCCATCGCCGAGTCCGCCTGGTCGGCGCGCAGCACCGCAGGCAGCGCCCGGTGCTTGGCCGGGGCCGCCAGCCTGGGACCCGGGTCGGTTCCGAGCAGCCCGGTGCGGTGCGCCCATGCGGTGAAGGTCCGCACCGACGCGGCCCGGCGTGCCAATGTCGCCCGGCTGATGCCTTGGGCGTGCTGGCCCGCCAGCCAGGACCGCAGTGCGGGCAGCGTCACTTGGTCCAGTCCTGGTCCGGCGGTCGCGACGACATCGGTGAGCAGCGAGACCACGTCGCCGAGGTAGGCGCGCACGGTGTGCTCCGACAGGCCGCGTTCGGCGGAGAGGTGGCGCTGGAACCGATCCACGGCGGAGCTCAGCTCATCCGGGAGGGACGCCCGTGCCGCGCGCAGGTCGATTCTTGATGCGGCCCCGGACCGTCTGCGTTCCATAACGCAAACGCTCGCCCTTGGACGTTGCCCGGTCAAGAGGGCCACGCCGTGAACACGCTCCCACCGAGGCGTCGGCGTTGATCATCGCGTGCGCACGCTCCAGCCTCCCTCCTTCCGCTCGATCAGCCCGGCCAGCTCCATCTCCGGTAGCAGTGCCCGCACGGTGCGCAGGGCCAATCCGCTCTCCTGCGCGAGCTGATCGGCGTCCGCTTCAGTGCATGCACCGATCGCATCGTGCAACTGACGTGCACGTGGTTCCAGCGCGTCGGTGCGGCGGGCGGCAGGCACCGGCTCCACCGGCGGCGCCGCCCCGAGCGGGTTGATCATTTCGAGCACCTGGGGCGTGGACGTCACCAACACCGCCTTCCCCGAGCGCACCATGTCGTGGCAGCCCACCGAACTCGCCGAGGTTACCGGCCCCGGCACCGCCATCAGCGGCAGCCCCAGCGCATCGGTGGTGTTCGCGGTGTTGCCCGCACCGCTGCGCGCCCCGGCCTCCACGACCACGGTGCCCTGGCCGCACGCAGCGATCAGCCTGTTGCGCACCAGGAACCGATGTCGCCGGGGCGTTGTGCCCGGCGGGTACTCCGTCGCCACCACTCCTTGTTCCGCGATGGCGCGCAGCAGCCGGCCGTGCCCCGCCGGGTAGTCGATGTCAATGCCGCAGGCCAAGAACGCGACCGTCGCGGCTCCCGCGGCCAGCGCGCCCCGATGCGCCGCGCCGTCGATCCCGTAGGCCGCTCCCGACACCACCGTGCACCCGCCCGAAGCCAGCCCGTGCCCCAGTTCGGCCGCCAGATGCTCGCCGTACCCGGTGGCCGCGCGCGCCCCGACCACCGCCACCGAGTTGGTCAGCGCCGAGCCGAGATCGGCTCGGCCCCGCACCCACAGAGCCAGTGGCGCCGCCATGCCCGGTACCCCGACTTCGGCGGCTCCGGCCAGCAGGCCGAACCTGTCGGCAGGCCACTCCGGATCTTCCGGGATCAACAGCCGCGCACCGGTCCGCTGCGTGGCCGCCAAGAGATCGGCTCCTGAGACGTGCTTTCGCCGAGACTCGACTTCGTCGGCCACCGCGCCGGGTGCCGAACCGTCGCGGACCAAGACGGCGGTGCGGACCGGCCCGTGCTCGGCCACGCAGGCGGCCAGTGCGGGCGCCGGCGGTTCGGCCACCGCCGCCAGGTATGCGCGAGCGAGCCGAACCTGTTCTCCCCCGCTCATCGCGCCCCCCGTTCGCCGGGCCGTCCACGCGTCCGAATCCCGTCGATGCCGGAGTGCTCGTCGACCGCCGAGGCGGCGAACCCGATCCCGAGCCCGGAACCGCGACGCCGCACCGGGTGCTTCCGCCACGAGCCCTGCGGGATCGCGAACGAGTACCGGAGCCCGGTTCGATGCATTGAACTTCCGCACGATGCCGTTTTCATCCGCATCGCCCGCATCGCTTGCGCCGTCCAGACCGCCGCGGTCATACGAACCTCCGTTCCCGGAACGCGAGCGCGGCGGCCACATGCTCCGCCTCCGGTCGTTCACGGCCGTCCAGATCGGCCAACGTCCACGCCACCCGCAGGCAACGGTCGGCACCCCGCGCAGTCAACGCGCCCACGTCGAGTCCGCGATCCAGCAGGGCCGTCACCGCATCCGGCAGCGCGAACTCACGGCGCAGCACCGGCCCGGGCACTTCCCCGTTGGTCTGCCAGCCACGCGACGCCCACCGCTCGACCGCCACCGCCCGCGCCCGGGACACCCGCTCCCGCACCGCCTCCGACGGCTCCGACTGCCCGCCGCCGCGCATGGTGGTCGCGGTGACCGGGCGCATGTCGACGCGCAGGTCGACCCGGTCCAGCAGCGGACCGGACAGCTTGCCGAAGTAGCGCCGCCGCGCCTGCGGGGCGCAGTGGCAATCGGCGTCCCTGGCCGGAGCGCACGGGCAGGGGTTGGTGGCCAGCACCAGCTGGAACCGCGCCGGGTAGCGCAACGTTCCGTCCCGCCGGGACAGCCGGACCTCCCCTTCCTCCAACGCGGTGCGCAGCGCTTCGAGCCGTTTCGGCCCGAACTCGCATGCCTCGTCCAGGAAGAGCGTGCCCCGATGCGCACGGCTGACGGCTCCCGGCCTGGCCAGCCCGGCCCCACCGCCGATCAGGCCGGGAACCGAGGTGGAGTGGTGCGGAGCGACGAACGGCGGCTCCGCTACCAGTGGTTCGTTCGCGCTGAGCTCGCCCGCCACCGAATGGATCGCGGTGACCTCCAACGCCTCCTGCCTCGACAGTTCGGGCAGCAGCCCGCTCAGCCGTCGGGCGAGCATCGTCTTACCGGTGCCCGGTGGACCGACCAGCAGCAGGTGGTGACCACCGGCCGCGGACACCTCCAGCGCCCAGCGCGCCTCCGGCTGCCCCAGCACGTCCGCGAGGTCCTCCGGTGACGCCGTGCGCCGCGAGACGACCTCGCCCGGTCGGTCCACGAGTTCGCCCTGTCCGCGCAGCCACCCGATGACCTCGCTCAGCCGCCCCGCCCCGAGGACCTCGAGGCCCTCCACCAGCTGCGCTTCAGGCAGGCCCTCGACGGGCACGATCGCTCGCCGGATCCCTTCCCGCCGCGCCGCGAGCAGCCCCGGCAACAAGCCGTGCACCGGCCGGATCCGGCCATCGAGCGCCAGCTCCCCGAACAGCACGGTGCCTTCCAGCCGCTGCGGGGGAATTTGTTCGGCGCCGGCCAGTACCGCACAAGCCAGCGCCAGGTCGTAGGAGGTGCCCGCCTTCGGCAGCGCAGCGGGCGACAGTGCGAGCGTCACGCAGCTCTTCGGCCAGTCCTCCTGGCAGTTCTGCACCGCCGCGCGCACCCGATTCTTCGACTCCTGCAGCGCCGTGTCCGGCAATCCCAGCAGCTGCACGCTGGGCAGGCCGCCTTTGCGCACGTCCGCCTCGATCTCCACCAGCACGCCGTCCACGCCGAACAGCGCGACCGCCCAAGTCCGTCGCAACGCCATTCAGAACACCCCCGGCAAGTGGTCGAGGGTGATCCGGCCCCTCGGGGGCCACAGGATGGAGATGACGTCGAACCGGACCTGGCAGCCGGTGAGTCGCCGCTCCGCGAGCCAGGCTCTGGCCAGCTCCCGCAGGCGGCGGATCTTGTTCGGTCCGACAGCGTCCAACGGAGCCCCGTAGTCGACCCCGGAGCGCGTTTTGACCTCGCAGAACACCACCCGGTAGCCGTCGGTGCCGACGATGTCGAGTTCACCGTGCGGGGTCCGCCAGTTCCGGGCCAGCACCGAGACACCGAGCTTCTCCAGGTGTTCGGCCGCCAACCTCTCACCGGCTCGCCCGAGCGCATGAGTGCCCTGTCCTTGCGCGTCCGAGAGCGCCCCGCGCAGCGGACGAAAGTCGAGGGTGCGCACCGCCATGATCTCCTCCAAGGCTGGAAGTCGGCCCAGAGCGGATCTCCGGCCCGACTTCCAAACTGCCCTGGCCGATCAGCGCCCACCAGACCCAATTGGGAAATCTGTGGATGAATCGACTACCTGTGGACAACTCGATCGAAAATGATCTATATATTGCACCGGCGAACGCAGAACGGGCGGCCGCCCGCAGGCGACCACCCGTTCCACCACAGCAATGCCGAGCGCCCCTCCGCCCGGTACGTGACCGGTCAGCTCCCGCCGAACGGCCCGTTCTCGGGCAGCCGGAGCTCCGGTTTGTCCAGCTCCTCGACGTTCACGTCCTTGAACGTGATCACCCGGACCTTCTTGACGAACCGAGCAGGCCGGTACATGTCCCACACCCACGCATCCGACATGGACACCTCGAAGTAGACCTCCGAATCGGAGTTGCGAACCTGCACGTCCACCGCGTTGGCCAGGTAGAAACGCCGTTCAGTCTCCACGACATAGGTGAACTGCCCGACGATGTCGCGGTACTCCTTGTAGAGCTGAAGCTCCATCTCGGTCTCGTACTTTTCGAGATCCTCGGCGCTCATCGCAGTGCGAGCCCTTCCCCGTCGCCGTTCGTTCTACGTTCGCCCATTGTCCACCACTTCCCCCTCAGAAGCATCGAACAGACCGGGTTTGCTGGTGACGACGCGCGGCGACCGCATCCCGTGCAGCCTGGCCGCCGCGACCACGTTCGAATAGGACCACCGGTGCTCACCGCACGGACCGTGCTCCCGCATGCGCGCGGTGTGGTGGGCCGTGCAATACCCCTTGTGCCCGGCGAAGCCGTACCTCGGTAACCGTTCGTGCAAGTCGCACATGATGCGATCGCGCGTGACCTTCGCCAGCACCGACGCGGCGGCCACGCAGGCCGCGACCAAGTCGCCCTTGAGCACCGCCACGCTCGGCGCCGCCAAGCCCGGCACCCGGAACCCGTCGGTGAGCACGTACCCCGGATGCACCGACATCCGCGCGACCGCGCGCCGCATGCCTTCCAGGTTGGCGACGTGGATGCCGAGCGCGTCGACCTCCTCGGCCTCGATCACCACCGTTGACCAGGTCACGGCCCGCCGCACGATCACCGCGTAGAGCCGTTCCCGCTCCGCTTCAGTGAGCACCTTGGAATCGGTGAGCCCTTCGAACCGCCGCGCGTCCCCGGACCGCAGCACGCAGGACGCCACCACGAGCGGTCCCGCGCACGCACCGCGCCCGGCCTCGTCCACACCGGCGACCGGGCCGAGGCCGCTGCGATCCAGGGCGCTCTGCAACGCCCAGTTGCCACTGCTGCGCCGGATCACCGGTCGCGGCGGGCGCCAGCCCGTCTCGGCGACAGCGGATCGCGTCCCCACCGTCAGTGCCGCTCCTGGCGACGCTGCCTGATCACGGCGGTGAACTTGCGGCCCGTCCACAGCACGGGGAACGCGGCGGCGAATCCGATGCCCGCCGGCACGCCCGCTTGCCAGCCGGGCGCACCGAGCGCGTCGGCCTGCGGATCGGTCTCCGAGATGTTCTGCCAACGCTGCGGCGGCAGCACGATCACCTGCGCCTTGCCGATCACGTTGTCCACCGGCACGGCACCGTTGATGCCACCGCCGCCTTGGCGGCGGGAGTCCATGGAGTCGTTGCGGTTGTCACCCTGCACCCACAGGTATCCCTGCGGGACGGTGACGGGCGCGAAGTCGATCTGCGTGTCGCCGCGGCCCGGTTCCCAGAAGATGTAGGGCTCGTTGAGCGGCTTACCGTCCACGATCATCCGGTTCTGGTCGTCACAGCATTCGACGGTCTGCCCGCCGGTCGCGATGACCCGCTTCACGAAGTCCTTCTCGTCCGGCGAGCCGAAACCGATCAGCGACATCGCGCCCTGCATGAAGCTCACCACCGGGTTCGACGGCTCCGCTACCTGGAAGTCGTTGTGCCCCCACGTCTCGGGGCCGCGGAACACGACGACGTCGCCCGGTTCGGGATCGGTGAACCGGTAGGAGACCTTGTCCACCAGCACGCGGTCGTTCTGGCAACCGTCGCAGCCGTGCAGCGTCTGCTCCATCGACTGCGAGGGGATCACGTAGACCCGTGCCAGGAACGCCTGGATCACGATCGTCAGCACCAGCGCGGTGACGATCAGGATCGGCAGCTCGCGCCAGAACGATCCTTTCCGTTCGCGCGAACGGCGGCCCCGCGAGCGGCCACCATCCCCTTCGGGGTGCTCGGCAGCCGCGCCTTCGCGGGGCTCTTCTTCTGGTCCGTTAGAGCGCATGACGTCGGCCACGCGGTCAGGCTACTGGAACCGCGCCGAGTACCGGCCGACTGCCCCGGCTCGACCCCCGTGCGCTCCGCGCGGGCGCATGCCGCCGGTGACGTGCGGGTTCTCGTGGCACGGGTGATCAGTGCGGGTTCCGGAAGGTCGGAGAACTCCCGCGATGTGCCACGCCCCACGAACTCATTCACCTGATCGTGGATCACCGGAACGGCACGCTGCGCACAAAAAGGACGACCCGGGCGCTGAGCACCCGGGTCGTCCGAAGTCACCCGCCTGCAGCGGGCGGCACACATCAGGAAGCCTTGATCGGCTCCCGCTTTTCCTTGATCTTGGCGGCCTTGCCGCGCAGCTCCCGCAGGTAGTACAGCTTCGCCCGGCGGACCTGGCCGCGAGTGGCGACCTCGATCTTGGCGATGTTCGGGGTGTGCACCGGGAAGGTGCGCTCCACGCCGACACCGAAGGAGATCTTGCGGACGGTGAAGGTCTCCCGGACGCCTGCGCCCTGGCGACGGATCACGACGCCCTGGAAGACCTGGTTCCGCTCGCGCGAACCCTCGATGACGCGGACATAGACCTTCAGCGTGTCGCCAGGCCGGAAGGCCGGAATGTCGGAACGCAGCGACTGGGCGTCCAGAGCGTCCAGGGTGTTCATCGGTGGTCCGTCCTCATCCGTGTCGTAGGCACCCGTGCACTCGCGGATCGTGGCCGGGTCTGAACCACGGCCGCCGCCTGACACGGGGTTGGCTTGCGATGTGCGCGCCGGTACAGAATCCCGGCTTCAGCAACCCGTCAAGTGTGCCAGACGCGCAGGCAGGTGCCGGAACCGGCCCTGGAAAAGCGCCACGGCACAAGCCCTCGCGCACCATTCCATGGAGATCAGTTCTGCCCCTGCTGCGGAGTTCCTTCCGGAACATCCGCTTCATCATCCGCACGCAGTGTATCCAGCCGCGCCCGGTCCTTGGCGTTCAGGTCCGCCGCGGGCAGTTGCGCCAGCAGATCCGGTCGCCGGTGATAGGTCCGTTCCAGCGCCTGGTCCCGCCGCCAGCGAGCGATCGCGGCGTGGTTGCCGGAGCGCAGCACGTCCGGCACCGGCCGATCCCGCCACACCTCGGGCCGGGTGTAGCTGGGGCCTTCGAGCAGGCCGTCGGAGAACGAGTCCTGTTCGGCCGACGCCGGATTGCCCAGCACACCGGGCAGCAGCCGGGCCACGGCCTCGACCATGGTCAGCGCCGCGACCTCACCGCCGACCAGGACGTAGTCACCGATCGAGACCTCTTCGACGGGCATCCGCTCGGCGGCGTCGTCGACGACCCGCTGATCGATGCCCTCGTAGCGGCCGCAGGCGAACACCAGCCACGGCTCGGCCGACCAGCGCACCGCGGTCTCCTGGGTGAACGGGCGGCCCGCCGGCGTGGGCACGATCAGCCGGGGCCGCTGCTGCTCCGATCCGCAGACCTCGTCGAGGGCCTCGCCCCACACGTCGGGTTTCATCACCATGCCAGGGCCGCCGCCGTACGGGCTGTCGTCCACCGCGCGGTGCACGTCGTGGGTCCAGTCGCGCAGGTCGTGCACTCCGACGGAGATCTTCTCCCGTTCGATCGCCTTGCCCAGCAGCGCCGCTCGCAGCGGGGCCAGGTATTCGGGGAAGATCGTGACGACGTCGATGCGCAACGAGATGTTCCTTCAAGAAGATGCCCCGGCGACGCGGGGTGAATTCGGAGATCGGGCGTCGGCGGCGCGGCGGCGTCCGCCACGAGATCCGGCGGTCAGTAGTCGCTGAGCAGGCCCTCGGGCGGGTCGACCACCACGCGTCCGGCCGCCAGGTCGATCTCCGGCACGATCTCCGTCACGAACGGGACGAGCCGTTCGGCGTCGTCCGGGGTGCGCACCGACAACAGTTCGCCGCCGGGGGTGTGCAGCACCTCGCGCACCACGCCGACCTCGTCACCGGTCGGCAGCACCACCCGCAGGCCTTCCAGCTGGTGGTCGTGGAACTCGTCGGGGTCGTCGGTGGCTTCGAGCTCGTCGGCGCGCACGGTCAACGTGACGCCGCGCAGCTGCTCGGCGGCGTCCATGCCGTCCACCGACTCGAAACGCACCAACAGCCGCCCGGCATGCGGCCGGGCGGCTGTCACGGTGAGCGTGTCCGGCCCGGCTTTGCCGCGCCGCTGGACGCCGAGCACCACGCCCGGCGCGAACCGCAGTTCAGGGCTGTCCGTGCGCACGTCGACGACGACTTCGCCGCGCACGCCGTGCGTCTTGGCCACCCTGCCCACGGCCAGCATCGGACCGGTCATGCCGTCCTCATCGATCGGTGTCGACCACGTCGACCCGGATGCCACGACCGCCGATCCCGGAGATCACCGTGCGCAGCGAGGTCGCCGTGCGACCACTGCGGCCGATGACCTTGCCCAGGTCGTCCGGGTTGACGTGGACTTCCAGGGTGCGGCCGCGCCGAGTGGTGAGGAGTTGGACGCGGACATCGTCGGGGTTGTCGACGATGCCGCGCACCAAGTGTTCAAGCGCGTCCGCGAGGACCGTCACGCCTGGCCGTCCTCGGACTTCTGCTCTTCGGCGGCAGCCGGAGCGGTCTCCGCGTCGGCCTTCTTGCCGCCGCCCTTCTTCTTCGGCGTGGTCGCGTCGGCGACGGTGTCCTCACCGGCGGCGGCCAGGGCTGCGGCGAACAGCTCCTGCTTGCTCGGCTTCGGCTCCGCGACCTTCAGCGTGCCCTCGGCACCCGGCAGGCCCTTGTGCTTCTGCCAGTCGCCGGTGACCTCCAGGATCGCCTGCACCGGCTCGGTCGGCAGCGCGCCGACACCCAGCCAGTACTGCGCCCGCTCGGAGTCGACCACGATGCGGCTCGGGTTCTCCATGGGGTGGTACTGACCGATCGTCTCGATCGCCCGGCCGTTACGGCGGGTACGCGAGTCGGCGACGACGATGCGGTAGTGCGGCTCCCGGATCTTACCGATCCGCGCCAGCTTGATCTTCACAGCCACGGGTGCTGGTGCTCCTCAGACTCTCGTTCGTGCTCGTGGGTGAGCAAACCAAGCCGTGTGGGGAAATACGGTGTGGAAGGCTCATACGTCGATGGCCGCGGACGGTGAGAGGGACCGACTCGCAGCGAACAGGCGTTTATTCTGCCAGATGCCCGGCTCGGCCTCGCAGGAGGTACCCGTCGTGCGCACGACCGCGGTTCCGGCGCCGCCCTCGATCGAGGCCGTGCACGGTCGCGGACCCGCTCAGGAAGGCGACACCACGCCGAGCGAGATCAGCAGCAGCCCCAGCGCAGGCAGGAAGTTGTTCACCTGGTGCGCGACCACGCTGGCGGTGAGCCTGCCGGTGCGCATCCGCGCCACCCCGATCGGGATCGCGATGATCAGCAGCAACCAGGTGCGCTCCGGTTCCAGGTGCCCGATCGCGAACACCGCCGTGCTGAGCACGAACGCGCTGATCCGGCTCCAGCGCAGGCGCTCCATCGCACCCCACAGCAGGCCGCGGTAGAGGATCTCCTCGCACACCGGGGCGATCAGCCACACGTGCAGGAAGATCAGCACGGCGAGCAGCGGTGGCAGCCGCACCCCGTCGAGCAGGGTGCTCACGGTGGAGGTGGCGTTCTCCTCCCCCACCCAGCGGATCCAGATCATCGAGGCGATGGTCGTGCTGACGAGGCCGATCATGCCGATGCCGAACCCGCTGGTGACGTCGGACCACCGCCAGTGCAGCCCGAAGTCGAGGCGTGGCCCGTTGCCGCGCACCACCGTGATCACCACGGCCACCGCGGCGGACAGCAACGTCGGCACCATCAGCATCAGCGGGAGCGCCAGGTTGAACCAGGAACTCTCCCCGGGCTTCCGAAGATGGCCGCCAGCGTGACCGAGGCGAGGATGAACACCGCTTCCGCGAGGAAGAACGCGCCGAACCCCCAGCGATGATTCGACTCGGCGGGCGGGGGCTGCACCTCGGTTGCGATTGCGGTTCCTCCGGCGATCTTTCCGCCCTCGAAAGCGGAAACGCCTTCGGCGGGCTCGGGCTGTGGTACCTGCACGGGCGCCTCCGTCTCGGGCGGGCGGCGTTTCCGGGTCGCGCTCGCTCGCCCGGTTCCCACCGCTCGGCCGTGGTCTGCTGTCCAGCACGCCGAATTCCGGCGGAATCGCCAGATTACCTTCGCTAATTGCCGCCCCACATCCGAATTCGGACGGGGCGTTGGTCATTCAGGTGACGACGGCGCCTTTCAGCACGATGCGCCGCGGATGGCGCAGTGCGGCGAGTTCCTTGCGCGGATCGGTGTCGTAGCAGACCAGGTCCGCCGCAGCGCCGTCGTGCAGGCCCGAATGCCCGAGCCAGTCGCGGGCCGCCCAGGACGCCGCGCCGAGTGCCTGTTCCGTCGACATCCCGACCCGGTGCAGCGCGAGGATCTCGTCGACGAGCACGCCGTGCTCGATGCCGCCGCCCGCGTCGGTTCCCGCGTAGACCGGGACGCCCGCTTCGATGGCCTTGGCGACGGTCGCGTCGCCGCGTTCGTAGAGCGCGGTCATGTGGCTCGCGTAATCGGGGTATTTCGTCGCCGAGGCCGCGAATCCGGGGAAGTTCTCGATGTTCACCAGCGTCGGGACGAGCGTGGTGCCGTGCCGGGACATCAGTTCGACGGTGTCGTCGGTGAGTCCGGTGCCGTGTTCGATGCAGTCGATGCCCGCCGCCAGCAGACCGGGAAGCGCGTCTTCACCGAAGACGTGCGCGGTCACCCGAGCTCCGTGCGCGTGCGCGACGGCGATCGCCTCGACCAGCACCTCATCGCTCCACAGCGGGGCGAGGTCGCCGACGGAACGGTCGATCCAGTCACCGACGAGCTTCACCCAGCCGTCGCCGTCGGCGGCCTGCTCGGCTACCGCCGCGGGCAGCTGCGACTCGTGTTCGAGCTGGTCGGCGAGGTACGGGATGTAGCGCTTCGGCTTCGCCAGGTGCCTGCCCGCGCGGATGATGCGCGGCAGGTCGTCGCGCTGCTGCAGCGGTTTGGTGTCGACCGGCGCCCCGCAGTCGCGGATGAGCAGCGTGCCCGCGTCCCGGTCCGTCTCCGCTTGCTGCGCCGCCACGTCGAGATCCACCGGCCCGTCCGGGCCGATGCCGACGTGGCAGTGCGCGTCGACGAGTCCGGGCACGACGTAGCCGCCGTCGAACACGGTGGTCGCGCCTGGCAACGGCGTGCGGCTGATCCGCCCGTCGCCGATCCACAGCTCACCGGGCTCGCCATCGGGCAGCAGAACACCGCGCACGTGTAGCGGCGCGGTCATTTCTTCTTCTTGCCGCCGAAGTTCAGCTTGGACGGGTCGAAGCCCGGCGGGAGCTCGTTGAGCCCGCCTTCGAGTTGGGACATGTCCTGGCCGGCACCGGCACCCGCACCCGGCATACCGCCGGGCATGCCCCCGGGCGGCATGCCGGGGAAACCGCCGGGCATACCGCCGCGCATGCCCTTGGGCGGCGTCGGGCCCTTGACCTTCTTGCGGTTCTTGCCCTTGCCCTTCTTGACCTTCTTGCCGCCGCCTCCACCGCCGAAGCCGCCGAACTGGCCCGCCATCTGCTGCATCATCTTGCGAGCCTCGAAGAACCGGTTCACGAGGTCGTTGATGTCGCTGACGTTGACGCCGGAGCCCTTGGCGATGCGCTGCCGCCGCGAAGCGTTGATGATCTTCGGGTCGTCGCGCTCGGCGGGTGTCATGCCGCGGATGATGGCCTGCAGCCGGTCCAGGTGCTTCTCATCGAAGTTGGCCAGCTGGTCCTTCATCTGGTTCGCGCCCGGCAGCATGCCCAGCAGGTTCTGCAGCGGCCCCATCTTGCGGACCGCCTGCATCTGCTCCAGGAAGTCCTCCAGGGTGAGCTGCCCGGAGCCGAGCTTCTGCGCGGCCTGCTCGGCCTGGTCGGCGTCGAAGGCCTGCTCGGCCTGCTCGATGAGGGTGAGCATGTCGCCCATGCCCAGGATCCGGCTCGCCATCCGGTCCGGGTGGAAGACGTCGAAGTCCTCCAGCTTCTCCCCGTTGGAGGCGAACATGATCGGCTGACCGGTCACGTGCCGCACCGACAGCGCGGCACCACCGCGAGCGTCGCCGTCGAGCTTGGTGAGCACCACGCCGGAGAATCCGACGCCGTCGCGGAAGGCCTCGGCCGTCGACACCGCGTCCTGACCGATCATCGCGTCGACCACGAACATGATCTCGTCGGGGTTGACGGCGTCCCGGATGTCCGCGGCCTGGCGCATCATCTCCTCGTCCACACCGAGGCGGCCCGCGGTGTCGACGATGACCACGTCGTGCTGAGCCCGCTTCGCCTCGTCGAGGCTGCGCCGCGCCACGTCCACCGGGTCGCCGGTGCCGTTGCCCGGTTCCGGCGCGAACACCGGAATCCCGGCGCGCTCACCGACGACCTGGAGCTGGGTGACGGCGTTCGGGCGCTGCAGGTCGCAGGCCACCAGCATCGGGGTGTGGCCCTGGCCGGAGAGCCACTTGGCCAGCTTCCCGGACAGCGTCGTCTTACCGGAGCCCTGGAGCCCGGCGAGCAGGATCACCGTGGGCGGGTTCTTGGCGTGCTCCAACCGGCGGGTCTCGCCGCCGAGGATGCTGACGAGCTCCTCGTTGACGATCTTGATGACCTGCTGCGCGGGGTTGAGCGCGCCGGAGACCTCGGCACCCTTCGCGCGATCCTTGACACCTGCGATGAACGCGCGCACCACCGGCAGCGCCACGTCTGCTTCCAGCAGTGCGATGCGGATCTCGCGCGCGGTGGCGTCGATGTCGGCGTCCGAGAGCCGGCCCTTGCCACGCAGGTTCTGCAGAACCGAGGTGAGCCGGTCGCTAAGGGTGTCGAACACGGGTTCTCGCCGCTCCTGAGTCGAATGATGTACCTGAGTACCTGGTCGAGGGTAACCGTCGCCGGAAGCGCCTGGAGCGGCCGCCGGGCAGGTGCCCGCGTCCGAGCGGCGAACGCGGTGCGAAAGAGCGGGCGGCGCGGCCTCACCGAAGAGGCCGCGCCGCCCTCGTCATCAGGTGCGGTCCCGGCTGGGGCGCTTGCCGTAGCCGCCTGCGCGGCCGCCCTGCTGCGGGGACCGCGGGCCGCCCTTGCGGTGCGGACGCGGCTTGTCCCGGTCCCGGCCGGGGCGAGGCCCGCGCCGCGCCAGCACTTCACCGTCGGCCCGGCTGATCCGCAGACCGCGACCGGCGACCTGGGTCTTGCTGAGCTTGCGCAGCATGTCCTCGGGCAGGTTCGCGGGCAGCTCGATGAGCGTGTGCTCGGCCCGGATGTCGATGTGCCCGATGTGCTTGCTGTGCAGGCCGCCTTCGTTGGCCAGCGCGCCGACCAGTGCGCTCGGCGTGACCCGGTTCCGGCGGCCGACCTCGACCCGGTAGGTGTCGGTGTCCGAACCGGCGGGCTCGAAGCCGCCGTCCCGGCCGCCGCGGCGGTTGTCCTGCGGTTCCGGCTCCAGCAGCAGCGGGCGGTCGCCCTGCACCATGGCGGCCAGCGCGGCGGCGATCTCCGCGGCGGGCACGTCGTGGGTGCGCTCGTACTCCTGGACCAGGTTGTGGAACAGCTCCAGGCCGCCCTTTTCCAGGGTTTCGGTGATGTCCTTGGCGAACCGGGCGAGCCGCTGGTCGTTGACGTCGTCGATGCTGGGCAGGTCCATCTGCTCGATGGCCTGCCGGGTGGCCTTCTCGATGGAGCGCAGCATGTGGCGCTCCCGAGGGGACACGAACAGGATCGCTTCGCCGCTGCGCCCGGCCCGGCCGGTGCGGCCGATGCGGTGCACGTAGGACTCGCTGTCGTGCGGGATGTCGTAGTTGAGCACGTGCGAGATGCGCTCGACGTCGAGCCCGCGGGCCGCCACGTCGGTGGCGACGAGGATGTCGATCCGGCCTTCGCGCAGGTGGCCGATGGTGCGCTCGCGCTGCGCCTGCGGCACGTCGCCGTTGATCGCCGAGGCGTTGAACCCGCGCGCCTTGAGCTTCTCGGCGAGTTCCTCGGTGATCTGCTTGGTGCGGGCGAACACGATCATCGCGTCGAAGGTCTGGACTTCGAGGATGCGGGTGAGCGCGTCCAGCTTGTACGGGCCGCGCACCGGCACGTACTTCTGCGTGATGTTGGTGGCGGTGGAGGTCTTGTTCTTGACCGAGATCTCCACCGGGTCGCGCAGGTACGACTGGCTGATCTTGCGGATCGCGCCGGGCATCGTCGCGGAGAACAGCGCGACCTGCCGCTGCTCGGGCACGGACTGCAGGATGCGCTCGACGTCCTCGATGAAGCCCATCCGCAGCATCTCGTCGGCCTCGTCGAGCACCAGGTGCTTGAGGTGGCGCAGGTTCAGCGAACCCTTGTCGAGGTGGTCGATGAGCCGGCCCGGCGTGCCGACGACGACGTGCGCGCCGCGCTTGAGACCGGCCAGCTGCGGGCCGTAGCTCTGACCGCCGTAGATCGGCAGGACGTTGAAGCCGGGGAGGTGCTTGGCGTAGCGCTGGAACGCCTCGGCGACCTGGATGGCCAGCTCGCGGGTCGGGGCGAGCACCAGGGCCTGCGGGCCGGACCCGTTGAGGTCGATGTTGCTGAGGATGGGCAGTGCGAACGCGGCGGTCTTGCCGGTGCCGGTCTGCGCCAGGCCCATCACGTCGCGGCCTTCGAGCAGCGGCGGGATGGTCTGCGCCTGGATCGGCGAGGGGGTCTCGTAACCGAGCTCGGCGACGACTCTGCGCACCAGCGGGTCGATGGCGAGCGCGTCGAACCCGCTCGGCTCGGCGGGCTCCGCAGGGGCCTGCTCGGCGGTGGCCGCCTCGGCGGCCTGCTCGGACAGCGCGGACTCGACGGATTCGACCGAAGCGGCGACGGCCGAGTCGTCGGGCAGATCGACGGCGGGCAGCTCGGTGCTCGCGTCGCCGGTCAGGAGCTGTCCGGAAACTGCGTGATCAATTTGGGGCATGGGTGTAGCGGATCTCCTCGTTAGTGGTCGCCAGGGCTGAACCGGAATGCGTCACGGCCCTGCACCGACGTCCACTGCACGCGGCGATCGCAACAGTCAGGTCCGAACACAGCTCCGCCGTCGCCGCTCCTCAGGGCGTACGCGCGGTGCTGCTCGCGCATGTACAAGCCGCGCACACCTGGCACGCACACACACTGTTGCCAGTCACTCGCAGCTCGCTGTCTCAGCCAGACGCGGCGGAATTTTCCCCCGCGCCGTTGTCCAAGGGTAGCGATCACCTGTTCGCCACGACGAACCCACCCGTGGTATCGGGACGAATCTCACCTCCGCCCGGTCACCCGCAGGCCTCCGGCCAGGTCGTTCCGAGTGAACAGCCGGACGTCCTGCCAGCCGTGCGGACCACGCCCGGCGAGCAATTCGCGATGCACCCGGTACGCGCGGTGCACGTGCAGTTGGAACGCACGGCTGCGGATGAGCCGGCCGCGGGCGTGTTGCCCGGCCAGGGCCTCCTCTGGGCCGACGTGTAACCACACGAGAACCCGTCGCCTGCCGCTGATCAGCGCGAACAGCACGAGCATGAGGCGGGTCGTCGCACGGGTGGACGGCTCGTGGGCGATCACCCGGCCGTCGGCGCTGAGGCAGAACCAGGCGATGCGCATGCGATGCAACGCGTGCACCAGAGGTCGGTACCAGCGGTACGGAACGGCGGCGGGCAGCACGGCCTTGAGCCGAGCCCGGACCTGCTCGGAGTCGAGTACGACGGTCCCGGAGGGCGCGATCAGCTTGTGCAGCACGGTGCTCTTGCCCGCGCCGGGGAGCCCGGCCAGGACCACCAGGGTGCGGCGCGGGGTGCGCAAAGTGGGAATTGACCCGCCGGCCCCGGCGGACTCGTCCGAAATGTCCACGACGTGGCCAGGCTACGCGAAGCGGATCTTGACCCGGCCGCGGGTGAACCCCGCTCGCTCGCCCCATCTCGCCCGGTCGCCGGCCACGGCAAGTCCCGAGACGGCCCTGGGGTGGCTCGCCCCCTCGTGCAAGCCACCCCAGGTTCCCCCTATCCCCCAGCCCCCTCTTTCCCCAACCCCCTCGGAATTCCGGTACCCCGGCCCCCACCGGCTCCTCCGGAATTCCTCCCTTTTCCCTCTTCCCCCAACTTCCCGGACGGCTGCTCTCCGGGCCTAACATCCCCAGGCCTCGCTCCCCCAGGTCTCAGCGGCGCCGAAGCGGTTCCCCGCCGGATTCCGCCCCGCTCGGGATCTTCGTTCGCCTCGGCACGGGCTGAAGTCTGCCGTGATCGACGACTCAGCAAGACCGTGAACCCCCGTGAGTGCGGCTGAGTAGAGCTACGCATTTCACCGAACGACACCCGGACACGACGAAGCCGGGCACGGACCTGCTGGTCCGTGCCCGGTTCGTTGTCCCGGTCGATGGCCGGGAAGTGCCTCAGATCGCCTCCACGCCCGTTTCCCCGGTCCGCACCCGGACCACCGAGTCGATGGTGCTCACCCAGACCTTGCCGTCGCCGACCTTGCCGGTGCGGGTCGCGGTGACGATGCCCTCGACGATCTCGTCGACGATCGTGTCGTCCACGAGCACCTCAACGCGCGCCTTCTCCACGAAGTCCACCGCGTACTCGGCCCCGCGGTAGACCTCGGTGTGGCCCTTCTGCCTGCCGTAGCCCTGCGCGTCGCTGACGGTCATGCCCAGCACGCCCAGCTTGCCCAGCTTGTCCTTCAACTCGTCCAGTTTGCTGGGCTGGACGATCGCGGTCACCAGCTTCATGCGTTGCTGCCCTCCAGCTTGCGATCGACGCCGTCGGCGCGAACGGCCGGGCGGCGGGCGGAACGGCCGTCACCGAAGTGGTAGGCGGACTCGGCGTGTTCGGTCTCGTCGATGCCTTCGGCCTCGTTCTCCGGGGTGGCCCGGAATCCGACCACGGCCTTGACGATCCACGCCAGCACCAGGCTGAGCACGAACGAGTAGGCGAACACCGCCACCGCTCCCACGGCCTGGCGCCACAGCTGGTCGAAACCGCCGCCGTAGAACAACCCGTTGACTCCGGCAGGCGCCGCCTCGGAGGCGAAGAATCCGACCAGCAGGGTGCCGACGAGACCGCCGACGAGGTGCACGCCGACGACGTCGAGCGAGTCGTCGTAGCCGAGCTTGTACTTCAGGCTCAGCCCCAGCGCGCAGACGGCACCGGTGATGGCGCCGACGGCGATGGCGCCCAGCGGCGTCACCGACGAGCACGCCGGGGTGATCGCGACCAGCCCGGCGATGATGCCCGAGGCCGCGCCCAGGGTGGTGGCGTGGCCGTCCCGCAGCCGCTCCACGAGCAGCCAGGCGAGCATCGCGGCGCTGGTGGCCACGAGCGTGTTGACCAGCACCACGGCCGCTGAGCTGTCGGCGGCGAGCGCGGAGCCCGCGTTGAAGCCGAACCAGCCGAACCACAGCAGACCTGCTCCGAGGACCACGAACGGCAGGTTGTGCGGCTTGCCGGTCTCCTTCGGCCAGCGGGCGCGCTTGCCGAGCACGAGCGCCAGCGCCAGCGCGGCGGCACCGGCGTTGATGTGCACCGCGGTGCCTCCGGCGAAGTCGACGGCGGCGAGCCGGTTGGCGATCCAGCCGCCGACGGCGGTCACGTTGCCCGCGTCGTCGGTCTCGTCGAACGCGAACACCCAGTGCGCGACCGGGAAGTACACGACGGTGGCCCACAGCGCGGCGAACAGCAGCCACGGGCCGAAGCGGGCGCGGTCGGCGATGGCTCCGGAGATGAGCGCGACCGTCAGGATCGCGAACATCGCCTGGAAGCCGACGAACGCCAAGGTCGGGATGGTGCCGGAGAGCTGGTCCTCACCGAGCAGCTGACCGAGTCCGAAGAATTCGGTGGGGTCGCCCAGCAGCCCGAGGCCGCCGAGGTCACCCCCGAAGGCGGCGGAGTACCCGAACAGCACCCACAGGACCCCGACGACCCCGATGCTGCCGAGACTCATCATGATCATGTTGAGCACGCCGCGCGCACGCACCATGCCGCCGTAGAAGAAAGCCAGTCCTGGTGTCATGAGCAGCACTAGCGCGGCGCTGATCAGCACCCATGCGGTGTCGCCTGAATTCACGTTGCCCTCCCGTGCGAACCGAGTTGGCCGCATCTTGGGAAATGTCTGTTTCAGGCAGTCCGTTCGCTTGTTTCCCGGCCGTGAACTGTTCGGTATCTCGTGTTACACGGGCATTCGCCGGTCACCGAAGTGTTACGCGCCGATCACGGAGCGGACGGTGCGCGCCCGCCCCGCCCCGGCTCCCGCGATGGTTTCCGCAGCGCAGCAGGACAGCAGCAGGACCAGTGGGATGCTCCAGCCGCCGGTGGCGCCGTGCACCAGTCCGATGGCCAGCGGCCCCAGCGCGGCGATGAGATATCCGGCGCCCTGCGCCATGCCCGACAGTGCCGCGGTGGTCTCGCTGTCCGGTGTGCGCAGCCCGAACAAGGTCAGCGCGAGCCCGAACGCCGCGCCCTGCGCCAAGCCCAGCAGCACCGTCGCCGCCCAGATCCCGGCCAGGCCCGGCGCGTGCAGCACGCCGGCGAACCCGGCCGCGGTCAGCACCGCGAGGCTCATCGCGATCCACCGCTGATCCCGGAACCTCCGGCACAGCACCGGAACGGCCAGCGACCCGACCGCCTGCACCGCCGCCTGCACGCCGAGCAGCAGCCCCGCGCTCTCGGCGGACAGCCCTCGGTCCTGCGCCATCGTCGGCAACCAGCCGAACACGACGTAGGCCATCAGCGATTGCAGCCCCATGAACACTGTGACCTGCCAGGCCAGCGGGTCGCGCCACAGCCTTCCCGGGCTGATCGCCCGCTGGACGGTCCGCGACCCGCGCAACGCGAACACGGTGAGCAGCAGGGCCAGCAGCACCGGAACCGCCAGCAGCCCCAACGGCCACCGCCACTCCGATCCCAGCGCCCGGCCGAGCGGAACGACGGTGCTGGCCGCGGTCGCGCCGCCCAGCGTCAGGCACATCGTGTAGAGCGCGGTCACGCCCGGCACCCGGCTCGGGAAGTCCCGCTTGATCAGTCCGGGCAGCGCCACGTTGGCGACCGCGATGCCTGCGCCGACGACGATGGTGCCGCCGAGCAGCGCCTGCACCGATCCGCCCGCCCGCAGCAGGTTGCCGATCAGCAGCACCACGAGGCAGCCCACCAGCACGCGTTCGTCACCGAAGCGCTGCCGCAGCCTCGGCGCCACGAAGGCGAACACTCCCAGGCACACCACCGGGAGCGTGGTCAGCACCCCGCCGAAAGCGCTGGAGAGCCCCAAATCCGCCAAGATCCGATCCAGCACCGGCGCGACCGCGGTCACCGGCGGCCGCAACGCCAACGCCACCAGCACGACCAGCACCAACGTCCCGATCGCGAACCGCTCCGCCTGCTTCCCCGTCACCGTCACGCCGCACAGTGCATCACGTACATGGGATGATCGGACACCGGCCGGTGCAGGTTCGGCTCCGTCGCGTCTCGGAATCCTCAGTCCTGCGCGACCACGTTGAGCGAGGCGAGCACGGTCTCCCGATCGTTGATCGAATCCAGCAAGTCCACGGGCGACTCGAAGTAGTGCAGGAGCTCGTCGAGTTCCCGGACTTCCTCGGCGGATACCGGAATCCGTTCGGCACGCGATGTGTGCGCGATGCCGTTCAGGACCAGACCCGCTCGGCTCCCGAAAGCTACGAGGCCGGTTTCCCCGGCTGGGGCGGGGCTTCGGCGGAATTCGGTGTCCCTGCCGGAACGTTCCGTTGTCCGCCGGTGACGTGTTCCAGCGGGTCCGGGGGCTCCGCCGGATCAGGTGGTGACCCGGCGGATCCGGGTTGTCAGACGCTCCAGTACCAGGAGTTCGCGCCGTAGTCGTACTCGGCGCGGCTGTCGACGTGGGTGAAGGTGTCGTAGCGGATGATGCCGGAGAATCCGGAGGTCTGGGCGTATCCGATGGTGTCGCCGACGCTGTGGCCGCTGATCACGACGTCGGCGGCGATGCCGTAGGTGTGCTGGCTGTTGGCGGCGCCGCCGACGCTCTCGTTGTGGGCGATGCTGCGGAACCCGGAGTTGACGGTGATCGCGGCGTCACCGGCCTTGGTGCGGACGGCTTCGAGCTTGTACATCAGGCGCCGCACGTTCTCCTTCACCGTGCTCGCGCCGACATTGCCGCTGCCGAAACCGGCGCCGTCCTTGGATTCGAACTCGGCGAAGTCGAAGTGCGCGGTGGATCCGTCGGAGTCCTCCAACGCGTTCAGCGCGTCCTGCGTCGCCGAATCCACGACTCCGCTGGCGGACAGCCCGTAGGCGCTTTGGAAGCGGGACACCGCTGCCGTGGTGCCCGGCCCGAACTGCCCGTCCACGGCCACGTTCGTCTTCGATGCCTCGTCGGCGGCCCAGCCCGCCACGCGGATCTGGACTTCCCGGACGTCCTCGCCGCTGTCGCCCTCTTGCAGCTGCCGCGTCCACGAGTAGGCCGCGGCCTCGGGCGCGGCCACCACGAAAGACCCGGCCACCACCAGCAATGCCACCGCCAACGCGGAGCACAGCCGCAACGGCGCGGACGACATCGACCCGATCCGTCTGCTCATGATCTGCCCCTTCAGCACGTGCCGCGGAGCGCGTCCGCGGTCCTCGTCAGAACGGGCAGATCATGTCCGCGGGAAACCGGCCGGAACAGCCCTGTCGCAAAGTGCTCACCAACCGTTCGCCGAACGGTGCCGCACCGGAGGCGCACCTACGAGTCCTCGAATTTCGCTCTCGCCAGCGTCAAATCCGTGCAGCCGCCGGCCGAAGCCCACAAAGGGCGGCAAAGCCGCGCAGTCGGCGGCAAAGCCGTGCCTCGCGGCGAAGCCGTGCCTCGCGGCGAAGCCGTGCAGTCGGCGGCGAAGTCCGCGAAGGGCGGGCGAAGCCACGCTTGCCTGGCGGCCGAAGGCCGTGCCTCGCGGCGTAGCCGTGCCTGTATGTGCGAAGCACATAGCCCACGCAAGCAAGGTGACCACCGGCGGGTTCTCAGCTGTCTTCTCGCGAGGACAGCTTTTTCCCTCGTGGCGGAGCCACTCGGGAAAAAGATCCCGCAGCGAGAAGACAGCTGAGGTTCCGCCACCCGACCACCAACGCAAAATCAGCCCAGCAAAGCATCCACGAACGCAGCAGGCTCGAACGGCGCTAGGTGGTCGGCGCCTTCGCCGAGGCCGACGAGTTTCACCGGCACGCCCAGTTCGCGCTGCACCTGGAAGACGATGCCGCCCTTCGCGGTGCCGTCGAGCTTGGTCAGCACGATGCCGGTCACGTCCACGACCTCGGAGAACACCCGTGCCTGCACCAGGCCGTTCTGGCCGGTGGTGGCGTCCAGCACCAGCAGCACCTCGTCGACCTGGGCGCGCTTCTCCACGACTCGCTTGACCTTGCCGAGCTCGTCCATCAGGCCGGTTTTTGTGTGCAGGCGGCCTGCGGTGTCCACCAGCACGGCGTCCACTCCGGTGTCTCCTGCGCGGGAGACCGACTCGAACGCGACGCTCGCCGGGTCCTGGCCTTCGTTGCCGCGCACCACTTCGGCGCCGACCCGCTCACCCCAGGTGGCGAGCTGTTCGACGGCGGCGGCGCGGAACGTGTCGGCCGCGCCGAGCAGCACTTTGTGGCCGTCGGCGATCAGGACCCGCGCCAGCTTGCCGGTGGTGGTGGTCTTGCCGGTGCCGTTGACGCCGACGACCAGCAGCACCGCCGGCTTGCCCCCGTCGGCGGGGTCGCCGTGCGGCAGTGCGCGCACGGCGCGCGGCGCGTCGGTGCTCAACGCGTCGATGAGCACTTCGCGCAGCAGCGCCCGCGCGTCGTCCGGGGTGCGCACGCCGCGCGAGGCGATCTCGGTGCGCAGGCGCTCGACGATTTCCGTGGTGGTGGCCGCGCCCAGGTCGGCCATCAGCAGGGTGTCTTCGACCTCTTCCCAGGAGTCCTCGTCCAGGTCGCCCGCGCCGAGCAGGCCCAGCAGGCCTTGTCCGAACGTGGAGCGGGAGCGGGAGAGCCTGCCGCGCAGCCGCTCCAGCCTGCCCGAGGTCGGTTCGATCTCCTCGATCTCGGTGACCGGCTCGGCGACCGCGGGAGCCGGGTCGGGTGGGGTCGCGGTGCGGCCCTGCTCCGGCACCTCGGTCGGCGGGGCGGTATCGGTGGTGTCTTCGACCTTGCCGACGGCCGTCGCGCCGTCCGACTCGGTCGCCTCGTCTTCGGCGGCCTTGGTGGTCGCGTCGGTCGCCGTCGTGTCCTCGGTGGTGCCGGTCCGGTCGGCGGGCTGCTCGCGCGGAGCGCCCGTCTCCGCTTCGACCTCGGTTTCGGCGGGCAGTGGCACGTCCACGATGCCGCGCCGCGCGCTGTCCCTCGGTTCCGCGGCGTCGTCGCCGACTCCGGGCTGCCCCTCGGTCTCCGGACGCTGCTCGACCGGATGTTCCGGGGGCGCCGTCGCGGTCGCGCCGCTGGAGAAGCTGAAACCGCCGCCCGCCTGGTAGCCGCCGCCCTGCACCGCCGGGCGCTCGGCTTCCTGCTCGCGCAGGCTGATGCGGCGCCTCCGGGCCAGCACGATGCCGGTGACCACGGCCAGCAACAGCACCACGGCTACGACAACGGCGATCAAAATCAGGTTCGAGGTGGACACGAGCCCATCCTCGCACCCGCTTCCAGCAGCGGCGGAGCAGCCCCGGAGCAGGTTCTGGGGCCGGCGCGCGCGGGTGGGTTCGTTGTCGTCGTCCTGTCAGCGGCGATGCCGATGAGCAGTGACCATGCGGGTGACCGGGGACCGTCCCAGCGGTCGTCTCACGAGGACTGGGGCGCAGCGAGAGGGCCACTGCCTCCCCTCCGGGGGAGAACTGACAACGAGCATCCAAGTGGGCGATTCACCAACAATGATGGAAACAAGCTTGCATCCCCCAGGCTCGTGCAATACACCACTGTGCATGTCCTCTTGGCGGGTCCTCGGCCTGATCTCCGGGACGTCGATGGACGGCATCGACGTCGCCGTCGGCGAGCTGAGCCTGCCCGGAGGCGGTGTGGCGGAGCTGCGGCCGGGCGGGTTCACCGAGGTCGCCTACCCTGCCGAGCTGCGGCGCCGGCTCCTCGCGGCGCTGCCTCCCGCAGGCGTCGACGCTCGTGAGTTCTGCGTGCTCGACACCGAGGTCGGCCTGGCGTTCGCCGCAGCGGCGCGAGCGGGTATCGCCGAGTTCGGGGAGGTCGACCTGATCGCCTCGCTCGGGCAGACGCTGTACCACTGGGTCGAGGACGGCCGGGCGCGCGGCACCACGCAACTCGGGCAGGCCGCGTGGATCGCCGAAGCCACCGGCGTGCCGGTGATCGCGGACCTGCGTGCCCGCGACGTCGCCGCGGGCGGGCACGGGGCGCCGCTGGCCGGGGTGCTCGACGCGTTGTGGCTCGCCGACCGGCCGAGGCCTGCGATCGCGCTGAACATCGGCGGCATCGCCAACATCACCGTCGTCGGCGGCCCCGAACCCCTGGCCTACGACACCGGGCCGGGCAACGCGCTGCTGGACGCGGCAGCGGCCCAGGTCACCGGTGGCACCGCCGCCAGCGACCTCGGCGGCCTGATCGCCGCCGGCGGCCAGGTGCACGAGGAGCTGCTCGCGAGACTGCTCGCCGACGACTACTACCGCGAGGCCCCACCGAAATCCACGGGCAAGGAGCACTTCAACGCCGACTACCTGGCCCGGGCCGTACGCGGCCTGGACGTCAGTGGACCGGATCTGCTGGCGACGTTGACGGAACTCACCGCCGCCACCATCGCCGACGCCTGCCACCGCCACGGTCCCCGCGAGGTCATCGCCTCCGGCGGCGGCGTGCACAACCCGACGCTGATGGCGGCGCTGCGCGAGCGGTTGCGGGGCGATCGTCCGGGCACGGCGGACGTCGAAGTTCACGTCAGCGACGACCTCGGCCTGCCCGCGGCGGGGAAAGAGGGTTATCTGACGGCGTTGCTGGGCTGGTTGACCTGGAACGGGCTACCCGGCAACGTGCCCGGAACCACCGGCGCCGACGGGCCTCGGCTGCTCGGCGCGATCACACCCGGAACCGCGCCGCTGCGGCTGCCGGAACCGGCCCGCGAACCGGTGCGCCGCCTGCGCATCACCCACCCCACGACTCCCATGGAGGCCGAATGAGGTCCATCGATCTCATCGTGATCGGGTTGTACCTGGTCGCGATGCCGTTGCTGGGCTTGCTGCTGAGCGGTCGGCAACGCAGCTCGCAGGAGTACTTCGTCGGCAGCCGCACCCTGCCGTGGTGGGCGGTGTGCTTCTCCGTGGTCGCCACCGAGACCTCCACGCTGACCGTGATCAGCGTGCCGACGGTGGCCTACCTCGGCACCTTCACCTATCTGCAGCTGGCCATCGGCTATCTGATCGGCCGCGTCATCGTCGCGTTCGTGCTGCTGCCCAAGTACTACGCCGGGAACCTCGTGAGCGCCTACGAGTTCCTCGGGCAGCGCTTCGGTTCCGGGCTGCAGGGCACCGCCTCGGTCACCTTCCTGATCACCCGGCTGCTCGCGGACGGGCTGCGGCTGTTCGCCACCGCGATCCCGGTGAAGGTGATGCTGGAGGTGTTCGGGATCAGCGTCTCCTACTGGCAGATCGTGCTGGCGCTGTCGGTGCTGACCGTGATCTACACCTACCTCGGCGGGATCAAGGCGGTCGTGTGGGTGGACGCGATCCAGATGTTCGTCTACGTGGCGGGGGCGATCGCGGCGGCCGTCGTGCTCAACGGGCGGCTGTCCGGCGACTGGTTCTCCACCGCGTTGCAGGAGGGCAAGTTCCAGGTCCTCGACTTCGGTTCGTCGATCGTCACCGAGCAGTACGCGTTCTTCACCGCGGTGATCGGTGGTGCGGTGTTCGCGATGGCCTCGCACGGCGCGGACCAGCTGATGGTGCAGCGGCTGCTGTCCTGCCGGAACCTGCGCGACAGCCAGCTCGCGCTGATCGCCAGCGGCGTCGTGGTGGCGTTGCAGTTCGCGCTGTTCCTGTTCATCGGCACCCAGCTGTGGTCGTTCTACCAGGGAGCGGACCCGTCGGCGTTGGGCATGGGCAGTGATGACGAGCTGTTCCCCCGGTTCATCGTGAACGAACTGCCGGTGGGCGTGTCCGGCCTGCTGATCGCGGGAATTTTGGCTGCGGCGATGAGCACCTTGTCGTCGTCGCTGAACTCGCTGTCCACCTCCACCGTCAGCGACCTGTACCGGCGCATCGGCAAGCGCGATGTGGACGACGCGAGCGTGCTGCGGCTCGGCAAGATCTGGACGCTGGTGTGGGCGCTGGTGTTCGTGGTCTTCGCGTCGCTGTTCAGCAGCACCGACAACCCGGTGGTGGAGATCGGGTTGAGCATCGCCAGCTACACCTACGGCGCGCTGCTGGGCGCGTTCCTGCTGGGGATGCTGGTGCGGCGTGCCCGGCAGACCGACGCGATCATCGCGTTCGTATCGACGCTCGTGGTGGTGCTGATCCTGGCGTTCGGGGTGACGTTCCCGGACGGCGAAGGCGGCGAGGCGTCGCTGGCGTTCCCCTGGTTCACGCCCGTCGGGGTGATCGTCACGCTGATCGTCGGCGGGCTGCTGGCGTTGCGCCATCCGACTCCGGCGGCGGAGGACAAGGCTCCGCAGACCGCGGACTCGGCCTGAGCGGCGGACGTGCGGTGCGGGTCGCGGAGGACGCGCGGCCCGCACCGGAACACGACGATCATCCTGCGTGATTCGCCGCTATTACCATCGGCTACCGCCGACCCATGTGATCAACAGGTCAGCTCAACGCAATGGGCAGCACACCGATGAGCACGCCGAGCACCACGCAGGCCACCAGGTAGCCGATCGTCAGACCGATGTTCGGCGTGGACTGCGGCACGGGGCCGATCGCGCCCGAACCGAAGGCCTGCATCGGAGGCTTGTAGTAGGCCTCGAGCTGCTGGCCCGCGTTCACCGGGATCACCGCGGTGGCCGAACCGAACTTCCACAGGTAGTTGACGTGCACCTCGATCTGGTGCTGGCCCGGCGGCAGGTCGATCACGGTCCTTCCCCAGACCGCGGGCGGCCCCGGCTGCCCGTTGATGGTCACGCCCGGCTTGAACAACGCGAGCATGAACGCCGGCGGGGCGTACGAAGCGTCCAGCACGACCCGCCCCATGCCCGCGGGCGGCGGAGCCATCGCCGCGGGCTGCTGCTGCGGCGGCATGCCCGGAGCCTGCTGACCGGGCTGCGGGTAGCCGGGCTGCGGGTAGCCCTGCTGCGGCTGGCCCGGGTATCCGGGCTGGCTCGGGTATCCCGGCTGCGGATACCCCTGCTGGGGCATCGGCCCCGAGCCCGGATACGGCTGCTGGGGCATAGGTCCCGAGCCCGGATACGGCTGCTGGGGCATAGGTCCTGAGCCCGGATACGGCTGCTGGGGCATCGGCCCCGAGCCCGGATACGGCTGCTCGGGCATCGGTCCCGAACCCGGGTAGGGCTGGGCGACGGGTCCCGAGCCCGGGTACGGCTGCTGCTGCATCGGCCCCGATGCCGGGTAGCTCGGCTGCGGCAGACCGCCCTGGTAGGGCTGCGGCAGCGGCCCGGAATCCGGATACGGCTGCTGGAACGGCCCGGAGGCGGGGTTCTGCTGCGCGGGTTGCGACCCGTCCTGCGCTCCGTACCCACCGGGAGTCCACACGGGCTGCTGGGGGTACGGCTGACCCGGTTGCGGGCCGTATGGCTGAGACATAGTGGCCTCCTGGGGGCATCAAGAACGCGACGCACACCGTAGTGCCCACGTCCGATCCGGCGAATGCCGCCCCGAAAGGCGCCGCATCCATGACCCGATACGGACGTGGGCGGCCAGCCGTCCGGTGGGAAACTCCCGCAATTGCGCGAGAACCACCGCAATACTGCCGCCGAACCCACCACCGCCGACATGAACGACTCACTCCGACCGTTCCGTCGTGATCATGGCTCGGTCGATTTCGCGAGAAATTGCGAATCCATCATTCAGGTGGGGCCGATGGCCGGTCAGGCGCCGTCCTTGTCGGAGTCCGCGGACAGGACGATCGCGGCCAGGTAGCCGTCGCCGTCCTGGGCGACTTTGAGGAGCATGGAGTCCTCGAAGATGTTGTCACCGTCGTTGAAGGTGTCCCGCCCGGTGTGCGCGGCGTAGGGCTGCCGGGCGAACACCGCCGAGTTCAGCTCCTCGTCGAACATGAGCTGGCTGGTCAGCACCCGCTCGTTGCTGACGTGGACCATCACGTGGATGTGCACGGTGCGGCCCATGTACCAACCGGGCCAGATGGTGGTGAACTCGACGACGCCCTCGGCGTTGCTGACCTGAGCACCGCGCAGGTAGCGCTTGTCGTCGGTGGGCACCAGGTCCTGATCTCCACCGCCGGGACCGCCGCCGGGCCGCTCACCGTTCTCCGGCGGCGGACCGGGCGGAGTACCGCCGCCGCCGCTGGACTGGTCCTCGGCACCGGAGTACAGCCCTGCCGCGTCGCAATGCCAGATCTCCACGACGGCGTTCGGCAGCACCGCGCACGTCTCGCTGTCCTGCACCTTGAGCGCGAGCCGCAGCCGCACGCCCTCCCGGTCCTCCCGGATGTCGGCGCGGATCTTGTCGGCGTCGAAGTAGTACGGCCCCTGCGTGGTGTCGGGGGTGAGAGTGCAGGTGTTGGTCCCGGCGAACAGGTCCGTCGCGTCGGTGGCGGTCTGCGGCGTGACCGACGCGCTCTCCCCGGTGGAGGTGGTGACGGTGGAGCTGCCGCCCGCCTGCGATCCGCACGCGGCGAGCAACGTGCCCAGTCCGATGGAACCGACGCCGGCGAACATGGATCGTCGGCTGACTCGCTGACCTTCGTGGTGGTCTGACATGCCGCCCTCTCTCGCAGTCACGTTCTCGGAACGAGACCGAAGTTAGAGCCGCAACCTGCGAGGAAGCTGGACGCTCGCTGCAAGATCCGCGTGCGCCCGGGCCACCGGTCAGGAGGCGTCGGGACCGCCCGGCACGTCGGCGGGCTGCGCTTCGGAAGAATGGGCTTCGGAAGAAGGGGCTTCTCCGGCCGAATCCTCCTCGGGCTGAGCACCTGCCGGAACCTCGGCTCGCGGAGTTTCAGCGTCCAGAGCGGTCTCCTGGGCCGAAGTCGCCGCCGCGTCCGCCGGAACGTCGCCGTCGGCCACCGTCTCCGGCGCCGGGCCTTCCCCTGCGGCCTTGCCCTTCGACCCGCGCAGCCGCTGCGAGATGACCGTGGTGATGCCGTCGCCGCGCATGCTCACGCCGTAGAGCGCGTCGGCGATCTCCATCGTCGGCTTCTGGTGCGTGATGATCAGCAGCTGCGAGGTGTCGCGCAGCTGGTCGAGCAGGATGATCAGCCGCCGCAGGTTGGTGTCGTCGAGCGCGGCCTCCACCTCGTCGAGCACGTAGAACGGCGAGGGCCGCGCCCGGAAGATCGCCACCAGCATGGCGACGGCGGTCAGCGACTTCTCCCCGCCGGACAGCAGCGACAAGCGCTTGACCTTCTTGCCCGGCGGCCGCGCCTCCACCTCGATGCCGGTGGTGAGCAGGTCCTCGGGATCGGTGAGCACCAGCCGGCCGTCACCGCCGGGGAACAGGACGGAGAACACCTTCTCGAATTCGGCGGCCACGTCGTGGAAAGCGGACTGGAAGACTTCCAGGATCTTCTCGTCGACTTCCTTCACAACGTCCAGCAGGTCGCGCCGGGTGGACTTGATGTCCTCCAGCTGCGTGGACAGGAATCGGTAGCGCTCCTCCAGCGCCGCGTACTCCTCCAACGCCAGCGGGTTGACCTTGCCCAGCAGCGACAGGTCCTTCTCCGCGCGTTTCGCACGGCGTTCCTGGGTGCTGCGGTCGTAGGGCACCGAGGGAGGCATGGTGACGTCTTCGCCGCGTTCCTTCGCCGCCTCGTATTCGGCGACCTCGGCGGGGCTCGGCGGGACGGGCACCGTCGGGCCGTACTCCTCGGCGAGGTCGTCGAGGCCGATGCCGAAATCTTCGATGATCTTGGATTCGAGCTGTTCGATGCGCAGCCGCTGCTCGGCGCGCACCACTTCGTCCCGGTGCACCGCGTCGGTGAGCTTCTCCAGCTCGCCGCCGAGTTCCCGCACCCGCGCGCGAACCGCGCCGAGCGCCTGCTCGTGCTCGCTCTGCAACGCCTGCGCGGTGTCGCGTTCCTCGGTGGCCGCGCGCAGCGAGGACGCGATCCGCTGCAACGCGGTCTCAGCGCCGTCGACCACCGCCTTCGCGACGCGGGCGCCGCGCTCCCTGGCTTGGCGGGCCGCTTCGGCGCGGGCGCGTGCTTCGCGTTCCTGCCTGGCGGCGCGGCGCAGTTGGTCGGCGCGGCCTTGCACGGCGCGAGCGCGTTCCTCGGCGGTGCGCTGGCCGAGGCGGGCGTCCATCTCCTCTTGGCGCAGCGTGCCGAGTTCGCCGCCGAGCCGGTCCCGCAGTTCGGTGTCCGGTTCGGCCTGCTCTTCCTGCTCGTTCTTGACGGCGGCGAGCCGCTCCTCCAGTTCCGCCAACGAGGACAGCGCCTGTTCGCGGGACTGCTCGACCTTCGCGCGCTGCTGGCGCACCCGCTCCACTTCGGCGGCCGCGGACTGGGCGGCTTTGCGCAGGCTGGAGACGCGTTCGGAGCTGCGGGCCGCGGCGACCTTGGCCTCGTTGATCTGCTCCTGCACGACGCGGACCTCGTCGCGACGAGCCTGTTCCTCGGCCCGGGCGCCTTCGAGCGCGGCGGCGTGCTGTTCGAGGCGCCGTCCGGCGGCGGCGTGTTCCTGTTCGGCTTCGGCGACCGCGGCCTGCACCTCGATGACGCTCTGCCCGTCGTCGGAGCCACCGGTGGCCCAGTTCCCGCCGAGCACGTCGCCGTCGCGCGTCACGGCCCGCACCTCGGGGTGCGCCCGCACGACCGCGCGGGCGGCGGGGAGGTCGTCGACGACCGCCATCCGGTCCAGCGCCGTGGTCACCGCGGCGCGCAGTCCGTCGGGCGCGCGCACCAGGTCGGCGGCCCAGCGCGCCCCGTCCGGCAGCGTCGGCCAGCTCGACCGGTCCGCCTCGGCTGCTCCCCCGACCAGCACTCCTGCTTTGCCCGCCGCATCGTTCTTGAGCAGTTCCAGCGCGCTGACCGCGTCGTCGACGCCGGTGACCGCGACGGCGTCGGCGACGGCTCCGAGCGCGGCGGCCAGCGCGGCCTCCGCCCCGTTGTCCACGGTCAGCAGCGCGGCCACGGAGCCGAGCAGCCCCGGCACCTTGTCGCCTGCGGCCAGCAGCGCACCCGCGCCGTCCTTGCGGTTGAGGCCCATCGACAGCGCTTCGACGCGGGCCTGCCAGGACGCGATCTCCCGTTCCGCGGTCCGCTCGGCCTTCACGAGTTCTTCGACGCGGGAGCGGGCGGCGTCTCGGGCGGCGGCGGCGTTGGCCTGGCGGTCGTGCAGACCGGCGTCGTCGGATTCCTGCCCGCCGCTTTCGGCTTCGGCGTCGGCGAACGCGGATTCGGCGACCTCGGCGCGTTCCTGCGCTTCGGCGAGCGAAGCCGACAGCCGTTCCAGCTCGTCGGAGGTGGCGCCCGCCTTGCTGCGCATCGACTCGACCTGGCCGGACAGCCGTGCGACGCCCTCGCGCCGGTCGGCGATGGCGCGGACCGCGGCCATGTGCTCGCGTTCGGCCTCTTTGAGCTGCGATTCCAGTTCGGAGCGCCGCCGCACGACTTCACCGAGGGCCTCGCGGGCGTTCTCGACCTCTTCGCGCAGCTCGATCTCCTGCTCGGCGGCCTCTTCCGCTTCGGCGTCGAGCTGGTCGGGGTCGCGTCCGGTGCGCTGCTCGGTGTTCTGCGCGGTGAGGTGCTTGTGGCGTTCGGCGGCGAGCCGCAGCGTGCCGTGCAGGCGTTCTTCCAGCGCGGACAGCCGGTACCAGGTGTCCTGGGCGCGGTTGAGCCGCGGCGCGTCGGCCGCGACCTTCTCCTCCAGGCCCTTCTCCTCGGACTGGGCGAACTGGAGGCCGCGTTCGACCTCGGCCCGCTTGGTCTTGGCCTCTTCCTGATCGGCCTGGTCGCGGGCCAGTTCGGCGCGGGAGGACAGCAGGTCGTCGGCGATCAGCCGCAGCCGCGCGTCCCGCAGGTCGGCCTGCACGGTCTGCGCCTTGCGCGCGATCTCGGCCTGCTTGCCGAGGGGTTTGAGCTGGCGGCGCAGTTCGCCGGTGAGGTCGGTCAACCGGGTCAGGTTGGCCTGCATCGCGTCGAGCTTGCGCAGCGCCTTCTCTTTGCGCTTGCGGTGCTTGAGCACGCCCGCGGCCTCTTCGATGAGCCTGCGGTGCTCATCGGGCTTGGCCTGCAGGATCGACGCGAGCTGGCCCTGGCCGACGATGACGTGCATTTCGCGGCCGATACCGGAGTCCGACAGCAGTTCCTGCACGTCCATGAGGCGGCAGCTGTTGCCGTTGATCTCGTACTCGCTGGCGCCGTCGCGGTACATCCGGCGGGTGATCGAGACTTCGGTGTACTCGATGGGCAACGCGCCGTCGGCGTTGTCGATGGTGAGGGTGACCTCGGCGCGGCCCAGCGGGGCGCGGCCGGAGGTGCCGGCGAAGATGACGTCCTCCATCTTGCCGCCGCGCAGGTCCTTCGCGCCCTGCTCGCCCATCACCCAGCGCAGCGCGTCCAGCACGTTGGACTTGCCGGAGCCGTTGGGGCCGACCACGCAGGTGATGCCGGGTTCGAAGCGCAGCGTGGTGGCCGAGGCGAAGGATTTGAACCCTTTGAGCGTCAGGCTCTTCAAGTGCACGGCTGCGATCGACCTTCCCGCGAGTACTTCCTGCGTGCGGCGTTCGGCAGAGCGTACCCGCCGCGATGTTCACCACCTCGCAGAACCGCGCCGAGCCCTCCCCGCCGACACGCGCACCACCTGAGGTCAATGCCCCCTTGGCCCGGCGCGACCGGTCTAACGGGCCGTTCACTCCTCCAGCTGGATCAGGTCGATGCCTCCCTCGCCCGGTAGGACCGGGCAAGTGGACCATTCACCTCGTCGGCGGGATCAGCTCCTTCACCGGCGCGAGCCGGCTAGTGGGCCGTTCCCGTGCGAGCCGGGGGGTCAGCGTTCGACGAAGCCGGTTCGGTCGCCCTTCGGGACGGTCCACTGTTCGGCGACGTGGTCGACCTGGCCCGGGGTGCCGGTGGAGCGCAGCGCGGTGAGCAGTCGTTGGCAGGCATCGCGCGGGCCTTCGGCTACGACCTCGACACGGCTGGCGGGCAGGTTCGTGGCGCTGCCGACCAGGCCGAGTTCGAGGGCGCGCGCCCGGGTCCACCAGCGGAACCCGACGCCTTGCACGTGCCCGTGCACCCAGGCGGTCAGTCGAACCTGTTCGGTGTTCGCGGAGCCGGCCGGGCCGGTGTCGTCGGTGTCGCTCACGCCTCGCATGATGCCCGCCTCCGGGCCGACGTTCGCGGCGCACCCCGCACGCTCCGCGATCATGCATCACCCGAAGGTGTCTGAACCGGACGCTTTCCCGATGAATCACCAGCGCACGCAGTGGATCACCCACGCCGACCGCGGCACCCGGGCCACGCGCGCCTTGTCAGAGCCGCTACCGTGTCGCGAGATCCACGCGCTACGTCCGGAACGTCGACTTCGGTCCGCATCGGACGCTGCCGGTATCAGCGGAGCGAGTTCGCCGGCTCGTTCCGTCGGGACTGAACGAGTGGGACACGATGGACCCTTTAGCACCTGATCCTGCCGCGGAGTCCGGGGATTCTCCCGGGACGCGGCCGCGCCGACTGGCCCTGTGGGCGACCACCGGAGTGGTCGTGGCCACCGGTTTCGCCGCTTCGGCTGCGGTCATCGTCGGTGACCAGCAGCGCCGGGACGCGGCCGAGGAGTACACCGCGGTCGCACCGAGCGCGACGACGCTGATCACGACCTCGGGTTACCCGGGGATGCCGCGGCCCGCCGGTCCGCCGCCGCTGCTGCCGCCTCCCCCGCCGCCGGGCACGCCCTCGGCGGTGGACATCACCTCCACGGAATCCGAGGAGCCCAGCGACTCCGTCGTGCTCCCGCCGCCGGAGCACGATTCCTCGGCGCCACCGCCGCCGCAGCCCACGGGGACTCCGCCGGACACCGGCACTCCGCCACCCCCGCAGCCGCCGCCCCCGCCGACGTCGGAGCCCGAGACGCCGACGAGCCCGCCGACCACGAGCCCGCCGCCGGACCCGACGACGCAGCCGCCGGTGCCGCCGCCGACGGAGACGACGTCGTCCAGCGGCGCCGGTTCGCCCTCCGCGTCGCGCACGGACGATTCGTCACCCCCGCGCACCGACCCGGAGTCGGCTCCGCGAACGACCGGTCCCTCGTCCGAGGCGAGCGAGCCGACCGCGCCGAGCTCGTCCCGGTCGGCCTACTGATCGTCACGGTCCGCATCCGTGCGGATCAGATCGATGGCCCATTCGCCGAGTACCGGCGATCGAATGGTGCATTCCGGTGTCCGGCGGCGGAAGTCACCCGCGGCGTCGTGCTAAATACAAGTCTCATGTCCCCCAGCACGCCGTCTCCGAGGAGCCCGCACCTGCGCCTGCCGAGTCGCTCGCGCACCACGGCCCCGACCTTGAGGCACGAACGATGAGCGAATCAGAAGTGGGTCCCGCGACCGGTGGTAAGCGGGGCCGCAAGCAGTCACGACCGGATCCGGCCGATGGCCCGGTCGCCGCGTTCGCCTATCGGCTGTGCGAGCTCAAGGAATCCGCGGGCGATCCGTCCTACGACCGGATGCGGGGCGATTTCGGCGCCGCCGCTTCCAAGTCGGCGTTGTCCTCTGCGGCGCGCGGTCAGGACCTGCCGTCGTGGGAGACGGCCTGGGAGTTCGTGCGGAGTCTGGCGGTGGGCGTGCTCGGCCAGGACTCCGAGACGGTGCGCCGGGAATGGCTGCGGCGGTGGGAACACGCGCGGGCGGCGGCCGAACAACCCGCCCCTGCTCCGGCGGAGGCCCCGGAGCAGCCGGAGACGCCGGTTCCCCCGGTGGACCACGAGCCGCCGAGTGCGGAGCCCGATCCGGAGTCCGGTCCGGCCGGAGCCCGGCGCAGGGGCTGGATCTTGGCGGGCACCGGTCTTGCGGTGGTGCTGGTGGCGATCGCGCTGAGCGTCTACCTGCTGTCCGGCCCGGAACGCCCGATTCCCGGCGACGCGTCGCTGATGCTCAGCGAGACGGTGCCGGATGGGACTCCGATCGACGCGGGGACGAGTTTCGTGAAGTCCTGGGACATCATGAACGTGGGCCGCGTCCCGTGGTCCGGGCGTTATCTGGAGCAGACCGGCGAACGGATCGGCGACGCCGAATGCACCGCTCCGCAACGCGTCTGGATCAGGGACACGCCACCTGGCGGAAAGGTCCGCGTCACCGTTCCGGTGTTGGCCGGGGAGACGACCGGGCAATGCAAGATCGCGTGGAAGATGGTCGATGAGAACGGCGACCTGTTCTTCCCTGATCAGGCGCTGCGACCCGTTTTCTTCGACATCGAAGTGACTCCGCGATCGAACTGATCGTTCTGTTCGGAGGGGGTGCCTTCGTCCACCCGTCATGAACGAAGGCACCCGCCGTCCCTCTTCCCCAGGGGTTGGTTTCCGAGTCGGCCCCCATGCCGGCATCGTCCCCCGTTCCCTTTGGTTCGAGTGATCGCCGCAGACATGTCAGGCGGACCTGACCCCCAGTGCGGCGATCGCTCCGGCAATCGATGCGCGGTCCCCCAGTTGACCGCCGTTCGCTGCCGTGCCGACTACGTTTCCACGCTGCGTCGAGTCCGCCAAGCGATCATTGGCCGGACCCGCCGAGTCCAATGTCCACGCAGGTCAGCGAATTGGCCAGGAGTCAAAACGCGTTCAGGCCGGGTCGCCCTGCACCAGCAGATCGGCCCATGCGCGAGTCGGCTCGACGAGCTCGGCATTGCGTTCGTCGCTGCGGAGCACCCATTGCCTGGCCGCTTCTCGCGAACGCCCGTATCGCTCGTGGCGCGCGATGAGCCGGGAAAGGCGTTCGTCGTCGTCCGGGGCGAGGAACCACGATTCGTCGAGCAGTTCCCGGGCCTGGTTCCACGGCGGCACGTCGAGCAGCAGATAATTGCCTTCGGTGATCACGAGCGGCGTTTCCGGATCGACCGCGATGGAACCGGAGTACGATTCCTCGACTTCGCGGTGGAATTCCGGCGCGTACACCGTCTCCGAGCCCTGTTCGCGGAGGCGCCGCAGCAGCGCCACGTAGCCGGCCGCGTCGAACGTGTCCGGTGCGCCTTTCCGGTCCCGGCGGCCGAGTCGCCGCAATTCGGCCTCGGCCAGGTGGAATCCGTCCATCGGCACCAGCACGGCCGCCGAGCCCAGTTCGGCGAGCAACGCGTCGGCGACGGTGCCTTTGCCCGCTCCGGGTGCTCCGGTGATGCCGAGGATGCGCCGCGAGCCGCTTTCCGCGAGGGCGCGGGCGCGACGGATGAGTTCGTCGATGCCGGTGCTCACGCGTTCTTCCCCCCGCGCAGCGAGGTTTCGATGTCCTCGAGGCTGCGGCCCTTCGTCTCCGGCAGCTTCCGGTACAGGTAGGAGAGGCCGATGATGCCGAGCACGCCGTAGATCCAGAACAGCCCGGTCGCGGTGAAGGCGTTGATCAGGGTGAGCACCGAGATGGAGATGAGGAAGTCCAGCCCCCAGTGCGTGACGGTGCCGACGCTGGAGGCCTTGCCGCGCACCGCGGTCGGGAACACCTCGCTGTTGATCAGCCAGATGGCCAGGCCGAGGCTCGCCGCGAACGCCGCCTCGTACAGCATCAGCCCCACCGTCAGCAGCATCCCGAGCCCTTCCACGCTGGGCAGCAGGTACAGCGCGCCGAGCCCGAACAGCACGACGATGACCACGCTCGTCCCGCCGATGAGCAGCGGACGCCGCCCGACCCGGTCGATCAGCAGCAGCGCGATGGCGGTGAACACCATGTTCGTGGCGCCGATGCCCACCGACGACAGGATCGCCGCGGAGTCGCCGAGCCCGGCTTCCTTGAGGATGGTCGGCGCGTAGTAGATGACGGCGTTGACGCCCACGAGCTGATTGGTGGCGGCGACGGCGACACCGAGCAGCACGGCCGGCCGCAGCCGGGGCCGGAACAGGTCGCGGTAGGAGAACTTGCTCTCTTCCCGCATCGTCTCGGTGATCTCGGCGATCTCCGCGTCGGCCTCGTCCGGGGTGCGGGTGCGCAGCAGCGCCGCGCGGGCCTGGTCGGTGCGGCCGCGGGACAGCAACCACCGGGGGCTTTCGCTGAGCCCGAACAGTCCGGCGAGCATCAGCAGCGACGGGACGGCGGCGAGCCCGAGCATCCACCGCCAGCCGCCGCTGTCGGCGAAGGCGTAGCCCACGAGGTAGGACACGAAGATCCCGATGGTGATCATGAGCTGGTTCATGGACACCAGCCGTCCGCGCAGCGCGGGCGGCGCGATCTCGGCGATGTAGGTGGGCACGACCAGCGAGCTCGCCCCGATCGCCACGCCGAGCACCACGCGCGCCACGATCAGCACGGTCACGTTCATCGCGACCGCCGAGAGCAGCGCGCCGACGGTGAACACCACCGACACCAGCAGCAGGGTCCGCTTGCGCCCCAACCCGTCGACGACCCGTCCGCCGCCGACGGCCCCGGCGATGGCGCCGAGCAGCAGCGAGGCCACCACGACCTGCTGCATCCCGTCGTCGAGCCCGAACGCGGGCGCGATGTAGAGCAGCGCGGCGGAGATGACTCCGGTGTCGTAGCCGAACAGCAGCCCGCCGAGCGCGGCGATGCTGGACGCCCCGATGACGGCGCCACGTCCGCCGCCGGGGGTGGGTGTTGCCGGGGTGCTCATGCGGGGTGCGGCCTCCTCGGGATCGGGCGTGCGGCGGGGATTCTGCCGCGCGGCCGACGAGACGCTAAATGACGGTGCCGACGATGACCAGCATTGGTCCGGAATCGATGCACGGCAACCGATTACCCGTCCGAAAAGTCCGACTGATCATGTGCCGCGCGGCTCCACACCATGCGAACAGGTCAATGCCTCCTCCGCCTGTAGGACCGGTCGAAGGAGGCATCGACTCCACCGGCCGCACCGAGTGAACGCCCCCTTCGACCGGCGGGAGTGGGCGAAGGAGGTCGCCCGGCGGTTCAGTCCTCGACGGTGTCGGTGATGAGTTCGCGGAGGTATTCGGCGAGGCGCTGGTTGTCGCAGGGCGCGACGGTGCTCCACTGCCTGCCGTCGCCGCTGGCGCGCACGGAGTGCAGGTAACGTCCGGCCGGGGTGTCGTGGAATCCGACGACGCGGTCCGAGCGCACGGGTTTCGCCGAGCGGCTCGGGGTGTGTTCGACGCCGAACTGCCCGCGCATGCCCATGCCGTCGGCCATCCGGGACAGCATCTCCGCGTCGTCCGGTTCCACGCCGAGCCCGCGCAGCTCGTCGGCGAACACCCGCATGTCCTGCCCGGCGCGAGCACTGGCGTCCATCAGCACGTCGTGCGGCACGCTCACCGGCCGCCCGCCGCCGGGCGGGCCGTCTCCGGCGACGGACACGACGGCCTCGGGCAGCGAACTCCCCCGCACCGGCGCCAGTTCGACGACATCACCGTCCACAATGGTCACCAGTCCGGTGTTGCCGTTGGCGGAGCCGAGCGCCCGGATCGAACGATCCGGAGCCCAGATCCGCAGGTCGACGGCGAGCTGCGGCCGGTCCAGCAGCACCAGCAGGTCGGCGAAGTCCTCGTCGAGCCGGTCCTTGCCGGGTTCGGCGAGCTTGCGCGACCGCAGTTGCGGCCACACCTGCGAGAGGAGTTCGGCCCGCTCGGTGTGCGTGGCACCCGGGCTGGGCACGGTGAGCACGATGTGCCTGCGCTCGGTGAGCCCTTCCGATTCGCACGCCACATCGAATTCCAGTGTGGACAGCACGATCGGTTCGGCGTCTGCTCCGGGTCGCACCGTCAACCCTTCTTCGGTTCGTCGTCGTCACCGGGCTCGTGGTCCGCGCCGAACACCGGCGGGGCGACGAGTCGGTTGTCGTCGAACGGAGTTTCCTCTTCGTAGTACTTGTTCTCGTGCTCGGCGTCCTCGCCGGAACCGCCCTGCCCGCGGGTGGCGGCCGGTCCCATCGCGGAGCCCGGAGCGGGCTTGCTGGTGGCGGAACCACTCGCGGTGCGCCCGGCGGTCGTGTCACCCGGCCCCCCGCCGACACCGGAGGAGCCACCGCGCAGCGACCCGGCTTTGCCCTTGTCGGCACCCGCGGAACCGCCGCGCACACTGCCTTCGGGCGTTCCCGCCTTGCCGCCGAGCATCTTGCTCGCGGCGACCGCGCCGAGCCCCGCGACCGCGGCACCTCCGGCGCCGATCCCGAGGATGCCGCCGAGCCCCATGCCACCCTGCTTCGGGTCGTCGTGCGGGTTCGTGTCGGGGTCGCCGCCGGTCGCGCGCTCGTGCTCGTCCTTGTTGCCGCTGCGCCCGCCGCCGATCGGGGCGTCACCGCCGCCACCGGTGCGGCCACCGGTGCGGCCGCCGGAACGACCGCTGATCGCGCCGATCGCGTTGTCGGCGCCACCGACGCCGGCGGAACCGCCGCCCCCGTCGGGCGAGGCGAACGTCCCGATCCCCGAGCCCGCGCCCCCGCTGGGCGCCGCGGCTTGAGCGGTGACGGCCGCCGGCTGCATCTCCGGCATCGGCTGGAAGCTCTCGGCCTGCGTGACGGTCGTGTCCCGGTACGAGCCGAGGGCCTGCTGAGCGACCTGCTTGCGGCCGTCGATCTTCTTGGCCTCTTCGTCGTAGTCGCTGGTGTAGCCGAAGACGCCCGCGCCCTTTTCCAGGAAGTTCTCGGACTCGGAGTTGTGCATCTCGTTGCGGTTCGGCAGCGTGTTCTTCGCAGATTCGAACCCGCGCCCCTGCGCTTCCACGCTGGTCGCCGAGGTCGCCAGCGGGTCCTGCGACTGCTGCATCACCGCCGACTGCTTCGCGGTGGCCTCCTGCGCGATGGCACCGGCGTTGCCGGTCCACTCGATCTGCAACTTGCCGAGTTCGACGCGGAGGGTGTCGTCGAGGTCCGTGACGATCTGCGCGCACTGCTGCAAAGCGGTCGCGGCCTGGTCCATCGACTCGGTGCCGCGCCCGTCCTTGATCTTTCCGATCCAGCTCAACAGCTCAGGAATGTCGAAACCCTGGAACCGGAGGTTCCGAATCGGATTCAAGTCCTCCACGCCAGCCCCCTCAGCTCGTTCAGCCCTGCGCCTGCAGGTTGGTCACCGCGAACTCCGCCGCCTGCTTCGCCTTCGCGCACATGTCCTGGTTGGTCACGGTGCCGGAAAGCGTCGGGCTGTAGAAGACTTCGAGTGTCTGGCCTTGTGCCACATCGACGTCGACACGACATCCGAGCGATTCCAGACCCGCGCCTTCTTGCCCTTGCTCTGCTTTGAAGCCGTCGATCTCGTAACTGGCGGCTGTCTCCGGGAAAGGCTCCCCAGCGCGCCCGACGGCTTCCTCGAACCCCATGTCCAGGGCTTCTAGTTCGATCGTCACGTCAGGCTTGACGCCTGGAACGCTCAGCCAAATGCAGCCGGGGGCACTGCCCGCAGGCGCAGGATCCGACCGCTCCACGCCAACTTGAACCTGCTGCTCCGGCAGAAGCAACTTGCACATGTCCGCGCTCTGCTTACCGGCGAGAGCCAACTCCTGCGGGCGCTGCGGAGCAGGTTGAGGAGCCGGAGACACGGAGGGCTCGTCCCCTCCGCCTTGATCAAGTGCGCATCCGGTCGCAGACAGCGATACCACCGCTGCCACCGTCACCCAGCGACAGAGCCGCGAAAGCACGTCGAAATCTCCCTACCGCACGTCGCTGAACTTGAACGAAGCTTCGATCTCTTCCTCGGTGAAGCCATAAGCCTTGGCCGCTTCGCCGAGTTGGTTAGCGAGGTCCTGGACTTGGAGGACGTAGGAGTGCAGCCGCTCGAAATGGGACTCCGGACCGACCACCAGATTCTTGTTCCACACAGCGGACGCAGTCGAGCTGATGTCGTCATCGGCCGCAGGCCGGACCATGAGATCTTTCCGGAGGCGACCCAATTTGGCTTGCGCGTCCTCGGCCGCCTCCCCGATCACCCGGCGTGCTGCCAGGACGTTCTCCGGGGTGACGGTGATGGTCTGGCCCGGCCCGCCCGGAGCGGGGGGCGGTGCTGGTGCGGTCATCGCGGGGAACCCCCAAGTCGCGGCTGCTGATCACCAGTGCGACGCAGACAGTAGCAGCGCCGGTTCCACCCCCGACCCGAGTTCCGCGAACTTCACACGGAACCCACGGCCACCACCCGATCGGTGCTCCTCGACCGACCACGGTCCGCCTCAGGGAGGTCAGCGGCTGCGGAACCGCCGAAGTTCAACCCGCGCCCGCGGTTCGTCAACGTTGACACGAGGCTCTATTGCCCCCGAACCCTTTTGGGCCAGCCCACCTATGATGCCAAGTCTCTTGGCTTATCAGGTGAAAGTCGACCTCGTCGACGTTCTCCGGCGTGCCCAAGGCGTCGACTTGCTCCTTCATCGGCGGGCGAGTCACGTTGGTATAGATCCGAACGTGGGCGATCCCGCGAGGAAAGGCTTCGTTGCTGCCCCACGCTCGACGCAGAGCGGCGTTCACCAGCACGTCCCAGGCGTCCACGTACAGATCCAGACGGATCTTTCGAAGCGCCTCGAACAGATTGTCCTCCTCAGCGCTGTACTGGCCGAACGGGCCGGTGAGCCGCAGGTGCACGCCGCCCCGGTCACGGCGGCCCCACTCCGCCAAAGCCCTCACCCGCTCCTTGTTCTCTCTCGGCACACGCCCGCGCACGTAGATCTCTTCCGCGTGGGGAAGTACTTCGTTCCGCTGCTGCTCGGTGGGCAGGCAGTCCGGTACGTATCCACCAGCTTTGCCAGGCTTCACCGCAACGTTCCGGACCGCGTCACGGTCAGCTTTCGTCCGTCTCTTGCCATGGCGCATCGACTCGATGACGTGCAAATACTCTTCCCTGCCACCGAATCCCGCCTCCTCGCCAACCTCCCAGCTCTTTCGTAAACTCCACTGCAACCTCGGGCTGTATTCGTAGCCGCGCTCCGCAGACGCGGGCATGCCCAATGCGTCGACCGGATCCGCGTCCGGCGGCTCACCCGAACTTCCGAAATATCCGGACCTGGTCGACCGCACACGGATGTTCCTCGGTAGGTCCCCCTGCGGTGATCAAGGAAGCGTTCACGAGAACGGACCAGCCCCAGCCGCCGTCGTGGAGGTCGGCGCGCAACACCATCAGCGCGGAGAACACGTCGGCACCGGGCGAGCTGACCGTCCGCGTCGGGAGTTCCAACTCAACGTGCACGCCGGTTCCTAGGCGCACCCAGGTCAACCGGGCCTTCTTGGAACACCGAAGTCCCAGCATCGGTCGGAGCGGGTCCGTAGACCTGAACCTCGCGGACGTGCCGCTGAGCAGGCTCGGGCTGTACCACCACGTTCGTTCTGTTCCTCTCCAGACCTGCCCGCCCACATGACTCAAACCCGAGACGCATCGGCCAGATCCACCGGAGCTCGCGAGATCAACGGACGGTCAAGATGAGCCTCGCGATGCCCTGGGCTCCTTGCGGGACCGGTCCAAGTCCGTCCAGCTCATTTGGCCCGACGAGAGCACACCGACCCACTCCTGGTGCCAGAGCAGTTGTTCAGTGACGGAAGCCCCACCGATGTGGTCCGGGCTGGATGGAACACCCAGTGCGTCGAGCGGCTCGGCGGCGGCCGGGCCGTTCAAGTCGGGCGAGACCCGGACTTCGTCAACACCGCACGGGTTCAGATCGGTGGGGCCCCACGCATCACGACGGGCGGCGTTGACGTACATCAACCACTTCTTCCCTTGGAGTTGTGTGCGCAGCTGCAACAACGCCATGAACAGGTTGCTCTCCACCACGTCGAGCTCACCGAAAGGCCCTGTCAGCTCCACCCGCACCTGTTCCTGATCGATGCGGGACCACGTCACCAGCGCCTCCTGGAAATCGACGCGGCCGGGTTCCTGCGGCACTGGGCCGAATACGTGCACTCGCCGAGCGTAGGGACGCCCGGTTTCGGACAACTCGTTATCCACCGCTTCTCCCAGCCTGCTTTGCCAACTCGTCTACCCGCCTCGCCAACGCGGCGACCTTCTCGTGCTGCCTAGGCAGGTCAGGTGAATCAAACGCTGCCAACCTGTCCAGCTCCGCCACTCCTTCTTCCAACATGGAACGTGCCCGCCCCAGCTCTTCAATTACCGCTGGCGGCGGCGCAACCGGTTTTGATTCTCGCGGCGACTCCGGTTCGAAATCGTACGAGTTCTCGTCCGGGTTGTACGGGTCCAGCACGTCGCGGTCTTCGGGGTGGCCTCGCCTAGGCCCGGGTTCCGGTGGCGTCTCGCGTTGCTGCGGCTCCGGCTCCGGTTCGGGGTCCGGCCGATCGCGGTTCAACCGCGGGCCGTGCTCGTCGTAGCCGTAGGGAGGGTCGAAGTGGCTGCGCTTCTCCACCGGCGGCGTCCAGTCGAACGGGCTCCCCGAGGGGGCTTCCGGGGCGAGTTTGCCGACTCTGCCCACTTTCCCGCCGAGTCCGGCCGCTTTCGCGCCCGCACCCGCGCCGCCGCCGGCGACGGTGGTGCCGATGTTGGCGGTGGCTTTGCCGAGGGCGGCGGCGGGGTCCTTCTTCCACTCGTCGAGGGTGCCGATGGTCTGGCCCCAGCCTTCCTTCGTGGTGACCATGTGCACGACTCCCGCGCCGGTCGCAAAGCCCGCCGAGATCGTGGCCGCCGGGTCGTTCATCAAGTGCAGGGGTTTCGCGGCCGCGCCGAGCAGTCCCATGCCCATCTCGCCCACCGCGCCGAGCGCCCCGCCGGTGAAGCTCTTGTAGCCCTCGACCCAGGTGCCCGCCGTGCCGCGCAGGGCGTCGCCCATTCGTTCCATGAACGACGGGTCCGGGGCGCTCTCGCCGGCCTGTTGCAAGGCCGTGGCGGTGGCGGAGCTCGTCGAGCGGAATTCGGCTCGCGCCTGCTCCAGGATCGCCTGCGCTTCCGCCCGCTTCGCGGCGCCGGGGTCTTGGAACGGCGCGATCTGGTCTGCGGGGCCGGCCGATTCCACCTTGGCCGCGTGGGATTTCTCGGCGCGGCTGCTCTCCTGTTCGCCTTGCCGGTGCAGTTCGATGGCTCGGGCGGCCTCGTTCTGCGCCGAGCGCAACGCGTTGCCGTGATCGGTGAGCGCGGTCGCGACCTTCTCGAAAGCAGCAGCCGCCACGTCCCAGCGTTGCTGCTCGTCCCGCACCGTTTTGCGGTAGGCGTCGGCGGCCGGCCCGGTCCAGGCGTGTTCGGAGTCGAAGCGTTGTACCGCGCCGAGACCGTCGGCGATCCGGCGGAACGTGTTCGCCTTGTCCCCGGTTCCCGCGACGTCGCCGGGTACGAGTTCGGTGGGGTCGTCGGTGTCGCCCAGTTGCACCGCCATCAACGATCACCCTGCCGGATAGCCGGGTTCATGTATTCGGCGCCGGTCTGCGCCGCCGTCCACACGTCGTCACCGGCCTGGCCCACCGACTCGCCGACCTCGTTGAACTCCTCGCCCCAGCCGCCGTAGTCGGGTCCGGCGGCCAGTCCGATCTCGCCCCAGCTCAGGTCGCGGGCACCCGCGACCTTCTGCTGGTCGGGCGACATCGCGGTCATGTAGATCTCCTTGAACAGTCCCGAAACCTCGTCATCCTGACCGCGGTACTCCTTCACGACCTCGGTGAGCTGATCGGCGATCTCCTGCCCGGTGCGCAGCAGGCTGCCCAAGCCGTGCTCCCACTGGAGGCAGAACTTCGCGAGCGAGCCCTGCACCTTGGACTCCTCGCCGAGGTCACCGGCGCTGAGCGCCAGCATCTGCAGCCCCTGCGCCGAACCCGCGTCGGCGGCGTACTCGCCGATGCCCGGAATCAGGTCGGCCAGTGCCTGCACCGTCTGCTCGTGTCCCGCGATCACCGCGTCCAACGCGGCCGGGTCAATTCCGAAGTTCCCCTCAGGCATCGCGAACCTCCTCCGCGGCCAGCACCAGCTGGTGTTCCTCGCCGGAGTCGACGACGACGCCCACGCCCGGCGGCAGGTAATGCTCGAACAGCCGTTTCGCGGGCAGCGCAACGATTTCCACGGTGCCGTCCGCGTCGGCGAGTCCGGCGACTCCGGCGAAGTCGGCGGCCCGCTGCCGCGTGGAGAACACCGGTAGCCACTCGAGCCCGCCGAGCAGCACCGTGGTGGCCTCCGCGTGCAGGTGCAGCTTCGCATTCCGCAACGTGGCCAGCAGCAACGTCGGGTCGGGCCGGTTCTCGGCCCGCTGCCACCGCCGCGCGGCCAGCACCAGCACCGGCTCGGGTTCCGGCGGCGAATCCGGCTGAAGCGTCGGCTCCGCCTTCGGGGGAGGCACCGGTGCGACCGGTTGGAGGAGGTCACCGGACAACGTCAACGACTCACGCACCCGGCACCTCCGAGCGCCGGAGCTTCACGTTCATTCCCGTTTTTCCCTTCCGCACCAACCGATTCCGGCCACCGACGATCGCCTCCCCCATGAGTTGATCGCCGACGCCCGAGGGACGCTAACAGCGGAGGTCGGCGCGCGAGGGCACTTCGGAGAACGTCACACGGCGTGCACATCGCCGAGCGCGGCGAGGAAGTCTTTCCAGCGCCGAGAGGGGAACACCAGCACTCCACCTTGCGGCTCCTTCGAGTCCCGCACACCGACGGCAGCGTCGATCTCCGCCACCTCAACGCAGTTGGCAGCACTGATACTTCTACTGGACTTCCGCCAGTCGAACGCGACCTCGACGCAGTTGGCACTGCTCGCGCTACGACTGGACTTGCGCCATAAGACCTGGTCCTGCTGAAGATCATTCATGCCGACAGGATGTCACCCGCGCTACTCCGGCTGCACGACCAAGTGTCGCAACCGATCAACAGATTCCTCTTCACTGAGGGCGATCTTCGTCAACTCATCCCAGACCGTCTTGTAGATCTCAAGGTGCTCTTCCTCGTCCAGAAAGATGCTCGCAGCCAGCTGTTCCAGCCATACCGACCCAAGTTCCGCCTCGTACTCGACAAGAATGAAGGCACCCACCATTCCTGCGTGAAACCCGGCATCAGTGGGGAGAAGTTGCAATGCGATATTCGAACGCCCCGCTTCCTCGGCAAGATGCCGGAGCTGCCGGTGTCGACAGCCAGCCTCACCGAAGGGCCTCTGCAAAGTGGTCTCCTCGATGATCACATGCAGCTCGAGCGGCCGAGCTCCGGAAAGCAGCCGCCGCCTGGCAACTCGACTGCCGACCAACTCGTCAACCTCGTTCTCAGTCAACGAGCCCCCAGTAGCGGCGATGACCGAACGCGCATACTCCGGCGTCTGAAGCAGGCCGGGAATCATCATCGGCTCGTAGTACCGCAGCGCTGTCGCTTCGTCTTCGAAGTCGCTCCACGTCTGCCAATCCGCTGGGAAGTGGGCGTTTCGGGTGCGCAGCCAGCTGCGCTGCTCCGCGTGGCGGGCGATGTCGAGGAGTTCGACGCGGCGCTGCTGCGTCACCTGGTAGAAGTCCAGCAGCTTCTCCAGGTCGTCCAGGTAGATGCCGATCTCACAGGTCTCGATCCGGTTGATCTTGCTGCCGGACATGCCGAGTTCTTTGCCGACTTCGGCGGCGCTGACGCCCTTCTCGGCGCGAATCTTGCGCAGGGTCTGCGCGAGTCGACGGGACCGGGCGGACGGTCCGGGACGGCGAGGCATCAACGATCTCCTGTCGTTGCGGGAAATGTGCTTCCAGCCTGGCAGGAATGATCAGCGTTCGCGATCACTCGATCGCGTAATTGCGAGCGATCGTGCGTCCACGCAATTCTTGAAAACGTGATCCACCGACCTCAGGAGGTATTCATGGACGACAAGATCGCGCGGCTGGTGGACGGAGCGCCGCAGCGGGAGTGGTTGTGCCGGTGCAGCGACGACGACGAGGAGATGGCCGTCTGCACCGTCGGCGTCGCCGCCGGGGACGTCGAGGTGATCGGGCCGGAGTACCGGGGCTACTTCCGGTTGCGGTACAGCGAGATCGCCGTCTTCCGGCGCGCGCTGGACGAGGCGATCACCGTGGCCGAGCAGGACCGCGCCCGGAGAGCGGCTCGCCAGGCGGAATCCGAGCCTCAGAGCTCGAACCGGTAACCCATGCCTGCTTCGGTGATGAGGTGCCGGGGGCGACTCGGGTCCGCTTCGAGCTTCCGGCGCAGCTGGGCCACGTACACCCGCAAGTAGTGGAACTCGTCGGCGTAAGCCGGTCCCCACACGTCCTGCAACAGACGCCGCTGGGCAACGAGTTTGCCGCGGTTGCGGACCAGGACTTCCAGCATTCCCCACTCGGTCGGCGTCAGGTGCACTTCGGTGCCCTCGCGGTGCACCTTCTTCGCCGCCAAGTCGACTTCGAAGGAATCCGTCCGCACCACCGGTTCGTCCTCGGCGGCGGAAACGTGCGACCGGCGCACCGCCGCGCGCAGCCGGGCGAGGAGTTCGTCCATGCCGAACGGCTTCGTGACGTAGTCGTCGGCTCCGGCGTCGAGGGCGTGCACCTTGTCCGTCGACTCGGTGCGCGCGGACAGCACGATGATCGGCAGCGTGGTCCAGCCGCGCAGGCCGCCGATGACCTCCACGCCGTCCAAATCGGGCAGGCCGAGGTCGAGCACCACCACGTCCGGTTTCGCCTCCGCCGCGACCCGCAGCGCGCTCGTGCCGTCCGGGGCCGCCGCCACCTCGTAGCCGTGCGCGGTGAGGTTGATGCGCAGGGCGCGCAGCAGCTGCGGCTCGTCGTCGACCACCAGGACCTTCGTCATCGCCCCTCCGTCGCCACCGGCAGCGCCAACACCATCGTGAGACCGCCGCCGGGCGTGTCCTCCGCGCGGATCGTGCCGTGCATGGCCTGCATGAAACCCTGCGCCACGCTCAACCCCAAGCCCACGCCGGGCGGGCCGGTGTCCGCGTGCCCGCCGAGGCGCTCGAACGGGGCGAACACGGCCTCCGCGGCGTCCTCCGGCAGGCCGGGGCCGTGGTCGACGATGCGCAGCTCCCCCCAGCGGGCGTGCTCGCTGGCCCGCACGCCCACCCGGTCCCCGCCGTACTTCAAGGCGTTCTGCACGACGTTCGCGATGACCCGCTCCAGCAAGCCGACATCGGCCAGCACCGCGGGCAGCGACTCCTCGGTGTCGACCTCGACTCGCTCCCGGCCCTCCAGCCCGGCCAATGCTCCCGCGACGACCTGGTCGTAGCCCACGGGACGCAGCTGCGGCACGATCGCGCCCGTCGCCAGGCGGGACGAATCCAGCAGGTTGTCCACCAGATCCGTCAACCGATCAGTGGATTCCTCGACGCCCGCCAGCAGCTCCGCCGTGTCCTGTTCGGACAGTCGCAGGCCGGGGATGCGGAGGCTGCTCACCGACGCCTTGATCGACGCCAACGGCGTGCGCAGATCGTGCCCCACCGCCGAGAGCAGCGCCGTGCGCAGGCGGTTCGCGTCGGCCTGGCGCTGCGCCTCCGCCGTCTCCGCCGCCATGCGCTGCTGGCGCAACGCCACCAGCGCCTGCCCCGCCGCCGCCTCCAGCACCGTGCGGTCGTCCGCGGGCAGCGCGCGCCCGTCCGGCCGCCCGAGCGCCAAGTGCACGTCGGCGGTCACCTCGACGTCCACATCGGACTGATCCGGGCGGGTGCACGGGCGGGGGCCGATGGACGCGGCGATGTGCCAGCCGTCGCCGCCGCGCTCCAGCAGCGCCGCCGACGAGAGGCCGAAGTTCTCCACCAGCTTCTCCAGCAAGCGCGGCAGCGGATCCGGATGGGTCAGCACCGTGCGCGCGTACGAGGCGAGCAGCGTCGCCTCCGTGCGGTCGCGGGCCGCGCGCTCCGCCAACCGGGCGGCGCGGTCCACCACGACCGCCACCATCAGGCCCGCGCCGATCATCGCGAACACCGTCACCAGCGTTGCCGGACGGCTCACCGCCAGCGAATGCCGCGGCTCGGTGAAGAAGAAGTTCAGCAACCCGCCCGCCAGCAGCGCCGTCGCCAACGACGGAGCGACCCCGCCGATCAACGCCACCACCACCGTCGCCAGGAAGTAACCCACCACGTCGGTGGAGAGCTCGAAGTCCCCCAGCAGCGCGCTGAGCAACGTCACCAGCGTCGGCAGTACGAACGCCAACGCCCAACCCCACGCGCGGCGCGTGCGGGACAGCGGATTCCGCGGGGGACGGCGGAACGGGCGGGCACCGGCCTGGCCGTGCGTGACCATGTGCACGTCGATCCTGCCGGAGCGCTGCACGACCGTGGAACCGATGCCCTCCGCCGCCACCCGCGCCCACCGCGACCGGCGCGACGTGCCCACCACCAGCTGCGTCGCGTCCGCGCCCCGGGCGAACTCCAGCAGTGCCTCCGGGACGTCGTCGCCCACGACGGTGTGGAAGCTCGCGCCCACGTCGTCGGCGACCCGCCGTGCCCGGGCCAAGTTCGCCGGGGAGGCACCGGCCAGGCCGTCGCCGCGCAGCACGTGCACCACCTGCAGCTCCGCGCCCGCGCGGGCGGCGATGCGGCGGGCACGGCGGATCAGGGTCTCGCTCTCCGCTCCCCCGGTGATCGCCGCGACGACCCGCTCCCTGGCCTCCCAGGTGTCGGTGATGTGCCGTTCCGCGCGGTAGCGGCGCAGCGCCACGTCGACCTGATCGGCCAGCCACAGCAACGCCAACTCGCGCAGCGCGGTGAGATTCCCGGTGCGGAAGTAGTTGCCCAGCGCGGCGTCGACCTTGTCGGCGGCGTACACGTTGCCGTGCGCCAAGCGGCGGCGCAGCGCCTGCGGGGTGATGTCGGCCAGCTCGATCTGCTCGGCGCGGCGCACCACCTCGTCGGGCACCGTTTCCCGCTGGCGCACACCGGTGATCGACTCGACGACGTCGTTGAGGCTCTCCAGGTGCTGCACGTTCACCGTGGACAGCACGGTGACGCCCGCTTCGAGCAGTTCCTCGACGTCCTGCCAGCGCTTCTCGTTGCGAGAACCGGGGGCGTTGGTGTGCGCGAGCTCGTCGATCACCGCGACCTGGGGTTTTCGCGCCAGGACCGCGTCGAGGTCGAGCTCGGTGACGGGCACACCGCGGTGCGTCAGGGTGCGCCTCGGCACCTCGTCCAGGCCGTCGAGCAGGCGCCGCGTCTCTTCCCGGCCGTGCGTCTCCACCAAGCCGACGACCACGTCGGTGCCGCGCGCGCTGCGCCGCCGCGCCTCGCCGAGCATCGCGTACGTCTTGCCCACACCCGGCGCGGCGCCGAGGTAGATCCGCAGCTCGCCCCGCTTCATCTCGTCCCTTCCCGCGCCGGCCGCGCCTCCGGCCGCCCGCGGTCCGATCCTGCCGGTCGTGGGCGCCGCGCACTCGGCACGGCGCTCATCCGGTGGTGCGGGCGGCCACGGCCGCGTTGAGCGCGGGGACGGTGACCGTGCGCTCGGCGGCCAGTCCGCCCGTCGTGGACTCGGCGATGAGGCGCTGCACCTCCTGCTCGGGCAGGCCCGTCACGCGGGCGACCCGTGGCGCCTGGAGCTCCGCGTAGGCCGGGCTGATGCCCGGATCGACACCGCTCGCCGAGGCGGTGACCGCGTCCGCCGGGACCGCTGCGGGCGAGATCCGCTCGCGCGCGGCGACGGCCGCTCGGCGTTCCTGCACGGCGGCCAGCTGCTCGGGGTTGTCCGCGCTCCGGTTCGTACCGCCGGATGTGGCCGGATCACCCGGACCGAAGTTCCCGTCCGCCGACGCCGAGGGGCGGGTGTGGAAGAACGGGTCCCGAGCCGGGTTCGCGGGCACCGGGTCCACCCCGATCAGCTCGGAACCGACGACCCGGCCGTCCACCACCAGCGGCGAACCCTCCGCGTGGTCGTGCAGCCCGGGCAGCCTGCTCACGCCCCACACCGCCAGCGGGTACCCGACGCCGAGCAGCACCGTCGCCACCAGCAGCACCCGCAGCCCGGTCCCGGCCTGCCGCAGCAAAGTCATGAACATGATTCCCCATCTCGCGCGCGCTCTTCGAATTCCGACGGCACCGGTCAACCCAGCCCCGGGAGGTGGCGGACGGCGAGGTCGACGAGCCAGATCCCGAGGAACGGGGTGATCACTCCGCCGACGCCGAACAGGAGCAGGTTGCGGCGCAGCAGCGACGCCGCGCTCGCCGGGCGGTAGCGGACGCCGCGCAGCGCCAGCGGGATCAGCGCCACGATGATCAGCGCGTTGAAGATCACCGCCGAGATGATCGCCGAGGACGGCGTCGCCAGCTGCATGACGTTCAACCGCCCCAGCTGCGGGTGGATCGCCACGAACAGCGCGGGCAGGATGGCGAAGTACTTCGCCAGGTCGTTGGCGATGCTGAACGTCGTCAACGCCCCGCGCGTGATGAGCAGCTGCTTGCCGATCTCCACGATCTCGATGAGCTTGGTCGGGTCGGAGTCGAGGTCCACCATGTTCCCCGCCTCCTTGGCCGCGGCGGTGCCGGTGTTCATCGCGACGCCGACGTCGGCCTGCGCCAGCGCTGGCGCGTCGTTGGTGCCGTCGCCGGTCATCGCCACCAGCCGCCCGTCCGCCTGCTCGCGGCGGATCAGCTCCATCTTGTCCTCCGGCTTCGCCTCGGCGAGGTGGTCGTCGACGCCGGCGTCCCGCGCGATGGCGGCGGCGGTGAGCGGGTTGTCGCCGGTGACCATGACGGTGCGGATGCCCACCCGCCGCAGCTGCGCGAACCGCTGCGCCATGCCGGGTTTGACGACGTCGGACAGCCGGATCACGCCGACCACCCGCACGGCGCCGCCGCGCTCCTCGGCGACGGCGAGCGGAGTTCCGCCGTCCCGCGCGATGCCGTCGGCCACGTCGTCCACTTCGGACTCGACCGTGCCCCCGGCGACGCGCACCCAGTCGCCGACCGCGCTCAGCGCGCCCTTGCGGATCCGCCTGCCGGGCAGGTCGATGCCGCTCATCCGGGTCTGCGCGGTGAACTCGACCGCCTCGCCGGACTCCGCGGGCAGGTCGCCGAAGTGCTCGCGGCAGAACTCGACGACGCTGACGCCTTCGGGAGTGGGGTCGGCGAGGCTGGACAGGCTCGCCACCTCGGCCAGTTCCCGCTCCGAGGCCGCGCCGACCGGCACCAGCTCGGTGGCCCGCCGGTTGCCGAAGGTGATGGTGCCCGTCTTGTCCAGCAGCAGCGTGTCCACGTCACCGGCGGCCTCCACCGCGCGCCCCGACTTCGCGAGCACGTTGCGCTGCACCAGCCGGTCCATGCCCGCGATGCCGATCGCCGACAGCAGCGCGCCGATCGTGGTCGGGATGAGGCACACCAGCAGCGCCGTCAACGTGACCACCGACAGCAGCGATCCCGAGTAGCCCGCCATCGGCTGCAGCGCGGTGACCGCGAGCAGGAAGATGATCGTGAGCGTGGACAGCAGGATCGTCAGCGCGATCTCGTTCGGCGTCTTCTGCCGCCGAGCGCCCTCGACGAGCGCGATCATCTTGTCCACGAAGGTCTCGCCGGGCGCGGTGCCGATCCGCACCACGATCCGGTCCGAGAGCACGGCGGTGCCCGCGGTGACGGAGCTGCGGTCCCCGCCGGATTCCCGGATCACCGGCGCGGATTCCCCGGTGATGGCGGATTCGTCGACGGTGGCGATGCCTTCGACGACGTCACCGTCGCCGGGGATCACCTCGCCGGCCTCGACCACCACGCGGTCGCCGACGCGCAACGCGGTGCCTGCGACGGATTCCTCGCCGTGCTCCCCGATCCGGCGTGCCACGGCCTCGGACCTGGTGCGGCGCAGGGAATCCGCCTGCGCCCGGCCGCGTCCTTCAGCGACAGCTTCGGCCAGGTTCGCGAACAGCACGGTGAACCACAGCCACGCCGCGACGACAACGCTGAACACGCCTGGTTCGACCAGGGTCAGCAGCGTCACCAGCACCGAGCCCGCCCAGACCACGAACATGACGGGGTTGGCGAGCTGGTGGCGCGGGTGCAGCTTCCGCAGCGCCCGAGGCAGCGAAGTGAGGAGCTGGCGCGGGCTGAACGAACCGGCGGCGACACTGCGTTCACGTTGCGGCGCCGGGCTTTCCGGTGGGGTGAGGACGGTGGTCATGCCAATGCCTCCGCGATCGGGCCGAGCGCCAGCGCGGGCAAGAACGTCAGCGCGGCGACGAGGACGACGGTGCCGGTGAGCAGGCCTGCGAACAGCGGACCCGTGGTCGGCAGGGTTCCGGCGGTGGCCGGGACGCGCCGCTGCCGAGCGAGCGTGCCCGCGAGCATCAGGACCGCCATGATCGGCACGAATCGGCCGAACAGCATGGCCAGCGCCAACGTCACCTGGAAGAAGTCGCCGGTGGCGGTGAGCCCGGCGAACGCGCTGCCGTTGTTGTTGGCCGCCGAGGCGTAGGCGTAGAGGACCTCGGACAGGCCGTGCGCGCCGGAGTTCGCCATCGCCGCCGACGTCGCGGGCAGCGCGATCGCGGTCCCGGCGCCGAGCAGCACCAGCGTGGGCATCACCAGGATCGACAGCGCGGCGGCGGTGATCTCGCGGCGGCCGAGCTTCTTGCCCAGGTACTCCGGTGTGCGCCCGACCATCAGCCCGGCCAGGAACACGGCGAGTACGGACAGCACCAGGATCCCGTAGAGCCCCGCTCCCGCTCCGCCGGGCGCGACCTCGCCGAGCAGCATGTTTAGCAGCGCGACGCCGCCGCCGAGACCGGTGAGGCTGTCGTGCGCCGAGTTCACCGCGCCCGTCGAAGTACCGGTGGTGACGACGGCGAACAGGGCGGACAAGTACGTCCCGAAGCGGGTTTCCTTGCCTTCCGTCGCCGCACCGGCGGCCAGTGCGGCCGGACCGTTCGGGTGCGCCTCCGCCCACCACGCGATCGCGAGCATCGCAGCGAGCAGCCCGCCCATCACGGCCAGCAACGCCCGGCCCTGCCGGCGGTCGCCGACCATCGTGCCGAAGGTGCGGGTCAGGCAGGTCGGGATGAGCAGGATCAGGAAGACCTGCACCAGGTCGCTGAAGCCACCGGGGTTCGCGAACGGGTGCGCCGAGTTCGCGTTGAGCACGCCGCCACCGTTGGTGCCGAGCACCTTGATGGCCTCCTGGCTCGCGACCGGCGCGGTGGCGATCGTGTGCGGCCGGCCGTCCAGGCCCACCGCGTGCAGGCCCGGTGCGAAGCTCATCACCGCGCCCAGCGCGACCAGCAGCACCGCCGCCACCGCCGCGACGGGCAGCAGGATCCGCACCACTCCCCTGGTCAGGTCCACCCAGAAGTTCCCGATGCGGTCGGTGCCGGAGCGGCTGAACCCGCGCACCAGCGCGACGGCCACGGCCATGCCGACCGCGGCGGACAGGAAGTTCTGCACGGTGAGCCCGGCCAGCTGGACGGTGTGGCCGAGCGCCTGCTCCGGCACGTAGGACTGCCAGTTCGTGTTGGTCACGAAGCTGACGGCGGTGTTGAACGCCATCGCGGGCTCGACGGCTCCGCGCCCGAAGTTCAACGGCAGCCACGCTTGCGACCGCTGCAGCAGGTACAGCAGCACGACCGAGACGAACGAGAAGCCGAGCACGGCGGCGGCGTAGGTCGTCCAGCTCTGGCCGGAGTCGCCGTCCACGCGCAGCAGGCGGTAGAGGCGCCGTTCCACTCGCCAATGCCGGTCGTCGGTGTACGCGCGCGCCATGTGGTCGCCGAACGGCCGGTGGACCGCCGCGAGGGCGAGGACGAGGAGGCCGAACTGGGCCGTCCCGACAGCGAAGGTGGACATCAGAACTTCTCCGGCCTGATCAGGGCGACGAACAGGAACGCGATGAGCAGCAACGCGAGTACGCCGCCCGCGATGTTGGCCACGAGGGCGATCACAACCGCTCCAAACCGCGCAAGGTCAGCGCCAGCACGAGGAACCCGCCGATCAGCAGCACGGCGCAGGCCGGGTCGGCCATCGCTGCGCCCCCTTCTTCGATGCACCGGGCGCCCCGGTGGCGCCCGCTGCACACCACTCAAGTCCCGCCGAGACGGGCTGGACAGGTCCCTGACACCGGTTTGACGCGGTGGCCCGCGGTCTTGACGCGTCCCTTACGGGCGACCTCGGGCCGAGGTCCGGAAGGCCCGGCCTCACTCGCGTGAGGGACGAGTGGCCTCTTTCACCCGGGCGGACGCGGGCCACGCGTTACAGCCGCGTTACCTGCCCAGACGCCTGCACTGAACACGCACAGCTACGGATTTTCGCCCGTTTTGGCTGGTCTTGGCGTTATGTCGCCGAAAATCCACAGCCGAAAAATGGTTTCCTCGATGCAACAATGTAGTTACCTTGACTAAATAAGGACCTTTCGCGAAGGGAGCTACGCCCATGTGCGGCATCTCCGGCTGGATCGACTTCCGCCGAGACCTCACCCGTGAACAGCCCGTCATCGACGCGATGTGCGACACCATGGCCTGCCGAGGGCCGGACGGCGCCGGGACCTGGGTCCAGCCGCACGCCGCGCTCGGCCACCGCAGGCTCGCGATCATCGACCTGCCCGGCGGCGCGCAGCCCATGGAAGTCGACACCCCCGACGGCAAGGTCGGCATGGTCTACAGCGGTGAGGCCTACAACTTCACCGAGCTGCGCGACGAACTCCGCCGCCGCGGCCACCACTTCGACACCGACAGCGACACCGAGGTCGTGCTGCACGGCTACCTCGAGTGGGGTGCGGGCGTCGCCGAGAAGCTCAACGGCATGTACGCGTTCGCCGTGTGGGACACCCGCACCGAACAGCTGCTGCTGATCCGGGACCGGATGGGCATCAAGCCGCTGTACTACCAGCAGACCGAGAACGGGATCCTGTTCGGCTCCGAACCGAAGGCGATCCTGGCCAACCCCGAGGTCGAGAAGGTCGTCGACGCCGACGGGCTGCGCGAACTGTTCTCCGTGACCAAATCGCCCGGCAAGGCCATCTGGCAGAACATGCGCGAAGTCGTGCCCGGCACCGTGGTCACCTTCGACCGCAACGGCCTGCGCGAGCACACCTACTGGAGCCTCGACGTCACCGAGCACAACGACGACCAGGAGGCCAGCGTCGCGCACGTGCGCGAACTGCTCGACGACATCGTGCGCCGCCAGCTGGTCGCCGACGTGCCGCGCTGCCTGCTGCTGTCCGGCGGTCTCGACTCCAGCGCGCTGACCGCGCTGTCGGCTCAGCAGCTCGCCGAGCAGGGCGAGAAGGTCCGCAGCTTCGCCGTGGACTTCCTCGGGCAGACCGAGAACTTCAAGCCCGACGAGATGCGTGCGACGCCCGACGGCCCGTTCGTCCAGGACGTGCACAAGCACGTCGGCTCCCAGCACCAGGACATCGTGCTCGACCCGCAGGCGCTCGCCGACCCCGCGGTGCGGCGCGCGGCGGTGCAGTCCCGGGACATCCCGATGGGTCTCGGGGACATGGACAACTCGCTATACCTGCTGTTCAAGGCCATTCGCGGCCACTCCACGGTGGCGCTGTCCGGTGAGTCCGCGGACGAGGTCTTCGGTGGCTACAAGTGGTTCCACGACCCGCAGGTGCAGCAGGCCCGCACCTTCCCGTGGCTGGCCGCGTTCGACACCCAGCAGGCCGAGGGCACCCGGATCCTCGACCCGTCGATCGCCGCGACGCTCGACATCCCCGGCTACATCTCCTCGGAGTACGAGCAGGCCGTCGGTTCCATGCCGAAGCTGGACTCCGACAGCCCGTTCGAGGCGAAGATGCGCGAGATCAGCTACCTGCACCTGACTCGCTTCGTGCGGATGCTGCTGGACCGCAAGGACCGGATGAGCATGGCCGTCGGCCTGGAGGTGCGGGTTCCGTTCTGCGATCACCGGCTCGTCGAGTACGTGTTCAACGCGCCGTGGTCGCTGAAGACCTTCGACGGCAGGGAGAAGAGCCTGCTGCGTGGCGCTTCCGCCGACGTGCTGCCGAAGTCGGTGGTGGAGCGGGTCAAGAGCCCGTACCCGTCCACTCAGGACCCGGCGTACGCCGCGGAGCTGCAGAAGCAGGTCAAGGAGCTCATCTCCAACGGCGACCGCGCCCTGGAGCTGCTCAACGCCGATTGGGTGCGCGAGGCCGCGAACCTCGACCCGTCCGAAGTGGACACCCCCACTCGGAACGTGTTCGAGCGCGCCCTCGACGTCTCCGTCTGGTTCGACCAGCACAACCCGACGGTGAAGCTCTGATCCAGCTCGCCGTGCGATGAGTGAACGGACCGTTCGTCCAATGCCGTTGGGCGAACGGTCCGTTCACTCGCACCCCCGCCGAGGGGCCGCAATTTCGCGAGAGATCGAAGGGACCCGGCGTGTCGGACACCCCATGTGGACAACTGTTCCGGCTGTTCAGCGCCGGTACGACGCCCGCGAGTCGGTGGGTTCACCTCGTTCGGGTGGTTCGATCTCTCGCGAAATTGCGGGAATCGTCCACAACGTGACGGCGGGGCGATCCCTCGATCATCAGCTCAGCGGGATGAGGAGGCGGAAGGTGGAGCCTCCCGCCGGGTTCGTCGTGAGCTCCACGCGGCCGTAGTGGGCTTCGGCGATGGCGGCGGTGATCGCCAGGCCGAGGCCGGTGCCGCCCTCGGAGCGCTCGCGGCCGTCGTCTACCCGGTAGAACCGGTCGAAGATCCGCCGCGCGTGCTCCGGCGAGATGCCCGGACCACCGTCGCTGATGGAGACCACGCCCATCGGTGCACCCGGCGCGATCGCGGCGCCCGCCGCGAACACGTCGTCGCGCGCGGCCCCGTGCTCCACCTCGACCCGCACCGGAGCTCCCGGCGTCGTGTGCACCAGCGCGTTCGTCATCAGGTTCGTGAGCACCTGCCGCAGCCGCGGCCCGTCACCGAGCACCCGCACCGCCCGCTCCGGCACCACCAGCTCGATCTCGCGGCCGGTGTCGCGCACCCGCGCGTCCCCGGCGACGTCCCGCGCCAGCGGCACCAGGTCCAGGTCCACCAGGTCGATCGTGCGCTCGCGGTCCAGCCGGGCCAGCAGCAGCAGGTCCTCCACCAGGTCGCCCATCCGGACCGCTTCGCTCTCGATGCGCGACATCATCAGCCGCACGTCCTGCTCGCCGGGCGACTCGCTGCGCCGGTACAGCTCGGCGAAACCGCGGATCGAGGTCAGCGGGGTGCGCAGCTCGTGCGAGGCGTCCGCGACGAACCTGCGCAGCCGATGCTCGGACTGCTCGCTCTGCTGCAACGCGGCGACCAGGCGGCCCAGCATCGTGTTCAGCGCCGCGCCGAGCCTGCCCGTCTCGGTACTCGGGTCCTGGTCGGCGATGCGCCGGTCGAGCTCGCCGGTGGCGATGGCGTGCGCGGTGTGCTCGATGCGGGTCAGCGGCCGCAGCCCCAGCCGCACCGTGATCATCGAGACCACCGCGAGCACCGCCACGACGATCGCGCCGACCACCAGTTCAATGATCATCAGCCATTGCAGGGTCAGATTCACGTCGCCGGTCGACAGCGCCAGCGACACGCTCTCGCCGTCCGACCGGGTCTCGGTGAGCACCCGCCAATCCGCGCCGCCGGAGCGGTCGGGAACCGTGATGACCTGCCCTTCCGGACCTGGTCTGCGGATCATCGGCTGGCCCTGGTCGGTCTCCGTCTGCCCGAGCACCCGCCACAACCGGCCCTCCGGCGTGAAGAACAACGCCCGGAAATCCGTGGGCAGGCCGGGGCCGCGCGCCGGATCGTCGTCCGGTGGCCGGGGATGCCGATCGTCCAGCCACGGCCGGGACATCTCGTGCAGCCGGCCGTCGAGCTTGTCCATCAAGGAATCCCGCAGCAGCAGGTGGCTCGCGAAGCCCATCGCGAGCAGCCCCGCCACCGTGGCTCCGATCAGCACCAGCAGCAGCCTGCCGCGCAACGTGCGGGTGAACCGCCGCATCCGGTTCAGCATCGCGCCCGCTCCTCCGGCGGAATGCGCAGCACGTAGCCGACACCGCGGATCGTGTGGATCAACGCGGGCGAGGTGAAGTCGACCTTGCGGCGCAGGTAGCTGATGTAGGACTCGACGATGCGGCTGTCCCCGCCGAACTCGTAGTTCCACACCCGGTCCAGGATCTGGCCCTTGCTGACCACCTTCTCGGCGTTGATCAGCAGGTAGCGCAGCAGCTTGAACTCCGTCGGCGACAGGTTCACCAGCCGACCGTCCCTGCGCACCTCGTAGGTGTCCTCGTCCAGCTCCAGGTCCTGGTAGCGCAACCGCGAATCCGGCTCGGCGATCTGCGCGGGCTGAGCTCGGCGCAGGATCGCGCGCAGCCGCAGCACCACCTCGTCCAGGCTGAACGGTTTCGTCACGTAGTCGTCGCCGCCCGCGGTGAGCCCGGCGATGCGGTCCTCCACGGCGTCCCGCGCGGTGAGGAACAGCACCGGCACGGCGTCACCGCCCTCGCGCAGCCGCCGGGCCACGGTGAACCCGTCCTGGTCCGGCAGCATCACGTCCAGCACCACGATGTGCGGCCGGAAGTCTCCAGCGGCGCGCAACGCCTCGGCTCCGCTGGCGGCACCCCGCACCTCGAATCCGCTCAGCCGCAGCGCGGCGGTGAGCAGTTCGAGGATGTTGGGTTCGTCATCGACGACCAGTACCCGCGCCGACGGGGCATTCGCATCAACCACTGGACCAGGATCTCTTACTCGTCTGGGGACTTGCTGAACGGAAGCTGGGAACCCACCGGGCACCAGCAGCCACCTGAGGTGACAGCCCCCTTCGACCGATCAGACCGGTCGAAGGGGCCGAGCAGTACCGAGTGAACGCCACCTTCGCCGGAGGGGCGGGCGAAGGAGGCATTCACCTCAGTGGAGCGGGTGCTCAGGACCGGCAGTCGTAGAGGCCTTCCGCGGACTCTTCCTCGCCGGTCTGCTCGGTGGCGGTGCCGCCGTAGGCGGCGGGGTCGACGAGGGTGCAGTTCTGCTGCACCCACTCCTGCCGTTCGGTCGAAGCACCGCCTCGGCCGCCGGGCATGCCGCCCTGTGCTCGGCCGCTCTGAGCACCATCGCCTTGGGCCTGCCCCTGCGCCTGGCCGTTCTGAGCCTGATCGTTCTGGGGCAGGCCGTTCTGACTTTGCCCCGGGTTCTGCCCCTGGCCGCCGCCAGGGCCACCACCGGGACCTCCGTGGCCGCCGAGTTGCACGAACCCGAGCCGTCCCAGCTGCTTCCACTCGGTCAGCAGCCGCACCGACGGGGCGTCGTCGCTGCCCGTGAATCCGCCCATGCCGATCACGCGGAGGTCGCTGTTGATGATGTAGGTGCCCGAGCCCATCGCGCCGCCCTCGACCGCCAGCGGGATCGCCCGGTCACCGGCGTTGTCCGTGACGTAGGCGAGCAGCGACTTCTGCTCGTCGCTGAGCGAGTCCCCGCCCATGCCGCCGGGCATGCCGCCCTGCGACCGGCCACGGCCGTCCTGGCCCTGCTGACCTGGCTCGTCCTGACCGGACCGCCCCTGCCGACCGGGCTGGCCGTCACCGTCCTGACCGGGCATTCCGCCCGGACCGCCAGGGCCACCGCCACCGGGACCGCCCATGCCGGTCGACGGACCCGCCGTCGGGTTCGCGCCGCCCATGCCGCCGCCGCTGTCCCCGGCGAACGCCGTGGCCGCCGACCACACGCCGGGCACCGCCAGCACCGCCGCCAACGACAAGGTCAACGCGACCTTGCCCAGCCCCGCCTTCCACCGGCCCAGCACCAGCGCGAGCACCGCCACGACGCCCAAGCCGATCGCGAGGTAGCCGGCCCAGCCGTTCCAGTCCGGCTCGCGGAACACCAGCACGGCCGCCCACGCCACGGTGATCACCACACCGATCGGCAGCAGCACCCACGCGGCACCCCCCGGCCGCCGGTAAGCCGCCCAGAACCGGAGCAGCCCGGCGCCGACGACCGCGCCGACCGCGGGAGCCAGCATCGTCGTGTAGTACGGGTGCATCGTGCCCTGGGCGAAGCTGAACATGAAGCCGATGAACAGCAGCCAGCCGCCCCACAGCACCCAGCCCGCCGCACGGAACCGATCGCCCGGCTCACCCGCACGCCGCCGCAGCACCGCGCCGCAGGCGACCGCGACCAGGACCAGCAGGCACAGCGGCAGCAACCAGCTGATCTGGCCCGCGAGCTGCTCGTTGGTGAAGCGCAGGATGCCGGACTCACCGGAGAACCCGCCCCCGCCGCCCGGACCTCCGCCACCGCCGCCGTTGCCCTCGCCGCCGAGAATCCGCCCGAACCCGTTGTAGCCGAAGATCAGGTCCCAGGCCGAGCCGTCCTCACTGCCCCCGATGTAGGGCTTCGGCGACGGCCACAGCATCGTCGCCGCGACCCACCAGAACGACGTGACCAGCACCGTCACCGCGGCCACGACCAGATCGACCGCCTTGCGCCCCCAGGAGGCGTTGCTTCCCACCAGGTACACCGCGATGAACACCGGCAGCAGCATCCACGCCTGCATCATCTTCGTGAGGAAGCCGCAGCCGACCAGCGCCGCCGACCCCGCCAGCCACCACGTGGCCCGCGAAGCGCGCTCCGCGGAGATCGAGCGGGTCAGCGCGTACGCGGCGGCCACCACCAGCAGCACCAGCAGCGTGTCCGGGTTGTTGTCCCGGTTGATCGCCACCGTGATCGGCGTCAGCGCCATCACCAGCGCCGCCAGCAGCGCCGCGTGCTCCCCCGCCCACCGGCGGACCGTGCGGTGCAGCAGGAAGACTCCCGCAGTGCCCATCACGACCTGCGGGAACAGCACGGCGAACTTGCTGTAGCCGAACACCTGCACCGAGATCACCTGGACCCACAGCGCCATCGGCGGCTTGTCCACCGTGACGACGCCCGCCGGGTCGAACGAACCGAACAGGAAGTTCTCGAAGCTCTGCGACATCGCTTTGACCGCCGCCGAGTAGTACGTGTTGCCCCAGGAGTCCCCGATTCCCCACACGTAGAGGACGGCTGAGAGCAAGCAGATCGCCGCGAGCGCGAGCGGTTGCCACCTGCTCCGGCTGGGTGCGTCGACGGCGTCCGATGTGGACGCGCCGAGGGCGACCGTGGTCATGCGGATTCCTTTTCAGAGGTGGACGGAACGGAAGCGGGCCGGAAGACCCAGGAGCGCAGCAGCACGAATCGCAGCGCGGTGCCGACGACGGAGGACACGATCAGCACGAGCACTTCGAGCCAGCGCGACGCGTCCGGGGCCGCCGCGTCCAGCGCGAGCAGCGCGCCCGAGGTCACGACGTAGTACAGGGCGAACACCACGAGCCCCTGCACGTGCACCCGCCCGGAGGCCGCGGATCGGCCGACGAACGTGAACCGGCGGTTCGCCTCGGTGTTCCACAACGTCGTCACCGTCAGCGCCACCAGATTCGCCAGCAGCGGTGGCCACCAGCTCCGCAGCAACGCGTACAGCACCGAAGTGGCCACAGTGGACACGATGCCGATCAGCCCGAAGGAGAACAGCTGCCACAGCAACCCGTTCTCCCGTTCGGCCAGCACCGCCTGCGGATGCGCGGCACGCGGTTCCGGCCGCCGCGGCAGGCCTTCGACGGTGGCCGCACCCGTCACCTTCGACCGCGCCACCCGCAGCAGCCCGGCGAGATCGTCGGTGGCGGTCTTGGTGACGTTGACGCGCGTGTCGACGTCCTCGACCCAGTCCACCGGAACCTCGTGCACCCGCAGGCCGTTGTGCTCGGCCAGCAGCAGCAGTTCGGTGTCGAAGAACCAGGAATCGTCCTGCACGTGCCGCAGCAGCGGCTTCACCACATCGGTGCGGGCAGCCTTGAAACCGCACTGCGCGTCGGAGAACCGCGCGCCGTGGGTCCAGCGGATCACCTTGTTGTAAGCGCGGGAGATCATTTCCCGCTTGGCGCCCCGGATGGTGCGCGAACCCGACGCCAGCCGAGACCCGATCGCCAGATCCGAATGTCCGTTGACCAGCGGCGCGACCAGCGGCAACAGCGCGTCCAGGCCCGTCGAGAGGTCCACGTCCATGTAGACGACGACGTCGGCGTCGCTGTAGCCCCACGCGGTGCGCAGCGCCAGCCCGCGCCCCTTGCGATCCAGGTGCAGCACCCGCACGTTCGGCAGCGCCTCGGACATCTCGTTGGCGACTCGCAACGTGCCGTCGGTGCTGGCGTTGTCGACGACCGTGATCGACCACTGGAACGGGAAGTCGTGCTCAAGGTGGTCCCGCAGCACCTGCAGGCACCCGGGCAGTGATCGTTGCTCGTTGTAGACCGGGATCACCAGATCGACCGTCGCCGTCTCACGCGCCGCCGCCTCCCGGTGCGCGACCTCGACACTTCCTTGCGGCATCACGTTCATCCCTTTCCCACGTTCTCCCGCTCCTGACATCACGGCCGGCAGCGGTGGCGACCCGAGTTCCATGAAGCACCGCCGGGTTTTCAAGCGCCTAGGTACGAGGTGGGAGTTCGCTGGGAATCACGGCCGCCGGCACGCGCCTGCGCGACACCGGAAGCACCGGTCGCTGCTTGGGGGGCTCTTTTGATCTGTGTCCTGCCGGCGGCGAAGCCGATGAGCGGCGACGAGCTTGATCAAGACCGGCAGCGGCGGGTTCTCAGCGGCTTCCGCGCGAGGACGGCGATTTTGTGATGTAGGGGCCTGCATGAGAAATCGATCCCGCAGCGAGTAAACCGATGAGGTTCCGCCACCCGACCCGGTACGCAAGCCCTTCCTGGATCAGCCGGAAACCTCCAACCGGGTGTCCAGCTGATTCCCAGGTTCGCCGTCCACCGTCGGGGCCGACGGCGAGCAGAGGAGAAACGCGGTGCGCAAGGTTCAACGGTCCCGGGCCGCCCGGCTGGTGCTGGGCGAGGGCACCGATCCGAGGTGGGCGCGGCCGGCGCTGATCGGGGTGCTCGCGGTGGCGGCGGTGCTCAACACCTGGGCGCTGTCGATCAACGAGTGGGCCAACACGTACTACTCGTCGACCGTGCTGGGCATGACGCGCAGCTGGGAGGCGTTCTTCTACGGCTCGCTGGACGCCGGCTCGTTCATCACCGTCGACAAGCCGCCGCTGGCGCTGTGGGTGCAGGCGCTCTCGGCGCGGGCGTTCGGTTTCAACACGTGGAGCCTGCTGGTCCCGCAGGCCGTGTTCGCGGTGCTCACCGTGCTCGTGGTGCACCACCTGGTGCGCCGGAGCTTCGGGCACGCGGCGGGGCTGCTGGCCGCGCTGGTCCTGGCGGTGACGCCGATCGCGGTGGCGATGGCGCGGCACAACAACCCGGACACGCTGCTGGTGCTGCTCACGGTGCTGGCGCTGTGGGCGGCGTCCAACGCGATCCGCTCCGGCAGGCCGCTGCCGCTGGTGTGGTGCGCGGTGGCGATCGGGCTCGCGTTCAACGTGAAGATGCTGCAGGCGTACTTCGTGCTGCCGGTCATCGCCGTCGTGTACCTCGTCGCGGCCCGGCCGCGGTGGCCGCGCAAGCTGCTGCACCTCGGTGTCGCGACCGTCGTGCTGGCCTTGGTGAGCGCGTCGTGGATGGTCGTCGTGGACGCGATCCCGGCGGATTCGCGGCCCTACATCGGCGGCAGCACCGACAACACGGTGCGCGATCTGCTGCTGGGCTACAACGGTCTGGGCCGCGTCTTCGGCCAGGACCACATCGCCTCGCCCGGCATGATGGGCGGTGGTCCCGGCGGAGGCGGCACGGGCGGCGGCCCGCCCGGCGGCATGCAGGGACAGCTCCCACCCGGGGGTCCGGGCGGGGGTCCGGGTGGAATGGGCGGAGGCCCCGGTGGCGATGACGGCGGACTCACCCGGCTGATCGGTGATCAGGTCGCCGGGCAGATCTCGTGGCTGTTCCCGCTCGCGCTGTTCGGCATGATCGCGACGCTCGGGTACCTGCGGCGCCGCCCCCCGCACAACGCCCAGCGCGCGGATTTCCTGCTGTGGTCCGGAACTCTGCTCGTGACGGCGGCGGTGTTCAGCTTCGCCTCCGGCATCTGGCACCCGTACTACACGGTGGCGCTGGCACCGCCGCTCGCGGACGTCGCGGGCATCGGCGTGGTGAGCATGGTCCGGCTGTTCCGCGTCTCGACGGGTTGGGGCGCGCTGCTGCCGATGTCCGTCGCGGCGACGGGAGCGTGGGCCTGCTACCTGCTCGACGACGACTTCGTGACGTGGCTGCCGCCGCTGATCGCGGTCCTCACCGTCGTGTCGGTGCTGGTGCTCGTGCTCGCGTTCCCCCGGCACCGCCGGATGCGGCGGGCCAGGCTGGGACTCGCGGCCGTGCTCGCCGGGCTCGTGGCGATGTTGTCCGGGCCGACGGCGTATTCGCTGACTCCGCTGAGCACGCCGATCCAGGCGACGTTCCCGTCGGCCGGTCCGTCCGGGCAGGGCGGTCCCGGCGGCGGAGGACCTGGCGGACGCGGCGGTCAGGGCGGGCCTCGACAAGGACAGCAGGCACCGGCCCCGAACACCGCGCCGGACGGCCAGAACGCCGACGGCCGAACCGACGGCAGGCGCGGAAACGGTGGGCAGAGCACCGAGGTCAGCGACGAGGTGGTGCGCTACCTGACCGCCGCCCACGACGACGAGACGTGGCTGGTCGCCGTCGTCGGCGCCATGGTGGCCGCGCCGATCACCCTCAAGACCGGGCAGCCCGTGATGGCCGTCGGCGGCTACAACGGCAACGATCCGGCGCCGACCGTGGACGCGCTGCAGAACTACGTGCGGGAGGGGAAATTGCGCTACGTGTGGACCGACGGCACCTCCGGAGTGCAGAGCATGGGAAGCGAGGTCGACACCCGAGTCGTTGACGAGTCGATGGCCTGGGCCGCTCAGCACTGCACGGCAGTCGATCCCGCCGCCTACGGCGACACCGAGACGACCATGGCCGATTCCGAGGCGCGAACTCGGCTCTACGACTGCGCAACGCCGCACTGATGCCGTCCCGCACCATCCTCCGCCGGGCCGCACCGCGCGTCGGCATCGCGCTGCTCGCGGTGCTGTTCACCACCAGCACCGCGGCCGCCCCCAGGGAAACCGTTGCGGCGGCACCACTTCCGGTGCCGCCCGCGGCGACCCCGCCGATGGGCTGGAACAGCTGGAACACCTTCGGCTGCGACATCGACGAGGCCAAGATCCGCGGTGTCGCCGACGCGATGGTGAGCTCCGGCATGCGTGACGCCGGCTACCGCTACGTCGTCGTCGACGACTGCTGGTACGAACCGGAACGCGACGCCGCCGGGAACCTGCGCGCCGACCGCGCCCGCTTCCCCGGCGGCATGGCCGCGCTCGGCGACTACCTGCATTCGCGCGGACTGCTGTTCGGGATTTACATGTCGCCGAACGTCGAGACCTGCGCCCAGCACACCGGCGCCTACCCGGGGCAGACCGGCAGCGGGGACCGCGAGGGCCAGGACGCCCGCACCTTCGCGTCGTGGGGCGTGGACTACCTGAAGTACGACTGGTGCCGCGGAGCCGGCTCCTCGCACAACGTGCGGGCGGCGTTCACCGCGATGCGCGACGCGCTCACCGCGGCGGGCAGGCCGGTCGTGTTCAGCGTCAACCCGAACAGCAACTTCCCCGGCGCACCGGGCGAATCCGAAAGCTGGCGCGGCGTCGCGCACCTGTCCCGCACGACCGAGGACATCCAGCCGGTCTGGGACACCGGGCACCACAACGAACATCCCATGGGCGTGCGCAACATCATCGACATCCACAGTGGACTAAGCGATCGTCCGGAGCCGGGCCACTGGAACGACCCCGACATGCTCGAAGTCGGCGTGCACGACGTCAACGGCTACGCGGGCCTCACCCCGGAAGAACAGCGAACGCACCTGAACATGTGGGCGATGTTCGCCGCACCGCTCATCGCGGGCAACGACCCGAGGACCATGACCGAACCCGAGCGCGACCTGCTCACCGACCCCGGAATCCTCGCCATCGACCAGGATCCGCTCGGCGCCGCCGCCACCCAGAACACCGGCGGCGACCACCAGGTCTGGGTCAAACCCCTGCACGAGGGCACCGCCGTGGCGCTCTACAACCGCGGCGACGCGCCCGCCCGGATCGGCACGGGCCTCGCCGAACTCGGCCTCCGCGCCGGAAACCACCGGGTCCACGACCTCCGCTCCGGCCGGATCACCGAAACGAACGACCGGATCACCGCCGACGTCCCCGCCCACGGCACCGCCCTGCTGCGCCTAGATCAGTAGTGGGCGTTGCGGGGTTTCGGCTGGCACACCGGGCAGCTGTAGGACGAGCGGTTCATGAACGCGTCCCGCCGCACCACGGCGCCGCAACGCGGGCACGGGCGGTCGGCCTGGCCGTACACCGCCAGCGACCTGTCGAAGTACCCGGACTCGCCGTTGACGTTGACGTACAGGGCGTCGAACGAGGTGCCACCGGCGTCCAACGCGCCGCGCATCACCTCCGTGACCGCCGCCAGCAGCGTGCGCACCTCGGGGCGCTTCAACGTTTCCGTCGGACGCGCCCAATGCAGCTTCGCCCGCCACAACGCCTCATCGGCGTAGATGTTGCCGACCCCGGAGACCAGGCTCTGATCCAGCAGCGCGCGCTTCACCCCGGTGCGCCGCGACCGCAGCTTCGCCACCACCGCGTCGACGTCGAAGGCCTCCTCCAGCGGATCCGGGGCGATGTGCGCCACCGGAGTCGGTAGCAGCACGCCACCGACCTCCACCTGATCGGCCAAGCTCAGCCCGCCGAAGGTGCGCTGATCGACGAACCGCAATTCCGGGCCGCCGTCGGCGAATCCGAACCGCACCCGCAGGTGCTTCTCGTCCGGCGTCCCCACCGGCTGCACCAGCAGCTGGCCGCTCATGCCGAGGTGCGTCAGCACCGCCTCACCGGGTGCTTCGGCCGTACCGACGAACTCGGTGGCCTGCGGCGCCGCGTCCTCGGCGAGCTCGAGCCACAGGTACTTGCCGCGCCGCCGCGCTCCGCACACCGTGCGACCGGCCAGTCTGGCCGCGAAGTCCTCCGGCCCCGGCACGTGCCTGCGCACCGCTCGCGGATGCAGAACATCCACAGTGGACACGGTGCGACCGGTGACGTGCTCGGCGACCCCGCGCCGAACGACCTCCACCTCGGGTAACTCGGGCACGAGCCCACCTTCCAGCACACGTCTGCGGGACATGCGAAACGGCCGGTCGAGCAGAGGATTCCGCGGCGGAAAGCCGCCGGAGAATCCACCGCTCAACCGGCCGTGCGAAACGGCTTCACAGCCAGGCGATCACGCTGAATCGTCGGCGCGAGCCGGGCCGTCGGAGGACTCCGCGGGTTGCTCCGCGGCAGCGTCCTCACCGGCTTCGCCGCTCTTGCCCGAATCGGCTTGTTCGGCCCTCTCGGACAACGAGCGCCAAGCCGCCTCGGCGGCCTTCTGCTCTGCTTCCTTCTTGGTCCGGCCATCACCCTCGCCGAGGGTGTCGCCGGCCACGGACACAAAAGCGCTGAACTCCTTGCGGTGATCAGGTCCGCGCTCCTGCACCCGGTACTCGGGCACGCCCTGACCGGTGGCCGCGGTGAGCTCCTGCAGGCTGGTCTTCCAATCCAGCCCGGCACCGCGCTGCGGCGCCTCGGTCAGCAATGACCCGAACAGGCGGTAGATCATGTCCCTGGCCACGTCGATGCCGTGTTCCAGGTACACCGCACCGAGCACGGCCTCCAAGCTGTCCGCCAGGATGCTCGCCTTGTCCCGGCCGCCGGTGAGCTCCTCACCACGGCCGAGCAGCAAGTACTGGCCGAGCCCGCCCTCGCTGAGGGAACGGGCCACACCGGCGAGCGCGTGCATGTTCACCAAGCTCGCGCGCAACTTCGCCAGCTGACCCTCCGGCAGGTCCGGGTGCTCCCGGTACAGCCGGTCGGTGATCACCAGGCCCAGCACGGAGTCGCCGAGGAACTCCAAGCGCTCGTTCGGTGGCAGGCCACCGTTTTCATACGCGTAGGAGCGGTGCGTCAGGGCAAGCGTGAGCAGCTCGGCGTCGAGTTCGACGCCGAGCGCTGACATCAACGGGGCCCGGTCCGTCACACGGCTCCGGGGCTGCTTTCCCCCCACTCCGCTATCCGCGGCCGTCAGGCGGGCTGGACGACCTGGCGGCCGTCGTACTGGCCGCAGGCCGGGCAGACGACGTGCGGCAGCTTCTGCTCCCGGCAGGACCGGTTCGAGCACTGCACCAGGGTCGGCGCGGTGGCCTTCCACTGGGACCGGCGGTGCCGGGTGTTGGAGCGGGACATCTTGCGCTTGGGGACGGCCACGACTAGTTCTCCTCTTCGTTTCCGCCGAACCGCTCACGCAGCGCGGCCCAGCGAGGGTCCATCGTCTCATGGGTGTGCTCGGGGCCGAGTTCGGCCCACTTCACCCCGCACCCGGCGCACAGACCCTGGCAGTCCTCACTGCACACCGGGGACGTGGGCATCGTCAGCAGCATGGCGTCCCGCACCGCGGGCTCCAGGTCGATCAGTTCATCGACGACGCGGCTGACCTCGTCCTCGTCGGTGGTGGCGTCGGTCGTGCTGTCCGGGTAGGCGAACAGCTCGCGCAGCTCGATCTCGATCTCCTCGGAGAACTTGTCGAGGCAACGCGCGCATTCACCGGTGAACTCCGCCGTAGCGGTACCCGAGATCAGCACTCCTTCCACCACCGATTCCGCCAGCACGTCGAGCTGGACGGGATCGCCCTCGGGCACTCCGATCATGTCCAGGCCGAAACCGGCAGGCGCCGGCGCACTGCGGTCAAAGCTGCGGCTGCTGCCCGCGCGGTTGCCGAGCTCGCGGGTATCGATCACCCACGGGCCGAGCTGCGGGGCGGCGCTTGCTGCGTCACGGTTCTGGGACATCACGGATCTCGTCGAGCGAAGGGGCGGGTCAGGTTTGCCAGCCGATGGCTGAACGACCGTCCCGGGCCGGTGCTGCTTAGGTCCAGGTGCGGTACCGATGGCGTGAACGGCCGGGACCGTTCAGCACGCGGAACTTCCGGCCGGGCCGGACACCGGCCCCGGCCCACCGCCCGGCCCGCGCGAAGTCGACGACTCCGAAAGCGAGATCACCGGGCGTGCTGTGGGACCGGACAGGCGACCGGAACACATCCGGACGGAATTCACACGGCCATCGGAACCAGAGTACGCCACGCCTCCGACCTCCGGAAATCACCCCGGCTCTTTCAGAACGACCTGCGTAGCGGGTCACTCAGCGGAACCTCAGTGGCTTCCTCGCTGCGGGATCGATTTCTCAAGTAGCACCCTACTCAGCGAAATCGCTGTCCTCACGAGGAAGCCGCTGAGAAGCCGCCGGTGGTCATCTTGCTCAAGCCGGTCACTGCTCAGCGGCTCCGTCGCTGACGAGACAACAGATCAAAAGATCATTTCGCTTGGCGCTTCAGACCCCGTCGCGCCCGTCGTACGCCGACGGGCGCCGGAGGTCAGTTCTCCTCGTAGACGTTCGGCCCAGAGCGGGAGTCCTCGTAGTCGAAGGGGACTCCGACCGGACTGCGCAGCTGCTGGCGGCCCTTGCCGACGGTGCGCAGCGTGCGGCTGAGCAGGTCTTCGAAGTCCGCCAGGCGCGAGTCCACATAGGCGTCGCACTCGGTGCGCAGCCGTTCCGCGTCCTCGTTGGCGGCCTCCACGATGCGCCGCGACTCGCTGTGCGCGGCCTGCGCGACCTCGGTGTCGGCGACCAGGCGGGACTGCTCGGAGCGCCCCTCGTGCACCGACTGCTCGTAGGCCGCACGCCCCGCCTGCACCATGCGGTCCGCCTCGGACTGGGCGCGGCCAACGTAGTCCTCGTACTCGCGGCGGCCCGCGGTCACCGACTCCTCCGCGCGGGCGCGGGCGTCGGCGATGAGCTGGTCGGCCTGCTCCTGGGCGTCGGCGATCAGCTGCTCGGCCTCGGCACGCGCCGAGGAGACGGTGCGGTCCGCCTCCGACCGGGCGTCCCCTATGGCCTTGCCGGACTGCGCCTCCGCCTTCGACACCACGTCATCGCGGTGGTCGAGCACGTCCTGGGCGTCGTCGAGCTCCTGCGGGATCGCGTCCCGCACGTCGTCGAGCAGCTCCAGCACATCGCCACGGGGAACGACGCAGCCCGAGGTCATCGGTACCCCGCGCGCCTCTTCCACGATCGTGACGAGCTCGTCCAGCGCCTCGAAAACCCGGTACACCTCGATCTCCCTGCCGTCGTAGCCGTCCGGAGTGGCAAGCATGACACCAGACCCCGGCCCCGGGGATCACGGGTCGGCCGATCACCAGTGTGCCGCCGCAGGCCATGCGAGGTGTGGACCCGCGCCGCGCGTGTCCCGATTCACCTCGCGCACCACGAACGCGCCGGAGCGACCTCCTGCGAACGACGAACGGGCCGCCCGCCCTTCGGGAAGGACGAGCGGCCCGCGCGTTCGGACGATCTTGTCGGCTGCCGGACCCGGCTACCTCGCAGCGGCGAGCCGGACCAAGCGGTCCTCAGGCTTCGATGTTCGTGATGGAGAAGCTCTCGTAGTGGTCCTCGGTGTAGAAGAACTCGCCCTCAGCGCCGACGACGAAGCGGCGGGCACCGCGGTCGTCGCTGCCGGGCGTCTCGACGGTGTACTCCTTGTAGTAGCCCTCGGCGCAGTCCGGCAGGATGCCTTCGCGGTTCGAGAAGGTCTGGTCGTCCTGCGGGTACGGGTACGGGCCACCCTGCTTGATCAGGTTCACGGTGTCGGTGGCCTCAGCGGGCAGCGCCGAGAGGTCCACCGGGGTGAACTCGGAGGTGTCGCCGCAGGCGGCGGCGATCTGCTGGGTCTGGGCGGTGGCCGGAGCGGCGGCCACCGCGGCGGCGGAGACCCCGAACAGGCCCGCGACGGCGAGCAGCCCGGCCAACAGGACGTTCATGGCTTTCGACGAGATCTTCATGGCGCGGACGCTAACCGCAGGTCATGATCACCTGGCGCGTTGTCGTGAAGACGAAGCCGATCGCGAGCACAGTTCACCCGGCTGTGGCTCTACCGTCGATCCGTGACATCTCCCGTTATCCGGCGAGCCGCCGAAGCCGACCTGAACGCGATCGTCGACCTGCTCGCCGACGATCCCCTCGGACGCACCAGGGAACGCCCCGGAGATCCCGCGTACGCCGCCGCGTTCGCCGCGATCGACGCAGACCCGAACCAGCTGCTCACCGTCGCCGAACTCGACGGCGAGGTCGCGGGCACCCTGCAACTGACCTTCATCCCCGGCCTCTCCCACGCGGGCGCCACCCGCGCGCAGCTGGAGGCGGTGCGCGTGCGGACGGACCTGCGCGGCGGCGGGCTCGGCAGGGAACTCGTGGTGTGGGCGGTCGAGCAGGCCCGGCGGCGGGGCGCGTCGATCGTGCAGCTCACCAGCAACGCGTCACGGGAGCGGGCGCACCGCTTCTACGAGCGGCTGGGCTTCGAGAGCAGCCACGTCGGCATGAAGCTCGACCTGCGCGACTAGGAGTCCGCGCGGAGTGATCTGCCCGCCGGGTCAGGAGCTTTCGGCGTTGCGTTCCTCGACGCGCTGCACCAGCCGCCGCTCGATCTTCGGCGGCACCAGGCTGGCCACGTCACCACCGTAGGTGGCGACCTCCTTGACCAGGGAGCTCGCCAAGAAGCTGTAGAGCGGGTTGGTCGACATGAACAGCGTTTCGACCCCGGAGAGGCGCTGGTTCATCTGAGCCATCTGCAGCTCGTAGTCGAAGTCGCTGACCGCGCGCAGGCCCTTGACGATCGCAGCGATCCCGTTGGTCTGGCAGTAGTCCACCAGCAGGCCGTGCCAGGAGTCGATGCGCACGTTCGGCCACGGAGCGGTGACCTCGCGCAGCATGTCCAGCCGTTCCTCGACGGAGAACAGGCTGCGCTTGCTCTTGTTCACCAGGACCGCGACGACCACTTCGTCGAACAGGCCGGCGGCCCGCTCGATGATGTCGAGGTGGCCGTTGGTGGCCGGATCGTAGGAGCCAGGACACACCGCACGCCTCATGAGGCCGGACGTTAGCACCGGGATCCCGCCCGCTCAGGCCGGAAGTGTCGGGGGTCACCCGTCGCCGGAATCGGGCGTGCGGCACTGCCGCCGCACCGGGCTTCTCGGCTACCGGGCTTCGGTCTCCGGGACTGTTTCCTCGTCGTGGAAAGCCCAGTGCACGGCGGTGTCGCCGTAGCGGCGGGTGCGGTCGGGCATGAGCGGCGCGGGCCATGCCGGGTCGCCGCTGCGGGTCGACTGTTCGAGGACGACGAGGCCGCCGGGCGCGGTCCAGCCGCCGGTGGCCAGCGCCTGCAGCACCTGGGCCAGTCGCGCCGGGTCGAGGTCGTAGGGCGGGTCGGCGAGCACCAAGTCGTAGGGCTCGGCGGGCGGGGTCGCCAGCGCGGTCTCGGCCTTCGCCTGTTCGATCGCGACGGCGCGGAATCCGAGGCCGGTGGCGTTGCGGCGGATGGTCTGCGCGGCTCGCCGGTCGGCTTCGACGAAGGCGACGTGCTCCGCGCCTCGGGACAGCGCTTCGAAACCGAGCGCTCCGGAGCCGCCGTAGAGGTCGAGCACCCGGGCGCCGTCGAGATCCACGGCCGCTTCGAGCGCGCTGAACACGGCCTCGCGGACCCGGTCCGAGGTGGGGCGGGTCCCACGCGGCGGCACCTCGATCCGACGGCCTCCCGCACTGCCTGCCACGATCCGCGTCACCGGAACAGTTTCGCACCGGCCACGGAGTCGACGGTCGCGGGTGCGCACGCGAGAGGGGCGGCACCCGCGGGTGCCGCCCCTCTCGTCAGGTTCTCGTGTTCCGGGGATGCCGGTGCCGCTCAGGCGCCGGCCAACTCCGGGTGGAGCCCCCATGGATCGTCCGTGCCGGACGGTGTCGCTCACTGCACGACTTGGACCTCGTCGCCCGGGTTGAGCGAGTCGAAGAACTTCTTGGCCGCGGTCGTGGACAGGTGCACGCAGCCGTTGGACTCCTGCTCGAGGCTGCCTTCGTGGAAGGCGACCCCGGTCTTGGTGAAGAACACCGCGTTCGGCATGGGTGCGTTGTCGAACTCGCCGCTGCGGTGGTCCGCGTCCTTCCACAGCACCTGGTGGGTCCCGACCGGTGTTTCCGAGCCCACCATCCCGGCGGTCAGCGGCACCGGGCCGTAGACGCCCGTGCCGTTCTCCTGCAACCAGGCTTGCTTGGACGACAGGTCCACGCAGGCCTTCGCGGTCGCCTGGCACGGCGTCACGTCGCCGGCGTCCGCGTAGGCGGCGGTACCGGTGAGCGCGCCCCCGGCGACCAGGGCGGCCACGGTGGCCACCCTGGCGAAACGCTTGTTCACGTAGCGCATGGGCTTCACGTCCTTCCTGCCTTTGCAGTTCACTCCACAGTGCCACAGGCACTGGGGTTCGAACACACTGCGGTCCCGGAATTCCGTTCAGCACCAACACATTCATCACATCGGACCCATAAACCCCTGCAAACCAGGGGTTTTCGCCCGGTCGAGATCAAATTCCCTTTCCTGCAACGATTTCCGACAGCAGGACGACACTCGACGCACGTGATCGCACACGGTCCGCCACACCCACGAGACGGCCCGGAGTCAGTCGCGCAAGGTCGCCACTGCGGCATAGCAGGCGGCGCGGGACGGGTCGTGGCCGTCCGCGAGGAGACCGTCCGGGCGCCAGTCCGCCGGGTAGACCAGACCGGGCTCGACGAACTCGAAATCGGCCAGCAACCCGGTGATCTCCTCGCGGGAACGCAGCACCAGCTGCTCCGAACCGCCCGCGTTGAACGCCTCCGCCGTGCGGTGCACCTCGGGGTAGTCGTCGGCCGTCATGTGCGAGAACACCAGGAACGAGCCGGGCCGCATCACCTTCCGGTAGGCCGCGAGCACTCCGGCCGGATCGTCCTCGTCGGTCAGGTAGTGCGTCATGGCCACCATCAGCACCGCGACCGGCTCGTCGAAGTCCAGCAGCGCCAGCGCGTCCGGATCGGTGAGGATCGTCTCCGGCTCGCGCATGTCGGCCTGCAGCACGATGGTGTTCGGATCATCGCCGAGCAGCGATCGGCTGTAGGCGACGGCGACCGGGTCGATGTCCACGTACACGACCCGCGCCCCGGGGTCGGCGCGCTGCGCGATCTCGTGCACGTTGCCGACGGTCGGCATGCCGGATCCCAGGTCGAGGAACTGCCGGATTCCGGCCCGCCTGCAATGCCGCACGGCGCGGCCGAGGAAGGCGCGGTTGTCCCGCGCGGGCTGCGGCGTAGCGGGGAAGATCTTCTTGATCTCGTCGAGGACCCTGCGGTCGACCTCGAAGTTGTGCGAACCGCCGAGACCGTAGTCGTAGATCCGAGACGCGCTCGACTTGCTGATGTCGGCGCCCCTGGGCAGCTCCACCGCGGTTCCTCCGTCGCTTCGCGCCCGGCGGTGACTTCACCGGGCACTTCGCCGCGGCCCCACCTGTCCGCAGCGATGCAACGCTACCTGCAAGATCCTGCAAAGCACCTGAAACCGACCGTGGATCTTGTTTCACCTCGCGGCCGGATCGTGGAACCGCAAGTGCCGGAAACACCGGTGGCGCAGCTGCCGAAGCACCTGCGCCACCGGTCGAGCGGGAGCGATCAGCCGATCTCGATGATCAGGTCGCCGCCTTCCACCTGCTGCACCTGGCCGATGGCCACGCGCTTCACCCGGCCCGCCTGCGGGGCGGTGATCGCGGCCTCCATCTTCATCGCCTCGATCGTCGCGATGGTCTGCCCGGAGCTCACCTCGTCGCCCTCGGACACCGCGAGCGTGACGACACCGGCGAACGGCGACGGAACGTGGCCGGGGCTGCCGCGGTCGGCCTTCTCCGCCACCGGCAGATCCGTGGCCACCGAACGGTCCCGCACCTGGATCGGCCGCAGCTGCCCGTTCAAGATCGCCATCACCGTGCGAATGCCCCGCTCATCGGCCTCGCTGATCGCCTCCAGCCCGATGAGCAGCCGCACGCCCTGGTCGAGGTCCACGGAGTACTCCTCGCCGGGGCGCAGCCCGTAGAAGAAGTCCTTGCTGCGCAGCAGCGACGTGTCCCCGAACGCCTCGCGGTGCTCGGTGAACTCCTTGGTCGGCTTGGCGAACAGCAACCGGTTGAGGGTGCCGCGCCGATCCTCGACCAGCCCGGTGCGGTCCTCCGCGGTGAGCTCGGCGAGCTTGCGCTCACCGGTGCGGCCTTCGAGCGCCCGGGTCCGGAACGGCTCCGGCCAACCGGCGGGCGGCTCACCGAGTTCCCCTTGCAGGAAGCCGATGACCGAGTCCGGAATGTCGAACCGGCGCGGCTCGGCCTCGAAGTCGGCGGGGTCGACCCCGGCTCCGACCAGGTGCAGCGCCAGGTCACCGACGACCTTGGAGGACGGGGTGACCTTCACCAGCCTGCCGAGGATGCGGTCCGCCGCCTCGTACATGGCTTCGATCTCTTCGAACTTGTCGCCCAGGCCGAGCGCGACGGCCTGCGTGCGCAGGTTCGACAGCTGGCCGCCGGGGATCTCGTGCCGGTACACGCGGCCGGTCGGCGCGGCCAGGCCCGCCTCGAACGGCTGGTAGATCTTGCGCACCGACTCCCAGTACGGCTCCAGGTCGCAGACCGCGCGCAGGTCAAGTCCGGTGGCGCGGTCGGTGTGGTCGGTGGCGGCGACCACCGAGGACAGCGCCGGTTGCGAGGTGGTGCCCGCCAGCGAAGCCGAGGCCCCGTCGACAGCGTCCACCCCGGACTGCACGGCGGCCAGGTAGGTCGCCAGCTGCCCGCCGGGCGTGTCGTGGGTGTGCAGGTGCACCGGCAGCTCGAACTCGCGGCGCAACGCGGTGACCAGCTCCGCGGCGGCCGGGGCGCGCAGCAGACCGGCCATGTCCTTGATCGCCAGCACGTGCGCGCCTGCTTCGACGATCTGCTCCGCCAACCGCAGGTAGTAGTCCAGCGTGTAGATCTTCTCCGCCGGGTCCAGCAGATCACCGGTGTAGCAGAGCGCCACCTCGGCCACGGACTTCCCGGTGTCGCGCACGGCGCGGATCGCCGGGCGCATCTGCTCGACGTCGTTGAGCGCGTCGAAGATCCGGAAGATGTCGATGCCGGTGTCGGTGGCCTCCTGCACGAAGTGCTCGGTCATCTCGGTGGGATAGGGCGTGTAGCCGACGGTGTTGCGGCCGCGCAGCAGCATCTGCAGGCAGATGTTCGGTACCGCCTCGCGCAGCTTCGCCAGCCGCTCCCACGGGTCCTCGGCCAGGAAGCGCAGCGCCACGTCGTAAGTGGCGCCGCCCCAGCATTCCAGCGACAGCAGCTCCGGCGTCATCCGCGCCACGTGCGGGGCCACGGCCAGCAGGTCCTTGCTGCGCACGCGCGTCGCCAGCAGCGACTGGTGGGCGTCGCGGAAGGTGGTCTCGGTGACGCCCACGGCGTCGGATTCCCGCAGCCAGCGCGCGAAACCCTCCGGTCCGAGCTCGGTGAGCCGCTGCTTGGAGCCCTGCGGGGCCGGCGCCGCCAGATCGACCTCGGGCAGTTTGAACACCGGGTCGGGAACGGTGGGCCGCGCCCCGTTCGGCTGGTTCACGGTGACGTCGGCGAGGTAGTTCAGCAGCCGAGTGCCGCGGTCGGCGGAGTGCCGCGCCGTGAGCAGATGCGGGCGCTGCTCGATGAACGAGGTCGTGACACGGCCGCCCGCGAAGTCGTCGTCTTCGAGGACCGCCTGCAGGAACGGGATGTTCGTGGCGACGCCGCGGATGCGGAACTCGGCGAGCGCGCGCCGCGCCCTGGCCACCGCGGTCGGGAAGTTCCGGCCACGACAGGACAGCTTCACCAGCATCGAGTCGAAGTGCGCGCTGATGCTCGTGCCCGCGAACGCGGTGCCGCCGTCGAGCCGGATGCCCGCGCCGCCCGGTGAGCGGTAGGCGCTGATCATGCCGGTGTCCGGGCGGAAACCGTTGGTGGGGTCCTCGGTGGTGATGCGGCATTGCAGCGCGGCGCCGCGCAGCCGCACCTCGTCCTGCGTCATGCCGAGGTCGGCGAGCGTCTCACCGGCGGCGATGCGCAGCTGCGACTGCACGAGGTCGGCGTCGGTCACCTCTTCGGTGACGGTGTGCTCGACCTGGATGCGCGGGTTCATCTCGATGAACACGTGCCTGCCCTGCTCGTCGACGAGGAACTCGACGGTCCCCGCGTTGACGTAGCCGATCTTGCGGGCGAAGGCGACCGCGTCGGCGCAGATGCGTTCGCGCAGCTCAGGATCGAGGTTCGGCGCAGGGGCGATCTCGATGACCTTCTGGTGCCGCCGCTGCACCGAGCAGTCCCGCTCGTAGAGGTGGATCACGTTGCCCTCGCCGTCGGCGAGGATCTGCACCTCGATGTGCCGCGGATTCACCACGGCCTGTTCCAGGATCACCGTCGGGTCGCCGAAGGCGGATTCCGCTTCGCGCATCGCGGCTTCGAGGGCTTCGCGCAGCGCGCCGTACTCGCCGACCCGGCGCATGCCGCGTCCGCCGCCACCGGCGACGGCCTTGACGAACACGGGGAACTGGATGGACTCGGCGACCGACATGAGCTCGTCGATGTCCGCCGACGGCGCCGAGGAGTCCAGCACCGGCACGCCCGCTTCGCGCGCGGCGGCGACGGCCGTGGCCTTGTTCCCCGTCATCTCGAGGATGTCGTGGGTGGGGCCGACGAAGGTGATGCCCGCGTCGTGGCACGCCTTGGCGAGGTCCGGGTTCTCCGACAGGAAGCCGTAACCCGGATAGATCGCGTCTGCGCCCGCGGTCTGCGCCGCTTTGATGATCTCTTCGACCGACAGGTAGGCGCGGACGGGATGTCCGGGCTCGCCGATCTCGTAGGACTCGTCGGCCTTCAAGCGGTGCAACGAGTTGCGGTCTTCGTGCGGGAACACCGCGACGGTGCCCGCGCCGAGCTCATAGCCCGCGCGGAAGGCTCGAATCGCGATTTCGCCACGGTTGGCGACGAGGACCTTGCGAAACATGCCGGCTACCTCCTGGACAGGTGTCGGACGGTCCCGAAACCGTACCGCGAAAATTCCGCCTGCCGAGAGGATCAGCGCGTGACCCACATCATTCGGTCATGGTGACCTGCGATTACGATGCGGCCGCACAAGACCTCACGGAAAGAAATTCGTCGGATTTTCCGATTTCGGCATGATCGGGCGACAGATCGACCCGCCGTACCAGGGTCGTGTTCACCTTCGGCGGCGGAACGCGCCGGAGGTGAATCCGGGTTACGCGCCATGGTCGCCCGCGCGTCGCCGCTTCGCAGATCGGTCGGCGAACGCCGAGCAGCGGTCAGCTCTTCTCCAGGTAGCCCGCGCGGTCCTCGTCGACGACCTCCGCGACCATGCGCGCCAGGCCCGGATGCCCGGCCAGCCCGGGATCTGCGGCGACGTAGCCCTGCGCCGCGGTCCGCGCTTCGGCGATGACGTCCTCGTCGCGCAGCAGCGACAGCATCTTCAGCCCCGAGCGGCGTCCGGACTGGGCCGCGCCGAGCACGTCGCCTTCGCGCCGCAGCTCCAGGTCGAGCCGGGCCAGTTCGAACCCGTCCGTCGTGGAGGCCACCGCGTCCAGCCGCTCCCGAGTGGAGGTGCCGCCCATCGCCTCGCTCACCAGCAGGCACAGCCCCGGCGCCGAGCCGCGGCCGACGCGCCCGCGCAGCTGGTGCAGCTGGCTCACCCCGAAGCGGTCCGCGTCCATGATCACCATGACGGTCGCGTTCGGCACGTTCACCCCGACCTCGACGACGGTCGTGGCCACCAGCACGTCCAGCTTGCCGTCGGCGAAGCCGCGCATCACCGCGTCCTTGTCGTCGGCGGCAAGCCTCCCGTGCAGCATGCCGATGCGCAGCTGCGCCAGCGGACCCTGGCGCAGCCGCTCCGCCACGTCCAGCACCGCCAGCGGAGGGCGGCGTTCGTCGGAGCCCGCGCCGGCGTCGGCGTCCTCCGGCTCCTCCACCCCGTCGTCGGTCCGCGGCTTCTTCTTGCCCTTCTTCGGCGGGTTCTGCTCGTCGTCGCCGATGCGCGGGCACACCACGTACACCTGGTGCCCGGCGGCGACCTCTTCCCGCACGCGTTCCCACGCGCGGTCCAGCCACGCCGGCTTCTCCGCCACCGGCACCACGCTGGTGCTGATCGGCGAACGCCCGCTGGGCAGTTCGCGCAACGCGGAGGTCTCCAGGTCGCCGTACACGGTCATCGCCACGGTCCGCGGGATCGGCGTCGCCGTCATCACGAGCACGTGCGGCGCGGATTCCGTCCCGCCGCGAGCCCGCAGCGCGTCGCGCTGCTCCACGCCGAAGCGGTGCTGCTCGTCGACGACGACGAGGCCGAGGTCGGCGAACGACACCCGGTCCTGGATCAGCGCATGGGTGCCGACGACGATGCCGGCCTCCCCCGAAGCCGCTTCCAGCAGCGCTTTCTTGCGCGCGGCGGCGGGCAGCGAACCGGTGAGCAGGGTGATCTTGGTGGCCTGCTCGGCCGCACCGAGCTCGCCTGCCGCACCCAGGTCGCCGAGCAGTTCCGCCAGCGAACGGGCGTGCTGGGAGGCCAGCACTTCGGTCGGCGCCAGCATCGCGGCCTGCCGTCCCGAGTCCACCACCTGCAACATGCCGCGCAACGCGACGACGGTCTTGCCGGAACCGACTTCTCCTTGCACGAGCCGGTTCATCGGCTGCTCGGTGGCCAGGTCGGCGGCGATCTCGGTGCCGATCTCGGTCTGTCCCGCGGTCAGCTGGAACGGCAGCCTGCGGTCGAACTCCGCGAGCAACCCGTCCTCGCGGCGCGGGCAGGACGGCGCCGGATGTTCGTGCACCGACTCGCGCAATCGTGCGAGCACCAGTTGCACCGCCAGCGCCTCGTCCCACTTGAGCCGGTTCTGCGCGGCGGCGACCTCGCTCTGATCCTGCGGCTGGTGGATCTTGCGCAGTGCCGTTTCCAGCCCCAGCAGGCGATGCTCGGCGCGCAACTGCTCGGGCAGCGGATCGTCGGCGCCGTCCCAGGTGTCGAGCACCTGGCGCACGCAGCGGCTGATCGACCAGGACGGAAGTCCGTGCGCCGACGGGTAGACCGGGATCAGCGCGGACGCGAACTCCTCCGCCACCGAGCCCGCCTGCTGCGCGTCCTCCCCGTCGAAGAGCTGGTACTCGGGGTGGGCGAGCTGGAACGAGCCCCGGTAGGCGGTGACCTTGCCCGCGAACATGCCCTGGCGCCCCGGCAGCAACTCCCGCTCCCGCCACGCCTGGTTGAAGAAGGTGCAGGTCAGCGAGCGATGCCCGTCGGTGATGCGGGCTTCCACGATGGTGCCGCGGCGGGATTTCATGGTCCGCTTCGACACCCGCTCGACCTTCGCCAGCACCGTCACGTGTTCGTCGAGCTCCAGCCCGGCGATCGCGGTGAGTTCGCCGCGTTCGGCGTAGCGGCGCGGATAATGCCGCAACAGATCGCCCACAGTGGACAGTCCGAGGGCGGATTCGAGCGCCTGCCCGGTCTTCGCGCCCAGCACCCGGTCCAGCCCCGTATCCGAAGTGGTCATCCCGCCCTGCCCGTGTCGCCTGCCCGCTGCTGCACTCGAAGTTATCGGACGAAGCGCCGCCGCGGGCGGACCGGTTCACCGAATCCGCGCCGCGCCGGACGATTGCGCGCACCGGGACGCGATTCCGGCGATGGCCGGAACTACTCGACGCCCAGCAGCAGCGCGGCCGACGATCCGCCCGCCGGGTAGCAGACGCACTCCACCTCAGGGCGGTGCTTGGCCAAGTAGTCGACCAGCTGCCGCGGCACCGGATCGGGAGTGTCATCGCCCACCAGGACCGTCACCAGTTCGCCGCCCGCCGCGAGCATCCGATCCACCAGATCCCGTGCCACCGCGAGGAAATCCCGCCCCATCAGCACGACCTCGCCGTCCACCAGGCCCAGCACGTCACCGGGAACGCAGCGGCCCGACCAGGTCAACGCCTCCGACTCGGCGATGCGCAGTTCGCCGCGCCGGGTCGCCGCCGCGGCCTCCGCCATCACCACCGCGTCATCCGGACTGCGCCGCGAGGGATCGTGCACGGCCAGCGCCGCCAAGCCCTGGACCGGGGAGGCGGTGGGCACGACCACGACGTCCCGGCCGTCCCGGACGGCGCGCTTCGCGGCCAGCTCCGCGGATTCGGTGATCGTCTCGCCGTTGGGCAGCAGCACGACGTGCGCCGCACGGGTCCCCTCGATCGCCGCGACCAGTTCCGGCACCGACGGATCCGCCGGGTTCAGCGCGAACACCTCGGCGCCCTCCGCGCGGAACAGCTCGGCGAGCTCATCACCCGCGACGCAGGCCAGGATCGCGTGTCCCACGGGGTGTGCGGCGGTCTGGTCGGCGAACCGCTGCACCCGGATGCGACTGGGCCTGCCGGTTTCGATGCCCGCCTCGATGGCGCCGCCGATGTCGTCGCAATGCACGTGCACGGCCCACGCGCCGGCGCCGTCGCCGACCACGGACACGCAGTCGCCGAACTCCGCCAGCGCGATGCGCAGCCGGTCCACTCCGCTCGGTTCAGCGTCCGCGAGCAGGTACATCACCTCGTAGGCGTATCCGCCGTGCTCCGCGGGGAAATCGATGCGGCCGGTCGGCGGTTCCGGCGCGAGTCGCACTCCGTGCACCACCGAGTGCAACGCGTCGAGCAGCACCACCAGTCCGCGACCGCCCGCGTCCACGACTCCCGCCTCCGCCAACGCGGGCAGCTGAGCGGTGGTGCGCTCCAACGCGCTGATCGCCGCCAGCGTGGCCGCTCGCACGGGCTCCCCCAGACCGGCGCTTCCCGACGTTGCGGCGGCTCCTTCGGCCGCCGCGTGCAGCACCGACAGCATCGTGCCGTCCGCGGGCTCCGCGATGGCGTCCCTGGCGAGCCGGTCCGCATGGTGCAACGCGGCGCGCAACGCGGGGCCGTCCATCGCCATCGCGTCCCGCAGCTGCTCCGCCACTCCGCGCAGCACCTGGGACAGCAACATCCCGGAGTTGCCGCGCGCCCCTGCCAGCGCACCCTCGGCGAGCGCCGTGAGCACCTCGCCCAGCGGGCTCGCCGCCGAGTGCTCCGGCTCCACCGCCGCCAGCGCCGAACGCATCGTGTGCAGCAGGTTCGTCCCGGTGTCCCCGTCCGCCACCGGGTACACGTTGATCCGGTCGAGCGCGGCACGATCTTGCGCCAGTGCCGCCACCGACTCACGCGCCCACCGGCGCGCGGCTTCCGCGCCGAACTCCGGCAGCGCCTCCGGACTTCCCACCACACCGAAAGCGTAGAGGGTGTTTTCGGGACGATCCGCGCAGCGGGTCGGGTAGCGACACCTCGGCGGCGTCGCCGCGAAAGGCGCCGCCGACGCCGCATGTCAGGGGCCGACGGGCACGATCAGGGCGTGGGGTAGGCTTATCGGGTCCCGGGTGGCGATGACCCAGGGCACCCGTAAGGCATGCAGGTCCGCACCGGCTTCCGGCCGGGAGGAGATCGCCCCTGGCGAGCAGCAAGCCCAGCGGTACGTGATCCAGGCCCGCCCAGCGGTCGGGATCCCCAAGCGGGCAGCGCTCGCGTGGATTCATCGCCGCATCCGAACTCAGGCTTCCCCGCCGTGGGCGTGGGAGGACGTCGAACGCAAAGTAAGGGGTGTCTGAAGTGGCTGCCGTCTGCGACGTCTGCAGTAAGGGTCCGGGCTTCGGTAACTCGGTCTCGCACTCCCACCGGAAGACCAGGCGCCGGTGGAACCCGAACATCCAGACCGTGCACGCCAAGCTCGGTCTCTCGCAGCGCAAGCGCATGAACGTGTGCACCTCCTGCCTCAAGGCGGGCAAGGTCGTGCGCGGCTGAGCGCAGGCCACTAGCGCCGAACCCCGGAACGGTCCGCCGTTCCGGGGTTTTTGCATGCCTGAAGTCCTCAGCGGCCCGCGCGCAAGAGTATTTGATCTTGTCAGCGGCGAAGCCGATGAGCAGTGACCGACTTCAGCAGAGGGACCACCGGCGGGTTCTCAGCAACTTCCTCGTGAGGACGGCTTTCCCCGTGGCGGAGCCACCCGGGAAAGAGCGGTTGCACAGGCCAGGGGCGCAGCAAGGAAGTCACTGAGGTCCCGCCACGCCACCCACCACGCCGGCCGGGCACACGGCTCAAGGCAAATGGTGCCGCCAGCGAGGGCCGACTCGTGCCCAGTCCGCTTCCCATGCGGCAAGCCGCCGTTTGCCCACGTACCACCGGGCAGCGCCGAACATCCCGCCCAGCACCAGGCCCGAACCGAGCAGCACCCCGGCACCCGCCGTTCCGGCTGCCTGCGTGGCCTCGGAGCGGGTCCTCGGGGGCGGCACCGGCCGGTCCTGCGGATCGACCCAGATCGGGACCGTGTCGGCGAGCGGGGTGCCGGTCGGCACTTCGATGACCGCCGAGCGCGGTGGATCCGGCGGCGTCGCCCAGCCGACGCGGACCGAGCGGACCACCGCGCTCTCCCCCGGCACTTCGGCGAGCACCTTCGCCGACACCGGGTGCCGATCGATGTGCTCGGCGTTCACCCGTGCCAAGTGGTCCCGCAGCACCGCCTGCGAGACGACGAACGAAGAGATCAGTACCACCACCGCCGCCACCAAGATCACCAGCAGGGCGATGGGCTCGAACCAATCTGTCCGGCGCCGCAACGGGTTGGCGCCGGGCCACACCGCCCGCCGCATCCGCGCCAGGACTCCTCCACTGACCGGGCCGGCACCCATGACAAGCCTTCTTCCATCGGCGAGCACAAGTCCACCGCAAGACTCGAATGTACGACCGGCGGAGGTCGAAATCCATCCGCCGAACCGGGACCTCGGTCCGCTCCCCTCAGGGCACCCGTTGATCACGCTGCGTGCAAGTCGGCCGCCTGCTGAGGCCGGGTGCCGTGGCCGGGAGAACGGCGTCGGGCGGCGATCCGAATCGCTTCGAACAGGGGTAACGGGAGACCAGGACGCGGCGGGCGCGATTCCGGTGCCGGTCGGCGTCGCGCTCGCCGGGGAACCACGTCGAGTCGGCGCGGAATCGCGCGCTCTCACTCAGCGTGATGAAGCGAGGGGCTACCGGAGCTCGACTCGGACGCCCCGCACCGGCTCAGCGTGAGCTCAGGGCAGCTTCCAGTCGACGGGCTCGGCGCCCGCTCGCTGCAGGATCTCGTTCGCGCGGCTGAACGGGCGGGTGCCGAAGAAGCCGCGGTCCGCCGACATCGGGCTCGGGTGCACCGATTCGAGGCACTCCACGCCCGGCATCATGACCCGGGTGCTGCGCGCGTCGTTGCCCCACAGGATCGCGACCATCGGCTGCTGCCTGGCGGCCAGCGCGCGGATGGCCTGCTCGGTGACCGCCTCCCAGCCTTTGCCGCGGTGCGATGCCGACTTGCCGGGCTGCACGGTCAGCGCCCGGTTGAGCAGCAGCACCCCGTTCTCCGTCCACGGCGTCAGGTCGCCGCTGGTGGGCCGGGGATGGCCGAGGTCGTCGCAGTACTCGCGGAAGATGTTGATCAGGCTCCTCGGCGGCTGCACGCCCGGGGCGACGGAGAAGCTGAGCCCGACCGGGTGCCCCGGCGTGGGATACGGGTCCTGACCGACGATGAGGACGCGCACGTCGTGGAACGGCTGCTGGAACGCGCGCAGCACGTTGTCCCCGGAAGGCAGGTACTCCCGCCCGGCCGCGACCTCGGCGCGCAGGAAATCTCCCATCGCGCCGATCTGACCGGCGACGGGTTCCAGCGCCTCGGCCCAGCCGGCTTCGACCACCTCGTGCAACGGACGTGCCATGGTCGCGCACTCTAGCGAGCGGCCAAGATCGACTGCCCGGCACCCCGGCGGAGCCGAGCGCCGCGGGTCAACGTGTTGTGCCCCACACTGCGGCGAGTCATCATCAACCCTCGTGCGGGTCATTCCCGTGGCCCAACGATCGTGATCTCCATAGCCGCCTGTGACCAGCGTTCGGCCTTCGATCCACCCCGCCCACCGCCGATGACGAACCTACTGCGGAGTGATGTTTTCCCCAAGACAACAATTATCGAAACGGACACAAGTAGGCGTTTTGGTGGCCAGGAGGCAGCCACTCGGCTAAGTTCCTCAGTACTCCAAACGTGTTCACACACCGTGGACGGCACGACCCGGAGGTGGCACACACCCTCATGACTGCACAGGAAACGGAAGAGATAAGCCCCGAACAGCGATCACTGCTCCGGCGAGCGGTCGGCGCAGCGGCAATCGGGAACACGACGGAGTGGTACGACTTCGGCGTCTACGCCTACGTGGCGAGCTACGTGGGACATCAGTTCTTCCCCGGTCCGTGGGAGACCGTGTCCGCATTCGGCGTCTTTGCGATCTCCTTCCTGCTGCGACCGCTCGGCAGCATGTTCTTCGGTCCACTGGGGGACCGGATCGGACGCCAAAAGGTGTTGGCGATCACGATCCTGCTGATGTCCGGATCGACATTCTTGCTCGGCTGCCTGCCCAACTTCGAGACGATCGGACTTCTCGCGCCGATCCTGCTGTTGTTGTGCCGGATGGTGCAGGGCTTCTCCACCGGCGGTGAATACGGTGGCGCGGCCACCTACATCGCCGAGTTCGCTCCGAACCGGAAACGTGGTTTTTACGGCAGCTGGCTTGAATTCGGCACGCTTGCGGGATTCGGCCTCGGCGCGCTGGTTCCGACCATTCTGATCCTGGTTCTCCCCGAGGAGTCGATGCAATCCTGGGGCTGGCGGATCCCGTTCCTGCTGGCCGGGCCGCTCGGCCTGATCGGGCTCTACCTGCGGAGCAAGCTGGAGGACACCCCGGCGTTCAAGAATCTGGAGAAGAGCGACAACCTGGCCCGCTCGCCGCTGAAGTCCTTGGTGCGCGATTACTGGCGGCCGCTGCTGATCCTGATGGGCGTCGTGGTGCTCATCAACGTCGCGAACTACACGATTCTGACCTACATGGAGAGCTACCTCACCGACACCCTGGAAATTCCGGCGGGTCGCGAATACGAGGTGCTCGTTCCGCTGCTGCTGGTGGTCGCGTTGATGATGGCGGCCATCGCACCGGTCGGCGCGCTGTCCGACCGGATCGGCCGGAAACCGTTGTTCATCTCGGCGGCGATCTGCTTCATCGTGCTGCCCTACCCCGCGTTCCTGTTGATCTCGCAGGGCACGATGCTGACGACCATGCTCGGCCTGGCACTGCTGGGCGTCGGACACCTGCAGCTGATCGGGCCGCTGGCCTCGACGCTGCCGGCGATGTTCCCGACGAAAGTCCGGTACGCGGCGTTCAGCGTCGGCTACAACATCTCCACCGCGGCCTTCGGCGGCACCGCTCCGCTGATCAACGAGTGGGCCGTGGGCTACACCGGGAACTCGTTCTTCCCGGCGTTCTACCTGATGGGCGCCGCGGTCGTGGCGCTCATTCCGATCCTGTTGATGAAGGAGACGTCGGGCGAACCGCTGATGGAGGAATCCAACGTGCCCGGCCCCTCGACATCGACGGCGTCGAACTGAATCGGCTCGAACGCGAAAAAGCCCGGCGGGAATTCCCGCCGGGCTTTTTCGTGCCATACCGGACAATCCGGCTAAGGATCAGGGCGAAACCTGTTCAGGTGATCACCGCCAGTGTTCCCACCCCGAGGAGCCCTCGTAGGTCGCGCCGTCCACGGTGACTCCGCCGCCCTCCACCACGGACCCCACCGCACGCCAGCCCTCCGGCAACGGCCGATCGGGCGGGAACGTCGCCGCCAGCGCCTGATCCTCACCACCGGTGAGCACCCAGTGCCGGGCGTCCGCCCCCAGTGCCGAGGCGACCTCGGTGAGCCGCTGCGGCACCTCGATCAACTCGTCCCGCAGGTCGATGCCGACCTGCGAAGCCTCCGCGATGTGCCCGAGATCGGCCAGCAGCCCGTCCGAGGTGTCGATCATCGAGGTGGCACCCGCGTCGGCGGCCACCGGCCCCGCGTCGTACGGCGGTTCCGGCACCCGCTGCGCACCGACGACCGCCACCGGTGAGCGGAATCCGCGCCCCAGCACCGCGAGGCCGGCCGCGGCCCAGCCGAGCCGCCCGGCCACCGCGACGACATCGCCGGGGCACGCGCCGGACCGGGTCACCGGGGTGCGGCCCTGCAGGTCGCCCAGCGCCGTGATGGAGATCGTCAGCGCCGGCGCGCTCACCATGTCTCCGCCGATGATCCCGGCGCCGACTCGCTGCGCCTCTTCCCACATGCCCGCCGACAGCTCGTCCACCACCGAGATCGGCGTCTCCGGCGGGCAGCCGATCCCCACCAGCAGGCCGGTCGGGACCGCGCCCATCGCCGCCAGATCGGACAGGTTCACCGCGACCGCTTTGCGCCCCACCTGGTGCGGCGTCGACCAGGCCAGCCGGAAGTGCACCTGCTCGACCAGCACGTCGGTGGTCGCGACCACCCGGCCGTCGGACGCCGCCAGCACGGCGGCGTCATCACCGGGACCGAGCAGCGTCGCGGCGGGCTGCGGCCGCCCGGAGGTCACCCGCTGAATGAGGCCGAACTCACCGGCCTCGGACACGGTCTGGTCCTGCGCCGAAGTGTCCGAACCCACGTCAGACCTCCCTTTCTTGAGCATCCGCTCGGCCCGATGGGGTAGTTTTCTCCCAGTTTCCTACCCCGCGCACAAGGCCGAGACGAAGGGGCACGCCGTGGTTCAGGCATACATCCTCATCCAGACCGAAGTCGGCAAGGCCGCCGCCGTCGCCGCCGAGATCTCCGGCTCCACCGGCGTGATCACGTCCGAGGACGTGACCGGTCCGTACGACGTGATCGTGCGCGCCGAGGCCGAGAATGTCGACCAACTGGGAAAGATGGTCGTCGCGGGCATCCAGAACGTGGAAGGCATCACGCGGACGCTGACGTGTCCCGTCGTGCACCTGTGAGCGCCCAGTTCCAGGCGTTTCACCCGCACGTGCTGTAGTTGAGCCCGTGGTCGACGAGCATCCGAAGTTCCCCAAGCCGGTCCTGATCGTGGCGCTCACGCTCAGCGGACTCCTGGCGTTGGGCGTGATCACCCTCGGGCTGGTGTCCCGGTTCTCCGAGCAGCGGGAGCAGGACGCGGTGGAGGCGGCGCAGCAGGCCCGCCGCACCGGTCCGCTCGCGCTGCCGCCCATCCCCTCCCCTGACGCCGAGGAACCGGACTGCGCGAAGCTGCTCGCCGCGCTGCCCGCCGAACTGGACGTGGACGGTGCACCGGTCCCCCGGCGGGATCTCGCCGAGCCGATTCCGCCGGGCGCGGTCGCGTGGGGCGATGCCGAGCACGACCCGATCACGGTGCGCTGCGGCCTGTCCGCTCCCGCCGAACTCACCCCGACTTCGCCGCTGGTGGACATCTCCGGGGTGAGCTGGCTGCGGATCACCGAAGCGGGCAACACCTCGTGGCTCGCGGTGGACCGCCCCGTGTACGTGGCGCTGACGGCGCCGGAGAACTCCGGCAGCGGACCCGTGCAGGACCTCTCCGCCCAGTTGCGCACGCTTCCCAAGCAGCCCGTCTTCCCCTGATCGAGCCGCCCGCGGCGGGTCAGCGAAGGCCGGTGCCGCGGGCCTGAGCCGTTTCGATCAGGGTGGTCAGCAGTGCCGGGTAGTCGACGCCGGTCTGCGCCCACATCCGCGGATACAGCGAGATCGAGGTGAATCCGGGCATCGTGTTGACCTCGTTGACGATGAGTTCGCCGTCCTCGGTGACGAAGAAGTCGACTCGCGCCAGGCCTTGGCACTCCAGTGCGCGGAACGCGGTGACCGCGGTGTCGCGCAGCCGGTCGATGGTGTCGTCGCCGACCTTCGCGGGAATGTCGAATTCGGTGACGTCGTCGAGGTATTTGGACTCGTAGTCGTACCAGTCGGCGGTGCCGGTGACGCGGAGCTCGGCGGGCAGCGAGGCTTCGATGCGGCCGTCCGGGAATTCGAGGACGCCGCATTCGATCTCGCGACCGACGACGGCGGTCTCGATGATGACCTTCGGGTCGGTGCGGCGGGCCTCGGCGACGGCGGCGTCCAGCTGTGCCCAGTCGGTGATCTTGGTGATGCCGAGCGAGGAACCCGCCCGAGCCGGCTTGACGAAGGCGGGCAGCCCGAGTCGCTCCCGGCGCCGATCATCCAAAGTGGACTCGTCGCGGCGGAGCACCTCGTAGGTGCCGACCGAGATGCCTTCGGCCGCGAGGAGTTTCTTGGTGTACTCCTTGTCCATCGACACCGCGCTGGAGAGCACGCCCGGCCCCGCGTAGGGCACGTCGGCCATCTCCAGCAGCCCTTGAATGGTGCCGTCCTCGCCGAAAGCGCCGTGCAGCACCGGAAAAACGACGTCCACTTCGGACAGGACCTCGCCGCCGCGGCCGGGATCGACCAGGATCAGGTCGCGCCGCGTCGGGTCCCCGGGAAGCGCGACGGCGGTGCCGGGGGCGACTTCGGGCGCGCGGCGGTCGCGGATCTCCAGCTCGGCCGGGTCCGAGGTGCCCAGCACCCAGGCGCCTTCCTGGGTGATGCCGACCGGAACGACATCGAAGCGCTCCGGATCCAGGTGGCTCAGGACGCTGCCCGCGGACAGGCAGGAAACGCCGTGCTCGGTGCTTCGTCCGCCGAAGACGACGGCCACCCTGGTCTTGCGCTGAGTCATGCGCGAAACCCTACCTGCAGGCGGACGCGCCGCCAGCGACCTCCTCGTCGCACCATCGAGCCACGAGCCGCAGTGAACGCTCCAGGTCAGCACGTGTGCACGATGCGTAACCGAGCGCGACTCCGGTCCACTGCTGCGGCCCGTGATGATGCCTGCGCAGCCCGTCCAGCATGATGCCGTGCTCCGCGGCCCGGTCCACGATCCGCTGTTCCGTTTCGGCGGACGGCAGCGGCAGCACCACGTGGGCTCCCGCTTCGTCACCGAAGACCTCGATGCCCGCTTCGCCCAGCCGTGCCACGACGAGGCCGCGCCGCTGCGACAGTTCCCGGCGCAGCCTGCGCAGGTGCCGTCCGAGATCTCCATTGCGCGCGAACTCGACGAGCACCCGCTGCCCCGCGGGCGCCGGGCCGGTGCTGGTGCGCTCCCGGTGCTCCAGCACTTCGGCCACGACCCGGTCCGGCCCCAGCATCCAGCCCACGCCGAGCGTCGGGGTGAGGATCTTGCTGGTGGTGCCCAAGTGCACCACCACGTCCGGGGCCATCGAGGCCAGCACCGGCAACGGCGCCACGTCGTAGCGCAGTTCGCCGTCGTAGTCGTCCTCCACGATCAGCCAGCCCTCGGCGCGGGCTCGTTCGACGAGCGCGACGCGGCGATCCGCGGGAAGCCTGCCGCCGATCGGATATTGGTGCGCCGGCGAGCAGTACACGGCCCGCACTCCCCTGGGAATGGCCTCGACGACGATCCCGGCGTGATCAACGGGAGCGAGCACCACGTTCACCCCGGCGGCCAGCAGCGTCTGCACCGCGCGCTGGTAACCCGGTTCCTCCACGGCAACGGTGGCGCCGCGGCCGAGCACCGCCGCGGCCAGCTCCGTGACGGCCGCCGTCGTTCCGCCGGTGGCCACGACGGTGCCCAGGTGCGGGCCGCCGGTGGTCATGCCGCGATGCCGCAGCAGGTGTTCCACCACGGCCTCGCGGTACTGGTCGACGCCCGCGAGCCGCCGTGCCTCGTCAGGTTCGCGGTCGGCGGCGGCCCGCCAGGCCCGGCGCCACGCCGCGCGGTCGATGCCGTCCGTCCACGGGATTCCCGGCATCAGCCGCACCGTCGCCTCGGTTCCCCGAAGTGCGGGTCCGGCGCCGGATCCTGTTGCGGTGGAAGGGGATCCGGGCGGGGCGGTGGTGACGTAGGTGCCGGATCCGTGCCTGCCGACGATCCAGCCTTCGGCGTGCAGCTGCTCGTAGGCGGCGGCGGTGACGGTGCGGCTGACGGCGAGGTGCCGGGCCAGCGCCCTGGTCGAGGGCAACCGGTCACCGCCGCGGAGCTGACCGAGGGTGGCGGCACGGCGGAGCGCGTCGGCGAGTTGCACGGCGAGCGGCCGGTCCTCGTCGCGGCGTAGTTCGATGGCCGGTTCCAGCAGCGGCGAACTCGCCGCGGGCACCGCATGTGGCATCTCAGGATTCCTCCCGCTCGGCCTCCCGATGATGCCATCGTTATGCCGTCGCGTTTCAGAATGGCCTGCTTTGGGGGTCGGGTAGCGGAACCTCAGCGGGCTTCTCGCTGCGGGATCTTTTCCCAAGTGGCTCCGGCCACGAGGGAAAAAGCCGTCCTCGCGAGAAGGCCGCTGAGAACCCGCCGGTGGTACCTATTTGACGTGGGCTATGCGCTTCGCGCATCCAGGCACGGCTTCGCCGCAAGGCACGGCCTTCGGCCGCGGGGCAGGCGGGGATTCGCCCGCCCTTCGCGGACTTCCCCGTCAACGGCACGGCTTCGCCGTCAGGCGCGGCTTCGCCGTTGACAAGGCGACGACGAATGACCGTTCGCGACGGGGTGAGAGTCCTCGCCGAATGGGCTTGATCCGTGTCTTGGCGGAGCCGCTGAGCAGTGACCACCCCAGCAGGTCGACCACCGGCGGGTTCTCAGCGGCTTCCTCGCGAGGACAGCGATTTCACGGTGCAGGGGGCGGCCTGCATGAGAAATCGATCCCGCAGCGGGGAAGCCGCTGAGGTTCCGCTGGGCGACCCACTACGCAGCCCATTCCGCAAGGAGCCCTGAGTCAGGCGCGGGTGAGGCCCTCTACGGGGTGCAGGGAGTAAAGGGTCATCTGCGTGCGGCCGGGGCGGTAGACGTGGACGGTGATCGCCGGGTCCGGGCCGTCGTTGATCACCTGGTGTACGTAGTCGGGACCGAAGACCCGGGATTGGCCGGTCTCCAGGGTGTGCCATTCCTCGACGGGCGCGGCGCCTGCGGTCCGCACGACTCGTTCGGTGACGTTGCCGGAGACCACGGTGAAAGCCCCCGTGGCGCCACTGTGGTCGTGCAGTTCGGTCCGCTGGCCGGGAAGCCAGCTCAGCAGCCAGGCTTCGTGCGTGGCGGTGCGTTCGAGCAGGCCCGCCCAGCGTTGCTGCGGGTCGTAGCGCAAGCGGTGCGCCCAGGAGAGCCGGTCGACGGCGAGCTCGCGGGCGATCCGCACGGGATGCGCGAGGGACCGATCGGCGTCGACGGCGACGGTGTTGGGGGGTACGGCGAACACGGGGAGTCCTCAATGATCGTGAGTTCGGGAAGTGGGAGTGCAGGCGGTGATGAGCCCGGCGACGCACGTCCCTGCGACGCGATCTCCCCGTAGGGGCGCTGCGCAGGGGACGGAAGTGGAGATCCCGCTCGACCGCCGCCCGTGCCCAGGGCGGTTCCGGTTTCGCGGATCGGCCGACCGCGGCGCGCTGATCGCGCGGGTCGATCAGTTCGGTTCGGGGACCGCGTCGCCCGGAGAAGCCGATTCGCCGATCGTGGGATGACTACCGTCAGCGGGGTCGATCACCGCTGCGGACAAAGCGCGCTCGCCACCCGGCGCAGGTCGATGTGACCTCGTCCATCGGTCATGGCTCGCAACACGCCGCGTAGTGAACCAGCGCCAGAAGGAACCCGTCAAGCCGATTGCGCGGACGTCACACCGCAGTGTCAACACATTGAGCGTGATCACAACGCGTCAACCAGCATGATCACCTATCGACCGCGAGCACTTCTAGCTGAAAGTGATGTTCATCATCAGTTCGCGATCACCGCGTTCATCTGGTCACGGCGAAGCCGCTGAGCAGCGACCACCCGAGCAAAAGGACCCGCGACCGCTCAGGACAGTGCCGCGAGTACATCCGTGACCAGGTCCGATGCGTCCTCGCATCCGGTCGAGAACCGCACGAATCCCGGCGAAACCGGGTCGCCGTGCTGCGCCCGCCGGTCCACCGTGCTGTGCAGCCCGCCGAAGCTGGTCGCCGCCACGACCAGCTCGCTGCGGTGCACGAACTCCGCCACCGCGTCCGCGTCCGCCAGCTCGAAGCTGAACACCCCGCCCCAGCGCCGCATCTGGGCACTCGCGAGCCGGTGCGCCGGGTCCCCTGGCAGGCCCGGCCAGCGCAGGCCGGTCACCGCCGGATGCTCGAGCAACGCCGCCACCAGCTCGGCCGCGTTCGACGCCTGCCGCGCCAGTCGCAGATCGAGGGTGCCGAGGCTGCGGTGCGCCAGCCAAGTCTCGAACGGCCCGGGGATGGCGCCGGAAAGGGTGCGCGCCCGGCGCAGCCGCTGCGCCAGCGCGCCGTCGGCCGTCGACACGTGCCCGAGCAGCACGTCGCTGTGCCCGGTCAGGGCCTTGGTGTCGCTGGCGAGCGCGATGTCCGCACCGAGTTCCAGCGGCCGCTGCCCGAGCGGGGTGGCGGTGGTGTTGTCCACGGCCACCAGCGCTCCGGCCCGGTGCGCGCGCCGCGCCAGTTCGGCGATGTCGCAGACGTCCAGGCCCGGGTTGGACGGCGTTTCGAGCAGGACAAGCCGGACCCCGTCGAAGACGTCCTCCGGCCACGGCCCCGCCGTCGGGATCTCCCGGACGCGCAACGAGAGTTCGGCGAGTTCCTCCTGCACGAACTGCCGGGTCGCGTAGTAGCCGTCACCGGGCACCAACAGCGAATCTCCCGCGCGGAGCACGCAGCGCAGCACGGCGCTGATGGCCGCCATGCCGGAGGGCAGCAGCACGCACTCCCCGCCGTCGAGCTCGCCGATGGCCGTTTCCAGCGCCCGCCAGGAAGGATTTCCGGCCCGGCCGTAGAAGTCCGCCTCCGGACCGCCGAGGTGGTAGGGCGCGGCGAACACCGGTCCCGGCGCCAGCGGAGCACCCGGGCGGGGGTCGCCGTGACCGCCGTGCACGCACTTGGTGCCGTCTCCGAATTCGACGCTGCTCTCCGCCACCTGTGACCTCCCCGTACGAACCCGTGCTCACGCAATCTAGGCGTCCACGAGGTGCCCGTCCGCAACGGGGCGGTGCCGGTTCACTCCGGTTTGGGTTCCCGTCCCAGCAGCATCGCCGCACCCGGCACCGGCCCGAGCCCCTCGTGGCACACCTGGTGCACCACCTCGGTGATCGGCACTTCCACGCCGTGCCGGGCGGCGAGTTCCCGGATGGACGAGCAGGACTTCACGCCCTCCGCGACCTGGCCGTTCGTGGCGTCCTGCGCCTGCGCCAGCGTCTCGCCGCGCCCGAGCCGTTCCCCGAAGGTCCGGTTCCGCGACAACGGCGAGGTGCAGGTGGCGACCAGGTCGCCCAGCCCGGCGAGCCCCGCGAAGGTCATCGGCTCCGCTCCGAGCGCGGCGCCCAGCCGCGTCGTCTCCGCCAGCCCGCGGGTGATCAGCGAGGACATCGTGTTCTGCCCGTAGCCGAGCCCGGCGGCCATGCCGCACGCCAGCGCCATCACGTTCTTGCACGCCCCGGCCAGCTCGATGCCCACCAGGTCGGTGTTGGTGTACGGCCGGAAGTAGCCGGTGGAGCACGCGGCCTGCAGCGCGACGGCACGGTCGTGGTCGGTGCAGGCGACGACGGTCGCGGTGGGCTGCTCGGTGGCGATCTCCATGGCCAGGTTCGGGCCGGAGACCACGGCGACCTGGTCCATCGGCACGTCTGCGACCTCGGCGACGACCTCGCTCATCCGCTTGAGGGTGCTGAGTTCGACGCCTTTGGCGAGGCTGACCAGCGTGGCGTCCGGCGGCAGCAGCGGCTGCCAGCCCGCCAGGTTCTCCCGCAACGTCTGGCTGGGCACGGCGAGCACCACTGCCTCGGCGCCGTGCATCGCCTCGGCGGCGTCGTCGGTGGCCCGCAGCGCGGCGGGCAGCGCGACGCCGGGCACGTAGCCGGGGTTGTGGTGCTCGGTGTTGATCCGTTCCGCGACTTCCGCGCGGCGTGCCCACAGCGTGACGTCGCTGCCCGCATCGGCGAGGACCTTCGCGAAGGTGGTGCCCCAGGAACCGGCGCCCAGCACCGTGATCTTGGGGGCCGCGGGCTCAGGCCCCGTCATCGTCGCTCCGGGTCTGCTGGCTGCGGGCCGGTGAGTAGAACTCTTCCGGCGGCTGCTGCTCGCGGATCTCGCTGAGCAGTTCGCGGACTCGGTTCATCGCGGCCTCGCTGATGGCGCGCAGCGTGTGGGCGTCAGCGGACTTGCCGTGGAATTCGGACAGGTCCAGCGGCTCACCGATCCGCACGTGGACCGTTTTCCGCGGGAAAGGTCGGAACTTCTTCGCGTAGTGGTCGTAGATGTCGCGGGTGCCCCAGCGGGCGGCGGGCAGGATCGGGACGTCGTGCTCCAGGGCGAGCCGGGCCACGCCGGGCTTCGGGATCATCGGCCAGCCCTCGGGGTCCTTGGTGACCGTCCCGTCCGGGTAGAGGATCACGACCTTGCCCACTTCGAGCGCGTCGTGCGCCGATTCCAGGCTCTTGCGCGCGTCGGCGGTCCGCCGGAACACGGGGATCTGTTCGACTCCGATGAGCACGTTGCGCAGCACCGGCACGTTCCACAGCGTGCTCTTGGCCATGAACCGCGGGATCCGCGCCGCACGGTGCACGGTGACCGCGTCGTACACCGGGTCCAGGTGCGAGATGTGGTTGAGGACCAGGATCGCCGGGCCGGTGGCCGGAATGTTCGCCAACCCGTGCACCCGAACGCGGGACAGCAGTGAGGTCGCCGGGTAGAACACGATCGCCGCCAGCCGCAGCCAGAACCGCCCCATCAGCGTCGGAGGCCGTTCCTTGGTCCGCTTGCGCGGCCGCTTGAGGCTTGCCGGTTCCGCCACGCCTGTCTCCTCTCGCCCTAGAGCGGCTGTCAAGTTACCCGGCCCACGCTCTTGCCCGGCGAGCGGTCGGTTCGCGGCGGGCATACTCGATGATCGACGGCGAAGCGGAGGATGACGGGATGAGCGTCGGAGTGTCCTTGCTGGTACCGATCAAGCCGCTGCACCTGGCGAAGTCCCGGTTGCGCGGCGATCGGCCGGCCGCGCAGCACGCGGATCTGGTGAGCGCGGTCGCGCACGACACGGTGGACGCCGCACGGCGCACTCCGGGGGTGCGGGCGGTGCTGGTGGTGACCTCCGATCCGCGGCTGGCGGAGTCGTTCGCCGCCGACGGCGTGGAGGTCGTGCCCGACGATCCGGGGGCGGGGCTCAATCCGGCGTTGGAGCACGGGGAGCGGGTGCTGCGCTCGCGCGGCACGGCCCGGATCGGGGCATTGCAAGCGGATCTTCCGGCGCTGCGCCCCGTGGAACTGGCGGCGGCGCTGGTCCAGGCCGGGCCGGATCGGGCGTTCAGCGCGGATCACCTGGGAACGGGAACGACGCTGCTGCTGGCAGGCGTGGGCGGCGCGCTCACGCCCCGGTTCGGGCCGGGTTCGGCCGCGGCGCACGCGTCCTCCGGGGCTCGGACGTTGGACGGCGGCTGGGAGTCGTTGCGCTGCGATGTGGACACTGCGGCGGATCTGCGCCGGGCGACCGGCATCGGGCTCGGTGAGCGCACCATGGCGTGGCTGGCGGGTGCCGCCGGGAAACCGCGCTGACCTGTGTGGTGTTCCCTGTGACAAAGGTCGAGAGACGGCCATGACATGGGTGAGAATGGACGTTGTGAGTACCGACAGCAGCGATCACGAGATCAGTGACTCCGTGCAACGCCCGACCTCGTCGACCGCCGGGTCCGCCGGTGCTCGTCAGAACTCGTCGAAATCCGGCCGCGGGAGCCGGACGACCAGGCAGAAGGCGGCGGCTCGACCGGACGGTTCCGGCGATGTGGACTCCGGGGCGAAGTCCACGCCCACGAGATCGGCCGGGTCGCGGTCGTCCGGCACGTCCGGGACGGCTGCGAAGCGCGGCGCGGCGAAGTCCGGTGCGGCGGAATCCGGCACGACGAAGACCGGAACCACGAGGTCCGGCACGGCGAAGTCCACGACATCCAAGTCGACGACGCCCAAGTCCACCGCTGCGAAGTCCACGGGCACTAAGTCCACGGCCGCGAAATCCACGGCCGCGAAATCCACGGCCGCCAAGTCCACGGCCGCGAAAACCACGGCCGCCAAGTCCACTGCCGCCAAGTCCACGGCCGCGAAATCCAGCGGAGCCAAATCCACGACTTCCAGGTCCGCCTCCGCGAAATCCACCACACGCACCTCCACGGCCAAGGCCGCCCCGCGCAGCACGGGCTCCCCCGCCGCGAAGCCGAGCACGTCCCGGACGCGAACCGCGAAGCCCGCCACCACCACGACGAGCACCAACGTCGCCCCAGAGATTCCCCCGGCACCGAAGCAGCCCGTCAACGGCGAAGGCGCCCGCGTGCCCGCCGTGCCGCCGGCGGTGACCCGCGCCGCCGCCAGCACCGACCTGCCCGACAACCGCTACCTCAACCGCGAGCTGTCCTGGCTGGACTTCAACGCCCGCGTGCTCGCGGTCGCCGAGGACCCCTCGCAGCCGGTCCTGGAACGCGCCAAGTTCCTGGCGATCTTCGCCTCCAACCTGGACGAGTTCTACATGGTCCGCGTCGCGGGCCTGAAGCGCCGCGAGGAGACCGGGCTGTCGGTGCGCAGCGCCGACGGGCTCACCCCGCACGAGCAGCTCGCCCGCATCGCGGCCCGCAATCAGGACCTCACCGAGAAACTGGGCCGCACCTTCCTCGACGAGCTGGTTCCGGAGCTGGAGGCCAACGGCATCCAGATCATGCGCTGGGAACAGCTCGACGGACCCGAGCGGGGAGTGCTGGGCCGCTACTTCGATGACCACATCTTCCCGGTGCTCACACCGCTGGCGGTCGACCCCGCGCACCCGTTCCCGTACATCTCGGGGTTGTCGCTGAACCTCGCGGTCACCGTCAGCGACCCGGAGGAGGGCCTGCGCCGGTTCGCCCGCGTGAAAGTCCCCGACAACGTGCCGCGGCTGATCCGCGTGGAAGCCGATCGGGAGAACGAGCGGGCGACGTTCCTGCCGCTGGAAGAACTCATCGCCGCGCACCTGGACAAGTTGTTCCCCGGCATGGACATCAGCGACCACCACATCTTCCGGGTCACCCGCAACGCGGACCTCGAAGTGGAGGAGGACCGCGACGAGGACCTGCTGCAAGCCATGGAGCGGGAACTGGCGCGGCGCCGGTTCGGCCCGCCGGTGCGCCTGGAAGTCACCGACACGATGAGCGAGACGATGCTCGAACTCCTGCTGCGGGAGCTCGAAGTCGACGCGCACGACGTGGTCGAGGTGCCGGGGCTGCTGGACCTGTCCTGCCTGTTCCAGTTGGACAAGCTGCAACGCCCGGACCTGAAGAACCCGCCGTTCGTGCCCGCCACGCACCCGGCGTTCGCGGAGGGCCAGACGCCGAAGAGCATCTTCGCGACGCTGCGCGAAGGCGACGTGCTGGTGCACCACCCGTACGACGCGTTCTCCACGTCGGTGCAGCGGTTCATCGAGCAAGCCGCCGCCGACCCGCACGTGCTGGCCATCAAGCAAACGCTGTACCGCACCTCCGGCGACTCGCCGATCGTGAACGCGCTGATCGACGCCGCCGAAGCGGGCAAGCAGGTGGTGGCGCTGGTCGAGCTGAAGGCCCGCTTCGACGAGCAGGCCAACATCCAGTGGGCGCGCACCCTGGAACGTTCCGGCGTGCACGTGGTTTACGGCCTGGTAGGCCTGAAAACGCACTGCAAGACGGCACTGGTGGTGCGCCAGGAAGGCGCCACGATCCGCCGTTACTGCCACCTGGGCACCGGTAACTACAACCCGAAGACGGCCCGCACCTACGAGGACTTGGGTCTGCTGACGGCCGCCCCCGAAGTGGGCGCGGACCTCACCGACCTGTTCAACGTGCTCACCGGCTACGCCCGGCACGGCACGTACCGGCGGATCCTGGTGTCGCCGTACGGCATCCGGCTCGGCATCGTGGAACGCATCGAAGCGGAGGCCGAGCGCGCCCGCGCCGGGCAGCCGTGCGGAATCCGGATGAAGGTCAACTCGCTGGTCGACGAGCAGATCATCGACGCGCTGTACCGGGCTTCGCTGGCGGGCGTGCCGATCCGGATCGTGGTGCGCGGCATCTGCGCGCTGCAGGCCGGGGTCGAGGGCCTCAGCGAGAACATCGAAGTGCGGTCGATCCTGGGCCGTTTCCTGGAGCACTCGCGGGTGTTCCACTTCGTCGGCATCGACGAACGCTGGATCGGCAGCGCGGACATGATGCACCGCAACCTGGATCGCCGTATCGAGGCGCAGGTGCGGGTGGTCGACCCGAAGCTGACCGAGCAGCTGGACGCGATGCTGGATTCGGCGCTGCACCCGTCGACGCGCTGCTGGGTGCTCAACGCCAAGGGCGACTGGGAGGCCTCGCCGCGCAGCGGTGAGCAGGTTCGCGACCACCAGGCGGAAATGTTGCGCCAGCACGGGGCGAAGGTGTCATGACCGCTCAGCACGAACCGGAACAGCCGATGACGACGAGCCGGCCGGTGACGGTCCACGCCGCGGGCGCCGTGTTGTGGCGCCCGCGTGCCGACGGGACGCCCGAGGTGGCCGTGGTGCACCGGCCGCGGTACGACGATTGGTCGCTGCCGAAGGGAAAGCTCGATCCGGGTGAGACCTCCGCGCACGCCGCGGCGCGAGAAGTGCTGGAGGAGACCGGGTTCGGCTGCGTGCTCGCCGGTTTCCTGAGCCGGGTCAGCTACGAGGTGCCGGGAGCCGACGGCGACACCGGCAAGCAGGTGGACTACTTCACGGCCCGCGCGGGCGACGGCCACTTCGAGGTCAACGACGAGGTCGACGAACTCGTGTGGACGGCGCTGCCGAAGGCGCGGGAACTGCTGAGCTACCCCCAGGACCGGCACGTGCTGGACGAGTTCACGGCGCTGCCCGACGATCCGGTGACGCTGCTGCTGGTTCGGCACGCGAAGGCCGGGAAACGATCGGACTTCGACGACGACGACACCCGGCGCCCGCTGTCCGGAGCGGGCCGCAGGCAACGCGACGCGCTGAGCTCCTGGCTGCCGCTGTTCGGCCCGGAACGGGTGTACGCGGCCCCGCGGATTCGCTGCGCGCAGACGGTGGAGCCGGTGGCGGCGGACCTGGGCATCGAGGTCGCCCCGGAGCCGCTGCTGTCCGAAGAGGGCTACCAGGCCGATCCGGACGCGGCCGTGCACCGGTTGCTGCGGATCGCCGCGGGCTCGGGCACCGCGGTCGTGTGCAGCCAAGGCGGCGTGATCCCGGACCTGGTGACTCGCCTGGTGGAGTCCGCCGCGCTGCACCCGGCCGAGCCGGGCGAGGCAGTGGGCGACACGGCCACGGTGGGCGAGGCCGTCAGCGGCGACGTGGTCAGCGCCAAGGGAAGCGTGTGGACGCTGCGCTTCAGCCGCGACGCCCACACCGGCAACGGCTCCGGCCCGCTCCTACGCCTCGTATCGGCCACTTACTTGGCCGATCCTTCTGGGGGTTGAGCGGGTCTTTTTGCTTTGGTGGTCGGGTAGCTGTTGTGTCTTGTGAGGTTGGGGACGCGGCTGGCGGGTGGGTGGCCGCCGAGTGCGGTGTGGCCGCGGTGGTGATTGTAGGTGTGGAGCCAGTGTGGGAGGGCGTTTCGGCGTTCGGTGTCGGAGAGGTAGAGCTGGGCGTAGGCCCATTCGTCGAGCAGGGTGCGGTTGTAGCGTTCGACTTTGCCGTTGGTTTGGGGTCGGTAGGGGCGGGTGCGGAGGTGTGTGATGCCGGCGGCGGTGAGTGTGGCGGTCCAGAGGTGGGAGCGGTAGCAGGAGCCGTTGTCGGTCAGTACTCGGAGCACGGTGATCCCGGCATCGGTGAAGAATGTGTGTGCTCGTTGCCAGAACGCGGCGGCGGTTTCGCGTGTCTCGTCGGGAAGGATTTCGGTGTAGGCAAGCCGCGAGTGGTCATCGACGGCGTTGTGCAGGTAGCTGTAGCCGATGGCGGGTTTCTTCCCGCCGGCGCGGCGGCGGTCGGTGACGGTGGCCTGGCTGTTGTGGCTGCCGGCCTGGCGGCCGAGGACTTTGCTGCCGCCGCCGTCGGGGACGTTGCCGACTTTCTTGATGTCGACGTGGACGAGGCCGCCGGGCTGCGGGTACTCGTAGCGGCGGATCACCCGCCCGGTGGCCCGGTCCAGGTGTGCGAGCCGGGCCAGCCTGTAGCGGCCCAAGACCCGGTGCACGGTAGCCGGGTTCAAGCCCAGCAAAAACGCGATCCGTGCCGGCCCCCACCGGCGGATCACCCGGACCTTGATGATCCGCCGCTCGGTGCGCGACGGAGTGCGCCGCGGACTGTGATGCGGACGCGAGGACCGGTCTGCCATCCCCGCCTCGCCCTCGGTGCGATACCGATCCGCCCACCGTTGCGCGGTGCTGGGCGAGACTTGGAAACGCTCAGCCGCACGCCGCAACGGCCAGCGATCGTCCACGACACACCGAGCCAGACGCAGCCTGCCCGTCTCAGTCAACGGAGCGTTACGGTGACACACGAGGACCTCCAGGTATTCGGTGCAGATGTCGTGATCCACACCGAACCCGGAGGTCCTCACTCATTCCAAGATCATCCGCCCCGTGTCCCCCGTTCACAACCTCCCGAGACACAACAGGTAGCGGAACCTCAGCGGCCTTCTCGCTGCGGGATCTTTTTCCCAAGTGGCTCCGCCACGAGGGAAAAAGCCGTCCTCGCGAGAAGGCCGCTGAGAACCCGCCGGTGGTCGGCTTTGTGACGTGGGCTATGTGCTTCGCACATACAGGCACGGCCTTCGGCCGCAAGGCACGGCTATCGCCGCGAGGCAGGCGGGGCTTCGCCCGCCCTTCGCGGGCTTCGCCGCCCACTGCACGGCTGCGGCGTCAGGCACGGCTTTGCCGTGAAGCACGGGCTTGGGCCGGGCAGCAGGCGGGGATTCGCCGTCCTTCGCGGACTTCGTCGCCTAAGGGGTCCTTTCAGAATGCTGTGGCAAGGAGTTTGCGGGCGAGGATCATGCAGTGGGTGAGGTGGAGTAGGCCTTCGTGGATGTCGTCGCGGGTTTCCCAGCGGATGCGGAGTTTGCGGGGACCGTGGAGCCAGGCGAAGGCGGCTTCGACGACCCAGCGGAGTGTGCCGAGGCCGGATTCGTGCTGATCACCGCGACGTGCGATGCGGGGTGTGATGTTGCGGTCCCGTAGCTGGTGCCGGTATTTGTCGTGGTCATAGCCGCGGTCGGCGTAGACGTGACGGGGTGTGCGGCGGGGTCGGCCTCGGACTCCGCGTACCGGTGGGACCGCCTCGATCAGCGGTATCAGCTGGGTGACGTCGTTGCGGTTGCTGCCGGTCAGCAGCACTTGTAGCGGGGTTCCGCGGGCGTCGGTGATGATGTGGTGTTTCGAGCCCGGCCTGCCCCGATCAACCGGGCTCTTGCCCACTTTTGGGGAACCACGTCCTCGTTTGGCCTGGATCTGCGAGGAGTCCACCACTGCGCGGGAGAAATCCAGCTGATCGGCCGCACGCAGCTTGGCCAGCAGGACCTCCTCCAGCTGTTCCCAGACACCGGCCTGCTGCCACTCCGCCAACCGGCGCCAGCACGTCGAGCCCGAACCGAACCCGAGTTCCTGGGGCAGGAACTCCCACTGGATACCGGTGTAGAGCACGAACAACACACCCTGCAACGCCTTACGGTCATCGATCCGACACCGCCCCGGATGCCGAAACCTTCGTTCATGCCTGGGCAGCAACGGTGCGATCACCGCCCACAGCTCGTCACTGACCTCCCACGGCCTCGGGCGAGACATCCCACGCTCCAACCACAAACGCGATCAACACACACCCCCACCATGCCAAAACAAGATCATTCTGCAAGGACCCCTAAGCGCGTGGCTTCGCCATCGAGTGCACGACTTCGTCGGTGGGCGAAGGTTTTGGGGTGGAACGGCGATGATCCCGGCCCGATCGCCTTCGCGATCGCACCGGGATCATCGCTGAGAACCGTCGGAGCACTGTGATCCGTGCGAGGCCTCGGTGCCCGTGGCACGGGTACCGGGGCCGCACGTCGCTCCGCCGCCGCGCGTGGCGCGGGTGACGCTGCGCCGTGTGCGGGGACGCCACCCGCGAACGCCTGCGAAATTCGGCTCGCTCAGGCGGCGAGCGCTCACTTCTTGGCGGTCTTGCGCGCGGTCGTCTTGCCCGCGGAGGCCTTGGCGGTCGAGGTCGACGTCTTGGCCGCCGAGGTCTTCGCGGCGGAGCCCTTGGCGGTCGACTTCGTGGCGGCGGCCTTCGGCGCGGCCTTGGTGGTGGCGGCCTTCTTCGGCGCCGCCTTGCTCGCCGTGGCCTTGGAAGCCGTGGTCTTGCCGGTGGCGGCCTTGGTCGCGGTCGCCTTGGTGCCGGTGGACTTGGCCGCGGTGGCCTTGCTGCCCGCCGCCGTCTTCGGCGCGGCCTTGGTGGCGGCCGGCTTCGCGCTGGACCGCGTGGTGGCGGCCTTCTTCGGCGCGGTCTTGGTGGCTGCCGCCGTCTTGGCCGTGCTGCGGGTGCCCGCCGCCTTGGTGGCAGGAGCCTTGGTCGCCGTACCGGTGGACTTGGCCGCGGCACGCCCGGTGCCCGCGGTCTTCGTCGCGGTGGTGCGGGTGCCCGCGGACTTGGTGCCCGCCGACTTCGCGGCGGTCGCGCGGGGCAGTTTCCGGCTGCCGCCCACGACTTCCTTGAACTGGGTGCCGGCGCGGAATGCCGGGACGTTGGTCTTCTTCACCTTGACGGCCTCGCCGGTGCGCGGGTTGCGCGCGGTGCGGGCGGCACGTGCACGCTTCTCGAAGACACCGAAGCCGGTGATGTTGACCTTTTCGCCCTTGTTGACGTTGCGGACGATGAGGTCCACGACGCCCTCTACCGCCTGACTGGCGGTCTTCTTGTCGCCGAGGCGTTCCGCGAGTGCCTCGATGAGTTGGGCTTTGTTCACTTCAGTCCCTCCCAGGACAACAACGGCCCCGTCGGGCCGACTCAAAACCCACGGTAAAGCCCCGAACTGCCGAATGCCATTCGCCACGCCCCATTTTTTCGTTGGGGCGTGGGGCTTTCGGCGGCTCAGGGCTCGTATCGCCGGGTTTCCCGGTCAGGTTGTGAACACCGGCCGCGAAACCGATTTTCCCTGCGCAGCAAGGAGAAAAGGCTCCGCGGCCGGATCCGGCTCAGCCCGCGCGGGCGGGCAGCGTCGCCGGCTTGAAGGAAGGGCGGGTTTTCTCGTACGTGTCGATCGTCTCGGCGTGGCGCAGGGTCAAACCGATGTCGTCGAGCCCTTCCAGCAGCCGCCAGCGGGTGTAGTCGTCGATGGCGAACGGGACGGTGAGGTCTTTCGCCTGCACGGTCCGCTCTTCCAGATCGACGGTCACCTGGGTGCCGGGCTCGTTCTCCAGCAGCTTCCAGAGCAGTTCCACATCGGACTGAGAGCACTCGGCCGCGAGCAGCCCCTGTTTGCCGGAGTTGCCGCGGAAGATGTCGGCGAACCGAGAGGAGATGACCACTCGGAAGCCGTAGTCCTTGAGCGCCCAAACGGCGTGCTCGCGCGACGATCCGGTGCCGAAGTCGGGTCCGGCCACCAGCACGCTGCCGTTGCGGAAGGCGTCGTTGTTGAGGATGAAACTGTCGTCGTTGCGCCACGCGGCGAACAACGCGTCCTCGAACCCGGTGCGCGCGACCCGCTTGAGGTACACGGCAGGGATGATCTGGTCAGTGTCCACGTTGGACCGCCGCAGCGGAACGCCGACGCCGGTGTGCTGGGTGAACGGTTCCATCGTTGCTCCTTTCGGGTCGTGGCGAATCAGTCGAGGTCGTCGGGCGACGACAGGGTTCCGCGAACCGCGGTGGCTGCGGCGACCAGCGGGGAGACCAGGTGGGTGCGGCCGCCTTTGCCTTGCCGTCCTTCGAAGTTGCGGTTCGAGGTGGAGGCGCTGCGCTCGCCGGGGGCGAGCTGGTCGGGGTTCATCCCCAGGCACATGGAGCAGCCCGCCGAACGCCATTCGGCGCCCGCCGCGGTGAAAACCTCGTTGAGCCCTTCGGTCTCGGCCTGCAGCCGGACCTTCATCGAGCCGGGCACCACCAGCATCCGCACGTCCTGGGCCACCTTGCGCCCGTCCAGCACGGCCGCTGCGGCCCGCAGGTCCTCGATGCGGCCGTTGGTGCAGGAACCGAGGAAGACGGTGTCCACGGCGACCTCACGCAGCGGCGTGCCGCCTTCGAGACCCATGTAGGCGAGCGCCTTCTCGACGGCGTAGCGCTCGGAGTCGTCGCCGATGGCCGCCGGATCGGGGATCCGGTCCCCAGCGGCAGCCCCTGCCCGGGGTTGGTACCCCACGTGACGAACGGCGTGAGCGCGTCGGCGTCGATGGTGACTTCCGCGTCGAACTCGGCGTCTTCGTCGGTGCGCAGCGTTTTCCAGTACTCGACGGCCGCGTCCCAGTCTGCGCCCTCCGGCGCGTGCGGGCGGCCCTTGAGGTACTCGAAGGTCGTCTCGTCGGGGGCGATCATCCCGGCGCGGGCGCCCGCTTCGATGGACATGTTGCAGACCGTCATGCGGGATTCCATGGACAGCTGCCGGATCGCTTCGCCGCGATATTCCAGGACGTAGCCCTGCCCGCCGCCGGTGCCGATCCGGGCGATGACGGCGAGGATGATGTCCTTGCTCGTCACGCCCGGCCGCAGCGTGCCTTCGACGTTGATGGCCATGGTCTTGAACGGGCGCAGCGGCAGCGTCTGGGTGGCCAGCACGTGCTCCACCTCGGAGGTGCCGATGCCGAACGCGAGCGCGCCGAACGCCCCGTGGGTGGAGGTGTGGCTGTCGCCGCACACCACCGTGGTGCCGGGCTGGGTGAGTCCCAGCTGCGGCCCCACCACGTGCACGATGCCCTGCTCGGCGTCGCCCATCGGATGCAGGCGGACGCCGAATTCCTCGCAGTTGCGCCGCAAGGTGTCCACCTGAGTCCGCGACACCGGGTCGGCGATCGGCAGATCGATGCCGGTGGTGGGCACGTTGTGGTCCTCGGTGGCGATCGTGAGGTCGGGTCGGCGGACCGGCCGGCCCGCCAGCCGCAGCCCTTCGAACGCCTGCGGGCTGGTGACTTCGTGCACGAGGTGGAGGTCGATGTAGAGCAGGTCGGGCTCATGACCTTCGCCTCGGCGCACGATGTGGCCGCCCCAGACCTTCTCCGCGAGCGTGTTGCCCATCGCTCCTCCCCATCGAGATGTGGTGGTCGCACCCCGGTTCCGGGGCACTGTCCCAAAGAGTGGACTTCTCAGATACCGAGAAGTTAGTATCGGTACGTGGGACAGCATAGCGGCATCGGAGTGTTGGACAAGGCAGTGGCCGTGTTGCAGGCCGTGGCGGGCGAACCGTGCGGTTTGACGGAGTTGTGCGGGCGCACGGGCCTGCCCAGGGCGACCGCGCATCGGCTGGCCGTGGGCTTGGAGGTGCACCGCCTGCTGCGCCGCGGTTCGGATGGGCGGTGGCGCCCCGGTGCCGCGCTGGCGGAGCTGGCGGGCGGCGCCGTCGATCCGTTGCTGGAGGCGGCCTCCACGATCCTGCCCAAATTGCGGGACATCACCGGCGAAAGCGTCCAGCTCTACCGCAGGGACGGCATGCAGCGCTTGTGCATCGCTTCCGCGGAACCTCCCAGCGGCTTGCGGGACACGGTCCCCGTCGGCAGCACCCTTCCGATGGTCGCCGGCTCCGGCGCCAAGGTTTTGGCGGCCTGGGCGGACCCGGCGACACAACGCGCGGTACTGGCGGAAGCGGTCTTCGGGGAGCGAACTCTCCTAGAGGTGAGAAGAAGGGGCTGGGCGCAAAGCGTCGCAGAACGGGAGTCGGGCGTAGCAAGCGTCTCGGCCCCCGTGAGGGACTCCCAAGGCGGAGTGGTGGCAGCCATCTCGGTCTCAGGCCCGATAGACCGAATGGGCCGCCGCCCAGGCTCCCGCTGGGCAGCAGACCTGCTAGCGGCAACAGAGGGCCTGCAAAACCGCCTATAACAAGCAGAACAAGCAAAAAACTGGAGCCCCACTCCCAAAAGGAAGTGGGGCTCCAGCAGCTGTACCTCTGTAGTCCCGACGGGATTCGAACCCGCGCCGCCGGCGTGAGAGGCCGGTGTCCTAGGCCGCTAGACGACGGGACCGCGCTACACAAGAAACTTTACAACACCCCCACCCTCCCCCAAACACCCACCCCCACCCCAAACAAAGCCCAAGCAAAGCCCAAGCAAAGCCCAAGCCCAAGCCCACACACACACACACACACACACCAATCCCCCACAAACCCCGACCCCACACAGCCAATGCGCAAAGCGCGAGCCGAAACCCCACCACCCCAAGCACAACCGCCCCACAAAACCCAACCCCCGCACCGTGGGGGCCTGGGGGGTCGCCCCCCAGACAAAGCGCGGAAACGGAAAAGCGCCCACCCCAAAGGGGTGGGCGCTGAACACACTTCTGTAGCCCCGACGGGATTCGAACCCGCGCCGCCGGCGTGAGAGGCCGGTGTCCTAGGCCGCTAGACGACGGGACCGCGCTACACAAGAAACTTTACAACACCCCCACCCTCCCCCAAACACCCACCCCCACCCCAAACAAAGCCCAAGCAAAGCCCAAGCAAAGCCCAAGCCCAAGCCCACACACACACACACACACACCAATCCCCACAAACCCCGACCCCACACAGCCAATGCGCAAAGCGCGAGCCGAAACCCCCACCACCCCAAGCACAACCGCCCCACAAAACCCAACCCCCGCACCGTGGGGGCCTGGGGGGTCGCCCCCCAGACAAAGCGCGGAAACGGAAAAGCGCCCACCCCAAAGGGGTGGGCGCTGAACACACTTCTGTAGCCCCGACGGGATTCGAACCCGCGCCGCCGGCGTGAGAGGCCGGTGTCCTAGGCCGCTAGACGACGGGGCCCTAGAACGAACGATCAATACTGATCGTTCCGCTGGGGTACCAGGACTCGAACCTAGACTAACTGAACCAGAATCAGTCGTGCTGCCGATTACACCATACCCCATCGGCTTCGGTGTCCAGCGAGCTATGTCCGGGCTTCTGGAGGAAGTCCGACCTGTTTGTCGCTGTCCGCCTTGCTGATGAAAATAGTAGAGCATGGCCCGCGCCGCCGTGACAGCACCCCCCTGTTGGGTCGATTTCCCTGGTGAGGGCTGGGTTTCGGGTGTGCTGTCGCGGGTGGACGTCGTCGTCTCGCGGGCCGGGCTCGGTCAGCGGGTGAGCGCGCCGATGCGCGTGGTCTCGTGTGGTGCCGTGGCGCCGGGGTCGGGTCGGCCGGGGATTCCGGGGGCGAACGGCAGGTCGCAGACGAGCAGTTCGGGGAGCTCGGCGAGGCTGGTGATCATGGATACGCCCTCGGGCGGCGCGTGTTCGGTGCCGTTGCGGTTGAGCCAGACGCCGTGCAGGCCGGCGTCGGCGGCGCCGAGCGCGTCGGTGTCGAGCCGGTCGCCGACGTGCACGACTTCGTGCGGGGCGGCGTCGAGGGCGTCGCAGGCGGCGTGGAAGATCCGCGGATCCGGTTTGGCGACACCGAGTTCACCGGAGATGAGCATGCTGTCGAAGGTTCCGGCGAGTCCGGTGCGGCTGATCTTCTTGCGTTGGTAGGCGCTGGGCGCGTTGGTGATGACGGCGAGTTGCAGGCCGCTGGCGCGCATCCATTCGAGACAGGGCAGCGCGTCGTCGAACAGGCACCAGGCGGCTTGCATGGCGGCCATCCGGTGGTCTTCGCGGGCGGTTGCTTCGGCGTCGCTGATCTGTTCGCCGAAGGCGGCGAAGAAGGCGCGGGTGCGTTCGACGCACATGGTGGCGAAGTCCACTTCGCCTGCGACGTATCGCTCGTAGTGGTCTTCGGTGGTGTGGCGCCACACGGGCCAGGCGGCGTCGTTGCCGATGAGGGCGCGCAGGCCGAGGCGGGAGGAGGCGGCGTTGTCGAGAAGGGTGTCGTCGATGTCCAGGCACACGGCTTTGATGCGGCCGAGTTCAGGCGTGGTCGGAGGGTGCGGCACGGATGTCACCCCGAGAGGCTAGGGGTTCACCGGCGGTGTCCGCCTCGGCCAAGACGGTGATAGTCGTTGGCCTGACACGGTTTAGTCGAGGTACCAGTACCGGGTGACGTCCACTGGGGACATCACCCGGTCGCTGGAATCGTGCTGCTGATCAGACGAGCGCGCGGCGGAGCCGGTTCAGCGAGACGTCGCGGCCGAGCAGTTCCATGGATTCGTACAGCGGCGGCGAGACGGTGCGGCCGGTGACGGCTACCCGGACGGGCGCGAAGGCCTTGCGCGGTTTGATGCCGAGTCCGTCCACGACGGACTCTTTCAGCGCCGCTTCGATGGCTTCGGTGGTCCATTCGGGAAGGGCGTCGAGCGCGCCGATGGCGGCGTCGAGCACGGGCCGGGCGTCTTCGCCGAGCGCCTTGTTCGCGGAGGCCTCTTCGGGTGCGAAGTCCTCGCCCGCGAACAGGAATCGCAGCATGCCGACGGCGTCGGAGAGCACGATGAGCCGTTCCTGCACGAGCGGCGCGGCGGCCCGCACGGTGTCGAGCTGCTGTTGGGTCGGCTCGTCGTCGAGCACGCCGCCGTCGATCAGGTAGGGCACGACGCGCTGCACGAAGTCGTCCGGGGCGAGCGCCCGCAGGTGCGCGGAGTTGATCGCGTCGGCCTTCTTCTGGTCGAACCGGGCGGGGTTGCCGCTGACCCGGCTGATGTCGAAGGCTTCGACCATTTCGTCGAGGGTGAACACGTCGCGGTCGTCGGCGATGGACCAGCCGAGCAGCGCGAGGTAGTTGAGCAGTCCTTCGGGCAGGAATCCGCGGTCCCGGTGGTGGAACAGGTCGGAAGCGGGGTCGCGCTTGGAGAGCTTCTTGTTGCCTTCGCCCATGACGAACGGCAGGTGCCCGAACTCGGGGATGAAGTCGGTGACGCCGATGCGCCGCAGCGCCTCGTAGAGCGCGATCTGCCGCGGCGTCGAGGAGAGCAGGTCTTCGCCGCGCAGCACGTGCGTGATGCGCATGAGCGCGTCGTCGACGGGGTTGGTGAGCGTGTAGAGCGCGTCTCCGCTGCCGCGCACCAGCACCGGGTCGGGCACGGTGCCTGCGCGGAAGGTGATGTCGCCGCGGACGAGGTCGGTGAAGGTGATGTCGTGTTCCGGCATCCGCAGCCGCAGCACGGGTGTGCGGCCTTCGGCGCGGTGGGCGGCCTTCTGCTCGTCGGTGAGGTCGCGGTCGAAGTTGTCGTAGCCGAGCTTGGGGTCGCGGCCTGCGGCCTGGTGCCGGGCTTCGACCTCTTCGGGCGAGGAGAACGCCTCGTAGAGCTCACCGGCGGCCAGCAGGCGCTGCGCGATGTCGGCGTAGATCTCTTTGCGCTCGCTCTGCCGGTACGGCCCGTGTTCGCCGCCGACTCCGGGACCTTCGTCCCAGTCGAGGCCGAGCCACCGCAGCGCTTCGAGTAGCGCGTCGTAGGACTCTTGGCTGTCCCGGCTGGCGTCGGTGTCCTCGATGCGGAACACCAAGGTGCCTTCGTGGTGCCGGGCGAAAGCCCAGTTGAACAGGGCGGTGCGGATGAGCCCGACGTGCGGTGTGCCGGTCGGTGACGGGCAGAACCGGGCGCGGACGGTTCCGGGCGCTGGTGTGGCGAACTCTGGCGTGCTCATGACGCTTCCACCATATCCGGCGGGGTGAGGTGGTTGACCAGCGACTCCGGAAGGAGCACCCTGAGATTATTCAACGCACGTTGAATAACGATCTCAGCGTTCGTCGTCGGGTAGGAGTGATCGCAATGGAGCGCACGACTTGCTGCATCATCGGCGGGGGTCCCGCGGGCATGGTCCTGGGTCTGCTGCTGGCCCGGTCCGGGGTGCGGGTCACCGTCCTGGAGAAGCACGGTGATTTCCTCCGCGACTTCCGCGGCGACACCGTGCATCCGACGACGCTGCAACTCATGGACGACCTGGGGCTGGCGGAACGGTTCGCCGAGCTGCCGCAGCGCCGGATGGAGACGGTGCGGCTGCCCGTCGGCGAAGACGGCGGTTTCATCACCATCGGCGACTTCCGGCTGCTGCCGATCAAGTACAACTACGTCGCGCTGGTCCCGCAGTGGGACCTGCTGGACCTGCTCGCGGACGAGGCGAAGCAGGAGGACGGCTTCTCACTCCGGATGCGCACCGAGGTCACCGGGCTGATCCGGGAGGGCGGCCGGGTCAACGGCGTGCACTACCGCGAGGCCGACGGCACCACCGGGGAGCTGCGCGCCGACATCACCGTCGCCTGCGACGGACGGGATTCGCTCGCCCGGCGGCTGCCGGAGCTCGGGCTGCGGGACTTCCCCACCCCGATGGACGTGCGCTGGTTCCGGGTGCCGCGCAAGGAAGACGATCCGTCCGGGCTGGTCGGGCTGATCCGCGACCGCACGTTCACGGCGCTGATCGACCGCGGCGACTACTACCAGACGGCCTCGATCATCGAGAAGAACACCGACGCCGACGGCCGGTCCGCGCCGATCGAGAAGTTCAACCGGCGGCTGCGTCACCTCGTGCCGTGGCTGGACGACGGCCGCGAACTGGTCGAGGACTGGGACGACGTGAAGCTGCTGCACGTCACGCTCGACCGGCTGAGCAAGTGGCACGTTCCGGGCCTGTTGTGCATCGGGGACGCGGCGCATGCGATGTCCCCGGTCGGCGGCATCGGCATCAACCTGGCCGTGCAGGACGCGGTGGCCGCCGCCCGCCACCTGGCGACTCCGCTGCGGGAGGGCCGGTTGCGCCGCAGGCACGTGGCGGCGATCCAACGCAGGCGCTGGCCGACGACCGTGCTGATCCAGGGGTTGCAGAAGGTGTTGCACCGCAACGGGGTCGAGCCCGGTCTGCGCGGCGCCATCGACTTCGGGTCGGCCCGGCTGCCACTCCCGTTGCGGCTGATCACGCGGATGCCCGCGCTGCGCATGCTCCCGCCGTACGTGCTGGCTTACGGAGCGCTCCGCGAACGCCCACCGCGCGAGGCGGTGCGGAAGTGAACTCCGCAGCAGGTGAATGTCCCATCAGCCCACGCATTGGGCGAACGGGACATTCACCTGGAAAACCTCGGCGGGTGACGCCTCCTGCGCCCATTCCTATTGGGCGAACGCGACATTCACCTGTGCCGCGGGTTACTGCACCGGGTTGGTGAGGGTGCCCAGGCCGTCGATGGAGACCGAGACGCTCTGCCCCGACTGCACCGGCCCGACCCCGGCGGGCGTGCCGGTGAGGATCACGTCACCCGGCAGCAGCGTCATGACGCGCGAGACCCACGACACGAGCCCGGCGACGTCGTGCAGCATCAGCGACGTCCGCGACTCCTGCTTGAGCTCCCCGTCGAGCTCGGTGCGCAAGCCCAGGTCCGCCGGGTCGACGGAGGTGTCGATCCACGGTCCCAGCGGGCAGAACGTGTCGTAGCCCTTGGCGCGCGTCCACTGCCCGTCCGCCTGCTGCTGGTCCCGGGCCGTGACGTCGTTGGCGATCGTGTAGCCCAGGATCACCTCAAGACCGCGGGCTTCGGGAACGTCCTTGCAGGGCTGGCCGATGACGGCCGCGAGCTCGCCCTCGTAGTCCACCCGTTCCGAGTTCGGCGGCAGCTTGATCGGCGCGTTCGGGCTCGTCACCGAGGTGGACGGCTTCATGAAGATGACCGGGTTCTCCGGCGCCGCACCGCCCATCTCCTTCGCGTGGTCCGCGTAGTTCTTCCCGACGCAGATCACCTTGCTGGGCAGGATCGGCGCGAGCAGGCGGACGTCGGCCATCGGCCACTTGCGCCCGGTGAAGGTGGGGTCGCCGAACGGGTGCTGGTCGATCTCGATGGCCAGCACCTTCTCCTGCGGCGCGGACGGATCGGGTTCCAGCGCGACGAACGACACTCCATCGGAGTGGGCGACTCGGGCCAGGCGCACGGCGGACCTCTTTTCGTTCCCGGTTGTTTCGCATTCGGCTCGCTCGTGCTCGGACGGAACGAACCCTCCCAGCCTATGCGGTGCCGCCGCCCGGGCCGTTCCCGCCCGAACGGCGGCCCACCTCACCGCGTCTCGGCGATCGCGTTGTGCCGCAGTGCCTTGTAGGCGAGGGCGTCGCACAGGGCCAGCCAACTCGCCTCGACGATGCTGCCGTGCACGCCGACCGTGGTCCACTCGTCCTCGCCGTCGCGGGACTCGACCAGCACCCGCGTCACCGCGTCCGTCCCGGAGGCATCGGTGAGGATGCGGACCTTGTAGTCCACCAGTTCCACCGAGTCCAGCCACGGCAATCGCGGCACGAGCGCCTCCCGAAGCGCGGCGTCCAGCGCGTTCACCGGGCCGTTGCCCTCGGCGGTGGCGATCACCCGGCTGCCCGCCACGTGCACCTTCACCGTCGCCTCCGACACGACCGCGCCGTCCGGCCGGTGATCGAGCACCACCCGGTAGGACTCCAGGTCGAACGGTGCGTCGTGCTCGCCCGCGTCCTCGTCGCCCGCCGCGGTGAGTTCGCGGCGCAGCAACAGTTCCAGCGAGGCGTCGGAGGCTTCGAAGGACCAGCCGCGCGCCTCCAGCTCCTTGACCTTGCGCACCGCTGCGCTGACGGCCGTCGGCGAGTCCGTCAGGTCGAGCCCGAGCTCGGCGCCTTTGAGTTCGAGGCTCGCCCGCCCGGCCATTTCGGTGACCAGCACCCGCATCTTGTTGCCCACGACGGCCGGGTCGAGGTGGTTGTAGAGCTCCGGGTCCACTTTGATCGCGCTGGCGTGCAGTCCGGCCTTGTGCGCGAACGCCGACGCGCCCACGTAGGCCTGGTGGGTGTCCGGGGCGAGGTTGGCGATCTCGGTGAGCGCGTGCGAGACGCGGGTGAGCTCGGCGATCCTGCCCGCAGGCAGCACCGGCATGTCCAGCTTCGTCGTGAGGTTGCCGAGCACGGCGAACAGGTCGGCGTTGCCCGCGCGTTCCCCGTAACCGTTCGCGGTGCACTGCACGTGTGTCGCGCCCGCCTGCACCGCCGCGACCGAGTTCGCCACGGCGCAGGAGGTGTCGTCCTGGCAGTGGATGCCGACGCGGAATCCGGTGCGCGCCACGACTTCCCGCACGGTGTCGGCGAGCCCGGTGGGCAGCTGCCCGCCGTTGGTGTCGCAGAGCACCGCCACATCGGCGCCGGCGGTCACCGCGGCCTCCAGCACGCGCAGCGAGCAGTCCGGGTCGTGGGCGTAGCCGTCGAAGAAGTGCTCGGCGTCGACGAACACGCGGCGCCCCTCACCGACCAGGTAGCGCACGGTGTCGGCGACCATGGCGCAGTTCTCGTCCACGCTGGTGCGCAGCGCGCGTTCGATGTGCCTGCGGTCGGACTTGGCCACGAGCGTGACGACCGGGGCACCGGAGGCGGCGAGCGCCTGCACCTGCGGGTCCTCGTGCGCTTGCGCCCCGGCCCGGCGGGTGGCGCCGAAGGCGACGAGCGCGGCGTGGCGCAGTTCCAGTTCACCGGCGGCGGCGCGGGCGAAGAACTCGGTGTCCTTCGGCAGCGCGCCGGGCCAGCCGCCTTCGATGAAGCCGACGCCGAGGGAGTCCAGCAGCCGGGCGACCGCGATCTTGTCCGGAACCGAGTAGGAGATCCCTTCCCGCTGGGCTCCGTCGCGCAGCGTGGTGTCGTAGACGTGGAATTCGTCGCCCAAGGGGGAAGCTGTCGGGGTCGTGCGAGTCACTGGACGTCTCCTGTCGGCTTCGATGTCGATGCCTCGGCGGGCCGGTCGCCACGCTGCGTGGCGGGAGTTTCCGGGCACAAAAAAGACCCCCCGCGACAATGCGAGAGGTCTGCGCGCCGGGGGTGCGGAGTCGTCACCCGGCGCGCGGTCCAATAATGATCAGGGAGCTGATGGCCACGCCCGTATGCTGCCACAACCCGGCCACCCGTCACCACCTGGTCGAACCGCCCCACACCCCGAACGGCTCCCCTGGCCGCTCACACCAACCCGCGCACCAAGGTTGATGTCGCCTTAGGCCGCAGCCGAGCGAGCCTCCGGTCGTCTTCCTGTCAGCGGCGAAGCCGATGAGCAGTGACCACCAGAGCAAAACGACCCGCCGCGGGTTCTCAGCTGTCTTCTCGCGAGGACAGCTTTTTCCCTCGTGGCGGAGCCACTCGGGAAAAAGATCCCGCAGCGAGAAGACGGCTGAGGTTCCGCCACCCGACCACCAATGCAGGACGGCCCGACCCCAGAACGCAGAACGGGCGCCTTCCCCGGAGGGAAGACGCCCGTTGTGCGTGCGTGGATCAGGCCTGCTGGGCCACCTCGCGGGAGGACACCAGCGCCGCCAGCCGATCGCCGACGGCGAAGGTCGCGCCCGGCGCCGAGTGGTCACGAGTCGCCAGGTCGAAGGCCACCGATGCCTCCACCCGCCGTGCCGCCTCGGTCTGCCCGACGTGGTCGAGCAGCAGCGCCACCGACAGCACCGCGGCCGTCGGGTCCGCCGAACCGTGCCCGGCGATGTCCGGCGCGCTGCCGTGCACCGGCTCGAACATGCTCGGGTTCCGGCGCGTGGCGTCGATGTTGCCGCTCGCCGCCAGCCCGATGCCGCCGGTGACCGCGCCCGCCAGGTCGGTGAGGATGTCGCCGAACAGGTTGTCGGTGACGATCACGTCGAACCGGCTCGGGTCGGTCACCAAGTGGATCGTGGTGGCGTCCACGTGCTGGTAGGCCACCGTCACGTCGGGGTGCTGCAGCGAGACCTCTTCGACCACGCGGGACCACAAGGAACCGGCGTGCGTGAGCACGTTGGTCTTGTGCACCAGCGTGAGGTGCTTGCGCGGACGGGATGCGGCACGGGCGAACGCGTCCCGCACGACCCGCTCCACGCCGAACGCCGTGTTGAGGCTGACCTCGGTGGCGATCTCGTGCGTGGTGTCCTTGCGCAGCAGCCCGCCGTTGCCCGCGTACGGGCCTTCGGTGCCTTCGCGCACCACCACCATGTCGATCTCACCCGGGTCGTTGACCGGGCTCTTCACGCCCGGGTACAGCCGGGCTGGGCGGAGATTGACGTGGTGGTCGAGCTCGAAGCGCAGCCGCAGCAGCAGCCCCCGCTCGAGGATCCCGCTGGGCACCGAGGGGTCGCCGACCGCACCGAGCAGGATCGCATCGTGCTGGCGCAATTCGGTGAGCACCGATTCCGGTAGCAGCTCACCGGTCGCGTGCCAGCGCGCGGCTCCCAGGTCGTATCGAGTGATCTCGGTATCGGGAACGACCTCACCGAGCACCTTGAGCGCCTCGGCCACTACTTCCGGCCCGATCCCGTCACCGGGGATCACAGCGAGCCGCATGTACACACCTCCCGACTACCACCCCGAACCGCGGGGCTAGAACTGTTGCGCCGAAGGCTACCGGCAAGGCCACGCACGCAGGCACGCCGGACCCACCAAGTGGTCGAGGCTTCCCGATTGGCGGGACACTCGAACGGGTGATGCAGGTGAGCCGGGTCGCGAAAAGGGCCGCCCACACGGGTGTGGCGGCCCTTTTTCGCGCCGGCGCCGGGAACCTTCAACGGCCCTCAGCGCCCGATCAACGGATCATTCGAAGTCGACGGTCCGCACCGTGCGGGCGCCGACGGCGGCACCGATCGGCTCCAGCACGCCTGCCTCGACGGGACGGTCCACCCGCAGCAGCATGATCGCGTCGGAACGCTCGGTGGTCTGGCTGACGGTGGCCGCCTCGATGTTCACGCCCACCTCGCCGAGCAGGGTGCCGACCTTGCCCATCACGCCGGGACGGTCCGGGTACTCCAGCAGCAGCACGCTGCCCTCGGCCCGCAGGTCGAAGTGGCGGCCGTTGACCTCGATGAGCTTCTCCACCAGGTCCGCGCCGGACAGCGCGCCCGACACGACCGCCGAACGCCCGTCGGCGAGACCTGCGCGCACCGTGACGACGCTGCGGTGGTGCGGGCTCTCCGAGGTGGTCTTCACCTCGACCTCGACGCCGAGGTCCTCGGCGAGCTGCGGCGCATTGACGAAGGTGACCTGGCTGTCCACGGCCCCGGAGAACACGCCGCGCAGCGCCGCGAGCTGCAGCACCGACACGTCCTCGTCGGCGAGCTCGCCGCGCGCCTCCACGGTCACCGAGGTCGGCGTGCTGCCCAGCACGGCCGACAGCAACTGCCCCAGCTTCTGGGTCAGCGGCAGGTACGGGCGCACCTCTTCGCCGACGGCGCCGCCCTGCACGTTCACCGCGTCCGGGACGAAGTCGCCGCGCAGCGCCAGCAGCACCGAGCGGGCCACGTCGGTTCCCGCGCGGTCCTGCGCCTCGGCGGTGGAGGCGCCCAGGTGCGGCGTGGCGACGACGTTGTCCAGCTCGAACAGCGGGCTGGAGGTCGTGGGCTCGGTCTTGTAGACGTCGATGCCCGCGCCGCCGAGGTGGCCGCTGCGGATCGACTCGGCCAGCGCCTCCTCGTCGATGAGACCGCCGCGAGCGGCGTTGACGACGATCAGGCCCTTCTTGGCCTTCTTCAGCTCCTCCGCACCGATCAGGCCCAGCGTCTCGGCCGTCTTCGGCAGGTGGATGGAGAGCGCGTCGGCCCGCGCCAGCAGGTCCTCCAGGCTCACCAGTTCAATGCCCAGCTGCGCGGCGCGCGAGGCGGACACGTAGGGGTCGTAGGCGATGAGCTTGGTGCCGAAGGCGGCGATGCGCTGCGCGAACAGCTGCCCGATCTTGCCGAGGCCGACGACGCCGACGGTCTTGCCGTTGAGCTCGACGCCGCTGTAGGAGCTGCGCTTCCACTCCCCCGCCTTCAGGCTCGCGTCCGCGGCGGACACATTGCGGGCCACCGACAGCAGCAGCGCCAGCGCGTGCTCGGCGGCGGAGACGATGTTGGAGGTGGGGGCGTTGACCACCATCACGCCGCGCTCGGTGGCGGCGGGCACCTCGACGTTGTCCAGGCCCACGCCGGCGCGGGCGACGACCTTGAGCTTGCTCGTGGCGGACAGGACCTCGGCGTCGACCTTGGTCGCGGAGCGGACCAGCAGTGCGTCGGCGTCGGCGACGGCAGCGAGCAGGGCCGGCCGGTCCGTGCCGTCGACGTGGCGGATCTCGACCTCATCTCCGAGCGCTTCGAGCACGGAGGGGGCCAGCTTCTCGGCGATCAGGACGACAGGACGATTGGTCACGGGCGCGCTCCATTGAGAGGGATCACGGTCGTAGCTGGGCACGGCGTTGTACCCGGACGGTCAGGCAGTTTAACGGGAGATTGAGAACTCGTTCACAAGGGTGTGACGCATCCCAATCTCATTCCATGCCGTCCGGGGGCGTGTGCGGCGGCGTTCGGCCGGATCAAAAGAAGAAGGTGTTCTAGCAGCTCAGCCGCTTGATTGCGCGGAGAATGATCACGGCTCGTCGAACTCGCCGTCCTTGGCTCCGGCGACGAAAGCGTCCCATTCCTCGGGAGTGAAAACGAGGACCGGGCCTTCGGGTTCGGCACCGTTGCGCATGCCGATGTAACCGTCGACGAAGGCGATCTCCACGCCCGGTTCGTCGTCGTCCTCGGTGCTGGTGATCCATTCCGCGTCGGTGAAGTCCAGCTTGTGCCGGATGTGCGCCTTGTCGTCCACCGGTTCGTCCACTGTCGTACTGGTCTCTTCGCTCACGCCGCGCACCCTACCGCCGTCGGCGCGATCTCTTCGATCACGTGATCGGGTGGCCGGGGCCGATGCGCGTTCACCCCTCGCTGCTCAGCGGCCGGGAACCCGCCTCCGCGCAGGAAGTGCGTCGCGGCGATGCCAGCGTCGCGGTGGCGTTCGCGGCGACGATGACCACGATCGCGGCCCACTCCGGCCAGCCCGGCCGCTGCCCCAGCACCACGGCTCCGACCAGGGCGGCCAGCACCGGGTTGACGCTCATGAACACCCCGAAGAACTGCGCGGGGACGCGGCGCAGCGCGAGCAGATCGGCCAGGAACGGCACGACCGACGACAGCACTCCCGCGATGACGGCGAAGCAGAGCGCGGCCGCGGTCGGCGGATGCTGCGCGAGCACCAGGACGCCGATCGGCAGGTACGCCACCGCGCTCACCGCGGCCGCGGCGGCCGAGCCCTGCAGACCGGGCACCCGCCGCCCCACGGTGCGGTTGAGCAGGATGTAGCAGCCCCAGCACACCGCGGCCAGCAGCGCCAGCGCGATGCCCGGGTAGTCGGTGCTCGGCTGCGGCCGGACGAGCACCACGACGGCCGCCGCCGCGGCGAGCGCGCAGCCGAGGTCGAGCATCCGCCGGGAGGCGATCAGCGCCACCGCCAGCGGGCCGAGGAACTCCAGCGTGACCGCGAGCCCCAAGCCGATGTGGTCGATCGCGGTGTAGAGCGACAGGTTCATCGTGGCGAACACCCCGGCCAGGCCCAGCACGGGCCACCACTGGCGGGCGGTGAACGAGCGGAACCGGGGACGTCCGGCCAGCAGCAGCACGACGCCCGCGACCCACTGCCGCACCGCCACGACGCCCGCCGGGCCGATCACGGGGAACGCGAGCGCACCGGTCGCGGCGCCGAGCTGGTTGGACAATCCGTCGCCCAACATCAGCGCCATCCCCGCGGCCCGGCCGGTACCGGCATCGGTCCCGGATCCAGCGGGTCCTGTTCCCGAAGATCCCTGTTCGGAAGTGGCTTGCTCGCCGCTGCCCGATCCGTGGAATTCCGGCTCGGCAGCTCCCCGTCCAGCGCTTCCCCGTTCGGCGCCGGGAATTCCCGGATGCCGCACTCGCGTCGTCATGGTCTCGAGAATCGGCGGCATCGTCCGCCGTGCAAAATGCGTCGACGGCTCCACCCATACGCTGGAGTCGGGGATGTGGAGCTGCGGTATCTGCGCTGCCTGGTCGCGATCGTGGACACCGGCACGTTCACCGACGCCGCAATCGAGCTCGGCGTCTCGCAGGCGGCGATCTCGCGCACGCTGCTGTCGCTGGAGCGGGCGCTCGGCGTGCGATTGCTGCACCGCACGAGCCGCACCTGCACTCCGACCACGGCGGGCGTGCAGGTCCTCGCCCGCGCCCGGCACCTGCTCGCGGAGGTCGACGATCTGGTCCGCGAGGCCACCACCGGCCACACTCGGCTGCGCATCGGCCACGCCTGGTCGGCGATGGGCACGCACACCAGTGAGTTCCAGCGCCGCTGGGCGCAACGCCATCCCGAGGTCGAGCTCCTGCTGGTCCGCACCAACACGCAGACCGGTGGTCTCGCCGAGGGCGCGTGCGATCTGGCCGTGGTGCGCGTCGGCATCGACGCCGACCGCTACGCCCACGCGACCGTCGGGCACGAGCGCCGCTACTGCGCGCTGGCCGCCGATGATCCGTGGGCGCGGCGCCGTTCCCTGACGCTGGACGAGATCCGGCGGCGCGTGCTCATCGTCGATCGCCGCACCGGCACCACCACCGCGGACCTGTGGCCGCCCGACGATCGCCCGGAGCTGGAGTACACCCACGAGATCGACGACTGGCTGGCCGCGATCTCCACCGGCCGCTGCGTCGGCATCACGCCGCAGAGCACCATCACCCAGTACCGCCGCGACGGCATCGTCTACCGCCCGGTCCGCGACGCCGCCCCGGTGCCCGTCCGCCTCATCTGGCGCCGCCACGACCCCCACCCCGCCACCTCAGCCGCAGTAGCCCTCCTCACCGAGCTCTACGGCGAAGGCCGCCCTCCCCGCCGATCACCTCAGAGGTGAGATGCCTCCGTCGCCTGCTCCTCTTGGTCAAAGGCGATATTGACTCCACCGGGGGTGAACGGCCCCGTCGACCGGTGTGGCCGAGCATTCACCTGGTGCGCACGACAAAGGCCCGGGGATCCCTTGTGGGGATCGCCGGGCCTTGATCACCGCGGCGTCACCGGTCAGGCGGCGCCGGGGAGTCATCAGTCGTGGATGATCACTTGCCGGTCCAGGACATCAGCGCGCGCAGCTTCTTGCCGACCTCTTCGATCTGGTGGTCGTTGCCCGCCTGCTGGAGCTTGTTGAAGTTCGGGCGGCCCGCCTCGTCCTCGGCGACCCATTCCTTCGCGAAGGTGCCGTCCTGGATCTCGCCCAGGATCTTCTGCATGGACTCCTTGACGTGCGCGTCGACGACGCGCGGGCCACGGGTGAGGTCGCCGTACTCGGCGGTGTCGGAGCAGGAGTAGCGCTGCCCGGCGATGCCGCCCTCCCACATCAGGTCCACGATCAGCTTCAGCTCGTGCAGCACCTCGAAGTAGGCGATCTCGGGCTGGTAGCCGGCCTCGACGAGGACCTCGAACCCGGTCTGCACCAGCGCGCTGGCGCCACCGCAGAGCACGGCCTGCTCGCCGAACAGGTCGGTCTCGGTCTCTTCCTTGAAGGTCGTCTTGATGACGCCGGCCCGCGCGCCGCCGATGCCCGCGGCGTAGGACAGCGCCAGCGCCTGCGCGCTGCCGGAGGAGTCCTGCTCGATGGCGATCAGACACGGCACGCCCTTGCCGTCGACGAACTGACGACGCACCAGGTGGCCGGGCCCCTTGGGGGCGACCATCGCCACGTCGACGTCCGACGGCGGCTGGATCAGGCCGTAGCGGATGTTGAAGCCGTGCCCGAAGAAGATCGCGTCGCCGCCCTTGAGGTTCGGGGCGACGTCGTTGGCGTAGATCTCGCGCTGCTTGGTGTCCGGCGCCAGGATCATGATCAGGTCGGCTTCGGCGGAGGCCTCGGCCGGGGTGAGCACCCGCAGGCCCTCTTCTTCGGCCTTGGCGCGGGACTTCGACGACTCCGGCAGGCCGATGCGCACGTCCACACCGGAGTCGCGCAGGCTCAGCGCGTGCGCGTGGCCCTGGCTGCCGTAGCCGATGATCGCGACCTTGCGGCCCTGGACGATGCTCAGGTCGGCGTCGGCGTCGTAGAAGATCTCAGTTGCCATGATGGTTTCCGTGTTCCTTTCGGGACTTGTTCGATTGTCTTCCCGGCAGTGCCCGCCCGGTACTTCCCGCCGACGGCAGATCGCGCGCGTCCGGCCGCGGCTCTGATCGGTTCTCCCGGCGGCGCTGCCAGGCTTCGGATCAGCGGACCGCGGTGGCGGTGATGGAGCGGGGGCCGCGGCCGATGGCGATCGACCCCGACTGCACCATCTCCCGGATACCGTAGGGCTCCAGCATGCGCAGCAGCGCGTTGAGCTTTTCGCCGTCGCCGGTGGCCTCGACGGTCAGCGCCTCCGGGGAGACGTCGACGACCTTGGCCCGGAACAGCTGCACGGTCTCCAGGACCTGGCTGCGCACCGAAGCGTCCGCGCGGACCTTCACCAGCAGCAGTTCGCGCTGCACCGCGACCTCCGGCTCCAGCTCCACGATCTTGATCACGTTGACCAATTTGTTGAGCTGCTTGGTGACCTGTTCGAGGGGCTGATCGCTGACCGCGACCACGATCGTCATCCGGGAGATCTCCGGGTGCTCGGTCGGCCCGACGGCCAGTGACTCGATGTTGAAGCTGCGGCGCGAGAACAGTCCCGAGACGCGGGCGAGCGCACCCGGCACGTTCTCCACCAGCACGCTCAGCGTGTGTCGGCTCATAGGAGCGGTCACCCCTCGTCCTCGTCGAACAGCGGGCGGATTCCGCGCGCCGCCATGATCTCGTCGTTGCCGGTGCCCGCGGCCACCATCGGCCACACCTGGGAGTCCTTGCCCACCACGAAGTCGATCACGACGGGTCGGTCGTTGATCTCCATCGCCCGCTGGATGACGCTGTCGACGTCCTCGCGGGACTCGCACCGCAGGCCCGCGCAGCCGAGCGCCTCGGCGAGCAGTTTGAAGTCGGGGATGCGGTGCTTGTGGGTACCGAGGTCACTGTGTGAGTAGCGCTCGGCGTAGAACAGGCTCTGCCACTGCCGGACCATACCGAGGTTGCCGTTGTTGATGACGGCGACCTTGATCGGCAGTTCCTCGATGGCGCAGGTGGCGAGTTCCTGATTGGTCATCTGGAAGCAACCGTCGCCGTCGATGGCCCAGACCTGCGCGTCCGGCACCCCGGCCTTGGCGCCCATCGCGGCCGGAACCGCATAGCCCATGGTCCCGAGACCGCCGGAGTTGAGCCAGGTCCGCGGCTTCTCGTAGCTGACGAACTGGGCCGCCCACATCTGGTGCTGGCCGACGCCCGCCGCGTACACGGCTTCCGGACCGGCGAGCGCGCCGAGCCGTTCGATGACGTACTCCGGAGCGAGGCTGCCGTCCGCGGGCCACTCGTAGCCCAGCGGGAACGTGTCGCGCCAGGTGCTCAGCTGCGTCCACCACGGCCCCAGGTCGGCGGTGCCGCTCTCGCCGGTGGCGGTGGCGACGGCGTCGATGAGCTCGGTGATGACCTCTTTGCAGTCACCGACGATCGGCACGTCCGCGTTGCGGTTCTTGGAGATCTCCGCCGGGTCGATGTCGGCGTGCACGACCTTCGCGTCCGGTGCGAACGAGGACAGCTGGCCGGTGACCCGGTCGTCGAACCGGGCGCCGAGCGTGATCAGCAGGTCGGAACGCTGCATCGCGGCGACGGCGGCGACCTTGCCGTGCATGCCGGGCATGCCCAGGTTCAGCGGGTGCGAGTCGGGGAACGCGCCGCGCGCCATCAGGGTCGTGACGACGGGGATGTTCGTGGCCTCGGCGAGCTTGCGCAGCTGCTCGGTCGCTTCGGCCTTGAGCACGCCACCACCGACGTAGAGCACCGGCCGCTGCGCCGCGGTGATCAGCTTCGCGGCTTCGCGCACCTGCTTGCCGTGCGGCTTGCTGGTGGGGCGGTAGCCGGGCAGCTTCATCTCCGGCGGCCAGGAGAACGAGGTCGCGGTCTGCTGGACGTCCTTCGGGATGTCCACCAGCACCGGGCCGGGACGTCCGGAGGCGGCGATGTAGAACGCCTCGGCGATGGTGCGCGGGATGTCCTCGGCCTTGGTGACCAGGAAGTTGTGCTTGGTGATCGGCAGCGTGATGCCGCAGATGTCGGCTTCCTGGAAGGCGTCGGTGCCGATCAGGTTGGTGGCCTGCTGACCGGTGATCGCGACGATCGGCACCGAGTCCATCTGCGCGTCGGCCAACGCCGTGACCAGGTTCGTCGCGCCGGGACCGGAGGTCGCCATGCACACACCGACCTTCCCGGTGGCCTGGGCGTATCCGGTGGCCGCGTGCCCGGCGCCCTGTTCGTGGCGAACGAGGACGTGCCGGACGTTCGTGGAGTCCAGCAGCGGGTCGTAGGCAGGCAGGATGGTGCCGCCGGGAATACCGAAGACGATCTCGGCGCCGACGGACTCCAACGACCGGACGAGCGACTGCGCGCCCGTGACCTGCACTGGGGCGTCGCTGGGCGGTGCTGGCTTGGAACGGTGTCCCGGCGGCGGTGCCGGGACCGGGCTCTGCCTGGTGTGGGCGCTGGTCATCGAGTTCGCCTCTGTCCGAACGGTGGTGGTCGGTGAGTTGGGCACGAAAAAACCCCCGTCGGACCAATAGGGACCGTACGAGGGTTGGCGCGTCGACGCTGCGGAGCTTCCTCAGGCGTAGACGCGCCGGGGAAGTACGAGAATGTCGTGCAGTCGCAGCATGGCGAGGACGTTAACGGCAGTGACACCACGAGGTCAAACCATGCGGGACGCGGTTCCCGCATGGTGGACGCGAAGGTGGCTCGACACGTCGAATCCAGAGCTCGTTTTCGCTGCTCACAGGTATCGAGTTCGCATTCGGCCGAGTCCGATGTGGCGTACGTCGCTTCGATCCACGACGAGTGGCCACCGGCGACCCCGGAACCGCCGAGACCAGGAGGCCACCGGGCGGAAATGCCCGCGCGCAGCAGCGGCGCGACCGACCGTCACGGTGGAAACCGGCCGCGGGGCGGTGAGCGTCCGGGACTCTGCGGGCGGTGTGCGCACGGGTGAGAGCATCGAGGGGTGAGCGAGTCCCCAGCGGCATCGGAACGGCCCGGCGAGAACGACGCCGAGCAGGAGACCGGCCGCTCCGGCACCGACTCCGCCCCGGCGGAACCCGGCGCCCCGGATGCGGCGGACTCGGAACGCGCAGAGGCAGAGGGGACCCGCGAAGTGAGCAAGTCCGAGGAGCACGGCACGACCGGCACGGCGACCCGAGACGCCTCGGACCTGCCCGAAGAAACCCGGGCCGACGCGGCGGAAACGGCCGAGGCGACGGCTTCCGCGCCGAACACCGCCGAGACTCCCGCCGCCCCGGCCGCGGACAAGTCCAGCGCCGGGCGCGCGAAGTCCCTGCCGAACTCGTTGACGTTCCAGCTCACCCGAACCTCGCTGCTGGCGGTCATGACGGTGGCGATCTGCGTGACGCCGATCGCGTTCGCGCAGCCGTTCCCGCTGCTGCTGCCCTCGTACCTGATTCCGCTGGCGCTGGCGTACGTGATCACGCGTCCGCGGACCGTGGTGACGGCCGAGCACGTCACCACCCGCGGCCTGATCGGCACCACCCGGTTCGGCTGGGACGAGCTCTCCTCGGTGCGGTTGAACGAGAACCGCTGGGTGCGGGCGGTGCTCACTTCCGGCAAGGAGGTCGTGCTCCCCGCGATCCGGGTGCGCGACCTGGCCCGGCTCGCCGAGCTCAGCGGCGGCCGACTCCCGGACCCGAGCGCCGAACCGCCGCAGGAAGACGCAGCGGCGACCACCCCGCAACAGCCGACCGACGCGGAAGAACCGGACCGGCCCGAGAACGACCGGACAACGTCCGAGACGCCCGAGACCGGCACGAATCCCGCCTAGCTCCCGACCGCGAAAGATCGACGGCACCTGACGTTCGGACAGCCCGGTGGGCAACCGTTCTGGCTGATCAGTCCGGTTCAGGTGGGACTGAGGCGCGGAGATCACCCTGTTCGGGTGGCTCGTTTTCTCGCGAAATCACGGAAATCATCCGCATCGTGACCGTGCGGGAACGGGCTCGCGGGCCGGTGTGCGCCGTCGGCGCGGCGCCGTGCGAGGCGTGCGTCACGAACGCCCGGTGAGCCAGAACCGGTCGGACCGGACGTCGCAGTGCAGGAGTAGCGTCGTGGTCACCGCTGTTCGCCCCCACCCACAAGGTGGGCGTCTTTCGCCGCTATGACGCGAACTCTGTGAGAAACCGAGAAGGACCATGCCCCAGTTGCGCTCCCGCACCACCACGCACGGACGGAACGCCGCAGGCGCCCGGTCGTTGTGGCGTGCCACCGGCATGACCGACGACGACTTCGGCAAGCCGATCGTGGCCATCGCCAACTCCTACACCCAGTTCGTGCCCGGTCACGTGCACCTCCGCGACCTCGGGGACGTGGTGGCCGAGAAGATCCGCGAAGAAGGCGGCGTGCCGCGGGAGTTCCACACGATCGCGGTGGACGACGGCATCGCCATGGGCCACAGCGGAATGCTCTACTCGCTGCCCTCGCGCGAACTGATCGCCGACTCGGTGGAGTACATGGTCAACGCCCACCAGGCGGACGCGCTGGTGTGCATCTCGAACTGCGACAAGATCACTCCGGGCATGCTCAACGCCGCGATGCGGCTCAACGTGCCGACGGTGTTCGTCTCCGGCGGGCCGATGGAGGCAGGAAAGGCCGTGGTCGTGGAGGGCGTCGCGCAGGCGCCGACCGACCTGATCACCACGATCTCCGCTTCGGCGAACGCCGCCGTGGACGAGGACGGGCTCAGCGAGGTCGAACGCTCCGCCTGCCCGACCTGCGGTTCGTGTTCGGGCATGTTCACCGCGAACTCGATGAACTGCCTCACCGAGGCGCTGGGCCTCGCGCTGCCTGGCAACGGTTCGACGCTGGCCACCCACGCCCTGCGCCGCGAGCTGTTCGAGGACGCCGGACGCACCGTCGTGCGCATCTCCAAGCGCTGGTACCAGGAGGACGACGACTCGGTCCTGCCGCGTTCGGTGGCGAACAAGAAGGCCTTCGAGAACGCGATGGCGCTGGACATGGCGATGGGCGGCTCGACGAACACCGTGCTGCACACGCTGGCCGCCGCGCGCGAAGGCGAGATCGACTTCGAGCTGGAGGACATCGAGCGGATCAGCCGCCAGGTGCCGTGCCTGTCGAAGGTCGCGCCGAACTCCGATTACCACATGGAGGACGTGCACCGGGCGGGCGGCATCTCAGCGATCATGGGTGAGCTGGATCGCGCCGGACTGCTGCACCGCGACGTGTCCTCGGTGCACAGCGGGAGCCTCACGGAGTGGCTGTCGAGCTGGGACGTGCGCGGCGAGTCGCCCTCGCAGCAGGCGCTCGACCTGTTCCACGCCGCCCCCGGCGGAGTGCGCACCACGCAGGCGTTCTCCACCGAGAACGTCTGGTCCTCGCTGGACACCGATGCGGCGGACGGCTGCATCCGCGACTTCGAGCACGCCTACACCGCCGACGGCGGGCTGGCGGTGCTGCGCGGCAACCTCGCCGAGGACGGCGCGGTCGTGAAGACCGCAGGTGTCGAGGAGGAGCTCTGGCACTTCCAGGGTCCCGCGCGGGTGCTGGAGAGCCAGGAACAGGCCGTGGCCGCGATCCTGCAGAAGCAGATCGAGCCCGGCGACGTGCTGGTGATCCGCTACGAAGGTCCCGCGGGCGGCCCCGGAATGCAGGAGATGCTGCACCCGACGGCGTTCCTGAAGGGCTCCGGGCTGGGCAAGAAGTGCGCGCTGATCACCGACGGCCGGTTCTCCGGCGGTTCCTCCGGGCTGTCCATCGGGCACATCTCGCCGGAGGCGGCGAACGGCGGCGTGATCGGCCTGGTGCAGGACGGCGACCAGATCCTCATCGACGTCCGCGAACGCGCCCTGCAGCTGCTCGTCGACGACGACGTGCTGGCGGAGCGGCGCGCGAAGATGGACGCCGCCGAGCACCCGTGGCAGCCGGTGTCCCGGCGGCGCCCGGTGACCGGCGCGCTGCGGGCCTACGCGCGGCTGGCCACGTCGGCTTCGCACGGCGCGGTCCGCGACGTGTCGAAATGACCGGATGACGAGAAAACCGGCCGGGTTCCACGTGGAACCCGGCCGGTTTCATATCGGGGATCGTGCGGCGCCGCCCGCCGGAACGAACCGTCGGAGCAGGCCGCCGGATATCAGGAACGCAGCAGGATCAGCACCGCGGCCGAGGAACCCGCCGCGATCACCAGGCTGATGAATCCGCTGACCAGCGGGTGCCGGAACCAGGAACGGCCGTTGTCCAACGCGACCCGTCCGGGACCCGCGAACATCAGGCACAGCGCGGCGGCGATCAGCACCACGAGGTACTCGTAGCCGCCTTCCTGGTCGAAGAACGGGCCGGGCAGCTTCATCGACACGATGGCGCTGGCCATCACACCGACGATGCCTGCGGCCGCCAGCGGGGTGAACAGGCCGAGCACCAGCAGCGCGCCCGCGCCGAGCTCGGTTCCGCCGGTGACCAACGACAGCACCGCGCTCTGCTCGAACCCGGACTTCGCCAGGGATTGCGCGAAGGCCTCCGGGCCGGTGCCGCCGAGCACGCCGAACAGTTTCTGCGCACCGTGGGCGGCGAAGATCCCGCCGATCACCAGACGCAACGCCAAGAGCCCGAGGTCGGCTCCGGCGTTCCAGCCGAATGGTTTCCGCGTGTCCGATTCTTCGTAGAAGTCGTCCCGGCGATCGACCACCGAGGTCGCCTCGTCATCGCCGTAGGCGGCATCGTCGTAGTAGTCGTAGTCCCGAACGCCGAGGCCCTGAGTTCCCGTAGGCCCGTCGGCGGACATTTTTCCGCCACGTTGCGCGCGGTCGCCGTTTCCGCCCGCGCCGCTCGGGCGATCGTCGTGAATGCTCACGGCGCTGAAGGTTAAGGCATCACGTACGGCTGAAGCGACCCTTTCGGGTGAAGCTTTTCCAGACGTAATTGCCTGAGATCCCAGTGTTCCGGCATCCGGCAGAATGGTCCGGCGGGTTCGCTAACGTTCCTTGAATTCCTGGTTTCCGCAGGCGACGACAGTAAGATCGTCGACTGAGAACACGCGGAATCACCGAGCCGACACCGTGCGTCGCCACATCTCGCTCTCAGCGCACCTCCGAGGGGTCATCCGGAATTGCTGCATTCGGTCGCCACCGCGCGACCGCCCGGCCCGGCACCGCACGGGGTGCGGCTTCCACCGGGTGAGATGACGGGGCCGTGCCCGTGCCGCCGAGTTCGGGTGCTCACCGTGTGTTCACGACCGGACGGATACCCTCGGACCTCGTGGCAGCCTCCCCGCGCACCTTCCGCCCCGGTCGCCGTCCTCGCGCGCGAGCGGCGGGAGTGCTGCTGGCCGTGGGCGCCTTCGCGGTCGGCGGCTGCGCCCAGTTCCCGAACGAGCATCCGAACGCCTGGCAGGACCAGCCTTCGCTGGAACCGCAGGCCGGGCCGCAGCCGTCCATCGAGCAACCCGCGCCTCCCCCACCTCCGCCCGGCCGGCCGAGCGAACAGCCTCCGCCGGTGCCCGCCGGTTGCGTCGACCCGGACCCGGCAGTGGTCGCGACCTGCCTCGACCCGGTGGGCGCGATCACCGTGCTGCCGGACGGGAAGGGAGCGTTGGTGGGCGAACGCGCCACCGGCCGGATCCTGCGGGTGCAGCAGGACGCCGAACCGGTCGAGATCGCCCGGGTGCCGGTCGACTCGTCGGCGGGCGGCGGGCTCACCGGGCTCGCGCTGTCGCCGAGCTACCAGGAAGACGAATTGATCTACGCCTACGCGAGCGTGGACGGCGAGAACCAGGTGTTGCGGGTGGCGCCGAAAGACACCCCGAAACCGGTCCTAGCCGGCATCCCGAAGGGCGGCTCCGGCAACTCCGGCGCGCTGCTCGACGACGGCCGGGGTGCGCTGCTGGTCGCCACCGGCGACGCGGGTGACCGGTCGAACGCGACCGATCCCGCGTCATTGGCGGGAAAGGTGCTGCGCATCGACGGGTTCGGCGCCGCGGCGGCGGGCAATCCCGACCCGGCTTCGCGAGTGGTGGCCTCCGGGGTGTCGGATCCCGGCGGGTTGTGCGGGGCGATCAACACCGGCGGCTACTGGCTCACCGACCGCGCCGATTCCCGGGATTCGCTGCACCGGCTGGAGTTCGGCGCGGAGCTGGGTGCACCGGCGTGGAGCTGGCCGGACCGGCCCGGAGTGTCCGGTTGCGCGGCAGGCCCCAACTCGGTCGTCGTGGCGTTGACGGACGCGGCGGCGCTGTACACGCTCAACCCCGGCCCGGACGGCACGTTCACCGGCCAACCGTCCAAGGTCATGGAACGCACCTACGGACGTTTCTCCGCTGCCGCCAGCGGCCCCGACGGCCAGCTGTGGCTGGGAACCGCGAACAAGTCCGGTGGCGCCCCCGTCCCCAGCGACGACCGCGCGATCCGCATCGAACCCCCATCGGGCGAAAGCGGCAAGGACTGATCACAGCGGTTCCCCGAACACCGCGACACACCGATCTTCCCAACGACCAAGCCGTCCACTCGGGCCACGAACCCCACAAAGGGCGGCGAAGCCACACCTGCCTCGCCCCCGAAGGCCGTGCCTTACGGCGAAGCCGTGCCTGCATGCGCGCCAGCGCATAGCCCACGTCAAAAAACCGACCACCCGCGGGTTCTCAGCTGTCTTCTCGCGAGGACAGCTTTTTCCCTCGTGGCGGAGCCACTAGGGAAAAAGATCCCGCAGCGAGAAGACAGCTGAGGTTCCGCCACCCGCCCCCAAAGCAAAAAGACCCGTGGAACCCGCGGCACGACCAACAAGTCAAGCCCGGTCGTGGTCCACTCAGGACGGATCGTCGGGCCGGAGCGCGGCGACTCGCCGGTGGCCGAGACGGGGAAGCGATGAGTTTGCCGCAGCTGTACACGACGCTGCTGGCGGGCGGTCTCGTGCTGTTGGCGGGCATCGTCGCCACGCGCGCGGCGGCGCGCTTCGGCCTGCCCGCGTTGCTGCTGTTCCTGGCGCTGGGGCTGGTGATCGGCGAGGACGGGCTCGGGCTGCACTTCGACGACGCGCAGCTCGCGCAGAACCTCGGCACCGCCGCGTTGGCGTTGATCCTCGTCGAAGGCGGACTCACCACCCGCTGGTCCGATGTGCGCCCGTTGCTGACGCCCAGCGCGTTGCTCGCCACCGTCGGGGTCGCGGTCAGCGTCGCCATCACGGCGGCGGGCGCGCATTTGCTCATCGGCATGAACTGGCAGGCGGCACTGCTGCTCGGCGCGATCGTGTCCTCCACTGACGCTGCCGCGGTGTTCTCGGTGTTGCGCACGCTGCCCCTGCCGCGACGCGTGTCGGGAATGTTGGAGGCCGAGTCCGGGTTCAACGACGCCCCCACCGTGATCCTCGTGCTGCTGTTCAGCACGATCCCGCTGGAGGTCCACCCGCTGGAGGTGGCCGGGAACGTGCTGTACCAGCTGGTGGTGGGCGCTGTGATCGGCTCGGTGCTGGGCTGGGCCGGGGCGCGGGTCCTGCACCGGATCACGCTTCCCGCGTCGGGCCTGTACCCGCTGGCGATGTTCGGGCTCGGCGTGGTCGCGTTCGCCGCCGCGGGCTCGGTGGGCGCTTCCGGGTTCCTCGCCGCGTTCGTGTCCGGTCTGGTGCTGGCGAATTCGGGGTTGCCGCACCGGGCTTCGCTGCGTTCGTTCGCCGAGGGCCTCGGGTGGCTGGCGCAGATCGGCCTGTTCGTGCTGCTGGGCTTGCTGATCACGCCGCACGAGCTGCTGCCGGAGGTGGTGCCCGCGCTGGTGGTGGGGCTGGTGTTGCTGCTGGTGGCGCGACCGGTGTCGGTTCTGGTGGCGTTGGCGCCGTTCCGGTTGCCGTGGCGGGAGCAGGCGTTCGTGTCCTGGGCGGGGTTGCGCGGCGCGGTACCGATCGTGCTGGCGACTTTCCCGGTGGTGGCGGGCGTCGCGGGCAGCGACCGGGTGCTGAACGTGGTCTTCGTGCTGGTCGCGGCATTCACCTTGGTGCAGGGTCCGGGTCTGCTGCGGTTCGCGCGCCGGCTGGGGCTGGTCCGGGCCGACGCGGCGCGCGAGATCCAGGTGGAGGTGGCTCCGCTGGACGTGCTCGACGCGGAACTGCTCACCGTCTCGGTGCCCGCGGGTTCCCAGCTGCACTACGTGACGCTGCGGGAGCTGCGGTTGCCGGAGCCGAGCGCGATCACCTTGATCATCCGGGCGGGCCGGTCCTTCGTTCCCGAACCCGCCACCCGCCTGACCACCGGCGACGAGCTGCTGATCATGACGACTGCGCGGGCGCGCACCGCCACCGAGAACCGGCTGCGCGCGGTGAGCCGCCGTGGCCGCCTGGCCCACTGGTTCGGCGAGTACGGCACCCCTGACTGACCCGTCTCGGGGTCTCCGGATGTGTCCGGGTGACGGGACCTCAGTGGCTTCCTCGCTGCTTTTTCCCGTGCCTCCACCACGAGGGAAGGGCCGTCCTCGCGAGCGTCGCGCAACCCCCCGACCCCGCCGGTGATCACCCGCAGGCCGCGGTCGGCCGGTTCCGGCGGCGCCTGCGCGCGCGTCGTGGTGACCGCGACCGTTCCCGCCCCGGCCCATCGGGCGATCTCGGCGCCGACCAACCCCACCCCGGAAGTACCGGCCGTGATCAGCACGGACCAGCCGGGCAGCAGACCTCCCTGCCGGATCAGCGCGTCGTACTCGGTCATCAACGCGGACGGCAGGGCCGCGGCCCGCTCGGGTGTGAGGCGGTCGGGCACGGGGATGGCGAGCCGGTGGTCCAGCGCCACGTACTCGGCGAGGGCACCTTCCGCCATGGCCAGGACGCGGTCGCCGATGCGCACGTCCGTCACGTCGGATCCGGTTCCGACGACTTCGCCGGTCAAGTCGGAGCCCGCGAGGTGGCGGTGCGTTCCGGCGTCCCGAGGCCGGTAGGCGCCGTCGGCCTCATCGAGGTCCGCGCGGTTCACCGCCCCCGCCTGCACTCGGACGAGCACGTCGCCCGGCCCCAGCTCGGGGATCGGCCGTTCGGTGAGCTCCCAGCGTTCGCCGGGGGCGGTCAGCCACGCTCGCATCGAACCCGCCACGACGGCGACTCCCAGGCTCGTTCCAGCACGCGTCCGGCGGGGACCGCCGACGACACCGCTCCGGAGGCTCGGCGGACCGGAAATGCGAAGACCTCCCGCCCCGCGAACGGGACGGGAGGTCCGATCAGCCGAGCCGGGTCACTGGCCGCAGGCGGCGAGGATGAGCTCGCGGACCCGCTTCGCGTCGGCCTTGCCGCCGGTGGCCTTCATGACCGCGCCGACGACCGCGCCGGCGGCCTGCACCTTGCCGCCGCGGATCTTGTCCGCCACGTCCGGCTGCGCGGCCAGCGCCTCGTCGATCGCGGCCTGCAGCGCGGAGTCGTCCGAGACGACCTCCAGGCCCTGCGCGGCGACGACCTCGTCGGGTTCGCCCTGGCCGTCGAGCACGCCGTCGACGACCTGGCGGGCCAGCTTGTTCGTCAGCTTGCCCTCGCTGACCAGCGCGATGACCCGTGCCAGCTGCGCGGGCGTGATGGCCAGTTCGGTGAGTTCCACGCCGCGCGTGTTGGCCTGCTGCGACAGGTAGGCGACCCACCAGGAACGCGCCTCCGCCGCGGGCGCACCGGCGTCCACAGTGGACGCGACGAGGTCGAGCGCCCCGGCGTTGACCAGGTCGCGCAGCTCCTCGTCGGAGAGCTTCCACTCGTCCTGGATGCGCTTGCGGCGCTCCCACGGCAGTTCGGGCAGCGTCTTGGACAGCTCCTCGACCCACTCGCGGGACGGCGCGATCGGCACCAGGTCCGGCTCCGGGAAGTACCGGTAGTCCTCGGAGGTCTCCTTCTTGCGGCCCGCCGAGGTCGTCGCGCTCGACTCGTCGAAGTGCCGGGTCTCCTGGCGGATCTCGCCGCCGGAGGTCAGCACCGCCGCGTGCCTGCGCATCTCGAAGCGCACCGCGCGCTCCACGCTGCGCAGCGAGTTCACGTTCTTCGTCTCGGTGCGGGTGCCGAACTCGCTCGTGCCCTTCGGCATCAGCGACACGTTCGCGTCGCAGCGCAGCGAGCCCTGGTCCATCCGCACGTCCGACACGTCCAGCGACCGCAGCAGATCCCGCAGCGCCGCCACGTACGCCCGAGCCACCTCGGGAGCACGCTCACCGGCGCCGACGATCGGCTTGGTGACGATCTCCACCAGCGGCACGCCCGCCCGGTTGTAGTCGAGCAGCGAGTGCTCGGCGCCGTGGATGCGGCCGGTGGCCCCGCCGACGTGCAGCGACTTGCCGGTGTCCTCTTCCATGTGCGCCCGCTCGATGTCGACGCGGAACGTCTCGCCGTCGTCGAGCACCACGTCGAGGTGACCGTCGAAGACGATCGGCTCGTCGTACTGCGAGGTCTGGAAGTTCTTCGGCTGGTCCGGGTAGAAGTAGTTCTTCCGCGCGAACCGGCACCACTCGGCGACCTGGCAGTTCAGCGCCAGCCCGATGCGGATCGCCGACTCCACCGCCTTGCCGTTGACGACCGGCAGCGCCCCGGGCAAGCCCAGGCACACCGGGCACACCTGCGTGTTCGGCTCGGCGCCGAACTCGTTGGCGCACCCGCAGAACATCTTGGTGGCCGTGGACAGCTCCACGTGCACCTCGAGGCCGAGAACGGGGTCGAACCGCTCCAGGACCTCGTCGTAGTCCATGATCTCGGCGACCGCGGTCACTTGCCGTCATCCCCCTTGCGCAGGGTGCGGATCGCCAGCGCGGTGCCTGTGATCAGGCCCAGCGCGGTGATGATCGAGTCGGCCATCGCGAGCCGGTCGTTGTTCGCCTTCGCGTCGCGCAGGCTCGCGCGCAGCCCGAAGGCCGCCGAAATCACCGACGCGAGCTGGAACACTGCCTTGAGCTTCGAGTTCATCACGCCACCTCCAGAGCGGGGACACGGTCGAGCAGCGGGCCGCCCTGGGCGGCGTCGCGGGCGGTCTCGTAGGCCGCGCCGACACGGTAAAGCCGGTCGTCGGCCAGCGCCGGGGCCATGATCTGCAGCCCCACCGGAAGATCGTCCTCATCGGACAGTCCGCTGGGGACGCTCATGGCGGCGTTGCCCGCCAGGTTCGACGGGATGGTGCACAGGTCGGCGAGGTACATCGCCAGCGGATCCTCGGTGCGCTCACCGATCTCGAACGCCGTGGTCGGCGTCGTCGGCGACACCAGCACGTCCACCTGCTCGAACGCGGCGGCGAAGTCGCGGGTGATCAGCGTCCGGACCTTCTGCGCCTGGCCGTAGTAGGCGTCGTAGTAGCCGGAGGACAGCGCGTAGGTGCCGAGCATGATGCGGCGCTTCACCTCGGGGCCGAACCCGGCCTCGCGGGTCAGCGACATGACCTCTTCGGCGCTGTGCGAGCCGTCGTCGCCGACGCGCAGGCCGAAGCGCATCGCGTCGAACCGGGCCAGGTTCGAGGAGCACTCGCTCGGCGCGATCAGGTAGTAGGCGCCCATCGCGTACTCGAAGTGCGGGCAGGAGACCTCCACGACCTCCGCGCCCAGCTTCGAGAGCTGCTCGACGGCGGCACGGAACGAGCGCTCCACGCCCGGCTGGTAGCCGTCGCCCGCGAACTCGCGGACCACGCCGACCTTGACCCCGGTCAGGTCACCGGCGGCGCCTTCACGGGCCGCCGCGACGACCTGCGGCACCGCGCCGCTGATCGAGGTGGAGTCCATCGGGTCGTGCCCGGCGATCACCTCGTGCAGCAGCGCCGCGTCCAGCACCGTGCGCGCGCACGGGCCGGGCTGGTCCAGCGAGGACGAGAACGCGACCAGGCCGTAGCGGGACACGCCGCCGTAGGTCGGCTTCACGCCGACGGTGCCGGTGACCGCGCCGGGCTGGCGGATGGAGCCGCCGGTGTCGGTGCCGATCGCCAGCGGCGCCTCGAACGCGGCCAGCGCCGCCGAGGAACCGCCGCCGGAACCGCCGGGAATGCGGTCGGTGTTCCACGGGTTGCGCGTCGGGCCGTACGCGGAGTTCTCAGTGGACGAACCCATCGCGAACTCGTCCATGTTGGTCTTGCCGAGGATGACGACGCCCGCTTCGCGCAGCCGCCGCGTCACCGTCGCGTCGTACGGCGGCCGCCAGCCTTCCAGCATCTTCGACCCGCAGGTCGTGGGCATGTCGCTGGTGGCGAACACGTCCTTGAGCGCCAGCGGAACGCCCGCCAGCGGCGAGGCCGCCTTGCCGGCGGAGCGGTCCTCGTCGGCCTGCCGGGCCGCGGCCAGCGCGCCCTGCTCGTCGACGTGCAGGAAGGAGTGCACGGTGCCGTCCACGGCCGCGATGCGGTCCAGGTGGGCCTGGGTGGCCTCCACGGAGGTCACCTCGCCCGCGGACAGCCGGGCGGCGAGGTCGGCGGCGGACAGGCCGGTCAGGGCCGAGTCACCTCCGGTCGCGGTCGAAGTCATCACGCCTCCTCACTCAGGATCCGCGGAACGCGGAACCGGTTGTCCTCCGCCGCGGGCGCACCGTCCAGTGCCGCCTCGCGCGGCAGGCTGGGCCGCACCACGTCATCGCGGAACACGTTCGTCACCGGCACCGCGTGGGAGGTCGGCGGAATGTCATCCGCGGCGACCTCACCCACCCTCGCCACCGATTCCAGGATCACGTCGAGCTGCCCGGCGAAGGTGTCGAGCTCCTGTTCGGTGACCGCCAGCCTGGCCAGGCCGGCGAGGTGCGCGACCTCGTCGCGGGAGATCTTGGACACTACGAAGGCTCCCTGGTCATGTCCGGTATCACGGTTAGACCTCAGTCTATTGCGGAGCCCGCATGTGCCCGTTCAGGGGGCGAACCGACGTGTCGGCGGCGGGGTTCGCGGCGTCGCGGGTTCGGCTCGGCGCTTCGCCGCCGCCGGGTTTCGCGGTTCGTTTCGGCGCGGGTGGACGGTCACCGCCCCCGCTTCTCCGGTGACCGTCCACCTCTCCTTCCCCCGTGCCCCAATGGTCGGCTCGGCGGCCCGCGCGAAGCGGCCGCTGCGGGGCGCCGTAGGGATTCCCCGCGTCACCTGTCGGCCGGCGACGTGCGGCTCCCGTGATGTGGACGGGCCGGTCCGGCCGGTGGAGACGGCCTCCGATGTCCCAAGCGGCGGGATCGCCAGGCGTGCTCTCGGCCGGTGCGGTTCCGCAGTCCGGGACGCCGCTCGGTGCGACGCCGAAACACCCGGGACCAGCGATGGCGGCCCGGTCGTTCCACTACACGAACGCCGGTCTCACCGATAGGCTGCGGTGTCTGCCACAATTTGCCCCGCCTGCCGGGCGCACGGTGGCCTCCGTGTGCGGCCGTGCGGCGCGGGGAGCGCGGACGGCAAGGTGCCGCGCACGAAGCTGGAGGCGTTGAGTCCGGTGTCCTTCCTGATCCGGGTGCAGATACCGGACCGTCCGGGCGTGCTCGGCGCGGTGGCCTCCGCGTTGGGCGAGATCGGCGCCGACATCCTCAGCGTCGACGTCGTGGAGCGCGGCGGTGACGTGGCGATCGACGACATGGTGGTGGAACTGCCCTCGGGCAGGCTGCCGGACATCCTGATCACCGCCGCCGAGTCGGTCGACGGCGTTGAGGTCGACGCGGTCCGCCCCTACGCCGGCGTGCTGGACACCCACCGCGAGCTGGAGCTCGTGGAGGACATCGCCGCCGAACCCGGCAACGGCCTGCAGATCTTCGCCGAAGGCGTCCCGAAGATCATTCGATCGGGCTGGGCGATCGTGTTCGGACACCACTCGGGCGGCGCCGAGCAGCTCGCCGCGAGTTCCTCGGCCCCGCAGCAGGGCTACCTCGAACTGCCGTGGTTACCGCTACCGCGGGCCACCATCCTCGACGGCGACGAGCTCTGGGTGCCGGAGACCTGGCAGGAGCTGGGCACGGAACTGGCCGCGACGCCGATCGGCAAGCCCGACCGCGTGCTGTTGGCAGGTCGCCCCGGCGGCCCCATGTTCCGCGCGGCGGAAGTGGCGCGACTGGCGCACCTGGCAGGCATCGTCTCGGTCGTCCTGGACGGCTGAGAAGTCCGTTCCGGAGGATCTGCGCAGCCGGTGACCTCCCGGCGGAAGCGGCCGGGTCGGCGTTCGGGCTGCCCGGTCAGCTCACGCTGCGGGACATCGCCCGCACGATCGCACCGACCGGGAGCGTGCGATCGAGTTCCGGGAGGCGGCCGAAACCCAGGCCGAGGTAGAGCCGCCGGGCGGTCTCCATCGAATCCAGGGTGCTGAGCAGCACCCGCGTGCGCCCTTCGGCCCGCGCCCGGTCCAGCACCGCGCGCACCAGCGCACGCCCGGCCCCTCGACCGGCGTGGTCCGGGTGCACGGCCAGCATCCGGAATTCCAGCTCGCCCGGCCCGCACAGCTGCGCGTAGGTCTCGTCCGGCCGCACGACGGTCACCGAGCCGAGCAGCTCCGCGCCGTCGACGGCCACCAGAACCTCCGCCTGCGCCACCCGACCGGCGACGTCGCTCAGCACCTGCTCGTACTCGTCGTCCGCGGCGAGGTGCCCGCCGTCCACGAAGGCCCGCACGGTCAACTCCCCCACCGCAGCGCACTCGTCCAGCCGCACCGCCCGCGTTCTGATCACGCCGGTGATCCTTCCAGCGGGCGAGGCCGAGCTCACCCGATTCCCGAATTCGGCCCGCGAGAACACGAAGGGCCGCCGAGAGATCCCGGCCGGGTGCAGCCCGTTCGCCGGGAGGCTCACTCCTCGACGGGGGCTCCGGTGTCGAGGGCGGCCTCGGTCGCGGCTTCCGGGCCTTGTTCGAGCAGGACGCGGAAACCGCTCTCGTCGAGGACGGGGACCTTGAGCTGCACGGCCTTGTCGTACTTGGACCCAGGTGCGTCGCCGACGACCACGAACGCGGTCTTCTTCGACACCGAACCGGCGGCGCGGCCGCCGCGGGCCATGATGAACTCCTTGGCTTCGTCGCGGGAGTACGTCTCCAGCGACCCGGTGACCACAATGGACAGACCGGTGAGCGTGCGCGGCACCGAGTCGTCCTGCTCGTCGGCCATCCGCACCCCGGCCGTACGCCACTTGCGGACCACTTCGCGGTGCCAGCCCACCTCGAACCACTCGCGGACCGCGGCGGCGATGGTGGGACCCACGCCGTCGACGGCGGCGATGTCCTTCTCCGCCGCGTCCTCGATGCGTTCCAGCGAACCGAACTCCCGCGCCAGCGCCTGCGCCGCGGTCGGCCCCACATGGCGGATGGACAACGCCACCAGCACCCGCCACAGCGGCTTTTCCCTGGCGGCCGCCAGATTCTTGAGCAGCTTCGCCCCGTTGGCGGAGAGGTTGCCCTCCTTGGTGCGGAACAGCTCCGTCTCCAGCAGCTGCCGCTCGTCGAGGTCGAACACGTCGCCCTCGTCCACCAGCACCCCGGAGGACAGCAGCGCGACCGCCGACTCGTACCCCATCGCCTCGATGTCGAAGGCGCCCCGACCGGCCAGGTGGAACAGGCGTTCCCGCAGCTGCGCGGGGCACGAACGCGAATTCGGGCAACGGATGTCGACGTCGCCCTCCTTCTGCCGCGACAGCGTGAAGCCGCACTCCGGGCATTCCGTGGGCATCACGAAATCGCGCTCGGCGCCGTCGCGAACGTCCACGACCGGACCGAGCACCTCCGGGATCACGTCCCCGGCCTTGCGGATGACCACGCGGTCGCCGATGAGCACGCCCTTGCGGCGCACCTCGTCGGAGTTGTGCAGGGTCGCCATGGAGACCGTGGACCCGGCGACCTTCACCGGCTCCATCTCCGCGTACGGCGTGACGCGGCCGGTCCGGCCCACGTTGACCTTGATGTCGCGCAGCGTCGTGGTCGCCTGCTCCGGCGGGTACTTGTAGGCGATGGACCATCGCGGCGCCCGGGACGTCGTGCCGAGCCTGCGTTGCAGCGCGACCTCATCGACCTTCACCACCACGCCGTCGATCTCGTGCTCGGCGGTGTCCCGGTTCTCGCCCCAGTACCGGATGTGCTCCACGATCTCGTCCACATCGGACAGCACGCGGGTGTGCCGGGACACCGGCAGGCCCCAGGCCTTGAGGGCGGCGTAGGAATCGGACTGCCTGGCCGGCTCGAAACCCTCCCGCTTGCCGAGGCCGTGGCAGATCAACCGCAGCGGACGCCTGCGGGTCACCCTCGGGTCCTTCTGCCGCAGCGATCCGGCGGCGGCGTTGCGCGGATTCGCGAACGGCGATTTGCCCGCGTCCACCAGTGCCGCGTTGAGCTCGGCGAACTCCTCGACCCGGAAGAACACCTCGCCGCGCACCTCGACCAGTTTCGGCACCGGATACTCGTCGCTGCCGTGCAGCTCGGTGGGCACGTCGCCCATCGTGCGGACGTTGAGCGTCACGTCCTCGCCGGTGCGGCCGTCGCCGCGGGTGAGCGCGCGATCCAGCTTGCCGTCGCGGTAGAGCAGGTTGATCGCCAGCCCGTCGATCTTGAGCTCGCAGAGGTAGTGCGCCTCCGAGCCGACCTCGCGTTCCACCCGATCCACCCAGGCGCGGAACTCGTCGGTGTCGAAGGCGTTGTCCAGGCTGAGCATCCGCTCCAAGTGGTCCACGGCGGTGAACTCGGTGGAGAAGGTGCCGCCGACGACCTGCGTCGGCGAGTCCGGATCGCGCAGCGCCGGATGCTCGGATTCGAGGCGCTGGAGTTCGGCGAACAGCTCGTCGAACTCGGAGTCGGCGATCGTGGGCGAATCGAGCACGTAGTAGCGGAACTGGTGCCCGCGAACCTCTTCGGCCAGCGCCCCGTAGCGCTCGCGGACCTCGGCGGGCACGTCCTCCACCCCCTCCGCCTGCCCGACGGCGGGGTCACCGGGCAGCTCGGCGTCCTCCTCGGAGCGCGCGGCTGCGGCCGAGCGGGCGGCTTCGGCCTGCTCAGGCTCGGTCGAGGCGGGCTGACCCGAGGCGGGTTCGGCGGCGTCGGGGCCGGTCTTCTCGCCGGAGGCCGCACCGGCGCGGTTCTTGCTGGTCACGTCTTGAGCCTAACCAGCGCCCCCGACAGCTCGCGCGGATCACCACGCAGTCCGTCGCGGCCGACGCCACCTGGTACAGGACGGTCCGGCCCGTATCCGGTGGCGCTGCCCGAGGCGGTCCTCACCGTGCGCGCTCGGCGACCGGGCTCCGGCGGCACGGCTCGCCGGTCCGGATGGAACCGGAGATCACGCAGAGTCGCCCGAAGCGGTTCCCGCTCCACCGGAAGGCCGCGCCTCCGACGAGTCCGCCTCGCCCGCCGCGTCGAAGGTGCGCACCAGCTCCCGGAACTCCAGCAGCCCGATCGCGCCCTGCGGCTCCTGCTCCGCCGACTCCACCCTGCCGAGCCGGTCCGCCGCGAGCCGCTCGCCGAGCGTGGCGTCCAACGGCAGGAAGGTCAGCGCGGACAGCGCCGCGGACTCCATCCCGGCGAACAACGGGTGGTACACGGCAACGTCGACCAGCCCTTCCGCCGCGTCGACCTGGGCGAACACCCGCACGTCGGCCAGCGGGTAGCTCTCACCGCGCAAGTTCACCGTGACCTGCGTCGGATCCGGCACCGGCGGCACCGCGTCGTGGTACTCGAACAACGCGTCGGGTTTGGGCGCCGCCGCCAGCCACGCGTCCGTGTAAGGCCGCACCTCCGGGTCGGCCTGGCCGCTGACGACCAGCGCGTAGACGGCGCGTTCGCCCTGTTCGATGGAGAACGTCAGATCCGGGTGCACCGCCGCCACGGCCTCGGCCAGGTCGTGATCGACGCGCTGGGGCATGCTCTCGCCGAGCGCCGCCGCCACCTCGGGCAGCAGTTCCTCCCAGCGCCGCCAGAACGCCTCCGCCCGCGTCCGCGCTTGCGCGGTCACGTCGACCTCTTCCGGTGCTGCGTCGGCTCGGGCGGTGCTGCGGCGGAAGAACTTCAACATGCGTTCATTGTGCAGGTCCCGCCGCGCCCGTCGCGGCCGTTCCGCCAGATCGCCGCGGAGCCGAGGTGATCGGCCCTTTCGCCCCGTCCCACCGGTCAGAGCGGACGTTCAGCCGGTTCCTGCGCCGGCGTGAACGGCCCCTTTGACCCGGTGCCATAGGGCGAAGGGGACGGGGCCGAAGCGGCTGAGGTTCCGCGACCGGGCACCTTCGCCGGTCGTTCGAAGGGGCACCTACGCCAAAGCGGCCGTGACGAGGTCGGTGAGGTCGCCCCGTTCGACTCGCAGCCGGCCCGCCTCGGCGAGCGCCCCGAGCAACCCGGTCAGCGGATCGCGGTTCGTGGCCTGCCGCAGCACTTCCAGCGCCCGCACCCTGGAACGTTCCGCGCTGGTCACCGGACGCCGGTGCAGTTCCCACCGCTGCAGGCGCACCACTTCGCCGATGGCCGTGGCGTCGGGTTCGGCTCCGCTCTCCAGCGCGCACAACGTTTCGGCGACCACCAGCTGGTCGTGGCCCGCGGTGAGGTCGAGCACGTGCCGCGCCACGCTCGCCGCCGCCCGCCTGCACCGCACGGGGCCTGCTCGGCGCACCGCGTCGAGCAGTGCGTCGGAATCCGCTTCCAGGTCGTCGGCGTCGAACCTGATGCCGACCTGGTCCAGCCCCACTTCGTCGAGCAGCGTCTCCGGCGAGCCCGGCAGGTCCAGCGGCCAGGACGCGACGGGGTAGGTGGCGAAATCACCGTCGAACCACTCCGGCGTCAGCGGCTCGCCGGTGATCCGCGCCGCCAGCGCCAGCATCAGGTTGATCGTGTTCGCACCCCGGTCTTCGACGCCCGGCCAAGGAAGGCCCGCGCGGATCTCCTCCAGCCCGTTCGGGCGAGTGCCGTGCCGGAAGGCGGGCATCAGGGGCTCGAACGAGGTGCGCAGCTCCTCGTCGACGGCGTGCGAGAGCTGGGTGAGGCCGTTGACGTTCCAGAAGGCCGAGACGGCCTCGGTGCGGTGGCTGACGCGGCGCAGCACTTCCGGCCTGCTGCCTTGGAAGCCGCCGTCCTCGGCGATCAGCGTCCACTCCCCGACGCTGCGCAGACCGATCACGGGGTACCGATCCTGGTGCGCGAACGCTTCCTCGCAGTACTCGTCGAAGTCGAGGGTGCGCGCGTGCTCGGTGATCGCGCCGAAGCGCTGCGCGAGCCGATCGAGGTCGGTGCCGCGCACGAAGGTCAGGCACGCCGCGTCCTGGACGGTGCTGCGGTGCACCCATCCGAACCGCTCGACTTCCCCGGTGTTCGACACGTCTGGTTTCTTACCATCGTTGGGATATTCAGGTGACGCGAACGGGACATAATGATCTTGAAATCCCGGGTGAAGTTCGTTGCGGCTAGCGGTGCGCCGCCTCGGCGAACACCTCGGTGACGTCCTTCGCCAGCGACAACGCTCGCCGCGCCCACTCCGGCGAGGCTCCCGCGAGACCGCAGGCCGGGCTCACCGCGCTGCGCTCCAGCAGCGCCTTCGGCGCGAACCCCAGCCGTGCCGCCAGGTCCAGGCCCGGCCGGGCCAGTTCCCGCACATCGGGGCGGTCCTCCGGAGCGAGGCCGGGCACGAGGCCCAGCAGCAGCCGGGTGCCTTCCTCCCATGCTTCGCCGAGTTCGTCGGCCAGCGCACCCGTCACCGAGCCGAGCCGGGTCGCGTCCAGCGCCACCGTTCCCGCTCCTGCGCCGCGCAGCAGCCGCACCGGCGGGCGGTCCGCGCAGCAGTGCACCAGCACCGGAGCGCCCGTGGCCGCTTCCAGGGACCCGATCACCTCGCCCAGCAGGCTCTGCGCCTCCGGTTCCGGCACTGCGGCCACCCGCCCGTAACCGGACGGAGTGGGCAGGCTCCCGGCGAGCACCGCGGGCAGCGACGGCTCGTCGAGCTGCACCACCACCGGAGCGCCGGTTCGTGCCGCGACCTGCGCGGCGTGCGCGCGGAGCCCTTCGGTGAGCGACTCCGCGAAGTCCCGCAGCGCGCCGGGATCGGTGAGCACCCGGTGGCCGCGTTCCAGCTCGATGCCCGCCGCGAGCGTCCACGGCCCCGCCGCCTGCACCTTCACCGCCTGCGGAGCGCCCGCCTCGGCCACGGCCTGCTCCACCGCGTCGAGGTCCCAGCGCAGCAGGTCCAGCGCCCGGCGATGATCCCGGCCCGGCTTTCCCGCGACGCGGTAGCCGGAGGGCACGACCTCCACGGCGAGGTCCACGAGCAGCCCGGCGGTGCGGCCGAGCATGTCTGCGCCCACGCCGCGCGCGGGCAGCTCCGGGAACGGCATCAAGCCGGGCAGCTCACCCAGGACGATGCGAGCGGCCTCCAAGGGGTCCGTTCCAGGCATCGATCCGAGGGCGGTCACGATGCCGGGGTTCCACGCTGCGTCACTCACTCGTCCATTATCGGCTGCGCCGTCGGAAGGACCGGAGGGCGGGATGCGCACCGTAGGTTAGGCTAACCATGCTTACCGCCTTTCGGTGTCACCCGCTCGGGCGCCGCCGGTTCTGCGAAGGAGTACTCCCATGCCGCTGTCCGGGACATCCGCACTCTCCCGCCGGGGCCTGTTGCAAGCCGCGACGGCGTTCGCGGCGCTGGGCGTCGCGGGGTGCGCCGGAGGCGGAGCAGGCGGGGCCAAGCCCGAGGGGCCGACTCGCCGCGTCGAGACCCACCAGGGTCCGGTCGACATCCCCGCGGACCCCCAGCGCGTCGTGTGCCTCGACCAGTACGCGACGATCGCGCTGCTCGACGTGGGCATCCGCCCGGCGGCGACCGTCGACGACCTCGACGACTGGATGCCCGCGGAGCACATCGACACCTACCGCGCGCTGCCGCGGGTCGGCGGCTACCAGCCCGAGTTCGAACGGGTGCTCTCCGTGCGCCCCGATCTGATCATCGGCAACAGCGCGTTCACGCTCAGCGGCGGCAGCACCTACGAACAGCTCACCGGCATCGCCCCGACGGTGATCCTGACCTCCCGCGTTTCGGGTGAGTGGCAGGAGATGGCGTTGCAGGCCGCGGACATCGTCAACCGGCCCGAGCCGATGAACCGGCTCCGGGACCGCTACCTGCAGCGCGCCGCGGAGATCCGCCGGACCTACGCCGCCGCGCTGGAACGCACCCGGTTCAACCTGGTGGCCTCCTTCAAGTCCGGCAGCTGGAACCTGTGCCTGCCGGACTCGTGGAGCGGCGTGGTGCTCGCCGAGGCCGGGTGCCGCTTCGGTTCCGCCGCCGAAGGGCGCACCGGCAGCGCCGTGGAGCAGTCCTACGAGCAGCTCGGCGTGCTCAACGACACGAGCGTGCTGTTCTACCAGGTCAACCCGGACGGGCAGGTGGACCAGGCGATGCGGGCGCTGCTCGATCAGGGCGCGTTCCAGAACCTGCCCGCCATGCGCGAATCCGGCGGGGTCCCGTTCAAGAACCTGTACGTGTTCGGTTACAGCCAGGCCCTCGGCGCCCTCGACGAGTTGGAAGCGGTCCTGCGCACCCGCTGACGAGCGGGCGGAAATCCCGAGAATCGACCCCTGATCCCGTGTCTTGTCAGCGGCGAAGCCGCTGGGCGGCGACCACCCGCGCACAAGGACGGGTTCTCGGCTGCCTCCTCACGAGGACGGCAATGTCGCGCGCGAAAATCGCTACCCCGACCAGGAAGCAGCCGAGGTTCCGCTACCCGCGGACCGAAGACAGGCCCCTCAACGGGTCGCGGAGATGAGCCCGCTGCCCAGGACCAGGTCACCTTCCGGTTCCGGGCGGTACAGCACGATCGCCTGCCCCGGTGCGACGCCGCGCAGCGGCTCGCTGAGCTGGACGCGCAGGCCGCCGTCGGCGACCTCGGCGACCGCTCCGGCGGTGCCGCCGTGCGCCCGCACCTGCACGACGCACTCGGTGGAGCCGTCCAGTTCCCGCTCGGACGGCCAGATCGGCCGCTTCGCGTCGATCCCCATCACCCCGAGGTGATCGGCGGAACCGACCTTCACGGTGCCCGACACGGGCTCCAGCGACAGCACGTAGCGCGGTTTCCCGTCCGGCGCGGGCGCGTCGATGCCGAGGCCCTTGCGCTGCCCGACGGTGAACCCGTGCACGCCCGTGTGCTCGCCGAGCACGGCGCCCGTCTCGGCGTCCACGAGCTGCCCGGGGCTCTGCCCGAGCTTGGACTCCAGGAAGGAGCGGGTGTCGCCATCGGGGATGAAGCAGATGTCGTGGCTGTCCGGCTTCTGCGCGACGGCCAGGTCGCGGCGTTCGGCTTCGGCGCGCACCTCGGACTTGAGCGAATCGCCCAGCGGGAACATCGAATGCCGCAGCTGCTCGGCCGTCAACGAGGCCAGTACGTAGGACTGGTCCTTGCCCTCGTCGCGGCTGCGGCGCAGCTCCGGCACACCGTCCAGGACGACGAGCCGCGCGTAGTGGCCGGTGCAGACGGCGTCGAACCCGAGCGCCATCGCCTTCTCCAGCAACGCCTCGAACTTGATCTTCTCGTTGCAGGTGAGGCAGGGGTTCGGGGTGCGCCCGGCGGCGTACTCGCCGACGAACGTCTCGATGACCTCTTCGGTGAACCGCTCCGCGAAATCCCACACGTAGAACGGGATTCCGAGGATGTCGGCGGCGCGGCGCGCGTCGCGGGAGTCCTCGACGGTGCAGCAACCGCGGGCGCCGGTGCGCAGCGTGCCCGGTTTCGCAGACAGCGCCAGGTGCACGCCGGTCACGTCGTGCCCGGCTTCCACCGCGCGGGCGGCGGCGACCGCGGAGTCGACGCCGCCGCTCATCGCAGCCAGTACTCGCACTGCCTCACACCTCCGTCGTGGCGGTCGAAGCGGCCGCCGCCCTGCGCAACCCGGTCAGCCCGGCGTTGCGCGCTCGTTCCACCACCGGCCCGATGGCCTCGGTCAGCGCCCGCACGTCGGCGCCGGTGGAGTTGTGTCCCAAGGAGAATCGCAGGGAGCTGCGCGCCGCTTGCGGCTCGGCCCCATCGCCAGCAGCACGTGGCTGGGTTCGGCGACGCCCGCGGTGCAGGCGGAGCCGGTGGAGCATTCGATGCCGTGCGCGTCGAGCAGCATCAGCAGGCTGTCGCCTTCGCAGCCGGGGAAGGTGAAATGGGCGTTGCCGGGCAGCCGCGCCGGGGAATCGCCGGTGATCTCCAGCATCGGATCGCCGTTGAGGATCACGTCGGGCACCGCCGCGCGGACCCCGTTGATGAGTTCGTCGCGCAGCGCCGCCAGCTCGGGCACGTGCTCGGCCCGCTGCTCGACCGCCTCGCGGGTCGCGCTGGCCAGCCCGAGCACACCGGGCACGTCGAGCGTGCCGGAACGCACCTCGCGCTCCTGGCCACCGCCGTGCAGCACCGGGGTGCACTCGACGTCGCGCGCCAGCAGCAGCACACCGGCACCGTAGGGGCCGCCGACCTTGTGCCCGGTCATGGTCAGCGCGGCGGCTCCGGAAGCGGCGAAGTCCACCGGCACGGTCTCCACCGCCTGCACCGCGTCGGTGTGCAACGGCACCCCGTAGCGGTCGGCCACGGCGGCGAGCTCCGGGATCGGGTTGACCGTGCCGACCTCGTTGTTCGCCCACATCACAGTGGCGAGCGCGACGTCGTCGGGGTTCGCGCGCAGCGCGTCCTCCAGGACTTCCGGGCGGACCCGGCCGTGCTCGTCGACGGGCAGCCAGGTGACGTCGGCGCCCTCGTGGGCGGCGAGCCACTCCACGGTGTCCAGCACCGCGTGGTGTTCGACCGCCGAGGCCAGCACCCTCCTGCGCTCGGGTTCTTTGCCCCGGCGTGCCCAGAAGATGCCCTTGACCGCGAGGTTGTCGCTTTCGGTGCCGCCGCCGGTGAACAGCACCTCGGAGGGGCGGGCGCCGAGGGCGGTGGCGATGCTCTCGCGGGATTCCTCGACGGCGCGGCGCGCGCGGCGGCCCGAGGTGTGCAGGGATGAGGCGTTGCCCAGCCGGGCCAACGCCTCGCTCATCGCCGTGACCGCTTCCGCCCGCATGGGCGTAGTGGCGGCATGGTCGAGATAAGTCATCGCTCTACCAGGGTAATGCAGGGGCTTATCGGCAATGAGTTGCGTGGCGGGTCGGCGGAACCTCAGTTGGTCTCTCGCTGCGGGATCCTTTTCCCGAGTGGCTCCGCCACGAGGGAAAAGGCCGTCCTCGCGAGAGACCAACTGAGAACCCGCCGGTGACCGGCTTCTCGGACGTGGGCTATGCGCTTCGCGCATCCAAGTACGGCTACGCCGCCAAGCACGGCCTCCGGCCGCAGAGCACGGCTTCGCCGCAAGACACGGCTTCGCCGCGAGGCACGGGTGCGCCGCTGGCACTGCGTGGTTCGCGGGTGGGCGTCTGGAGGGTTGTGGGGGGTTACGGGTGCTCGGTGTTTCGTTCGGTGGGGTTCGGGGCTTCGGGTGCCGGTTCGGTGTGCGCGCTGCGGAACACCCGGGCCGCGCCGAGCAACGCCATGCAGCCCAGGGCCAGGTTCAGCGCCACCACGCCGCCCGTCGGCTCATTCGGGCTCGCCAGTGCTGCGACGAGCACGCCGCCCAGGCCCACCAGCAGCGCTTGGCCGAGCATGTCGGAGATCTGCAGCGCGGAGGAGTGGAAGCCGCGCCGGTCCGCCGCCGACAGCGACAGCACCCGCACCGAGGTGCTCGCCACTCCGATGCCCATCCCGATGCCGCCGATCGACCACAGCAGGTACACCGCCCACGCAGGCCCCCACTCGGGTGCGATCAGCACGAGTCCGACGACCGCGACGGCGACCAGCGCCAGCCCGGCGGCGACGATGTGCTCGCGGCGCACGTCCGGTCGCCTGCTCTGCCACAACGCCCCCACGCTCCAGCCGAGGGAGCCGACGGTGAGTGGAATCCCCGCCGCCGTCGGCGAATACCCGTGCACCACCGAGAGGATCAACGGCACGAAGGCCTGCGCGGCGAAGAACACCCCGGCCAGCAGCCCGCGCGCGAGCACCATCACCGGTATGCCGGGCCGCCCGGTGCCGGTGCCGCGCGGCAACAACACCCGCAGCGACGGGACGAGCACGAGCACCGCCGCGATCCCGACCGCCGCCACCGGCAGCGGGATCTCGCCCGAACCGGAGATCCGCTGCGCGGCCCAGTTCAGCCCGACCGTCCCGGCCGCCGCCCCCACCGCGGCCAGCGGCAGCCGCGCGGAACCCGGCGCCGCCGTCTCCCCCGCGGAGCCGATCCGCCGCACCGTCGGCACCAGCAGCAGCGCGCCGACCAGCATCAGCGGCGCCAGCCCGAGGAAGACCCAGCGCCAGCCGACGTGTTCGGTCAACGCCCCGGCCACCACCGGCCCGACCAGCGCGGGCACCACCCACGCCGCCGACAGCGCACCGAACGCCGCCGGACGATCCCGCTCCGGGTACACGCGGGCGATCAGCACGTACAGCGCGACGATCTGCGCCCCCGCGCCCAGCCCCTGCAACGCGCGGGCCACCAACAGCACGAACATGTCCGGGGCGATTCCGGCGAGCACCAGACCGGCGGCGAACGTCGGCATCGCCACCAGCAGCGGCACCGCCGGACCGCTGCGGTCCGAGAAGCGGCCCGCTACCACGGTGCCGATCGCGCTGGCCGCCATGAAGATCGTGAACGGCCACGAGTACCACTGCTCGGCGTGCCATTCCCGCACGATCGTCGGCAGCGCCGTCCCGATGCCCATCGCCTCGAACGCGGCGAGCGTGATGACCAGGATCAGCCCGGCGGTGAAGTTGCGGCGCCGCGGCCCCCACAGCGCGCTCTCGGTGGTTGCGGATGGAGTTCCACTGGTTCCGTCATCGACCGTCACCCGACGAGCCTGCAACCTGGCCCCTGGTGGAGGCCAGGAGTTTCCGCGATCAGCGCAGCGGTCGTCGGCACTCCGGAAACGGAGGCCCGAGCAGCCGCGGACCGCGCCCTGAACACCTGGCCGGCTCCGCCGGAGTAACGCCACCTGGAGTGAATGCCTCCGTTGACCGATCCCACCGGTCAACGGGGCCTTGCACCTCACCGGCCGCACCAGGTGAATGGCCCCTTCGAAGGAAGGGGACATTCACCTGTCAGGCCGCGAGGGCGTGTCCGGCTTCGGTGAGGTGCGGGACCTCAGGGCCGTCGGGTTCCGTGATCGCCGCGACGGCCCGCTCCGCGCGACGCGCCAGCTCCCGCCGGTCGCCGATCGCCGCCGCGTCGATCGCGGGCAGCACCGACAGTTCCACCACGAGGCCCCGGACGCGGGCGACGGCGAGCACGGATTCCAGCAGCGTGGCCGCACCGACGAACGCCGCGATCGTGGTGGGCGCCCCGGATGCGGTGGTGAACCGCAACGCCACCGGCCGCACCTGCACGCCGGCGTCCACCGCGGCCTGGAACACCGCCGGCCGATACGTGCCGGAGGCGAGCCCGCACCAGGTGGTGCCTTCCGGGAAGGCCCCGACGACCGACCCGTCCCGCAGCGCGTCGGCGACCGTGCGCACCGCATCCGGCAACGCCGAAAGGCGCTCCCGGTCGATGTAGAGCGTTCCGACGCGGGCGGCGAGCGGCCCGACGACCGGCCAGGACCGCAGTTCGGTCTTCGCCAGCAGCCGCATCGGGTTCACCGCCATCAGCGCCACCACGTCCAGCCAGGACACGTGATTGGTGACGACCAGCCCATCGGCCTCCGGCCGTTCGCCGCGCACGACGAGCCGCACGCCGAACGCGCGCAGCAGCCCGCGGAACCACGCCTTCACCAACGCGGTGCGCACCGGCCCGCGCACCAGCGCGTACACCACGGCGAGCCCGACGCCCAGCAGCATCTGCCCGGCCGCCCTCGTCAACCGCAGCACCACCCGGTGCGTGCCCGCGCGACGCACGCTGCCCGCTCTCGGCAGACAACCCGGCCCGCACGGCGAAACCGGGGACCACGCGTGGATCATGCCGCCGAGCCCAGGAAGAACCGCAGGTAGCGCTGGTCGATCTCGGTGAAGTTGAGCAGCACGAAGAAGTCGGCCACCCCGAAGTCCGGGTCGTGCGCGGGCGGCCCGCACACCCACGCCCCGAGACGCAGGTAGCCCTTCAGCAGCGCGGGCAGCGGACCGCGGTGGGTCCGCGCGACGCCGTCCGGGTTCCACGGCTGGTAGGGCCGGACCCGGAACTCCTCGGGCGCCAGGTGCTTCGCCGAGACGGTGTCCCAGACCTTCGCCGCGAGCGGGCCGCCGTCGTGCAGCGGCACCGAGGCGCACCCGGCGAGCCAGGTGTGGCCGTAGAGCAGCATGTAGCGGGCGATGCCCGCCCACACCAGGCTCACGACGCCACCGCTGCGGTGGTCCCGGTGCACGCAGGAGCGCCCGGTCTCCACCAGCGCAGGCCGCACCGAACTGAGCGCACCGAGGTCGAATTCGCTTTCGGAGTACAACTTCCCGGCGGCGTGCGCGCGTTCCGGGGGGAGCATGCGGTAGGTGCCGACGACCTCGCCGGAGCGGTCGTCGCGCACGATCAGGTGATCACAGAAGTCGTCGAACGGATCGGTCTCCACCCCCGGCAGGTCACCGTGCACGGTGGCGCCCATCTCCTCGGCGAACACCTGGTAGCGCAGGCGCTGCGCGGCCCGCACTTCATCGGTGTCCCTGGCCACGAGCAGGGAGTAGTGGGCGCCCTCGGACGAGGAGGATCCTGCTGGCGCGGTGCTGGCTAGCAGCTGCGACTCGGACATGCGTGCAGGTGTATCCCCGCGCGCTGAAAGCGCAGTAGACAGGCTGATGACACGCAGCAGGAACTTTCGGTGAATGCCCGGTACCTGATCGATTTCGCCGGTACCGGCCCCCGCGAATCGGGCCGTTTCGTTCGGTTCGTCCCGAAATTCTCGCCGCTTCGCCCTGCGACGCATCGCGGTTCCACCGGTCCAACGGGCGACGCGTCCCGGAAGTTCCCGAGCCGCGGAACTCATCGCCGACGCGGCGCGCCTGCTTCCCGGCCTGCCGGAGAAGCGCGCTACGTTGCCCGGATGCCACAGCCAGCAGGGGCCGACGAGCCCGATCAGAAACGCGTGGAGCTGTTCACCGACGGCGCGTGCAGCGGCAACCCCGGCCCCGGCGGATGGGGCGTGGTGTTGCGCTACGGCGACCACGAACGCGAGCTCTACGGCGGTGAACGCGCCACGACGAACAACAAGATGGAGCTCACCGCCGTCATCGAGGGCTTGGCGGCGCTGAACCGGCCGATGCCGCACGTGCGGGTCTTCAGCGACAGCACGTACGTGCTGAAGGGCATCTCGGAGTGGATGAAGGGCTGGAAGCGCAACGGCTGGAAGACGTCCGCGAAGCAGCCGGTGAAGAACGCGGAGCTGTGGCAGCGCCTCGACGCGGAAAAGCAGCGGCACGGCAAAGTGGAGTGGAACTGGGTCAAGGGACACAGCGGCCACCCGGAGAACGAGCGCGCCGACAAGCTCGCCTGCAAAGGCCGCGACGAATCCCGATCTTGAGGGACGGTTCTCCGGCCTGATTCGCCGGAACCTTTCACCGCGATCTCTTCATCGGCGACCGGAACCCGGAATGATCCGGACATTTCGCATTGATCAACAACGTGCTCGCGAATGACCGCGCACCAATGAGCAACGACGAAATCCGCGCCGGTACGAAAAGCGGGCCGCACCCGATGGGTGCGGCCCGCTTCGTCGTGTTCGAGGGCTCAGCCCTTGCGCTTGCCGACCTCTTCGGTCAGCTGCGGGGTGACCTTGAACAGGTCGCCCACGACGCCGTAGTCGGCGATCTCGAAGATCGGCGCCTCGGCGTCCTTGTTGACCGCGACGATCGTCTTCGAGGTCTGCATGCCCGCGCGGTGCTGGATCGCGCCGGAGATCCCGAGGGCGATGTAGAGCTGCGGCGAGACGGTCTTACCGGTCTGCCCGACCTGGAACTGGTGCGGGTAGTAGCCGGAGTCCACCGCGGCACGCGAGGCGCCGACGGCCGCGCCGAGCGAGTCGGCCAGCTTCTCCACCACGTCGAACGACTCGGCCGAACCGACACCGCGGCCACCGGAGACGACCACGGACGCCTCGGTGAGCTCGGGGCGGTCCCCGGCCTCGACCGGCTGCACGCCGGTGATCTTCGCGTTCTTCGCCGCGTCGACCGCGGGCACCTCGACGGCCTCCTGCGCACCGGCACCGGAGGTCTGCTCGGCCTCGATGCTGCCGGGCAGCACGGTCACGATCGGCGTACCGGTGGTGACCTGCGCCTTCGCGTTGTAGGTACCGCCGAACAGCGAGTGCGAGCCGATCCCGTCGGCGTCGATGTCGACGACCTCGGACAGCAGACCCGAACCGAGCCGCACGGCCAGCCGGCCCGCGATCTCCTTGCCGTCGACCGAGCCCGGTACCAGCACCGCGGCCGGCGAGGCCGAGGCGACCAGCGACGCGAGCACGTCCACGGCCGGGGTGACCAGGTACGACGCCGCCTCCGCGGACTCCGCCGCGTAGACCTTCTCCGCACCGTGCGACGCCAGCGCGTCGGTGAGCTTGCCCGCTTCACCGGGCTCGCCGACCACAACGGCCGACGGCTCACCGAGGCGACGTGCCGCGGTCAGCAGTTCCAGGGTGACCTTCTTGACCTCGCCGCCGGAGTGGTCGACGAGGACCAAAACCTCAGACATGTCTTTATCTCCTCGCGAACCTAGGGCTCAGACCAGCTTTTCGGCGGCCAAGAACTCAACGATCTTGCTGCCGCCGTCGCCTTCGTCGTTGACGCGCTGACCGGCCTGCTTCGGCGGCTTCGGCGCGGACTCGACGACCTTCGAACCGGCGCCGGCCAGGCCGACCTCGGAAGCGTCGATCCCGGCGTCGGCCAGCGTCAGCACGGAGACCGGCTTCTTCTTGGCGGCCATGATGCCCTTGAACGACGGGTAGCGCGGCTCGTTGATCTTCTCGGTGACCGAGACGACCGCGGGCAGGTTCGCTTCCAGGCTGATGATGCCCGCGTCGGTCTCGCGCTCGACGCTGATCGTCGAACCGTCGGTGGTGACCTTGCGCGCGTACGTCAGCTGCGCCCATCCGAGCAGCTCGGCCAGCATCGCCGGAACCGCGCCCACGCGGCCGTCGGTGGCCTCGTTGCCCGCCAGCACCAGGTCCACGGACTCGACGGTGCCCACGACCTTCGCCAGGGCCTTCGCGGTCGAGACCGCGTCCGAGCCGGCCAGCGCCTCGTCGGACAGGTGCACCGCCTTGTCCGCACCCATCGACAGCGCCTTGCGGATGGCGTCAGTGGCACGATCCGGACCCATCGCCACGACGGTCACTTCACCGCCCTGGGCCTCCTTGATCAGCAGTGCCTCTTCCACCGCACGTTCATTGATCTCATCCAGCACGGCGTCCGCCGACTCGCGGTCGAGCGTGTGGTCGGAGTCTTTGAGCTTGCGCTCGGACCACGTATCGGGCACCTGCTTAACCAGGACGACGATGTTCATGGGTCCTCTTCGACCTCCTGCGGACTTCACGATGGCTTTGCTTGCGTTTCGCGCTGTTGCGCGGGTTCCGGTCGATGCATTCACATCGCTACCGGGAAGTTCGACCTTGCCATGACACAGTGTCGGTGACACAGTGACGCCAGCCACCCCGGATGTTACTTGCCGGTAGCCCCTGCGCAACCACGGCTTCCCGTGACGGTACTCACGTCATCGGTACCGTCTTCGATCGCGCCGGAATTCTGGCCCACGACCAGCCCGGCCACGACCTGAAAACTTTTACACGTGACTAGCCTGCACGACATGAAACACCACGTCGCCATCGTGACGGACTCCACCGCCTCGATTCCGCCCGACGTCGCCGACCAGCTGAACATCTGCGTGATCCAGCTGGAACTCAAGATCGGCGATCAGGAGAACGACGAGCGCCGCGTTCCGCACTCCGAACTAGCGCAGGCGATGCGCGAGGGAACTCCCGTCGAAACGGGACCGCCGCCGCCGCCCGCGTTCTTCTGGAACTACAACGACGCGGCTTCCGCCGGAGCCGAGGCGATCGTGTCGGTGCACATCTCCGAAGGCCTGTCCAAGACCTGCGAATCGGCCCGCCTCGCGGCCGACGAGGTCAATCTGCCGGTGTACGTGGTGGATTCCCGGCTGTGCGGGCTCGGCATCGGCTTCCCGGTGATCGCAGCGGCCGAGGCCGCCGCCGCCGGGGCGAGCCCGCAGGGCGTGCTCGGCGTCCTTGACCGGCGGCTGCGCAGCACCACGCAGATGATCTACGTGGACACCTTGGAGTACCTGCGCCGCAGCGGCCGGGTGGGCCGCGCTCAGGCGATGCTCGGCCAGGCGCTGTCCATCAAGCCCGTGCTGGTGCTGCGCGAAGGGATCCTGGAGCCGCTGGTGAAAGGCCGTGGACCGGATCGCGCGTTGAAGAAGGCCGTGCGCCAGGCCGTGAGCCGTGCCGGTGACGGCCAGGTCGACATCGGCATCGAGCACTTCCAGTACGCCGAGCGCGCCAACGAGGTGGCCGAGCAGTTGAAGGCCCAACTCCCCCAGGTCCGCCGCGTCGTCATCGCCGAAACCAGCGCGATCATCGGCGCCCACGCCGGCCCCGGAGCCTTGGGCTTAACAGTCTCCCCAGCAGTCTGACCCCACCCCTCACGCCCCGAAGTCCGAACCTCTGAGCGGAAGCCCCGCCTGCCTCACGGCCAACGGCCTGCCTTGCGGCGAAGCCGTGCAGTTGGGCCGCGAAGCAAGCCTGCCTTGCGGCGAAGCCGTGCCTGTATGCGCGAAGCGCATAGCCCACGTCGAAAAGCCGACCACCGGCGGGTTCTCAGTTGGTCTCTCGCGAGGACAGCTTTTTCCCTCGTGGCGGAGCCACTAGGGAAAAAGATCCCGCAGCGAGAGACCAACTGAGGTTCCGCCACCCGACCCCCCAAGCAGCCTTCACCGAGCAGCCTTATCCAAAGCCCGGTGAATGCGCTTGGCGGAGACGGCGTGCGGGGTCCCCAACGCCTGCGCGAACAGCGAAACGCGGAACTCCTCGATCATCCAGCCGACCTTGCGCAGTTCCGCACCGGGCGCGCGACCGTCGGGGACGGCGTCGAGCAGATCCAGGTAGCGGTCCCGCACCTCGTCGATCTGCGCCATCCACTGCCGGTCGCGCTGCGGATGGTGCTGCACCTTGTCCAGCCGGTGCTCGATGGCGCGCAGGTACCGCTCCAGGTCCGGCAGCCGGTCCCATCCGGTTCCGGCGACGAATCCGGGGTGGAGCAGCCCTTCGAGCTGTTCCTTGACGTCGGCCAGCGAGTCCGCGGGCATGGTGCGTTCCCGGTCCGCCAGTGCCGATCGGGCTTGCTGCGCCGCGTTGAGCACCTTCTCCACCTTGGCGGCGGTATCGGCGGTGACGGGGCCGAGACCGGCCCGCACCTTCGCCTTCAGCGCGGCGAATCCGTCCTGGCTCCACACCGGTCCGCCCGCGTCTGCGACGAGCTTGTCCACGGCGCAGGTCACGCAGTCCTCGAGCAGGCGCGTGATGTCGCCGTGCGGGCCGGTGCCGAGTACGACGCGGGTGCGCGCGTTCATGCCTCGTTGCAAGGACTTCACCGGTGACGGCAGGTTCAGCAGCAACAGCCGCCGGGTGCCGTGCCACAACGCGCGGCGCTGTTCGGCTTCGGTGTCGAACATGCGGACCGCGACCGAGTCGCCCTCGTCCACAAGGGACGGGTAGGCCTTGACCGAGTTGCCGCCACGTTCCTTCTCGAAGGTGCGCGGCAGCTCACCGAAGCTCCACGAGCTCAGCCCGGTGCGTTCGACGGTGTCGGCGGCCGCGGAGATCTCGGCGCGCAGCTTCGGGCGCAGCCGCTGCTTGAGCGCGTCGAGATCCTTGGACTCGGCGAGCTTCTTGCCGTCCCCGTCGATCACGCGGAACGACATCTTCAGGTGTTCCGGCAACGCGTCCACGTCGAACGCGTCCGGTGGCACGGTCACCCCGGTCATGGCGCGCAGCTGCTCGCTCAGCGCACCGACGAGGTCGCCGCGCATCACCGGCATCCGGGACAGCGCGGCGCGGGCGTGGTCGGGCACCGGAACGAAGTTGCGCCGCAACGTCTTCGGCAGCGACTTCAGCAACGCGATGACGAGTTCTTCGCGCAGCCCGGGGATCTGCCAGTCGAACCCGGCGGGTTCGATCTGGTTGAGCACCGCCAGCGGGAGGTGCACGGTGACGCCGTCGGCGTCGGAGCCCGGCTCGAACTGGTAGGTCAACTCCAGCCGGTGCCCGCCCTGCTGCCAGGTGTCCGGGTAGTCGTGGTCGGTGACCCGCGCCGACTCCTGGTTGATGAGCATGGACTTCTCGAAGTTGAGCAGGTCCGGCTGCTCGCGGCGGGTCTTCTTCCACCAGGTGTCGAAGTGCCTGCCGGAGACGACTTCGGCACCGACCCGCTGGTCGTAGAACTCGAACAGCGTTTCGTCGTCCACGAGGATGTCCCTGCGGCGAGCGCGTTCCTCCAGGTCCTCCACTTCGGCGAGCAGCGCGCGGTTGTCGTGGAAGAACCGGTGGTTCGTGTCCCAGTCGCCTTCGACGAGGGCGTGCCTGATGAACAGTTCCCGGCACAGTTCCGGTTCGACGCGGCCGTAGTTGACCTTGCGCCCGGCGACCAGCGGCACGCCGAACAGGGTGACCTTCTCGCTCGCCATCACGGCGGCGCGGTTCTTCTCCCAGTGCGGTTCGCTGTAGCTGCGCTTCACCAGGTGCTGGGCGAGGTCCTCGACCCATTCGGGTTCGATGCGGGCGTTGACCCGGCCCCACAACCGGGAGGTCTCCACCAGTTCGGCGGACATCACGAACCGCGGCGGCTTCTTGAACAACGCGGAGCCGGGGAAGATCGCGAACTTCGCGTTGCGGGCACCGAGGTATTCGGTGGCGCCGCGCTGCCGCGGACCCGCCTTCTCCGTCTTCTTGTCGGTGTCCTTGAGCCCGATGTGCGAGAGCAGCCCGGCCAGCAGCGACCGGTGCACCCGCTCGGAATCGGCGGGCTCGTCGTTGAGCGACATGTCGAGCGACTTCGCCATCTGCCGCAGCTGCGAGTAGAGGTCCTGCCACTCGCGCACCCGCAGGTAGTTCAGGAAGTCCGCCTTGCACTGCTTGCGGAACTGGTTCGAGGACAGTTCGCGCTGCTGCTCGCGCAGGTGGTTCCACAGGTTCACCAACGCCAGGAAGTCCGATTCCTTGTCGCTGAACCGGGCGTGCTTCTCCCCCGCCGCCTGCTGGTGTTCCGCGGGCCGCTCCCGCGGGTCCTGAATGGACAGTCCGGAGGCGATGACGAGGGTTTCATGCAGGCAGCCGTTGCGTTCGGCGGCGATCACCATCCGCGCCAGCCGCGGATCGATGGGCAGTTGCGCCAGGGTGCGGCCGATCGAGGTGAGCTTGCGGCCGTCGTCCTCGCCGGTCTCGTCCAGCGCGCCGAGCTCGTGCAGCAGGTTGACGCCGTCGGTGATCTGGCGGCGATCCGGTGGTTCCAGGAACGGGAACGACGCCACATCGCCCAGTCCCAGCGAGGTCATCTGCAGGATCACCGAGGCGAGGTTGGTGCGCAGGATCTCCGGATCGGTGAATTTGGGGCGGGAATCGAAGTCCTGCTCCGAGTACAGGCGGATGCAGATGCCTTCGGACACTCGCCCGCAGCGGCCCTTGCGCTGGTTCGCCGACGCCTGCGAAACGGGTTCGATCGGCAGCCGCTGCACCTTCGTGCGGAAGCTGTAGCGGGAGATGCGCGCGGTGCCGGGGTCGATGACGTACTTGATGCCGGGCACCGTCAGCGAGGTCTCGGCGACGTTGGTGGCCAGCACGATGCGCCTGCCGGTGTGCGGCTGGAACGCGCGGTGCTGCTCGGCGGCCGACAGGCGCGCGTACAACGGCAGCACCTCGGTGTTGCGCAGCTTCTGCTGGTTCAACGCGTCCGCGGTGTCCCGGATCTCCCGTTCACCGCTGAGGAACACCAGGACGTCGCCGGTGCCCTCCGCGCCGAGCTCGTCGACGGCGTCGCAGATGGCCTGCGTCTGATCCCGCTCGTTGACGGGCAGATCCGGGTCCGGCGATTCCTCCACCAACGGCCGGTAGCGCACCTCGACCGGAAAGGTGCGGCCGGAGACCTCCACGATGGGGGCGTCGCCGAAGTGCCGGGAGAACCGGTCCGGGTCGATCGTCGCCGACGTGATGATCACTTTGAGGTCGGGTCGGCGCGGCAGCAGCTGCTTGAGGTAGCCGAGGATGAAGTCGATGTTCAAGCTGCGCTCGTGCGCCTCGTCGATGATCAGCGTGTCGTAGCGGCGCAGCAGCCGGTCCCGCTGGATCTCGGCGAGCAGGATCCCGTCGGTCATCAACTTCACCAGCGTCGACTCACCGGCCCGCTCGGTGAACCGCACCTGGTAGCCGACGGCCTCCCCGAGTTCGGTGCCGAGCTCCTCGGCGACCCGTTCGGCGACGGTGCGGGCCGCGAGCCTGCGCGGCTGGGTGTGCCCGATGACGCCCTGCACACCACGACCCAGCTCCAGGCACATCTTCGGGATCTGGGTGGTCTTGCCGGAGCCGGTCTCACCCGCGACGATCACCACCTGGTTGTCCCGGATCGCCGCCAGCAGGTCCTCGCGGCGCGCGCTGACGGGGAGCTGCTCGGGGTAGCCGATGGCCGGGACCGCGCCGCGACGCCGCTCGACGCGCTGCTCGGCGGCCGCCACCTCGGCGGCGATCTCGCCGGTGGCGGACTCCAGCTTCGCGGCGTCCCGGATCTTGCGGGCGCCCTCGATGCGGCGGCGGAGCCTGCGCTGGTCGTTGAACATCAGCTCGGGCAGGCGGCCGCGCAGGTCGGCCAGCGGGGAGCTCACAGGTGACGTACCCATACTTCGTTCCAGGATAGAGAACCGCGCCACCGGTTTTACGCCGGTCAGGTGTGACTCCTGTCGGAGTCCTCTCTCCCCCGGTCGTTTTGCTCTGGTGTCGGGTAGCGGAACCTCAGTTGCTTCCTCGCTGCGGGATCTTTTTCCCAAGTGGCTCCGCCACGAGGGAAAAAGCTGTCCTCGCGAGGAAGCAACTGAGAACCCGCCGGTGAGCGGCTTCTCGACGTGGGCTATGCGCTGACGCGCATACAAGCACGGCTACGCCGCCAAGCACGGCCTCCGGCCGCAGAACACGGCTACGCCGCCAAGCACGGCCTCCGGCCGCAGAACACGGCTACGCCGCAAAGCAGGGCCTTCGGCCGTGAGGTGGGCTGCTTTGCCGTCCTTCGCGGGCTGCGTCCGCCAACTGCACGGTTGCGCCGCGAAGCACCGGCCTCGCCGCGGGGCGGGACGTTGTGGGGGGGTTGATTCCGCCGTCCGGTGTACAACTGCGGGCGGGCTCGTGCGTCTTCCGGGGATGGGTGGATCTCGGGTACTGACTTGGGACGGGTTGCTCAACGGCCGGGAGCTCGGGGGGCTGCCGGTGGGTGGCGGGCACGTGCGCTGGGGAGCCGTGGTCCGCTCCGGGAATCCGGTGTTCTTGAGCGTCGACGGGTGGGCGGCGTTGTGGGAACACGGAGTGCGCACCGTCGTGGACCTCACCGACGGAGCTGAGGACGGGGCGGATCGGGCGCTGCGGCCCGCCGGGCTCACCACGCTGCGCTTCCCGTTGGACGACCATTCCGACACCGAGTTCCAGGAACGCTGGGGCGGTGCGCTGTCGTGCACGCCGCTGTACTACCCGTCGTTCGTGGACCGCTTCGCACCGCGGATCGCCGAGGTCGTCGGGGCGATCGCGCGGGCCGAACCGGGCGGGGTGCTGGTGCACTGCGGCAGCGGCCGCGACCGCACCGGGCTGATCGTGCTCGTGCTGCTCGGCCTGCTGGGCGCGAGCGCCGAGGTCATCGCGGCCGACCACGCTCTGAGCCACGAGCCGCTGCGGGTCCTGGCCGCCGCCGAGGGCCGGGCCGACGACGCGCCGGAGATCCGCCGCCTGCTCAGCGCGCACGGCACCAGCACCGCGAGCATCGTCCACTCGATCATCGGCGACCGCGACCTCACCGCGCACCTGCGTGCGGCGGGCCTGGCCGACGCGGACGTCGAGGCGCTGCGCGATCGGATGCTGAGCCGTACCCGCCCGGCCCTGCCGGACCGCTCCGTCGACACGCCGTTCTTGTTCGGCTGACCGGCCCCTTCCGGGGCGATCCGCGTTGCCGTGAAGTCAGGCCCCGTACTTGGTGCTGCAAGGGCCGAAGCCGTCCTGGAATCCGGTGCGGAACGCGTCGAGGCGGGCGAAACCGGCGGGCACCTGGTCGCCGTTGACGTCGGCGGCGATGAGGCTGTCGTCGCCGAGCAGTGCCGCCACTCCTTCGTCGATGTCGCCGGGCGCCATCCGCAGTTGCCCGACGGGATTGCGCTGCCCGATGGGGTCTTCGACGAGCAACCCGCTCCAGGAGCCCACCATGCAGGCGGTGCGCAGCCCAGCGTTCTGCCCCGTCAACGGCAGGCCCGCCGCCTGCTGCACGGAGAGCGCGTAGCGGGAGGCGATCTGCGCGTAGGCGGCGAAATCCCCGTAGCCGGAGTCCGGGCCGTCCTTCGCGGGCGGGTTCGCGATCTGCTGCAGGTCGTCCATGCTCAACGAGATCGTGTTGCTCGCCGGGCAGTAGGCGGCCGGGGCGGTGCCCCGAACACCGTCGCAGGCCAGCGGCTCGGTGCTGAGCTCCGGTGGCAGCGCCCCGGTGTCGCGGAAGACCTCCTGCAGGCTGTCCCGCACTGCTCGCAGGTTCTTCTCGTCCACCGGCAGGTCCGTTTCCTGCGCCTTCTTCCAGAACTGGAACTGGGTGGTGCGCTGCTGCACGTCGGCGGCGTCCATCGCGGCGCAGCGCTTCGGCCCTTCGCTGAAGCCGTACTGGAAGGCGGTCACGCGGTCGAATGCGCTGCCGTGCGCGTCGGCGCCCTGGAAGTCGGTGTCGCCGGGGGTGTCGCGGATGTAGTTGAGCACGCCCATCACCTTGTTCAGGCCGTCTCCGGTGGAGACCTGGAAGTGCTCGGAGTCGCCTTCGGCGACGTGCCGGAAGAACGATCCGGTGAAGCAGTCCGCCTGCTGCTCCAGCACCAGCGTCGGGTCGTCGGTGCCGGTGGTGCCCGCGCGGTGCTCCACGGCGTGGCCCATCTCGTGGGCGAGGACGGTGACCACGGCGATCTCCCCGAAGCTGTTGTTCAGCTTCGGCAGCAGGTCCGCGCGGTCCCAGGCGAGGAGGTTCTCCTTGCCGCAGTAGAAGGCGTTGGACAGCCCCTGGGTCCGCTCACCGCAGAGGGTGCCGCCGGGGGCCGTCGAGTCGTAGGAGACGAGCCGCTCCACGTCGTCGAACCGCTTGCCGTCGAAGGACTCGGGGAACTCGTCCTTCCAGTACTTCGTGATGTCGGCGACGGCGTTGCGGGCCAGCCCGTCCACCTCGCCGTTGTCGGTGCCTTCGACGGGCAGGTCCGCGTCGGCCACCCCGGTGCGGGCGCCGGTGGGGCCGTTGCCGACGGGCAGTCCGGCCACGTCGTCGGTGGCGGGACCACCCGCCACCGATGGGGTACCGCTGATCACCCGCGAGCACCCGCCGATCAGCACGATGCACGTGAGCAGCGCGAAGATCACGCCGAAGGCCCGTTGGCCGCGCCTTGCCGAAACCGGTGCCACAGAGTTCCCGTCCTGTTCTGAAGTCCGATGGCCGGGCGGCGGATCCGGTCCCCCGAGCTCGCTCCGCCGACCGCTGCGGGTCAGCCTATCGGGTGGGCCACTTCGCTTTCCGCGCGTCGGGGCGGGGGCCGCACAGCCTCGTTGACCAGGTTTTTTCAAGCCGCGCAGCGAATCCCGCGGGCGTTCGGCGACCGGCCCGTCCGTGATCGCGCTCTCGACGAGAGCGCAAAGTGCCGTGGCGGCGACGGGCTTTCACGTAAGTTCCCTGATCATGGGGAAATTGCGTCAGTGGCTGCGGCCGTGGGTCGTGGTGACGATCGTCGGCTTGGCTGCCATCGGCACCTTCGAAGGCGTCGCGGGCGACGGGCTCGGCGGATTCCGGCTCGGAGCTCTGGGCGCGCTGGCCGGCGTGATCCTGCTTCCGATGATCACCAAGTTGGGCTTGCTGGCCGGAGCGGCGATGTTCGGATTGCGGATCCGGCAGATCGTGTTCGGGTCGCTGCGCGGCATCGCGTCCTGGCGGATCGGCCGCACCACCATCACCATCCGGATGCTGCCGCTCGAACTGGCCGCCGAAATCGGCCCGTGGCGCAGTCCCGTGATCCTGCGCTGCTGGCTCGCGGGCCTCGTCTCCGCGCTGGCGGGCATCGCGGCGGTGGCGGCGAGCTGGTGGCTCGCCGAAGGCCCGTTCGGCCGCGGAGTGCTGCTCGCCGTGACACCGCTGATGCTCTACAAGCTGTGGCCGCGGCGGATCCCGCTGAGCACCTCGACGGGCTGGCTGCTGTTCGGCCTCCCCCGGATGCGGGAACCGCAGCGCAGCGAATTCCGCGCGGGTCCGCTGGCCGCCCGAGCCCACGAGGCGCTGCTCGCCGGTGACGTGGACCGGGCGCAAGCCGCGACGGACCGGCTCATCGCCGCGCACCCCGAACTGAACGCCACGATGAACTGCAAGGTCACGATGCTCGAAGCGCGCGGTGAATACGCCCAAGCCGTGCTGACCCTCGTCGGGCACATCTCGGCCGCCGACCTCGCCCAGCGCGACATGTCCTACACGCTCGCCGGACTGGCCAGCTTGGGTTTCTCCGCAGCCGAAGCGGGACAACTGCCCGCCGCGGACGTGCTGCCGATCGCGCGGAAGGCCCTGGAGGACGCGGTCAATCTCGGCTACCCCGCCTACCAGCTCAGCGGCACCAAAGCCTTGCTGGCGCTACTGGAGGACGACCCGGACGAAGCGACCCGCCTGGCCGCGATCGGCGCCGACCACAACACCTCCCCGCTGTCCAAAGCCGACGACTACGCCACCCTCGCCCGAGCCCACATGGCCCGCCACGACAACGCCTCCGCCCGCGAAGCACTGGCCAAAGCAGAAGAACTAGCCCCCTGGTGGCCCCGAGTCCGCGACACCCGCGAACGCCTCTCCGTCGCATGACCCCACAGCCCCCCGTCAGCTCGACGCGTAGCACCGGGCTTCAACACCTTCCCGATTTCGCCGCATGCTTGCCGTGCCCCCCGGAAAATCCGCCCTCCCGAACCCCCTGCCTTACGCCCAAAGGCCATGCCCCCAACGAATCCGCACAGACGGCGAAGCCGTGCAGTTAGCGGCCAAGCCCGCGAAGGGCGGGCGAAGCCACGCCTGCCTCGCGGCCGAAGGCCGTGCCTGTATGTGCGAAGCACATAGCCCACGTCAAGAAGCCGACCACCCGCGGGTTCTCAGTTGGTCTCTCGCGAGGACAGCTTTTTCCCTCGTGGCGGAGCCACTTGGGAAAAAGATCCCGCAGCGAGAGGCTCACTGAGGTTCCGCCACCCGACCCCCCAAGCAAAAAGACCCGCTCAAGCCAGAACGACTCTGCCTAGTTCGGCCGGCCCGGATAGGAGGGGGTGCTTCGGCAACACCCGGACGGTGTACCCGGTCGGCCCGGCGTGCGGCAGGGTCACCGTCGCCTCGTAGTGGCCGTCTTCGCCGGGACGCATGGATTCGGTCGTGAACTCATGCAGCTTGTCGGCATCGTCGACACGGCCCACCACCACCTCCACGTCCACATCGGACGGTTCGAGGCCCGCCAGGTCCACTTCCGCGCTGACCGTGATCCGCCCGCCCAGCAGCGGCGTCGCGCCGTCGTCCACGGACATCCGGGTGGAGCCGACCCGCACCCACGACCAGGCCGCGCTGAGCCGCGCCCCGTACTCGGCGATCTCCTTCGCGCCCTGGAAGTCGTGCTCCGACATGGCGTTCACGGACCGCGCCGCCGGACCGTAGTAGCGGTCCACGTATTCGCGGACCATGCGGGAGGACTGCACTCGCGGCCCCAGCGTGGCCAGCGTGTGGCGCACCATCGACATCCACTTGCCGGGCACTCCGTCGGTGCTGCGCTCGTAGAACGTGGGCGCGACGCTGGTGGAGATGAGCTCGTAGAGCGCGGCGGCCTCCAGGTCGTCGCGGCGGTTCTGGTCGGTGACGCCGTCGGCGTTCGGGATCGCCCAGCCGTTCTCGCCGTCGAACAGCTCGTCCCACCAGCCGTCGCGCACCGACAGGTTCAGCGCGCCGTTGAGCGCGGCCTTCATCCCCGAGGTGCCGCAGGCCTCCAACGGGCGAACCGGAGTGTTCAGCCACACGTCGCAGCCCGATACGAGGTACCGCGCCAAGGACATGTCGTAATCCGGCAGGAAGACGATGCGGTGGCGGACTTCCGGGTCATCGGCGAACCGCGCGATCTGCTGGATCATCGCCTTGCCGCCCTCATCGGCCGGGTGCGATTTGCCCGCCACCACCAGCTGCACCGGCCGTTCCGGGTCCAGCAACAGCCGCCGCAGCCGTTCGGTGTCGCGCAGCATCAACGTGAGGCGCTTGTACGTCGGCACCCTGCGGGCGAAACCGATGGTGAGCACGTCCGGGTCGAAAACCGAATCGCACCAACCGAGTTCCAGGTCGGAGGCACCGCGTTGCAACCACGCCTGCCGGAGCCTGCGGCGCACTTCGTCGACCAGCCGTTGCCGCAGCGAACTGCGCAGCTCCCAGAGCAACGGGTCGCTCACCGGTTCCATGCCGCGCAACCCGGCACCACTGTCCATTTCGGACTCGCCGAGCAGCTTGCCGAGTTCCCGCGCCGACCACGTCGGTCCGTGCACCCCGTTGGTGACCGAACCGATCGGCACCTCCTCCACCCCGAATCCGGGCCACAGCCCGCGGAACATGGTGCGCAGCACGCCGCCGTGCAGCGCGGACACCCCGTTCGCCCGCTGCGCCAGCCGCAACCCCATGTGCGCCATGTTGAACATGCCCGCGTTGCTCTCGGCGCCCAACGCCAGCACCCGCTCCGTCGGCACCCCGGGCAGCAGCGCCTGCGAGGAACCGTCGCCGAAGTAGTGCCGCACCAAGTCCACCGGGAACCGGTCGATGCCCGCCGGAACGGGCGTGTGCGTGGTGAACACCGTTCCCGCGCGCACCGCGGCGACCGCCTCGTCGAAGTTCAAGCCGGGCGCCCCGTGCAGTTCCCTGACCCGTTCCAGGCCGAGGAAACCGGCATGCCCCTCGTTGGTGTGGAACACCTCCGGCGCCGGGTGGCCGGTGAGTTCGCAGTAGGCGCGCACCGCCCGCACGCCGCCCACGCCCGCGAGGATCTCCTGCCGGATCCGGTGGTCCGAATCGCCGCCGTAGAGCCGATCGGTGGTGCCGCGCAAGTCGTCGTCGTTGTCCGGCAGGTCCGTGTCCAGCAGCAGCAGCGGAACTCGGCCCACCTGCGCCTTCCAGATCCGCGCGCGCAGCACGCGATCCCCGGGCATCGCCACCCGCACCAGGATCGGCTCGCCCGAGGGTTCGGTCAGCGTCTCCAGCGGCAGCCCCTTCGGGTCCTGCACCGGGTAGTGCTCCTGCTGCCAGCCCTGTTCGGACAACGCCTGCCGGAAGTAGCCGGAGCGGTAGAACAGGCCCACCCCGATCAGCGGCACGCCCAGGTCCGATGCCGACTTCAGGTGATCCCCGGCCAGCACGCCCAGCCCTCCCGAGTAGTTCGGCAGCGCCTCGCTGACCCCGAACTCCATCGAGAAGTACGCCACCGAGGACGGCAGCGCCGTGCCCTCCGCCTGTCGCTGTTGATACCAGCGGGGCACCGACAGGTAGTGCCGCAGGTCGTCGTCGACGGCGCGCGTGCGGGCCAGGAACTCGTCGTCCTGGGCGAGCCCGCGCAGCCGCTCCGCCGGCACCTCTTCCAGCAGCCGCAACGGGTCGCCGCCCACCCGCGACCACACCTTCGGGTCCACCGCCGCGAACAGGTCCTGCGTCGGTGGGTGCCACGTCCAGCGCAGGTTCGTCGCCAGCGTTCCCAACGCCGCCAACGGCTCCGGCAGATGTGCTCGAACGGTGAATCGGTGGACGGCTCTCACGGCGGCTGACCCTATCTCGCGGTCGATGTTGATGTTCTGATTCAGAATGTCCGGCTGCGAACCCGTGCGGCGTCTCACGTGAGCAGCCGCGGTCCTCGGCGATCGGCCGACCGGACCCGGCGGGTTCGGCGGCTCGTGGCCGACGAGGCGTATCCGACAGTCTCGCAGCCGCATGACGAATCCGTAGCCAGGTGATCAACTAACGAGTCCGACTTCGAACTCGTTCCGCGGAAGTGTCCGGCCGTGTTCGAAGACGGGTTCGGATGATGCGAAGCTGACCGGGTGCGCACCCGGCGGATCAGGATCCTCTCCGCTGCCCTGCTGGCCCTCGTTCTCGGGGTCGCGGGCTGCTCGCAACCTGCGCCGGCCCCGCCCCGCCCCGATCCCGCGACGGTCGATCCGGGATTCGTGCACGGCACCGACGGGGGCGGCATCGACCGGCTGGCCGCGACCGTCGTCAGCGACGTGCAGGCGTACTGGGCGGCGACGTTGCCCGCCGTGGCCGGAAGGCCGTGGCACGACCTCGACGGCGGCTTCTTCTCCGTGGACACCACCGCGGGCACCGGGCGGCCACCGCCGTGTTCGGGCGGCGTCGCGAACCTGGAGGGCAATGCCTACTACTGCGCCGCCGTCGACGCCGTCGCATGGGACCGCGCGGCGCTGCTTCCCGTGCTCCGGGAGCACTACGGCGACGCGGCGGTCGCCGTCGTGCTCGCCCACGAGATCGGCCACGCGGTGCAGCAGCGGTCCGGAGTGGACGTCGGCGGCGGCACCGACGCGGCGCGCATCGAAGCGGGCGCCGACTGCTACGCGGGTTCCTTCTTGCGCGCCGCCGCCGACGGACGCACCGAACACCTGCGCGTCTCCCCGGACCAGCTCGACGGGGCGCTGCACGCGCTGATCGTGTTCCGCGACCCCATCGGCACCGACGCGTCCTCGGGCGACGCGCACGGCACCTCCTTCGACCGGATCACCGCGTTCCAGGACGGCTACCGAGACGGGCCGGGGCGGTGCGGTGACCTGCCCGCCGAACGTGCCCCCACCAGCGGCGCACCCGACGGCGGCAACGAACCGCTGCAGGAGACGATCACGCGGACCGGCGCCGCCGCGGCGGAGTTCTTCGGCGAGCAGGTCACCGCCGCCGGCCGCTCCTGGACACCGCCTGCGGTGCGCGCCGCGCGCGAGTGCCCCGCCGATCCCGTCGGGTACTGCGCCGAGCGCGACCTGATCGGCTTCGATCCGGTGCGGCTCGAGGAGCTGCACCGCGATGTCGGCGATCAGGCGACGGCGACCCTGCTCGCCGCCCGGCACGCGCTCGCCGCGCTCACCGCGCTCGGGCGGCCCGTCACCGGCGCCGCGGCGGGTGCGGAGATCAGCTGCCGCACCGGGGCCTACACCGCCACGGAACCCGATCTCTCGGCTGGCGACCTGGACGAAGCGATCGAATCCCTGCTGGTCAGCGACAGCGTTTCCCGCGACGCCGACGGCGGCCGGACCATCACCGGCGGGGAGCGGGTCGCCGCGTTCCGCACCGGACTGCTGCAGGGACCCGACCACTGCGGATGATCACGTTCCGTGATCGGATTCGTCGGTGAACAGCGGAACATCGCGCACCGTTCGGAGCCTGGGGCCGGCCCGGCATCGCCGCTCACCATGATCGAGGAACGTTCCTCGCGGAGTTCGATCCGATCTTGCACCGTGGTCCGGCGAGCAAGGGAACCTTCCTGCCACCGGCCACCTCGACCAGCGCCGCGACTCCCCAGGACGCCACCCGACACAGTGATCCGCGCCGGTGAGCAGCTCGTTTTCCGCCGCCACTGCGCGAACGAGGAACCCTTCCGCCACATCAGCCCCACCGTCGCCCACATCGCGGGACGCGGCGGTCGAACACTGGCCGTGAACCCGCCGGGCATGCCAGGATCCGATCCGTGCCGGATTCGTTGCTGACTCGTGATCGCGTGATCGACCTGTTCCTGGTCGTCACTTCGGCCTGTCACTGAACGCAATTCCCCGTGACCCTGACCGGGTCGACGGCATGGCATTTCGCGATTCCGCACCTCCCCGCCTGCCCTGCGGCACGCCGCGCGGTTCAGCGCCGGGACGCCGTCGATCGGCCCGGTTCCGATTCAGTTCACGAACCAAGGAACGGAAGCCACTTCATGTCCGCACCGACGCACGTCTCCCAGTACACCCCGACCGAAGAGATCCCCGAGCTCGGCGCCTTCGAACTGCACCCCGGCATCGACTCGCCGCTGCTGCGCGACTCGATCCACCCGGACCACGACCTGTGGACGCCGAAGGAACTGCGCGACCTCACCACGCTGGCCATCACCGAACTCACCGGATCACTGCTGGACCTCGTCGAAGTCCACGACGAGGAGCGCTGGTGGGCACGCCTCGGCCTCACCGCGGGCGTCGAGCTGTGGCTGCTGTCCTGGGCGCCCGGCCAAGGCACCCAGCCGCACGACCACGGCGGCGCCTCCGGTTCGTTCGCGGTGCTGTTCGGCGAGGTCAGGGAGGACTACCGCTACCCGGCAGGACCCATCCGCAACGCGCGCCACAGCACGGGCTCGTCGATCGGATTCGGCGCGGGCCGCGCGCACCAAGTCCGCAACACCAGCTCGGTGAACGCGGCCAGCGTGCACGCCTACTCGCCGCCGCTGCTGCCGGTCCGCCACTACAAGGACCTCTCCGACGTGCCGCCCGTCGCGCCGCAGCCCGCCGGCCCCGTCCGCAGGAGCATCTGATGACCGTGCCGACCCAACGCCCCCACTCCGACGAGGCCCCCGGTTTCGGCCCGTACGGCATCGACCACCTGCTGTCCGACGCGCGCGGCGAACTGGACCGCGTCGATCCGCGCACGGCCGCGGAGCTCCAGCGCAACGGGGCTCTGCTGATCGACATCCGCCCGCAGTCCAACCGACTCACCGAAGGCGAGATCCCCGGCGCGCTGACCGTGGAACGCATCGTCCTCGAATGGCGGCTGGACCCGTCCAGTCCGCACCGGCTCGACGGCCTGCGAGTCGACCAGCCCGTGATCCTGGTCTGCAACGAGGGCTACGCGTCGAGCCTCGCCGCCGCGCAGGCCCGCGAACTCGGCCTCGGCCGGGCCACGGACCTGATCGGCGGATTCCGCGCCTGGCGTGCGGCGGGGCTCCCCGTCATCGAAGGCGGCCACGCTGCCGTCGGTTGAGGCCCTTTTGAGTAACGGTCTGCTTAGCGAGTCGGGTAGCGGAACCTCAGTTGGTCTCTCGCTGCGGGATCTTTTTCCCAAGTGGCTCCGCCACGAGGGAAAAAGCTGTCCTCGCGAGAGACCAACTGAGAACCCGCCGGTGAGCGGCTTTTCGACGTGGGCTATGCGCTGACGCGCATACAGGCACGGCCTTCGGCCGCGAGGCAAGCGGGGCTTCGCCCGCCCTTCGCGGGCTTCGCCGCCGACTGCACGGCTTCGCCACTAGGCACGGGCTTCGGCGTTGAGGGGGCTGCGGCCACTCGGGCAGGTTTCACAGGCTCTGTTCAACACCAGTGGCGAGGGCGTCGTCCGTTGGGCGGCGTCCTCGTTCGTGCGGGTGAACCGGCGGGGTTCGCGGAGGTTCGTGCGCGCTCGGTCGAGCCCGGGCGCAAGCACGTGGTGCGGGACCGGAAGAATGTGTGCTGGAGGGGACCGGCCGGTGATCGCCAGGCGGTCCGAACGGCGCCGGAACCGTGCGCAGAGCGGCCGGAAACGGCTGGGAGGTGGACGTGGACGACCTGGTCATCCGGATGGACGGAGTCGGAGTCCGGCGGGGTGGAAACGCGCTGGTGTCCGACGTGAACTGGTCGGTGGAACTCGACGAGCGCTGGGTGGTGCTGGGGCCGAACGGCGCGGGCAAGACGACGCTGCTCAAGCTCGCGGGCGCCGAACTGCACCCGTCGGACGGCACCGTCGACGTGCTCGGCGAACGCATGGGCCGCACCAACGTGTTCGAGCTGCGCCCGCGAATCGGCCTGTCCTCGGCGGCACTAGGCGCCCGCGTGCCCGGCGACGAGCTGGTCCGCGACGTCGTCGTCAGCGCCGGCTACTCGGTCCTCGGCCGGTGGCGCGAAGAGTACGACGAGATGGACACCGACCGGGCCACCGAACTGCTCGGCCTGCTCGGGATGGCGCACCTCGCCGACCGGGCCTTCGGGACGCTGTCCGAAGGCGAACGCAAGCGCACCCTGATCTCCCGCGCACTGATGACCGACCCGGAGCTGCTGCTGCTCGACGAGCCCGCGGCAGGCCTGGACCTGGGCGGCCGCGAGGACCTGGTGGCGCGGCTGTCCGCGCTGGCCCTCGACCCGGAGGCACCCGCCTCCGTGCTCGTCACCCACCACGTGGAGGAGATCCCGCCGGGATTCACCCACGCCCTGCTGCTGCGCGAGGGCGCCACCGTCGCGCAAGGCCTGCTGGCGGACGTGCTCACCGAGGACAACCTGTCGAAGACCTTCGACCAGGACCTCGAACTCCAGCGCAGCGGCGACCGCTACTTCGCCCGCAGGCGGGCCTGACCGACCCCGCACGTCCGACCGGCCCTCGTTCCCAGCTGAGCGAGGGCCGGTTACACAGCCGCGCAAGAGGACATGTGACACCACTACTGAGATCGTCGACACTGACGGTCGGCGGGAACGCGGGATAGCCTCCCGGCAAGCGGCAGTTCGACGAGGAGGTTGCGGCGTGGGTGAGTTCGTCAGGCTCGACGTGGAAGGCGCCATCGGCACGATCAGGCTGGAGCGGCCGCCGATGAACGCGCTGAACCGGCAGATCGAGCAGGAACTGAAAACCGTGGCGGCGGAGGCGGCCGAACGCCCCGACGTGCGCGCGGTGATCGTCTACGGCGGCGAGAAGGTGCTCGCGGCCGGCGCCGACATCAAAGAAATGGCCGACATGTCGTACTCCGACATGGCCGCCAAGGAGGAGAACGGCCTCACCGCCGCGATGAGCGCCGTCGCCGCCATCCCGAAACCGACGGTCGCCGCGATCACCGGCTACGCGCTCGGCGGCGGATTCGAATTGGCCCTGAGCTGCGACCGCCGCATCGTCGGCGAGAACACGAAGGTCGGTCAGCCGGAAATCCTGCTCGGCGTGATCCCCGGTGCCGGCGGCACCCAGCGGCTCGCCAGGCTCGTCGGACCGAGCAAGGCGAAGGACATCATCTTCTCCGGCCGGTTCGTCAAAGCCCCCGAAGCACTGGACATGGGCCTCGTCGACGAAGTCGTGGCCCCCGACGAGGTGTACGCGGCGGCCCGCAAGTGGGCCGAACAGTTCGCCAACGGCCCGGCGCGTGCGCTGGCGGCGGCGAAGGCCGCGATCGACGGTGGGCTCGACATGGACCTCGACAACGGACTCCGCCTGGAAACGCAGATCTTCGCCGGGCTCTTCGCCACCGAGGACCAGAAGATCGGGATGCGCTCGTTCATCGAAAACGGCCCGGGCAAAGCCGAGTTCACCGGTAAGTGAAGTCGAGGTGCTGACCCGGTCTTTTTGGTTTGGTGGTCGGGTAGCGGAACCTCAGTGAGCCTCTCGCTGCGGGATCTTTTTCCCAAGTGGCTCCGCCACGAGGGAAAAAGCTGTCCTCGCGAGAGGCTCACTGAGAACCCGCCGGTGGTCGGCTTCTTGACGTGGGCTATGTGCTTCGCACATACAGGCACGGCCTTCGGCCGCAAGGCAGGCGTGGCTTCGCCCGCCCTTCGCGGACTTCGCCGCCAAAGGCACGGCTTCGCCGCAAAGAAATGGGTTTTCGGTTTTTGAGGCGTTGGCGTTGCTGGCGTACGTGGCCGAATTGGGTGCGTCCACCGGGCGCTGGGGGTCGGACCTTGTTCCAGGGTTCGGGGTGTCGAGGGCTAGAGTGCTGCGGTCCTGGTGGAGCTCTTGTGCGGTGGTGGAATTCGGGTGGGGTACGCCTTCGACCTCGATGATGTGGCCTTCCTGCGGTCCGCCGCCGGGGCCGAGGCCGTCGCGGCGGTGGCGCAACGGCCGCTGACTTCCGCATCGCGGTTCGCCGACGTCGCCGCGGCTCGGGCCGTCGCCGGGCCGCGGTTCGCCGCCGCAGCGCTGGAAACCGCGGTACTGCGCGGCCGAGCCGAGTCCAAACTGGACGGTGCAGGGCGGTGGCTGTTCACCGAGGACGCGTTGCAGCAGGCCACGACCGCCGCCGTCGCCAGGCACCGGGCGCGGCGGCTCACCGGTCACGTGGTGCACGACGTGACCTGCTCGATCGGCGCGGACCTCCGAGAGGTCGCGCTGGTCGCCGACCGGTGCCTCGGCTCCGACCTCGACGAGGTCCGGCTCGCGATGGCCCGGCACAACCTCACCGCCGACGGCAGCCCCGCCGGGCTCGTGCGCGCGGACGCGCTGCGCCCTGTCAGCACCGGAACCACGATCGTCGCCGACCCCGCCCGCCGCGACGGCACCGGCCGCCGCCGCTGGAACCCGGCCGACCTGGTGCCGCCGCTGGACGAACTGCTCGATGTCCACGCGGGACGCGACATGGTCGTGAAATGCGCGCCCGGCCTCGACTTCGACGCCATTCCCGAACACGCCGAAGTGGAAATCGTCTCGCTCGCCGGGCAGGTGCGGGAGGCCGCGGTGTGGCTCGGCGGACTCGCCGAGCCCGGGGTGCGGCGACGCGCCACCGTGCTGCGCACCGACGGCTCCCGCGACGAACTCACCGACCGAGCACCCGACGACTGCCCCGTGCTCGACATCGGCCAGTGGATCGTCGACCCCGACGGAGCGGTGGTGCGCGCCGGGCTGGTGCGCCACTACGCCGCCCGGCACGGCCTCGGCCAACTCGACCCGCGCATCGCCTACCTCACCGGTGACGCGCCACCACCCGGAATCCGGGCGTTCCGGGTGATCGACCACGGCAAGTACGCGGAAAAGGCACTGCGGGCGCTGCTGCGCGAACACGACGTGGGACGCCTGGAGATCATGACCCGCGGCGTCGACGTGGACCCCGACGCGCTGCGCCGCAAGCTCAAACCACGCGGCGCCACCGAGGCCACCGCCATCCTCACCCGAGTCGGCAGCACCCCCCACGCCTACCTCTGCCGCGCGGAACGCACCTGACGCCCCCGGTCGCGAAACCCCGATCCAGGTGAACGGCCCAATACCACCGCAGAAGGAGACATTCACCCGCGACCACCGGTGCGGTCGATGTCCCTTTTCGCCCGATGAGCGGGCGAATGAGGCATTCACCTCAGCCGACTCCGGGGGCACGGACGTTGCCGGAAGGCCGAGGCGCTCACTGGCCGATGATGGTGACCTGGCGCGTCTCGGACGGGCCTTCCCAGGTGCGGGGCAGCGGGGTGGCTACGTCGGGGGCGACGATGTCCACGATGGCGTCCAGCGCGGACTCCGCCTTGCCGACCCACAGGTGCTTCGTGTCGTCGAACCCGGTGACCTGCGCCTGCGGGATCGTCGAGAACCGGCGGCGGGCCTCCTCCGGGCGGAGGTAGTCGTCGAACTCCGGCACCAGGGCGTGCACCGGTTTCCCCGACTCGCCCCACGCGCGCAGGTTCTCCTCGGTGCTCCAGCGCAGCGGCGGTGAGATCAGGATCGCGCCTTGCACCAACGGGTCCAGCCCGTGCACGAGGGTGAGGTCGGTGCCGAACGACCAGCCGACGAGCCACACGTTCGGCAGGTCGTGGAACTCGGCGTACTCCAGCGCCGCGGCCACGTCGAACCGTTCGGAGTCGCCGTTGTCGAACGAACCCTCGCTGCGCCCCGCTTCGCTGACGGTGCCGCGAGTGTTGAACCGCAGCACCGCGAGATCGGCCAGCGCGGGCAGCCGGAACGCGGCCTTGCGGTAGAGGTGCGAATCCATCATCCCGCCGTGCGTGGGCAGCGGGTGCAGGCACACCAGCGTGGCCCGCGGAGCACCGTTCGCAGGCAACGACAACTCACCGATCAACTGCAGCTCATCGGCGGTGTGCAGGGTGATCTGCTCCCGCTCGGCCGGAAGCACGGTGTTGGCGCGGATTTCGGTGCTCATCGGGTCGATCCTCCCACGCCGACCCGGTCACACCGGTGTGAGATGCCCGTCAGGACCAGCGCCGAGTGGGACCGCGGCGGCCGCGAGCCCGCCAGCATCCGCTGTGCCAATGCCGCCGATCGGCGACGTCGCCCTGCTCGTCGGCGGGCCACGCCACCACGTGCCCGACACCGGGCCGCACCTCGTGATCGCAGCCCGGGCAGCGGTAGGTCTTCGTGGCCTGCGCGGCCGGAACGGTCCGCACGATCCACTCACCGTCCGGTCCTTCCTCGACCCTGGACCAGCCGAAACCGGAACCCAACGGCCGAGCGCCCTGCCCCGGCGAGTCCCCGGACGGGCGTTGCGAACGATTACGACGCGGCACGCCCCCACGGTAACGACCCTGGCCGGTTCCCGTAGCGGTGCGGGTAGCGGAACTAGGACCGCGGGAGTTCCTGCCAAGCCCGTTCCGCGAGTCCTCTGGCGAACTCGCAGGCGTCCAGGCCGGTGCCGTCGGGATAGGCCACAACGAGCATCGCCACCTCGACCTGACCGCCGCCCGGTTCGCCGAACGGGATGTGCCCGGTCTCCGCGGAGCACAGCGGGGTGCTCGGGTCGCCGCCGACGACGCTGGTCACCGTGCGGCGGCCCGCGATCCGCTCCTGCACCGCCGATCCGTGCAGCACGGCAGGTGGAGCACCGGCGGTGTGCACCAGCCGTACCCGCGGCGACGCGGCGTCGGCCGCGCCCCACTGGCACTGGTGGCCCGCCGGGGACGCCACCGGTTCCGCCTGCTCCAGACCGGGCACCTGCCGCACGACCTCGGTGCCGAGCACCCGGCACGGATCGCTCAACGCCAGCGAGTTCGCCGGATACGGGCGGTGCGCCACCTGCTGCCTGCCGATCGCGGCGACGACGTCGCGCGCTCCCGCCTCGGCCATCCCGCACAGTGCGGCGCCGGGGCTGCCATCGAGCTGATCTGCGCTGACCAGCAGGGAATTGCCGTCTCCGAACAGAACTCGCCGCGTGCAGTGGCCCGGCAACGGCGCCTCCTGCGCGATCCGCAACGGACCCTCGCCGACCACCGGATCGGCCTGCCCCGGAACCTCCCGCGCCAGTTCACCGACCTTCAGCTGCGCCAGCGCACCATCGGCCATCCGCATCCGGAACAGGCAGTAGTCCAACGACACGGTGCCCGCGTTGCGCGCTTCGCCGAACTCGGTCAGCGATGCCGGATCGATCAGCGAACAGGGATCGACCGTGCGCGGATCACCGAGGGACGCGGCCATCGTCGCCGACTCGCGGTCCGGCGTCGGCTCCGGACGCGGCTGCGCCGCACCGCTGCAGCCGACGGCCAGCAGCAGCAACGACATCAGCACCACCGGCAAGCCTCGAAAGCACGGACGCAGCGGCATCGGCCCACTTTAACTCGGCGGAACGCATCAGCGTGATCTGCGTAGTGGAGCCGACAACGGAAACGCCCGTGAACGAACCATCGGATCCACGAGTGTCCATTTCGGACTCAGCTCCGGAATGATCTTTTGATCAGTGTCCTGTCAGCGGCGAAGCCGATGAGCAGCGACCACCTCAGCAACCGGCACCCCGGCGGGCTCCCAGTTGCTTCCTCGCGAGAACGGCCTCGTGGCGGAGCCACTCCGGAAAAGATCCCGCAGCGAGGAAGCAACTGAGGTTCCGCTACCCCGGCGCCAAAGCAGAACGAGCCCGCGAACCCCTCAACTCATTCGCCGAAGTTCTGGTCCACCAAGTCGAGGACGCGCTGCACGGCCGTGCCCGCGTCGGTACCGGTGGCCACCAAGGTGATGCGGTCGCCCTTGCGGGCGCCGAGGCCCATCAAGCCGAGCACGCTCGCCGCGTCCGCCTCCGCGTCGCCCGCCCGCACCCGGACGTCCGCCTGCAGACCGGCGAGGCTGCGAGCCAGCAACGCGGCCGGGCGGGCGTGCAAACCCACCTCGTTGCGCAGCTCGATCTCTTCGATGATCGACTCCCCGGTCGCGGCGACCGGTTGCTGCTCGACGTCCGAACCGACTCCGGCTCCGACCGCCGCCCGCGCCACCGCTTCCCGGTCCTTGCCGCCCTGCGCCTCGACCGCGGCGGCGACCGCGCCCTCGACCAGCGGCGCGTCCGCCACGACCGCACTCGTCGGATCGCCCAGCGACTCCACGGCGAGCTCCGCGGTCATCTGCGCGCTGCCCAGGTCGTAGAGCAGCACAACACCGGAACCCGTGTCGGCGTCGGACAGCGCGGCCGAGACCTTGTCGAAGTCGGTACCGACCTCACCCCCCGGCAAACCGCCCGCGGGAACGACCTTGACGTCCGGCGCCATCTGTACGGCGAGCTCGGCCACTCCGGCGGCGAGCCGCTCGCTGTGCGAGACGATGACCAGGCCGACACTCATCACACGGACCTCGATTCGGCGAACGCGGACAACAGCAACGCGGTCGACCGCGCACCCGGGTCAACGTGACCGGCGCTGCGATCTCCCAAGTAGGAAGCTCGGCCCTTGCGAGCCACGAGCGGTTCGGTGGCTTCCGCGCCGGCATGCGCGGCCTCCGCCGCCAGCGCCAGCACCCGCGCCGGTGCGGCACCGTCCGCGGCCGCCGCCTTCGCCGCGTCCACCGCCGGAATGAGCGCGTCCACCATCGTCTTGTCCCCGGCCACGGCCTTGCCGCGGGCGACGACTCCTTCCAGCCCGGCCTGCAGCGCGGCCGCCACCGCCGGACCGTCCAGCTCCAGCGCATCGCCCACCGCGGCCGCCGCACGCAGGAACGCCGTGCCGTAAAGCGGGCCGGACGCGCCGCCGACCGTCGAGATCAACGTGGTCGCGACCTGCTTGAGCACCGCACCCGGCGTCTCCGGCACCGCCGTGTCCAACTTCGCCACGACCGCGCGGAAACCACGATCCATGTTCTCGCCGTGGTCGGCGTCGCCGATCACCCGGTCCAGCTGGATCAGCTCATCCCGATGCGCGGAGACCGTCGCCGCGCCCGCGTGCAGCGCGCCGATCATGTCCGTTGCCGTGCAACCCATCTAGTCCACCCGTCCTAGTCACCAACGCAGTGCGGCCGTGCGCACCGGGTCGTCCCACAGTTCGGTGATCTCATCGTCCAACTTCAGCAACGTCAGGCTCATGCCCTGCATGTCCAGGCTCGTCGTGAAGGGGCCGACCAGTCGCCTGCGCACCCGGACACCGCGCTCCGCGAGCAGCCGCTCCGCGATCCCGTGCGCCCCGTACAGCTCGATCAGCGGAGTCGCGCCCATCGAGTTCGTGAACAGCAGGACATCGTCGCCCTCGGCGAACGGCAGGTCCTCCAAGATCGGCTCCAGCAGCTTCGCGACGAGGCCGTCGGCGCGCTCCATCGGCAGGCGCCGCCTGCCCGGCTCGCCGTGGATGCCGATGCCGATCTCCATCTCGTCCTCGCCGAGCGTGAAACTCGGCTCGCCCGCGTGCGGAACCGTCGGCCCGGTCAGCGCCACCCCCATGGACCGCACCTGCGCCACCACCCGCCGGGCGATCGCCTCGCACCGCTCCAGGCTCTCGCCTCGCTCGGCAGCAGCGCCGACGATCTTCTCCACGAGCACGGTGCCGCCGACACCGCGCCGCCCCGCGGTGTGCGTGGAGTCCTTGACCGCCACGTCGTCGTCGACGATGACCGCGCGGACATCGGCGCCTTCGAGTCCGGCGAGTTCCGCGGCCGTCTCGAAGTTCAGCACGTCGCCGGTGTAGTTCTTCACCACCAGCAGCGCCCCGGCGCCCGACTCGGTCTCGGCGATCGCCGCCTGCACCGCGTCCGGCGTCGGCGACGTGAACACGGCACCCGGCACCGCCGCGGTGAGCATGCCCGCGCCGACGAACCCGCCGTGCAGCGGTTCGTGCCCCGATCCGCCACCGGAGATCAACGCGACCTTGCCGGTCACCGGCGCGTCCGCGCGCACGATCAACGCGGGGTCGGTGCGGACGCGCAGCAACTCCGGATGCGCGGCGGCCATGCCGTTCAACGCGTCGGCGACCACCGTCGCCGGATCGTTGATGATCTTCTTCACCGTTGGCCTCCTTGCCGCCGGTTCGCGACCGCGGCACCACCTGCTCGGCGACCGGGCTCGCAGGAACGTACGGACTCCCCGACCGAATGTGCACGGAAGGGCCGTCTCACCGCATCCTCACCTCGATCCGGATCGGACGGAACCTCCCGCTCGTTCCGCCCAGCCCGGAAGGCGCACATTCGATCACTCCGAGCGCGGAGATTACGCGGACCGGGCGCCGTTGCGGTCACGCCCCACGCGGGTCGTGACCTACTCGTGGCACCTGCCGCGACGGCCCCACCCCGCGAGGAAGGGAACCTTCCTGCCACCGAAGCGAAGAAGGTCGCCCTTCTGCCACGCCCGGCCCGGCCGAAGCACGGTTCGAAAAGGGCACCACCCGTCACCGGCACCGCACCCACGGACACGACCACCCCGCGAGGAAGGGAACCTTCCTGCCACCGAAGCGAAGAAGGTCGCCCTTCTGCCACGCCCGGCCCGGCCGAAGCACGGTTCGAAAAGGGCACCACCCGTCACCGGCACCGCACCCACGGACACGACCACCCCGCGAGGAAGGGAACCTTCCTGCCACCGAAGCGAAGAAGGTCGCCCTTCTGCCACGCCCGGCCCGGCCGAAGCACGGTTCGAAAAGGGCACCACCCGTCACCGGCACCGCACCCACGGACACGACCACCCCGCGAGGAAGGGAACCTTCCTGCCACCGAAGCGAAGAAGGTCGCCCTTCTGCCACGCCCGGCGAACGCGACGCCTCAACCCGGCGCCTCCGCGCGAAGAAGGGAACCTTCCTGCACCGGACGGCAGGACAGGAAGGTTCCCTTCTCGGTGGGGTCAGCGGCCGCGGGTGAGGCGGATCAACCGCACGATCGCGCCCACCGTGCCCTTCGAACGGGCGAAGGTCATCGGGTTCAGCGGAATGCGGAACTTGGTGCGGGTCATCGACTGCGGGCGGGTGAACTCGCGCAACCCGTCCTCACCGTGGATGCGGCCGAACCCGGAGTCACCGACCCCGCCGAAGGGCAGCGCCGGAACCGCCGCGAACGAGATCACCGAGTTGACGGCGACCATGCCTGCCCGCAGCTTCCGCGCGAGTTCGGCGCCCCGCGAACGGGAGAAGACGGTGCCGCCGAGCCCGTAGCGGCCCTGGTTGGCGCGCACGACGCCCTCCTCCGCGTCGTGGACGCGTTCGACGACGATCGTCGGGCCGAACGTTTCCTCCACGGCCGCCTCCGAGTCGGCGGGGACGTCGACCAGCACGACGGGTTCCACGAACGGCGGGCGCACCGAGTCCTTGCCGCCGATCACCGCGCGTCCGCCGGCGTCCAATGCCGCATCAACGTGCCTGCGGATCACCTCGACCTGCGAGGGCATCGTGATCGGCCCCAGGTCGGCGCCGGGTTCACCACCGGGCCGGAGCTTCTTGGCGCGTTCGGCGACGAGTTCGAGGAATCGGTCCGCGACGGCTTCGACGACGAACACCCGCTCGACGCCGATGCAGGTCTGACCCGCGTTGGACATGCCTCCCCACACCGCCGCCTCCGCCGCGGCCCGCAGGTCGGCGTCGGCATCAACGATCAACGCGTCCTTGCCGCCGCACTCCACGAGCACCGGGGTCAAGGTCTGCGCGCAGGAGGTCATCACGCGCTTACCTGTCTCGGTGGACCCGGTGAACGCCACCTTGTCCACGCCCGACTCGCACAGCGCGGCCCCCGTCTCGCCGAAACCGGTGGTCAGCGCCAGCACCGGATGCTCGGGCACGACCTCGGCGAAGCTGTCCACCAGCCAGCGGCCGACGCCGGGGGTGAGCTCGCTGGGTTTGAACACCACGGCGTTACCCGCCGCGAGCGCGTAGGCGATCGAGCCCATCGGTGTGAATGCCGGGTAGTTCCACGGGCCGATCACGCCGACCACGCCGAACGGCAAGTACTCGACCGTCGCCACCTGGTTCGCCATCAGCACGCCGGAGCCGACTTTGCGGCGGCGCAGCACCTTCTCCGCTTTGCTCGCGGCCCAGTGCAGGTGATCGATGACGAGGACGAGTTCCAGCCGGGCGTCGTCGAGCGGTTTGCCGGTCTCCGAACAGATCACCCCGGCGAGTTCGTCGAGCCCGCGCACCAGCCGGGCACGCCACTGGTCGAGGCGCTTCTTCCGTTCCGCGAAGCCGAGCTCCGCCCACCATCGCCCGGCTACGCGGGCGGATTCCACGATCTCGTTGACCTCGGTGGCGTCGTGCAGCGGATACCGTCCCACGACCTCACCGGTCCGCGGGTCGAGCGAGTCGAACGACGACTGCGCTGAGCCCGCTCCGGCAATCGTGTCGGCGTCGCCGTTGGCGGTCCGGGTCATGGGCTGCCTCCCACCGTTTCACTCGTCGTTGTAATCCGGCAGCCTACGGAAATACCGCGCGCGGCGGCAGGTACTCGGGCCGAAAGCGGACGTTCACATGTGAACGGCGCGAAGTTCACCAACCGCACCACGGGCTTCCGGAGCCGGCAAGATCACAGAATCAGCCCTGGGGAAGCTTCGCGCGCACGGCTCGGGCCGCTCCGATGGCGTTGGCGCACGGATCCAGCGGGAGCGGTCCGACGTTGCTGATGGACACCTCGGCGAACTCGGCATCCCCGGAGGGGGCGCCCCGGTTCTCCCACTGCACTCGGCACGTTCCCGGCTTAGCGCCCGGCAGCACCGCGGCGAACTGGCCGCCGAGGTCGACCGGCGGAAGCGTCCCGGCCTCCACCCGGCCGGACTCGAATCGGACCATCGCGGACACCTCGTTCTCCGGCGACCAGCCGCACCGGAACAGGCCGCGGGCCACGGCGGGCGCGGTGGCACCGGCCAGCGCGTCGCGGGCCTCGACCGGGGTGAGCACGGCGCACGGGTCGTAGGAGGCGAGCGATCCCGCGGCATCCCCGATCGGCGGATCGGTGCGGATGGTGTCGGCGACCCTGGTCATGATCTGCACGGCGGCCGAGCACGGGTCAGCCGTGCCCTCGCTGAGCAACTGGATCTGCAGGCCGTGCTTCGTGCCCAGCGCCTCGCCGGAGCCTTGGTAGGCCGCGCGGACGGTCCTCGGGCGTCACCTGGCCCGGCAGACCGCCGATGCGATGGGTGTTGACGTTGTAGACCTCGTTGTCCAGGTACAGCGATGCGTTGAACTGCTCGCCGCGTGGTCCTTCATGAAGTTCGAGCAGGACCCCAGGTCGCCCGGGGTGTCGGAGGCCGGTTCGCCGTACTGATCCAGCCCCGCGGAGCGCAGCGCCGCGCACGGATCGACCGCGCGGAGCCGGTTCGGCGCGAACGCGTCCTCGAAGACCGCGTCCGCGTCCACGGTGAACTCGGCGACCGGAACGGTCTCCCGCTGCGACGTCTCCTTCCCCATGCCCGCGGCACAACCTGCGGCGACGAGCAGAGCGAGCAGGGTCGCGGTCAAGGTCACGAGTCTGGACGCGCGATCACAGTAGCCAGCGAACCAGTCCCGGCCGGTCGAGAATCGGTCATTCTCCGACCGGCGAATCCGCCCCCGGACACCCGGACGCGGCGCCGCCGATCGGGCCGAAGCCACGATCAACGACGCCGCGCACGGGGTGTTGTGGTCGCCCGGTCCCAGGCGGGGCCGGAACAGCCGGGGTCAGTGCTCGGTAGCGCTGTCCTCGCCAACGCCATCGGGAACCACGAGGGGCCTCAACTTGACCCACAGAGCGAACAGGACGGCGAACAAGAGCATGCCGAGCCCGCTCCACAGGTTGATGTTCAGTCCGGCCGCCTTCGCCACGTCTTCGGCACTCGCGGTGGCACCGAGGACGGTGAGCACCAGGCCGTACAGGAAGAACAGCACAGCGATGATCAACCGGATGTCGAAGGCGCCCGCAGTGCGCTTGGGTGTCTCAGTAGCCATGGGTTCCTCCGGTCAGCCGAAGACGATGTTGAGCACGATGGTGATCACCAGGACGATGCCCGCCATCAAGCCGGGCTTGCGGTACCAGCCCGCGTCCTCACCGGAGGCGGATGCCTTCAGCTTCGTCCGCGGTGTCAGCGAGTACACCAGGCCGACCAGCTCCGCATCCGGTTTCGGCCGGGTCACGAGGCTGACCAGCACGCTGACCACGATGTCCACCACGAACGCCGCACCGGCGCCGACGAAGCTCGCGCCCTGCCCCGGCAGGTCCAGCACGCCGACCTCGGCGAGCGCGAACACCGTGACCGCGGACGCCGTACCGAGCACCAGGCCGAGCCAGCCCGCGGTCGGGGTCATCCGCTTCCAGAACATACCGAGGATGAACGTGGCGAACAGCGGCGCGTTGAAGAACGAGAACAGCTGCTGCAGGTAGTCCATCAGGTTCTCGTAGCCGGACGCGATGAACGCCGTGCCGATCGCGACGACGGTGGCGCCCACGGTCACCCAGCGACCCATGCTCAGGTAGTACTGGTCCGGCTTGTCCTTCGCGATGTAGGCCTGCCAGATGTCATAGGTGAACACCGTGTTGAACGAACTCAGGTTCGCCGCCATACCGGCCATGAACGAGGCGAGCAGGCCTGCCAGCGCCACGCCGAGGATGCCGTTGGGCAGCAAGTCCCGCATCAACAGCAGGATCGCGTCGTTGTAATCGACGTTGCCCGTCGAGGTCGCCTTGAACACGACCAGTTCCTGCACCGCGACACCGGCGATCATGCCGGGGACGATGACGATGAACGGGATCAGCAGCTTCGGGAACGCACCGATGATCGGGGTGCGCTGAGCCGCGGACATGCTCTTGGAGGCCATGGCTCGCTGCACCTCGACGAAGTTCGTCGTCCAGTAGCCGAAGGCCAGCACGAAACCGAGGCCGAACACGATGCCCAGCACGCTCAGGAAGCTGTTGGTGAAACCGGTGAGCTCGTTGCCCGGCCACGCCGAAAGCTGCTCGGCCCCGCCGGGGCTGGCGCTGACCTTGCCGACCAGGCCCTCCCAGCCACCGACCTTGTGCAGCCCGACCAGGGTCAGCGGCAGCAGCGCGGCGACGATCACGAAGAACTGCAGCACCTCGTTGTAGATCGCCGCGGACAGCCCGCCGAGCGCGGTGTAGGTGAGCACGATGACGGCGGCGACGATCACCGACACCCACAGCGGCCAGCCGAGCAGCACGTTCACGATGCTGGCCAGCAGGTACAGGTTGACGCCGGCGATGAGCACCTGCGCGACGGCGAAGCTGATCCCGTTCACCAGGTGCGCCGGTTTGCCGAAGCGCCGCAGCATGAACTCGGGAACGCTGCGGACCTTCGAGCCGTAGTAGAACGGCATCATCACGATGCCGAGGAACAGCATCGCCGGAACCGCACCGACCCAGAAGTAATGCATGGTCGGCATGCCGTACTCGGCACCGTTGGCCGACATGCCGATGATCTCGATCGCGCCCAGGTTGGCCGCGATGAAGGCCAACCCCGTCACCCACGCCGGCAGCGCGCGCCCGGACAAGAAGAAGTCCAGGCTCGTGGAGACCGAACGCCGTGCGAGATAGCCGATGCCGAGCACGAACACGAAGTACAGCGCGAGCAGCACGTAGTCGACCGCGCCGGCATCGAGCCGCAACTCTTCTTGGGCTAGCACGTCCACGGCTACCCCACCTCCAGACCCAACAAAGTCCAACGATAATCACCACCCGATCGGCGGCAGACGGACACTACCGCACAGTGGGACCGCTCACACTGGACCGATACCAATTCGTTGGGTGTCATCTTTCGGAGGAACCATTACTCCTCCGAGCAGCGGAAACGTCACGGTCAGTCAGACGCCGTTCCGGCCCAACAGAAAGCCACACGGCGCACCGCGGACAGAACCAGGACACGGAATCCACCACGCGGCCACAACGCAGTCCACAGCAGAAAACGAAAATCAACCCGAGTCGCCGAAGAAGCACTCACGCCCGACGGGATCGCGCACACGACGTCCGGCCGCCGCGACGGACCACCGTGCACCGGCGAGAATTCGCCCGGCGATGCGCACCTCCCCGGGAAGCACACGAGCGGCGAACGGCCGCAATGGTCGCGCCCGACCGGCGAGAGGAGCGGATGCGGACACGTCGAAGAACACCGAAAGACTGATCATGTCTCCAGTGTTCCGCGCCCTGCCGCGAAAATCATCACTCAGCAGGGTGAACAAGTGTTCGAGATCCAGGGCGGCTGTTGAGCTCAGCCCCGCGAAAGCAGCTCAGAACAGCCGGAACTCGTCCGGCTCGATCCCGCGCAGCTGGTCGTAGTCCAACGTCACGCACCGGATGCCGCGGTCCTCCGCCAGCGTCCGAGCCTGCGGCTTGATCTGCTGAGCAGCGAACACCCCGCTGACCGGGGACAGCAGCGGATCCCGGTTCAGCAGCTCCAGGTACCGGGTCAGCTGCTCCACACCGTCGATCTCGCCCCGGCGCTTGATCTCGACCGCGACGCTGGCGCCACCGGAATCCCGGCACATCAAGTCCACCGGGCCGATCGCCGTCGGGAACTCGCGACGCACCAGCGACCACCCGTCGCCCAAGGTCGTGACGTGCTCGGCGAGCAGCTCCTGCAGGTGCGACTCGACACCGTCTTTCACCAGGCCCGGTTCCGGCCCCAGCTCGTGCTTGGAGTCGTGCAGCACCTCTTCGAGACTGATCACCAGCTTTTCGCCGGCCTTGTTCTGCACCGTCCACACGCCGGGGTCCTCGATCAGCCAGCACGGCGGGCTCATCCAGTTCAACGGCTTGTAGGCGCGGTCGTCGGAGTGCACCGAGACCGACCCGTCGGACTTCACCAGCAGCAGACGCTGGGCGACGGGCAGGTGCGCGGTGAGACGGCCGACGTAATCGACCTTGCAGCGAGCGATGACAAGACGCACCCGACACAGGGTACGGGCGCCGATCACGATGTCGAGCACCCATGCCGGTAGCACCCTGGCAAACCTCACGAAGATCACTAGTACCGGCAGGTCTACCGTGCGTTCTCGTGTCGTACGCCCAGCTGTTCTCCCGCGTCAAACCGGTCGAGCGCCTCACCGACGAGGGCTCCCACACCGCACTGAACCGCACTCTCGGGCTACTACCGCTGGTCGCGCTCTCGGTCGGCGCGACGTTGGGTACCGGAATCTTCGTGGTGCTGGCCGAAGCCGCGCCCGCCGCTGGACCGGCCGTCATCGTGTCGTTCGTGCTCGCGGGCCTCGCCGCGTTGTGCTCGGCGCTGTCCTACGCCGAACTCGCGGGCAGCGTTCCGGTGTCCGGCTCGGCCTACTCCTACGCCTACGCGACCCTCGGCGAGCTGGTCGCCTGGATCTGCGGCTGGTGCCTGCTGCTGGAATACGGCGTGTCCGTGGCCGCGGTCGCCGTCGGCTGGGGCGGCTACCTCAACGAATTCCTGCGCGGCACCCTCGGCGTGACCATCCCCGATGCGCTGTCCGCGCCGCCGGGCGAAGGCGGAGTCGTGAACGTGCCCGCCGTCATCGTCGTACTGCTCGCCACGGCCGTGCTGATGATGGGCGTGCGGGAGAGCGCAGCCGTCACCACCTTCACCACCCTGCTCAAGATCGCCGTGCTGGTGTTCTTCGTCTGCGTGGCGCTCACCGCGTTCCGCTCGGAGAACCTCACGCCGTTCGCCCCGCTCGGAGTCGCGGGCATCTCGGCGGGCGCGTCCGCGGTGTTCTTCTCGTTCATCGGATTCGACGCCGCCTCCACCGCCGGTGAAGAGGCGCGGAACCCGAAGCGGGACCTGCCGCGGGCGATCATGCTCTCGCTGGCCATCGTCACCCTCGTCTACGTGGTGGTGGCGTTCGCCGCCGTCGGTGCCGTCGGGACCGAGGTGCTCGGCGGTTCCGACGCCTCCCTCGCGACCGCACTGGAGCTCGTCACCGGACAAGGCTGGCCCGCCGTGCTGCTCGCGTTCGGCGCCGTGGTCGCCATCGCCTCCGTGGTGTTGACCGTCCTGTACGGGCAGACCCGGATCCTGGTGTCGATGTCCCGGGACGGACTGATGCCCGCGAAGCTGTCCGCGGTCAACCGCCGCGCCGTGCCCGCGCACAACACCATGATCGTGGGCGTGCTGGTGGCGATCCTCGCGTCCGTGGTCCCGCTGAGCAGCCTCGCCGACGCGACGAGCATCGGAACCCTGGTGGCGTTCGGGATCGTCAACATCGGCGTGATCGTGCTGCGGCGGCGCAAGCCCGACCTGGACCGCTCCTTCCGCACGCCGCTGATGCCGTTCGTTCCGCTGCTCGGCGTGGCGCTGTGCGCGTACCTCATTCTCGGGCTCGACTGGGTCACCTGGCTGGTCTTCGGGATCTGGACGACGGTCGGCCTCGCCGTGTACCTCGGCTACGGCATACGCCGCTCGAAGCTGAACCGGCCGAGCGCCTGACGGGGAGTTCCCGCCGCCGGCTCGCACCTCACATGACAGGAAGGTTCCCTTCCTCGCACCGGTGACAGAAAGGTTCCCTAGCTCGTGTGGCGCGTGATCGGCCCGCGGCACGGCGTAGGACGATGGGCTCATGCACACGACGAGCAGTCGCGAGGTGTACGGCAATCCGTGGATGACGGTCCGGGAGGACGGCATCCGGCGCCCGGACGGTTCCGACGGGATCTACGGCGTGGTGGACAAACCGGCCTACGCGCTGATCATCCCGTTGGACGGGGACCGGCTGCACCTGGTCGAGCAGTTCCGCTACCCGCTGGGCATGCGCCGCTGGGAGTTCCCCCAGGGCACCGCGCCGGATCGCGCGGAGGTGGAGACCTCCGAACTCGCCGCCCGCGAACTCCGGGAGGAGACGGGGTTGCGCGCGGCGCAACTCACCGACTTGGGACGACTTGACGTCGCGCCGGGCATGTCCAGCCAGCGCGGCAAGGTGTTCCTGGCGACCGGTCTCACCGCCGGGGAGCACGAGCGGGAGCACGAGGAGCAGGACATGCGGGCGGCGTGGTTCGAACGCGCCGAGTTCGAGCGCATGATCAGGGACGGCGAGGTGACCGACGCTCAGTCCATCGCCGGCTACCTGCTGTTGTGCCTCCACGAACGAAACACGTGACGTGTTCGCACCCCACTTGGCAAAAGTTGATCATTGGTCCACGATCGGACCACTGTCGGCTCGGCCATGATCAGCGAGGTGCCACCGGGTGCGCAACAGACCTAGTTGGAAGCCGGTCCGGGCGGACTTGACCAAGCCCAGCGCCGCTCGCGTCTACAACTACTTCCTCGGCGGTTCCGCCAACTTCGCCGTGGACCGCGAGTTCGCGCACCGCGCTCTGGAGATCTTCCCCGGCGCCAGGGAGTACGCCCGGCTCAACCGGCTGTTCCTGCAACGCGTCGTGCGCTTCTACCTGGACCAGGGCGTCCGGCAGTTCCTCGACATCGGCTCCGGCATCCCGACCGCGGGCGCCGTGCACGAGATCGCGCAACGCCTCGAACCCGAGTCCGCGGTGGTCTACGTGGACAACGAGGCCGTCGCCATCGCGCACAGCCAACTCGTGCTGCAGCACAACGAGAACGCCACGATCGTGCAAGGCGATATGCGGGACCCGGAGCAGCTGCTGCGCGTTCCGGAGCTGACCGAGATGCTCGACGTGCAACGGCCGATCGGAGTGCTGATGCTCGCGATGCTGCACTTCATCCCCGACCGGGAAGACCCCGCGGCACTGCTGGACCGCTACCTCGAACTGCTGGCTCCGGGCAGCTACCTGGCGCTGTCGCACGTCACCGCCGACCAGCTGCCGGAGCTCAACGCCGCAGGCGAGCTGTACCGGGACACATCGACGCCTGCGACGCTGCGCACCGCGGAGCAGATCACCGAGATGCTGGGCGGATTCGACCTGCTGGACCCCGGCGTGGTGTTCACCCCGCTGTGGCGCCCGGAATCAGAAGAGGACGTCGGGCCGGATCCGGAACGCGCGGCGAGCTACGCGGCCGTGTGCCGACGGCCCTGAACGCACAGGCAGGCGTCCCGCTACCGCGATGAACTGTGGCGGGCGTCGCTGTGCGCGGAAATCACGTGACGCCGCCGGGGCCGCGTCCTTATTCTTCGCGAGTGCCCGCTCAACTCGTTCCCTTCGTGCTGTTCGTGATCGTGGTGACCATCGCGCCCGGCCCCGACACCGCGTTGGGCCTGCGCAACAGCATCCGTGGCGGAACGGCCGGGATGTGGTGGACGGGGCTCGGCTGCTGCGCCGGGCTGCTGGTGCACGCGGCGATCTCGGTGGCCGGGTTGTCGGCGCTGCTGGCGGCCTCCGCCGTCGCTTACACGGCGCTCAAGATCGCGGGCGCGGCCTACCTGGTGTGGCTCGGCGTGACGACGCTGTGGAAGAGCATCCGGGACCGCAACGAATCGGCCGCGGATCTGCCGGGCGCCACCTCGGACCCAGCCGTGCTGACTCGACGTGCCGCGTTCCAGCAGGGCCTGGTGAGCAACATCCTCAACCCGAAGATCATCTTGTTGTTCCTGACGCTGCTGCCGCAGTTCATCTCGCCCGGTGAGCCGCGCACGGCCACCTCGATGATCCTCACCCTGGCGTTCCTCGGCGTCGCCCTCGTGTATTGGCGAGTCGCGTCCTGGCTGGTCGGCGGCCTGCGCGGATTGCTCAAGCGCAAGCGCGTCAAGCTCGCACTGGAACGGGTCACCGGCACCGTCATGATCGGGCTCGGACTCCGGGTGGCGTTCGAGAGCGGCTGAGCAGGTTCCCATCCTGCGCAGCCGCGCAGAGCCTCAGTCCGTGACGCGCTCGATGTACGCGCCCAAGCCCCGCAGGTTCTCCACGAAGTTCGGGTAGCCGCGGTCGATGTGGAACACGTCCCACACCTCGGTGGTCCCGTCCGCGCACAGCCCGGCCAGCACCAGGCCCACGCCGGCACGGATGTCCGACGCCCACACCGGCGCGCTGGAGAGCCGTTCCAGGCCGCGCACCACCGCGTGGTGCCCGTCGGTGCGCGCGTCCGCACCCATCCGGACCAGTTCTTCGATGAACCGGAACCGGGACTCGAACAGGTTCTCCGTGATCATCGACGTGCCGTCGGCGACCGCGGACAGGGCCAGCGCCATCGGCTGCAGGTCCGTCGCGAAACCGGGGTACGGCAACGTCACGTAATCCACCGCCAGCGGACGCCGGTCCGCGACCACGCGGAACTCCTCGTCGCCCACGACGACCTCGGCGCCCGCGCTGCGCAGCTTCTCCAGCACCAGGTTCACGTGCTGCGGATCCACCCCGCGCACCTTGATGTCGCCCTGCGTGGCCACTGCGGCGAACGCCCACGTCGCGCCGACGATCCGGTCGCCGATGACGCGGTGCTCGACCGCCTTCAACGAGGACACACCGTGCACCGTGAGCGTGGAGGTGCCCGCGCCCTCGATCTTCGCGCCCATCTGCTGCAACATCACGCACAGATCGACGATCTCCGGCTCCCGTGCCGCGTTGTCGATCACCGTGGTGCCCGCCGCGAGCACTGAGGCCATCAGGATGTTCTCCGTGGCACCCACGCTCGGGAAGTCCAGCCAGATCTGGGCGCCGTGCAGGTTCTCCGCCTCGGCCACGACCGCGCCGTGCTCGATGTGGCTCGTCGCGCCGAGCTGACGCAGCCCGCTCTGGTGCATGTCCAGCGGGCGCGAGCCGATCGCATCGCCGCCCGGCAACGTCACCACCGCCTTGCGGCAACGCGCCACCAGCGGCCCCAGCACGCACACCGAGGCCCGCAGCTTGCCCATCGACGGCGAGACCGCCTCGTGGCTGATCTCCGCGGGCGTCGTGATGTACGCGGCGCGGCCCTCGATGACGACCTCGCACCCCAGGCTGCGCAGCACGTCCCCCATCAGCGGGACGTCCAGGATCTCCGGGCAGTTCGTGATCGTCGTCGTGCCCTCGGCCAGCAACGCGGCCGCCATCAGCTTCAGCACGCTGTTCTTCGCGCCGACCACGTCGACTTCGCCGACGAGCCGCGCTCCGCCGTGCACGCGGAAGTGCTCACTCACGACCAGCAGGTTACGGGCCGGGCACGGCCCCGTCCGTGGCGGGTGCGCTACGCCGGAGGGGAACCTCCCCGCCGGAGAGGCCTGCGCACCCGCAACCGGCGACCCACACAGCGCTCACTGCGAACCGAGGAAGGGAACCTTCCTGTCACCGGTGACGGAAAGGCGACCTTGCTCGCAGGATCACCGAACCGGCGCACCGCCTAAGCTGGGGCCATGGCCGTACACCTGACGAAGATCTACACGCGGACCGGCGACGGCGGCACCACGCGGCTCTCGGACAATTCGGAGATCAGCAAGACCGACCCGCGTCTGGTCGCCTACGCCGACGTGGACGAGACGAACTCGGTGCTCGGCGTGGCGCTGGCCACCGCGACCTTCGATCCCGCGATCGGCGACGTGCTCCGGGCCGTGCAGAACGACCTGTTCGACGTGGGCGCCGACCTGTCCACACCTGTCGTGGACGACCCGGAGTTCCCGCCGCTGCGCGTCACCCAGGCATACATCGATCGGCTGGAGACCTGGTGCGATGAGTACAACGCGCGGGTGCCGAAGCTGAACTCGTTCATCCTGCCCGGCGGCACTCCCGGTGGCGCGCTGCTGCACCAGGCACGCTGCGTGGCGAGACGAGCGGAGCGCGCCGCGTGGGGACTGCTGGAGGCCGACGCCGACCGCAGCAACGCGCTGGCCGCGAAATACCTCAACCGGCTGTCCGACCTGCTGTTCATCCTCGCCCGCGTCGCCAACCCCGACGGGGACGTGCTGTGGCGCCCCGGCGGCAACGCCTAGCACCCCGGGACGGTCACAGCTTCTTCATGAAGCACACCGAGGCGGGGTCGTCGCGGTACGGACCGAACGCGGGAATGTCGGTGTACCCGGCCGCGCGGTAGAGACCGATCGCTTCCGGCTGCCGATCACCGGTCTCCAGCAGGACGCGTTTGTAGCCCGCCGCCACGGCCCGCTCCTCCAGCTCGGTGAGCATTCGCCGGGCGAAGCCACGGCCGCGCGCCTGCGGTGCCACGTACATCCGCTTCACCTCGACGTCACCGTCCTCGAACTCCGGTTCCGCCGGGTCGTACGCGCGCCACCCGCCGATGGCGACCGGCTCACCCGCGACATGCCCGAGCAAGAACATCCCGCGCGGGGCGTTGAACTGCTCGGAGTCGATCGGCGTCTCGTCCTGGCGCCCGTAGCGGGCCACGTACTCCTGCTGAACCTCCGCGATCAACCGTTGCACGGTGGGATGGTCGAACTCGGTGATCTCGATGTGCACGGAGGCCAGCCTACGAGCCGTCAGATCAGCGACTTCTCGAACCAGTGCCGGGCGTATTCGTTGTCGTTGTACGCCGGGATCTCCGCGTAACCGGCCGAGACGTACAGGGACCGAGCGGCGCCCAGTTCGGCCGCGGTGTCCAGGCGGACCACGTCGCAGCCCAGCTTGACCGCGTGCAGCTCAAGATCCGCCAGCAGCGCTCTGCCCGCGCCCTGCCCCCGCAGCGCCGGTGAGATCCACATGCGTCGGATCTCCGCATGACCACCTTCCGCGACCCGCACCGCACCGCAGCCGCGGACCTCGCCGCGCGCATCGCGCACCAACAGGAAGTAGCCCCGCGGCGGAGTGAAATCGCCGGGCTCCGGCGGCGCCGCCCGGCCGGGATCAAAACCAGCCGGGAACAACTGCGCCAGCTCGGCGATGTACTGCTCCAGCGCGGCTCGAGCATCAGCGCCATCGATCGGCTCGGGAACGATCGTGAACTGCCTGCGGTCAGGGGACGCGTCCATCATGCGCCCAGTCTTTCCGACCGAAACCCCGCACCGCCAACCCCCGAACTTCCGCGGATCGGAGGCGCCACCACCGCCGAGCGCCCACGCACACCGCGAGGAAGGGAACCTTTCTGCCACCTGTGACAGGAAGGTTCCCTTCCTCGCACCCGGGCACAAAAAAAACGCGCCCCCTCGGGAGGGGGCGCGTACTGCTGTGGGGTCAGGACGCCCAGGGCACGGAACGGCCCGGTGGGGCCGATTCCAGCCAGGACAGGAAGCCGGTCAACGCGTCCGCGCCCATCGCGACCTCGATGTGCGCTTCATGCCCGGTCAGGTGCAGCACCGTCGCGGCCTGCGGTAACGCGTACACCTCGGACATCGACGGTTCCCGCCGGGTCGCGATCTCCACGTCCCGCCGGTTCACCACCCAGTTCGGGCCGGAGCGCAGGCTCAGCACCCGGTACCAGGTGAATTCCTCGCCGCGGTAGTGGGCAACGCCGAGGTGCCAGCCGCGACCGCGAGCGTCGTTGCGCAGGCGCAACGCCACATCGATACCGCCGGCGCGCAGCTGTCGCAGCCGCCGGCGGGCGGCCAGCACCACGCTCAGAGCCGCGCCGGCCAGGACAAGCACCAGCCCGGCACCGATGATCGACCACACGCCCGCGGAGCCCATGTGCGCGGCCCGTCAGACGGACTGCCCGGCCGCCCGAAGTCGACTCAGCGCCCTCGTGCGGGCTTCCTCGTCGTCGCTCGTGGCGTCCGCACGCGCCTGCGCGACGTCGATTTCCTGAGCGAGTTCGGCCAACTCGGCGAGCACGCTGACGCCGTCGGCGGTGACGGACAGGAAACCGCCCTGCACGGCAGCGGTCACGGTGTCGTTGTCGACGGTCGTGATCTTCACGACGCCACCCTCGACGAGCTGGCCGAGCAGCGGCTCGTGCCCCGGCAGAATGCCGATCTCGCCTTCGGTCGTCTGGGCCACGACGGTGGTCGCCTCACCAGACCACAGGCGGCGCTCAACAGCGACCAGCTGGACGGACATGTTGGCCACGCGCGTCTCCTTTGTCGGGTGTACAGCCCGCAGTCTAGCCAACGCCAGGCGGGCTCTGATGACGGGCCGAGCAGGGCCTCGTCACATCCGGAGGGGGGTGGCGAGGAAGGGAACCTTCCTGTCACGGGTGGCAGGAAGGTTCCCTTCCTCGCGGAAAGGCGAAAAAAGAGGCCGGGGTCCGTGATGGACCCCGACCCGCTGCCGGTAGGTCTTCGCCGCGGCGGAAAGCACCGCGGCGAAGACCGGGGCTCACTTCTCGGTGAGCTTCTTGTAGGCCTGCTCCAGGTCCTCCAGACCACCGATGGACAGGAAGGCCTGCTCCGGGTAGTGGTCGAAGTCGCCCTTGCAGAGCTTGTCGAACGCCTCGATGGTCTCCTTCACCGGCACGAAGGAGCCGTCCTGGCCGGTGAACTGCTTGGCCACGAAGAAGTTCTGCGACAGGTAGCGCTGGATGCGCCGCGCCCGCTGCACCGTCACCTTGTCCTCTTCGGACAGCTCGTCCATACCGAGAATGGCGATGATGTCCTGCAGCTCCTTGTACTTCTGGAGGATCCGCTTGACCTCCTGGGCGACGCGGTAGTGCTCGTCGCCCACGATGGCCGGGTCCAGAATGGTGGAGCTGGAGGTCAGCGGGTCGACCGCCGGGTAGATGCCCATCTGCGAGATCGGCCGGGACAGCTCCGTCGTCGCGTCCAGGTGGGCGAACGTGGTGGCGGGCGCCGGGTCCGTGTAGTCGTCCGCGGGCACGTAGATCGCCTGCATCGAGGTGATCGAGTTACCGCGGGTCGAGGTGATCCGCTCCTGCAGTTCACCCATCTCGTCGGCCAGCGTCGGCTGGTAACCCACCGCGGAAGGCATCCGGCCCAGCAGGGTCGACACCTCCTGGCCCGCCTGGGTGAACCGGAAGATGTTGTCGATGAACAGCAGCACGTCCTGGTTCTGGACGTCGCGGAAGTACTCCGCCATGGTCAGCGCCGACAGGGCGACCCGCATACGGGTACCCGGCGGCTCGTCCATCTGCCCGAACACGAGCGCGGTGTCGGCGAGCACGCCGGACTCCGCCATCTCCACCCACAGGTCGTTGCCCTCACGGGTGCGCTCGCCGACACCGGCGAACACGGAGGTACCACCGAAGTTCTTGGCGACACGGCGGATCATCTCCTGGATGAGCACCGTCTTGCCGACACCGGCACCGCCGAACAGGCCGATCTTGCCACCCTGGACATACGGGGTGAGCAGGTCGATCACCTTGATGCCGGTTTCCAGCACCTCGGTACGGCCTTCGAGCTGGTCGAACGCCGGGGCCTTGCGGTGGATGGACCAGCGCTCGGCGTCCGAGGCGTAGCCCGGCTCGTCCAGGCAGTGCCCGAGGGCGTTGAACACGTGGCCCTTGACCACGTCACCCACCGGCACCGAGATGCCCTCGCCGGAGTCGCGCACCGCGACACCCCGCACCAGGCCCTGGGTCGGCTGCATCGAGACGCAGCGCACCACGCTGTCGCCGAGGTGCTGAGCGACCTCCAGCGTCAGCGTCTTCGCCATGGCCTCAGCGGTGATGTCCACGGTGAGGGAGTTGTTGAGGTCGGGCACCTGGTCGCGCGGGAACTCGACGTCCACGACCGGGCCGAGAACCCGGACGACGCGGCCGGTGCCAGTAGCCGTGCTAGTGGCAGTCGCAGTCATGTCACTCACTTCCTGCTGACGAGAGCGCCTCGACACCACCGACGATCTCGCTGATTTCCTGGGTGATCTGGGCCTGACGGGCCTGGTTGGCCTCGCGGCTGAGATTGCGGATCAGTTCGTCCGCGTTGTCCGTGGCCGCCTTCATCGCCGTACGACGCGCCGCGAAGACGGACGCCGCCGAGTCCAGCAGCCCGGCGAAGATCCGGGTGTTGATGTACTTCGGCAGCAACGCCTTGAACAAGGTGTCCGCGTCCGGCTCGAAGTCGTACACCGACCGCGGCTTCTTCGGCTCGTCGGAGTACTCCACTTCCAGCGGAGCGATCCGCGTGACGGTGGGCCGCTGCGTCAGCATGGACACGAACTCGGTGTGCACCATGTGCAACTCGTCCACACCCAGCGTACCGTCCGTGCCCCCGTCGTCGAGGTAGTCGTCGGCGCCCGCGAGGAACGCCTTGACCAGGGTCTCCCCCACTTCGGCGGCATCCGAGTAGCCGGGCTTCTCGGCGAACCCCGTCCAGCTGGCCGCGACGGGCCGCTGCCGGAACCGGTAGTACGCGTCGCCCTTGCGGCCGATCACGTACAGCACCGGGGTCTTGCCTTGCTCGCGCAGCAGGCTCTGCAGTTCTTCCGCCGCACGCAGCACGTTGGAGTTGTAGCCACCGCACTGGCCGCCGTCACTGGTCACCACGAGCACCGCGGCCCGCTTCGGGTTGTCCCGTTCCACCAGCAGCGGGTGGTCCAGCGAGCTCGCACCCGCCAGCTCGGACAGGGACTTGGTGATCTCGGCCGCGTACGGCCGGGACGCCTCCACCCTGGTCCGAGCCCGCATGATGCGGGACGTGGCGATCAGTTCCTGCGCCTTGGTGATCTTCCGGATCGACTTGACCGACCGGATGCGGTCTCGCAGTTCTCGAAGATTGGCCATGGCTACCCGGTCACTTCTTCGGGGCGGGCTTGTTGACCTGGACGGTTTCCTGGCCCACCGCACCCGCGTCCATCGCCTCGGCGTCGGCTTCCTTCGTGAGCGAGGAGCCGTCGGAGGTCGTGAACTGCTTCTTGTACTCCTCCACCGAGTCCACGATCAGCTTCTGGCCGTCGTCGGAGAGCTTCTTGCTCTCGACGATGTCCTGGAGCAGCGACTCGTGGGTACGGCGCAGGTAGGCGAGGAACTCCGACTCGAAGCGCCGCACGTCGGCGACCGGAACGGTGTCGACGTGGCCCTTCGTGCCGAGGAACAGCGAAACGACCTCTTCCTCGACCGGCAGCGGGTCGCCCGCGCCCTGCTTGAGCAGCTCCATCAGGCGGGCACCGCGGTCCAGCTGCGCCTTCGACGCGGCGTCGAGGTCCGAGGCGAAGGCGGAGAACGCCTCCAGCTCGCGGAACTGCGCCAGGTCGATCTTCAGCGAACCGGTGACCGACTTCATCGCCTTGATCTGCGCGGAACCACCGACACGGGACACCGAGATGCCGACGTCGATGGCGGGGCGCTGCCCGGCGTTGAACAGGTCCGACTGCAGGAAGCACTGGCCGTCGGTGATGGAGATGACGTTCGTCGGGATGTAGGCCGACACGTCGTTGGCCTTCGTCTCGATGATCGGCAGCCCGGTCATCGAACCGGCGCCCATCTCGTCCGACAGCTTCGCGCAACGCTCCAGCAGACGGGAGTGCAGGTAGAAGACGTCACCCGGGTAGGCCTCGCGGCCCGGCGGACGACGCAGCAGCAGCGAGATCGCGCGGTAGGCCTCGGCCTGCTTGGTGAGGTCGTCGAACACGATCAGGACGTGCTTGCCCTCGTACATCCAGTGCTGACCCAGCGCGGAACCCGCGTACGGCGCCAGCCACTTCAGACCCGGCGAGTCCGAGGCGGGGGCGGCGACGATGGTGGTGTACTCCATCGCGCCGGCGTCCTCGAGGGACTTCTTCACGCCGGCGATCGTGGAGCCCTTCTGGCCGATCGCGACGTAGATGCAGTGCACCTGCTTGGCAGGGTCACCGCTGTCCCAGTTGCTCTTCTGGTTGATGATCGTGTCGACCGCGACCGTGGTCTTACCGGTCTTGCGGTCACCGATCAGCAGCTGGCGCTGGCCGCGGCCGATGGGGGTCATCGAGTCGATGGCCTTGATACCGGTCTGCATCGGCTCGGCGACGCCCTGGCGCTGCACGACCGTGGCGGCCTGCAGCTCGAGGGCGCGCTGCGCCTCCGCCTTGACCTCGCCGAGGCCGTCGATGGCCCCGCCCAGCGGGTCCACCACGCGGCCGAGGAAGGCGTCGCCGACCGGCATGGAGAGCACCTTGCCGGTCCGCTTGACCTCCTGGCCCTCTTCGATGCCCGCCGACTCGCCCAGGATGACCGCGCCGATCTCCTGAGCCTCCAGGTTCATCGCCACGCCGTAGACGCCGCCGGGGAACTCCAGCAGCTCTTCGGTCATCACCGAAGGCAGGCCCTCGACATGGGCGATGCCGTCACCGGTATCGGTGACGACGCCGACCTCCTCGCGGCTGACCTCCGGGGAGTAGCTGGAGACGTACTTCTCGATCGCACTGCGGATCTCGTCCGACGAGATCGTCAGCTCCGCCATGTCTCGTTCCTGCTCTCGGTTCGTTCTGGAAGGAAGTTCGTGTCCGGGCCGCGCGCTCGCCGTCAGTCGGCGAGATCGCGCCGGAGGGACTGCAGGCGCCCCGTGGTCGTCCCGTCGATGATCTCGTCACCGACCTTGATCAGCAGGCCGCCGCCGACCGTCGGATCCACTTCCAGGTGGACCGCGATGGGCCGCGAATAGATCCGCTGCAACGTCGCCGCGAGCCGCTGCTGCTGCTGCTCGGTGAGTTCGATGGCGGACCGCACGTGCGCCACCGAGCGCTCCCGGCGCTTCGCCGAGAGCTCCGCGAGCTCCTCCAGCCCTTCGCTGACGTGTCCGCCACGCGGATGCGCCACGAGCTGGCGCACCAGGGCCTGAGTGACCGGCTCCACCTTGCCGCCGAGCAGCTCGTCGACCAGAGCGGCCTTGCCGTCGGCGGCGGCCGCCGGGTCGGCCAACAGCCGCTCCAGCTCCAGTTCGGCGCTGATGATGCGGCCGAGCCGGAACAGCTCGTCCTCGACCGCGTCCAACCGCCCGGCCCGTTCCGCCTGCACCAGCAGGGCGACCCGAGCCAGCCGTTCCAGACCTCCGACCAGGTCCTTCGCGCTCGACCAGCGGGAGCGGACGGCTTCGACGACCACGGGCAGCGCCCGGGCGCCGAGCTTGCCGGCCAGCAGCTGCTTGGCCAGCTCCTCCCGCGAACGGGGTTCGGTGGAGGTGTCCGCCAGCGCCCGGCGCAGGGCCGACTCACGACCCAACAGGGCGGCCACGCCGAACAGTTCGTCGGCGAGGCCGGTGATCTCCGCGGCCCCGGCCCCGTCGGTGGCCTGCAACAGCTGCAGCTCGGTGGCTGCCAGCGCATCGCGGCTCGCGGCGTTCACGAGGGTGCTCAACTCTCCAGGGCCTTTCGTTCTGGGGAAACCTTCGGGGACCACATCATGTGCGTGTCCATCGCACCGGCGCCGTCAGGACCTGCTGGACCCGGACGGTGCCGACGTGGAATCCAGTTCCTCGAGGAACCGGTCCACGGTGCCGCGACGACGGGCTTCGTCCTCAAGGGACTCCCCGACGATACGACCGGCCAGATCCACGGCCTGCCGGCCGAGGTCGCCGCGCAGCTCCGCGATGATCTGCGAGCGCTGCGCCGCCAGTTGGTTCTGGCCTTGCGTGACGATCCGCTCCGACTCGGTCTGCGCCTGCGCACGCATCTCCGCGACGATCTGCTGGCCTTCGGCCCGCGCGTCGTCCCGGATCCGCGCCGCCTCGGCGCGCGCCTCGGCCAGCTGCGACTTGTACTGCTCCAGCGTCCGGTGAGCCTCCGCCTGGGCCGCTTCGGCTCTGGCGATACCACCCTCGATCTGTTCGCTGCGCTCGGAGAACACCTTCTCGAAGCGCGGAACAGCGTACTTCTGGAGCACGAACAGCAGCAGGAGGAACGCGATCAGGCCGACGATGATTTCCGACGTCTCCGGCAGGATCGGGTTGTGCTCGCCTGCCGCCGCCAGAATCTCTGTCTTCACCACAACGTCTCCCTAAAACAGGGTCGGGGACTCAGGCTCCGGACGCGATGAAGTAGACGACCAGGCCGATCAGCGCCAGCACCTCGACGAGCACGAAGGAAATCCAGGCGATGCCCTGGAGCTGCCCCTGGGCTTCCGGCTGCCGGGCGGTGCCGTTGATGACAGCGGCCCAGATCAGGCCGACACCGATGGCAGCGCCGATGGCGCCCAGCCCATAGCCGATCGCGGCCAGGCCTGCATTGATGTTCGCGGCTTCAGCGGCCTGCGCAAGAACGATGTTGCTCACTTTCACTACCTTTCAACTCGGTCCGCAGGTACTTGCGGATCGGAGGTCTTGGTCTTTTTCAGTGGCCCTCGGCCAGCGCCGCACCGATGAAGTTGGCGGTCAGCAGCGCGAAGATGTAGGCCTGGAGTACCTGGATCAAGGCCTCGACGAAAGTCAAGGCAATCGCGAAGGCGAAAGCGAAGATCGAAACCGGCTTGAACCCGCCGCTCGCCTCGAGCAGCAAGAACTCGCCACCCAGGATGAACACCAGAAGCATGAGGTGACCTGCGAACATCGCCGCGAACACCCGGACCGCGAGCGCGGCGGGCTGAGCGATGAACTTCTGCAGGAACTCGATCGGGGACAAGATCAGGTAGATCGGCTTCGGCACGCCCGGCGGGAACATCACGTGCTTGAAGTAGCCACCCAGTCCGTGACGCTTGATCCCGACACCGTGGTAGGTCACGTACACCACGATCAGCAGCGCGACGGGGAAACCGATTCGGGCCATCGTGGGGAACTGGAGGAACGGAACGATGCCGAAGATGTTGTTCACCAGTACGAAGGTGAACAACGCGAAGATCAGCGGCACGAACGGGCGGAAATCTTTGGCGCCGATCTGCTGCCGGGCGATCGTGTTCCGGCTGAAGCTGTAGATGTACTCCGCCACGAACTGGCCCTTGGAGGGAACCACCTTGAGGCTGCGGGTGGCGACCACGAAGTACACGGCAACCAGCACGGCGGCGAGCGCGACAAGCACCATCGGCTTGGTGATTCCGCCTACGATCGGCGGGAGGACAAAACTATCGGCACCTGGCGGTACGAACTTCCCGCCCTCGGCCATCACCAGCGTGCCCAACTGGGCTCCTTCCGGTTCTCCCGATCGAGGTCGCTCAATCGGGGGAATCGTCACGATTTGCACTTAACGTACCTGATACCCGATCCGACTGCGGAGGGGCCTCATCCAGGCTCAGGGCTCCCACTCGGGGAGCCGCATCGAGCCTGCTCGCGGTGCGCGGATCAGCCGCACGCGAGCAAGATACCAGCGAGTAATCTAGCCCTTCGCACCGCCGGTCGGGCTACGACGGATGCCCGAACACTAGTTCATCGACCTGGCACGATCGTCGGGACCTTCGTCCGGCGAAACGCCACGGCCTCCGATGTCGCCCAAACGAGCACCATCGCGATGAAGGTGAGCGCCAACGTCATGGCGTCGACGGCTTCTACTCCGCGCAACGCCATCATGGTGACCAACAGCGCGAACATCTTGATGAGGAAGCCGCCCATCGAGGCGCCCAGCACGAACATCGACGCCATGCCCGCCGTGCGATGCATTAACCACAGCGTGAACAGGGACGCTCCGGAAGCGACCATCCCCGCCGTGACCGCCCCGGCCACGCCCGGCACTCCGGCGGCGAAGTAACCGGCGATCGCGGCGACGACGACGGTGATCGCGACCGGGAGCACGGACATGCGCAGCATCGCGTCGGCGAGGGCGCGCACCACCCGGGCGTGCTCGTTCACCGGCGCATCGTCGGTCGGCTTGTCGTCGACCGGCGTGTCGGCGTCGTCGCTCATCTGGTCTCTCGATCGGCTCGGGCCCGCATCCTGGGAATCACCGAGATAATAGCCGCCACGATGACGCCCACTACGATGACCCACGCCACCAGCACCGCGCTGAACAGCGTCAACGAAACCGCGCCGAAGGCGATCACCGCCGCCCACGAGTAGATGAGCAGCACCGCCCGGCGCTGCGAGTGACCGATTTCCAGCAGCCGGTGATGCAGGTGCATCTTGTCCGCGTGGAACGGGCTCTTGCCGGCGCGGGTGCGGCGCACCACCGCCATGATCAAGTCCAGCAGCGGCACGAACAGCACGGCCGCCAGCACCAGCAGCGGCGAGAGCAGCGCCAGCAGATCCTTGCCGCCGAAACCCGCGTAATCGGCCTTGCCGGACGCCGAGGTGCTCGCCGTCGCCAGCATCAGCCCGATCAGCATCGATCCCGAATCGCCCATGAAGATCCGCGCGGGCTGGAAGTTGTACGGCAGGAAACCCATGCATGCGCCCGCGATCGACGCCGCGATCAACGCCGGCGGATACGCGGTCACATCGCCACCGTGCTGCTGCAGCAGGCTCAGGCAGAACGCGCAGGTCGCACTCGCCGCGATCAACCCGATACCGGAGGCCAGCCCGTCCAGGCCGTCCACGAAGTTCATCGCATTGATCATCGTGACGACCAGCAGCACCGTCAGCAGCTGCCCCTGATTGCTATTGAGCACCATGAGCTGTCCCATGTGGCCCTCATCGCCGCCCCACGGCACCCAGAAGCCGAACCACTGCACGCCGAGCAGCACGAGGATTCCCGCCGCCGTGACCTGACCGGCGAGCTTCGTCAGCGAATCCAGCTCGAACCGGTCGTCCAGCGCGCCGACCAGCACGATCAGGCCGCCCGCCACGAGCGCGGCCACCGCGTCGTTGGAGAACTCGAAACCGCGCGACAACGCGGGCAGATTGCTCGCCAGGAACATCGCGGCCAGCACCCCGCCGAACATCGCGACTCCGCCCATCCGAGGGATCGGCGTCAGGTGCACGTCTCGTTTGCGGGGGTAGGCGACCGCGCCCAGGCGGATGGCCAGCAGCCGGACCAGGCCGGTCAGCATGAACGTCACCGCCGCCGCGGTGAGCAGTACGAGCAGGTACTCGCGGACGGGCATGCCCGCCGGAGCCCACAGGGGTGCGTTGTCCATGGCGGCGGCTCTACCCTCGCGGGCCGACGGCCCGCGGAAGGTCGATGTTCAGCCCCCAGAACGGCGTCTTCAAGCTCGGCGCTCCTCATCGCTGTCCACGTTGCGCATCTGGGGCTAACGCTATCGGCCAACAGCCGCGCCACGACCACCGGTCCGGATCAGCGAAGATCGTCCGGGGCGCGGCGAGCCCTGTCGTACGGCGAGGAAGGGAACCTTCCTGTCACGCCGACGCGGCCAACGAACGTTCGCAACGGCCCTGCCCTGCGAATTCCGGTCATGCGAGGAAGGGAACCTTCCTGTCACCGCAGGCCGAACGGGGATCGCGCCTCGCCGGACGATCGGTGCGAGGAAGGGAACCTTCCTGTCGTAGTCGGCCGCGAAGGCCGCGGACGGCTCACGCCGCGGTCTCGACCTCGAAACCGAGCACCTCGGACAGGTCGGCGAGGGTCACCGCGCCCTCTCGCAGCACCCGCGGCTGCGGCTGGGTGAGATCCACGATCGTCGAGGCGACCGCGTCACCGGCAGGGCCGCCGTCGAGGTACACCGAGACCGACTCGCCCAACTGCTCCCGCGCCTGCTCCGCCGCCGACGCCGGTGGGTGTCCCGTCCGGTTCGCGCTCGACACGGCCATCGGGCCGACCTCGCGCAGCAAGTCGAGAGCGACCGGATGCAACGGCATCCGCAGGTTCACTGTTCCGCGCGTATCGCCCAAGTCCCACGCCAGCGACGGCGCCTGTGGCAGCACGAGCGACAGCCCGCCCGGCCAGAACGCCTCCACCAGCGACCGGGCCTGCCGCGACACGGACTGGACCAAGCCGTCGATGGTGGACCACGAACCGACCAGCACCGGAACCGGCATGTCCCGACCTCGGCCCTTCGCCGACAACAACGCCCCCACCGCGTCGGAGTCGAAGGCGTCGGCGCCGATCCCGTACACGGTGTCGGTGGGCAGAACGACGAGCCCACCGGCGCGGACGGTGTTCGCGGCAGCGGCGAGACCGGATTCCCGGTCGTCCGGGCGGTTGCAGTCATACACGGTGCTCACGCTCCGATCCTGGCACGCCACGCATGCGGCCTGGCGGGTGGTGCCCGCCTGCTGCGCTGCGGGCCTATCCTCCCCAGTAACACCGGCGCCCCATCGCAAGATCGAAAAGGTGCGCGCGTCCCCGGCGGAGTCGTTGCCCTCGTCACCATTCAGTTACGGCAACGTGACGGTCCCGCCGCACGTCTGATCGAACGAACGGCAGGTCCGCAATCCGGACAGCCCGTCTCAAGCCAGTTCCGAACAAGGAGTACAGATGACCGCCCCGCCCCAGGGTGTCGAGGTCGACCACGTCGAGTTCCCTGCCGGCAAGATCCGCTACTTCCGCGCGGGGTCCTCGGGACCCGCGATCGTGCTGTTGCACGGCGGCGGTCTGGACAATGCGATGTTGAGCTGGCGACACACGATTCCCGTGCTCGCCGCGGACCACCGCGTCTACGTGCCCGACCTGCCCGGCCAAGGCGGAAGCAGGCCGTGGCACGGCCGCGCCAACCAGCGCACCTTCGAAGAGGTGCTGCGCTGGTTGCTCGACGCCTGGCAAGTGCGGGACACCATGATCGTCGGGCTGTCCATGGGCGGCAGCATCGCCACCGGCTTCACCTTGCGGCATCCGCGACGCGTGCGGGGACTGGTGCTCGTCGGCTCCGGCGGACTGGTCTCCCGGCTCGACCACCACTTGCTGAGCTACCTGGCGACACGAGTCGACTTCGTGGGGTCGGCCAGCGCGAAACTGCTGGCGAGGCGGCGTGGGCTCGTCCGGCGAGTGCTGGCGAAGCAACTGTTCACCGGCGACCGGCCCGTGCCGGATCTGGAGAGCATCGTCGAGGAGGTCAGCGCCGAAGCCGGCCAGCGCGAGTCCGTGTTCTCCGACTGGCAGCGCGATTCGCTCGGGCGGCGCGCGATGCGCATCAACCACGGCCCGCACCTGGACCAGATCAACTGCCCGGTGATGTTCATCCACGGCGATCAGGACAACGTGGTGCCGGTCTCGTCCTCCCAGCAAGCCGCGACGGCGATCTCCGGTGCTCAACTGCACGTGATCCCCGGCGCCGGGCACTGGCCGAACCGGGAGAAGGCCAACGAGTTCAACGCCCTGCTGCGCGAGTTCGTCAACGCCCGATCCTGAGCCGCTCAGCCCGGCCGAGCGAACCGCGAACGTCCCCTCCCCGCCACCACGCGCCGGTCACCACCCTCACCCAGCAGTGCCCACCTCCAACTCCGCACCGTGATGCCCCGACGCGCGCCCTGATGCGAGGAAGGGAACCTTCCTGTCACCGGTGACAGGAAGGTTCCCTTCCTCGCAGAGCCGCGCTCAGCAGGTGGCGCGGTAGAAGTACTGGGCTTGTGACTGCATGGAGTCGCGGGTGAGGGCGATCATGTCCGTTTTGGTTTCGCGTTCGACGGGTTCGCCTTTGATGGCGGCGATGGCTCGGGTGACTCCCTCACGGCCGATCTCCGCGGGGTTCTGCGCGATCAGGGCCTGCACTCGGCCGTTGCGGAGGTCGTCGACCTGCTTGGGGCTGGCGTCGAAACCGACCAGCTGCACTTGGCCGGACCGTCCGGCGTTGGCCAGCGCGGTGCCCGCGCCCTCGCCGGTGTTGAGGTTGGTGCCGAACACGCCGACGAGGTCGGGGTTGGCGGCGAGGGTCGCGGACACGATCTGCGCGGCGGTGGCGGGCTCGTTCTCGGTGTACTGCGTCGGCAGCAGCCGCAGGTTGGGATGCTTGGCGATCTCCTCTTCGAAGCCGCGCGCGCGTTCGTCGGTGGTGGAGGTTCCGGCCTTCGTGTTCAGTGCGAGCACCGCGCCGGGGCGGTCCCCGACGAGCTCGGCGAGGGTCTGCGCGGCGAGCACCCCGCCTGCGTGGTTGTCGGAGGACAGCGAGGTCACCGCGACGGACTTGTCCTCCAGGGCGGTGTCGACCTCAACGACCTGCACGCCGTTGTCCTTGGCCTGGCGCAGCGGAGTGGCGAGCGCTTTGTCATCGGTCGGCGCGATGATCACGGCGCCGGGTTGGGAACTGACGACTCCGTTGAGCAATTGGGCCTGCTCGGCTTGTTCGAACTTTTCCGGAGCTTGCGCGTTGAGCTGGTATCCGGCGGCCGCGGCCGCTTCTTTCGCCGCGCATTCGATGGAGACGTAGAACGGCTCCCCGCGCATTCCGGTGAGCAAGGCCAGGTTCTTGTTGTTCGGGTCGGTGGCCGCTCCCCCGGTGTCCCCGATCTGCCCGGAGCCGCATCCGGCGAGCAATGTTCCCGCCGCCAGCATGACCACGAATTGGGATCTGATTCTCACTTTTTCCTCCACACGCCGTTGTGCTGAAAAGCGGGTCAGCGGCTGTTGCGATTTCTCCTGCGCCGCTGGTCGAGCCAGACGGCCGCGACGAGCACGGCGCCGACCGCGATCGGTTGCCAGAACGGCCGGACCCCGGCCATGACGAAACCGGCGTCGAGCACGGCGGGGATGAACACGCCGATGACGCTGCCGAGGATCGTGCCCACCCCGCCGAACAGGCTGGTGCCGCCGAGCACGACGGCGGCGATCGCGTTGAGGTTGTCGTTGCTGTGCCCGCTGATCGTGGTGGTGCCGAAGTAGGCCAGCGACAGGAATCCGGCGAATCCGGCCAGCACTCCGGTCAGCGCGTACACCGCGACGAGGTGCCTGCTGACGTTGATTCCCGCGCGCCGCGCGGCTTCGGAGTTGGAGCCGATGGCGTAGGTGTGCCTGCCGAACGCCGTGGTGTGCAGCACCCAGCCCGCGATCAGGGTGACGATCGCAGCGAGGATCACCAGGTTCGGCACCACGCCGAACGAGGTTCCGGTGCCGAGCGTTTCCCGCAGCGCGGCGGGCACGGTGCGCACATCGATGCCATTGGTGAGCAGCTGAGCCGCGCCCAGCGCCGCGCCGAACGAACCGAGCGTGACGATCAGCGCAGGCACTTTCGCCACGGCGACGAGCAGACCGTTGAGCACTCCCCAGGCGGCGCCGCCGAGCAGCGCCACGATCAGCCCGACGGTGATCACGCCCCACCCGGCCCCGGTCGCGTCACCGCCGCTGAGCGCCTCCATCGTCTGCGCGGACACGACACCGGCGAACACCAGGACGGAACCCACGGACAGGTCGATGCCGGAGGTGATGATCACGAAGGTCATCCCGACCGCGAGCATCAGCAGCGGCGCCGCCTGCACCAGCAGCGTCTGCAGGTTGAACAGCGTCGGGAAGGCGTCCGGGCGCACCGCGCTGAACAGCACGCACAGCACGACGAGCACCAGCCCCGTCCACAGCGTCGGCGAGGCGGCCAGCCGGGCGCGGAAAGTCTTGGCTGCGGCGGAATCCGTGGTGGCCACGGATCCGTCCGCAGCGGATCGTTGCGGTGCCGACATCAGTTCTCATCCTCCTGAGCCAGTGCCCCGGTCATGGCCCCCACGAGCTCTTCCAGGCTCACGTCGGCCGCGCGGAATCGGGCGACGCGGCGCCCGAGCCGCAGCACTTCGACGCGGTCGGCGACGGAACGCACTTCAGGCATGTTGTGGCTGATCAGCACGACCGAAATGCCGGTGTCCCGCACGCGGCGCACCACGTCGAGCACCCGTTCCCGCTGCACCACGCCGAGCGCCGCGGTCGGTTCGTCGAGGAACACCAACCGGTCCGCCCAGGCGACCGAGCGGGCGACGGCGACGCTTTGGCGCTGCCCACCGGACAACGCCCCGATCGGCACGTCCAGGTCGGGCAGCGAAACGCCGAACGTCGCGAACTGCTCGGCGGCGCGGGTGCGCATGGCGGTCTTGTCCAGCATGCCGAGCTTGCCGAGCAGCCCGCCGCGGCGAATTTCCCTGCCCAGGTACAGGTTCGCCGCCGGATCCAGCTCGGGGGCGACCGCCAAATCTTGATAGGCGGTCTCGATGCCGTGCGCGCGGGCCGCGCTCGGCGAATCCAGGGTCACCGGTGTCCCGGACACGCTGATCCGCCCGGAATCCGGCTGCTCCACGCCGGACAGGCATTTGACCAAAGTGGACTTACCGGCTCCGTTGTCCCCGATGAGGGCGACCACTTCGCCTGGATGAACGGTGAAAGAGGCGCCTCGCAATGCCTCCACCCCGCCGTATCTCTTGGTGAGTTCGTGTGCTTCCAGCAGCGGTTCGGACATCAGACCTTCCCAGGTGGGCTCGGGTGCTCCGGTGGTGCGATCGAGGCGGCGCAGGACACCGGGACCGGTCGGGCGTCGTGCGCGGTGTTCACGCCGGCACCTCCCCGGATCCCCGCAGCAGCAGCCGGGTGGGCAGCACCAGGCGTCGCGGCGGCGTGGTGTCCCCGGCGAGGCGCGCGTACACCGTCCGCGCCGCCGAAGCGCCCAGTTCCCGGACGTCGTAGGTGATCACCGTGATCGGCGGGTCCAGCAGATCGGCGAGTTCGAAATCGTCGAAACCCACCAGTGCGGGCCGCCCGGCCCGGCCCGCCAGTGCGCGTAGCGCGTGGACGGTGATCCGGTTGTTTCCGGTGACCAAGGCGGTCGCGGGGCGCAACGGCCCGGCCAGCGCCGCGGCCACCGAGTCAGCGGTGTGCGGCCCCATTCGCACCAGGCCCGCGTCGAACGGGACACCGGCCTGCGCACAGCCTTCGCGGAAGCCCCGCAACCGCTCGGCCGCCGTGTTGATGCCCGGTGAGTCACCGAGGAAAGCGATGCGGCGGTGGCCATGCCCGGCGAGGTGGCGGGCGGCCAGTGCCGTGCCGCCCACGTTGTCCACCAGCACGGTGTCCGCCTCGACGCCGCCCGCCGGCCGGTCGACGAACACGACCGGGGTGCCTGCGGCGATCTCCCGCGCCAGGTAGCCGTGCCGGTCGCCCGCGGGCACGACCAGCAGCCCGTCGACGCGCCGGGAGAGGAACTCGGTGGCCAATTCCCGTTCCCTGACCGCGTCCTCGCCCGACGAACCGGTCAGCACTTGCCCGCCCTGCGCACGGGCGACCTCTTCCACCGCGCGCGTCAGCATCGAGTAGAACGGATTCGCCACGTCCTCCAAAACGAGCCCGACGATCCCGGTCTCGGCGCCACGGCGCAGATTGCGCGCATCGAGGTTGCGGCGGAATCCGAGTTGGTCGATCGCGATGTGCACGCGGTTCGCCGTTCCCGGATGCACGCCGCTCTCACCGTTGACGACCCGGGACACGGTTTTGATGCTCACACCGGCGAGACGGGCCACATCGTTCATGGTGGCCCGTCGAGCATTCCCGGAATCCGACAACGTTGTCATGATCTCGCGGATTTCACCGCTCCGGACCAGCGGTGTCAATGCTCGATTCGATTCCTGCGTACCGACGGCCGCAGAAATGCGGCCGAACGGCTCAATCAGCGGCACCGAATCATTCGCACGCGATCGGTTCCGCCGGTTCCGAAACATGATCCGGAACTGTGGCGCGACCCCGGCAAGACAAGGTTGTCACAAATCGATTTCGGAGCGGACGAGTCCGTTTCAGTGCGAAACCGGGCCTCTCCACGTGCCCCGACCCCGCGGAGCGCGAGCGCGGCAGGCGCACGGATGCTTCTCCCGATGTCACCGGTGGCGATGTGACCACGAGCACCCGGCACACTCGCAAGGGTCAAGTGCCGGTGAGCGGCACTACGTCCGAAAGGCGGTTTGAGGGTGTTCCGTACCTACGCGGGATGGTTCCGTCTCGTCGCGATCGCCGAGGCGTGCTCCTGGGCGGGACTGCTGATCGCGATGATGTTCAAGTACGGCTTCGGCATCCCGGAAGGCGTCACCGTCGCCGGCTGGATCCACGGCCTCGTGTTCACCGCCTACGTCATCGCCTGCCTCGTGGTGTTCAGCCCGCTGCGCTGGTCGTTCGGAGTGCTCGTGCTGGCGCTCGTGGCGTCCGTGCCGCCGCTGGCCTCCATCGGCTTCGAGCGCTGGGCGAATCGGCGCGGCCTGCTCACCTGGCAGGACTCCGCGGACCCCACGTTCTGGGGCCACGTCCGCTACGTCCTGCGCACCCTCAACTGACCCGGCCCGTCGCGCAGCGCATGCGAGGAAGGGAATCTTCCTGTCACCGGTGGCAGGAAGGTTCCCTTCCTCGCACCAGCGCGCGCTCCTGCCGGGGCGGAGCGGATGGTGGAGAACGCCTCAACCCGGTCTCGGCCGGGGAGTTGCAACGGGAAAGATCGGGGCGACGCCGGGCTCAGAAATCGCCCGCCGCGTGGCGGACTTTGCCGAGCAGTTCGGTGAGTTGCTGGGTTTGCCGCTCGGTCACGCCGCCCAGCCCGAACTCGATCTCGTTGACCGATTCGGTGGCGCGCTTCATCAGGTCCCGCCCGTCGTCGGTGATCTCGACGAGGGTGGTGCGTCGATCCGTCGGGTGCGGCACCCGGCGCACCAGATCGTCGTGTTCGAGCCGGTCGACGATGTTGGTGACGCTGGTGGGGTGCAGCTGGAGTCGATCACCCATGACCCGCATCGGCAGACTTCCGCGACTGGAGAACGTCAGCAGCACGAGCGCTTCATAACGAGCGAAGGTGAGGTTGTGCGGGCGCAGTGCCGTGTCGACCGCGGACTGCAGGATCTGCTGGACTCGCATGACGCTGGTCACCGCGGCCATCGTCGTCGACGGACCGATCCGCTCCGACCACAGCTCGGCCGCACGTGCGATGGGATCGAATGGCAGCGGGCTACGAGCGCTCATGATGCCGACGCTAGCAGCGGGCTTCGAATCGACGAATGACGATTCGACATCTCGAGCTGCCGACGAGCACGATGCCACCGAGAGCCCGCATGATCGTGGTCGGTTCCGAGCAGCGAGCAGGAGGAAGAGCGAATGTTGGTTGCGTTCAGCGTGGCACCGTCCGGATCCGATGATGGCGACGGCGTCAGCGCGGCGGTCGCGGAAGCGGTGCGGGTCGTGCGCGAGTCAGGCCTGCCGCACGAGACGACGTCGATGTTCACGACCGTCGAAGGCGAGTGGGACGAGGTCATGGACGTGGTGAAGCGAGCGACGGAAGCGGTGTCGTCGCATTCGCCCCGGACCAGCCTGGTGCTCAAAGCCGACATCCGACCAGGCCACACCGGGCAGTTGCACGAGAAGGTCCGGCGAGTGGAAGAACACCTGTCGACGGACCAGTGAGTGACACGGCCGGCCGGAGGCGCTGAGGCGTCTCCGGCCGGCCGTCGTCGCACGTGGTCGATCAGCCCTTGGCAGAGGGGTGGTCGATGACCGGCGCGTTGGTGCAGTCGCTCGTCTGCGGCGACAGGACCGGCACAACGACGCCGATGACGGCACCGACGTTGTTGCCGCACGCCTGGACCGGCACCGCGCTGATGTTGTTGTCGTCGAGCAGGTTGACGCCTTCGTTGCCGGCCGTGTCGGCGAAAGCGGTCGAACCGAGGGACACCATGCCGAGGGCGGCGATACCGGCGGCACCGGCAACGCGGGTTGCAATACGCACTTTCTTGAACCTCTCCTAGAACTGCGGGCAGGGGCTCGTCCCGGATCTCTCCCGGAACTCCCCGTCGAGCCGCCCAAGAACGAGCTCTTGAGCAGACTCAGTGGCTCCTTCGGCGATCAGCCCGGCAAAACCTGAGGGGTACACACGTAACGTCAAGCTTTCGAGTGATCATCGACACTCGTTCAGGTAGATGTCGTCGGCTGAACAAGCGCACCACTACCAGCCCTGCGCCTGTCCCGTCGCCCTCCGAACAACCCTTGCCCACGCACCGTGCGCATGGCGCGTCGTGTCAGGATGGAGAAGTGACGAGGCCCGATCCACGCCAGAACGCAGCCATGCCCGCCGCGATGGCGGGCGCAGTCGACCTGTCCGCGCTGAAGAACAAGGCGGACAACGCTTCCCAGCCACCGGCCACCGGCGGGTCCGCCGACGACACCGCGGCCGCCAGCGGTACGCCCGCGGTCATCGACGTCACCGAAGCGACCTTCCAGGCCGAAGTGGTGGACCGCTCCATGCAGGTCCCCGTCGTCGTCGATTTGTGGGCCGACTGGTGCGGCCCGTGCAAACAGCTCTCCCCCGTGCTGGAACGGCTCGCGCAGGAGAGCGGCGGCACCTGGGTGCTCGCGAAAGTCGACGTGGACGCCAACCCGCGGATCGCCCAGCTCTTCCAGGTGCAGTCCATCCCGACCGTGATCGCGATCGCGGGCGGACAGCCCGTTGAGGCCTTCGCCGGGGCACAACCCGAGCCGCAGATCCGGCAGTGGATCACCGCGCTGCTCGACGCCCTGCGGGAGCAACTCCCCGGCATCCAGGCCGCCGAGCAGGACGCCGCAGGTACCGCCGAGGTCGAAGAGGAACCCGAGGATCCCCGGTTCACCGCAGCTGAAGAGGCGCTGGACAACGGCGACTTCACCGCCGCCGAAGCGGCCTACCAGCAGATCCTCGAAGCCGAACCGAACAACGAGCAGGCTCAAGCAGCCCTCGCCCAGGTCCGGTTCAGCGCCCGCGCCGAGAACGCCGACCCGGCTGCCATCGACCGCGCCGACGCCGCGCCCGACGACCTCGACGCGCAGCTCGCCGCCGCCGACGCGGAACTCGCCACCCAGCAGGTCGAGGCCGCCTTCGACCGGCTCATCCGCACCGTCAAGCGCACCTCCGGCGACGAGCGCAACCGCGTGCGGCAGTACCTGATCGACATGTTCGAGCTGTTCCCCGACGGGGATCCGCGAGTCACCAACGCCCGCAGGGGACTGGCCAGCGCCCTGTTCTGAGCCCTCTCGCCCACCCGGCCGTCACCGACCTCCGGTGACGGCCGGTTTTGTCGTGCACCCACATCCCCGCACCGCATGCGAACGGCGCCCGTCGATGACAGGAAGGTTCCCTTCCTCGCACCGGTGGCAGGAAGGTTCCCTTCCTCGCCTGGTTCGTGCTTCTGATGCGCGCGGTGGCCGGGGCGTGCGTCTTACGCTGGAGGCATGGCTTCCTACGGTGAACTGTTCCCGGGGCGCAAGCTTCGACACGAAGGCGATCAGGGCACACCTGGACGTGAGCATGACCCGGGCGGCCCGCTCGATCTTGATCGTGGCGTGGTGTTCCTGGCGCCGCCGAAGCAGGAACCGGCCGAGTCCCCGGCCGCGGACGACCCCGACGAGGACTGAAACCGGAGCGGACCCGGCGACCGGCGCGGCACGAACGAGTTGCACGCCCGGCACCGACTGCCGGAATCCCCATTCCCGGCCCCGACTTCGCGCGCCGCTTCCGCTCGGTGCGGGGCCTGTGGTGGTTGTCGGGGTATCTCGTTGAATATGCCTATGCGGAGATGGGTGCTGCACATGGACATGGACGCGTTCTTCGCGTCCGTCGAGCAGCTCACCCGTCCCACCGTCGCCGACCGCGCGGTCCTGGTCGGCGGCCTGGGACCGCGCGGCACCGTGGCCGGTGCCAGCTACCAGGCCCGCGTTTACGGCGCCCGATCCGCGATGCCGATGGCCGAGGCCCGCCGCCGCTGCCCGGTGGCGGTGGTCCTGCCTCCTCGCGGCCGCGTCTACCAGGCGGTGAGCCGCAAAGTCTTCGACATCGTCCGAGAGGTCTCCGACGTCGTCGGGCAGGTCTCGATCGACGAGGCGTTCCTGGAGCCGCTGGAGCTGACCGGCGGTTCGGCGGACGAAGTGGAGCGGTTCGCGGCACGGCTGCGGGAACGGGTCCGCACGGAGGTCGGGGTGCCCGCCTCGGTCGGCGCGGGTTCCGGTAAGCAGATCGCGAAGATCGCCTCCGGCCTGGCGAAACCGGACGGCGCCCTGGTGGTGCCGCCCGATCAGGAGCACGAACTGCTCACGGGTCTACCGGTCCGCAAGTTGTGGGGAGTCGGCCCCGTGACCGAGTCGAAGCTGCACCGGATCGGTGTCTACAGCATCGGCGAACTCGCGGCTTTGCACTCCGGCGATGTCACGTCGCTGCTCGGCCAAGCGCACGGTGCCGAACTGCATCGGTTGGCGCACGGCATCGACGACCACCCGGTCGCGGAACGCGCGGAGGCCAAGCAGGTCAGTGCCGAGACCACGTTCGACGTGGACATCACCGAGCCGGTGCGGCTGGCCACCGAGGTGGGCGGCATGGCCGAGCACGCGCACCGCAGGCTCGTCACGTCCGGCCGGGCCGCGCGGACGGTGACGGTGAAGGTCCGCGACGCGGATTTCACGACGATCAGCCGCGCGGAGACCTTCGCCACCGCCACCTCCGACCTGGGCCCGCTCAGCGCGGCGGCCCGGCGGCTGGTCGCGGTGGCGGTGCCGCCGGGAACGCCGATCCGCCTGGTCGGGGTCTCCTATTCGGGTCTGGCCACATCCGAGCAGGAAGCACTGTTCGACAGTCCCGCCCAGCAGCCCGAACCTTCGGCCGCTCCGGATGAGCAAGCGCCGACGCCGACACCGGCGTCGCTGCCCGGACCGCGGCCGTGGCGAGCGGGGGACGACGTGTTCCACCCGGAGAACGGGCACGGCTGGGTGCAGGGCGCCGGGCACGGCCGGGTCACGGTCCGCTTCGAGACCGCGGCGACGGGCCGTGGTCGCGCACGCACCTTCCAGGATGAGGATCCGGCGCTCAAGCCCGCCGAACCGCTGGACAGCCTCGGCTGGTGAGGCCGCCTGCGCGGATCAGAGCTTGGTGGAGTCCGGCATGCTCACCGCGGGCAAGTGCCTGCGGTAGTGGCCGACCCATTTGCGCGGAGCGACGCCCTGCACCGCACGTTCCACCGCGCGCGGAATCCGCGTGAACGGCGGCAGGTGGAAGCGGTAGCGCACCGACGGTGTGCCCGGCAGCGACGGCTGCTCTTCGACCCGCCAGCGGTCCAGCTCCGGGTGTCGACCGGCGAAACCGGGGTCGGCCGGGTAGAACTCCAGCGCCACCCGCCGTTCCGGGTGCACCGGCCGCTTCTGCTCGATCCACGGCAGGCTGCCGATGCCGATGGCGGAGATCTCGTTCCAGGACACCCCGTACACCTCGCCGAGGGTGCGCGCGTAGAAACCGCTGCGGTCCAGCAGGAAACCGCGGCTGTTGAGCATGCCCCGGGAGGACAGGACGAATCCGAGGAAGATGACGCCGAGCACCAGCTGCCAGATCCACACGCCGACGCTGCTACCGCTGTTGGCCAGCGTCGCGGCGCACAGCACGGTGCCGAAACCGCTGAGCCCGCCGCCGATCAACAGCATCCGGAAGCTGCTCGCCGAGACGTCGACATCCTGCGCTTCCGGGCCGAGCCCGATCGGGGCCGCGGGCTCGGCAGGGCCGTCCTGCCGGTCGTAGACCCGGGTACCGGGGCCGCCGCGTTCCGCTCCGAACCGCGCGGTGGCAGTGTCCTTACCGGTGACGCGACCGGGCACGGTCGCCCATTCCCGTTCCGAGCGGTCCGCGCGTTGCCATCCACCTGGAAGCCACTTCATGCCCACCAGGGTAGCGGCGGGCACGCACAGTGATCACGGTCGGTGGTGGAAAACCAGGGCGGCATCAGGGTGATTTCCGGGTTCCCCGATACCGCCCAGCTTTGATCTTCAGCGCCGGCGGCGAGTCAGCTCTGGGGAACGCGCAGGATCAAGGCGTCGCCCTGTCCGCCGCCGCCGCAGAGCGCGGCCACACCGGTCCCGCCGCCGCGTCGCCGCAGCTCCAGCGCCAGGTGCAGCGCCAGGCGCGCCCCGGACATGCCGAGCGGGTGGCCCAGTGCGATGGCTCCGCCGTTGACGTTGACGATCTCGTCGGAGAAGCCCAGCGCCCTGCTGGACACGATGCCGACCGCGGCGAACGCCTCGTTGATCTCCACGAGGTCGAGCTCGGCGGCGTCCACGCGTTCCTTCGCGCAGGCGGCCTTGATCGCGTTCGACGGTTGTTCGTGCAGGCTGGCATCCGGCCCGGAGACCACACCGTGCGCACCGATCTCGGCCAGCCAGGTCAAGCCCAGTTCCTCGGCCTTGGACTTGCTCATCACCACGACCGCGGCGGCACCATCGGAGATCTGCGAAGCGGAACCCGGCGTGATCGTGCCGTCGGGGGCGAAGGCCGGGCGGAGCTTGCCGAGCCCTTCGGCCGTCGTGTCCGGACGAACGCCCTCGTCGGTGTCGACGGTGATCGGGTCGCCCTTGCGCTGCGGCACCGTCACCGGGGCGATCTCCTCGGCGAACACCCCGCGTGCGGCCGCGGCCCCGGCACGCTGGTGCGACCGGGCCGCGAACTCGTCCTGTTCCTGCCTGGTCAGCCCGTGCGCGGAGTTGTGCTTCTCCGTTGAGGCGCCCATCGCGATCTCATCAAAAGCGCAGGTCAAGCCGTCGAAAGCCATGTGGTCGACCAGCTGCGCGTCGCCGAACTTCACTCCCTCGCGGGAGTTCGCCAGCAGGTGCGGGGCCTGCGTCATCGACTCCTGCCCGCCCGCGATGACCACGTCGAACTCGCCTGCGCGGATCAGCTGGTCGGCGAGCGCGATCGCGTCGAGGCCGGAGAGGCAGACCTTGTTGATCGTCAGCGCCGGGACGTCCATCGGGATGCCCGCGTTGACCGCCGCCTGCCGGGCCGGGATCTGGCCCGCTCCGGCCGTCAGCACCTGGCCCATGATCGTGTACTGCACCTGCTCCGGGGCGACGCCTGCTCGCTCCAAGGCGGCCTTGATGGCCACCCCGCCGAGCTGCGCGCCCGAGAAGTCCTTCAACGAGCCCAGCAAGCGCCCCATCGGAGTGCGTGCCCCCGAAACGATCACAGAAGTGCTCACAGTCGCCTCCCGGCATCCTCATCGACTACCGCTGCGCGCCGTTGGGCCGGCGCATGCACCGCCCTCATGATGCGCCCACCCGACTCGCCCGGACCGGACCACACCCGTCGTGGCACGCAGTGCCATCTGCGCACCCTCGCACAGGTCCATCCCCGACCGGAAGAGAACGTTCCCGACACCACCCTCTCCCCCGAGACGAACTCAGCGCCCGCGCCGAGTCATGCGAGGAAGGGAACCTTCCTGTCACCGGTGACAGGAAGGTTCCCTTCCTCGCGTCGTTCAGCAGTCGCCGCGGGTGGCGGTGGTGTCGCAGAGGCCGGAGTCGGCCTCCCAGCTCAGCGCGCTGCGCGCGTCGACGCCGAGCTTTCGGGACGCGGACACGTCGGTTTTCGCACCGGAGTCACCCTGCAGCCAATAGCGCACCTCGTACTCGGCGCCGCCGCTGGTGTAGGTGAAGACGTAGAACGGGTCGGGCACCGGCGCCGGTCCGAAGTCCGGGGAGGTCCAGGAGTCTTCGCCTTCGACCGCATCGGGATCGACGTAGAGGCATTCGTAGGACTTGCCTTCGTAGGTGCAATTCCGCGGCTTCGCGCCACCGTGCCGGGTGACGGTGGAGTCCTTGGTGACTCCTTCTTTCCCGAGCCGCTGATAAACGTCCTCACAGGCCCCTTCGTCGCAGGCGTGCCAGGCCGACCAGGCGGTGTCGCGCGCGGAAGAACTGGACGCGCCGGCGTTCACCGAGTCGCAGTACTTCCCCACCAGGTACGGCGCGACCTTCGACGCGGCGGCGGTCGAGTCGATGGCGGTGGCGGCGGTCTCGTCGGCACCGAGCCCGGCGGAGTCGAGCTGCCACATCCCGACGCCGGGGTTGAAGAAGAGTCCGTCACCGCGTTGCTCGGGATCGCCGAGGGCGGTCTGGTCGTCGTACCGGGACAGGGTCATGGGCGACGGCGCCGCGCCTGATCCGGCGACTTCCGGCCAGGTCATCGCCAGGGTCAGGTTGGTCGCGGCATCGGCGCTCACCGAGCAGTCGGCGTCTTTCGCGGCCGCGGCCGCCGCGGATCGCACGGCTTCGTAGGATTCGGCCCCGAACTTCAGCGGGGCGGCGTTCACATGGGCTCGTTCGTGCTTGAGTCGGATCTCTTCGGGATTGGGACCGCCGCCGCCGGAGACGGACCCGCCGTCACCGGCCGCGGCGGCGAGCGAGGGCACCCCCAGGGTGACCACCGCGGCGGCCGCCGCGATCAGGACCGGCCGAGCTCTCAGCCGGTTCGGTTTCTTCGCAACCATCACTCGCCTTTCGACGTGAACCGGCAACATGTTCACGCCGATCACTGCAACCCCGACTCCGCCGATCAGCCCAATCCGAGAACCGCACAAGTCCTTTTTCTTGCCACATTTCGCACACCTTCGCCGGGTTCACGGCGCGTTAGGCTGCCCGCCATGTACAGCGAATTGAGCGGACTGATCACCGCCGTCGATCACGTCGGCATCGCGGTCGCCGACCTCGACGCTGCGATCGAGTTCCAGCGCTCGACCTTCGGCCTGGAAGTCACCCACAGCGAGGTCAACGAAGACCAAGGTGTCCACGAGGCGATGCTGCGGGCGCCGGGGGACGTCGCGGGAGCCACCCAGATCCAGCTGCTGGCTCCGCTGCGGCCGGACTCGGCGATCGCGAAATTCCTCGAACGCAACAACCCGGGCTTGCAGCAGCTCGCGTTCCGCGTCACCGACGTCGAAGCCGCCAGTGCGGCACTGCGTGCCAAAGGTTTACGGTTGCTCTACGACGCCCCGCGCCGCGGCACGGCGGACAGCCGCATCAACTTCGTGCACCCGAAGGACGCGGGCGGGGTGCTGGTCGAACTCGTCGAACCCGCGGCCTGACCGGACCTCACCTGTCGCACCGTGCGCGTTCGGCGGCCCCCACCCGCGTTCCGTGCCGCCGAACGCGCGGTTCCAGCGCGCGAGCGATGAAATCGATCTCGCGGTCCGTCGCCTCGTCGCGTTCGACGCGCCCGCTCACCGCATGCCGATGATCGACGACCCGCGCCAGCAGCACCGCCGCCGTATCGAGCTCGTCGCCGTCGCGCCGATCCGGCAAGGCGACTGAGACGACCTGGCGGATCTGCTCCACCACGGCCCGGAACCGCTCGCGCAACGCCCGCCGCACGGCGCTGTGCGTATCGGCCTCCCGCCACAACAGGTGGTTGAGCGGCAACGCGGATTCGAACTTCCGATCCAGCTCATCGACCAGCCTGCCGAGGCTTCCCGCCACGTCACCCGGATCACGATCCGGTCGGCGTCGACTCGATCGGCGGGCAACCGATCCACGAGCGCGACCAGCAAGTCCGGTTTCCGGCGGAAGTAGTAGTGGATCAGTCCTTTGGGCACCCGCGCCCGTTCCGCGATCCGCGAGGTGGGTGTGGCCGCGAATCCCGATTCGGCGAACAGCTCTCCCGCCGCCGACAGGATCCGGTCCCGCGCCGACGCCGGATTCGCTTCGAGGACCCGTGTTTCGGTCCGCCGACCGGTCGGATCGGCGGAATCCGCCCGGTCAGGGAGTCCTGCGGGCTTGCCCGCACCGCGTTCCCCGGCGGGTGCGTGGACCTGCCGACTCGTCCGCCTTCCCGATGCTCGTGCCATCGGCGTGCCTCTCCGGCCGACACCACCACGTCGGCGCCCGGCGACCCGGCGCGCGGAAGGGACCTTCCTGCCACGCGCGGAGCCGGCGACCAGCCGCGGCTAGTGCTGCCCGGCGGCCATTCCCCTGCTGTGCGCCACGTTCGCCTCGGGCAGCGCGGCGGCACCGACGACGACCGCCAGCACCCCCACCACCCAAGACGTCCAAGCCGCACCGGCGAGCCCCGAGTAGCCGAGCACCCATGGCGCGAGGAACAGCAGGACTCCCAGCAACATGTGGGCGTACTCGCTGGTCATCGAGCCCGGCATCGCAAGCGACCACACCGCGGCGAGCACCAGCAGCGCCCCCAGCACGATCATCGTCGCCACGGCGCCGCCGCTCGTCCGCGTCCACATCGTCGCGAGGATCACGTACACACCGAGCGCAAGTGCGGCCCAGTCCTGCCACCGAGTCCACGGCTTGATCTTGGACGGCTCGTTCGCCATGGTGGACATGCCGATCACCTCCAGCGCTGACGACGTCTTCACCGTTCGCCTTGGCTGGCCGGCCGGTCAAGGGACTTTCGGCCCGGCGGTACCGACCAGGTGGTTCGGGCAAGAGAATTCTCCCGTCATCCCGCCCACACCTCCCACAACGCCGTTGCCTTCCAGGTAGCGTTGCACCATGGGCCTCGCCGACGACCGTGATCTTCTCCCGCTGGGATCGGGCTTCGACCTCGTTCGCAAGAACGGATACGACCGCGCCCAGGTCGACGAGCATCTCGAACGGGTCGATGCAGATCTGCGCATCATCACTTCCGACCGCGACGCGGCGGTTTCACAGGCACGAGACCTGTCGAAGCAGCTGGAGTCCTCGCGTTCGGAGATCGAGAACCTGCGCGGGCAGGTGGAGCGGCTGTCCAAGCCGCCGACGACGCTGGAAGGACTCAGCGAACGGTTGCAGCGGATGCTGCGGCTGGCGCAGGACGAGGCCAACGACATCCGCTCGCGCGCGGAGAAGGACGCCGCCGAGACCCGCTCCCGCTCGGAAGCGGAGGCCGGTGCACTGCGCACCCGCTACGAGAAGCTCATCGCCGAGGTCGACACCCGGCGCTCCGAAATGGAGCAGGAGCACCGTTCGGTGCTCGACAAGGCCAAGGCCGAGGCCGAGCGGATCACCAACGAGGCCGAGGAGAACCGCACCCGCGCCGATGCGGAGTCTGAAGCCCGCCGCGTGCAGGTCGAAGAGGACTTCGAGATCGCGATGGCCGCCCGGCGCACCGAGTCGATGAAGACCCTCACCGAGCAGGAGACCACCAGCAAGGCCGACGCCCAGCGCCGCGTCCGCGAAGCCACCGAGGAAGCCAACCGCAGGCTGCGGGAAGGCACCAACGAAGCGCACCGGCGGGTCCGCGAAGCCACCGACGAGGCCACCAGGCTCACCACCGAGTCCACGCAAGCGGCCGAGAAGTTGGAGCGGGAGAGCACCGAAGCCGCCCAGCGCCTCGAGCGGGAGAGCACCGAGGCCGCGCAGAAGCGGGAGAAGGACAGCGTCGAAGCCGCGCAGAAGCTCGAGCGCGAAAGCACGCAGGAAGCCGAGCGGCTGATCAGCGAGGCCACCGAGCGTTCCGAGCTGATGATCCGCGAGACCACGGACGAGGCGACCCGGCTGGTCGAGGAAGGCACCCGCGAAAGCGAGCGCCTCATCCGCGAGGCACGCCTCGACGCCGAGCGCAGGCTGGGCGCCACCACAGAGGAGTGCCAGCGCAGGCTCACCAAGGCGGACCAGCAGGTGCATTCGCTGACCGAGCTGCGCGACACCGTCGCCGGGAAGCTGCGGGACGCCGCCGAACTGCTCGGGCAGACGACTCCGCTGCTGTCCCGCCTCGCGCAGGAGGACGAAGAGGAAGCCTCGCTGCGGGAGGCCGCTGCGGAAGCGCGCGAGCAGGCGCGCAAGTCCGCCGAGACCGCGGTCGCCGAGGAGCGGCCGCCGCAGCCGCGGGAACAGCGCACCCAGGAGCCGGCCGCTGCCGGTGACGGGCCGACGGAGAAGATCCAGCGGCAGAGCCTGCCCGGCAACAACCTCGCGCAGCAGCAGAACCCGCACGACCCGCCGACTCGGCGAATCCAGCTGCCCATACCCGGCGCCGCCGAGCAGCAGCGTCCCGGCGGCGGCAACCAAGGCGGGGTTCCCCAGGCCGAACCGGCCGAGCAAGGTTCCCGCCCGCGCCGCTGACTCCGGCACTCGGAGACGCCCCCGCGGTATCGATCCGCCGCCGGGAACCAGCGGACCCAACAACCCAGAACAGATCAAGATCCGGCCAGGGCACCGTCCCTGGCCGGATCTTTTTGCGCCCTCCCACCCTCAGCCACACCCCCACCGCCCTCGGCGGAGTCCAGCGAGGAAGGGAACCTTCCTGTCACATGTGGCAGGAAGGTTCCCTTCCTCGCAGCGATCACGGCGTGCGGCGTCGACGATGCGGGGCCGGATTCGACGTGCTGATGAGCCCGGTTCGGGCGGGCACGGTTGGTGCGCAGGCGGCGAGGAGTTCGCACGGCCTGGAGGGGTTCCGGCCGGGGCGGCCGCTGCGTGGATCAGTGCCGGTTCAGAGTTCGGGGGCGGTTCAGAGCTCGGGGCGGCGCGGTGGGCGGTGGCGAACCGAGGGCGACCGGCGAGGTCGGGGTGATCCTCGACGTCGCTGAGCACTCGCCGCGCCTTGAGCAGCGCGGGCACGGAACCGCCGTGGGTGTCGTCGTGCTCGATGGCCACACCCCCACCTTGGCGGAGCAGTCGCGCCGCGCACCCGACGACCTGCCGGACCACGTCGAGACCGTCGCGCCCGCCGAACACCGCGGCGTGCGGATCGTGCTCGCGCACCTCGGGTGGCACCGGCGTGCCCTCCGGCACGTAAGGCGGATTGCACAGCACCAGGTCGACCAGGCCTTCCAACTCCATCAGGAGTGTCTGGTCGAACACGTCGCCCGCGTAGAGCCGCACCGGTGTGTCCCCTGCGATGGCCTGCTGGTCGATGTTGTGCCGCGCCCAGGCCAGCGCGTTCGGGTCGAGTTCCACGGCGTGCACCTGCGCGTCCGGGCGCGCGTTGGCCACGGCCAGCGCCAGCGCACCGGTTCCCGAGCACAGGTCGACCACGACGGGGCGTTCGACGCCTTCGAGGCTCGCGAGTCCCCAGGCCAGCAGGAGCTCGGTCTCCGGACGAGGAACGAACGCACCGGGGCCGACGCTGAGCGTCACGTTGCCGAGACTCGCGGTTCCCACCAGGTGTTGCAGCGGAATCCGGTCCGCGCGTTGCCGGACGAGCGCCTGCAGTGCCTCCACCACGGGCGGGTCGACCAGCGGCACCATCATCAGTTTCGTCCGCTCCACACCGAGCAAGTGCGCGGCCAGGAGTTCGGCGTCCGTCCGGGGGCTCGCCACGCCTGCCGCGGACAACACGCGTTCCGCTTCGAGGATGGCCAGGCGCAGTGGCTGTCGAGTCACGGGGCAAGCTTAGAGCGCATGATCCGCCACCTCGTTCAGGCGACACCCCGCGCGGACGGGAACCTTCGTGTCACGGCGAACACACTGGTCACCGTTGGGGCCGCACCTGCGCTTCAGGAACTCGACGCGAGACGCTCTTCGCGGTCGGCGGCGACCAGCGCGGCGAGCACCCCGTCCAGTTCACCGTCGAGCACGTGATCCAGGTTGTAGGCCTTGTAGTTCACCCGGTGATCGGAGATGCGGTTCTCCGCGAAGTTGTAGGTGCGGACGCGTTCGGACCGGTCCACGGTGCGCACCTGGCTGCGCCGCGTCTCGGCGGCCTCCTTCTGCGCTTCCTCCTCGGCGAGCGCCTGCAGCCGGGCACGCAGCACCTGGATGGCGCGCAGCTTGTTCTGCAGCTGCGACTTCTCGTTCTGGCAGGACACCACGGTGCCCGTGGGCAGGTGGGTGATCCGCACCGCTGAGTCGGTGGTGTTGACGCTCTGCCCACCGGGTCCTGAGGACCGGTACACGTCGATGCGCAGGTCCTTCTCGTCGACCTCGACTTCGACCTCTTCGGTCTCCGGATACACCAGCACCCCGGCCGCCGAGGTGTGCACGCGGCCTTGGGATTCGGTCACCGGCACCCGCTGCACGCGGTGCACGCCGCCTTCGAACTTCAGCTTCGCCCAGACCCCGTCAGGGCCGGTGTCGCCCGCTTTGGTCTTCACCGCGACCGTGACGTCCTTGTATCCGCCCAGGTCGGATTCGGTGGAGTCGAGCACGTCCGCGCGCCACCCCTGCCGTTCGGCGTAGCGCAGGTACATCCGCAGCAGGTCACCCGCGAACAGCGCCGATTCCTCACCGCCTTCGCCGGATTTGACCTCCAGCACAACATCGGAGGAGTCGTGCGGGTCCCTCGGCAGCAGCAGCTCGGTGAGCTTCGTCTCCAACGCGGGCAGCGCTTCGGCCAGCGAGTCGGCCTCAGCGGCGAACCCATCGTCCTCGGCGGCCAGTTCCCGCGCGGTCGCCAGGTCGGAGCGGGTCTGCTCCCATTCTTTCGCGGCTTTGGCCAGTGGGGTCAGTTCCGCGTAGCGACGCCCGAGTTTCCGCGCGTTGGCCTGGTCGGCGTGCACGTCCGGTTCGGCCAGTCGCCGCTCCAGTTCCGCGTGCTCGGCGAGCAACTCTTCGAGCTTCGACGTTTCCACGGGAACCCTCTTCACTCCTGGAACGGGATTGGCTGAACGACGGAAACGGTGCGGGGCGAGCCTCGGACCGGGTTCGACACGAAAAACGGCGCCCGCCCCGCGCAGTGCGCGAGAGCGGGCGCCGTCGGCTCAGCTACTTCTTGGCGCCGTCCTTCTGACGACGGCCGTAGCGGGCCTCGAAACGAGCCACCCGGCCACCGGTGTCCAGAATCTTCTGCTTGCCCGTGTAGAACGGGTGGCAGTTCGAGCAGACCTCGACCGTGATGCTGCCTGCCTTGGTGGTGCTCCGGGTGGTGAAGCTGTTCCCGCAGCCGCAGTTCACCTGAGTGGTGACGTACTCGGGATGAATGTCCGCCTTCAAAGCGTGTCCTCCTGTTCGGGGCCGCCGGGTCCTCGTCGACCGTCATCGCGAGGTGAACCGGAGCCGACTCGGCCCGTCATTCTGCCAGACCGAGTGGGTTGACCTGGAACGCAGGCGGGCCGAACGTTATTCCTAGTCGCGGGGGTGCACGACCGTCCGGCGCGACGGGACGACCGTCCGCCGAGTGGCCGCCGCCGATCAGTGCGAGCGGAGCAACTCACGATCATCCTTTACCCGTGCTGCTCTGCCCCGCCCTGCGCAACCTCACAGTCCGGTTGTGGATCTTGCTGCCGTTGTTGTTCCTCGGCGCCGCCACCGGGGTCGCGGCGTTGCTGGCCTGGTCGTTCGGCCACGGCACGCCGGGCTTCGAACTGTCGGTCCCGGTGCTGCTCGGCTTCGCCGCGGGGCTCGCGCTGCTCACCGGCGGCCGGGTGCGGTGGTCCCGGGAGTGGCAGCGCCTCGGCCTCCGGTTCGCGTATCCGGTGGTGATGTTCGGGTGCGCGCTCACCTTCGATCAGGTCCAGGTGCCGCTGGTGCCGACGCTCGTGCTCGGAGGCACGGCATTCGCAGTGCTCGCGGTGTTCGTCTCCCGCAACGCCACCACCCGCCCCGACTGCCGCCCGCGCTGACGTCCGGCGAGGAAGGGAACCTTCCTGCCACCGGTGGCAGGAAGGTTCCCTTCCTCGCATCACGGCGTGCAGGGTCCCCACGGTGTTCCGGGTCGATGTGGGCGACGAGCGGACCGAGTCCGGCGAGGTCAGTTCGCGGGCAGTGGCCGCACGGCGCGATCGGCGAGCATGCCGCGCATGAGTTCGCTCTCGCTGCTCTGCGAGCCGAGCATGTTCGCGGCGAGTCCGCGCACCGGCCCGAGCCCGGCGTGCTCGGCGCCGTAGCGGGCCATCGGCGCCCCGCCTTCGTGGTGGCGCAACATGAGCTGCAGGAAGTAGGTGTCGAACTCGGGACCGTTGAGCGAGCGCAGCCGATCCAGCTCAGCGGTGTCGGCCATGCCGGGCATGCTGCCTCCGCCGCTCATGGAGTGGCTCATGCCGTGTTCGTGCCCGCCGGCCTGCATCCACTGCATCGGCGCCCCGGCGCTGCTCACGGGCTCGCCCCACAGGTTCAGCCAGCCCTGCATGCGCCCGATCTGGTCGCGCTGGTTGGTTTCGATGTCGAACGCCAGCTGGCGCACGGCCACGTCCGCCCCGTGTTCCCTGGCGAGCGTGGCCATGGTGACGGCCTGCTGGTGGTGCGTCGACATGTCCTGTGCGAACCCGATGTCGACGGCGCTGGCCGCGGGCTCGGCGTCCTGCGACGGCGTGGCCAGCAGCAGGCCGACGGCGCCGCCGAGCAGCAGCAGCGCCACGGCGGCACCGACGGCGACGGCGATGCGCGCGGGCAACGGAGAACCCGTCACGGCCCCGTTGTCACCGCTCACTGTCCGCCCATTTCGCCCGGTGCGGGCGCGGTGCCTTCACCGCTCATGGGGATGGCGTCCGCGGGCGGCGGCGTCGGGTCGAACGGCGGCGGGTTCTGGGTCTCGAACGCACCGGGGTAGGCCTGGCAGGAGCCGCCGACCTCGGGTAGACGTTGTTCGGGTTCTGCTTGAGCGCCGCGATGAACTGGTCGATGCGCGGGTCGTCGGGGTCGTCGAGCTTGAGCTGGTGGCCCCAGGACTGCACCGAGATCGGGCTGTCGAGCTCCGGGTACGGCGACATCATCGTGTAAGGCGTGTTCTCCACCCGGCGGCTGAGCTTCGCCTTGCCCGCCTCGTCGATCTGAGCGGGGTTGTAGGCGATCCACACGGCGCCGTGCTCCAGCGAGTGGACCATGTTCTCGGTGCGCACCGCCTGCGGGTAGACGACGCCGGTGCAGTCGGCCCAGATGCCGTCGTGCGGGCCGCCGAACGGCGGGGTCTTGTCGTAGGCGACGCGCTGGGTGCTGGTGACGTGCTGCTGGCCCGCGTAGTCGGCGAGTTCCACTCCGGGGATCGTCTTCGACGGGTCCGGGTTCTGCGGAGTGGGTTTGAACGGCGCGGCGGCGGCCTCGGCCTGCGCCTGCGCCTCGCGGGACTCGGCCTGGTCGGCGTAGCGCACGTAGGCGTACCCGAACACGACGACGGCGACGAGGAGGACGACCCCGACTCCGGACAACGTCATCCACGGGATCGAGCGCTGCTGCACCACGGAACCGCGTGCTTTGCGCATCGCTTTGTTCTTCTTACCGCTCGCCATGCTGTTCGGACCTCGTCTCGCCATCGGTCGCCAGGTGACCCGGCTCGCCAGTCTAGAGATCCCGCGGCCACCGGTGGGCGTACGTCGAACACGTCGTAGGTCACGCTCTCACATTCGGATCACCGTCCGATTACCCGCAGTGCGGCGCACTCGGGTGCTGCCCGCACCCGTTCGCTGAACAGCGACGACACATCCTTAGACTTTGTCGGGTGACTCCTGCCGCGCTCGCTGATCTCGTCCGCAACACCGCCGTCGACGTGCTGTCCGCACGCGACCTGGATGTTTCCGTGCTGCCTGAGACGGTCACGGTCGAGCGCCCCCGCAACCCGGAACACGGCGACTACGCGACGAACGTCGCCATGCAGGTCGCGAAGAAGGCGGGCGTGCCGCCGCGCGACCTGGCGACTTGGCTGGCGGAGTCGCTGACCGGGCAGGACGGCATTTCCGAGGTCACGGTCGCCGGTCCGGGTTTCCTCAACCTCCGGCTCGCCACCGACGCGCAGGCGGGCATCGTGCGCGACGTCGTCTCCGCGGGCGCCGAGTTCGGTCGTGGCGACCGCTACCAGGGCCTGCGGGTGAACCTGGAGTTCGTGTCGGCGAACCCGACCGGCCCGATCCACCTGGGCGGTACCCGCTGGGCCGCGGTCGGGGACGCGCTGGGCCGCGCGCTGTCCGCGCAGGGCGCCGAGGTGGTGCGCGAGTACTACTTCAACGACGCGGGTGCGCAGATCGACCGTTTCGTGCTGTCGCTGCTGGCCGCGGCGAAGGGCGAGCCCGCGCCGGAGGACGGCTACGGCGGCGCCTACATCGCCGACATCGCCCGGCAGGTGCTGGACGCTTCGCCGGGTGCGCTGGAGCAGCCGGACGACGAGCGGCACGAGACGTTCCGCCGGGTCGGCGTGGGCCTGATGTTCGACGAGATCAAGCGCAGCCTGCACGAGTTCGGCACCGACTTCGACGTGTTCTTCCACGAGGACTCGCTGCATTCTTCCGGTGCGGTGAGCGAGTCGGTGGAGCAGCTCAAGAAGTCCGGGCACCTGTACTTCGCCGACGGCGCGTGGTGGCTGCGGTCCACCGAGTTCGGCGACGACAAGGACCGCGTCGTGATCAAGAGCGACGGCGCCACGGCCTACATCGCCGGTGACGTCGCCTACCTGCGGGACAAGCGCGCCCGCGGATTCGACTTGTGCCTGTACATGCTGGGCGCCGATCACCACGGCTACGTGAGCAGGCTCAAAGCCGCCGCCGCCGCGTTCGACGACGACCCGGACGCGGTCGAGGTGCTGATCGGGCAGATGGTGAACCTGATGCGCGAGGGCAAACCGGTGCGCATGAGCAAACGCGCGGGCACCGTGGTCACGCTGGAGGACCTTGTCGAGGCCGTCGGCGTGGACGCCGCGCGCTACTCGCTGACCCGGTCCTCGGTGGATTCCGCGGTGGACATCGACCTGGACCTGATCAGCAAGCGCAGCAACGAGAACCCGGTCTACTACGTGCAGTACGCGCACGCGCGGCTGGCGTCGTTGCAGCGCAACGCCGCGTCCCTGGGCATCGACCGGGGTCCGGTCGAACAGGCGGACCTGTCGCTGCTCGCCCACGAACGCGAGGGCGACCTGATCCGCACGCTGGGCGAGTACCCGCGAGTGGTGCTCTCGGCCGCCGAACTGCGGGAACCGCACCGCATCGCGCGGTACTTGGAGGACGTGGCCAGCGCCTACCACAAGTTCTACGACGCGTGCCGCGTGTTGCAGCCGGGCGACGACCAGGCGAATCCGCTGACGGTCGCGCGGTTGCAGTTGTGCGAGGCGACCCGCCAGGTGCTGGCCAACGGCCTGGGCCTGCTCGGGGTCTCCGCGCCCGACCAAATGTGATCCACAACGTCCCCGCCCGGCTTCGGGCGGCTGCACCGGGGGGCCGGGTACGGCTCCCCTGGTTCAGCACGATTTCGCAGAGGAGCCGCGATCATGCGCGCCCACCCCGCCGGACCTCGGCATGCCGAGGTCCTGTTGCCGGGCAGCACCGCCGGGCCGGTCCCGGCAGACGAGACCGAGCTCGATGAGTTGCACGCGGCGGTGTGGCCACGTGGCGCACACCGCGGCGCCGACGGTTCCGTCACCTTCGCCGGGTCCGACGTGCGGGAACTCGCCCGCGAGTACGGCACTCCGCTGTTCATCCTGGATGAAGCCGATTTCCGCGCCCGCTGCGCCGAGTACGCAACGGCGTTCGGCGATCCGACTTCGGTGCACTACGCGTCCAAGGCGTTCCTGTGCACCGAGGTGGCCCGCTGGGTCGCCGAGGAGGGCCTGAGCCTGGACGTGTGCAGCGGTGGTGAGCTGCGCGTCGCGTTGCGCGCCGAGTTCCCGCCGGAACGCATCACGTTCCACGGCAACAACAAGTCCGTCGACGAGCTGGCCACGGCGGTCGACGCCGGCGTCGGTTCCGTCGTGCTGGACTCGTTCCACGAGATCGCCCGCCTGGACCACCTCGCCCGCGAACGCGGCGTGACGCAGCAGGTGATGATCCGGGTGACGGTCGGCGTCGAGGCGCACACGCACGAGTTCATCGCGACCGCGCACGAGGACCAGAAGTTCGGCTTCTCGCTGGCCTCCGGGCAGGCCGCCGAAGCCGCCCGCCGCGTGATCAAGGCGGAGTCGCTCGAACTGGTGGGCCTGCACAGCCACATCGGTTCGCAGATCTTCGACGACGACGGTTTCGGCCTGTCCGCGCACCGCGTGGTGGCGTTGCTGGCCGACCTGCGCGCCGAGCACGGCGCGGAGGCGCTGGAGAAGCTGACGACGGTCGACCTCGGCGGCGGCCTCGGCATCGCCTACACCGCCGACGACGATCCGCTGCCGGTCAACGAACTGGCCACCCGGCTGCACGACGTGGTCCGCAAGGAATGCGACCTCGCCGGTTTCGAACCGCCGAAGGTCGCGGTCGAGCCGGGTCGCGCGATCGCCGGGCCGGGCACGGTGACCGTCTACGAAGTGGGCACGATCAAGGACGTCGAGCTCGACGGCGGGGTGTCGCGCCGCTACGTCAGCGTCGACGGCGGCATGAGCGACAACATCCGCACCTCGCTCTACGACGCCGTGTACGACTGCAGGCTGGTGTCCCGATCGGCCGAAGCGGACCCGGTGCTGTCCCGCATCGTGGGCAAGCATTGTGAGTCCGGTGACGTTGTGGTGCGAGACTGCTGGTTGCCGGAGGACATTGCTCCGGGCGACCTGCTGGCCGTCGCCGCAACCGGCGCCTACTGCTATGTCATGGCGAGCAACTACAACCGTCTGCCCAAACCGCCGGTCGTCGCCGTGCGGGACGGGCAGTCGCGACTGCTGCTGCGCAGGGAGACCGAGGACGACCTGCTCCGGCTGGAGGTGTGAGTGATCGAGGACCGTGAGCCGATCCGGGTCGCGCTGCTGGGCTGCGGCACGGTCGGCACCGAGGTACTGCGCCTGCTACAGGGCCGCCCCGAGGAGTTCGCGGCGCGGACCGGGGCTCCAGTGCAGGTCACCGGGGTCGCCGTGCGGCGCCCCCACAAGCATCCGAACGTTCCCGAGCACCTGCTCACCACGGACGCGGCCGCGCTGGTCGACGGCGACGTGGACGTGGTCGTGGAGCTCATCGGCGGCATCGAGCCCGCCCGGTCGCTGCTGCTGCGCGCGCTGCGCGGCGGCAAGTCCGTGGTGACCGGTAACAAAGCGCTGCTGGCCGAGCACGGCTCCGAGCTGTACTCGGCGGCCGACGAGGCCGGGGTGGACATCTACTTCGAGGCTGCCGTCGCCGGTGCCATTCCGCTGCTGCGCCCGCTGCGCGAGTCCCTCGCCGGGGACCGCATCAACCGGGTGATGGGCATCGTCAACGGCACCACGAACTACATCCTGTCCGCGATGGACTCGACCGGCGCCGGCTATTCGGAGACGCTCGACGAGGCCGGGCGGCTCGGGTACGCGGAAGCGGATCCGACCGCCGACGTGGACGGATTCGATGCGGCCGCGAAGGCCACCATCCTCGCCGCGCTCGCGTTCCACACCCGGGTCGCGGCCACCGACGTGCACCGCGAGGGCATTTCGGCGGTGCGTCCCGGAGACATCGCCGCGGCGAAGTCGCTGGATCGCACGGTGAAGCTGCTCGCGATCTGCGAGCGCGTCGTCGCCGAGGACGGCACCGAGTCCGTGTCCGCTCGGGTGCATCCGGCGATGATCCCCCGCGACCACCCGCTGGCCAGTGTCGGCGGCGCGTTCAACGCGGTGTTCGTGGAGGCCGAGGCCGCCGGGAGCCTGATGTTCTACGGGCAGGGCGCGGGCGGTGCGCCCAGCGCGAGCGCCGTGCTGGGCGACCTGGTGGCGGTGGCGCGGAACCTGGTCGTGGCGGGCAAGGGGCCACGCGAATCCGCGCACGCGAAGCTGCCGGTGCAGCCGATGGGCGCCACCCCGACCCGCTACCACATCAGCCTCGATGTGGACGACAAACCGGGCGTGCTGTCCCAAGTGGCGGCCACGTTCAACGACAACGATGTGAGCATTTCGGTGGTGCGCCAGGCAGGCCGCGGCGAAGAGGCCAGCCTGGTCGTGGTCACCCACACCGCGACCGACGCCGCTCTCAAGTCCACCGTGGACAAGATCGCGCAGCTGGCGTCGGTGCGGGAGGTCGTCAGCGTGATGCGCGTGGAAGGTGAATCGTCGTGACTTCGAACATCCAGAGCGCGCCCGCCGGGGCGAGGGCGGGCTGGCCCGGCCTCATCGAGGCGTACCGGGACCGCGTGGAGATCCCCGAGGATGCCCGCGTGGTGACCTTGCAGGAGGGCAACACGCCGCTCGTCGCCGCGCACCACCTGTCCGAGCTCACCGGGTGCGAGGTGTACCTGAAGGTCGAGGGCGCGAACCCGACCGGCTCGTTCAAGGACCGCGGCATGACGGTCGCCATCACCCACGCGCTCGCCGCGGGCAGCAAGGCCGTCATCTGCGCGTCCACCGGCAACACCTCCGCGTCCGCGGCGGCCTACGCCTCGCGCGCCGGGCTCACCTCGGCGGTACTGGTGCCGCAGGGCAAGATCGCGATGGGCAAGCTGGCGCAGGCCGTGGCGCACGGCGCGAAGATCCTGCAGGTGCAGGGCAACTTCGACGACTGCCTGGAGCTGGCCCGCAAGACCTCCGCCGAACACCCGGTGACCTTGGTCAACTCGGTGAACCCGGTGCGGCTGGAAGGTCAGAAGACCGCCGCGTTCGAGATCTGCGACGTGCTCGGCTCCGCGCCGGACGTGCATTGCCTGCCGGTGGGCAACGCGGGCAACATCACCGCCTACTGGAAGGGCTACGCGGAGTACTCCGCGGACGACGTCATCGCGGCCACCCCGCGCATGTTCGGCTTCCAGGCGGCCGGTGCCGCGCCGCTCGTGCACGGCGCACCCGTCTCGAACCCGGAGACGATCGCCACCGCGATCCGGGTCGGCAGCCCCGCCTCCTGGCAGCACGCCGAGGCCGCGAAGAGCGCCTCGGACGGGTTGTTCTCGGCGGTCACCGACGAGGAGATCCTGCACGCCTACCGGCTGCTGTCGTCCAGGGAAGGCGTGTTCGTCGAACCGGCTTCCGCCTCCAGTGTGGCCGGTCTGCTGGCCACCGTCGAGGACGGGCGGCTGCCGCGCGGTTCCAAGGTCGTGTGCACGGTGACGGGTCACGGGCTCAAGGACCCCGACACCGCCCTGTCCGGCATGGTCGAGGTCGAGCCGCTGCCGGTGGATCCGCGCGCCGTGGCCACCGCGCTGGAACTGGTGTGAGCCTGCGGGCAGGCGGTGGAGTGCGGGTCACGGTGCCCGCCTCCACCGCCAACCTCGGTTCCGGTTTCGACGCGCTCGGCATGGCGCTCGCGCTGTACGACACGGTGCGCGTCGAGGTGACCGACGGCCCGGCGGGAAGCGCGCAGGTCACCGCCGAAGGCGAGGGCGCGGGCTCCGTGCCCACCGACCACGAGCACCTGATCGTGCGCGTCCTGCACCGAACGTGGGCGGAACTCGGCGTCGCCGCCCCCGCCGTCCGGTTGCGCTGTCACAACACCATTCCGCATTCGCGCGGCCTGGGCTCCTCCGCGGCGGCCATCGTCGCGGGCATCGCCGCGGCCTACGAGCTCGCCGGCTTCCCGCTGCGGGACAACAAGAACCTCGAACAGGCCCTGCACTCGGCCGCCGATTGCGAGGGCCACGGGGACAACGTCGCGGCGAGCCTGCTGGGGGGCGTGGTGATCGCCTGGCGCGACACCGAACGATTCCGGGCCGCATCGTTGCCCGCGCACCCCGAAGTGCACCCGATCGCGCTCGTGACAGCCTCGGAGTCCACCACGCACACCACTCGCGGCCTGCTGCCCGAGCAGGTTCCGCACGCCGACGCCGCGTTCGCCGCGGGCCGCGCCGCACTCGCCGTGCATGCCTTGACCAGCGACCCTTCGCTGCTGCTGGCCGCCACGGCGGACCGGCTGCACCAGGACTACCGGGAATCCGCCTGGCCGCGGACGATCGAACTGGTGCGGGGATTGCGGACTGCGGGCGTGCCCGCCGCGGTCTCCGGGGCCGGACCGACGGTCCTGGCGCTGCCCTCCGGCGGCGAACTCCCCAGTACCGTGGACACCACCGGCTTCACCGCACTGCGCCTTCCGGTGGATGGGCATGGCGTTCAGGTGATATCCGAGCCGACATCGCCGGAATGACCGCCCGGCCCGACCATTCCGGTCGGCGTGGTGGTACAAAGGACATGTCGGCAGAACGTCAGGGCTGCTCGGCAGGTGTTTCGAATCGGTGGGTGCTTTGGCGCGGCCGGTTTTCGCAGGCACTGTGATCAAATGAGAGCATGCCGCGCCTCTGGAGGTTGTTGCACCTCGGTGGCGGGGCGTCTACCCTCAAGGTCAATCAGTCACCGCGCGCAGGGCGCCGGTGCCGCAACCGGGGCTTCGTTCTCCGGGGCACATCTCTCGCTAGTGAATCGAGCTCCACTCCACGCGGGTGAAGATCAGGATCGGCGGGTTTCCGGTCGCGGTGACAGAGGCAGGAGTTGTCAACTCAATGGGGTTCGCGCGGGGCTGCCGACCTGTGAGTCCCGGCCGACGCAGCGTGGGGGCCTGACCGTGACGGTCACGTTCCTGAAGCGATCGACGCCGGTTCGGCGCACCCCGGTGCCTGTCGTCTCGATTCTGCACTGCGGTACATCGGGCCGGACCGGAAATCACAGCGCTCCCCATGAACGACAACACCTGAGTGAGGCGGCAGCAAGGCGTGCATCGGCGAGTGTGGATCGGAGTGGATGCGTCGCACGTGCACCGTGGTTCTGACACGCAAAAGCGTGATAACCGCACCGCGTAACGACATTCGGACGAGCACGTGACCCGGGTACCTCCCACCGCCCGGTGCTGCTGGTTCCGCCTGGTCGCCGACGTCGATCGAGCCGCGCGTGCGAGTTGAACTCGACCGGCATCAGGCTGGTAGCACAAAAAGGCCGTCCGTTGACAAGAGCGGGCGGGCAATCCGCTGGGGCGCGTAGGAGGCGCGGTCCGGTCAGGAAGGACATTCGTGAGCAACACCGAACTGTTGAGCAGCGAGACGACCAACGGCGTCTCCAAGGCTGGCCAGCAGGAGTCTGAGCAGCCGGCCGCGGGCGCCGAGACCAATGGCGCCCCGCGTCGCCGCGGAGGACTGTCCGGCATGGTTCTCGCCGAGCTGCGACAACTTGCGGGAGAACTGGGGATCGACACCAGCGGTCTGCGCAAAGGCGACCTGATCGCGGCCATCAAGGAACGGCAAGGCGCAGCGCCGGCCCGTTCCCGCCAGGCCAAGCAGCCCGCGCAGGAAGACGGCGGTGCGGCCAAGGAAAGCGCGCCGAGCCGCGACAAGGCTCACCAGCCCTCGCTCGACGAGTCCGATTCCGCGCCCCAGCAGCAAGAGGCGGCCGCGACCCCGGATTCCGGCAACAACGGCTCCGCGCCGACCCGCGGGCGCTCCCGGCGGCAGCAAGGCGCCGAGCAGGGCGGCGAGGACGAAGGACGCCGCGGCAACAACCGGCGCCGTCGCTCCAACAACCGTTCCGGCAACCAGGACCAGTCCGACGAGCGCGGTCAGGACCGGGGCGACCGCCAGGACAACCGGGGCGACCGCCAGGACCGCAACGACCGGCAGGACAACCGCGGCGACCGCCAGGACCGCAACGACCGGCAGGACAACCGGGGGGACCGCTCGGATAACCGCGGCGGTCAGGACAACCGGGATCGCCAGGACAACCGGGGCGGCCAAGACCGCAACGACCGGCAGAATTCCCGGCAGCAGCAGGACAAGCAGGACAACCGGCCGCAGGACGACTCCGATGAGGACGGTGGCCGCAGGCGCGGACGCCGGTTCCGGGATCGCCGGCGCAACCGTGGCCGCCCCGAAGGCGGCGGCAACGAGCCGGAAGTCCGCGACGACGACGTCCTGCTTCCCGTCGCGGGCATCCTCGACGTGCTGGAGAACTACGCGTTCGTCCGCACGTCCGGCTACCTCGCGGGGCCGAACGACGTGTACGTGTCGCTGTCGCTGGTCCGCAAGTACGGCCTGCGCCGCGGCGACGCGATCAAGGGCGTCATCCGCCAGCCCCGCGACAACGAGCAGCAGCGGCAGAAGTTCAACCCGCTGGTCCGCGTCGACGCCATCAACGGCCTCGAGCCGGACGCCGCGAAGGGGCGGTCGGAATTCCACAAGATGACTCCGCTGTACCCCAACGAGCGACTGCGGCTGGAGACCGAACCGCAGAACCTCACCGGGCGGATCATCGACCTCGTCATGCCCGTCGGCAAGGGTCAGCGCGCGCTGATCGTCTCGCCGCCGAAGGCCGGTAAGACGATGGTGCTGCAGGCGATCTCCAACGCGATCACCACGAACAACCCGGAATGCCACCTCATGGTGGTGCTCGCCGACGAGCGCCCCGAAGAGGTCACCGACATGCAGCGCTCGGTCAAGGGCGAGGTCATCGCCTCCACCTTCGACCGCCCGCCGTCGGACCACACCACGGTGGCCGAGCTGTCCATCGAGCGAGCGAAGCGCCTCGTCGAGATGGGACACGACGTGGTCGTGCTGCTCGACTCGATCACCCGCCTCGGCCGTGCCTACAACTTGGCGGCCCCGGCTTCCGGCCGGATCCTCTCCGGCGGTGTCGACTCGACGGCGCTGTACCCGCCGAAGCGCTTCCTCGGCGCGGCCCGCAACATCGAGAACGGCGGCTCGCTGACCATCTTCGCCACGGCGCTGGTGGAAACCGGGTCCACAATGGACACGGTGATCTTCGAGGAGTTCAAGGGCACCGGCAACGCCGAGATCAAGCTGGACCGCAAACTCGCCGACAAGCGGTTGTTCCCCGCCGTCGACGTGGACGCCTCCAGCACCCGCAAGGACGAGATCCTGCTCTCGCCCGACGAGCTCGCCGTGACCCACAAGCTGCGCCGAGTGCTCTCCGCGCTCGATGCCCAGCAGTCGCTGGAACTCCTGCAGGACCGGTTGCGCAAGTCGCGCACCAACATCGAGTTCCTGATGCAGGTCGCCAAGAACACCCCCGGCGGCAAGGACGACGACTGACCGTCGCCCCCACCGCCCAAGCCGGCCCGCACCCCACAAGGGGCGCGGGCCGGCTTTTTCGCGCGGCAGCGCGAGCAAGGGAACCTTCCTGTCACCAGGTCAGCGCCTGGCAGCGACTGGCGCACTCGGCGGGCTCGACCTGCAAGGTGGCGTGCTCGATGCGGTAGCGCTCGGCCAGCAGCCGCTGAGCGGACACGAGCACGTCCCCGTGGTCGGCCTCAGCCGAAGTGGCAAGGTGCGCCGAAGCGACTTCCATGCCGGAGGTCAGCGTCCACACGTGCAAGTCGTGCACTTCGTTCACCGCGGGCAGCGCGGCGAGGTCATCGCGCATCGCAGGCACATCAACGCCTTCCGGCGCCTGCTGCACCAAGATCCGCAGTGCCTGCCGGGCCAGCTTCCAAGTGCGGGGCAGCACGAACAGTCCCACGGCGACGGCAACGATCGGGTCGACCAGGTACCACCCGAAAGCCCAGGCCAGCGCACCCCCGATCAGCACGCCGACCGATCCGATGGTGTCGGCCAGGACCTCCAGATACGCGCCGCGCAGGTTGAGGCTTTCCGAAGCGCCCTCCCGCAGCAGCAGGAATGCCACCACATTCGCCGCGAGGCCGGCCGCGGCGGTGAGCATCATCGGCAACCCGGCCACTTCGGGCGGCTGCTGGAAGCGGCCGACCGCCTCAACGAGGATGTAACCGGCGACGGCGAACAGCAGCACGGCATTGGCGAGCGCAGCCAGCACTTCGATCCGGTACCAGCCGAACGTCCGTTTGTCGGATGCGGGACGGCGTGCCGCGGTGATCGCGGCGAGCGCCATGCCGACGCCCAGGACGTCGGTCAACATGTGCCCCGCGTCCGACAGCAACGCCAGGGATGAGGTGAGGTACCCGACAGTCGCTTCCAGGACGAAGAACGCCAGCAACACGCCGAAGGCGGTCGCCAGACGCCGCGAGTACCGCCCTGAGGCGCTGGCCGGCGCTGCTGCCGACCCGTGGCCGTGGCCATGGCCCATCACGAACCTCCCATCCACACGACACCATGATATATAGCGAGATACGCATGAATGCAAACAAGTGTCCACTCGTTGGACGGCACACAAGCCACCGGAACCGTTACCCCCTTCCAGCACACACCGACCGGTGCGCTAGGCTGACCTACGTCAACAACAGCAAGCCCTCGTAGCTCAGCGGATAGAGCACTGCCCTCCGGAGGCAGGTGTCGCAGGTTCGAGTCCTGCCGAGGGCACTCGAATAGCCAGCATGGACAAGGCGCTGACCAGCGTTCTTGTCCTTTTTGTTTTTATGGGCTCGCCGATTCGTTTTCACCTGAGGGTTGCGAGCCGAGAAGGACGAAGCTGCCTTTCAATGCAGGCAGCGCGCTCTCGTCTTCCTGCCACGGACGTGGTGATGCGCACGTGCGAGGCGTCACCCGTCGGCAGCCGGCCACCCTGCGCATCAGCGCTCCGCGGCTTCACTCACCTGCCGAAGCGGCACGGAGAACATTTCGTGCCATTCCGCCGAAGACCGCTCCGTGAAACGGAGCGACCAGCCACCAGTAAACGTGTCCGGCCAATCCGCGCGGAACGAATACCGCGCGCTGGCGGTAGTGCGATCCGCCCGCCTCGTCCGGTGCGATGACGAACTCCAGCCACGCCCGCCCCGGCAGTCGCATTTCTGCTCGCAGCCGAAGAAGCCGCCCCTCCGCAAGTTCCTCCACTCGCCACCAATCGAGCGCCTCCCCGACTCGCAGCCGCTGCGCATGGCGACGCCCCCGCCGCAGTCCCACGCCACCGGACACCTTGTCGAGAACTCCCCGCACCACCCACAGCAGCCGCGGCGAATACCAGCCGTGCTCACCACCGACGCCCTCGATGACGCGCCACAGACGCTCCGGGGCGACCGGGCTCCACTTCTCACGCACGTCCGTGTAGACGGTGCCACCAGACCAGGCCGGGTCCGACGGCAGCGGTTCGGAGGGAGCGTCCGCAGGGGCCGCATCCGACCAGCGGGTTTCCGTCTCCGCGTTCCGGATCTTGCGCAAGGCCAGTTCGACGGACCTGTCGTATCCGGTCAAACCCGCCGCGGGCGGGGGCACCACATCGTCGATCTCGTTCTCGGCGCAGACCGCCTCGTGGATGAGGGACTCGATCAGCGGTTTTCCCACCTTCTTCGGCACCGGAGTGACCACGTTGATCCACTGGGCACTCAGCCAGGGCGTGAGCACACCGACGGGCAACATCCGCCTCGGCGGCAGGCCGGCCACGACCGCGTAGCGGCGCATCATCTCGCCGTAAGTCAGGATGTCCGGGCCGCCCACGTCGAAGGTGCGGTTGATCGATCTCGGCAGGCGCGACACCGAGGCCAGATAATGCACCACGTCACGCACCGCGATCGGCTGCACCCGATTGTGCACCCAGCGCGGGGTCACCATCACGGGCAACCGTTCGGTCAAGTGCCGCAACATCTCGAAACTCGCCGAGCCGGAACCGATGATCACGGCAGCCTGCAGCACTACCGTCGGAACCCCGCTGCGCAACAGGATCTCGCCGACTTCCGCTCGCGAACCCATGTGCTCCGACAGGTCCTCCCCCGCCGGATGCACCCCGCCGAGGTACACGATGCGCTGAACCGACGCCTCCCTGGCCGCCTGCCCCACGATCATCGCCGCCCTCCGGTCCCGAACGGCGAAACCGGACTCCGCCATCGAATGGACCAGGTAGTAAACGACCTCAACTCCGTCGCATGCCGCAGCCACATCTTGTTCCTGCAGCAGGTCCCCGCGAACCACTTCCACGCGATTCCGCCAAGGCACGTCGCGCAGCTTCTCCGGATTTCGCACCAGGCATCGGACCCGCCACCCGTCCTCCAGCAGCTGGGGCACCAACCGCCCACCGACGTAACCGCTCGCCCCGGTAACCAGACACACCATCCCCGCAGCCTGCGCTCGTCCCCACATCCGCGCAGCCCAGCCGCGAGGAAGGGAACCTCTCTGTCGCCGGTGACAGGAAGGTTCCCTTCCTCGCGGTACCTCAGCACCTCTTCTCGATCTTCTTCCGCTGGAACCCTGGCCTTATTGAAAACGAGAGTCATTGTATTGTGGCTTCGGCGCACCGGTAGTCGCGTTGCTCGGCGACCCAGGCGCGAGAACCCGATGGAGAACATATGGATCACCAGGAAGAGCACCGAATCGGCGAGTACGTCGCGCGCCGCGCCCGCATCGAAGACGTCGAGGGCGCCCGGAGGGTCATGCTCGACACCTTCTACAAGGAGTTCGGGCACGGCTACCACGCGCGCTGGCACTCGGATGTCGTGGACATCGAAGGCGCCTACCTGAACAACCCGCGCCACGCGCTGTTCGTAGCGGTTCGGGACGGGCAGGTCGCGGCGACGACGGCGATCCGTTCGGGCGGCCCGCGGTGCCCACCGCACCCGGAGTGGCTCGCCGCCCGGTACAGCGACGGCCGGACGGCCCAGTTGTTCCGCGTCTACGTGGACCGGGAGCATCGACGCCACGGCTTGGCGACCGCATTGGTCTCGATGGCCTGCGATTTCGTGTCGAGCACGCCGGAGTACTCGACGATTTACCTGCACACGAATCCCGCGATCGAGGGCGCCGCGCCGTTCTGGCAGAGCGCGGCGACGGAGATCTACGACGCCCGCCAGGACTCCCGGTACAGCCCCAGCGTCCATTTCGAGATTGCACTCGCGGGCAAGACGGGAACAACTCACCCGAAGTCGGCCGGATTCGAGCTTTCCGACATCGACTACGCCGGGTGATCGAACGCGCAAGATCGGGCGACACGATCCTTACCCGCTTCAGCGATGACGAACAGTCGTTCGACGATGAAGCATGGAGGCATGTTCCCCTCCGCTTACCGCACGCCCATGCCGAGTCGTCCCCGAATCGCCCTGGCGGGCCTACGCCCGGGCGATTCGGCTCGTCGCGGCCTCGACCAGCGCGCACGTCATCGAATGTTGTGGAGAACGCAGCACTTCCGAGGCAGGCCCCTGCTCGACGATCTGTCCTTCTTCGACGATCACCACCCGGTCGGCAAGATCGGCCACCACCCCCAGGTCATGTGTGATCACCACCAAGGCGCAGTGGGCCGCGCCCTGGAGTTCCTTCAGCGCGCCGAGCAGCTCCGCTTGCGTCACCGTGTCCAGTCCGGACGTGATCTCATCGCAGATCAGGACTCGTGGTTCGGCGAGCAGCGCCCGGACGAGCGCAGCGCGTTGCAACTCGCCGCCGGACAGCGATTCAGGATGGCGAGCGGTGATCTCCGAACCGAGTCCCACCCGTTCGAACCAACCGTTCGCCTGGCGGCGAGCCTGCTGACGACCGGCATCTCGAAGTCGTTCCGCCGTTCTGGCCACCTGGTCGATAACGGGTGCGAACTCGTTAAACGATGCTCGGGCGTCTTGGAAGACGTACTGGATGTCCGCCAGCTGTTCGCGGGTTCGCCCATGCAATCGAGCTGCGAGCGGCGTTCCGTCGAGCAGCACAGACCCGCTTCGAGGTGGGTGCAGACCGGCGAGACACCTGGCCAGCGTCGTCTTGCCACTGCCGGAACGGCCCACGATGGCGATGCGCTCCCCAAGCCCGATGTCGAGCGACATCGTGTGCAGCGTCTCGACGTACCGTCCCCGTTCTCGGTGCCCGGCTACCAACTCACGCGCGGACACCACTGCGGGCGGAGCCTCGCCGCCGGTACCGAGTGGTACCCGGCTGTCGGGCTGCGATTCGACCAAGAGTCTCGTGTAGGGATGTTCCGGCGAGCTCAGAACCTCGGCCGCAGATCCGGATTCGACGACCGCCCCGGCACGCATGACCAGCACGTTATGCGCCAGCTGCCGCACCACGTCGAGGTCATGGGTGAGCAGCAGCACCGCGATGCCCATTTCGGCCAGGTTCCGCAGCTCCGCCACGATCTGCATGCGGGTGAGCGCGTCCTGACCGGTGGTCGGCTCGTCCGCGATCACCACCGCCGGGTCGCACACCAACGCTTGGGCCAGCAGAATGCGCTGCTGTTGCCCGCCGGAGAGCTGGTGCGGATAGCGGTTCAACAGGGCGTCGCCGTCGGGGAGCTGTGCTCGGCGCAACGCGGTCTCGACCTTGGCGCGGACGAATTCCTTGCGTTCGGCGCGTGGAACGTCACCGATGTGCCTGCGTGCGATCTCCCGCAGCACCGCGCCGACACGGCGCACCGGATTGAGCGCCGCCGACGGGTGTTGCGGGATGTACCCGACCCTGCCGGGCGCGGGTGGATTTCCGGCGCCCACTCGGTGACCGGCCACCACTACCTCGCCGGCGACGTCCGCCCCGGACGGATATTCACCGAGCAGAGCCAGTCCGGTGGTGGTCTTGCCACTACCGGATTCGCCCACCAACGCGGTCACCTGGCCGCCAGCCAAGGCGAACGACACTCCCTCCACCACGGGCCGAGCATCCAGCGAGACCTTCAGTTCGCCGACATCGACGACGTTCACGTGCGCACCTCTCGCCGCTTCCTGCGCAACAGCTGGTCGAACGCCAGATTGACTCCCACCGACAATGCCACGATCAGCAATGCGGGCAACACAACCGCCCAAGGCTGCAGGAACAGACCGGTGCGGTTGCGGTCCACCATCGCCGCCCAGTCGCTGGTCTGCGGGGACACACCGACGCCGAGGAAACTCGCCGACGCAACGAGGTAGATGGCACCGGTGAACCTCGTCCCCAAATCCGCGGCCAAGGTCCGCACCATCGCCCGCACGACATAGCCGAACCCGATGCGTGCCCGATTCTCTCCTTGGAGGCGCATCGCCTCCACGGCCGGTCTCGCCGCGATCGCGAGCGCCGAAGCACGCGACATTCTGATGACATCCGGAAGGTTGATCACTGTGACGATCACGACCAACGCCCAAAGGACGTTCGGCGCCGTGGAAGCCAGCAACAGCAGCAAGAGCATCGACGGCACCGCTAGGAAGACGTCCAGCGGTCGCATCACCGCCTCACCGACGAACCTGGCCCGGCTCATCCCGACCGCGACTCCGATCGGGACCGCTATCAGGTATGTGCACAGGGTGGCCGCCACGGCGACCAGCACGACTGAGCGACCGCCCAGCAGAACCTCGTTCCACACGTCTCTGCCGACGAAGTCGGTACCGAACAGATGCCCGGCGCCACTACTGAACGCGACGTCCTTGTCTACCTCAGCGGTCGCGAACATCGGGCCGAACACCGCCAGCACCACCGGGATAGCGATCAGCAGCCCTGGGATCAAAAAACGCCTCATCCGTATGCCTCCGCTGCCGGCGCGAGGATGCGAGCAACGATGTCGGCGGCAAGGTTCACCAGGACCGTCACGCTCGCCAACACAACGGACAATCCTTGGATCACCGGAAGATCCCGCGCCGAGACGGACTCGATCAGCGTCGTGCCCAGCCCTGGGATCACAAAGATCGCCTCCACTACGATGACGCCGCCGATGAGCCAGTCGGCCGTCCGCGCGAGTTGCTGCACGGCGGGAACGACGGCGTTGGGCAGGGCGTGCGCCACCTGCACACGCACTGGCGAAATCCCGGAGCGACGTGCCTGCTGAACGAAGCTCGAATGCAATGCGTCGATCATTCCCGCTCGGATGAGCCTGCTCAGCGAGCAGATCGGGCGAAGCAGCAGCACCAAGACCGGCAGCACCAGCACAGCCGGACGGCTCATCAGTCCGCTACCGCCGACCGCCGTCGGCGGTAACCAGCCGAGCTGAACGGCGAAAACCGTGACCAGCAGAATTCCCATGGCGAACTCGGGCACCGAGTAGAGGCCGAGCGTGGTTGCGGAGATGACGCGATCGGCGACGCGGCCTTCCCGATTCGCGGCCAAGACACCGAGTCCCAGCGACACCGGGATGACCAGCGCCAACGTCAGCAACGCCAGTAACAAGGTGGGGCCGATGGAGGAACCGATGATGTCCACTACGGAACGGGGACCCACCAACGACCGGCCGAAATCACCTTGGACAGCGCCGAACATCCACTGGCCGAGACGCTGCCACCACGGCGCGTTCAGCCCGAGTTGTTCGCGCAACAGCTCGATGATCGCCGGATCCGGGTTGTCACCGGCGATGGTGACCGCCGCATCACCCGGCAGCGCCTCGGTCAGGAAGAACACGAGCACCATGGCGAGGAAAACTTGAACGACGCCCAGAAGTACTCGTCGGACGACGTAGCTGGGAATGCTCACCCCAGCCACACCTTGTCGAACCGTGCCCAGTCCAGGGTGTTCGCCGGAGCGCGGTCATCGATCCCGCCGACCCGGTTCGCCGACGCCACGATCCAATCCGACACGCCCCACCACAGGAATCCGCCCTCTTCGAACAGCTCGCGCTGCATCTGCATGTAGAGCTCGGCTCTCCTGTGTTCGTCCGCTGTGGCCTGAGCTTGTTGGTACAGCTCGTCGAAGTCGCGACGACGCCACTTGGTGTTGTTGGTCGTCGAACCCGACAGCAACCGTTGCGAAATGTGCGACTCGATCGGCATCGCACCGGAGCGGTAGCTGACCACGGACCCTTGCTCAGCGATGTCCGACCAGTAGGTGTCCTTGTTCCCCAAGGTCACCTTAACCGTCACTCCCGCCTCCTTCGCCTGGTCGGCGAACGCCAACGCGGCCTCACGCAGACCAGGTGACGCTTCGGAGGTGAGCAGTTCGACCGTCAGGTTCTCCGCACCCGCCTCGCGCAACAACGCCTTGGCCTTGTGCAGATCTCGACGCCGCTGCGGCAACGCGCTGTTGTAGTACTGGTAGTTCTTCCCGAAAAGGTCGTTGGCGACGTCCCCGGACCCCTGCAACACCGCACGGACCAGTTCCTCGCGGTCGATCAAGTGGAAGAACGCTTGCCGAACCTCACGTCGATCGAACGGCGGGCGGTCGACCTTCATCGCCAATGCGTGAAAGTTGCTCAGCGGCAGTCGGTGGATCTGGACCTGCCCGGCGTCCTCATGGCTGCGCGCGGTGGTGGCGGTCAGGTCGTGCGCGTAGTCCGCCTGGTCCCCGAGCAGTGCGTTCACTCTGGCGGATTCGTCGTTGCTGACCAGGATCTCCAGCTCGTCGAGATACGCGGCCCCTTCCCAGTAGTCGGGGTTCCGCTTGCCGAGGAAGCTGCGTCCCGGTTCGAACGAGGCGAACCGGAACGGCCCCGACCCGACGGGGTGGTCGAAGTCCTGCGCGCCTTCCGGGACGATGTATGCGCCTAACGTGGCGAGCGCGTTGGGGAACTCCGCATACGGGCGCGTCAACCGGAACTCGACGGTGCGGTCGTCGATGGCACGACTGTTGGCGAGGTCGATGACCGACAGGCTGGCCTTGGCCCTGCGAGTGCTATCGGGGCGCAGAATGCGCGCGTAACTCGATAACACGTCGTCGGCACGCACCGGCTTTCCATCGTGGAACGTCGCGTCCCGTAACGGGACTCGCCAAGTGAGCAGGTCCGCGCTCGACTCCCACCGCTCGGCCAGCCGCGGCTGCGGGGACATGTCGGATCCGTAGTCCGCGAGCTTGTCGAAAAGCGCTTTCGCCCGGGCGACCTCGGCGTACAGATCCGTGGTGTGCGGATCCAGTACCTCCTCGGCCCCTCCCCCTGGAAACACCGCCCGCAGCCGGCCTCCCGGCCGCGGCGAGCCCGCACCCGAGCTGGAACTCCCCGCGGCGCATCCGGACACACCCGCGACGGCGGCCGCCGCCGTCAGCCCCAGGAAGCCCCGCCTCGTCACCGGGCTTCGATCAGATGAGTACACGGCCGACCTTTCGGACTCCACGCACACCCTCCATTCCGGTCCCTGCCTTCAACCGGTCACCCGACCAGCAAAAGAAAACGATAATACTTTTCAACAAGCCCCGAAAGGGGATCTGCCTCACGTCACGAACACCGCGAGGAAGGGAACCTTCCTGTCACCGGTGGCAGGAAGGTTCCCTTCCTCGCATCACGAGTTCAGGTGGGGCGCCGGGCGATGAGGTGGAGGCGGTCGCCGGTGAGAGATGTGTTGAGGGGCGAGCCGGGGTGCCAAGCGGGGTCGGTTCGCGGACCGGGGTGGTCGAACATGGCGAGCACTTCGAAGCCGGCCTGGCGCAGGATTCGGTGAAGTTCTTGCGGGAACAGCAGACGCCAGGCGGATCGCTGGGTGAGTTCGTCGCCGCAGCCGGGCCAGTCCCAAATACGTTCCCGGCGCAGCAATTGCTCAGCGTGGTCGATCCACAGCCGGGTCCGGGACCGGTAGTCCACCCCATTCCAGCTCACGGACCGTTCACGAACACCGTCGAGCAGTTCGCGGCTGCCGAGGAAGAAGGCCCCGTTGCGCATTTCGGCGATGAGCAGCCCACCTGGCCGCACCTGAGCGCGACAACGCTCGAGGAAACCGTCGAGCTCGGAATTCGTGTGGCAGTACAAGAAGGCGCTGTCGAGGCAGGTGATGGCGTCAAAAACATCGTCCAGCCGGAATTCGCGCATGTCGTCGACGAGAAAGGTGCCGTCGGGGCATTGCGCCCGGGCGTACTCGATCATCCGCGGCGAGGTATCGATCCCGGTCACGCGATACCCGTTCCGCGACCAGAACCCGGCATCGCGTCCGCTGCCGCACCCCACGTCGAGCAGCTTGTTCCCCGCGCCGTGCCGACCGAGCAGGTCGAGGACGAATCGTGCGGCGAGGTGCTCCGGGTCGGGGAATTGCTGTTCGTAAAGCTCGGGGTTGTCGGTCAGGAAGTTGGCGTCGTTGTGCACGCGGAGGCTCCCGGTTGCGAAGTCGATTTCGGACCTATGAGTCCGTTGCGGTGCAGGACGATCACGGCGGCGGCGGAGACGAGCCCGAGGCCGAGGCACAGTGCCGACGGTGCCCACGGCATTCGGTGTCCGGCGATATCGCTCACCCGGCCGATCACGGCATTGCCCGCTGCCGCGGTGATCCCGGAGGCGAGGTAGAAGACCCCGAAGTAGGTGCCGGACAGCGAACTCGACCCGAATGCGGGAATGAGGTCGTTGACGAACGGCTGCGCCAGCATCAGCCCGATGGTGAGCACGAGCGTCGCCACCAGCACCGGACTGAGCCTGAGCAGTGCATCGGGCGGTTCGAGCGGAGCCGACGCGCTGGGAACGGCGATTCCGGCGATCACGGTGGCGAGGAACGCGAGCCCCATCAGGACCATGCCCGCCGCGATGGCACCGCCCTGGGAACACCGCCGTTGGGAGCGTCTGGTGATGCGCACCTGCAGCAGAAGTCCGGCCACTGTGGACACGATGAATACCGCGGCGACGGAGCCGCTGGATCCGGTGAGCCTGGCCGCTTCCATCGGCAGAACCAGGTACAGCTGGTTCTGCAAAGCGAACATCCCGGTCAGCGCAAGGGTGAACCCGAGGAACCGCTTGTTGCCGAGCACCCCACCCCAATCACCCAGAACGGTGTTGCGCGCAGGTGCCACCGCTCTGGGCGGCAATACGACGATCTGCGCGATGGTGAGCAACGCGAAGATCAGTGCGGCGACGAGCGCGGAAGTGGCGAAACCGATGACGACGAGCGCACTTCCGAGCAGTGGCCCGACCAGCGCCCCGGTGTTCGCGAACACGTTGAACAACGCGAACGCCTCGGCTCGCCGCTCCCCTGCCTCCTGCGCGAGGTAGGCACGCACCGCGGGGTTGAACAGCGCCCCCGCCAGCCCGCTGAGTCCCGAAGCGAGCAACAGGATCGGCAGGGAGGTGCCGAGCGCGAACAGGCCGAATCCGACGGTGCGCAGCGCACATCCCGCGATGATGACCCCGCGGGCACCGAGCCGGTCGGATGCGGTGCCGCCGATGAGGAACAGGCCTTGCTGGCTCAGGTTGCGCACTCCGAGCACCACGCCGACCAAGGCAGCGGACATGCCCAGGTCGTGCCCCAGATAACCGGCGAGGTACGGGATGAGCAGGTAGAAGCCGATGTTGACGCCGAGCTGGTTGACCAGCAGCACCTGCACCGCGAGCGGGTAGCTTCGGATGAGCCGCCAGGTCGTCATGGCGAGGACCTCGGGAGCACGCCCAGCCCTGGACGGCCGCTGAGCCGCAGCGTTCCGTCGATTCCTCCGATGCCGTCCCAGGGATCGTGCGCGAGCAGCAGGTGCCCGTCGAGGTCGATCCAGCTGGCGTGCCCGGCCAGGTGCACGGCGGGGGCGATGCCCAGTGAGCTGGCGACCAGGCAGCCCAGCATCACCTCGGTACCAGCGGAACGGGCGGTTTCGATGATCTCGACGGCAGCCCGGATACCGCCGCATTTGGCCAGTTTCACGTTCACCCCGTGCACTGAAGACCCGAGTTCACGCACGTCGTCAACGGTCTGCGCGTCCTCGTCGGCGATCACGGGGATGGGGCTGCGTTGGGCGACCCAGCCGAGATCCGCGGGGGAGCCGGGCCGGATGGGCTGTTCGACGGCGGAAATGCCGTGCGGTTCCAGGGCTTCGAGGATGCGAAGCGCCTGATCAGGCTCCCAAGCGCCGTTGGGGTCGAGCAGCAGCCGCGCGTCGGGTGCGGCCGCGCGGATCGCTGCCACTCTGGTCGCGTCCTCGGTGCCGTCGCCGAGTTTGACTTTGAGGACGCCGAATCCCCTGCCGGTCAGTTCGGTGGCGGTGCGCACTGCTTGAGCGGTATCAACGATGCCGATCGTGCAGGCGGTCCGCGCGGTCTCGAAGGACGGTGCCCCGATCAGGTCGCGCACGATGGTGCCGCGGCATTTCGCCGCCAGGTCGTGCAGCGCCGCGTCCACCGCACACCGCAGTCCCGGGTCGAGAGTCACCCATCGCTGCGCATCAGCGAGGAGCTCGTCGGGGTCTTCGCTCTCCTCGATGACCGGCCGCAGCGCTTCGAGCTGCGTGACGATCCGCGACAGATCAAGGTCGTAGTAGACGCTGGTGACGGCTTCGCCGTGGCCGATGTGCTCCTCGTGCGACACGTCGATCCATACCGCGTCCCGTTCGTGCATGACGGAGCGGGAAATGCGGAACGGCTCCCGTAATTGCAGCCTGCCCGTGCACCAAGTGAGCTTCATGCGGGCACCTCCGCGGACCTCGCCGGATCGTGAACGGAGCCGCACCGCGCCCAGCCGTGCACTTCGATCGCCGCGGCGTCGGCGATCTCCACGGGCCGGGTGGCCGGGCGGCCCCCGAGCAGGCCGTGTTCGTGGCAGAACTCGTCGTCGAAGATCGAGTCGAGGTATCGGTGCGGGCCATCCGGGAACACGGTGACGACTCGGGAACCGGACTCGCGCCGAGCCGCCCAGCCCGCCACCAAGGCGACCGCGCCGGTGCTCCATCCGCCGCTGACGAAGGAGTGCGCGGCGAGCCTGCGGCAGGCGTCGACGGCTTCGGCCGGCCCCACCCAGTGCACTTCGTCGAACTCGGCGTAAGCGACGTTGCGCGGGAAGATGCTGCTGCCGAGTCCGCGCATGATGCGGCGGCGCGCGGGCTGCCCGAAGATCGTCGAGCCCACGGTGTCGACGCCGATCAGGCGCAGCCGTGGCCAATGCCGCCGCAACGTGCGGATGATGCCCGCGCTGTGCCCGCCCGATCCGACGCTGCAGACCAGGGTGTCGGCCGAACCGAGCTGGGCGACGAGTTCCTCCGCCAGTCGCTCGTATCCCGCCGGGTTGTCCGGGTTGTTGTACTGATCGGGCCAATAGGCGTCGGGCAGTTCCGCGCACAGCTGGTGCACCCGGTCCAGCCTGGCTTGTTGCCAGCCGCCCACGGGGTGCGGCCGGTCGACGACCTCGGTCCGGGCACCGTGCGCACGCAGCAGCGACCGCATGCTGCGCTCCAGTTCCCGGTCGACGACGAGAACAACGGGATGCCCCAGTGCTTGGCCGGCGAAGGCGAGTCCGACCCCGAGGGTGCCGCTGGTGGACTCCACCACGGGCGCTCCGGGACGGAGTTCGCCGCGGGAACGGGCGCCGCGCAGCATCGAGATCGCAGCGCGCGCCTTCATACCACCGGCCCCGAGGCATTCGAGTTTCGCCCAGAATCCCGGATGGTGATCCGGCAACGGGGTGCTGACCCTGGTGACCGGCGTGTCGCGCATCAGCGACAGCAGGTCCGGGTTGGCCGCTCGGGCCGGGCTCGTGCTGAGGTCGATCAACGAATGTCCTTCCCTGGCTCTGAATTGCGCGGACCGAGGTAGCGGTAGAGCGAGCCGGCCCCGCCGTCGAGCCAGAAGAACGGGTAGGGCTCGGCGGAGATCGCGGTGACACCGGAGCCGAGGAACCACGGCAGCACGGCACTCGCGGTCTGCGCGAACATGACCAGTGGCTTCCCTGCAGCGCGCACGTGCGCCAGCAACGGCTCGAATGTGTCGTTGCCCGCGACCATTCCGGACGCCAGCACGGCATCACAGCCGTCGACTTCGGCCATCGCGTCGCGCGCGATCGGCTCGTCCCACTCGGTCACGCCGCCTTTGAAATCGCAGGCGACGTAGTCGATGCCGCGCCGGCGGAGCTGGTGCAGCAGTGAGTTCACCACTCCGATCACCAGCACTCGGCGAACGTGGTCCGGGACCATGCCGACCACGATGTCCGCTCGCTGCAATGATTTCTGCAGCGAGGTTCCACGCCGAAGCCGGACTTCTTCGGCGTGCTCGTGGTGCGGATGCCGCGACATCAGGTACGCGTCGGCTGCCGCGATGCGCACCGCGGGCTCCGGATGCCGTAGCAATCGCCCGACCGAAGCACCGACGCAATCGATGACCAGTTCGTCGCTGAGCACTCCCGGCTCCACAGCGCACGACCCGACGGCGTCCTCCACTCGCAGGCTCAGCACATGGTTGCGGTACGACCGGCCCCGCCCGGAATGCCGGACGCCCTGCTGGGTGAGGAAGCCGACGCTCACTTCCGCTTCGTCCACTTCGTCGCCCGCCAGCCCTGCTCCGACGGCGGCAGTGAACGCGTCCAATGACAGGAAGGAGTCCTTCATGCCTTGACCAGATCCTCGGCGTAGATCACCTGCAGGGAGTCCACCGCCGCCTCGGCTCGCGCGCGCGCCGCGCCGAGTTGCGGGTCGGTCGTCATCACGTGTCCGAGGTAGTTGTTGTTGCTGCTGGCCGCGCCCGCCACGTGCCCGGCGGGTTTGAAGGTGCTGTCGACGACGCCGTCGGCTTCGTGGACGTCCTCGACACCGTCGATCCGACGGATCGGCCCGGTCCGCGGCGGAAGCAGGAAAGAGATCGCCGCGCTGCCCGCACCTGTGGAGTTCGCCGTCAACCGCGGCGGTTCGCCCACGGCGAGCTGCGCGTGCACCGCGGGCAGGTCGATCCCCGTAACCCGGCGGATGAGCTCGGTGATCTGGTTACCCGCCGGACGCGGGTTGACCTCGACGATGCGCGGTCCGGCCGGGGTCAGTTTGAGCTCGGTGTGCGTGACCGTGTTGTCCAAGCCGAGCGCCTCGACGGCGGCGACCGCGACCGCGGTGGCGGCCCGCTCGGTTTCGTCGTCGAGCGTGGCGGGGAACATGTGACCGGTTTCGACGAACCAGGGCTCGCCCCCGACGCTCTTGTCCGTCACTCCGACGACGGTCGTTCGGCCGTGCGCCGTAACGGCTTCCACGCTCACTTCCGGGCCGGTCAACAGCTCCTCGAGCAGCACCGTGGCGCTGCGCCGTTGCCCGCGGGCGTTCACCGGGAACCCCTCCAGCTCGCGCACCGCTTCGTTCAGTTCGGCCTCGTTCGACACCTTGCGCACGAACATGCCCGCGCACAGGTCGACCGGCTTGATCACCAGCGGAAAGCCCAGAGCCAAGGCCGCTTCACGAAGCCCGGAGGCACTGTCGGCGAGCGCGAACGCGGGTCCGGGAACGCCGGCATCTCGTAAGACGAGCCGGGTCTGGTCCTTGTTGCAGGCGCGCGCCACCGCTTCCGGTGGCGATCCGGGGAGACCGAGGCTCTGCGCGAGGTGCGCGGTCGCGCCGAGGTAATAGTCGCATGAAGTCAGCACACCGTCGAAACCCAGCGCAGGCTGGAGTTTCGCAACATGCTCGATCAGTGACGGCACGTCGTTGGTCTCTGCGCTGAGCACGTTCTCCGCGCTGAGCAAGGGATGCGCGCCCGGCCGGTTCCATGCGCGCAGATAGTGATGCACGTCCCGGGTGAGGAAGCTGAAGCGGTGGCCCCCGTCCCGGATGCCGCGGGGCAACAACGTGCTCATCGCCCCGACCCAGCTTTCCACCATCAGCAGGTGACCCACTCCGACTCCTCCGCACGGTTGCCCACTAGCGGACGGTAACGATAATCATGTTCAATACAGTTGGCAAACCCCATTCAGGTAACACTGGAGTCACCCAGCGTGTTCAACTCGCGTCACAATCGCACCGCCCTGCTCATCGCACCCCTGCTCGCCGCGCTCGTGCCCGTGCCCGCCGCGGCCGAATCGCCGAGCGACGGGATCCTTTTCGGGCCATGCCCGGCCGACGTGACCGACAACCACGAAGTCCAATGTGGACATGTCCGGGTTCCGCTGGATTACGCGGAAGCGGACGGCCCCTCGATCACCATCGCCGTCTCCCGCATCCGCGCTTCCGGCCCGCCGCAGCAACGACGCGGAGCACTCCTGGTCAACCCGGGCGGCCCCGGTGGCACCGGCCTCGACTACGCCGAGAGCAAACGCGCCAAAATGCCCGTCGAAGTAAGGCAGAGCTACGACATCATCGGGTTCGACCCGCGCGGCGTCGGCCACAGCGCACCGGTCGACTGCGGCCCCGCCGGCGGACTGTTCGAACACCCGCGGCCCGACCCCGTCCCCACCGGAGCCGAACAGGAACACGCCTACCTCGGCGACCTACGCCGACTCGCCGACGACTGCGCCCGCAACATCGGACCGGCGCTGCCGCACATCAACACGACGAACACCGCACGCGACATGGACCGGATCAGGCGAGCGCTCGGTGAGCCGCGGCTGAACTACCTGGGCGTGTCCTACGGCACCTATCTCGGCGCGGCCTACGCCGCCGAATTCCCTCGGCACACCGGACGCATGGTGCTCGACAGCGTCGTCAGCCCCGACGACTGGCACCACTTCGACGTCCGCCAAGGCTTCGCCATGCTCGAACAGCGCGACGCCCTGTTCGACTGGATCGCCGCACATACCGAAATCGGACTCGGCGCCGACCGCCGCACCGTCCGCGAGCATTACCTCCACGCACGCAGCACGCTTCCCGTCGACGAATTCGGGCCGGACGAGTTCGACCGGGTCGTCTACCGCACGCTGTCGCGCACCGAACGGTGGGAACCGTTCGCCCGCGCCCTCAGCCAGTACGTGCACACCGGCAACGACAGCGCACTGCGTTCCACCGAACCCGACGATCACAACTCCGAAGCCGCGCTGCGCGCCGTCAAATGCGCCGACAGCCCACGCCCCGCCATCCCCGACGCCCTGGGCGCGGTCCGCGCACTGCGCGCCGCCGACCCGCAACCCGTGCTCACCGGCTTAGAAGCCGGCACCTGCGCCTTCTGGCCCGAACCACGTGAAACCACCCGGCTCGGGCACCCCCACATGCCTCCCGTACTGCTCACCCAAGCCGAGCACGACCCCACCACACCGCTCGACGGCGCACGGCGAATGCAAGCCCGGCTCCCCCAATCCCGGATGATCACCCTCGACGACAGCCGCTCCCACGGCGCCTTCGCAAGCCAACACAGCCCCTGCCTCGACACGGCCGCGGCCCACTACCTCCTAGAGGGAACTCTCCCACCCCCACACACCCACTGCACCGACCTCCCGCATCCCTGAGAGGAAGGGAACCTTCCTGCCACATACAAGAGAAAGGTTCCCTTCCTCCCACCTTCGCGGACGTCGAGGCCTCGCCGACACACCGGCGAATGTCGGCCACTGCCATGGACTTGCGGTGACCGATAGTGATCACATGTCATCAACCGTAATCAGCCAAAGCATCGTTCAGGCCGCCCCTCGACGCGTCTTCCACGTCGGCGAGCTGGAGAAACTCGGCGTCTCACAGTCGACCAGCTACCGCCGGGCACGAGCAGATGGACCGTGGACTCGACTCCTCCCAGGCATCGTCCTGGTCGCCCCAGGGCCGCCGACCACACATGACTTGATCACGGCAGCACTGCTACGAGCAGGCCCCTCGGCCATGATCACCGGGATGCACGGAGCACGCATGCACGGACTGTCGACGCCCGACGAGGACGCTCCGGTTCACGTCCTGATCCCGCACGGCAAAAAGATCCAAGGCAGCGATCGAATCAAGTTCGAACGCACTACACGACTGCCTGCGCCGGTCATCGAGAACGATATTCCATTGGCGCCCGCGGTACGAGCAGTGATGGATGCGGCACGCACATGGCAACCTCGAGAATCAACGGAGGCCTTGCTAATCGAAGCGATACAGCGGGCGCCCGGTTGTTCAGCCGGCGCACTCAAGCAGGAAATGGATCGGGGCACCAGGCGCGGCACTGGACTCCCTAGGGACATCTTGCGCGCCATGACCGCAGACCTCCGGTCACCCGCCGAGCTTCGCGCCTTTGAGCTGATCAAGCGTTCTGACCTGCCTGCCCCTTCATGGAACGTCCCTCTGTTCAACTCGAGCGGGCATTACCTCGGCCTGCCGGATGCCTGGTTCGACGACGTAGCACTCGCCGTCGAGTTCGATTCATTCGCCTTCCACTTTTCCAAGGCCGATTACGCTGCTACCACGAAACGCAATACTCGATATGCGACCAACGGCGTAGCAGTAGTCCAGATCCTCCCCAGCGACCTAAAGAACAACCCCGAAGAAGTAATCGAGAACATTCGCCGAGCGTACCAAGCAGCCGCCCTGAGGCCACGACCTGAAGTAGAAGCTCGAACCACCCAAATCGAAAAGTAGGGATTAACGCGCGCCAACTCAACCGCACACCGAACGCCTCCCGAAGCTCGCCAGCGATATCTGCGGAGCTTCGGGCCTTTTGCATGCTCATGTTTCGACCCCACACCACGGCGCTCGGCATCCGAGCAAGGGAACCTTCCTACCATCGGCGACAGCAAGGTTCCCTTGCTCCGCCGGATCAGCCGCAGGTGAGGGAGGGCTGGCTTTGTTCTGGGTTGCCGCTGCTGTCGACTGGGCCGGCGGGAATTGGTCGGGCGTGGGGGAACCAGGCTCTTGTGAGGTTCCAAGCCGCGTCGATCAGCGCAGCGGAGTGCGAGAACGAGTACGGGGACAAGCCCGCCGTTGAGGGAGCCGGAAGCACGTAGAGATCACAGCGGGTCGAGTTCAACTGCAAATCGAGCCGCGCGGCCGCGAGCATCGAAGCACCGAGCGCCGCACCGTTGACGCCACTGACCGAGCGAGGCGGAGTCCGCGGCACCGGCAGTGTCGCGACGGCGCCGACACCACGCTTACGCGGTTGCCATGTGAACGGCCGATCGCCTCCGCACGGCAGCACGAAGACCCGCTCCGCCCCGAGCTCTACCGCCCTGCTGATCGGCATGAAAGCCGCAGCTCCCCCGTCCACAAGCCACCGCTCGTTCACCTTGAGGGGCGGGAACAGCCCGGGGATGGAGCACGAAGCGACCAGCGGCGGAAGCAACGGCCCCCGATCGAAGTACACGGCGTCACCCGTATCGACATCGGTGGCGGTCACCGTGAGGGGGACCTCAGCTTGCTCGAATGTCCGATACGGGAGGGTCCGGTGAACCCAGCGGGCGAGCCCACTACTGGCCATCAGATGGTTCGTGATCCCGAGTTTCCCTGCGAGGAAGCGCGTCGGCTGGAGGGGGAAGATGTCGGAGCGACGCATCGAGCGCCACAGTTCCCGCAGCTTGCTCGCGCCTCGCTTAGACGGTTCCCGGGCGAGCCACGCCGCGTTCAACGAACCTGCCGAGGTACCGACCAACAGATCCGGTTTGACGTCCGCTTCGAACAGTGCAGTGGCGAGTCCGGCCTGGATGGCCCCGAACGTTGATCCGCCAGGCATCACCCAAGCCGTCCGCATGAGCGCGATCCTCTCTGCTCGTCCTGTGGCCGAGGCTAACCGGATGTTCGCTGTGGTCGCCTCAGCTGTCTTCCGGATCACCCCGGCGTCGCCACTGTTTCACCTGGCCACGACGTTTCTTACCGTCAAGTCGACGGCGCCGCGAACCAGCGGTCGGCTTAGTTCGCCTCCGAGGTGGCGGTTCAGGCGCGATCGCTTCGGCCAACAACTCGGCCAACCGTTCCCGTGCTGCGGCCCGATTGAACAGCTGGCTGCGGTGTTCCGAAGCGACAACAGTGAGGACGCCGCTGACCAGGCGAGACTCTAAACGGCTGAGCGCACGGTTCCGCATCGGTTCGGGCAGCTTCGAGTTCGCCAGGTCAAAGGCGAGCTCGACGCGGGAATCTGATGTGTTGACGTGCTGCCCACCCGGCCCGGACGAGCGCGAGAACCGTTCGGTCAGCTCAGCTGCCGAGACGGTCAGCTTGGAAGTGATGCGCAGATCTTCGGGCACGCCACCAGCATGAGCGTCTCGAAGCCACGATGCTGCCCTTCACGCGAGCTGTAGCCAGTTCGCTGAGTCACAGGTACGCCGGGACGCTCTCACCGATGCGGCCAAGTCCCGCAATGTTGTGCCCGTGTCGTCCCAGCCCAGGCAGGCATCGGTGATGCTCTGCCCGAACACGGGGTCCGTCGTACTGATGTCCTGACGTCCACCGACTAGGAAGCTTTCCAACATCACACCGCGGATGACATCGACCCCGCTCGCGACCTGGGCGCCGACTGCTGCAGCCACCTTCGGTTGCTTGGCGTGGTCTTTGCCGCTGTTGCCGTGACTCACGTCGATGACCACGGCAGGCGGTAAGCACGCTGTTCGCAGCATGGCGGCCGCGCGCCGCACCGACGCGATTCCGTAGTTCGGGCCGCTCTTCCCACCTCGCAGGATCATGTGCGCGGCGGCGTTTCCTGAGCTGCGCACCCACGTCACGGACCCGCTGTCGCCGGCTGCGAGGAAACGATGCGGGTGCCGCGCGGTGATCACCGCATCCACTGCGGCTTGGAGCGAACCACTGGTGCCGTTCTTCATGCCGATCGGCATCGGCAGCGCGCTGGCGAGCTGGCGGTGGACCTGACTTTCCACGGTTCGCGCGCCTATGGCGCCGTAGCTGATGAGATCTCCGAGATAGTCGGCGGCGAGGGTGCTGACCCACTCGGTGGCGACGGGGAGGTCGAGTTCGGCCAGGTCGAGCAACAACTCCCGAGAAAGGCGGAGCCCCGCTTCGATGTCCGCGGTGTCGTCCAGAGCGGGGTCCGCGAGCAAACCCGTCCAGCCCACGGTGGTGCGAGGCTTCTCGAAGTAGGCACGCATGACGACAACGAGCTCATCCGCGAGTTCGTCAGCGAGTTCCCGCAGGTACTGCGCGTACAGCTTGGTCGCGGACACGTCGTGCACCGAACACGGCCCAACCACAGCGAGGAGACGATCGTCTCGGCCGGCGAGGACGTCCTCGATTGATCGGCGCCACGTCGCGACCTTGGCGGTGACCGACTGATCGGCGGGTATCTCTGCCAGCAGTCGGGCCGGCGAAGTCACCTCAACGACGGACTTCCCATCCACAGGTACGGCTCCGATCGACGGCTGTCCGATCATCCCACCCAAGCTCGCCACAGAGGGAAGCCTAACCTAACAACCTCTGGATTGGGTGCGAGGAAGGGAACCTTTCTGCCACTGGTGGCAGAAAGGTTCCCTTCCTCGCACCACCACAGCAATCAGGGTGTGGGGCGCCAGTGGTCGGCGCCGCCTGGGATCGGCGCGTTCGGGTCGTAGGGGGTGCGGGTGAAAATGAAGGTGTTCAGGTTCAGATGGGTCACGGATCCGTCGGATGAACGGCCCACCTGGAGCCGCTCCCCTGAGTAATAGCCGTCCAAGCCGGTCCACGTTCCGTCCTCATTCCGCCGGAAACGAGAGGCTCGGCCGCGCCCCTGCCATGGCACCAAGTCCAGCAGGCCATCGGGAAGAATCCGCAGAACGTAGGGAGACGGACCCCAATACCACTGACCGGTGAGCTCAAGCAGATCAGCATCCACATGGGCGCTGGGAACCCACGGCTCCGGCATGCGCGGCTCGTGTTCATCCAGCAAACCGAGCAAGTCGGTGATGAGCGCCGACGAGACACCAGCGGTCGTGTTGGCCATGAAGACGACACCGGTCCGGTCCCCGGCGTCTGCCATCACGGTCGCCAGGAATCCGGGCATCGAACCGGTGTGCCCGGCGAGCCGCCGTCCCTGATTCCTGATGAGCTGAAACCCGAGTCCGTACCCCGCACGCCAGACATCCCCGTCGTCCACCGCTCCGGCAGCACGCATCTCCGCCACCGTCTCTGGATGCAGCACCTCGGCCGTTTCTCCGGAGATGAACCGTGCCCACCGGAGCATGTCGTCCAAGGTGGACCACAGCTGTCCCGCGGGTGCCATTGCGCCGCCATCCTCCGCCGGCTCCGGCAGCAGCACGTCGGCCCACGGATGGACTGCCCAGCCCTGCGCGTGCGGGTTCTCCGGGCCGAACGTGGTCCTGTTCATCCCCAATGGAACGAGGATTTCTTCTCGCACCGACTCGTACCAGGGGCGGCCCCGCAGCCGGGCGACCAACTCTCCCAGAACACCGAACCCGGTATTGGAGTAGTGAAATCCATGTCTGGGGTGCGGGCGGACGGCGTGTTCGTCAATTCCGGCGATCAACTCCTCTACCGGGCCGCCCTTGGTGCGTTCCCACCACTGACCCGCGGGCTCCGCGCTCATTCCGCTGGTGTGCGACAGCAGGCGGGTGATGCTGCGGTCTCCGACGGCGGTGCCCGGGACGTACTGCTCCAGCTTGTCCTCGAGGTTGAGACGGCCTTCGTCTCGTAGGCGCATCACCAGGACTCCGATGAAGGATTTGGTGATCGATCCGATCCGGTATTGCGTGTCCGAGGTCGGGGCAGTGCCCGACACGATGCCTCTGCTTCCGGTCCAGATCGTTTCACCGTCGCGGACGAGTCCCGCTATCAGCGAGGGAACTCGATTCTGGCTCTGCTCAACAGCCAGCCGTCTGAGCAGCGCTCGATCAGTGGAAGGCAGCAAGGTCGTCATGCGCCCATGCTGTCACGGCATTCCTGCGAGGAAGGGAACCTTCCTGTCACCGGTGGCAGGAAGGTTCCCTTCCTCGCGGGAGCAGGCGGGGGTGTTGGGGCCGTTGGCAAGATGGGGGTGTGGGTGATCGAGTTGATGTTCGAGGTGTGGTGGGCTTTGTTGGGCTGACCTACCTGGTGACGTGGGTGTTGACCGTGCCGTTGTGGCTGACTGGTGCCGGGTTGACGTGGGAGTGGGCACCGCTGCTGTTGGTGGTGATGATGTTCGTGCCCACGTTGTCCGCGTTCGTGGTCACGAAGTGGGTCAGCCCGCAGGACGCACCGTTGCGCGGCTTGGGCATCACCAACGCCGGTGGCGTCCGACGATGGTGGGGGCGGGCGCTGATCGCGTGGTTCGGCCCGCCGGTGCTGATGCTGGCCGCGCTGGCGCTCGGCGCGCTGTTCGGGGTTTACCACGCCGACTGGACCGGTTTTTCCGGACTTTCCGAACAGTTCGGCTTCGCGGAGTCCGCTGCGGGTGCGCCGCCGGCTTCGTCGTTGGCGCTGGTGCAGGTGCTGCAGGTGATGGTGCTCGGTTGGCTCAACGTCATCCCCGCTTTCGGGGAGGAAATCGGTTGGCGCGGCTATCTGACCTCCGCGTTGCTGCCGTTGGGGCAGCCTGCCGCGTTCCTGGTGACGGGCATCCTGTGGGGACTGTGGCACGCTCCGCTGCTCATCCTCGGATACAACTACCCGAATGCCCCGATCGTCGTCGCGTTCCTCATGATGGTCTGCTTCTGCAGTTTGCTGAGCGCACTTCTCGGTTGGTTGAGGCTGGCGACGGACAGTGTCTGGCCTGCTGCGATCGCGCACGGTTTCGTCAACGCCGCCGCCGGGTTCGGCATTCTGTTCAGCGCCGCGGGGCATCCGGTGGACAACGTCACGTCGGGTTTGCTCGGCTGGTCGGGCTGGATCGTGCTGGCGTTGGCGATTCTGGTGCTGGTCCTGTTCGGCAAGCTCCCGGTGGCACTGGTGCGAGAGGATCCGGGATTGACGCGCGGAGTTCGCAGGCTCAGTCGCCGCTGAGCGCGATACGAGAAGGAGGGGCCGTCCGCGGGTGGCGGACGGCCCCTCCTTTGTTCAGGCGCGGTTACGGGGCGGGCGGCGGGCTACCCGGCAGTGGCGCCGCCGGAAGCCCTTCGTGGATCTTGGTCATGGCATCGAACCAGGTCCGTGCAGGTACCTTGCCACCGAAGATGTTGCCGTCGCCGCACAGGTACGGCGGCGCGTCACCGCCACCGTCGCAGATCCCGCGGGGGCGCGAACCGTCGGCGTAGGTCAGCACCGCACCGGCCATCTGCGGGGTCGCCGCGAGGAAGCCTGCCGACTTGCTCTCCTGCGTGGTCCCCGTTTTGCCGATCATCGGCCGGGTCCATTGCGCCGCGCTCGCGGCGACCTTGGAGGTGCCTTCGGTGTCGTCCTTGCTCATGCCCTGTGCGAGCTGTCCGGCGATCTCCGGCGAGATGGCCTGCTCGCACGGAGCTTCCTTGATCGGGACCTCGTTGCCGTTTCGATCGCGGATTTCTTCCAGCGGCGTCGGCGGGCAGTAGGTGCCGCCGCTCATAATGGTCGCGGCCACATTGGACAGTTCCAGCACGCTGGTGGGCGTGTAGCCGAGGGTGAACGCGCCGCGCTTGTTCTTCTTGACCGCTTCGGCTTGGGACGGACCGTTGGAGCCGTCGTCCTTGAGGGTGGAGCCGCTGCTGTTCACGCCGTTCATGCCTTGCCGCAGGCCGAGTTTCGAGGCCATGTCGACGGCGGCGTTGAGCCCGACCTTCTCCTGCAGTGCGACGAAGCCGGTGTTGGGCGAGGTCGCGAGCGCCATCTGCAAGGTGCGATCACCCGGCTGGACGCCCTCGGCGTTGCCGACCGTGTACGGGTTGGTCCCGTTCTTGTAGACGCTCGAGGTGTAGTTCGCGGGAACCGGCACGTTGTCGTTGATCGTCATGCCTTGTTCGAGGGCGGCGGCTGCGGTGAAGACCTTGTAGATCGAACCGGCGCCGAAGGGCTGGACTCGGCTGACGATGTCGTAGGCCGTCTGCCCCGCGTTGGGGTCGTTGCCGAAGTCGCGGTTGGCGACCAGCGCACGGACCTTGTGCTTGTCCGTTCCCGGCTCCACGACGGACATGGCGTTGGCGATGCCGTCGGTCTGCGTCGGCACCTGCTTCTTCGCCGCTTCCTTCGCCGCATCGCTGGACTTGCGATCCAGCGTGGTGCGGACGGTGTAGCCGCCGGTTTCCAGCTTGTCGTCGTCGATTCCGGAACGTTCCAGGTAGCTGCGCACGTACTCGCAGAAGAAGCCGTCGGTGGTGCCGTCGCCGATGCCGACGCAGCCGTTCGGCGGACGCCCCAGCTGCGGCGTCAAACCGAGCGGCTCGTTCTTCGCCAGCTGAGCGTCTTCCTCGCTGATCCGGAGGCTGTTGTGCGGATCCGTCATCAGGTCGATCACCAGGTTGCGGCGCTCCAGCGCCTCATCCGGGTTGGACCGAGGGTTCAGCGAGCCGGGCTGGTTGACGACCGCCGCGAGCAGGGCCGACTGGGCGACCGTCAGCTTGTCCGGGGTGGTGCCGAAGTAGGTCTGCGCACCGGCGCCCACGCCGAAGGTCTGGTTCCCGACCGGCACCACGTTCAGGTAGCCGGTGAGGATCTCCTCCTTGCTCATGGTGCGCTCCAGCTCAACGGCGATCTTCGCTTCGCGCAGCTTTCGCGCGACCGTCGTCTCCTTGGCCTTCTCCGCGTCGACCTCGTTCTGGGCGACGACATGCACCAGGTAGTTCTTCACGTACTGCTGCGTGATCGTCGATGCGCCCTGGGCCGTGCCGCCGGTGCTGACGTTCTTCGCGAGCGCACGCATCGTGCCCTGCCAGTCGACACCGTCGTGGTTCCAGAAGCGCTTGTCCTCCACCGCGGTGATCGCGGCCTTCATGTAGCCGGAGATCTGCTCCGGCTTCGTTTCGACTCGATAGTCCTTGAAGAAGTGCGCGATCGGCTCGCCGTCCTTGTCGGTCACCACCGACACCTGCGGCATGTCCCGTTTCGCCAGTGAGCTCGACATGCTCGACATCGCGTCGGTCGCCTGGTTCACCACCGCCCCGGCGCCGGTCGCCATCGGCATCATCAGGGTCGCCACCAGCACTCCGGCCAGTACGCACAGTCCGAACATCTTCAACAGCACGCCGCTGCGCACGCCTGCCCCAATCACCGCATGTCCATGAAGACCTGGTCTCGACCGCTCGTCACGGGCCTGGCCCGGCGCGTTCGCCACGGCGGCGGCTCCGAGCGTTCCGGGAAGGCGCGGCGGATTGCCGTGAGGTCGCCGAACCTGCTCCGTCGGTCCCTCCGTTGATATCACACCGGCCTGTCAAGGCCGACCTCCGGCCGAGCTTCCGAAAACGGCATTCGCCCTGGCACTACGCGGAAAATCGACCGTGCGGCGCAACCGGCGCATTCTTCCGCCACGTGTCGCACCTAACGTCCGACGATCGCTGCGGTTCAACCGAAGTCTCAGTGAGCCCGGTGATCGAACGCCTACACTTGGTCACAACGAACCGTTGCGGAGGAACCAATGGTCGACCCGTTCTTCGATTCCCTGGCCACCGCGCTCGGCGGGCAGATCGCCGTTGCACTGGGGAGCGCCGCGCAGGGCGCGCTCGACAAGGTGCGCGGCCTGCTGCGCCGTCGTGCCGACCCGGAGACGCTGGCCGCGTTGGAGGCCGCCGAAGGAACGTCGGCGGGGCAGCCTCAGATCCAGGCGTTGGCCGAACGTCTGGACCAGGTTTCGCAGGACGATCCCGAGTTCGACGCGGAGCTGCGCGAAGCAGGCGCGGACGTGCACCACGAATTGTCCGCATCGCACAACCGCGTGGTGAACCAGAACTCCGGCACCGTGCGCAACTTGATTCAGAGCGAACAGATCAACGGCGACATCACGTTCAACTGAGCCCGGAATCCGGCTTGGTCAGCCTGCCCGCTGGTCGGCGTCGTTGAGCTCCGCGAGGTAGCGGTTGTACTCGGCGAGCTCCGGATCTTCGCTTACCTCCACGGGAGGCGCCGGCGGCGGTACGAGCGGCCGCCTGCGGCTCGTGGCGCCGTCGCCCGCTGCTTCCGCCGCTGCCGTTTCCGCCGTTGCCGTTTCGCCGGACACCGTCTCCGGCTCCTGCTGTGAGTTCTGCTGCAGTTCCATGCGGATCAACCAGAACCACATGCAGAGCGTGAACACCCCGAACAGCGGCCACTGCAGGGCGTAGCCGAGGTTCTGGAAGCTTCCGCCCGCTTCGTGCGCCCGATCCCACTGCCACCACGCCAAGAAACCCGTTGCGATCACCGCGGCCACGAACACCGCGTGCAGCAGCAACCAGCGTGGGGTCAGCATCCGAGTCACGTGCTCGATTCTAGGCGCCTTCTCGCACCGATCTTCACCTGCGACCGCGCTGGGCTGAAACCGTTGGACGTGAGCCTGGGTTCGGGCGTGCCGCGATCGTTCACGGGCGGCCAGTGGGCCGCGAAAGCGAGGAAGGGAACCTTCCTGCCGTCCGCCCCCGGCGACACCGCCTCGCAACGGCCGTAGCCGTTCCCTCCCGCGAGGAAGGGAACCTTCCTGTCACTCTCCGCCCGTCGGCCGGGGTCACTCGGTGAGGTCGTGGAGCATGCGCTGGGCTTCGGCGAGCTGCTGCTCGAGCTGTTCGACGCGTTCGCGCTGCTGCTCCCGCGCCGCTTCCAACAGCGGTTCGACGGCGGCGGCGACCTCTTCGTGCAAGGACTTGGCCGCCTGAGCCACGGCCGAGGTCGACACTGGCGTGGGGCGCAGGACGCGCTTCTTGCCGGTGCTGACTTCAACGTTCCACTGGCCCGCCTGGTCGGCCGTCAAGATCACCGTGGCGCCCGCCGGCGGCTTCGGCTTGCGCCGATTCGCCGCCGCGGCTGATTTCGGCGCGGATCCGGCACTGGCGCTCGGCGCTGAGCTCGACGGCTCCGGGCCGGCGGGTTCGGCGGCCGGTTTCGGCTCCGGCGCCTTCGCCGAGGTCTTGGCCGGTTCGGCGACGCTAGCCGGGGCCACCGGCTCGGGCTCCTTGCGTTTGCGCGGCGGCTTGACCGCCGTCACCTCCGCAGCCGAGAAGGACAGCACGTCCTTCGACCCCGCCGGGCGGATCTGGATGAAGTCACCCTCCGCCGGATCGTCGAGTGCGACGACCTTGCCGGAGCGCCCCTCAGGTACACCGACCGCGGCTGAGGTGAACCACAGCGTCGGTGTACCACCGGAGGACAGTTCTTCGCGGAGTCCCCGGATCTCGTCGGACGACAACGTGCGGGCCTGTGGCATCGGAGCCCCTAGCTCAAGATGCGCCCCGCCCTCCGGCCCAACACCGGGTGAACTCAGCCGGGGCTGTTCCAACAACGACGCCCGAACTATATCGAACGCCCGTGCGAAGCATCAATGGCGCCCGGTTGCCGCTTTGATCTCGAAGTCGGCCGGATCGGCTTTGCGGGTGCGCAGCCAATAGTTCCAGGTGAAGCCGGGCCAGATGGTCCGGTTGACGCCATTGACGTCCAGGTACCAGCTCTGGCATCCACCGGCGGACCACACCGCATCGGAGAGCTGGTGCTGGATCTTGTCGTTGAATTCGTCCTGCACGGACTGCCGCACGTCGATCTGATCGACCTCACCGCGGTGAATCGGCCGCAGACAGCTGAGCACGTAGTTGATCTGCGACTCGATCATGAACACGACGGAGTTGTGCCCGAGTCCGGTGTTCGGCCCGAGCAGGAAGAACAGGTTGGGGAAGCCGGAGACGGTCACGCCCAGATGGGCCTGCATCCCGTCCTTCCAGGCGTCCCGCAGCTTCCGCCCGTTGCGACCGACGATGTCGAGGTGGTCGAAAGCGTCGGTCACGTGGAACCCGGTCCCGAAGATGATGGCGTCGACCGGGTACTCCTCGCCCTCGCCGGTGACGACCGAGTTCTCCTTGACTTCAGCGACACCGCTCGTGCGGAGGTCGACGTTGGGCCGGTTGAGCGCCGGGTAGTAGTCGCTGGAGAGCAGGATCCGCTTGCACCCCATGGAGTACTTGGGAACGACCGCCTCGCGCACTTCGGGGTCTTTCACGACTCGGCGGATGTAGCGCTTGGCGAGGTGCTCGGAGATCTTCCCGAGCAGTTTGCTTCGCAGCACCGCCACCGAGCGGAACTCGAGCGTCCAATACACCGCGGCACGAGCGGCGCGCTGCAAGAGCGGGACCCGCCGGAACAACTTCCGCACCTTTTCCGGAATTTCGCGGTCCGGCTTGGGCTGCACCCACGGCGGCGTCCGCTGGAACAGGTGCATTCTGGACGCCTGCGCGGCCACCTTCGGCACGAACTGGATGGCGCTGGCACCGGTTCCGACGACGGCGACCCGCTTGCCCTCCAGGTCGTAGTCGTGATTCCACTGAGCCGAGTGGAAGACCTCGCCCTGGAAACGTTCCAGCCCGTTCAGCTCCGGGTAGCTGGGGATGTGCAGCGCACCGACACCGGACACGAGTGCGCGACCGACGTATTCGGCACCGGACGCGGTGGACACGTGCCAGTTGTGCAGGTCCTCGTCGTATTCCGCGCCGGTGAACTCGACGCCGTAGTGAATGTGCTCGCGGATGCCGTACTTGTCCGCGCAGCGCTGGAGGTAATCGGAGATCTCCTGCTGTTCGGCGAACAGCCGGGACCAGTCCGGGTTCTGCTCGAACGAGAAGGAGTACATCAGCGAGGGAACATCGCAGGCGCATCCCGGATAGGTGTTGTCGCGCCAGGTACCGCCGAGATCGTCGCTCTTCTCCAACACGATGAAGTCGTGGATGCCCGCTTCCTTGAGCTTGATCGCCGTGCCCAGCCCGGCGAACCCGGTGCCCACGATGACGACGGACGTGTCGTGTCGCTGCGGTGACGCCTGCGTCATTCCAGCCCTCCCTGGTCGACCACACCTTCCTACCAACAAGTAGCCTACTATGAGTAGGTTACCTTCGGTAGGGTTCGTCGAGGCGTTTCTCGGTAGGGTTGAATCGTGAATGTTCAGCAGGCTGGCGGAAACTCCGTGACGAACGGGCGACGCAAACGTCTCCCCAGGGCAGAGCGGGAACAGCAGATCCTGGCCGTCGCCGAGCAGGTATTCGCGACCAACAGCTACCAAGCCACGTCCATGGACGACATCGCGCACCGCGTGGGCCTGTCCAAGCCGATGCTGTACGAGTACTTCGGCTCGAAAGAAGGACTGCTGCTCGCCTGTGTCGAACGCGCGCGACGAGAACTGCTCGACGCCACGACCGAAGCCGCGGCGGCCGCCGCCGGGGACAACGCCCAGCTGCTGCACGGTTGCCTGCTCGCGTTCTTCCGCTTCAGCGACGATCACGCCCAGTCCTGGGCACTGCTGCGCAATGAAGCCGCCATCCCGATGGCGACGGTCAACACGGAGCTCGAAGCCACCAGGGAACAGCAGACGGAGCTCACCGCCCGGCTGCTCGAAGCCAGCCGGCCCGAACTGGACCAGGTTCGCCTCGAAGCATTCGCCGAGTCGATCATCGGCGCCTGCGAGCGGCTGGCGCTGTGGCGGGAGAAGCGGCCCGAGATCACCGCCGAACACGCCACCCAGCACCTCATGGCTTTGATCAGCCCCAGCCTCATGCCGGAGAGCTGACAGCCGCCCACCCCCGCTGCCCATCCGCAGAACGAGCAGCCGAAAACCACTCGATCGAGGGGCATTACTTCTCAAGGGATCAAGAGCGGTCGCCAGAGTGTCGATGGGGAGCGCGTTGATCGTCTGGAGTAGCAGGTGACTTCGCACGGCCCGTTCGGGTCGCCGACATCCGCACCGGACGGCCTCACCAGGTTCCCGTCCCGGCACCGCACCCCGGCGCCGGGCCGGGAGCCGAGCCCCACTCGCGACACCAAGGAGAACTGATCTTGCGCCCCTGGACCACGCGCACGTTGCAAGCAGCCGTCGTGGCCGCGGGATTCGCCGCAGTCGGGGCCGGCACCGCCTCGGCAGCGCCAGGACCCGAACTCGTCAAGCCGGACCTGTCCTCGGTGCCCGACGACATCGGCATCACCGCGCCGGTGGACGCCTGCCGCATGCAGGACGCTCCTGGTTTCAACAGCACCAAAGCACCCTGCGTGGACGCACAACTGCGCGCCAGCGCACCGAACGTGCTCAAGCAGGTCGGTGCCGACATCGTCACCACCACGCACGGCATCGCCGGGGAGCTGCGTGACGGTGAGCCGCTGCTGAGCAACGGCAAGCCCGCCCGCATCACCGGGCACATCGGTGCGGAACGCCTGCGGCTGGAGGACCTCACCAAGACCCGGCCGACCATCGGCGTCAAGGCGGAGCCGCGGCACACCGGGTTGCTCGAGTCGCGCGCACCCGGCGGCGGTTTCCTCGACGCCGAGATCGGGCCGCGGCAGCCCGACCACCAGGGTGTCTCCGCCGGAGACACCGCGGTCGCCCTCACCGCCGCGCAGGGCTACACCGTCGGCCCGGCCGCCCGGCCCGACGCGCTGCTCAAGCACGACCTGCGCGGCGCGGACCTGCCGAAGGTGGGCGATGTCGTGCCCGCCGCCGGGAAGGTCGCCGAGATGACGAAGGCCGACGAGCTCACCTCCGTCCCCGGCCAGATCGTGCACAACGTCGCCACCGGACTGCCACAGCTGCCCGGACAGCGATGACCACAGCGGTGCCCGAGTAGGCGCCGCGCTGCGCAGTGCCCAGAAGGGGCGCCGGACCACACGGTCCGACGCCCCTTTTTCATGCCCGGATCGGTGCGAGGAAGGGAACCTTTCTGCCACCGGTGCGAGAAAGGTTCCCTCCTCGCTTCGAGCGGCCGGCTGGAGCTTCGCGCTCAGCGGGTTCGCCGGGGCGAGGAAGGTCGCCTTCCTGTCACTGGTGCGTGGAAAGCGACCTTCCTGTCATGAGCGCCCCGGTGACGTGTCGCCGACGGAAGGGAACTTTCCTGTCATGCCGCCGAGGTGGCGCTGACGATCTCGTCGTCCGGCTCGCCGAGTGCGAACGGCTCGCCCGTCTCGGCTCGGCGCACCAGGGATTCCGGCGGGGTGAAGCGCTGCCCGTAAGTGTCGGCGAGCGCCTTCGCACGCTCGACGAAACCGGCGAGGCCACCGGCGTAGCCGTTCATGTACTGCACCACTCCCCCGCTCCACGCCGGGAAGCCGATGCCGAAGATCGACCCGATGTTGGCGTCCGGAACGGACCGCAGCACGCCCTCGTCCAAGCACCGAACGGTCTCGATGGCCTGAATGAACAGCAACCGCTCGGTGAGATCGGTGAGTTCGACCTTCGTCGGGTCGACGCTGCCCGCACCCAGCCGGTCCACGAGTCCGGGCCACAGTCCCCCGCGCACACCGTCGGTGTACTCGTAGAACCCGGCGCCGCCCGAACGGCCGGGCCGCTCGAATTCCTCGACCATGCGGTCGAGGATCTCGTCGGCGGGGTGCGGGGTCCAGGTGCCGCCTGCTTCCTCGATGGCCCGCTTCGTCTCTTCCCGAATCTTGCGCGGGAGGGTCAGGGTGAGCTCGTCGAACAGTTGCAGGACCGGCGCGGGGAACCCGGCCTGGTTCGATGCCTGTTCGATCGTCGCGGGGTGAACGCCCTCGCCGAGCATCGCCACGCCTTCGTGCAAGAAGGTCCCGATGACGCGGCTGGTGAAGAACCCGCGGCTGTCGTTGACGACGATGGGCGTCTTCTTGATCTGCTGCACGACGTCGAACGCCCTGGCCAGTGCGCGTTCGTTGGTCTGCTCACCGCAGATGATCTCCACGAGCGGCATCTTGTCGACCGGGGAGAAGAAGTGCAGCCCGATGAAGTCCTCACGCCGCCGGACGCCCTCGGCGAGCGAGGTGATCGGCAGCGTCGAGGTGTTGGAGGCGATCAGAGCGTCGCCGTCGATGACGTCTTCGATCTCGCTGTACACCTGGTGCTTGAGCTTGGTGTCTTCGAAGACCGCCTCGATTACCAGGTCGCAGCCGGTGAGCTGCTCGTTCTGGTCGGTCGCGGTGATGCGGCCGAGGACCTCGTCGCGCTCTGCGGCGGTGCTCCGCCCCTTGTCGACGGCTTTGCCGAGAATCTTCTCCGAGTAGGCCTTGCCCTTCTCGGCGGCGGCCAAGGAGATGTCCTTGAGGACCACCTCCATACCGGCCTTCGCGCAGACGTAGGCGATGCCGGCGCCCATCATTCCGCCGCCGAGCACGGCGACCTTGCTCGCCTTCCACCGCTCGATGCCGTCGGGACGGCTGCCGCCGGAGTTGATGTGCTGGAGGTCGAAGAAGAAGGCCTTGCTCATGTTCTTCGCCGTCTGACCGCTTGCCAGGTCCACGAAGTAGCGGCCCTCGATTTCGAGCGCGGTGTCGAAGTCCACCTGGGAGCCTTCGACGGCCGCGGCGAGGATGTGCTTCGGCGCGGGCATCGGGGCGCCCTTGAGCTGCTTGCGGATGTTCGCCGGGAACGCGGGCAGGTTCGCGGCGAACTTCGGGTTCGACGGCGTGCCACCGGGGATCTTGTGGCCCTTCTGGTCCCAGGGCTGCACCGCCTCCGGGTTGGCCTTGATCCAGTCCTTCGCGCGGCTCAGCAGCGTGTCGGCGTCCTCCACGACCTCGTCGATCAGGCCGAGTTCCTTGGCCTTCTCCGGACGCAGGCGCTGGCCCTGCGTGAGGACCTTGAGCAGGGCGTCGGCGATGCCGAGCATGCGGACAGTGCGGACGACGCCGCCCGCGCCGGGCAGCAGGCCCAACGTCACCTCGGGCAGGCCGAAGCGGGTCTTCGAGCCGTTGAGCGCGATGCGGTGGTGGCAGGCCAGCGCGATCTCGAGGCCGCCGCCGAGCGCGGTGCCGTTGAGCGCTGCGACGACCGGCACCCCGATGGTCTCCAAGGTGCGCAGCTGCCGTTTGGTCGTGGCGCTGACCTCGGCGAACTCTTCGACGTTCTCGGGGCGGACCCGCACCAGGTCACGCAGGTCGCCACCCGCGAAGAAGGTGCTCTTCGCCGAGGTCAGCACCACGCCGGTGATCTTGTCGCGTTCGTCTTGGAGGCGCTGCAGCGTCTCCTCCATCGACCGCACGTAGCGGTCGTTCATCGTGTTCGCCTGCTGCTGGGGGTCGTCGAGGGTGAGAACGACGATGCCGTCGGCGTCCTGGTCCCAGCGAATGGTGCTCTGGTCGCTCATCGCGGAAATGTCCTTCGTGGTTCGCGAGCGCCCGGCCCGAACTGCGGCGGTGGTGCGAGCAAGGGAACTTTCCTGCCACCGGTGACAGGTTGGTTCCCTTCCTCGCGGCGCAACGGCCGGTGCGGCTTCGGTGCGGGGTGGGGTCAGCTGAGCCGTTCGATGACGGTGGCGATGCCCATGCCGCCGCCGACGCAGAGGGTGGCGACGCCGTAGCGCTGCTCACGGCGTTCGAGCTCGTCGATGAGGGTGCCCAGGATCATGGCGCCCGTCGCGCCGAGCGGGTGCCCCATCGCGATGGCGCCACCGTTGACGTTGACCTTGTCGTGCGGCACGCCGAATTCCTTCATGAACCGCAGCGGCACCGCGGCGAACGCCTCGTTGATCTCGATCAGATCCATCTGGTCGATGGTCATGTTCGCCTTGGCGAGCGCCTTGCGCACGGCGGGGCCAGGCCCCGTGAGCATGATCGTCGGGTCGGCTCCGCTGAGCGCCGCGGAGAGAATGCGGGCGCGCGGGCGCAGGCCGGTGCGCTCACCAAGGCTTTCGCTGCCGATGAGGGTCAGCGCCGCGCCGTCGACGATCCCGGAGGAGTTGCCCGGGGTGTGGACGTGGTCGATCTGCTCCACCCAGTGGTATTTCTGCAGCGCGACCGAATCGAATCCGCCCATGTCGCCGATGGCCGCGAAGGACGGCTGGAGGCCGCCGAGGCTGTCCGCGGTGGTGTTGGCGCGGATGTGCTCGTCCTTGTCCAGGATGGTGCGGCCGTTGCGGTCGACCACCGGCACGACGCTGCGGGAGAACCGCCCGTCGGCCCAGGCCTTGGCAGCGCGGGTCTGGGACTCGGCGGCGTAGGTGTCGACGGTGGTGCGGTCGAAGCCTTCGAGGGTGGCGATCAGGTCGGCCCCGATGCCCTGCGGCACGAAGGACGTGTCGAAGTTCGTCTCCGGGTCCATCGCCCAGGCGCCGCCGTCGGAGCCCATCGGCACGCGGGACATGGACTCGACGCCGCCGGCGAGGACCGCGTCCTCCCAGCCGGAGCGGACCTTCTGCGCCGCGACGTTCACGGCTTCCAGGCCGGAAGCGCAGAACCTGTTGAGCTGGACGCCGCTGACGGTGTCGGGCAGACCGGATGCCAGCGCGGCGGTCTTGGCGATGTCGCCGCCCTGGTCACCCATCGGGGACACGACTCCGAGCACGAGGTCGTCGATCAGTTCGGGGTCGAGTCCCGGGTGGCGCCTGCGGAGTTCGTCGACCAGTCCGACGACCAGGCTGATCGGTTTGGTCCCGTGCAGCGATCCGGTTTTCTTTCCGCGACCGCGGGGGGTGCGGATCGCGTCGTAGACGAGCGCCTCGGACATGGGCGACGTGCCTCCTCGTTGCGGCCTGTTACTCCACCCAGAGTGTGACACCATCACTGTCACAGTCAATGCCCGTCGATGCGAGGAAGGGAACTTTCCTGCCACCGGTGACAGAAAGGTTCCCCTCCTCGCAGCCTTCAAGCGCGCAACGTGCACGTTGGTGGCAGGAAGGTTCCCTTCCTCGCGCCGGTGACGGGAAGGTTCCCTTCCTCACATCCACGTCATCCAGGACAGGACCGGGGTCGCTTGCAGGGCGATGAGCGCGCACATCAGCAGGAGGAAGCCGAGGCTGAACGGGAGGACCCGGCGGAAGAGGTCGCCCTCACGCCCGGCCATGCCGACGGCTCCGGCGGCGATCGCGAGGTTCTGCGGAGAGATCATCTTGCCGAGCACGCCGCCCGATCCGTTGGCGGCCGCGGCCAGCATCGGGTCGATTCCGGCCTGCTCGGCCGCGGTGACCTGCAAGGCACCGAACAGCGAGTTGGACGAGGTGTCCGAGCCGGTGACGGCCACTCCCAGCCAGCCGAGGATCGGCGAGAGGAAGGCGAACAGACCGCCGGTGGCGGCCATCCAGGTGCCGAGGGTCGCGGTCTGCCCTGAGGTGTTCATGACGTAGGCGATGGCGAGCACGGTCATCACCGTCACGATCGCCCAGGCGAGCTGCCGGTAGGTGGCGCCGTACCGGCCGAGGGCGTCACGTGCTCTGATACCGATCACGGGAATGGTGATCAGACCTGCGATCAGCAGCAGTGATCCCGCTCCGGACAACCAGTTGAACTTGAACTCGGTGAGCGAGAGCGCTTCCCCTCCGGCATCGCGGATGTCGAGTCCGGGCCAGTTGAACTTGAGCGTGACCGCGTCGAGCAGGTCGGCGACCGGACCCAGCTGGGCGACGACGAACACCGCGATGATGATCAGGTACGGCGCGTAGGCCCGCAGCACTTCCGCGCGGCTGCCCGCGGGTTCGGAGGCGGGCGGTTCGGCTCCGCGAGGTGTCCACACTCGCATCAGCAGCACGGTCGCCCCGGCCGCTACGAGCGCGGCGATGATGTCGGTCAGCGGAACGGACACGTAGTTGGACGCCACGAACTGGGCCACGGCGAAGGTGAATCCGCAGGTGAGGGTGGCGGGCAGCGTCTCCCGCACACCGCGGACTCCGTCGATGATGCCGACGAGGACCAGGGGGACGAACAGCGCGAGCAGCGGGGTCTGCCTACCGGTCATGGCGCCGAGGTCGGCCAGTGGCAGCTCGGTCACGCTCGCCAGCGTCACCAGCGGTGACGCGAGCGCCCCGTAGGCGACGGGGGCGGTGTTGGCGACCAGCGCGACGACGGCCGAGGTCATGGGGCTGATGCCGAGCGCCAGCAACATCACGGTGGTGATCGCGACCGGCGTGCCGAACCCGGCGAGCGCCTCCAGCAACGCCCCGAAGCAGAACGCGATGATCATGGCTTGGATGCGGCGGTCCCCGCTGATCCGGGAAAAGCTTCGTTGCAGCACATCGAAATGCCCGGTCGTCACGGTCATCTGGTAGATCCAGATGGCGTTGATGACGATCCACAGGATCGGGAAGAAGCCGAACGCCGCCCCGAGCGTGGCCGACAGCAGTGCCTGGTCCACCGGCATCGGGTAGACGAACATCGCGATCGCGAGCGCGACGGCCAACGCGATGAGCGAGGCCTTCCACGCCGTCATGCGCATGAGGCCGAGCAGAGCGAACAGCACGAGCAACGGCAGCGATGCCGCCAGCGCGCTCCAGCCGAGTGAGCCGAACAGCGGGGCCAGGATCTGTTGGTACACGACCACTCCTTTGTGGGCGGAGGGCAGCCTGCCGAGACGGCGACGATAACCGCGGGTCCGCAAGTCCGATAGCGCCAACCGGACGCGGCACCGGGGTTCGTACGGGGCCTTGATCGACTTCGTCCTCGGGGAGACCGCGAGGAAGGGAACCTTTCTGTCACCGGTGGCAGAAAGGTTCCCTTCCTGTCACCGCTGTGCGAAAAGGAACTGTTCGCGCGGCGCGTATTCGACGGGTCCGCCACCGAGCGCGGCGCCGCGGGCGCACCGCGAGGAGGGGAACCTTCCTGTCACCAGTGCGAGGAAGGGAACCTTCCTGTCACCCCACGCCGTCGCCGGGCACCGAGGAAGGGAACGTTCCTGTCACGCCGGTTCACCGGTCCAGCAGCGTGTCCACTGTCGCGCCGCGGATCGATGCGTCGAGCACCTGCACGGTGTGCGCCATGGGCAGTGCCTCGCCGCGGCGTTCCAGTGCCGCGCGGATCTGCATGGAGCAGCCGGGGTTGGCGGTGACGAGCAGGTCGGCGCGGGTGTCTTGGACGTGGGCGGCTTTGCGGTCGCCGAGTTCTTGTGCGGCTTCGGGCTGGAGCAGGTTGTAGATCCCGGCGGAGCCGCAGCACAGTTCGCCGCGGTTGATCTCGCGCAGTTCGATGCCGGGGATGTCGCGGAGCAGGGCGCGCGGCTGGGACCGGATGCCTTGTCCGTGGCTGAGGTGGCAGGCGTCGTGGTAGGCGATGGCGGCGGGCAGCGGGTGGCGGGTGGCGGCGGGTCCGAGTTCGGTGAGCAGTTCGGCGATATCGCGCACTTTTGCGGCGAATCGTTCGGCTTTGGCGGCGTAGTGCGGGTCGTCGCGCAGCAGCCGCGGGTATTCCTTGAGGGTCGAGCCGCACCCGGCGGAGTTGATCACGATGTGGTCCACTCGGGACTCGTCGAAGGTGTCGAGCAGGGACCGCGCGAAGGCCACGGCTTCCTCTTCACGGCCGGAGTGTTCGCTGAGCGCGCCGCAGCATCCTTGTGCGGGCGGGATGACGACGTCGCATCCTTCGGCGGCGAGCACTCTGGCGGTGGAGGCGTTGACGTCGGGGAAGAAGGCGCTCTGCACGCAGCCGGTGATCATGCCGACGGTGGCGCGGCGAGTTCCGCGGGCGGGCACCCGGTGGCCGAGCCGGGGCGCCCGGTTGATCGGTGGCGCCAGCGTTTCCATGGTGCGCAGGTGCGGCGGCAGTGCCGCGGTGATACCGGTGCGCCGTAGCAGTTTTCCGATGCGGAGCCGTTGGTAGAGGGCGAGCGGTCCGCGCATGGCGCGGAGTCTGCGCGGGTAGGGGAACACTGTGAAGATCGCGGTGCGCAGCAGTTTCTCCCACCGGCCCCGGGTGTGTCGGCGTTCGATCTGGGCGCGGGTGTCGTTGATGAGGCTGCCGTATTGCACTCCGGAGGGGCAGGCGCTGACGCAGGCCATGCAGCCGAGGCAGGCGTCCATGTGACCGACCATGGTGTCGGTCATGGGTTCGCCTTCGAGTCCTTCTTTCATGAGGTAGATCCGCCCGCGCGGCGAGTCCATCTCTTCACCCCACAGGTCGTAGGTGGGGCAGCTGGGCAAGCAGAATCCACAGTGGACGCAGTCGTCGATGAGTTCGCGCTGCGGCGGGTGCAGTGCGTCGAAGGCGCCGGTGCGCAGCACGTCATCCGGTTGGGTGTCGCTCATCAGATTCCTCCCGCGAAACGGCCGGGGGCGAGTCGGTGTCCGGGGTCGAATTGGTCTTTGACGCGGCGCATCAGGGTGAGCACCCCGGCGGGCTGCGGACCCCATGCGTCGAGTGCGTCGCGCACGGCGCCGGTTCCTCGTTCCAGCACGACGTATCCGAGCCGGCCGCGCAGTGCGGCGACGAGTTCGCTGACGGCGCGGGCGTCGGCGGTGGCGGGCAGTCCGGCGTGGAGCACGCCGAGTCCGGCGGCTCCGCGCAGCGCGGGCGCCAGCCCGGTATCGGCGGCGGCGCGGTCGGCGGCGGTGAGCAGCGCGGTCAGCGCGGCCGGTTCGGCGCCGAGCCGCAGCGCGTTGTCCGCGGGCCGGAACGGGGATGCCCCCCACCAGTCCGGCGCGTGATCGTGGACGGTGCCGCCGACGTCGCGGGCGAGGGTTTCGGCGCGTTCGGAGGTGGCGTCGGGCCGTCCTTCGAGTTGGGCGCTCACGGTGATGGCGCCGCCGGGTTCGGGACGGTCGAGTTCGATGGCGGTGGGCATGGCCTGGCAGTGCCGGTAGGTGTCGACGATGGCGGCCGCGTCGGCGGCGGTGTCGACGGTGCTGTTGATCCAGCGGTGTTCGGCGGCGAGCGGGTGCAGCCGGAACACCACTTCGGTGATCACGCCGAGGGTGCCGAACGATCCGGTGTAGAGCTTGCCGAGGTCGTAGCCCGCGACGTTCTTGACGACTTTGCCGCCGGAGGTCGTCACGGTGCCGTCAGCGCGCACCACGGTGATTCCGATGAGCAGGTCGCGCACGCCTCCGAAGAAGTACCGGCCGGGTCCGGAGGTCGCGGTGGCGACGGTGCCGCCCGCGGTGGCGGTGCGGACCGGCGGGTCGATGGGCAGTTGCTGGTCCGCTTCGGCGGCGGTGTCGTGCAGGGTGCCGAGCGGGGTGCCCGCTCGGGCGCTGAGCACCAGGTCACCTGCGGCGTGTTCGATGATTCCGCTGTTCGCGGACAGATCCAGCAGCAGGTCCGCGGAGCGGGGCGCGGCGCCCCAGTCGAGTTTGCTCCCGGATCCTCGCGGTACGACGGTGAGTTCGTGTTCGGCGGCGGCGCGCAGGATCTTCGACACGTCCTCGGTGCCGGATGCGGCGGCGACCCAGGTGGGCCGGACGCCTGCCACGTCGTCGGTCTCCGCTGCTTCGCGGATCCGGTCGGCGCCCACCGCGGATTCCAGCGCGGCGCGGGCGGTGGGGGTGGTCTTCGCGGGCATCAGAACTGGTCCGCCAATCCTGCTTCGGTGAGCGGGTGCACGCCGCGGCGCGGGCCGGGGACTTCGCCGCACAGTCGTGGCGTCGGGAACACCTTGCCCGGGTTGCAGATTCCGGCCGGGTCGAACGCGCATCGCACGAGTTGCATGGTGTCGAGGTCGTCGTCGGTGAACATCCGGCCCATGTACTTGACCTTGTCGGCGCCGACGCCGTGTTCACCGGTGATGGAGCCGCCGTGCTCGATGCACAGGTCGAGGATGGCCCCGGAGACCTCTTCGGCGCGTTCGGCCGCCCCGTCCTCCGCATCGTCGAACAGCACGAGGGGGTGCAGGTTTCCGTCTCCGGCGTGGAAGACGTTGGCGACGCGGACCCCGGAATCAGTGGAGAGCCGGGCGATGCGTCCGAGCACTTCAGGCAGCGCGGTCCGCGGGATCACCCCGTCCTGCACGATGTAGTCGGGACTGATCCGCCCGACCGCGGCGAACGCGGATTTGCGGCCTTTCCAGATCATGGCGCGTTCGTGATCGTCGGCTGCGACGCGGATCTCGAAGGCGCCGTGTTCGTGGCAGTGCCTGCGCACTTCGTCGAAGGTGTGCTCGACTTCGGTGACGGGTCCGTCGAGTTCGACGACGAGCACGGCGCCCGCGCCGTCGGGGTATCCACAGTGGACGGCTTGTTCGGCGGCTTCGATGGCGAGCGCGTCCATCATTTCGATGGCGGCGGGGGTGACACCGGCGCTGATGATCGCGGAAACGGCGGCGCCCGCGTCGTCGGTCGAGCGGAAACCGGCGAGCAGGGTCTGCACCGCTTCGGGTTTGCGCAGCAGCCGCACGGTGATCCGGGTGACGACGCCGAGTGTGCCTTCGCTGCCGATGAACGCACCGAGCAGGTCGTAGCCGGGTGCTTCCCGTGCGGGGCCGCCGAGTTCGACCAGCTCGCCGTCGGGGGTGACCACCTGCAGCCCGAGGATGTGGTGGGTGGTGAAGCCGTATTTGAGGCAGTGCGCGCCGCCGGAGTTCTCGGCGACGTTGCCGCCGACGGAGCACACCTGCTGGCTCGACGGGTCGGGTGCGAAGTAGTAGCCGTGCGGCGCGGCGGCGCCGGTGACGTCGAGGTTGATCACGCCGGGTTCGACGACGGCGCGTTCGTTGGCGACGTCGATCTCCAGGATGCGCCGCATCTTCGAGGTCACGATGAGCACGCCTTCGGAGTGCGGCAGCGCCCCGCCGGACAGTCCGGTGCCGGAGCCGCGCGCGACGAAGGGCACCTGCTGTTCGGCGCAGGCCGCGACGACGTGCTGGACCTGTTCGGTGCTCTCCGGCAGGACGACCACGGCGGGCACCACCCGGTAGCTGGCCAGGCCGTCGCATTCGTAGGTGCGGCGCCGCTGCTGATCGGTGATCACCGAGTGTTCCGGGAGGACCGCGCGAATGCGGTGCACCAACCGGTCGAGGTCGGCGCCGGGGACCGCGGTGCTGGTCGAGGACATGGGCACGCCTCCTCACTACCGAGGATTTCGCTATGCGGAATCACTGTTCCGAACATCGAGAACTTTAGGTGGAGCAGCACATAGATACAAGAGGTCGACAAGACCCCGTACTGCCCCTATTGTGCCTCGCGTCACCACGATCGACGCCGCTCGCGACGGCCGAATCGACAGAACATCCCCAGCACGCGAACCGCACTGGCTACGCTCCCTGAAAACATCCGGAACTGGGGAGATTTTTCAATGTCCAGTGCTCAGCAACGCGTCCAGGAGATGCTGGCCCGCTTCGAGGAGCAGGCCTCCGCCGCGGCACAGCTCAAGGACAAGATGAGCGCTATCCGCGGCGAGGCCAGCAGCCAGGACGGCTCGGTCACGGTGGCCGTCGCCCCCTCGGGCGCCGTCCTCGACCTGCGCCTGAGCCAGCAGGCGATGCGCCAGTCGCACACCGCCCTGCAGCAGACGATCATGCAGACGATCCGGCAGGCGACCCAGCAGGCCGCGGAGACCATGAACGCCACCGTGGAACCGGTGCTGGGCGATCGCGCCGAGCAGTTCCGCGAGGCCTACAACGCGCACGGCGCCCAGCCCCCGGCAGGCCTGGACGACCAGCCCGCGCCCCGCCCGGAGCGGCCCGCCACGCCCAGCGCGGAGAAACCGGCCGGCACCTCCACCCCGCCGTCCGGCAGCAATCGCCGCGCCCAGGACTGGGACGACGACGACTTCTCCCGCGACTCGTTCCTGCGCTGAGACCCGGACTACGCGGTGCGTGCGGCGAGCGCCGCGGCGGACGGGTACACGGGTTCGCCGAGCCGCTCCACGGCGCGCAGCACGTGATCGGCGGGGAAGCGCCAGCGGATCGCGCCCGGCACCGCGAGTCCCGTGGCACGAGCCGCCCGCAGTCCCGCCGTCACGGCGGCGCGCGGGAACGCCGACCGGCCGTAGATCCGCCGCGCCCAACCGGGAAGCAGCGAGTAGGCGAGATGCCCGATCGGCAGGTAGGTCAGGTTCACCCCGGCCCGCCACCACTCGGGGAACGGCCGGTGCAGGAAGCGGTAGATCACCTCGGCGTCCGCGGTCCGCGCGAGCCGCGGGCGCATCCCGGCGAAGTACGCCGCCATCTCCCGCCGGGAGCCGGGCACGGTCGCCGGGTCCAGCCCGACGAGTGCGGCGGACCGGCGCTGCTCGTCGAAGTACCGGTCCAGCAGCGGATCGGTGAGCGGGAAGCCGGCACGCCGCACCACGGCGGCGAACGAGGCGACCTCAGCGCAGTGCACCCACCGCAGCAGTTCCGGATCGTCGAGCCGGATCGGCGTTCCGTCGCGGTGATCGGTGGCGGTGAGGATCGAGTGCACGTGCCGCACCCCGGCCGCGGCCCGGTCCACTTCGGCGCGGCCGCCGTAGGTGGCGAGACCGACGAAGGCGCTGGTGCGGCGCAGCCTGCCGAGCGGATCGTGCTGGAAGTCGGAGTTCTGCACGACGCCCGCGACCGCCCGCGGATGCAGCGCCTGCAGGTAGAGGCTGCAGATTCCGGCCGCCCACATGGACGGGTCGCCGTGCAGGTGCCATGTCACCGTGTCCGGACCGAAATAGCCTCGATCCGGGGTGTTGAACGTGTCCTCGCCGGTCATCATCGACCTCCGTCGCCGTCACACCACCGCGATCACCCTTGCGCCACGAGCAAGGGAACGAATTGTTCGGCCGCGGTGAGCGAACCGTGGTGCCCGCGCAGCGCGGACTCCCCCGGTTCCACCACGGACCGGGTCACCGCCGACTCGCGCAGCACCGCCAGCACGTCGCCGATGCGCGGGCGCACCGAGTCGGCCACGACCGGGCCGAACCAGCCCTCGTCGATGGCCTGTTCGCCCGTGATCACGGCGCCGCGTTCCCCCAGGATCGCCTGCCATGCCTGGACGACGTCGTCGCGCGCACCGGGTTCGGAGTAGATGTGGCGGGCTCGGGCGTCGCCGCCGAGCAATCGGACACCGGCGCTCAACGCGGGTTCGGTGTCGGCGTCGATGGTGTCGGCCGGATCGACGGTGACCATGCCGTGGTCGGCGACCACGAGCAGCTGGGCGCCGCCGGGCAGCCGCTGCGCGATCGAGGCCACCAGCCGGTCCACCTGGGCGAGCTGGAGCCGCCACGGCAGCGAGCCCGGCCCGTGTCCGTGCCCGACGAAGTCGAGGTGACCGTGGTAGGCGTAGCACAGCGCGGGACCGGGTTCGGCCAGTGCGGCGAGCACTTCCGCGCCGAGGTCGCCGAGCGCGTGCACGCCGCGGAATTCGCCGCCGCGCAGCGCCGCCCTGGTCAGCCCGGTACCGCCGAACTCCTTGGGCGCCACCGAGCGCACCTGCACTCCCGCGTCGGCGGCGCGTTGCAGCACCGTCGGCGTGGGCTGCGCGGTCTCCGGCGGCCACTGCTCGAGCAACGTGGGCCGGTGCCGGCTGCCATGGGCGGACCAGGCCAACGGGTGCAGCAGGCCACCGGACGGTTCGGCGAAGGTGTAGCCGACGATGCCGTGCGCACCGGCGGCCAGTCCGGTTCCGAGCGAGGTGATGCTGGTGGCCGTCGTCGTCGGGAACCCGGCCAGCAGCGGCTCGCGGGTGGCCAGTGAGGTCAGGAACGGCGCGTCGGCGGCGTGCTCGTCCAACAAGGACCAGCCGAGGCCGTCGATGAGCAGCACCGCCGCCGAACGGCATCGCGGGATCCGGAGCGTGTCGGTGAATCCCGCGATGCCCATGGCGGCCAGCGCCGACGGCAGGACATCGGACAGCGCGCGTTCCCCGTCGGGAGTGACCATCCAGTCCATGCCGCACCTTTCGTGACGTCAGATTCCCAGCGAGCGCCCCACGATCTCCTTCATGATCTCGGTGGTGCCGCCGTAGATCGTCTGCACCCGCGAGTCCAGGAAGGCCTTCGCGACCGGGTACTCCATCATGTAGCCGTAGCCGCCGTGCAGCTGCAGGCAGCGGTCCACGACCCGCTTGTTCATCTCGGTGAGCCACCACTTGGCCATGGCGGCGTGTTCCACGCTCAGTTCACCGCGGACGTGGTCGGCGACGCAACGGTCGGTGAACACGCGGCCGATCTGCACCTCGGTGGCCATTTCCGCCAGCTCGAACCGGGTGTTCTGGAACTTGCCGATGGGGCGGCCGAACGCGGTGCGGTCCCGGCAGTACTGCTTGGTGATCTCCAGGACCTTCTCGGCGCTGGCGACCGCGGCCACGGCGATCGACAGCCGTTCCTGCGGCAGGTTCTGCATCAGGTAGATGAAGCCCTGGCCCTCTTCGCCGAGCAGGTTGCTCGCGGGCACCCGCACGTCGTTGAAGTACAGCTCCGCGGTGTCCTGCGACTTCTGGCCGATCTTGTCCAGGTTGCGCCCGCGCTCGAAGCCCTCCATGCCCCGTTCCACCACGAGCAGGCTGATGCCCTGCGCGCCCGCGTCGGGGTCGGTGCGGGCCGCGACGATCACCAGGTCGGCGTTGATGCCGTTGGAGATGAACGTCTTCTGCCCGTTGAGCACGTAGTGGTCGCCGTCGCGGACGGCGGTGGTGCGCATGCCCTGCAGGTCGCTACCGGCGCCGGGTTCGGTCATGGCGATCGCGGTGATCGTCTCACCGGAGCAGAAACCGGGCAGCCACCGCTGCTTCTGCGCCTCGGTGCCCAGCCTCGTCAGGTACGGGAGGTTGATGTCGGTGTGCACCGGCGAGCCGAACCCGTTGATCCCGGCGTTGACCAGCTCCTCGTCGAGCACGACGTTGAACCGGAAGTCGTCGACGCCGCCACCGCCGTACTCCTCGTCGACGGCCATGCCCAGCAGGCCCTGCTTCCCGGCGGCCGTCCACGCTTCGCGGCTGACCACGCCCGCCGCCTCCCACTCTTCCTGGTGGGGCAGCAGCTCTTTCGCGATGAACGTCTTGGCGGTCTCGCGGAACGCCTCGTGCTCCGCCTCGAACAGTTCCCTGCGCATCTCGTGTTCACGCTTCCCTTCAACAGCCCGTGCAGAGCGTCTTGTGTCGTTGTCTTGCCGGCGACGAAGCCGATGAGCGGTGACCACCTGAGCAGCGCGGCCACCCGCGGGGTCTCGGCCGCCTTCGCGCTGAGGCGGCGATGTTCCTCGTGGCGGAGATCCCGCAGCAGGCAGGCAGCCGAGATTCCGCTGTGCGGACCAATCCGAGGTCCCTCATACCTCGTGAATCGCGCCGGAAGCGAGCAGGTCGGCAGCGGTGGACACCTGCCAGTCCGTCAGCACCGCGGCGTCCGGCACCGGCACCGGGCGCGGCGGCGAACTCGGGGTGTGGGAGAAGCGCGGGGCGGGCGCCGGTTGCAGCACGCCGTCCGGGCTCGGCAACGTGCCGCGGGCGCGGATGTGCGGGTGGTCTTGAGCTTCGGTCATCGACAGCACCGGCGCGACGCAGGCGTCGGAGCCGTCGAAAACCTCGGTCCACTCCGCGCGGGTGCGCTGCGCGAAGACTTCGGCGAGCCGTTCGCGCAGGGCAGGCCAATTCGCCGGGTCGTCGCGGTCCGGGGCCTCGCCGGTCAGGTCGAGGCGAGCCAGCAGTTCCGCGTAGAACTGCGGTTCCAGAGCGCCGACCGCCATGTATTCGCCGTCGGAGGTCTCGTACACGTCGTAGTACGGGGCGCCGGTGTCGAGCATGTTCGTGCCGCGCTCGGTGCTCCACGCTCCCGATGCGGCGAAGCCGAACAGCATCGACCCCAAATGCGCAGCACCGTCCACAATGGATGCATCGACGACTTGGCCCTGTCCGCTGGTGCGCGCCTGCAGCACCGCGGCCAGCACGCCGACGGCCAGGTACATCGCACCGCCGCCGAAATCTCCCAGCAGGTTCGCCGGAACCTGCGGCGGCCCGCCCTTGCGGCCGATGGCGTGCAGCATGCCGCTCAACGCGATGTAGCCGACGTCGTGTCCCGCCGTCGAGGCCAGCGGGCCGTCCTGACCCCAGCCGGTCATCCGGCCGAACACGAGCTTCGGGTTGACCTCCCAGCACTGCTCCGGCCCCACCCCGAGGCGTTCGGCGACACCCGGCCGGAAACCCTCGATCAGCACGTCGGCCTGCTCCACCAACGCCAGCACCGTTTCCGGGCCGCGCTCGTGCTTGAGGTTCACCGACACCGCGCGCTTGCCGCGATCGAGCAGGTCGTGCTTGTTCGGGCCGCCGCCGGGACGACCCACGCGCACGACGTCCGCGCCCAGATCCGCCAGCAGCATCCCGCAGAACGGAGCCGGGCCGATGCCCGCCAGCTCCACCACCCGCACGCCCGCCAACGGGCCGCCGTTGCCTTCTGCCGTCACGCCTGCACCTCTCCGCCAGCGGCTGCACGCCACGCACGACACCGTGTCGCGACGCAATTAGTGTTACATCGTTGGTGTCACAGCGGTCAAGGAGTAAGATTCCCGACCATGCTCCGAACCGCGGACGAAGAGCTCACCATCGACGAATTGGCCGCCCGCGCCGGCGTCACCGTGCGCACCGTTCGCTTCTACGCGTCCCGAGGCCTGCTTCCCCCGCCCCGGCTGCGCGGCCGACTCGGCCTCTACGGCGGTGATCACCTCGCGCGGCTCGACCTCATCCGGGAATTGCAAGCGCTCGGGTTCACCCTCTCCGCCATCGAACGCCACCTGGAGCGGATTCCCGACGACGCCACCCCGAGGATCTCGCGCTGCAACGCGCCCTGCTCGCGCCGTGGACCAGCGACCAGAGCGAAGACCTCACCCGGCACGAACTGAGCCAGCGCGCCGGCCGCCAGCTCGACGACGAACTGGTCGAGCAGCTCGTCGCGCTCGGCATCCTGCACGGCCTCGACGAGGAACTCAGCCGGGTACGGCTGCCCAACACCGCCATGCTCGGCGTCGGCCTGCAAATACTGGACCTCGGCCTGCCGCTGGACATGCTGTTGCAGGCCAAAGGAATCGTCGAGCAGCACACCACGCAGATCGCCGTCGAACTCCGCGAACTGTTCGCCGCCAACGTGCTGCGCCCCTACCTCGAACGCGGCCGCCCCAACGACGAGCGGGAACGCGTCCGCCTCGCCACCGACCAGCTGCGCCCGCTGACCATCCAGGTGCTCGTCAACGGATTCCAGAACGCCGTCAACGACGTCATCCGCGACCACGTCTGAACGGCGCGAGCAAGGGAACCTTCCTGTCGGCAGCGCGAGCAAGGTCGCCTCTCGGTCACCTCGCGCGCCCAAGCGAGCAAGGGCACCTTCCTGTCACCAGCGCGAGCAAGGGAACCTTCCTGTCATCGCCGTGAGATCCAACCGGACGTGAACGGCCAGCAGCCCGGACGCATCCGACCTGAGGGCGGTCGTCACTCGAAGCAAGTGCGGCACGACCCGAACGAGCGAAACGGTTCCACTGACGGCCGAACCCGCCACCGGCAACGCCGCACCCGGCGAACCCAGGGCGAACCGGGAACGGCCGCACCGCACCCATCCGCCTACTGGCCAAGCCGGCCCTGAGTGCGGTTTCATCGGCGAGGTCACCGTGACTCATGTCACGAAGGTGGCCACCTCGTGAGTGGAGGAGCCACATGAGCACACCCGCGGAGACTGCGGTGCAGGCGCCGACCGCGACCATTCCGCACCTGTTCACCCGCAACGCCACCGAACACGGCGACCGCCCGGCGCTGACCGCCGACGACCGCACCTGGACGTGGGCTGAAGCCGCCGAAGCCGTGCACGACCTCGCTGCCGGATTCGCCGACCTCGGCCTGCAGTCCGGCCAGACCGTGGTGCTGATGATGTCCAACAGCGCTGAGCAGTGGCTGGCCGACGTGGCCGTCACCTGCCTCGGAGCGGTGCCGATCCCCGTGCATCCGGCGCTGAACTCCGGCGAAGTACGCGACGTCACCCGGCACAGCCGTGCGCACATCGCCGTCCTGAGCAACGCCCACCACGTGCGCCGCTGGTCGGCGGCACTGCGCGAACCGGACGCGCTCAGCCACGTCATCGTCGTCGACCACAACGCCGCCCCCGAAGAGGACGACCGCTTCCTCACCTGGCAGGCGCTGCGCGCACGCGGCGAACGGCACCTGCAGCGCGACCCGTCGATCGTGGACCGCCACACCGCGAACGTCACGCCCGACGCCCCCGCCACCGTGCTCTACTCCCCCGACGCGATCGGTGTGCAACGCGCCGTGGTTCTCACCCACCGCAACGTGCTCGCCGCCGCCTCGGCCCGGCAACGGGTCACCGGCGTCCCGCCGCACACCAACACCCTCTGCTACCTGCCGATGGCGCACATCTCCGAACGCGCGGGCAACCTCTACAGCGCCATCCACGACGTCACCCACGTGCACTTCTGCAACGGCATCGCCCAAGCGATCCGGCAACTGCCCGTGGTCCGGCCGCACACGTTCTTCGGGGTGCCGAGGATGTGGGAAAAGCTCGCCGACGTCGCACGCGCGCTCCCCACTCCGCACAACGCGGCGGAAAGGCACGAGGTCCTCAGTGGACTGGGATTGGACGGGACCGTGTGGGGCGCGAGCGGAGCGGCCCCGATCAGCCGCGACGTCCTCGACCTGTTCGCGGAACTCGACTTCCAGATCTTCGAAACCTGGGAATCGACCGAGACTAGCGGCTGGGCCTGCACCAACCGGCCCGGCGCCGTCCGCTTCGGCACCGTCGGCAAGGCGCTGCCCGGAGTCGACATCCGCACCGATGAGGACGGCGAAGTGCTGATCCGCGGACCCCTCGTCTGCGCGGGACACCTTCAGGGGGACGGCCTGATCCGGGTGGCCACCGATGCCGGCGGCTGGCTGCGCACGGGGGATGTCGGCAGCGTCGAGCACGGATACCTCACCATCACCGACCGCAAGAGCGAGCTCATCGTCAGCTCCCGCGGCGAGAGCGTCGCTCCCAGCGTCGTCGAGAACGCCCTGCGAACGCACCCGCTGATCGGCCACGCGCTCGCTTTCGGCGAAGGGCGCCCGCACGTCGTCGCGCTGCTCGTGCTGGACGAGGACACCGCACCCGAATGGGCGCGGGCGCACGGGATCTCCGAGACCGGACTGTCCGAGCTCGCACGGCACCCCGACGTCGTGGGCGAAGTGGGCCGGGCGGTGGAAGCGGCCAACGCCGTGCTCGGCTCGTCCGGCCAGGTCCTCGCCCACCGGCTGCTCGACCGCCAATGGGGCGCGGAAGGCGGCGAACTCAGCCCGGCGCTGAAGTTGCGCCGCCGCGTCATCCACGACAAGTACGCCGACACCCTCGATTCCCTCTACGACTGACCCGCGGCGAACACCGCGAGGAAGGGAACCTTTCTGCCACGGAGGCGAGGAAGGGAACCTTCCTGTCATCACCAACGCCCACAGCGCGCTCGCTCACGCCTCAATGCGAGGAAGGGAACCTTCCTGTCACCGGCGCGAGGAAGGGAACCTTCCTGTCATCCACCGCCCTGACAGGCCCGGCTTCGCCTCCCTCGGCGAGGCGGCAACACTCGAGCGCCCCGCTCACTTTGGGGTGACCAACACCGGCTGGATACCCACAAAAAGATCACCCGAGGGTCACCGCGATCCACCACCCTGAACCACGATCTGGTGATCTTCGGTTTCCGATGCGGAAATCAGCCGGTCGCTGCCGATAAATCTGTGCGGAGTCTTCCCTCAACCTCTTGGAGGCGCACCGACATGGTCGGCACCCGGTTCTTCCGTGGCTTTCTACTCGCGGCGATGGCCGCTGTCCTGCTCACCCCGGCGATGGCGAACGCCACCGCGACCACGAGCCACCTGACGCTCACGATCGCGAGCAAGGACCGCGCCGAAGCACCGCGCACCGTGCAACTGCGATGCGAGCCGACGGGCGGCACGCACCCGAGAGCCGCCGAGGCCTGCGAAAGCCTGCTCGCGGCCGACGGCAACTTCGATCAGGTCGGCCAGCCCCACACCAGTGCGCCCTGTCCACTGGTGCTGCGGCCGGTGATCGCCAGCGCGCACGGCACGTGGCAGGGCAAGCCGCTGCACTTCGACAAGGAGTTCGGCAACAGCTGCGTCGCGACTTCGAAGCTGGGGACCGTGTTCGACTTCTGACCCGCACCAACGGCGACCGGCCCTCGCGCAGCGGGGGCCGGTTCCAGGTGTGAAGCGCGCCCTCTACTGAGGATTCATCGCGCTGGTCGCATTACGGTGGCCGCATGGCTTCCGAGAACGACGACCCCGCCTGTAAACGCTGGCCGCACCGGATTTACGGCGTCGGCAACGAACCGGATCCTCGTTTCACCCTCGCCAACGAGCGAACGTTCCTGGCTTGGATCCGGACCGCGCTGGCGCTGATGGCCGCGGGGGTCGGCGTTGAGGCCCTGAACGCCGCGGCCGGAACCGGCCCGGATCCGCTGCGCACCTCGCTGGCCGTGCTGCTGCTGCTGGCGGGAGTCGTGTGCAGCATCGCGGCTTTCGGCCGATGGATGACCATGGAACGGGCACTGCGCACGAACTCCCCGCTGCCACCCCCGAAGCTGGCGCCGATCCTCGGTTTCGGACTGGGCGTGATCGGCCTGGCCGCACTGGTCCTGCTGCTGATCAGTGGGTTCTGAGGTGCCGGACGAGCGCCACGGGCCGTGGGATCCCGGCCTGCAGATCGAACGGACGACGCTCGCCTGGTTGCGCACCGGACTGACGTTCGTCGTGGGTTTGATGGTGTTGCTGCGGTTGCTGGTGCACCGCAGCGCCGTCGCCGCGGCGGTGTGCGCCGCTGTGACGATTCCGCTCGCGGTGGCGATCACCGTGCTGTCCTGGAGCAGGCATCGTCAGGCCGAGCGCCGGTTGCGCGCCGATGATCCGTTGCCCGACGGCGTGCTGCACGCTTCGTTCACCGCATCGGCGGTGCTGGCCGGGGTTGTCGGAACGGTCTACGTGCTGCTGATGTGACCTCCCGCGCCAAGCCGCGACAGCCTGGCGCGGGACGGCCGAGGCGATCAGGCCACCTCGAGGTCGATCTGCACGTTGCCGCGGACGGCGTTCGAGTACGGGCACACCGAGTCGGCCTGCTCGGTCAGCTGCTGCGCCTGTTCGCGGTCGATGCCGGGCAGGCTGACCGACAGGGTGATGTTCAGGCCGTATCCACCCGAGCCGTTGCTGCCGATCCCGACCTGGGCGGTCACCGAGGAGTCGGCGATGTCGGCCTTGGCCTTGCGTGCCACCAGCTGCAGTGCGCTGTGGAAGCACGCGGCATAGCCGGCGGCGAACAATTGCTCCGGGTTCGTCGAGTCCCCGCCGGGGCCGCCCATTTCGCGGGGCACCGCGAGGTCCAGATCGAGCACACCATCGGATGACCGGGTACGACCGCCCCTGCCCTCGCCGGTCGCGGTCGCCTCGGCCGTGTACAGCGCTGCCATCTCAATCTCCTTGTGTCGTGGTCCCGCGCAGGAGTTCGTCGGTGATGGGAATGCCCGCCGCCACCGCGGTTCGAGCTCGCTCCGCCGCCTCGTCCACGTTCGCCGTGAGCCGTTCGAGCGTCGAACGCAGGTCCAGCACTTCGTCGAGCCGCATGCCGCTCGCGGCGAGGAGCCGCTGCGGAATGGCCGACGCCGGTTGCTCCAGTTCACGGCCCGCGTCGGTCAGACCGACCTCCACGGACCGCTCGTCCCGAGCGCTGCGCCGCCGCGCCACCAGGCCACCTGCTTCGAGCCGCTTCAACAACGGCGACAACGTTCCGGAGTCGAGCCGAAGCGTCACCCCGAGGTCCTTGACCGCCAGCGCATCGCGTTCCCAGAGCACCAACATCACGAGGTACTGCGGGTAGGTCAGCCCCAGCTCGTCGAGGAACGGCCGATACAGGTTGGTGAACGAGCGCGACGCGCTGTAGAGCGCGAAGCACACCTGCCGATCCAGCGACAGCACCGAGTCCGAACTCATCCCGCCTCCTGCACGAGATCAACGCTAACCGTGATTTGAGTTGTGCGCAACTTGGTTGTGCACAACTCAATGCGAGGAAGGGAGCCTTCCTGCCATCCGGTGCCGACACCCGCCGACGCCACGCCTGCGGACACACGCGGCCACCCGGACCACCAGCTCACCACAACGGGCCGCGACGACGACCGCGAGCCGAGCGCACCGTGACAGGAAGGTTCCCTTCCTCGCGCAGATGACAGGAAGGTTCCCTTCCACGCCTCACCCGCGCGGACTCGGCCGGCGCTTCGGCCGGCGGGATCAGCACTCGATGACGTTGACCGCGAGGCCGCCGCGGGCGGTCTCCTTGTACTTGGCCTTCATGTCACGGCCGGTGTCCCGCATGGTCTTGATCACCTTGTCGAGCGAGACGATGTGGCTGCCGTTGCCACGCAGTGCCATCCGCGCGGCGGTGACGGCCTTCACCGAGGCGACCGCGTTGCGCTCGATGCACGGAATCTGCACCAGGCCGCCGATGGGATCGCAGGTGAGACCGAGGTTGTGCTCCATCGCGATCTCGGCGGCGTTCTCGACCTGCCACGGTGTCGCGCCGAGCGCCTCGGCGAGCCCCGCGGCGGCCATCGAGCACGCCGACCCGACCTCGCCCTGGCATCCGACCTCGGCACCCGAAATCGACGCGTTCTCCTTGAACAGCACGCCGATCGCCCCTGCCGCCAGCAGGAACCGGACCACGCCGTCCGCACCGGCTCCGGGGACGAAACGAACGTAGTAGTGCAGCACCGCGGGAACGATGCCCGCAGCACCGTTGGTGGGCGCGGTGACCACCCGGCCGCCCGCCGCGTTCTCCTCGTTGACCGCGAGCGCGAACAGGGTGAGCCACTCCATCGGGTCGTCCTGCTCGGTCAAACTCGCCCGCAGTGCCGCGGCACGCCGGTTCACCTTCAAACCGCCGGGCAGCACACCATCATTGCCGCACCCGTTGTCGACGCATTCGCGCATCACATCCCAGATATGCAAGAGCCGGGCACGGATTTCTTCAGCGGAACGCCACGACAGTTCGTTCTCGAACATGACATCGCTGATCCGCGATCCGGACTCTGCCACTCGCGCGAGCAATTCCTGACCGGTGCGGAACGGGTGTCGAACCACGGTCTCGTCCGGTTTGATCCGATCCGCCCCGGTCGCGTCATCGTCCACGACAAAACCGCCACCGACGGAATAGAACACCGCGGCACGCAACTCGCCGGAAGCACCGAAAGCGGTGAACCTCATTCCGTTCGGATGCAGCGGCAACGATTTCCGCCGATGCATCACGAGATCACGGTCGACGGAGAACCCGACGTCGTGCTCACCCGCCAGCAACAACCGGCCGCCGGCCCGGATCGCATCCGCCCGATGCTCGACGGCCGCCGGGTCCACCGTCTCCGGATCGTGCCCTTCGAGCCCGAGCAGCACCGCTTTCGGGCTGCCATGGCCGTGTCCCGTCGCTCCGAGCGAACCGAACAACTCGGCCTTCACCCTGGTGACCTCACCGAGCAGACCGTCGGTGCGCAACCGTGCCGTGAACATCCCGGCCGCCCGCATCGGACCGACGGTGTGCGAACTCGACGGCCCGATGCCCACTGAGAAGAGGTCAAAGACGCTGATCGTCACAGCTCCGTCCCCCTCAGCCCGGCTTACTCACCACCGGTCAACTGGGCGTATTCCTGGGCCGTGAGCACAGCACCGGTCTGCTCCACACGCACTTCGAGAAGCCATCCCGCGCCGAACGGGTCCGTGTTGACCACCGCCGGGTCGTCCGCGGCCGCCTCGTTGGTCGCCACGACCTCGCCGGTCACGGGCGCGTACAGATCGCTGACCGATTTCGTCGATTCCAGCTCGCCGCAGGACTGACCCGATTCGATCCGCTCGCCCACCTCGGGGAGCTGCACGTACACGATGTCGCCGAGCGCTTCGGCGGCGAACGGCGTGATGCCGATGCGGACCAGGTCACCCCGGTCTTCGATCCACTCGTGTTCCTCGGTGTAGCGCAGCTGCTCGGGCAGGGACATGGAGGCTCCTCACCATCGTGGGCACAGGTGTGCCCGGTTCGTGGGCCTCCCCCTCTGTTGCGGAACCTGAGAGCTTCACCGCGTTCGCGGTTTGCACCGTGGGTGCGGCGCCGGAGCGCACGCTTTCCAGAGTCGCCTCGCCCGAACGGTCATGGGTGCCTGAGAGTTTGCAGGGAGTGTTTGCTCCTTCGGCGCCCTGTCGATGCAGGGTCTCTCCCGCCCGGGATCTGCGGCATATGCATTTGTCGGCGTGCCCAGCAACGATAAACGGGCACCCGCCAGTGTCAATGCCCACCGCTGCGGATCACACGGATACCGCGAGGAAGGGAACCTTCCTGTCACCGGTGACAGGAAGGTTCCCTTCCTCGCATCACCCGGGCGCGGGTTGCCGCCGAATGGAGCTACCCGGGTGAGATCGGCTGGACGACCCTGAGCGCATGTCGGATCACAGGACACGCGCCACGGCGTTGATGCCTCGCGGCAGGAGGACGGCTGCGCTGGTGCTCTCGGCGATCATCCTCAGCACCGGAGTGGCGCTGGCCCCGCCCGCGCAGGCGGCACCGGCGGTCGGCATCTGGCTGAGCACGAAGGACGGCCAGAGCAAGCTCGCCCGCCAGCCCGACGCGGAGTTCGGCTCGGGCGGCGGGAACCAGACGATCACCGTGGATCCCGCGACGACCTATCAGGCCATCGACGGGTTCGGAGCCGCCCTGACCGACTCCTCGGCGTGGCTGGTGAACAACTCACCGCGGCGCGACGAGATCATGTCCCGGCTGTTCGACGCGGAAAACGGAATCGGCCTGACCGCGTTGCGGCAAGTCGTCGGCGCCTCGGATTTCGCGCGTTCGACCTACAGCTATGACGACGTGCCCGCAGGTGAGAGCGACTACGATCTTTCTCAATTCTCGATCGCCCACGACGAGGCCGACATTCTTCCGCTTCTTCGACGAGCGAAGGAATCCGCACCGGAATTGAACGTGGTGGCGAGTCCGTGGAGTGCGCCCGCGTGGATGAAATCCAACGGTTCCATGGTCGGCGGCGAACTTCCGGCGCAGAACTACCAGGTTTTCGCCGACTACCTCGTCCGGTTCGTGCAGGCTTATGAGCAGGCCGGCGTCCCCGTCGACTCGCTGACGCCGCAGAACGAACCGTTGAACGATCCGCCTTCGTACCCCGGCAGTCCGATGGCCCCGGACGACCAGGCCGCGTTCATCGGCAACGACCTCGGACCGAAGCTGGAACAAGCGGGCCTGGACACGAAGGTCTTGGCCTACGACCACAACTGGGACGACACCGACTACCCGAACCGCGTGCTCGGCGACGGCAACGCCGCGAAGTACGTGGACGGCGCCGCCTTCCACTGCTACGGCGGCACACCCGACGCGCAGAGCGCGGTGCGCGACGCGCACCCGGACGCCGAGATCCACCTCACCGAATGCTCCGGCACCGAGTCCTCCGACCCGGCGGCCACCTTCGGCGACACGTTGACCTGGCAGGCGAGCAACCTGATCATCGGCGGCACTCGCAACTGGGCGAAGAGCGTCCTGCTGTGGAATGTGGCACTGGATGCGGATCACGGTCCGGTGATGGACGGCGCGTGCTCCGACTGCACCGGCGTGACCACCGTCGACAACAACACCGGCGAGGTCGGCTACAACGCCGAGTACTACGTGCTCGGGCACGCCAGCAAGTTCGTGCGCCCCGGCGCGGTCCGGATCGGGTCGAACGAGCTCGAGGGCGTGCACAACGTCGCGTTCCGCAATCCGGACGGTTCCACCGCGCTGATCGCGCTCAACTCCGGCGGCGATGAGCGGCCGATCACCGTGTCCTGGCAGGGCCGGAACTTCGACTACGCGCTGCCCGCAGGCGCCCTCGCCACCTTCACCTGGCCCCCGGCCTGAGCGCCGGATCGGTGCGAGGAAGGGAACCTTCCTGTCACCGGTGGCAGAAAGGTTCCCTTCCTCGCATGACCGGCAGGCGTGCGGGGCAGCGGGTTCTGGGCGGACGATGCAGTGGAGCTCCAGGTGACGGGGAGGGGTAGCCGGTGAGGGTCGCGGTTCCGCGGGAGATCAAGAACCACGAGTACCGAGTGGCGTGCACGCCTGCCGGGGTGCACGAGTTGCGGGCGCGCGGGCATGAAGTGTTCGTGGAGGCGCAGGCGGGCGCAGGTTCGTCGATTCCAGACGAGGACTACGTCGCGGCCGGGGCGACGATCGTGGCGACGGCCGACGAGGCGTGGTCCGCGGGCGAGCTCGTGCTGAAGGTGAAGGAACCGACCCGGGAGGAATTCCCCCGCCTTCGTCCCGGGCAGGTCCTGTTCACCTATCTGCACCTGGCGGCCTCCGCGGAGCTGACGAACGAGTTGCTGCGCGCCGAGGTCACGGGACTCGCGTACGAAACGGTGCAGACCGCGAGCGGCGGGCTGCCGCTGCTGGCACCGATGAGCGAGGTGGCGGGCAGGCTGGCTCCGCAGGTGGGCGCGTACGCGCTGCTGCGCCCGCACGGCGGCCGCGGGGTGCTGCCCGGCGGTGTTCCGGGAGTGCCGCCTGCGCGCGTGGTGGTCATCGGCGGTGGTGTGGCGGGCCTGAACGCTGCGCGCGTCGCACTGGGCATGGGCGCCGAGGTGGAACTGCTGGACACCAACGTCGACAAGCTGCGGGAGATCGACCGCGATTACCGGGGCACCATCCGCACCGTGGCGTCGAACGGATACACCGTGGAGTCGGCGGTGCGCTCGGCGGACCTGGTGATCGGCGCGGTCCTGATCCCCGGTGCGAAGGCGCCGAAACTGGTGTCGAACGAGTTGGTGGCGCAGCTGAAACCGGGCAGCGTCCTGGTGGACATCGCGATCGATCAGGGTGGGTGTTTCGCCGATTCACGCCCCACGACGCACGACGATCCGACGTATCGGGTGCGCGAATCGGTGTTCTACTGCGTGGCGAACATGCCGGGCGCGGTGCCGAACACTTCAACGCACGCCTTGACGAATGTGACTCTGCCGTACGTGCTGCGCATCGCCGATCGCGGTTGGCGGGCCGCGTGCCGTTCCGACGCGTCGCTGGCGGCCGGGCTGAACACGCACGGCGGCCTGCTGGTGAGCGATGCGGTGGCGCAAGCCCATGGGCTGCCGAGCACGAGTCCGGACACGGTCCTGGTCTGATCCACGCGCCTGCCGCCCACGATTCGGGAAAGGCGCCGCACCACGATCAAAAATTCACCCGTCGAGGGGATGCTGCCCGGACGATGTAAGGGGCAGCCCGCTCAACCGGTCTGGGGGTCACCGGGAGCAGGCTGCCGGATCCCAGTATAAGACACGAACGCCTGATTTCCGACGTGCGCAACGTGACCACCCCAGGCCCACTTCGACCTGGACGGCCCACTCGACCAGGTGAGTTCGGTGCAGCTCGTCCGGCGAACTGCCGATGGGTATGCGCGAAGTCGCGAAGATCGGTGGCGGTCCTCGACGCGGGCCTGCCTGCACCCCGCGTCCCGCACCGGTCGCGGCGCTGTGCCCGAACGACGTGGGGAGACCCGTTGAACGACGCGAGGATGCGGGAGGCGGTGCTGGATCGGCTGGCCCGACTTGATCGGGTGGCCACCGACGGCGGCACCGAAGCACTGTTACCGGTCGCCAGGTCCGAACTGCACCGCCTCACCGACGGGCTCCGGGCACTGCTCACCGCTCATCACCCGGACCCCGATGGGAAGTGCCCGGCCTGTTCCGGTGGGGTGCGCAGCCGGAGTTGGCCCTGCGAATCATGGCTGCTGGTGCACCGCGGGCTCATCGGCGACCGAGGGGCTCCCTCGGAGCCTGAACCGATCGACCCGGCCATCGAACACGATGGCGAGGGACGATCCGAGTGGCCGGGAACTCCTCAACCGGCCCGCGACGACTCCACTGCCCCTGCCCGCCACCACCATCGTCTCCAGCTCGACGAGACGCCGGAATCCGGTCACGCTCCGGCGCCCCGGTCACCGGTGCCGGAACGGCCGATCGCGTGGCCGCAGTACGGCTGCGGCTGATTTCCGCACTCCTCCCGAACGACGTGGGCCGGTCAGGCAGGATGGGACCGCCCCGCGCCCGAGCGTGATCGTCCGCGTTCGCGCTCACGGCACCCCGGCGGGGCCGAGCGACGATGGAGGAGCGTGTGCACGACGGCAGTGGCCGGATCCTGGTGCAGAACCTGAGCAAGAACTTCGGGCCGGTCAGCGCGGTCCAAGATCTCAGCTTCGCCGTTCATCCCGGTGTGGTGACCGGGTTCCTCGGCCCGAACGGATCCGGTAAGACGACCACGTTGCGCATGGTGCTGGGGCTGGTGAACCCGACGTCGGGGGCGGCCACCGTCAACGGCGTTCCGTTCAACCGCCTGCGCAACCCCGCCACGGTGGTGGGCGCGGTGCTGGAGGCGCAGAGCTTCCACCCGTCGCGCACCGCCCGCAACCACCTGCGCTGCTATTCGGCGGCGATGAACGTGCCCGACCAGCAGGTCGACCAAGCGTTGGACCTCGTCGGGTTGAGCAATGCCGCCGATCGCGGAGCCGGTGGTTTCTCACTGGGCATGCGGCAGCGGCTGGCGCTGGCGACGGCGCTGCTCGGTGATCCGCAAGTGCTGATCCTCGACGAACCGGCCAACGGGCTCGACCCCGAAGGCATCGCGTGGCTGCGCAGCTTCTTGAGGTCCTTCGCGGCATCCGGGCGCACGGTGCTGGTCTCCAGTCACCTGCTGCGCGAGATGGAGCACACCGTCGACCACGTGGTGATCGTCAGCCGCGGCCAGTGCGTCTACAACGGCGACCTCGACCAGTTGCGCGCGCAGCAGCGCAGCCGGGTGCTCGTACAGGCCGGTGATGCCAACACCTTGGTGACCGCTTTGCAGGCCGCGGGACTCGCCGTGGAGCTCGTCCCGGACGGCCGGATCGCCGTCACCGGCTCCGACTCGCGGTCGGTCGCCGAGCTGGCCTTGCAGGCCGGGGTCGCGGTCTACGGGATGCAGGAGGAGCAGGTCGACCTGGAGCGGCTGTTCTTCCAGCTCACCAGCGGCCAGTACGTCGGCGGCCCCTATTCGTCCGCGGGCGTGCCGCAACCGCCCGGCTCAGGTGGCTGGGGGCCGCCGGGCGGCGGTCACAACCCGTACGAGCAGCACGGCGGATTCGGTGGTGGAGCCTGATGGACGGCCTGGTCAAATCCGAGTTCCGGAAGATCTTCACGACCAACCTGTGGTGGGCGCTGCTCATCCCGGTGGTGCTGCTCAGCTTCGGCGCGAGCTGGCTGGGCACCGGTTTCGGCTACATGTCCTCGGTCGAGCAGGAACTCGGGCGGCCGCTGCCGCTGGGCCTGCTGACCATGTCGATGTCGACGAATTTCAGCACGATCTTCGCAGGCCTGCTGGGGGCGCTGGCGTTCGCGGGGGAATACCGGAACAAGAGCATCACCACGACGTATCTCACCGGTAATCCGCGAGGCGCGGTGCTCGGCGCGAAGCTGATCGCCTACACGAACCTCGGGTTGCTCTACGGACTGGCCAACGTGATCTCCGCCAGCCTCGGTGCCCTGGCCGGCGCCGGGCTCGACGGGTTCGGCGACGGCGCCGACTGGTTCATCGTGTGCGCGGCCGGGTTGCTGGCGATGGTGCTGTGGACATTGCTCGGTGTCGGTTTCGGCGCGGTCGTCGCCAATCCGGTGATCGTGATCATCGTGTTGCTGGTGTACAAGTTCGTGTTCGAGTTCGTCGTCGATCTGTTCCTGATCGGCTCCGACGCGTCGGGCGTGAGCGCCTATCTGCCGGGTGCGGCGGGCAGCGGGATCGTCGGCAACCTCGCCGTGCCGATCTTCATCACGGCCACCACCGGCGCCGACGAGCAGTTCGTGCCGCAGGGCTTCTTCGACGTGCTGCACTTCGTTTTCGGCGGTTCCTACGCGCATCCGTGGTGGCTGAGCCTGCTGACCTTCGCGGGATACGCCGCGCTGTTCATCCTCGGCGGCTGGTACTTCAGCAACCGCCGCGACATCACCTGAGGCGCCGCGGGGCGTTCGATGAGGAAGGGAACCTTTCTGCCGCCGGTGGCAGGAAGGTTCCCTTCTTCGCGTCCGGGACCCGTGGGGACGGTCGGCCTCAGCTCACTGCGTGGCGCAGCCGATTCGGATGCCGGGTGACAGGAAGGTTCCCTTGCTCGCGCTGTTGGCAGGAAGGTTCCCTTCCTCACGCTGAGCGCGCCGCGGCGTTCCGGGCTCGGCGTGACAGGAAGGTTCCCCTGCTCGCGCCGGTGACAGGAAGGTTCCCTTGCTCGCTTCTGCACGGCGGCGTGGTGCACGTCGCTGAGCTGCCCGGAGCGTCGGGGGTGGGACCTAGGCTGGATTGGTGAGCGACTCCGACAGCGAATGTCTCAGGCCCGGTTGGATCCGTCGTTTGTCCGCCGCTTGCTGGCGGCATCCGGTCGCGGTGCTGCTGGCGATGGGGGCGTCGGTGGCGGCGGTGGGGTTGGAGGCGTTGGTCCCGCTGATCACGAAGGCGGCGGTGGACGACGCGGTCGGGGGCGACACGAGCCGGCTGTGGTGGCTGGCAACGGCGTTGGCGGGACTGGGGCTGTTCCGGTTCGGCGCGGCGTTCGTGCGGCGCTATTCGGCGGGCCGGTTGGCGTTGGACGTGCAGCACGATCTGCGGCGCGCGGTGTTCGGTTCGGTGCAGCGGCTGGACGGCGGTAAGCAGGACGCGCTGCGCACGGGCCAGGTGGCTTCGCGGGCGATCAGCGACTTGCAGCTGGTGAACGCGTTGCTGTCGATGGTGCCGCTGGCTGCGGGCACGGTGGTGCTGATGGTGTTCGCGCTGGCCGCGATGCTGTGGCTGTCACCGATGTTGACGCTGGTCATCTTGGTGGTGGTGCCGTTGATCGGGATGGTGTCGGCGCGCAGCAAGAAACGGTTGTTCCCGGCGACGTGGTCGGCTCAGCAGCGGGCGGCGGACATCGCGCAGCACGTCGAGGAGACGGTCGCCGGCGTCCGGGTGGTGAAGGGCTTCGGGCAGGAGTCGCGTGAGGTCGCCCGGCTGGAGTCGGGGGCGCGGCGGTTGTTCGCGGAACGGCTGCGCACGGCGCGGATGACGTCGTTCCCGCAGGCGAGCTTGTCGGTGCTGCCCGCGGCGGGGCAGGTCGGGGTGCTGGGTCTCGGCGGCTGGATGGCGTTGCACGGGCAGGTGGGGCTCGGCACCTTCGTGGCGTTCGCCGCGTACGTGGCGATGCTGGGCGGCCCGGCTCGGATGATGGCGAGCGTGCTGGTGCAGGGCCAGTTGACGCGCGCGGGCATGGAGCGGATCACGGACCTGATCGATTCCCGCCCGGATGTGCGCGACCGGCCGGGTGCGGTGGATCTGCCGGAGGTCCCGCTGCAGGTGCGGCTGGACGGCGCGGGTTTCGGCTACACCCGTGATCAGCAGGTGTTGCGGGACGTGTCGTTGCGGGTGGAGCCGGGCGAGACGGTGGCGTTGGTGGGTCCGGCGGGTTCCGGCAAGTCGACGGTGTCGTTGCTGTTGCCGCGCTTCTACGACGTGCAGCAGGGCTCGGTGCGGATCGGGCCTGCCGATGACGAAGCGGATTTCGATGTGCGCGATGTGCGGTTGGAGTCGTTGCGCTCGGCGGTGGGGGTGGTGTTCGAGGAGGCGTTCCTGTTCTCGGACACGATCCACGGCAACATCGCCTACGGGCGGCCGGACGCGTCGGAGGCCGAGGTGGTCGCGGCGGCGCGGGCGGCGGAGGCGCACGGGTTCATCTCGGCGTTGCCGGACGGGTACGCGACAACGGTCGGCGAGCGCGGGTTGACGTTGTCCGGCGGGCAGCGGCAGCGGGTGGCGTTGGCGCGGGCGTTGCTGTCGGATCCGCGGATCCTGGTGCTCGACGATGCGACGTCGGCGGTGGATCCGGCCACGGAGGCCGCCATTCATGACACGTTGCGGTCGGTGACGGCCCTGCGCACGACGTTGTTGATCGCGCATCGCCGGTCGACGCTGGCGTTGGCGGACCGGGTCGCGGTGCTCGATGCGGGCCGGGTCGTCGATGTGGGTACGCGGGAGGAGCTGGAGCGGCGGTGCGGCTTGTTCCGCTCGTTGCTGGCGGGGCCGGGCGAGTCGATCGACACTGCCAGCGCCGGTGGACCCGATGCGAGCGAATCCGACGCCTCGACGACACCGGAGCTGTGGCCGTCGGAGCGGTCGGAGCCGGAGCCGCGTGCGGTGGTGCCCGCAGGCGGCACGCGCGGCACGCGCGGAGGCGGCGGGGGCACCGCCACTCCGCTCACTCCGGAGTTGGCGGAGGGGCTGAGCCGGCTTCCGGCCGCCACGGGTGAGCCTCGGCTTCCTGGGGTGGATGCGACGGCGCCGGATCCGGGGTTCCGGCTGGCCAAGTTGCTGCGGCCGATCCGCTGGGGTCTGGCGTTGACGGTGCTGCTGGTCGCGGCGGACGCGCTGGGGTCGATCGCGTTGCCGTCGCTGGTGCGCCACGGCGTGGACGGCGGCGTCGGCGCGGGCAACACCGGGACGTTGTGGCTGGTCACCGCGGTCGGCGGCGTGATCGTGCTGGTCAGCTGGCTGGTGATCAAGGTGCAGACGGTGGTGACGGCCCGCACCGGCGAGACGTTGCTGTACTTGCTGCGGGTGCGCAGCTACGCGCACCTGCAGCGGCTCGGGCTGGACTACTACGAACGCGAGCTCGCGGGCCGGATCATGACGCGGATGACCACCGACGTGGACGCGTTGTCCTCGTTCTTGCAGACGGGGCTGGCCACGGCAGTGGTGAGCCTGTTCACCATCGTCGGGATCGCGGTCGCGCTGCTGGTCACGAACCTGTCGTTGGCGTTGGTGGCGCTGGCGGTGCTGCCGCCGCTGATCATCGCCACCGTGATCTTCCGGCGGGTGTCGTCGACGGCGTACGCCGAGGCGCGGGAGCGGGTCAGCACGGTGAACGCGGATCTGCAGGAGAACCTGTCCGGGCTGCGGGTGGCGCAGGCGCATCGCCGCGAGCGCCATTCGGCGAAGTTGTTCGCGCAGCGCAGCGACGCGTACCGCCGGTCGCGGCTGCGCGCGCAGTTCTACATCGCCACGTACTTTCCGTTCACGGCGTTGCTCTCGGAGCTGGCGCAGGCCGTGGTGCTGGGTGTGGGCGCGACGCGGGTGGCGTCCGGTGAGATGACCGCCGGTGTGCTGGTGGCGTTCTTGCTGTACCTGGGCATGTTCTTCTCCCCGGTGCAGCAGTTGTCGGGCGTGTTCGACGCTTACCAGCAGGCTCGGGTCGGGTTGCGCCGCATCGGTGATCTGCTGCGCACCCCCACGTCGGTGCCCGCGGCGGCGGAGCCGCTCCCGGTTCCGGGCCGGTTCGCCGGTGAGGTCGAACTGCGTGCGGTGTCGTTTCGCTATCCGGGCACGGACCGGCCCGCGTTGCGCGATGTGACGCTGAAGGTCGATCCGGGCACCACGGTGGCGTTGGTGGGGTCGACGGGTGCGGGCAAGTCGACGCTGGTGAAGCTGCTGGCCCGGTTCTACGACGCCACCGACGGCGCGGTGCTGGTCGACGGGGTGGACGTGCGGGATTACGACCTCACCGGCTATCACCACCGGTTGGCGGTGGTGCCGCAGGAGGGCTACCTGTTCGCCGGGGACGTCGCGTCGAACATTTCTTATGGCGATCCGTCTGCGACGGAGGCCGATGTGGAGCGGGCGGCACGCGATGTGGGCGCGTTGCCGGGCATCACGATGCTGCGGCGCGGTTTCCGCCAGGAGGTGGGCGAGCGCGGCCGGGAGCTGTCGGCGGGGCAGCGTCAGCTGGTGGCGTTGGCTCGCGCGGAGTTGGTCCGGCCGGATCTGCTGTTGCTGGACGAGGCGACGGCGGCGCTGGATCCGGCCACGGAATCACTGGTGGTGTCGGCGAGTGATCGGGTGGCCGCCCGCCGGACCACGTTCGTGGTGGCGCACCGGTTGGGCACGGCGGCCCGGGCGGACCGGATCGTGGTGATCGACGGTGGCCGGATCGTGGAGGACGGCACGCACTCGGAACTGATGGAGCTCGACGGCCATTACGCGCGGCTGTGGCGGGCCGGTGATCACCTCGCCGAGGAGGCCGCGGCGGACGGTGACGCAGCGCATGATCCGATCCGCGCCTCCCCCTGATCGGTAGCTCACCGAACCGGCCAACACGGACACGCCGCGTCACCGGTTCCCGCACAACGGACCTGGTCATCCCGCAAGGCGGGAACACTGCTTGTCACCGAAACGTTGTAGTACTCGCGCACGACAAACAGGCCGGAAAGCTACTGGGAACCCCGGTGGAGAGTCGGCGCATGTTACGGGATTCAGTGATCGTCAACGACACCCGAACGGGTCAGGTTTGCCTGGTGGGAAACCTTCCTGATCGATCCTGTGACCGAGCTCTTCACCACCAGGTCCGCACTGTGTGCCAATCGCACTAATCGGACCGCTAGCCTGGTACTTGAGTGTGTACATCACGAGCAGATGGATCGAGGCGAACGCCAGCCGTGTCCAGCAGCAGCCCTGCGTCACAGTTCGGCCCCAACGAGTGGTTGATCGAGGAGATGTACGAGCAGTACCTCCAAGATCCCACGTCGGTGGACTCCGCGTGGCACGAGTTCTTCGCCGACTACAAGCCGGGGCAGGCGACCTCGGTTTCGGTAGCCGCTGACAACTCCGCAGCCGCGTCCGGAGCCGGATCGACCACGACGACGGTGTCGGGAAACGCGACCGCGACGGCCACGCGCAGCGAAGGCAACGGGCAGGCCCGCCCGGCCGCCCCAGCGCAGCCTCCCGCGGCGAAGCCGGCCAAATCGGCCGAACCGAAGCCCTCTCCGCAGCAGGCCGCCAAGGCCGCTCCGGTGAAGAGCGCGGGTGCGGGCGAGGAGTCGAAGCCGCTGCGCGGCGCGGCCGCGGCGATCGCCAAGAACATGGAGCAGTCGCTGACGGTGCCGACCGCGACGAGCGTGCGCGCGGTACCGGCGAAGCTGCTGTTCGACAACCGCATCGTGATCAACAATCACCTCAAGCGGAACAAGGGCGGCAAGGTCTCGTTCACGCACCTCATCGGCTATGCGCTGGTGCGGGCGATGCGGGACTTCCCGAACATGAACCGCCACTACGGGGAGGACGCCAAGGGCAAGCCCGCGGCGATCACCCCGGAGCACGTGAACCTCGGTCTCGCGATCGACCAGCCCGGCAAGGACGGGTCGCGCAACCTCGTCGTGGCCTCCATCAAGGGCTGCGAAGAGATGACCTTCCAGCAGTTCTGGCAGGCCTACGAGGAGATCATCCGCAAGGCCCGCACCGGTGGGCTGACCGCGGACGACTTCTCGGGAACCACGTTCTCGCTGACCAACCCGGGTCCCTCGGGCACGAACCACTCGGTGCCGCGGCTGACCAAGGGCCAGTCGGCGATCATCGGCGTCGGGGCGATGGACTACCCGGCGGAGTTCCAGGGCGCCTCGGAGCGGGCGCTGGTCGAGATGGGCATCAGCAAGATCGTCACGCTGACCTCCACCTACGACCACCGGGTCATCCAGGGCGCCGAGTCCGGTGACTTCCTGCGCAAGGTGCACCAGCTGCTGCTGGGCGAGGACGGGTTCTTCGACGAGATCTTCTCGTCGCTGCGCATCCCGTACGAGCCGATCCGCTGGACCCAGGACATCCCGGAAGGCGCCGTCGACAAGACCGCGCGGGTCCTGGAGCTGATCGACGCCTACCGCACCCGCGGTCACCTGATGGCCGACATCGACCCGCTGAACTACCGGCAGCGCAGGCACGAGGACCTCGACGTCCTCTCGCACAGCCTCACGCTGTGGGACCTGGACCGGGAGTTCGCGGTCGGCGGCTTCGCGGGCAAGGAGCGCATGACGCTGCGCGACGTGCTCGGCGTGCTGCGCGACTCGTACTGCCGCACCGTCGGCGTCGAGTACATGCACATCCTCGAGCCGGACGAGCGCGACTGGCTGCAGAACCGGGTCGAGAAGCCGCACGAGAAGCCGGAGCAGTCCGAGCAGAAGTACATCCTGTCGAAGCTCAACGCCGCCGAGGCGTTCGAGACGTTCCTGCAGACCAAGTACGTCGGGCAGAAGCGCTTCTCGCTGGAGGGCGCCGAGACGGTCGTGCCGCTGCTGGACGCGGTGCTGGACTCGTCGGCCGCTTCCGACCTGGACGAGGTCGTCATCGGCATGCCGCACCGCGGTCGCCTCAACGTGCTGGCCAACATCGTCGGCAAGCCGATATCGCAGATCTTCCGCGAGTTCGAAGGCAACCTGGACCCGGGGCAGGCGCACGGTTCCGGTGACGTGAAGTACCACTTGGGCGCGGAGGGCAAGTACTTCCGCATGTTCGGCGACGGCGAGACCAAGGTGTCGCTGACCTCGAACCCCTCGCACCTGGAGGCCGTGGACCCGGTGCTGGAAGGCATCGTCCGCGCCAAGCAGGACATCCTGGACAAGGGCCAGGAAGGCTTCACGGTGCTGCCGGTGCTGATGCACGGCGACGCCGCGTTCGCCGGTCAGGGCGTGGTCGCCGAGACGCTGAACCTGTCGCTGCTGCGCGGCTACCGCACCGGCGGCACCGTGCACGTGATCGTGAACAACCAGGTCGGCTACACCACCGCCCCGGAGCACTCGCGGTCGAGCAAGTACTCCACCGACGTGGCGAAGATGATCGGTTCGCCGGTCTTCCACGTCAACGGCGACGACCCCGAGGCCTGCGTCTGGGTCGCGAAGCTCGCCGTGGAGTACCGCCAGAAGTTCGGCAAGGACGTCGTGATCGACATGGTGTGCTACCGCCGCCGCGGGCACAACGAGGGCGACGACCCGTCGATGACGCAGCCGGCGATGTACGACGCGATCGACAAGATGCGCAGCGTCCGCAAGACCTACACCGAGTCGCTGATCGGCCGCGGTGACATCACCGTCGAAGAGGCCGAGAAGGCGCTCAAGGACTACGCCAGCCAGCTCGAACACGTCTTCAACGAGGTGCGGGAGCTGGAGAAGCACCCGCCGGAGCCGAGCCCGTCAGTAGAGTCCGAGCAGGTGGTCCCGACGAAGCTGATCACCGCGATCTCGTCCGAGACGCTGGAGCACATCGCCGACGCGCACGTGAACCTGCCCGAGGGCTTCACCCCGCACTCGCGGGTCAAGCCGGTGCTGGAACGCCGCGCGAAGATGGCCCGCGAGGGCGAGATCGACTGGGGCTTCGGTGAGCTGCTCGCCTTCGGCTCCCTCGCCATGGAAGGCCGCCCGGTGCGGCTGACCGGGCAGGACTCGCGGCGCGGCACCTTCGGCCAGCGGCACTCGGTGCTCATCGACCGCAAGACCGGGTCGGAGTACACCCCGCTGCTGAACCTCGCCGAGGACCAGGCGAAGTTCCTCGCCTACGACTCGGCGCTGTCCGAGTTCGCCGCGATGGGCTTCGAGTACGGCTACTCGGTCGCCAACCCCGACGCCCTCGTGGCGTGGGAGGCGCAGTTCGGCGACTTCTTCAACGGCGCCCAGTCGATCATCGACGAGTTCATCTCGTCCGGTGAGGCCAAGTGGGGCCAGCGCTCCGACGTGGTGCTGCTGCTCCCGCACGGCCACGAAGGCCAGGGGCCGGACCACAGCTCGGCGCGCATCGAGCGCTGGCTGCAGCTGTGCGCGGAGGGCTCCATGACGGTCGCGTTGCCGTCGACCCCGGCGAACCACTTCCACCTGCTGCGCAGGCACTCGCTGGACGGCATCCACCGCCCGCTGGTCGTCTTCACGCCGAAGTCGATGCTGCGGATGAAGGCCGCGACGAGCTCCGTCGCCGACTTCACCGAGGGCAAGTTCACCTCGGTGATCGACGACCCGTCGCAGCCGGACCCGTCGGCGGTGCGCCGGATCGTGTTCTGCTCCGGCAAGCTCTACTACGAGCTCGCCGCCGAGAAGGAGAAGCAGGGGCACACCGACACCGCGGTGGTGCGGCTGGAGCAGCTGTACCCGCTGCCGCACCGCAAGCTCGGCGCGATCCTGGAGCGCTACCCCAACGCCACCGATGTCCGGTGGGCGCAGGAGGAGCCGGCGAACCAGGGGCCGTGGCCGTTCCTCGGCTTGGCGCTGCCGGAGCTGTTCCCCGAGCGGCTGCAGGGACTCAAGCGCGTGTCGCGGCGCCCGATGGCCGCCCCGGCCACCGGCCTGAAGGCCGTCCACGACGTCGAGCAGGCCGAGGTCGTGCAGAACGCCTTCAACTGATCCCGTCGTAGTTCGCGGGCCGTCGGTTCCTCCGGGAACCGGCGGCCCGCTTTTGTGCGCGGGGGTGGGTGCGAGGAAGGGAACCTTACTGTCACCGGTGACAGTAAGGTTCCCTTGCTGTCAGGGTCCGGCGGCGTGGGCCGTCGGCAAGCGCATGGAGGAGGAAGCGGTGTACTTCACCGACCGTGGCATCGAAGAGCTCGAGGAGCGTCGCGGCGATGACGAGGTGACCTTGGCTTGGGTCGCCGACCGGATGCGGGTCTTCGTCGACCTGAACCCGACTTTCGAGGACGCCACCGAGCGCCTCGCGACCTTCCTCGCCCGGGACGACACCGACGAGGACTGACCGCTCCCCCGCTCGTCACGTCGATCCGCCCCCCGATTTTCCCGGCGGCGCCGCTCGTTCATCGGTGCGAGGAAGGGAACCTTCCTGTCACCGGTGACAGGAAGGTTCCCTTCCTCACGTGATCGGCGGTGTGGTGGGCTCCGGTTCGCGGGGACGGCGGCGGGGCCGCGCGATTCCGGCGGGGTGGCAGAAGGGCGACCTTCTTCGCCGCGGTGACAGGAAGGTTCCCTTCCTCGCGGCACCGCGGTTCAGCGCTGCCGGGTGCCTGCTCGCCACACGGCGTGGGTGAGCGGGACGCCGGGCCGGTACGCCAGCCAAGAGGCGCTGGGCGCGTCAAGCACGTGCACGTCGGCGCGCGCGCCGGGACGCAGCACGCCGACGGCGCCGTCACCGGTGTCGCGCCGCAGTGCGCGCGCTCCGCCGAGGGTGGCGGCGCGGACGGCTTCGGGCACGGTCATCCGCATCTGCAGCACGGCGGTCGTGACGCAGAACGCCATGGACGAGGTGTAGGAGGAGCCGGGGTTGCAGTTGGAGGCGAGCGCCACGGTGGCTCCGGCGTCGAGCAGTGCCCGCGCGGGTGGTAGCGGTTGCCGGGTGGACAGGTCGCATGCGGGCAGCAGTGTCGCGACGGTGCCGGAGTCGGCGAGGGCGGCGATGTCGCCGGGTTCGAGGTGGGTGCAGTGGTCGACGCTGGCCGCGTCGAGTTCCACGGCGAGCCGCACGCCGGGGCCGGGTCCGAGTTGGTTGCCGTGGACGCGCAGGCCGAGTCCGCGTTCGGCGGCGGCGCGCAGCACTGCCCGGGATTGGTCGGCGTCGAACGCGCCGCGTTCGCAGAACACGTCGCACCAGCGCACGTGTTCGGCGACGGCGTCGAGCATGTCGCCGCGGACCAGGTCGACGTAGTCGTCGGCGTCTTGGCCGGGCGGGACGAGGTGCGCGCCGAGGAAGGTCACCTCGTCGACTTCGGCGGCGGCGAGGCGAGCGGCGCGGAGTTCGTCGGCGATGGTGAGCCCGTAGCCGGTTTTGGTCTCCAGGCAGGTGGTGCCTTGGGCGGTGGCTTCGGCGACGTGGCGGCGCAGGGTCGCGGTGAGTTCGTCGTCGCTGGCGGCGCGGGTGGCTTCGACGGTGACGGCGATGCCGCCCGCGGCGTAGGGCTCGCCGTTCATGCGCGCGGTGAATTCGGCGGTGCGGTCGCCCGCGAAGATCAGGTGGGTGTGGCTGTCGACCCAGCCGGGCAGCACTGCTCGGCCTTCGACGTCGACGGCGTGGTCGGCGGGGGGTGCGTGCGCGGCCGGTCCGGCCCAGGCGATTCGGTCGTCGGCGAGCACCAGCGCGGCGTCGGTGAGCGAGCCGAGTTCGTCGTCGTTCGTCGTCAGTTCACCGATTCCAGTGATAACAGTGGATGTCATCGTTCACCCGTCCTCAACGCTTGATCGTCACGGCTGACCGCGCTGTGCGGCCGTTCGCCTTGCCGGACGCCGAAAATCCGGTGGTCACAGGAGTTCCTCCAGCAGCGGCCGGAGCCGTCGGCCCGGGTCGGGGATGTGTTCGTGTTCGCCGTCGCGGACGATGCCGCGGCCGTTCGCGATGACGTGCCGGACGTCGTCGGCGCGGGCCACCGCGGGTACCGCGGCCGGCGGAACCGCCGCGAGCCGCGTCCCGTTGAGGTCGACGGCGACGAGGTCCGCGCGTTGCCCGGGGGCGATGCGCCCGGCGTCGAGCCAGCCGAGTGCGCGGTGGCCGGTGGTGCTCGCCATCTCCAGCAGTCGTTCGGCGCCGAAGTGTCCGCGTCGTTCGGTGCTCAGCCGCTGTCCGGATTCGACGGCGTGGGCCTCGGCGAGCACGTCGATGGTGGAGTGCCCGTCGCTGCCGAGGGACAGCGGGCTGCCCGCCGCGTCGAGTGCGAGGGCGGGGCCGATGCCGTCGCCGAGGTCGGCTTCGGTCGTGGGGCACAGGCATGTTCCGGTGCCGCTGCCGCCGAGCAGCCGCAGGTCGTGGCCGGTGAGGTGCGTGGCGTGCACGGCGGTGGTGTCCGGCCCGAGCGCCCCGGCCGAGTCGAGCAGTTCCGCAGGGGTGCGGCCGTGCGCGGCGAGGCACGCCTCGTTCTCCTTGCGCTGTTCGGAGAGGTGCACGTGCAGGGGCGCGCTGAAGCGGTGCGCCCATGCGGCGATCTCGGCGATCTGTTCGGGGGGCACGGCGCGCACCGAGTGCACCGCGGCGCCGAGCCGCACTCGTGCGCAGTCCACTGTGAACCGTTCGGCCCGTTCGGCCCATGCTTGCGCGTCCCCGTCGGAGAACCGCCGCTGCACTCCTTCGACGGGCGTGCCGAATCCGCTGGTCAGGTAGCACGTGTCGAGCAGGGTGAGCCGGATTCCGGCGTCGTGTGCGGCTTGGGCGAGCGCCGCGCTCATCTCGTTCGGGTCGTCGTAGCGGCCGCCGCCCGGTGGGTGGTGCAGGTAGTGGAATTCGCCGACGGTGGTGATGCCGGCGAGCGCCATCTCGGTGTAGACGGCGGTGGCGAGCCGCCGGTAGGTGTCCGGGTCGAGCTTGCCCGCGACCGCGTACATCTGTTCGCGCCAGCTCCAGAAGGTGCCTTCGCCGGTTGCCCGGCCGCGCAGCGCGCGGTGGAACGCGTGGGAGTGCGCGTTGGCGAGGCCGGGCAGCACCAGCCCGGGAAGTCGCGTGGCGCCGTGGGGCTGGGAGTCGGCGGTGGTGATCGAGGCGATGTGGGTGCCGTCGACTTCGATGAGCACGCCGGGTCGGGGGCCGTCGTCGAGCCAGGCCCGTTCGCACCAGTACCTCATGCGGCCCACCTCCGGAGCACGTCGGCGAGTGCGGCTCCGCCCGCGTCGCAGTCGGCTGGTTCGGCGTGTTCGTCGGGCGCGTGGCTGATGCCGGTGGGGTTGCGGACGAACAGCATCGAGGCTGGGACGCGTGCGGAGAGCACCCCCGCGTCGTGTCCGGCACCGGTGGCCAGCGCCGGCGCGTCGTCAAGCGCCGTGCACAGTTCGTCGCGCAGTGCGGAGTCGAAGTGCACGGTGCCGCTGTAGGACTCCTCGGTGACTTCGACTTCGCAGCCTTCGTCGCGGGCGTATTCGGCGGCCCGCTCGGACAGTTCCGCCACGAGTGATCGGGTGGCCGCTTCCGCGGGGGATCTCGCGTCCAACCACATGTCCACTGTGGACGCGATGACATTGGTTCCGCCCGGGTTGGGCACGAGCCTGCCGACGGTGGCACGCGCCTGATCCCGCGCGGCGGCGCTCTCCCTGGCGGCGAGCACCGCGCGCGCGGCGGGCAGCATCGGGTCGCGGCGGTCGGCGAGCAGCGTCGCTCCGGCGTGATTTCCCTGGCCGCGGAAGCGAAATCGCCACCGGCCGTGCGCGAGGATGGAGGAGGCGACGGCCACCGGACGCGCCAGGTCCACCAGGCCGCGGCCCTGTTCCACGTGCAGTTCCACGAACCGCCCGATGCGGCGCAGCGCCGCCTCGTCCGCGCCCGCCCGCTCCGGGTCACCGCCTGAGTCGCGCAACGCCTCGGCGAACGTCACCCCGTCTGGGTCGCGCAACGCGCACGCCGCGTCCCGGGTGATCGTCCCGCTGAGCAGTCGCGAACCCAGGCACGGCACCCCGAACCGACCGCCTTCCTCCTCGGCGAACACCACGATCGCGATCGGGCGCCGCGGCCGAAAACCACTGGCGCGCAACGATTCCACGGCGCTCAGCGCGGCGGCGACACCGAGCGGGCCGTCGAACGCACCGCCACCCGGCACCGAGTCGAGGTGGCTGCCGGTGACGATCGCCTGATCGTCCGGTTCGCCCCACCACGCCCACAGGTTCGCGTTGCGATCGGTGTGCACGTCGAGGCCGCGCGCCCGCGCCTGCTCGGTGAACCATTCCCGCAGTTCCCGCTCACCGCCGTCGAACACGTGCCGCGAGTAGCCCCCGCGTCGCCGATCCCGCCCCACCTGGTCGATCTGCGCCAACAGCGCACTGGTGCCCATCCGGTTCTCCTCCCGCACGATCCCGCCGGCTGCCTCTGCTCTCGTCCTGCTCAGGGTCGCGAACCTCAGCGCTCTCAAGAACCACCACAGAATGATCTTCCAGTCCTGGTCCTGTCAGCGGCGAGGCCGATGAACAGCGACCACCGGCGGGTTCTCAGCTGCTTCCTCGCGAGGACAGCGATTTCCCTCGTGGCGGAGCCACTCGGGAAATCGATCCCGCAGCGAGGGAGCAGCTGAGGTTCCGCTGCCCGACCCGCCACTCAAGTCGGCCTCAGATCGGAATGCGCAGGCCGCGTTCGTCGGCGACTCGGCGGGCGCGGTCGTAACCGGCGTCGGCGTGGCGCAGCACTCCGGTGCCGGGGTCGTTGGTGAGGACCCGTTCCAGCTTGCGCGCGGCCAGTTCGGTGCCGTCGGCGACCGTGACCTGCCCGGCGTGCAGCGAGCGCCCCATGCCGACCCCGCCGCCTTGGTGCACCGACACCCACGTCGCCCCGGACGAGGTGTTGACCAGCGCGTTGAGCAGCGGCCAGTCCGCGACCGCGTCGGAACCGTCGGCCATCCCCTCCGTTTCCCGGTACGGCGAGGCGACGGATCCGCTGTCGAGGTGGTCGCGCCCCAGCACCAGCGGCGCGGAGACCTCTCCGGAGGCGACGAGTTCGTTGAACCGCAGCCCCGCCCGGTGCCGTTCGCCGTAGCCGAGCCAGCAGATCCGCGACGGCAGCCCTTGGAAGGCGACCTTCTCCCCTGCCAGCCGGATCCAGCGGGCAAGGTGTTCGTCCTCGCCGAACTCTTCGAGGATCGCCCGGTCGGTCGCCGCGATGTCCTTCGGATCACCGGACAGCGCCGCCCACCGGAACGGCCCTTTGCCTTCGCAGAACAGCGGACGCAGGTAGGCGGGCACGAACCCCGGGTAGTCGAAGGCCCGCGCGTAGCCGGCTTCGGCCGCTTCGCCCCGCAGCGAATTGCCGTAGTCGAAGACCTCGGCGCCCGCGTCGAGGAATCCGACCATGGCTTCGACGTGCTCGGCGATGGAGTCGCGGGCGCGGGCGGTGAACTCGTCGGGCTTCTTCGCCGCGTAATCCGCCCAGTCGTCGAGTTCTACGCCGCGCGGCAGGTACGACAGGGGGTCGTGGGCGGAGGTCTGGTCGGTGACGATGTCAGCGGGCAGGCCGCGGCGCAGCAGTTCGGGCAGCACCTCGCAGGCGTTGCCGATGACGCCGATCGACACCGCCCGGCGCTGGTTCTTCGCCGCGACGGCCCGGTCGACGGCGTCGTCGAGGTCGTCGGCGAGCACGTCGAGGTAGCCGTGGCGCACGCGCCGCCGCGCACGCTCCGGATCGCATTCGACGACGAGCGCGGCTCCTTCGTTCATGGTCACCGCCAGCGGTTGCGCGCCGCCCATGCCGCCGAGCCCGGCGGTCAGCGTCAACGTGCCCGCGAGGCTGCCGCCGAAGCGTTTCGCGGCGACGGCCGCGAACGTCTCATAGGTGCCCTGCAGGATGCCCTGGGTGCCGATGTAGATCCACGAACCGGCGGTCATCTGGCCGTACATCATGAGTCCGAGCGCGTCGAGCTTGCGGTATTCCGGCCAGCTCGCCCAGTTGCCCACCAGGTTCGAGTTCGCCAGCAGCACGCGCGGCGCCCACTCGTGGGTGCGCAGCACGCCGACGGGTTTACCGGACTGCACCAGCAAGGTCTCGTCCTCGGCGAGGGCGCCCAGTTCGGCGACGATGGCGTCGTAGCTCGCCCAGTTCCGCGCGGCGCGGCCCGTTCCGCCGTAGACCACGAGGTCTTCGGGCCGTTCGGCGACTTCCGGGTCGAGGTTGTTCTGCAGCATCCGCAGCGGAGCCTCGGTGCTCCAGGAACGTGCGGTCAACGTGGTGCCGCGCGCTGCGCGCACGGGCCGGGCTCCGGCACTCATGACTGGCCTCCCAAGTGGTGTTGCACGGTGGAGTTCACGGCACCGGAGCGCAGCAGCGCTTCGGCTTCGGCGATCTGCGGCGCCAGGTGGGCGTCGGGTCCCGGTCCGGCGACGCGGGTGCGCAGCAGGTCACGCACGGCGCCGGTGGCGGGCGCGGGTGTGAGCGGGGCGCGCAGGTCGAGGGCACGGGCCGCGGTGAGCAGTTCGACCGCCAGCACGGTGCGCAGCCCGTCCACGGCGCGACGCAGCTTGCGGGCCGCCGCCCAGCCCATCGACACGTGGTCTTCCTGCATCGCGCTGGTGGGGATGGAGTCCACGGAGGCGGGCACGGCGAGGCGTTTGAGTTCGGCGACGACCCCGGCCTGCGTGTAGTGCGCGATCATGTGGCCGGAGTCCACGCCGGGATCGTCGGCGAGGAACGCGGGCAGCCCGTGCGAGCGGGCTACGTCGAGCATCCGGTCGGTGCGCCGCTCGGCCATGCTCGCCACGTCGGCCGGCGGGATCGCCAGGTAGTCGAGGGCGTGCGCCAGCGGGGCGCCGTGGAAGTTGCCGTTGGATTCGACGCGGCCGTCGTCGAGCACGACGGGGTTGTCGATGGCGGCGGCGAGTTCCCGTTCGGCCACGGTCTCGGCGAATTCGATGGTGTCGCCCGCCGATCCGTGCACTTGCGGGGCGCAGCGCAGCGAGTACGCGTCCTGCACCCGGGTGCAGTCCGGTCCGCGGTGGCTGGCGACGATGCCGGAACCGGCCAGCAACCGGTGGATGCGGGCCGCGGAGCGCGCTTGGCCGGGATGCGGGCGCAGCGCTTGCAGGTCGGCGGCGAAGACCCGATCGGTGCCCAGCAGCGCTTCCACGCTCATCGCCGCGGTGAGGTCGGCGATCTCCAGCAGGCCGGTCAGGTCGTGCAGGGCCAGCACCAGCATGCCGAGCATGCCGTCGGTGCCGTTGGTCAGCGACAGCCCTTCCTTCTCGGCGAGCACGACCGGTTCGATGCCCGCGTCGGCGAGGGCGTCCGCCGCCGGGCGCGTCGAACCGTCGGGGGCGAGCACGTCGCCTTCGCCGGTGAGCGCGAGCGCGACGGCCGCCAGCGGAGCCAGGTCACCGGAGCAGCCCAGGGAGCCGTATTCGTGCACCACGGGCACGATGCCCGCGTTGAGCATCGCGGTCAGGGCGCGCGCGGTGCCGAGGCGGGCGCCGGTGCGGCCGGTGGAGATCGTGCGCAGCCGCAGCAACATCAGCGCGCGCACCACTTCGGGTTCGACGGCGAAGCCCGCACCGGCCGCGTGGGACCGCACGAAGGACTGCTGCAGCGCCGCGCGCCGATCAGCGGGGATGTGGCGCACCGCGAGCGCGCCGAACCCGGTGGAGACCCCGTAGGTGGGTTCTTCGGCGGCCGCGAGCGCGTCGATGTGCTTGCGGGTGGCGTCGATGTCGCGTTCGGTGGCCGCGTCCAGTTCCACCGTCGCCCCGCCGCGGGCGATGTCGACGACCTGGCGAACGGTCAGCGTCCCCGCCTCGATCTTGTGCACCTGTTGCATTCCTCCATGTCACACCGTGCGCGGCCCGACGCAGTAGCCCGGTTAGGGTGGATCCGTCTGAGATTCCAGACTCCGGGGGCCGGTATGGGTGCGAGCAGCGAGGTGCCCGCGTTGCGGCGCGGGCTGGCGATCCTGACGGCGATGACGGGCCGGGCCGGGCCGGTGTCGGCGGCGACGCTGGCCCGCGAGCTGGACCTGCCGCGTTCGTCGACCTACCACTTGCTCGCGGAGCTCACCGCCGCCGGCTTCGTGGTGCGGCTGCCCGAGGAGCACCGGTACGCGTTGGGCGTCGCGGCTTTCGAGCTCGGTTCCGCGTACCTGCGCCATGATCCGCTGGAGCGGCTCGCGGGTCCGGTGCTGCGCAGGCTGGTCGATCAGGTGGACTGCACCGCGCACCTCGGGGTGCTGCACGGAGGCGAACTGCTGTACCTGATCAAAGAGCGGCCGTCTCGCCCGCAGACGCTGATCACCGACGTCGGGGTGCGGTTGCCCGCGCACCTGACCGCGTCGGGCCGGGCGATGCTGGCGCACCTGCCCGCGGCTCAGGTGCGCGCGTCGTTCCCCACCGGTTTCGCCCGTCGCACCGGGCGGGGGCCGCGGACGCTGCCGGAGCTGCGCCGCACCTTGGCCGCGGAGCGTCGCCTCGGCTGGGCCGTGGAGGACGGGCATGTGACCGGTGAGTTCGCGTCGGTGGCCTGCCCGGTGTTCGGCGCGGACCAGTGGCCGTCGGCGGCGATCAGCCTCACGTTCCGGCACGTGTGCGAGCCGGGCGGGCGCGCGGACTGCGGGGCGACCTGGCCGGAGCTGGCCGCCCGGGTTCGGCGGGCCGCCGAGGACCTGAGCGGTCGAATGGGCGGGCGCCGCTGAGTTCGACGGAGATCCGTTGAGATCGCCCGAAGTCGCGATTTCTCCGATCACGTGGAAGAGATGAACACAGCGATGTGCCCGGCCCCCTCCGAAAAGAGGACCGGGCACTTCTTTCCCGCGGCGGAAAGTTCGGGCTATCAGCCCTCGGTGTTGCCGACGCCGGTCTCAGAGCCGGTGTCGCCGCCGGTGCCACCGTCGCCGGCGGAGCACGAGCCCTCACCCAGAATGCCGATGCCGCAGAGCAGGTTCAGGCCGACGCCGCCTTCGCCGCCGGCACCGCCGTCGCCGGACTCGCTGGTGATCGACGGCTTTTCGTCGTCCCCGCCGGCGAACGCCGCGGTGGAACCGGCACCGAGCAGAGCCACGGCGACGGCCGTCGCACCAAGGAGGCGAGTAGAAGTGCGCATGGGAATTCCCCTCGTTGTTGCTGAATCGGATTCAACCGATTCCCGGTGAAGCCCGGGGTTCGAACTTCTCGGTGATCGGCGAGAAAACCATCGCACCGGCACCGGGTTACCGCATCTTCAGTAGCGCTAAAGTGGGTCGCAAATAACCCCTTAGTTGCAAGTGTCACCCTGCGTCGATCAGCATCTGGATAATGGCCGTGGCCGCCGAGTTCATATCGGTCACCTGTCCAACGATTTCCTCGACTCAGCGTCACCGGCGGGGATCTACTTATCCATTTCGCCGATCTCGATCACACGGAGAGATGAACACAGCAGAGTGCCCGGCCCCCTCCGATAAGGGGACCGGGCACTTCTTTCCCGCGGCGGAAAGTTCGGGCTATCAGCCCTCGTTGCCGACGCCGGTCTCGGAGTCGGAGTCTCCGCCGTTGCCACCGTTGGCGGCAGAGCACTCACCCGAGCCCAGAACGCCGAGCCCGCAGATCGCGTTCACGCCGATCCCACCGGCACCACCGGCACCGCCGTCGCCGGACTCGCTGGTGATCGACGGCTTGTCATCGTCCCCGCCGGCGAACGCCGCGGTCGAACCTGCACCGAGCAGAGCCACGGCGACGGCCGTCGCACCAAGGAGGCGAGTAGAAGTACGCATGCGAAATTCCCCTCGTTGTTGCTGAATCGGATTCAACCGATTCCCGGCGAAGTCCAATACAGGAACCTCTCGGTGATCGGCCAGAAAACCATCCCACCGATCCCGGACTACAGCAGCTTCAGTAGCGCCAAAGTGGGCAACGAACAGCCCCTCGACTGAACGTGTCACGCTGCGTTGACCGGTTGCTCGCACGATGCGGCGACAACGAGCGACCCCGAAAGGGAATCATATTTTCTGATCGGAAAATTCGATCAATGAATGCACCGGTGGCCGCGCCCCTCGGGACACGGCCACCGGTGCGGTTCCAGGGCTCACAGGCCCGCTTCGGCGATGAACTCCCGCGCGACGTCGGTCGGGTTGGCCTTGTCGACCTCCACGCGCCGGTTGAGCTCGGTGAGCTTCTCCGTGGTCAGCGCCCGCGACGCCCGGTTGACGACGTCGGCCTGCGCCGGGGTGAGCTTGCCTTCGCCGGCCAGCGGCACCACGTGCTGCGCCGGGAACATGTCGCTCGGGTCCGCCAGCGGCACCAGCGCGTTCGCGCTGATCTGCGAGGACGTGGTGAACAGGTTCGCGACCTGCACGGTGTCGCCGGTCAGCGCGTCCACCGTCACGGTGCCCGCTTCGAGGTTGCGGATCTCGCGGAACTCGCAGCCGTAGACCTCGGCGATGCGCTGTTCCCACCTGGTCTTCCATTCGGCGGGGGCGCCGAGGACGAACTCACCGCAGCGCGGCCCGAGGTCGGTGAGCGAGCGGATCCCGGTGTCGGCGGTCGCCTTCGTCACCGTGAGCACGTCGGAATCCTCCGCGGGCGCCTGCTCCAGCACGTCCAGGCCCGGCGGGAGCTTCTGCCGGAGCGCGTCGTAAACCTGCTGCGACTCCGTCGCCGGGTCCTTCTCGTCGACGTACTGCAGCAGGTTCCCGGTGTAGTCCGGGATGAGCGACAGTTCGCCCTGCGCCACCGCGTTGACGTAGGTCTCCCGGGATCCGATGCGCGGTTTGGTCTCCACCTCTGCCCCGGTGCCGCGCAACGCCTCCACGTAGATGTTCATGACCAGTTCGCTTTCGGTGAAGTCGGCGGAGCCGACCACCAGCGATCCGTCCGTTCCGTTGCCCGCTTGGAACGGGTCCCCGCCGCAGCCGGTCAGCCCTGCCAACGCCAAGCCGGCCAAAGCCAGCGCACCCCATCGCTTCACGGCCGTTCTCTTTTCCTTAGCAGTGACAAGGTCGGGCGCTTCACGCGTCGCTCGCGGCGGCCGCCGGGCGTCCCACCCGGATGCCCCGCGGGGTGAGGATGCGCGAGAGCCTGCTCAGCAGCGTGTCGAGCAGGACGGCGAGCAGCGCGATGAACAACGCCGCCGCGAGGGTCTGGCCGTAGGAGTAGGTCTTGATGCCTTCCAGCAGGATGCTGCCCAGCCCGCCGAGGCCCACGTAAGCGGCGACGGAGGCGGTGGCCACCACTTGCAGCATGGCGGTGCGCACCCCGCCGAACAGCAGCGGCGCCGCATTCGGCAGTTCCACCTGCCACAGCTGCTGCAGCGGCGTCATGCCCATGCCTTTCGCCGCGTCCCGCACGTCCTTCGGCACGCTCTGCACTCCGGCGTAGGCGCCGGAGAGCACCGCGGGAATCGCCAGGATCACCAGTCCGGCGAGGGTGGGCAGTTCACCGATGCCCGCGAGCAGCACAAAAAGGGTGACCAGGCCGAGAGTCGGCAGGGCGCGCATCGAGTTACTCAACACGACGACGCTGGCGCCGCCGCGCCCGGTGTGCCCGATCCAGAGCCCGATGGGCATCGCGATGATCGAGGCCACCAGCACCGAGAGCACGCAGTAGTACAGGTGCCACAGGGTCTGCACCAGCAGCCCCGTGGAGGAGAACCAGTTGTCCGAGTCGGACAGCCAGGCCAGCAGCTCGGTGATGATCATGTCAGCGTCCCCCCGCGGTCGCCCGCTGCCACGGGGTGCACAGCCTGCGCAGCGCCACGATCAGCAGGTCCCCTGCCATCGCCAGCAGCAGCGTCAGCACCACCCCGATGAGGATCGGGGTCAGGTAGTCGCGCTGGAATCCGTCGGTGAACAACCGGCCCAGTCCGCCGATGCCGATCAGGGCGCCGACGCTGACGAGGCTCACATTGCTGACCGAGGCCACTCGCAGCGAGGTGCTCAGCACCGGCAGCGCCAGTGGCACTTCGACGGCGAAGAACCGGCGCCGCGGCCGGTATCCGAGGGCGGTGGCGGCGGTGACGATGTGCTCGGGCACCGAGTTCAGCCCCTCCATCACCGGCCGGGCCAGCAGCGCCGCGTTGTAGATCGTCAGGGCGATGACCACGTTGATCGACGCCGTCGCCCCGGTGCCGATCAGCGCCGGAATGATCACGAACAGGGCCAGCGACGGGATCGTGTAGAGGATGTTCGCCGAGCCCAGCAGCACTCCCCGCACCTTCGGCACCCGCTGCGCGAACCGCCCGGCGGGAACCGCCAGCAGCGCGCCCAGCACCAACGGCACCAGCGCCAGGTAGATGTGCTGGCCCAGCGATTCCAGCACCACTTCGCGGTTGCTGGGACTGGAGAAGTAGTGGGTGAGCTCGTCGATCACGGCTGCTCCCCGCGACCGCCCTCGATGACGTCGAGCACGTGCCGCGCGCCGACCACGCCGACGTAGCCACCGTGCTCGTCGACGACGACGCCGAGCCCGGACGGCGCCGACAGCGCCGCGTCGAGCGCCCCGCGAAGCGGCGTGCCCCGCGTGTGCAGCGAACCTCCCGCGACCAGCGCGTCCTCGGTGACCGGCCCGTCGGGCGCGGCCCCCGGCGGCAGCCAGCCGCGCGGCCTGCGGTCGCCGTCGAGCGCCAGCACCCAGCCGTTGGCGGTGGCGCGTTCGCCGAGGGTGACCGTGTCGACGTCGCCGGGCGCGATGCCGTCGCCGTCCACGAACGACAACCTGCGGTAGCCCCGGTCGCGGCCGATGAACGAGGTGACGAAGTCGTCGGCGGGCCGGGCGAGCAGCTCGTCCGGGGCGGCGTACTGGGCCACGTGCCCCCCGGTGCGCAGCACCGCGACGTTCTCGCCGAGCTTCACCGCTTCGTCGATGTCGTGGGTGACGAACAGGACGGTCTTGCCGAGTTCGCCTTGCAGCCGCAGCAGTTCGTCCTGCAGCCCTTCGCGCACCACCGGGTCGACGGCGCTGAACGGTTCGTCCATCAGCAGTACCGGCGGGTCGGCGGCCAGTGCCCGCGCCACTCCGACGCGCTGCTGCTGGCCACCGGAGAGCTGCGCCGGGTAGCGGTCCGCCAGCGACGCGGGCAGCCCCACCAGGTCCAGCAATTCCTGCGCGCGCTGCCGCGTTTCCCGGCGGGAGGCGCGGAACAGCCGGGGCACGGTGGCGATGTTGTCGACCACGGTGCGGTGCGGGAACAGACCGGCTTGCTGGATGACGTAGCCGATGCCGCGGCGCAGTCGCGCCGGGTCGGCTTCGCGCACGTCCTGACCGTCCACGAGCACCGTGCCCGAGGTGGGGTCGATCATGCGGTTGACCATGCGCAGCAGGGTGGTCTTGCCGCAGCCGGAAGGACCGACCAGCACGGTGATCGTGCCCGCCTCGACCGTCAGGTCCACGTCGTCGACGGCTACCGCGCCACCCGGGTATTCCTTGCGCACGGACCGGAACTCGATCAACCGAGCCCCCTCGGATCACCGACAGTCACTTGCCGACCGCCGCAAACCTGGCCGACCCTAACTCGAACGCCGGAATCTTGCGATGATCCGCAACGCCCGCGTGATCTTTTTACCGGCACTCAACAGCAAGATCCCACGATCCGGGAGCAACGAAGCCCCGTCCGATCAGCTCCCCGAATTTCACTCCTCCACCCGCGCGGAGCACCACCGCGAGGAAGACACCGCCACGGCCGAGGTCCACGTTGGAAATCCTCGCAGCTCGTTCTTTGATCTGCGCCTTGTCAGCGACGAAGCCGAATCCCCGCGGCGAAGCCGTGCCTTGCGGCGAAACCGAATCCTTCCGGCGAAGCCGTGCCTCGCGGCGAAGCCGTGCCTTGCGGCGAAGCCGAATCCCCGCGGCGAAGCCGTGCCTGTATGTGCGAAGCACATAGCCCACGTCAAAAAACCGATCACCCGCGGGTTCTCAGCTGTCTTCTCGCGAGGACAGCTTTTTCCCTCGTGGCGGAGCCACTAGGGAAAAAGATCCCGCAGCGAGAAGACAGCTGAGGTTCCGCCACCCGACCACCCAAGCAGCCCAAGGCCCCTCACCGATCGTTGAGCAAGGGCAATGGGCCGGTTTCCAGCAGGGCTCGGAACTCGCGCGCCGGCATCGGTCTGGAGAACAACCAGCCCTGGTAGGCGTCCACACCGACGCCGGAGAGCACGTGGAACTGGGTGGCCGTCTCCACGCCCTCCGCCACGCACAACCGGCCCATCGCCCGCGCCATGCCCACCACGGCCTGCGCCACCGCGAAGTCCGACGGGTCACCGCCGACGCCCGCCACGAACCGGCGGTCCACCTTGATGATCTGCGCGGGCAGGTCCTTCAACCGGGCCAGCGACGAGTAGCCGGTGCCGAAGTCGTCCACGGCGAACCGCACGCCGCGCGCCACCAGCTCCCCCATCGCCTGCCTGGTGCGCGACGGCAGGTCGACCAGCGCCGTCTCCACCAGTTCCAGGACCACCCGGTTCCAGTCCAGGCCGCATTCGGCGACGGTGTCCGCGACGACGTCCACGAAGTCGGCGCCGCCCGGCACCAGCCCGGCGAGGTTCACCGCGATGCCGACTTGGCGCCCGTTCGGCGTCGGCCACGTCGACGCCTCCCGCAGCGCGGTGCGCAGCACCCAGCGGTCCAATTCCCGCAGCAGGTCGCCCTGCTCGGCCACCGGCAGGAACGCGTCCGGGCTCAGCAGCCCGCGATCCGGATGCGGCCAGCGCACCAAGGCCTCGGCGGTGAGCACTGTGCCGTCGGAACCCACCACGGGCTGGTAGTGCAGGGTCAGGCCGTCGTTGTTCAACGCCTCCCGCAGCTGCCCCTCCAGGTGCAGCTGCCGGTCCGCGGAGGCCATCAGCGCGGGGCTGGCCAAGGACACCTTGCCCGCGCCGCGCCGTTTCGCCTCGAACATCGCCGCGTCGGCGAACCGCAGCAGGTCCTCCCCGCCCGATCCGCCGCCGCTGGGCACCGCGGCCCCGATCGACGCGGACACGCGGATCAGCTGGCCGTGCACCGGCACCGCCGTGCGCAGCAGCCCCGACACCCGGGTGGCCAGCGAATCGAGTCCGCCGACGGAGGCGATGTCGGAGCAGATGATGAGGAACTCGTCCCCGGACAGCCGGGCCGCCGTGCAGCCCTCCGGCAGGCCGCCCTCCAACCGCCGGGCCAACGCGACCAGCAGCTCGTCGCCCGCGTCGTGTCCGAGTGAATCGTTCACCCGCTTGAAGTTGTCGATGTCGCAGAACAACACCGCCACCCCGGCCGGATCGGAGCTGCCCAGCAGTTGCCCCAGCAGCTGCTTCACCGCCGCCCGGTTCGGCAGCCCGGTCAGGTCGTCGTGCGTCGCCTGGTACCGCAGCGCCTCCGCGGCACGGCGGCGTTCGGTGATGTCCTGGAACACCACCAGCCAGAACCGGGTGCCGTCGTCCTGCACCGACAGCGCCACGTGCAGCTCGCAGTACACGGGTTCGCCATCGGAGCGGATCAGCAGCCGCTGCGGCACTTTCCGCCGTCCGGCACGCGCCGAGGAGATCTCGTCGGACGCCGCGCGCAGCCCCGAATCCCGTTCGTCCGGGTGCGTCATCTGCCGCGCGCTCATGCCGCGCAGCTGCTCCAGCCGGTACCCGAGCAGGTCGCAGAGCGCGTCGTTGGCGTCCACCAGGTGCTCGTCCTGGTCGAACAGGCCGATACCGACGGGGGTGACCGCCACCAGGTCGGTGAACCGCTGCGAGGACCGTTCCATCCGGGTCAGCGCGGTGCGCTGCTCGGTGACGTCCTGCGCGGTGCCCACCAGCACCAGCCGCCCGTCGGGGTCGCGGATGGCGGCGCCGTGCGCCCGCAAGGTGCGCACCGCGCCGTCCCTGCGGACGAAGCGGTGCTCGATCTCCACCGGTTCGAATCGTCTTGCGAGCCCCTGCCACGCCTGATCCACCCGAGCCCGGTCCTCCGGGTGCACGCCCTGGAGGTAGCCGTCGTAGGTCGTGGCGCCGGTGGGCAGCTGCCCGCAGATCTCGCGCATCATCTCCGACAGCTGGGTGGCGCCGGTCGCGGCGTCCCACTCCCACGTGCCGAGCCGGGCCGCGCGCTGCGCGTCGTGCAGCTTGCGGCGTTCGTCGCGCAGCTGGCGTTCCAGCAGCCGCTGCTCGGTGACGTCCTGCACGGTGCCTTCGATGCGTTCGACGCGGTCCGCGGCGTCGCGCTCGACGCGCCCGGTGCACAGGAAGACCCGGTCGGTGTGATCGTGCAGTTCGACCTCGACCAGCTTGCCCACCGGGGCGGAACGCAGCCGTATCCCGAAGTCGTCGGCCTTCGGCCGGTCGTCCGGACGGACCGCCACGACCATGTTCGCGCCGTCGAAGACGTCCTCGGTACCGCTGGCGTAGAAGAGTTCCTTGAGCACCGGGCTGTGGTAGACCTGCTCGGTCTCCGGGTAGACGCTCCAGCTGCCGACCTTCGCGATGCGCTGCGCCTCGATCAACCGGGCTCGTTCGTCGACGACTTCCACCCCGGTGGGGCTTCCGTTGTCCGGCAACAGATCGCGCACGTCCATCAGCACCGTCACGCGCAGCGAATCGTCGGCCGGGTGCGGCCAGCTCACCACCCGCACCACCACGTCCTCGGCGCCGCGCAACCGGGACACCGGCCCGTCGCGGACGATGAGTTCGGGGAGCCGCGCGCCCAGCAGGTCGGTCGCGTCGGTGCTGCCCGCCAGCCGGATCGCCTGCTCGGTGACCTGGACGATCGTGCCGTCGGCTGAGCTCAGGATCGCGGGCGCGTCCGGTAATTCGGCGATCCCGTCGAGCGTGCCCGCGTCGCCGGCTCCGGTCGCGTCCACCGCTTCTCGCGCCCTGGAAGCGGGCGTCCCGTCGTACCGATCGGTCACCAGCACCCCTCCTGCGTAGCGGCCACGTTTTCGGGCACACGACCGAAGACCGACCATCCCGCACGTGATCGGCACCACAGCGAGTTCCGGTCATGACCTTACCGGCACCGGCTGCGATGCGAACCGCTGGTGGGCCTTCGGCCGAAGCCCGCAGCGGGTGTGACGACGGGCATCGGCCGCCGTGACGCGATCGCCGCGAACCGATCCCGTCGAACAGACCACTGGGGCGCACCGCGAACGGTGCGCCCCAGTGGGCCGAATGCTCCATCCCCGCGTCGCGGCGGGGTTCCGGGTCACGCGGTGGCGACTCCGTCGGCGCGCGCGGCGGCGGCGACGGCGCTGATCACGGCGGGTGCGACCCGCGGGTCCAGCGGACTCGGCACGATCTTGTCCGCGGCGAGTTCCTCGGAGACGACCTCGGCGATCGCCTCGGCCGCGGCGACCTTCATCCGGTCGGTGATCATCCTGGAGTGCTCTTGCAGCGCGCCCTTGAAGATGCCGGGGAACGCCAGCACGTTGTTGATCTGGTTCGGGAAGTCGCTGCGCCCGGTGGCCACGACGGCCGCGTGCCTGCCCGCGACGTCCGGGTGCACCTCGGGGTCCGGGTTCGACAGCGCGAACACGATCGCGTCGTCGGCCATGGTGGCGACGAGTTCCTCCGGGATCTGACCGGCGGAAACACCGATGAGCACGTCGGCCCCGTCCAGCGCCGACTCCAGCCCGCCGGTGATCCCCCGGGGGTTGGTGTAACCGAGCAGCTCTTCCTTGATCGGCGTGAGGTTGTCCCGGCCCTCGTGCACGACGCCCCGCGAGTCCAGCACGACGATCTCGCCGACTCCGGCGGTGTGCAGGATCTTCGCGCAGGCCACCCCGGCCGCACCGGCGCCGGAGATCACCACGCGCATCGAGTCCATCGGCCTGCCCACGATCTTCGCGGCGTTGCGCAGCGCGGCGAGCACGACCACGGCCGTGCCGTGCTGGTCATCGTGCATGACGGGGCAGTCCAGCGCCTCGATCAGGCGGCGTTCGAGTTCGAAGCAGCGCGGGGCCGCCACGTCCTCCAGGTTCACCGCGCCGAACGACGGGCGCAGCCGCACCATCGTCTCGACGATCTCGTCGATGTCGCTGGTGTCGAGCACCAGCGGAATCGAGTTCAGTCCGGCGAAGGTCTTGAACAGCGCCGACTTGCCTTCCATCACCGGCAGCGAGGCGCGCGGGCCGATGTCGCCGAGCCCGAGCACGGCGGTGCCGTCGCTGACCACGGCCACCAGGTTCTGGGTCCAGGTGTAGCGATCGGCCAGCGTTTCGTCGGCGGCGATGGCCCGGCTGACCTTGGCCACACCGGGCGTGTAGGCGATCGACAGGTCGCGCGCACTGTCGAGCGGCGCGGTCACGTCGACTCCGAGCTTGCCGCCTTCGTGCGCGCGGAAGATCTCGTCGTCGGTGAGCTCCGTTCCGTTCGCGGAAGCGGAAGTGTGATCGTTCACAGTGGTCACGGCGTCCCTCCTGTTGCCATGGCCTGCGAAAACCGGGCGATCCCGGCTTTCGGAGCGAATGGGTGGCGAGCCGCCACCCGGCGACGCGCTCGTCAGGCTTCCGGGCGGTACCGGAACTGCGACGGGCGTCGGGACGACCGGTGCCGGAATTCCCTGGTGCGGGAAAACGAACCGGTGGACGCTGCGGTCCGGACAGTCTGCCAGTACGGGTCGCGCACTGTCAGCGACCAGCGTCACAGACTTGATCGAGCAGGTCGGCGTAACAGAAGCACTTTCCCGCAAGCAGTTTTCAATGACGCAAGATTTCCGGATTTTCCGCTCCTGGTCGATCATCCGGCTCCGGGAGCCACCGTCCCCGGTCCACGGGAAGCCGCTGACGTTCCGCTACCCGACCCGCTACGCGGATCACTCCGAAATGACCCCTAGGCTTCCGATCGTGCAGGTTCGTTCCTTCGACATCCACGGTGTCCACGAGTTCACGCCGAAAGCCTTCCCCGATCACCGCGGGCTGTTCGCCGCGCCGTTCCAGGAAGCGGCGTTCGTCGAGGCGCTCGGCCATCCGCTGCGGCTGGCGCAGACCAACCACAGCGTCTCGGCGCGCGACGTGATCCGCGGCGTGCACTTCGCGGACGTCCCGCCGGGCCAGGCCAAGTACGTGTACTGCCCGCGGGGTTCGATGATCGACGTGGTGGTGGACATCCGGATCGGTTCGCCGACGTTCGGGCGCTGGACGGCGCTGCGGCTGGACGCCACCGAGTACCGCGCGCTCTACCTCGCCGAAGGCCTCGGGCACGCGTTCGTCGCGTTGGAGGACGACACGGTGATGACCTACCTGTGCTCCACGCCGTTCACGCCCTCCGCCGAGCACGGCATCAACCCGCTCGACCCGGAACTGGGCCTGCCGTGGGCGGAACACCTCGGCGGCGAGCCGGTCCTGTCGGACAAGGACCGCCACGCGCCGACGCTGGCCGAGGCCGCGGACAGCGGCCTGCTGCCCGACTACCAGGCCTGCCTGCGCCGCTACGCCGAACTGCGCGAAGCCGCGAACTGACCCGGCCGCACGGACGAGCTGCCCGCCGCGGCTCGGCGGACCGTCCGCCGAACGACGCCTGCCGTCCTCGAACCCGCCCGCTCCGCGCGCCGGACGAGTTCGAGGACGGGGTGCTCAGAAGTCATCGGCGAGCACGCGTTCGATGTTGCGCTCGGCGAGCGCCGTGATCGTCACGAACGGGTTCACCCCGGTCGAGCCGGGGATCAGCGATCCGTCGGTGACGTACAGGTTCGAATGTCCGCGCACCCGCCCGTAATCGTCGGTCACCCGCCCCAGCACGCAGCCGCCCAGCGGGTGGTAGGTGAACCGGTTCTCGAACGCGCGGGTGTCCCCGAACAGGTCGCGCCGGTAGGTGGTGCCGTTGGCCCGGTTGATCCGGTCGAACACGGCCTTCGCCGCGTCGATCGACGGCTGCCCCTGCGACTCCGACCAGCGCAGCCGCGCCGAGTCGGTGGCCGCGTCGAACTCGATGCGGCCGCGTTCCGGGTTCCGGGTGATCGCCAAGTACAGGCTCGCCCAGGTCTCGATCCCCGCGGGCACCGGCGCGATCTCGGCGAACACGGGGTTCACCGGGTCGTTGCGGTTGTCGATGCCCAGCGCGGGCATTCCCGACTGCACCAGCCCGGTGGTGTCCCACGGGTGGTTCGCCCGGCCGAGCATCACGTTGCCGTTCGGCCCCCACTGCTCGCCGAGATCCGCGGAGAGCTCCGGAAGCGCGCCGGTGTCGCGGGCGCGCAGCAGCAGTTCGGTGGACCCGAGGCTGCCCGCGCCGAGGAACAGGTGCCCGCAGGCGACCTCGCCGACGGCGCGGACCTCGCCGAGCTCGTCGATGCGTTCGGTGGTCAGCACGTAGCCGCCGTCGGCCTCCTGCCGGATGGACCGGACTCGGGTGAGCGTCTGCAGCGTGACGTTGCCGGTTCCGATCGCGGCGGGGATGTAGCTCTTGTCGAGGCTGCGCTTGCCGTGGTTGTTGCCGTAGATCACCTCGGAGCCCAGCGCGGACTTCGGGACCTCACCGGCTTCCTCACGCCGCAGGTAGTCGAAGTCGTAGACGTTCGGCACGAAGGTGGTGCCGAAGCCGGCGCGTTCGGCGTGCCTGCGCGACAGCCGCGCGTAGCCGTAGGAGTCGCACTCCTCGAACCAGTCGGGGTCCACCGAGTTGGCCCCGAGCATCCGGTTCGCCAGCGGGTAGTAGCGCGAGTACATCTGCTCGGCGTCCACGCCGGGCAGGATCCGCGCGAAGTCCTCCCGTTCCGGGGTGACGGCCATGCCGCCGTTGACCAGCGAACCGCCGCCGACGCCGCGACCGACGTAGACGTCCATCTCGTCGAAGTGCATCCGGTCCAGCACACCCGCGTACGGCTTGATGTCCCGGTTCACCAGGTCCAGCCACAGGATGCTCGCCAGCGGCGCCTCGGTGCGGGTGCGGAACCACATGCTGCGGTGATCCGGCTGCACCATGTCGGGGAAGATCTTGCCGTCCGCGCCCGCGGTGTCCCACAGCCTGCCCATTTCGAGCATCAGCGTCGGCACGCCTGCCGAGCCGAGCCGCAGCGCGGTGGTGGCGGCGCCGTACCCGGAGCCGATCACGACGGCGGGCACGTAGGGCCGTTCGGCGGCGCTCGCGCCGCGAGTGGAGACGGTGGTGAGGCCGAGCGCTGCGGCCGCCTGCAGCGCGGTGAGCCCGAGCATGCGTCTGCGCGAGAGAGTCATGACGCCGGATGATGCATCGTGCACACAGCGTTGTGAACACTGTTTACGTAAACGGTGCAAAGAAAAGTGAACGGGTTTCACTCACCGTATTCGCCGCGGCTTCGGCCACAGCCGCCACGACACCACTCCGAACACTGAAGCAGGCCCCAGACCACGAGAATCCGTAGAACCGAACGCGTTGTCGCCCTCCACGTGCCACCCCGCACCGTCACGACGCACCGCGCGCTTCACCGACAACTGCTCAGGCCGCGACGCCCACCGCACCAGCACCACCGCACCGGCTCGGCTCGGCGCCCGGGTCCGCACCACCACCACGTCGCCGTCGCGCAGCGTCGGCACCATCGACGCGCCGCGCACCAGCACCCGGCGCCACGGCCACCGATCCAGCCTGGACACCGCCTCACCTCCGGTCTGCCGCGCCAGCGCGGACGTCCCTCCGGGAAGACGCGCGAGATCGTCGCGAGTAGGGTCACGCACGTCGGAGCATTCACTGTCAGGGAGGAATGATGGGTCTACTGTCCCGTATCCTCAGCCCGCGTCTGGAAGCGACCGCGCACTGCGATCTGCCGTGCGGGGTCTACGACCCGGCACAGGCGCGGATCGAGGCTGAGTCCGTCAAGGCCGTGCAGGAGAAGTACCAGAACAACGAGGACTTCGAGTTCCGCACTCGCGCGATCATCATCGCCGAGCAGCGCTCCGAGCTCGTCAAGCACCACCTGTGGGTGTTGTGGACTGACTACTTCAAGCCCCCGCACTTCGAGAAGTACCCGCAGCTGCACGAACTGGTCAACAAGGCCACCAAGGCCGCCGGCGCGACCGGCACCAAGGGTTCGATGGACCCGGCCAAGGGCCAGGAGCTGCTGGACTACATCGCGGAGATCGAAAAGATCTTCTGGGAGACCAAGCAGGGCTGAAGTCACGGCACTGATCAAGACGCCGACCGGTGAGAAGACATTTTCGCCGGTCGGCGTCTTTTTCTGTCTTCTTCGACCGCACGAGGACGGCACGGTCGGCCACAGAGACGACCCCGCGAATCACACGACCGAGCTTGAGCTCGAGGAGGCCGGCTTGCTGGCGATCAACGCGATGCCCACCGCCGGGCCGCTGCTCGACAGCCGGGCGGCCGGCTGCGGCGTCGCCCGCGGCGCGGCGCCGCAGCAACGGGATTTCGTTGCGACGGAGTCTTCATCGCGTTCCCTGCGCCGCTCGAACCGGCGGCGGCGAGCAGCGAACCCGGCCCGACCTAGAATCGGCGCGTGGCCGAATCCGGAGAGCACAAGGTCTTCCTGCTGCGACACGGCGAGACCGAATGGTCCAGCAGCGGCAAGCACACTGGTCGCACCGACATCCCGCTCACCTCGCGCGGTGAGCGACTCGCCGTCGCCGCCGGCCGCACCCTCACCGACCTGCGCGGCTCCGCGTCGCTGACGGCGCTCGCCAGTCCGCGGGATCGCGCGCGGCGCACCGCCGAGCTGGCGGGGTTCGCACCGGCCGTCGAACCGCTGCTCGCCGAATGGGACTACGGCGACTACGAAGGCCGCACCACACCGGAGATCCGCGAACACGTTCCGGAGTGGACGGTGTGGACCCACCCCAATCCCGGTGGTGAATCCGCGGCCGACGTCACCGCCCGCGCCGACGCGCTGCTGGCCCGCGTCACCTCGGAACTCGCTCGCGGCGACGTGCTGCTGGCCGGGCACGGCCACTTCGGCCGGGCGCTCATCGCCCGCTGGCTGGACCTGCCCGTCACCGAAGGCGTGCGGTTCGCCCTCGACCCCGCCGGGATCAGCGTGCTCGGCCATGAACGCGGCGTCCCGCAGCTCGAACGCTCCAATGTGCCCGCGGCCGCGGGCTGATCACGAAGGAAGACGATGCCGCAGCACATCATCCGCCGGGTCGCCGAAGCCGATCTCCCGCCGTCGTGCGCCTGGTGCACGCGCTCGCCGAGTACGAGAAGGCTCCCGACGAGTGCCACCTCACCGAACCCGACCTGCACCGGGCGCTGTTCGGCGAGTCGCCCGCACTGTTCGGGCACGTGGCCGAGATCGACGGCGAGGTCGTCGGTTTCGCGTTGTGGTTCCTGAACTTCTCCACGTGGGAAGGCCGCCACGGCATCTACCTGGAGGACCTGTTCGTGCTGCCCGAGCGGCGCGGTTCCGGGCTCGGCAAGGCACTGCTGCGGACGCTCGCGCAGGAGTGCGTGGCGCACGGTTACGCGCGGCTGGAGTGGTGGGTGCTGGACTGGAACACGCCCGCGATCCGGTTCTACGAATCCGTCGGCGCCAAGGCCATGGACGAATGGACGGTGCACCGCCTCACCGGCGACGGTTTGCAGTCGTTCGGATCGTGAGCCCGCTCGCGCCGCACCGGAGTCGAGCGGCAGGCGTCGCAGACGGGGCATCCCCGCCGCCTGAGTCGCTTCGTGACACCCCGGGCCGGCTCTTGCCGAGCCTGAAGCAACACCAGGCGCGGCCGGGGCGCTCAGGCCGAATCAGCGCCCGAACGTCAGTCCCGGCCGTCGCCGTTCAGCGGACGCCCGTACAGCGACCACACCCGGCCCTGCTTGTTGAACATCAGCCACAGCACGGCCACCGCCGGCACCGCGATGGCGAACCCGATCAACGGCTGCTTCGACGGCCCGATCGCGTACCAGGCGATCCCCACCAGGATCAGCTGCAGCAGCAGCGCGGGCGTGCGAGCCCAATGCCTGCCCTGCCACATGCCGATCCCCGCGGCGAGCACCGCCAGCGAGATGATCCCGAAATACCCGGCCTCGGCGAACGTGTCGGTGCGGTCCAGCGTGTTCACCGCGCCGAGGTCGGAGGCGGTGGTGCGCACCAGCAGCGCGACGACGAAGGCGAGACCCGCCACCGCCTCGGCGATGGTCACGGCGGCGGCGATGCGCACGGTGCGCGGAGGAGCGGAGGGCGGCACGGCGGCATCGCCTTTCAGTCTCGGACTAACTGCGGCATCGGACTAACTGCGGGATCAGACCCACTGCGACACAGCTCACACTTTCGGGGCAAAGGCCGGACAGCGCCCCTTACCACCGATCGTGACTCTGCGTGCGCACTTTTCAGGGTAATACCGCCCGAACGCCGCATGGCTCGGGCCGGGTGCGGGCGCGAAGATCGTCACATGGCAGGTGCGACGGTCGTGGGCAACGGGGTGTCCCACCGATCCGTTCCGCTTCCTGCCGGAGCCGGCGAATCGCGCGGGTGCGCTCCGGGGTTGTGCGCCCTCGCGAAGCCGGTGCCGCAGGTCGACGACCGTGCCCGGCGAGGCGCACCACTACGCAGGGCGGCCGCGCGACGCGCCGCCCGCACGGTGTCTCAGCCCGCCGCCGGTCCCGTCGACGGGGACCACGGCGTCCCGTTCCGTCCCGTGCCGCCGACCGGGAGGGGAACTCCGATCACGATCTGACTTGGCCACCGCCGCACGCCCACAACCTGGGCGACGAGGCCGCACCCTGCGAACCGGCAGGACGCCTCGCCTAGGCTGCAGGTCGTGCGCGCCGTGCTTGTCGTCAATCCGCAGGCGACCTCGACCACCGCGGCCAGGCGGGACGTGTTGACCCACGCCTTGGCCGACGTGGTGAAACTGGAGGTCGTGCAGACCCGGTACCGAGGACATGCCGCCGACGCCGCCCGAGCCGCGGTCGCCGACGACATCGACCTGGTCATCGCGCACGGCGGCGACGGCACGGTGAACGAGGTCGTCAACGGCATGCTCGCCGACCGGCGCCCCGATCACGGGATGCCCAGGCTCGGCGTGGTGCCCGGTGGATCGGCGAACGTGTTCGCCCGCGCCCTCGGCCTGCCCAAGGATCCGATCGAGGCCACCCACCGGTTGTTGCAGGCCATCGCCGCCGACAGCAGCAGACTGGTCGGACTCGGCAAGGCCAACGATCGCTGGTTCACCTTCAACGCCGGTGTCGGCTGGGACGCCGACGTGGTCGCCGAAGTCGAGCAACTCCGCGGCCGAGGCCGCAACGTCAGCCCCGCGCTCTACGCCCGCACCGCGCTGAACTGCTATTTCCGCATGTCGCGCCAGGCTCCGCAGATCACCGTGCGGATCGGCGACGAGCCGCCGGTCACCGGGCTGCACACGGCGTTCGTGGCGAACACCGACCCGTGGACCTACTTGGGTTCCCGTCCGATGCGAATGAATCCGGACACCACATTCGACACCGGACTGGGCGTGTTCTCGCTCAGCGACATGAATGCTTACGTTGTGTTGCGATACATCGCGCAGATGCTCCGCGGTAGTGCTAAACCACACGGAAGAAACGCGCTTCGACGTGCAGATGTCGGTTCCATCCACGTAGCCTGTCAGGAGCCGTTGCGTCTGCAGGTGGACGGCGACAACCTCGGCGAGCGATCGGTGATCGAGTTCGTCTCGGTACCGGACGCGCTGCGGGTCGCTGTATAACCTTCTCGTAACGGACCTGGATCGCTGATCGACGTCCCCGTCCATGACCAGCGATCATTCGAAACCGCTGGTCAAGAGCCGTCGATCTTTCAGGTGAGTTGGCTCACGGCACGAGATCGAACTCTTGACATCACGGCAGTTCGTGAAAGCATTCACAAGCACACGGACTCCGTGAAAGCATTCACAAACACCCCGAACGAACTACCGGCGCGTCATGTGCGCGCCTAGCGAGGAGCAAGGAATCATGGACTGGCGCCACGATGCGGTTTGCCGTGACGAGGACCCGGAGCTGTTCTTCCCCGTCGGGAACAGCGGTCCTGCGCTGCTGCAGATCGCCGAGGCGAAAGCCGTGTGCCGGCGTTGCCCGGTTGCCTCCGAGTGCCTGGCGTGGGCACTGGAGAGCGGTCAGGACGCCGGTGTCTGGGGCGGTATGAGCGAGGACGAGCGGCGTGCCCTCAAGCGTCGCAGCTCGCGCACTCGGGCGGCTCGTACCAACGCCTGAGCAGCGGACCTGCTGACAGCGTAGTGGGTCGGCCCACAAGCACCCCGGCCGACCCCGCGCTACCCCCCGGGCGACCCGACACGGCGGTCGCGGAACAACAGCACATCCCCGACAAGAACCGGGGTCGATCAGCGTCGATGCCGGCCAGCGGCCACCCCCAAGGCCCACTGACCGAGCGGACCGACCCCAGGCAGGCCACCCCGTAAAGGCTTGCCGACCCGATCGACGCGCTTGCGGCGTCAGGGCATCAGCGGCGGTACTTCAACGGAACGCGCAACACGGCTTCCGTACCGCGCTGGCGACCCCGACCGCGCAAGCTCAACGAACCCCGCAGCTCAGACTCGACGAGGGTTCGCACGATCTGCAGGCCGAGACGTTCGGCGCGCTCGAGGGAGAAACCCTTCGGCAGGCCTTGACCGTCGTCAGAAATGACCACGTCCAGCCAGCGCGCCGAACGCTCCGCCTGCACGACGACTTCCCCGCCGGTGCCTTCCGGGAAAGCGTGCTCGAAAGCGTTCTGCACCAGCTCGGTCAACACCATCACCAGCGGCGTCGCCAACTCGGCGGACACCACCCCGAAACGGCCTTCCCGGCTCACCTTCACGCCGGTCTCGGCCACCGCGACATCGCTCATCATCGGGATCACGCGATCCACGACGTCGTCCAGGTCGACGCGTTCGTCCACCGACATCGACAACGTCTCGTGCACCAGCGCGATCGAAGTGACGCGCCGCACCGACTCGTCCAGGGCGAGCCGGGCCTCCGAATTACCGGTGCGCCGCGACTGCAATCGCAGCAACGCCGCCACCGTCTGCAGGTTGTTCTTCACCCGGTGATGGATCTCGCGGATCGTGGCGTCCTTCGACATCAACGCCCGATCCCGGCGTTTGACCTCGGTGACATCCCTGACCAGCACCAGTGCCCCGGCGACCTGGCCGCGCGGCTGCAACGGCAACGCCCGGAACAGCACGGTCGCACCGCGCGCCTCGGCCTCCATGCGCATGCTCGGCTCACCGGACACCGCGCGGCGAACCCGCTGCGCCACCTCGTCAGCGTCGAACGGGTCGGACAGCAACGACCGGGTCAACGGCGCGAGTTGCACGCCGACCAAGTCCGCGGCGTGGCCCATCCGGTGATACGCGGACAACGCGTTCGGGCTCGCGAACACCACGGTGCCCGAAGCGTCCACCCGGACCAGGCCGTCCCCGACTCGCGGGCTCGTGTGCACGTCCGGCGCGGGTTCCGGGGTGGGGAACGTTCCGTCGGCGACCATCTGGCACAGATCCGCGGCGCTGCCCAAGTAGGAGATCTCCAACGGGCTCGGCACCCGAGGCACCGCCAGGTTGGTGTCCCGGCTCAGCACCGCGACGATCTCCTGGTCCAGCTTCACCGGGATCGTCTCGCGGCGCACCGGCACACCCAGGTGCCAGCGCGGGTCCTCTTCCCGGCAGATCCGCCCCTCCAACGCCGCGCGGCGCAGCTGCGGATGCTCCTGCGGGGTGACCTCGGTGGACACCACATCTTCCGGGTGCGCGGTCGGCGCGGTCGTCGGCCGCGCCTGCGCGACGCACAGGAAACGCTCCTCGGTGGCCCCCTCCGGGCCGACCGGAACCCACAGCAGGAAGTCGGCGAACGACAGATCCGACAACAACTGCCACTCCGCCACGACCAGCTGAAGGTGGTCGGCAGCTGCCCCGGACAGCCCGGTGTGCTCGGCCAGCAGGTCACTCAGCGTCGACAAGGCGCTCCTTCGGTCAGGATTCGACGACCGCGATGAGGTCGCCCTCCTCCACGGCGTCGCCGGCTCGCACCGCCACCGAACTCACCGTGCCCGCGGCCTCGGAAAGCCCCGTTACGGGCCTTCCTCGACAAGGAAACCACGTGCCGGGCCACCCAACGGCAGCAGGTGGCGCCCATGCGAGACTTAACGGCCAGAACTCTGCAAGAAACGAGAAATCCCCGCCCACGGCCGCGTGCCGGAGCGTGGGAACGACGCGAGGGAGGGGTCATGGGAAAGCGTTCCCGCAAGAAGAAGGACCGGCGCAAGAACAAGGCCAACCACGGCAAGCGCCCCAACGGCAGCTGACGTGACGGCCGCGCTTCGCGCGCCGCGCACACGCAAGAGCCCCGGACCGCGTGGTCCGGGGCTCTTTGTCGTCTACGTCGGTTGCTATTCGGCGGGCGAGCGCTTCTTGGCCCGCACCTCGACCGAAGTGCCTTCGGGGCCGCGTTCGACCGTCACATCCGCCTGTCGCAGCACGGTGTCCCGGATCGACGTGCGCAGCCGTTCCTTCAAATCGGACGGCGCGTGCTCCCCGCCGCACTTGCGGTGCAGCAGTTCCTTGAGGTGCTCCTCAATGCCGTAATGCTCCAGGCAGCTGCCGCATTCATCGAGATGTTCCTGCAGCGCATCGCGGCGGCCCTGGTTGCACTCGTTGTCCAGGAACAGCCACACCTCGGCGAGCACGTCCTCGCAGGACGCCTCGTCATGCCCGTCACACGTCACGAGGTGCTCACCTCCTGCTTTTTCTCCCTGAGGAAACCACGGTCACGCGCCACGTCGGTGAGCATGTCGCGCAGCTGCCTACGGCCGCGGTGCAGACGCGACATCACCGTGCCGATGGGCGTGCCCATGATCTCGGCGATCTCCTTGTACGCGAAGCCTTCCACATCCGCCAAGTAGACGACCATGCGGAACTCTTCGGCCAGCTGTTGCAGCGCGTTCTTCACGTCCGAGTCCGGCAACCGGTCCAAGGCCTCCACCTCGGCCGACCGCAATCCGGTCGACGTGTGGTTCTCGGCCTGCGCGAGCTGCCAGTCGGCGATCTCATCGGTCGGTTGCTGCTGCGGCTGACGCTGCCGCTTCCGGTAACCGTTGATGTAGGTGTTGGTGAGGATGCGGTACAGCCACGCCTTCAGGTTCGTGCCCTGTTTGAAGGACTTGAACGCCGAGTAGGCCTTCAGGTACGTCTCCTGCACGAGGTCTTCGGCGTCGGGCGCGTTGCGGGTCATCCGCAGCGCCGCACCGTAGAGCTGATCCAGCAGCGGCATCGCGTCCCGTTCGAAACGGGCCATGCGCTGCTGATCGGTCTCCTCGACCTGATCCGGCTCGGCGGCCGCGGCCGTGCCTTCGCCCGCCGTGCCGGCTTGATCCGGGGTGTTGGCCACCGGGTTCCTTTCCCGCCGCCAGGAAGAGGTGGCTGCTGGCGACGAACCCATGCCGTCCTGCGCATGGACCCACTTCGAGGATACCCGTCCGATGCCCCGCTCACCTGCATCGGAGCGCTCGGGCAGGTTTTGCTGCCGTTCGAGTACGCAAGTGTTCGTCAACTCCGTCACGGTCTGTGCAACATGGGGGCGGGATGGATATTCCTGCTTCTAGAGTCGGGGCATGGCAGGCAAGGGGACACCGGCGACGGCACTGCTGGCGCGGCAACGCGTCACCCACCAGGTGCACACGTATGAACACGATCCGCGAGCGGATTCCTACGGGCTGGAGGCCGCCGACGCGCTGGGACAGCCGCCGGAGCGGGTGTTCAAGACCCTCGTCGCCGACGTCGACGGCGCACTGGCGGTCGGGGTGGTTCCGGTCACCGGGCAGCTCGACCTCAAAGCGCTCGCCGCCGCGTGCGGTGGCAAGAAGGCCAAGATGGCCGACATGGGTGCCGCCGAGCGCGCCACCGGGTACGTGGCGGGCGGCATCTCACCGCTCGGGCAGAAGAAGCGGCTGCCCGTGGTGCTCGATTCCTCGGCGGAGGCGTTCGACACGATCTTCTGCAGTGCCGGGCGGCGCGGGCTGGAGATCGAGCTCGCCCCCGGCGAACTGGCCCGGCTCCTCGACGCACGCGTCGCCGACATCTCGTCCTGAGTGACAGGTTGGTTCCCTTCCAGCACCGGTGACCGGAAGGTTCCCTTTTAGGCGCAGGCGTGGACGTTCGCCGGAGCCCCGGCGGGCGGATCAGTCCAGGGGGCGGAGGACTCGGTTGAGCCACTCCTGCGCGGCTCGGGACACGGCGTCCACGTCTGCCTTCAGCGAGTGGTCGCCCGCGACGAGCACCACCTCGCGCCGGTGCGCGGGCTCGGGCTTGCCGAAGGCGTCCCGTTCGCCTTGGACGACCAGCACCGGGGATTCGACGGCGTCGAGTTCACCAAGCCGCGACTTCTCCGGCTTACCCGGCGGGTGCAGGGGGAACGCGAGGCAGAGCACCGCGGAGGCGGCCCCGGCTTCGGCGGTGCGGCAGGCGACCCTGGCGCCGGAGGACCGGCCGCCGAACAGCAGCGGCAGGTCCGCGAACCAGCGTTCGCCGAGGTCTTCGGCCACGGCCAGCCATGCCGCGTCGAGCCGGCGGGCCGGGGCGGGCGCTTTCCGGCCGGCGACCCGATAGGGCTGTTCGATCAGTGCCACGTGCACGCCCGCATCGGTGGCGGCCCGGGTCACCGCGACCAGGTCGGGTGCGGCGACGCCGCCGCCTGCGCCGTGGCCGAGCAGCAGCGCGGCCCTGCCCTCTTCGGCGCAGTGCAGTTCGGCCCGGGCGGGGCCGTGCGGAGTGTCGAGCTCGACGCGCGTCATGAGTCGAACAGCGCCCCTTGCTCGGCGGGCTCGGGCATCGGCTCGGCCGGTTCGAGCAGATCAGCACGGTTGTTGCGCATGTTGTTCACATCGGTGGACACGGTGCTGAGCGCGAGCTCGCCGAGCATCGCCCCGTCCGGGCCGAGCAGTTCCCGGACGTCGGTGCGTCCGGGGTCGAGCCAGTCCGCCCACGTTTCACGCGGCAGCACCAGCGGCATCCGGTGATGCACGCCTGCGAGTTCGCCGACCGCGTCGGTGGTGACCACGGCGCAGGTCACCAAGGGTGCCGCGGTGCTCTCCGGAGCCCACCAGGCGGAGAACACGGCGGCCATGGCGAGGCTGGCGCCGTCGCGGCGCGAGCACAGGTACGGCTGCCTGCGCCGATCGCCGGGTTTCCACTCGTACCAACCGGTCGCGGGCATGAGGCAGCGCCGCCGCGCTGCGGATTCGGCGTAGGCGGGCTTCTCGGTGATCGTCTCGGCCCGCGCGTTGATCATCGGTGGTCCGCTGGTGGTGTCCTTGGCCCAGGTCGGCACCAATCCCCATCGCACCGGCCGCACACTGCGTTCGACGCCGGTCCCGGTGGCGCGTTCGACGACGATCGGCACCGTCTTGGTGGGGGTGACGTTGAAGTCGGGAGCGAGGAGCCCCTCGGAGCGGTCGACGGCGTCGAACTCGGCGGCCAACGCCGCCGGGTCACGCCGAACCGCGTAACGCCCGCACATCAGCACTCACCCCGCGTCCTGAGCATGATCCAACGCTACCGGCTCGCCCTGTTCGTCCTGCCTCGCGATGAGCTCCGCCCCGTTGTTGCGCACGTTGTTCACCGTGGAGGACACGGGACGCAGTTCCAGCGCGTCGACGAGTTCCCGCGAAGGCCCGAGCAGGCCGCCGATCTCCGCACGGTCCGGGTCGAGCCAGTCGTCCCAGGTCGCGGCGGGCAGCACCAGCGGCATCCGGTCGTGCACCTCGGTGAGCGCGCCGATGGCCGCGGTGGTCAGCACCGAGCACGTCACCAGCGGCGGCGTGCCCTCGGCGGCGGCCGGATCGTGCCAGGTCTCCCAGATCCCGGCCATGGCCAGGCTGGAATCGTCGGGGAAGGTCATGAAGTAGGGCTGCTTGCGCTCGCCGTCGCGCTTCCACTCGTACCAGCCGTCGGCGGGCAGCAGGCAGCGGCGATGCTTCACCGCGGTGCGGAACGCGGGCTTCGAGGTCACCGTCTCCGCCTTCGCGTTGATCATCCGGCTGCCGATCTTCGGGTCCTTCGCCCACTTCGGCACCAGGCCCCACCGCATCAGGCGGACACCGCGCTCGCTGCGCAGCGGATCCGGTTCACCGTCGGCTCCCCGAGGATGGCGCCGCACCACGGCCGGCACCTGCTTGGTGGGGGCGACGTTGTAGTCGGCACCGCGGGATTCGCCGCCGGTGGCGTCGGCCGCGTCGAACTCCCTCGCCAGCGCCGCCGGATCCTTCGTGGAGGCGTACCTGCCGCACATTCCCTGGTCACCTCCGCTGTCGCCGCCCGATCCGGAGCCGTCTCCCGCCGGGGTACCCATCGTTGCAGCACCCACCGACAACGTCGAACGCCTCCGCCGACGGCCCCGTCCAGTTGAGCAGGGACGAATGCGGGATCATTGGGGGTATGACGCAGCTCTGGCCCGCCCCGGTCGCCACCGGCCCGGTCCGTGCGACCGTGCCGGTCCCCGGCTCGAAGTCGATCACGAACCGGGCGTTGGTGCTCGCCGCGCTCGCCACCGGTCCTTCCACGTTGCGCGCGCCGCTGCGCAGCAGGGACACCGAGCTGATGGCGGCCGCGCTGCGCTCACTGGGCACCGAGGTGCGCGCCGGAGCGGACGGCGACTGGCTGGTGGAGCCCGGCGCGTTGCGCGGCCCGGCCGACGTGGACTGCGGTCTCGCAGGCACCGTGATGCGGTTCGTGCCGCCGGTGGCGGCGTTGGCGGACGGCCCGGTGTCCTTCGACGGCGACCCTCACGCGCGGAAGCGGCCGCTGGACACCGTGCTGAACGCCCTGCGTTCGCTGGGCGCCGACATCACCGGCGATTCGCTGCCGTTCGAGCTGCGCGGCACCGGAGCGTTCAAGGGCGGCCGCGTCACGATCGACGCTTCGGCGTCCTCGCAGTTCGTCTCCGGTCTGCTGTTGTCGGCGGCGCGTTCCGAACAGGGCGTGACCGTGGTGCACGAAGGCCCTCCCGTTCCGTCGCTGCCGCACATCGACATGACTGTAGCGATGTTGCGCGCGGCGGGAGTCGACGTGGACGACGCTCGGGAGAACACCTGGCGGGTCTCCCCCGGTCCGATCAGGGCGCTGGACATCACGATCGAACCGGACCTCTCCAACGCCACCCCGTTCCTCGCGGCCGCGGCCGCGACCGCCGGTGCGGTAACAGTGCCCGGCTGGCCGTCGGAGACGACGCAAGCGGGCGACGGCATCCGCGACATCCTCACCGCCATGGGCGCCCAGGTCGCGCTCTCCCCTGCGGGGCTCACCGTCACGGGACCGTCGCGGCTGGAACCCGTGGACATCGACCTGCACGAGGTCGGTGAGCTCACCCCGACGGTGGCGGCGCTCGCCGCGCTGGCCACCGAGCCGTCGCGGCTGCGCGGCATCGCGCACCTGCGCGGACACGAAACGGACCGGCTGGCGGCACTGGAGCGGGAGATCACCGGGCTCGGCGGGGACGTCGAGCAGACCTCCGACGGCCTGCTCATCCGCCCCCGGCCGCTGCACGGCGGGACCTGGCGCAGCTACGCCGACCACCGGATGGCGACGGCGGGCGCCATCCTCGGCCTGCGGGTGCCGGGGGTCGAGGTGGAGGACATCGCGACCACCGGCAAGACGATCCCCGACTTCCCCGGAATGTGGGCGGCGATGCTGGAGCCGGTGGCCTGATGGGCCGCCGGGGCTGGCGAGACCTGGACGAATCCGACGTGCGGGTGCGCCCCGGACGCGGCAGCCGTCCGCGCAGCAAGCTCCGGCCGGAGCACGCGGACGCGGCAGCCGCGATGGTCGTCGCCGTCGACCGCGGCCGCTGGACCTGCGCGTTGGACGGCGATCCGGATCGCCTCGTCACCGCGATGCGCGCCCGCGAGCTGGGCCGCACTCCGGTCGTCGTGGGCGACACCGTGGACCTCGTCGGGGACACCTCGGGCCGCGCGGACACACTGGCGCGAATCGTGCGGGTCGTGGACCGCAGCAGCGTGCTGCGCCGCACCGCCGACGACACCGACCCTTACGAGCGGATCGTGGTGGCCAACGCCGAACGGCTCATCATCGTGGCCGCGCTGGCCGATCCACCGCCGCGCACCGGCCTCATCGACCGGTGCCTGGTCGCCGCCTACGCGGGCGGGCTCACTCCCGTGCTGTGCTTGACGAAGTCCGACCTGGCCGCGCCCGACGAGGTGCTCGACACCTATTCGGCGTTGCCGCTGCCGATCGTCGTCACCAACATGCACGAACTGCACGAGAACCTGTTCGCACAGCTCACCGGCCGGGTGTGCGCGCTCGTCGGGCACTCCGGGGTGGGCAAGTCGACGCTGGTGAACACGCTGGTGCCGCACGCGGACCGAGCCACCGGGGTGGTCAGCGGAGTCGGCAAGGGGCGGCACACCTCCACTTCCGCGGTGGCGTTGCCGCTGCCCGACGGCGGCTGGGTGGTGGACACCCCCGGCATCCGTTCCTTCGGCCTCGCGCACGTCACCGCCGACGACCTGATCAGCGCTTTCGCCGGTTTCGCCGAGGCCGCCGAGGAATGCCCGCCGAACTGTGGGCACCTGGGCGGCGGTGACGATCCCGAGTGCAACCTCGACACTTACGTGACCGAAGGCGGCAGCGTCGAACAGCTCACCTCGCTGCGCAGGCTGCTGCGGTCCCACGCGGGCCGCGACGACGACTGACCCCACCGCCGCACACGGCCGGGTGGGAAGCGCGACCCCCCTGAGCCCCGATTCACCGGGAAAGCACTGCCGCAGAACGGGAATCCCGAGGAATTTCGAAAGCCGCCGGAAACCTCGTCGACGCGAACGGTGCCTGTGGCGGGCGCGCAACGTTGTTAGCGTCGAAGCTGGACGTCGTCCCCCCGACGAGGAGCTGACCATGCCCCGAGTCCGCGCCCGATCCCGCACCGCCCCGACGCACAGCGCAATGGCGCGCTCGACCACGGCCCTGACCGCCGGTCTGCTCTTCCTGTTCGGTTCGGCAGGCTGCGCGCCGCCGCCCGCACCTCAGCCGTCCGCTCCCGCCGCCGCCCACCCCGACCTGCGACCGTCGGCCGCACCGCTGCTCGGCGACGTGCTGCAGCGCATCAACGAGCGGGGAAGCGTGCGCAGCACCGTGCGCGGCGACCTCGGTTTCGTCGGTGAGCTCGCCGGTGAAGGCCTGGTGCGCTACGCCCACGACCACGCCGACGTGACGTTGCAGGGCACGACCAAGCCCAACGCCGGGCAGCCACCGCAGCCGGTCGACCTCGCCCTGATCGACGGTGTCGGCTACCTCAAGTCACCACTGCTGCAACCGGAGCCCGGCAAGCCGTGGCTGCGGCTGGCCGCCGACGGAACCGACTTCGCCGCGAAACTGCTCGCCCCCGCACTCGGCCACGTGCAGGACTCCACCGATCCGCGGGCGACGTTCACCGGCATCGAATCCGCCACCAAGATCGAATCCAGCGCGCCGGACCAGGTCGACGGCGCCCCCGCCACCCGCTACAGCCTGCGCGTCCTCACCGCGGAGGCGGCGGACACGGCACCGGCGGAGCAGCAGCGCACCCGGCTCCGCAGCGCGGCCGACGCCGGGCGCGGCGAGATCGGTTACGAGCTGTGGGTCGACGAACGCGGCCTGCCCGTGAAGTTCGCCGCCTCGCAGAAAGTCGCGCAGGCCGGTCAGGTTTCGCTGACCTCCACCTACCGCGATTGGGGCACGCCCGCCGAGATCACCGCCCCGCCCGCCGAAGAAGTGGGCGCGTTCCCGAACGGCCCGCTACCGCAGGCTCAACCACCGCGCTGACCGAACTTTCCCGAACCCCCCACAACGGGTGAATCGCGCTGCTAGCTTCCTCTGGATACTGATCCGCAGGGGGAAGGGAATTCCGTGCGCCGCACGAGCATCGCAGTGTGCACCGTCGCGTTGACCGCGACATTGGGGGGATGTGCCCTCGGTCAGGCTCCGGCCGGTTCCGGCGACTCCGGGGCCGGCGAGTCCGGGACCGCCCAGCAGGGCGGCGCCTACAGCGACCTGGCCTCGCTGGTCTCCGGAGCCTCGCAGACCATGTCCGAGAACAACTCGTACAAGCTGAGCATCAACGCCACGGTCGGCGGCTCCGGCGGCATCCAGTCCGACTGCGACGTCGACGCCGCCAAGTCATCGATGAGCTGCACCGGGACCACCGGGGAGATCATCATGACCCCCGAGCACACCTACATGAACAACCCGCAGCTCAACTCGCTCGGCGGCGACCCCGCCAAGCCGTGGGCGCGGATCGCCAAGGACAGCCCGGCCGCCGCGGTCGGCGGTGCCCAGACGGCGGCGCTGTCCGAGGCGTCCGACTTCCGCAAGCTGCTGCCCGAAGGCTCGCAGTTCACCCAAGCAGGCCCCGACACCGTCGACGGCAAGCAGGCCACCCGCTACGAGGTCGTCACCGACCTCAACCAGGTGATCGCCTCCGCCGAGGGCCTCGCGAAGCAGAGCTACGAGATCCTGCTCCAGGGCGGTGTCACCGAGATCAAGCAGACCGTGTGGGCCGACGAGCAGGGACGTCCGCTCAAGGTCGAGCAGATCACGCCGCCGATGAACGTCATGGGCAAGCAACTCGGCGAATCGGCCACGACGCTGACCTACTCCGACTGGGGCAAGCCGGTGGACGTCGCCGAGCCCGATGCGTCGCAGGTCCGCGACTTCGAGATGCCGGGGTTGCAGCCTCCGGGCTGATCCCGGCTCGGCCGGGGCGCTGCGAGCGCGCCCCGGCCGACGGTTCACATCAGTTCCAGCAGGAACGGAACTTCTTGCGGCGCGTACCAGGACAGCTCGTGGTCCTCGGCCTCGCCCAGCACGAACTCCGCATCCGGATCACCGAGGTCCGCCGAGTCGATCACCTCCGCGGCCGCCCGCACCGCGTCCTCCGCTTCGGGAGAATCCATGTGCACCGCGGCGACCTTCTTCCACGGAACCGGACCCGAAAGGCGGACCACCGCGTTGTCCAGGTCCGGGCGCAGCGTCGTGTCCTCCACATCGACGGAGATCACCACGCGGCGCAGCTCCGCCTTCTCGTCCTCCGCTCGTTCGCCGGCGATCAGCCGCAGCGAGGCCTGCGCGGCCTCCCGCATCGCGGCGTACTCCAACTCTTCGGTGTCCCCCGTGGCGTAGGACTCCCGCAGCGCGGGGGTCAACGCGAACCCGGTACCGCTGAGCGGCTGCAGCTGCTTGTCCTCCACCAGGCCGCGCACCATGCGCACCGTGGCGGGCAGGTAAACCCTCATCCGTCGACCGTCCCGATCATCTCTTCCACTGACTCTCCGATCATCGCCGCCAGCACGTCCACGTCGGACATGGCGTCCCGGTCGCCGTTCAAGCCGAAGTACACGCCTCCGTCGTAGGAGGTGACCCCGATGGCCAGCGACTGGTTCTTCGCCAGCGGCACTACCGGGAACATCTCGGTCATCTTCGCGCCCGCCGCGTACAGCGGTACCTGCGGGCCGGGCACGTTCGTCACCAGCACGTTGAACAACCGGTCCGAGAACCCGTTGGCCACCCGAGCCCCCAGCGCGTGCAACGTCGGCGGTGCGAAGCCCGACACCCCCACCAGCGCCTCCGCCGCGACGGACCTGCCCGACTCGGCGTGCGCACGCAAAGCATGGCTGATGTGGTGCAGCCGCAACACCGGGCTCGACTCACCCACCGGCAGATCCACCAGGTACGCCGCCACCCTGTTCGTCGTCGGAGCAGGCGCTGCGGCCGATTCGCCCTCGGCCACGTCGCCGCCGCTCACCGAGACCGGCACCATCGCACGCAACGTCGTGGAGCCCGATACCACTTCACCGCGGGAGAGCAGCCAGCTCCGCAACGCCCCCGCGACCACCGCCAGCACCACGTCGTTGACGGTGCCGCCGTGGGCCTGCCGGATCGCGCGGAAGTCGTCGAGCCGGGCTTGCGCGACCGCGAACCTGCGCTGGGTCGACGTCGGCCCGTTCAGCGGCCCGCCCGGCGTGGGCAACGCCGCCGCACGCACCGCCGTGGCCAGGCCGCCGAGCGCACCCGTCACCTTCCGCACCGTCGCAGTGGCGTCGCCCAAGGCCGACCGAGCGTTCTCCACGACCGCACCTGGTCGCTGCACGGCCTCCGTGGCCGCCTCCAGCACCAGCTGAGCCCCGCTGGGCTCCGGGCGCGGCATCCACAGGTCCTCGACCTCCGGTCCGTCCGGAGCCGCCGCCATGTCGAAGATGACCTGGCCGATGTCGAGGGCTCCGATGCCGTCGACCATCGCCTGATGCGTCTTGGTGATCACCGCGACCCGGCTGCGGGACAGGCCTTCCACCAGGTACAGCTCCCACAACGGGCGAGCCGGGTCGAGCTTGCGCGACATCAACCGGGCCACCAGGTCGTGCAGCTGCTCGTCCTTGCCCGGTTTCGGCAGCGCGGACCGGCGCACGTGATACGTGATGTCGAAGTCCTGATCGTCCACCCACACCGGGCGGGCCAGCTTGCCCGGAACCTGCCGGACCTTCTGCCGGTAGCGCGGCACCAGCGCCAGCCTGCGATCGATCATCGCCAGCACGTTGTCGTACTCGAACCCGGCACGAGGACGGCGGAACACCGCGACGCCGCCCACGTGCATCGGCGTCGTGTGGTCCTCCAGGTACAGGAACGAGGCGTCCAGGGCGGAAAGACGATCGGGCATGTCCGCGATACTGGCACACGACCGGGCGGCTCAGAGCCCTCGCTGCGGCTCGTGTGACACTGAACCTCGTGACCAGCACTGCCTCTCCCAGAGATCGCTTCGTTACCGTCTACGGCCGCAAACCGGTCATGGAGGCGCTGTCCGATCTGGACCTGCGCGTGGACAAGGTGATCCTCGCCGAGGGGATCGGCGGCCCGGCGATCAACGACATCAAAGAGGCCGCCGCCGACCGCGCCGTGAAGGTGCAGCGCGCCAGCGCGCACCGGGTGAAGGTGCTCGCGGGAAACGGTCGGCACGACCAGGGCGTGGTCGCCGATGTCGTCGCCCGCAAGATGCGGCCGCTGGCGGACGCCCTGGACGATCCGGCGACCGCGCCGCGGCAAGTGCTGCTGCTGGACGGCCTCACCACTCCCGCGAACGTCGGCATGATCTTGCGGACCGCCACGGCCGCCGGGATCGACGGCATCGTGGTTCCGCACAAGGGAGTCGCCGGACTCGATCCGCTGGTCATCAAGGCCTCGGCCGGTGTCGCGTTCCACGCCCCGGTGCTGCGCTGCTCCACCGCCGACGAGGCGGCGGAGCTGCTCACCGACGCCGGCTATCCGCTGTACGCGCTGGAAGCGGCAGGGGCGGAGAGCGTTTTCGACGCGGAGTTCGGTTCGCGGGCCGTGTTCGTGCTCGGCAGCGAGACCGCCGGTCTGTCCGAAGAGGTCAGCACCCGCATCGCACAGCGGCTCGCGATTCCGATGCGTGGGGGCGTGGAATCGTTGAACGTGGCCAGTGCGGCCGCGGTGCTGTGCTTCGAGCTGCTCCGGCGCCGCGGCGGCTGAGGCAGGAAACTGCTCAGCTGAACCATTCGGAAAGCACTGTGCCCCGGCGTGTGGAACGCCGGGGCACTTCTCTGTTCAGCAGCGGACGCGACTCGTGTCCTGGGAATGCAGAAACGCCCCGCGACCGAATGGTCGTGGGGCGTTTCTGGATGAGTATTGTCGGCGGTGTCCTACTCTCCCACACCCTATCGAGTGCAGTACCATCGGCGCTGGAGGGCTTAGCTTCCGGGTTCGGAATGGGACCGGGCGTTCCCCGCTCCGCTAAAACCACCGACAAACCACATACACCACACCCACAAACCATGAACCCATGATCACCGGGCAGGTGAAACCTTTATTCTGATATCAACAACAATCCAGGTTGCTGTTTCAGATACCGTATAGTGGATGCGTAGCAATCTTTGTGAACAAGTCCTCGGCCTATTAGTACCCGTCCACTCCACACATTACTGTGCTTCCATGCCGAGCCTATCAACCCCATCATCTCTAGGAGGCCTTAACCCACAAAAGGGGTGGGAGACGTCATCTTGGAACAGGCTTCCCGCTTAGATGCTTTCAGCGGTTATCCCTCCCGAACGTAGCCAACCAGCCCTGCTCCTGGCGGAACAACTGGCACACCAGAGGTCCGTCCGTCCCGGTCCTCTCGTACTAGGGACAGCCTTCCTCACATCTCCTACGCGCGCGGCGGATAGGGACCGAACTGTCTCACGACGTTCTAAACCCAGCTCGCGTGCCGCTTTAATGGGCGAACAGCCCAACCCTTGGGACCAACTCCAGCCCCAGGATGCGACGAGCCGACATCGAGGTGCCAAACCATGCCGTCGATATGGACTCTTGGGCAAGATCAGCCTGTTATCCCCGGGGTACCTTTTATCCGTTGAGCGACACCGCTTCCACCTGCCAGTGCCGGATCACTAGTCCCTGCTTTCGCACCTGCTCGACCTGTCAGTCTCACAGTCAAGCTCCCTTATACACTTACACTCAACACCTGATGACCAACCAGGCTGAGGGAACCTTTGGGCGCCTCCGTTACCCTTTGGGAGGCAACCGCCCCAGTTAAACTACCCACCAGGCACTGTCCCTGAACCCGATCAGGGTCCGAGGTTCAGATGCTCAGAACGACCAGAGTGGTATTTCAACAACGACTCCACACCCACTAGCGTGAACGCTTCACAGTCTCCCACCTATCCTACACAAGCCGCACCGAACACCAATACCAAGCTATAGTAAAGGTCCCGGGGTCTTTCCGTCCTGCCGCGCGAAACGAGCATCTTTACTCGTAGTGCAATTTCACCGGGCCTGTGGTCGAGACAGCGGAGAAGTCGTTACGCCATTCGTGCAGGTCGGAACTTACCCGACAAGGAATTTCGCTACCTTAGGATGGTTATAGTTACCACCGCCGTTTACTGGCGCTTAAATTCTCCGCTTCACACCAAAAGATGCTAACGGGTCCTCTTAACGTTCCAGCACCGGGCAGGCGTCAGTCCGTATACCTCGTCTTACGACTTCGCACGGACCTGTGTTTTTAGTAAACAGTCGCTTCTCCCTGGCCTCTGCGGCCACCACCAGCTCCCACCGAAAAAGTGTTCACCAGCCGTGGCCCCCCTTCTCCCGAAGTTACGGGGGCAATTTGCCGAATTCCTTGACCACAGTTCACCCGACCGCCTCGGTATACTCTACCTGACCACCTGTGTCGGTTTCGGGTACGGGCCATGCACACACATCGCTAGAGGCTTTTCTCGGTAGCACGGGATCACTGACTTCACCACAACGGCTACGCATCACCCCTCACCCTTCACGCCGCCCGGATTTACCTAGACGACAGGCTACAGGCTTACACCAGTACTACCACTCACTGGCACAGCTACCCCACTACGTCACCCCATCACTTGACTACCGCGGAATCAGGTCCCATGCACTCACACAACAACTCCGAAGAGCCACCATGCTCGCGGATGGTTAGTCTCAACCGTTTCACCATGGGCGCATGCACACGGGTACGGGAATATCAACCCGTTCTCCATCGACTACGCCTGTCGGCCTCGCCTTAGGCCCCGACTCACCCTGGGCGGACGAACCTGCCCCAGGAACCCTTAGTCAATCGGCGGCAGAGATTCTCACTCTGCTCTCGCTACTCATGCCTGCATTCTCACTCCCACACACTCCACACCACGGTTACCCGGATGCTTCACTGCATGCAGGACGCTCCCCTACCCAACCAGAACCAAGTCCTGATTGACACGGCTTCGGCGGTGCACTTCAGCCCCGCTACATTGTCGGCGCAGGACCACTTGACCAGTGAGCTATTACGCACTCTTTCAAGGATGGCTGCTTCTAAGCCAACCTCCTGGTTGTCTGGGCAATCCCACATCCTTTCCCACTGAGCGCACACTTAGGGGCCTTAGCCGGTGTTCTGGGCTGTTTCCCTCTCGACGATGAAGCTTCTCCCCCACCGTCTCACTGCCACGCTCAACCCAGGCGTATTCGGAGTTTAGCTGACGTCAGTAACCCATAAGGCCCATCAACCAACCAGTGCTCTACCCCACCCAGGCAACACGCAACGCTGCACCTAAATGCATTTCGGGGAGAACCAGCTATCACGGAGTTTGATTGGCCTTTCACCCCTACCCACAGCTCATCCCCCAGGTTTTCAACCCTGGTGGGTTCGGGCCTCCACACGGTCTTACCCGCGCTTCACCCTGGCCATGGGTAGATCACTCCGCTTCGGGTCTGCACCACGCGACTCCACGCCCTCTTCAGACTCGCTTTCGCTCCGGCTACCCCACACAAGGTTAACCTCGCCACGCAGCAGCAACTCGCAGGCTCATTCTTCAAAAGGCACGCCATCACACACCCAAAAAGCATGCTCTGACGGATTGCAGGCACATGGTTTCAGGAACTATTTCACTCCCCTCCCGGGGTACTTTTCACCATTCCCTCACGGTACTATCCACTATCGGTTACCAGGAAGTATTTAGGCTTAGCGAGTGGTCCCGCCAGATTCACAGCACCCTCCACGGAAACGCTGCTACTCGGGAACACCACCACACGCGCCATGTGCATTTTCGCCTACGGGACTCTCACCCACTCCGGCCAGGCATCCCAACCTGTTCAACTAACACACACAACCACGCTGAAGAGCCGGCAGCCCCCTCCAATGATGCCCCACAACACCGAACACGCAACCCCTGCCAGGTATCCCACGCGCCCGGTTTAGCCTACTCCGCTTTCGCTCGCCACTACTCACGGAATCACCAGTGTTTTCTCTTCCTACGGGTACTAAGATGTTTCACTTCCCCGCGTTCCCCCGCAACCCTATACATTCAGGAAGCGGTAACCCGACATCACTCGGGCTGGGTTTCCCCATTCGGACACCCTCGGATCACAGCTCGGTTGACAGCTCCCCGAGGCATTTCGCAGCCTCCCACGTCCTTCATCGGCCCCTGGTACCAAGGCATCCACCATGTGCCCTACATAACTTGGCCACAAAGATGCTCGCATCCACTATACAGTTCTCAAACAACAACCGAAAAAACACACACGTGTGTTCTCTCAGACACCCAACAGCGAACCGATGACAGAAAACAGAATGGCATTTCCACTAATCCTATGAGCACTCAGAGCACGAGAACATGCGCCTCATCAACCCTGAACACCCCACAACCCGGTCACCCAGACTGCGGAAGTGAGCTAGCTCCTTAGAAAGGAGGTGATCCAGCCGCACCTTCCGGTACGGCTACCTTGTTACGACTTCGTCCCAATCGCCAGTCCCACCTTCGACCACTCCCCCCACAAGGGTTGGGCCATGGGCTTCGGGTGTTACCGACTTTCATGACGTGACGGGCGGTGTGTACAAGGCCCGGGAACGTATTCACCGCAGCACTGCTGATCTGCGATTACTAGCGACTCCGACTTCACGGGGTCGAGTTGCAGACCCCGATCCGAACTGAGACCGGCTTTAAGGATTCGCTCCACCTCACGGTATCGCAACCCTCTGTACCAGCCATTGTAGCATGTGTGAAGCCCTGGGCATAAGGGGCATGATGACTTGACGTCATCCCCACCTTCCTCCGAGTTGACCCCGGCAGTCTCCTGCGAGTCCCCACCATCACGTGCTGGCAACACAGGACAAGGGTTGCGCTCGTTGCGGGACTTAACCCAACATCTCACGACACGAGCTGACGACAGCCATGCACCACCTGCACACAGGCCACAAGGGAAACCCCCTCTCAGGGGCGATCCTGTGCATGTCAAACCCAGGTAAGGTTCTTCGCGTTGCATCGAATTAATCCACATGCTCCGCCGCTTGTGCGGGCCCCCGTCAATTCCTTTGAGTTTTAGCCTTGCGGCCGTACTCCCCAGGCGGGGCGCTTAATGCGTTAGCTACGGCACAGGAACCGTGGAAACAGTCCCCACACCTAGCGCCCACCGTTTACGGCGTGGACTACCAGGGTATCTAATCCTGTTCGCTCCCCACGCTTTCGCTCCTCAGCGTCAGTATCGGCCCAGAGACCCGCCTTCGCCACCGGTGTTCCTCCTGATATCTGCGCATTTCACCGCTACACCAGGAATTCCAGTCTCCCCTACCGAACTCAAGTCTGCCCGTATCGACCGCACGCCCACCGTTAAGCGGCAGGTTTTCACGGCCGACGCGACAAACCGCCTACGAGCTCTTTACGCCCAATAATTCCGGACAACGCTCGCACCCTACGTATTACCGCGGCTGCTGGCACGTAGTTAGCCGGTGCTTCTTCTACACCTACCGTCACCCGAAGGCTTCGTCGATGTCGAAAGAGGTTTACAACCCGAAGGCCGTCATCCCCCACGCGGCGTTGCTGCGTCAGGCTTTCGCCCATTGCGCAAGATTCCCCACTGCTGCCTCCCGTAGGAGTCTGGGCCGTGTCTCAGTCCCAGTGTGGCCGGTCACCCTCTCAGGCCGGCTACCCGTCGTCGCCTTGGTAGGCCACTACCCCACCAACAAGCTGATAGGCCGCGGGCTCAACCTGCACCGCCGGAACTTTCCACACACAGACCATGCGGCCATGTGTCCTATCCGGTATTAGACCTCGTTTCCAAGGCTTATCCCAGAGTGCAGGATAGATTACCCACGTGTTACTCACCCGTTCGCCACTCATCCACCCCGAAGGGCTTCAGCGTTCGACTTGCATGTGTTAAGCACGCCGCCAGCGTTCGTCCTGAGCCAGGATCAAACTCTCCAACAATGTTTTAGAGTAATCCTGCCCGAAATAAACGAGGCACCCCAGCAATCCCAAAGAATCGCCGAGGCAAAAATTTATCTAGATGAGTTTACCACTCACCATCATCGGCACGCTGTTGAGTTCTCAAAGAACACACCCACACCATCATCCACAACCCCAACACTCAGGGCCGCACACTCCGGGGAGTCGTTATTTCGTCTTTCGTTCTTGCGATGTTCCAAACTCTAGCAGGCCCGATTTTCGGCCGTTTCAGGGGGGTCAACCTCGCGGTCACCCGCACCCCACAAACCGAAACCACCCGGCCCACATTTAGAGTTTTGAATTCAGAGCCACCCACTCTACCAGAACTACCCGGAAGCTTGGTCCGACCCCCACCGCACCCGGCCCGATTCGTTTTCGGCCCGTTCCGTGCTGGCAGAAAGAAATCTACATGGCCCTCACAAGCCCTTGAACACCACCCCCCTTTAACGGCGAAATCGCAGGTCACGTCGGGTGAACAGCGGGTGTCTCGCACTCGGCCGGTGCTCACACCTTCGGGGCGATCTGGGTGTGAAGTGACCGCGTTCGGCGCTGAGCGCCCTCATTCATACGAGACCGGCACACCCGGTCGACCCGAAGCAGCCCGCTCAGGAGATGTCATGACCGCGCCGGCCGTCCCGCACCCGATCCTGCTGCCCGCCGCCACCGATCCCTATCTCGTCCCCGACGAACGGCCCGCCGAACCCGCGTTGCGCGCGGAACTCGCGAACGCGTCCGCGGCTCCGGCGGACCGCACCTCGTGCGCGCTGGCCGGGACGCTCGGTGCGCCCGTCATCGAAGTGCTGCTCGGGCGTCGTCCACTGAGCCAGATCGAGTCGCGGGTCTCGTCGAGCGTGCACGGACTGCTCAAGTCCAGCTCCGTCCGCCGGCTGCTCAACGAGCCGCAGCAACGCCTGCACTCGCTGCACGCCTGCGCGATCAGCGCGGACCTGGTCGAAGGATGTGCGGTCATCGCGTCCCGCATCCGCACCCGCGCGCTGGTCATGCGCTGGGAACGCAGCAAAGGAGGCTGGTCGTGCACCTTCTTGTCCGTCGTCTGAACACCCCCGGACACGACATCGCCCCGCACTCCTCAGGGAGTGCGGGGCGATGCGGGAACGCGCGGACAGGACCTCAGTGCCGCTTGTTCTTCTTGGCCTCTTCACGCGCGGCCGCCCGACGCTGACGCCGGGTGCCGCCGTTGTCGTCGCCGCCCGTGTTCTCGGTGCTGGTCTGCACCTCACCGGACTCGGTGGGACCGGAGTAGTTCAGCCGCGGGCGCTGCGGCTGGGAGAGCCCCTGCCCGCCGAACGCCGTCGGTGCGCCGTCGCCACCGACGGTGCCGCCGCCGAGCTGGCTCATCGCCGGTCCGGCGGAAGCACGGGAACGCTTGGAACGCGGCTGCGCCTCCGCACCCGAGGACGCCTGCCCGGCCGCACCGCTCTGCGCGCGCTGCTGGGATGGGGACCCGGGAACCGCGGGCTGCACGTCAGTGGGGTAGTCGGAACCGTCGGAACGACTCACCGACACCGGCACCGACGGCTGCTCCGGAGCGGGCTCCGGCTCGGCCGCCTCCACCTGGACGTTGAACAGGAAGCTGATCGACTCTTCCTTCAACGCCTCGAGCATGGCGTGGAACATGTCGAAGCCTTCCCGCCGGTACTCCACCAGCGGGTCGCGCTGCGCCATCGCACGCAGGCCGATGCCTTCCTTGAGGTAGTCCATCTCGTAGAGGTGCTCGCGCCACTTGCGGTCCAGCACGCTGAGCACCACGCGGCGCTCCAGCTCGCGCATGGCGCCCGGGCCGACCTTGCCGTCGACCTCGCCCTCGCGCCGCTCGTAGGCGTCCCAGCCGTCCTGGAGCACCGCCTCTTGGAGGCTCTCCTTGCTCACGTCGTCCTCGGCCTCGATGAGCTCCTCCCAGTCCAGCTGAACCGGGTAGAGGCCCTTCAGCGCCGTCCAGAGCTTCTCGAAGTCCCAGTCCTCCGCGTAGCCCTCAGCGGTGGCGCCGTTAACGTACGCGGTGGTCACGTCCTTGATCATGTGCCGGACCTGCTCGCGCAGGTCCTCACCCTCCAGGACCCGGCGCCGCTCGGTGTAGATCACCGAACGCTGCTGGTTCATGACCTCGTCGTACTTGAGGACGTTCTTGCGGATCTCCATGTTCTGCTGCTCGACCTGGGTCTGAGCGCTGCGGATCGCCTTGGTGACCATGCTGTTCTCGATCGGCACGTCGTCCGGCACCTTCAGCCGGGTCATGACCGTCTCGACCATCGCGGCGTTGAACCGCCGCATCAGCTCGTCGCCCAGCGACAGGTAGAAGCGGGACTCGCCGGGGTCGCCCTGACGTCCGGACCGGCCGCGCAGCTGGTTGTCGATGCGGCGCGACTCGTGCCGTTCGGTACCGAGGACGTAGAGGCCGCCGACCTCGCGGACCGCGTCGGCCTCCGCCTTGACCTGGGTCTTGACCTTGTCCACGACGCCCGGCCATTCCGCTTCGTACTGCTCGCGGTGCTGAACCGGGTCGAGGCCGCGGCGGCGCAGCTCCGCGTCGGCGATGTGGTCGACGTTGCCGCCGAGCACGATGTCGGTACCGCGACCGGCCATGTTGGTGGCGACCGTGACCGAGCCCTTGCGCCCGGCCTCGGCGATGATGCCCGCCTCCGACTCGTGGTGCTTGGCGTTCAGGACGCTGTGCGGCACGCCCTTCTTCGTCAGCAGCTTCGCGAGGTACTCGGAGCGCTCCACGCTGGTCGTGCCGACCAACACCGGTTGACCGGCGCGGTGCTTCTCCTCGATGTCCTCGGCGACGGCCTCGAACTTCGCGGCCTCGCTCTTGTAGACCAGGTCGGGCTGGTCTTTACGGGCCATCGGCTCGTTCGTCGGGATGCTGACGACGCCGAGCTTGTAGGTGCCCTGGAACTCCGCGGCCTCGGTCTGAGCCGTACCGGTCATGCCGGCGAGCTTCTCGTAGAGGCGGAAGTAGTTCTGCAGCGTGATCGTGGCCAGCGTCTGGTTCTCGGCCTTGATCTCGACGCCTTCCTTGGCCTCGATCGCCTGGTGCATGCCCTCGTTGTAGCGGCGGCCGTGCAGGATGCGGCCGGTGAACTCGTCGACGATGGTGACCTCACCGTCGCGGACGATGTAGTCCTTGTCGCGCTTGTAGAGCTCCTTGGCCTTGAGCGCGTTGTTCAGGTAGCCGACCAGCGGGGTGTTCGCGGCCTCGTAGAGGTTCTCGATGCCCAGCTGGTCCTCGATGATCGTGACGCCGTCCTCGGTGATGCCGACGGTGCGCTTGCGCTCATCGACCTCGTAGTGGGCGTCCTTGCGCAGCATCGGGGCGAGCCGCGCGAACTCCTGGTACCAGCGCGAGGACTGGTCGGCGGGGCCGGAGATGATCAGCGGCGTACGGGCCTCGTCGATCAGGATCGAGTCGACCTCGTCGACGATGGAGAAGAAGTGCCCGCGCTGCACGCAGTCGGCCAGGCTCCACGCCATGTTGTCGCGCAGGTAGTCGAAGCCGAACTCGTTGTTCGTGCCGTAGGTGATGTCGGCTTCGTAAGCGCCGCGACGCTGTTCCGGCGTCATGTCGGCGGTGATCGCGCCGACTTCCAGGCCCAGGAAGCGGTGCACCCGGCCCATCCAGTCGGAGTCACGTTTGGCCAGGTAATCGTTGACCGTGACCACGTGGACGCCCTTGCCCGCGATGGCGTTGAGGTAGGCGGGCAACACGCAGGTCAGGGTCTTGCCCTCACCGGTGCGCATCTCGGCGATCTGACCGAGGTGCAGTGCCGCGCCACCCATGAGCTGCACGTCGTAGTGTCGCTGGCCGAGCGTGCGGTGCGCGCCCTCGCGGGCGACGGAGAACGCTTCGGGCAGCAGTTCGTCCAGGGTTTCGCCGTCGTTGAAACGGCGCTTGAACTCGTCGGTCTTGGCCCGCAATTCGGCGTCGGAGAGCGCGACCGCTTCGTCTTCGAGCTCGTTGATGTGCGCCGCGATGGCGCGCAGGCGCTTGAGCGTCTTGCCCTCGCCGGCGCGGAGCAGTCGGGACAGGACCATCCGGTCGACCTCACTAGCTGATCGTGATGCGCCCGTCACGGACGCCTTATGGTCATCGTATTAGAGCCGGGTTGTGCGGGTGGCGGTTCCGGCGGAGCGGTAGGCCCCGGACGGCGACCGTCCCCCGCGCACACGGTACGCGGGGGACGGTCGGCGAGGTCGGGCGCTGGCGCAGACTCGCCGGGCGCCCGGTTGATCGTCCGGGTCAGGCGGCCAGGCGGATCACCCCGTAGTCGAACCCTCGGCGTCGGTACACGACGCTCGCGCACCCGGTGGTGGCGTCGGAGAACAGGTAGAAATCGTGGCCGACCAGTTCCATCTCGTAGAGGGCTTGGTCGACGGTCATGGGTGTGGCGGCGTGCTCCTTCTCGCGGACGATCCGCCCGGGTTCATAACCGCCCTCGTCCGCGCTGCCGCGTGGCCGGGGAACGTCTCGGCCCGTGTCGGTGGCGGTGTCATCGGCGTCGACGGACATGTCGGCGTCGGCCGTTTCCTCGGCGGGAGCTTCGAGGAGCCCGACTGCGGTGGCCGAGCCACCGGCTGCGACGGTCTGCGTGGTGTTCGCCGAAGTCGCCTCCGCGACGGAGGTGGACTTGTGCCGCCCGTAGTGCACTTTTCTGCGGTCGTGCATGCGGCGGAGCCGGTTCTCCAATTTGCTCGTCGCCGAGTCGAGCGCGGCGTAGAAGTCCCCCGCGGCGGCTTCCGCTCGCACAGCGGGGCCGCGGCTCTTCAGGGTGATCTCGACGCGTTGGCAGCTCTTCGCCTGTCGCGGATTGCGTTCGTGGAAGAGTTCCACGTCCGCCCGAATGGTCTTTCTGTCGTAGCGCTCCAGCCGGGTCAGCTTGTCGGCGATGTGCTCCCGGTAGTGCTCGGGAACCTCAACGTTGCGACCCTTGACGACGATGTCCATTCACGACCTCCGTTCCTTGCGTACATCCCGTGGGCGTGTCCGCACGGCGGCGCCGGAACCGCGTTGATCTCAGTTCGCTTCCGGCGCCAGGGACATGGGTTCCTCACTCCTTCCCAAAGCCCGGGTACGACTGAATGCAGGCACGTTAGCTAACTTCGCCAACGGGAAACAGCCCCCGAGATGGGCGACGTCAAGCCGCCACTGAGCGTGATGTACAAGGCTGAGCGGGCGACTCGCGAGGCTCGCAGCGGGCGTTTTCACGGCGTGTCCCACACCACTCGTCTCACTCGTTCGGCGGGTCGATGATCGAGTTGTGGTCACTGGGCGCCACCGCCCGACCTGATGTTCTCCACAGGTCGGGACGTCCGGGGACGAGTGCCGTCGACTGCTCACACCCCCTGAACGAACGAAGGGCGGCGCCGAGTTCCTCGAATGTCGGACCGCCGGACAACACACGATCGTGTTAACCGGCGGTCGCGGTCAGTACCAGCACCGCGGTGACCGGAATGCCATGCCGGGCGAGGACGTGCGCCGAGCTCAGGACCGTGGCGCCCGTGGTGAGCACGTCGTCGATCAGCAGCACGGGTGCGCCCGCCGGCGGCGATCGCCGTGGCAGCACCGACAACCGACCGGCCAGGTTGCGCAGCCGCTCCGGCGGGGCGAGACCCACCGAGTCCCGCGTACCGGAACCGGCCACGAGGCAGTCGGCGACCGCAACCGCACGGCCGTGCTCCGCGAGCGCGGCCGCCGCCCGGTCCGCGACCCGGGTCATGTGCGCGCCTCCCCGCCGCCGCGAGTTGATCGCTCGCGAAGGCGCGGGCACCAAGTGCCACGTCCCGGGCACGTCGAGATCGGTGCCGCCCTCGAACGGCGCGGCCGCGAGCGGTTCCCAGCCGATGATCCCCTCCAGGCCGTCGGCGATCGCGAAGCCGAACGGCTCGGCGAGGTCGCGGCGCCCGGCGACCTTGTAGGAGACGACTGCACGTCGCGCCGCGCCGCGATAACGCCCCAGGGCGAACACGGGCGGCACGGCGGCGTCACCCGGCGGCATCGGGAGTTCACGCGTGACCTTGCGCAGCCCGCCGAGTTCCCGGGCGCAGCCCACGCACCAGCCGACGCCGGGATGTGCGCAGCCCGCGCAGCGCAGCGGCAGCATCAGGTCGATCAGCCCGGACACCGCGGCGGCGACCGCGCCACCGGTCCGGTGCCAGGGCCGCGCACCGCCCGCCTCGACCTCGCCCGATGACCTTTCCCGGCTCATGGCGTGATGGTGCGCGAATTCGCGGCCCGACTCACCGCGGCGTGTCGGCCGGCGAAACGGGATCAGCCGGGAGGCGGGATCAGCCCGGGAAGAACGGGATCGAATTCCCCTCGATCTCCCCCGGCAGCACGCTCCACACCGCGTTCGAGGCGGTCGCCTCCCACAGCCACCGCTGGTCGGCCACCACGACCCGTTTGCGCGGTCCGACGGTCACCGCGTTGATCGGCTGCGTCAGGTTCGCCGAGGCGTACTCGGTCCACTCGAAGCCGTCCACGGTGACCTCCATGACCGGCGAAGAGCCGTCGGTGACCGCCACCAGGGACTTGTCGGTGAGCCAGTCGACTCCCGTCACCCGGAAACCCCGGTCCGCGCCCAATGTCACCGGGTGCCGCAACGCGACGCGCCCGTCCTCGTCCACGACGGCGGCGACGACGATCCGTCCGTCGACCACACCCGCCGCCCGCGTCCCGTCATGCGAGAGGCGCAGCTGGGTGAGCTGCCCACCGCCGGAGAACTCGCCCACGTCGACGGGCCGGACCCCCCATGAGCCGCCCTCGTCGACCGCGCGGAAGACGTCGCGCCCGTTGACGACCGTCCACACCTCGGAGTCGCCGCGCCAGGTGGGCCTGCTCATGAAGCTGCCGGTCGGCGGCAGCTCGGACATGCCCTTCCCGTACGGGCCGACCTGCAACCCCACCATCCCGGTGGGATTGCGGGTGACCGCGGCGAGCCGTGAACCGTCGGTGGACTGGGCGGCCTGCAGCACTTCCAGCGCACCGGAGCCTGCGGGTCCCGGGATCGGGCCGACGTTCTCGTCCAGCACGTGCAGCCGTTCCCCGATCACGGCGAGACCGGGCAGGTCGGGGTTCACCGCGTTGTCGCTCTCGTAGGACTCGACGTCGGACGGCTGCAGGTCCCGCTTGCCGGGAAGCAGCGGAACGCCCTCTTCCTGGAGCCGGACTCGGGCCTTGCTGACGCTCTGCAGCGACAGCACGACCTGCGCGGCGATCATCTGCCGCGATTCGAGATCGATGTCGCCGAGTTCGCTGAGGTTGACCACCAGCGCGCCGTCATCGGCCTCGCTGACGTTGGTCTTCGGGTTGGCGCCCGGCGGCAGCTTGCTGCCCATCGCGTCCTTGAAGCCCTCGGAGGGACCTGCGATGAGCAGTTCGATCACGCGCCGGGGCAGCGTTCGCTGGTTCGGCGAGACGACCCAGCGCAGGTCGGGCACGACGCCCCCGCCGTCGTGATCGGCGAAGTAGATCGGCACGGCCATGAAACCGTTCTTGAACGCGGTCCTGCTGATCAGCATGTCCTTGGGCGGCAGGGCGATCCGCCACTGCCCGTCCCGATTCCGCTCCACGCTGACCTGCACCTCGTACTGACCGGTGTCGGGGACGAACGAGGCGTCCGGGCGCAGTCGCCCGACGCGGTCCGCCTGCAGGCTCACGAGCTGCACGTTCTCCGGCTGGTTCGGCTGGGGCTGCACCGGGATGGTGTCGATGTTGTCGACGATGAGCACCGAGTTGTCCGGTTCCCAGCGCCGTCCGGCGTCGGCGGTCAGGTACTCCCTGGCCGCGGCGAAACCGCTCTCCGGAGTCGACCCGCTGTCGGCGAAACTGCGCACGAGGTCGAAGGAGTTCAGCCCGCGCGGCGGTTCCGGTGTCGAGTCGGCGGGGGCGTTGTTGCCCTCCACCGACGGTTCCACCGCTTTCGGATCGGAGCGTTCCGGGATCGAGGCGCAGGCGGTCAGCGGGAGCAGGGCCAGCGCCAGCACAGCCAGCGGTCGACGTGTCATCGCAAGTCCTCCCGGCCTCGTTCGGCGGTGCGACCGGCCCGCGCGTGGTCGGCCTTCGTTTGATCGACCCTCGCCTGGTCCTCGCTCGGCTGGTGGTCCGGCCCCTGGTCGAGTCCGGCGCCGTCGTGCGAGGACGGTTCGGACAGCCGGGCGGGGCCGGTGTCCCGGACCGCGCCCTCCCGCTCCTGCTCGCCGTCGGCTTGGGCGTCGACGGTGCGGGCCAACAGCGCGCCGGGGGCGGCGATGCGCCTGCCGACGGGCAATGCCAGCGGGCTGTCGGTGAAGTCCTGTCCAGGTGTGCGCGGCAACGTCAGCCGGAAGCACGATCCGGAGCCGGGTTCGCCCCACGCGTCGAGCAGCCCGCCGTGCAGCCGCGCGTCCTCGGAGCTGATCGACAGGCCGAGCCCGGTGCCGCCGGTGCGGCGGTTGCGGGACGGGTCGGCACGCCAGAACCGGGTGAACACCAGTTCCGCCTCGCCGGGGCGGAGCCCGACGCCGTAATCGCGGACGCTGACGGCCACGGCGCGCTCGTCGGCGCCGAATCGGACCTCCACCGGCCCGCCTTCGGCGTGGTCGATGGCGTTGGCGATCAGGTTGCGCACGATGCGTTCGACGCGGCGAACGTCACCGACGAGGTCGAGGTCGTCACCGGCGACCTCGACGCGCAGCGGGACGTTGCTGGTTTCGGCGATGCCGCGCACCGAATCCACGGCGCGCTGCACGATCGCGGGCAGATCCAGCGGTTCCGAGGCGAGCTCGGCGACGCCCGCGTCGAGCCGGGAGATCTCCAGCAGGTCGGCCAGCAGCGCCTCGAACCGGTCCAGTTCGTCGACGAGCAGTTCGGTGGAGCGGGCCAGACCGGGCGGGAACTGCTCGCGGGAGGCGTGCAGCACGTCGGCAGCCATCCGGACCGTGGTCAGCGGGGTCCGCAGTTCGTGCGAGACGTCGGAGGTGAATCGGCGTTGCAGCTGGCCGAACTCCTCGAGCTGCTTGATCTGCTGCTTGAGGCTGTCGGCCATCTCGTTGAACGACTCCGCCAGCCGGGCCACGTCGTCCTCGCCGATCACCCGCATCCGCTGGTCCAGGTCTCCGTCGGCGAGGCGCGCGGCGTTCTGCGCGGCCTGGCGCACCGGGCGCACCACCTGGCGGGTGACGAGGTTGGTGATGGCACCGAGCAGGACCACCAGCACCAGTCCGCCGACCAGCAGGGTGCTCTGCACGACGTTGAGCGTGCCCTTTTCCGATGTCAGCGGGAACAGCAGGTACGCCTGCAGAGCACGGGTGGAGCTGTCCACCGGAGTGCCGACGACGAGCATCGTCACGGGTTCGCGTCCGCGGGGCACCGTGGTGATCTGCTGTGCGAGCTGGCCTTGTTCCACGAACCTGCGCAGTTCGTGCGGCACGTCGCGCAGCGGACCCGCGAAGGGCTGCGGCCCGGATCCGGTTCCCGCGCCGTCCACCAGCACGGGCTCGAAGGCGCCTGCGGCGGGTCGCTGGGTGGAGCCGTTCGAATCGGGCGTGGTGAGGCGGTTGAGGGCCTGTTCGAGTTGCTGGGAGACGTCGTCGGAGTTCGGGTCGACGGCGGTCAGTTCCCGTTCCAGCACCGGCAGGCTCGACTGCACCTGGCCCTTCGCGGCCCGTTCCTTCGCGGACATCAGCTGGTAGGTGATCTGCGTCTGCAGCACCATGCCGAGCACGCAGATGACCACCGACGACAGCGCGAGCGTGCTGACCACCACGCGCAGCTGCATGGAGCGCCGCCACACGCGTTCGAAGCGCTGCCAGCGTTCTCTGAGTTCATCGCGGGCGCGCGTCCCCCACCGGCGCAGCGCTGTGCCCCGGCTCGCCCACCCGCTCAATGCGACCCGTACCGACGGATCACGGCGGGCCTGCCTTGTATCCGACGCCGCGGACCGTCAGCACGACCTCGGGGCGTTCCGGGTCGCGCTCCACTTTGGACCGCAGCCGCTGCACGTGGACGTTGACCAGCCGGGTGTCGGCGGCGTGCCGGTAGCCCCAGACCTGCTCCAGCAGGACCTCGCGGGTGAACACCTGGCGCGGCTTGCGGGCCAGTGCGACGAGCAGGTCGAACTCCAGCGGGGTGAGCGCGATCGGCACGCCCTCGCGGGTGACCTCGTGCCCGGGGACGTCGATGCTGAGGTCGCCGATGGCGAGCACCTCGGCGGGTTCGGCGTCGGTGCGGCGCAGCCGGGCGCGCAGGCGGGCGACGAGTTCCTTCGGTTTGAAGGGCTTCACGACGTAGTCGTCGGCGCCGGATTCCAGCCCGAGCACCACGTCGACGGTGTCGCTCTTGGCGGTGAGCATCACGATCGGCACCACGGACTCGGTGCGGATCGCCTTGCACACGTCGATGCCGTTCATGCCGGGCAGCATGAGGTCGAGCAGCACCACGTCGGGTTTCAGTTCGCGCAGTGCGGGCATCGCCTTGGTTCCGTCGCTGACCACAGCGGTTTCGAACCCCTCGCCCCGCAGGACGATGGTCAGCATTTCGGCCAGGGCCGGATCGTCGTCCACCACGAGCACGCGCGCCTTCATGCCCCACATGGTTGCACTTCTCACTCCCGGGTCGTACAGCACCCGCCGATCGTCACCGCAGGTCGTCATGCCTGCACTGAACGCGGATCGACTTGTACCGCCGAACGGGGTACTCAAGGTGTGCGGCGGCCACGGGGTGCGCACCGCCCGCAACTACCGCGCGAAGCCCGGAGTCATGGCCGTGATCTCGGCGGCGAGTTCGGCGTAGTCGGGGCGTTCGGCGCCGTCGATCACGCGCCACGGCGCCCACCAGCCGGCCTCGGCGAGTTCCGCGTACACCGCGCCGCAGCGTTCCTGCAGCGAGGAGTCGGATTCGAAGCTGTCGCGGCGCCGGGTCTCGGTGCGTTCCCGGTGCTCGGCGCGGGAAGCCGCCACCTCCGCCGGGACCCGCAGCAGCAGGTGCAGGTCGGGCCGAGGCAGGGCGAACCGCTCGATCTCCAGTTCCCGCGTCCAGCGCACGAACTCCCCGTCGGCGTCCTGGTGCAGCCGGGCGGCGCCGTAGGCGGCGTTGGAGGCGACGTAGCGGTCCAGCAGCACCACGTCGTGCGCGGCGAGGTCGGCGCGCAGCGCCTCGGCGGCGGCCCGCCGGTCCAGCGCGTACAGCACGGCCATGCCGTACACGGATTCACCGAGGTCGCCGTGGCCGCCGTGCAGCGCCTCGGCGATCAGTTCGGCGTGCACGTCCGCGGTGTAGCGCGGGAACGCGGCGTGCGCGACGGTGCGCCCGCCTTCCCGGAGCCGCTCGGTGAGCCCTTCGGTGAGCGTGCGCTTGCCCGCGCCGTCCAGTCCCTCGATCACGATCAGCCGCCCCACGTCGAGGACGATACGCAGCGACGGCGCGCAGGCCGCCGATAGGGTTGACCTGGCCCGAAAACGGTTCACATCCGAGCGCGATGCGGCGAAACTCATCACCCGTGGCGCTCCCCATCCCGGCAGGCGGTTACCGCACCTTCCGCGATCACCTTTCGGAAGACGAGTGGCACGACCTGCTGCGCAGCGGCGCTCCGGTCCGCTACGAGCCGGGCGATGTGCTGCTCAACGAGGGCGACGACGGCGATCACGTGCTGGTGCTGCTGTCCGGTGCCTGCCAGATCGTCGGCGCCCGCCTCGACCAGGGACGGGCGTTGCTGGCGGTGCGTTGGGCGGGCGACGTGATCGGAGAGCAGGCGGACCTCGATCAGCAACCCCGATCGGCCAGCGCGTACGCCCTTTCGAAGTGCTCGGTGCGGTTGTTGCGAGGCGCCGAGTTCGCCGCGTTCATCCGTCGCCGCAGGCTCGACCGGCAGCTCACCCGCTATGTGAGCGCGAAGCTGCGGTCGAACAGCAGCATGGTCGCCGAGTTGGCCGGGTTGTCGGTGAAGTCGAAGGTGGCGTGGTTGCTGTGCCGGCTCGCCGTGTCCGACGAGGTGCATTCGTTCGTGCCGCTGTCCCAGCGCGAGCTGGCCGACCTGCTCGGGTTGTCCCGGAGTTCGGTGGCGGCGAGCCTCGCCGATTTCCGCGCCACGGGGTTGTTGCGCACCGAGCAGCACGGCGTGCAGGTGCTCGCCATCAGCGCGTTGCTGGCCGAGATCGGCCCGACCGACACCAGGTGATCCACTTCATATCCGGGGGTGTCCGAAATCGGACGCCCCTTCCGGCAGATCCACTCGATGCTGGACCTCGACGAGCCGGGCGGCGCAAGGAAAGGCGCAGTCGCTCGGCCCACGCAGGAAGGACATGTCATGGTCCCCGACGCCAGCCTCAACGCACGCCGAACCAAGCAGCTGCCGCCGTACCGCGCGGTGTTCGCGGTGGACACCAAGGACTTCAGCAACAGCCCGAGCGCGCACCAGGAACAACTCAGCCAGGACATCCCGAAGCTGCTGCAGCGGGCGCTCGAACAGTGCGGTCTGTCCCGGCTGTGGGACACCAGCGTGTTCGGCACGTCCACCGGCGACGGCTACTACTTCGGCGTCGACGCCACCGACGCGCCGTTCCTCGTCGACCCGTTCCTGACCGAGCTCAACGACGTGCTGGAAGAGCACGACGAGAAGGTGCGCGCCATCGACCGGAACCTGCGGCTGCGGCTGCGGGCCAGCATCCACCTCGGCCCCATCCCCGACAGCGGGCTGTCGACCGCGATGAACGAAACGCATCGCCTGCTCGACTCCGCTCCGGTCCGCAAGGTCCTCGACCAGTCCGATCCGGACGTCACCTGGCTGGCGGCGATCTTGTCGCAGCGGGTGTTCACCGACGTCATCCAAGGCGACTACGTGAAGCAGCGCGCCTCCCGGTTCGCCGCCAAAGCCGTGAAGGTCAAGAACTTCGAGGACGTCGGCTACCTCTACACGCCGACGGCCTCGGTGAATCCACAGCTGCTCGACGGCGTCGAAGAAGCCGAACCGGTGGACGCCAAGCAGCTCCAGGAGGACCAGCAGCGCGCGGCGGAACAAGCCCAGCAGCCCGCCGTGACGGTGAACTACAACAACGTGCACAACAGCTTCTCCGGCTCCAGCGGCGGTTCGGTCCTCCAGATCGGACAGGCCCGGGACATCAACGGCTTCAACGGGCAGAGCTGATCGTGCGGGGACGGTGACCGTCCTGCGCGCCGGGGGCGCGGGGCCGGGTCCGAGGAATCGCGGAGGGGTCGGTTCCTCGGCCCGGTGGTCCGTGTTCGCCCTCTGGGGGTGGGCGAACAGGGGCCGCCGTGTCCCGTTCTCGCCGCGACACGCCTGCGAGCACTCGGAATTTCGCCGGCGGGGGACGCGCGCAACGCCCGGCGCACGGCGCTGACCTGGATCTCCGCACCAGTCCTGGCGAACCGGGGACAGCCGGGGGCGAGGGCCGTCACAATCGGGTGTCGGAGGGCTCGCCACGAGTCCATCTGCGGTGGACAATCACGGACAAGTGATCATCACCGAGCCGATGGCCAGGAGGCACAAGTGCAGATACCGGGGCCCGACACCCGCGTGGTCGAGCTGCGGGTGCACGGCATCCTAGGGACCACGGGGGACGCGCTCACCGACTCGGTGGCCTCGGTCGACGTCGCCGGTGATGGCGTGGGCCGCATCGTGCGGCCCGCGGATCGGCTGCGCCGCCCGGTGCCCGGCCCGATGCTCACCGCGGGCGATCGGACGGTGCCCCGGATCGTCGAAGGCTACGTCTGGGGCGGCATGACCTCCGGCGGCTGGGCGAAGGCCACCTGGGCGCTGATGTTCCCGTTCGCGTTGAGCAACGTCGCGCACTGGATGCTGCCGCCGCACAAGCCGGGAAGCGCCGTCGGTGCCGCGCTGTCGCAGGCGTTGCGCGCACTGCTGCGAGTGAGCGCGCTGCTGCTGACCATGCTGTTCGTCGCGCAACTCGCGGTGGTGCTGCTGGATCTGCTCGCGGCGCAATGCCTGCGGCCCGGAGCGCAATGCCTGACCTACGTGCCGGAGTCGCTGCGGGCCACGGCCGCGGTGCGCGCGGTGCCCGCGATGCTGCTGCTCGGGCTGATCGTGCTGTTGATGCACCGGCTCTCCAGCGTGTCCTGGAAGGTCTCCGGGGCGTGGAAGTCGCTCGGGACGCGCGGCGACAACTCGCGGCATTCGGCGCGGGCCGCGGTGCTGCCGGGCGCCAACGTCGTCGCCGACCCGGACACTCCGGCGTTGCGCTCGCTGCACGTCGTCGGGGCGCTGTCGGTGATCTCGGTGCTGGCGCTGGGCGGACCGCTGACGCCGAGCGCGGATCCGCGCTGGCTGCTGGCAGAACTGCTGCTGCTGATCTCGATCGGCGGCACGTTGCTGCTCGACGATCCGAGCGGCATGGCTTCCGGCCCGGTCGCCGCGGTGGTGCGCGGCCTGCTGAGCCGGACCGCCCGTCGAGTCGTGGTCACCGTCGCGGCGGTGCTGGTGTTCGCGGTGGCGATCGTGCCGGGACCGCTGAACGCGCCGCTGCCGGGTTCCGGTTCGACCGTGGACGCCATCACCGTCGGCTTGCTGCTCACCTGCGTGGCCGTGGCGGTGCTGCTGGTGCCCGCGGCGCTGCTGGCTCGGCCCGGCTGGTCCTCGGTGCCTCGCGATCTGCGCCCGTGGGCGGGTGGCTGGATGGCGGCGCCGGTGCTGATGCTGGCGTGCATGCTGGGCGCCGGGTTCGGCGCGGGCCTCGGACTGAGCCTGCGCGAGGCGCTGGGCGTCCCGGACCTGATGTTGCCTGCGGCCTATGACGACGTGGCGTTGTTCTGGGGCAGCGCCGCCGTGCTGCTGGCCGTGGGTGGAGCCGGTCTGGGCTGCTGGATGCTGATCCGGCGCTGGTTGCCGAGCGGCACCGAGGACGTGCCCGCCCAAGTCGCGCTGCTGCACGCGGGCAGGCAGCAGGATCAGCGCAACGCGGCCGGGTCCTGGCGGACGGCGGACGTGCAGCGCCGCTACTCGCACCACCTGCTGCTGCTGGTCGCGGCCGTGCTCACCGCCAGCACGCTGCTGGCACTGGGCCTGCGGGCGTGGGACTTCCCGCGCACCGAGTGGGCGGACTGGCTGCGCACGCTGGGCGTGCTCACGTTGGGCCTGCTCGCGGCAGGTCTGCTGCGGATGGTGCAGCTCGCGGCGAAGGAACGCACCGCGGGCCGGTACCTGGGGATCCTGTGCGACCTCACGTTGTTCTGGCCGCGCGAGGCGCACCCGGTGGTGCCGCCGTGCTACGCGCTGAAGGTGGTTCCGGAGCTGGCCGCGCGTGCCGCGGAGCACTTGGCGGAGCCCGACACCCGGGTCGTGCTGGTCGGGCACAGCCAGGGCAGTCTGCTCGCCGCGGTCGCCACGGCACGGCTGCTGGAGTCGCTGCCGGAGGCCGATCGGGAACGGGTCGGGCTGGTCACCGCGGGCTCCCAGTTGCAGTGGGCTTATCCGCGGGCGTTCCCGGGGGTGGTGCCGCACAAGTCGTTGCGCGATCTGGCCGGGTCGCTCAACGGGCGCTGGCGGTCGCTGTGCCGGGGCACCGATGCGCTCGGCGGCGCGGTGACCACGTGGAACCGGCAGGTCTTCGACGGGATGCTGATCGGTGTCGGGCTGCGCCCGGACGGTTCGCACGGCCCGTTGCCGCCCGCGACGCGGGGGCCGACGGGCGCGCTGGTGCTCGGTGGCGATCACTGGCTGCCGGATCCGCAGCGCGGGCCGTTCTCGTTCCGCCGCTGGGTTCCGGGCGTGCTCGGGCATTCCGACTACAGCGGGGACCCGGAGTGGGACCGGGCGGTCGCGATGGCGGCGGGGCTGGAGATCCCGGTCCGGGGCGCCACGTTGCCGCTGCGCACCCCGGCCGCGACGGCCGTGGCGCAGGCGTCCGATCCGCTCGGGGTGCTGAGCGAGTCGCGCCGCGCGGGCGACGCCGAGCGCGGCGGCACCGACCCGGCCGGGGGCGCGTTGTCGCCGGACGATTCGTCACGGGACGATTCGACGTCTGAGGACGCGACGGTCACGGACCTGCTGGGCTGGGATCCGGACGAGGTCGCCGAGTCCGACGAGGCGGCGGAGTCCGCCGCCGAGAACGCCGCCGAGCAGGACCCGCCGTCACGTTCGGCGCTGCCGGAGATCACCGACCCGCGCGGCCGCGCAGCTCCGTGGGAACGAGGCAACGCCCTGCGCGCCGCGGAACGCTGAGCCGCTCGGCCGCCCGCTCTGCGCGGTTCGCCGACTCCGAGCTCGTGCACTCCCGAGGTGCCCCGCCCCGGCTCCGCGTCGCTTCGCGACGACCTGCGGACCGGTTCCCGATCCGCGCCTGCACGGGGCGAAGCCGATCAGCCATGGCCACGACCCACCAGGCACCGCCGACGGCCGCAGCACCCCGCCACCCCCGAGGCTCGCGAGAAAGTGAACGCCCCCGGCGCGTCGGACACTCCTGTGGACAGCTGTCCTGGCTTCGCGGCAAAGGGTCCTGGGCTGCGGAGCGAGGGGGCCGCCCCGTTCGGGCGGTTCACTCGCTCGCGAAATCACCGAAGTTGCCCACACCGTGACCGCGGAGTGCCCGCCGAGATCAAAGGCGGCCCCGGTCGGACGGCGAAGCGAACGGACCCGCTCCCCGAGGCCGGGGAGCGGGTCCGTTGGGTTTGCCGGTGGCGGTCCGGTCAGACGGAGCCGCCCGAGGAGACGTCCCGCTGCTGCTGTCCGAGGCGGGAATGGCCGCGGCCGTACAGGAAGTACACCACCACGCCCGCGATCATCCACACGATGAACCGGACCCAGGTCAGCGCGGTCAGGTTCAGCATCAGCCACACGCAGGCGATGATCGCCAGGATCGGGATCAGCGGCACCAGCGGCGCCCGGAACCCGCGCGGCAGGTCCGGTCGTGAACGACGCAGGATGATCACACCGGCGGACACCAGGATGAACGCGAACAGCGTGCCCACGTTGACCATTTCTTCCAGCTTGTCCGCCGGGAAGAACGCCGCGGCCAGCGCCACGACCAGGCCGACGATCAGCGTCGCGCGCACCGGGGTGCCGTTCTCGCTGTGCGTCTTGGCCAACCCGCGCGGCAGCAGGCCGTCCCGGGACATCGCGAACAGGATGCGCACCTGGCCGAGGAACATGACCATGACGACCGTCGTGAGCCCGGCCAGCGCGCCGACCGTGATGACTCCGGCCGCCCAGGTGATGCCGTTGAGCTGGAACGCCGTTGCCAGCGTCGCCTTCTCGCCGTCCGGCGTGGTGCCCAGCTGGGTGTAGTTGACCATGCCGGTCACCACGATGGCGACGGCCACGTACAGCACGGTGACGATCGCCAGCGAGCCGAAGATGCCGCGCGGCGCGTCGCGCTGCGGGTTGCGCGTCTCCTCGGCGGTGGTGGCGACCACGTCGAATCCGATGAACGCGAAGAACACCAGCGAAGCGCCCGCCAGCAGTCCGAACACGCCGAAGCTGCTGGTCTCACCGCCCAGCAGCAGCGACAGCAGCGACTGGTCCAGCTTGGAGGCGTCCTCCGCACCGGACTCGGCCGGCGGGATGAACGGCGTGTAGTTGTCGGCGTTGACGTAGGACAGGCCCACCACGACGACGAGCAGCACCACGAACACCTTGATGGCGCTGATGACGAGGCTGACCCGTGCCGAAAGCTTGGTGCCGACCGCGAGGACCGTGGTCAGCGCGGCGATCAGCAGCAACGCGCCCCAGTCGAACTGCAGCGGCCCGAGTTCGAACTTCGTCGGCACACCGTTGAGCCCGACGAGTGCGAGGACCTGCTGCAGGTAGCTCGACCACCCCTTGCTCACCGCTGCGGCCGCGACCGCGAACTCCAGGATCAGGTCCCAGCCGATGATCCAGGCGATGAACTCGCCGAACGTCGCGTACGAATACGTGTACGCGCTGCCCGCGACCGGAACGGTCGAGGCGAACTCCGCGTAGCAGACCGCGGCGAGGCCGCAGGCGATGGCCGCGATGATGAAGGACAACGACACCGACGGCCCCGTCGTGTCGCCGGCCGTGGAGGCGGCGAGCGTGAAGATCCCTGCGCCGATGACGACCGAGACGCCGAAGACCATGAGGTCCCAGGCGCCGAGGTTCTTCCGGAGCTTCGTGTCCGGCTCATCGGTATCCTTGATCGATTGCTCGACCGACTTAGTTCGCCACAGCCCGGTCCCTGGCACTGTCGCCCTCCTCTTCCAACCCGAATGGTGGAACGCACCCTAGCGGGGAGTGTTGCACCGGGTTCGCCGGAAAACAGTGTGGCCGGAGCAATTCGTTAATGCTCTGTGACCGCCCCGTCCACCCGGCGGACATCGTGATCCGCCAAATGCAGCGAGCCGATCACGTTCCGTGCTCATAGCAGACGTCGCCGCAGGTAGACGGCCTCCTATCAAGACAATTTCCCGGTTTTCCCCAGATCATCGGGAAAGCCTGCGCAAGTGGATAAATCGAGAAGATTCAGTCCTGTTCCGAGACCATGGACGCGTTCTCGGCGGCCGAGTTCGCGCCACGGTCCAGATCGGGTTCGAGGTAGATCAGGCGCGCGGCGGGGACCTTCGCCCGGACCCGCGCCTCCGCGTCGTCGATCTCCGTTGCCACCTCCGCGGCGGAGATCGACGGGGTCAGCCCGATCTTCGCGGCGACCAGCAGTTCGTCCGGACCGAGGTACTGGGTGCGGATGTGGATGACCTTCTGCACCTTGCCGCCGCGCAGCTCGCCCACGATGTCGTCCAGCACCGAGCGGGTCGCGCCCTCGCCGATGAGCAGGCTCTTCGTCTCGATGATGAGCACGATCGCGATGGCGCCCAGCAGCACACCGATGCACGCGGTGCCGATGCCGTCGAAAACGGGGTTCCCGGTGAGCACGGACAGTCCGACACCGCCGAGCGCGAACACCAGCCCCAGCAGCGCTCCCGCGTCCTCCAGCAGCACCACCGGCAGTTCCGGCGTCTTGGCCTGGCGGATGAACTGCCACCAGCCGAGCCCGCCCTTGATCGCGCGGGACTCCTTGATGGCGGTGGCGAAGCTGTAGGACTCCAGCCCGATGGCCACCAAAAGAATCACCACGGCCACGATCGGCGAGGTCAGTTCCTCCGGGTGCTGGATCTTGTGGATGCCCTCGTACAGGGCGAACACCGAACCGAGGCTGAACAGCAGCAGTGCCACGACGAACGAGTAGAAGTAGCGGTCCCGCCCGTAGCCGAACGGGTGCTCCTCGGTGGGTTTGCGCACCGAAGTCTTCTGGCCGAGCAGCAGCAGGCCCTGGTTGGACGTGTCCGCGACCGAGTGCACGGACTCGGCGAGCATCGACGACGACCCGGTGAACAGGAACCCGCCGAACTTGGCCACCGCGATGCCCGCGTTCGCGGCCAGAGCCGCCAGGATCGCCTTGGTACCGCCGCCTGCTGACACGATGTCGCTCCCGCGTTCGAGGTTCGGAAAAGTCCTCGGGAAATGTACCGACATGATCGACCGACCAGGGCCGGTACGGGACAACTCGCCTCTGACCGCCGGCACGATCCATGCGACACGAGTCGGCCGGTACGGCAGCCTCGCGGTGAAGCCGCAGGCTGAGGAGTCCGTGCAAGTGATCTTTTGATCAGCGTCTTGTCAGCGGCGAAGCCGCTGACAAGAGTGAAAAGACCACCGGCGGGTTCTCAGCGGCTTCCTCGCGAGGCCGGCTTTTCCCCTCGTGGCGGAGCCACTCGGGAAAAAGATCCCGCAGTGAGGAAGCCACTGAGGTTCCGCCACCCGACCCGCCATGCAGGCCCCCGGAACGGCTCTCAAGCCCCCGCTGCCGCGCGGAACAGCTGGGCTGTGCCGTCCTGGCACATCGGGTGCGCCAGGACCGCCGGATCGGAGGCCGCCAGCCACACCGACTGCCCCTTCACCAGGTCCAGCTCCACCCGCTCCCCCGCAACGCCCTCCGTGGACAGGCGCACGCCGCCCTTGGTGCACAGCAGGATCTGCGGGCCGTGCGAGTCCAACCGCACCGGCGTCGAGTTCGCCGGCGACCAGTCCACCCGGGAAAGGCGGAACTCCTCCGCGGGCGTCTGGTAGACGGTCAGGTTCCCGTCCAGCGACTCCCCCTTGTGCACCCGCATGTCGGCGCACGTGAAGTCCAGGACCCGCAGCAACTCCGGCACGTCGACGTGCTTCGGGGTGAGCCCGCAACGCAGGATGTTGTCCGAGTTCGCCAAGATCTCCACCGCGGTGCCCTGCAAGTAGGCGTGCAGGTTGCCCGCGGGCAGGTAGATCGCCTCGCCCGGATGCAGGACCAGCCGGTTCAGCAACAAGCTCGCCAGCACGCCCGCGTCGTTCGGGTAAGCCTCCCCCAGCTCCAGGACCGTGCGGCACTCCAGCGCGAACTCGCCGTGCTCGCGCACGTGCCGCACGCAGGCGTCCAGGAGTTCCGGCAGCAGCTCGCGCAGGTAGTGCTGCGGCAGCGTGATCCAGGTGGTGAACAGCGCCCGCAGCCCGTCCGCGTCCGGCTGGGCCGCGAGCAGCCCGGTGTGCGGCCGAAGGCTCGGCACGTCCAGTTCGCCCAGCAGCCGCACCGTGCGGTGCGCCTCGCGGAAACCGGCCAGCGCGTGGAACTCGGTGAGCGCGCACACCAGCTCCGGTTTCGCCGTGGGGTCCGGGTAGTTGCGGTTCGGGGCGTTGCGCGGGATGCCCACGCGTTCCTCCCGCGCGAACCCTTCCGCGGCCTGCTCGGCCGAAGGGTGCGCCTGCAGGCTCAACGGCTCGTTCGCGGCGAGCACCTTGAGCAGGAACGGCAACCGGCTGCCCCAGCGTTCGGTGCACACCGGGCCGAGGTGGTGCGCCGGGTCGGCATCGAGCAGGTGCAGCAGCGACTCCTCGGAACCGTCCGGGCGCACCAGCTTCGACGGGTCCCCGGGATGCGCGCCCATCCACAGTTCGGCCTCGGGGTGCGGAGTGGGAACCGGCCGGCCGAGCAGATCCGCGATAGCGGTACGCGAGCCCCACGCGTAGGGGCGCACCGCGTTCCGCAGTAACTCCACAGTCGTTCTCGCTCTCTTCACCGCTGGTCAGGCATACCGCTGCGGCGTGTCCGGCTTCTCGCACACGCCACGACGCCTCGACTCGGCGTCAATCTTGAACCAGCACCTTCGGCGTCCGGCCTTGGACCAGGACATCGCCTCTCCGCTACCAGTGCATCAGGGGCACCCCTGGTAATTGCCCAAGGTTTTCACCCCGTCCGATCAGTGCACCGCCATGGCCTGCCTGCCCGGACCCCCGAGCGTGCCCGCCGCGAGCCCCAGGTAGACCGCGGTGAGATCGAACCGCAATGCGAGCACCGCCGCCCGCAGCACCGCGTCCTCGCGGGCCGACTCACCGGGAACGATCAGATCCGCGCTCGGCAACGCCCCGGTCACGGCGCGTTCCTCGTTCTCCGCGCGGGCGTCGTGCCGGGTGCCGATCAGGAAGACCCGCGGCGTCACGCCCTCGTCCACATCGGGATCGGCGAACAGGTCCGAGCCGGATTCGCGCACCGAGCGGTACAGGGCGTGCCTCGTGACCGCCTGCGCATGGTTCGTGACGTCGCAGGCCAGTCCCGCGTGCACGCCGAGCGCATACGCGCCGTGCCCCGCGACGGACGTGGCCAGCTGGTCGACGCCCCACAGCAGCGGTTCGTGGTCGGCCAGCCGCAGCGCCAGCGCCTTCGCCGGGTTCATCAGCGGTTCCTGGCCCGGATGCGCACGTTCCGCCTCCCGGTCCAGTTCCTCGGCGAGCTGCTCGGTGTCGCAGCGGATGAGCCCCAGCGCGATGAGCACGCTGAGCCCCACGGTGAACACGTGCGCGAAGGTCAATTCGTCGGGCACCGGGATGCGCGGGGCCACGATCTTCGCGCGGCCCGCCCCGGACGCGGCGACCGGTCCGTCCTCGGGAACGGCCAGCACCACCGAGGCACCCCGCCGCGTGGCGGTCGCCACCCCGTCCGCGAGCACCGGATCCCCCGGGTCGGGCGTGTGCGCGAACACCACATCGAGCGCACCGACCCACACCGGGACGGACTCCGCCACGATCACCGGAACCGGGCACGACGGCCCGGCCAGCGCGGCGAGCACCCCGCACACCGACGGCCCGAGCCCGGGCCGCGAAACCAGCACGAGGGAACGCGGCCTGCCGTCGGCGAGGTCGTCGAAGCCGACCTCCCCCACGTTCTCCACGGCCGCGCGCACCTGCGCGCCCGCGAGCGCGGCCGAGCGCAACAGCCCGCGCGAGTCGGCCTCGGTGATCCGGTCAGGGTCGTCGAAAAGGCTGTCGTCGAGCACCGGAGGTCACCTCTCCCCGGTCGCGCCAGGATCGTCGGGGCCGCCGACGGCCTCCTCCAGCAGCAGCACCGGAATCCCGTCCCGGACCGGGTAGCCGCGGCCGCACGAAGTGCACGTCAAGTAGTCCTCCTGCGCGGCCCCGGTCGCCTCGGCGCGCAACGCGCCGTGGTCCGGCGCCGGACAGGCGAGGATCTCCAGCAATGTCGGTTCCAGAGCCACGGCCACGTTCCCTCCTGAGTCCACACCCGGTCCACGCCCAGCGGGCGGCGTCACGCCCGCACCACTGCGAGCACCTCGTCGCGCAACGCGGCGACCGCGGCGGCGTCCGGCGCCTCCACGTTCAACCGCAGCAGCGGCTCGGTGTTCGAGGGCCGCAGGTTGAACCAGGAACCGTCCGACAGCTCCACGGTAAGCCCGTCGAGCTCGTCGATTCGAGCCTCCGGACGTTCCCGGTAGGTTTCGGCCACCGCGCGCATCCGCCCAGCCTGGTCGTCGACCGTCGAGTTGATCTCGCCGGAGGCGGCGTAGCGGGAGTACTCGGCCATCAGCCCGGACAGCGGACCGGCCTGACCACCCAGCGCGGCCAGCACGTGCAGCGCGGCCAGCATGCCGGAGTCGGCCTTCCAGAAGTCCCGGAAGTAGTAGTGCGCCGAATGCTCGCCACCGAAGATCGCCCCGGTCTCGGCCATCGTCTGCTTGATGAACGAGTGCCCGACGCGAGTGCGCACCGGCTTGCCACCGCGCTCGGCGACGATCTCGGGAACGGCGTGCGAGGTGATCAGATTGTGGATGACGGTGCCGCCCGGCTCCTTCGCGAGCTCGCGGACCGCGACCAGCGCGGTGATCGCGCTCGGCGCCACCGGATCGGCGTTCTCGTCCACCACGAAACAGCGGTCCGCGTCGCCGTCGAAGGCCAGCCCCGCGTCGGCGCCCACTTCGCGGACCTTCGCCTGCAGGTCGACCAGGTTCGCCGGGTCCAGCGGGTTCGCCTCGTGGTTGGGGAACGTGCCGTCCAGTTCGAAGTACATCGGCACCAGCTCGACCGGCAGCCCCTCGAACACCGTGGGCACGGTGTGCCCGGCCATGCCGTTGCCCGCGTCCACGACGACCTTCAGCGGCCGGACCTCCCGCAGGTCGACCAGGCTGCGCAGGAAACTCGCGTAGTCGGCGGCCATGTCGCGCTCGGAGACGGTGCCCTTCGCGCCCAGGAACTCCGGCACGCCGTGCGAGACGAGCTCCTGGATCTCGGACAGGCCGCTGTCCTGGCCGACCGGCGCCGCGCCCGCCCGGCACAACTTGATGCCGTTGTAGCGGGCCGGGTTGTGGCTGGCGGTGAACATGGCGCCCGGCAACTCCAGCGTGCCGGAGGCGAAGTAGAGCAGGTCGGTGCTGGCCAGCCCGATGGAGATCACGTCGACGCCCTGGCCGGTGACGCCCTCGGCGAACGCGGCGGCGAGGCCGGGCGAGGAATCGCGCATGTCGTGCCCGACGACCACGGCAGGACCGCCGACGAGCCTGGTGAACGCGGCGCCGATCTCCCGAACCACGTCGGTGTCGAGCTGCTCGTCCACCACCCCGCGGATGTCGTACGCCTTGACGATCTCCGACAGGTCCCGCACGCTGCACATCCCTACGTAGTCCGGCCAACCTCGATGCGGTCCGAGCCTACCGGCGATCGGTGATCTTGCGGAGAGCTCCCGACGGCCACGAGCGGCACGTCACGTTCTGCGCGCCGGCTCACTCGTCCCGAGGGTCGGGCAGCGCGCGCAGATGCCCGCGCCTGCCACCGCCGACGGAGAAATCCGGCGAATCCACCGGCAGATCCGAGCGACCGGCCTCCCGCACCGCTTCGGCGAGCGCCGTCAAATCGTCCACCGAACGGTCGGGCAACGCGAACTCGCCCTCGTAGCGGACGACCTCCCAGCCCTTCGGCACCGTGAGCCGCAGCGCGTGTTCCTCGCACAGGTCGTAGCTGTGCGGTTCCGCGTAAGTCGCCAGCGGTCCGACCACCGCGGTGGAGTCCGCATAGGCATACGTAAGCGTCGCAACGGCCGGGTTGGTACACCCGGTCCGCGAGCACCGCCTCACGCTCCGCACGACTGGCACGATAGCGCCCTCCGTCCAGCCCGTGCCGGAGGCACGCGGAAACGTCATCTTCCGCCCTCCCCGGGCACGGCCGTCGCACCCCGCTCACCGGGGGATTCGCACCGCCGGACGGGTTTGTTCGCGCTGCGCTGAAGACGCACCGGGCGTACCGGTGACGCCGAGTGCTCGATCCGGTGGCGACAGGCGACCCGAACGGGCATCCCCGTGGGGAGCGAGAGGGCGTACCCTCAGCCCGTGGTGACCGCACGTGGATATCGCCGCCGGACGCTCGCCCGGCGGGATCGTCGAGGGCGCGGCCTTCGCGGCCCCTGTACCCGTCGTCGGTCCCGGTGGCTCGCAGCCGTTCGCAACGGTTCGACGCGATCGTGCTCGAAGCGCTCGAACCGATCGAGCAGCGCTGGCACGCCGAACTGACCGAGCTCGACGTGGCCGTCGACGAGGTACCGGAGGTACAGGCCACCGCCCCGGAGAAGGTCGTGTGGGACGACGACGTGGTGGTGGACGCGAACGTTCCGCTGGCGCGGCTGGTGCCCGCCGGGGTGGACCGTCGCGGCCTGCCGACGCGCGCCCGCATCGTCCTCTACCGGCGCCCCCTGGAAGCCCGCGCCCGCGACGGCCAGGACATGGCCGACCTGCTCCACGACGTCCTCATCGAACAGGTAGCCACCTACCTCGGCCTAGACCCTGACGTTATCGAGGGGCAGTAGGTGGTGGCGGCTCCTTCTGCTTTGGGGGTCGGGTAGCGGAACCTCAGGTGTCTTCTCGCTGCGGGATCTTTTTCCCAAGTGGCTCCGCCACGAGGGAAAAAGCTGTCCTCGCGAGAAGACACCTGAGAACCCGCCGGTGGTCATCTTGCTTGCGTGGGCTATGTGCTTCGCACATACAGGCACGGCCTTCGGCCGCCAGGCAAGCGGGGCTTCGCCCGCCCTTCGCGGACTCCGCCGCCAACTGCACGGCTTCGCCGCACGGCACGGCCTTCGGCCGCCAGGCAAGCGGGGCTTCGCCCGCCCTTCGCGGGCTTCGCCGCCAACTGCACGGCTTCGCCGTAAAGCGCGGACTTCGGCTGCGAGACAGGTGGGGCCTTGCCTGGCCTTTGTGGGGGGCGCCGTCTTGAGGGCGGGTTTTGGGTGTGGGGCGGTGGGGAGGTCGGAGTCTGCTTTGCGTGGTTCTGGTGTGGGGCGTTCGTTCGTCGCTGGTGTTCGGCGGGTCAGTGGCGGCGGCGAGAAGGGAGGGCTCCGATTGCGGTGAACAGGATCGCAGCGGCCTGGAGCACCAGTAGCGCGGTGCGGGAGGAGTCGCCGTAGCCGACTCGGACCTCGCTGGCCGCGTCCGGCATCGGTACCGCGACCTGGTGGCCCCACGCCTCGGCCAGCGGTGCCTCCTTGCCGTCGATCACCGCGTGCCAGCCGGGTTCGTGCTCGGCGGCCAGCAGCAGCACACGGCCGACCCCGCCGTCCGACAAGCGCACCGCGACCTCGGGCAGCGTCGCGGGCACCCGCAGGGGTCGAGCCTGCGGCGACGGAGCCCCCTCCAGCCTGGCCTGCCGCGCCAGGTCGGGGCCGAGCAGCTGAACCGGCCCGGCGGGCAGCAGCACCCGGAGCACCGGCGAGCCATCGCCGAGCGTCCCGTGATCGGCGACCAGGTCGGCGGCCGCGTCCCGAACCCGGTTCGCCGTCGCCGCGTCCGGCACCGCCACGTGGCCGACGCCGCGCGCCGCCGCGGCGGCCAGCGCGGTGCGCACCCGGTGCGGATCGCCGGAGAGCAGCTCCATCTCCGTTTCCCGCAGCCACCGCACCGCGCCGGGCACCGGCACCAAGTCGTCATCGCCGAAGTGCGGCTTGCGGCCCTCCACCACCCGGGGCGGCTGCGCCCCCTGCTCGATCAGCAGCAGCCCGCCCGGCCCGTCGAGCTCCTCGGCCAGCGCCGGGGTCCCGCCCGACGGCTCGACGCGCAACGGGCCGCGCCCGGCGAGAACCGCGCTCACCCCGGTGACCAGCAGCGCTCCGGTCAACGCGCCCGCCAGCACGCGGCGGGGCACCTGTTCCGGGACGGGTCCCGCCGACAGCGCCATCCACAGCAGACCCGCGGCGGCCACGATCAGCGGCGCCCCGGTCGCCCCCGTGGTGGCCGGTCCGCCACCGAGCGGATCCGCCGCGACGAGATCCACCGCCACCGCCACGGACCACCCGGCGATGGCCGTGACCGCACCCGGAACCATCGCCCGGCTCGGCGCGAGCGCCGCCATCAGCAGTGCCGCGAGCACCAGCAACGCGCCCGCCCAGGTGGCGGGCGCACCGTCGGTGCTCAGCGCCGCGACCCAGCCGCCCGCGGACGTCTCGGTGATCCGGGCGCCGAGCCCGTGCAGCACCAGCTCAGGGTGCCGCAGCAACACCACCGGCCACGGCAGCAGGCAGACGACGGGAAGCAGCACCAGCGCGGCCAGTCCCGCCATCCGGCGCGGCGCGCGCCGAGCCTCCCCCGGCACCGCCACAAAACCCAGCAGCGCCAGCAGCACCAGCAACGCCTGCACCAACGGGGTGAACGCGCCGAGCACGGCCAATCCGAGCGCGGTCGCGCACGCCGTGCCCAGCCAGTGCCGCGATTGGGACAGCATCGCCAGCCGGGACAACCCGATCACCGAGGCGATGCCCGCCAGCAGCGGCGGCACCATGATGTGCGCCACCACCACGTCCAGCCGCCCCTGCCCGGCCGAAGCCGTCGCCACCGGCAGCAGCGCGTACGCCGCGGCGGCGACCGCCCGGTGGGCGCCCCGCATCGGCAGTGAACGGGTCGCGGCGTAGGCGGTGAGCCCGGCCAGCGGCACCCCGAACAAAAACAGCACGCCCACCACCGCGGGCGGCCCGCCCAGCGGCGCGAGCACGGTTCCCAGCAGCGCGAGCACCAGCAACGAAGCCGAAGCAGGTGAACCGGTGCCGCCGTTCACGGGATGCCACGAGGCGACGTAGTCCCGCCAGGTCGAGCTCAAGTCGACCGCCGACAGCAGCCTGCCGCCCTGCAGCTCCCCGCCGAACCGGGCGTGCTCGGCGACCAGGCCGTGCGTGACCAGTGCGAACACGATCAGCGCGACGGTCAGCACCACCGGCGGCGTGAGCAGCAGTTCCCGCAGCACGCGCCGCCGATCCACTTGCACCAGCAGCAGCTTCCGGTCCGGTTCGGGCGCTTGCCGGGCATCGCGGGGCACCGGCGACGGCCGTGGCTTCGACTCTTCGACGGGGGCCGCTTCGACGGGCACCACGACCGGCCCCGAAGGACGGCGGAGTCCACCGACGCTGCGCCTGCGGCCGCCGGGCCTGGCGAGCGCTCCGGCGGGCAGCGCGGCCGGCCCGACGGAGCGGGGTGCGGCGGCCTCGTCGACGGAAGTCACCCGGCCCGGGCCGAGGACGCCCGGCGTGCGGCCGAGGACGACCTCACGCCGCACCCGTTCCCGCACCAGACCCGCGAACGCCGCCCTGATCCCATTGCGCAGCCGGGTCAACCGGCTGGTCAGCAGCCCGCGCACCTCGGACGGCTCCGGGGTGGTCGTGCGCCGTCGCGCCCGCGCCGAACGCAGCTGCATGCCCCCGGTGACCAGCGCGGACACCACGGCGAACTCGGCCGACACGTCCCGCCGCCGCCACAGCAGCGCGTATCCCGCGATTCGCAGCAGCGACAACACCAGCAACCGCGGCACGCCCGCCACGTACGACCGGAACGGGGCGTTGACCAGGAAGGTGCGCACACCGCCGACTCGTTCGGCGGCCCGCGAGGTGCGCTGCCGCGCCGCGTCCGGCACGCGGTCCCCGCCGCGCAGTTCACCGGCGTGGCGCATCCGGGCGCTGGGCACGCTCAGCACCAGGTGCCCGTCGGAGTTGGCCCGCCAGCCGAAGTCGATGTCGTCGAAGCCCAGCGGCAACGCCGCGTCGAATCCGCCGAGGCGCTCGAAGACGTCCCGCCGGATCAGCGCGCCCGCGGTGGACACCGCCAGCACCTCGGACACGGCCAGCATGTCGGTGGCGTCGCGCCCGGCCGAGTTCTCGCCCTCGAAGCCGGCTTCGTCCGCCGTGGGCTCTTCCACGAGCTCGGAGTCGTTCGCCGCATCAGACGACACGACACCGGGCGCGTCCACCTCGGCCGATTCGTCCACTTCGGACGTTGCTGAAGCGGCGCCGGACTCGGTCTCCTCAGCCGCGTCGGCCCCGGACGCGGACTCGTCGGCCGAACCGGACTCGGCGCCCGCCGACGGCACCTCGTCGAGGCGATCCGCAGAAGAAGCGTCTTCGAGCGGCGAACTCTGCCCGGAAAGCCCCCAGTCGAGTTCCGGGTCGGCTTCGGCCGAGCCGATGCCGGTCTGCCGGTTCCCGGAAGCGTCCGTGGACAACCCGGCGTCGACGACGAGCCGCGGATCGTCCCAATCCAAACCCAGCGGCCCCAGCACCGCGGCCGTCGAATCCAGCTCAGCGACACCGAGCAGTTGACGCAGGCAGTCCGGGGCGGGCGCGGAATCGTCGTGCAGCAGCCATAACCACCGGCCCGGGTCGCCCCACCTCGACACCGCGTGCTCCGCGGCCGCCGAGACCGCCGCGCCGAAACCGGTGTCCGGCGGGAGGTCGAGCACGCCGTCGACCAGATCCGTCGCCGCCGCCAGCAGCTCCGCGGTGTCGTCGGCGGAACCGGTGTCCACGGCGAGCAGATGCCGCGGCCGGACGGTGAGTTCGCGCAGCGCGGCCAGAACCTCCGGCAACCTGCGGTCGCCGTCGTGGCACACCAGCACCGCCACTACCGGCGCGGTGTTCAAGCGCGGCGCGGTCCCGACCACTGTGTCCTCCCCTGCCGTGGTGCGATCACCGCACGACGGTAGTGGACCGAGGCCCGGCAGCTCAGAGCCTGTCTCACGAATTCACATCATGGAAGGGCCAGGGCCGGTGATCCCGGCGAGATCGGCTCCGCACGGCGGCCACGGGCACGTGCGCGAACCCGACCGGTGGGAGGCCGGACTCGGTGACCCGCCGGGAACCGGCGGACGACCGAGCCCGGCCTCACACCGCCTGTCGTTTGAGGCGGCGGCGTTCCCGCTCGGACAGTCCGCCCCAGATGCCGAAGCGCTCGTCGTGTTCCAGCGCGTACTCCAGGCATTCCGGTCGCACCTCGCAGCCCGCGCAGATGCGTTTCGCCTCGCGAGTGGAGCCGCCCTTCTCCGGGAAGAACGCTTCCGGATCGGTTTGCGCGCACAATGCGCGTTCCTGCCACTCCTGTTCCGGCTCACCCAGTTCGAAGAGCTGAGCGAGCACATCGGCATCCGTGGTCTCGGATTCCTGCGGATCCCCCCATTGCATCAGGTTCCCCTGCTGCAGCGGATGACTCTGTTCCATCAAGCGGCCCTGTTCCATCAGGTGGGCTTGACCTGTCTCCCACATTGGTCCTCCCCGATCGCTCCCGTTCCCCGCGGTCCTCCCCAGGACCGTTCGGGATGCACTCCGGACGCGGGGCGCGCAGCGTCCCGCGTCGCCGCCCGGATCGGACTTCGGCCCTCTCACCGAGACCGTCCGTTCGACCGTGGTCATCACCAGGGCTCCCTTTCCCCGGCCACCGCTTCGAGAATCCGCTACGGGAAATCCACGAGGTGGAAAACCGAAGCGGGCGATTCGTCGCGATTCGCCGCCGCCGACCGGTCGCCTAGCGGCGGACCGCCGGACGGAACCCGCCGTTGAGCAATCATTTCAGCGGAGAATGACACTGCTGTGATTACACCGGTGCAACTCCACTCGGTCAAGCGGAGCCAACCCGTTGAGGGACCCCGGGGCGCCCGCCGTATGACGCAACTTCGGCACACTTTTGTTCGCGTCCTGATACTCCAGGTGGCGGCTCCGCGCAGCCTGGATCGAGGCTTTTCACCCGCCGGTCCCGAACGCCCGGTGCGGGACAGGGACACTGAAGGGGTGAACAAGCGCGTGAGTCCCCTGTTCCTCGGCCTGCTCGGCGCGACCGTTCTGGGCGGTGTGCTGGCCACGTTCGACAACTCGTTCGCGAGTGTCACCGGTGTGGTGCTGATCGTGTTGGGCGGTTGGGCGACGTCGTTGTGCCTGCACGAGTTCGGGCACGCGATCACCGCATTCCGCGGTGGTGATCGCGCGGTGCAGGCGAAGGGATACCTGACGCTGGATCCGCGGCGTTACACCGATCCGGTGTTGAGCATCGTGCTGCCGTTGCTGTTCGTGATCGCCGGTGGTATTCCGCTGCCCGGCGGCGCGGTGTGGATCAACCACCACGCGCTGCGCTCCCGGCGCACCGAGTCGATGGTGTCGCTGGCCGGGCCGCTGACGAACCTGGTGCTGGGGATGCTGATCACCGCGGTGGTGCAGCTTTTCCCGATGCCGGGTCTCTTGGGCGCGGGCCTGTCCTACCTGGCGTTCCTCCAGGTGATCGCGTTCGTGCTGAACATCCTGCCGATTCCGGGCCTGGACGGCTACGGCGCGATCGAGCCGTGGCTGTCGTACCGGGCGCGCGAGCTGGGTGAGAAGGCGCGGATGTGGGCTCCGCTGGCACTGTTCGTGCTGCTGTTCGCGGTGCGGCCGGTGGGGCAGGTGTTCTTCGCGCTGGCCTACCTGGTGTTCGGCGCGGTCGGCGGCAACGACGACCTGTCCGTGATCGGTCAGTCGTACTTCCGCTTCTGGGAGTTCTGAGCCGGCACCTGCCGCGCACCACGACGTCCGTACGAACCGCCCCCGGCACCGCCGCCGGTGCCGAGCCGCGCGGTGACGCAGCGGACATCCTCCGCGCCCAGGTTCCCGACCGGACGGCCCGACCCACGTGCGAGGATCGCGGGGTGAAGGTCGTAGCACTGGTCGGCGGAGTGGGCGGGGCGCGGTTCCTGCTGGGAGTCAAAGCGGCGCTGGGCATGCCCGCGCTCGGCGAAGGTGACCGCGAGTCCCCGCACGAGGTGACCGCCGTGGTCAACATCGGCGACGACGTGTGGATGCACGGACTGCGGGTCTGCCCGGACCTCGACACCTGCATGTACACGCTCGGCGACGGCATCGACACCGGGAAGGGCTGGGGCCGCGTCGACGAGACGTGGTCGGTGAAGGAGGAACTGGCCGCCTACGGCGCCGAACCGAGCTGGTTCGGGCTGGGCGACCGGGACATCGCCACGCACCTGGTGCGTTCCCGGATGCTGCGGGCGGGTTATCCGCTGTCGGCGGTGACGGAGGCGCTGTGCGATCGCTGGCGTCCCGGGGTGCGGCTGTTGCCGGTCAGCGATGACCGGGTGGAGACGCACGTCGCCATCGAAGACCCGGCCACCGGCGACCCGGCCGCGGTGCACTTCCAGGAGTGGTGGGTGCGCCACCGCGCGGAGCCGGTCGCGAGCGCGATCGTGCCGGTCGGCGCGGAAGAAGCGACGCTCGCACCGGGAGTGGCCGAGGCCGTGGCCGACGCCGACGTGGTGCTGGTCGCCCCCTCGAACCCGGTGGTGAGCGTGGGCACGCTGCTGGCGGTGCCGGGATTCCGCGCGGCGCTGCGCTCGACGAAGGCGCCCGTGGTGGGCCTGTCCCCGATCATCGACGGCCGTCCGCTGCGCGGCATGGCCGACGCCTGCCTGACCGCGATCGGCGTGGAGACCTCCGCCGAGGCCGTCGGCAGGCTCTACGGTTCCCGTTCGGAGTCCGATGACGGCGTGTTGGACGCTTGGCTGGTGCACACCGGCGACAAGGCGGACGTGCCGGGCGTGACGGTGCGCGACGTGCCGCTGCTGATGTCCGATGTGGACACCACGGCGGAGATGGCGAAGGCCTCGTTCGCGGCGGCGGGGCTCACGGTCCCGGAGGCGTCATGAGGGATCACGCGGCGACCGCCGGACTTCAGCTGTTCGCGGTGACCGGGCTGCCGGAGTTCGGCCCCGGCGACGATGTGGCGGCGTCCATCGCCGCGAACGCGCCGTGGCTGTCCGACGGGGACGTCGTGGTGGTCACCAGCAAAGTCATCTCGAAGGCCGAGGACCGGATGGTCCGCACGCCCGACGACCCGGAGGCCCGCGAGCAGCTGCGCCGCGAACTGGTGCGCTCCGAGTCGACGGCCGTGCTGGCGCGGTTCCGCAACACCCTGATCACCCGCAATCGGCTGGGCATCGTGCAGGCCGCGTCCGGCGTGGACGCCTCGAACGTGGCGCTGAACCAGATCGCGCTGCTGCCGGAGGACCCGGACGCCTCGGCGCGCAGGCTGCGGGCCGGGCTGGCCGACCGGCTGGGCGTGCAGGTCGCCGTGGTGATCACCGACACGATGGGCCGGACCTGGCGCAACGGGCAGACCGACGCCGCGATCGGCGCCGCGGGCCTGCGGGTGCTGCACCACTACGAGGGCAGCATCGACTCGCAGGGCAACGAGCTGGCCGTCACCGAGGTCGCCGTCGCCGACGAGATCGCGGCGGCCGCGGACCTGGTGAAGGGCAAGCTCGGCGGCGTCCCCGTCGCGGTGGTGCGCGGGCTGCGCACCGAGGACGACGGCTCCGCCGCCCGCGACCTGACCCGGCCGGTGGAGCACGACCTGTTCCGGCTGGGCACGAACGAGGCCATCGCGCAGGGCCGCCGGGAAGCGGTGCTGCTGCGCCGGTCGGTGCGCTCGTTCAGCGCGGAACCGGTCGACGAGCAGGCCGTGCGGCGTGCGGTGGGGGCCGCGTTGACCGCGCCCGCCCCGCACCACACGAAGCCGGTCCGGTTCGTGTGGCTGCGGGATCAGGCGCTGCGCGCGAAGCTGCTGGACGCGATGCGCACGGCGTGGCTGACCGACCTGCGCGGCGACGGCCGCGAGGAGAGCTCCGCGCAGCGCCGGGTGGGCCGCGGTGACCTGCTGTACGAGGCGCCGGAACTGGTGCTGCCGTTCCTGGTCCGGGACGGCTCGCACGACTATCCGGACGCGCGGCGCTCGGAAGCGGAGCGGGCGATGTTCACCGTCGCGGGCGGCGCCGCGGTGCAGGGCCTGCTGGTGTCGCTGGCGGCGGAGGAACTCGCGTCGTGCTGGGTGTCCTCGACGTTGTTCTGCCCGGACGTGGTGCGCTCCGCCCTGGAGCTGCCGGAGTCGTGGGAACCGCTCGGCGCGGTGGCCGTCGGCCATCCTGCCGAACCGGTCGACGGCCCCCGCCCGCCGCGCGAACTCGACGACGGCCTGCTGGAGCTGTGAGGCGCCAGGTCTCCGGGTGGCGCTCCGGCCGGAGCGGGGAGACTGGTGCGGTGATGACGGAACAGGGCGAGCACATGATCGGCGAGACCGGCGAGGGGCCGCACGCGGACGCGGTGCGCACGCTGCGCGGCTGGGCTCCGGCGGAGGCGACGCAGGACGCACTGCGGCACGCGTTCCTCACGTTGCTCGACGCGCGCCCGGACGCGTGCCAGCGCGCGTGCGAGCCGGGGCACGTGACGGCTTCGGCGGTGCTGGTCGACGCGGCCGGTGAGCACGTGATGCTCACCCTGCACCCGCGCGTCGGGAAGTGGTTGCAGCTCGGCGGGCACTGCGAACCGGAGGACTCCTCGCTGGCCGGTGCCGCGCTGCGGGAAGCCACCGAGGAGTCCGGTGTCAGCGGGCTGGTCGTGGACTCGGAGCCGGTGCACGTGGACGTGCATCCGATCACCTGCTCGCTGGGCCTGCCGACGCGGCACTTCGACGTGCGCTACCTCGTGCGCGCTCCCGCCGGCGCGGAACCGGTGCGCAGCGACGAGTCCCTGGACCTGCGCTGGTGGCCGATCGGCGCCCTGCCCGCGGACTCCGACCTCGGCCCGCTGCTCGACGCAGCCCGCCCGCACCTGCGCTGATCACGACGGTTCACCCGACGAGCCGGAGCTCGCACCGAATCCGCTCCGTCCGGGCCAGCTGCCGGCCCCCCGTCACCAACGCCATCCCGTGCGCCTCCGCGACCGCCACGTACGCCGCGGCGTAGGCGGTGAGATCGCCTCGGAGGTCCCAGATCCGATCCAACACCGGCGGTGTGAGCGGCAGGTTCTCGATGTAGGTGGCCTTCGAGCGGCGGAGTACGCCTTCGGCGTGCACCTGGGTGATCTTGCGTCCCCGCACCAATCCGCGAAGGACGTTCATCAGCTCCACGGACTGATGTGGCGGGGCAGCCCAGCCGGGATCTGCCCCCAGCGTCTTCCTGATCTGCGGGCCGCTGTGATCTCCGCCGAGGAAGAACGCCACCAAAGTCGAAGTGTCAACAACGATCACGCGACGCCCGTCTCCCCCGGCGAGCCGGGCGCCTCACCGCGCGCCGCTCGCACGGCATCCACGATCTCGTCCATGCTGAGCGGGCCGCCACCGACCGGTTCCATCTCGGCGATTTCCGCGTTGCGCGCGAACTTCGCCTCCCGTTCGAGGACGACGAGCAGGTAGTTTTGCATCGACTGCCCGCTGCGCTCTGCAGCGCGACTGAGCAGCTCTTTGATCTCGTCCGGCACGTTCCGAACTGTTATGGCCGTCATGCAGTCATTGTAGCTGCATTGTGCTGACACTGTCGTCTTCAGCGTGATGGGTCAGCTGGTGCGGTAGTCGCGGGCCGGGAGGCGGGGGCCGAAACGGGGGCGGGTCGCGCCGGCCGCGCTCAGGTAGCGCACGGCGCGGTGACGGTGGCCCGCGTAGGGGGCGAGCGCTTCGAGCATCTCCGCGTCGTCCATCGGCCGGCCCGCTAGCGCGATGCCCACGATGGTCGACAGGTGGTAGTCGCCGACGCTGACCGCATCCGGATCGCCCCAGGCGCGCTGGGCGACCTCGGCGGCCGTCCACTGCCCGATGCCGGGCACGTGCCGCAGCAGCGCGCGCCCTTCCTCACCACCGAGCTCCACCGCCCGCTCCAGCCGGTGCGCGACGCCCGCCGCCGCGATCAAGGTGCGCCGCCGGGCACCGTCGACGCCGGCCTTGTGCCACTCCCAGTCCCGGATCTCCCGCACCTGGCGCGGCGTCGGAGGCGCGCACAGCCCGTGCGGAGCCGGTCCCGGCGCGGGAGTCCCGAACCGGCGGCACAGCTCCCGCCAGGAACGCCACGCCTCCCGGTTGGTGACCTTCTGCTCCAGCACCGCGGCCACCAGCACGTCCCACACCCGACCGGACGAGCACAACCGCATGCCCTGCGCGGCCCGCCTGCCGCGCCGGACGATGTCGTGGGCGGCGACGAAACCGCTGTCGTCGTCGGCGGCGCCGAGCAGCTCCGGGACGCGCCCGAGCACGACCTCCGCGCCGTCGCCCCAGGCCTCGGCGGCGACTTCGCCGGAAGGGTCCTTCGTGAGCCGCAACGTCGCGGCGCCGTGCGCGGTGGTCGTCGCCAGCCACCACGCCCCGGACTCCGCGACCGAGCTCGTCGGGTCGCCGGTGCCCCTGCGCAGAGGCGAGAGCACCCGCGCCAGATCGAGCGGAGCCGGAGGAAGCCAGGTGGTGCGCATCAGCTCGTCATCTCCGGTCCGCCGAGAACCGCACCCCGCCTGCGGGGATCTCCACCGACGGCCACACGCGGGCACCGTCGAGCAGCTCGCACTCGTCGCCGATCACCGCTCCGTCGCCGATCACCGCGCCGCGCAGCGTCACTCCGTCGCCGATGCGGGCGCCCGCTCCGATCACGCAACCCCGCACTTCCGAGTCGGCGCCGACCTGCGCGCCGTCGAACAGCATCGATCCGGTGACCTGCGCGCGCGCCGCGACGACGGCGTCGGCGCCGACGGTGCTGCCGCCGTCGACCACGGCGTCCTCGGCGACCTGCGCGCCCGGCAACAGCAGCGCCTCCCCCGGCCGTCCCGGCAGCGCCGCCGACGGAAGCTCACCGCGCACCAGGTCCGCCGAGCCCCGCACGTACGCGGCCGGTGTCCCCATGTCCAGCCAGTACGAGGAGTCGACGTGGCCTTGCAGCCGCGCGCCGTCGGCCAGCAGGCCGGGGAAGGTCTCCCGCTCCACCGACACCCGGCGACCGGCGGGGATGTCGTCGATCACGGTCCTGCGGAACACGTAGCAACCCGCGTTGATCTGGTCGACCGGCGGGTTCTCCGTCTTCTCCAGGAACGCGGTCACCCGGCCCTCGGAGTCGGTGGGCACGCAGCCGAACTGGCGCGGATCGTCCACCTTGACCAGGTGCAGCGTCACCTCCGCCGCGCTGCCGCGATGGGTCTCCACCAGGGAACGCAGATCCAGGCCGGAGAGGATGTCACCGTTGAACACCAGCACGTCCCGCTCCCGCAGCAGGTGCGAGACGTTGCGAATGGCGCCCGCGGTGTCCAGCGGCTCGTCCTCGACGACGTACTCCAGTTCCAGCCCGAAAGCGGAGCCGTCGCCGAAGTGCTCCGCGAAGACCTCCGCCTTGTACGAGGTGCCGAGCACGACGTGCTCGATTCCCGCCGCCCGGATCCGCGCCAGCAGATGACTCAGGAACGGCACCCCTGCGGTGGGCAGCATCGGTTTCGGCGCCGAGAGCGTCAGCGGACGCAGCCGCACGCCCTGGCCACCGACCAGCACCACCGCCTCCGCGTCGCGCAGCGGGCCGGGCGAACCATCGGGACCGGCGGTCATACCGGACCTCCTTCCTCGCGCCGGGTCGCCCCGGCCTCCGGTACGGGTACGTCCCCGAGATGCGCCGTCCGAGGGGGCTCCCCGAACGGGCATCGGACGTGCCCAGTAGATCCTGACGAAAACCCGTTGGGGGGAATACTGTGACAATGGTGGCGGCATAATGGAGACCGGGCTCCGGCTCAGTGGAATCGGTCACCTCCGGGCCTGATCGCCGAGGCCACACCCCGCCCCGGCACCGCACGGCCGTCCCGGCGCACCGCACGACGTCGCGCGGGAACGGCCCCGCGGCACCGGGGCACCGAGTTCGAGGCACCGGACCCGTCCGGTCGTCCCGGATCTCTTCCGAGCACGAACGCCATGAGCGGCGTCGCGGCACCACTCCCACGGCATCGCGACGACCCGCACCGTGGTGGCACCATGATCGTCGCGACGCGGCGGGGAGTTCCCGCCGGGACGTGACGAGCACACCGGGAAGTTCACCGACACCAATTCCGGCCGCGAACCGGGGACGACGGATACAGTGCGACGACACGGATCGGAACCGGACTCCGCACCGAATTCGAACCCCGTGCCGCGAGGCGGACAAGGCACGCATACCTTGCCGCGAGACGGCGAGAACACGAAGGGACCGCGGCGCAGCGAGCACCTCGGCGTCGCACCGCGGTAGCGCAACGGTCGCGAAGCGGCCGAGAACCCGACGGCGAAAGCATGGAGAGGCACCGCTATGGACCCGCGGGACCGAGCCGACGAAACACTTGCTCGTGCGCGGGCACGGGGCGCGTTCGTCGTCACACCGGACAACGCCACCTCGCCGATGGACGCCTCGACGACCGTGCGAATCCCGCGCACCGTGGTCGCCGCCGCCGATCAGGCACCGGCCGACGCCGACTCGACGATGGCCATCCCGCAGTCCGCCCGGCCGCAGCAGCGCCCTGATCAGCGGCAGCAGTCTCCCGGGCAGCAGTACGCGGGACAGCAGCCCGCGCAGCAGCAATCGGGTCAGCAGCAGTCTTCGCAGCAGCAGAACGACGGGTACAGCTGGCCTGCGGAGGACTACGGCCAGCTGCCGCCGAACCCGTACCAGGCGCAGCGCGCCGAAGGGCAGTTCGGTCCGCTCGGTTCGCGGGCCGCTCGGCAGAACCCGCAGTACTAGCCCGCCTCGCGACCTCGGCCGCGCATCGGCGCCACCGGAAGTCGACGCCGCACCCGCCCGGGACCGCCGGTAGGAGGCGGGCGCCGCGAACCGCGCGACGCCCGGTCCTCGTCGCCCTACTTCGCGCTCGCGCGCACTTCCAGCCGAGCCCGGACCGCGAGCGCGGCCCGCAGCGCCAGGCGCACCGGCGCCCACACCGCTCCCCGGTGCCTGTCGGCCAGGTACCGGTAGGCGCTGCGGTGGTGTTCCATCAGCATCTTGCCGGGCGTCTTCGACGTGGCGTGCCCGCCGATGTGGGTGATCCGGGCACTGGGCACGTACACGTTGAGCCAGCCCTTGCGGGCCAGCCGGTCGCCCAGGTCGACGTCCTCGAAGTACATGAAATAGCGCGGATCGAACCCGTCGATGCCGTCGTACGCCTCGCGCCGGATCAGCAGGCACGAGCCGGACAGCCAGCCCGCGGTGCGCTCGGCGGCCGCCGTCTCGGACTGCCGGTAGGCACGCGTCCAGGGGTTGCCCGGCCACACCCGCCCGAACACCGCGTGCCCGGCGCCGCGCCCCAGCGAGGGCAGCAGCCGAGCCGACGGGTAGACGCTGCCGTCGGGTTCCGTGATCAGCGGGCCGAAGGCACCACCGCGCGGCCAGCGGGAGGCGGCGGCGAGCAACTCGTCCAGCGCGCCCGGCGCCCATTCGACGTCGGCGTTGCTGATCACCACCCAGCCGACCTCGTCGTCGAGGGCGGCCACGCCCCGGTTCGCCCCGCCGCCGTAGCCGAGGTTCCCCCCGGTCGGGAGGAATTCGACCTCGGCACGGGTCTCGGCGGCTCGTTCCGGTGCCCCGTCGGTCGACCCGTTGTCGGCGAGGATCACCCGCACCGGCCGGTCGGTGGCCGCTTTGATCGAGTCGAGGTTGCGGTCCAGGGTCTCGCCGGGCGAGTAGGTCACGATGACGATGGCGAGCTCGTCGCCTTGGCTGCGGGAGGAGGCGGTCACGCTCGGACATTCTGCCGAACCGGGTTCGGCGGCCGCGGGGCGGTGAGCCCGTGTCAGCGGCTGCGGCGGTGCAGGTGGTGCGCACGGGAGTAGGCCTCGCGGTGCTCGGCCGCACACGCGGCCCAGGTGAACTCCTTCGCGCGGCGCTGAGCGGCGGCGGACAACGCCGAGCGCCGGGCCGGGTCGTCGAGCAGTTCGGTGAGCCCGTTCGCGATCTCGCCAGGCCCCACGCCGCAGTAGGCGACGGCGTCGCCGCCGACCTCGGGCAGGCTCAGCCGCCCCGTCGTGAGCACCGCGGCGCCGCAGGCCATCGCCTCCAGCACCGGCAGGCCGAAGCCCTCGCCGATGCTCGGGTAGGCGACGACCTCCGCCCCGCCGAGGAAACCGGGCAACTCCGCGAACGGCACGTAACCGGCGCGGATGACGCGGACGCGGTGCGGCACCTGTTCCAATGCCCGCTCCACTCGGGTGTCCCAGCCCGGTTGCCCGGCCAGCACCAGCGCCGGGTCGTCGGCCCGGCCGCGGCACGCCATGGTGAAGCCCTTGATCAGCGCGGGCACGTTCTTGCGCGGTTCCAGCGCGCCGAGGAACGCCACGTACGGCTGGTCGCGCAGTCCCAGCCGATCCCGCACCGCCCGGATCTCCGCGGGCGACGGCGGGTGGAAGTGGTCCGGGTCGACACCGTGGTACATGACGTGCATCGCGTCGCGGTCGGCTCCCGCGCTGCGCGCCAGCTCGTCGGCGGTGGCCTCGCTGGGCACCACGCACCGGGTGGCCCGGCGCAGCGCGGCCTTCGTCCAGGCGCGGAAGAAGCGGGCCTTCACCGGGGAGTGCAGTGCTGAGTCGGTGAAGAAGGTCGCGTCGTGCAGCGTGACCACGGAGGCGGCCGGGTTCGCCAGCGGCGTCGTGTAGTGCGGGGAATGCAGCACCTCCGCGCCGAGCCTGCGCACCAGCCGCGGCAACGTGGTCTGTTCCCAGGTGAGCCGGGCGGTGCGCGTCGCCACCGCCTCCGCGGCGGGGATGATCCGGCTGTTCGGGGCGAGCCGCCCGTAGAGCGCGGCGTCGCGCGGCTGGCAGGTCACGCTCAGCTGCGCGCCGTCCTGGTCGAGTGCGGCCAGCAGCGAATCCACGTAGCGTCCGACGCCGCCTCGGTCCGCGGGGACGGCGGTGGCGTCGACGAGCAGCTGCGGCTCACCTCTGTGCACGCGTGCAGCGTACGGGGGTGCCGGAGTCGATCGTGGCGGGTTCCGCAAATCCGGTTCACGTTCGGCCGAGGTGCGCCCGCCACACTTCGCGGGCCGCTCGGTCCCAGCTGAAATGCTCCGCGCGGCGTGGCCCCGCTTCGGCCAGCCGGGCGCGCTGATCCTCGTCGTCGACGACGATGCGCAGGGCGCGAGCCAGCGCGCGGGGGTCGGCTCGCCGCACCGCGAGGCCCGCCGTTCCCGCGACTTCCACCAACGCCGGGACGTCGGAGTGCACGACGGGAGTGCCCACGGCCATCGCTTCCAGCAGCGGCAACCCGAAACCCTCGGCGAGGCTGGGCGCGACCAGTGCGGTCGCGTTGCGCAGCAGCACCGCGAGTTCGACGTCGCCGACGCCGCGCAGCACCCGCACCCGCCCGGTGGGCAGACCGTGCCGTGCGGCGAGGCGCAGCGGATCCACGTCGCCCCAGCCCGGTTCGCCGACGATCACCAGCGGTATCGCGGGCGCGTCGGGCCGGGCGAGGGCTTCGATGAGGTGCTCGTGGCCTTTGCGGGGTTCGATGGTGCCGATGATCAGCAGGTAGTGCGGCGGCAGGGCGGCGGCGACGATGCGCGCGTGATCCGGCTCGGGCGGCGCCAGCAGTGCCGGGGAGACGCCTTCGCCGACGACTCGGACCTCCGCTCGCAGCGGAGTTCGGGTGGCGAGGTCGGCGGCGACGGCCTCGGTCGGCACGACGAGCGTGTCCGCGTCGCGGGCGGCGCGGCCGATGGCGCGGCGGTGCCAGGCGACGCCGCGCGGGGTGAGCGTCTCCGGGTGCGTCCACGGCACGGTGTCGTGCACCGTGACCACGAGCCCGCGGCCGCGTTTGCGCGGCGGGGCGAGCGGCGTCATGGCGTGCACCGAATCGCCGCCGGGCCACAGCGGCACGCCTCGTTCCCAGGCCGCGATCAGGGCTTTTCGCGGCAGCGGCAGGACTTTCGGGGCGCCCACGCCGTCGACCGCGGCGTGGCCCGGGTCGCCGGTGCGGCTGATCGCGGCGGTGACCTCCCAACCGTCCGGGGCGGTCGCGGCCAGCGCCGTCAGGAGCTCGCGGGTGTAGCGGCCCGTCCCGCCGGGCACGGCGGCGCCGAGCTGCTCCGCGATCACCACCAGTTCAGGCACCCGCTCACCTTAACCACCGAGCTCGCCCGTCCATCGAGGTCAGCACCCCGTCCCCCGCCGGCCGCCGCGACCAAGATCACCTCGGCCGCGGTCCGCAATTCGGCGAGAACCTGAGAACCGCCAGGTGGGCGCTCCAGGGCTTCTGCCCGGTTCAGGTGGCGTTCTTGCCGCATACCTGGCGTGCGTGGATGTCGATTTCTCGGGAGATCGCGGGAGTTGCCCACAGGGACGTGTTCCATCCACAGGCGCGAGGCGGCGCAGTGGCCGGGCTAGGGTTCGGCGGGCGAGGTCGCCGTGGCGAGCTCGGGTGCGGCAGGCTCGGACGGTTCGGATGCGGGGGCGGTGTGCGGAGCACGGTCGTGGTGGTGACGTGGCGCGGACGAGCGCATCTCACCGCCTGCCTGGACGCGGTGGCCGCCCTCGATCGTCCACATCGGACACTGGTGGTGGACAACGCTTCCGACGATGGCAGCGCGGAGCTGCTCGCCCGGCACCCGTCGAAACCGGAAGTGCTGCGGCTGCCCCGGAACCTCGGCTACGCCGGCGGCATGGCGGCGGCGCTGCGCCGGGTCGCGACGCCGTTCGTGGCCTGGCTCAACGACGATGCCGTACCGGACACCGGCTGGCTCGCCGCACTGGAGGACGCGCTCGACGCCGATCCAGGCGCGTGGGCGGCGGCCTCCGCGATGCGCACTCCGGACGGCGAGCTCCAGTCCGCCGGGGTCCGCCTCACCTCCGACGGGCACGGAACCGACATCTCCCCGGCGGAAGGTGCCGCGGAAGTCTTCGGGTTCTGCGGCGGCGCGGCGCTGCTGCGCACGGCGGAACTGCGTGCGGCGGGCGGCGTTCCGGAGCGGTTCTTCTGCTACTACGAGGACACCGACACGGCGTGGCGGCTGCGGCTCGGCGGTGGCCGGGTGGTGTTCGCCCCCGGAGCCGGAGTCGTGCACCTGCACGGCGCCAGCACCCGTCCGGGATCGTCACGATTCCACCGTTGGAACGAGCGCAACCGGCTGCTCATGCTGCTGCGGTGCGCGCCTGCGCGAGTCGCGGCGGCCGAACTGGCCCGCTTCGCCGCGCTGACCTCGGTGCTGCCGCTGCGCCGCCTGCGCGGAGCACCGGTCCCGCCGGTGAACTTCCGCCTCCGGCTGCGGCTTCGGGTGCTCGCGGAGGTCCTCGCGATGACCCCGGCGGCGTTGCGCGCCCGCCGGCCGACGGCGCTCGACCGCACCGCGGTGTGGAGCCACTGGTCCGGCCGCTGATCACCACGGCAGGCCTGGAGTGAACGGACCGTTCGACCAACGAGATGGGACGAACGGTCCGTTCACTCCCGAAAACCCCGGCGCACGGCACACCGGTTTCGAGTGAACGGACCGTTGGACCAACCGGACTGGACGAACGGTCCGTTCACTTCGGAAGCTTCGGCCGGCGCGTCGGGATTGGGCGGATTCGCGGACTGTGTGCACTCGGTGCGCGGGGATAGGGCACGCTTAGGGGGTGGCTGTTACCTCCGAGTCCGCTGCGTTGCCGGCCGTCTCCGTGATCGTGGTCAACCACCGCGGGGCGGACGACACGATCACCTGCCTGCGGGCGGTGCGCGACGGGCTGGACTACCCGGCGGACCGGCTGGAACTGATCTGCGTCGACAACACCCCGGACAGTGCCGACGCGGCACGCATCCGATCGGAGATTCCGCAGGCCACCGTGCTGGAACCGGGTTCGAACCTGGGTTTCGCCGGGGGCTGCAACCTGGGGGCGCGCACTGCCACCGGGCAGGTGCTGGCGTTCCTGAACAACGACGCCCGCCCGGCCCGCGACTGGGTGCGGGCGGCGGTGGCGGTGCTGCGCGCGGAACCGACGGTGGGCGCGGTGGCGAGCAAGGTCCTCGACTGGGAGGGGGAGCTCGTCGACTTCGTCGACGGCGGACTCACCTGGTTCGGCATGGGCTACAAGCGGCACGCGGGCGAACCGGACGACGGTGCGCACGACGCGCCTCGGGATGTGCTGTTCGGCACTGGTTCGGCGCTGTTCGTGCGCGCGGAGCTGTTCGCGGCGCTGGACGGTTTCGACGAGCGCTTCTTCATGTTCTACGAGGACGTGGACCTGGGCTGGCGGCTGAACCTGCGCGGCTGGCGGGTGCGCTACGAGCCGCGGTCGCTGACCTACCACCGCCACCACGCTTCGATGGCGGAGGTCTCCTCCGCGCGGGAGAACTTCCTGTTGGAGCGCAACGCACTGGCCGCGCTGTACAAGAACGTCTCGGACGAGACGCTGGCGAAGGTGCTGCCCGCCGCGATGGCGCTGTCGATCCGCCGCGCCACGGCGCGCGGCGACATCGACGCGCAGCAGCTGGAGATGACGCGCCGCCCGGAAGGCCCGGACTTCGCCGACGACGTGCCGATCGCGCGGGACGCGCTGGCGGGAATGCTGGCGATCGACCAGTTCGTGGAGCTGCTGCCGCAGCTCAAGCAGGCCCGTGCGGTGGAACAGGCGGCGCGGGTGCGTTCGGACGCGGACCTGGTTCCGTTGATGCGCAAGGCGATGGAGCCCGCCTACCCGCTGCCGCGCTACCTGGCGGCGCACGAGGTGCTGGTGGACGCGTTCGGCCTGGACGAGGTGTTCGGGCGGCCCCGCACCATCGCGGTGCTCACCGGGGACGCGGTGGCGGAGCGGATGGCGGGACCCGCGATCCGCGCCTGGCACATGGCGGAGGTGCTCGGCGCCGAACACGACGTGCGGCTGGTGAGCGTGAACGCGCACGTGAACCCGCCGGAGTCGAAGTTCCCGGTGGTGGCGGCGAAACCGCGGGAGCTCGCCGCGCACGTCGACTGGGCGGACATCGTGATCGTGCAGGGCCACGTCCTGGAAATGGTGCCCGCGCTCAAGCACGCCGACTCGACGAAGGTCGTGGTCTGCGACGTGTACGACCCGATGCACCTGGAACTGCTGGAGCAGGGCCGCGACACCGACGACGAGCGCCGCGCCGCCGATCTGCGCGGCGTGACGAAGGTGCTGAACACGCAGCTGCGGCGCGGTGATTTCTTCCTGTGCGCCTCGGAGCGGCAGCGGCATTTCTGGTTGGGGCACTTGGCTTCGCTGGGCCGGTTGACGCCGGGCCTGTACGACACGGATCCGACGGTGCGCTCGCTGCTGGAGGTGGTGCCGTTCGGCCTGTCCTCGGTGGCGCCGCGCCGCACCGGCCCGGCGATCAAGGGCGCGCAGCCGGGTGTGGACGCCGACGACAAGGTCGTGTTGTGGGCCGGTGGCGTGTACAGCTGGTTCGATCCGCTGACGCTGCTGCACGCGGTGGGGCAGGTCGCGCAGCGCCACCACGACATCCGGTTGTTCTTCCTCGGCATGAAGCACCCGAATCCGGACGTGCCGGAGATGGGCATGGCGGACCGGACCCGCCATCTGTCGAGCAGGTTGGGTTTGACCGGCAAGCACGTGTTCTTCAACGAGACGTGGGTGCCGTACGCGGAGCGGCAGAACTACCTGCTCGACGCCGATTGCGGGGTCACTTCGCACTTCGAGCACGTGGAGACGACGTTCGCGTTCCGCACCCGGGTGCTGGACTACTTGTGGGCGGGCCTGCCGGTGGTGACCACCGATGGGGACTCCTTCGCCGACCTGGTGCGCCAGGAGGGCTTGGGCGTGGTGGTTCCGGCGGAGGACCCGGCGGCGCTGGCGGCGGCGTTGGAGAAGGTGCTCTACGACGCGGAGTTCGCCGCGTCCTGCCGAGAGCGCATCGAGGTGGTGCGGGAGCGGTTCACCTGGGAGTCGGTGCTGGCGCCGCTGACGGAGTTCTGCCGCGACCCGCGCCCGGCGGCGGACCGGTTGCGGGCGTCGGCTCCGCTGACCCGGACGCAGCCGCCGGACCGGGTGGAGGCGGTGCGCCGGGATGTGGCGCTGCTGCGGGAATATCTGGACGCGGGCGGCCCGATCGAGGTCGCGAAGCGAGCGGGCGGCCGGCTGCGCAGGCTGGCGGGCGATCGGCTGCGCAAGCGGTGAGCACCTCGCTGCGGGTCCTGCTCGACGGCACTCCGCTGTTGGGCAGGCGGACCGGGATCGGCCGCTACACGTCCTCGTTGAGCACCGAACTCGGCCGCATGTCCGATGTGGACGTTCGGGCGGTGGGTTTCACCTCGCGGGGCCGGCGGGCGTTGCGCGCGGCGGTGCCGCCGGGTGTGCGGGCGGCGGGGATTCCGGTTCCGGCGCGGGCGTTGCGGGCGGCGTGGTCGCGGGCACCGTTCCCGCCGGTCGAGTTGCTGGCCGGTGGCGCCGATCTGGTGCACGGCACGAATTTCGTGCTGCCGCCCGCGATGCGCGCGGGCGGCGTGGTGACGGTGCACGATCTGGCGTTCCTGGACGCTCCGGAGGAGGTCGCCGAACCGGGTTTCGCCGAGTTGGTGCGGTCTTCGGTGCGCCGGGCTGCGGTGGTGTGCACGCCGAGCGCGGCGGTCGCCGAGACGGTCGCGGAACGGTTCGGCGTGCCGTGGGAGAGCATCGTCGTCACACCGCTCGGGGTGGATCCGGAGTGGTTCGAAGCCGCCCCGCCGGGCGCGGAGCTGCATCGGCTGGGCCTGCCGGACGACTACTTCGTCTTCGTCGGCGCCGAAGGTCCGCGCAAGGGCGTCGACGTGCTGCTGCGCGGCCACGACCGGAAGCTGCCGCCGCTGGTGATCGCCGGCCCCGGTGAGGCGCGGCAAGTGCGCAACGTGCTGCGCACCGGGTACCTGCCGGAGCGGGAGCTGCGCAGCGTGGTGGCCGGGGCGCGGGCGCTGGTGCTGCCGTCGCGGGACGAAGGTTTCGGGCTGCCCGTGCTGGAGGCGCTGGCGTGCGGGGTTCCGGTGGTGTGCTCGGACCTGCCGGTGCTGCGGGAGGTCACGGGCGGGCTCGCCGAGTTCGTGCCCTACGGCGATCCGGACGCGTTGCGCGCCGCGTTGCAGCGCACCGTGGCCGCGCCGGTCGACCCGGCCGCGGCGGCCGCCCGCCGGGCGCACGCGGCGGGATTCACCTGGCGCGGCTGCGCGGAGGCGACGCTGCGGGCGTATCAGCGCGCTCGGTGATGTACGACCGGTGCCGCGGGTTCTCCGGAACGTGACCACATCCACCGCGGGCCGTGCCATAGTTACCGCACGGTAAGCGGTTCGCTCCACTTCGGAACGAACCCTTTCGTAGCCGAGGGGCTTTCCGATTGGTCGATCTCGATTTGTTCTCCCAATCGATACGAAGACCCTCGGAAATCCGGTGCTCAATCCCACAAGAAATCGACCAATCGATTCCCTCTCGTGTTCCTGAACTGTCGTTTCCGCGCCCTTCGGACGCCGATCCCCTAATAGACGGGAAACCCATGGGGGATCAGCCCCATACACGGCTCTCGGCGGGACACCTAGCGTGGTGACCACGGGCGGAGCAGCTCGGCGGCGCGACGGTCACGGTGCGATCGGACTCCGAAATCGAGGCGAAGAGACCTCGGTGGCGGCTGTGCGACGGAGTTCCGATGACCTTGCTGAAAACTGTTCCGGCCAGCTCGTGCGGAATTCCTGAATGGAGGGTTCGGACCGTGGTGACGGTGTACGAATTCCTGCGGATGATGGTGACCAGTGCGCAGTCTCGGGCGGAGTTCAACGCGGAACCGAGAGCATTCCTCGATCAGGCGGGACTGCACGAGCTCAGCAATGCGGACGTGGTGCACGCCGCCTCTCTGGCACTCGATCACGCACCGGTCGAGATCGTCGACGAGTTCACCAGAGCCCTGCCCCCGGGCCTGATCACGCTCGCCGCCGAAGGCCACGGCGTGCCCCTCGCCGACCTGATGCCGTTCCTCCCGAACGGCCCCGATGACATGGAGTCGAACATGGCAACCCCGGAGATCTTCACCTCGCTCGGCGACGTCGAGGACATGCTGACCCCGACCACGCGCACCACCGACGCGGAGTCCACCGACAACAGCGGCAACAGCACCGAGATGTCCCGCAGCGAGGACACCGCCTTCTCGGACAACCAGGCCGGCGCACCCGTCGGCAACGGCAACGAGGTCGGCCTGGTCGGCGACATCAACACCGGTGACATCAGTGGCCTGACCGGCGACCTCAACGCGGGCAACGTCGCGGGCAACGGCGTCACCGACGTCGTCGGCGGCCTCGAGGACACCGTCGGCGGCGTCCAGGGCGGCGACCTCACCGGCGGCCTGCAGGACCTCGGCGGTGTTGACGGCGGCGACGTGACCGGGCAGCTCGAGGACGTCACCGGCTCGCTGCCGGTGGACGACGTGGTCGGCGGCGTCGCCCCGATGGCGGACCTGACCGCCCCGCTGACCGGCGCCGACGGCCCCGTCGGCGGCGTCGAGGGCACCTTGGGCGACCTGACCGGCGGCCTCGGCATCTGATCGGGCGCTCCGGCGAAGGCCACCGGACGGCGTGCAGCGCCGCCGGTGGCCTTTTTCGTGAGCACCCGATTTGCGCTTTTTGGAGTCGAATTCGCGGTTTCACCCATCGCCGGACCGGTCCGCACCGAATACCGGTCGACGGATGGCTCATCGGGAGCGGCCGGACGGGAGGGCGAATGCTTCAGCCCCTGGACACCGGGGGACAGCGGATGGAGCGGGACGCCCCGGAGGATCTGCTGCTCAGGGCGGGTGCGGGCGAGCTGCGCGCATTCGAGCTGCTCTACGACCGCACGGCGATGCTGGTGCACGCGGTGGCCCGCGACGTGCTCGGCGACGAGCAGCAGGCCGAGGAGGTCACCCAGGAGGCGCTGGTCGAGGTGTGGCGCACCGCCGCCCGCTACCGGCCGGAGCGGGGCGATGCCGTCGCCTGGCTGCTCACGGTGGCGCACCGACGGGCCGTGGACCGGCTGCGTTCGGTGCGGTCCGCGCGGGAACGGGAAACGCGGTTCGCCGCACGATCGCACGAGATCGCGCACGACTCGGTGGTGGAGGCGGTGCTCACCCGCGGCGAGTACCGGCAGGTCCGCCGCTGCCTGTCCACGCTGACGGCGTTGCAGCTGGAAGCGGTCACGCTGACCTACTACTGCGGGCTCACCTACCGCGAGGCGGCGCAGCGGCTGGCGGCCCCGGCCTCCACGGTCAAGACGCGGTTGCGCGACGGGCTGATCCGGTTGCGCGACTGCCTGCACGCCCAGCGGTGAGCCACGATTCGCTCAGCTCGATCCCGCGACACCGGTCCACGCCAGCAGCAGCTCGGCGTAGGACCGCGAGCGGGCCAGCAGGTCCGCGTGGGTGCCCAAGTGGGCGCCGTCGCCGTCGAGCACCAGCACCCGGTTCGCGCGGCGTGCGGAGGCCAGCCGGTGCGCGATCACCACGAGCACCCCGCCGCGCGCGGCGAAGGCACGTTCGGCGTGGGCCTCCGCCGGGCCGTCGAGCTGGGCGGTGGCCTCGTCGAGCACCACGATCCGCGCCTCGCTCGCGTAGAGCCTGGCCAGCGCCAGCAACTGCCGCTGCCCGGCGGACAGGCCCGCTCCGCCGTGCCGGATGGGGCCGGTCAGCCCGCCGAGTTCGCGCACCAGCTCGCCGGCGCCGACGGCGGTGACCGCCGCCAGCAGGTGCGCGTCGGTGGCTTCCGCGGCCAGCAGCGCCAGGTTCTCCCGCACCGTTCCGGCGAACAGGTACGTCTCTTGCGGCGTGAAGGCGATGAGCCGGTGCCGGTGCGCGGGGTCGAGCTCGGCGACGGGGATGCCGCCGATGTGCACCGAGCCGCCGGTGGGGCCGGTGGTGCCGGTGAGCAGCCCGGCGAGGGTGGACTTGCCGATGCCGCTCGGCCCGACCACGGCGAGGTGATCTCCGGGCCGCAGTTCGAGGTCGAGGTCCCGCAGCACCGGTTCGGCGTGTTCGCCCCAGCGGTGCGTCAGCCCGCGCGCTTCGACGTCCCAGCCACCGAACTCCCCTGCGCCGCCTGGAATCCGAGCTCCCCGGCCGTTCTGAGCGCCCGAATCGTTCGGTGCGCCTCGGCCGTTCCCGGTCCCCGAGTCGTTCCGAGCGCCCGGGTCGTTCCGAGCGCCCGATCCGTTCCAAGTACTCGGGCCGTTCCGAGCGCCCGGGTCGTTCCGAGCGCCCGATCCGTTCCAAGTACTCGGGCCGTTCCGAGCGCCCGGGTCGTTCCGAGTACTCGGGTCGTTCCGAGCCCCTCGGCCGTTGCGACTCCCCCACCCGCTCGAAGTGCGCCGGTGTCCCGAATCCTCTCGGTTCCGCGAAGTCCCCCGGCCGCTCCCGGTCCCGCCGTCGCCAGTCCCGCCGGGGTGTTCTCCGGTGCCCGGGCTGATCTCGCCGAGCCGGTTGAGCGCCACCATCAGCCGCAGCAGCACCGATCCGGTCGTCGTCGCCAGCCCGTGCAGCGCGGGCTGCACGGTGCCGGTGACGTACACGAGCGCGCCCAGCACGGTGCCCGCGCTGAGGCGCCCGTCCGCCACCGCGGCCGGGGCGATGGCCAGCACCAGCACCACGGGCAGCAGCCCGCCGCCACCGATGATCAGGGTGCGCAGCGCGGTCGCGGTGGACATCCGGATCGCCGCTCGAGCCTGCTCGTCGATCGCGGCGCGGATCGTGGTGGCGGCGGTGTCCTGCGCGCCGCAGGCGACGACGTCGCGCAATCCGGTGAGCACCGCGCCCGCTTCGGTCGCGGTGTGCTCGTCGGCGAGGGCGAGGTCGCGCTGGCTGCGGGCGAGCGCGGGCAGCGATCCGCAGAACAACAACACGGCCAGCAGCACCGGCGGCGCCACCGGCCACAGCAGCAGCGGATCCAGCGCGGCGACACCGGCGAGCGCGGCGGCCACCGTGACCAGCAGCCCTCTGGCCTGCACCAGCAGTCCCGCGGTGGCGTCCCGCACGATCTCCACGTGCTGGGTGACGCGCGCGACGCCCGCCGCATCCGGTCCGCCGCGCGGCGGCGCCGTCTCGTGCAGCACGTCGCGCACGACGCGGCGCACCAGCGAGTCCCGCAGCGGTTCCACGATCACACCGATGCGCCGCCACACGAACCGCACTCCGGCGGCTCCGAGCACGGCGGCGGCGGTGAACGCGAGCAGCCAGGCCACGCCGACGCCGAGCCTGCCCGCGGCGAACCCGTCGTCGACGGCGTTGCGCACGAACGTCCCGGACAGCAGCGCGGGCAACGCCTCCAGCGCGGAACACGCCAACAGCACCGCCCAGCCGCGCCAGTGCCCGGCGAGGGAACGCCGGTAATCGGCGGCGACGCTCACGCGGCCCCCTCGGTGAACACCGCGCGGTAGTCCGGGTCGGCCCACAGTTCGTCGTGCGGGGCGGTGCCGCGGATTCGGCCGTCGTCGAGCCACACCACGAGGTCCGCGCGGTGCGCGGTGCCCGCCCGGTTGGTGACGACGATCCGGGTCCGGCCGGGCAGGGCGACGGCCATCGCGTGTTCCACGCGGGCTTCGGTGACGGTGTCGAGGCCCGCCGTCGCGTCGTCGAGCACCAGCAGCCTTGGCTCCCGGGCGAGCGCGCGGGCCAGTCCGAGGCGCTGCGCCTCACCGCCGGACAGCGGCGCGTCGGCGAGCGGGGTGAGGTAGCCGTCGGGCAGCCGGGTCACCAGGTCGTGCACTTGAGCGGCCCGGCAGGCCGCGGCCACGTCCACCTCGTCGGCGCCGTAGGACACCGCGGTCGCCACGCTGCTGCCGAGCAGCATCGGCCGTTCGAAGGCGATGCCGACGGCGTCGCGCAGCTCGGCCGGGTCGAGTTCCGGCAGCGGCACCCCGTCGAGCAGCACCCGGCCCCGGTCCGGCGGGCGCAGGCCGCCGAGCACTTCGGCGAACGTGGACTTGCCGGAACCGGACCGTCCCGCCACGGCCACGACGGTGCCCGCGGGGATGAGCAGGTCGATGCCGGTGAGCGCGCCGCTTACCGCGACACCGTCCACCCGCACCTCCCCCGGCCCCGGCGGCAACGCCCGCGCACCGGCGGGTGCCGGGCTGTTCCGGTGCACCTCGGTGATCCGCACCGCGCAGGAGCGGGCGCGCGCGAGCACGGTGAACAGCGTGGACTGCCGGATGATCCCCATGCCCGCGGTGGCGTAGCCGAGCGCGGCGAGCACGTCGCCGACGGTGAGCCGCCCGCCGAGCACACCGACACCGGCCGCGCCGAGCACCACGATCTGCACCGACGGCAGCAGCAGCCCGGCCCGCCACATCAACCGGGCCTGGGTGCGCCACGTTCCGGCACCGGCCTGGCCCAGCCGGTCCAGCGGGCGCAGCACTCGTCGCGATTCCTGCTCGGCGACTCCGGAGGCGGCGATGGTGCGCAGTCCGGTGACCGCGTCCAGCAGGCGCGCGCCGAGCTCGCCGGAGGCCTCCTGGTACGCCAGCAGGTCGGCGGCGGTGCTGCGCAGGTGCGATCGGGCCAGCAGCACCGCGAGCGGCAACGTCACCGAGTAGACGAGCGCGATCCGCCAGTCCAGCAGGGCGAGCGCGACGAGGGCGCCCGCCGACAGCAGTGCGGCGGTGATGATCTCCACCAGGGTCGCGGTGATCTGGCCCGCGCCGGCGCAGTCACCGGTGATGCGGCTGACGGAGTCACCGGCGGCGAACGGGCCGCGGTGCCCGATGCGCACGAGGTGCTCGGCGAGGTTCACCCGCAGTCGTGCCGTGGTGGCGGCGGTGATCCTGGCCGACAGCAGCGCCGCGAGAACGTGGGCGAACACTCCGCCGCTGCCCAGCACCAGCAGCACCAGCACCGGCCCGACGGCGCCGCCGCCCCCGAGACGACGGCGTCGACGGCCCGCGCCAGCGCGGCGGGCACCAGCAGTGCGCACCCGGTGGCCGCCAGCGCGGTGAACACGAGCAGCACCACCGCCCCGCGCTGAGCCCGCACGGCCCTGGCCAGCACCCGATCCTCGTCCACCATCCGACGCCCACCTCCTTCCCCACGCCCGAATGACGTGCCCCGAACGCCCCGCAACCCGACCGACCACAGGAGCCCCACCGGCCGAACCAGGTGAACGCCCCTTCGACCGACTCACCGGTCGAACGGGCCACTCACCCCACTTGCCGGGCCGGGCGGGCTCCCGGTCTCGTCGGCCGGAGCCGGTGAATGTCCCCTTTGGTCGGTTCTGCCGGGTTGGGGGACATCCACCTGGCGCACCTGAGGCTCAAGACAGGCGCCTCTGATCTTGAGCGGTTTCGTTGCGCGCCAACGGCTTTCGCCGTTGTCCGGCCGACGGCGGGGCCGATGAGCAGTGGCCACCACACCCACCGGCACCGCCGCGCGACCGGGGCTCAGTTACAGGTGAGCAAGCTGACCGTGCTGTTCGCACAGGCGACGAGCAGGCTCAGGTTGCTGCCGTTGTCGGCGCCACCGCCGCCGAACGAGGCGTCGTTGTGCGCTTCGAGCTCCTGCAGTTGAAGAACCATCTCCATGGTCGTTCCCTTCATCGTTTTCCTCGTTGTCCGCACGGTGTTCCGTCCGGAGTTCGTGGTGCCGCGCCGAAGGCTCCGCGCGGCGCGGTTCTCATCGAGTGCCGAAGAACGGGAGCACTCGGCCGTGGCCGTCGAGCACCGCCGCGACGGTGGCGAGCACTCCGGCTCCGCCGGTGGCGACGTCCATCGACAGCCGCAGCAGCTGGTTGCCGGGCATCGCGATGCCGCCGTCGCCGATCGGCAGCGCGTGCCAGCCCAGCGCCGCCAGGTGAGTGCCGATCGCGTCCGCCCAGCCGGGATCGGGACTGCGCCGGTTCGCCGCCGCCAGCGCCGCGAGCGGACCGCAGCGGCCGAACAGCAGGCCGGGGTGGATGACGAACTCGCCCAGGCAGGCCGCCAGCAGATCCCCTTGCCACCGCAGGCATTCCGCCTCGGGATGCCGCCGCGCGAGTTCCTCGGCGACCAGCGCGATGCCCGCGCTGCCGACCGCCGCGTAGGGCAGTGTGCGAGCGCCGCCGTCGCGGACTTGCAGCCCACCGTCGTCGGCCCGCACGCATTCGTCCAGGTCCCGCAGCAACGCGCGGTCGGCGAGCTCCAGCCAGGTCCGCTCGCCGGTGACGTCGTGCAGGTGGGTGAACAGCAGCGCCGGTCCGGCCCAGCCGTCGAGCAGCCCGGCCCGGCCGACCTCGTCCGGTGGCGGCGCCTCGGGCAGTTCGGCCGCGAGCCGGTCGGCGATGTTCAGCGTGCGGCGCAGGAACTCGCCGTCGTCTCGGGTGTGCGCGAAGTGCAGCAGGTTCAGCGCGATTCCCGCACGACCACCGGCGTAGCCGTGGTCCTTCGTCCCCCGGGCGAGCCCGGCGGAGGCGTCGAGCAGTTCCAGCGCTGGTTCCCGGTGCCCCAGGTTCTCCAGCACGTGGGCGATGCCGTGCGCTCCGTCGAGCAGGCCGGGTCGTTGCGGCGGGGTGCGGCGCACCGCGTCGATCAGCCACTGCTCGTGTTCCGGGTAGCGACCCGCCCCCGCCACGTCCAGCGCGTGCAGCACTCCCGCCGCGCCGTAGGCGTATCCGGTGCCGCCGGAGCGGAATTGTTCGATGTCGCCGGGAAAGAGCCGGTCCGCGCGGTCCGGGGTGGCGGTGCCGAGCACGCCTTCGACGAGTCCTTTGCGAACGATGCCCCAGTCCGGTGCCGGCTGGTCCAGTTCGGTCGTCGCGGCGACGGCACCGCCGGGGAGCAACCTGCCGCGCAGCGCGGCGCCGTAGTCGGCGGGCAGGTTGAACCGGCGGCCGACGATGGCGGTGAGCGCGTCGAGCTTGCCCGGCGCGAGTTCCAGCAGCGGGTTCAGCGGCAGGAACATCCACAGCGCGAGCGCGGCCATCGCGTGCAGGTCCACGTCCGGCCCGGTGGTGCCCGCCGGTGCGCGGAAACCGGGTGCGCCGAGCGCGGGACGCGGCGAGTCCATGTCGACCGCGGCCAGCTCGAAGTCCACCAGCGCGACCGAATCGTCCTCGTCCACCAGCACGTTCAACGGGTGCAGGTCACCGAACACCACACCGCGCTCGTGCACCTCGGTGATCAGGTCCCGCAGCCGGTCCAGCAGCGCGAGCACACGATCCGCGTACCGGGTGCGGTCCTCGGCGGTGACGTGCCGCCGGGTCAGCGGGTAGTTCCTGGCCAGCCAGGAACCGAGCGATCGGCCGGGCATCGGTTCCATCGCCAGGAAGGTGTGCTCCCACACCGGGAACAGTTCGTGCGCGGCGGGAACGCCCGCGATGCCGTCGAGGTGGCGCAGCACCTCGTGTTCGCGGTGCAGCCGGACTTCCGCATCGGTGCCGTCGCGGTCCAGCCCGGCGTGCGGGCGGGCTTCCTTGAGCACGACGTCGGCGCCGTCGGACTCCCTGGTCGCGCGGTAGACACCGCCGCCGTTGGAGAAGTGCAGCGAGGAGTTCACCCGGTACGGGAATCGCGCGGGCGCACCGTTCTTGCGGGCGGCCAGGTGCGGTTCGAGGAACTCCGGCAGCCGCACCCACTCCGGCGTGGAGAATCCGGGGCCGCGCACGTCGGGAACGAGCACGCCATCGGGCCGTTCCACGGCCGGCACCCGGGTTCCGTCGAGTTCCGCCCAGCGCGGCTCGAATCCGCCGAATCGCACGTAAAGCGGCCCGGAACCGTAGCGGAGATCACTCAGAATGTAAGGTCCGGGTTCGCCGTTGAGCACTTCGGAGAGTTCGGCGAGAATGACTCCGAGGTGATTGTCGTCCACCGGGTAGAGCGTGATGAACTTGCCGCTACCCGAGCGCGGCGCGTATTTCGAGTTCCGCGCCAGCAGCTCGGCGCGATCACGCAGGTGCTTGAACGCGATCCGATTGCGCAGGCAATGTTCGCCCACGATTCGGAGGACTCTTCCCGCGTTGTCGATGGTGGCCGAGACGTGCACCTTCCAGCCCTGTTTCGGCAGGTCGACACCGCTCGGACGCAGCATCCGCCAGATCCCGGACGTGCCGTCCCACCAGCTCGGAAGTTCCGGAACCGTCAGCAGCCGCGAGTATTCACCGGGATCGCCGGAGGAGCCGTTGCGCTCATCGTAGAAGAGCGGATCGGCGAAGCAGAAAGCTTCATACCGGAGATCCATGGCAGACCTTTCACCGAGCAATGATCAAGACTTTTCCGCGACACCCCAGTCGGCACGACACTTCGCCGGTCGCCGTGAAATTTCCTCACGGCGACCGGAAAATGCCAACCCGCCGAATCGGTGATCGCACTGGCCTCAAAGAGTGACTACTTCGGTCTCGTTACCGCGAGGTAGAACGCGAAGAGCCAAATCCGAAGACTTCTCGAATCACTCGTTTGCCTGTAACGGCCATCTTTCCAGCCGAAACAGAGCAGCCGGGACTCGCGCACCCGGAATCAAATGCAGGAATGCCGGTGGACCGGAAATCACGGGAACGCGTGCACCGAAACGCCGATCGCACATCTCGACATTGCACGACCCGAACAAGAGCTGCACAACAGTGCATCAGTGCAATACGCGCAGGCGCCCGGCCGAGCCGGATGGCGCCGTCAGGACTCGCCGCGCAGCGCAGCGCCGTCCTGCGCGAACGCGTCGGTGAGCGCCGAACGCCAGTCCCGCAGCGGGCTCAGCCCCGCCTCGGCCCACGACCGCGGCGACAGCACCGAATACCCGGGCCGCGGCGCCGGCCGCGGAAAGTCCGCCGTGGTGCACGGCAGCACCCGCTGCGGATCGGCGCCGATCTCCGCGAACACCGCGCGCGCGAACTCGAACCAGCTCGCCTGCCCGCCGTTCGTGCAATGCAGCACCCGCTGCGCCGGATCGCGGCGCACGGCCAGCAGACCCGCCAACTCCAGCAGGCCCGCGGCGAGATCACCGGTCCAGGTCGGCGCCCCGATCTGGTCGTCGACCACGGTCACCGTGTCCCGCTCCCCGGCGAGTCGGGCCATCGTCTTCACGAAGTTCCCGCCGCCTGCGCCGTACACCCACGCCGTGCGCACCACCCAGGCCCGGTCGGCGGCGGCGAGCACCGCGCGCTCCCCCGCGAGCTTCGTGCGCCCGTACACCGCGCGCGGCTCCGTCACGTCGGCAGGCTCGTAGGGCGTGTCGGCGGTGCCGTCGAAGACGTAGTCGGTGGACAGGTGCACCAGCGGAACCCGCCGCGCCGCGCAGGCTCGGGCCAGCGCCGCCGCCCCGTCGACGTTGATCGCCGCCGCCAGTTCGGGTTCGCTCTCCGCCGCGTCCACCGCCGTGTGCGCGGCCGCGTTGATCACCACCGGGCACAGGTTGTTGTCCCGCGCGGCCTCGGCGAACGCGTCCACCTCGTCCGAGACGTCCTGCGCATCGCGAATGTCCAGCTCGCCGGATCCCGGTGCGTGCACCACGCCGGCGATCCCCTTCGCCCGGCGGTTGAGCTCACGGCCGAGCTGTCCCCGGCCGCCCGGCACCAGCAGGGCGATCTCACCCGGTTCGCAGACCCGGGCCGATTCGGTCTCGCTCATCCCGCGACCAGCCCCGCCGACTTCAGCGGTTCCCACCAGGCCCGGTTCTCCCGGTACCAGCGGATCGTGTCGCCGAGTCCCTCGTCGAAATCGACCGTCGGCCGGTAGCCCAGCTCCGCGCTGATCTTCGTGTGGTCCACCGAGTAGCGGCGGTCGTGGCCCTTGCGGTCCTCGACGGGACGCACCATCGAGGCGTCCGCGCCCAGTTCTGCCAGCAACCGCTCGGTCAGTTCCCGGTTCGTGAGCTCGGTGCCGCCGCCGATGTTGTACATCTCACCCGGCCGCCCCGATTCGGCGACGAGCTGGATGCCCCGGCAGTGGTCGGTCACGTGCAGCCAGTCCCGCACGTTGCCGCCGTCGCCGTAGAGCGGCACCTGCTTGCCGTCGAGCAGGTTCGTGATGAACAGCGGCAGCATCTTCTCGGGGAACTGGTACGGGCCGTAGTTGTTGGAGCAGCGGGTGACGCACACCGGCAGGCCGTGGGTGCGGAAGTAGGCGCGGGCCAGCAGGTCCGAACCGGCCTTCGCCGCCGAGTACGGCGAGTTCGGCTCCAGGGGGTGCTCTTCCGGCCACGAACCCTCATCGATGGAGCCGTAGACCTCGTCGGTGGAGACGTGCACGAACTTGCCCACCTCCGCCGACAGCGCCGCCTGCAGCAGGGTGTCGGTGCCGACGACGTTGGTGATGACGAAGTCCGACGCCCCCAGGATCGATCTGTCCACATGGGACTCGGCGGCGAAGTGCACGACCACGTCGACGCCGCGCATCAGCTCGCCGACCAGCGCCGCGTCGCAAATGTCGCCTTGCACGAAGCGCAGCCGGGGATCGTCGGCGACCGTGCTCAGGTTCGCCTTGTTGCCCGCGTAGGTGAGCTTGTCCAGCACCACCACCTCGGCGTCGGCGAACTCCGGGTAGGCGCCGCCGAGCAATTGCCGCGCGTAGTGCGACCCGATGAAGCCGGCACCACCGGTGATCAGAATTCGCATGAGACCTTCCACAAGTGGTGGGACGGACCGTCGGATCCGGACCAGGACTAGGGTCTTCGCCCGCAGTCTGCCACGTGGGAAACGAGTGAAACCACGGTACTGGACCACACTCGGTGATCAAGCGCTTACGTCATTCGAGTGACCCCGATGGTCCCTCCCGCGCGCAACCCCTTCGGTAGATCACCGTTAGCCTGCACGGTGACCCCGCGGAAAATCACCCCGGCGGGGTGTAACGCTCGCAGGCAGGCCCAAGGAGGATTCGGCGTGGACGACCGGTCTCGACGGCCAGGTGGCCCACCAGGGCAGCCGGGCAGGCCCGTCCCCCCGCGCGGGCCGCAGGGCGGTCAGCCCGGCCCTCCGGGCAAGCCCCGGCCGGGTGGACCCGCACCCGCGGGACGACCGGGCGGCGGCGAACCGCGCCGCCCCGCGCCCCAGAACCGATCCGCCCCGCCCGACCGCCCGGCACCCCGGCGGCCCGCGGGCGAGGGACCGCGCAACCCCGCGGCACCTCCCGCCCCGCCGCCGCCGGACGAATCCGACCGGCCCCGCTCGTCCTACCGCCGCGCCGGCGCCATCGGGCGCACCCTGGTGGCGCTGCTGTCGGTCCTGGTGCTCGGCAGCACCGGCTACGCGTGGGGAGCGCTGCGCAACCTGAACAACGGCCTCTCCGGCAGCGACGTCATCGGCAGCGGGTTCGACTCTCCCGACGGCGCCACCGACGTGCTGCTCATCGGCAACGACAGCCGAACCGACGCCGACGGCAACCCGCTGCCCGAAGACGTGCTCAAGTCGCTGCGCACCACCGACGACGAGGGCGGCGACCTCACCGACACGATGATCCTGATGCGCATCCCCAACGGTGGTCAGCGCGCCAGCGCCGTGTCCTTCCCGCGCGACACGATGGTGCAGCTCGGCAACGGCTACGGGGAGCAGAAGCTCAACTCGGCCATGGGCCGGGCGAAGAGCGACGCGCACGCCCGCCTGCAGTCCGAAGGCGTCACCGACCCGAAGCAGCTGGAACTCCAGTCAAAGGCCGAAGGCCAGAAGTTCCTGATCAAGACCATCCAGGAGCTGTCCGGGGCGAGCATCGACCACTACGCCGAGGTCAACCTGCTCGGCTTCCACGACATCACCACGGCCGTCGGCGGCGTCGACGTGTGCCTGCTCGACGACGTGGACGACAGCGACTACTCCGGCGCGGTGTTCAAGTCGGGGCCGCAGACCATCGCGGGCGCCGACGCTCTCGCGTTCGTGCGCCAGCGCCACGGGCTGCCGCGCGGCGACCTCGACCGCGTGGTGCGCCAGCAGGTGTTCATGTCCGGCCTGGCGGGCAAGATGCTCTCCAGCGGCACCTTGAGCAACCCCACCAAGCTCAGCGGGCTGATGGAGGCGCTGAAGAAGTCCGTGGTCCTGGACCAGGGCTGGGACGTGGTCGACTTCGCCCAGCAGATGTCCGGCATCGCCGGTGGCGACATCGACTTCCAGACGATCCCCATCGAGCTCGTCGGCGAATCGGGCGCCGAGGACGTCGAAGCCAACCCCCGCGAGGTCAAGCAGTTCGTGGACAACCTGCTGCTGCCCCCGGAGGAACGGCAGGCCAAGGAGCAGGCGGCGAAGGCCGCCGAGGAGCAGCGCAGCGGCACGACCGTGAGCGTGTTCAACGCCTCCGGCAAGACCGGGCTGGCCAGCGAGGTGCTCAGCTCTCTCAGCGAGGAGGGCTTCGCGCAGGGCGGCAGCTCCAACGCCGACTCCATGCCCAGTTCGCTCGTGTACCACGCACCGGGCGACGAGGCCGTCGCCCAGCAGGTCGCCGACTCGCTCGGAGGGCTGCCGTTGAAGCCGAGCGAGAACCTCAGCTCCGGTTCCGTCGAGGTGTACCTGGGCAGCGACTACGCCGGTCCGGGAGCGCAGAACTTCGCCGGTGCCAAGCAGCTCCGGCTCGACGGCCTCAAGCAGGCGGCACCGCGTCCGCTGCAGCAGCAGGGCGGACCGGACCAGCCGATCAACGCGGGCGGAGTGCCCTGCGTGAACTGATCGGAGATCGCACGAACCGATCACCCCGTCGAACCGGGCTCGCCGAGCCCGGTCGGCGGGGTGATCCGGTTGAGCGGCCTGGCGCCACGGTTTCGGTCGTCGGCTCGGTGAAAGCGACCCGGCCGAGCACAACGCCGGCGGCTTCCCCGCGAGGCGATTTCGCGGCGCGAGGAGCTACGTCCGGAATCGAACCCACAACGAGCAAGACGCCGAGGTTCCGCTACCCGGCCCGTTGCCCAGATCATTCTGATAAGACTCATAAGCCGGATCAGCACCTCGTGATCAACCCGCTGTCGGGGCGGATCGTCACCGGGGGCGGGCCGCAGTATCGGGGGAGGAACCGTGGCCGACGAACAGGTGCCGCAGGAAGCGGACCGGGCGGCCGAACCGGCCGAGGACCGGGCGCCCGCGGACACCTCCGCGCCCACCGGCGGCCGCGGACGTCGATGGTTGCGGATCACCGGGCGAACGCTGATCGCACTGCTGTCGGCGGGCGTGCTGGTGATCACCGCTGCCGGCTGGACGGCGCTGGACCGGCTCAGCGGCGAGGTCAGCAGTTCCGCCGTGCTCACCGAGACGCCGGACGCTCCGCCCGCCGACGACGGCGCCACGGATCTGCTGCTCGTCGGCAACGACAGCCGCACCGACGCCCAAGGCGAACCGCTGCCGCTGAGCGTCCTGCGCGAGCTGCGCACCGAGAGCACCAACGGGCTCAACACCGACACGTTGATCCTGCTGCGAGTCCCGCACGACGGTTCCCAGCCGACGGCGGTGTCGCTGCCGCGCGACACCTCGGTGCCGATGCCCGGCGACGGCACCCAGAAGATCAACGCCGTGTACGGCCTGGCCAAGAGCGCCGCGGCACGACGTGATTCCGATTCGGGGGCCGACGCCGAACGCCGCGCGCAGCTCGCGGGCCAGCGCGCACTGGTGCAGAGCGTGCAAGGACTCGCCGGGGTCCGGGTGGACCGCTACGCCGAGGTCAATCTGCTCGGGTTCTACGAGGTCACCGATGCCCTCGGCGGCGTCGAGGTGTGCCTGAACCAGGCCACCAGCGACAAGGACTCCGGCGCGGACTTCGCCGCCGGGCGCCAGACCATCTCCGGCGGCGACGCGCTCGCGTTCGTGCGGCAGCGCCACGGCCTGCCGCGCGGCGACCTGGATCGCATCGTGCGCCAGCAGGTCTTCCTGGCCGCGGTGACGAACAAGCTGTTGTCGACCGGCACGCTCACCGACCCCGCGAAGCTCGCCGGGCTGCAGGACGCGGCACGGCGCTCGGTGGTGCTCGACCAGAGCTGGAACGTCACCGAGTTCGCGGCCCAGATGCAGGGTTTGGCCTCCGGCAGCGTGCGGTTCGTGACGCTACCGGTGCGCTCGCTGACCGACCGCGACGAGCACGGGCAGAGCGTGGTGACGGTGGATCCGGCGCAGGTGCGCGGATTCATCGCGGGCCTCGTGCCCACCGCCGGATTCGGCGGCAGCTCCCCGCTCGACCTCGACGGCACCGCCCGCAGCCAGAACAACGCTCCGCCCCCTTCCGAGGCCATCACCTCGGCGGGCATCCCCTGCGTGAACTGACCACGCCGCACCGGATTTCGTCGTCTTGTCAGCGGCGAAGCCGCTGAGCAGCGACCACCCCGGCAACCGGCACCGCAGCGGGTTCTCAGCCGTCTTCTCGCGAGGACGGCTTTTTCCCTAGTGGCTCCGCCACGAGGGAAAAAGATCCCGCAGCGAGAAGACGGCTGAGAACCCGCCACCCGACCATCAAAGCAAAACGACCCAATACGCTGGAGCAATGAGCATCACGCAGGCATTGCTCGGGCCGATGGTGGCCGCGGGTTCCCCGAAACCGCTGATCACGCACTACGACGACGCCACCGGCGCCCGCGTCGAACTGTCCAGGGCGACCGTGGCGAACTGGGCGGCGAAGACGGCGAATTGGCTGGTCGACGAGATCGACCTGGAGCCGGGGGCGCCTGTGTCGGTGGCGCTTCCCGCGCATTGGCAGACGCTGGGCGTGCTGCTGGGTTCGTGGTGGTGCGGGGCGCACGTGGTCGACGACCCGAAGGGCGCCGAGGTGGCGTTCGTGCCGGGCTCGGACATCAACTCCGGTGCGAGCGCGCACGTGGTGGCCGCGGTGGGGCTGGACGCGATGGGCGGCCCGGTGCGCGGGCTGCCCGGCGAGGTCGTGGACTACGTCTCGGACGTCCGGGTGCACGGTGACGACTTCGCTCCGCGCACGTCGATTCCCGGCAGCGCACCGGCACTGCTGGGCTCCACGGTCGACGAGGTGCTCGGGCTGGCCGCGGGCCGCGCCGCCGAACTGGGCTTCGACTCCGGAGTCCGCGTTCTGTCCACGATGGACTGGACCTTGCCGGGAGGCGTGCTCGACGGGCTGCTGTCGGTGCTGTCCGTGCAGGGTTCGCTGGTGCAGGTGAGCAACCCGGACCCGGCGAAGGCCGAACGCCGCCGCTCCGACGAGAAGACCACCGCCGAGCTCACCGGCTGACCGCCGCCGACCAGGTTCACCTGGAGTCACCGGTGGAGTCGATGGCCGCTTGGACCGATGGGAGCGGGCGAAGGAGGCATTCGTCTCAGGGCGGGGCGGGGCTCGACGACCGCTCCCCCGGGATCGTCCAGCCCCGCCCTTCCCCGGGTGACGTCACCACCGAGCAGCGTCACCGGTGCCGCGCGACCGAGTCCGGTCGCGAGCAGGTCAGGCGTCGACGGTCTCGCGGCGCGACTCGGTGCCGCGGTTCTGGAACAGGCCCTGCAGCGTGTACTTCGATCCGCTGAAGCCGAGGGCGAGGCTCGTCGCGGCGAGCACCAGCACGTATTCGAATCCGCCGTCGGTGGCGAAGAAGCCGCTGCTGAGGTGCGCGGTGACCAGGGCGCCGAGCATGACCGCGGCCAGCAGCACGCCGGCGACGGGCAGCAGCACCCCGACGATCAGCGCGAGCCCGCCGAGCAGTTCGACCAGGGCGGTGAACCAGGCGGCGATTCCGGGCAGCGGGATGCCCATCTGCTCGAATCCGGCGCTGACGCCGGAGATGCCGTTGAGCACGAACTTCTGGTACGCGTGCAAAACGAAGGTCACGCCGACGACCAACCTGGCCAGCAGGAGGGTGACGTCGCGGAGACGGTGCTGCATCAGCTCACCTTTCAAAGAAGCTCGGGGTATCGGCACCCCAGCATATACGTGAACCTTCAAATAAAGACGGGCCAGCTTCCCGGCCCTCCGCCTGCGCCCGAAATTCGTCCGGATGCCAGCGGGCGAGGTCGCCCGGACGACGCAGCTCACCGCATCTACCCAAAGTAAGATACTGGCGAGTAGCATCCGGGCGTGCGTGCTGACGAGAGCCTGTTCCGCCGCGAGGACGACCTGTTCGTGCCCACCGACGCCGCGGGCAACCCGTGGGGCGAGCTGACCGGCGGCGGCCCGATCGCCGGGCTGATCGCCCGAGCCGTCGAGAACACCCTCGACGAACCCGACCTGTTCGTCGCCCGGCTCACCGTCGACCTGCACCGCCCCGTCCCCCGCAACGGACTCGCCGTGGCCACCCGCACGGTCCGCGCGGGCAAACGGCTGCGCGTCGTCGAGATCACCCTCAGCCAAGGCGACACCGAGGTCACGCGCGCGACCGCGCACGTGCTGCGACGCAGCGAGCTCGACGGCGAGCCCGAGATCGAACGCACGCCGTTCGCCGGGCCGACGGACGTCGCGGAGACGTCCCTGTTGCCGGACGGACTCGGCCTGCGGTGGGGCGTGCACGACGTGGTTCAGGTGCGATGGGTCCGCGACCAGTTCGCGGGCTCACCCTCCCAAGCGTGGATGCGGATACCGCTCCCCCTGGTCGACGGGGAGCGGACGAGTCCGCTGTGCCAGGTCGCGATCCTGGTGGACTGCATCAGCGCGGGCAGCCCCATCGGCACCCTGTTCGGCCCGTGGATCAACAGCGACATCACGCTGTACCTGCACCGCGAGCCCATCGGCGAGTGGCTCGGCATGGAGATGGAACGCAACGTCGAACCCACCGGGATCGGGGTGGCCCGCGCGCGGCTGTTCGACGAACGCGGGCCGGTCGGCACCGCGCACGAAGCGGTCCTGGCCCACCGGCTCGGCTGAGCACGCGAGGCTCAAGCCGAGACGATCCTCCCGATACGGATCGCATTTCACCCGGCCCATTCGTTACGTGACTAGTACCTATTTCACCGAATGGGGTCATTCTCGCCCCAGAGGCATTGTGCCCCCTCCGGCCACCTAGCAGTGTGATCGTCGACATGAATCCATGTCGACGAACCCGCTGCGGAGGCACTAATGGACGAGCAGCTCACCTCGGAGAAATACGAAACTCCCGCCCTGGTGGAAATCGTGGAATTACCCGAGTCCTCCTCGGCCAATTCATTCCCGACGTGCTCGGCGAACCGGACCGACCCAAGAATGGAATGAGCATGCGCCCCCATCATTCAGGGTGGATCACCCTGCCCGACGTGCCGGGCCTGCAGAAGATCGTCGACCGTTTCTCCCCGCAAGGCCGGATCGTGCTCGCGCACGACTCGGGAAATCCGTGGCTGGTAGGTCATTTCCCCCTCGAGGACCTGGTCCCCGTGTCGCTCGGCCCGATCCGGGTGGCGCTGCTCGGGCACTGCCCGATCGACGCGGGCCGGCTCGCCTCGATCGTGCGCGGGCTGCGCTCGGTCACCGACCTGGACGCGGTGCTGCACCGGCTGCCCGGCGGCGTGCACCTCGCCGCGTCGGTCGGCGGCGACGTGCGCGTGCAGGGCGGGATCTCCGGCCTGCGGCAGGTCTTCCACACCCGGATCGACGGCGTGCCGATCGCCGGTGACCGTGCCGACCTGCTCGCGGAGCTGGCCGGCACGGGCATCGACGAGCACGCGCTGGCGCTGCGGGTGGCCACCGGACCGGCCGGGCCGCCGTTGGACGAACGCACCGTCTGGTCCGGGGTTCGCGCCGTGCCCGCCGGCTCGTACCTGCGAATCGCGGACGGCCAGGCGCACCGGGTGCGCTGGTGGCGACCACCGGAACCGGACGTCCCGCTGCGGCGCGGCGCCCGGAACACCAGGGAGGCGCTCGATTCGGCGCTGGACACCGCGACGGGCCGATCCGGTGCGGACCTCTCCGGCGGAATGGATTCGACCGCGCTGTGCTTCCTGGCCGCCGCTCGGAATCCGGAACTGGTCACATTCAACCGCCGGGAAACCGAGAGCGAGCGCGGGCGGCTCGCCGCCGAATCCACCAAGGAATTGGGCACCGTCGAACACCTGGTGCTGGATCCTCGTGAGATGCCCTCGGCATTCGACGACCCGGGCACCACGACGGATCAGGAGCAGCCGTCACCGCTTTTCCGGGAACTCGCCAGAATTAACGGTTGCGGCGAGTTCCTGGCCGAACACGGCGTGCACCGGCACCTCGCCGGTTTCGGCGGTGACGAACTCTTCCACGGCCCGCCCGGATATCTGCATTCGCTGCTGCGGAACCGACCGGTGAAAACGATTCGGCAACTGCGCGGTTACCGCGCGCGGCAGCGGTGGCCGGTGCTGCCGACGCTGTCCGCGCTGCTGGCCGCGCACGACGTGTCGCACTGGTGGCGGGAGCAGGCCGACCAGCTCACCGCGCCGCACCCGGCGACGCCCGCACTCGACTGGGGCGTCGCACCGCTGCGCGCGGCTCCGTGGGCGAGCGCGGAGACGGTGGGCACGGCCCGTTCGGCGTTGCGGACCGCCGGGCTCACCGCCGAGCCGCTGGCCGCCGATCGCGGGCAGCACCAGCTGCTCACGGCGTTGCGCACGGCGGCTCCCGCCTACCGGCAGCTCGCCCGGCACTACGCCGAAGCCGGGGTGCGCCTGGAACTGCCGTACTACGACGACCGGGTGGTGGAGACCGCGATCGCCGTACGCCCCGACGAACGGGCGTCACCCTGGCGGTACAAGCCACTGTTGGCCGAGGCCGTACGCGGCACCGCACCGGACGCGGTGCTGCACCGCTCGATCAAGGCGGGCGTACCGGAGGCGGGGGCGGCGCGGACGTGCACATCGGTTTCCGCCGCAACCGCAACGCGATCCTGGCGTTGTTCGCCGACTCCGAGCTCGCGGTGCACGGCCTCATCGACACCGGTGTGCTGCGCAAGCACCTGCTGGCGCCGCACGTCGAACCGCACATCCTGGTCGCGCTGGAGCACCTGCTGGGCTGCGAGACCTGGTTGCGCGGTGTCACCCGAGGTACCGCTGGGAGGACCGATGCACCTGCGACTGCGTCCTGACGTCGACCCCACCGACGTCACCGATGGCACCGTGCTGCTCGATGAACGCACCGGCCGCCGCTGGCGGCTCAACCGCACCGGAACCCAGGTGCTGCGGGGGTTGCTGATCGGGCAGGACGCCGACCGCATCGCCAGCGAACTCGCCGCTCGGCACCGCATCCCGGCACACGTCGCCAGGCAGGACGTGACCGCGATCGTCGAGCGACTCCGCACCGCGGCCCTGCTGGAGACCACCGGGCACTGACCTGGTGAGCGCCCGTTCACCCGGGCGCTCACCAGCTCGCTCAGCCTTCGGTGACGCGGTCTTGGAGGGCGTTGTGCTTGTCGTGGACCATCGTTTCGAGGTCGGCCTGGAAGGTGGCCATGGCCGCGCGCAACCGGGTTCCGATCTCACCTGAATCCGCGGCGAGCGTGCGGACCGCGAGCAGCCCGGCGTTGCGCGCCCCGCCGACCGAGACGGTGGCGACCGGAACGCCCGCGGGCATCTGCACGATCGACAGCAGCGAATCCATGCCGTCCAGGTATTTCAGCGGCACCGGCACCCCGATCACCGGCAGCACCGTCGCCGAGGCCACCATGCCCGGCAGGTGCGCGGCTCCCCCCGCCCCCGCGATGATCACCCGCAGGCCGCGGTCGGCGGCCTCACGGGCGTAGTCCAGCATCCGCTGCGGCGTGCGGTGCGCCGAGTACACGCCTGCTTCGAAGGGAACGTCGAACTCCGCGAGGGCCTGCCCCGCCGCCTGCATCACCGGCCAGTCCGAGTCGCTGCCCATGATCACACCGACCAGCGGCCGCTGCTGCGTCATCTCCGGATCCTTTCGCGCACCGGGCATCGGAGTCCGCACCGGACCTCCGCACCCCTTGATCGTCTCGGCGCCGCACGTACGCACCACGCCCCCATCTCACCAGCCACCCGAACCCCACCTGCTCCCGCACTCTCACCACACCTTCCGACAGCGAAGGACAGCCGAAGCCCCACCTGCCTCGCAACGCAGCCGTGCAGTCGACGACAAAAGGCAGCGAAGCAAGCCGTGCCCTGCGGCGCAGCCGTGCCCTGCGGCCGAAGGCCGTGCCTTACGGCAGCGAAGCAAGCCGTGCCCTGCGGCGCAGCCGTGCCCTGCGGCGCAGCCGTGCCCTGCGGCGCAGCCGTGCCCTGCGGCGCAGCCGTGCCCTGCGGCCGAAGGCCGTGCCTTACGGCAGCGAAGCAAGCCGTGCCCTGCGGCGCAGCCGTGCCTGTATGCGCGTCAGCGCATAGCCCACGTCACAAATCCGACCACCGGCGGGTTCTCAGTTGGTCTCTCGCGAGGACAGCTTTTTCCCTCGTGGCGGAGCCACTAGGGAAAAAGATCCCGCAGCGAGAGACCAACTGAGGTTCCGCCACCCGACCCCAAACAGAAAGAGCCCAGCAACAAGAACAAAGTTCAGTGGATCGGACAGCCGTCTGGCCATTCTCCGTGGGAGAGGAAGTGGGCGGCGAGTTCCGCTTCGCGGCGGGTCTCTGCCATGTCGTCGCCGAGGAGCGTCACGTGGCCGACCTTGCGGCCGGGGCGCTCCGCCTTGCCGTACAAATGGACCTTCGCGTGCGGGAAGCGCGCGAACAAGTGGTGCATCCGCTCGTCCACGCCCATCTTCGGTTCGGTCGGCGCACCCAGCACGTTCGCCATCACCACGGCGGGCGCGGTCAGCTCCGTGCTGCCCAGCGGGTAGTCCAGCACGGCGCGCAGGTGCTGCTCGAACTGCGAAGTCCGGGCGCCCTCGATGCTGAAGTGCCCGAGTTGTGCGGGCGCATCGCCAGCTCGTTGATCACCAGCCCGTCGGCGGTTTCGAACAGCTCCGCCGCGAGCACTCCGACGACGCCGAGCGACTCGGCGATGTGCAGCGCCATGTCCTGCGCCTCGTTGCGCAGCCGCTCCGAGGCGTCCGGGGCGGGCGCGAGGACCTGCACGCAGATCCCGTCCTGCTGCACCGTCTCCACCAGCGGCCACGCCGCGCCTTGCCCGAACGGGGAGCGCGCGACCAGCGCGGCGAGCTCCCTGCGCAGCGCCACCCGCTGCTCCACCAGCAACGGCGCACCGCCGTCGAGCAGTTCACCGACGACGCGCTCGGCGCTCTCCGGGGTGTTCAACATCCACACGCCGCGCCCGTCGTAGCCGCCGCGAGCGGTCTTGAGCACGCACGGCCAGCCGTGCTCGGCACCGAACTCCAGCACCTGCGCGACCTCGGTGACCTCCGCGAACCGCGGCACCGGCAAGCCCAGCTCGGCGAGCTTGCGGCGCATCACCAGCTTGTCCTGCGCGTGCAGCAACGCATCCGGACCGGGGTGCACCGCGACCCCCGCGGCGACGAGCTCCCGCAAGTGATCACCCGGCACGTGCTCGTGGTCGAAGGTGACGGCGTCGCAACCCTGCGCGAACGTGCGCAGCGCATCCAGGTCGGTGTGCGCGCCCAGCTGCACGTCCGGCGCGACCAGCGCCGCCGGATCGTCCGAGGACACGGCCAGCACCTTCAAGGACTGGCCCAGGGGGATGGCCGCCTGGTGGGTCATCCGCGCGAGCTGCCCACCACCGATCATGCCAACGACAGGAGTACGAATGCGATGGTCCACGATCTGGGGAGCCTACCTGGCCTGGTCTTTCTGCTTTGGTGCTCGGGTAGCGGAACCTCAGTGAGCCTCTCGCTGCGGGATCTTTTTCCCAAGTGGCTCCACGAGGGAAAAAGCTGTCCTCGCGAGAGGCTCACTGAGAACCCGCCGGTGGTCACCCTGCTTACGTGGGCTATGCGCTGACGCGCATCCAGGCACGGCCTTCGCCGCAAGGCACGGCCTCTGGCCGTAAGGCACGGCCTTCGCCGCAAGGCATGGGCTTCGCTTCGAAGTATGGCCTCTGGGTGCAGGGCAGGGTTGTTTTGCCGCTGTTCGCGGGTTTCGTTGCGAAGGGTGGTTTCGCCTGGGTGGGTTGGTCAGTCGAGGGAACCGAGCATGGCGCAGGCTGTGGCGTGGTCGGTGGGGAGAGGTGCCTCGCGGACTCGGACCGGGCCTACCGGGTGCAGGGCCGGGTCGCCTTCGATTCGGCGGTGGACGAGTGAGCGGACGCGGTCGCAGCGGGATTCGAGGTGCGGCTCGCGGGGAGCCAGGACCGCCGCCGTGTCGGAACGCAGCAGGGACACCGTCTCGCCCGAGTCGAACACCTCGCGCAACGCGTCGGCCGCCAGCACCATCGCCATCATCAGCGGATACCCGCCGGTCTCCGGCTCGATGTCCAGCGACACCGTGATCAGCACGTGGCCCGCGTCGGCCGGCCTGCCCGTCGCGAACGCCCCCGGTACACCTCGTGCAACCGAGTGCGCAGGTAGGACGCCGTGGTCAGCCCGGTGAGCGGGTCCTGCACCTCGTGTCCCGCCGAGTACTCGGCCTGCACGTCCGCCCAGCCGAGCGCCACCGGGCGCAACAGCCACGCGGGCACCGCGTCCTGATCGGGCGAGACCAGGCCGTCCGTGCCGTCGTCGATGCTCACCGCGTGCAGTGCCGCCACGTCCAGCAGTGCCTCGGCCAGCCCGACACCGGCCTCCGCACGTGCCGCGCCGAGCCTGCCCAGCGGCACCGTGAGGTCCTCGCCCAGTGCCATGGCCCGGCACAGCGCGTCCACCGCCCGCACACCCCAGTCACTCGGGAACGGCCAGCCCGCGGCGAGGCTGGCCGTGCGCCAGCGCATCCGCAACGACCTGTCGACCCCGTTGCAGCCCTGAATCCAATTGCTCATCCTGACCCCCTTTCACAGGGGAGACGACCAGCGCGTTCGATCATGACGGAACACTGCGTGCAAGGACCGCGGAGTCGTCGATCACAATGGGGCGCGGCGCTCATTCGCATCACGTTGGCGGATCGACGACCGGTGCCGCGGATGGTTCGATATAGCCGATCTGCTCCGATCGGCGGTGTCCGGACGGGTCCGGTCGGCCGGGTCGAGCGGCGGCCCGCTCCGCAGCGGCCACCGGCACCGGAAACCCCGCACGCCTCCGACGGGGCGGCGCGCGCCGGGTTCCGACGGGACTGCGGAACCGAACAGCGATACATCCCGGACAGCGGACCACACAAAGGAAGGTGCGGCGTGGCCACAGCCCCGGCCGAAGCGCAGGGTCCCAGCGACGGCGAGTTGATCGAAGCCGTCCGGCACGGTTCGACAGAGGCCTACGGGACGCTCTACGAACGCCACGTCGCCGCCGCGCACAACATGGCCAGGCAGGTCGCGAGATCCCAAGCCGAGGCCGACGACCTGGTGTCGGAAGCGTTCGCCAAGGTGCTGTCCACGTTGCGCGACGGCCGCGGCCCGACCACGGCGTTCCGCGCCTACCTGCTGACCTCGCTGCGCCACGTCGCCTACGACCGCACCCGCCGGGAACGCAAGGTGCAGCTGACCGAGGACGTCACCGAGGTGTCCGGTGCGGACGTGAGCGTCCCGTTCACCGACACCGCGATGGCCGGGCTGGAACGGTCGATGGCCGCACGAGCCTTCGCCCGGTTGCCGGAGCGCTGGAAGACCGTGCTCTGGCACATCGAGATCGAAGGTGAGACGCCCTCCCAGGTCGGCCCGCTGCTCGGGCTCACGCCGAACGGCGTGTCCGCGCTCGCCTACCGGGCGCGCGAAGGCTTACGCCAGGCGTACCTGCAGGTGCACCTCGGCTCGCTGAACGACGACGAGCCCGGTGTGGCCTCCTGCCGGGCCACGGCCGATCGGCTCGGGGCGTGGACGCGCGACGGCTTGTCGAAGCGGGAGACCGCGCAGGTCGACAACCACCTCGACGGGTGCGACCGGTGCCGGGGCTGGCGGCGGAGCTCGCCGACGTCAACGGCGGGTTGCGCGCGATCATCGCGCCCCTGGTCATCGGCACGGGCGCGACGGCCTACCTGTTGTCCGGCGGTGGCGCGACGGCGACCGCCGCCGCGGCGGGCGCGGGCGCGGGTGCCGGTTCGGCCGCGAACGCGGGCAGCGCGGTGCCGCGGCAGGCGGTGTCCGGGGCCGCGGCCTCGGGCGCGCTGGTGCTCGCGCTGGCGCTGGCGTTGACCTCCGGGACCGCGCCGATGCAGCCGGTCGCTTCCGCTCCGCCACCACCACCCCCCGCCGCACCAGCGCCGGCACCTCGGCCTCCCGCGCCGCTGCCCCCGGAACCGGAGCGCCCGCAGGCACCGGCGCCGCGACCGGCACCGCCCGCTCCGGCGACCCCGCAGCTCGACGCGCACGGCCCGACGAAGCCGCTGACGCTGGTGCCCGGCGGCGATCCGGTGGCGCTGCCGATCAACGTGGCGAACTCCGGCACCGGCCCGTCCGAACCGGTCACGGCGATCCTGACGTTGCCGCCCGGCGTCAGCTCGGAGATCCCCGGCGTGACCACCGTGCAGTCCGGCCCCGCCGGGACCGCGCCCGCCTCAGCCCGGACCTCGGCGGCCCGGGCCGCCGAGGCCGCCGCGAGTGGTCCGCCGGTGCGCTGCGAAGGCTGGACGGGCGGAGTGCAGTGCACCTCCGAACGCGGCCTGAACCCCGGTGAGCAGCTCACCTTCGATCTGCACACGACGGCCGCCGCGAACGCCACGGGCGGCGAGATCAGCGCCCGCATCCTCGCCGGCGCCGACCTGGACCTGCCGCTGTCCGCGATCCAGGTCAAGCTGCGCTCCGGGGACGGGGTGGACGTGGCGCTGTCGACCACGCCGCACCCGGTGCACGATCTGCTGCTGGGCGACGACATCCCGGAAGGCCCACCGCTGCGCCTGCTCCTGGACGTGCGCAACACCGGCGTGACCCGCGGCCGCGCGGAGGCCGTCACGCACCTGCCCGACGGCGCGCACGCGCTGGGGATCCCCCGGAGTGCTCGCTGGTGCCGCAGGACGACGAGCTGCACTGCTCGGCTGAGCTGGACCCCGGCGAGTCCTACCAGGGCAAGGTGTGGCTGACCGCGCTGCCGACCGAGCGGCGCGGCGGAACCGGGGAGGAACGCGAGGTCACCATCCCGGCGAGCGCACGGCTGGGCACCGCCGACGACAGCACGGAGCTCACGGCCCGGCTCTGGTACCCGTGGTCCCCGGCCCCGCCGGAGCCCTGCCCGCTGCCCCCCGGCTGGCCGCTTCGCCCGCCGGAGTCGTGGCACTGCTGGCTGCCGGGCTGGCCCGAGCACCCGCTCCATCCGGAACCGCCCCGGCCCGGCGAACCGCCCCGGCCCAGCGAACCGCCTCAGCCTCCGGAACCCACCGAGTCCCCGGAACAGTCGACGGAACCGGCGCCGTCCGAACCTTCCATGAGCCCCAGCCTTCCCATGAGCCTCAGCCGCCCGGCGACTCCGAACCGGCTCCGCCGTTCCTGGAACCGCTGCTGCCCCCGAAACCCTCACCCGCACCGCGCCCTTGGCACCACGACTGGTGGCCGCTGCCCGACGCCCCCGGTCGCTGAGCGCCGGTACTCCGGCCGAGCGAACGACGAAAACGACGCAAGTTCAAGAAGCCTGAGCTCGGCCGGTTAAAATCGCGGCGATGTCAGTTGTGGAGACCGTGTTGGCCCGTGTTCCGCTCCCGTTGCGGGATCGTGCGATGCGGCATCGTGAACTGGTCAAGTTCGCGATCGTCGGGGCGAGCACGTTCTTCATCGACTCGGCCATCTTCTACGCGCTGAAGCTGACGATCCTGGTGCCGAAACCGGTCACCGCGAAGGTCATCGCCGTGCTGGTGGCCACGATCGTGTCGTACGTGTTGAACCGGGAGTGGTCGTTCCGCACCCGAGGCGGCCGCGAACGCCACCACGAGGCCACGCTGTACTTCCTGTTCAGCGGCATCGGGGTGGCGCTGTACGCGGCGCCGCTGTGGTTCTCCCGGTACGCGCTGCACCTGCAGACCCCTTACACCAGCAGGTTCGTCGAGGAGATCGCGGACTTCACGGCCGCGCAGATCGTGGGTCTGATCCTGGGCATGGTGTTCCGCTGGTGGGCGTTCCGGAGGTGGGTGTTCCCCGCGGACGAGTCCCCGGATGAGCCGGCCGACGACGCGGACTCCGCTCCGGGATGCGGGAACACCGAGCCGGGCCGCTCAGGTACCTCGTCCCCGGAAACCCCGAGCATCGAGCGGCCCGAGATGGATCAGCGCGGCCTGGATTCGATCTTCCACGGCACGCCGAGCACGTCATCGGCCCTCGCCACCGGCAAGAAGATCTCGAAGAGCGCGGGCCGCGCCTTGCTCAACTCCAACCGGCCACCATCGGCCTCCACCAAGGCCCGCGCCAACGCCAGGCCCACGCCCGTGGAACCGCCCGCGGAGAACCCCCGCTCGAACACGTAAGGCACCAGCTGGTCCGGCACGCCCGGCCCCGCGTCACCGACCTCCACCACGACGGTGCCGCCGCCGTTGCGCGCGGTGAGCGTCACGGTGCCCTTGCCGTGGCGCACCGCGTTGTCCAGCAGCACCCCGATGGCCTCCCGCAGCCGCCCCGGCGTCGCCCTGGCCAGCAACCCCTCCGGCACCCGTTGCCGCAGCGTGCGGCCCTGGGAGCGCAGCGGCTCCCGCCATTCGGCCGCCGCCTCGGTCAACGCCTCCGACACGTCGAGCGGCTCCGCGTCCCTGGCCCGCGCGGCCGTCGCCGCCGCCAGCAGGTCGTCGAGCACGTTGGAGAGCCGTTCCGCCTGCTCCAGCGCCGCCGCGGCCTCCTCGGACACCTCCGGATCGGGCGCGGTCGCCAGCGCCTCCAGCCGCAGCTGCAACGCGGTGAGCCTGCTGCGCAACTGGTGCGAGACATCGCCGACGAGTTCCCGCTCCCGCTGCACCAGCTGCGACAACGCCGCCCCGGAAGCGTCGAGCGCATCGGCCACCCGATCCAGCTCCGGCACCTCGTGGCGCTTCGGATCGGCCCGGAAATCACCCGCGCCGAGTCGCGCCGCGCGCGCCGCCACGTGCCGCAGCGGATCCGCGAGCCGCCGCGCCGTCAAGCCCGCGACCACCATTCCGGTGCCCGCCGACAGCACCACCAGCAGCAGCACCAGCCCGGCGACCTGGAACTGCTGGGTGCGCACCGGGGCGCTCGGCGCGGACAGCGTGACGGTGCCGCTCTGCACCATCGGCACGCTCTCCGTCAGCGGCGATGCGCCCGGGTCGGAGCCGTAGACGTACTCGTGGTCCTTGGTCCGCACCATCAGCCGCGCGTCCCGAGGAACGGCCAGCAGCACCGATTCCACGTCGATCGGATGCCGGGAGGCGACCTGCTCGTCCAGCGAGGTGGCGATCTGCTGGGAACGAGTGGACAGGTCGGCGCGGGTGAAGTCCTCCACCAGCTTCAACGCCGTCACGCCCAGCGGCAGGCCCAGCACGACCGCCGTCACCGCCACCGCCAGCAGCGTCGCGACCAGAATGCGCCGGTACACGGAACGATCCGTCAGTCCGCGTTGAAGCGGAAACCGACACCGCGCACCGTGGCGATCCGCTGCTCGTCGGCTCTCCCGTTGCCGTCACCGAGCTTCCGGCGCAGCCAGGAGATGTGCATGTCCAGCGTTTTGCTGCCCTTGCGGCTGGCTTCCGGCCACACCTCGTCGAGGATCTCCTCACGGGTCACGACCTGGCCGGCGTGCTGCATGAGCACCCGCAGCAGCTCGAACTCCTTGTTCGCGAGGCCGACCTCCGCCTCGTCGACGAGCACCCGCCGCGCCGTCAGCTCCAGCCGCACCCCGGAAGCCTCCAGCGTCTCCGGGGAGCCGCGGCGCAGCAGTGCCCGGATGCGGGCCATCAGCTCGGCCAGCCGGAACGGTTTCGCCACGTAGTCGTCGGCACCCGCGTCCAGGCCGACGACGAAGTCGACCTCATCGGTGCGCGCGGTGAGCATCAGCACCGGAAGACCGCGGCCTTGCGCGCGCAGCCTTCGACAGACCTCCAGCCCGTCCATTTCGGGCAGGCCTAGGTCCAGCACCATCAGGTCGATCCCGCCGGAGGCGGCCTCCTGCAACGCCGAAGGACCGTCCTCGATGACCCGCACCGAGTAGCCCTCCCGCTGCAGCGCCCTCGACAACGGCACAGCAATGGCTGGGTCGTCCTCGGCCAGCAGCACTACGCTCACGCACCCCACCCTAGAGGTCGGTCATGATCAGGTTGGGTTCCTAGGCGGTTAGTGGTCTCCGCCGGGTCTGGTAGCCGCACCGCACCGGGCCACTCGGCCGGGTCCGTGCGCTGCGGAGGGACGGCGTTTCGGCGGCTCCCCCGGCAACGGGCGGCGGAGAAGGCCACCACCGTCCCTCCGCGGGCGGACAGTAAGGTTCGGCGGGTGACGAACGTCGATGACCTGGAACTGGCGCTGCGGCTCGCGGACACCGCGGACGAGATCACCTCGCACCGGTTCCGCGCCCGAGACCTCAGCGTGGACCGCAAACCCGACCGCACTCCCGTCACCGACGCCGACCTCGCCGTCGAGGACGCCGTGCGGGCCGTGCTCGCAGAGCAGCGCCCGGACGATCAGGTCGCCGGGGAGGAGCGCGGCGGGGACATCTCCACGGCGCGGACCTGGGTGCTCGACCCGATCGACGGCACGAAGAACTTCCTGCGCGGGGTGCCCGCCTGGGCCACGCTGATCGCGCTCGTGGCGGACGGGACGCCGACGGCCGGGGTGATCAGCGCGCCCGCACTGGGCAAGCGCTGGTGGGCCGCCGCCGGGCGGGGAGCGTGGACCGGAACGCGGGACGCCGCCGAGCGGATCTCGGTGTCCGGGGTGCGGGAGATCTCCGACGCCTACGTCTCCACGACGCACCTGGGCACCTGGGTGGAGCACCACTCGCGGGAGGCGTACCTGCGACTGGTCGATGCCTGCTGGGAGAACCGGGCGTTCGGCGACTTCTGGCAGCACTGCCTGGTGGCCGAAGGCGCCATCGACCTGGCCGCCGAGCCGATCGTGAACCCGTGGGACGTGGCCCCGGTGCAGATCATCGTCCAGGAGGCGGGCGGCGTCTTCACCGACCTGAGCGGCCGGGTGGGCTTCCAAGGCGGCTCAGCCCTCAGCAGCAACACCCACCTCCACAGCACGGCCCTTGGCCTTCTCGGTTGATCTTCGGAACTGCCTGCGCGGGGTGTGCGGGTGGCGGAACCTCAGGTGTCTTCTCGCTGCGGGATCTTTTTCCCAAGTGGCTCCGCCACGAGGGAAAAAGCTGTCCTCGCGAGAAGACACCTGAGAACCCGCCGGTGGTCATCCTGCTTACGTGGGCTATGTGCTTCGCACATACAGGCACGGCCTCCGGCCGCAAGGCACGGCTATGCCGCAAGGCACGGCCTCGCCGTTGACGAGGACAACGGCAAAAGCCGTTAGCCGTGCACGGAGACCTGCGGTGGGGGTCAGGGGCTGGGGTGCCGTGGGGTGGGGTGTCGGGTTCTGCGGGATTCGCGGGCGCGGCCGTGCGGGCGGCGGGGCGGTCGGGGTCGACGGGGCCGATCACGCCGCGCAGCGCCTGGGTCCAGGTGAGCCTGCCGAACAGGTAGAAGCAGGCGACCTGCTCGCTGGTGAACCGCGCCCAGTCGTAGCGGTTGCCCTGTTCGCGCCAGAACACTTCCCAGCCGGGCACGCCGTCGATCTCCTCGCGCAGCAGGCACCAGGTGTGATCGGCCTCGGTGCCGAGCGACACGAGCTCGGCGGGGACGCCCATCGCGGTCAGCCAGCCGAGCATCGATTCGGTGTTCACTTCGCGATCTCCTCCGTGGCCTCGTGCCTGTCCACCCGCCGCGAGGCGCCGCCGGACATCGGTCGAGTCGGCCGCTCCGGTGTCCTCGCCCCGTCGGCCGCAGGGCCGTTGTCCCCCGGTCCGTTGACCGCAGGGCCGCCGTGCTCAGGAACTCCGGGATCGCCGTGCCGTTCGGACTCGGCGTCCGCCGCCACCTGCTCCGAAGCCACGCCGGACTCGGCGCGCTCCGCCGCACCCCGGCGCTCGGCCGCGTCGATGACGTCGCGGTCGAGCCGCAGCGTGCCCGCCTCCGCGGCCAGCCGCGCCGTGGTCAGCTCCGCGAGATGGCCCAGTGCGACGAGCTCGGCCAGCGAATGCGTCAACCGGTACCGCACACCGCCGCCGGTTCCCGCGAACCACGGCTCCGACACCGCCCACCACACCGGGAGCGGACGCAGCACCCGATACCGGTGGTACGGCAGTTCCAGGTACTCGGGCGGCAGGCTGCGCCGCGTGAACGCGGTGCCGTCCGGCGCCGCGATCCAGCCGGTGCCCGCGCCCAGCGCGTCGAGCACGGTGTCCGGTTCCAGCACCACCGGTTCGCCCGGCTCGGCGCCGCCCTCCGGCACCGACTCCGAAGCGGGCCAGCGGTGCCCGGCGGGGCCGGTGTAGCGGCGTTCCCATTCGAGTTCGCTGAGTTCGGCCAGCGGCTCGTGGCCCGTGGTGAAGTCCGCGGGAAGCTCCGCGCCCTCCGGCTCCTCTTCAGCGGCCGCCTCGCCGGAGCCCGTCCTGGCGAGGGCGTCGCGATCATCGACCAGGTCCGCGCGAGGGTGGTCCTGAGGCGGGAACCTGCGCCCCGCCAGCGGATCCACGGCCTCGGCGGGCGCAGGCAGCTGACGGCTGGCGCTGGCCGCGGCCACCGGGAGATACCCGATCGGGAACTGGTGCAGCATGAACGCCACGGTCTCCTTGCGGTCACCTTGGCGAGGGCGTGCGGCGGGGTCGGCGTGCTGCTCCGCCGCGCCCGGCCGCTGCCCGAATTGCTGCTGGCCGGGTTGTTGCTGGCCGGGCTGACCGGACCCGTGCGGCCGTCGTCCCGGCCCGTGCGCGGGCTGGTCGTGCTGCCCCTGCCGGTTGTGCGGCCCCGATCGAACCGACGGGTCCGGGCGGTTCGGGGGCGCCGGAGGGCCTTGCCGACCGGCCTGGTTCGGGGTCGCGGCACCACCGCTTCCCTGCCCGGGAGCTCCGGTGCGTCCCGGAGGGCGACCGCCCTGCTGACCGGCAACGGGGCGTCCCTGTCGAACCGGCTGCGCGAACGCGCCCGCTCCCTGCGGGGGCCGTCCGGGCGCGGCGGCGAACCCGCGCGCGGACACCTGGCCGCCGTGCGCGGGCGCCACCGGATGAGAAGCCGGACCGGGAGGCGGGGAGGCCCACGCCTGGCGCACCGGATGCGGCGCGGTCACCGAAGCCGGATCGACGTCCTCGGGGACCCAGCCCGCCCCGGATCCGCGCACCTGCACGGAGATCGGCCCGGTGTGCTCGCCGTCGCCGCGCCACGGCACGTTCGCACCGCCGTTCCCGGCGGCACCATCGCTCGAGTCCGCCTGCCCGGTTTCCGCGCCCTGTCCCGTCACTGCTCCGACCGAACGCGCGGCGGATGAAGCGGTGGCGCCCGCCTCCAGGCCCGCTGCCACCTCGTCGGCACGGCCTGCCTGCTCATCGGTGGCCACGGCCACTCCCCTTTCCGCAGACGCCGGCGCCGCTGGGCACCGCTTCGGTCGAGCACCGCTCGGAGTGCACCCGCACGCCCCGCGTCCGGCACGTGAGCCGGGCCGACCGTGGGACGCACGCCGTGCGTTGATGGTTCCATGTTGATCCTCCCCGACCCGAGCCGGATCCCGCACCCACCGTCGCGCGGCGGAGTCGAGCTGCGATGATCCGGGGCATGGCGACGATCGCGTACGAGGACCTCACGCCGGGACGAGTCTTCGACCTGGGCTCGGTGCGGATCGATCGGGACGAGATGGTGGCGTTCGCCCGACGTTTCGATCCGCAGCCGTTCCACTTGGATGAGGAGGCGGGCAAGCGGTCCGTGCTCGGCGGCCTGTGCGCTTCCGGCTGGTACACGTCCTCGCTGTGGATGCGGGCCTACGTCGATCACGTGCTTGCGGACTCCACCTCGCAGGGCTCGCCCGGCGGCAACGAGCTGTCCTGGTCGGCACCGGTGTTCCCGGACGACGAGCTGCGCTTCGGCATGACCGTCAACAGCGCGCGGCCGACCAAGAGCAGGCCTGGCCTGGGCCTGGTGGAGATCAGCGGCACCGCCGACCGAGGCGAGGACCGCATCATGCGGTTCACGTTCGTCGCCCTGTTCGGCACCCGCGACGCGAACCGACCCGTCAGCTGAGGGCTTTGACCACCCGGGAAGGGCTGGGGCGGCCGAGTTGTTCGGCGAGCCACGCGCTCGTCGCGACCAGCGCGGTGAGGTCCACGCCGTGTTCGATGCCCAGGCCGTCGAGCATCCACACCAGGTCTTCGGTGGCGAGGTTCCCGGTGGCCGATTTCGCGTAGGGGCAGCCGCCCAGCCCACCCGCCGATGAATCCACTGTGGACACCCCGTGCCGGAGTGCGGCGCAGGTGTTGGCCAGCGCCTGCCCGTAGGTGTCGTGGAAGTGCACGGCCAGCTGGGACGACGGCACTCCCGCGGCGGCGAACGCCCGCAGCACCGACTCCACGTGCCCCGGCGTGGCGACGCCGATGGTGTCGCCGAGCGAGAGCTGCGCGCAGCCCATCTCCAGCAGCCGCCGACCGGCCGACACGACCTGCTCGACCGGAACCGGGCCTTCCCACGGGTCGCCGAACACCATCGACAGGTACCCGCGAACCGCGAGCCCCTCGTCCACCGCTCGCCGCACCACCGGCTCGAACATGGCGAACTGCTCGTCGAGCCCCCGGTTCAGGTTGCGGCGGGTGAACGACTCGGTGGCGGCGGCGAAGATCGCGATGTCGGTGACGCCCGCCTCCAGCGCCCGGTCGAGACCGCGCGCGTTCGGCACCAGCACCGGATACCGCACCCCCTCGCGCGGGTTCAGCCCGGCGAGCACCTCGGCCGCGTCGGCCAGCTGAGGCACCCACTCCGGGCGCACGAAGCTGGTGGTCTCCACGATGCGCAGGCCCGCGGCGCCGAGCCGGTGCAGGAACTCCAGCTTCACCTCGACCGGAACGACGCCCTGCTCGTTCTGCAGCCCGTCGCGCGGTCCGACCTCCCAGATCGTCACCGCTTCCGGCAGCGCGGCCGCCTCCGGTGAAGGCACCCGCATCGGCAACCCCAGCTCCGGAGCACTCATCGCCGCTCCCACCTGTCCTGGTCGTCCTGCTCGGATTCGTCGTTGACCTCGCGGTAGAGCAGCGTGTGCACCCGCTCCACCTTGGGGATGTCGTCGAACTCCAGCGGCTCGTCGGAAGCGGACTCGACGATCAGCGTGCCGCAGCCGAAGAGGCGATCCACGATGCCGTGGCTGAACCGGACGCTGTTGATGCGCCACATCGGGATGTCCACACCGGTACGGGTGAACACCCCTTCCCGCACCATCAGCCGCCGCGAGGTGACCACGAAGTGCGTGGTGCGCCAGCGGATCAGCGGCGCCAGCGTCCACCAGATGATCAGCACACCGCCGACGACGGCGAGCGCGATCCACAGCGGCACGTTCCACGGCAGCTCGGCGGCCAGCGCGGCCAGGTAGGAGCCGCCGCCGACCACCACCAGGAACAGCAGCACCGGGAGAGCGAGCATCTTCCAATGCGGGTGCGTGTGCACGACCACGTACTCGTCTTCACTCAGCAAGCCGTCCGGATAAGCCACCGGAGATCCCTCCCAAAATTCCCGATGCCGATCACGCTACCCGTAGGACACGTTTGGAGATGGATCTACGTAGGTGTCCGGGTGGCGGCTTCTCGACGTGGGCTGTGCGCTTCGCGCATCCAGGCACGGCTACGCCGCTGACGAAGAAGCGGAACAGAAGCCATCTTCAGGCGCCTGCTCAGTTCGAGCGGAGGTGGACTACGTCTCCTGCTGAGATCGGGGTGCTGGCGCCGTCGACGCCGCGGACCACCAGGCGGCCGCCGACGTCGATGTCGGTGGCCGTGCCGAGCAGGTCGTTGCCGCCGAGCTCCACGCGGATCCGCTGCCCCAGCGTGCCGCACAGCCGCTGGTAGCGGTCCAGCAGGCCGCTGGCCACCACGTCCCCGTTCGCCGCGCGCCACCGGTCGTCGGCGGCGGCGAGCGCGGTGAGCAGGCGGACCGCGAACTCCTGGCGATCCACGGTGACGCCCTGTTCGGCGAGCGAAGTGGCGGGCAGGCCGCCCGCGCCACGCGGCAGGTCGTCCGGGCCGTGGTGCACGTTGACGCCCATGCCGAGCACGATCCCCAGGCCCTCCGCGGTGGTGACCGCTTCGGCGAGGATGCCCGCGGCCTTCTGCCAGTGGTCCTCGTCGCCGAGCAGCAGGTCGTTCGGCCACTTCAGCGTCGCGCGCACCCCGAACATGTCCCGCACCGTCTCGGCGAGCGCGACCCCGGCGATCAGCGGCAGCCACGCGAGCGCGCTCTGCGGCACGGTCTCCGGGCGCAGCACCACGCTGACGTGCAGGCCGTAGCCGGGCGGGGAGATCCAGGTGCGCTGCAACCGGCCGCGACCGGCCTGCTGCTCCTCGGCGAACAGCACCGTGCGGTCGGCAGCGCCCGCACCGGCGGCGGCGACCAGGTCCGTGTTCGTAGACCCGGTCACGGTGACCACGTCGAGCGCCGCGAACGGCCCTTCGTCGACCAGCCGCCTGCGCAGGTCCGCTTCATCGAGCATCGCAACCATGCCGCAAGGTTACGAGCGCCGACCGACCGGACCACCACCGACCTGCGCCGACGCGCCCGATCCGGCGGATCCCTGCGCCCGCCGCGGCCCTTCTCGTCTTGTCAGCGGCGAAGCCGCTGAGCAACGACCACCGAAGCAGCACAACCACCGGCGGGTACTCAGTGAGCCTCTCGCGAGGACGGCTTTTCCCTCGTGGCGGAGAAGAGCCCGCAACGAGAGGCTCACTGAGGTTCCGCTACCCGACCCCTCAGACGAACGACCGCCGGAGAATCAGTAGCTCAACCCGAAGCCCAGCGGGTACAGCGGCTGCTGCCCGTCTCCTTCGTTGATCGGCTGCTGCTCGAACGAGCTCATCCAGGTCATCGGCAGCTTCCCGCTCGGGTTGTGGTCCCCGAACAGCACGTCGGCCACGCCTTGCCCCTCGGTGCCGGGCAACCACGACGCGAGCAGCGCGTTCCAGCCCTCGACCTCACCGCCGATGTCCAGCGGACGCCCGGACACGGTCACCACGACCACCGGCACGCCCGATTCGCGCAGCTTCGCGATGGTGCCGAGATCCTCGTCGTCGAGCTTGAGGCCGTCGGGGCGGTCGCCCTCGTACTCGGCGTAGGGCGTTTCGCCGACGACCACGACCGCGGCGCCGTAGCTGTCGTCAATGCCCTCGCCATCGCGGGAGTACGTGACCTCGGTGTTCGGCGCGGCCTGCCGGATGCCTTCGAGGATCGTGGTGCCCTCGATGATGTCCCCGCTGGAACCCTGCCAGCTGATCGTCCAGCCACCGGTTTGGTTGCCGATGTCGTCGGCGTTCTTGCCCGCCACGAACAACTTGCCGCCGTCCTTGGACAGCGGCAGCACCCCGTCGTTCTTGAGCAGCACCTGCGATTCGCGGGCGGCTTCCCTGGCGAGCTCGCGGTGCTCGGCGGAGCCGACCGACGGCAGCAGGTCGCGCTGCGCGAACGGGTTCTCGAACAGTCCCAGCTCGAACTTCTTGGTGAGCACCCGGCGGTTCGCGTCGTCGATGCGCTCCATCGGCACCCGACCCGAGTCGACCTCGGCGCGCAGGTAGTCCAGGAACAGCTCGTGGTTCTCCGACATCATGATCATGTCGAGGCCGGCGTTGACGGAGTCCCGCACCTCGTCGGGGGTGAACTCCTCCTCTTGGCCGTCGATCTTGTCGATCGCGTCGTAGTCGGACACGACCAGGCCGTCGAAGCCGAGCTCGTTCTTGAGCACGTCGGTGACCAGGTAGCGGTCGGCGTGCAGCTTCACGTCGTTCCAGCTGCTGTAGGAGATCATCACCGAGCCGACGCCGCGGTCGATCGCGGCCTGGAACGGCGGCAGGTGGACGTCGCGCAACTCCTGCTCGTTGATCTCGGTGTTGCCCTGGTCATCGCCGCCGGTGGTGCCGCCGTCGCCGATGTAGTGCTTGGCGGTGGCCAAGACCGAGGTGGGCGAACCGCCCAGCCGCTCGCCCTGCAGGCCGGTGACGGCGCTGGCCATGGCGGAGACCTGGTCCGTGTCCTCACCGAAGGATTCGTAGGTGCGCCCCCAGCGGTCGTCGCGCGCCACGCACAGGCAGGGTGCGAAGTCCCAGTCGATGCCGGTGGCGGCGACCTCTTCGGCGGTGGCGGCGCCGATGCGCTGCACCAGCTCCGGATCTCCCGTGGCGCCGAGACCGATGTTGTGCGGGTAGATCGTCGCGCCCTGCACGTTGTTGTGCCCGTGCACCGCGTCCACGCCGTAGATCAGCGGAATCCCCAGCGGCGTGTCCAGCGCGGCGCGCTGGTAGGCGTCGTACATGTCCGCCCAGGCCTCCGGCGTGTTCGGCTCCGGGGCGGAACCGCCGCCGCTGAGCACGGAACCCACCCCGTGCTTCGCGGCCTCCTCCGGCGGTGCCGCGACCCGTTCGACCTGCACCATCTGGCCGAGCTTGTCGTCCAAGGACATCTTCGACATCAGGTCGTCGACGCGTTCCGGGATCGGCGCATCGGGATCGCGGTAGTCGGCCGGAGCCGCGATCGCCGGAGCCAGGCCGGTGGTGAGCAGTGCGATCGTCGCCAGGCCGACGGTGGCCATCGACGATCTCCGCAAGCGGTTACCCCGCATCGGTTCTCCTCCTTGAGAGCCATGAGCGCGCGTTCCGGACGAAAGCCGCGCCCGAACAACTTATGGGAGCGCTCTCACGCCCTCTACCTCCAAACGGAGCCTCGGACCACCGAATCCGATCCGAGTGAACGGACCGTTCGCCCAATCCCGTTGGACGAACGGTCCGCTCACTTCCCCCGGAGCCGGGCGCCGGGCGCACACCGGTTTCGAGTGAACGGACCGTTTGACCAATCCCGTTGGACGAACGGTCCGTTCACTCCGGTAGCCACACTTTCGGCAGTGGTCTGGACATGATCTGCGGGCCTAAGCTGCCGTGAAGATCATCGGAGGTGGCCGTGCCGACATTCGTTCTCCCGCGCCGAGCACCGGCGGTCCTGCTCTGCAGCGCGCTGCTGGCGCTCACCGCGACACCCGCCCTCGCCGCACCGGACGCCCCGCGGCCGACTCCCGCACCGCGCAGCGAGCCGGTGTTCGCCGCCGAACCGGTGCGCGAAACCGTGTGGGTGGACACCGGGCTGGACGGCGACGGGGACGGCGCGACCGACCGGGTCGCCGCCGACATCGCCCGGCCGCAGAGCGACTCGCCCGCTCCGGTGATCATGGACGCGAGCCCCTACTACTCGTGCTGCGGACGCGGCAACGAGAACGAGCTCAAGACCTACGACGACCAGGACCGCCCGGCCGGTTTCCCGCTGTTCTACGACAACTACTTCGTGCCGCGCGGCTACGCGACGGTGCTGGTGGATCTGGCGGGCACGAATCGCTCGCAGGGGTGCGTCGACGTCGGCGGCGACTCCGACGTGACCTCGGCGAAGGCCGTGATCGACTGGCTGAACGGCCGTGCGAAGGGCTACGACGCCGCCACCGGCGGAGCCGAGGTCGGCGCCGGCTGGTCCACCGGCGACGTCGGCATGATCGGCAAGTCCTACGACGGCACGATCGCCAACGGCGTCGCAGCGACCGGCGTGGAAGGCCTGCGCACGATCGTGCCGATCGGGGCGATCAGCTCCTGGTACGACTACTACCGCTCCGACGGCGTGTCCTTCGGCGCCGACCCGCGCGGACTGGCGGAGACGGTCGAGGAAGGCGGCAGGCCGGAGTGCGCCGCCGTCAAGCAGCGGCTCGACGAGGGCGCCCCGGCCAACGGTGACGTCACTCCACTGTGGACCGAGCGGGACCACGTGCCGGACGCGTCGAACGTAACGGCCGACGTCTTCGCGGTCCACGGCCTCAACGACCTCAACGTGAAGACCATCCAGTTCGGCCAGTGGTGGGACGCGCTGGCGGCCCAGGACGTGCCGCGCAAGGTGTGGCTGAGCCAGACCGGCCACGCCGACCCCTTCGACTTCCGCCGCGCCGAGTGGGTGGACACGCTGCACCGCTGGTTCGACCACACGCTGCTCGGCCTGGACAACGGCATCAACGCCGAACCCGCCGCGAGCATCGAACGCGCTCCCGACGAGTGGGCCGACGAGCCGTCCTGGTCCGGCGAGAACCCGGCATCGACCACGCTGCACCCGGTTCCCGGCGACACCGACGGGCTAGGCGGCCTCACCGATGCCCCCGCGCCCGCCGACGCCCGCGCCTCGTTCACCGATGACGCGCAGCAGGACGAATACGACTGGGCGCAGCAGCCCGATCAGGCGTCCCCGGCTCGCGCGCTGTTCAACAGCGCGCCCCTGCAGGAGGACCTGCGGCTGGCGGGCACCGGGTCGATCTCGGTGACGGCGACTCCCGCCACCGACAGCGCGCACCTGTCGGCGGTGCTCGTCGACTACGGCCCGGCCACCACCCGCGACCACCTCGGCGACGGCGAAGGGATCCGCACGCTGGAAACCGAGTCGTGCTGGGGCGAGAGCCGCGAGGGCGACGACGCCTGCTACCTCGACACCGAGGCCACCAAGACCGACGTGGACTACCAGATCATCTCCCGCGGCTGGGCCGACCTGGCCAACCACGAATCGCTGGAGCACGAGTCCCCGCTGACCCCCGGCGACCCGTACGAGATGACGTTCCGCCTGGCCACCACCGATCACGTGATCCCCGCCGGGCACCGGCTGGGGCTGATCGTCGCGGGCACCGACGCCGCGTTCATCAACGCTCCGGCGCAACCCGGCCGCGTCGATCTGGGCCTGGCGGGCACCTCGGTGTCGCTGCCGATCGTCGGCGGCTCCCCCGCCGCGAAGGACGCCGGCCTCCACGCTCCCGCGAACGGCACCGCCACGGTCCGGCCGGAACGCGTCCCCGCCCGCCCCGAGATCCACCTCAACGGCGACACCTTCACCCGCTGAACGTGACGGTCCCCGGCACTTCCCGCCGGGGACCGTCACCTCCGATCACCCGGCCGAGGCGAACGGCTCCTTCGCCCAGCAAGCGGGCCATTCACCTATCTGACACCGATGAGGTGAATGGCCCTCGCCGGATAAGACCGGCCAACACGGCCATTCACCTCGTGGCACCGGTGAGGTGAACGGCGCCTTTGCCCGGCGGGACCGGGCGAGTGGACCATTCACCTCACGTGACAGGTCAGCCCGTGACCAGGGACAACCCGTAGGCGCTGAGCGCTTCGCCGACCGGCTGGAAGTACGTGGTGCCGCCGGACGAGCAGTTCCCAGAGCCGCCCGAGGTCATGCCCTGAGCCTGGTTCCCGCTGATGAACGACCCGCCGGAGTCACCCGGTTCGGCGCACACGTTGGTCTGGGTGAGCCCGGTGACCGCGCCCTCCGCGTAGCGCACCGTCTGGTTCAGCGCCTGCACGGAACCGCAGTGCCACCCGGTGGTCGACCCGGAGCGGCAGATCGAGGAGCCCGCGGGCGCCGTGCCGTGCCCGGACACGACCCGTGCGCTGCCGTTGTACATGTCCACCCACGGCTGGGGGGTCCAGCTGCTGTTCGCCGAGACCCACGCGTAGTCGTTGCCGGGGAACGACGAGCCCTGGAAGGAGCCGAGCGCGGCCTGGTTGTACCCGGAGGCCGACGTCCCGGCGGTGCCGCAGTGCCCGGCGGTGACCATGCCGGAAGCGCCGCTGGAGGTCTGGACGGGGAATCCGACCGAACACCGGCCGCCGCCCATGTAGAAGGCCTGGCCGCCGACCAGGTCGTAGAGGGTGCGCGGCGCTTCGGCGACCTCGTCGACCCGGACCGGGGTGTGACCGGCGACCTCCGCGAGGTAGGTCTCGGTGGCCGCGTCCTCGGCGCCTTCGCGGACGTTCACGACGACGGTGTTGGCGATCTCGTCGACGTACCAGCCCGTGATCGACTCGGGTGCGGTGCTCTCCGTGGCGTCGAGTTCCGCTTTGATCGCGTCGAGTTCGCCGCTGCTGTGCGCCACGACCCGCGCGTCAGCGCCGGCGGATCGCACCTCGGCGAGCTCGGCGGCGTCGGTGACGCCGACGACGAGCTTGCCGAGTGCGGCGTCGAAGTGCGCGCCGCCGAACGCCGTGCCCAGAGAGCGGCGGAACTCCTCGTCGAGCTCCCGCGCGGTGTCCTCCTGGGCCAGCCGCGTCCGCGCCTGCTCCGCGGTCAGGCCCAGGTCACGCTGCATGGCGGCGATCAGTTCGGGGGCTTGCGGCGGTGGCGCGGCGACGGCGGGCATCGCCCACGCGGTCACGGTGCCCGCGGCGAGCAGCGCCGCACCGGTCAGTCGAAGGGTTCGTTTGCGACTCATCGTTGGTCTCCCTCGATTTCCGCAACTACTGGTGGCGCGCGCCCGGACGTGATCAGCGTTCGGGCGTGCGGGAAGCGGCGGACGGACGTCGTCCGCGATGTGGGGGAAGTGCTGACCGGCCGCTGGGACGGGCCGGGTTCCGGAAGGAAGTTGATCCACGTGGAACCGTCGTTCGCGGTTCCCCCGGCAGGCGCCCGCCGGTGACCGCAAGAAGGACATTAGGAATCTTCCACCTGAATCAGGCACCGCCATTGGGGCTATGCCGTTCACTGGGAACGCACGAAACCGCACCGCACAGGCTTGCCATCGACGATTCGGCGGGTGCGGCGCCACTCCTCGAATCGCGGCGTCCGGCGCGGACTACAGTCGGCCCGTGCGTTTTGTGCTGGCCTCCGCGTCCCCCGCCCGCCTCGCCGTGCTGCGCGCCGCGGGCATCGAGCCCGTCGTGCGCGTGTCCGGAGTGGACGAGGACGCCGTCGCCGCCGCGCTGACCGACCCCGCACCGGGCGAGATCGTCACCGCACTGGCACTGGCCAAGGCCGAAGCAGTGCTGTCCGAAGTGGACGGTGACGCGGTCGTAGTCGGCTGCGACTCGATGCTGTCCATCCACGGCGAGGTCGTCGGCAAACCGGGTGAACCGGAGATCGCGGCGAAGCGCTGGCGGGAGATGGCGGGAAGCACCGGCGAACTGCTCACCGGGCACGCAGTGGTGCGGCTGCGCGACGGCGCGGTGGTCGCCCGCGCGCACGACCACAAGGTCACCGTGGTCCGCTTCGCCGAGCCGAGCGAGACCGAACTCGCGGCCTACGTCGGCACCGGAGAGCCACTGCGGGTCGCGGGCGGATTCACCCTCGACGGCCTCGGCGGCTGGTTCGTGGAAGGCGTCGACGGCGACCCGTCGAGCGTCATCGGCATCAGCCTCCCGCTCACCCGCGCCCTGCTGTCCCAGGTCGACGTCACCGTCACCGACCTCTGGACGCCTCAGCAAGCCTGATCTCTCCGAGCGTCCGGATACCGGCGCCCAGTGAACGTGAACACAATTCGGTTAAGTCGGGATGGTCTGGACCGAACACCGGGTTACAACTGTTCGCGATGGGAGCTCAGCGGCGTTATCTGACTTCACGCCTGCACGTCGATCTGCGACGGCAGGCCAGCAGCGTCTGTCCCTGACGGCGAACCGACTCCGGCTGTCATCCCGACGAGGGCCGGCCCGGTGATTGCCCGGCCGCGCATCGCCGCCGTCGCGGCCTGAAGCCCGAACGCGACATCGCCTTCCAGCGCACCACCTCCCCCGGCGCCACCACACGCCACCTCGCGAACCTCAGGAGATCCCTGTGTCCACCTCCCCTGCGCAAGAAAGGCGACGGTTCCGGTTCAACCCGAGACTGTTCGCCGTGGCCGTCGTCGCCTCCTTGGTGCTCGGCGCGCTGCTCGGCTGGATCGCGAAGTCGACCGGCGCCCAGTGGCTGATCACCACGCTGGACACGATCGGCTCCACGTTCACCAACCTGCTGACCTTCACCGTGCTGCCGTTGATCTTCACGGCGATCGTCGTGGGCATCACCAGCCTGCGCTCCGTCGGCGGCGGGCGGACCGCGGCCAGGCTCGGCGGCAAGACCGCGCTGTGGTTCGCGATCACCTCACTGATCGCCGTGGTCATCGGGCTGGCCGTGGGACGTCTCATCCAGCCCGGTCAGGGGCTCGTGCTGGAGCCCGACCCGGAACGCCTGCAGTCGATCGGTGAGAAGACCCAAGGGTCCTGGCTGGACCTGATCAACGGCCTGATCCCGAGCAACCTGGTCAGCGCCTTCTCCGAAGGCGAGACGCTGCAGGTCGTGTTCGTCGCGCTGATCGTCGGAGCCGCCGCGTACAGCCTCGGCGACACGGCCAAGCCGTTCGTGGACTTCAGCCGCTCCGCGTTCGAGGTCATCCAGCGCGTGCTGGGCTGGATCATCCGGCTCGCCCCGCTGGGCACCCTCGGCCTGATCGGCAACGCCGTGGCCACCTACGGCAACGAGTTCTTCGCCCCGCTGCTCAAGCTGATCGGCGCCACCTACGTGGGCTGCGCGCTGGTGCTGTTCGTCGTGTACCCGGTGCTGCTGCGGTTCGTGGCGAAGGTGAGCCCGCTGACGTTCTTCGCGAAGGCGTGGACGGTGCTGCAGTTCGCCTTCGTGTCCCGCTCCTCCAGCGCGAGCCTGCCGCTGAGCAGGCAGACCGCGGAGAACCTCGGCGTGAGCAGCTCGTACGCGAACTTCGCGGTGCCGCTGGCGACGACGACCAAGATGGACGGCTGCGCGGCGATCTACCCGGCGGTGGGCGCGATCTTCATCGCGAACCTGTTCGGCATCCAGCTCGGGCCGGTGCAGTACCTGACGATCGTGGCGGTCGCCGTGTTCGGCTCCATCGCCACCGCCGGGGTCACCGGCTGGTTCACCATGCTCACCCTCACCGTGAGCGCGCTCGGCTTCCCACCGGAGGTCGTGGCCACCGGCATCGCCGTCGCCTACGCCGTGGACCCGATCATGGACATGGCCCGGACCGCGACGAACGTGGCCGGCCAGATCGTGGTCCCCACCGTCGTGGCCCGCGGCGAGGGTCTGCTCGACGACGAGGTCCTCAACACCCCCAGCTCTCCCCCGCTCCTCACGGCTCCGGCCTGACGGATGGCCTGCTTGGGGGGCGGGTAGCGGAACCTCAGTTGGTCTCTCGCTGCGGGATCTTTTTCCCAAGTGGCTCCGCCACGAGGGAAAAAGCTGTCCTCGCGAGAGACCAACTGAGAACCCGCCGGTGAGCGGCTTTTTGACGTGGGCTATGCGCTTCGCGCATACAGGCACGGCTGCGCCGCAAGGCACGGCTCGCTTCGCTGCCGCAAGGCACGGCTGCGCCGCAAGGCACGGCTACGCCGCAAGGCACGGCTGCGCCGCAAGGCACGGCTACGCCGCAAGGCACGGCTACGCCGCAAGGCACGGCTCGCTTCGCTGCCGTAAGGCACGGCTGTCCCGTAAGGCACGGCTGCGCCGCAAGGTACGGGTTTCGGCCGCGAGGGTTCGGCTTCGCCGTTGACAAGACGCAGGTCAGGAGATCATGCCGAATGTCTTCTTCGACCGCTCCGACCGGTCGGAGGAGACGTCCACCCGGTGCGGCCGGTGGAGTGAATCGCTCATTTGACCGGGGTGAAGTGGTCCCTGTTTGTTGGACTGGGTGAGTGAAGGCTAGGTGGTGAGGGCCTGGGCTCGGTATTCGGTGGGGGTGAGGTTCTTCAGTGTGGTGGAGATGCGGGTGGTGTTGTACCAGTCGAGGTAGTTCTCGAGGGCGGTGGTGAACTCGTCGGGGGTGTTGTAGTTGTGGTGGTGGAAGAGTTCTTCTTTGAGGTGGCTGAAGAAGTTTTCGGCGACGGCGTTGAGGGCGAGGCCGGCACCACCGCCGGCAACGTCCTGGACCGCGACTTCACCGCCCCGGCACCGAACACCAAATGGGTCACCGACATCACCGAATTCCGTGTCGGCACAAGCAAAATCTATCTCTCACCGATCATCGACCTGTTCGACCGCTCCGTCGTGTCCTACTCCTGGAGCACCCGACCCGACCAGGAGGTGTGTCGGTAGTGGAAGCCTTGGTCGGTGTGCACGAGTGGGGTGTGGCCGGTGTTGAGGGTGGCGATGGCTTTGGTCAGTGATGAGTTGGTCAGGTGGGTGTCGCCAACTGCTACACGAGGCAAACCTGACACCCTCCATGTCCCGGAAAGCGACCTGCCTCGACCCAGGATGAGTAGCGGCGTCGGCGGCGGACTGTGCAGGCCAGGCCGAGGGTGCGCATGATGTGCAGGACGGTCTTTTTCGCCGGTCTCAGGCCGTGGCGGTGCAGCATGGCGTGGACGCGGCGGTGCCCGTAACGGCCGTGGGCCTGCTGGAACACGTCGGTCACGGCCTGTTTCAGCCGGGCGTGCGGGTCCGGCCGGTCGAGCCGGGCCTGGTGATAGAAGAACGTCGACCGGGCCAGGCCCGCGACCTCCAGCAGTACCGCAAGCGGATAGTGCGCCTTGAGGGTGACGATGACCTGGGTTTTTACCCTCGCCCCTGTTCCTTCAAGGCCCGCAGTTTTTTTAGGTAGGCGTTCTCCGCGGACAACCGCAGATTCTCCGTCCGCAACCGTTCCAGTTCGGCCGTCTCGCCGTCCGGTGGTGGTTGTGGTTCGCGGGGTGGGCGGCCTTCCCGCTTGGGGCGCAACGCATCCTCGCCGTCACGCCGATATTGGCGCGCCCAATTTTTCACCTGCTTCGGTGACGACAGGTCATGCTCGGCGGCCAGCTCGGCCGCCGTGGCCTGCCCGGCCACGAACCGCAGCACCACGTCGAGTTTGAACTCGAACGAGTAGGACCGTTTGGTCGGTTTCATGATCAACGCTCCCGGGCCGCGCAACAACCATCGATCCCGCAACGTTCTCACCGCCGAAGCCGACACCCCCAACCGGGCCGCAGCCGACACCGCCCCATGACCAGCCCCGAACAACACCACAGCGGCCTCACGCTGCTCCCGCGACAACGAACTATGCGGATACACGAACCACTCCCCGGTAGCTGGAACTGACTTTCCAGTCCAACCACCGGGGACCAGTTCACCGGTGGGCTCGGGCTGAGGAGGCATTCACCTCAGGGGGCGGGAAGCGTTTGAGATTCGGCCACCCGCACCCGGGGAGCCGGGGTGGGACGGAGCCTAGGATGGCGAAGTGCGTGCGAGGGACAAGAACCTGCGAATCGGCGACGCCGAACGGGAAACGGCGATCACGCTGCTCGGTGAACACCTCAGCTCCGGCAGGCTGGACCTCGTCGAATACGACGAACGCTGCACCCGAGCGGCGGCCGCTCGCAACAAAGCCGACCTGAACGCGCTGTTCACCGACCTCCCGTCCGGCGGCACCGGACGCACCGGCGCGTGGACTCCGGACAAGGCGCCTGCGCGGTCACTGCCCCGCACCGAAATCCTGCTGGGACTGGGCGGGGCGGCGCTGCTGCTCGCGCTCGTCGCCGTGACCCGCGACCTCTGGCTGCTGGCGTTCCTCGGCGTCTTCGTGATCGCATGGCTGCTGCGCAGGCGATGAAGACTCGCGGCACACCCGAAGTTCACCCGCGACCAACGACGCTTTCGTTACGGTGAAGCTCATGCAAAGCTCGCGGACCGCCTCAGCGCGGAGCGGCCGGATGTCCGCCGTGCGGCTGGGCGGAGTGTGCGCGGCAGGACTGCTCACCCTCTCCGGATGCGGATTCCTCCGATCCGAGCCCGCCGCGGAGACTCCCGCTCCGCTCCCCCCGCCGCCGCCCACCCCCACTTCGAGCACTCCGCCGCCCCCGCCGCCCCGGCCGTTCGAGCTGTCCATGACCGATGTGGACCCCTGCGAACTGCTCACCGAGGACCAGCGCGGGCAGCTCGGGTTCAACCGGGACCCGCTGGCCGACACCGAGGGCGGCTTCGGCGACGCGCCGACCTGCAGCTTCCGCAACACCACGGCGAAAGTCGGAGCACGACTCTCGTTGATCACCACCGAGTCGATGAGCGTGTGGACCGACGACACTGCGCAGGTGCAGGCGACGCCGGTCGTGATCCACGGCTTCCCCGCCCTGGTGATCAAGACGCCGGACCTGGACCTGTCCTGCAACGTGGCGGTGGACGTCGCCGAAGGCGAACACCTCGACGTGCTCTACCGCGACGACGGGGGACAGCCCGCACCGCCGCTGGACGCCCTGTGCGCCGGGGCGCAGCGCGTCGCCGAGGACGCCGTGACCTCGCTGGCCGATCCGGCCCCGGAGACCTCGGAGACGTCGGCGACCTCGTCCGACGACGCCGCGGAACCCACCACCTCCGAATCCTCGGAGCCACTGATCACCCCCCGCCCGACGGATTGATTCCGCGCGCAAGAGCCAACGCCGCACGGCCGATCAGCCCAGCCGTGTTGATACTCACCGCGTTTGGAGCACTCCCCACGGTGACGAATAGTGATTAGAGTGAGCGCGGACGTTTTACCCGTGGGAGGGAAACCCCGTGCCGCTGTATTCGCCGTCGGGGGACGGCTCGCCGGATTCCACCGCGCCACCGGGACTCCCCGGCGCCGGTGGGTCGATGCGGGTCGAGCCCACCGCCATTCCGAACCTCGTCAGCGCCTTACAGTCCTCGCTGGACCAGGTGGGCGTCGAGATCGAACACGCCATCACCGAGCTGCGCATCCGGCCGTGGGCCGGGGATCCGATCAGCAGCACCGCGGCCGAGCAGTTCAACCAGCGCTCCGTCGGCGGCGACCAGGACGCGCTGACCGCGCTGTGCGGCTACCGCGACCAGCTGCAGTCGGCCGCGGAGTCGTTGCAGCTGGCCAACCAGCACTACCAGGACACCGACGACGTCAACGCGGTGCGCCTCGGGGGAGGGTGCTGACCGTGACCGGTGCGACGGGAGGCGGAACCCGATGAGCGATCATCGCTGGCAGGGATACCGCCACGAAGAACTCTACGAGCAGATCCACCAGGGACCGGGCGCGGACGGTTCAACGGATTCGGTGCGCCGCTGGAGCGAACTGACCCGGACCCTCGGCAACATCGACGGCGATCTCGCGGCCGCGTTGAACTCCGCCATGTCCGGCTGGCAGGGCGCTGCCGCCGACAACGCGCGCGGCGGGCTGCGACCGCTGGGCGACTGGGCGTTGCAGGCCCAGCAGGCCGCCGAGCTGATGCGGGATCGCACCGAGCAGCAGGCCGCGTTCGTCGGCAAGGCGCGGGCGGACATGCCGCAGCCGCAGCCGATGACCACTGAGGATCCCGGTACCGCGATCACCGGCCTGGTGCACTTGTTCGGCGGGCAGACCGACTACGAGGTGCAGGAGGCGAAGCAGAACGCCGCGGAGCAGCGCGCGTTCGAGGTGATGCGGACCTACGAGTCCTCCACCCAGGCCAACACGACCTCGCTGGCCTCGTTCACGCCGCCGCCGCAGGTCGTCGTCGACGGCCCCACCACCAGCCCCGGCGCCCCGAAGACGTGGCAGCAGCCGGGGATCACCATCAGCTGGGGCGGCACGCCGGTGCCCGCTCCGCGCGGCGGGACGGGTTCCGTCGCAGGCGTGCAGAGCTCCTCCCGCAGGCAGTCCGGGCGCGGCACCGCCGGGCGCGGGAGCGAACGCGGCCGGACTCAGCCGACCGGTTCCGGCGGTTCCGGCCGTTCCGGCGGTTCCGGCGGTTCCGGCGGCGGCCGCGCACGGCGGCGCGAGGACGACTCGGTGGACCGCACGGTGACCGAACAGGTCGGCAACGGCAACGGATTCTTCGACGAACCGCAGACCCTGTCCCGCCCGGTCATCGGCGGGGACCCCGGCCAATGATCGACGGCGCCGCCCTCGCGGGGGCGGGCCAGGCCCCGGTTCGGCTGTCCGCGTTGGAGTTCGACGTGCTCACCGAGCACTTGGGACTGGACACGATGCCGCTGGTGCTGCGAGTTCCGTCGCCGGGCCGCACCTGGTCCGAGCGGGCCGAGCTCGCGGACTCCGTGTGGCAGGCGCTGGGCGCGCGACGGCTCGGCGATCGCCGGGATCTTGATCCGGCGCTGGAGCGGATGTTGCGGCTGCTCGCCCACCCCGTTTCCGAACTGGACGGGCGAACGTGGTTCGAGCGCAGCGTCCGGGTGCTCGCCGCTTCGGGCGTTCCGGACGGCAGCGGTGCGGACGCGGTGCTGGTCGTCAAGGACGAGGACGCACTGACCTTGCGTCCGGTGTCGGCCTCGGGATTGCCGCGGGAAGCGACCTCGGTGCTGCCCGTCCTGGCCGCCGGGCCGGGACGATCGGTGACGGTGCGCAGCGCGGACTTGGACGCGGCCGCCGCCGGGACCGGCGGGAACACCGAGGCGCTGGAAGGAGAACTGGTGCGCCGCGGCGTGCGCGGCGACGACGCGGAGATTCTGACGTCGATGGTCCGCGAAGCGGGCGCGCGCGGACAGTTCGGCGCCGCTGCGCGGGATCGGCTGGGCCGCCGGGTGCGGGCGCAACGGGTGGTCGGGTTCTTCGACACTCCCCACGGCCGCTACGCGCAGTTGCGCCGCGACTCCCCCTCCGGCGACTCCTGGAGCACGATCGCCCCCGCGGACTCCCGCCGCATGATCGCCCACGTCGAAGAACTGCTCACGGACCTCACCTGACCGAACAAAGCGGACCGCCCGTCCCCAAAGGACGAACGGCCCGCTTCACGAGTCCGGCTCGAACGATCTTTCGATCTCTCCTGTCAGCGGCGAAGCCGGTGAGCAGTGACCGGCCAAAACAAGCCGGCCACCGGCGGGTTCCCAGCGGCTTCCCCGCGAGGACGGCGATTTCGCCGTGCAGCGGGCTACATGAGAAATCGATCCCGCAGCGAGGAAGCCGCCGAGGTTCCGCTATCCGGTCACCTACGCAGGTCGTTCCGAGAGGACACGACTCAGGCGATCGGTTCGGTTAGTTCTGCGCGGGCTTCCGGTGCCGCCGAGCGCTTCGCGTCCGCCGCCTCGTCGTCGGGCTGCGTCTGCGAGTCCCGCTCCGCCTCGACCCGCGCGCTGTACACCTCGACCTCGCGGGCGATGCGCGCCTCGTCCCAGCCCAGCACCTCCGCCATCAGCCTCGCCACCGCGTCCGCCGACTCGACGCCGCGGTGCGGGTACTCGATGGAGATGCGGGTGCGCCGCGTCAGCACGTCCTCCAAGTGCAGCGCGCCCTCGTGGGTGCAGGCGTACACGACCTCGGCCTGCAGGTAGGCCGACGCGCCCGGCACCGGCTTGAGCAGCTCGGGCCGGTCCACGGTGGGGGCCAGGACCTCGTGCACCTGCGAGCCGTAGCGGTCCAGCAGGTGCCGGATCCGGTACGGGTGCACGCCGTGCGCGGACGCGATCTGATCGGCCTGGTTCACCAGCGCGTGGTAGCCGTCGGCGCCGAGCAGCGGCACCTGGTCGGTGATCGACGAGGCGACCCGGCCGGACAGGTCCGGAGTCACCGCGTCCACCGCGTCGGCCGCCATCACCCGGTACGTCGTGTACTTGCCGCCGGCGATCGCGACCAGGCCCGGGGCGACGCGGGCCACCGCGTGCTCCCGCGACAACTTCGAGCTCTCGTCGCTCTCGCCCGCCAGCAGCGGTCGCAGCCCGGCGTACACGCCCTCGATGTCGTCGTGCTTGAGCGGCGTGGCCAGCACGGTGTTGACGTGTTCGAGGATGTAGTCGATGTCCTTCTTGGTCGCCGCGGGGTGCGCCAAGTCCAGGTTCCAGTCGGTGTCGGTGGTGCCGACGATCCAGTGCCCGCCCCACGGGACGACGAACAGCACGGACTTCTCGGTACGCAGGATCATCCCGGCCTCCGAGACGATGCGGTCCCGCGGCACGACGATGTGCACGCCCTTGCTGGCCCGGACCCGGAAGCGGCCGCGGCTGCCGGACAGGCGCTGCAGCTCGTCGGTCCACACGCCGGTCGCGTTGATCACGGTCTGCGCGCGGACCTCGGTCTCTTCGCCGGTCTCCACATCGCGCAGCTGGACGCCCGCGACCCGGTCGGCCTCCCGCAGGAACCCGGTGACCTGGGTGGACGTCGCCACGACCGCGCCGTAGCGGGCGGCGGTGCGGGCCACGGTCATGGTGTGGCGCGCGTCGTCGGACTGCGCGTCGTAGTACCGGATGCCGCCGATCAGCGCGTCCCGCTTCAGCGCGGGCACCATGCGCAGCGCGCCGGCCCGCGACAGGTGCTTCTGCCCCGGGACCGAGCGGGCGCCGCCCATCGTGTCGTACATCAGCAGCCCGGCCGCGGTGTACGGGCGTTCCCACACCCGGCGGGTCAGCGGGTACAGGAACGGCACCGGCTTGACCAGGTGCGGAGCGATCCGGGTGAGCATCAGCTCGCGTTCCCGCAGGGCCTCGCGGACCAGTGAGAACTCCAGCTGCTCCAGGTAGCGCAGGCCACCGTGGAACAACTTGCTGGAGCGGCTGGACGTGCCCGCCGCCAGGTCTCGCGCCTCCACGAGGGCTACCCGCAGGCCGCGGGTGGCGGCGTCCAGTGCGGCGCCGGCGCCGGTGACTCCGCCGCCGATCACGACGACGTCGAATTCCTCCGACCCCAGCCGCCGCCAGTTGCGTTCACGGTCGCCCGGGCCGAGCCTGCCGTAGGCCTCTTCCGAGGCACGGGTGTCGTCGGTGGCACCGGTCGTTGCGGATGACTTCTCGTCGTGGGACACCTGGCGTCCTCCTCGCTCGAATCTCGATCACCGCCGACCCGTGCCCCGTCGGCACGTTCCGCGGTGGTCATCATGCCCGGCCTGCGCCTTGCACGCCTGCCGCGCCATTGCTGCTCGGACCTGTTGTGGCCAGGTCCTTCTTCGATGTTTCCGGGTGAATCTCGCCGGTACGCCGGACCGTCGCTCCCCGTTGCACGAGGACCTCGATCTCGGCGTCCGGCGTCGCCGAATCGACGATCACCATGTCGAACTCCTCCGCGGGCGCGACCGTGTGCAGCGCGCGCCTGCGGAACTTCGTGTGGTCCACGTAGAGCACCCGGCGGCTGGCCGCGGCCAGCATCGCCTTCTTGATCTGCACCATCTCCTGCTGCGGGTAGCAGCAGATGCCGTCGGTGACCGCCGATACGGACATGACCGCGAGGTCCACCCGCAGTCCGCGCAGCGCGTCCAGCGCCATGCCGCCGACGAACGCGTCGGCCCAGGGCAGGTAGTCGCCGCCGATGGAGATCAGGTGCACGCCTTGGTGCGCGGCAAGTTCACCGAACACCCCTCGATGGTTCGTCACCACGGTCAGCGGCGCGCGCTCCGGCAGCCGCCGAGCCAGGTAGACGCCGGTGGTCGAGTCGTCGAGCACCAGGGCCTGGCCCGGTTCGATCAGCTCGGCCGCGGCGGCCGCGAGCTCGTCCTTCTCCGCCTCGTTCTGCTGCATCCGGTATTCCGAGGCCGCCTCGTAGAGCAGCGAGGACGCCGCGGAGACGTAGCCGCGGTTGCGGTGCACGAGGCCTTGCGATTCCAGATCGGCCAAATCCCGGTACACGGTCATGGCGCTGGCGCCTACGGTCGCGACCAAGTCGTCAATGCGCAGCGAGCCTTCGGCCATCACCAGCTCGGTGATCCGGCGTCGCCGGTCCTGCTGCTTTCCGGACGGGCGCCGACCGGACGTAGCGGACATCGTCGTCCCCCTCACCGCCGTATCCCCTGCGGGGACTTCCACCATGGGATGCCCATCTTCCTAGCCGAACCCCTGCACGACGGTCGTGCCTCGCCGCACGGACACCAGCGATTCCGGCTTCACCGTACATCGCGATAAAAACACCATCGCAAAGCTATTGCAATGTTTGTTTTCACAAGCCTAATGTGACCGTGTTCTCCGGCGCGGTCCGGCCGCCGGAGCGGCTCCAACGGAGGAGGTCGACGTGCCCACGCCCGCAACATTCGGCGTCGCCAGCCGTCGACCCGTGATCCGGCGCCCTCGCCAGGCCCGCCGCGACCACCCCGCACGAGCGATCGCGACGCGCCTTCCCGCGCTATCCGCATGTCGGACGATCAATGCACACCCGACCGCGCCGATGGCGCCGCGACGAGGGGACCCTGATGAGTCTGGGTGAGATCTTCCTCTGGGAATTGATGGGAACGGCCGTGCTGACCCTGATGGGGTGCGGCGTGGTCGCCAACGTGACCTTGCGAAAAACGCTGGGCAACAACGGCGGCTGGCTCCTGGTGAACTTCGGCTGGGGCTTCGCGGTGTTCGCCGGCGCCAGCATCGCCGAACCGGCGGGGGCGCACATCAACCCCGCCGTCACGCTGGGCCTCGCCGTGAACGGGCAGGTCGCGTGGAGCCAGGTGCCGGTCTACCTCGTCGCACAGCTTCTCGGCGGCACGATCGGCGCGACGCTGTGCTGGGCGGCTTACAAGCTCCAGTTCGACACCCACGACGAACCCGCGGGCACCCTCGGGATCTTCAGCACCGGCCCCACCGTGCGCAACAGCCCGTGGAACCTGGTCACCGAGATCATCGGCACTTTCGTGCTGGTGCTGTGGATCATCCAGACGCCCGGTTCCGGGCGCGGTGACGACGGCGCCTTCAGCTTCGGCAATGACGCGCTCGGCTACGCGGCGGTCGCGTTCATCGTCATCGGCATCGGCGCGTCGCTGGGCGGCCCCACCGGGTACGCGATCAACCCGGCCCGCGACCTCGGCCCGCGCATCGCCTACGCGCTGCTGCCGATCCGCGGCAAGGGCTCCGCTGACTGGGGTTACGCGTGGATCCCGGTCGCCGGCCCGATCATCGGTGGTGTGCTCGCGGGCGCCCTGACAGCGGTGCTTCCCGCGACCTGAGCCGCCTGATGCCCGCAAAGCGGCCGAACGGCGCACCGCAGGTGGCGTCGGGAGGCTGCCCGGCGGGGCCGCGCGGGTGACACTCACCCCAGGCGCAGCACGCACATCTCGGAATCCATCGAAAAGGACGACATCATGGCCTCCTACGTCGCCGCGATCGACCAGGGCACCACCTCCACCCGCTGCATGATCTTCGACCACAGCGGACGGGTGGTGGCCGTCGACCAGGTCGAACACCGGCAGATCTTCCCGAAGGCGGGCTGGGTCGAACACGACCCGGAGGAGATCTGGAGCAACACCCGCCAGGTGTGCGCGGGCGCCCTGGCCAAAGCCGACCTGGTGACCTCCGAGATCGCCGCGGTCGGCATCACCAACCAGCGCGAGACGACCGTGGTGTGGGACAAGACCACCGGCAAGCCGGTCTACAACGCCATCGTCTGGCAGGACACCCGCACCGACACCATCGTCAGCGAGCTCGCGGAGGACGGCGGGCAGAACCGCTTCCACGCCACGACCGGCTTGACCCTCTCGCCGTACTTCTCCGGCACCAAGATCCGCTGGATCCTGGACAACGTCGACGGCGTGCGCGCCCGTGCCGAGAAGGGCGAGCTGCTGTTCGGCAACATGGACACCTGGGTGCTGTGGAACAGCACCGGTGGCACCGACGGCGGCCTGCACGTCACCGACCCCACCAACGCCTCCCGGACCCTGCTGATGGACCTGGAGAAGCTGGAATGGGATGAGGACATCTGCCGCCAGATCGGCGTGCCGACCTCGATGCTGCCGGAGATCCGTTCGTCCTCCGAGGTCTACGGGCACTTCCGGGAACGCGGCGTGTTCGGCGGGCTGCCCATCGCCGGGATCCTCGGGACCAGCAGGCCGCCACGTTCGGCCAGGCCTGCCTGGCGCCCGGCGAAGCCAAGAACACCTACGGCACCGGCAACTTCCTGCTGCTCAACACCGGAACCGAGCCGGTCCTGAGCCAGAACGGGCTGCTCACCACCGTCGGCTACAAGATCGGCTCGAACGACACGGTGTACTGCTTGGAAGGTTCCATCGCGGTCACCGGCTCGCTGGTGCAGTGGCTGCGGGACAACCTCGGGCTGATCGGCACCGCCCCCGAGATCGAGCAGATCGCGCGCACCGTCGAGGACAACGGCGGCGCCTACTTCGTGCCCGCGTTCTCCGGCCTGTTCGCGCCGCACTGGCGTTCCGACGCGCGCGGCGCCATCGTCGGTCTCACCCGGTTCGTGAACCGCGGTCACCTGGCCCGCGCGGTGCTGGAGTCCACGGCGTTCCAGACCCGCGAGGTCATCGAGGCCATGAACGCCGACTCCGGAGTGCCGTTGAAGTCGCTGAAGGTCGACGGCGGCATGGTCGGCAACGAACTGCTGATGCAGTTCCAGGCCGACATCCTCGACGTACCGGTGATCCGGCCGACGGTCAGCGAGACCACCGCGCTCGGCGCCGCCTACGCCGCCGGACTCGCCGTCGGCTTCTGGGCCGGTGAGGACGACATCCGCTCCAACTGGGCGAAGGACAAGCAGTGGGACCCGGTCATGCCGGAGGAACGCCGTGCCCACGAGTACTCCCAGTGGCAGAAGGCGGTCACCAAGACTTTCGACTGGGCGTGACGGCCCGCCCCCTGCTCGCTGAGGGGCCGGGTAGCGGAACCTCAGGTGTCTTCTCGCCGCGGATCGATTTCCCCAGTGGCGGCTCCGCGACGAGGGAAATCGCCGTCTTCGCGAGAAGACACCTGGGAACCCGCCGGTGGTTCCCGTTGCTCTGGTGGTCGCTGCTCGTCGGCTGCGCCGCTGACAAGACGAAGATCGGCTACGGCCAGGTGATGTCCGTTGGTGTTGTCATCGGTTCGCCGGTGAGCTCAACTCGGCGGGGTTCGTTCGGTTCGCCGCCGGACATCACCACCAGGACGACGCCGATCAACGCGGCCACCGCGACCGCCCAGGACACCGACTCCTTCGACATGCGCCCCCCTCGATCCGCCGGCCTCGTGCCGGTTCGCTACGAAGTTCGCCGAATCCGGGCTGCTCGTTACTTCGGCCGGTCCAGGAGCTCCGGCGCGGTGAGCCGCCAGACGACGAAGGTTCCGGTGCACGCGGGCGCGACCGGGTACTCCCGAGCCGGACGCCGGTCGACCTCGATGAACCCGAGTGCTTTCGGAATCGCGCCGCTGCGCACGTTCGCCTCGTCGTGCCAGATCTCGACACGATCCGCGCCCAGCCGGAACGCCTCCTCGATCAGCGCGGTCACCGCCCGGCGCATGATGCCGCGTCCCTCGAAGTCCCCGTGCAGCCAATAGCCGATCTCGAAGCCGCCCGGCCCGATCCGGTCCATCAGGCCGGCCGCCCCGATCACCTGCTGCTGCGGGCCGAGCACCGCGTAGTTGAATGCCGTGCGATGCGTCCATTCCCGGTCGTTCTTGCCGACGAAGTCGGCCGCCTCCTTCATCCCGTAGCCCGGTTTCGCCCACGGCATCCACGGCCCCAGGTGGTCCAGCGACTCCGTCACGACTCGCAGTGCGACACCCGCGTCTTCCAGGCGCCACCTGCGAAGATCCACTCCGTCGTACTGCAGTCTCTCGTGCGGCTCCATGTCGCAGGAGTCTGCTGCACTCCACGCCCGAGCGGTACCGAATATCCCGGCGAACCCGGAGGGACGACCGGCGGGAACCGGCCGCCCCTCGCTCGGTCAGGTGAGTGACTGCTCGACGATGTCCGCCGCGCGACGCACACCGCCTGCCTCGTGGATCTCCTGTCGGATCGCTCGCGACCTGGCGAGCAGCTCCGGGTCCTCGCACACCCGGGTCAACGCCGCGCGCAACGCTGCGGGGCTCGCCTGCTCCTTCGGCAACCGCACCCCCAGGCCGAGTTGCTCGATGCGTGCCGCGTTCGCGAACTGGTCCGCGGCCTGCGGAATCGCGATCATCGGCACCCCCGAGTACAGGCCTTCCATCGACCCGCCCATGCCTGCGTGGGTGATGAACACGTCCGCCTGCGACAGGACGTTGAGCTGCGGCACCCACCGGTGCACCTCGACGTTCGGCGGGATCTCCCCCAGCTGGGCGGGGTCGATGACCTTGCCGATGGTGAGCACCACCTGCCAGTCGAGACCGCCGAAGGCGGCCAGGCAGGAGCGGTACAGCTCCAGCTGATCGGTGTAGGCCGAGCCCATCGAGATGAGCAGCACCGGCCGCTCATCGGACGGATGCCACTCGCCTTGGAAGGACCGCCCGGTCAGCATCGGCCCGACGAAGGTGTGGTTGTCCGCCACGGAATCGCCGTTGTACTGGAACGAGCGCGGGATGGTGACCACGCAGCGATCGGGCTCCATCTTCTCGAACGTCAGCGGCACGTCCTGCTCGGCGAAGAACGCGTCGGCGCGGGCGTAGACCGCTTTCAGTTCCGGAGTATCCGGCGAACCGAAGACCTCTTCGATTCCCTCGAACCTCACGTGCGTCGGCGACAGGCAGATCGCAGGCACACCCCACTGGTGCGCGAGCACCGGAGCCTGCAGCGCGCCGATGTCGTAGATGATCAGGTCCGGCCGGTCCTGGTCGTAGGCGGCGGAGAGTTGCGGATGCACCGCGATCATCTCCTCCACGAACAGCAGCACCGCGGCGGCCTGATCCTCCGGCCACTGCTCTTGGGCGGCCGCGGACGGCAACGTCGACTCGTAGCGGACCGACGTGGCACTGGCCTCGGCGACCTGCGGCACGAAGTCGTCGGTCACGGCATACGTGACGCGGTGCCCGCGGGCGTTCAGCTCGGTGACCAGACCGAGTCCCGGATTGACGTGGCCGTGGGCGGGCACGGCCATGAAGGCGATGTGCGCGGATCGGTTCTTCGGCACTTGATTCACTCTGATTCACTCCACGATCGAAAAGCGAGCGCTCGCCAGGGCGAGCGCGAAATGTCCAGCCGTCATCTGCGGATTCACCCGTGCGCGAGCCCGGACCGGCGCGTATCGCCGTCGACGAGCTGAGCGGCCGCGAGACTCGGCCGGAGACGGCGAGTGCGCGGGCGCGTCACGAGTGGTCTTCCGCGGGGCGCGGGAATCAGAGGTAGTACAGGTGCCAGAACATGCCTGAACCGTAACCGGGCCGCGCCGGTGCTGTCGCGTCCTTTTCCGCCACCGCACCGGCCTGCGATGACCGGCTCAGACGGTGCGTTCGGCGATGGCTTCCTCGACCATCCGGCGGGTCTGCCACAGCTCGTTGCCGTTGACGTCGTCGCGCAGCGCGATCAGGTCCGCCATCGTCGCCGTAGCCGGGCGTCCCAGCTTGTCGAGGCTCTTGAGCAGGCCCAGCTGCGCCAGCGCCATGCCGCGTGGTTCCCGGATGGCGCGGAACTTCCCGTGCGCGTCCCGGTAGGTGCGGGCGGCGTCGCCGTAGCGGCCCGCGCGGAAGTGGACGTTGCCGCGCATCTTGCGGTTGTAGGCCAGCGCGCTGGACAGGTCCATCCGGCGGCAGGTCTCTTCCGCGGTCGAGAGCAGCACCAAGGCCTCGTCGTGGTCACCCCGCAGCGACAGCACGTCCGCTTGGCCGCGCAATGCCCACGCGTGGCCGCGGTCGTCACCGGATCGCCCCGCGACTCGCGCGGCCTCTTCGAAGCGCTGCGCCGCCGATTCCAGGTCCCCGGTGTTGCGTTCGATCTGCGCGAGTCCTTCCAGCGCCCACACGATGTGCCGGGACTCCTCGCGTTTGCGCGCCTCGGTGAGCACGTGTTCGTGCAAACCGCGGGCCTGCTCGAAGTCGCCCTGGATGCGGACCGTCTCGGCGACTCCGGCGAAGGCGTAGCCGTAGGCGACGATGTCGCCTGCCTCCGCCGCCAGGTCCCGTCCCCGGGCCAGCCAGCGCAGCGCCAAGTTCAGCTCGCCCCGCTGCCGCGCCAGCGTGCCTCCGCTCCACAGCGCCCACGCCTGCGCACCGGTGTCGTTCGCGGTGCGCGCGGCGCGGTAGCCGGCCTTCCACGCGAGTTCGGCCTCTTCCAGGTACCCCAGCCGACGGCAGGATTCGGCGACGGCCAGCTTCGCCTGCGCGACGTCGAGCGCCGTGCCCTCTTCGGCCGCCCACTGTTCCCGCGCCCGCGCCTGTCCGAGGACGTCCTCGTAGGCCGTGTTCACGGACATGTCCCGCAGTGCGCCTTGGTATTCCGGAGCGAACGCCTTGTTGCCGTTCATTCGAGATCGCCTCACTCGCCTGAGCACCGATGCCTGGCACCGGTTTGTCACCGCTGCGGGTGGCCACCGCTGATGCCCCGTTGGCGGTGGCCACCCGCGTCCCCCGCACCCCTTACTCGAATGAATCTAGGGGTGGAGCAGGGCGATTCGGATCGGCCGAAGTGGCGGCGATCAAGTCGATCGATAGGCCGGTGAAGTCGTTCGATGGGCCGTGGAGCCGAGCCCTTCTCATACTTTCGGCCCGAGTGCTGCGACCTGTCGATCAATCGTGGCGAAGCCGAGCGGGCGGCGGCGAGCCGCTCGCGGTGTCGTTCAGGCTCCGGGCCGCTGGTCGACGGGGAGTGCGCATGCCGGTGTCGCCCCGGGAAGCCGGTGGCGGTTCTCGGCGACCCGCCGGTACGCGAACGCGGCGAGCGAGCGCAGCACCGGCAACGACAGCAACGTTCCCGGTATCGACCACGGGAGACCGCAGTCCTTGAGCAGAGCGGCGACCGCATCCGCCCCGCCGAGCACGCGACCGCGCTCGCTCACCCAGAGCACTTCGTGGCGGGCACGTTGCTCGGTGATGCGCAGCGCCCCTAGGTCCGCGTCCTGCCACGCGACGATGCGCGCCCGCAACGGCAACCGCTCAGCGAGCCGCACGCTACGAGTGCAAAACCCGCAGTCACCGTCGTAAACCAGAACCGGCGTCCCCATCACCACACCTCCCACCCACCAGCCTCCCCGCTCCACCGACCCACGTCGACCCCACCAACGCCCCCGACGCCACACGCCGAATCCGCACCTTTGACGGCAAAGCCCCACCTGCCTTGCGGCCGAAGGCCGTGCTCCACGGCGAAGCCGTGCCGTTGGCGGCGAAGCCGTGCCGTGGGCGGCGAAGCCACGCCTGCCTCGCGGCCGAAGGCCGTGCTCTACGGCGAAGCCGTGCAGTGGGCGGGCGAAGCCACGCCTGCTTTGCGGCGACAGCCGTGCCTGTATGTGCGAAGCACATAGCCCACGTCAAGAAGGTGACCACCGGCGGGTTCTCAGTTGGTCTCTCGCGAGGACAGCTTTTTCCCTCGTGGCGGAGCCACTCGGGAAAAAGATCCCGCAGCGAGAGACCAACTGAGGTTCCGCCACCCGACCACCAAAGCAAACCGACCGGCGGAGACTCCTCAATCGAGATCGTCGTGACGCATCAACTGGCGGCCGGCTTCGGTCAGTGACCCCGACAGCGACGGATAAACCGAGAACGTGTTGGCCAGGTTCTCCACTGTGACCTGGTTCTGCACGGCCAGTGCGATCGGCAGCACCAGTTCGCTGGCGTTCGGGGAGACGACCACGCCGCCGATGACCACCCCGGTCTGCGGACGGCAGAAGACCTTGAGGAAGCCTCGGCGCAGGCCTTCCATCTTCGCCCGCGGGTTCGTCGCCAACGGCAGCATCACGATCCGCGCGGGCACTTCACCGGAGTCGATCGCCTGCTGGCTGATGCCGACCGTGGCGATCTCGGGGTGGGTGAACACGTTGCCCGCGACCGTCTTCAGCTTGATCGGGCTGACGCCTTCGCCCAGCGCGTGCCACATCGCGATGCGCCCCTGCATGGCCGCGACGGAGGCCAGCAGCAGCAGACCGGTGCAGTCGCCCGCCGCGTAGACGCCGGGAACCTTCGTCCTGGACACCCGGTCGACCTTGACGTAGCCGCCGCGGTCGGTTTCGAGGCCGACTCGCTCCAGGCCGATGTCCTCGGTGTTGGGCACCGATCCGACCGTCATCAGGGCATGGCTGGCCTCCACCCGCCTGCCGTCGGCGAGGTGCACGATCACACCCTTCTCGGTGCGTTCGACGCTTTCGGCGCGCGCGTGCTTGACGACTTCGGTGCCGCGCTCGGCGAAGACCTCTTCGAGCACCCCGGCCGCGTCGGCGTCCTCGTGCGGCAGCACGCGATCCCGGCTGGAGATCATCGTGACCTTGACGCCCATCTCGGTGTAGGCGGAGGCGAACTCCACACCGGTCACCCCGGAACCGATCACCGCGAGGTGTTCTGGCAGATCCGGCAGGTCGTAAAGCTGGCGCCAGCTCAAGATCCGCTCGCCGTCGGGCACCGCGCCCGGCAGCACCCGAGGCGTGGCGCCGGTGGCGATCAGCACCACGTCGCCGATGAGTTCCTCGCTGCCGCCGTCGGCCCGATCAACACCGATGTGGTGCTGGGCCAAGCCGTGCGTGCGGTTGGTGAACCTCGCCCGCCCCGCGATGATCTTGACGCCTTCCCGGCGGACGCGGGCGCGGATGTCCGCGGACTGCGCCAGCGCGAGCCCCTTGACCCTGCCGTGCACCACGGCGACGTCGACCGCGACGTTGTCGGGGCTGGTGCGGATGCCCAGTTCGCTGACGTCGCGAGCGGCGGAACGCGCACCCGCGGAGGCGATGAACGTCTTGGAGGGGACGCAGTCGTAGAGCACGCACGCGCCGCCGAGCCCGTCCGGCTCGACCAGCGTGACGTCCGCGCCGTTCTGCGCTGCGACCAGGGCCGCCTCGTAACCGGCGGGCCCCCCTCCCATGATCACGATGCGGGTCACTTCGTGTTCCTCCTGGAATTCCGAGCCTTGTGGGCGCCGAACCCACCCTATGTCGCGCGCATTCCCGGCGATTCGGGCGGTACCCGCCGATTCGCCGCCTTCCGATCGCGACTCGCCGACGACGGTGACGTGGTCCACTCCGACATCGGGCGTATCGATCGCTACCCTGTGGGGCGTGCCGCTGTACGCCGCGTACGGGTCCAACATGGATCCGGCCCAGATGACAGAGCGAGCCCCGCACTCCCCGATGGCGGGAACGGGCTGGCTGATGGACTGGCGGCTGACCTTCGGTGGTGAGGACTACGGCTGGGAAGGTGCGCTGGCGACGATCGTCGAGCACCCCGGCGAGCAGGTCTTCACCGTGCTGTATGACGTCAGCCCCGAGGACGAACGGCAGCTCGACCGTTGGGAGGGCTCCGAGCTGCAGATGCACAAGAAGCTGCGGCTTCGCGTGCAGACCCTGGACGGCCCGGTGCTCGCCTGGCTGTACGTGCTCGACGCCTACGAGGGAGGGTTGCCGTCGGCCCGGTATCTCGGGGTGATGGCCGACGCCGCGGAAGCGGCGGGCGCCCCCGAGGATTACGTGTCGAAGCTGCGCACCCGTCCTTGCGGCAACATCGGACCGTGATCGGCTCGCAGCCGTTGAGCGATCCGGTCACCACATCCCGCGTGTGATAATCACACCGACGGCACACGTTGGTGGCGAGGTGGGTGTGGCCCAGGTCGACGGGACGGTGTCCCAGCAGCGGCGGCGCGAGCAGATCCGGCAGGACGTGCTCGCCCACGGCCAGGTGCGCATCGAACGGCTCGTCGAGGAGTACGGCGTCAGCGGCATGACCATCCACCGCGACCTGGATCTGCTGGAACGCCAGGGCTGGCTGCGCAAGGTACGCGGCGGCGCCACCTCCACCCCGGGTTCGGTGCTGGCCAGGTCGGTGGGTGCGCGGCGCTCCGACGCCGCGGCCGCGAAGGCCCTGATCGCCCGCCACGCGATGCGGCACGTCAGCTCGGGCCAAGTGGTCGCGATCGACGACAGCACCAGCGCGCTGGCGGTCGCCGAACGGCTCGCCGAGTCGGCGCCGCTGACCGTCGTCACCAACTTCCTGCCGGTGATCAATCGCCTCAGCGGGGAGAGCGGGCTGCACGTGATCGGCCTGGGCGGCGACTACCACCCCGGCTTCGACGCGTTCCTCGGCCTGCACGCCGCGGACATGGCGAGCACCCTGCGCTCCGACGTGCTCCTGCTGTCCACGACCGCCGTGGTCGACGGGCACTGCCTGCACCGCTCGCAGGAGACCGTGCAGGTGAAGCGGGCTCTGATGCGCACCGCCGCCACCCGCATCCTGCTGGCCGACCACTCCAAGTTCGAGCGCCGAGCCGTGCACGAGCTGGCGCCGCTGGCCGATTTCGACCTGGTCATCGTGGACGCCGACACCCCGCGGAAGGTGCTCGAAGACTTGCACGGTCACGGAGTCGCCGTGGAGATCGCCGAAGCCTGACCCGGCGGGCGGGCGGCCGACGACTACCGAGCTCGTTGCAGCCGTTCCACCGCGGCGGGCACGTCGGCCAGTGAGAACACCGCGATGTCGGGTTCGCTCAGCTGTTCCGGCGTCGGGTCCGGCGGCGCCTCCCCGCGGACCACCCAGACCGTGCGGATCCCCAACCGCTGCGCGCCGCGGACGTCGGAGTCGAGGCGGTTGCCGACGTGCACCGCGTGCTCCGGTGCCACTCCGGCGCGGTCCAACGCGTGCCGGAAGATCGCCGGATCGGGCTTGGACGCGCCCACCAGCTCCGAGATCGCCCAGTGGTCGATGAACGGAGCCACGCCGTCGCGGCGCAACGCGTCCACCACCAGCGCCCGCTGGTTGGCGACCACGGCGATCTTGTAGCGCGCGGAGAGCTGCCGCAGCGCGGGCAGCACGTCGGGATGCAACGCGGAGGGCGGGTAGAACCAGTAGCTCTCGGCACGATCGGACAACCGCTGCCGCTCCCCATCGCGCAGGAAGCGTTCGGCCATCGCGGTGCGCAGCGAGCCCTCTTGCGACTGCCGCAGCGCGTCGTAGACGCGTTGGAAGTCCGCCTCGAGCAGCACCCCGCCGTTCTCCGCGACCAGTTCGCAGGTCGCCCGCAGCAGAGCTTCCCGGTACCAGGAGTCGTCGTAGATCGGACCGCCCACGTCCAGCAGGATCAGCTCGATCCGCTCGCCCGGTGCCGTGCGAGGCAATGTCGAAGCCGGCCCGGCCTGCTCGCCAGGCAGCTGCGCGACCTGCTCCGGAGCCGGGGAGTCGCCGAAGAACCTCTCGCTCTGTCGTGACACTTCGTGTCCTCCTCATCCCGCGGCCCCGCTGACTCCGCGCGCCGAAGCGGCTGATGCCGACATCGGCGCGGGCCGGAATGCCGGGCTCCTCGCTGAACATAACGCATTCGACTGCGGTTATCACAGCATTGAGTGTGATGTTCTGAGACCTGTTCACAGCCCACCTCCGAGCTGCGCGGTCCCGTCGCCGGCGGGCACCGCGGCCTCGATGCGGGCCACGACGGGAACCGCTCCGGACGGGCCGAGGCGGGCGAGCTCCAGCAGTTCGGCGGCACGCCTGGTACCGCGTCGATCCCGTCGCCGCGCCACCTGCTCGGCCACCACCGCGTGGAACCGGACCGCGGCCGAACCCAGCACTGCCAATGCCTGTTCCAGGCACGCCAGCGCGGTCCGGCGCTCACCGGTGCAGAGCATCTCCGCGAGGGCCGCGTCCAGCGCGTACACCCGGAGCCCGTCCAGTTCGATCACGTCGGCTTCGTTGATCCAGGTCTGCTTGACGACCAGGTTCGGTACCGCGCGGGGCTGGCGGTGGTACGGCACCGCGACGTGCACGGCGGAGTCGCCGAGCGCCTCGGTGCAGCCGTGCATCGCAACGGCCGTGGGGCCGTTGAGCACCGCGTGCGGCCCGGCGCGGAGCAGGGCGGCGTCCGCTCGCGCCAGCGGGTCCAGGGCTCGTTCGGACGGCAGCACCACGCCGGACCACGGCTCGATCCACCGGCCGTCGTCCAGAACGGCTCTTAATCCGTCCACACCGAACAGACGCTCAGCGTCGGCCCGGTGGAGGGCACCGTGCCTGGTTCTACCCGGCGACGAGGTCGCGGCGGGTGAGTCGCATCGACCTGGCGGAGCGGTCCTTTCCCTCCCGGCGGGAGGTGCGGCATCGGTGCGAGGCGCGGGGAGCAGCAGGTTCGCGGTCATACCAATAAGAGGGCGCGAACCCCGGATCTGATACATCCCGATCGGGTGAACGCCGCCGTGGAGCGACGCCGAGCCGCACGGCGCACTGCGCCGACGGCCCGTCGGACCGGTGAGGAGCCTCGCTCAAGGGCGCACGAGGCGCCCCGCCGGGCGAGTCACCGCGTCAGCGCCGACAGCGCCGTCCCGACCATCACCCGGATTCCGACCAGCAACGCCCGCTCGTCCAGATCGAACGTCGGCTGGTGCAGGTCGCGCGCCCGCGCCTGCCCGGAACGCACACCGAGCCGCACGAACGAACCCGGCACGTGTTCCAGGTACCAGCCGAAGTCCTCACCGCCCGAGGACTGCGGAGTGCCGGTGACCGCATGCTCGCCCAGCGCCGCCTGGATCGCCGTGGACATCAGCTCGGTGCTCGCCGCATCGTTGACCACCGGCGGAACACCTCGCCGGTGCTGCAGGTCGAAGCCCACGCCGAGCGGCGCCAGCAGACCCGACACCAGCTCGCGGGTCAGCGGCTCCAGTTCCGCCCAGGTGCCCCGATCGCCGGTGCGCAGCGTCCCGGTGAGCACCCCGGTCTGCGGAATCGCGTTCGGCGCCTCCCCCGCGTGCACCGCACCCCAGGTCAGCACCGTTCCGGTGCGCGGATCGACGCGGCGGGACAGCAACGTCGGCAACCCGGTGATCACGGTGCCCAGCGCGTGCACCAGATCCGCGGTCAGGTGCGGCCGCGAGGTGTGCCCGCCGGGCGAGTTCAGCCGCAGTTCCAGCAGATCGCTCGCGGAGGTGATGGCACCCGCCTTCACCCCGACCCGGCCGACGGGCAGCAGCGGATCGCAGTGCAGTCCGAAGATCTGCTCCACGCCGTCGAGCCCACCGGCGGCGAGCACGTCCAGCGCACCGCCCGGCATGACCTCCTCGGCGTGCTGGAAGATCAGCCGGATCCGGCCGGGCAGCTCCGGCCCCGTCGCCAGCGCCAGCGCCGTGCCCAGCAGGATCGTGGTGTGCGCGTCGTGTCCGCAGGCGTGCGCCGCCCCGTCCGCGGTAGAGGAGAACGCCAGCCCGGTCGCCTCGGTCAGCGGCAGCGCGTCGATGTCGGCGCGCAACGCGATGGTGCGCCGCGGCTGCGCGTTCTCCGGGCCGAGGTCGCACAGCAGCCCGGTGCCGCCCGGCAGCACACGCGGGCTCAGCCCGGCGGCGGTGAGCCGTTCGGCTAGGAACGCGGTCGTGCCGTGCTCGGCTCGGGAGAGTTCCGGGTGGGCGTGAATGTGCCTGCGCCAGGCCAGCACGTGGCCCGCGTTCTCCGTGAGCCAGGCGTCGAGCCAGGCCGGGCCTCGTCCGGCACCCAGGTCTTCCAGCGCACCGTGACCATCGGACCCCACGCCGGACATGGTGTCGCCGTTGTCGCCGATCGGCTCGCCGGGCGGTCTGGCACCCAGCTCGGCCTCCCGCCAGGCGTCGGCGCCGTCCAGGCCGCCGTTGTTCGGTGTCTTGCGCGGATCAGGCCCGCGAGAATCCACTACCGTCACGCCACGCCTCCCGACGTGTGTTGCTGTCGCGCCGCGCCGGGGGCGTGCCCGGTGTCGGCAGCGTTGTGCTTCCCGGTTCGAACCGGGCGGTCTTCGGCCGAAGTCACGAGCCGCGACCTCAAGCCGTGGTCGGTGGCCGCCGCGACGGCCGTCCACGCCATCGCCACCGCTCCGTCGAGCACGGCGCGGTCGGCGGACGGCGAGGCGCACGCCGCGGCGAACTCGGCCTGGTGGGTCACGGCCGCACCGCAGTCCAGCGCGATCATCGGATGGATCGCCGGCAGCACCCGCGTCACGTTGCCCATGTCGGTGCTGCCGATGACCCGTTCGGCCTGTTCGGCTCGCGGAACAGGCATGCGCCCGAGTTCGGTGATCGCCGCGCGGTACGCCTCGGAGAGCTCGTCGTCGCAGGACAGTTCGGCGTACACCGGGGAGACCTGCACGACCTCGTGGGAACAGCCGGTCGCCGTCGCACCCGCCTCGAAGCAGGCCCGGATGCGGTTCTCCAGACGCTCCAAGGAAAACGACTCGGCGGCGCGCAGGTTGTACATCGCCGCAGTGTGAGCGGGAACGACGTTCGGCGCGGCACCGCCTGAAGTCACGATACCGTGCATCATCTGGCCGGATTCGAGGTGCTGGCGCAGCAGCCCGATCGCGACCTGGGCGACGGTCAGGGCGTCGGCGGCGTTGACGCCGAGCTCCGGAGCCGCCGCGGCGTGCGCCGATTTGCCGGTGTAGCGCACCTCGAGGTCGTTGATGGCCAGCGACCTGGGTGCGCAGATCTCCTCGGGTCCCGGGTGCACCATCATCGCCATCGCCAGGCCGTCGAACGCGCCGCGTTCGAGCATCAGCACCTTGCCGCCGCCGAGTTCCTCCGCCGGGGTGCCGATGACGCGGACGGTGATGCCGAGCTCCTCGGCGACCGCCGCCAGTGCCAGCGCGGCGCCGACCGCGGCGGCGGCGATCACGTTGTGCCCGCAGGCGTGGCCGATCTCGGGAAGCGCGTCGTACTCGGCGCAGATGCCGATCACCAGGTCGCCGTCGCCGCGCTCCGCGGAGAAGGCGGTGTCCAGTCCGGCGACCGGTGCCCGGACGGTGAAGCCGTGCTCGGCCAGCAACGCGCTCACTTTTGCTGCGCTGCGGTGTTCGGAGAAGGCGGTCTCGGGCTCCGCGTGCAGGCTGCGCGCCAGCTCGACGAGTTCGTGCTCGTGCCGCCGCACGGTCTCCTGGCAGGTGGCGCGGGATTCGGAACGGAGCACGGCTTTGCAGGCGGATGGGTCTTGGTTCATTTGGCGACCATCCTGCACGATTCCGGTACTGCCGAACTCAGCGGAGTTCGCCGAAACGCCAGCCGGTCGGCGGATTGCGCTCAGTGGTGCCCCGTGATCGGCCGCAGAGTAGAAGTTCCAGATTCAACTTCTTCGCAAGACCGAACTCCACTCACGCATCCGAGGGTGCTGCACGAGAAGCACAACTCCGATCGCAATCACGCGCCGAGCCGGAGTGGGCGGCACGCCCGGAAAGCGGAACTCGCCGATGTCGGTGATCGCGCCATTCGGCAGACGGCGAGACCATCCGCGAACCGCATGGCCGAATGGGGGGCGCTCCTGCTGCGAACGTTTCCTCAAGCGGCGGACGACTTTCCGTCGCTACCGCCGAGGCGCGGACACGCCGCGTCCGAAACTGGAGACGGTGCGAGAAGAGGGTGTGGGCCGGCACCGGTCGGGGGGCTTCCCGGTGCCGGCCCACGTCTGCGAGGGGCCGAAACCCCAAGTAGTGCACCGTCCCGCCGGGAGTGCGGAGTGCGCCGAACCCGGCTCGCACATCCCGTGCAGATGTGAAAATCCCACAGGTTAGCCCGCCAGGTCTAGTCCATAGCGGGAAATCTTCAAAAAGAATGCCAAAAACCGACCGCGTTGCCCTTTTTCACGGACTCGTGGGTGAGGGGTAGCCCTACTTTTTCCACTTGAAGCTGAGGATCGGGCGCTTACGGGCCTTCCGGGACAGGAACACCGCCGCGATGAGCACGAATCCGCCGATACCGGTCACGAGCCGCTGCTTGTCCTGCAGCGCGCTCTGCTGGTCACCGTTGAGATCCGGTCCGGGCGGGGCGGAGGGGTCCTGCGCGAGCAGCGTGGTCGCGGCGGCCGGTGCCTGCGCGGACGCGGCGACGGCGGTGCCACCGGTCGCGGGCGAGAACAGGAGGACCCCGCCGAGCGTCAGGACCGCGAGCAGTCGCCCCATGCGTGCCATCAGCACTCCACACCTTTCCACGCAGCGCTTCGCGGCGGCGGGCCGCCGCACCAGGCCATTTGATCACATGGCGGGCATCGGACGCTCGCCTCCACGGCAGGTTGCCCGGATCGTCGCAACGCGCCGGGTCACGACGTGATGTACGTCGAGACCCCCCGTTTCGCGCACAACGCCTTCTCCCGATCCTGCGGCGTCGACGCGCAGCCGTAGCCCTCGAAGTTCGCGAACCGCCCGCTGCCCTGGTACTCGTCCGGAGACAGCGAGAGGTACTTGGTCATCACGCGTTCGGCCTCGGCGCAGCCCAAGGTCGCGCCCGACTCGTCCTTCTCCGCGTAGAGCCGGTACGTGACGCCCGCGCGATTCGTGATCGTGCCGCAGTCGGTGTCACCGGTGTCCTCGGGCGGCGCCTCCGACTCCTCGGTGTCATCGGACGTGGGCTGCGAGGACTGCGCTTTCGAGGTCGTCACCGTCGTGGTGACGGAGGTGTCGCCGGTCTGCGACGGCTCGGCGGAACCGCTGGGAGCCGGGTCGCCGGTGGCGGGCGGCGGCTGCACTGCCTTCGGCAGGGTCACCACCGCGGGCGGCTGCTGTTCGGGAGCCGCCTCGGGCGCGGCGCCGCATCCCGCTAGACCGAACCCCACGATCATCGCAGTGGTGATCAGTCGGACCCGCATCGCCGCTCCTCGCTCAGTGATCTGCCCCGTCAGCTGGAAGGACGCGCGCCGCCCGCCGGGAAGTTGACCGGAAGTGAGCCAGGGCACATTCGACCTTCGTGGAGCTCTTGCCCGGCAACGGTACCGGTGGCCGCCTTCGACACGACGATCACCGCTGACCGCGATCGCGGTCGATACGCTCGCCCAGCTCATCGAGGACCAGGTTGTCCCGGCGGATGCTGTCCGCCCGGTACGCCGCACGCCCCACCAGCTGCGCCAGCACCGGAGACGTCAGCATCTGGAACAACGCCACCAGTCCCAGCGCCAGCGAGTAGTGCAGGTCCAGCTGCAAGGCCGTGCCGGTGAGGATCAGGATCAGCCCGAGCGTCTGGGGTTTGGTCGCGGCCTGCAACCGCGCGGTGACGTCCGGGAAGCTCAGCAACCCGATCGCCCCGAACAAGCAGGACAGCGCGCCCAGGATCAGGCAGCACGCGGAGATCACATCGAGCCAGTTCACCGGTACGGCTCCTTCTTCTCGACGAGGCGGGCCGCGCTGATCGAACCGATGAACGTCAGCAGCGCGAACGCCGCGAGCAGTGCGATGTTGGAACCGTCGCGCAACCAGCCCATGCTCACGCAGGTCCCGGCGACGATCAACGTGAGCAGCACGTCCAGCGCCACGATGCGGTCCAGCGTCGACGCGCCCAGGATCAGCCTGATCAGCGACAGCAGCCCGGCCACGCACAGCAGCGCGAAGGTCACGACGAACACCACGTCCATCAGGAGTCCTCCTTGAGCCCGGCGTCCCGTGCGACGCGACCGACGATCTCGAGTTCCTGCGCGGATCCGACCGCGCGGACGATGCGCCGTTCCAGGGCCAGCACGTCCCGCCGCACCGTCTCCTCGCCCCCGGCCCGCATCCCGAGCGCGTAGACGTAGCAGATGCGGTGCGCGCGGTCGATCTGCATGACGAACTTGCCGGGTGCCAGCGACACGGCGTTGGCGAGCATCGCGGTCAGGTGGTCGGAGTCGGTCAGCAAGGTCACCTGGACGATCCCCGCCGTGGTCCGCGGCCCGTACCGGATCGCCTGCCACGACACGCGAATCGTGGAGATGACCAGGTCCGAGGCCAGGTAGGCGATCAGCCACAGCAGCTGCAGCGGACGCGCCACCATGTGGGTGGTGAGCGCGGGCAGCGGGAACATGGTCGTCACCAGCAGGGCCACCAGCAGGCCGAACACGAGGGTGCCCAGGTCCAGCGTGCCCCACAGCAGGATCCACACGGCGGTCAGCCACAGCACCAGCGGCAGGCGCCGCAGGGTGCGGCGGGCGAGACGGCTCATCGCGCACCTCCCAGCACTGCTTCGCGGTAGGTCTGGCCGTGCATCAGGTCGTCCGCCGCCCGCTCGCTGACTCCGGCCAGCGGCCCGGCGAACAGGGCGATCACCACGCTCGCGGTGACCAGCACCCCGGTAGCGGCGACCATCGGCCGGGTGGAGTTCCCGGTACCGACGACCAGCTCGTCATCAGGGTCCGGGTCGGGTTCCGGCGCCCGGACCTGACCCCAGAACGCCCGCGTCCACACCCGCGCCATCGCGTACAGGGTGAGCAGGCTGGTGAAGACCACGCCCGCGGTCACCACGTACGCGGGCCAACTCCCGGCGCCGACGCCGGACTGGAGCAGGGCCAGCTTCGCCACGAACCCGGAGAACGGGGGCACGCCTGCGAGGCTCAGCGCGGGCAGCGCGAACAGCACGGCGATCATCGGCGCGGCCTTCGCCAGACCGCCCATCCGGCTCAGCGCCACCGTGCCGGTGTGCCGCGTGATCAGACCGCTGACCAGGAACAGCGTCGCCTGCACGGTGATGTGGTGCACCACGTAGAGGATCACGCCGGTGAGCCCGATGACGTCGTAGACGCCGAGCCCGAACAGCATGTACCCGATGTGGCTGACCAGCAGGAACGACAACATCCGGTTGAGGTCGTTCTGCGCGAGCGCGCCCAGCGCCCCGACCAGCATGGTGATCAGCGCGATCACCAGCATCAGCGTCCACGGGTGTTCGTGGGTGAACACGAGGGTCTGAGTGCGGATCAGCGCGTAGATGCCGACCTTGGTGAGCAGCCCGGCGAACACGGCCGTGACCGGCGCAGGCGCGGTCGGATAGCTGTCGGGCAGCCAGAAGTGCAGCGGCACCATCGCCGCCTTCACACCGAACACGATGACCATCAGCAGGCCGAGGGCCATGCGGAGGCCTTCGGGCAGCTCCCCGACCTTCGCCCCGAGATCGGCCAGGTTCACCGTCGCGGTCGCCGCGTACACCAGCGCGATCATGGTGATGAACAGCAGCGACGAGGTGAGGCTGACGATCACGTAGGTCATGCCCGCGCGCACCCGGCTGGCCGTGGTGCGGCGGGTGATCAGCACGTACGAGGAGGACAGCATGATCTCGAACGCGACGAACAGGTTGAACAGGTCGCCCGCGAGGTAGGCCAGCGACACTCCGGCGCACAGCACCAGGTACATCGGGTGGAACGTGGTGCTGGCCCGCTCCCGGCCGTAGTCGGTGAGCCGCTGCCCGATCGAGTAGATCAGCACCGCGAAGGTCACCACGGCCGACACCACGAGCAGCAGCGCGGAGAGCCGGTCGGCGATGATCGTGATGCCCGCGGGCGCCGCCCAGCCGCCGACCTGCAGCACGACGGGGCCGGTGCGGTCGGTGACGTAGAGCAGGAAACCGGCGTCCGCGATGATCGCCGCGAGCACGACGAGCCCGATGATGCGCTGGAAGTCGGCGAACCGGCCCAGTGCGAGCGACATCCCCGCGGCCGCCAGCGGTAGCAGGACGGGCAGGGCCACGAGGACGGTCACTGGGTGGCCTCCCGTTCGAGTTCCTCTTCTTGCGATTCGTCCTCGGACTCGGCGAGCCTGCGCTCCAGCCGCCGGATTCGACGGTCCTCGACGTCGTCGCGCACTTCGTCATGGCCGAGCAGCACCCACGAGCGGTAGGCGAGCGCGAGCAGGAACGTGGTGAGCGCGAAGGTGATGACGATCGCGGTCAGCGCCATGGCCTGGGGCAGCGGGTCCGTCATCTGTTCCGGCGTGGCGTCCCCGAGGATCGGCGCCCGGCCCGGAGGCCCGCCCGCCAGCTGCAGCATCAGGTTGGCGCCGTGCCCGACGAGCACGGTCCCGATCAGGATGCGCATCAGCGACCGCTGCATGATCAGGTAGAACCCGGCGGAGTAGAGCGCCGCGAGCACCACGGCCATCGTGAGGTTGACGGTGATCTCGTCGGTCATGCTTGTCCCCTCTCCGCCGCGGCCGCGTCGGCTTCGATCCCGGAACCGAGCGTGCGCAGCAGGTCCAGCACCACACCGAGGATCAGCAGGTACACGCCGAGGTCGAGCACGATGCTGGTGACGAACTTGATCTGCCCCAGCAGCGGGACGCCGATCTTGTAGATGGCGCTTTCCAGCAGTTCATTGCCGAACATCAGCGGGACGAACCCGGTGAGGGTGGCGATGGTGAGCCCGAGCCCGATCAGCACCGGGGGCCGCAGCGAGATGATCGCGCTGTCGTCCATCCGGCCGCCCGCGAGGTAGCGCAGCGCGAACGCCTGCCCGGCGACGAGGCCGCCGCTGAACCCGCCGCCCGCGCGGTCGTGCCCGGCGAACAGCAGGTAGATCGACAGCACCAGCACGGTGGGGAACACGATGCGGGCCGCGAGTTCGAGCAGCATGGCGCGTTCCCGGCCGTCCCGCGGGAAGCCGGACAGCAGCCAGCGCTCCCTCGGCGCGTCCCAGCCCGTCCAGGGCACGCGGGGCCGTTCGCCGTTTCGGGGAGCGGTGATCCTCGGGTCGGTCATTCCTGCACCTCCTCGTGCCGTTGGCCGTTCCCGCTGACCACGGATTTCGGACGTTCTTCGGATGGCACCGCGGACGCGCCGCGGGTGCTGCGCCGCCTGCGGTCGAACCGGGCCGCCAGCACGAGGCTCGCGACACCGGTCGCGGCGACGGCGAGCACGGAGATCTCACCGACGGTGTCGAAGGCGCGGAAGTCGACCAGGATCGCGTTCACGATGTTCGTGGCGCCCGCACCCTGCTCGGACTGCGCGATGAAATCGGAGCTGACGTCCGGCGGTCGTTGCCGGGCGGCGCTGAACAGCACTGCCGCGAGCGCGATGACCACCCCTCCGGCCACGGACAGGGCCAGCTTCGGCCAGCGCAGCGAGCGCGCCGTGTCGCCCTTGGTGAAGCGCGCGGGCAGTCGCCGCAGCACGAATACGAACGCGACCATCGTGAGCGTCTCGACCAGGAACTGCGCCAGCGCGACGTCCGGCCCGCCGTCGACGATGAACAGCCCGCCGATGCCGTAGCCGATCACGCCGACGACCACCACGGCGGTGAGCCGCCGCTTGGCGCGCACCGCGGCGATCGCCGCGATGATCACCAGGATGGCCAGCGGCACCTGCAGCAGATTGTGGTAAAGCCGCATGTCATCGGGGATGTGCGCGTGGTAGAGCAGCACCGACCCGGGTACCGCCAGCACGGTGAGCAGGATGATCGCCAGGTACGTCGGCAGCGAACCGACCTGCATCCGCCCGGTGACGCCGACCGCCGTGCGCTCCAGCAACGCCATCATCCGCTCGTAGCCGCGTTGCGCGTCGAGCGGCTTCGGCAGCCGGCTGCGCCACAGGGTGAGCGGGGTGCGCAGCGCGTGCACCCACAACCCGGCCGCCACTGCGATCACGGAGAACAGCAGCGGCAGCTCGAAGCCGTGCCACAGCTCCAGGTGCGGCACCTCGGGACCGGCGGCGAACACGCCCGCGTAGGCGCTCGCGAGCTCATCGGTCAGCGGATAGCCGACGCCGAGCACGACTCCCGCGAACGCGGGGACCGCGGCGGGCACCAGCAGCAGGCCGTTCGGCGGCTTCGCGGCGGTCGCGGGCACCCCGGGCTTGTCACCGAACGCGCCCCACAGCATGCGGGCGCTGTAGGCGACGGTGAACACCGAGCCGAGCACCAGGACCAGGTCGACGAACAGCCCGTTTCCGCCGCGGCCGAGGAACGCGCCGAACGCGGCCTCCTTGCCGAGGAATCCCAGCATCGGCGGCAGACCGGCCATGGAAGCCGCGGCGAGCGCGGCGATGATCGCCAACGCAGGCATCCGGCGGCCCAGCCCGGACAGCTCCCGCACGTCCCGGGTGCCCGCCTGGTGGTCGACGGCGCCGACGACCAGGAACAGGGTGGCTTTGAACAGGCCGTGCGCCAGCAGCATCGCCGCTCCGGCCAGTGCCGCCGCGTACGTGCCCTGCCCGACGAGCACCATCAGGAAGCCGAGCTGGCTGACGGTGCCGTAGGCGAGCAGCTTCTTCAGGTCCGTCTCGTGCAGCGCGCGCCAGCCGCCGAGGACCATCGTGATCAGGCCGAACACCAGGGTCGGCACCCACCACTGCGGTACGCCGACGAACACCGGGCCGAGCCGGGCGACGAGGAAGATGCCCGCTTTGACCATCGAGGCCGCGTGCAGGTAGGCGCTGATCGGGGTCGGCGCGACCATCGCCGTGGGCAGCCAGTTGTGGAACGGCATCTGCGCGGACTTGGTGAGCGCGCCGACGAGGATCAGGCTCGCCGCGACGACCAGCGGCGTGCCGCCCGGCGGCTCGTTGATGATCTCCGAGATCCGGTAGGTCCCGGCGGCTTCGCCGAGGACCACGAAGCCCAGCAGCATCACCAGCCCGCCCATGGCGGTGATCATCAGCGCTTGCAGCGCCGAGCGCCGCGACTCCCGGCTGATGCCGGCCTGCCCGACCAGCAGGAACGAGCAGATCGTGGTCAGTTCCCAGAACACGTAGACGGTGAGCAGGTCATCGGCGAGCACCAGCCCGAACATGGCGCCCGCGAACGCGAGCAGCAGCGGGGCGGAGCGCCGGGCGTCACCGGTCCCCGGCTGGAAGTACCCGATCGAATAGACCAGCACCAGCACGCCGATGCCCGCGACGAGCAGCGTCATCAGCAGGGCGAGGGCGTCGAGCCGGAAGGTGAACTCCAGCCCGAGCAGCGGCGCCCACTGGATCTCTTCCACGATGGCGTCCCCGCCGAGCACCGCACCCGAGCGCGCCAGCACCCAGGTCAACGCGGCTGCGGGCGGCACGGCGGCGATCGCGAAAGCCGCTCGGGTATTGCGCCGGGCTACGATCGGCAAAGCCAGCGCCACCAGCAAATGGACGAGGACGAACGCGGACAAGGGCACCTCCTCGGCGAGCCGGTGATCGACCGACCGTGGACCAGGCGACCCCGTGGAATTGTTCGTCACTCACGCTGCGCCCACCATCGCGCGACCCCACCAGCAGGCCAGTGGGGTCCCAGGACACTCTCGCCGGCCCGCCCGAAGGCGGACGCCGAGTGGTGCGTGACGGGGTCGCCGAACGGTTTGCTCCCGCTGACGGTGGTCCCGGCCGCGCCCAACTTATCCGAATCGCCCCGTCCAGCCATAATCCCGAGCCGCGCCGCCGGTTCGGGAATCAAACCCGCCGGGGGTGGTTTTTCGTTGCGACGAAATAATCTTGGACACCTGCGGTGGTCACGGGGCGGAACATTTCGCGTGGGGAACTTCACTACCGGTAACACGGCTAACCTGCCCAACGGGCTCGTCCGATCACACTGCGTCATACCCGCTGTTGGTCGGCGAACCGCCGGGTTTCGACCAAGCGCGACGGCACTGGATGGAGAATGGGCACGTGCCCACGACTGAGGAAGAGACCTCCGCAGGCGCGGACCGGCTGATCGCCGACCGCTACCGGCTGGAACAGCGCATCGGCGGCGGTGCCATGGGCATCGTGTGGGCCGGCACCGATGAGCTGCTGCGCAGGCCGGTCGCCGTGAAGGAGGTCCTGCTGCCCAGGGGTATGCCCGAGGGCGAGGCGGCCGAACTACGCGAACGCGCTCTGCGGGAGGCGCGGGCCATCGCGCTGGTCACCCATCCGAACGTGGTGACGCTCTACGACGTGGCCCGGCACGAGGGCGAACCGTTCGTCGTGATGGAGCTCGTGCCTTCGCAGAGCCTCGCGGCGGTGCTCAGCGAGCACGGCGCGCTCGACGAACCGCAGCTGGCGCTGGTCGCCGACGGTGTGGCCGCCGCGCTCGACGCCGCGCACCGGGCCGGGATCGTGCACCGGGACGTGAAGCCCGGCAACGTGCTCATCGGCGACGACGGGCGGATCAAGCTCAGCGACTTCGGCATCTCCCGCAACGTCTCCGAGCACACCATCACCAGCACCGGGATCATGCTGGGCACTCCCGCGTTCATCGCCCCCGAGATCGCCTCCGGGGAGGCGGTCACCGACGCCGCGGACCTGTGGGGCTTGGGTGCGACCCTGTTCGCCGCATCCGAGGGCAGGGCGCCCTACGGCACCGATGACGATCCGCTGGCCACGATCACCTCCGTGGTGCGCGGCCCGGTGCCGGCACCGCACGTGACCGGTCCGATCGCGGAGATCATCGCGAACCTGATGATCAAGGACCCGACGCAGCGGATGCCGGCGCAGGAGGTCCGCAGGCAGGTGCAGGGCCTGCTGCCGCCGGCCGGTTCCCGGCCGTTCGACATGCTGCTGGATCCGGACGCCCCGACGGTCAAGGTGCGCAAGCCCGCGAGCACCGCGCAGAGCGGCACCGAACAGCAGCCCGATGCGGAACCCGCGCCGCTGGCCGCCGATCCGGGGCCGTTGCCGTTCATGCTGAGCGACCCGCCTCCCGCGCCGCCGCGCAGGCGTTTCCGCTGGGGTGCGGTGGCGTTGGTGCTGGCGGCCGTCGTGCTGTTCGCGGCGTCCGTCGCGGGCGGTTTCGCGGCGACCCGCGTGCTCGCCGGTCGGAGCGTGCTGCCGGAGTTCCCCATGCAGCCCCAGCCCGCCGGGCCGCGAATGGTCCACTACGTCGACGAGGCCGAGCGCACCGACGACGGCAGCGGCGGCTCCTTCGGGATCACCGCCCCGGAAGGCTTGCAGTTGTTCCGCGGCAGCCGGAACCAGCCCACCGAGAGCATGATCGTGTACTTGGTGTCGCCGGACGGGACCACCGAGGTCGCCGTGGAGCGGTTCCAGCACTACACCGCCGACGGCTACACCGTGCAGGACTACGTCGACGCGCTCCCGCAACGCTCCGCCGGGCAGCACGGCGAATACGACCTGGACACGGATCAGGCGGTCGGCGGCCTCGACGGCGACAGCCGCGAGCAGGACCGGTACCTGCACTACACCAGCAGCCAAGGCGGGCTGATCGGCCCGGCCTCGACGGCGGGGGCGCGCGTCACCAGCTCGCAGCTGATGCCGCGCAACGGTGACCTGTGGGTGCTGCGCGTGACCAAGCCCAGTGAGCAGGCCGCCGCCGCCCAGGAACTGTTCGACACGGCGCTCGGCAGCTTCCACTTGACCGGAGCCCCCTGATCCGGCGGCGAGCGGGGCCGCTGAGGTTCCGCGATCCGGACAGCTGCGCGGAACAAGATCAAGGACGTGGGAAAGACGGCGATCCCCGGTTCCTCCAGCCGCCCACCCGGCGGCGTCGGGATGACTACGCTGTTCGCTCGTGACGTCTTCTGCGACCCCTGATCCGTTCGCCACCGCCAGCGCCGCCGCGGCCGCTCTCGCCGAGAGCACCGGGGCCGCCCACCACGACTTGGCCGTCGTGCTGGGCTCCGGCTGGCGACCCGCGGCCGAGGAGATCGGCGCCCCCGCCGCCGAAGTGACCATGTCCGACCTCCCCGGTTTCGAACCGCCGAGCGCGAGCGGGCACAGCGGGCTGATCTGGTCGGTGCCCGTGGCGGGCAAGCAGGTGCTGGTCTTCCTGGGCCGCACCCACCTGTACGAGGGCAAGAGCATGGACTCCGTGGTGCACGGAGTGCGCACCGCCGTCGCCGCCGGTTGCCGGACGGTGGTGCTCACCAACGCCGCGGGCGGGCTGCGCGAGGGCATGTCGGTGGGTCAGCCGGTGCTGATCAGCGACCACGTGAACCTCACCGCCCGGTCCCCGCTGGTCGGCCCGCACTTCGTGGACCTCACCGACCTGTACTCACCGCGGCTGCGCGGAATCGCCCAGGAGATCGACGGGTCGCTGGAGGAGGGCGTGTACGCCGGGCTGCCGGGTCCGCACTTCGAGACGCCCGCGGAGATCCGCATGATGCGCGGCAACGGCGTGGACCTGGTGGGCATGTCGACCGTGGCCGAGGCGATCGCGGCGCGGGCCGCAGGCGCGGACGTGTTCGGGTTGTCCCTGGTGACGAACCTGGCCGCCGGGCTGTCCGGGGAGCCGCTGAACCACCAGGAAGTGCTCGACGCCGGGCGCGCGGCAGCAGGCCGCATGGGCAAACTCCTCCGCGATCTGGTCGAGCGGTCCTGAGTCGTCGGGGTCGTTTTGGTTTGGTGGTCGGGTGGCGGAACCTCAGCTGTCTTCTCGCTGCGGGATCTTTTTCCCTAGTGGCTCCGCCACGAGGGAAAAAGCTGTCCTCGCGAGAAGACAGCTGAGAACCCGCGGGTGAGCGGCTTCTTGACGTGGGCTATGTGCTTCGCACATACAGGCACGGCCTTCGGCCGCCAGGCAGGCGTGGCTTCGCCCGCCCTTCGCGGGCTTCGCCGCCAACGGCACGGCTTCGCCGCAAGGCTCGGCTTCGCCGCAAGGCACGGTTTTGCCGTTGACAACGATCTGCCGAATCGAATCCGGTCGGGCGGTCGGTCCCGTACTGAAGGATGTGACTTCGTGGTCATAGGGCAGCAGCTCGATCAGGGCTTGGCGGAAGCCGCCCGGGAGTGGATCAACGACGATGTTGATCCGGGGGCGCGGGACGAGCTCGCCGAGGTGCTGGCTGCGGCGGCCGAGGGAGACTCCGCTGCCGCTGATGAGCTCGCGCAGCGCATGTCCGGGCTGCCGACGTTCGGTACGGCGGGGCTGCGCGGCACCGTGCGGGCCGGGGCGAACGGCATGAATCGGGCGGTCGTCGTGCGCACCACGGCCGGCGTCGCCCAGTGGTTGACCGAGCAGGGCCACCGGGGCGGGATCGTCGTGGTGGGCCGGGACGCGCGGCACGGCTCGCGGGAATTCGCCGAGGACGCCGCCGGAGTGTTCGCGGCGGCCGGTTTCGACGTCCGGGTGCTGCCCGAGCCGCTGCCCACCCCCGTCCTCGCGCACTCGGCCCGCGCTCTCCACGCGGTCGCCGGGGTGCAGATCACCGCCTCGCACAATCCGCCGCAGGACAACGGTTACAAGCTGTACCTCGCAGGCGGCACCCAGCTGATCGGCCCGGCCGACACCGAGATCGAACAGCACATCCAGCGCACCCCCGCGGCGAACGCCGTGCCGCGGCAACGGACCTGGTCGGTCCACGAACGGGCGCTGGCGGACTACCTCGCTCCGGTCGCGACGCTGCCGCGCGGCGAAGCGCGGACCCTGCGGGTCGCCGCCACCGCCCTGCACGGAGTCGGCGCCGGTCCGCTGCGACGAGCGCTGGAGGCGGCCGGATTCACCGACGTGCACTGGGTCGCCGAGCAGTCCGAGCCGGACCCGGACTTCCCCACGGTCGGCTTCCCGAACCCGGAAGAGCCGGGAGCGACCGACCTGCTGCTGGCGTTGGCGGCGGACACCTCGGCCGACCTCGCGATCGCCTTGGACCCGGACGCGGACCGCTGCGCCCTCGGCATCCGCGAACCCGACGGCTGGCGAATGCTGCGCGGCGACGAGACCGGGGTGCTGCTCGGCGAGCACATCCTGTCGACGCTGGACCGTGCGACCGCGCCGGATGCGCTGGTGGCGACCACGATCGTCTCGGCCACCATGCTGCGCTCGATCGCGGCCCGGCACGGCGTCCGCTACGACGAGACGCTCACCGGGTTCAAATGGCTCGTCCGCTCCGGTGACGGCAGCGGAACGGGCTTGGTCTACGCCTACGAGGAGGCGCTGGGGCACTGCGTCGATCCGGATCGCGTCCGGGACAAGGACGGCATCTCGGCGGCGGTCCTGGCCTGCGACCTCGCGGCGACGCGCAAAGCACGCGGGAGCGGCTTGCCCGAGCTGCTCGACGAACTCTCCGCCGAACACGGCGTGCACCGCACCGGTCAGGTGTCGGTGCGGGTCACCGACCTCGGCGTGATCGCGGAAACGATGCGCCGGCTGCGCGCCGACCCGCCGAGCACGCTGATCGGAACTCCGGTGTCGGTCCAGGACCTGCTCCCGCAGACCGACGCCCTGCTGATCACCGCGGACGACGGCCTGCGCCTGGTGATCCGCCCGTCGGGCACCGAACCGAAGCTCAAGTGCTACTTCCAGGTCGTGGAACCCTCCGACCAGAACCTGACAGCGGCCGAGCAGCGCGCCGACGAACGCCTGGCCACCCTGGAAGCAGCGGTCTCGGACCTCGTCCGGCCCGCGTGAAGTCCGACCACCCGACCCCGAGCGGAGAGCACCGATGCCGAGGTTGCTGATCGTTCACCACACGCCGTCGCCGAACCTGCAAGCCATGTTCGAGGCCGTCGTGGCAGGAGCCACCACCGACGAGATCGAAGACGTCGAGGTCGTCCGACGAGCCGCGTTGGAGGCCACCGCCTCCGATGCGCTCAACGCGGACGGCTACGTCCTCGGCACACCGGCCAACCTCGGCATGATGAGCGGCGCCCTCAAGGTGTTCTTCGATCTCGCCTACTACCCGTGCCTGGACTCGACGCGCGGACGCCCCTACGGCCTGTACGTGCACGGCAACAACGACACCGCCGGAGCCACTCGCGGCATTGAATCCATCACCACGGGACTCGGCTGGGAGCAGGCGACGCGGAACGTCTCGGTGACCGGAGAGCCCGGCAAAGACGACCTGGAGGCGTGCTGGGAACTCGGCGCGACCGTCGCCGCGAGCCTGATGCCCTGATCAAACCGGCCGCTCATGTGAAATGCGACGACTCGGAAATAACAGCGGCACGAATCAATGGCGCCGCAATGGGCAGAGCGATCATGAGGCAACATCGCCCCCGCCCATGTTCGCTCCCGATCACCCGTCCGATAGCGAAGGAACTGTGCGGGCCGTCACGGCGGCCGCCTGGAGGCAGGTCGCGGAGCCCGCTGCGCACGTCCGCCCGCTCGACCCGGTCCGTTCCGCGCACCGGGAACCGAGTCCGGCGGTCGCCGCGAGGCCGGTCCCCCGACGTCCGAGTTCCGATCTTGCGCCCAACCGTCCGGTTACCCGCGCGATCTCTCTCCGGGAACGTCCGTGCGCGCGGATTTTCCCTCAACAGAGCCGAAACCGCCCCTGTTGATCTTGATCGAAGATCGACCGGTAAAGTGCTCAGGGCCGCCGGGACGCGCACCCGCGCGGCGAACGGGGCGCCCTGGATGACGGCCCGCCTTCCCTCAACTGTCGTGTCGAGTTCAGGGCGTCCCCCGCGCAACGCGAACCGGATCCGAGCGACCTCAACGCCGCGGTCCACGCAGCTCGCCGGATCCTGCCCTGACGCGGGACGACCTCTCACCGCAGGCGACATTCGACCAGGTCACCGGCCACGCGTTACCCTTTCACGGTGAGTGAGGAAACGATCGAACTCGAACTCGACGACTCCGGCGTCTCCATTGATCTTCCGAAGCCCGCCCACCCGCGGGACCAGGTCCATGGGGTGCCTTACCGGCCGGTCGAGTTCCGCGACGACGATCTGCCGACCGCATTGGAACGGTCCGCCCGCTGGCTGCGCGAAGCACAGTCCTGGTTGGGCGAGCCCGTAGATGTCATCGCAGTCCACTTGGACTACGACGACCGCAAAGGTGCGCCGTACTACGAATTGAAGTTGCTCTGCAACGAAGAAGACCTGGCCGGCGCGCCACTCGCCCTCCGTAAGCAGGAAACGGATCACGTCGAAGGCTGATCTCTGACGTCATCCGCCGACCGTGTGGCCCGTTCCTGCGGGAGCGGGCCACACCCCGGGAAAACTCAGCTCTCGCTGCGACGGCCCTTCCACGACACGGTTCCCCGCAGCACGCGGACCGCCCCGTCGAGCAGCACCCCGCCGAACAACGCCCCGGTGAACGGGGCCAGCGGCGCCAGCTGCGGTTCCGCCCGCATGTACCGCGCGGTGTGCGCGTGCGCGACGCCCTGCGCGGTCCAGCCGAGCACTCCGGCGGCCGCCAGCAGCGGCCGCCGCTGCCGCACCCCGGCCGCTACCGCGACCGGCGCGGCCAGTGACAGCGCGACCTGCCCGAGGCCTCCGCCCAGCAGCACCGGCACCGACTGCCCGGTACCCGCCACGAAGCTCTTCCGGAACGACGCCCAGCCCTGCGAGAACGGGTCCATGCCGGTGGTCGTCACATGATCCAGCCCGTCCACCATGCGAGTGGTACCGCCGTGGTCGCGCACCGCGGTGGCGACCGCGATGTCCTCGTTGCGCAATCCGGCCAGCGAGGTCCAGCCGCCGATCTTCTCGTAGTGCGAGCGGCGCAACAGGATGCAGTGCCCGATCGCGAACGCCTTGCTCCCGTTGCCGTCTGGGGCGGCGTTCTCCCCGATCATCTGCAGGCCGGGCGGCATCAGCAGCGGCCAAGCCGCCGAGCGGTCGGCCGGTGGCCCGCCAGGGGTGGAGACCAGGTCGGCGTCGACCTCGTCGGCCGTGGCCAGCAGCCGCGACAGCAGGTCGGGGGCGAGCACGGTGTCCGCGTCGACGAACAGCAGCCACTCCCCGGCTCCGGGCGGTCCGGCGGCCTCGACGCCGACGTGCATGGCGTGCACCTTGCCGGTCCAGCCGGGTGGCGGGCCATCGACCCGCACGGCCCGCACCCGGTCGTCGGCCGCCGCGTGGGCGCCCGCGATGTCGCCGGTTCCGTCGGTGGAGCCGTCGTCGACCACCACGACCCGCAACGCGGAGGGGTCACCGGCTCCGTAGGTCTGCGAGCGGATTCCGTGCAGGCAGTCGTCCAGTACCGCGGCCTCGTTGCGAGCCGGGACGACGACGGTGACCGCGGCCGGAATGACGCTGGTGGGCGGAGCCTCCTGCAGCGGTACGAGCGAACGAACCTGGCGAACCGTGCGGACGCTGCGGTAACTAGCCCCCGCGACCGCGCCACCGAGCAGGGCGGTCACGACGGCGGTTCTCCAAGAAGCCACCACCCCAGCCTGCCACGAATCGGGCGAAACACCCGAGATCGCGCGTGCGAACACCGCGGGAACATCCCGAGTCCGGCCGCGGTCGGCGAATTCGGGGGAAAGCTTTCCGCGGGCGGACCTCAGTCCTTGGGTTTTGCGGAGCGTTCCAGGAAATCGGCGACCTCGGCGATCTCCCGCCGGTCGCGGCCGACGTCGCGAACGAGGGCGAGCGCCTCGTCCTCGTCAGCCTCGATCCACCAGCCGTTGACGTCGCACATGGCGACCGCGGCGATCCAGCCGAGGCGCCAGTTGCCCTCCAGCAGCGGGCGGGTCCGCACCAGGGAGTCCAGCAGCGCGGCCGACTTCAGCCACAACGTCTCGTAGGCGGGCACCCCGAGCACCTCGGCGCGCGGCCGGTAGGCGGCCGAATCGAGCAGGCCGCTGTCCCGCACCACCAGGTCACCTCGCGTGACGGCGGTGGCGAGCAGCAGCAGATCGGAAGCGTCGAGGTATACGAGCACCGATCAATAATCGATCATGCGGGTCCGAGTTTGTCCAGCAATCCCCGGTAATGCGGCAGCACCCGCTGCATCACCTCGCCGAGCTGCTGATCCTTGCACTGCCGAGCCCACCGTTCGGCGAGCGCGGAACGCACGATCTCCTGCTTGGAGCGCCCCTCGGCGGCCGCGAGCTCCGCCAGCCGATCGCTCTCTTCGTCGGTCAGCCGCAGTGTCATCGCCATGGCCCGGATGGTATCTCCCTGATACCACCCGGACCAAGGTTCGTCTTGCCCTTTTCCGCAGCGTGGTAGCGGTACTACACGGCGCCGTATTCGCGGTCTCCCGCATCGCCGAGACCGGGCACGATGAAGCCGGATTCGTTGAGGCGCTCGTCGACGCTGGCCGTCACGACCCGCAGTGCCAGCCCCGAATCCTCCAGGTGCCGGATGCCTTCCGGGGCGGCGAGGGTGCAGATCGCGGTGACGTCGGTGGCGCCGCGTTCGACGAGCAGGTGGATCGTGTGCAGCATCGAGCCGCCGGTGGCCAGCATCGGATCCAGCACCAGCACCGGGAGCCCGGACAGGTCCTTCGGCAGCGACTCCAGGTACGGCGTCGGCAGCAGCGTCTCCTCGTCGCGGGCGAGCCCGACGAAGCCCATCTGCGCTTCCGGGATCAGCCGGTGCGCCTGGTCCGCCATGCCGAGCCCGGCGCGCAGCACCGGCACCAGCAGCGGCGGGTTCGCCAGCCGGTAGCCGGTGGTGCGGGCGACCGGCGTGTGGATGGGCGCTTCGGCGACTTCGGCGTCGCGGGTCGCCTCGTAGATCAGCATGAGGGTGAGTTCTTGCAGCGCTGCGCGGAACGCGGCGTTCTCCGTGCGCGCATCGCGCATGGTCGACAGCCTCGACTTCGCCAGCGGGTGGTCCACGACCCGAACGTCCATGGCCGAGCACACTAACCGGCACCGTCACCGCCCGGAGCAGCGGCGACCTGCCACTGTGCGCTGGATCCCGCCGACCACGGATCCAGGTCGACGCCTCCTTCGCCCGGTCCTACCGGTCGAAGGAGGCAGTCACCTCGTGACGTAAGTGGAGTCAATGGCGTCTTTGTTGCGGTGTGATCGGGCCACGGAGGCGTTGACCTCGGTCTCAGGGGTGCAGGACGACCTTGGTGTAGCCCTCGATGCGCTGGTCGAACTTGCTGTAGGCGTCGGGTGCTTCGGCCAGGGACAGTTCGTGGGAGACGACGAAGCTCGGCGACGCGCGGCCCGCGGTGATCATGTCGCGCAGCTGCCGGTTGTACCGCTTGACGTTGCACTGCCCGGTGCCGACGACCTGGCCCTTCTCGAACATCTTCCCGATGGCCACCAGCAACATGCCCTGCTTGGCGTTCTCGTCCGGCCCGCCGGGATCAGCCGGCACGTACAGGCCCGGTATGCCGAGCCGCCCCGTCGCCCGCACGGTGTGGATCAGCGAGTTCAGCACCACGGCCGGTTCCTCCGAGGAGGCGTCGCCGGTCTGCGCCTGATAGCCGACGGCGTCGATGCCCTTGTCCGTGCCGACTCCCTCGGTCCGGTCCTTGATCTGCTCCACCGGGTCGCCCGCGCTGAAGTCGATCGGGATGGCGCCGATCTGCTCGGCTTTGGCCAGCCGCTCCGGGATCCGGTCGACGCAGAACACCTGGGAGGCGCCGCGCAGCAACGCGGAGTACGCGGCCATCAGCCCGACCGGACCGGCCCCGTAGACCACGCACGTCTCCCCCGGCGACACCTGCGCGAGTTCGCAGCCGTGGTAGCCGGTCGGGAAGATGTCGGCGAGCAGCACGTAGTCCGTTTCCTTGCTGGAGTCGGGCGGCAGCACCAGGCAGTTGAAGTCCGCGAACGGCACGCGCAGGTACTCGGCCTGCCCGCCGGTGTAAGGCCCCATCGCGACGTAGCCGTAGGCGCCGCCCGCGAAGCCGGGGTTGACGGTGAGGCAGAACGCCGTGTCGCCCGCCATGCAGTTCATGCAGAACCCGCAGGCCACGTTGAACGGCATCACCACGCGGTCACCGCGGTTGAGGCCGACGACTCCGGCACCGACCTCGTCGACGATCCCGAGGTTCTCGTGCCCGAACACGATGCCGGGTTCGGCGGCGGTGCGACCTTCGTACATGTGCAGGTCGGAGCCGCAGATCGCGGTCGAGGTGACGCGCACGATCACGTCGTTGGGATGCTCGATCACCGGTCGGGCGACTTCGTCGACGGCGACCGCGAACGGCTCTCGGTAAACCACTGCCTTCATGGGAACCACCTCCGGAGGACCGGTGTCCGCCACGCGAACGCGCCGGGCAGACGCGCACGTGCCGATGTGCGCGTCGTTTCCGGACTACCCCGCACACCCGGACCTACAATCACTCATTCGAGTGGGCATGGGCCGACCTCGCCGATCGCCGCCGTCACCCGTGCGAAGGCATCGAGGGCAGCCGGTCGCTGACCTAGACTGCGCGCATGGTCGAACCACTGCCGACGTCGTCGTCAGGTGAGCAGCACGCGGGCTCGTTGCCGCCGGAGCTCGCCGAGGTCACCAGGGATGAGCGATCGCTGCGGCGGTTCCTGCACGGCCTCCCCGGTGTGGATCAGGTGGGGCTGGAGCAGCGGGCCGCCGGGCTCGCCACCCGCAGCATCAAGAAGGACGCGAAGTCCTGGGCGATCGACACCGCGATCGGCATGGTGGACCTGACCACGCTGGAAGGCGCCGACACCGAGGGCAAGGTCCGCGCGCTGGCGGCGAAGGCCCGCCGTCCCGACGCCGACTACCCGGACGTTCCGGCGGTCGCCGCGGTCTGCGTCTACCCGGATCTGGCGGCGACGGCCGCCGAGGCGCTGGCCGGTTCCGGGGTGGGCGTGGCCTCCGTCGCCACCGCGTTCCCGTCGGGCCGGTCTTCCCGGCAGGTCAAGCTCAGCGAAGTGGAGCTCGCGGTCTCCGCCGGAGCCTCCGATGTGGACATGGTGATCGACCGGGGCGCGTTCCTGTCCGGCCGCTACGGGCAGGTCTTCGAGGAGATCCGGGCCGTGAAGGCGGCCTGCGGCTCCGCGCACTTGAAGGTCATCCTGGAGACCGGTGAGCTCGCCACCTACGACAACGTGCGGCGGGCGTCGTGGCTGGCATTGCTGGCCGGCGGCGATTTCATCAAGACCTCCACCGGCAAGGTCTCCCCCGCCGCGACGCTGCCGGTGACGACGCTGATGCTGCAGACCGTGCGGGACTGGCGGGACCGCACCGGCGCGCCGCGCGGGGTGAAACCGGCCGGCGGCATCCGGACCACGAAGGACGCGATGCGCTACCTGGTCGCGGTGCACGAGGTGGCGGGGCCGGAGTGGCTGACTCCGGAGCTGTTCCGCTTCGGCGCGTCGAGCCTGCTGGGGGATCTGCTGATGCAACGACGAACGCAACGCACCGGCCACTACTCGGCCGCGGACTACGTGGCGGTGGACGCATGAGCTTCTGGGAGTACGCGCCCGCGCCGGAATCGGCGTCCGTGGCGAACCTGCACGACCGGTACCGGATGTTCGTCGACGGCGAGTTCGCCGACGGGTCCGGCGCCCCGCTCAAGTCGATCAACCCGGCGACCGGGGAACCGCTCGCCGAAGTCGCCACCGCCGCCGAGTCCGATGTGGACACCGCGGTGCGGGCGGCGCGCAACGCCTTCGAGCGGACGTGGGGGCCGATGCCCGGTTCCGAACGCGCCAAGTACCTGTTCCGCATCGCCCGGCTCATCCAGGAACGCGGCCGGGAACTGGCCGTGCTGGAGACCCTGGACAACGGCAAGCCCATCAAGGAGGCCCGCGACACCGACATCCCCACCGCCGCGGCGCACTTCTTCCACCACGCCGGGTGGGCCGACAAGCTCGGCTACGCCGGCTACGGCCCCGATCCGCGGCCGCTGGGCGTGGCCGCCGGGATCATCCCGTGGAACTTCCCGCTGCTCATGCTCGCGTGGAAGATCGCTCCGGCGCTGGCCTGCGGCAACACCATCGTGCTCAAGCCCGCGGAGACCACGCCGCTGACGGCGCTGGTGTTCGGCGAGCTGTGCCAGGAGGCCGGACTGCCGCCGGGCGTGGTGAACGTCCTGCCCGGCGCCGGAGACGTGGGGGCGCGGCTCGTCGCGCACCCGGACGTGGACAAGGTCGCGTTCACCGGTTCCACCGCCGTGGGCAAGGAAATCCAGCGCACCCTCGCGGGCACCGGCAAGAAGCTCACGCTGGAACTGGGCGGCAAGGCCGCGAACATCGTGTTCGACGACGCCCCGCTGGACCAGGCGGTGGAGGGCGTCGTCAACGGCATCTTCTTCAACCAGGGCCAGGTGTGCTGCGCCGGGTCTCGGCTGCTGGTGCAGGAATCCGTCGCGGACGAACTGCTCGGCAAGTTGCGCGCCCGGATGGAGACCTTGCGGGTGGGCGACCCGCTGGACAAGAACACCGATGTCGGCGCCATCAACTCCGCCGAGCAGCTCGCCCGCATCACCGAGCTCGTCGAAGCCGGGGAAGCCGAAGGGGCATCGCGCTGGAGCAGCTCGTGCCCGTTGCCGGAGCGAGGATTCTTCTTCTCCCCCACCGTGTTCGGCGAAGTGCAGCAGTCGATGCGCATCGCCCGGGAGGAGATCTTCGGCCCGGTCCTGTCGGTGCTGACCTTCCGCACCCCGGACGAGGCGATCAGCAAGGCCAACAACACTCCGTACGGCCTGTCCGCGGGCGTGTGGACGGAGAAGGGCTCCCGCATCCTGTGGGCCGCGCAGCAGCTGCGCGCCGGCGTGGTGTGGGCCAACACGTTCAACCGGTTCGACCCGACGGCGCCGTTCGGCGGCTACCAGGAGTCCGGGTTCGGCCGTGAGGGCGGCCGCGCAGGTCTGGAGGCATACCTTGACGTCTGAGCACAGCCCGCAGAACGGCCTCGCGCCGGACGACGCAACGCCGCCGAGCTCGGCGGCGGGCAACGGCGCCGCCCGCGAACGGGTTCCGGCGGGCCGGGTCGCGGTGGCCAAGACCTACAAGCTCTACGTCGGCGGCAAGTTCCCGCGTTCCGAGTCGGGCCGGGTGTACCCGGTGCACGCCGCGGACGGAACGCTGCTGGCGAACGCGGCACTGGCCTCCCGCAAGGACGTCCGGGACGCGGTCGCCGCCGCACGCAAGGCCTTTCCCGGCTGGTCCGGCGCCACCGCCTACAACCGCGGCCAAGTGCTGTTCCGCGTCGCCGAGGTGATGGAGGGCCGCCGCGCGCAGTTCGCGGCCGAGGTCGCCGCCGCCGAGGGGATCACCTCGGACGCGGCGTCGGCTCAGGTGGACGCGGCGATAGACCGGGTCGTGTGGTTCGCGGGCTGGACCGACAAGATCACCGGAGTGCTGGGCGCGGCGAATCCGGTGGCAGGGCCGTACTTCTCGTTCAGCGTGCCCGAGCCGACCGGTGTCGTCGGCGTCCTCGCGCCGCAGGACTCCTCGCTGCTGGGACTGGTGAGCGTGCTCGCCCCGGTGCTGGCGGCGGGCAACACCGGCGTGGTCGTGACGAGCGCGCAGCGCCCGCTGCCCGCGATCACGCTGTCCGAGGTGCTCGCGACCTCCGACGTGCCCGGCGGCGTGGTCAACCTGCTCACGGGCACGGCCGAAGAACTCGCGCCCCGGCTGGCTTCGCACGCCGACGTCAACGCCCTCGACCTCACCGGCGCCCCGCCCGAACTGCGCCCGGAACTGGAACGGGCCGCGGCGGACACCGTCACGCGCGTGCTGCGTCCCGGCCGCACCGAACCCGACTGGACCGCCGCCCCCGGCCTGGAGCGCCTCCGCGCCTACACCGAACTCAAAACCGTCTGGCACCCCATCGGCACCTGAGCGCATCGCTCGATCGTGCGGACCGCGTTCGCGGTGGAATACACCTTTGGAGCATCCTCCGGCCAAGGCCGGATGGCGATCGCCCCACCGGCCCCTGAACGCGAACCGCCCACCTGCTGCGATTCAGGTGGGCGGTGATTCGGGGAAGCGGCCCGGCGGGCGGACCGCGCCGGCGTCACCGGCGGTCCGCGCCTCCCGACCGGCGCGCGGACCGCCGGCGGCGTCAGCGGATCTGCCAGTCCAACCTGCCGTCCTCGGTGACCGTCGGGTGGCTGTGCCCGGCGGAGGCGCCCTCGGTCAACGACCGGTGCACGTCGGTGAGCATCGCCGAAATGCTGCGCCACTCCGGACGTTGCACCTGCCCGGCCTCTTGCTCCCACTCCAGCACGCACCCGCGCATCGGTCCCGGCCGCAGGTCCACCACCAGCTCATCGGCGAACCCGTCCCCGGCGATGGGAATCCACGCCGGGTGATAACTCGACCCCGGCGAGCCCGCGTAGTAGTCGCACGCGGGACGTTCCCACTGCGCCGCCCAGATCTTGCGGTGCCCGCTCCACACTTCCCACGCGCGCTGCGCGCTGTAGGGCGTGTAGAACGGCGGCAGCACATCGGCGAGGACGTCACCGTCGGTGCCGCCACAGCTGGTCCACCACTCCCGCAGCTCCTCCGGCAACCGGATCTCGAATTCCGTTTCCAGCTCGGCGAAATCCGGTGGCGCGGAAGGCGGAAGCAGGGCCGCTGCGGTCACCGGGGCGTGCTCACCCAACCAAAGCACGATTCTCGTCCACAGCTCCGTGACATCCATTCGCATCATGATCGACGGGGCGACGGGGCGCCGGTACCGCCAACCGTGACCGCGCCGCTTCTCACCTCGGACGACCGTGGCGACCCCAGTGGTTGCGAACCGGCTCGACAAGGTCGATACGGTAGGCAGCCCGACCGGACGGCAGGCGTGCGTCGGGCAACCCGTAGGCTTCGCGGACGTCTGGTTCGGCGACCGGAGGTAGGAAGATGGCGCAGGACATCGTCCCCATCGAACTGGGGCTACCACAAGGTGACGTGGTCACCTTGTGGGCACCGCGATGGCGGGAGGACGGCGAGGACTGGGAGGCCTTCCTCGGCCACGAGGAGGACCTCTACGCGTTCCCCGACGCCGCGAGGCTCGCCGCGTTCGTGCGCACCGCACGCGAACACGACCTCGACGATCACCCCGCCTGGCACGTGGTTCCCGCGTTGTCGGCGGTCGAGCTGAATCCGGACGAGGATCACCAGTTCGACCTGGTGGGCGTGCCCGAGCTGGTGGCCGAGACGCCGGACGTCTGGGCGATCAACGAGCTGCACGACATCGTGGAGATCGCGCGCTCGCTGGCCGACGTGTGCGAACTGGACACCGTGCACGAGGTCCTCGACGCGGCGGACGGCTTCAGCCTGCTCGACCAGGGCACCCTCGTGTTCACCGGCAAGGACGGGCAGAAGCGCTGGTCCGAGCTGTGCGCCGTGGTCGCCGAGCGCTGGGACGAGCTGCTCGACGCGCTCGACTCCGTCGTGAGCACTCCGGAGGTGCCCGCGGACGCCGTGGCCACCGCGGAGACCGAGCTCGCCGAGGCCCTGGAGCACGACGAGGCCGAACAGACCGACTCCGAGTCCGATGTGGACCCGGTGGACGAGGAATCCGAGCCCGGCTTCTGGGGCGAGATCGGCATCGACCCGATCCGGATCATCACAGGTCAGGGCGAGTTCTACTCGCTGCGCTGCTACCTCGACGACGACCCGGTGTTCCTCGGTTCCGACGGGCGCATCGACGTGTTCGGCTCGCCGCGCGCGCTCGCCCGGTTCCTCGCCGAGGGCGAGGCGTTGGAGGACAACGACCTGGCGCGAGTAGCGACCTGGCCGCAGGTGACGCAGCGGGCGACCGGCGGTGAGCTGGAGATCGAGGTCGACCCGGACAACAGCTACGCGTTCACCGGGCTGGACGACGACCTCGCAGCCGGACCGTCCGAAGTGGACCCGAATCAGCTGGATCTGGCCGAGGAACTGCTGCTGGACGCCGCCGCCTGGGCCGACGACAAGACCGTGGACGAGGCGCTGCAGCCTTCGGAGCGGCTCGGCTGGCTGGTGTCGTTCGTGCTGCGTCCCAGCCCGAACCGGTTGCCCCCGAGCCCGCCGTTCGACGCGGAGGTCGCGGCCTGGCGGGAACTCGTCACGCAGTTCGAGGACCAGCGCCTGCGCAAGCACTGACCGGCAACGTGAACGGGCCGCCCGACGATTCGGGCGGCCCGTTTCGCTTGCGCGGAACCTGCGATCAGCCCATCAGGGTCGCGTAGCCGGGCTTGATCGCGTCGTTGATGATCGCCAGGCGATCGTCGAAGCCGAGGAACGAGGACTTCATCGCGTTCACCGTGAACCACTGCATGTCCGCCCAGCCGTAACCGAACGTCTCGTGCAGCGCGGCGAACTCGCTGGACATCGTGCAGTGGCTCATCAAGCGGTTGTCGGTGTTCACCGTGACGCGGAACCGCAGCCGGCTCAGCAGTCCGATCGGGTGGTCGGCGAGCGAGGCCGCGGCACCGGTCTGCAAGTTCGACGACGGGCACATCTCCAGCGGGATGCGCCGATCCCGCACGTAGGACGCCAACCTGCCCAGGCGCACCTCGCCGTCGTCGTCGACCTTGATGTCGTCGACGATCCGCACGCCGTGCCCGAGCCGCTCCGCGCCGCAGTGCTGGATGGCCTCCCAGATGGACGGCAACCCGAACGCCTCACCTGCGTGGACGGTGAAGTGCGCGTTCTGCTGGCGCAGGTATTCGAAGGCGTCCAGGTTGCGGGTGGGCGGGAATCCGGCCTCCGGACCCGCGATGTCGAAACCCACCACCTCGGCGTCCCGATAGCGCACCGCGAGTTCCGCGATTTCCGCGGAACGCGCGTTCTGCCGCATCGCGCAGAGCAATGTTCCGATCCGGATAAGTTTTCCTTGCGATTCCGCACGGCGTTCACCTTCGCGGAATCCCTCCTGTACGGATTCCACGATCTCCGACAGGCTCAATCCGCCGTCCTGGAACAACTCCGGCGCGTAGCGAACCTCGGCGTAGACCACCCCATCGGCCGCCAGGTCCTCGACACATTCGGCGGATACCCGACGTAGCGCCTCCGCGGTCTGCATCACGGCCACGGTGTGCGCGAACGTCTCCAGGTACCGCTCCAACGAGCCCGAGTCCGCCGCTTCCCGAAACCACGAACCGAGCGTTTCCGCGTCCTGGTGCGGCAGCCCCGCGTAACCGACTTCGGCGGCCAGGTCGATGACCGTCTGCGGCCGCAGGCCACCGTCGAGGTGGTCGTGCAGCAGGACTTTGGGGGCCAGTCGGATCGTGTCCAAGCTCACCGGTGTTGACATGGCACTACGTTACAACCCGGCTACGGACGCTTCGCGCGGGCTGCGGCGGCCGAAAAACCACCCGAATGCACGTACCCGCAGAAGTCACCCGGATAGCCTAAGCGCAACCCTGGCGCCCTATTGACATACACGAACACTGGGCTGAACGGCCTAGTTCTCGACCATCATTCAGAGTGACGGATCCCGATGCGCTAACTCAATGTATCCGGGGGCGGCTGGGAACGCGGGAATCGAGTAGCTACGCTCCATTAGTCCTCACCTGCCCCTCGACGAAGGACGTCCGAGCCGTGAACGAGAACATGTCCTTCGACCGCATGCGGAACATGCTCACGCGTGCGGCCGAAATCCGCGAGAGCGAGCAGCAGCAGATTTTCGACGCACTCGACGAGATCCACGCCCGGATGTCCCCGCTCGAATCGCTGGGCTCCGTCCGCAAGCGGCTGTCCGAGCTCCCCGACCGCACCGAGCTCGGCGTGCTGACCGAGCGCGTCGACGAAGCGCTCTCCAAGATCGACGCCCAAGACGGGGTCATCGGCGACGTCAAGCTCGCCGTGGACGGCCTGTTCGACAAGCTCGCCAAGCCGTTCGCGCAGCTCGACGGCCGGCTCGACGGCGTCTCCGGACGCTTCGACGGCGTCGCGGGCCGGATGGACGGGTTGGAGGACAAGCTCGCCCACATCCACAAGCGCCTCGACGAGCTCGGCGGCCACCTCGACAAGCAGGACACCCGCCTGGAAGCGATTCCGGGTTCGGTGACCGGTCAGGTCCGCGAGCGCATCGACGGCCTGGAGACCAGCCTGCGCGGCCGGTTCGCCGAGATCGACGAGGGCGTGCACGAGCACCTCGACGGCACCCGCGAATCCCTGCAGCGCGCGGTCACCGAGACCGGCAGCGGCGTGCAGGGCGCGCTCACCGAAGCCGTCTCCGGCAGCCGCGACCAGCTGCAGACCGGCCTCGACGCGCTCGCCGAGCGTCCCGCGGTGGACCCGACGGAGAAGCTGGACAAGCTGGCCGAGCGGCTGGAGCAGCTCACCGAGCGGCTCGACCGCGTGTCCGGCCGGTTGGACAACGTCGAGGACAACGTGCACACCCGCATCGAGGCGGTCGAGCAGGGCGTCAGCACCCGGCTCGACACCGTCGAAGAGGGCGTCAAGTCCGGCCTCGGCGAGCTCGGCGGCACGCTGGCGCAGAACCTGTCGCAGATCAGCGGCACCCTCGCCTCGCGGCCGGACTCCGACGCGGTGGACACGATGGTCCGCCAGGCCAACGAGGAGACCGAGCGGCGGCACGCCGGTCAGCTGGACGAGGCCATGGCCACGTTCGCGGAGCTGATCCTCGGTGGCAGCGGGCCGTCCAGCCCGCCGCCGCCCACCACGCTGCCCCGCCAGCAGCGCAACAACCGTGGTCGCTCGAAGAGCGCCAAGCGCGACGGTGACGCCAAGGCACTGGGCTCGGACGACTCCTCCGACGAGGGTTACGCCGCCGAGAGCGCCTGACCTCCCAGCACCGGCCAGGGCCGCGGTTCCTCCGGGAACCGCGGCCCTGTCGCATTTCCGATGCCGCCAGGAGGCTTGTCCGGGAGTGAACGGACCGTTCGTCCAGTCTCGTTGGATGAACGGTCCGTTCACTCATTTCGATCAGCCGTCGCCCCCGCGGGTTCGGGTTCAGAGTGAACGGACCGTTCGTCCGACTAGATGGGACGAACAGTCCGTTCACTCATCTCCGGGGTGGACGTCGCTCGCGGGTGTCGGTGGAGTGAACGGACCGTTCGTCCAGTCCGGTTGGACGAACGGTCCGTTCACTCGCCCCGCACTGCAGGCCGGTCAGGGGCGGATCGTGTCGAGGATCAGCGGGGTTCGAGCGGGGGCCTCAGAGGTGATCGTGACGGTTTCCGCCAGGGCCTCGCGGGCGGCGGGGAGCTTGTCGGGGGTGTCGGTGTGGAGTTCGAGCAGCGGGGCGCCCTCGGTGACCTGGTCGCCCGGTTTCGCCAGGCAGCGGATGCCTGCGGCGTGCTGCACGGCGTCCTCCTTGCGGGCGCGGCCCGCGCCCAGCCGCCATGCGGCGAGCCCCACCGCATAGGCGTCCAAAGTAGACAGAATTCCGGTCGCCGGGGCCTCGAAGGTCTCGACGTGCGCGGCCGTGGGCAGTTCCGCGTCCGGATCACCGCCCTGGGCGCCGATCATCGCGCGCCAGGAGTCGAAGGCCCTCCCCGATGACAGCACCTCCGCCGGGTCCACATCGGACAGACCTGCGTGGGTGAGCATTTCCCGCGCCAGTGCCAGCGTCAGCTCGACCACGTCCGCCGGGCCGCCGCCCTGCAGCACCTCGACGGACTCGGCCACCTCCAGCGCATTGCCCACGGCGACGCCCAGCGGCACCGACATGTCGGTGAGCAGTGCGCTCGCTCGGACGCCGTGCGCGGTGCCGATCGAGACCAGCTCATCGGCCAGCGCCCGCGCCTGATCCAGGTCCTTCATGAACGCGCCGGAACCGCATTTCACGTCGAGCACCAGGGATTCGGCGCCCTCCGCGATCTTCTTGCTCATGATCGAGCTGGCGATCAACGGGATGGACTCGACGGTGCCGGTGACGTCGCGCAGCGCGTAGAGCTTGCGGTCGGCGGGCGCGATGCCCTCGGTGGCCGCGCACACCACGGCGCCGATCTCGGTGAGTTGAGCGCGGATCTCGGCCGCCGACAGCCGTGCGTTCCAACCGGGAACGGACTCCAGCTTGTCCAGCGTGCCGCCGGTGTGCCCGAGTCCACGGCCGGACAGCTGCGGCACCGCCGCTCCGCACGCCGCGACCAGCGGAGTGAGCGGCAAAGTGATCTTGTCGCCGACCCCGCCGGTCGAGTGCTTGTCCACTGTGGAGCGCGGGACGCCTGCGAGGTCGAGCCGCTCGCCGGAGCCGATCATCGCCGCGGTCCAGCGGGCCGTCTCGGCGCGATCCATGCCGCGCAGCAGAACCGCCATCGCCAGCGCCGCCATCTGCTCCTCGGCCACCTCGCCGCGAGTGTAGGCGTCGACCACCCAGTCGATCTGCTCGTCGTCGAGACGGTCGCCGTCGCGCTTCGCGCGGATCACGTCGATCACCGAGTGCGCCATCAGACGATCCCCTCACCATCCCCGGCCCGGCGCCGGGTGCTGCCGGCGATGAGATCACCTCGCGCCCCGGATTGTCGCCCGCGGCGAGAACGCGCCGCGGTGCCGAGCCCGTGCGGGATGGCTTCGATCCGCGCCCTGCCGGCGGCGAAGCGACCACCCGCGCGGCGCGAGGTCCCCCGAACACCTGCGCGCGCTCGCAGCGGAATCCCTCAGAGCTCGAACGCGTCCGGGAGGACCTCCCGCATCCGGGCGATGCCGCGCGGGGTGTCGACCTGGCAGTCGGGGCCGCCGAGCTCGTACAGCAGCTGACGACATCGCCCGCACGGCATGAGCAGCTCACCTTGACCGCTGCGGCAGGCCACGGCGACGAACCTGCCGCCGCCGGTGAGCCGCAGCTGCCCCGCCATCGTGCACTCGGCGCACAGCGTCACCCCGTAAGAGCCGTTCTCGACGTTGCAGCCGACGACCAGTCGCCCGTCGTCGCAGATCGCCGCCGCGCCCACTTGGAGCTTCGAGTAGGGGCAGTACGCCTTCGCCGCGACCTCCACGGCCGCCGCACGCAGCGCCTCCCAGTTCACCGTCTCCATGCCGCTCCCGCCCTCGTCCGATCTCCCCCATGAATGTCGCACCTGCCCGGCCACCGACGGGCGGGAGCCCCGCGACGCGACCTCCGCCCGGCTCCTCGCCGACGCAGACGCCCGCGAAGGGCGGCGAAGCCGTGCCTTGCGGCGAAGCGACCCCGCCGCCTGGTCGATCACGTCACCACCGCCCGTCGAGCCGGCCCTGCGGCACCGCAGCCGCGCCGGCTCCGGGTGCTCGGGCGCACCGGCGGCGGCATCGAGCTCCTTCGTCTCCGCCAAGCCCAGGTCGGCCTTCGCCCGCTCCAGCCCGGTGGCGGTGGCGTCGTTGGCGAAAAAGCCTCGCCGCGCACTTCCGACGGCCCGATCTCCGGCTCCCGTTCGGGAAGGATTCCGGGCAGCCTGCCGAGGCCCGCCTCCGCGCGGTGTGATTTCCACTTGGAATCGGCCGATCCGATACGCGGCTCACGTCCGGTGACGTGACTCTCGAAATTAAGTCTTGACGCTGCTGCTTTCGCATTGCCTTGTGTCACGAGTTGATTTCTACATCGATCCACCAGGCTGGGGCCTTTGTCTGGTCGATCACACAGAGCACAGGCGAGTAGGCCGCAAGGATGGCGCGGGTCTAGCATCCGAGAAGTCCAGGCCCTAGTTCAGGTGGCCGGTGACGGGCGTACGAATGTTGACGACTCGGACCGGTCGTCACGTTCCCGAACGGGTCGTCAGTCCACCAGCGACGTTGGAGGCCTTCCACCATGGCCAGCACCACCGCCTCCGCGGCGGAGGCCCCCCAGCGCGAGGGCAATCCTCGTGCCAAGGGAACCCTCTACCGCGGTGATTTGGGCATGTGGTCGTGGGTAGCGCACCGCATCACGGGCGTGCTCACATTCTTCTTCCTGTTCGTGCACGTGTTGGACACCGCTCTCGTGCGGGTATCGCCCGAGGCGTACGACACGGTCATCGAAACCTACAAAAGCCCGATCATGATCCTGTTCGAACTGGGTCTGCTCGCGGCGGTGCTGTTCCACGCGTTCAACGGCATCCGCGTCATGCTGGTCGACTTCTGGGCGAACGGGCCGAAATACCAGAAGCCGATGCTCTGGACCGTTCTGGTGGTCTGGCTGGTGCTCATCGTTCCCGCCGCCATCAGCATGCTCACGCGCGCCGTCACGGAACTGTTCGGGGGGCACTGACCCATGACCACCATTGACGCGCCGCTGTCGGTCGACAAACCGCGGTCCCCGAAGCGCCCGGCCGCCCGCCGCAGCAACTTCGAGCTCTACAGCTGGCTGTTCATGCGCCTGTCGGGCGTGTTGCTGCTGTTCCTGGTCCTCGGGCACATGCTGATCATGCTGTTCCTGGACGGCGGGGTGCACCGGATCAACTTCGCGTTCGTCGCGGGGCGCTGGGCCTCCCCGTTCTGGCAGCTGTGGGACCTCACGATGTTGTGGCTGGCCAGCCTGCACGGCGGCAACGGGCTTCGCACCGTGATCAACGACTACTCCCGCAAGGACGCCACCCGGTTCTGGCTGAAGATGCTGCTGTACGTCTCGGTCCTGATCACGGTCGTGCTGGGCACCTTCGTGCTCTTCACCTTCGACCCGAACATCGGCTGAGCACACAGCGCAGGCTTCGAGGCCCCGCACTTGAGCGGGCGGCCTCGCCATCGGCCCTAGGAGGCGACCATGCAACACCACAAGTACGACGTGGTCATCGTCGGCGCCGGCGGCGCCGGGATGCGCGCGGCGATCGAGTCGGGCCAGCGCGCCCGGACCGCCGTGCTGACGAAGCTCTACCCCACGCGCTCCCACACCGGCGCGGCCCAGGGCGGCATGTGCGCTGCGCTGGCCAACGTCGAAGAGGACAACTGGGAGTGGCACACCTTCGACACCATCAAGGGCGGCGACTACCTCGTCGACCAGGACGCCGCCGAGGTCATGGCCAAGGAGGCCATCGACTCGGTGCTGGACCTGGAGAAGATGGGGCTGCCGTTCAACCGGACGCCGGAAGGCAAGATCGACCAGCGCCGGTTCGGCGGACACACCCGTGACCACGGCAAGTCCCCGGTGCGCCGGGCCTGCTACGCCGCGGACCGCACCGGCCACATGATCCTGCAGACGCTGTACCAGAACTGCATCAAGCACGGCGTGGAGTTCTTCAACGAGTTCTACGTCCTCGACGTCACCATGAGCGAGGACGAGAACGGCGAAGAGGTCTGCACCGGCGCCATCGCCTACGAGCTCGCCACCGGCGAGATCCACGTCTTCGAGGCGAAGTCCGTCGTGTTCGCCACCGGCGGTTTCGGCAAGGTCTTCAAGACGACGTCCAACGCCCACACCCTCACCGGTGACGGCATGGGCATCATCTACCGCAAGGGCCTGCCGCTGGAGGACATGGAGTTCTACCAGTTCCACCCGACCGGTCTGGCCGGGCTGGGCATCCTCATCTCGGAGGCGGTCCGCGGCGAGGGCGGCATCCTGCGCAACGCCGACGGCGAACGCTTCATGGAGCGCTACGCCCCGACGATCAAGGACTTGGCGCCGCGCGACATCGTCGCCCGTTCCATGGCCCTGGAAGTGCTGGAAGGCCGCGGCGCCGGTCCGAACAAGGACTACGTGCTGCTCGACGTCACGCACCTCGGCGCGGACGTGCTGGAGCAGAAGCTGCCGGACATCACCGAGTTCTCCCGCACCTACCTGGGCGTGGAGCCGACCGCCGAGCCGGTGCCGGTGTACCCGACCGCGCACTACGCGATGGGCGGTATCCCCACCAACATCGTCGGTGAGGTGCTCAAGGACAACGAGACCACCGTGCGCGGCCTGTACGCCGCGGGCGAGTGCGCGTGCGTCTCGGTCCACGGCTCGAACCGCCTCGGCACGAACTCGCTGCTGGACATCAACGTGTTCGGCCGCCGCGCGGGCATCGCCGCCGCGGAGTACGCCAACGGCAACGAGCACGTGGAGCTCCCGGAAGAGCCCGCGAAGCTCGTCGAGGGCATGGTCGAACACCTGCGCACCGCGCACGGCGGGGAGCGGGTCGCCACGATCCGCACCGAGCTGCAGGAGACGATGGACGCGAACGCCTCGGTGTACCGCACCGAGGAGACCTTGAAGCAGGCGCTGTCGGACGTGCAGGCGCTCAAGGAGCGCTACGGCCGGATCGCGGTCCACGACAAGGGCAAGCGGTTCAACTCGGACCTGCTGGAGGCCATCGAGCTCGGCTTCCTGCTGGACCTCGCGGAGTCGCTGGTGCACGCGGCGCTGGCGCGCAAGGAGTCCCGCGGCGGGCACGCCCGCGAGGACTACACCGCCCGCGACGACACGAACTTCATGCGCCACAGCATGTCGTACAAGCAGCTGCCCGACGCCGAGGATCCGAACGCGCCACTGGGACTGACCGGCTTCCAGTCCGACATCCGGTTGGACTACAAGCCCGTCGTCGTGACCCGGTACCAGCCGATGGAGCGTAAGTACTGATGACCGCAACCGTCACGAACACCGAACAGACCACCGACCTGCCTTCGGACGCACCGCCGATCCCCGAGGGCGCGACCATGGTCACGGTCCGCATCCAGCGGTTCAACCCTGAGGTCGACGAGGACCTGCACTGGGAGTCCTTCCGGATCCCGGCGCTGCCCAGTGACCGCGTGCTGAACCTGCTGCACTACATCAAGTGGTACGTCGACGGCTCGCTGACGTTCCGCCGGTCGTGCGCGCACGGTGTCTGCGGCTCGGACGCGATGCGCATCAACGGCGTCAACCGCTTGGCGTGCAAGGTCCTGATGAAGGACCTGCTCTCGAAGAACGGTGAGACGACGATCAGCGTCGAGCCGATCAAGGGCCTGCCGGTCCACAAGGACCTGCTCGTCGACATGGAGCCGTTCTTCGAGGCGTACCGGGCGATCAAGCCGTACTTGGTCACTTCGGGCAACGCACCGACGCGGGAGCGCACCCAGTCCGTCGCCGAGCGCGAGCGCTTCGACGACACCACCAAGTGCATCCTGTGCGCGGCGTGCACCACCTCGTGCCCCGTGTACTGGTCGGACGGTTCGTACTTCGGCCCGGCGGCGATCGTCAACGCGCACCGGTTCATCTTCGACAGCCGCGACGAGGCCGCCGAGGAGCGCCTGGACATCCTCAACGACGTGGACGGCGTGTGGCGCTGCCGCACCACGTTCAACTGCACGGACGCCTGCCCGCGTGGCATCCAGGTCACCAAGGCGATCCAAGAGGTCAAGCGAGCCCTGATGTTCCGCCGCCGCTGACCCCGAGCACGACAACGGCGCCCGCTCCCTCCCGGAGCCGGGCGCCGTTGTCGTTCAGCGGCCGAATTCGCCTCGTGGAAGCGCACGACTCGCCGGTCACTGCGCCTCGGTGAAACGTTCGTGGCCCACGACGCCCAGGAGTTCGAGTTTGGCGTGACCTTCGGTGCCCGGGGCCGCGGTGAGCACCAGCAGGGCTTGGGACTGGTCTTCGGTGAACAGGACCTGGCAGTCCAGCTCGATCGGCCCGAGTTCGGGGTGCAGCAGGGTCTTGTGATCCGCGAAGCGCTTCGCGACCTCGTGGCGTTGCCACAGCTCGGCGAACTCCGCGCTCTCCCGCTGCAACGCGCGCACCAGCTCACCGGCGGCGGAGGCGTCGCCCATCGCCCCGTAGCTGTTGCGCAGGTTCGCGACCTGCGCGCGGCTCTGCCGGTCCCGGTCGTCCTCCGGGTACATCCGGCGCTCGTGCTCCGGGTCGGTGAACCAGCGGTAGACCTCGCTGCGGGCCGGCCCGGTGTACCCGGAGCGGTCACCGAGCAGGGCGCAGGCCATCCGGTTCTGCACCAGCGTCTCCCCCAGCGCGGAAAGGATCATCGCCGGGGTGTCGTCCAGCCGGTCCAGGACCCGCAGCAGCGCGGGCGCCACGTGCGTCCCCGCGAGCACCGGCGTCGGGGCGTTGTGCCCGGCCACCCGGAACAGGTAGTCCCGCTCGTCACCGGTCAGCCGCAGCGCCCTGGACAGCGCGGTCAACAGCTGCGCGCTCGGGTGCGGGCCGCGGCGCTGCTCCAGCCGCGTGTAGTAGTCCGTGGACATCCCGGCCAGCGACGCCACTTCCTCCCGCCGCAACCCGGGTGTGCGCCTGCGCGCGCCCGGGGGCAGGCCGACGTCGGCGGGGCGCAACGCCTCCCGGCGGCGGGCCAGGAAGGTGGCGAGTGCGGCTCGGTCCATGCCACCAGCATGACTCCGGCCGCCGTCGCCGACCAGGGACCGCGGATCCCCCGATAACCGATCTCTGCACGCGCGGGCGCCGTGCGCTGAGACTCGTGGCATGCACATCAGTGGGAACACCATCTTCATCCCCGGGGCCGGCAGCGGCATCGGCCTCGCTCTCGCGACGCGCCTCCAGGCCAAGGGGAACACCGTCATCATCGGCGGTCGCCGCGAGGAACTGCTCGCGCGGATCGCCGCCGAGAACCCCGGCATCAGCACCGTGCGGATCGACACCACCGACCCGGCGAGCATCCGGGACGCCTCCGCCGAGGTGCTGGCGCGGCACCCCGAGCTCAACGTGCTCGTCCCGATGGCGGGGATCATGCGCGTCGAGGATTGGCACGCGCCCGCCGGTTTCCTCGAATCGGCCGAGGACATCATCACCACGAACGTGCTCGGCCCGATCCGGCTCATCGCCGAGTTCATCGAGCATCTGCAGGCGCGGCCGGACGCCACCGTCCTCACCGTGTCCTCCGGCCTGGCGTTCAGCCCGCTGCGCGCCACGCCCAGCTACAACGCGTCGAAGGCCGCGATCCACATGCTCACCGAGTCGCTGCGGCTGCAGCTGGCGGACACCAGCGTGCGGATGCAGGAGCTCGCGCCGCCTGCCGTGCGCACCGACCTGCTGCCCGGGCAGCGCGACAGCGCGCACGCGATGCCGCTGGACGAGTTCGCCGACGAGGTCATGGCCCTGCTCGAATCCCGGCCCGAAGCGCGGGAAGTCCTGGTCGAGCGGGTGAAGTTCCTCCGCTATGGCGAGGCGCGCGGCGACTACGACCAGGTGGTGGCCGCGCTCAACGCCGCCGACCCGAACGGCAAGTGATCAACAGGTCAGCGGAGAGGCCGCGCCCTTCGCCAACCTGAAAGTGCCCGCCGGATCGCTGACGCCGCGCAGCGGGAACGGCTCGTGCACCGCGTCACCGACCTGTACGTCGAGATCTACGGCGAACAGGCCCGCACCACCACCGTCGTCCTCGTGGAGGACGTCGCCGATGGCGGCTGGGGAATCGGCGGCGGAGTGCTGACCCTCGCCATGCTCCGAGGCGAGCAGTCGCCGCACACCCCGTCGCCCGGAGGTTGGCGCCCGGTTCAGGAGCGGGTGGCGCGGAAGGCCTTCCAGCCGAGGATCCCGATGGCGGTGCCGAGCACCAGCGACACCGCGGCGATCACCAGGTGCGCGAGGAGGTACGGGGTCGGCGAGCCGGCCTGCCAGGAGTTCTCGCTGACCCAGATGTTGCGGAAGAAGGTCGGCCACAGCAGCCAGGACCAGACGCCGAAGGCGAGCAGGAGCAGGGCGGTACGGCGGGAGAGCGTCACGCCGACCAGTATCGACCCGCTTCGAGGCCGTCCTCGCACGGCCCGGTCCGCAGGTGGTCCAGGTCTCCCGGCACCGGCGCGGTTCCGGTGCCGGGGGCCGTGATCGCGGGGGCCGCTCGTACACCGTGCGCACGATGATCTCCGCCTACCGGGGATCATCGCGGAACCGCGTTCGCTAGCCTGAGTTCGTGCCCGTGAGAGCTCACCGCCCGGTCGCCCCGGTCCGCACAACGCCCCCGTTTCCGTCGAGAAATCCGGCATTCGCGCCGAACACCTCGAAAGCTTCGGGAGCGTCAGTGGATCAGCGCAGATCGTTTTCTGAACATGGGTCGCGGTCGACCCACCGGACGAGCTCGGCGGGCCTGCGGCTCGCCACGGCAGGCTGCGCCGCGCTCCTGCTGCTCGGGCTGACGCCGCTGGCCGCGGCCGCGGCGCCCGCGCAGGCGAGCTGTCCGGACGCCGCGGCGCCACCGGCGGCGGTGGACACCTCCGAGGTCCCGCCGCCGGGAGTGCCCGCTCCGGAACCGCTGCCGATCCCGGACGAGCCCGTCGGCGGCCCGCGGCTCGGCGAATGCGGGGAGGTCACGCCACGCGGCGCCGCACCCGCACCGATCGATCCGATCGCCGCCCAGTCCTGGGTGCTGGCCGACCTGGACACGGGTGAGGTCGTGGCGGCCCGCGATCCGCACGCGCGGCACCGCCCGGCCTCCACGATCAAAGTGCTCACCGCGCTGGTGGCGATCCGCGAACTCGACCTGGACGACAGGATCGTCGCGACCCAGGCCGACGCCGACCAGGAAGGCAGCCGCGTCGGGCTCGAACCCGGCGTCGACTACACCGTGCGGCAAGTGCTGGCCGGTCTGATCATGCAGTCCGGCAACGACGCCGCGCACGCGCTCGCGATGAAACTCGGCGGCGTTGATCGGACCGTCGCGAAGATGAACGCGCTCGCCGCCGAGATCGGCGGGCACGACACTCGCACCGCCACACCGTCCGGTTTGGACGGTCCGGGGATGAGCACCTCCGCCTACGACCTCGCGTTGATCTTCCGCGCCGCGATGGAGCACCCCGAGTTCGCGAAAGCCGAGGCGACGCGGGAGATCCAGCTGCCCGGCAAACCGGGCGGGCCGCCGGTGCCGGTGGAAAGCGACAACGCCGTGCTGTGGAACTACCCGGGAGCGCTCGGTGGCAAGACCGGCTTCACCGACGACGCGCGGCACACCTTCATCGCGGCGGCCGAACGCGACGGCAGGCGGCTGGTCGCGGTGCTGCTGCGCGGGGAGAACAAGCCGGTCCGGCAGTCGAAGTACACGATGGACCTGCTCGACTACGGATTCTCGCTGCCGCGCGACGCGTCGGTGGGTGAGCTGGTGACCGAGCCGTCGCCGACATCGGAGGCCGAGCAGGAACCGGGACCGCAGGCCGCGGCCGACGTGGACGAGCCGACCTCACCGATGTACGGCACCGTCGGCGGACCGCTGACCGTGCTGGCGGTGCTGATCATCGTGGTGGCCGGTGCGTTCGCCGTGCTGCGCAGGCGCCGCGCCAAGCTCGCCGCCGCCCGTCGCGCTGCCGATCACGCAACCGACCATCCCTGATCCCGCGGTCGCCTACCGGACGAAGAACCGGGATTCAGCAGGAGAAACGGCTCGCCCGGCCCGGTTCGGGGCAGGGCCGGGGAGCCGCGCGCCCCGTGCGGTGGCCACCGCACGGGGCCGGAGTCGGTGACCGGTTCGGGGTCGCACCGTGAGGGTGGTCCGAAGGTCAACCGGAGCCACCCGCCACCAACTCCTACAAACGAGAATGCCGGGACTCGCTTCGAGGCGAAGCAGTGCGATTACCCGAGTACTACCTAGCCCGTCCGAGTGATCACGTGGTGTGGAGCCGTTTCAGCATGACCTGCATCGGCGGCCGCTCAGCGGAACCTCGGCGGCGTCGCCGCCGACAGGACGGCGATTGCCGCACGGACTCTTGAATACCGCGCTCAGCGGCGTCGGCGGAGGGTCCAGCCGAGCACGGCGCCCAGGCCGAACAGGCCGACGGTCGTGGCACGGCCGGACTTGCGGACCCGCACCTCCGGGCGGATCACGGCCGGCGGGGGCGGCTCCGGCAGGGCGCGTTGTTCGTTCTCCGCCGCTGAAGCCGTCCAGGCCGTGACGAACAGGATGAAGCGCGAGGTCAGGTACGCGAACACGAGCAGGCCCAGGATCGGGCCGAAGGCGGCGGCCGCGGGAGAGCCGGTGACGCTGCCCAGGTAGATCACTCCGACCTGCTTGAGCACCTCGAAACCGACCGCGGCGAACAGGCCGCCCCACATGGCGCTGCGCAACGTCACCGGAGTGCGCGGCAGCCGCGCCAGCACCCAGGTGAACACCAGCCAGCCGGCCAGCAGAGACAACAGGATCGCGAGCACCTTGAGCACGATCCGCGCGGGCAGCGTGTTCCCGATGCCCAGCAACCCGAACAGCGCGCGCCCCGCGCCGCCGCCGATCGCGCTGAGTCCGAACGAGATCGCCATCGCCAGCCCCAACCCGAACAGCGACAGCAGGTCCGACCCGAGCCGCTTCAGCATCGGCGGCGCCTGCTGGTCCTGGCTCCACTGCGCGGTCAACGCCTCGCGCAGGTTGGTCATCCAGCCGAGCCCCGAGTACAGCGCCACGAGCAGGCCCACGATCCCGACCGCTCCCGCCTGCTCGATCGCCTGTTCCACGACCTGGTTGAGCATGCCGCTCATCTCCGGGTTCGGGATCGCCTCGGTGATCGACCGGCGCAGCTGGTCCAGCAGGTCCGGGTTGCCCGCCAGCACAAAACCGGCGGCGGCGAACGAGATCATCAGCAGCGGCACCAGCGCGAGCACGCTGAAGTAGGTGATCGCGGCGGCGTAGTAGTCGCCGTACTGGTTCTGATACCGCGCCGCCGCACGGATCAACCGGTCCAGCGAGGGATGGTCCCGCCGCAACCGTTCCAGCAGTCCGGGGGCGCCATCACCGGGTGTGGCGCTGCGCGCCGGTTGACTGCGATCCGTCACGGATTCACCTCCAGGCCCATCCGGGACTGCCCCGAACGGGCCTGAGGCTACCGCTGAATGATCTCCTCAGCGCAGAGGCGGCAGGAAGCCGACGCGGTCGTAGGTGAGCCGCAGCGTCTCCGTGGCCACCTCCCGCGCGTGCTCGGCTCCCCGGCGCAGCACCTTGTCGAGCTCGGCCGGGTCCGCCAGGTAGCCGTTGACCTTCTCCTGGAACGGTGTCGCGAACTCGACGAAGGTCTCGCCGACGGCCTTTTTCAGGTCGCCGTAGCCCTTGCCCTCGAACTCGGCCTCGAGTTCGGTGATGGAGCCGCCGGTGAGCGAGGACTGGATCGCGAGCAGGTTGCTCACGCCCGCCTTGTTCTCCGGGTCGTAGCGGATCTCGCGCTCGTTGTCGGTGACCGCGGAGCGGATCTTCTTCGCGGAGCGCTTCGGCTCCTCCAGCAGGTCGATGACGCCGCTCGGCTGGGACTTGCTCATCTTCGCCGACGGATCCTGCAGGTCCTGGATCTTGGCGGCTTCCTTCGGGATGTGCGCGGAAGGCACGGTGAAGGTGTCGCCGTAGCGGGAGTTGAACCGCTGCGCGAGGTTGCGGGTGAGTTCCAGGTGCTGGCGCTGGTCCTCGCCGACGGGAACCTGATTCGCCTGGTACAGCAGGATGTCCGCGGCCTGCAGCACCGGGTAGGTGAACAGTCCGACGCTGATGTGGTCGGCGTCTTGGCGGGCGGACTTGTCCTTGAACTGCGTCATCCGCCCGGCCTCGCCGAAGCCCGCGAGGCACTCCAGCACCCAGCTCAGCTGGGCGTGCTCGGGCACGTGGCTCTGCACGAACAAGGTGGACGCGTCCGGGTCGATGCCCAGCGCGAGCAGCTGCGCCGCGGAGACGCGGGTGCGCTTGCGCAGCAGCTCCGGATCTTGCGCGACGGTGATCGCGTGCAGGTCGACGACGCAGTAGAAGGCGTCGTGGTCGGCTTGCATCCGCACCCAGGACCGCAGTGCGCCCAGGTAGTTGCCGAGGTGGAAGGAGTCGGCGGTGGGCTGGATGCCCGACAGGACACGGGGACCGCGTCCCGTCGCCGAGTCGCCTGCTGCGGAATTACGCGGGCTCTGGGTGGCCGAGTCGTCGCTGCTCACCCGTTGATTCTCGCAAGGTCCACCGGGTCGGGGGGACCGGGTCGCGCATCTCGGCGGTGAGCGCGCTCGCGGTCAGCCCTTGCGCTGGTTCTCCGGCTGGATCTCGATCTTCTTGCGGCGGAGCACGCCGGCGAGCATGCCCACGACCCCGAAACCGACGGCGGCGAGACCGACCGGGGTCGCCGCGAACTCGAAGATGTTGTCCTGCGCGAGGATCCGGTCACCGCCCGCGGCTTGCGCGGTGGCGGTACCCAGGATCGTGGTGGCCATCAACAGCCCCACTACCAATCCTCGCGCGGTCACGCGAGTAAATCGGCTACGCACGAGCGTTGCCTCCCTTAACGGTTAACCCGTACGGGTCACAGAACTCTCGATCCGGTTGCGGACCGTACCGATCGCAAGTGAACACCACAGTCGCGTTGCGTAAACCGGCCACAACGCAAAGATCCTATTTACCCCCTGAAGCGTGGCCGCAGCGGGTACCCGAACCGACGATCATCACTGATCGCAGCTGGTGAGCGGGACTTGCTCGCACGATGCGATGAATTAACACGGTTCCACCCGTGACGAGTGCCATAACTCTGGTAGACGGCAAGACCGGCAAGGCGTTGGCGCATTCGCCCTAAGAGCTCTCCCCGGAACGGAGGAGCCTCAACGCGGCGAGCTCAGCGATCACCACGAGTCCTCGGAACGTCACCGAGCGCACACCTCGAATACGCCGGATTACTCCTTTTCGCCCTACCCAAGATCCCCGGATAGGCGGAGTATCCGACGATCATTCACTGATCGCTCGGTACGAGCGTGCCGTGGGAGGACACGTGTCACCACATCGATCGACATCGCGAATGCCCGGGAAATCCCTGCGCATCGCGGGTTCCGCGTTGGCGTTGAGCCTGCTGATCCCGGCCGTCGCCGCCGTTCCGTCACCCGTTTCAGCGCCCGCCGCGACGGCGGCCGAGGCTGCCGCGCCCGCGCACTTCGTCGTCCTGGGGCCGACGGGTGACGGCCTGCGTTCGACCGAGGACTCGGTGCGCGCCGTCGGCGGCACCGTGGTGCAGAGCTGGCCGCAGATCGGCGTGGTCGTCGCGACCTCCACCGATCCGGGCTTCGCCGCCGCCGTGCGCACGCAACCCGCGGTGGACCAGGCGGGAGCGAGCCGCAACCTCGCCGAACAACTACCGCCCGCCCCACCGAGCACCAGGCTGGAGCAGCTGGAGGGCACCGCCGACCCGCGCCCCGCCGCGGTGAGCGGGCAAGAGCCGCTGGAAACCGACCAGTGGGACCTGCCGCTGATCAAGGCCGATCAGGCGCACGCGATCTCCCAGGGCAGCGAGGACGTCACCGTCGGCGTGCTCGACTACGGCATCGACCCGGAACACCCGGACCTGAAGCCGAATCTGGACCTGTCGAAGTCGGTGAGCTGCGCCGATCAGGGCATTCCGAACACCGCCGTCGAGGCGTGGGCTCCGCAGGACGACACCCAGGCGCACGGCACGCACGTGGCGGGCACGATCGCCGCGGCCCGCAACGGAGTCGGCGTCGCGGGCGTCGCGCCGGACGCAGGCCTCGCCTCGGTGCGCGTGATCGACGACGACGGGTTCATCTATCCCGAATACGCGGTGTGCGGCTTCATCTGGGCCGCCGAGCACGGTTTCGACGTCACGAACAACTCGTACTTCGTCGACCCCTGGTACCTGTGGTGCGAGAACGACCCCGATCAGCGCGCGGGAGCCGAAGCGGTGCGTCGGGCCGTCGCCTACGCGGCGGGCCACGACGTGGTGAACGTGGCCGCCGCGGGCAACAGCGGCTGGGACCTGTCGCAGCCGATCCACGACACCAACAGCCCGAACAACGGCGGCCCGGTGCAGGATCGGCAGACCGGCCACGACTGCACCGTGCTGCCCGGTGAACTGCCCGGCGTGGTGACCGTGTCCTCGGTGGGCGTGGACTCGGTGAAGTCGTACTTCTCCAACTACGGCTTGGGTTCGACGACGGTGACCGCACCGGGCGGCGACGCGAAGCAGATTCCGCAGACGCCGTCGGCGAACGGCCGGATCCTCTCCAGCGTCCCCGGTGGCGGCTGGGGCTGGATGCAGGGCACCTCGATGGCGTCGCCGCACGCGGCGGGCGTGGTGGCGTTGCTGCGCAGCACTCATCCGGAGTGGAACGCGCCGCAGACGACGGGCGCGCTGTCCGGGCAGGCGGACGCGCTGCCGTGCCCGACGGCCTACGACCCCGATGGCGACGGCAAACCGGACGCGGTGTGCGAGGGCGGCGAGACCGGCGCCGGTTTCTACGGCGCGGGTCTGATCGACGCCCTCGACGCGGTCGGCTGATCCGGGCGCCGGTGCGCCTGCTGCGGAGGGCGCACCGGCGCGGTCCCGCCCGTCGAGCGGGCGAATTCGCCGTACCATCGACCGCCGGAATCACCGACCGATCGGCCTCAGTCCGGCCGTTCCTCTCCCGGCGCCACCCAGCCGCGCCGTTCGCCTTCGTCGATCAGGGACCGCGCTGCCGTCCACAGTGGATCGGACGCCTCGCCGATCACGGCCTTGCGTTCCCGGACCGTGTCCGCGGTGACGCCGGGGGTGCGCCACGTCCCGCCGCCGGCGAGCCAGTTCAGCAGCAGCGGCTGCACCCGGTCCATCGCCTTGGCGAATCGCGCCTCCGGTGAACGCCGCGCCTCGAACTCGTCCCACAGTTCGCGGAAGTACCGCTCCTGGTCGTCGGGCAGCAGCCCGAACAAGCGGTCCGCGGCCGCGATCTCCCGCTGTTGCTGGCTTTCCCGGCCTTCGTCGTCGTAGAGCGGCGTGTCACCGGCGTAGATCTCGACCAGGTCGTGCACCACAACGAGCTGGACGGTGCGGCCGACATCGATCACCTCGTCGGAGTGCTCGGCCAGCACCGCCACCATCAACGCCAGGTGCCAGGAGTGCTCGGCGTCGTTCTCCCGCCGATCGGCGGCGGCCAGCGGCGACCGCCGCAGCACGGTCTTGAGCTTGTCCACCTCGGCCAGGAACACGAGCTGCTCCCGCAACCTGCCACCGACGGCATCGGGCAGCGGGTTGCGTTGCGCGATCAGTTCATCTTCGAAGTCCACCGGTCCAGGTTGACATCGCCGAAGTCCGATCAACCACCCGCGCGGTCCTCGTCGCCCGTCAGCGCGCGCCGCTGCGGTCAACATCGTCCGCGCTACTCGCCGATGCGCCCGTCGATCCGTTCGCGCAGCAGGTCGGCGTGGCCGTTGTGCCGGGCGTACTCCTCGATCATGTGCACCAGGAGCTCGCGCAGCGATCGCACGCTCCCGTCATGCCCGACGAAGTCGAGTTCGGTATCGGCCGCGAAACGCTCGGCGAAGGCGATCTCCTCCCGCCAAGCCGCGAACGCTTCGTCCGCGACCGCTTGATCGGCCACGGCACCGTCGAAGTCGCCGTCGGGTTCGTCCGCGGTCTGGTAGCGCGTGGGCACGTCCTGACCGGCGAACCGTCGACGGAACCAGACGCGCTCCACGTCGGCGAGGTGACGCACCAGCCCGAGCAGCGACATCGTCGACGGCTCCACCGCCCGGCGAGCGAGCTGCTCGGCATCGAGCCCCTCGCACTTGATCCGCAAGGTCAACCGCTGATACCGCAGGAACTCGACGAGCGTCGCCCGCTCATCCCCCACCGGCGCACCGTTCTCCCGCGGATCCACCGCCGGATCCAAGAACAAATCCGCCCGATGCCGAGGCTTGGTCATGAGGTGATCCTCGCCGCGAACCCACTTCAACGGCAACCGAATTTCCCGAACCCACGGATATTCGCTCGGCCGCCCATCACCCCGCGCCGAACTCGCGACGAGCACCCGACGAATCCATGAACCCCGCCACCGGCCCATGCTTGCGCCCGCAACCGGACGATCACAGGTCGAACGACACCGTGACCGGGGCGTGGTCGCGCCAGCGCTTGCCGGAGGAGAGCGCTCGTTCGACCCAGGCGTCGACGGCGTGCTCGACCAGGCCGGGCGTCGCCACCTGGTAGTCGATCCGCCAGTCGACTGAGGCTGTCGAAAGCCCCATCGCCGGCGGGCGTCAGAGATTCGCGATGAGAGCCAGTACGCGGTCGGGGCCTTCCGCCATGACGTTGTGCGTGGTTTCCCAGGAGTGCACGGTGAACTCCTCGTCGGCGCGCGCCCGAGCCGTCATGGCGGCCATCGGTGATGGCCCCGGCCAGTCCGTCGCCTCGACGTAGTGCTTCACCGGTACCCGTCGCCACGCTCCCGTCAGCTTGGAGGCCTGCATCAAGGTGGCCAGCGGATGCGGACGAGCCCGCTCATCGAAGAAGGGAAGCGGGTCGACAAAGGCTCCGGTGCGAGCCGACTCGCTGATGTACCAGGCGTGCTCCTCATCGTTGGTCATGGACCAACATGAGTCACCGTCCTCGGGCACCAGCGCATCGAGATACACGAGCGCTCGGATTCGATCGGGCTCGGCATCGGCGACACCGCTGATGATGCTGCCGCCATAGCTGTGGCCGACGAGAACCGCGTCCCTGCCCTGCTCCGCTGTTGCCTCAACGGGCACAGCTCGCAACGCCTCGACCGCCTGGGCCACGTGGTCATCCAAGGTGATCACCCTTCGCGGCAGCTCGGCGTCAGGGTCCAGACCATGTGGCGTGACCGCAACAGCGGTGTGCCCCGCTCCCTCCAGCGCTTCGACCAGCGGGGCGTACCACCAACCGCCATGGTTGGCGCCGGGCACGAGCAAGTAAACGGTCATGGCGGAGTCCCTCCAACGCGGTCCGCGGCATTCTGGCACCGCCGACCGACAGGCCGGTCGTCCGAAGAGCGACGGTTGCGAGATCCGCGTCGGAGATCGAGACGTCACACCACGTCGAAGACCGCCGTCACCGGGGCGTGGTCGGACCAGCGCTTGTCATAGCTCGGGGCCTTCTCCACGTAGGCGTCCTTGCAGCGGCTCGCCAGGTCGGGCGAACCGGCGATGAGATCGATCCGCCAGCCCGAGTCGTTGTCGAAAGCCTTGCCGCGGTAGGACCACCACGAATACGGGCCGGGGCCTTCGGGATTGCGGGCGCGGAAGACGTCGACGTAACCGAGTTCGTCGAAGACGCGGCTCATCCATTCCCGTTCCTCGGGCAGGAAACCCGCGGACTTCTGGTTGGCCTTCCAGTTCTTCAGGTCGATCTCGCGGTGCGCGATGTTCCAATCCCCGCAGACGAGGACCTCTTTCCCCGCCTCGCTCGCGCGGGCGCGCAAGGATTCGAGGTAGGGCAGGAATTCCGCCATGAACCGTTCCTTCTCGTCCTGGCGTTCCGTGCCGACCTCGCCGCTGGGCAGGTAGAGGCTGGCGACGACCACACCGGGGAGCTCGATCTCGGCGTAGCGCCCGCTGTCGTCGAATTCGGCGCTGCCGAAGCCGATCCGGGAGGCCGCCGGTTCCGCGCGGGAGTACAGCGCGACACCGCTGCGCCCCTTCGCCGAGCTGGGCGCGAGCAGCGGATACCAGCCTTCGGGCTCGCGGACGGCGGCGCTGAGCTGCTCCGGTTCGGCGCGGGTCTCCTGCATGCAGATGACGTCGGCTTCGGTTCCGGCCAGCCACTCGATGAAGCCCTTTTTCGCGGCGGCGCGCAATCCGTTGACGTTGACGGTCGAGACGGTGAACACGAGCACGAGCGTAACGATCGGCACCGACGAACCGACGTTGCGTTCGCCGAGGCTCTACGGGGAGACTTCCCCACATTGCAGTAACTGGGGATTCGGCAAGACGTTGATCATGGCGTGCGCGACCGGTTGGAACGGCTCACAACTTTCGTAGGTAGTGCAGTGTGATGAGCTAGACTGCCACGTCGGGCAACGGTGCGTACCTGAGTCATGACGTTGTGTCGAAACGACCGTATGGAATGCGGGAGGTCTGGACGTGACCACGGATGGTGCCGCGAGTGGCGGCCCCACCGCTCGTCGCCTGGTTCTGGGTAGCCAGCTGCGTCGGTTGCGCGAAGCCAGCGGAATCTCCCGCGAGGACGCCGGATACGAGATCCGCGGCTCCGGCTCCAAGATCAGCCGGCTGGAGCTCGGGCGGGTCGGCTTCAAGGAACGCGATGTCGCCGACCTGCTGACCCTCTACGGCGTCACCGACGAGTCCGAGCGCGGCTCCTTCCTCGAACTCGTCCGGCAGTCCAACCAGCCCGGCTGGTGGCACCGCTACAGCGACCTCGTCCCGTCGTGGTTCCAGGACTACGTGGGACTGGAGGAATCCGCCTCCCGGATCCAGACGTACGAGATCCAGTTCGTGCCCGGCCTGCTGCAGACCGAGACCTACGCGCGGGCGATCTCCAGCCAGGGCAGGCCGGAGGCCGTCGAGGACGAGGTGGAGCGCCGCGTCCGGCTGCGGATGCATCGCCAGCGGCTGTTCACCCAGCCGAACGCGCCGCGGCTCTGGGCGGTCATCGACGAGTCGGTGCTGCACCGGCCGATCGGCGGCGTGGACGTGCTGCGCGAGCAGATCGACCACCTGCTCGAGGTGATCAAGCTGCCGACGATCTCGTTGCAAGTACTGCCGCTCGATTTGGGCCGGTCCGGGGCCGAGGGCGCGTTCACCATCCTGCGGTTCGCCGAGCAGGAGATCCCGGACATCGTCTACCTCGAACACCTCTCCGGTGCGCTGTACTTGGACAAGCCGGAGGACGTCGAGTTGTACAGCAAGGTGAGTCACCGGCTCGCGGTCGATGCACAGACCCCCGAGGCGACCCGGAAGACCCTGCAAGCCGCCCGCAAGGCTCTCTACAAAGAGAGTTAGGTCACATTATCGCCTGGGCTGTTACGCGCCCGGCGCCGATGGCGGATCGTGCACACAGCCGTAAGCAGGATTAATCTGCGATTGGCGCTGCAGAGCTTCGACGCTGCGTGGTCGAATCTGTGCGCACCGTCACCGACCCTCGCTCCCGTGCGCCTGCACGTGCATTCATGATTTCAACGTTCAGTGATACGGTCCCTGCACGGCCGCATGCACGTGCATTTGGTCGTTGCAAGCAAGTCGGGGAAAGGCTGGGCCTTCGATGCCGGAGATCCGAAACGGAATGACCGCGGGGCACCTTGCCGACGCCGCCTGGCGCAAGAGCGCCTACAGCGGTTCGGTGGGCAACTGCGTGGAGCTGGCCTCCCTGCTGGACGGGGAGATCGCCGTCCGCAACTCGCGTTACCCCGACGGCCCCGCTCTCATCTACACCCGAGACGAGATCGCGGCCTTCCTGTCGGGAGCCAAGGACGGCGAGTTCGATGACTTGATCGTCTAACCCGTCAGCGCTCTCACCAGCATTCGACCAGCGTTCGCGCATAGACCTTCGGTGGCGTCATGAAAGACATAACGGACGGCTTGCAGGCACTCATCGCCCGCGACTTCCACTTCGCGCACCCTCGTGACTCGAACGGCACCCTGATCGCCGTCGTCGGCATCCGAGTGCACCACGGCGTGATCGACATCGTGCAGCTCTACGGCGAGGACGACGCCGACGCGGCCCGCATCCCCGGCGACGAACCGGACGTGCTGTTCCCGAAAACCGTCCTGTGGCGGACCACCGGGCAGGCGACCGACGTCATCGAAGCGGCGCTGGCGCTGGAAAACCCGGAGGCGGACCCCCCAGCCCAGACCAAGGGCTGCTGGGTGCCGACGAACGCAGGCCGCTCCGCCTGGCTCGCCGCTTCCGCCTGAGGTCACCGGCGCGGGCCAACGCCGTCCCCCGCCGGCCCCCGGTATCGGCAGGACTTTCGCCGAAGCGCGCAGGCAGACGATCCGCGCGGCTCCTCGGAGATCTCCGGGTCGAGCGCGGGATCGCCGCCACGACGCGGAAACCCCTCCCCGCTGCCGCGATGCAACGCTTCGGCGCGGTGCGACTCGGTGTCGCTCGCGGGCCGTCGCCGGATTCCCCGCCCGGTCGACCGAAGGTCGAGAACGGGGTGCGATCGGACCAACTCCCGTTGAACTCTCAGGACATCGCCGTGGCGAACACTCGCTCGAACCGAGCGAATCCTTCTGAAATCGCTGGTAGCGCGCGCATCGAGCGGGTGGAGCGCGTGCCGGGCACGGGCGGCCCGTGCAGCACACTCGATCATGAGCGCGGCGTCGGTGCCCACACCGTTCGGCCTCGGCCATCCAGCGGATGCGGATCCGCGCACGCCGTCGCCCCGACGGCCCGGCTCCCTCACCGCCGCAACGGCGCGGGCGTTCGTGCTCAGTGCGCGAAAACCTCGGCACGGCCGGGTTTTCGCCGCCCGCCACCGCGCGGAGCAAGATCCGGAAAGGGGCGTTCGAGCAACTTCAGGTCAGCTCGCGCGTCCTACGAACAGCACACACTTGGTACGCCGATGTGGCAGACCTTTCCGGCCGATGGGCTGATCCGCCCGGCACCCGCGATGGGTGAACGTGTCAGACGACCGGCCGCAGCGGCGGCCGGCGTAGCGGCGAGGAGGACGACATGTCCGGAGGAATCCCGGTGAGCGGCGGAGCGGTCGCCTCGCGGGTCACCAAGCGTTTCGGTCGACCAGGCCGAGAGATCACGGCCTTGGACGCGGTGGACCTGCGCATCGTGCCGGGACGGTTCACGACGGTGATCGGGGCGGCGAACTCCGGCAAATCGGTGCTGATGCGCTGTCTGGTGGGGCTGGAGCGGCCGACGTCCGGCACCGTGTCCGTCGAGGGCACCGACCTCGCCTCGCTCAGCGAGGTCGACCTGGCCGAGTTCCGCCGCGAGCGCGTCGGCATGCTCTTCCCGCAGAGCAACCTGCTGCCCGAACTCACGGCGCTGGACAACGTGCTGCTGCCGTTCGACGTCTCCGGCACCCGGCCCGATCCGGCGCTGCTGGAGAGGGTGCTCGACGTTCTCGCGGTGCGGGACCTGCTGGCGCAACGCCCGACTCGGATGTCCCCATCGGAGCGGCACCGGATCGCGTTGGCGCGGATTCTGGTGCAACAGCCCGACATCGTGCTCGCCGACGAGCCGATGAAGTCGCTCGACGCGGTCACCGCCCGGCACCTGTTGCGGCTTTTGCGCCGCTGCTGCACCGAATTCGGCCGGACGGTCGTGTTCTTCACCGCCGATTCGACCTCCGTCGCCTACTCCGATCGCATCGTTTCGCTGAAATCCGGTCGAGTCACAAAAGATCAAGAACGGTCCGTGGAGTGCCCCTGCTGCCCGGAGGGCGAAGTTTCCGAGATCGCGTGAGCGCGGCTCGTCGAACTGATTCGGGCAAGGGATCGGCGCCGATCCCGCGACGACGAGCTCCGGCGCCGCGTACGGCCGGTACGACGGCCCCTCACCGGCGGAAGCGCGGTGAGCTGGCCCGGAGCAATTCGCACTCACCGCCTCGTTCCCAGCTCGGGGTATGACCGACGACACCGTTCGGCAAAAATGCGATCATGGGTGCGCGCGGCACGCCAGGAAGGCACCCGCGTGGGAATCCCCCACCGACCGCCGCGCCGAGGTACCGCCTCCTTCCGCGAGTCCGGCGGCCCGCTCGCTGAATTCCGGTGACGACGACGGTGTGACCGCCCGGCGCAGAACGAGAGCTGTTGATGCCTGAACAGGTTCCCGGACCCGTGCGAGTGCGCGACCTGTCCGTCGAGGCGCACGGCTCGACGGTGCTGATCCTGCACGGAGACGGCGACGAACCCGAACGCCGGGTGTTCCAGGGGATTCCGGTCGCGCCAGGGGACGGACTGGTGCTGGCGTCCTCGATCGCGGTGCGCACGAACTCCTTCCGCAGCGCGCTGCGCCAGGCCTGCCGGATGGCGTTGACGGCGGCGGCGAAACAGCGGGTCGACGCCTCCGCCAAACCCCGCCTCTGGCTGGCCGTGTCCGGGCTGGGCCGCACTGACGGGCGGGGCAAGACCACGGCGCAGAAGCTCGCCCGCGAGTTCACCGCTGAGGTGTACGCACCCGATGGGCCGTTGACCTTCGTCGCGGGCGGATCGATCTTCGCGGGCGTGGATCACCACCGGTGGATGTGCTTCGTCGAGGGCGGCCCCGGCGAGTTCCACAGCGCCCGCTATCCGCAGCCGGAGTGGGAAACGCAATTACCGCGCGGCGAAGTGGCCGACGGCGGCCTGCAGACCCGGCCGGTGCCCGCCGGCTTGGCGGTGAGCGCCGATGACGTGCTCAGCCATTCGGTGGCGGTCTCGGCGTGGCATCCCAGGTTGGTGCTGGGCACGCCGGGCGGTCCGCTGATCGCTCCGCACCAGGTGGCCGCGTTGCTGCGGCGGTTCCCGAAGCCGCTGCTGGATCGCATCCAGCTGGTGCCGGCCGATCCGCGCACCGCCTCCAGCCAGTGGCTGCGCAAGCTTGCCGAACTCGTCGAGCACGACGTCGTGAGCGCGACCGGTCTGGTCCGCCACGACACCCGCACCGAGTTCGTCTACATCGCCGACGAGGCGGGCAATCCGGTGTGGCAGCCGTTCCCTGCGATGCTGCGCTACTCCCCCACCGGCACGACGGCGCCGGTGCTGGCGGGGCCACCGCCGCGCGGTTGGACACCGGGGCCGCTGGTGTACCGGTGGAGCGGAGCTCCGTCGCCGCGGCCGGTTCCGCAGGAGATCGTGGCGAAAGTGGTGCCGTCCGGGCTCACGTTGCTGCCCGCCGCCGATCTCGGCAAGCCCGGCGCGGCGGATCGGCTGGCGTTCGAATCTCACCGGTTCACGGTGTCGCTGGGCTGGCCGTGCGCGCCGGTGCCGGAAGGAACCCAGGTCGCGCTGTACCGGTTGCTGGCCGGGCTGGCGCCGGAGCAGCTGGCCCGGCTGCGCGTGCTGGTGCTCGGGGTGGCCGACGAGCGGATGCGCTCGGAGATCCTGTCCGCCGCCGGCGAGTGGGCGCCGCGGGTGTCGTTCCCGTCGGTGCTGACGGCGCCGCTGGTATCGCCGCAACACGCGCGTGCGCGGGGGTACGGGTCGGAAGCCGAGGCCGAAGCCGCCGCGGCGGAGGCCGCCGGGACGAGCGGCGGTGCCATTCGGCGGGCTTCGGGTGCCGATGCGAAGTCCGGTGCGGCCGGATCCGCTTCGGCGCCGGTCGCCGGCGGGGTGGCCGAGTCCGCTGAGATCTCAGGGGAGCCGACGGCTCCGGAAGGTACCGGGGCGGAGCAGGGCGCGACCGGTTCCGGAGCGGAAACCTCCGCTGCCGGAGCGGGGCAGGCCGTGAACGGATCCGCGCCCGCGGTGCCGCCCGCGCCGAACACCGTGTCGGCCTCCGATCCGGTCTCCTCCGCGACCGTGCGGTTGTCCCGGTCGTTGATCCAGACGGCGGTGGCCTCCGTCGCCGCTGCGGACACCGCGGTGCCGACCCAGGTTCCGGCGACGTCCTCGGCGACGTTCGCCAAGGCGCAGCGCACGCCGGTGGGCGCTTCGCCGGTGAGCGGCGGTGCTTCGGCCGCGAGCGGCACGACGGGTCGCGGCGCGGCGGACGCGGTAGTGGTGGCCGGTGGCGACGCGGCGGCGCCCGGCGCCTCGGTCGAGAAGTCCGCGAACCGGGCCGCGGTCACCGGCGCCACCGCCACGGCGAGCGCGCAGGCCGCCGAGACGACCGGTGCCGCTGCTCCGGCGACGGCGGACAACGGTGCCATCACGAACGGCGTGCCGACGTCCGCCACCACGCCGGGTTCCGCGACGAACCAGGCGCAGGCCGCCCGCCCCCGCGAGGCCCTGCCGAAGCGGGAACCGGGCGCCTCGCCGTTGTCCCGCGAATCCGCGAAGCGCCGCGCGGCTGCCGCGGCTCGGCTGGCAGCCGCGCAGGAACGAGCCCAGCACGCTACGTCCGCCGGCGCCGCTCCCGAGCCGGCGGCGAAGCCCGCCGAACGGGAAGCGGCGCTGAACTCCGACTCCCCGAAGACGGCTGCGGCGCCGGTCGGCGAGACCGAAGTTGCGCCCGAACCCGTTGCGGTGGAACGGAAAACTCCCGAATCGGAGGCCGCCTCCGCCGCGACGGTGGCCACCTCGCCCGCCGGCGACGACGGTTCCGCTCCGGTCGCGCGAGAACAGGGAGATGGCGGCCCGCACTCCGCGACCGCCGCGGAACCTGCCGCCGCTGCGAGCGCCGAGGCCGCCGAGCCGGTCGCGCGGGACACGTCCGGTCGGTCGACGGATTCCGCTGATCCCGGCACGGTCCGGCTTCCGCACCTCGGTGCCGCCGCGAGCACGGTCGCGCCCTCGACTCCGGCCGCCGAGCCGACCACGGCCGTCCCCGCGCGACCGCCGACACCGCCCAAGGCCCCGCCCGTGCCACCGGCTCCGCCGAGGACGTCCTCGGCGATGCCCGTCACCTCGTCCGGACCGGTCGGCGAGTCGCAACCCGCGCCGAACCGCCCCGCGCCACCGGACCCCGTTGAGCAGGCGGCGCCGCCCGCCGCCCCGAAACCGGAAACGGCACCCGTTCCTCCTGACCTGAACGCCACGGCGAACGCGACCGCCCACGCCGACGAGGAAGCGCCGAGCCAGGCCGACGGCGAGCAGCCCGCCGAGAGCGCCGGGCCGGCGTGGATCCGCGCCGAAGCACGGCCCGAGTTCGGGCCGGACCACCAGAGCACCGAGGCGCAGCGGACCGCGTTCGCCCACCTCCTCGGCGACGCGTACGAAGCCGCGCTGCCCTCCGTGAACACGGCCCTCGCCACGTTCCCCGCGCTGCGCGAGGAACAGCTGAAGGAGGCCAAGAGCGACTTCGTCGCCGTGCACGTGTACCTCGGCGACGACGATTTCGGGGCGACCGCGGTGAACGAGGCGCTCCAGCGCGGCGACCGGACCGAGCTCGGCGACTACCAGGCTTGCCTGCTGTCCGGGCTGCGGCGGCTGCCGGTGCACCGGGGTCCGGTGTTCCGGCTGCTCGACGCGGCGGCGCTCGACGCCTACGAGGTGGGCATGCTGCTCACCGAACCGGCGTTCCTCAGCGCCAGCTCCGAACCGCGGATCGCCGCGCCACAGAACTCGAAGCAGCGCACCGAAGTGATCGCCTGGTCGCAGTCCTCGCGGCGGGCCTCGGCGTTCCACCGGAACGGACTGGTCGATGAGGTCGTGTTCCCCGCGGGCAGCCGGTTCCGGGTCCTGGCGGTGGACCGGGCCGTTCCGGCGGAACCGTCGGCGCTGCTGCTCCGGGAACTCCGCGCCGACGAGGAACCCGGATGCGGCGAGCTCACCGAGACCGACCGGGCGTTGCTGCCCCGCCTGCGCCGCGCGCTGGATCGGCGACGGCGTGCCGAGTCGCTGGAACTCGACGGCGACGCGTTCAACCGCCTCACCGCGCCCGTCGGACTCGTGCCGAACGGCTGAGCGGCCGTTCAGCCCGCCACGGCCCGAGCGAGGTTCTCGGCGACGTCGATGAGGTGCTTGCGCACTTCATCAGGGGCTTCCACGGTGAACGGCACGGCCGCGGCGGTCATCGCGAGCACGTCGAACGTGATGTCCTCCAGCGAGTCCGCGGTGAGCCGCACCGCACAGCTGTCGTCGTCCAACGCCTGGATCCCGCCGAGCGGGCCGCACAGCACCGCGTGCACGCTCTCCGCCGAGGCCCCCACGGTGGCATCAACGGTGTAGCGGTGAGGCGCGGCGGTGAGCGACTCGGTGACGTAGGCGGCGGGGTTCGGCGCGGGAAGCTCGCGGGGTGGGAAACCGCGGCCGGTGGAGGCGGGCTCGGTGAGCCCGTCCAGCCGGAACAGGCGCCAGTCCGCCCCGTTCAGGTCGTAGCCGATGAGGTACCAGCGGTGGTGACCGGTGAGCAGGTGGTGCGGTTCCACGCTGTGCTCGGTGGTCTCCGCGTCGTACGCGCGGTAGGAAATGGTGACGATCTCGCGGTCGCGGCAGGCGGCGGCGAGCACCGCCAGCACCATCGGATCCACCTGCGGTCTCCCGCCGCGCAGCGCGGTGGCGCTCGTGGCACCGACCGCGCTGACCCGGTGGTGCAGCCGCGTCGGCAGGACCTGTTCGAGTTTCGCCAGCGCCCGCGCGGAACTCTGCTCGATCCCGGTGACGGTGCCGCCCGCAGCGGTGAGCGCGGCGGCGACGGCCACTGCTTCCTCGTCGTCGAACAGCAACGGGGGCAGTGCGGTTCCGGATGCGAGCCGGTAGCCGCCGGCGACTCCCGTGGTGCCCTCGACGGGGTAGCCGAGTTCGCGGAGCCGCCCGACGTCCCGGCGCACGGTGCGGCCGGTGACGCCGAGCAGGCCGGCCAATTCCGTCCCCTGCCATGCACGCTTGCTCTGCAGCAATGACAGCAGCCTCAACATCCGGGCGGGTAGATCCGTGCTCATACCGCCACGGTTGCACAATCCCCCGCCGGAACAGCCCGGTCCGGCCGAGGCCGTCCCGATAGTTCCGGATCGTGGCCCGAAGTTCTCCGCGGACACCGCCCGGCGCCGCCACGGCGCACCCAGGCGAAGCCGGGGCACCGGCCGGCTGCCCGCGCCCGGCCCGTCGCCCCGGTCGGCCTGGTGCCCGGCGACCACGCGTCACCGCCACCTCTGTCGGACGACCGGCCGGGGCTCGGTGGTTTCACCCGGTGGGCGCCGGCGTTCCTGCTTCCTCCAGCATCGCGGTCTGCAGCAGGCGGACCTGGCGGCGACGGTTGATGAACTGGGCGCGGCCCGGCGGCAAGGTCTTCGGCCGGACGTCGCCGAGGAACCTGCCTTCGTCCTTCGGGCAGGACAACAAGGCCACCGGTGTTCCGAGGTCCCACATTCGCCGGATCGTCTGGTCCATCATCGCCCTGCTCGCGCCGGAGGTGCTGCGGGCGATGATGAGGTGCAGCCCGATGTCGGCGGCCTGCGGCAGCAACGAGTTCAGCGCTTGCATCGGGTTGCTGCCCGATCCGGCCATCAGCTCGTGGTCGTCGACGATGATGTACAACTCACCGCCTTGCCACCAGTCCCGCTTCGGCAGCCGTTCCGGTGTGATCTCCGGCCCGGGCAGCCGCTTGGTGAGCAGCTGGGCGGCTTCGTTCACGGTCTGCCCGAAGTTGTCACCGGCAACCGAGTAGCCGAGGTGGTATTCCTTCGGAACCGAGTTGTACAGCTCGCGACGCAGGTCGGCGAACATGATGCGCGCCTTGTCCGGGGTGTAGTGCTGGACGACGCTCCGCGCGATGTGGCGCAGCATGTTGGTCTTGCCCGTCTCGGTGTCCCCGAAAATGATCAAGTGCGGTGCGACGTCGAAGTCGTGCCACAGCGGGGCGAGCTCCACATCGTCCAGGCCGAGCGGGATCTGCGCGACCCCGAGCGGTCCGGTCTTCGGCGCAGGCAGGTCGGCCGCGGCGACCTCGGTGGGCAGCAACCGGACCGGCGGTGCCTTCGGGGCACCGGGAACGGTCATCGCGTCAACGACGTCCTGCACCGCTTCGGCCAGGTCGTCGGTGTCCGGGTTGCCGTCGATGCGCGGCAACGCAGCCGAGAAGTTCTCCTTCTCGGTGGTGAGCCCGCGACCGGGGAGGTTCGGCACCTTCGCGGCCAGGCGGGAGTTCACTTCGGAGTCGATCGGATCACCGAGCCGCAGCTCCAGCCTGGTGCCGAGCACGCCCCGCATCCAGGTCCGGATCTCGGACCAGCGCGGCGAAGCGATGATCAGGTGCACGCCGTAGGTGAGCCCGCGGGTGGCGATGTCCTTGAAGAGCTCTTCGATGTCCTCGAATTCCTGGCGCAAGGTCGACCACCCGTCGACGACGAGGAACACGTCGCCGTAAGGGTCTTCGGTGAACTTGCCGTTGCGCCGTTCCTTGCGGTAGGCGGCCATCGAGTCCAAACCGTTGTTCTGGAAGAACAGTTCGCGCCGGGTCAGCAGGTTCAGCACTTCCCGCACGGTGCGGCTGACCCGGTCGCGGTCCAGCCGACCGGCGACGCTGCCGACGTGCGGCAGGCCGAGCAGCCCGGCCAGCGTGCCGCCGCCGAAGTCCAGGCAGTAGAACTGCACCTCGCGCGCGCTGTGGCTCAACGCGAGCGCGGTGATGATGGTGCGGATCAGCGTGCTCTTGCCGCTCTGCGGGCCACCGGCGATGCCGATGTTGCCCGCGGAACCGCTGAGGTCGACCCGGAGCAGTTCGCGGCGCTGCTGGGCGGGCAGGTCGATCAGACCGATCGCCACGCGCAGCCCTTCCAGGGATTTGCGCTCGGCGACGCGGATTCCCGTGTTCGGCTCGTCCAGCAGCGGCGGCAGCAGCTCGTCCAAGGTCGGCGCTTCGCGCAGCGGCGGCAGCCACACCTGGTGCGCGGCAGGGCCGACCCCTTGCAGCCGGTCGATCAGAACGTCCACAACGGACAGCTGGGACTCGTTCTCCTCGTTCTCCTCAACGGGTGCCTCGGTGCGGCGCACCCTGGGCTCGATGTAGTCGGCGCCGAAGGAAACGAGCTGTTCCTCGATCACCTCCCGGCTGCGCTGCCTGCGCGGCGACCGGTACGGACCCGAGACGTAGGCGCCCTTGAACCGGGTGATGGTCTGGGTGTCCGACTTCAGGTAGCCGTTGCCTGGCGTGGAGGGCAACTCGTAGGCATCCGGCACACCGATGACCGCGCGGGAGTCCATGGCGGAGAACGTGCGCAGCCCGATCCGGTAGGACAGGTGCGTTTCGACCTTGCTGATGCGCCCCTCGTCCAGCCGCTGCGAAGCCAGCAGCAAGTGGACGCCGAGGCTTCGGCCGAGGCGGCCGATCATCGCGAACACGTCGATGAATTCGGGCTTGCTGACCAGCATTTCGCTGAACTCGTCGACGACCACGAACAGCGCGGGCAGCGGGTCCAGCGGGACACCGGAGCGGCGTGCCTTCTCGTAGTCCCGTCGCGAGCTGTAGTTGCCCGCGGCGCGCAGCAGTTCCTGACGCCGGTTCATCTCGCCGGTCAACGCGTCCTTCATGCGGTCGACCAGTTCGAGCTCGTCGACGAGGTTGGTGATGACCGCCGAGGTGTGCGGCAGCTTCTCGAACCCGAGGAATGCCGCGCCACCCTTGAAGTCCACCAGCACCAGGTTCAGGTCTTCCGACGTGTGCGTCGTGACCAACCCGAGCACCAGCGTGCGCAGCAGTTCGCTCTTGCCGGAACCGGTCGCGCCGACCAGCATGCCGTGCGGCCCCATGCCGTCTTCGGCGGATTCCTTGATGTCCAGCTCGATCGGCGTGCCGTTGCCTGCGATGCCGATCGGCACCCGCAGTCGCTGCCAGGCCGACCGGCCGCGCCGCAGCCGGTCCACGTCGAACGTCCGGGCATCCGAAATGCCCACCAGCGTGGCCAGTTCGTAGTCGGTCGCCAGCGGTTCGCTGGTGTCGTTGGAGGTACCGACCCGGTTCGGGGAGATCGACCGGGCCAGCGCGGAGGCCGCCGCGTAGCTCATCGCGTCCGGCTTGCACAGCGGCTTGGTGCTCTCCCGCCCGGCCCGGTCGAAGCTGACGGTGCGGATCTCCTCGGAGTCCAGTTCCAGGTGCAGCACCGAGCGGTCGGCCACCCACTTCAGCGCGCCGTTCAGGTCGATCACCACCGCGTTGCGGTAGCCACTACCGGCGAACCGGTGCCCGGCGGGGATCGTCACCCCGTCCACCACGATCACGACGAACGATTCGCTGGCGGTGATCGGAGTCGACGGTTCGAAACGGGGGCGTTCGGTGAAAACCTCCCCGCCGAGCATCGACTCCAGCTCGGTGACGTTGTCGGAGATCATGCGCAGCGGCCCCGCGCCGTCCCGGCGATCGTCGTCCTGCGCGTGCGGCAGCCACTTCACCCAGTCCCAGTCGCTGCGGTGCTCGTCGGCCGTGCACACGGCGATGACCACGTCGCTGGGCGAGTGGAACGAGGCGAGCTGCGAGAGCATCGCGCGCACCAGGCCGAGTTCGGCCGCCCGCTCGCCGCGCAGCTGGACCCGTGCGAAGCCCCGCAGGTAGACCGCGATCGGCGCCGCGGGCAGCGTCGCGTACGCGCGCAGGAAGCGGCGCAGCGCGTGCGAGGACAGCGGTTCGAGGTCCTCAACGGGTTTCGTCTGTGGCGCGACCAGTTTCACCACGGCCTGCTGCTTGCCGACCCCGATGCGGATTTCGCCGAAGTCCTCGTGCGCGGCTCGGCGCTCCCACATCCGATAGCTCAGCACCAGCGACCACAGCGAACCCGGCGCGGGGTGCACCCACGTGGAGGCCCGGTACTGGGATCCGATGGTCGTGCGCACCTGGCGCCGGGTCTGCGCCAGGTAGCGCATGTAGTCCCGGCGGTCGCCGGTGAGCTGGTGCTTGCGGTCGTTCTGCGCCCGGAACAGCTGGCTGACCACCATGGTGATCATCGCCACGCCCATCATCCCGCCACCGATGTAGCGCATCGGGCCGCCCGAGCCGCCCGATTGCATCATCATCATCATCATGGCCCCGGCCATGAGCGCCATGGGCAGGTACATCAGCACCATGCTCAGGCTGCTGCTCTGCGGCTGCGGCAGCGATGGCGGTTCCTGCAGCTCCACCTGGTCAGTTGGCATCGCAGGTCCGGCGCGACGGGCCGGCCTGCGGAAGAGCGTTGTGCTCATGACTCCCTCTGGTGCGGGTTTCCCCTCCGATTTCCGGCCCGGCAACGCTAGTCACCGCACGCGCGCTCGCGTGGGGACTAAGTTCTCGGGCTGTCACGGTCTCGGCCAGCCAGCCAGGAAGGACACCGGACACCTAGTGGAAGACGCCACCAAGAATGTCACAAATCAGCTGTGCAGGCTACGGCTGGTAGTAGGTAGCCGATCGGTGGAGCTCGCGCTTCCCACCGACGTCGCACTGGTCGACCTGTTGCCCGCGATCTTGCACCAGGCGGGCGGGGAGCTCGCCGACGAAGGGGTCGAGCACGAAGGCTGGGTGTTGCAGCGCCTCGGGAAACCAGCGTTCGACGAGAACCGGACCGCCGACGAGCTCGGGCTGCTGGACGGCGAGACCGTCCACTTACGACCGCGCGCCTCGGCGCTGCCGGAGATCGATTTCGACGACCTGGTCGACGGCGTCGCGGACCAAGCGAACATGCGCCGGGACAACTGGACCGACCGGTTCAGCCGGTGGATGCTGCTGGCCTTCGGCGGACTGACCTTGATGCTGGGACTGGGCACCTTGATGCTGCCCGGCCCGGCGCTGGCCAGAACGCTCTTCCCTGCGGTGGTGATGACGGCGCTGCTGCTGGCGGCGACGATCTGCTCGCGCAGCCGCGGGGACGGCATCACCGCCACCGTGCTCGCCGGACTGGCCGTGCCGTACGCGGCGGTGTGCGGCTGGATGCTGCCGGTCTCCATCGACGCCGACACCGGTGTCGGCGCGAGCCTCGCGTGCGCGCTGGTCTTCGTCGTCGTCGCGCTGGCGCTGGGAATGCTGGGCACGGCGGAATCGGCGCTGCTGTTCGTCGGCGGCCTGTTCGCCGCGGTGGTCAGCGCGGTGACCGCGGTGATCGGCGCGGCCTCGCAGGGCGAGCCGTACCAGGCGGCCGCCATCGGTGTCGTGCTGTGCGTGGTGATCCTCGGTTTCGTGCCGACCACGTCGTTCCGGCTGGCTGGGCTCAGCCTGCCCGCGCTGCCCACCGGCGCGGACGACTTCGGTGAGGACACCGACCCGTTCCCGCACCACGTGGTGGTGGAACGCTCGGCGGTGGCGAACAGCTACATGACAACGCTGTACCTGTCACTGTGCACAGTGCTGCTGGTGTTGATCACGTTCGTGCTCGCGCATCCCGCGCTGTGGACGATGATCTTCACCACGGTGCTGGGGGTGGTGCTGCTGCTGCGTTCGCGGCACATCAGCGGTGCGGTGCAGCGCTGGGCGCACCTCGTCCCCGCCGGCTACGCGCTGAGCGGTTGCTTGCTGCTGCTCGCGGCAGGCGTCGATCCGTTCAACCGCATGCTGTTCATCACGGGCGGTGCGCTGCTGGCCGGGACGTTGCTCGTCGTCAGCAGCAAACTGCTGCCGGGCAAGAAGCTGCGCCCGTACTGGGGCCGCGCGGTGGACATCTTCGAAACGCTCACTGCGGTGTCGTTGCTGCCGCTGCTGCTGGCCGTGCTCGACACCTACATGCTGGTCCGCGGCCTGGCCGGGTGACCCCACGATCCTGTTGGAGTTGAACCAATGCAGTCCCGGCGCGACCAGGTCCAAGCGTATTTCTTCGTGGTCGGCAGGCTGATCTCGGCACTGATGCAGGGCCGGCCGGACGAGCCGACCACACCGACCCGCCGATTCGTGATGGGCACGGTGATCGGCACGCTGATCGGCTGCCTCGTGGTCGCGGGATTCGGCGTGTACGGGTTGATCAAACCGGGCGGGAACACCACCTGGCAGCAGGCCGGCGCGATCATCGTGGAGAAGGAGACCGGCGCTCGCTACCTCTACATGGACGGCAAACTGCGCCCTGTGCTGAACTATTCGTCGGCCTTGCTGGCGGCGAAGAGTTCCAGCGGCGCCCAGGTGAAACTGGTCTCCCAGAACTCGCTCAAAGGCGCCCCGCGTGCGACCCCCATCGGCATTCCCGACGCACCGGATTCGTTGCCGGACGCGGAGAGCATCAGCAGCGCGCCGTGGGTCGTGTGCGCCAGCACCGAGACCGCCCCTGACGGTTCCGAGACGCCCATGACGGATCTGCAGGTCCGCACCCCCATCGGCAAACCGCTCGCCGACGACAAAGGCGTGCTGGTCTCCACACCGGACGGTGCCGTGCATTTGGTGTGGCAGGGCAAGAAACTCCGGATGCCCGGCGCGGGGACCATGAACGCGCTGGCCTACGGCAACGAACGTCCGTTCCCGGTGACGGCGGAATGGATCAACACCTTGCCCAGCGGACCCGACCTGGTCGCCCCCAAGATTCCGGGCTCAGGCCAGCCGGCGGGACTGACGGTGAACGGCGAGCAGGCCCTGATCGGGCAGGTCTTCGAAGTGCGGAACCAGGTGCTCCAGGACAACGGGTTGTACGTGCTGCGCGAAGACGGTTTCATGCCGCTCAACTACACGCTGGCGGCCCTGTTGCTGAACGACCCGGACAACGCCGCGGCGTACGCGGGGCGGACACCGGAGTTGATCCCGGCCGGAATGGACTTGCTCAACAGCAAGCCGCTGTCCCCGGAACCCACGCCGGCCGGGTTCCCCATCACTCCCCCGAACATCCAGCCGGTCAGCGAAGGCAGTAGCACTCGCCCGTGCGCGGTTTTCCAGGCGAGCCGCGGAAATACCGTGAAGTCCGAGATCGGGCTGGTGCCGAGGGAAGAGGCCACCGGTTCCGGGCAGGCCCCCGCCGACGGCTCCGGCGCTCCCGTCGCCGACCGGATCACCGTGGCGCCGAACTCCGGCGTGCTCGCGCGCGATCTGCCCGCGCCCGGGGTTGGCGTGGGGACGTTGTACCTGGTGTCGAACGTCGGCGTGAAGTACCCGTTGCCGTCCCCGGATGTAGCCGGTGTGCTCGGATATTCGGCGTCTTCAGCGGTCTCGGTGCCGAGCGCGCTGTTGAGCCTGCTGCCGACCGGCCCATCGCTGGACCCGGCGCAGGCCCTCTCCGAACAACCCGTGAGCGCCGAGGTCCCGGCGGCCACGGCTCCAAACTGAGGGATCCCCCTTGACGGAAGGGGGCAGCGCCCTTCCGGCAGGTCAGTCGATCCGCACGATGATGGGATTGACACGAACGAGGCGACCGCTCAGGTCGCTTACAACGTGCGTTTCGCAACGAAACGCGAGACTGAAAGGTGGCGGCGATGAGCGGCGACACACTGCTTACCAAGTCCGAAGTAGACCGACTGGTCAACGGACACGAGACCACCCTCAACGACATCACGACGGAAAAGGGTCGAATCGCCGAGACCGTGGCCGCCACGGCCGGCGCGAACAAGGGCGCCATCTTCGACGCGCTCGTCAAGGCCCACGAAGTCTGGGACACGAACCTGCGAGAGATCCAGAAGCAGTTCGAGGCGATGACGAAGCAGGTGAAGAACACCTCCCAGAGCTTCGGCACCACCGATGAGGAGGGCGCCTCGGCCATCACCAAGGCAGGCAACTTCTCCCCGGGCGAAATGAGCCACCTCAGCTGACCAGGTACGCCCCGGAAAGCATCCACCTCAGATCCGAAGGAGCGCCATGAACGACGAAGTCCTTTATAGCAAGACGGCAATCGAGAGCTGCCTCAGCGAGATGGAAGCCTCCAGCAAGAAGCTGAAGGACCAGATCGAGACGCTGATGCAGGACACGAAGAGCTCCCAGGGGTTCTTCAACACCCCGGAGGCATCCGAGGCCTACAACAAGAAGTCCGGCGACGTCAGCAAGGACCTCACCGACCTGGACGGCATCCTGCAGATGCTCCGTCGGGAGATCTCCGACGGCCAGGTCAACATGAACGAGATGGACAAGAAGATGGCCCAGCAGTTCATGGAGTGACTTGTCCATGCGCCGCACGGCCAACGTCGGCAAGGTGGGGGCGTGAGCAAGAGCACGGCCCCCACTTTGCGCGTTGGCACCGTTCCACGACCTCTTAAAATCCGATGACAGTCCGTGAAAGGTGACCAACATGTCAAACGACGACACTCAGGCGGCACAGGACGACATCATCACCGCCGCAACGGAAATCGGGCAGACCGCCGAGGACATTCAGGTCGACGTGCTCAAGGACATCACGGTCGACCCGGGTGTCTTCCAGGCCGGGATCTGGTTGAAACAACTCGTGCTGAGCCGCCGCGCCACGGTGGAGGCACACGCCAGGGAACTGCAAATGGCGATGCACGAGATCGACGAGAAGCTCAAGGTCGCCGCTCGCCAGATCGTCGGTGTCGACCAGGACAACGCCGAGAACGTCCAGAAGGCGAAGGACACCCTCAACGACTTGCGGAGTTCCATCGGCACCAGGGCCCCGAACCTGCTCGAAGATGACCCGGCACCCACCGCGTGACGGGTTTCCCCTGGAACCAGGCGAAAAGAACATAACCGGTCGTCGCTGAGCTGAGAGTCCACGGACAGCTCGGCCGACCCCTCACGACGACCGGCGACCGCTACCGCAGCCCGTTCCTCAGCATTCCACAACCGACACCCGCTATGAGTTCCCCACCCGCCGGTCCCGTACCGCGTTCTGAACAGGCTCCCGCGAAGGGCTCCACATCGCGATCCGCAAGGGGACTCCACGCACTGCGCTTTGGAGAACCACATGTCTGGCATGGACCTCCCCGACAAGGACACGGACCAGGAGAACCTCAACGTCCCCGATATCGGAAAAGACACTGAGGAAGATTCCGAGGGGCACGAGCTCTCGATTGGGAACACCGACGAGTTCAACTACACCGACATCGAGTCGGAGGACTCCGCGCGGGGCCTCTGGGGAGGCGACACCGACCGTCCAGACGAGGGCTCGGTCGAGGGCACCCAAGGCGACCTCGACGATGTCAACGAGAAGACCGGCGGCGCTGACAGCGGGATCGGGGTCGAGGGTGTCGACGCCCCGGATGATCCGTGGAGCGACGACAATGTCATCGCCACCAACGACACCCCGGAAGCTCCCGATCAGGACTACCAACAGTTCTCGATGGAGCAGTGCGTCTCGGCGGTAAGCAAGGCCGACGGGTACACCCTGATGGAAGCCGGCTACGCCTTCCGCAAGTTGAAGACGAATCTGCGCGACGAGATCAATACCGCGTTCTCCGATTCCGTCAACAAACTGGACAACGAGAAGTTCAGCGGGGAAACCGCCACCGCCTTCCGCGACCATGCCAAGAAGGTGCTGACGACTTCGCAAGAAGCGGTCGACGAGATCACCGAAGACGGCTACATCAACGGTTTGATCGAATCCGGGGACATGCTCGTCCGAGCCAGCGAGGCGGTCCTGGGCCTCGCTCAGTCCTACGTCGAGTTCCAGAACCTGCACGCCGCTTTCGCGAAGCTCACCAACGTCAAGGGCGCCGATGCCGCCGCTAAAGCGGCCTTGGAAGGCGCCAACAACATGCTCGAGCTCGCGCGAGAGATCATCGCCGACCTCGGTGCGCAGTACGTCACCACGGGCAACGCCATGGGCTCGGTCGGCAACGCGGCACCACCGCCCGCGAGCGACAAGAGCGGCGGTGCGAGCGGCGGCAAGGGCGGCGACGACAAGAGCGGCGACGACAAAGGCGGCGACGACAAGAGCGGCGACGACAAAGGCGGCGACGACAAGGCCGGGGACGACAAGAGCGGCGACGACAAAGAGGGCGAATCCGGCGAGAAGCGGGAGTGGAGCGAGGAGGAGATCAATCAGATCGTCGACGAGAAGGTCGGCGAGAAGATGGACGAGATCCAGACCGAATCCACTGGTGGTGGCACCGGCGGCGGCACCGGTGGCGACACCGGTGGAGGCACTGGCGGAGGCACCGGTGGAGGCACTGGTGGCGGCACCGGTGGTGGCACTGGTGGAGGCACTGGTGGCGGCACCGGCGGTGGCACTGGTGGAGGCACTGGTGGCGGCACCGGCGGTGGCACCGGCGGTGGCACTGGTGGCGGCACTGATGAGGGCACGGGCGGCGACTCCGGCGAGCAGACCGGAATCGACACCGGCGCGGTCAACGGCGCTATCGAGGACGCGGGCGCGGCCGGCGATGAAGCGCTCGCCAATATGGGCGGTGACTCCGGTGGCACCGGCGGCGACACCGGTTCCGGCGGCGACACCGGTGGAGGCGCCGGTGGCGGTATAGGCGGCGGTCTCGGCGGCGGCACTGGCGGCGGCACTGGTGGCGGCACCGGCGGCGGCACCGGCGGCGGCACCGGCGGCAAGAAGGGCGGCGGCAACGAACAGACCGGTATCGACACCGGCGCGGTGAACGGCGCGATCAACGACGCGAGCAAAGCCGGTGAGGAAGCCCTCAACGGCCTCGGCGGTGGTTCCGGCTCCGGCGGTGGTTCCGACTCCGGCGGTGGTTCCGGCTCCGGCGGCGGCTCCGACTCCGGTGGTGGTTCCGGCTCCGGCGGCGGCTCCGGCTCCGGCGGCGGCTCCGACTCCGGCGGTGGTTCCGGCTCCGGCGGCGGGGAAATCCAGACCAGCGGCGGTGACGACGCGGGCACCGATGATTCCGGTGGCGGGGCCGAGGAGCCCAGCCTGGACAGCGGCGCGGTCAACGAGGCGTTGGAGAAAGCGGGCAGCGCGGCCGAGGAAGCAGGCAACGAAGCTCTCAACGGGCTCGGCGGTGACAAGGGCTCCGGCGGCAGCAGTGGTTCCGGTGGCGGGGCCGAGGAGCCCAGCCTGGACAGCGGCGCGGTCAACGAGGCGTTGGAGAAAGCGGGCAGCGCGGCCGAGGAAGCAGGCAACGAAGCTCTCGACGGGCTCGGCGGTGACAAGGGCTCCGGCGACGATTCCGGATCGGATAGCGGCTCGGGCAGCAAGGACGACAAGCTCGGCGGCGACGACTCGAACTCCGACTCCGAAAACGGGGAAACGCCCACCAACCCGGACGGGTCGCCGATCGAGGTGTCGGGCGACCAGGCTCGATCGATCGTCGACGGCATGACCGAAAAGGCTCGCGAAGCCGGTGAACAGGCGCTCGAAGAAGCCGTGGGACCGGACGCGGCCGGATCCGAAGAGGCCCAGAAGCTGATCGACGACGTCGTCGGCCAGGCGCAAGAGACCGGCCAGAACGCGTTGGGAGAGTTCACCTCGGACGGCGGCCCGCTGAGCTACGACGAGATGAGCGACATCGTCGACCAGGTCAGCGACACCACCCAGACCGCGGGCGACCAGGCGATGGCCGAGCTCAACGGCGATGCGCAGAAGTCGTCGCTGACCGACGACCTCAGCTCGTTCCTCGCACCGCCGGAGAACCCGCTGGGGGGCCTCGGCGGCGGTGCGGCGGACCTGCCCGGTCTCGGCACCGGTGGCGGTGGCGGTGGCGGTGGGATCGACCTCGGCGGCGGGGGCGGCGAAGTTCCGGCGGCGGAGGTCAGCGGCGGGGTGGACCCGAACCTCGTGAACAGTGGCCCGACCGCGCAGACCAACGCCGCACTCGACCCGACCACGCCGGGAAACCAGCCCAACGTGGGCGCACCTGTGCAGGGCGGCTCCTCCCCCCTGCAGGGCGGTGCGGGCGGTGGCGCAGGCTCACCGATGATGCCCCCGATGGGCGGCGGTATGGGGGGCGCCGGCGCTGGGGCTGGGCAACAGGGCCAGAGCCGGGAGTCCAGCACCTGGCTGGTGGACGACGGCGACAACTGGCGGGAGGACGCCGAAGGTTCGGTCCAGCGCGTTCTCGGCCGGGACGCGTAGGCGATCATGAATGACCACTGCTCGCGCGACGAAGAGGGCGACCCCGAATGAACCCCACTGCATCTGGCGGCAGCGCACAGCCGGGCTACCCGCCGCCACCTGACTTGACCCCGTCGCCGTCTTCGGGGCAGAACGTCCCCGGTGGCGCGAACGTCGCCTCGCCGGGGGCGGGCACCCCCGGCGCTCCGCCCCCGGTACCGGACATGGAACAGACCGCAGCCGCACTCGCCACCGGCGTTCCGGAGTCGTTCTACAAGGCGGCGCACGGATTCGACGGCATGGCCGAAACGTTCGTGAACGCCTCGGAACGTCTCCGAGCGCAGACCAGCCACCTCGAGCAGGTGTGGCAGGGCCCGGCGGCGCGGGGCTTCACCGACGCGATGCGGGAGGTCAACCGCACCGTCGACAAGCTGGTCGAGACGTTGAACGCCCCGAATTACGCGGCGATGCTCAACCAGCTCGGGGACGCGCTGGCGGATGCGCAACGCCAAGTCGGGCAGGTGAAGGACCAGCGGCAGCAGGGAATGGACGAGTTCGCCGCCTCCCCTGCCGCGGCGGATCCGGCCGCGCAGGCCGCGATGCAGCAGCAGGACATCACTCACAATGAGCAGACGGCGCAGGTGATGCAGCAGCTCAGCAACACCTACTTCAACATCGGCAAGCGGTTCGGACAGTTCCCGGAGAAGTCCGTCCGGGGCACGACGGTCGCCGCGGACCCGGCGGCCTCGCAATCCGGCGGTGGCAACGACTTCGGTTCCGGCGGGAACTACGTGGGCTCCAGCGGCTCCGGAGGCTCCGGCGGTGCGTCGCTCGTCCTCGCTCCACGCACGAACGCGGTCTCGTCCTACTCGTCCGATCAAGGTGTGCTGGGACGACCGGCTTCGACGTACGGAACTACCGCCGACTCCGCCGAGGTCTACAGCCCGGAAGTGAACGAGCAAGGCGTGGTGGTACCGCAGAGCGGTACGGGCGAGTCGACCGTGGTCTCCAGCGCGGGGTCCGCGTCCTCGGCGATTCCGTACGGACTCGGCACCAGCGGAGCCCTCCGGCCCTCCGGGAACAGCACTTCGACGAGGTCGGGCAATTCGTCCAGCGGCCACGGCGGCTCTTCGGCGAAGTCCGGTCAGGACGGTTCGGGCCAGGAGCACTCCGGTTCGGCGGAGTCCGGCCAGTGGTCGGCGCGGGCGGGCGAAGGTGGTCAGCCGTCCACCGAGTCCACGTTCACCGCTCCCGCGTCGCCGGAGCTGAGCGCGGACCAGGTCGAGCAGCGGTTCCTGACGGCCACCGAAGGTCCGCCACCTCCTGAAGGGGTGGAGGCCGACCTGGTGCCGAACACTCCGCAGCGCCCGGAAACCGATGGCGCACCGTTGCCGGAAGCCGAGACCGGCAGCCCCACCAGCGGCGCTTCCGCCGGTTCGGGCGGTGCGACTCCTTCCGCGTCGGTTCCTCCGGTCTCGACACCTTCGGTTTCGACACCTTCGGTTTCGACGCCTTCGGTCCCGACACCGTCGGCGACGCCCGACATTCCCACCGGGCCTCCCGGAAGCGTGGCGGGCAGCGGCGCGACGGTGCCCACCTCGGCTTCCGCCACCGCGCCCCCCGCTTCCGCACCGGTGACACCGGGCACGACGTCGCCCGCGGCCGGCGGGGCCGGCGGCAACGGGATGCCGATGATGCCGATGGGCGGCGCGGGCGCGGGGATGGCGGGACAGCTCGGCCGAGAGCGCTTCTCCACCACCTTGCAGCAGGAAGACGAGGAGACCTGGGACTCCAGCGCCGACATCACCGGCGGAGTCCTGGGCCGTTGACAACCGATCGAAGAACGGAGCAGCTCATGGCGACCGGCTTTCCGGACCTCAACCGCGCGATCGAGGCATTCGAGGAAAAACAGCGGAACCTTGAAGAGTTCGGGAAGAAGCTGGACGAGACGAGCACCTCGGTCGATTCGCAGAAGCGGATCTTGACGGTGACCATGGACGGGCACGGCGAGATCGCGGACCTGAAGTTCAACAACACCGCGTACCGGACGATGCCGCCCACCGAGCTGGCCGCGGTGCTGTTGGAGACCATCCGCAAGGCGCGCGACAAGAGCCTGAGCCACATGCAGGAGATCATGGGCGAGGACCTGTTGCCGGGCTTGGACATCGAGGAGGTCAACGCCGGCAGGCAGAGCGTCGGCGGGGTGCTCGGTAAGCTCGCCGAACCGACGCTGGACCGGGTTCGGGACGTCGACGCCGTGCTGCACAACCGTCCGCGGAACCTGAACCGCACGGCCGAAACCGTCGAGGACAACGACGGCTGGGAGCGGTGATGGAATCCGCTTGCGGTGATCCGCGGAGAGCGGGAGCCGGTCGCGCGGCGCGCTACCGTGGATCACCGGCAGGCGGAGCGCTCGGCGCTCCCGGCCGCGGCTCCCGCGAACGCGGTCGTACGCCTCCCAGCACGTGGACAGAGAGGTCCCAGGACGCCCCTGATCGCCTCCTGGGACGTGTGTGACGAACGGAGATGGTCATGACATCCGGATTCTCCAAGGACGGGCTGCCCGACCTCGGCTCCGCGATCCAAGCTTTCGAGGAAGAGCAGGCCAAGCTCACCGAATTCCAGCGGAAGCTCGCCGAGACGACCACGGTGGTGGAGTCCCGCAACCACATGGTCACCGTGACCTTGGACGGCAACGGCGAGCTCTCGGAGCTGAAGTTCAACACGACCGCCTACCGTTCGATGGCCCCGGCCCAGCTCTCGGCCGCGATCACCGAAGTCCTGCAGCAGGCCCGGCAGGAGAGTCTGGAGACCATGCAGAAGCTGATGGGTCGCTCGCCGGTGCCCGGCTACGAGCTCAGTGATCTCACCTCTGGTCAGGCCGACCTCGCCGAGGTGCTCGGCAAGATCATGGAACCGTCGCTGAACCTGGTTTCGGAGCTCGAGGGCAATGCCGACCACGAAGCCGACGGCAAAACCCCGGAGTCCCCGCAGACGGCCCGGCACGACGACGAAGACGACGGCTGGGAACGTCCCTGACGTCCTGTTCCGAAAGGGTTGATCATGGCTGACGAGCTCTACCTCAACGCCCCCGAAGCCGAGCGCGTGGCGAAGGAACTGGCCAACAAGGCGGGAACCTTCGGCGAGGCGGTCGAAGCGCTCAAGAGCGCGCTGGAACGAGACTACGGCTGCTGGAGCGACGACAAGATCGGCAAGGGGTTCGAGGAGAACTACCTGGAGAACGCCGAAGGCACGAGGGACGCGCTGGGCACATTGGCCGAGACCGTGCAGAGCCTCGGCAAGGACGCCATCCCCGGAGCCATCAAGAACGTTCAGGAGCTCGACGAGCAGTACGGCGAGAACATCCAGGTCTACGCCGACGCGCTCGAAGAGTTCACACCCCGTTCGAGCTGACCTTTCGCCCCGCCGTTCCTTGAGTAGAGGACCACGTCATGCCCACTGAGCTTCCTGCCGGCCTTCAGAAGGCATTGGAAATCGTCGGTGGGCAGCCGTGGCCCGAGGGCGAAGAAGCCGGTTTGAACCGGATGAGCGACGCTTGGTCAACGATCGCTGATGCCGTCGAAGGTTTGGACGACGCTCTCCGACAGTCCATGGACGGGCTGGGCGAAAGCATGCGCAGCGAGTTCTCCTCTGCGTACGCGGACTACACGCGGGACACCGTGCTGCCGATGGTGACCCAGTTGCGGGACAACGCCAGGAGCCACGGCGATTTGGCCCGCAACACCGCAGCGGACATCCAGTACTCCAGAATCATGATCATCGTCCAGCTGGTCATGCTGGCCGCCACGCTCGCGATGTCCTGGATTCCGGGGATCGGGCAGGCGCTCGTGACCGCGGCGGCGGCTACGGCGCGCGGGGTGATCGGGCGGATCATCTCCCAGGTGCTGATGAACATCGCGGCGGGCGCGGTGATCGGTACAGCCATCGAGGTGGGCCTGGACGCGGTGATCCAGGGCATGCAGATGCTCACCGGTCAGCGCACCGAGTGGAACAAGGACTTCACCAAGGGCGCCGCGATCAGCGGCGCGGTCAGCGGCGCCGCGGGCGGCGCGATCGGCGGCGTCATCAAGGGCGGCGGTTCGTTCCTCGCCGGCGGGATCATCAAGGACGGCGCGGACATCGTCGGCGACAAGGCCGGCAAGGAGATCGGCGACGGCGTCGGCAAGGGAGCGGGCAAGAACGCCGACGACATCGCCACGGTCGCGGGCAAGAGGGGCCCGGAGGGCGCTTCCAAGGGCAGCGCCAAGGACGTGGATGACATCGCCGCCCCGGACGTGTCGAACACGACCAAGGCGTTCGCCGAATTCGGCCAGAAGTCGCAGAAGTTCATGGACACCCGCACGGCGGGGGCCGTTCAATCCACCACGCACGCCGCCGGGCAGGGGCTCGCCGAATTCACCGGAGACGTGGCCGGGCAGCAGCTCGGCGGCGATCCGAAGGGCCGCGACCAGGGCGAAGAAGAGGAAGGACCCAACCCGTACGCCTTCACCTCCGGAATGCTCGGCGGGTTCGAAGGTCGTCGCAGCAGCGGCAGCGGCGGCCGCAACGCTGGTGGCGCCTCCTACGGCGAGTCGGGGTCGAAGGTCAACCCGAACGGCCTCAAGAATTTCGGCGACTTCACGAACAGCATCAAGGACTTCTTCAAGCCCAACACCGAATCGATGGGTGACATCGGGGACACCGGCGGCTCCGGCGACGGCGGGAAGTCCGGTTCCGACGCGCCGCCGTCGTACTCCGAAACCGGCGGTGACAGCAGCACCTCGCAGGATGCGCCGCCGACCTACAGCGAGTCCGACAAGTCGACCGGTGGGGATTCGACGGACTCCGGCACGGACGACAAGTCCGCAACGGAGAAGGGACCGTCGGACCACGAGGGCGGCGATTCGTCCAGCGGCGAGAACCAGCACAACAGCGGCGACAGCCAGCACAACAGCGGCGACAGCCAGCACAACAGCGGCGACAGCCAGCACAACGACGGCGACAGCCAGCACAACGACGGCGACAGCCAGCACAACGACGGCGACAGCCAGCACAACGACGGCGACAGCCAGCACAACGACGGCGACAGCCAGCACAACGACGGCGACAGCCAGCACAACGACGGCGACAGCCAGCACAACGACGGCGACAGCCAGCACAACGACGGCGACAGCCAGCACAACAGCGGCGACAGCCAGCACAACAGCGGCGACAGCCAGCACAACAGCGGCGACAGCCAGCACAACAGCGGCGACAGCCAGCACAACAGCGGCGACAGCCAGCACAACAGCGGCGACAGCCAGCACAACAGCGGCGACAGCCAGCACAACAGCGGCGACAGCCAGCACAACAGCGGCGACAGCCAGCACAACAGCGGCGACAGCCAGCACAACAGCGGCGACAGCCAGCACAACAGCGGCGACAGCCAGCACAACAGCGGCGACAGCCAGCACAACAGCGGCGACAGCCAGCACAACAGCGGCGACAGCCAGCACAACAGCGGCGACAGCCAGCACAACAGCGGCGACAGCCAGCACAACAGCGGCGACAGCCAGCACAACTCGGGGCAACACGACTCCGGCCCGTCGCGTGAATCCACGGACTCCGGCCCGGACACCGAGCTCGCCGCCGCACCGCCGCACGCCGATGCAACGCCTCCGCCCACTCAGGACTCCGGAGACGTCGTGGACTCGGCGCCACCGCCGCAGTCCGACGTGACGCCGATCCTGAACGTCGACCGGGACACCGACGCGAGCACGACGCCACCCGACACAGGTACCCAGCACACCGATGCCGGTGGTACGCAGAACGTGGATCGCTCCGTCGACAACGAGGTCGGCTCGGAACACACCACAACGCCGACCCAGCCGACGGTCGACGCGAACACCGACAGCCACACCGGTCAGCCGACGGTCGACGCGAACACCGACAGCCACACCGGTCAGCCGACGGTCGACGCGAACACCGACAACCGCACCGGTCAGCCGACGGTCGACGCGAACACCGACCAGTCGGGCGCGGGCACCGGTCGCTCGGATTCCACGGTCGACGGCGGCGACAGCACTCGGGATTCGACGAACCAGCGCGACTCCGATCCGGTCGGCAAGGAGTCCGAACAGGACTCGTCGCAGCAGCAGGATTCCGGTCGGCCGCAGGGCGGCGGCATGCTCGGCGGCAACGGCACGGGGCAGCAGCAGTCCCCGAACACCGGCGCGGCGAACAACGGACCGGCCCAAACCGCCCAGCCGAGTTCGACCGCGCAGCAGGGCGTGGGCCAACCGAACACCGGCCAGTCCGGCACGCCCGCCCCGGGTCAGCGGCCGGCGGTCACCGGCCAACCGAACACCCCCGCCGCGCCGATCAGCACGGAATCCGGCCGTTCCTCCGACGCTCCGCAGCGCCCGGCCACGACGTCCGATGGCGGACGGCGCCCGGACACGGCGGACAACCAGCAGCGCGCTGCCACCAACACCAACGGCGCGCCGACCACGGCTCGTCCGGCTCCGAAGGAATCCCTCCCCACCCCGCCGACCCCGGCCGCCACTAACCGGCCCGGAGGGGAGGTTCGGGACGTTGAGGGCGTCCGAGAAGACGGTGCTCGGGATGATTCTTCGCCGGTGCCGCTCTACGTCCAGCCTGACGACGTTCGGTCCGATCGCGCCGGCGAGAGCAGCGGCAAGCCCCCGGCCGCACCACCGAGGAAGGGCAAGGGCAAAGCAGAGCCCGAAAAGGAGCCGCCGCCGGAACCCACCCGCGGGCCGCTGCAACACCTCTTCAGCGACTCCCATTGGCAGCGTCAAGCCTTGGCCGCCGGGGCAAGCATCATTTCTAAGCCGCAGCCCCCGGCAGCCGGACGCTCCAAGCGCTCCAAAGGAAAAGAGGCAGAAAATCCCGGAAGGCACCTGGACCTCATCGTAGGAAAAGGAAAGGGCGAAGGTGGTGAAATCGGAGCCACCGTCCTGCGCGGCCTGGATGAACGCGCTGACTCGAACGAACCGCAGCTGAAGCTCTACCGCGGCATGAAGAAGTCCGAGGCCGAGGCGATCAAGGCGTGGCACGCGCAGTACAAGGAGGCCACCGAGAACTGGATCAAGGAAAACTCGGACAAGGGCGCCGACAGCAAGAGCTTCAAGAAAACGTTCGGCAATGATGCCGCCATCCCCATCGGCGGCCACCTGGGCGACTTCGATCAAGCCAAGGTCTACGGAAGCGGAAAAGACGAAACCGTTGTAGAAATCACTCTCAAAAAAGGCGCGGCAGACCTTCTCTTCGACCCGAAATACCTCGCCATCCACGGCGACAAAGGCACCCCCATGTACCTCAGGAACATGGGCGAACAAAGCGGCAACAAGTTCGAACAGGCCGCTGGTGGCGAAGGCTTCCTCTCCGGATACATCGGCATGAAGTCCGAGGACAACGGAGACTTCAGCCTCGTCACCCGGGCGAAGGGGAAAAACCCCGCCGAGGGCTTCCCGAGCCGAGTGCTGTTCCAACTCTTCATCGACCAGGTCAAAGACCTCAAAGACCCGGACTCCAACCCGGACGCCGACACACCACACAGCACTGCCCCCGGCGCTCCACGCGCGCCGCGCGACACCGGCAACCTCGAAACCGACGGCACCACGCGCGGCGACGAGTCCTCCTCAACGCCGGAGAAGTCCCTCCCTTCGGATCGCGGCTCGGGTCGTTCGCCGGACACCGGCAGGCGCACACCGCCCATCGACGTCGACCCCGACGCCTACGAGCGGTTCCTCAACGACCTCGGCGAACCCACCCCCCGCCACCACAAACGCCCCGACCTGCGCGACCAACTCGCACCCTTCGCCGAACTCAACAACCCCGACTCAACACGCAACGTGCGCGACATCGCCCACCAAGTGAACGAGCAATTCGGCGACCCCCAGAACAACACCGTCATCCAATCCGGATTCGGCGTACGCCGCTTCCACCACAACGACGACCACATCACCGAAGTCACAGTGAAAATCGCCCTCAAAGGCGACCACACACACTTCGACAACGTCCGATCCACGCTCGAACACGGCGTGCAGAAGTACTACAACGACCCCGGCCACCGCTTCCACAACGGCCCCACCGGCGACCGCCTCCACGTACGCCCCCACTGGGTCGAACCCGGCCAACAAGCCGACCTCGAAGTCAACGTCACCAACGACCCGGACGCCGTCAACACCCAAATCACCTGGCGCGCCGACATCACCCCCGAAGAAGCCGCCCACGAATTCGGCCACCAAATCGGCCAACCCGACGAATACACAAACCAAACGAACCAGAACACCCCGCCACCACTGCACGTCGACGGCAGCCTCATGGGGAACTTCTTCAACCACCCAGAAGACCCCCACACCCACACCGGCATCCGCTCCCGCAACCTCGACGTACTCGGCACCCTCATCGGCGACGACATCCCCACCGTCCCCTACCGAGACACCCCACCGAACCCCGACAACAACACATCCCTCCAAAACAACAACCCCTCCACCAACACCCCCCACGACCAGCACACGACTCCACAGAACCACCACCGCCCCGACCAAAGCCAGCCAGAACCCAACCACCCCGCCACCGAAAGCAACGGCAAGCCCCCCGCCGCCCCAACGAGAAAGGGCAAGGGCAGAGCAGCACCCGAAAACGAGCCACCGCCTGGATCCGCTTCGCGGAATCCGCAAGACCTCCTCACGAACGCCTACTGGCAGAAAAAAGCCAAGGCGACCCCGGCCAACGCCCCTTCCGGAGGAGCAAAGAAGAAGGGCAAAAAAGACGAATCGCCCGCTAGGCATCTTGGCCTCATCATTGGAAAACCAAAGGACGCGAACGGCGGGATCGGAGTCGATCTCCTGCGCGCCCTGGAGAAACACGCCAACTCGGGCGAACCGCAACTGAAGCTCTATCGCGGGATGGACAAGTCCGAGGCCGAGAAGATCAAGGCGTGGCACGCGCAGTACAAGGAGAGCACCGAGAACTGGATCAATGACCACTCGGACACGGATGTCACCACTGAGGGTTTTCATAATTCGCCAGAGACCGGTGTCATTCCCATCAGTGGACACCTCGGCGACTTAAAACAAGCCGAGATCTACGGAGAGGGAAATGAAAGGACCGTACTAGAGTTCACCCTCAAACACGGTGCGGAAAACCTCCTCTTCGACCCGAAATATCTCGCCACCCGCCCCACCGACAAGGGCGCCGCCCTGCACCTCAGGGAAATCTACGGCGACAACTACAAAAAGGCCTCTGGCGGTGAAGGGTTCCGCCCCGGGTACATCGGCATGAAGTCCGAGCGAAACGGTGACTTCAGCTTCGTCACCACGGCCAAGGGAAACAACGAAAACCAGGGCTACCCGAGCCGGATACTTTTCCAACTCCTCGTCGACCAGGTCAAAGACCTCAAAGACCCGGACTCCAACCCGGACGCCGACACACCCCACAGCACCTCCGCCGCCCCGCACGCCCCGCACAGACCCGAAGACACGTCCCCTTCGGATCGCGGCTCGGGTCGTTCGCCGGACACCGGCAGGCGCACACCGCCCATCGACGTCGACCCCGACGCCTACGAGCGGTTCCTCAACGACCTCGGCGAACCCACCCCCCGCCACCACAAACGCCCCGACCTGCGCGACCAACTCGCACCCTTCGCCGAACTCAACAACCCCGACTCAACACGCAACGTGCGCGACATCGCCCACCAAGTGAACGAGCAATTCGGCGACCCCCAGAACAACACCGTCATCCAATCCGGATTCGGCGTACGCCGCTTCCACCACAACGACGACCACATCACCGAAGTCACAGTGAAAATCGCCCTCAAAGGCGACCACACACACTTCGACAACGTCCGATCCACGCTCGAACACGGCGTGCAGAAGTACTACAACGACCCCGGCCACCGCTTCCACAACGGCCCCACCGGCGACCGCCTCCACGTACGCCCCCACTGGGTCGAACCCGGCCAACAAGCCGACCTCGAAGTCAACGTCACCAACGACCCGGACGCCGTCAACACCCAAATCACCTGGCGCGCCGACATCACCCCCGAAGAAGCCGCCCACGAATTCGGCCACCAAATCGGCCAACCCGACGAATACACAAACCAAACGAACCAGAACACCCCGCCACCACTGCACGTCGACGGCAGCCTCATGGGGAACTTCTTCAACCACCCAGAAGACCCCCACACCCACACCGGCATCCGCTCCCGCAACCTCGACGTACTCGGCACCCTCATCGGCGACGACATCCCCACCGTCCCCTACCGAGACACCCCACCGAACCCCGACAACAACACATCCCTCCAAAACAACAACCCCTCCACCAACACCCCCCACGACCAGCACACGACTCCACAGAACCACCACCGCCCCGACCAAAGCCAGCCAGAACCCAACCACCCCGCCACCGAAAGCAACGGCAAGCCCCCCGCCGCCCCAACGAGAAAGGGCAAGGGCAGAGCAGCACCCGAAAACGAGCCACCGCCTGGATCCGCTTCGCGGAATCCGCAAGACCTCCTCACGAACGCCTACTGGCAGAAAAAAGCCAAGGCGACCCCGGCCAACGCCCCTTCCGGAGGAGCAAAGAAGAAGGGCAAAAAAGACGAATCGCCCGCTAGGCATCTTGGCCTCATCATTGGAAAACCAAAGGACGCGAACGGCGGGATCGGAGTCGATCTCCTGCGCGCCCTGGAGAAACACGCCAACTCGGGCGAACCGCAACTGAAGCTCTATCGCGGGATGGACAAGTCCGAGGCCGAGAAGATCAAGGCGTGGCACGCGCAGTACAAGGAGAGCACCGAGAACTGGATCAATGACCACTCGGACACGGATGTCACCACTGAGGGTTTTCATAATTCGCCAGAGACCGGTGTCATTCCCATCAGTGGACACCTCGGCGACTTAAAACAAGCCGAGATCTACGGAGAGGGAAATGAAAGGACCGTACTAGAGTTCACCCTCAAACACGGTGCGGAAAACCTCCTCTTCGACCCGAAATATCTCGCCACCCGCCCCACCGACAAGGGCGCCGCCCTGCACCTCAGGGAAATCTACGGCGACAACTACAAAAAGGCCTCTGGCGGTGAAGGGTTCCGCCCCGGGTACATCGGCATGAAGTCCGAGCGAAACGGTGACTTCAGCTTCGTCACCACGGCCAAGGGAAACAACGAAAACCAGGGCTACCCGAGCCGGATACTTTTCCAACTCCTCGTCGACCAGGTCAAAGACCTCAAAGACCCGGACTCCAACCCGGACGCCGACACACCCCACAGCACCTCCGCCGCCCCGCACGCCCCGCACAGACCCGAAGACACGTCCCCTTCGGATCGCGGCTCGGGTCGTTCGCCGGACACCGGCAGGCGCACACCGCCCATCGACGTCGACCCCGACGCCTACGAGCGGTTCCTCAACGACCTCGGCGAACCCACCCCCCGCCACCACAAACGCCCCGACCTGCGCGACCAACTCGCACCCTTCGCCGAACTCAACAACCCCGACTCAACACGCAACGTGCGCGACATCGCCCACCAAGTGAACGAGCAATTCGGCGACCCCCAGAACAACACCGTCATCCAATCCGGATTCGGCGTACGCCGCTTCCACCACAACGACGACCACATCACCGAAGTCACAGTGAAAATCGCCCTCAAAGGCGACCACACACACTTCGACAACGTCCGATCCACGCTCGAACACGGCGTGCAGAAGTACTACAACGACCCCGGCCACCGCTTCCACAACGGCCCCACCGGCGACCGCCTCCACGTACGCCCCCACTGGGTCGAACCCGGCCAACAAGCCGACCTCGAAGTCAACGTCACCAACGACCCGGACGCCGTCAACACCCAAATCACCTGGCGCGCCGACATCACCCCCGAAGAAGCCGCCCACGAATTCGGCCACCAAATCGGCCAACCCGACGAATACACAAACCAAACGAACCAGAACACCCCGCCACCACTGCACGTCGACGGCAGCCTCATGGGGAACTTCTTCAACCACCCAGAAGACCCCCACACCCACACCGGCATCCGCTCCCGCAACCTCGACGTACTCGGCACCCTCATCGGCGACGACATCCCCACCGTCCCCTACCGAGACACCCCACCGAACCCCGACAACAACACAACCCTCCAAAACAACAATCAGCATACGACTCCGCAGGGTCACCGTCGTCCTGACCAGGGCCAGCCGGAACCGAATCACCTCCGGCTTGACGGCTCTCGGTCCGACCACGTCACCGAGAACGGCGGCATGCCCCCGGCCAGCCCGCCGAAGAAGAACAAGGGCAAGAGCAAAGCAGCACCAGAAAAAGAGCCGCCACCGCCACCCGCCATCCGCGGTGAGATACAAGATCGCCTCACTGCCAGCTACTGGAGAGAAAAAGCCAGGGAAACCTCGGTCAACGCCCCGCCGAAAGGCAAGAAGGGCAAGAAACCCGAAGCTCGCCCGAAGGCCGACATCCCTTCTGAAGGACAAGGAAGAGGAAAGAAGGGCAAGAAGCCCGAAGAATTGCCTGGAAGGCCCCTGGACCTCATCGTAGGAAAGGGAAAGGGCGAGGGCGGTGAAGTCGGCGCCGGTCTCCTGCGTGCCCTGGACGAACACGCCCACTCGAGCCAACCGCAACTGAAGCTCTACCGCGGGATGGAGAAGTCTGAGGCCGAGGCGATCACGACGTGGCACGCACAGCACAAGGAGAGCATCGAGAGCTGGATCAAGGAACACTCGGCCACGGACGCCACCAGCCAAAGCTTCAAGAAAACATTCGGCAATAACGCTGCCATGCCTGTCAGCGGCCACCTGGGCGACTTCGACCAGGCCAAGGGCTACGGAAGCGGAAAAGACGAAACAGTAGTAGAGTTCACCCTCAAAAAAGGCGCGGAACGCTTCCTCTTCCACCCGGATTACCTCGCCATCCGCCCCGGCGACAAGGACACCCCCCTATACCTCAGAGAGATAAACGGCGACAAGTACGAAAAGGCTTCTGGCGGCGAAGGATTCCTTCCCGGATACATCGGCATGAAGTCCGAGGACAACGGAGACTTCAGCTTCGCCGTCAAAGCAAATAAGAACACCGATGGCTTCCCGAGTCGGGTGCTGTTCCAGCTCTTCGTCGACCAGGTCAAAGACCTCAAAGACCCAGACCTGGCCCCGGACACCGACACACCCCATGGCACGACCGCTCCGCGCGACACCGGCACATCCCTGCAAAGCAACGACCCGCCCACCACCACCCACGACCAGGACACTCCGCCCACCGGGCAGCCACCGCGCGCCCCGCAACGACCGGACCCCAGTCGTCCGGTCCAGGTGCGAACGGGCTTCGTGGATCCCGACGTGACTGTGGCGGCGTTGCGCGGACCCAATAAGACCCGGGTCAGGGTGGCAGACATCGACTATTCGTGGATGCGAGGCAGCCGTCCCGGAGCGGCGGGTATCACGTTCACGCATAACAGCGATTTTGACCTGAGTAGCGGCCCATTCTCGGCAATCAAGACGATGCCCGGGGAAACACCTGCTCAAGCAGCGCAGCACTCCGGCCGCCCCCAGGATACGAGCAGCACAGACCGGTCATTCCTTCTCGGCGGCCTCAAGCCCGACGATTCAGGCCGGATGACGGTGATTCGGCTGCGGGACGGCTCCGAGGTCATGATGAACGGCGGCGGCATCATGAAATTCTTGATGAATCTCAATGCCCTCCGCGATATTCCGGCACTGGATCCTGACTTCAAGTTCATTTTCTTGCACCCGAACGATAAGCTCTTCAGCAAGTTCACCCAGGCCATGCAGATGCATCGCGTGCATTCGTACGCGACCCCCATGGACTCGGTTTCCCAACTTCCGGATGGCCGGTTCGGCGTGTCCGACAATCAGGGCTGGAAAGAACAGACGGGTGCACGCCCATCGGGAGTCCTCAACCAGTACTCTTCGGGCAACATCAACAACATTTCTTTCTTCGAGAAATTCCTCCCGGCGGCCTCCTACATCCCGGATGCGGACGCGCCGCTGACCGGGAAGTCATGGTTCGACGAAGTCGATTTCTACCCGGACGAAGGCATCTCCACGACGCTCACCACCAAGAGTGCCGGGTGGGAACGAGTTAACGGGTTGTCGCTGGTCGAAGGTCAGCGCGATGTCGATCGGGAATTCGCCGAAGATGTCGACAACAAGTACCACGTGCTGCGAACGCGTCCGACCGAAGACTTCCTCTGGAAGTACATCAACAGCGATTCGGTAGAAAAGGTCTACAAGAACGATCCGTTCGGCCGGCTGGCTCCCAGTCCGTTCGCACCGACCCAGACCACGCTTACCAACCCGAATACCGGCGCTCAGGTGCAGGCGATAGCGGGGCCACTCGTCTACACCGGACACGGTTTCGATGTCCGCGGCCGCAGGCAAGGCGCTCAAATTCCGGTCGAGATCGACGGTCGCACCACCACGGTGGACGTCAGCGGGGCAACCGCGATCAGCTACCTCTTCCAGCAAGAGGCATTCCGCCAGATGTACGCGGCAAACCCGAATGGGAAATTGCTTTTCCTCTTCTGCCACGCAGCTCGTGATACTGAAACCGGATTCGTCGACACGCAGCCCTCCAGGCCCGGGCAGGTTCTTCGGGAAGCTGCGGAGCAAGCTCGCGAGCTCGGTTTCCTCAATCCCATCGTCGCCAGCCGGGGTGTGGTGGCTCCGACCTTCCTGGTCCACACTGACAACAATGCCGGTTACGCCAGCAGCTACCTGAAGGACGGCCGCGAATTCATCGAGGTCCACGAAGAGACCCGATACAGCGATCAAGATCTCCAAACATATCCCGAGTTCAAGCCGAAGCCGAAGCCGCAGCCACAGCCGCAGCCGGAATCGGGGACGGATACGGAGCCAAATACGGATACGGAGCCGGACACGGAGCCGGAGCCGGACATCGAGATGGACACGGAACCGGACACGGAGCCGGAGCCGGACATCGAGATGGACACGGAACCGGACACGGATACGGAACCGGACACGGACACGGAGATGGACACGGAGCCGGACACGGACACGGAGATGGAGCCGGGGTCGGCCACAGACTCCAACCCGATCGCCCGGTCCGGATCGGGTCACGCTGAGGACCTCGACGCCCTTGAACGAGGCGAGTCGTCGGCCGACATGGGACCGGATTCTCGGCATGGATCGCCGGAACCGGATCGTTCGGTTGACGACGATCCGACCCGCGGCATGCCAGGCGCCTTCCCCGAGGACATCACCGACACTCGGCAACACGACACCAGCACGGAGATCGGGGAGCAGCACGAAGCCCCGGAAGCTCACATCCGACAGGACCCCGACACCCGGCCCCCGCACGACACCGACAACGACCAACTCGACACCGGTACCGACGATCGGCGGGACATGTCCGGTCACGGCGCTGGAGGTGAACTGCCGGGCGGGTCGTCCGGCCGCCGAGGGCCGGGTTCGGACCGCACGTGGGAGAACAGCGCCGACCGGGAAGCCACCACCGACGAATCCTCCGAAGCACCGTCGCGGCCCGAGCTCGCCGTCGAGCAGCGGCAGCCCGTCGACGAGCTCACGGAGCGTTTCAACGCCCTCCGCAACCAACCCACCGAACAGCAGCAACCCACCGAACAGCAGCAACCCACCGAGCAACAGCAACCCACCGAACAGCAGCAACCCACCGAACAGCAGCAACCCACCGAACAGCAGCAACCCACCGAGCAACAGCAACCCACCGAACAGCAGCAACCCACCGAACAGCAGCAACCCACCGAGCAACAGCAACCCACCGAACAGCAGCAACCCACCGAACAGCAGCAACCCACCGAACAGCAGCAACCCACCGAGCAACAGCAACCCACCGAACAGCAGCAACCCACCGAACAGCAGCAACCCACCGAACAGCAGCTACCCACCGAACAGCAGCTACCCACCGAACAGCAGCTACCCACCGAACAGCAGCAACCCACCGAGCAACAGCAACCCACCGAACAGCAGCAACCCACCGAACAGCAGCAACCCACCGAACAGCAGCAACCCACCGAACAGCAGCAACCCACCGACGACACCGCCCCGGCGCCGGTCTCGACACGCACCAAGACGATCCGGGGTCTGACCAGGCATCACATGGTCGATCCGGAAGTCGTCGACGGCACGGCGATCCGCGCTGATCTGCGCCGGATGCTGACCGATCTGGATATTCCCGCGGACAAGGTGAACCGGCTCGTTGAGAGCGCATCGAACATCGCGCTCTACAACAAGTGGGACAGCTTGAACGGCGCCCGCGGGATGCAGCTGCGCGAAGGTCAGGGCAAGGACGCCGTCGAGATCGTTATCAAGGCCAAGGCCCACGACGACACGTCACCGGTGGAAAGCCGCACCGGGATCCCGGAGCCGGGCGTACGGCACAAGGACTTCACCAGGTTCCGCAACGCCGACAAGGCGATCGGCAAGACCGAGTACGAGATCTCATCGACCCCGGCCCGCGACCAGTCGGCGACCTTGGGCACTCAGATCCCGTTCGGCACCGACTCGTACCTGCGCTACCTCGACCTGAACTTCACGCTGCGGGGGTTCTTCTCGCAACCTGCGCACAGCAGCAAGTCCTCATCGGAAATGCCGCAGGCAACGGAATTCCTCGGGTTCAACCACTGGACGTTCAGCTCGCACGATCTGCACCACGAGATTTCGGTGCGGTACGGCGAGCAGTCACCGCCGCCCACAACAGGGCAACAATCCGGTGGCACCATCCTCGGTTTCCCCAGCATTCTCCAGGGCGCGGACACCGCGCTGGAGAACGACGCCAACACCGTCACCGAGCCGGAAGGCCGCCCCCGGGCGGTGGCGATACGCGGCGGACAGGTTCTCGTCGACACGATCACCGAGGCTGTGCAACAACACCCGACTTGGCGCGGAGAACTCGACAAGATCGGCTCGGACGCGCGCAACGGCGCCCTTGACTTCGCCAGCGGTAAGAACCTGTCGCGCAACGGAAACCGGTTGCTGGACGGCGGGACGATCAGCACGACCGTGCGGATGCATGACGCGGCGGGCGAACACACCGCCCGCGTCGAGGTGTCCGCCGTTCCCCGCACCTCGCGTCGTTTCGTCACCCAGCAACGGCTGAACGACGAGAACGGCACGCCGCAAGACGCTCCGAACAAGGTCGTTCAGCAGAGCCGTGGCAACACCACCGGGCAGGAGCACAGCTCCGGTGGGAAGCAGCAGCTCAAGGCCAGCGGATCAGGTACGACCGGGCTGGCTTGGAGCTCGCACGGCGGCTCGTTCAGCTACGGTGACCGTTCCGAGGCCCGCCCCACCGGCCGCGGCGCGTTCGACGGTGGCGATAGCCACACCAGCAAGCAGACGTCCAGCACGACCAGCGGCACTTTCCGCAGTGACCACGGCGAATTGGAGATCCGCAACACCGCGGTCGACCTGCGGGTTCGGGTTCTGTTCGACGATGGCCGTGTCACCGGGGGCGAAGCCCGGGGACGCGCGACCTCCTACAGCATCGCCCAGCGGCCCGCCGAGATCGATCGGCAGCCCGACGCCGCGATCGAACAGCGCGACGCCGAAGCCTCGACCGTCACGTTCGCCCCCGAGAAGGTCGTCGGGGCGGCCGAAACCCACTTCACCGACACCGACGCGGTGGAGAGCACGCTACGCAAGATGCTGCCCAAGGGCGTGCTGCGCGATGAACCTTCGACCATCGCCGAGCACATCCCGGACCAGGTGCGGCGATTCGGCGGTGCGCTGCTGGACGACAAGCCGCACGTGGCGGCCAACGAGAACCAGCTCAGCGACGTGATCTCCGAAGCCGGGTTCACCTCGCACGGCAAGCCGCTGCGCAGCCAGGACGGCATGTCGTTTTTGATGACGCGCGACTTCAGCCGCGGCACCATGTCACCGGACGACGTGATCAGGGTGCAGATCAAGGCAGTGCCACGCGAGACCACCACTGATCCTCCCGTCACCGACGTCGGCAACGACACGATCCTGCGCGGTGAGTCGAAAACGGCCACGACCACCCAGCACCGCGACACGAGCGAGTGGTCCGTCAGCGGCAGTGGCGGCGTGTCCGGGCGCATCGGCCTCGGCTCCGCCCAGGCCTTCGCGCGCGGGGTGGATCCATCGTTGACCGGCGGTGGCTCCTATCAGAAGAAGCGATTCCTGGAGAACTCCAGCGGGCACGAGCACAGTTCCAGCTGGAAGGCCGAACGCGGCTCGAATCAACAGGCAGCGCCGGTCCAGTACGAAATCACCCTGTTCGGCAAGGGCTTGTCGGGTCGGCCGCAGATCGTGCGCGACGACGCCGGGCATCCCGTTGAGGCGTGGGCGGTGACCGAGACCGGCGGGCGCACGGACTACGTCGGGCGGCCGCCGAGCGCACTGACCACGGACTTCACCGCTAGTGACGGCACGTTGCGACCCCCGGCGAACTGGCGGGCGGCCACCCCGCCGGACAACTATGTGCTGGCCGCACTGGACCTGTCGGACGACAGCACTCAGCAGTTCAAGAACGGGCTGCTCGGGGAGTTCACCCCCGACGACACCATCGCCGAACAGCAGCTGCACGACTTCAATCGCGAGGACAACGTCGCCGCGAGCTTCCACGACGCGCTCACCGGCACCTACAGCTCGTACATCGACCGCTACGGGCGGGGAGAGTTCCTCGGATTCCAGGACACCTTGGGTAAGGCGAAAATGCAGATCGCCTTGTACAACCCCCAATTCGGCGGCTTGGCGAAGAACATGCACCTGGTGTACTCGCACAAGGTGACGGGCGGGACGAGGCACGGTACGTCCACCGAGTTCGGCGGCAGCATCACTCCGCTCGACGTCAACGTCACCAGCTTCCCGCTGGAGACCCTGTGGGAGTCACCCAACTTCTCCTACAACCACGGCCGGGACTGGAGTTCGGAGACTTCCACGAAGCAGGACTTCGAAAGGGGAACCCGTTCCCGCTACCGCGGTCCCGTCCTGTTCATCACCTACGACACCTCAACGTTGCTCAGCGGCCAGGACACCACGCACACCCAGGTGTCGGCCGTGAACACCGACTCCATCGGCCCGTGGAAGCACGTGCAGGCCGACCGCGAGCACTCGGCCGGGGTGTGGGTTCCCGCGCACCAACTCGACCAGCTGGGTCTTCCGCCGGATCAGCTCGCCGAGGCCCGCCAGAGCCTCGAGCAACTCGAGCGGGAAAACCGCGCGCCGGAAACCGGCACCGAGCAGAACCAGCCCGAGAACGAGCGCGCGCGGCCCGACGACCCGGACACAACCGAGCAGCACGACACCGACGAGCAGCCGGCGCTGCTTCCGCAGACCTTCGACGAGGACGATCACGCGCCGGCCCAGTTCAGCCCCGAAGTCACGACCCGATTCCTGGACCGGCTCCAGCAGCAACTCGACCAAGTGCCCGCCGACACCGTGCCGCCCGGTGTGATGCGGCAGTTCTACAACTCCATGGTCCGCGGCACCGTGTTCGGCTCCAGCGAACAGCTCGCCGGGGCGAAGCTGCTGACCGAAGTCGGCAAGAGCGCTTCCGGCCGCGGGCTGAACGGCTTGCTGGCCGACCTGCGCGGACCGGGCAAATACTGGTCCGCTGAAGTCAAAGGACCGGTCGGGAACTACCGGATCGGTCTGCTGCTCACCGCTCGCGTCGAACCGGGCGAACTGCAAGGCGTCGAGTCGGGCTGGTCCGAGCGGTATTCGACCAAGCAGGTGCGCACCGACACGAAGGTGACCACCGAGTCCAAGACGCACACCACGGGCGTCAACAACTCGGTCCTCGGGTTCCCGACGCACCCGGTCGTGTGGGGCGCCGGTTTCAACAATGAACTGCCCTTGCCCAAGGTCAAGTCCACCACGAAGGAGACCGTCAGCCAGATCGCCGAGAGCACCCGTACCCACTTCACCTCGGGCGACATGGCCCGTTACGGGCACGCCGTGACGCCTCAGCTCCAGGTGACGAAGATCGCGCACCCCGGCAGCAGCGCGCAACGGGTCACCGCGGGTGCCGCGGGGTTGCTGACCGACGTCCAGGACACCGGGATGATCCGGCTCGACCGGATGGACAACGCCGTTCGCACGCGGGTGCCGGTGCAGGAACTCGCCCGCGGCCCCCGGTTGGACGCGCCCATCACCCAGCTGCCCAAGATCGGCACGGTCCAGGCGAACTCGCGGTCCCTGGCCCACAGCATCCGCGCCATCTCCGACGGACACGGAGCCGGTGGCGAATCAACGGTCCGAACCACGCCGGTGCCACCGGGGGCGATCACAACCAGGCAGACCATCAACGACGGGATCAGTGCCGCCGCGCTGTCGGCGAACCTGCCCGCCGCCGCGTCGTCGGGGGCGTACCGCATCGAAGAGTTGGACGGCGACGCCGCGTACGCCGCCGGGTGGGGACACGGGAACCCGCTGAAGGCGCTGTCCATCCGGGCCGAGAACCTCGTCGCCAGGCACATCGTGCCCACGGACACTCCGCCGGTGGGCAAGGAAATCAGCCTGGACAACACGAACAAGTTCGCCACCAAGAACGAGCAGCAGCTCACCATCAGCACCAAGCCGGTCAGCCTCGACGGCAGCGCGATCATGTTCACCACGGACAACCCGGAAGGTTTCGCCCCCGGCGCGAACCACCGGATGAACCCGGGCATCGGCGCGAATGGCCCCGTCGGCGAGTGGAAGAGCGGCGACAAGGCCGAGAGCGAGGACAAGTCGTTCAACGAGTGGGTCGGCTCAAAGGGGCGGACCTACCTGGTCGTCGCGGACCTGACCTGGTCGGCCACCCCGGAATACCGCTCACCCGACTCGGAGTGGAGCAAGCCGCACCAGGTCGACGACGTGGTGTACTTCCGGGTCGACGCCGACGGCCTGCGGGAAATGGGGCTCACCCCGCCGGACGAGACCGACGCCCCCGACGGCACCCGGCCGGACGAAACCCACACTCCCGAGGACACCGAGCCGAACCCTGATGTCATCGAGCGCGGGCCGCGGAACGGAGAGGAAACCGCACGTCTCGAGCGCGGCGAGGAATTCTTCGACGCGCAGGAAAATCTGACCGCCGACGCCGAGAACACCCGGTCACATCGGCGCGAGGCCGACGACGACCGAGCAACGCCACGGGATTCGGACACCGCGGCGGAGTCCGTACCCCCGGATGCTTCGTCGCGATCCGCGCTGATGGACTTCCTGGCCCCCAAGCCGTCGCCGATGGCCGGCTTCCTGAGCCCGAGAACCGCCGACGACACCGACACGCCATCCACGTTCCCGCAACTGCCCGAAATTCCACGAGTGACCGAGCACTTCACCGACGAAGTGCTCGACGCGGCCGGAAGCGGCCGGCACACCGACGGCGTCGAGACTCGCTCGCGACCCGTGACCGTCGAACCCAACCGTCGGGAACCGGCCACCTCCACGGCTGAGCCGGTCGTCAACGAACCCCGCGTCGAGCAGAACCGGCCCGATGACGCGACGACCGAGCAGCGTTCCTCGTCCGACGAGTCGGCACCGACGGCGGAGCGCTCGGCCCAGGAGGACGAGGGCCTGCACAACGACGTGTCCCGGCGCGGAGGTTCCGGAGCTCCGAGCTCGTCCGCTTCCGCCGGTCGCTCCGGCATGCCCGGCGGCCCGATCACTCCGGAAACGACCACACCGAAGCCGACCGTCCAGAACCCGGACACGACAGCAGCCCCCGAGAGCCCGTCCCGCTCACGAGCCGAGGAAGAAGCGGAGCGTTCCGCGACGAAGCACGGAGACGACGCCGACGGGGAACCGGTCGCTACGGCCCTTCGGAACTCCGAAGAGCCCGGCTCCGAGCAGCGGGCGCGGGAGTTGAGCACGCGCGCGGCCGAAGCCGAGCAGATGCTGGGCGACCTGCTGCCGCCCGAGCAGTTCCAAACCCTCACCGACCACGCCAAGCACATCGTTGTGGTCGAGCACCAGCTCCCCGGACTCGACGCCGACCGGACGTTCTTCGCGAACGTCGCTTGGACCGTGGCGCAGGAACTGCACGAACACGGTTGGCACCCGAACGCTGCGCAGCCGACCCGCGAACACGCCGAGCAACGAGCGCACCAACTCGCCATCCGCACGGCGCACGAGTTCAACACCCGCCGCACCCGCGTCCCCCCGATGGGATTCGGCGGAGCCCCCGCACGGGGTCCCGCGCAACCGCCGCACGTGAACGCGGAGGCAGGCCCGTCCCGAAGCCGGTCCGGTGAAGGCGAAGCAGGCCCGTCCCGAAGCCGGACCGACGAAGGCGAAGCAGGCCCGTCCCGAAGCCGGACCGACGAAGGCGAAGCAGGCCCGTCCCGAAGCCGGACCGACGAAGGCGAAGCAGGCCCGTCCCGAAGCCGGACCGACGAAGGCGAAGCAGGCCCGTCCCGAAGCCGGACCGACGAAGGCGAAGCAGGCCCGTCCCGAAGCCGGACCGACGAAGGCGAAGCACCAGAACGGCAACAGTCACACCGGCAAGGCGAAGCGGGCTCCTCGGCGAGGACCTTGCCCGAGCTGATCGCGAAGCCGCAGTGGTGGCGACTGTTCATCAACCCGAGGGATCACGAGACCGCGCTGGCCCGGTTCCCCGACGACCCCGGCAGCTACTACGACAACGATCTCTCGCCCGGCTACCAGCGCAGCATGACCGAGGCGTACGAAACCATCCTCGCCCAGCCGGACGCCGTGGCCCGACGAGTCGACTCGTCCATGTACGAGCAGATGCACGACCTCGTCACCCGATATCTGGACAGCGACACCCGATGGTCCGGCGGTGGAGCCACGAACTTCCCGCTGCGCGCCGAACGCCCCAGCCCGGACATCCTCGACGAGACCATCGACGGCCGCCCCCTCCTTTACGACCTCAAAAACCACGACTGGAGCAAGAGGCTCCCCAATCCGGGCCGGATCATCACGATCATCGACTGGAGCAGCTTCAACAACCCCACGTTGCGCAGCAACTACCAGCAACGGGACGTGCGGCAACTCGTCGATTCGGTCTTCGACCGCTACTACGACGAGATCTCCCACGCCGACAGCGATCCCCGCGCTCGCCTGGACTCGATCGCCAGAGCGATCCGCGCGCTGCACGTCATCCACCCGTTCAGCGACGGCAATCTGCGGCTCGACGTCCAGCTGCTGCTGCCCAAACTCCTGCTCGAACAGGGCTTCAACCCCGTCGTCCCCGCCGGAATGCACCCGTTGTTCCAAGGCGGGTACTCCATCAACACCATCGTCGACACCCTCGTCGCCAACGGTGCGCTCCCCACTACCACCGAGTCCCCGGCGACCACTCGCACCAGCGCAGCCGCGGACCACGATGCCCCGGCCGACCTGGACGGCGTCGACAACGGAGGATCGGCACGCAGGAACCCCGGTCGAACGAGGGACGACTTCGACCTGAGCAGCTACGAGCGCGGAGCGAGTTCGTCGAAGGTCGAGCCGCCGCAGCAACACGTGCCGTCGCATGCCGCCACGCAGCGGTCTTCCTGGCCCAACCCGACCGAACCGAGCAGGCCCGTTCCGGTGGGCGCCGATTTCCTCGATCCCGACGTCACGGTTCGGGCGCGGGACGACCAGGGCCGGGACATCACCGTCCGGGTCACCGACCTCGCCTACCGGATGACGCCGCGAGACGGCAACGGACTCGGCTTGTCGTTCACCCTCGAGGACAAGTTCACGCTCACGGGTGATCACAATCAGACGGTCCGGACGCTTCCCGGCGAGACGCCGGCCGAAGCGGCCGAGCACACCAAACGCCCGGCGACGCACCGGGACGGCACAACGGCCGACGTCTACGCCGAAAGCGCCAAGACCGGATACAAGATGCCGTTGTGGAACGGCAAGTCGGTGACCATGGACGCCGCCAACCTGGCGACCGCGGTGACGAACTTCGGCGAGCTGCAGTACCTGGCCGCCATCGACCCGGAACTCAAGTTCCGCATGCTGACCTCGCACAACGAGGGCCTGAAGGACCTGGCGAATGAACTGCACGCCGCAGGGTTCGACGGTTCCGTGGAAGGAACGCTGGGCGAGGTCTCCCAGCTTCCGGACGGCCGGTTCGGCGTGGCCGACAACAAGGGCTGGGTCGAGTACCCGAAGTACGAGCGAGCCCGCGTCAACGACGTCTACTCGGAGGGCAACCTCGCCAACATCGCCTTCTTCGAGGAGCACCTCGCCGACGCCGCGTACATCCTGGACGCCGACGAACCGCTGGTCGGGTACCGGGAGGACGACGGTTCGGAGTTCCGCTTCTACCCGCACGAGATGACGGCCGACGAGCTCACCACCGACAGCACCGGATGGTCCCGGACCAACGGCCTCACGATGATGCCCACCGCCGGGGAGCGGTTCTCCGACCGGTTGCTCGCCGATGAGAACGACGAACTGAACGTGGTGGCGCGGACCAGGAAGGGAGAGCTCGGGTCGGCGACGACCGTCGACGAGAACGGTCGCGTCACCGACCTGTTCGACGCCGATCCGCTCGACCGGCTGGCCGAGCATCCGGCCGGTCCGGTCGAAACCACGCTGGTCCACCCGGGCACGGGAACTCGGGTCCGGGCGGTCGCCGCCTCGAACATCATCAGCGTGCACGGCGCGAAGGGCCACGCCCAGATCACCGTCGAACGCGGTGGTTCGCGGACGAAGCTGAACATCTCCGGGGAGACCCTGACCAAGGCCAAGCTCCAGCGCAGCGAGTTCCACCAGATGTACCGGGCGAACCCGGACGGCAAGCTGCAGTACTTGATCTGCCACGCCGCCGAGGGCACGAAGACCGGCTTCGCCGACGAACAACCCGCCGGCGCCGCGACGCTCATGCGGGATTCGGTCCGCACCGCCCGCACGTTCGGCGTCAAGAACACCTACGTCGCCGCCGGCGATGCCATTGCGGCGACCGCCCCGATCGCGGTCGCGAACAACGCGGGCCTGGTCAGCAGCTACCTCAAGAACGGCCGCGAATACATCGAGGCCCACGAGAACACCCGGTACACCGATGCCGAGCTGGAGAACCTGCCGAATCACACGCCCAAATCCACCCACGGGTTCGGCCTGGAGCACGATTCGGGCACGAGCGACCACCGCGCTGCCGCCGAGGACGGCTCCGGCGTATTCGAGCGCGGCGCCCGTCAATCCCGGCAGGCGCAGGACACCGTTCCGGTGGACCCCACCTTCATCGATCCCGACCTGCGGCTGACGGGATTCCTCGACGACAACACCGAAGTCGAATTCCGCCTGCGCGACATCGAATACCACAAGATGCCCGGCGAACGCCTCGCACACGGGATCGCATTCACCCGGGGCGACTCGTTCAACCTCACCGGCAAGTACCGCACCACGGTCAAGACCACTGAATTCGAGGAGCCGGACGAGGCGTACGGAAAGACGAAGCGCCCCGGAGCCGCCACCCGGGACGGGGACCACGAGACCTTCCACTTCACAACCGAGGGCCATTACTTGCCCAAGCTGCCGCTACGCGACGGCAAGGACGTCGGAATCGTCAACCAGGACCTCGCCACCGTCCTGGCGAACCTCCGCGACGTGCGATACATGCAGGCCCTCGACCCGGATTTCACCATGAAGCTGCTCACCCCCAATTACGACCTGGATCAGCTTCACGAATCCTTGCGCAAGCACAAGTTCTCCGGCACTCTCACGGGGCCCGCGACCACCCTGGGTGCCCAGCAGTTGCCGGACGGAAGTCTCAGCACTCCTAACAACCACGGGTGGGTCGAGCACTCGCCCGCGGGCCGCAGGGAGACCCACAAGTACTCCGACGCGAACCTGCAGAACATCTCGTTCTTCGAGAAATTCCTGCCGGATGCGCGGAAAATTCCGAATGCCGATGAGCCGCTGGTCGGCTACCTCAATGGGACCGCTGTGAAGTTCTACCCCCGCGAAATGGTGCAACAGGAACTCACCAGCCACCAGCCGGGGTGGAAACGAGTCAACGGAATGCTCCTCGTCCACGACACCACCGTGCTGAGGAACGAAAAACACATCGCCTCCGCCGCCGACGTCCAGCACGGTCTGATCATGACTCGGCCCGGCGAATCCCTGGTGGACATAGACCACGACACGCCCGAAGGCATGTCTCTGGCCAGTTGGCTGAACAACGGCCCGATCCGGCGGTGGGTGCCCGCCCCGTACGCGCCCGAGCCGACCACCCTCATCAATCCGCAGACCGGGCAACCCACCCAATTCACCGCGGGCCCCAACACCATCGCCAGTCACGGAGACGGCGACGCCGCCCAGATCTCCGTCCGGCGCAAAGGCGAGATCTACACTCTGTCCGTCTCCCCGGAAACCTTCACCGAAGCCTACGTACAGCAAAGCCCGTTCCACCGGATGTACCGGGCCAACCCGAACGCGAAACTGCTGTACGCGATCTGCCGCGCCGCGGAGGGAACCGTGACCGGGCCGGCCACCGCGCCGCAGAACGCCTCCTCGTTCCTCGCGCGATCAGTGCGAACGGCACGGGAGGATTTCGACATCAAGAACACCTACGTCGCAGCGCGTGACATTCTGGTCGCCGTCGGCGAGGGAGGATACAGCCGCTCCGCGGACGACAACCAAGGTTGGGCGAGCAGCTACCTCAAGCACGGCCACGAACACATCAAGGTCCACGAGGAAACCCGGTTCTCGGCCGACGAGCTCAAAACCATTCCGAAGTTCCAGCCGCAAACGGACACCACGAGCCAGGTCGGCGATGAAATCACCACGGCAAACCTGAAAAACGACGTTACGCATCGGTCCCCCGACCACGAAAGCCGGGCACTTCCATACGACGACGTCCGTTCACCCGCCGACTTGGACTTGGAATCGGACTCGGACGGGCCGGCGTACTCCGATTCCGAATCGTACGGACAGCCCTACTACCAGGGTGGCCAGCGGCCACCCCGACAGTCCTACCATCAAGGCGGCCGGCCATCCTTCAGGCCTGCCCGGAGGCCACACCTCAGGGCGGCGCCCGCGACCACTCCGGTTCCGGTAAACAGGGATCTCATCAACCCAGAGGTCCGAATTTCGGGAATCAATGAGGCGGGCCAAAAGGTCGGCGTACCCGCTCACGCATTCGAATACAGGTGGATGCGGGGCAGGGGAATCGGCTTATCGTTCACCCAATACGACACGTTCACCCTCGACGGCAAATATCGGGAATTGCTCATGACCATCCCCGGCGAAGAGGCCCGCGACGCTTACCCTCGCGACCACAAGCGCCCCAGCGAGGGAATGACTGAAACCGCGCCAGTGTTTCACGGGTACGCGATCAACGACGGCCGACGTTACAGCATGCCGCTTCGCAACGGTGAAACGCTGCGAGTCAGCGCCGCCTCATTCAGCAGGCTATTGAGGAATTTTCAGGAATTCCATGATCTTTCACGCGCCCACGACGATCTAGCATTCCGAATGCTGAGCCCGAAAAACAAGGCGTTGCGAGGCGTCGCCGAGGCGCTCGGAGATACCGTGCACTCGGTCGCCGGAACCTTTGGACACGTTTCCCAGGCACGCGACGGAAGATTCAGCGCGAACAACAACGCCGGGTGGACCGAGTACACCCACAGGGGAGATAACAAAACAGTCCTCGGCGTCTACAATGACGGCAACATCGCCAATATCAATTTCTTCGAGAGGTACCTACCCGAAGCAGCGTATATTCCGGATATTGAAAAACTTCATTCCGCGAGAACCTCGGACGGTTCGGAGTACCGGTTTTATGCGGACGATGTTTATGATAAGAACTTTTACAGTCGCGACACCGGTTGGCGACGACCGAACGGCACAAGCCTGCTCATCAAGCCCGGCGAACTAAACGCAGACGACCTTCTCGCCCGCAACCTCGACAGAGCATACGATGTGGCCAGAACCAAGCCCGGCGAAACGCGCCCTCCCGACCACTACGACTGGGCAGAGGATCCTGATCGGCGAAAGACCGAGAGCCCATTTCCGCCGAGGAGTTTCCTTCTCGTCAACCCGAATACCGGCGCCCTGGTCCAGGCCATCGCCGGCTCGAACTTCATCAGCACGCACGGCACTGTAGGACAGAACGTTATGCTTAATGTCGTAGGCGAAAAAGATGATACAACAGTTCTTACGGACGGGATCACGTTCATGGAGGTCTTGGTCCAGCTCCCTGCCTTCCAGCGCATGTACGCGGCCAACCCGAACGCCGACATCCTGTTCATGATCTGCCATGCGGGCAAGGATGCGGAAACCGGATACGCCAGGGAACAAAATCCGGGCAAGGCGATGATCTTGCGAGGATCGGTGGCCGCGGCGCGCCAGCTCGGCCTGCGCAACACTTTCCACGCCGGTCGAGACACGACGCGCCTCGACGTGAGGCCGGAGACAGCAAATAACGCGGGATGGGTCTCCAGCTACTACAACAGCGGCAACGAGTACATGAAGGTTCACGACCACACCCGGTACCGCATCACAGGGTATCGCTACCCGTAACGGTGGCCGAGCCGTCGTGTCTCGGGGCGAAGCCGGTGCGCACGACCGGGCGCGGTTGCGACGGCGGCTCGAAGCCGTTCGGCGCGCGGCGTCATCATGGTCGCGAGCGGGCGACCGGCCTGCTCGCACGGCGTGGACGCGGGCAACGGCTACCGGCCACGTACCAACGGTCCCGTTGCCCGGGAACCGTGCAGAAAGGAGTTCACAGTGACCAGTGCTACGCCATCCCCAGGAGAGGGCGAAGCGAACCAGGTCCCCGATGACGAGGCTTGGGCCCTGGTCATCGACCCGGCCTGGCAGCCCGAGTCCGAGGACGAGGAACCGCCGAACGAGGCCGTCCTCGGCCACTGGCGCATCGGGACGGACGGCAACGTCAGCACGTTCCAGGGCAACCCGGATTACCAGCCCTCTCGCGAAGGATCGCCCACCGACCCGGTCGATGCGGTGTTGCAGCTGGTGGTCCGCGGCGACTACAGCGACGCCGCGCTGCTGGAGGCCATGCGGGACGCCCGGCTGGGCATCGCGATGGACGCCGACGGCAACGCCGTCATCACCCCGTCGCCGGACGACGTGCCGTCAGTGCTGGTCGCGACCTCGCCGACGCACGCCCGGCGAGTCGAAGTGCCCGCCTGGCGGGAGATCACCGCGAAAGCGCTGGCCGATTCCCTGCCCGACGAGGGCGTCGACGTGCTGCTCAACCCGGGCGCACCGACATCGATGCGAGTGCTGGCGAGTTCGATCAAGGACGCGATGGCCGAGACCGCCGGCCCGGACGCGGACACCGCCCAGCCCGGACCGCAGCCGGAACAACGTTGACATCCGCAGAAACCAACGAGGAAGCTTCGATGTCCGAGGACGAGACACCAGCCACCTCCCCGGCCGCTGACGACGAGTCGGCCGATCAGTGGGTCGTGCTGATCGACCCCGAGTGGGAGCCGGAACACGAGCAGCAGCCGCCACCGGAGTCCGCGATCGTCGGCTCCTGGTTCTTCGACACCGACGGGCTGCTTCGGGATTTCCGCCCGAATCACGCCTACCAGCCTTCCAGTCCCGATTCACCGACCGACCCGGTGGACGCCACGCTGCGACTCGTGATGCGCGGTGAACTGCCCGTCCCCGAGATGCTGGCGGCGCTGCCCGAATCGCACTTGGTCATCGGCCTGGACGAGCAGCACGCACCGATCGTCACCCGCGCCCCGGACGGATACCCGTCGGTGTTGGTGTTGACCGCCCCGGCGCACGCCCAGCGGTTGACCGTCCCGGAGTGGGCTGACATCACCGCCGAAGAGCTCGCCGATGCCCTGCCCGCCGAAGGGGTCGACGTGCTGCTCAACCCCGGCGCGCCCGCATCGACGCGCATCGGGGCGCAAGAATTCCGCGACGCGGTGCGTCCCCCGGTCGACGAGGCCCCCGAGCCCGGCGAGAGCACGCAGCCGGACGAGCAGCCTCCCGCGACCGAGTGGTCGGCGACCTCAGATCCTGCCACCGATCCGATGGCGGGCGGACGAGTCGCGGAATCGGCGGACTTCGACACCCCGCTGCCGCAACCGCCCACGTACACCAACCCGGCCTGAGCACCACGGGACCGCGCCCGCCACCTCCGAAGCACCGGCCCGGGACGAGCCGAGACTCCGGGTGAGAGGCCACCCGGAGTCATCGACGATCGGCTCCCGGAAAGACCGTCCCGGTGGAGTTCCAGCGGAACTCCCCGACCCGATTCAGCCCGTGTACTCCCCGGTCAGCATCGCCGCCGCCAGCTCCACCCGGGAGCGGTAGCCGATCCGGGCGAACATGCGGGTCAGGCGGCCTTCGACGCTCTTCTCCGTCGCGCCGAACACGGTGGCCAGCTGGCGGTTGGTGAGCCCTTCGGTCACCAGCACCGCCAGCAGCCGCTCGTTCTCGCTGGTGGTGGTGGCGCGGCTGGGTACCGACACGTTGTGCTCCCGCATCGCCCGGCGCAGCCTGGAACGCAGCAGCAGCGCATTCAGGCCGTCGGCGAGCTCGTACGACTCCAGCAGCAGCTTCGAGGTGTGGAAACCGGCTTTGGCGAGCTCGGAGAAGACGGTCGCCATCTCGTACGGCTGACCGCGGTCCCGCGCGAGTTCCACCGCCTCGTCCGCGGCTGCCGCGTCGCCGTGCAACTTCGCTCTCGCCCCGAGCAGGGCCAGTTCGGCACGCCCGGTGCCGAGCTGTCCGGCGAGCTTCTCCAACCTGGTCAGCGCTTCGTGCGCCTGCTCGTGGTCGCCCCGCCGGTGGGCGCGGTGGGCGAGCTCGGCCCACATGATCTCGGTGCCGAATGCGAACTCCGACTGGTCGGCCGCGCGCAGCCCCGCGCGCAACCGCTCGTCAGCGGCCTGGTGCTCGCCCAGCGCCCGCAGCACCTTGGATTCGGCGTGCTCGAAGAGGTAGCCGAACGGCCCCAGCTTGCCGGATTCGATCACCTGCCGAGCCCGGCTGAGCTTGCCACCGTCGGTGTGCACCTGCGCCGCGCCGACGTGCAGCAGAGCCCATCCGATCGGCCGCACCGCGTGCACCGGCGTGGACATGCTGCGGCGGGCGTTGTCCAAGGCTCGCGACCAGTTGCCGCGACTGTGCTCGACCATGAACTGATCGGTGTAGGGCAGCTGATCCTCCCGGAGACCGTGCCGGTCGAGCAGGTCCGTCGCGGCGTTCAGCTCACCCAGCGCCAGCAGCAGGTTCACTTCGTGGCGGGTCTTCTCGATGCTGAGGTCGCGCGATTCGACGTTGGCCCACAAACCGGGGTCCGCGAGGAACCGGAACAGATCACCGGTCTCGCCCTGCATCACCGCGACACCGGTGCGGTAGACGTTCGCCTGATCCGCCAGGGTCGACGGGCCATCGATCCACTCGTCGCGGTGGTCCTCCAGCAGGCGGCGGCCCTCCACCCAGCGGTTCAGCCAGCCGAGCGCGAACGCCTTCGTCACCAGCTGCTGCGCCCGCCCGCCGGGCATCGGCGAGTCCGCTTCGGCGATGCGCCGCAGCTCGGCATGCTCCCCGATGCCGGCGAGGGCGACCAGGTACGCCAGCGCGCACGCTTGCAGCAGGTCCGGGTGGAGTTCGGCGGCATGCCGTTCCAGCAGCATCCGGCCGTTCTCGGCCGCCTCGGCGATGCGTTCGTCCACGAGGCTCGCGGCGGCGTGCGCGAGCAGCGCCATCGCCCTCGAATCAGGGTCACCGATGCATTCGGCCGCTGCTTGCAACCAGCGCACGGCGTTCCGGCTGTCGTGGAACAGGGCATGTCCGCCGAAAGCCAGCAGTTCTTCACCGGCCTGCTTCGGATCTACCAGGCTGCCCGCGTCGACCAGGCGGTTCGGCAAGTACAGCGGATCGTCGGTGTGCACCGAACCGGCCCACAGTTCGGCGACGGCGACGGCCGAGTAGCTGCGGCGTTCGTACGGCCCCAGCCCGGATTCGAGCGCGTCGGCGGTCATCGGGAGGTGGAACCGCCAACCGCCACCGGCACGGATCAGCACCCGGCGCCGGCACAGCAGTTCCAGCGCCGACCGGATCTCGTCGGCGTCGAGGTCGACGACCTGTTCGATCAGCCGCGGCGCCGATGCGCCCAACGGAGCGAGCACGCTCATCGCACGCGCCACCGCCCATGCCGCTTCACCGGCGCCGCGCACCGGCGCCAGCAGGGTGTCCCATTTGTGCAAGGCGGGACGGCCACCCGGCGGCGCCAGGTAGGCGTGCCGGTCCACGATGCTCAACGCCCCCGCCGCGCGGTAGGCGGCGATGCCCGCGACCAGCGCAGCCGGCCGACCGCGGGAAGCTTCATGGAGCTGGTCGACCACTTCCGCGGCCGGTTTGCCCCGCACGGTGCGGGCGATGAGCTGCCTGCTCTCCGACCTGGTCAGCGGGCGCACCTGCACCGAACGCGCGAAGCCTGCTTCCCACAGGCCGTCCAGCGCGATCCCCGCGGGGAGCGCCGCATCGGAGCGCGTCGACAGCACCATCGAGAACGAGCTGCCGACCATGCGGTAGACGAGTGGCCGCAGCAGCGCGACCGTGGCCTCGTCCAGCCGATGCGCGTCATCAACGAGCACCACCAGTGGAAGCAGGCGCCGGGCGGCAGAGCACACGGCGGCGGCGAGCCGGTCCGCGATCAACGGCGCGGCCGGGTCGGAGGCGGAGCTGAGCTTGGCGGCCAGGGCGAGCGGCGAGACCGAGCGGTGCCGTTCGACCGGCGCGAGCTCCTCCGCATCGGACAGCAGCCGGTACAGCGCACCGTAGGGCATCGCACCGTCTTGTTCCCCGACCCGCAGCTCGAGCACCCGCACACCTTCGGCGTTGAGGCGTGCGCCCAGTTCCGTCAGCACCGCGGTTCGGCCGACACCGGCGTCACCGTTGAGCAGCGTCAGCGGACAACGCCGCCCGCGCACGGTCTCGAGCACGTCGGACAGCAGTTCATCACGGCCGTACAAGTTGTCCACGGTTGGAGTGCTCACCATGATCTGCTGCTCGCCTCCCTACGGTTGGTCGGAAAGCACCATTGCAGACCTGACATCACAGCGAGTTCCCATCTTAGTCATTCCGTGTCACCCGAGGGATCTCCCTCGAACTAGGTAGCATCCCTATCGCACACGGGGTGTGGCTGTGGTTCGGCCATAGGAACGACGTGTATGAATTGTCCGGCGGACGCTCTTGCCGTCCACCCAGTGGCAGCCGACCTGAGAGAGGAAGCATGGCTCGGGAACGCGCAACGGTGTTCGGCCGAGACCAGCTGTTGACCGAGATCACCACTGCCTGCAGGCGTGACGCGGGTGCTCTGCTGCTGGTGCGCGGCAGACCTGGTGAGGGCAAGAGCGCGTTGCTGAACGCGGTCGCCGCGAACTGGCAACGGCCGGGCCGCAACGTGCTGGTGGCGAACGCCGCGGCCGAAGGCGGCCCGTGCGCGATCGACGCGCTGCTCAACGGCGTGCGCAACTACCTGGAACGAGGCGGGGACCCGCACCTGCTGGACGCCGTGGCCGCTGTGTCGCGGTGGCGCGCCGTGCTGGACCGGACACCGCAGCGGGCGCTGCTGCCGCTCGTGCACGAGCTGGCGCGCGCGATCGGCATCATCGCCGCTCGCGGCCCCACCATGGTGATCATCGAAGACGTCGACCGCTGCGACCCGACGCTGTCCGCCTCCCTGACCCCGCTGGTGCAGCGACTACGTGCGGTCGGGTGTGCGGTGCTGGTGTCGTCCCGGACGTACCCGGCGACGAACACCGCGCAGTTGCTCTCGATCTCGGACCGGGTCGTGGACCTCGAGCCGCTCTCGGAGACGGACGTCGCCGCGCTGCTGGGCGGGTGGTGCGCCGGCAACGCGCGGGCGAATCTGGACCAGACCGTCGTGAAGGCATTGCGCGCCGGGCTCGGCTCCTTGTTCGGCAATCCCGGCACAGTTCTGTCCACACTGGACCACATGCGGCAGCAGGGCCGGCTGGTCCTCGTCGACCAGCACTTCTGCTTGTCCCCGCTGACCGAGCCGATCGCGTTGCCGGAGCAGCACCCGCTGGTGCAGGCGGTGATCTCCGACGGCGACGAGACCGAACGGCTCGCCGCCGTGCTGGCCTTGCCGACGCAGGTGCGGGTGAACGACCTCCCGGTGCTGACCGCAGCCGCCGCCGTCAGGCTGGAACCGTCCGGGAAAGGACTGGACCGGCTGGTCGCGAGCGGGGTGCTGGTCGTCGACTCGCAGGACCAAGTGCGGTTCGCGGTGCCCGCGCTCGCCGCCACGCTGCGCAACCGCGCCGGGCAGGAATGGGCGTGGTCGCTGCACACCGCGCTGTCCCGCCGGTTGCTGGCGCAGCTGGAGCGCAACGGCCAGGTCATCCGGGCGAAGCTGGCCGACCACCTGATGCGCGCCGGACCGCATTTCCGCAGCGAGCCGGGCGTGCAGGTGCTCGTCGAGGAGGCCGACCGGATCGCGCACGCCGATCCGGAGTGCGCGGCCAACTGGTACCGCGCTGCGCTGCGCCAGGTCGACGCCGACGATGCGCGCTGGCCCCGGTTGCTGCGCGCGCTGCTGCGCCTGCGCATGTCGCTCGGCCAGTACCGCGAGCTGACCGAGGACGTGGGTTCGGCGGTCCCGGCCTTGCCCACGGCCGACACCGGGGGACGTGCTCGGGAGAACTGGACGTTGCTGGTGTCGGTCGGGTTGTCCTGGCTCACCGCGCTGATGCACGACGAACGCGCGCAGGACGACTCGCCGCAGCTGTTCGCGGCATTGGGCGCCGGCACCCGGTTCGACGCCGAGGTGCGCCGGTTCTCCTCGGCGTTGTTCGACGGACGCCTGGACGAGGCGGCCGCACAGCTGAACACGCTGTTCGGAGCGGACCACGACGAGGGTGGTGAAGCGGCCGGGTTCGGTGAGGTCCTGGTGCTGCTGAAGATGATCAGCGGCGATTCCGGCGAGTTCCTGCGCGCCTGGTCGCTGTGGCAACGGCGCAGTTCCCGAACCGGTCCGGCCGCGAAGGACCCCGATCGGTTGCGGGAGGCCGGCGCGATGACCGACTACGCCACCGCGTTGGAACTCATCCTCGGCGACGACTACTGCCGCCCGAGCCGCGGCAGCGTGCTGCGCTACCAAGAGGTTCTGCATGCCTACCTGACCGGTGAGTGGGATTCCGCGTTGTCGCTGGCCCGCCTGATGGAGACCGAGCTGTCCGCGAACCGCGGCGCCCCCGCGCGGTACCGGACGCGCGCCATCGCCGCGGAGATCTGCGCCGCGCGCGGCGAGCAGCGGCGGGCGGTCGAGTGGCTGGACGGCGTCCCGCAGGTCATGGCAGGCGGGCACGTCGTGGCGTGGGTGCGGCTCGGCGTGCGGTATGCGGATGGCGCGCGCGGCGAAGCACTCGACGAGGGCTGGCAGGATTACCTCCGCTACCGGGAACGAGGTTCGCCCGCCGGGCTGGAGCGGTTGCTGGAGCGGCTGGTGGAACTCTCCCTCCGGGAGGGCCGCACCGAGTTCGCCGAGGAAGTGCTGAGCGAACTGACCGAGCTGGACGCATGCCTGTGCTCGACGGGCAGCGAGGAAGCGCTGCGGACCGCGCAAGCCCGCGTGCGGCGCAGCGCCGAGCACGCCGAGCACGCGCTCGAACTGGCCCGGAAACGCGGCGACGTTCCCAGGCTGGGCGGGTTGTACCTGCTGCTGGCCGAGCTGGCGGCCGAACCGGCGGATCGGCTGAACGAGGCTTACGCGCTGGGGAAACGGCTGGACTGGCACTTCGTCCGGACCACCGCCCAGGAACTGATGCGCACGCACCGGGTGGCGCTGCCGCGTTCCCGCACCCGGCAAGAACGCTTCTCCAGCACGGAGAACCGCATCATCGAATTGGTCAGCGACGGCTTCACCAACCGGCAGATCGCGGTGACCGTGCAGGTCAGCGAGAAGACCGTGGAGAGCCACTTGACCAAGCTCTTCGCCCGCACCGGTTGCCGGTCCCGGGTGGAACTGGCCGCTGCTTCGCTGGAAGGTCGGCTGCTCGCCATGGCCGACTCGTGATCTCTCCCCGAGGAACATAAATGATCTTGGTCTCCAACGCCGTGCCCGGCAGCCACCGCACGCTCGGCGACGCCATCGACGCGGCCGGCGAAGGCGGTGTGATCAGCGTCGGGGCCGGCCGGTACGAAGAGAACCTGCTGCTGACCAAGCCCGTCACGCTGACCGCCGAAGACGGCCCCGGCACCGTGGAACTGGTCGCGCCGTCGGGTGCGGCGGTGGTGCTGGCGGCCCGGACCGCCGCGCTGTCCGGCATCAACATCGTCAGCGAAGACGACGAGCAGGCGGCCGTGGTGGTCGGCGAAGGCCGGTTGAACCTGACCGAGTGCTCGGTGAGTGCCGCTTCGTGGACGGCTGTCTACGCGTTCGGCAATGGGACGCTGGCGATCCGGGGTTGCCGGATCAGCAACGAGCAGGGCGCCGGGGTGGTCGTGACGTCCACCGCAGGCAGTTCGGTGGAGGAGTCCAAGTTCGAGGAGCTCGGCACTTCCGCGATCGTGGTGGCCGAGCAGGGCGTGCTGACCGCGCGCGGGTGCAGCGCGGCGCGCACCGGCGGCAACGGGATCTGCGTGAACGGCCGAGCCCAGATCGAAGCGGAGAACCTCCAGCTCAGCGAGGCCGTGAAGCCCGCGATCGCGATCGAGCAGGACGCATCGGCCAGGTTTCGCGGCGTCGCGGTGCGCGGCACCTCCGGTTTGGGCGCGTACCTGGCCACCACGGGCGAGGTCTCGCTGGAGGAGTGCGTGTTCGACGACACCGGCCGGGACGGGGTGCTGATCACGGAGAAGACCACCGCGACGCTGCACAAGTGCGCGGTGCGGCGCAATTCCGGGTACGGAATCCGCGCTTCGGCGGACACTTCGGGGACCATCAGCGACACCACCGTCGCCGACGTCGCGGGCGTGGGGGTCGCGTTGGCCGACCGGTCCACCGTGGCGCTCGAACGGGTCACCGTGAACAGCGCCGAGGGAGCCGCGGTCAGCGTCAGCACCACCGGCGATCCGGTGCTGCGCCGGCTGCAGGTGCAGGACTGCGGCGGCACGGCCGTGGAGCTCACCGGGGAGGGCCGGGCGCGGTTGGAGCACACCGAGATCGACCGCTGCGGCGCGATGGGAGTGCAGATCACCGAGCAGGCCCGCGCCGAGGTGCAGGGTTGCAGCGTGCGGGCCGCCGCGACCTCCGGGTTCGTGGTGAACGACGAAGCCGGCGGAACCTTCGAGGACTGCGACGTCTACCTCTCGGGCGCGGACGGGTTGTTCATCGGCAAGAACGGCCAGGCCACTTTGGACCGTTGCCGGTTGCGTTCCAGCAACGCCAACGGTGTTCAGCTCACCGGTTCCGCGCGGGCGCAGTTCACCGGCTGCGAGTTCTTGGAGAACGAGGGCGACGGACTGCGCGTGCACACCGACCAGGAGGCGGTGGTGCGGCAGTGCACCGCGAAGGACAACGGCGGCGCGGGCATGCGCCAGCTCGTGCCCACCGCCGTGCTGTCGGTGACCGAGTTCTCCAGCAGCGGCAACGGTTTCCCGGACGCGCACGGCACGGCGGACGCCGGCGGCCCGGCGCAGCCCGCAGCGAGTTCCGATGGGCCGGGTGCTGCGCCGCCGCAGCCGCAGCAGAAGCAGCAGACGACCACGAAGGCCGGGACCAGCTCCGGCAACAACGCGACGCTGGACGAGATGTACCGCCTGGTCGGGTTGCACGGCGTGAAGCGGGACGTCGCCACGCTGGTGAATTTGAACAAGATGGCCAAGCGTCGGCAGGAGGCAGGCTTGTCCGTGCCGCCGATGAGCCGCCACCTGGTGTTCGCCGGTGCGCCCGGTACCGGCAAGACGACCGTGGCCCGGCTTTACGGGGCGGTGCTGGCGGAGCTGGGGGTGCTCACTTCCGGACACATGGTGGAGGTGGCGCGGGCCGATCTGGTCGCGCAGGTCATCGGTGGTACGGCGATCAAGACCACTGAGGCGTTCAACCAGGCGCTCGGCGGTGTGCTGTTCATCGACGAGGCGTACACGCTCAGCTCGTCGAAAGGCGGCAACGGCCCGGACTTCGGCCGGGAGGCCATCGACACCTTGGTCAAGCTGATGGAGGACCACCGGGACACCGTGGTGGTCATCGTCGCGGGGTACTCCAAGGAGATGCAGGAGTTCATGGACAGCAACCCCGGCCTGGAATCCCGCTTCAGCCAGACCATCGAGTTCGAGAACTACGCGGCGGACGAGCTGGTCACCATCGTGCGCCACCAGTGCCACAGGCATGACTATCAGCTCGACGAGAAGGCCGCGGAAGCACTGCACGACTACTTCGAGAAGATCCCGAAGGACGGCACCTTCGGCAACGGCCGCACCGCCCGCAAGATCTTCGAGAAGATGGTGGCCCGGCAGGCGACCAGGCTCGGCATGATCTCCGACGCCTCCAACGCGGACCTCACCCGCCTGCTCGCCGAGGACCTGGGCTGAAAACGCCACTTCACCGACCACGGTGAGTTGCTACCGGGGCCGCGGGGAACTCCGCGGCGGTGCGGCGACCCAGCGCCGCCCCGGCATCCGGAGATCCGCCGCCTGCGCAACCGGGGCGTCGAACTCGCGGACGGGCACCTCGTTCCAAGCCGGTACGGGTGCCCGTCGCCCGGTCGTTCGCGCACTGCTGCGGACGACCGCGACGCGCAGGCCGATCTTGCACACCCGCCCTTGAACCGGCCGGCTTGTTCCGGGTACGTCGCTCACAAGATCGTCGCGGCGCCTGAACCCGCATAGCCATCCGGAGAACGGCAGGCGTGCCTCAGACCGTGTTCATCGGCTCCCGCGCGGCCGGCGGCAGCTCCGCGGGGTCGCCGACCGGCCACCTCACCGGATCCGGCCCGAGCGCGCTGAGTTCGGTGATCTGCAACGCGGCCCACGGCGAGATCTCAGCCGTCCCCGCGGCCACTTCGGCGGCGAGCGCGGCCCACGGCGTCCAGCGCACCGCCTCCACCTCGTCCGGATTCGGGTCGGTGCTCACGTCGACGATCGCGCGGAACACCGGGCACATCTCGTTCTCCACCATGCCGTTGCCCATCACCGCGCGGTAGCGGAACCGCGGCAGCACCAGGTCGACATGTCCGACCTCGGCGCCGAGCTCGTCGGAGAGCCTGCGCAGCACCGCGTCGCGCGGGGTTTCGCCCGGCGCGGGATGCCCGCAGCAGGTGTTGGTCCACACGCCCGGCCACGTGGGTTTGCTCAGCGCTCGCTGGGTGAGCAGCAGTTCGCCGCGAGAGTTGAACACGTAGCAGGAGAAGGCCAAGTGCAGTGGGGTGTCCTCGTGGTGGACGGTCGCCTTGTCCGTGGCGCCCGAAGGCCGTCCTTCCTCGTCGAGCAGGACCACTTGTTCCATCACTCTTCCTCCTTCTCACCAGCGCGAAATTCGATCATGCCACCTCGATGCCCCGGCAAAGCCGACCGCTCATCTCGGCCACTCGTCCGAGTGGCCCCGGCGGACTCGGCACCACGAGGGCCGAAGCGGGCTGCGACTCCTTCGCACGGCCCCACCATGGTGGTACGCACCACGTCTGCTCAAGCTCGCCGCAGGCCACGCTCCCGGCTCCGTGGCCGCCTCGCACCGACGCACCTGGAAGCCGCCCAAGCCGCTGCTCGCACCGCCTATCATTCCGGGGGCCTCTCCTGCGCCCGAACGGCCTCGGCGCGGGTCACCAGCGGGAAAGTGAGGATCATGACGGGGATCGCCGATGACACCGGGTCCTGGCTCAGGCGCTTTCACCCGGCTGCCGCTCCGGGGCGGCGGCTGGTGTGCTTCCCGCACGCCGGTGGTGCCGCCTCCTACTACTTCCCGATGTCGAAGGCGCTCGCGCCCGACATCGAGGTGCTCGCCGTGCAGTACCCGGGCAGGCAGGACCGGCGTGCCGAGCCGTGCCTGAACAGCGTTGAAGAGATGGCGGAGCGGGCACTCGACGGAATCCGGCCGTGGGCGGACGAGGCGCCACTGACGCTGTTCGGGCACAGCATGGGCGCCTCCGTGGCGTTCGAAGTGGCTCGACGGCTGGAATCCGGCGGCACTCCTCCGCACGCGCTGTTCGTGTCCGGCCGGGCCGGCCCGACCCGGACTCGCAACGAAGGCGTGCACGCCCTCGGCGACGCGGAGTTCGTCACCGCGCTGGCCACGTTGGACGAGGGCACGGCGGCGGTGCTGGCGAACGAGGAACTGCTGCGGATGGCCATGCCGTCGCTGCGGGCGGACTACCGGGCGGCGGAGACCTACACCTACCGGCCCGGCACCGACGTGAGCTGCCCGGTGGTGGCGATGGTCGGGACCGACGACCCGAAGGTCACCGCCGAGGAAGCCGACACCTGGCGCGAGCGCACCAGCGGACCGTTCGAACTGCACACGTTCCCCGGCGCGCACTTCTACCTGAACGACGAGGCCGCGAACGTGCGACGACTCATCCACCAGCACATGTGACCTGAGGCACGTTCTACTGGAGTTCGAGTGCGCTCGAAGGCGCATCCTCCGGTGATGGACGAGTTGCCGCGGACGGCCCGGGATCACCTGGCGGCGCTGGACGAGCGCCTCCGGGCGATCGCCGACCGCGTCGAACTCGTGGACCTGACCGGCCGCTACTTCTGCCTGCTCGACGAGCAGGAATTCCCGGCGGGCTGGGCGGATTCGGTGTTCACCGCGGACGCCTGCCTCGAATTCCCCGGTCGGCTGTGCGGCGACCGGGGCACGATCGCCGAGTTCCTGCGCGGGGACGCCGAACGCTACGACCGCACCCAGCGCATCGGCGCCGACCACCTCGTCACCGTCCGCGGCGACACCGCATCGCTGTGCTGGAACTCCATCGAAACCGGCGCCCGCCCGGCGGGCGACGAGGACCGCTACCGCACCATCGGCGGCCGCTACCGCGCCGAAGCCGCCCGCACGCCCGGCGGCTGGCGGCTCACCCACCTCTTCCTCCGCCTCATCTGGTCCACCTCCGACGCAGGCCCGCCGAGGTGAACGCCCGCCCGACCCCATCGGGGGAATTCACCTGACGTGGCGCGCGGCCTTGGCGGGCGTGGTGGCTTTGAGGAGCATTTCCTCGTACTCGGCGGTGGGGTCCGAGGCGAGCACGACGGCGCCGCCCGCCCCGATCCGCCAGTGGCCGCCGGTGCGCACGAGGGTGCGGATGACGATGTTGAGGTCGGCGTTCCCGTTGCAGCTCAGGAATCCCAGCGCGCCGGAGTAGACACCGCGAGCGGAGCTTTCGAGCTCGTCGATCAGTTCCATGGTGCGCAGCTTCGGCGCTCCCGTCATGGAGCCGCCCGGGAAGCACGCGCGCACGCAGTCCAGCGCGTCCCGCCCGTCGGCGAGCTCGCCGCGCACGGTGGACACCAGCTGGTGCACGGTCCGGTAGCTCTCCACGTCGCGCAGCACCGGCACCCGCACCGATCCGGGCCTGCACACTCGGCCGAGGTCGTTGCGCAGCAGGTCGACGATCATCAGGTTCTCCGCGCGGCTCTTCGGGTCGGCCGCCAGCTCGGCGCGCAGCCGAACGTCGCGCTCCGGCGTGTCACCGCGCGGCGCGGTGCCCTTGATCGGCTTCGCCTCGGCGATCCCGTCGCTGATCTTCAGGAAGCGTTCCGGCGAGGAGCACGCGATCTCGACCTCACCGAACGACAGGAAAGCCGAGTACGGCGCCGGATTCAGCGTCCGCAGCCGCCGGTAGGCGTCGAATCCGCTGCCGTGCACGGGAATCGTGGCCGTGGTGGTCAGGCAGATCTCGTAGCTCTCCCCCGCCAGCAGGTGTTCCTGGCAGCGCGCCACGTCCCGCCGGTAGTCGTCGCGGTCCAGCAGCGGCGCGAGGTCGGTGACTCCGCCGCCGGTGTCCGGGGCGGTCAGCGGGCGGATCCGCGCCAGCGCGCGTTCGGTGTCGGTGAGCCAGCGTCGCGCCTCGCTCTCGCCGACACCGGGGCCGCTGAGCGCGACCAGGTGGGTGGTGCGCGCCTCGTGATCGACCACGAGGAACCGGTCGGCGAAGACCCAGATCGCGTCCGGGGTGTCGGCGACGTGCCGGTTCGGGGAGCCGCATTCGGCTTTGAGCTCGTAGCCGAAGTAGCCGATGTAGCCGCCGACGAAGTCGAACGGCAGCCGCGGCGCCCGCACGTGCCGCCGGGCGAGTTCCCGCCGCAACCGGTCGAAGATCGACTCCTGCCCGGGGCCGACGTGGTGGCGCAGGACCTCGGCGAGCGGGCCTGCCGCGTCACCGAGGTAGGAGAACCGGGCGAGGCCCGGTTGCACCCGCGAGCTGTCCAGCCAGAACGCGTCCGCCGACGCCGCGAACAGCTCGGCGAACGCGGCATCGGCGTTGATCTCCGAGGGCAGCGTGACGACGTGCGCGGTGTAGTGGATCGGCGATTCGCCGGAGGGCGCGGCTTCGGACCGCTCCGAGCCCGGTTCCGGATCGAGCTCCACCGGCCGGGACACGTCCGGCGCGGCGCTGCCGTACGGGGCCGCGCCGCGGACCGCCCGGTCCTCGCGGCTGAGGCGGCGGAAGTTCCGCAGCAACCGGGTGCCGAAGTCCGTTTCGATCGACTCCGGGTGGAACTGCACGCCCCAGCGCGGCAGCGTGCGATGCCGCAGCGCCATCAGCACGTCGTCCTCGGCCCACGCCAAGGCTTCCAGCTCCGGCGGCAGCGGTTCGGCCACGCACAACGAGTGGTAGCGCACCGCGGCGAACTCGGCGGGCATGCCGTCGAACAGCGCATCCCCGCCGTGCCGGACCTGGCTGCGGTGCCCGTGCCTGGCCGCCGGGGCGCGCACCACCTCGGCGCCCTCCGCGACCGCGATGCCCTGATGCCCCAGGCACACGCCGAGCACCGGCACGCTCGCCTTCCGCAGCACGTCCCGGCACACGCCGAAGTCCCGTGTCCTGCGCGGATCCCCGGCCCCCGGGGAGAGCACGACCGCGTCGTAGCCGTCCAGTTCGAGCTCCGCCGGTTCGACGTCGTTGACCACGACCGTCGGCGCCGTCCCGTTCACCTCGGTGATCTGGTGGAACAGGTTGTACGTGTACGAGTCGTGGTTGTCGATCAGCAGGGTCCGCACCTCGCCATCCTCCCCGCTCGCCGCCCCGGCTGACCGCGGACGGCGGCCAACCCCACATCTACGGAGTGCAGCCGGACGACTCCGTTCGGTGCGGTACGCGCTCGCGAGGGCGGCGTCCGGCCGGTTCGGGGAGACCTGCCGGTGCTGGTACGCCGCGAAGATCAACGGCAGAATTCGGTGGTGACCGAAACTGACATCGCCCTGTTCGACGAGGACTACTGGGACCGGGCCGCCGAGGTCGAACGCGCGCTGCGCGAGCAGGCCCCGGTCCACCTCGCCTCGCCGCGATCCGGCACCCCGTTGTGGGTGATCAGCCGCTACGCCGACGCTCGCGCCGCGCTCAACGATCCCCGGCTGTCCAAGGACTCCGACCGCCTGAACGCGGTCATCCTCAGCAAGCTGCCCGAACCGGCGGATGAACTGTCCGGCCTGTTCTCCAAGCACATGCTCAATTCCGACCCGCCGGATCACACCCGGCTGCGCAAGCTGCTGGCGCGGGACTTCACCGCCCGCCGCATCGCGAGCCTGCGGCCACGGGTGGAATCGCTGGTCACCGAACTGCTGGACGGGCTGCCGACGGACGAACCGGTGGATCTGATCGAACGGTTCGCGTTCCCGCTGCCGATCACGGTGATCTGCGAGCTGATGGGCGTGCCCGCCGAAGACCGCTCCCGGTTCCGGGACTGGACCGGGGCGCTGATGAACCCCGTGCACAACAGTGACGGCCTGACCGCCTCCCGCGAGATGGCGGTGTTCTTCCGCGACCTGTTCGCGGCGAAGCGCGCGACTCCCGGCGAGGACCTGATCTCGGCGCTGACGGTCGCCTCCGACGACGGCGATCGGCTCTCCGAGGAGGAACTGCTGGCCACCGCGTTCCTGCTGATCGTCGCCGGGCATGAGACGACGGTGAACCTGGTCGGCAACGGCGTCCGCTGGCTGCTGGGGGAGCCGGCGAAGTGGGCGGCGCTGCGGGAACGCCCGCAGCTGCTGCCCCGTGCGGTGGAGGAGGTGCTGCGGTTCGACGGCCCGCTGCGGATGGCCACGCACCGTTTCACCACCGAGGACGTCACCATCGGCGAGGTCACCATCCCCGCGGGCGAACTGGTGATGATCAACCTGACCTCGGCGAACCGGGACTCCGCGCAGTTCGAGCACGCCGATGAGCTGGACCTGGAGCGCGCGCACTCGGGGCACCTCGCCTTCGGGCACGGCCTGCACCACTGCCTCGGCGCCCCGCTGGCCCGCCTCGAAGGCGAGGTCGCGTTCGCCGAACTCACCCGGCGCTTCCCGGCGGCCCGCCTCGCCGTACCCGGCGAAGACCTGCGCCGCGGCACCAGCCTCATCATGAACGGTTTCCGGTCCTTGCCGGTGGTGCTCGCCTGAGCCCCGGCAACGCGTCACGGGCAACCTGGTGGGCCTGGTGAGCGTGCTCGGGACAGGACGACTCTGGGGAGCTGACATGTCACGTTGGGGATGGATCGGGATCGCGGCGACGGCGCTGCTGGTGAGCACCGCGCCGCAGGCGGCCGCCGCGACCTGGGCGGATGAGCCGCTGCCGGAGCGGGACACGTCCGCGGCGCTCACTTCCGCGGCGAGCGGCGACGGCGCGACCTGGGCGTTCGGCTCTTGGAGCACGTCGATGCCGCAGCAGCACAGCATCGCCTACCTGCGGGATCAGCACGGCTGGACGGAGGTGCCGACACCGGACATCGGGCGGCTCGACGATGCGGTGGTCGTGTCGGCCGATGACGTGTGGGCGATCGGCGCGGACGCCAAGTACGGCTTCGGCTCCTCGCTGCACTGGGACGGCGCGCAGTGGACGGAGGCCGGGTTCACCGCGCCGGGCAACCGCAACGGGGCTCGCGGTATCGAGGCGCTCGGCACCGACGACGTCTGGGCCGTCGGCTCGTCCTACGACGACGAGGCGGGCACGGGACGCGGTTTGGCGCAGCACTGGGACGGCTCCGCGTGGCGGGACGTCCCGGTTCCGCAGCGCGCGGGGAACTGGACGTTCTCCGACGTCACCGGCTCGGCACCGGACGACGTGTGGGCCGTGGGCAACGACGGCGGTTACCCGGCGCAAGGCCTGGCGATGCACTGGAACGGCCAGGCGTGGACCGAGGTTCCGGTTCCGGACGTCGAACTCGGTGAGCTGCGCGCGGTGCAGCTCACCGAAGCGCAATCCCTCGCTGCCGACGACGTGTGGGCGACCGGCAACGTCCACGACTCCTCCGGCGACACCACCACCTTCGAACCGCTGCTGCTGCACTGGGACGGCCAAACCTGGTCCTATGTGGACGCTCCCCGGGACGCTGGTGCCCGGCAGGACCTGGTCCGCGCAGGCGACGAGCTGTGGTCGCTGGGTGAGCGGCTGCTGCACTTCGACGGCACCGGCTGGCGGCAGCAGGACGGACCGCCCGCCGGTGCCGCCGTCGGCGGCACCGAGCTGGCGGACGGGCGGCTGCTGACCGTCGGCAGCTCGGGCGGCTACCCCGATGTGAACCCGTTCGTCTCGGTACGCCAGAACTGACCCCGATACCGGGCGGCCGCAATTCCCGGCCGCCCGGTATCGGGTCTTCCGTCCCCGGAAATCCGGGCCGTTGTCCTCTCACCCGCGCAGCCGGCGACCGGCAAGCTCAGCGAACACGCCCGCACCGAGCCGGGAGGGGACGCCGTGCACCGCTACGAACAACGCCTGCTCGCGGAGATCGAGAACCGGCTCACCGTCGACGACCCGGAGTTCGCCCGCACGTTCTCCCACGCCGACCCGCCGCCCGCCGCCGGGCGGGCACGGCTGGTGCTGGGCGTGTTCACCGGGGTGCTCGCCGTGATCTGCCTGCTGATCAACGACGCCGCCGGTTTCGCCCTGTGCACCGCGCTGTCCGCGGCCCTGATCACGACCAGGTCCTGGCACTTCTGGTCTTCGTGAACCCGTGCGAACGGACCCGCCAGGTGATCTCGGCTTGTACGATCACGCCCCGTGCACCCCTATCCCGGTTCCGCGCCACCCCTGGTGACCATCGGTGACATCGCCTGCACCCAAGACGAGGTCATCACCCCGTCCGGCCGGGCGCCGATCGCGAACACCACGTGGACGTTCACCGACATGAGCCGCACCACCAGGGAGATCCCGGTGTGGGCGATCGTCTGCGCGATCGTCTTCTTCTTCCTGTGCTTGCTCGGTCTGCTCCTGCTGCTCGTCCGGGAGGAACGCACTCAAGGCACGGTCCAGGTGACCGTGCAGGGCCAGGGGTTGCTGCACGTCACCCAGATCCCGGTGTTCGCCCCCGCCGCCGTGATGGACCTCGGCGCCAGGGTCAACTACGCCCGAAACCTCGCCTTCCGTGGCTGACCGGCCGCGCTCGCGCACGGCCGGCCACGGGGATCAGGCCCGTTCCAGGTCGGACTGCTTCACGTAGACCCAGCGGTGGTTGTAGGAGACGGGGACGTAGGTCTCGGAACCGTTGATCTGGGTGTGGTTGTTCGGGTCGTCGAGCTCGTCGTAGGTCGCGTAGTAGTCGATCGCGTCGACCGGGCTTCCCGTGACGTACGCCTGACCCGCGGGGATCGTGTACGGCAGCGGTTCGAGCTCTTCCGGTTCGATGCCGTCCGGGTAGTCCGCCGCAGCGGGCAGCGGCCTGCCGTAGGTGGGGATTCCGTCGCGGACCGGCGTGCGCAGTTCGGCGTCGTCGGCCGCGGCCGTGTTCGCGCCGTCCGGGTCGTGCAGCCACGCCTTCTGGCCGTCGAACCAGATGGCCAGCCAGTCGCCGGAACGTTCCGCCACGGCGTACTGCCGTCCGGCGCCTGCCTTGTTGCCCCAGTCGTCGATCTTGGTGGTGCCGGGACCGCCGTCGGGGTGCAGTACGGGCGAGCTCAGCAGCGGGGCGTCGTCGCGGGGCTCGGTGCGCAGGTACAGGAAGTTCGCCGGCTGCGCGGGCAGCACCTGGCAGTCCTCGTCGGGCGGGCAGCTGGTGACCTCGGGGCGGTTGGTCTCGAAGTCCGGGTTGATGGTGACCGCGTCGCCGTCGGCGGTGCCGGAGTCCGACGGGGCGCCGATCAGCTCCATGTAGTGCGTCCAGTCCCAGAACGGGCCGGGGTCGTAGTGCTCGCCGCCCGCCTTCGCCGGAGCTTCGGCGGTCACCTCGTCGTGGCCGAGGATGTGTTCGCGGTCCAGCGGGATGTCGTACTCGTCAGCGAGGTGGCGCACCAGCTTCGCCGACGCGCGGTACATCGGTTCGGTGTACCAGGTGCCGCCTTCGGCCGCCCAGCCCTCGTGCTCGATGCCGATGGAGTGCGTGTTGCGCTCCCAGCTTCCCGCGTGCCAGGCCATGTCCTTGACCGGCACCATCTGCGTGATCTGCCCGTCGGAGGACCGGACCACGTAGTGCGCGGCGGCGCCGTGCGCGGGGTTCTGGAACGCGGTGATGGTCGACTCGTAGGAGACCTCGGTGTCGTGGATGACGATCGAGTCGATGTCGAAGTCGTCCGGGCGGTTCGCGGTGTCGTAGTTGCCGTAGCCCGCGGCGGGATCTTCCGGGTCGGTGGGCTCGTAGGCCGCCGGGATGTACCGGCAGTCCAGCTCCTCCGGGCACTCCAGTTCGGACTCGTCGACGGCGGGACGGGCCGTGGTGGCCGGTTGCGCGTCGGCGATCTTGGGGAACGCGAGGCGCTGCCCGGTGGAAGTGGTGCGCGCACGGCCCTGGCCGAGCACGTCGTACACGTCGTCGGCGAAGGAGCGCGCCGCAGTGGTGTCCGGGTCGCCGCTGAGTTCGGCGACCGCCGGGTACCAGCCGCCGACGTCCTCCGGCAGCTCACCGGCCGAGTCGAGAGCCCGGTCGGCGAGCAGCGCCGCTCCGGCGCGGATGTTGGCCACCGGGTCGGCCTTGAGGTCCTCCGGCGCACCGTCCACGAGTTCCGCGGCCTCGGTGAGGGTGTGCAGCGTCGGGTCGGCGCCGAGCTTGACGAGTTTCGGGTTGCGTTCGCGCAATTCCTGCTCGTCGATCTCGACGAGGTGCATGGGGCCGTAGCCGCCCGCCCTGCTCTGCTCGCCGTGGTGGTCCTCCCACCTGGTGAGTTGGAAGGACACCGCCATCAGCAGCGAAGTGGGCACGTCGAACTCGGCGGCGGCGGATTCGAAAGCCCGCTGCTGCACGGTGTCCGGACGCTCCGGAGTGTCGGCGAACGCCGCGGCCGAGGCGTTCGCGGGCAGCGCGATCGCCACCGCCAGCACGGTCGCCGCGCGTGCGCGGCGCCGCTTGCGCGAGTGCGCCGCCTCGGCGTCGTTGGTTCGGGTGCGCAATCGTCTCATTCAGACCTACCTAGCTTTTCGGGGGCTCGCGCCCGCACAACGGCGACACGGCGCGCGGACCGGGAACATCGGGCGGCGCCGTTGACGGTCCCGCGCAGCTCGCTCGCGAATGTGATCACCCTACCCAGCCGAGACCACCACATCCGGGCACGAACCGGAGACAAAAGGGCAAAGAAGGCTCCGGCGGACTTTTTCGAACTCGCGAACAACCCCATCGCGGGGCAGGCGTCCTACGGGGTGAAAGAGCACGGGATACCCGTGCAGAACCGAGAAGGGGGAACATCACCATGTCGCTCACCAGGACCCGCAAGTTCGGTGCCGCCGCCGCCCTGTTCAGCGGTGCGTTGTTGCTGGTCGGTTGCGGCCAGGCCACTGGTTCCGCGCCGGAGGGCGTGTCGAACGCCGCCATCCAGCAGGGCGGGTCCACAGAGGACATCTCCGCCTCCCCGTGCTCCGCCGAGGACTTCAAGGTCGACCTGAACCCGCAGCCCGGGCGGCCCGGCGTGTTCCTGCTGGCGGCCACGAACACCTCGGACAAGGCCTGCCCGGTCTCGGGCTGGGCCACGCTGACGCCCGAGAACATGGCGGGTGAGCCCCTCGAGGTGCCGACCGAGAACGTCGAGATCCCGGGCGGTTTCGAGGAGATCTCGCTGGAGCCGGGCCGCACCGCGTTCGCGGGCGTGCACCTGGAACTCGGCGACAAGAACGAGGTTCCCGCCGCCACCGGGTTCAAGGCGAGCTTCCAGGACACCTCCGGTCAGGTCAACGCGGACATCGTGAGCGGCGACCAGGAATACTTCGAGTACGCGATCGAGTCCATGCAGATCGGCACGTTCCAGCCTTCCCCGCAGGGCGTCACCTTCTGATTCTTCCGGTCTTCCACCGGCATTTCTTCGACGATTCCAGCACCACCACCGCTGATCGCGGCGTGACCAGTGCTGCCGAAATGCGGCGGAATTCGCCGATTCGAAGCCCCCGTTCGCTTCGCCCGTCCCGGGCGTCGTGGCGGGGGCTTCGCGCGCCTCAGCGTTCGCGGGCGCAGCCGAGGCGGTGGTTGATCTCGGCGAAGTGCGCGGTCATCGCGTCCCGGGCGGCGGCGGCGTCACCTGCGCGCAGGGCGTCGACGATCGCGGCGTGCAGCCGCACCGTTTCGGCCTTCTCCGTCTCGCCTGGAGCACTGAGCACCTCGTGCGCGGTGCGGTAGGCGTCCCAGAAGACGTCCACGAGCTGGCCGATCAACGGGTTGTCCACCCGCGAGTACAGCACGCGGTGGAATTCCCGGTCCGTCTCCGGATCCAGCTCGGTCTCCCCCATCGCCGCGCACAACGCGTCCAGTGAGTCCAATGTGGACTCATCGAGTTCACCGGCGAGGCGGCCGACGACGCCGACCTCGATGGCCGGAGGTCGCCGCGCTGGCGGAGTCCGGGGACGCATTGGCCTCGGACGTGCTCGCGCACGGCGCCACCGCCACCGGGCAACTGCTCGGCGGCCTGGTGAACGCCGTGGATCCGGAACTGGTGCTGGTCGGCGGCGGGGTCAGCTCCTGCGGGCCGGTCTGGTGGACCGCGCTGCGCGCCGCCTTCGCCGCCGAGGCACTGCCCGCGGTGCGCGACGTGCCGGTCGTGGCAGGGGAACTCGGAAGTGACGCCGCGGTGCTCGGCGCCGCACGGATGGCTTGGGAAGAACTGGGATGAACGCCGTACTGGACAGGTTGCGCGGACGACTCGTCGTCTCGTGCCAGGCATACCCCGGCGAACCGCTGCGCGACCCGGAGTCGATGCGGCGGATGGCGCTGGCCGCGCTGCACGGCGGAGCCGCGGGCATCCGCGCCCAGGGCCTCGACGACCTGCGGTTGATCCGCGAGTCGGCCGGTGTGCCGCTCATCGGGCTGTGGAAGGACGGTGCGGAGGGCGTCTACATCACGCCGACCGCGGGTCACGCCGTCGCCGTGGCCGGCACGGGCGCGGACATCGTGGCGTTCGACGCCACCGGCCGGGAACGCCCGGACGGGAAGCCGATCTCGGACACCATCGCGGCGATCCACCAAGCGGGCCGGCTCGCGATGGCCGATGTGTCCACATTGGATGAAGGTGTGCGGGCGGTGGAACTGGGCGTGGACGTCGTCGGCACCACGCTGTCCGGCTACACCGGGTCCGCGCCGAAGCCCGCCGGGCCGGACCTGGACCTGGTGGAGGGCCTGGTCGGTGCCGTCACGGTTCCGGTGATCGCCGAGGGCCGCATCCACACCCCGCAGCAGGCGGCGGCCGCGATGAGCCGGGGCGCGCACGCGGTGGTCGTGGGCACCGCCATCACGCACCCGACGACGATCACGAGCTGGTTCGCCGACGCCATCACCGACTGAGCACCGCGCGGGATTCCCGTTCGATGACATCGCGGTCGGCGGACTCCGGCTCCGAGGACTCAGGAGACCTGGCTTCGGCCCGCGAGCGGGCGGTGGCCAACCACAGCACTCCGCCCAGGAACGGTACGAACGCCAGCGCGCACCACTTCAACTTCCGACCACCGACGAGTCCGGGTTCGACGAGGATCGAGGTGATCGTGCCGAGCCACACCACCGCCGCCAAGGTGAACACGATCTGCTCGGTCATGCCGGCACCCGCGGCTTCCAGAACGTGATGCAAGGGAAACTCCGTTCGCAGCTGGTTCCGCCGGTCGGTCACCGGCAGGAATCACCATCGCAAGCGCAGCGCGCCCATCACGTCCGCCGATCGACCCGATCGCCCGGCCGAAAGTCTTGATCCATCGGCCGAATGACCGATCGCGCCGGAAGCGCGCTCACCGGATGACCACTCGACGACGGGCGTCACCGCGGCCGATGACGAACCACAGCAGGCTGCCCAGGAACGGCGCCATGAACGCCACCACGACCCAGACCAGCTTCATGCCGCCGCTCAGCGCGGATCCGAGGATGCTGAAAAGCGCCGCGATGAACAGCAACGCGTATCCGGCGAGCAGGACCAACGGCAAGTTGATCACCAGCGCGGCGAGGATGCTGTCTTCGGAGATGAGGTCGGTCTGCTGCTGCGCGATCAGGGACATCATTCGAGGGGCTCCGTTCCGAGTGGCCAGCCGGGGCGTCCGCCGCCGACGAAAACCACTCTCACACCCGAAGCCCTCCCACCACGTCGGCTGATCGGTCCGACACCCCTTGACCGAAAGGCTAATCCACGACCACCCACCGGATTCCTGCACCACAGCAAGGACTTCCACCCGGCCGGACGCTCCGGCGGGCTTCGCCCGGTGGGCGGGGATCAAGATCTGAACGCCGAACGCATCGCCCGCCCGGTGTTCGGCCGAACCAGGGAGCGGATGAAGGAGGCATCGACTGCCCGGGTCAGCTCACCTCGTGTTGCGCGACGGTCCAGGTGCGGGCCTGGTCGGAGATGGTGATGCCGAGGCCGGGGCGGGGTGAGAGGTGCATGCGGCCGTCGGCGGTCTCCAGGTGTTCGTTGAACAGCGGGTCGAGCCACTCGAAGTGCTCCACCCACGGCTCGTGCGGGTAGGCGGCCGCGAGGTGGACGTGGATCTCCATCGCGAAGTGCGGGGCGAGTTGCAGTTTCCGCTGCTCCGCCAAGGCCATGACCTTGAGGAATTGGGTGATGCCGCCGATCCTCGGCGCATCGGGCTGGACGATGTCGGCGCCGCCGAGGCGGATGAGCTCGGCGTGTTCGGCGACGCTGGCCAGCATCTCACCGGTCGCGATGGAAGTGTCGAATGTGGACGCGAGCAGGGCGTGGCCCGCCGCGTCGTAGGCGTCGAGGGGTTCCTCGATCCACACCAGGTCGAGCGGTTCCAACGCCCGGCACATGCGGCGGGCCGTGGGTCGGTCCCACTGCTGGTTCGCGTCGACCATCAGCGCCACCCCGTCGCCGATCTTCTCCCGCACCGCCGTGACGCGGGCGATGTCGGTGGCGTTGTCCGGGTGCCCCACCTTGAGCTTGATGCCGCCGATACCGCTCGCGACGGATTCCGCGGCCCGCTGCACCACTTCCTCGATCGGCGAGTGCAGGAAGCCGCCCGAAGTGTTGTAGCAGCGCACCGAGTCGCGGTGGGCGCCGAGCAGTTTCGCCAGCGGCAACCCGGCGCGCTTGGCCTTGAGGTCCCACAGCGCCACGTCGAACGCGGCGATGGCCTGGACCGACAGTCCGCTTCGCCCGACGGAGGCGCCCGCCCACACCAGCTTGTCCCAGATCTTGCCGATATCGCTGGGATCCTCACCGATCAGCACCGGTGCGATCTCGCGGGCGTGCGCGAACTGGCCGGGGCCGCCTGCGCGCTTGGAGTAGCTGAAACCCACGCCTTCCTGCCCGGAAGCCGTGCTGATCTCCGCGAACAGCATGGCGACCTCCGTCATCGGACGCTGCCTGCCGGTGAGGACCTTCGCATCGCTGATCGGCGTCGACAACGGCAACGTCACCGAGGAGATCTTGACCCGGGTGATCCGATCGAGGCTGGCGGACTCGGGCATCACAACGCTCCATTCAACGAGGTGCGGAGCTCCACAAGAGTCCCGCACAGAACCATCTTTTGATCCGTGTCTTGTCATCGGCGAAGCCGATGAGCAGCGACCACCAAAGCAACAGGACCACCGGCGGGTTCTCAGCCTCTTCTCACGAGGACGGCTTTCTCCCTCGTGGCGGAGCCACTCTGGACAAAGATCCCGCAGCGAGAAGACCACTGAGGTTCCGCTACCCGACCCCCTACGCGGACCTGCGGGGAAGACCGCTCAAGCGGAGTTGAAGCGGATTCGTTTGATCGGTCCCATGACGGCGAATCCGATCAGGGCGAGCACGCCGTGGGCGGCGACGAACCACAGGGCGATGGTGAAGGAGCCCGTCGCCTGCACGGTGTAGCCGATGACGATCGGGGTCACGATGCCCGCCGCGTTCCCGAAGGCGTTCATCGTCGAGGCCACGAAGCTCGACGCTTCCGGCGGCGCGATGTCCGTGGTGATCGCCCAGCCGAGCGCGCCGATGCCCTTGCCGAAGAACGCCAGCGTCATCAGGGCGACGATCACCACGCTGCTGTCGGTCAGGTTGCACAGCCCGATGCTGGTGGCCAATGCCAGACCCACCACGGACGGCACTTTCCGGGCCGCGGTCAGCGAATATCCGCGCCGCAGCATCCCGTCGGACAGGAATCCGCCGAGGAGTCCGCCGCCGAATCCGCACACCGCGGGCAGCGCCGCCACGAACCCCACTTCGAGCAGCGTCAGGCCGCGTCCCTGCACCAGGTACACCGGGAACCAGGTGATGAAGAAGTACGTCAGCGCGTTGACCGCGTACTGCGTGATGTACACGCCCCACAACGCGCGGGCCGAGAAGATCTGCTTGATGGTCGTGGCGTTCAGCGGCGCGCGGGGCTGAACTTCGGCCGTCGAACCGTCCTTCGGCGCGTCCAGGTCGACGAGGCCGCCGCCGGAGCGGATGGTCTCGAACTCCGCGGCCGTCACCCTCGGGTGGTTGCGGGGCGAGTCCATCCACCGCAGCCACAGCGCCGCCAGCGCGAGCCCGAGGACGCCGAGCATCACGAACACCCAGCGCCAGCCGAATTGGTGCGTGATCCAGCCCATGATCGGCGCGAACAGCGCGGTGGCGAAGTACTGCGCGGAGTTGAAGATCGCCGTCGCCCGGCCGCGTTCGGCGGTGGGGAACCAGGCCGTCGCGACCCGCGCGTTCGCCGGGAACGCGGGTGATTCGAACGCCCCGAGCAGCAGCCGGAGCAGGAAGAGGATCGTCACCGCGATCAGCACCGGCGTGGTGATCAGCCCGACGAGGCTGACGGCGACCGTCACCAGCGTCCACAGCACGAGGCTGAACGCGTAGACCCGGCGAGCTCCGAACCGGTCGAGCAGCACGCCGCCGGGCAGCTGTCCCACCACGTAGGCCCAGCTGAACGCCGAGAAGATGTATCCCAGCTGGACGGTGCTGAACCCGAGGTCGGCCTGCACGCTGCTGCCGGTGATGGACAGGCTGCTGCGGTCGGCGTAGTTCACCACCGTGATCGTGAAGATCAGCGCCAACACCAGATATCTGGTGGGAATTCGCGGGCGAACGGCTTTGTTGTCCGTCGTTCGCCCGACTGCTTCCGACTCAATGTCAGACATCGTCGTCCTCCGCTGTGGAAAGCGAACCGGTCATCCCATCGGAACTCCCGATCTCCGAGTGTCAGCAGACTAGGGGCGGCAGCTCATGCCCTGCTAACACTGTTTCGGCATCATCCGATGCCGAAAAGGAATCAACATTCCGATCGGCCCAACGCCGACGACCGACCGGAGCAGTGCCGACTTCCGGGCGAAGAATCTTCCGTTCCGCCGCCGAAGCGGACTCGAAATGAATACCCTGCCGCGCCGGAACCCTTCCCGAACGCGCCGAAATGTCCGCTTGCTCCATCCCGGTGGTCAGCCTGGAATAACGATGGAGATCCTGCAAACATGATCCGTGAAGCCGATGAGGCTTCCGCCGGTCGTCCATTGGGGGAAACCGGACTGGGGTCCAACAGAAAATAGAGGAAGAAACGATGCGGATCACGAAGAAGGCGGTCGCAGCCGCCGTGCTGACCGGCGCCGTCATGGGGAGCACCTTGGTCGGGGGCGGTGCCGCCGTCGCGACTCCGGCCGAGTCGGACGGGATCATCCACATCCAGGGAACCTGCGGGGACACGAAGAATCCCTCGGTCCGCGGGGGCGCGGCCGGGTGGACCCTCACCTGCGGCGGTGGAAAGATCCGAGCGCAGGGCTGGGTCAAGGACACCAAGGCGGACGGCAAGGCCGCCGAGGTGTACGGATCCTGGGACGACGGTGACAGCTTCGGCACCGTCCGGGCCGGCGGGAACGGCACCACGAAGAAATTCGACAAGTCGCATTCGGGGTCGCGCGTGGACCTCTACCTGCGGGTCATCTGATCCACGGATTGCGCGAGGTATCCGCCGCACTCGTGCGGCCGAGATACCGGTGATCGATCAATTTTAATGAATTGCACGCACGCGCGGCGCGGAGAAATGCGCGCCGCGCGTGCCACCATGCGCACAACTCGCCGAATTCCACTCCGAATTCGACGACGCTCCCCTCCGGAATCCGCTTCCTGGAACGCCCGGTACTCTCCCTTGGGAAGCGTACGGGGGAGGGATCACGATCAGCACTCGATGCGCCACGGGCCGGCACGACCACCACGACGTGTACGAGGCCCAATGTCCCTGCCGGGCGATGCTGGATCTGCTCGCGAACAAGTGGTCCGCGCTCGCGATCGGCGCGCTGGAGGAGGGACCGCACCGCTTCGGCGCATTGCAACGCCGTTTGCAGGGCGTCAGCCCCAAGGTGCTCACCCAGACCCTGCGCAGGCTGGAGTCCGCCGGGCTCGTGGACCGGACCATCTACCCGGCCGTGCCGCTGCACGTCGAATACGAGCTCACCGAACTCGGCCACGGCGCCGCCGCCCCGCTCAACGCCCTGCGCACCTGGGTCGAGGACAACCTCGACCACACCATCCCGGACTGAACCGGACCCCGCGATCGCACAATTCGCCGGAATCGAACGTCGTGACACGTTACCGTTCGGCGCGTGACCGCGATTTGGACATCCGACCCGCACCAAGGCTGGAAATTCCTCTCCCCCACCGATTATCCCGCCGAAAGCGTCCTGCACGACCTGGTGGAACAGGCACCACAGATGCTTCCCCTCGCCGGCTCGCCCCGGCTCACTGTCCTGGGGCGCGAGGTCCGCCTCGGCAAGGGATACGCGGATCTCATAGGCGTGGAGACCTCCGGACGCATCTCGGTCATCGAGGTCAAGCTCGCGGGAAACTCCGAAGCCCGGCGGGCCGTCGTGGCCCAAGTCCTGTCCTACGCCTCGTACTTGCAAGGCCTTGACACGAACCAGCTGGAAGAGCGGATCATCGCTCCATACCTGAAGAAGCACGGGCATGAGACCGTGCTCGGTTTGATGCAGGCCGAATACCAGGAAAATTCGCTCGATCCTCGTGCGTTCGAAGAAGGTCTCGCGCAGAGCCTCTCCAACGGCGCCTTCCGGCTCGTGATCGTGCTGGACAGCGCACCGGATGAACTCGTCCACGTAGTCGGCTACCTGGAATCGATCACCGACGAGCTCGTCATCGACCTGATCACCGTTGCCTCCTACGAGGTGAACGGCCAGCGCATCGTCATTCCCCAACGGATAGAACCCGCCCGGCGAACCGCCGAGTTGTCCGACGCTGAAGTGATCGACCGCCAGGCAGACGGGCTCCAGCCGGGTTCTGCCGACTTCCGCGCTGCGATCGACGATGCACCCACCGACCAGCGGGAGCTGCTGTTGCGGCTGACCGCGTGGGGCGAAAGCCTGGCAGCGGAAGGACTCTGCACCGTGTCCACGTATCACGGAGAAAAGTCCAAAACCCTACTGCTCCGAATCGCGGACAAGAGTGGCCTCGTCACCGTCTACAAGGAGACCAGGTCCGTATACCTCAAGTTCTGGCGAAGCAAGTTCACGACCTCCGCGCCGAACGCGCTACGGACTGTGGAGTCAGTGCTCGGCGGCCCGGTGAGACAAGGGTCGACCACCCGAGACGTTTCCGACGATCTGCTCAACACGCTCACAGACGCTTATCGCGAGGCAGCGGCGAGAGAAACCTACTCAGAGGGTGCGCATTAGCTCAGGCCGGTCGCCGGTGCACGGCGCGTAGCTGACACCGAATTCCCGGGCCTCCCGCATGCGCAGCGCGTTGGTGGCGGCGGACTCGTCGGCGCAGCCGAAGGAGATGCCGAGTAGGACCTTCTGGTCCCGCGCTCCCAGCTCGCCGCGGATGCTGTCGGCGTAGGCCTCGCGCCGAGCTCCGCGAAACCACCCGGTTCCACTCGCGAGAGCCGTCGATCCTGGGCGCACCGGAATCGGTTACCGCGCAAGGAGAATCTTGGTCACCCGGTGTCGGTGACGCGGTCGAGCCAGGTCGCCAGCAGGGTGCGTTCGGCTTCGGTGAGCGCGGTGAGGCCGTCCAGCCCCTCCCGCAGCGCGAGTGCGGCGCCGACCTCCGGTGCGGCGTGCCGAGGCGGGAGTTCGCCGCCGTCGGTGATCGCGGTGATCGCCGCCTCGCGGGCGAGGTCGGCCAGTTCGAGATCCCGCTCGTGCCAGGGAATACCCAGCAGTTCAAGGGTCGTGCCGCGCGCGGCGGAGTGCACCAGCCGGACCGCGCGGCGCTCCGGGACGGTGAGCCGTCCGGCTTCGGCGATGCGGCGGATCCGGGCCGCCAGCAGCTCGGTGACCCGTCGATCGGCGCTCGATTCGCGGCCGGTGCGTGGCGCACCGTAGACGGCCGCATAGGCGGCGGGGTTCTCCAGCCCGAAGCCCACGTGCAGGTCCCAGCCTCCGCGCAGGTCGTCCACGGGGTCACGACGGGCCACCGCCACTGATCGATCCACATAGGACTCGAAGAGGAGCCCGGTGACGGCGTCGAGCAGGCCGCTCTTGTCGCCGAAGAAGCGGTAGATCGTCGGAGCCTGCACGCCCGCCGCCTCGCAGACCGCGCGCGTGGTCATGGCATCGGGACCACCGTCGGCGAGCAGCGCGGACGCCGCATCAACGATCCGCGCACGCACGTCCCTCGACACGGGACCGATGTTAGTGCTCACCCGCTATCGACGGTGAGGCTGATTTTCACCGTTTTCCGCAGGTCTGCCGCCGCCCACCGCGAACGGCTGCCGAGGACGAGCATGTTCGCGCAGATCGGCACCACTGGCTCCCAGGAGGCGATCCACCCGCTTCCCGGGCGATCGAGATCGGCTCCCGAGAAGCCGCCCGGAACCACTCCGATGCCTGCGCATCGACTCCGCAAGCGAGATCGCCTACCTCCGCAACGGCGGCACCCTCCCCTACGTCGTCCGCCAAGCCCTCAACGACGCCTGAGGCGAATGTCCGTTCGCCCAGTGCGACCGGGCGAACGGGCCGCTACCAGCCACGCCAGGCGAATATCCCCTTTGGCCGGCGCGGACGAAGGGGACGTTCACCTGGAACGCGATGAGCCGCTGGGACTCCTCGCTAATATCAACAGCGGGTGTCAGGGGATGAGGAGGACTCGGCCGAAGGCGGCTCGGCTCTCGATGTGGCGGTGGGCCTCGGCGGCCTCGGCGAGCGGGAACTCCTCGTCCAGCACGACGGTGAGCTCACCGGACGCGACCCGGCCGATGAGGCGCTCGACGACGGCCCGCGTGCGCTCCGGATCGTGCTCCATCTCGCCGCCGAAGTAGACGCCGTTGAGCGAGGCGCTCTTGAACATCAGCGGCCCGAGCCGCGGCGGGCTCGTCTCCCGGCCCGCCTGCCCGACCCAGCTGATCCGTCCCCGGTAGGCGAGCGCGCCGACGCTGCCTTCGAGGGTGCTCCCGCCGACCGGATCGACGACGAGATCCACCCCGCGCCCCTCGGTGAGCTCCCGCACCCGTTCGACGACGTCGGTGTCCTTGTAATTGATCGCGTGGTCGAGTCCGAGCTCGGCGAGCCTGGTCAGCTTCTCCGCACTGGAGGCGGTGCCGATCACGGTGGCTCCGGCGGCCTTCGCGAGCTGCACGGCGGCCAAGCCCACCCCGCCCGCCGCGGCCTGCACGAGCACCGTCTCGCCGGCGCGCAACCGGCCGAACTCGAACAGGCAGTCGTCGGCGGTGCCGAACTCGACCGGGATGCCCGCCGCGAGCCGCAGGTCCAGCTCGTCCGGTACCGCGTAGACGTCGCCCTCCTGCGCCACGGCCAGTTCGGCGTGCGAACCGTCGGGCATGAACGCCACCACCCGCTGCCCGGCGCGCACCGAGGTCACGTCCGCGCCGACCGCCTCGATGGTGCCCGCGGCCTGGTAGCCGACGATGTGCGGCGCGTCCTCGAACGGCGCTCCCTGCCGATGCAGCAGGTCACCGCCCTGCACGCTGACCGCGGCGACGCGCAGCAGCACCTCACCGGACCGCACCTCGGGGTCCGGGACGTCCTCGTAGCGCAGGACCTCGGGACCGCCGTTCTCGTAGTACACCGCCGCCTTCATGCGACCTCCGCTGCTCTTGAGTTTCCCTGAGTCAGGTGTGCCCGTGCCCCGGCGGCGGCGAAACCGCCGAGCAGTCACCATCCGGTCAACCGGCAGCGGGCCGCGAATCATCCCGCCGGAGAAGTCCTAAGTGGACGAGACCGTCCGGTGAACGGGTCAGCCGGTTCCGGCCGCCCCATAACGCCGGGCCAACCGGGCGAAGGCTTCCTGGAGCTCCGGCGGCCCCACGACCTCGATGTCGGCGTCGTACCGGCCGATGGTGGCGGCCAGGCCGACCCAGGACCACGACCCCAGCACGAGCCGGCAGCGATCCGGCCCGAGTTCCTCCACGACCCCGTCATGGGCGAACCGGGACACGGCGGCCGCGGGCAGGTCGAGGATCACCTCACCGCGGCAGGGCCAATCGGTGGCGCCCATGAACTTCTCAGCCACGAAGGCCGCCACGTCCCCGCCGGGCAGTTCACGCGGCGTGAAGCGTGGACCGGTGGGCGTGCGCGGCGCGATCCGGTCGGCGCGGAAGGTCCGCCAATCGTCCCGGTCGAGGTCCCACGCCACCAGGTACCAGCGCCCGCCCCAGGTCACCAGGTGGTGCGGCTGCACCCGGCGCGGCGGCGCCGCACCGTCCCCGCGGGGTGCGGCGTAGTCGAATCGCAGCACTTCGCGAGCGTGGACCGCGGCCCCCACCGCCACCAGAACCTCGGCGTCGACCTGCGGAATCGCCCCGCCGCGTTCGACGGCGGTGACCCGCAGCGCGTCGATCCGGTGCCGCAGCCGCGCGGGCATCACCTGCCGCACGGTGCTCAGCGCACGCGTCGCGGCCTCCCCGATGTCCGCGCCGGCCCCGGCTGCGATCTGGAGTGCGACGGCGAGGGCGACGGCCTGTTCGTCGTCGAACAGCAGCGGCGGCAGCTCCGCGCCCGCCTCCAGCCGATATCCCCCGTCGGGTCCTTTGACGGCCAGGATCGGATAGCCGAGTTCGCGCAGCCGCTGCACGTCGCGGCGCACGGTGCGCTCGCTGGCGTCCAGCCGCTCCGCCAGCAACCGCCCCGGCCAGTCCCGGCGCGCTTGCAGCAACGACAGCAGAGCCAGCAACCGCCCTGAAGTTCCGTGCATGAATTCGATGGTGCCCCGAGAAGCGGCCGGAACCTGACCGCTACCCCTGCGATAGTCGTCACGTACCACGACGACGACCGAGGGATTCCGATCATGACCGGCACGACCACCTCCCCCACGCTCGACGACGAGCGGGCGGACCTGCTCGCCGAACTCGCCGCCGCGCGGGAAGCCCTGATCGCCACCACCCGCGGGCTCAGCGATGAGCAGGCCGGCGCGCGGCCGACGATCAGCGAGCTGTGCCTGGGAGGCCTGATCAAGCACGTCACCACCACCGAGCAGGGCTGGATGCGGTTCGTGCTCGAAGGCCCGTCGGCGATGAGCTTCGCCCTGCCCGAGGGCGTGACCTGGAACGACTTCATGACCGGCGCCGCCACCGAGTACCCGCAGTGGGCCATCGATCGCCAGCTGGACTTCCAGGTGCTGCCCGGTGAGACCCTCGCCGGGATCGTCGAGCGCTACGAGCGGGTCGCCGCCGAAACCGAGCGGATCATCACCACCCTGCCGAGCCTGTCGGTGAAGCACCCGCTGCCGGAGGCCCCGTGGCACGAACCCGGCGACGAGCACAGCGCGCGCCGAGTCCTGATCCACATCATCGCCGAGACGACCCAGCACGCCGGGCACGCGGACATCCTGCGCGAAACGATCAACGGAAAGCCTGCGTGAGCAGCGCGGACGAGCATGGAGCGACGTGGTGACCCGGCTGTCCGCGCGAGCGCTCAACCGGGCCGCCCTCGCCCGCCAGCTGCTGCTGGAGCGGGCCGATCTCGGAATCCTCGACGCCGTGGCGCACCTCGGCGGCCTCCAGGCGCAGGAGCCGCAGGAGCCGTTCATCGGACTGTGGTCGCGGATTCACGGGTTCGACCCGGCGGCGCTCTCCGGGCTACTCACCGACCGGCGGGTGGTGCGGACCCACCTCATGCGCCGCACGATCCACCTCGTGACCGCCGACGACGCCGTGGCGTGGCGGACCAGGCACGACGCGATGCTCCGCCAGCGGCTGCTCGGCGTGTACCGGCGCGAGCTCGACGGCGTCGACCTCGACGAGCTCGCCGCGACGGGCCGGGAACTGATGGCCGACGAGGTCCCCCGTTCGATGCCCGAACTGGGGCGCGCACTCGCCGAGCGCTGGCCGGATGCCGGTCCGAGAGCGCTCGGCGAGGCCGTGATCGTTCTGGTTCCCGCCGTGCAGGTCCCGCCGCGCGGGCTCTGGCGGGAGAGCGGGGGCGCGCGCAACGTGCTGCTGTCCTCGTGGCTGGGCCGCCCGGTCGATCCGCCGGCCGCGGACGGCTCGGACCCGGCCGGGGCGGCGTTGGTGCGCCGCTACCTGGCCGCGTTCGGTCCGGCCGCCTCGTCCGACCTGCGCGCCTGGTGCGGGCTGGCCGGGCTCCCGGCGGCGGTGGCGGCGATCCGGGAGGAGCTGGTCGCGTTCCGCGACGAACGCGGCCGCGAGCTGCTCGACCTCCCCGACGCTCCCCGTCCCGACCCGGACGTGCCCGCACCGGTGCGGTTCCTGCCCGCGTTCGACAACGCGATCCTCGGCTACGCCGACCGCGGCCGGATCATCGACGACGAGCACCGCGGCTTGTCCGTGGCGGGCCAACGGGCGGTGCTGGTCGACGGCCGAGTCGCGGCGACGTGGTCCGTCGAGGACGGGGCGGTGGTCGTGAGCCCGCTGCGCGGCCTCTCCAGCTTTGAGAGCACCGCAGTCACCGAGCAGGGCCGGGAACTCGCGGCATTCCTGTCCGGCGATGCGAACGGCCAGGTCCGAGTCCAAGCCGGATGAAACACCAGTGCGGCCTCTCACTCGCTGTGCTCGATGCCCTTCCCCGTTTGGCCGACGGTGCCGTGGCCCGTCGAACGTCCGGGTTCGGCAGGCCCGCTCGGAGTCACCGGCGAACCGGTCCGCTTGTGCTCGGCCACCTCCGGCATCTCTTCCTGCGAACCCGGGGAGGGGGTGGCGCCCTGCGCGAGCTCGTCGAGGCGGCTCGTGAGCAACGCGATCACCGGCGTGCGGTCGGCGTGCTCGCGTTCGTGATCCAGCAGCGTCCGGAGTTCGTCGGCGTTCAGCGCCCGCATGCGGTGGCGCAGCGTTCCCAGCGGCAGCTCGTCGTAGTCGGGCAGCGGAAGTTCTTGCTGTGCCAAGGCGATCTCCTCGAATAAGCGGTGCGGCCGGGACGTCGGGCGCGGTCAGGCGGGCACGACCGGGACGACCCAGCCGTCGTCGGCGGCGGTCCAGTCGGTTTCGCGAGTCCAGCCCGCGGCGGCGAGCTCCTCATCGGCCTGCTCGGGTGTCGACTTCTCCGCCGGGAGCTCCAGTTTCGTGACGGGTGTTCCGCGGTCGTCTCGCACGATGACCGCCGGAACGCCACCCGTGTTCGCGGTGATGAAGTGCGCGTTGTTCGCCATGTGTCCGCGTTCCTCCTCAGTGCTCCGTGCCGAGCGCTTCCACCCCCACGCCTACCCACACGGCCGAACACTTATTCCTCGGGCGGGATCGATGCCGACCAGGAACCAGCCGCGCTCTTTCGAATTTCGATCCAATGTGGAGGAATTCGCCGACCACGACCTCACCTGTGTTCCACCGCTTGCCCTTTCGGGCAATTCCACCCCACGGAAGCGACGGAGTTCGATTTCACATCTTTCACATCGCATAACCGGCGCACTACGCACAGTGGCAGATTAATCCAAGTATTGATACGCTTCCCCGAGGGCGCGCTGAAGCAGCAGCCATTTTTCACTGCGTGTAGCGAAATCTCCGAGGGCTTCGGACTGGAGCAGACCTCGAACCACTTGCGCTGCAGCTTCAGCGATCCGACCCCATGAGGCAAAGTAGTTCAAGCGATCCGGCACCGAACATCCGCCGGAGAAGCAATAGATCCTGGCAGAGGCCCGCCCCGCAATGACGCGTGGCTCTGCCGTTGGAGAACGAGGGCGGACTCATGACCGGACGTGCGTTGTTCATCGGTGTTTCCGAGTACGAATCCGACGGGTTCGTCTCCTACCCCACTGTTGGACGATCAGCGCGGGCGCTGCAACAGCTGTTCGACGCCAGCTCCCTTTGGGACGAAAGCCGCCTGCTGGAAAATCCCGTCCGAGATCAGGTCATGGACGAGGTCCGATCCACCCTCGACCAGTGCGAACCCTCTGATGTCGTCCTCATCTACTTCTGCGGGCACGGGGAGTTGCCCCGGTGGCGGGACCACCCCTCCGAACTGCACTTGGCGCTGAGCGACAGCGGGTTCAAGGACGAATCGAGCCAGCTCCCGCTGCACCACCTTTACGACGCCCTTCGGAAATGCCTTGCGAGCGCGAAGATCCTGGTCCTGGACTGCTGCAAGTGCGGCGATGTGCCCGTGCTCAGCAATGAGGACGTGGAGGGTGATCACGCCCCGGACGAGCGGACGTGGGTGCTCAAAGCACTGCGTTGCGGAGAGCTCTACGCCGCGGCGGGGAGCGCGGACGACGAGTACACGGCGTTCAGCGGCGCGCTCATCAAGGTTCTCGGCGGCGGAATTCCCGATGGCGGCGATCTGCTGGACGTCGATGACGTCTTCGAGGAGCTGCTGAGGAGTCTGCGCCGCGGCGGGTTCCCGCGCCCGGAGATGATCCGGCGTGGCCAGGGTTCGCTGCGGATGTTGGAGAACGCCGATCCCGCTGCCGAGCAGCGGCTCCACGAGGTACTGGCCGAGGCGAGCTCCGCCGACCTCGCCAGGATGTGGCTCGGCATGCCGGGCATCCCGGCGCACATGATCGAGCAGCACCTGCGGACACGGCTCCGCGGTGGCGAGAACGCGCTCGAACTGGCGCACCGGATGCACGACCGGGACGAAGACTCCCCCCGCCTGCGGGATTTCGCGAAACTGCTGGTGTCCCACCTCGAAGACATCGCAGGCGGCACCGCACGCCTGCTCACGAGCAGCGGGTGCCGGAAATGCGCGAACTTCGCCGGAACCGTGCTCGAGCAGGCGGCCGCCTTGAGCGCGGACCGGCTCGCCGCGTTCCATGCCGCGCTGGTCGCCGACGAGCCGGAGATCATCGGACTCGAGGTGGACTTGGCGGGCATGGTCGCCGGAGACCGGCTCGCCGCACTGGTGGGCGAACCGGAGGAACAGGTCGCTGAGGGAGCCGATCGGATGCTCCGCGTGTTCGCGTCCATCCGCCCGATCGCCGATCTGCGCGAGTTGCTGAGCGCGCTGTACGCGCGGGGTGAGCACTTCGCCGTCGAGACCGTGCTGGCGAACGCGGCACTTGCGCGGCCCCCGGCCGAGGCCGCGGAGTTCGCACGGCTGCTGCGCGGCACGGCGGAGTGGGAAATTGGCAAGCTCGTGGTGCGCAAGCGGCTGCCACAGGACCTCGCGGCGTTCGTCGCCGCGTTCGGTCCCGAGGCGGATTCGGTGATGCGCCGCTTGCTGGCGGTCGCGGTGGAGGACTCGTCGCCCGGCGATCTGATCCGGGTGGCGCGCGCCTTGCGCTCGCGGGGCTTCACCGACGCCCCGGTGGCCACCGTCGAAAGGGCGCTGCACCATGGCTCTCCGCCTGCGGACGTATGCGCCCTGCTCGACGGCCTGGCCGGGTGCGCTGCCGAGCAGCGCGACGCGATCGAAGGGCTGTTCCGTGCTCACCTGCGCGAAGCGTCGGTGGAGGAACTCGAATTCTTCCTGCGCCGCAAGGATTTCCTGGGGCGTTCCGACGACCTGGTCCACGACGTCGTCGGCAGCCGGGAAATCGAAGACGTCATAGCCCTTCACAGGCACGCCGCCGACGAAGATGCGGAGTTGGCGTGGAGCATCACGCGCGCCGTGGCCAGGACGCACAAGGCGCAGCACCTGATGCGGTTCGCACGTGAGCGCCCCGACCACGCCGAGAACCTCTTCCACGAAGTGGGCAGGCTGCGTGACGGCGACGTCATCGGTCTCCTGCTCAAGATGTGGCACGACGGGGACAGCGGCCCGCACATCCGGCAGACCGGGCTGTCCGACGGCTGGTTCGCCTCCGTGGTGCCGCCGGAGGTCCTGCTGGACGCGCGCATGTTCTTGCTGGATCTGGATGGCAAGAAGGGAAAGCTGATGGACGACGTGCTGCGGAAGGTCCTGCAGGAGTACCCGCACAAGCTGGCACCGTCGCAGATCGCCAGCCTCCTGGTCGCGTTGCCCGCACCGAGCTCCCGAAAGCTGTCCGAGACCACGCGTCCGCTGGTCCGGAAGCTGGATGACGAGTTCGGCGAACCTCCGGTGACGCTCACTTATCTGGCTCAGTTGGTGAAAGCGGTCTCGGAGTACCGCCTGCCCGTCACCGAGGACCTCGCGGCGAGGATCGACGAAGCCGTCTACAACCGGGACGACGCGGCGCTGCACCGCCAGTACGCGGCAGAGTTGGGCAAGAACGGCGTGCCGGATCGGCAGCACGAGTTCAACCGGCGGATCCATTCTTGAACCGGATGAAGGACTCGGCCTCCCGCACACCGAGCCGGTGGAACAGCAGGCCCGCTCCCGCGACGACCACGGCGAAGACCAGGGTGGCGAACCCGTCGATGAACAACAGGTCCTCGAACGGACGCAGGTCGTGAGATCCGAGCAGAACGTCCACGAAGCCGGGAGGAGCTTCGGCCACCTGGTACCGGACCGCGAAATGGCAACACGCGAGCACCAGCAGCACCGTGACGTATCCGAACAGCCAGCGGGCACGCCGAAAGTGCTCAGCCCGGTTGTGGTCGGTCTCCGAGAAGCGAGACCAGAACATCACCGCGGCCACCACGCCCACCAGCGCGTACGCCCACAGCATCGTGGCGAACCCCGTGCAGAACATGATCACAGTGGTCACGACGAAGCTCGCCGGAGCCAGTAGCCGTCCGCCGCGCGGGTCGAGCTCGGGATACTGGAGCGCCTGCGCATTCCACGACGCCCGGTAGGCGATGGCGGCGTAGGAGTAGACGAACAGGAAGATGACGCTCTTGGCATCGGTGACCTTGGGCCAGTTGCCCAGCATCGTCATCACCAGCAGCAATGCCACTCCGAACAGATAGACCACGAGCAGCACCTGCAACGACCTGTTCATGTTGAGCCGCGGGAGCTTCAGCACGCTCTGGTCGGCCGATGTCTTGAGGACGATCGCCGCCAAGTAGATGAACAACAACGCGTTCGTCATCGGGGACAGGACGGTCGCGACCGCTCGCACCACGAATCCTGTGGAACCGGGTACAGGCTCTTCCCAGCTCTCGGCCACTCCATGGCTGAACACCACCTGGAGGCCGATGTAGATCAGCGTGGCGATGATCAGTGCTCCGTAGATGGCGAATCCCCGATGGTCCTTGCCCGACCTGTCACCGTTGTCGACCGGGCCTTGGAACCCCGTGAACGCGAACATCATTCCGGCTGCGGTGATCACGGAGACCATCGCGAGCGGGTAGGCGTCCTGTTGTCCGCCGCCGTCCAACGGCTTCGGGAGGAGCAAGTACTGGGCGATGGCGGCATTGCCGACCAACATCAACAGGAGCAGTGCTTTCACCGCGCTCAACGCCAGGTTCATCCGGAGCATCACGCGCCCGCCGACGATGTGAACGAGGAACAGCGCGGTGAGCACGATCAGCGCGACCAGAGCTCCCGGCCAAGTCAGTGCGTACCACCCGCCGTCCATTTCCTCGGTCCACCCCATCCCGCCCAACGTGCGATCGAGCGCCAGCACGGTGATCAGTGCACCGGCCGGGGGATTTCCCGCGTACATGGTGAACAGTCCCGCATTGATGACGGTGCCGACCACGCGGCCGCTGCGGTCCTGCGGCCACCACGCCAGCCCTCCCGAACGCGGGTCCGTACGGGCCAACCGGACGAGGATCGCGGCGACGAGACCGATGACGGCCAGGCCGACCAGCCATGGCAGGACGACGATGTACCAGGAGGGGTTCGACTTGTGCAGTTCCGCGGTCGCTGGAACTCCGGTGACCCATCCGGCGCCGAGAACACCGCCCAAAGCCAGGGCGAGCTGTTGTCCCCGCCCGAGCGCGACCGGCTCCCCGTTGCCATCGTTCCGGCGCACTACCTGGCTCCCCGCGGGTCGACGGATTCCGAGTCGGCGGCCTCACTGTCGCCGAGAATGGTCGATGCTACCGAGATCCTCTTCCTCGTGAGCAAATTTCGGTGATCCGGTCTGCCGGGGAATTCGGCTTCGCACGGTCGTTTCCGGCACGAAATCGGGATGCGGTGGCGGGTTCACGTCGTCGCCTCGCAGCTCAGCCGGGATCTTCCTGCGACGAATCCTGCTCGGTGAGGATCGCTCCGACTCGGCCGAGGACGTCGACCTGGGCCGAGTTGTAGAGGTCCAGGATCGCCTTGCCGAAGGTCCGCTGGGAGAAGCGCGCGCCGCCCGGGGCGTCGGCGTGGACGTCGCGCAATCCGGGGTGCGCTTCGAGAATCGAGCGGACGTAGGGGGCGAGGCGTTGCGCCACGTCCTGGCGGGTCTGCTCGTCGGCGTCGGCGGTGAGGTCGTCGAACTCGACTCCCGTGTTGTCGTCGGGGAGCTCGCGCAGCATGTCGCCGTAGGCCTGGAGACCTTGCGGGCCGAGGACGCGGGTCATGACGACGACCAGCGAACGATCGTTCTCGGACAGGTCCGCCTCGGTGGTGGCCGGGGCGAACTCGGTGGGCATGTCGGTGGGTGCGGATTTGCTGAGGATGAGGCCGAGTTCGACGCGGGCGCGCTGGAGCCGCTCGATGGTCGCGCCCAGCTCCGCGTCGAGCGTCCGCAGGGCCTGCTCCGGGTGGTCGTCGGTGTCGCCCATCTCCGCGATCTGCGACAACGAGAACCCCAGGTCGGTCAACCGCTTGATCCGCAGCACCCGCACCAGATGCGCCACGCCGTACTGCTTGTACCCATTGCTGCGCCGCTCAGGCTCCGCCAGCAGACCGACCTCGTGATAATGCCGCACCGCCCGCAAACTCGTCCCGGCCAGCTCAGCGATCTCACGAGTACTCCACCCCACGTCATCACCTCGTTCGTCGAACGGTTCCGCCGACGCGACCGCGCCTGCGGGGACAAGTCAAGACCATGCCGCAGCGGCATGGTCAAACGCCGGGAGCGGAGCGCTCAGCGCACGGCCGCCCGCTCCGGCCCGCTCGGCACCGAGGACGCCGAATAGTGACTCACAACACATCAATGGCCACTTGAGCATGCCGCTGCGGCACAGCGTCTCCTGATCACAGCCGCCCTCGCGCCACCACATCATCCCGGGAGATCCGCCGTGATCACGAAGCAGACCCACGACCGCACCGCCGAGCCCTCCTTCGAGCAGAAACAGACGATGCTCGACCACTTGGGCGGCCCGTCCGGGATGCTCTACTCGACGCTGCCGGTCGTCGTCTTCGCCGCAGCGATCCCCTTCGCCCCGCTGCCGATCACGATCGGGATCTCGATCACCGTGGCCCTGCTCATCGCCGGGGTGCGGCTCTGGCGCGGAGAGAAGGTCATGACCGCGTTGAGCGGCGTGTTCGGCGTCGCGATCGCAGGGGGTGTCGCCGCGTGGACCGGCTCGGCCACCGACTTCTTCCTGATCGGCATCTGGACCGCCTTGGCGGGAGCCGTCGTCACGCTCGGCTCGCTGCTCGCCCGCCGGCCGCTCACCGGCATCGCCTGGAACGCCATGCACGGCGGCAAGCACGACTGGCGCGCGGACCGGCCCTCGCTGCGCGCGCACTACATCGCCACGCTCACCGCGACCGTCATGTTCACCGTCCGCTTCGTGGTCAAGGAATGGCTCTACCTCGCCGACTCCACCAGCTGGCTCGCGATCGCGAAGGTCGCCATGGGCACCCCGTTGACCGCGCTGTTCGCCGTGGTCGTCGTCTGGGCCTTCCGCCGCACCACCAAACGCCTCATCAAGAACGAGGGACAGGCCCGGGCCTGACGATTTCCACTCGCGGCGACATCGCCGTCACGCGCGCGGGCTGGTGCCGCCGGTATCGTCGATCAACAGCGGCCTACCGCAACGCTGGAGAGGAACGACCCGATGAACACGAACGACCCCTCCGCCCAACGCGCCGAGGCGACCTCCGCCGCCGACGCACCGCACGCCGAGCGGATCGAGGTGTCCCGGTTCATCCCGGCCGTCCCCGACACGATCTTCGCGGTCCTCACCGACCCGCAGGGCCACGTGAGCATCGACGCGTCGGGAATGCTCATGGACGCCGAAGGAGAGCCGGTCCAGCGGGCAGGCGATCGGTTCCTCGTCCACATGAGCCGGGAGGCGCTCGGGGACGTCCCGTTGGGCGAGTACGACGTCGAAGTCGTCATCACCGGGCTCACCCCGGGCGAGGAGATCTCCTGGACCGTCGAATCCCCGGGCCGGACGAACGTCCGCCACATCTACGGCTACCGGCTGGAGCCCGCCGGGGACGGCACCCGCGTCACGTCCTACTACGACTGGTCGGAGATCAACGAAGAGGTCAAGCAACGCCTCACCTTCCCGGTGGTTCCCGAATCCGCCCTGAAGGCGACCCTCGGCATCCTCGACCGCACCGTCCGCCACCGACTCCGATCAGCCACCTGATCGATCGCGGCCCACGAGACGCCCCACCGGCCGGACGGTGGGGCGTTCTTCACGTTCGGGAGGGCGGTTCAGGTGAATTTCCCGCCGCTTCGGGGAAATCGGGCTGGGGCACTCACCTGAGCGTCAGCGTTCGTAGCGTCCGGACTTGATCGCTAACAGGAATCCGGACCAGAGCTCGGCCTCGACCGCCAGGTACCCGGCAGCACGATCCTTGGTATCCCGGACCGCCGCACCGGATCCGAGCCTGCCGACCTCGACGCAGTTGGAAACCTGGTGCGAACGGCTGGACTTGCGCCAATTCATGGGAGTGGCGTTCACGGAGCTGCACCTTCCAGATCACGGGCGATGTCGGCGATGAGATTCGCCGAGTGGTCTCGGCTCATCACCACTTCCCGCAGCGTAGCCAGCGCAGGCGCGTAGGAAACAACATCGACGTCGTCGTAGAGGAAGACGGCGGACGAGTAATGCTCCAAGTGCACGATCGGCGAGGTCTTAGCGAAGGTGTAGTAGCTGAACGAGCCCACATGGGCCGGGTGCCACCGTTCGGACACCGCAGGGATCACGTGGATGGTGATGTTGTCACTCTCCATAGCCATTTCCAGGTGGCGGAGCTGATCGAGCATGACGTCCGCTCCGCCGATTCGGTCCCGCAACGCCGTTTCCGAGATGAATGCCGTGAACCGCACCGGATTCCGCCTCGTGAGCACTTCTCGGCGGCCCACGCGCATGGTCACGTACGGCTCGATCTCGTCGGACGCCATGTCGGCCATCACCGCGCGGGCGTAGTCGGCCGTTTGCAGCAGGCCCGGAATGATGTTGGTGGCGACATCGGTGATCGCGGTGGCGGTCCGCTCGAAGTGGATCAGCCTGGTCAGCTCCTTGCGAATCCCCACCCCGGTATCGAGCCAGTTGGGCTGGTCCGCGCCCCTGGTCATCTCGACGAGCGAGCTGTACCGGTCGCCCGTGACGCCGAGGGTCGCGAGGATCTGCGCGACGTCCTCGGGTTTCGGTGTCCGCGTTCCGGTTTCGTAGCGGGAGATCGACACGTAGCTGATGCCGATCTGCTCGCCGAGCTGCTGCTGGGTGAGTCCCGCCGCGGTCCTGCATTCGCGCAGCTCGGCTCCCAGCGCACGAGCTTTCGGTGTGTGTTCCGATTTTCCGGCCATGAAAATGATCGTAAGTCGTTTACCTGCATAGATCATCCCTCTTTCGGGGAATTGAATCCGGATTACCGGCTAGTGATCATTGGTCGGCAAGTACCGGTAAAACCGGCAGCGAGCGGGGGTAAGTCGATGGAAGTGCTGATCTGGGCCGCGTCGTGCGGGCCGGTGGATTCGCGGTGGCACGTGGTGCGGCGGACCGACGGCGGCGCACTGCCCGCCCGCTGCGGGGCGTTCGTGTACGGGCCGCTGCACCTGCGGCGAGGCGCTTCTCCGCACGGCACCTTCGACCGGGACGCCTGCCGGGATTGCGCGGCGGTGTCCGATGGCTGACCGGCATTTCTGGCGGCCGGGCGGCGATTCCGTCCGGCACGCCTTTCGCGGCCGCCGCTGGTGCGGCCAGCCGAGCGCCACCTCGGTGTGCGGCACCAGCGTGGGGCTCACCGCCGAACCGTCCGAATCGGACTGGGTGTTCGCGCCCACCTGCGCGGACTGCAACGCGGTGCTGCGCGGCGAACTCCCGAAGCCCGAACCGGGACTGTTCGGCTAGACCTCCCGGGCCGAGCAGGTTCCCCTCCCCTGCCCGCTCGCGCCCGGGACCGCCTCCCGTCGGCTGCGGCGCCGGAACCCCGACCCGGCCCGGGCACGGGAGGCCGAGCGGGGGTGCACCAAGCCCAGTGCACCCCCGCTCACCCCACCCACCTGGTGAATGCCCCAGTTGACCGGTCAGAGCGGGCAAATGTGCCACTCACCTGGAGCGGTCGCCGCGCGCGAGACCGGACCGGGTCGCGCCCGTGGTGTCGCGGTTCTTGACCGGGCCGTCCCGTTCCTGTTCAGGTTGGCAGCGAGCCGACTCTGGGGAGGCGTGCGGCGCGACGTGGCTCAACCGCCGCACATGCGTGGACGAGAGGGGCCGGTAAGTGGAAGCCGTCGGAGGGCTCTTTCCCTGGGCAGCCGGACTCGTGTTCCTGGCGGGCACGATGCATTTCGTCAACAACTCCACCATGAGCGGAAACTTGGGCCGCAACCCCGCGATCGGCATCCGGACCAGGGCCACGAAATCCTCCGACGCCGCGTGGAAAGCAGGTCATCTGGCGGCCGGCCCATGGCTGATGGCCGCGGCGCGGACGGGTTACTCCGGCGGTGCGGTCACCGTGGTGCTCGCACTGCTGCTGCTGACGATCGGGCACGACTCCCCGATCGCCCTGCTCGTACCCTGCTCCGCGACCATCGCGGTGATCGCACTCGTGCTGATCGGAACTCGCAAGGCGAACCAGGCAAGCCGAGCAGCCACGAGCCCCACCGGGGTCACGCGGGGCAGATCGAAGTGAGCGCCCGGTCGAGGGCCGCGCGGTGGATCGGATCGAGACCACCGGCTTCCCGGCCGACCGCCTGATCCAGGGTGGCGCCGCAGTCCGGGGTCTCGCGGACCGGGGCGGCGGTCTTGAGCGCGTCGATGAGTTCGTCGCCGATGCGGTCCAGCTGGGGACGAACCTGGGCGAGGTCCGGCTTTTCCGGCGGGCGCCGGGCCGGGTTCTCCTCCCAGCCTCGCAGCAGGTCGTTCTGGACCTGGGTGCTCGCGGCGATCTGATCGAGGAAGACCTGCGCGGCCCACTCGGGATCGACGCCGTCCTGCGACGCGTCGGCGCGGGCGGTGTCGATGACGACGGCCTCCCGGGCCGGGTCGGTGACGGGTTTGCCGGTGCCGAGCTTCGACGCGGCGACCTGGTCCGAGAGCGCCGCCCGTTCCCGTGCCAGCTGCACGATCCTGGTCACCCCGTCCGCGCCCGGCTGCGGCGCCGCCGTGGGTTCCGGTTCGGCCGGGGTCGCGCACCCGGCCAGCACCAGCGCCGCTCCGATGACACCGGCCGCGCCGGGAACGAGGTTCTTGACTCGATTCACGTTCTCTCCTCCCGGGAACAGCGTCCCGGCGCGGAGCGGCGGGACACGGTTCGTGCACCTGAATCCCCGGGCCGGGGTGCTGCCTGCCCGGCAGGGACGACGAGTCGGCACCCGGATGTGGGGCCGGTGCGGGAAAGCGTAGGCGCCCGACGTCCCTGAGGATCTTGTGCTCGCCCCTCCGGGGGAGTTTCCCTCACTCGAATCCGTCGGGCTCCGGCCAGGAGCGGGCCGGTCCGGCCGCCCAGCGCGTTCGGACCGCCGAGACCGAGCCCCTGCTCTCCCCCGCCGGCCTCACCGCTGCGAGCTCGCGAGCCTGACCCGGATGGCGTCGACCAGCAGTGTCAGCACGTCGTCGAAGGTCGGAATCCAGATGCCGAGCGTCTCCGGCGTGCCCACCGCGGCGGCGTACTCCTCGGCGGGCGCGTTCGACAATCGACCCGCCACGGCGGCGGTCGTGGCCGCCCCGAGGACCTGCTGCGAGATCATGCTCGCGGCGATCGCCCGGTCCTCCTCGGTGCCGCCGGCCTCGATCAGCGCGGTGATGATCCGCTGCGACAACGCCATCGCGTTCGGCCCGATCAACGGTCGCGCTCCGGCGAACCCGGCGGCCCAGGGGTGGTCGACGAACGAGGAATAGAACTGCTTCGCAACGCGGAAAACGACGTCGTCCCAAGGCACGTCGTCGCCGGGGAGCGTGCTCGCGGCCTCGGCGAGCACGTGGTCCACCGCCAGGTCGATGAGATCTTCCCGGCGCTGCACGTACCAGTACAGGCTCGTCGCGTGCACGCCCAGCTCCGCCGCGACCTTGCGCATGGTCAGCGCGCTCGCCCCGTCGCGGTCGAGCAGCGCGACGCTCGCGACGACTATTCGGTCCCGGCTCAGCGGCGATTCCGAGCGTCGCGAGCGTTGCGGGCGGTAGAAGACGCTGTCCAGCTGCTGGTCAGACGGTGATTCGGGCATACATCCAGCATAAAGGAGACCTACACTGTTGGAGTTCACTCCTACAGTGTATGTTGATCCCATGATCACCGATGAGCGCACGCAACAGCGCCCCGCCGACACCGTCGACCTGGCCCGCACCAGGACCCTCCCGCCCCGCGGCCTCGCCGCGTTCTTCCTGCTCGCATTCGGCATCTCCTGGGGCATCTGGTACGCGAGCACCCTGGTGACCGGCGTGGATCCGATGCTCTTCGTCATCGTCGGCAGCTTCGGCCCCGCGGCCGCGTCGGTGATCGTCACCGCCGCGACGCAGGGCAAGGCGGGCGTGGGCGCGCTGTTCCGGCGCTACTCCCCGCTCGGGCGAGGCGGGGTCCTGCCCTACCTGCTCGCCCTGGTGCCCGGCCTGTTCATCATGCTGTCCGGGATGTTCTCCCTGCTGCTGCGCGGAGAGCAGATCGACGACACCGCGCTGCAAACCGCGCTGCACAGCGCCCCCGCCACGTTCCTGTTCATCGCACTCGTCGGCGGCGGCAACGAGGAACTCGGCTGGCGCGGCTACGCCCTCCCCCGGCTCCAGTCCGCACTGTCACCGTTCGCCTCGAACGTCGCGCTCGGCATCATCTGGGCCGTGTGGCACGCCCCGCTGTGGGAGATCCAGGGCACCTCGCAGGCCGGCATGTCCATCCCGATCTACGTGATGCTCGTCGTCACCCTCTGCGTCGCCATGGGCCACATCTGGAACTTCTCGCGCGGCAGCCTGCTCGCGATGGTGATCGCCCACGCCGCCATCAACACCGCCTCCGGACTCAAGGTCGCGGCGTTCGGCTCGGAAGGCGAACTCGACGCGCTGATCGCGATGACCTTGCTCTGCCTCATCATGCTGGCCGCCACCAAGGGCCGCCTGGGCCTGCCCCGCCGCAAGACGACCGAGCAGCTCGACTCCTGACCGGCCCGCACGCGGCACTCGACCACAAACGCAGGCCCACCCGGCTGAAAAGCTCCGGGTGGGCCTGTTCCGATGTGGTTCAGTTGTCAGCGATGAACGGGAGCAGGAGCTCACCCCACTCGCTCATCAGTAGGTCGTCTTTATCCGCCCGAGGAAGCCTTGCCAGTTCTTGAGCGAGACCCTCAAGTACCCGAGCTCACGCGCCTTGGTGTCCCGCACTCCTACGTGCCTGGAATCGAGTGCCCCGACTTCAACGCAGTCGCCCTGGCTAGCGGAGTAGCTCGACTTCCGCCATAACGGACCGCCCCGTCCATCCATTAGATCTCTCCCATCATCTTCGTGATCAGCGCACGGCTCTCTTCCTCGGAAAGCGCCGCGCGAACCAGCATCTGCTGGACGTCCAGGAAGTCGTCGATCACGTCAGCGTCTTCCACCAGCCGTCCCCCAGTTCGATCCTCAAGCCAGACAAGACCCGGATCCCCCGGAATCGGCAGCTCGACGATCTTGTGAGCTCCGTGCAGCGCCGCGTTGACAGGGTCTTGCAGTGCGATGACGTTCAACGTGATGCCGGGGCGCTCGCTCACGCGCAAGAGATGGGCGAGTTGTGCTCGCTGGACGTCTCGGCCCGATGGACACCTGCGGAGCGTTGCCTCGTCCACCACCGCTTGCAGCGTCGACGGTTCATCGCGCCAGAGCACTTCCTGCCGCTTCATCCGGAGATCGACCCGTCGCGCGACCTCTCCCGCCGAAAGTCCGCTGACATGCCCGGCCATGAGCCCTCTGGCGTAGTCCTCGGTTTGAAGAAGACCGTCGATCACGAGCGGCATCCAGGTACGAATGACCACCGCGCCGGATTCGAGATCAAGAAGCTGCTTGAAGTTCGCGGGAAGCTCCGGCAACCGAAGCTGACGCTGGGTCGGCGCCGCTCGTACAGCTCTCGCCTGCTCCTGCATCTCCTGAACTTCGGTCGCCGACCTGCCGTAGAAGACGAGCAGGGCCTCGATGTCAGCCTCGCTGGGCAGGTTCCGGCCACCCTCCAAGTGCGTGATCCTCTTCGACACCGAGGAAGCCCCGACGCACGCCAGAGCCTGCTCTTGCGTCTTGCCCGCTTCCCTCCGGTAACGACGCAGGTTCGTGGCGATCTGGCGTTTGATGATCGGCACGTTCAGCGAGTGCAGCTCCATGCCTAAATCCTGCACGAGGCGGCTATCACCAGTCAGCAACCGGTCAAGTTGCGAAGACGACAACGGAGATCACCCGCTTGTGTCACTTGTACATGTGACGGTCACATGCAACCGTTACATGTGACCGTCACATAGTTTTCGGATTTGGACGAGGTACACCGACCACCTCGCCGGGCGGACCGGCACCCGACGAGCCCCTCGGCGGAGCCGGTCCCGGCCGGGTGGCGCAGTACCCCGAACGCCGCCCGGAACACCCGGTCGCACGACCTTCTCCCTCCCCCACGGTCGTGCGGCCGGGTCCCGCCGTCGCACCTCCCGGCCAGGCCGCAGGAAGCCTGCGCTTCCCCACGAGGAATCCCATGAAAACCCGCAATTACGGGCTGCCCTGCGCCTGGCACTACCTCGCCGAACGCGACATCACCGTGCGCTGGGGGCGGCCCGATCCGGTGTTCACCGTGCACACCGGGGACCAGCGCGGAACACGCGGCGACCACTCCCTCATCGCAACCGTGCCCGTCGCCCGCGGCTGGAACGACGACCACGACGTCGCCCGCAAAGCCCGCGACTGGGCACGGGCGAACCCGCCGAGCTGAGCCCGACCGCCATGTGTGCTCGATCGCCGACCGGGCGAACTCCGATGCCCTCGACCGACGACGCTCACGTGCCGATTCGCCTGCGCCCCGGCGTCCTCGCCGCACCGGGAATCTCCGGCTGCACAACGCTTTTCGCGGAACCATCGATTCCAGCGCCCCACCCGACCTGACCGGTGCACGCTACGAACGAGTCCTATCCGGACTCAGGAACCTCTGATCGCGGCCCCGCCCCGGAAGCCGGTACCGCGAGGGTGCTCGACCGATATCCGAGTCATGACACCGGATTGCGCTCCTCCGAACGGCCCAGCCCGACGGGCGGGGCCAGCCGATCGGCCGGGGTCGTCCCCCGTGGGAGCTACAGGCAGGTGTCCACCTCGTGGTGATGATCTCGGGCGGGCGCGCGCCTAGCGTTCAGTGCAGCCGCAGCGCAGGTCGCGGATTCGCGAAGGAACGTGGTGCTGAATTTCGCCGCGCTGTCCGATGATTCAGCCTTTTCGTCGACTTCTCGCATGGAGGACCGCATGATCCGCACTGGCAAGGCGTCCGCTTTGATCGCACTGTGCTGCGCCGTGGCCGGTGCGGGACTCGCCGGTTGCGACGAAGGCGTGCAGCACAACCCCGGCGCCGAGGCGATCCTCGAGGACGACGACCTGTTCACCGGGACGAAGAAGTTCGACGTCGAAGGCCGGTCGGTGAACGTCTCGTGCTCCGGTGTCGCGGTGCCGGGCAGGCCGGTGGTCGTCCTCCTGCACGGGGGCGGTGACGGGCTGGACAAGATGGCCGGTCTCCAGCAGACCTTGAGCGAGAAGGGCCGGACCTGCTCCTACGACCGGCTCGGCGCGGGCGCCAGCGACCAGCCCGGCGGGCCGCAGACCTTCGAGGACAGCGGGAAGGTGCTGACCGGGGTGCTGGACCGGGTCAGCGTGGGCGAACCGGTCGTGCTGGCCGGGCATTCGCTGGGCGGACTCATCTCGGCCCGGTACGCCCCCGCGCACCAGGACCGGGTCGCGGGGCTGGTGCTGCTGGACACCACTTCTCCGACGCAGACCGCCGACCTTGAGCGGGAGATCCCCGCGAACGCCACCGGTCCGGCGGCGGAACTGCGCGACCAGAGCCTGGCGGTCTTCCGGGGCGAGAACCCGGAACAGCTCGTGATCCCCGACGGGGAGGTGGCCTCCGCCGGTGACATCCCGGTCGAGGTGATCCAGCACGGCAAGCAGTACCTCGCCGCCGTCCCCGAGTACGGGCCGGGACTGGAGCAGGCCTGGTCCGACGGCCAGCAGAAATGGCTCGCGCTGTCCGCCCACGGCGAGCGGAGCACCGCCGCGAACAGCGAGCACTACATCTACCTCGACGAACCCGACGTCGCCGTCCAGGCGATCGACCGCGTCGTCGAGCACGCCGGCGACCCGTTGTTCCCGCGCTGACCGGCGTGGGCTCAGGTCACCAAGCCGTGCCGGTAGGCGAAGACGACCGCTTGGACTCGGTCGCGGAGATCAAGCTTGGTCAGGATGCGCGAGACGAAAGTCTTGACGGTCTCCTGGCTGATCACGAGGCGCGCGGCGATTTCGCCGTTGGACAGCCCGTCCGCGACCAGTCGCAGCACCTCCAGCTCTCGAGGGGTGAGCGGGAGGTCCTGCGGGTCGCTGTCGACCGGCCGGATCCGGGCCGCGTACTTGCCCACGAGCCGTCGGGTCACCTCCGGAGCCAGCAGCGCCGCACCCGTGGCCACGGTCCGGATCCCGTGCAGCAGCTGATCCACCGGCGCGTCCTTCAGCAGGAACCCGCCGGCTCCCGCGCGCAGCGCCTCGTAGACGTATTCGTCCAGGTTGAACGTGGTCACCACGAGCACCTTCACCGGATGCTCGACCCCGGCGCCCGCCAGCAGACGGGTGGCCTCGATGCCGTCCAGGCCCGGCATCCGCACGTCCATCACCACAACGTCCGGCCGCAACCGCCCGGCGAGATCGATCGCGGTCTTCCCGTCCCCGCATTCGCCCGCCACTTGGATGTCGGGCTGCGCGTCGATGATCGTCACCAGTCCGGTGCGGACCAGCACCTGGTCATCGCAGACCACCACGCGGATCGGCGCGCTCACGAGGAAACTCCGGCGGGGATGCGGGCGCGCACCACGAAGCCACCGGCCGCGCCCGCGCCCGCGCTGAAGTCGCCGCCCAGCACGTCGACCCGTTCGCGGAGACCGGCCAGTCCTCGTCCGCTGCCACCGGGATCATCGGTTCGCGAACCGGAGCCGTCCGTGCTGACCTCCACGGCGATCTCCCCCGCTCCGTGGCGCACCTGAACGGAAGTGCGGCTGCCGTGGGCATATTTGAGGGCGTTCGTCAGCGACTCCTGCACGACCCGGTAGGCCACCAGGTCCGCGCTGCCGGTCGACTCCGCGGGCCGGCCCTCTTCGGTGAACTCGACCGGCTGCCCGGCCCGGCGGGTCCGCTCCACCAGCGAGTCGAACCCGCCGATGTGCGGGTCCTCGACCTCGTGGTCGGGGTTGAGCACGTCGAGCAAGTGCCGGAGGTCGGTGATGGCGCTCCGGCCGGTATCGGTGACCGTCGTCAGAGTCCGGTCGAGGCGCTCGGGCGCGGCGGTCAAATACCGCGCCGCCTCGGCCTGCACGACCATCGCCGTCACGTGATGAGTCACGACGTCGTGGAGCTCGCGGGCGATGCGGGCGCGTTCGGCGGTGCGGGTTTCCGCGGCGATACGGCGACGACGTTCGGCTTCCAGCGCGCGAGTGGAGCGCAGCCACGCACCGATGCCCCAGGCGATGACCGTCAGCACGTAGAACAGCACGTACCCGCCGAACCGCTCGGGTGCCCCGAGCTGGACGAGCACGACCACCAGCGCCACGTACGCCGCGGACAGGACGACCAAGGTGGTGCGCCGGTGGTGTTCCAAGTGAGCACCCGCGCTGATCAGGGCGAACGTCAGCGCGGTACCCGCGACCATGTGGTAGCTGCCCAGCTCGGCGATGAGGAAACCGAGCACCACCAACGCGAGCGAGGCGCCCGGCCACCGCCTGCGCCCGGCGAGCGGGAAGCATTCGAGGGCGAGCGCCACGGCGGCCACCGCGTCGAAGGGACGCCCCGGCAAGTCGCCGACCTGCGTCTCCTGCCCGCGCAACATCGGCAGGAACGACGCGATGATCAGCAGCAGCGCGAGCGGGAAGTCCCGGGCCACAACGGGCTGCCGGTGCCACCATGCCCGGACACGCCGCACATTGATCATGGCGAAAGATTAGCGGCATCCGGGCAATTCGTACTCGGAAGTCCTCAGGCGAAGGGAAACTACCCGTCAGCCGGCCTTGCTCACCTGCACCACACCCGGCCGTCGGCGCCGTGCGCTCCACTGGTCGAGCCGAACGGAAACAGCTGAGCCACGGCACTCCCGCAAGATCGCCGCAGGAACAGGTCGACGAGCCCTCGGCTCATACAACACTGAGATCTGCGGCCTCCGTGGTTTTGGTGCTCACACGGCGGTGCGCGCCTCGGGGGAGAGCGTGAACGGAGCGCGCAGGACGCGCATGTTCTCGGCGCTGCGGTCCGCACCGGGGTGTTCGGCGGCGTCGTCGCCGCGGTCGGGCTCGGTGAATTCGACCGGGGCGATCCGAGCCGCGGCCTGGTGGGGCCGGATGCCGCGGGGCGTTTCCGGTGTGCCGTGCCTTGAACGGGTGCGAGTGCGGTCAATCGTGGAGAGGTTCACGAGCGAGATCCTTTCGAGAGGAAGCGTGGTCGAGCCGTGGAAGGCCACGGCTCGGTGCGGCGGGAACGGGTCAGTCGATGGAGGTGACCAGCACGGTGCCGCCGCCGGCGGCGGCGAGCTGGCGGTGGGCACGGGCGACGGCGTCGTGTTCGGTGCCGGAAAGCCGAGCGGTGTGCTGGCCTTCACCGTCGGTGATCTGCCAGGCCTCATCGGACAACGTTCGGGAGATGTAGCGGGTCTGCCGAGCAGCGGACCGGGACGATGAAGAACGCGACCCGGCCACCCTGCGGCGCTCGTCCACTGTGGACGAAGCTGGGGTGGCGGGCGCGCTGGGATGGGGAGTCATGGCCCGCATCGGGGCTCCAATACGGTTGAAGGACTTCCACCGGCCCGCGCGTACCGGATCGCGCAAGCGACACACGGAACGAGGCGGGGGAAGTGCGATGTGCCCGGGAGTCGGCCACTGATCGACAGCAGCGTTCGGCTCAACCGGGCGAGGAACGAGCCCGTCACCCCACGATGTGGCGACGAACCAGCCACCTCAAGTCCTCAAGCAGAGTAGCAGCGGCCAAGCGCCGCGGTCATGCTCGCGAGGTGACGTGGCTGCGACCATCTCCACCGCGCCGTCATCGGCGGACACGGGAGTGGAAGCGGGCGGAGAACTCGGCCCCTGCAAAGGACAGGGGCCGAGCGAACTCAGCGTGGTCTCAGACCGCGCGGACGACCTCGGCCTGCGGCCCCTTGGGACCCTGGGTGACGTCGTAGGACACCTGCTGGTTCTCGTCCAGGCTGCGGAAGCCCGCGCCGTCGATGGCCGAGTAGTGCACGAACACATCAGGCCCGCCCCCGTCCGGGGCGATGAAGCCGAAACCCTTTTCGGCGTTGAACCACTTCACGGTTCCTTGAGCCACGTGCGTCTCCATTCGGGAGCTGAGAGGAAATCACGGGCACCACGCACCGTGCGGGAGGCCCGGGCCGGGATCTTCAGACGGCGGCTTAACTCCAGCTACACCAAAGACAGCAGCTCGCCCGCATCAACATCCTGCGAGCATGCGCGAAACAACACGAACCCAGAAACAACGACCAACATCAACGTTACACGCCACCCGCGACCTTGACCACCGGCACCCCTGGCCGGGGCATTCAACCCTGCTCGCCCACCGGCGCGGCGCCCAGCCGAGCAAGCTGATCTTCCAAGGCGATGATGCGGCAGGCACCCCAGACCGGCATGCCCTGGTCCACCAACTCGCGCACTCGCGACGCCCGCCGCAACTGCGCGCGGGAATACCGCCGATGCCCCCCACCGGATCGCAGCGGCACCAGCAGCCCCGACTCCTCCAGCGACCGCAGGAACGGCTGCGTCACGCCCACCATCTCCGCAGCCCGACCCATCGTGTAAGCCGGATAGTCGGCGTCATCGAACTTGTCCTCGATCTCGGCGCGTTCCTCGCCCATGCACTCTCCTGCTCCCTCACGAACAGGACCCCGATGCACCAACGGTGCACCGGGGGTCGGAGGGAGATGTTCTAGTCAATTACCACTGCCGCTCATCCACCCACGAACACGAAGATGACGCGGCGTCGAACATGCGATACGACACCTTCCTTCCCCGCTCGCCTGCAGATGACCTTCTCCTGGCCCCGGGCCGGAGACCACCCTGCCTGTCCCCGCCCCCTGGCTGACCATTGCACTCATTCCTGATCGCGCCGATTCATCGATGATGGCGCCGCAATGACCTCTCCCGTTTGCTTGACAGGAGCTCTAACAGGACCGCGATGCCATGTCTACACTCGCCAATGCAGAAATCCTCGCGGGTCTCCGCGGTCGGTCACCCAGCCGCACTCCGACGCGGAGATGGTGCCGACCGCTGCCGGCGGAACCCGACGAGCTCGACGGGCTCAGGCGCCGAGGCGGGTCAGGCCGCGCTCGGTGACGATGCCGTGCCGAGGCGGGCGAGGTTGCGGTGACGGCTTGCCAGGTGCGACCACTAGCGAGCCGGGAAGCTTGGCGGCTCCTTCGCCGAGGCCGCCTTCGGGATGCGCGGTTCCCGTCTTGAGCACTCGACACAGGTCCACTGTGGAGGTCCGGAGATGACGGCGTCGCGCACGAACGGGCGCAGCGAACGCCCTCAGTTCGTTCACCAAGGGAGCGATCACCTGGGATCGTCCGGCTTGGGCTCACCGTGTCGATTCGCTTCTGCGCACCCCTCCCGAACACGCGAAAACCCCCGCCGGTGAAGATCACCGACAGGGGTTCTGACCTGCTCGAACTGCTGGTGCGCGATACTGGGATCGAACCAGTGACCTCTACCGTGTCAAGGTAGACAGCCGCAGCCGCCCGACCTGCGAAAATCGAGAATCCGCAGGTGGAAACAACGCTGTTGCGACCGCTCATATCCGGTTGAGTGCAGTTCGACGCACATCTATCCTCCCAAAATCCTCCCAGATTTCTGCTCCCACGACAATGGAGATCGCTTCAGGGCGCACAACTCGCGCGCAGCCCGTCCGGCAAGCTCGGCCCCCAGTTCCTACTCCTCAGTGATCAACGAGCCCATCGACTCAAGGTTCTCCGAATCGCCACCGCGTCCCGCTTGAACTCCTCGCGAAACTTCGACTTCCGTGCCACCAAGGACACTTCCTCCACAGGACCCACAGGACCCACAGGACCCAGAATCAGGGTGTCCACACCCAAGGGGGAGCCCACCGGCGGCATCCCCCCTTCTGTGAGGTCATCTCGACAAGTCGTCTCCATCGTGGGTAGCGGCCTTAAAGGCCGTTTTCAGCGGAGACCACCCGTTGTCGGTGGTGTAGGGACCTCCGTCGCTACCGTCGTGCCAGTAGCGCAGGCAGAAGCCTCCGGATCCGGTGAGCTCTCGGATCGTTTGGTGGTCCACTTCCTCCGGTGACCAGCAGTAGCCTGCACAGCGGACGAAGTGCCGTTGGTGGATAGTGCCAGTACGGCCGCTGCCGCGATTGCCAGCCTCTTGCGGTGCCAGTTTCTCATCGTCACGCTCCCTTTCACCGGTTCAAAACGCGAATGAGTCCGCGACGGCCCGCTCGCGCCATTCCCCCGATGACCATGCACGCGGCGGCTTTCCTCTTGCTTTCAAATACCCGCCGGGCCCGTCTCGGGGCGCGCCGTACCCGGGTAGCCGCTGGCCGCGATGACTACCTTCAGATCGTGGGTGCAGCCGATGATTTCGCGAGAAAATCGCGAGTTCTCGACGCCTCACAAGCGAACGCCGCGCCGGGTTCGGGTAACCCGACCACACGCCGCGCCCAGAACACCCCGGGTGTGACGTGCGATTCCGATGGGTTCTCTACCTCGGGTGGGGCTGCCCAGGGGTTGGATGACACCTTGACCCAGGCTTCACTTTGTCAACCGAAGTCTGGGCAGTCCTGGGGTCAACACCCCAGAACTGGGAACGCAACACCGAACATCCCCTGAACGAGACCCCCAGCGCCGTCAACTGATCAACCTGCGGCCTCGGCGACGGGAATCTGAGCTGCGTGGTTCTGCACCGCACGCTGGAAGCCGATGGAGTGAGAGTCCTCAAACACGGACTCCGAGGAGAAGCTATGGGCTTACTGCAAGCAGCGCGTCAACCGGCAAGGCCACGCTCGCTACACCGCCTACTACTGGGACCTGGGCGGCCGCGCCCGCTCCGCGGGCACCTTCAGCCGCAAACGCGAGGCCAGGGCCCGCCTCCCCCGACCTTGGGCGCGCACCCGTTCGGGGCCATGCCCGCCAGAACCCGTCACGGGCCGCGTCGTAGAGCACCGTGTGCCGATACTCCAGTTCACCGCAGGCGTCTTGCGACGAGGACGATCCCGCCACCCTCCACCTGCGCCAAGGCACCCGCGGCGTCGATTGCCAAAAAGAGAGTAGTGAGTTTCCCCTGGTAACCAGGGGTTTCACATCCCACCGCAGGTCAGCGGCCCTTGTTCCTCCTCGTTCCGATGAGACGCGACGCGTTACCGCGCGTTCCCGTCGCCAGGAAATCGCCATTCGATCTTGGCCAACGTGGAGGATGGTCACCTTGCCGCACCTTGTACGCGGCTTGCCCTTAGCTCTCGCTCCCGACGGTACGAGCCGCGTAGTATCCCTTCCCAGCTCGAGCGCATGGCGCGGTCCGTCAGGCGGAGCGCTCCAGTGCCGCAGACTCCTTCAGCGCAAGGCCGAGGTATTTCGCCGACGCCCCAACGCCTGCCTTGGCGACCTCCTGCGGGGTGCCAGAGGCGACGACGGTGCCGCCGTCCTCCCCCGCGCCTGGCCCGAGGTCGATGACGTGGTCGGCCGCGGCGACGGCGCGCATGTCCAGCTCTACCATCACAACGGTGTTGCCCGCCGCTACGAGGGTCTGCAGATGCGTGACCAGGCGGTCAGCGTCGGCGCAATGCAGGCCCGAGGTCGGCTCGTCGAGCACGTAGAGGGTGTCGCCGCGCTGGGCGCGCTGCAGCTCACTGGCGAGCTTGACGCGCTGCGCCTCCCCGCCGGAGAGCTCGGTGGCGGGCTGCCCGAGCCGCAGGTAGCCCAGCCCGACGTCGATCAGGGCCGTAAGGGACCGCATGATCTCCTCCTCGCCGGCAAAGAACGCCTGAGCTTCCTCGACGCTCATCGCGAGGATCTCGGCGATGTTCTTGTCGCGCCAGGTGATGTGCAGTGTGCTGTCCTTGTAGCGGGTGCCTTGGCAGTCCGGGCACTCGGTGTAGACCGACGGCAAGAAGAGCAACTCGACCATCACCGCCCCCTCACCCTCGCAGGTCGGGCAGCGGCCGCCAGTGACGTTGAAGGAGAACCGGCCGGGCTTGTAGCCGCGGGCACGCGCCTCGGGAGTCTGCGCGAAGCGGCTGCGCACACGGTCGAACAGGCCTGTGTAGGTGGCCACGTTCGAGCGCGGCGTGCGGCCAATGGGCTTCTGGTCAATGCTGACGACGCGGCGCACGCCGGTCAGGTCTCCCGTCAGGGTGCCCTCGAGCCGGTTGGGGGAATCCGCCAGTAGCAGCTCGTCGTCCTCGGGAGCCTCGTCGACGGGCACGGTGCGCCCCAAGCACTGGCTGAGCAGCGCGGGCAGCGCCTGGCTGACCAGGCTGGACTTGCCCGATCCGGACACACCCGTCACGGCGGAGAGCACGCCCATGGGGATCGACACGGACACGTCCTGCAGGTTGTTGCGGGTGACACCCTTCATCTCGAGCCAACCGACAGGGTCACGAGGGACGTGCGGAGGCAGTCCGCTCCCGCCGAAGAGGTAGCCCCGCGTCACGGATTCTTCGACCTGGGCGAGGCCTTGGGTCGGCCCGCTGTAGACGATGCGGCCGCCGCGCTCGCCCGCATCCGGCCCGATGTCGACCAGCCAGTCGGCGTGGCGCATCACTTCCACCGAGTGCTCGACCACGAAAAGGCTGTTTCCACGGCCCTTGAGTCCGTCGAGGATCCCGAGCAATGCGGTCACGTCCTGCGGGTGCAGGCCCGCCGAAGGCTCGTCGAGCACGTAGACGACACCGAACAGCTCCGAGGTCAGCTGCGTGGCCAGCCGCAGGCGTTGAAGCTCGCCACCGGAGAGAGTGGGTGTGGTCCGATGCAGGGACAGGTAGCCCAGGCCGAGGTCGATGATCGGGCGCAGGCGGTCGATAAGCTCAGCGCCCACCCGCGCCGCCGCGGCCCGCTTCTCCGCCGACTGGTTCGGAGTGCGGCGCACATCGGGGGCGGCCGAGTGCGCGGAACCGCCGGCCGCCACTCTCTGCTCGACGGCCTCGCGCCGCGAGGCCGCGTCCAGGACTTCGCCGGAAGTGCCCGTCCCCGTATTGCCGGAGGCGGTATCCGCGACTACCCCGTCCAGCAGTGAGAGCAGCTCCCGCATCGGCAACTGCGAGAACTCGGCGATGTCGAGCCCCTCGAAGGTCACGGTCAGGGCTTCGGGCTTCAGCCGTTTGCCGTGGCATGACGGGCAGCGCGCCACGTCGAGGAACTGGGCCACGCGGCGTTTCATCGAGGCGCTCTTGGTGTTGGCGAAGGTGTCGAGCACGTAGCGCCGCGCACCCACGAACGTGCCCTGGTAGCTGTACTCCTCTCCCGCCTCGATCGCAGCGCGAGCCTCGGAGAGCGTGAGTGTCGAATGGACGGGGACGACGGGGGTCTCCTCGGTGTAGAGGATCCAGTCGCGGTCTTTCTTGCGCAGTTTCCGCCAGGGGACGTCGACGTCGTATCCGAGCGCGACGAGGACGTCGCGCAGCTGGTGACCGTGCCAGGCCGTCGGCCACGAGGCGATCGCCCGTTCGCGGATGGTGAGGGAGGGGTCCGGCACCATCTTCTGCTCGGTGACCTCGTACACCTGCCCGATTCCGTGGCACCGCTGACACGCGCCCTGGACGGTGTTGGCCGAGAAATCCTCGGCGTAGAGCATCGGCTGGTCGTCCGGGTAATCGCCAGCGCGCGAGTAGAGCATGCGCACAAGGGACGAGAGCGTGGTGATGCTGCCCACCGAGGACCGGGCGGTGCGCCCTCCCCGCTGCTGCTGCAGGGCCACGGCCGGCGGCATGCCCGTGATCGAGTCGACGTCAGGGACGCCGGCCTGGTCGATCAGCCGGCGGGCGTAGGGTGCGACGGACTCGAGGTAGCGCCGCTGCGACTCCGCGTACAGGGTGCCGAACGCCAGCGAGGACTTACCCGACCCAGACACGCCGGTGAACACCACCGTCGCGTCGCGGGGCACCGTCAGGTCCACGTCCTTCAGGTTGTGCTCGCGAGCGCCGCTCACCCGCACGTCGGGCTGCACGATCGGAATCCCGGAGGGCACTGGGACTGCTGCTTCGGACATGGTGTTGAGGCTAATCGCACGGGGCGGCAGAGCACTCGGTCATGGACGTGGCGGGGCGAGAGGCGGCACGCCATGCGACCGTAGTGGCACGCATTGCAATAGAGACGCAGATGCCTGCGTGCCTACCTTGAGAGACAGCCGAGGTCGCAACGCCACCAGCAGCCGGGATGGCGCTCGGGCGACTGAGCTTTCCATCCGCTCCAGAGGAGATCGTCATGGCAGACAACAACCGCGCCGTCGTGTTCGAGAACGCGAGGGACATGCGCGTCGAGTCCCTCGCCTTCCCGAAGCTCGAGATGCCGAACGGCAAGAGCGCCCCGCACGGGGTCATCCTCAGGATCGTCGCCACCAACATCTGCGGCAGCGATCTGCACATCTACCGCGGGTCCTTCCCAGTGCCGCAGGGCATGGTGATGGGACACGAAATGACCGGCGAGGTCATCGAAGTCGGAACGGACGTGGAGCGCGTGAAGGTCGGCGACCTCGTTTCGGTTCCGTTCAACGTCGCCTGCGGACGATGCCGCAACTGCAAAGCCCGCCACACCGAGATTTGCGAGAATGAGAACGTCAACCCGGCGGTAGCCTGTGGTGCCTACGGGTTCAACCTGGGCGACTGGACCGGGGGCCAGGCCGAGTACCTGTTTGTCCCCTACGCCGACTTCCAGCTGCTGCGCTTCCCCGATCGGGACCAGGCCATGGAGAAGATCCGTGACCTCTCGCTGCTTTCGGACATCCTGCCCACCGCGTTCCACGGGCTCATGGAGGCCGGGGCCAAGCCGGGATCGACCGTGTACATCGCCGGCGCGGGCCCGGTCGGTCGCTGCGGGGCAGCGGCGGCCCGCCTGCTGGGGGCCTCCTGCATCATTGTCGGCGACTACTACCAGGACCGTCTGGACCTGATGAAGAACAACGGCTGCGAGACCATCGACCTCAGCCAGGACGTGCCGCTGACCGACCAGATCGAGGCCATCCTCGGCGAGCCCATGGTCGACTGCGCAGTCGACTACGTCGGCCTGGAAGCCCACGGGATCGGCCGGGAAGCCGAGGACATGAACCCGGCCTACGCCCTCAACCAGGTGATCGATGCAACGCGCCCGGGCGGAGCCACTGGAGTCATCGGCGTCTACGGCCCTGACCCGCTGGCGAAGTCGAAGGCCGAGCAGGAGGGCACCTTCCCGATCGACTTCGGCAAGGCGTGGATCAAGTCGCCGAGGATCTCCGCCGGACAGGCCCCGATCATGCACTACAACCGCGAGCTGATGATGGCCATCCTGTGGGACCGCATGCCCTACCTCAGCGACATGCTCAACACCAAGGTCATCGGCCTCGACGAGACCCCCGACGCCTACGCGACCTTCGACACGGGCGTCTCGGACAAGTTCATCATCGACCCCCACAGCCTCGTTCCCGCCTGATCCCAGGCCCTTCACACCGATACTCCGGCCCGCGACCGCCGCCTGAGCGGCGTCGCGGGCCGGACCTCTGCGCCCCCCGGGTCCCCTCACAGACGTGCTGGCGGCCGAGCTGGATTGGGCCCCACGTCGTACGCTGGCGATGGACGCGGTGGGCGGGCGCGAGCCACGGCGCAGACCAGCAAGCAGGGGCGTAATCATGGGACAGGAGACCACCTCGCTGCCGCGCCTGACGTCCTTCTCGACGGGGCGTGCCCCACGGGGCGACGAGATCGACTACTGGCGTCAGGCCCGGCGAGAGGCGTACGTCTCGGTCAGGACCGACCCCGTCGACACCGGATTCGGCGGCGAGATCGGTCTGGGGCAATACACCGACTTCCGCCTATCCACCAAACGGGCTCGAGCCGAGGAGGTCAAGCGCTCGAGGAGCGACATCGCGCAGAGCCACGATGACCAGGAATACCTGTACTTCCTGTTCCAGCTCCGCGGGAACCTGCTCGTCGAGCAGGCCGGACGCGCGGCGCTCGCAACCCCCGGCTCTCTGGTGATCTACGACAGCGCAACCCCCTTCACGCTGCGCACCAAGGAGTACTACGAGCAGGCCGTCCTCGAGCTCCCCGCAGACGAAGCATTCGCGCGTGCCGGAGTCAGCCGCAGCGACTACCTGCTCGCGAAGACATTCGACTGCGACGGGGCGATGGGCTCAGTGGCGGCATTCTTCGTGAACCTCGCGCGGACCCAGGCCAGCGACCCCCACGGCGCGCACCGCCTCGAGCCCCAGGCACCCGCGCTGGAGGCATCGCTCATCGGCCTCCTCTCGCCTCCGCGCCCCCACGCCGACGCACCCGATGCGGCACGGCGCAGCCAGGTGCTGGCCTACATGCGCGCGCACCTGGCCGACCCCGATCTGGACTCCCAGGGCATCGCCGTCGGCCTACACCTCTCCCGGCGCACCCTGTTCCGCCTCTTCGAGGGGACTGGGGAGTCCGTCATGGGCCAGCTGCGCTCGCTGCGACTCGAGCGAGCGCGGGTGATGCTCCGCGCGCAGCCGGACAAGCCGATCTCCTCGATCGCGCTCGAGCTGGGCTTCTCCGGCCCCGTGCAGTTCTACCGGGCCTTCCGCACGACGGCCGGGATGACCCCAGGCGAGTACCGGGAGATCGCCGCTTTGGAAGGGACGCCGGCCCAGGCCGCCTCGGAACCTGGCTCATGACCGAGGGTGCGCACGATCCCGGCGACGCTTCGGAGCATGTCGGCACGGCCATTGACCAGGACCGGCTGGACGCTCGGCTGGCGCGCATCGCCCGGATCCCCTTCCGCGCGAAGTTCCACCTGCGCCCTCCCGAGCTCGCCTATGCCGCGTCGCGCGGACCGGAGACCATCGCTCGGCACGCGAAGGAGCTCATCGACGCGCGGCTCGCCCCGGCGCACCCGCAGAAGGACGGCAGACAGACCCCCTGGGGCGGACACCCCGTCTTCCGCGCCCAGCACGCCACCGCGACCTGCTGCAGGAAGTGCTTGCAGATCAACCACGAGATCATCCGGGGGCACGAGCTCAGCGAGCGTGAGCGGGAATACGTCGTCCACGTCATCTGCAGGTGGATCGAGCTCGAGAGTCAGGCGGGCTCGACTCGTGCCCCGCCACCGCCTCCGACCCTGTTCTGAGAGCCTTCGGTGAGGGGACCACCTGCGGTGCGCAGGTCGTCCCCTCTCGTCCGGCGCTCAGGCCGGGATCTCCTGGGTGCGGGTGCCACGGCGGCTGGACTCCAGCATCGCCGTCAGGGTGCGCGCGTCGTAGCTGCCCAGCAGGCGGCAGCCCTCCACGAAGAAGGTCGGAGTGGCGTGCGCGCCGCTGTCCGCCGCGCTCGCGGCGTCTCGCTCGACTCGCTTGGCGACCTCCGCGCTGTCGAGGTCCTCGGTGAATGTCTCGACGTCGAGGCCGAGCTCGACGGCGTAGTCGACGAGGTTGTCGCGCTCCAGGGCGTGCTGGCGGGTGAACACGAAGTCGAGCCACGGCCAGAACATGCCTTGATTCGCCGCCGCCTCGGCCGCCCTGGCGGCGATCGGCCCGTGCGGGTGGTGCGGAAGATGGCGCACCACGTAGCGCAGGTCGTCGCCGAAGCGCTCGTGCAGATCCTCCCAAGAGCCGGTGGCGTGCGCGCAGAACGGGCACTCGAAGTCCACGAACTCCACGAGCGTGAGCTGGGCGTCCTCCGGGCCGCGGATGTGGTCGACCTCCGGATCCACCGGCGGCTCCAGCGTCATCGGCAGATCCGCGGTCTCCTCGCCCCACCTGCGGGCGGCGACCTTGAAGATCGCCCACCCCAGCACGCAAGCGAGCACCATAGCAACGAACACGCCGAGAGTCGCCTGACGGCCGAGGTCGGAGGTGGTGCCGAAGGCGAGCCCGATGATCAGCAGTGACACGGTGAAACCAATGCCCGACAGCGCCGCGCCCCCGAACACGCTGCCCATCCCGACGCCTTCCGGCAGGCGCCCCGCACCCAGTCGGACGGCCAAAAGCGTCGCGAGCCCGATCCCCAAGAGCTTGCCGAGCACGAGCCCCGCGACGACGCCCCACGTGACCGGCGAGCCGAGCGAGTCGACGAGCAGCCCGCCCCGCAGGTCCACCCCTGCGTTGGCCAGGGCGAAGATCGGCACAACCAGCAGCGCGGTGGGCAGCCGGAGGTACTCGTGCAGGCGCTCATTGACCGAGACGCCCCGAGACAGCCCCCGGCCGACGGCACGGGCCGAAGACGCGCTCGGCGATTGCCAGAAGTCGCGGAACAGCTGCCGGGCGGCGACCACCTTGTGCCGCCGCGTCGGGTACGCGGGGATGAGGAGGCCAGCGATCATCCCCGCGAGCGATGCGTGGACGCCTGAGGAGAGCGTGGCCAGCCATAGCCCGAGGACAATCAGCACGTACGGAGCCGCGCTCCATTGGCGGGAGCGTCCGAGCAGCCACAGCGCGAGAAGGCACGCGAGGGCGACCAGCAGCGGGACGATGCGGATCTCCTCGCTGTAGAAGATGCCGATGATCGACACCGCGAGGAAGTCGTCGACCACCGTCAGGGTAAGGAGGAAGACGCGCAGCTGACCGGACAGGCGAGGGCCGACGATCGCGAGCGCGCCCAGCATGAACGCGGTGTCGGTGCCGACCACAGCTCCCCAGCCTTCGATGCCCTCGGCACCGGCCGCACCGACGACGAGGACGTACACCAGCGCGGGGAGAGCCACACTCGCGACCCCGGCGATCACGGCGAGACGGGCACGGCTGGTGTCCCTCAGCGCCCCGTGGGCGAACTCCTGACGCACCTCGAGCCCAACGACGAAGAAGAACACGACCATCAGGCCGTCGTTGATCCAGTGGTGCAGGTCCATGTGCAGCCCGAACGGGCCGACGTCGAAGCCCAGGCCCTGATGCCACAGCTCGAAGTAGGAAGAGGAGAGCGGCGAGTTCGCCCAGATGAGCGCGACCGCTGTGACGACGGTGAGGAGCACCGCCGATCCCGACTCCGTGCGGAGCCATCCGGTCATGCTCAGCGGAGATGGTCTTGAGTGAGGCACAATGCTGAATTCTGCCTGACAAGTCCGACCATCGGACAGCAGAACGGGCGCACGTCACGGAGTACCGGTATCGCCACGATCCACTACGAGATCCTCCATGTCGCGACCATCAGCCGAGCCGTCGTCGAACTCAACCAACCCAACACCGACGGAACACGATTCGTCGTCAAGCACTACCCCAAAATCACCGAATACCGCCAACTCCACCTCACCCACGAACTCACCACCGCCCTCCAACACCACATTACCCAACACCGACCTCGTCGCCGACGATCTCCTCTTCGGCACCCCCACCATGACCCCCAACCCCCACACAGAAACCGCCACCGCCACCGACACCACCCCGACACCCGCCGGGCACGGCACCGCCGGGCACGGCACCGCCACCCGCTACAACACCGGATGCCGCTGCCAGCACTGCCGCACCGCCATCGCCACCTACCGCCGCCACCGCCGAGCCCACGGACACGACCGCCCCACCCGCCACCGACGCACCCGCCACGACCAACACCTCGACCGCAGCTGGTTCCGCAAAAACATCTGGTACCACGCACTAGCCAACGCCGGCCTCACCCACCCGGCCCGCATCCACGACCTCCGCCACACCAACGCATCCTGGATGCTCGCCCGCGCCGCCGACCTCGAAACCATCCGCGAACGCCTCGGCCACCGCAGCCTCCGCGCCACCGAGCGCTACTTCCACACCCTCCCCCACACCCACAACACCGCCCTCACCGCACTCCACCGAACCCGCACCACCAACCCACCCAGCACCCCGGCACCCGGTCAACTCACGGTCACAAACCCCACCCCGCCTCAACCAACAAACTGAACCAGCCCGACACGAATACCCAGATCAGCGCCCCACCCGCCACTGAAAAACCCGCACAGTGAACACAAACCCGCAGAACCAGGGCGCGCATCGCACGGTCATATCACGGTCAACACCGTGCCCGAACAACAAAACGCCCTGTCGGCAACAACGCCGACAGGGCTACTCACCTGCACAAAGAAATGGTGCGCGATACTGGGATTGAACCAGTGACCTCTACCGTGTCAAAAAAAGGTAGACAGCCGCAGCCTCCTTACCTGCGAAAATCGAGAATCATCAGGTCGCGACGATGCAGTTCCCGCCACCTCTACCCAGCTGAGTGCAGTTCAACGCACATCCATCCTCCCAAAATCCGCCCAAATCTTTGCTCCCAAAGATCAACAACGAGTCAGGGAGCTGCCTAGAAGGCGCGGGGAGGGTGACGGAAAATGACCACCACTCCGCTCTCGTTGCCGTGTGATCTATTCCGCGGTCCCGGGTGTGCACTCGGCGAGTCAGAACCACATACCCGAACAGCTGACAGCCCTCCACTGCTGCGACGGCGGGACAGAAACCCCTCGATAACTCTCGGCATGTGGCTACATGACCACCGAATACGGATCACCTCCACCTGCGTGGAAAACACAGCATGGCGTCGGCCGCCACAGTGGCTTCGCCCGGACCGCCTCCACGTGTATGGAGGGCACGCCGCATGCGCACGCGAACGGCGGGCCACGTCGGACCACCTTTACATGCGTGAAGAGCACTCCGGCCGGACGTAGAACCGGCTCTCACCCTGCGGACCATCTCCACGTGCGTGGAGAGCACGAGCATCTGGTCACCGCTGAGACCGCCGAGCTCGGACCACCTCCACGTGCGTGGAGAACACCGCTCGCCGTAGCCGAACCGCTCGGCCAACGCCGGACCACCTCCACGTGCGTGGAGAGCACCGAGGAGTCCGAGGAACGCGCCCCGGTCGCCGCGGACCACCTCCACGTGCGTGGAGAGCACACCCTGGAGTTTTGCCAGGTAGACCCCTGTGTCGGACCACCTCCACGTGCGTGGAGAGCACGACGACCGCACCGAGACCGCCGCCGTGACCCTGCGGACCACCTCCACGTGCGTGGAGCGTGGAGAGCACACTTCGCGACCTGGCATTTTAGGAAGGTCGTTGCACGTTTTCGTGATCTCGGGGTGGTCCCGGATCAGCGACCGGCAGTTCGTTGACTGCCCGATGACTTCCGACGCCTTATGGTCCGTGACGAGCTCGAAGCCGCTTCCTATGGGGTCGGGGAGCACCGGAATGTCGCCCTGGTGGAGAGGACAGATCTTCGGGGCACCTTGTCCCTCGGGCAGGCGTTGATAGCGAGGCATGCGACCGATGCTGGAAGGCTCGCGGGTCCATACGCCGGACGAAAGTATGCCGCAACGAGACAAGGAGACAACTATGAGATCCGCCGCCCTGCACACGGCCATACAAGTGAATCCGATGGCGTAAAAGCCGGCAAGTACAACACCCTGTGAAGCGCGTCCAGGCCCATCAACGTGGCTCATCCCAATCGGGGGTGTAGGAGTTGGGGTCTGAAGCCGCCGGTCTCGAGCAGGCTTCGGGCGATGTAGTTGGTCAGGTTGCGGAACCCGAGTGCGGAGCCGCGCAGGTGTTCGAGCCGTCCGTTGAGCGCCTCGGTCGGCCCGTTGCTGGTGCCGGGTCGTTCGAAGTAGGCGAGCACGTCGGCGGCTCGCTTCTTCAGGGTCCGGCCCAGGGTGGTGAGCTCGGTGAGCACCTTGGGGACGCCGGCGCTGAGGTCGGTGATCAGCTTCTCCATGAGCTCGCGGCCACGTTGCCGGTCCTCGTGGCGATAGGCGGCGATCATGCGCTGGTAGACACCCCAGGTCGCCTCGACCTCGACGTGAGCGTCATCAACGAACAGCGCGCGTAGCCTGTCGCTCTGCTTGTCGGTGAGCAGGTCCGCGCCGGTGTGCAGCGTGCGCCGCGACTTGTAGAGCGGGTCGTCCCTGAACCCACGGTGCCCGTGGATCGCGAGTTGGGCCAGGCGCACGACGTGGAAGGGATCCATCACCGTGACCGCGTCCGGGATCTCCTCCGCAGCGGCGGTCTTGAACCCGGTGAAGCCGTCCATCGCGACCACCTCGACCGCGTCACGGAAGGCGTCGTCGCGGTCGGCGAGCCAGGTCTTGAACGCCGCCTTCGACCGGCCCTCGACCATGTCCAGCAGCCTTGCTGGGCCGGCGCCATCGCGGACCGGGGTGAGGTCGATGATCACGGTGACGTACTTGTCGCCACGCCTGGTGTGGCGCCAGACGTGCTCATCGACGCCAATGACCTTCACGCCCTCGAACCGCGTGGGGTCGTTGATCAGCAGCCGATTGCCTTCGGCCAGGACCGCGTTGTTGGCGGTGTCCCACGCGACCCCGAGTCCCTCGGCGACACGGGCGACGGTGAGGTGTGCGACCACGATCCCTTCCAGCGCCCACCGCAACCCGGTGCGCGAGAGCTTCGCGCGTGGCTCCGCCGCGGCGCTGGTGTCTTGGCGCCACACGTGTCCGCAGTCGGCACAGCGGTAGCGGCGCACTACAACTTCCAGCACGGTCGGTCGCCAGCCCAGCGGCTCGTGGGCCAACCGCCGGATCACGGTGTCACGAGCAGCGCCTTCGCTGCCGCACCGTCGGCAAGACTGATCTGGTTCCACCACGCGGCACGCGAGGACCGCACGATCCGGTTCAAGTCGTTGCCCGGTCACGCTCAGACCGAGGCCGTCGAGTCGAGCGAAGGCGGTCAGGTCAGGGCGGCCGAAGCCGGCCGGCGGGGTAGCGTCGGACACGTCGAGGTCTTTCGGATGGATGGCGTAGGAACCTCCATCGTCGGGAGACCTCGACGTCTATCTGCGGACCGACGCGCCCGGCCGACCTACACCCTCATCTGGGAAGAGCCCGCAAAGCCGACGTGATTAGGTCGTCGGTTCGATTCCGACAGGCGGCTCCGGCGAACAGCCCCTGACCTGCGCAAACGCAGGGCAGGGGCGGTTCGGTTCTGGTGGTCGCGCAATGCGCTGGCCTCACGGCTCTGCCCGACACCGACGTCGCTCTCCTCTGCGACGGACCCCTCGCCGGCTGAGCGCTCGCGGCCGGCATCCTGTCCGTGTGCCGATATGCCTCGCTCCGCTCGGCAACGCAGCGTGGCGTTGTGTCGCGACCTGGACGTGCGAGGTGTCAACGGTGCGTCGGCGCAGCGATCGTTGTGTGCGCAGCGAGATGCTCCATGCCGCACGCGCGGCGCGCACGAACGCAACGCCCCGGAACGCCAACGACCCGTCATCGCTGCGACGCGCAACGCGTCTCCCGTCACGGCAACGGATCGCAACCACGACCCGCCCACGGCGCCTCGCGGGACGGAGGGCAAGTTGACACAGTTGCGCCGCCATGGAACCGCGCTGGCTCTCTCGATGACCACCGGTGAAACAGTGCCGCTCCAGGCTTGCGCCTGGTGTTGCCTGGCCTCCTCGTGATCGGCCCGTCGGGGATCGTCAACGTGGTGCGGGTGTCGAGGCGGTCGGGTCCGACGGCTCGGCGGGGCGCGATCGTCTCGTGCGTTGGCGGACTACGGGAGCTTGGACGCGAGGACGTCGGCCGCCAGGATCTCGGGTGCTGCGCCGAGGAGGTGCTGGTTGGCCATCAGGGCTGCGACGATGGCGCCGTTGGCGTGGGCGTCGCGAGCGGCCTCGTCGGGGAATGCATCGAAGATCCAGAAGGTGTCGGCGTCGGTCCTAGCCGCGAACCAGACAATCGTTCCTACTTCTTCGTTGGCGAGTGCGACAGCGCCGGCGAGCAGATCGGCGAGCGCGTCGTGCTGTCCATCAGCCGCGACGATCTTGGCGACGAAGGCATACGGAAGTGATGCGGGTGTGGACATGAGGGGTTCTCCTTGAAGTCGGGGTTCTTCGTGGGGCGAGTTCAGCGTATGACGAGCGAGGGCCGGTGGGGAGTGGCGTATACGGCAGTATTGCTATTGTTCGCGCCATGCGTATCGGACTGATCGCGATCGACGGCTGCTTCGGTTCGGCGGTCGCGTCGGTCATCGACATCGTGCGGGTGGCCGACGGAGCCCGCGGCGATGTCGACCCGCGGATCGACCCGATCGAACTCGCCATCCTCGGACCGAAACGGCGAGTGACCACGACGGCATCGATGACCCTGTCGGTGGGCCACCCGCTGTCGGAGTCCGGAGAGTTCGACGTGGTCGTCGTCCCTGCGCTTGGAACCCTCACGGCCGCCGCGACCCACGACGCCCTCCAGAGCCGAGATGCTCGTTCGGTCATCGCCTCACTCGGGCGCCTCGACGACGCGACCACCCGGATCGCCGCGGCGTGCACCGGCGTGTTCGCCGTCGCCGAGACCGGACGGATGCATCATCGGCGGGCGACGACCAGCTGGTTCCTGGGGCCGGAGTTCCTGAAGCGCTATCCGACCGTCGCCCTCGATCTCGACACCATGGTCGTGGTCGACGGGAACCTCGTCACCGCCGGCGCCGCCTTCGCCCACATCGACCTCGCGCTCTCACTCGTGCGATCGATCAGCCCCGACCTGGCCCAACATGTCGCCAAGCTCCTCATCATCGACGAGCGCCCGTCGCAGGCGGCCTTCGTCGCCTACGAACATCTCCGGCACGAGGACTCGATCGTCGTCGAGTTCGAACGCTTCGTGCGCGTCCGCCTGGACGAACCGTTCAACGTCGCCTTCGTCGCGCAGTCGCTCGGCACCAGCCGGCGCACCCTCGAACGACGAGTCCGTGCGGCGCTCAACCTCACTCCGCTCGGCTTCGTCCAACGGCTTCGCATCGAACGAGCTCGGCACCTCTCAGCAACCACGGACCTCACCTCCGCCGAGATCGCGCGACGGGTCGGCTACGCGAACGCCGAGACTCTGCGCTCCCTCCTGCGCAGGGGGCGACGCCGTTCCTGACCTATCGCCATGCCTGTAGCCGGTGTCCTAGCGCTCGGTTGGAACCACCTCTCAGCACGTCGCGTCGACGCTCCTGCGTCGCCCCTGGACGACCCACTCGACACGCCCGCAGCACAGGCCATGTGACGTGCCCCGGCTTCCCGGACGGTCGGGGTTGGGTGGCTGTGATGTCGCTGCGTTCTCGTCGAGGGGGTCAGCAGACCCGATCAGGGTCGATTGGGATGAGCCGCGAAGGCGGTCAGGTCAGGGCGGCCGAACCCGGCCGGCGGGGTAGCGTCGGACACGTCGAGGTCTTTCGGATGGATGGCGTAGGAACCTCCATCGTCGGGAGACCTCGACGTCTATCTGCGGACCGACGCGCCCGGCCGACCTACACCCTCATCTGGGAAGAGCCGGTCTACTCCGGAGACGCCCGCCAACTCCGGACGTTGCTGCCGGTCGAGTACGCCGGCCAAGCCGCACTCGCCGTCACCAGCCCGCCCTACGGCCCCTCCGTCCACGGCCAAGTCATCACCAAACCGAACAAGACCGTCCAGAAGTTCCACCACCGCTACGGCAATACCCTCGACCGCGGCAACCTCGCCAACATCGGCCACCACCGACTCCTCGCCGGATTCACCCGCATCCTCACCGCCCTACGCGCATTCCTGAAACCCGGCGGACACATCGCCATCACCCTGCGGCCCTGGCGAGAACACTCCGAACTCATCGACCTGCCCACCCAAATCCTCACCTGCGGACAACAAGCCGGACTCATCCCCACCGAACGCTGCGTCGCACTCCTCGCGCGAGCCACCGACACCGAACTCATCGCCCGCGGCAGCTTCTTCCAACGCGACTTCATCCGCAAACAACGCGACACCGGACTCCCGCTACACCTCATCGCCCACGAAGACGTCATTATTTTCCGAACGCCGAATCAAGACTGAATTGCGTCATGACATGCGCACTCGGACCCCACTCTAGGACTATCGGCAAGCATCGCGAGGCCCATCATGGCAAGCAAGAACACCCGATTCGACCACAACAGGCTAGAACCTGATTCAGTCGACGACACAGCTTTACCTGAAATCTATACCCCTACTGAAGCCGCCGAAAAGCTAGCGGTCAAAGAGTCCTGGCTCCACCGCAAAGCGGGGGCCCGCGCGATTCCGTGCACTCTCCTCGGGAAGCATTTGCGTTTCTCCGAGAAGGATCTGCGCGACATAGTCCAGCTTGCCCGCATATCGTTCCCGAGCCGCCAGCGGAGATAAATCAGAACCGGATCACCGAACAATTCGGCATTGGTCGAAGTTTCTTCGGCCAATGACAACATACCGGTTCCGCTCTAGCCGATATAGAGCGTCAATGGGGTCCGCCCGGATCGACCGGGCGGACCCCACACATGTTGGAGGAATACCAATGGCCTGGATCGAACAACACGGCGCGGGCTGGCGCGTCCGCTACCAGCGCCCAGACGGAACCATCGGAACCGACAGCGGCTACACCAACCCCACCGATGCGCGAAGCCGCGCCGACGACATCAATTACGAATCCAAGCGTGGCACCTTCACCGACCCACGAAAAGCACAGACCACTCTCAACGAATTGATCGAAATCTGGCGCGAGGCACACGAGGTGAGCAGCAACACGTGGTCGAAGTATGACTCCTATATTCGTAACCACATCGAACCACGCTTCGGCACCACCGAAATCGGGTCAATCAAGCGCATCACGGTAAAAACGTGGTCCAAAAAGCTTCGCCGAGACCTGAAAGATGCGACCGTCGCCGAAATCATCTCGCTCTTCTCCACGATCCTCGCCGAAGCCGCCGAGGAAGACCTCATCACCAAGAACCCCTGCCGTCGCCTCGGCCTCAAGCTCGCCCCATCTGACCGCAGGGAGATCGTCACGCCGACGCGCTTGCTGCCCATCGCCGACCGCTGCGGCCCCTACCGGACGATGATCATCGTTGCCGCGTACACCGGCCTGCGCTGGGGCGAGCTAGCCGGACTGCAATGGCGCAACGTCCACCTCGACCGCTCCCCACACGCCGCCATCGTCGTAGACCCGAACGTCGGAGCACTCCACGAGACCGCAGGCCACCTCGAACTCGGACCACCCAAGACCCCCGCCAGCGCCCGCACGGTCCACCTGCCACCGTTTCTGGCCGAACTGCTCCGCGAACACGCCACCACACAGTTCCACGACCACGTCTTCACCGGCGCACGAGACGGCCTTCTCCGCCGATCGAACTTCAACCGTCGAATCTGGCGCCCAGCCGTCGCCGGTCAAGCCTCCCGGGGGTGGCGGCCCCTCCAGCCCGGGTTGGACTTCCACGGACTACGCCACACCCAGAAGAGCTGGCTCTCCGAAGACCGCATCTACGAAGTGCTCCAGCACGATCGTCTCGGTCACGAAATGAGCGGCGTTCGCGGCATCTACACCCACGTCACCCAGCTGATGATCGACACCATGATCACAGCCCTAGAAAATAAGTGGCGTATATCACAAATGACCCCGGTTGCCGCGACCCCCGCTGATGACCGGCAGCGTGACCACATTTCGCCCCAATCCGGTAAGCCATGATCAACGCCTCCCAGTCCCCTCCCAAACACACGAAAACCCCCACCGATGAAGATCACCGGCAGGGGCTCTGACCTGCGTAAAGTACTGGTGCGCGATACTGGGATTGAACCAGTGACCTCTACCGTGTCAAGGTAGCGCTCTCCCGCTGAGCTAAACGCGCTTGTGAAGTTGTGCCCGCCGTGGCGTGCGAGGACAGCATAGCGGAGGCGAGATCAACAGCCGCGCGCGCCCCGGACGAACCGGGGCACGCGTGCCGGGAAGCCTCGCTCAGACCTCGCGTTCGAAGGTGACCAGGAGGCCCTCGACGCCGTCGGGGCCGAAGCGGCCCTTCACGTCGGCGCCGGTGATGTCCTTGAGTCGCCAGCCCTCGGCGGCGTGGTCGTTGAGGACGCCTTCGAGCTTGTCGCCGGACATCTTGCCGCCGAGCCACTTCTCCCGGAGCTCCACGACCTTGTACTGGTACGGCATCCGTTCCTCCTCCAGTCCCGAAAAGATCCCACCGGTGGACGCGCGGGCGGCCCGGAGGTTCCCGGGCGGGCCGAAACGGCCCGCCGAACGCGAAAACGCCACTCCCACCCCGAAGCGGGGCGAAAGTGGCGTCGCGTTACCGGCAGCGGAAGATCAGCGGTCGGCCATCTTCTTCTGCAGGTTCTCGTCCAGCGAGGCCAGGAACTCCTCGGTGGTCTGGTAACCCTGGTCGCCGCCGACGAGCAGCGCGAGGTCCTTGGTCATCTTGCCGCTCTCGACGGTCTCGATGACGACCTTCTCCAGGGCCTGGGCGAAACCGCTGACCTCCGGAGTGGAGTCCAGCCGGCCGCGCTGCTCCAGGCCGCGGGTCCAGGCGAAGATCGACGCGATCGGGTTCGTCGACGTCGGCTTGCCCTGCTGGTGCTGGCGGTAGTGGCGGGTGACCGTGCCGTGCGCGGCTTCCGCCTCGACCTTGCCGTCCTCGGTCATCAGCACCGAGGTCATCAGGCCCAGCGAACCGAAGCCCTGCGCGACCGTGTCGGACTGCACGTCACCGTCGTAGTTCTTGCACGCCCAGACGTAACCGCCCTCCCACTTCATGGCCGTGGCGACCATGTCGTCGATGAGGCGGTGCTCGTAGGTCAGGCCCTTGGCGTCGTAGTCCGCCTTGAACTCGTTCTCGAAGATCTCCTCGAAGACGTCCTTGAAGACGCCGTCGTAGGCCTTGAGGATCGTGTTCTTGGTGGACATGTACACCGGGTACTCGCGCTCCAGCCCGTAGCGGAACGACGCGCGGGCGAACTCCTCGATGGAGCGCTTGTAGTTGTACATGGCCATCGCCACGCCGCCGTCGGTCGGGAACTGCGCGACCTCCTGCTGGATCGGCTCGGAGCCGTCCGCGGGCGTGTAGGTGATGGTGACCGTGCCCGGGCCGGGGACCTTGAAGTCCGTGGCCTTGTACTGGTCGCCGTGCGCGTGACGGCCGATGATGATCGGCTTGGTCCACGTGGGCACGTACCGCGGGATGTTCGAGATCACGATGGGCTCGCGGAAGATGACGCCACCGAGGATGTTGCGGATGGTCCCGTTCGGGCTCCGCCACATCTTCTTCAGGCCGAACTCTTCTACTCGGGCCTCATCAGGGGTGATCGTGGCGCACTTGACGCCGACACCGTGCTGGGCGATGGCCTTCGCGGCGTCCACCGTCACCTGGTCGTCGGTGGCGTCGCGGTGCTCGACACCCAGGTCGTAGTAATCGAGGTTGATGTCCAAATAGGGGTGGATCAGCTTGTCCTTGATGAAGGACCAGATGATCCGGGTCATCTCGTCGCCGTCGAGCTCGGCGACCGTTCCCTGGACCTTGATCTTGCTCATGTGGCGGGGTGCTCCTCTCGCGAGATGCAAGCGGTACAAGCGTACTGCTATCGGTATCGATTGTGCCCCGCCCCCGCCGTCTGCGACAGCGGCATGAGACGAAAACGCCCACCCGGCCACCCGGCGGGAGATCACCTTCTAGGCTTTCGGAGGCAGCGATGCCGGGGCCAGGGGCAACGCTGCCGGAGCCAGAGGCGACGATCACAAGGCCGAAGGCAACGCCTGCCGGGCCGCAAGCAATGCCTGCCCGGGCCGAAGGCAATGCCTGCCCGGGCCGAAGGCAATGCCTGCCCGGGCCGCAGGCAATTCCTGCCCGGGCCGAAGGCAACGCCTGCCGGGGCCGAGGGCAACGATCACGGGGGAGACCGCAGTGGCGACAGGACCGACACACGCCATGAGCGGGCTGGCGGCCTGGTCCGCGGTGACCGCGCTCGCCGACACGCACCTCATCGGGCAGCTGTCGCCGAAGACGTGGGTGGTGGGCGCCACGCTCGCCTCCGGCGCCGCGCTGTTACCGGACATCGACCACCCGAAGTCGACCGTGGCCAGCACCTTCGGCGCGATATCCCGAGGAGTCTCGGCGCTGTTCAGCGGCATCAGCGGGTTCATGTACCGGCTCACCCGCACCAAGCACGACAGCGACCGGGAAGGCACCCACCGCGGGTTCACCCACACCGTGGTCTTCGCGATCCTCGCCGGGCTCGTCACCACCGCCATCGTGCAGAGCAGCAGCGGCACCGCGCTCGGCGTGCTGATGTTCGCGTTCGCCGGGCTCGCCGTGCGCGGCATCATGCACACCTGGAGTTCGCAGAAGGACGCGCTGCTCATCGCCGGTGCCTCGCTGGTGCTCACCCTCGCTTGCTGGGCGTGGGCCGGGGACCAGCCGACGGAGGCCGCGGCGTTCGGCGTGGCGGTGATGCTCGGCTGCGTCGCGCACTTCATCGGCGACGCCATCACCGAACAGGGCTGCCCGATGCTGTGGCCGGTCCCGCTGGACGGCAAGACGTGGTACCCGGTGGCGCCGCCGAAGGCGATGCGGATGCGCACCGGCGGCAAGGTGGAAATGGTGCTGGTCGGACCGGCGATGACGATCATCGCCGTGGTGCTGGGCGCGGTGGTGCTCTACCGCGTCGGCGCGGCTCCGTGGGTCGCGTCGCTGAACCTGCCGCCCGAGGTGATGAGCTGGCTTCCGCCGCGCCAGTGAAGTGACGCAAAACGCCCACTCCGCCCATGAGGCGCTCGATAAGGTGACGGACGGGCGGCGCGCGGGCGCCGACGAAACACCGGAGGAACCGATGCGAGCCGGTAAGCAGCTCATCGTCGTGGCGGCGCTGGCACTGCCGGTGCTCGCCGGATGCGGGCAGTTCCAGGAGACCCAGGAGCAGCTCGACCAGGCACAGCAAGGCCTGGACAAGGCCTCCGCATGCCTCGACGCCGTCGAAGTCGGCGGCTACACGCCGAACCTCGCGGACCTCGACCAGGCGCAGGACGACGCGCGCGCCAAGGCCGATGAGATCGGCGCGCTCGCGCAACGGGTCGGCGACCAGACGCTGCAGGACGACCTGCTCGACGTGCAGGCTTCGTTAGAGCAGGTCGCCACCGGTCAGATCAACCTGCAGAACGGGCTGAACTGGTCGCAGCAGCACATGGAGAAGACCACCGCGATCGCCTCCACCTGCGCCGACGTCACCGGCGGCTGACACCCCCAGTTCGAAGATCGCACCTGGTCAGCGCCCTGCGAGCACTGCGGCGCGGGCCACCGGTCACCTAGCCTGGACGCGGAGGTGAAGGTGATGAGAGCAGCGATCGGCGACCAACTGCACGTGCACAGCCGGACGGTCGAGGAGACCGACCGCACCGGCCTGATCCTGGAGGTGCGCGGCACGGCAGGCGCACCGCCGTACCTGGTCCGGTTCGACGACGGGCACGAACGTCTCGTGTACCCAGGACCGGACTGCATCGTCGAGCCACGGCGCGCACAAGAGGCCTGATCCGCCCGGCGAGGGTGCCGTTCGAACCGGGACGGCACCACCCGGGCTCAGCGCGGCCCCCAGAATCCGTGAGCGGGGCGTCATTCCGCTCGGAGCAACTCCGGGTCCTGAAGAACGTTGAACGTCACCGGAAACCCGAATTCCGTCCACTTCACACGTCGACTGCCGCCCTGCCCCTTGTCTTGTCAGCGGCGAAGCCGCTGAGCAGCGACCACCCCGGCAACCGGCACCGCAGCGGGTTCTCAGCCGTCTTCTCGCGAGGACAGCTTTTCCCTCGTGGCGGAGCCACTAGGGAAAAAGATCCCGCAGCGAGAAGACAGCTGAGGTTCCGCCACCCGAACACCTGCTCAGAAGGAGCCCAAGTCCGGCCGTGGATCACGAAAAGGCGGCAGGTTCACCTGACGCACCGCACGCCTGATTAGGGTGGGCGCGGCGTGACGTCAGGTGAGGAGGCGGTGACGAGTTGCACGACGACCAGGCCACCGAGATCCCAGCCGACCTCTCCGAGCTGCTGGCGAGAGCGTCCGGGGTGGCGCCGTCGGTCCCGCTGCCCGAAGGCGAACTGCTCACCGAGCAGTCCACCCGCGCCACCGGCGAAGAACCCCCGCTGTGCTGGATCAGCCTGGACCGGCCCGCACCCCGGCTGCTCGGGGCGTTGCGCGGTGATCATCGGCGCAGCGGGCTGTGGCCGCTGCTGTTGTGCGACGACACCGAGACCTACGGCAGCCGGTGCACCGTCGGCGTGGTGCCGCCGGAACCGCTGGAGCACATCGACCTGTGGCGGGCGGAGGACGTCATGCTGCGGATCTGGGACGGGCTGTGCCGCTCGGACGACGACCTGGGTCCCGCCTACGACCTGGATTCGCTGGCTCCGTTCGACGTGAACTGCCCGGAACTGGCGCCTGCGGGGAATCTGCTGGCGGACCCGGACATCCTCGCCAACCAGCAGGCCGTCCGGTTCGTCGACGACGAGACGCGGCTCGGGCTGGTGCCGGTGCGGCGCGGTTCGGACGTGCTCACCGTGCTCGGGTGGTCCGGCGCGGCCAACCACGTGTCCCGCACGGCCGGGCTCTCCGCGCTGCTGCGCAGCTGGGAGGACCGGTTCGGGGCGCGGCTGCTGCGGCTGGGGCCGGATCGGCTGGACGTGAGCGTCGCCGCTCCCCCGCAAGACCCGGCGCACGCCACCTCGGTGGCCGCGGAGCACTGGGCGTTCTGCCCGGACCGCGTCCTGCAGGACTCCGGCAGCATCGCCTCCTACGCCCGCGAGATCCGAGGCCGCCGCACCTGGTCCTTCTGGTGGGAATGACCCCTTCGCCTCGCCTGCAAGATGTTCTTCGTCAGCGGCGAAGCCGATGAGCAGTGATCAGCTTGAGTCGCCCACCGGCGGGTTCTCAGGTGTCTTCTCGCGAGGACTTTTCCCTCGTGGCGGAGAGATCCCGCAGCCGGAAGGCGCCTGAGGTTCCGCCGCGCAGACCGCCGGGAGATCCCCGACAGGCTCAGAAGGCGAGCGGGCCGCCGACGATCGTCACGGCCACCGCCATCAGGACCAGGCCGAAGCCGCCGTAGAGGATCAGGTCGACGGGGCGGGAGCGGACCGCGATGAGGCCCACTTGGTCCTTCGTCAGGAACGCCCGTGCCGCCGCCGCCAGCAGCAGCGCCAGGCTCAGCAGCATCGAACCCTCACGCCAGGCGTGCATCGCCACCCGCAGGAAACCGATCGCGGCGACCAGCAGCACCAGCGCGAACGGTACGTGCGCCGCCCACTTCGCTCGGTCGCCGAAACGTTCGTTCATGCCGGCCCCCCACGCTTGCCCGACGTGCCGGGTGATCGTAGAGCCCAGCCCGCGATGGCCGTCCGAACCTTCAGTCGACATGACGCTCCGCGGCCTCCACGACGTTGGTGAGCAGCATGGCCCGAGTCATCGGCCCCACCCCGCCGGGATTCGGCGAGAGGTGCCCGGCGATCTCGGCTACCTCGGGGTGCACGTCCCCGGCGACGCCCCCGTCGGTGCGGGTGACGCCGACGTCGAGCACCGCGGCTCCCGGCTTGACCATGTCCGGGGTGATCAGGTGCGGCCGTCCGGCTGCGGCCACCACGACGTCCGCGCGGCGCACCTCGGCGGCCAGGTTTGCGGTGCCGGTGTGGCAGAGGGTCACCGTGGCGTTCTCGCTGCGCCGGGTGAGCAGCAGCCCCAACGGCCGCCCCACGGTGATGCCGCGGCCGACGACGGCGACGTGCGCGCCGTCCAGCGGCACCTCGTGGCGCCGCAGCAGTTCGACGATGCCGCGCGGGGTGCACGGCAGCGGAGCCGGTTCACCTAGGACGAGGCGGCCCAGGCTGATCGGGTGCAGCCCGTCGGCGTCCTTGTCCGGTGCGACCCGCTCCAGCAGCGGCCCGGCGTCGAGGTGCTCGGGCAGCGGCAGCTGCACGATGTAGCCGGTGCAGGCGGGGTCGGCGTTGAGCTCGTCGAGCACCGCCTCCAGCTCGCCTTGGGTGCTCTCGGCGGGCAGGTCGCGACGCAGCGAGGCGATGCCGACCTTCGCGCAGTCGTTGTGCTTGCCGCGCACGTAGGACTGCGAGCCGGGGTCGTCGCCGACCAGCACCGTTCCCAGCCCGGGGGTGACGCCGCGCTCGGCGAGCCGGGCGACCCGCGTCGTCAGCTCGTCGTAGATCGCGTTCTTGGTGGCTTTGCCGTCCAGGATCGTCGCGCTCACATCGCCAATCGTGGCAGACGCGGCCGTCGCCGGTCCGGCCGGATCAACGGCCTGCCGGCCGCGTCACCGGGAGCGGGAACGGCCGCCCACGAGCTGCGGGGGCTGGTGGTCAGGCTCGGGCGGCGCGATCCGGCAGCGAAGCGACCGCCACCGCGACGAACGTGAGCCCCACACCGATCACCGTGGTCAGCGGGACCTCCGTGCCGGGCGCGGGCACCAGCAGGTCGAGCAGCAGCGCGCCGAGCAGCTGCCCGGCGACCATGCCCATGCTCAGCACCAGCACCCCCGTGTAGTGCACCAGCGCCGCGGCACCGCCGATGACGAAGATGCCCAGCACCCCACCGAGGTAGAGCCACGGCTGCGCGGGCAGCCCGGACGGCAGTCCGCGCGCGGCGACCTCCACCAGCCAGGCCAGCAGCAGTCCCGCCGCGCCCACCCCGAAGTTGATCACCGCGGCGGAGGCCGGTGAACCCGCCGTCTGCTTCACCCGCCCGTTCACCGCCTGCTGCCAGGCCACGCCGATACCGGCCAGCGCGGGCACCAGGATCAGCCAGCTCACTCCGGACCCGGTCAGTTCGTCCCACACGGCGACGAACACCGCGATCACCGCCAGCACCGCGCCCAGCACCCGGGGCGACGTCACCCGCTGCGGCCCGGCCGGGCCGAGTCCGATCCGGTCGACGACCAGACCGCTGCCGACCTGCCCGGCGACCACGGCCACCGTGAACAGCGCGACGCCCAGCGCGGCCGCCGACAAACCCTGCCCGAACACGAGGAATCCGCCCGCGATCCCGCCGAGGCACTGCCACCAGCGCAGCCCTCCCCCGCGCAGCGCGTCGCGCACGGCGCGCAGGCCCGCGCGCGCGACCGGCAGGAACGCGGTCGCGATCAGCAGCACGACCAGGCCGGAACCGAACGAGATCACCGCGGCCCCGAGCCCGTCGTGCAACTGCGCGCCGAGTGCACCGTTGAGCCGGGACTGCACCGACAGCACCACACCTACGACGACCGCACCGAGCATGCCGAGACCTCGGGTGCGCGCGGCGGAACGGGGACCTGAATCGGGTTGAGCACTCACGTGACGGCAGTGTCCTCCGTGCACTGCGCCGAACGCGACCTTCGGACGCCGGGGTGTGCCACGAGGCACACCGCGACCGCCGCCAGCACGGCGCCCACCGCGGCCGCCGCGGCAGGCCCGGACAGGTCGAGCAGCGCGCCGGTCACCGGCGCCGCGATCGCCGCTCCGGCCTGTCCCGCACTGGCCATCCAGCCGAACGCCTCCACTCGACGCCCCTCCGGCGCGAGCTCGCCGAGCAGCGCGTTGGCCGCCGCGAACATCGGCGCGATCGCGAACCCGCCCACCAGCAGCACCGCGGTCACCAGCCACGGCGAGCCCGGATCGGCGACCGGTGGCAGCACCGGGACGAGCACGACGATGCCCGCCGTGACCAGCAAGCCGCGCAGCCACACCCGCGGCCGCCCGGACGTCGCGCCCAGCAGCAGGCCGCCGATCAGCGAACCGATCGCCCACGCCGCCGCCAGGTAACCCGCCAGCTCCGGCGTGCCGCGTTCCCGCGCCCAGCCGACGATCAGCAGGTCCACGGTGATCACGCCGCCGATCATCAGGCAGCCGAAGCCGAGCAGGAGTCCGAATCCCGGAGCCGCCAGCAACGACCGCCCTCCCGGACGCTCACCCCCGGACGGCATCGGGCGCAGACCGCTGCGCCACAGCGTCACGGCGAACCCGGCGGAACCGAGTGCGCTGATCGCGGCGCACCACAAGGTCGCAGCGAACGCGCCCTGCACGGCCACGGCGAACGCGGCGAGGATCGGCGAGACCACGAACAGCAGCTCGTTGAGGGTCGCCTCGGCGGCGAACGCGGCCTGCCGGGCGGGACCGTCGGCGATCCGCATCCACATCGCCCGACCGACCTGCCCGGCGGGCGGGAACGACAGTCCCGTCGCGAACGCCACCGGCAGCAGCAGCCACCACCACGACGCGGGCAGCCAGCCACCCGGCCGCGCCAGGAACGCGATCAGCACCAAGCCGAGCCCGTAACCGCAGCCCGTGATCAGCAGCACTCTCGACGGCTCCGACCTGTCCACCGCCCGGCCGCGCATCGGCCCTGCGACGGCTTGGCCCACCGTGATCGCCCCGCCGATCACACCGCCCGCCGCGTACGAGCCGGTCCAGTCCGCGATCAGGAACGTGAGCACCAGGTTGATCGCCGGCTGGTGCAGCCTCGCCAGCAAACACGCGCCGAGCAGCGGGAACGCGTGCGGGACCTGGGCCAGCAGCAGGTAGGGGCGGAGCACTCGGATCACTGTGCCGGGGCGCACCCTGTGACGGCCACCGAATTACCGTCCGGCGGATCACACCTGGTGGTGTGATGTCGCTCGGAGCATCCACAAGGCAGGCTTTGGAGCTCGGAACAGCCCACCCGACGATCACCGCCGAGCTCACGGCGCCGAACCACTGCACCGAACTCACCCGGGAATTCACACGACGATCGACCCTTCGAGTAGCGTTTTCGCGGGGTGGGGTCGGTGTGCCTGGATGAGAGGGGGAGGATGTCACCCATGTCGCGTCCGACAGCGATCAGTCCGGAAGAGCAGGAACAGATAGCCCGCAGGATCGGGGTCCTGCTGTTGCAGGCCGCACCTGAGGACTGGCAGCAGATCACGGTCGAGTACCGCGCCACGGGCGAGTACCAGGATCTGCTCGGGGAGGTCGCCGCCCAGGACGGTGGCACCGAACCGTGGGAGCCGCCCGAAGAACTATGGGCGATCTTCGAGCACCTCCGCGAGGGCATGTACCGGCCCGATGTGGGCACCTGGCTCAGCGCGCTCTACGTGGTGGAGCGGCCGTCGAGCTACCGCATCGACATCAACTTCGACGCCGAGCCGCAGTGGCAGCGTCCGCTGCCGCGCGCCGCGTACGCCGACGAGCTGCGCCGGTATCCGCGCACCGACGACAACGTGCCGGACTGGATGCGGGCGAAGCTGGACGCCGCATCGGTCCCGGCGGAGTCGGCCGGTCCCGGCCCGGCCCAGCCGCCGGCACCGCCCGCACCGGCACCGCAGGCTCCGGCACCCGCCGCGCAGGCGTCGGCCGTGCAGGAACCGGCCGCCGCGGAGCGAGCCGTGCAGGAACCGGCCGAACCGGGGCTGCCGGTGCGGGAACCGTCCCGCCCCGAACCGCAGGGCTCCGCGCCCGCGCAGGCTCCCGCGTTCGGCGCGGCCTTCGACCAGGCCCGCCCCGACGCGACCGGACCGTCCACATCGGACGACCCGCACGCCGGGTTCCGCACGGCGCTGGTGTTCGACGACTTCGACGAGCAGGGCCGTCCGCTGGTGGCGACCCGCGCTCCGGTGCACCAGGACGAGGTCGGCGCGCTGCGCCACTACCTGGAGAACGCGCCGATCGTGCTCGCCTCGCGGGACAACGACGACGACCTGCTCGACCCGAACGCCCCGGCCTCGGTGCCCTCCACCTGGCACACCGACGGCGTGTGGGTGTGGCCGGGCGCGGTCCCGTACTACCTCGTCCAGTACGGCGTGCCCCCGCAGCCGGAACTGGTCGAGCACGTCCGTTCGCGCCGGTTCGCGCTCACCGAGGTCGACGACCGCACTCGGGACGCCGCCGTTCGCGAGCTGTTCGACCAGCCGGACTTCGACCAGGCCGACGCGGCCGGGTACGACGATCGGGCGACCGGCGAGACGCCGCGCGTGGAGGACGACTTCGCGGTGCAGCTGCCCGCGCCCGCGCAGGCGCGCGAGGACGAGGACACCGTCGCGGAGTCGCGGCGGGACTTCCCGGAGGAGATCAACGCGTTCGCCGCTCCCGGCCCCGAGGCGGGATTCGCGGCGAGCGCTCCGCAACTCCCCCACCGCGAGGAGCGCTCCGAGCAGGCACCGGCCGACACGGACCTCCCGCTGCTCACCCACGATTCGGAACCGCCGCTGATCACCCACGACGCGGAGCACGTCGAGCAGGCTCCGGCCGGGCTGGACCTGGATGACGACGCGGCCGATCCCGGATCGCGCCACGGCGTCGACGCGGACGAAGACCTCGACGAAACGCAGGCCATCCTGGCCCGGCTGCACGACCGGCTCATCGAGCTGGGCGTCGACAGCAGCGAGTACCGCGTCGGCAGCCACTCCGCCGACGCGCGCTGCCTGCTGCGCGACGAGCCCGGCTGGGTGGTGACCGCGGGCGAGGACGACCTGCACGGTGACCTGCACTTCGAGCACGCCGATCAAGCGGCGGCGTTCCTGCTCGGCAGCCTGCTGCTGTCCAGCACCGAGCCGCTGCCCGCCGCGGAGGACCAGCGGCGGCGTTCGCTGCCGGACCCCGTGGACGAGCCGGAGGTTCCGGAGCAGGCCGAGCAGCCCGAAGCCCGCGTCGCGGAGCCGGAACCCGAGGTTCCCGCAGGTCCCGCGAGCGGTGCCGCCGCGGGTATCGGTGCCGCGGGCGCCGGGGCGGCCGCCGCTTCCGACGAGCGCGCGGATTCCAGCCCGTTCGCCGCGTTCGGCAGCACCCCCGAATCGCCCGCCGACGGCCTGTTCAGGGACCACCGGGATGAGCCGGTGGCCGCGCAGACCGGCGCCGGGCCGGAGCACGACTCCCGTTCGGAGGCCGCCGAGTTCTTGGGCGGCGAGACCGGTGCGGCCGAGGGCCGCTCGGACCGGCACGAGCCGTCGAACTCCGAACCGGACGGTGCGGAAGCCGATCAGGTCCAGCGCTCCCCGATCGCGGACCTGCCGCGTCGTGGCAGCACCCCGCCCGAGCCGCCGCAGCGCCAGCCCGAGGCGGGCACCGGCGGGCACTTCCTGTTCACCGCGAACCAGGCACCGGCCGAACCGGAATCCGCCGACGGCGGCGATTTCCAGACCGCCGCGCCGGACGCGGAGGCGACGCGGTTCCAGCCGTTGCCGACTCCGCCCGGCCCGAACGTCAACGGCTCCGCCCCCAACGGTGCGGCTCCCGGCGGTTCGGCCCCGAACGGCTTCGCACCGAACCAGCAGGGCCAGGTGCCGCAGGGTCCGGGTGGGCCGCAAGGCCCCGCCCAGCCCGGTCCGCAGCAGGGCGGTCCCGGCCAGCAGGCACCGGCGAACCAGTCGCTGCCGCAGCGCGGACCGCGCCCCGAGCAGGACTCGGCCGCCCGCCCGCCGACGGGCGGTCCCGGACCGCAGGGACCGCACGGCGGCCCCGGCGCAGGCCCGACCGGCGGCGCCGAGCGCCGTCCCGGCCCGCCCGGACCGGGCATGGCCGGTCCGCCGCGGCAGGGGCCGGGTCCGCAGGGACCGCAGGGGGAGCCGCAGGGCCGCCCCGGCGGGCCGATCAAGCGTCCGCCGCAGAACGGTCCGGGCGAGCAGCAGCACCCCCAGCAACAGCAGCAGCCGAACGGGAACATCCAGCCGCTGCGCGGCGAACCGCCGTTGACGCTGTACCGGGACCGGCGCACCCTCGTGCTCCAGCCCGGCACCGAGCTGGACCGCTTCGGCGACCCGACGGGCAACGTCACCTACGCCGCGCACACGCCGTACAGCCAGCGGTCGCTGCCACCGCAGTGGTCGACCCGCCAGTACGCGGCGTTCCGCGTGCAGCGCCCGGTTCAGGCGCTGCGCGGCACGGCGGTCCCGTGGTTCGAGCAGCCCGGCGGCGGCACTGCCTACGTGCTGCCCGGCCCGGTGAGCGACCTGCTCGCCGACGGCACGCTGCAGGAGATCAACGACGCCCAGCGCCCGCCGAACGAATAACCCGCGGCACAACAAGAACCGGCACCGTCCTGGACGGTGCCGGTTCTTCGTGCCCTGAGAGCCCGTCAACAACGAAGCCACACCCCACGGCGATAGCCGTTCAGTTGGCGGCGAAGCCCCGCCTGCCTCACGGCCAAAGGCCACGCCTCACGACAAAGCCGTGCAGTCAGCGGCGAAGCCGTGCCGTCGGCGGCGAAGCCCGCGAAGGGCGGGCGAAGCCACGCCTGCCTCGCGGCCGAAGGCCGTGCCTCACGGCGAAGCCGTGCCTCACGGCGAAGCCGTCCCTCATGGCGAAGCCGTCCCTCACGGCGAAGCCGTGCCTCACGGCGAAGCCGTGCCGTCGGCGGCGAAATCGTGCCTCACGGCAAAGCCGTGCCGTTGGCGGCGAAGCCCGCGAAAGGCGGGCGAAGCCACGCCTGCCTGGCGGCCGAAGGCCGTGCCTCACGGCGAAGCCCGCGAAGGGCGGGCGAAGCCCCGCTCGCCTCGCGGCCGAAGGCCGTGCCTGTATGTGCGAAGCACATAGCCCACGTCAAGAAGCCGCTCACCCGCGGGTTCTCAGTTGGTCTCTCGCGAGGACAGCTTTTTCCCTCGTGGCGGAGCCACTAGGGAAAAAGATCCCGCAGCGAGAGACCAACTGAGGTTCCGCCACCCGGACACCCAACCAAAACGACCGGCCGGGCAGTCAGTCCACACGAAGACCGTTCGCCGCAGCGAATGCGAGTGCGGTCTCCATGTCCACTCTCGCACCGGCAAGAGAGCTCTGCACGAGCCCGTCCGCATCGATCCGCGCACCGCGCAAATCGGCCTCGTCGAGTTTGGCCCCCAACAACCGAGCCCCGACGAGATCGGCCTCCCGGAGGTCGCAGCGGCGCAGGTCGGCGTCGCTGAGGTTGGCTTCCCGGAACCGGATGCCGCGCAGATCGAGCCTGCGCAGATCGGCGCGGCCCATCCCGGCCAGCGTCAGGTCCGTCTCGCGCAGCACCCATTGCCGCAATCTGCAGTTCACGAACGACGAACCGAGCAGGCTGCATCCGTCCAATGTGGATTCGCGCAGCAGTGCGCGATCGAACCGGCAGGATCGGAACGCCGTCGCCCGATGCCGCGACTCGGCGAAATCAGTGCGGGTGAAGGTGCATTCGGTGAACACGCAGTTGCGCGTGCGCAGCGCGCTCAGGTCCGCGTCGGTGAAATCGCACTGCTCGAATTCCCTGCCGTCCCATTCGGCCCCGGTCAGCACCGCGTCGGTGAAATCCTCGCCGATGGTGCTCTGCGCCTCTGCCATGCGCCCAGCTTCGCAGAGCGCGCCCGGAACCCGACCGGTCACCCGCGGTGCGGCGCGTTGCGCGGAATGTGCTCCGCCGCGCGCGGAGGCGTCGTCTCCGGGACATTCGATCGAATGTGGAAATCGGTCAGTTCGGTGGTTGCAACCCCGGCAACCTTCCTGCGCCGCCGCAATACGGGCAGCTGCGCCACTCGCCCATCGACATGCCGGTCTCGGTCTCCCGAGTGGCCTGGATGACGTACAGGCGCGGTTCGCTCACTTTTCGGAACCCCGCACAGCTAAAGCACACGGTGTTCGGCCCTTGCTCGAATCCAGGCCCGTCCTCACTCATGCCCGACATCCTCACACGGGCGGCCGTTCCGCGAGCACGGATCAGCACCGCCTTTATTCGAGTCCGCCATTCGGCGGAATCAATGCCGGTTCGAGAAAGATCAATCCGCACATTGGCGGGTTCACGGAACGACGACCACCGGGCGCACCGCTTCCACGACCAGTGTCGCGGGCACCGTGCCGAGCAGTCCGCCGCGCCGGCGGGACCGGCCCACCACGATCAGATCGGCCCGGTACTGCTCGGCGACCTGCTCCAAGCCCACTGCCGGGTCACCGCGGTGGTGCACGAAGTCCCAGTCGATGTCGATGTAGCGCAGGTGCGCCACGACTTCCTTCTTCAGCTCCTCGACGAGGCTTTCGGCGGCCTCGCTGGCCACCGCGACGCCCATCGGGGACCAGTAGGCGACCCCGCCCACCGCTTCCACGTACACCAGGACCAGGCGCGCGCGTTCGCGACGGGCCAGCCCGGCCGCCCAAGCGGCGGCGTGGAAGCTCGCGGGGCTGCCGTCCATTCCGACGACGATGCCGCCCAGCCCGTCTTTCCCGATTTCGAACTCACGCTCGGTCTTGTCGCCTTCGGCCACGCCGGAATGGTAGTAGCAGGCCTACAGCTGTCCGACGCCCATGCGCCACACTCGGGCCGTGACGACCTATCGCAGCAGCACTGAGCACGGCGAATCCGCGCACACCGAGGTCGAACGCCGGGCGCTGGACGCGGTCGACCTCGACGGCGTCCTGCGGGACCTGCGGGAACTCGTGGCCATTCCCAGCGTCGGCGGCACCACCGGTGAGCAGGACGCGCAGCAGTGGTGCGCCGACCGGCTCCGCGGCCTCGGGCACCGGGTGGACCACTGGCGGATCGATCTCGACGAGCTCACCGCGCAACCCGATTTCCCCGGGCAGGAAGCGGACCGCGACGTGGCCTACGGGTGCGTCGGCGTGGCGGGCGAGGGAGATCCGGCGCTGGTGTTCTGCGGGCACACCGACGTCGTCCCGCCCGGCGACCTCGATCGCTGGCCGGATCGCGATCCGTACGCGCTGCGCGTCCGCGACGGCATCGCCGCCGGGCGCGGCACCTGCGACATGAAGGGCGGTATCGCGGCGTTCCTCGGCGCGCTGCAAGCACTGCGCACCGCGGGGATCTCGTTGCGGCGGCCCGTCGGGGTGCACGCGGTGGTCGGTGAGGAGGACGGCGGGCTCGGGGCGTTCGCCACGTTGCGGCGCGGACATCGGGCCGAGGCGTGCGTGCTCGCCGAACCCAGCGCGGGCAGCATCGTCGCCGCGAACGGCGGGTCGCTCACCTTCCGGCTGGAGATCAGCGGGCAGAGCACGCACGGCTCCACGCGGCTGCGCGGGGTGAACGCCGTGGACGGGCTGGCCGGGCTGCTGCCCGCGCTGCGGGACCTGGAGGCGCGGCGCAACGCCGACCTCGATCCGCTCGTCGCGCACCTGGAGCTGCCGTATCCGCTGTCGGTGGGCGTGGTCCGGGCCGGGGACTGGGCCAGCACGGTGCCCGATCTCGCAGTCGCCGAAGGCCGGTACGGGGTGCGGCTGGACGAGGACCTCGCGCAGGCGAAGCAGGAGTTCGAGGCGGCCATCGCGCAGGCCTGCGCCGCGGACCCGTGGCTCGCGGAGCATCCGGTGCGGGTGAGCTGGCCCGGTGGGGTGTTCGCCGGCGGGCGGCTGCCGAAGGGACATCCGCTGCTGGGCGAGACCCGCGGCGCGGTGCTCGACGCGGGTGGCGCCGACCCGGAGGTGCTGGGCGCTCCGTACGGCACCGACCTCCGGCTGTACGCGGCGGCGGGCGTCCCGACGTTGCAGTTCGGCCCCGGCGACATCCGCTACGCCCACGCCCACGACGAACAGGTCCCCATCGCCGACCTGGAACACGCGGCCCGCACCTACGCCCTGCTAGCCCTCCGCCACTGCGGCGTGGCATGAGAAACCTGTGCCGATTGGCTTTGATCTTTTGTACTTCTTGTCAGCGGCGAAGCCGATGAGCAGTGACCAGCTTGAGCAAAACGACCACCGGCGGGTTCTCAGCGGCCTTCTCGCGAGGACAGCGATTTCGCCGTGTATCGGACATACATCAGAAATCGATCCCGCAGCGAGAAGGCCGCTGAGGTTCCGCTACCCGGACACCTACGCAGGCCACTCCGGGAGAAGCATGGGAGGTCAGCAGAAGTCCCGGGAGGTGGTGGGGATTCGGATGTCGAGGCGTTGGAGGCGGTCTGCTCGGAGGTTCACGACGCCCTCGGTGCGTTCGACCGTTCCGCGGATGAGCAGGGCCGCGCTGGCTCGGGCCACCGTGCGGTAACGAGCCCACAGTCCCGGTGAGCACATCACGTTGATCATTCCGGTTTCGTCCTCCAAGTTCAGGAACGTGATGCCGCCCGCCGTCGCCGGGCGCTGCCGATGCGTCACCGCACCGCCCACCAGCACCCGATCGCCATGCTCCACATCGGACAGACCGGAGGCCGGGACCGCGCCCAGCTCGTCCAGCCGCGACCGCAGGAACTGCACCGGGAAGCTGTCCGGCGACACCCCCGTCGCCCACACGTCCGCCGCCGCCAGCTCCACCCCGTCCATGCCCGGCAGCACCGGAGCCGCCGCCGTCACCGTCGTGCCCGGCAACCGGTCCGGGCGATCCCCGGCGGCCGCGGCCGCGTTCCACAACGCCTGCCTGCGGGACAGGCCGAAACAACCGAACGCCCCCGCCGTGGCCAGGGCCTCCATCTGCGGCGCCGTCAACGACACCCGCCGCGCCACGTCCGCCAAGTCCGCGAACGAGCCGTGCTCGGCGCGCTCGGCCACCAGGCTTTCCGCGACGCCTTCGCCGACGGTGCGCACCGACGCCAACCCCAGCCGCACCGCCTTCCCGCCGTCGGACTCCGCGTCCGATTCCAGATCGGCCCGCACCCGGCTCGCGTTCACATCCGGGCCGAACACCCGGACACCGTGCCTGCGCGCGTCCGCGGCCAGCGACTGCGGCGAGTAGAAACCCATCGGCTGCGCCTTCAGCAACGCCGCGCAGAACGCCGCCGGGTAGTACCGCTTGAACCAGGCACTGGCGAACACCAGCGTCGCGAAGCTCAACGCGTGGCTCTCCGGGAAGCCGTAGTTGGCGAACGCCAGCAGCCGCGCGTACACCCGCTCCGCCAAGTCCCCTGTGATGTCGTTCGCCGCCATCCCCTGGAACAACCGGTCCCGCAGCCGCCGCATCCGCTCCCCGGAGCGCTTCGCGCCCATCGCGCGGCGCAGCTCGTCGGCCTCCGCCGCGGAGAAGCCGGCGACGTCCACCGCCAGCTGCATCAGCTGCTCCTGGAACAGCGGCACGCCCAAGGTCTTCGCCAGCGCGCCCTCCATCAGCGGATGCTCGTACTCCCAGTCCTCCAGGCCGTTGCGGCGGCGGATGTAGGGATGCACCGAGCCGCCCTGGATCGGGCCGGGGCGGATCAGCGCCACCTCCACCACCAGGTCGTAGAACTCGCGCGGCTTCAACCTCGGCAACGTCGCCAGCTGCGCGCGGCTCTCCACCTGGAACACGCCGATCGCGTCGGCGCGGCGCAGCATCTCGTACACCCCGTCGTCGGCCAGATCCAGCTCCCCCAGGTCGACCCGGCGGTCGTGGTGCTCCGCGACCAGGTCGATCGCGTAGTGCAGCGCCGAGAGCATGCCCAGCCCGAGCAGGTCGAACTTCACCAGTCCCGCGGCCGCGCAGTCGTCCTTGTCCCACTGCAGCACCGTGCGGCCCGGCATCCGCGCCCACTCCACCGGGCACACCTCGCTCACCGGCTGGTGGCACAGCACCATGCCGCCGGAATGAATCCCCAGGTGCCGGGGGAATCCGATGAGCTCGTTCGCCAATTCCGTCACCTGCCCCGGAATCTCGCAGTCCGGGGGAAGCTCGTGCCAGCTCTCCACCTGCTTGCTCCACGCGTCCTGCTGCCCCGGCGAATGCCCCAGCGCCCGCGCCACATCGCGCACCGCCGACTTCGGCCGGTACGAGATCACGTTCGCCACCTGCGCGGCGTGCGTGCGGCCGTGCTTGCGGTACACGTACTGGATCACTTCTTCCCGCCGGTCCGATTCGATGTCCAGGTCGATGTCCGGCGGGCCGTCCCGCTCCGGCGCCAGGAACCGCTCGAACAGCAGCTCGTAGCGCACCGGATCCGCGTTGGTGATCCGCAACGCGAAGCACACCGCCGAGTTCGCCGCCGAACCCCGGCCCTGGCACAAGATGTCCTGCTCCCGGCAGAACCGCACGATGTCCTGCACCACCAGGAAGTAGCCGGGGAAGTCCAGTTGTTCGATCACCGCCAGTTCGTGCTCCAGCTGCCGGTACGCCGCCGGGCTCCGCTGCGGTGAGCCGTAGCGGTCCAGCGCGCCCCGCATCGTCAGCTCCCGCAGGTGCCCGGCTTCGGTGCGGCCCGGCGGCACGTCGAACGGCGGCAGTCGCGGCGCCACCAGGCGCAGGTCGAACGCGCACTCCCGGCCCAGTTCCGCGGCGGCCGCCACCACTCCCGGGTAGCGGGCGAACCGGCGTGCCATTTCCGCCCCGGAACGCAGGTGCGCCCCCGCCGACGGCGGCAGCCAGCCGTCCATCGCGTCCAAGCTGCTGCGCGCGCGGATCGCGGCCAGCACCGACGCGATCCGCTCCCGGCTGGGTGCGGCCAGGTGCGCCGCCGTGGACGCCACCGCCCGCAGGCCGTGCCGCCGCGCCAGCTCGAACAGCGCGTCGTTGCGCACCGAATCCTCCGGGCAGCCGTGGTCGGTCAACTCCACCGCCACGTTGTCCGCGCCGAACAACGCCACCAACCGGTCCAGTTCCGCCGCGGCCGCGGGCATTCCGCCGGATTCCCACGCCGCGCGCACCGCGCCTTTGCGGCAGCCGGTCAGCACCAGCCAATGACCGGCGGCCTCCGCCGCCAACTCCGCCAGGTCGTACTGCGGGCGACCCTTCTCCTCCCCGCGCAGCTGCGCGGTGGTGATCGCCCGGCACAGCCGGCCGTAGCCCTCCGGATCGCGGGCCAGCACCAGCAGGTGCTGATCCGGCGGGTCCGGTTCCCCCGTGCGCGCGCTCGCCCGCGCACCGGCCTGCCCGAGGCTCAGTTCGGAGCCGAAGATCGTGCGCATGCCGTGTTCGGCGGCGGCCTCGGCGAACCGGACCACCCCGTACATGCCGTCGTGGTCGGTCAACGCGACCGATTCCAGTCCGAGCCGGGCGGCTTCGGCGATCAGCTCCTCCGGGTAGCTCGCGCCGTCGAGGAAGCTGAAGTGCGAATGCGCGTGCAGTTCGGCGTAGGGCACGGTCGCGGGAGCGGGCTCACCGCCGCCCGCGTAGGGCGCGCGAGACCGGGTCCAGGCGGGGCTGTCGCCGCCGTCGCCGGGGAAGGACTCGTCGCGCGGCAGAATTCCGTTGCCGGACAACGCCTTTTCCAGCTCCGACCAGGCCTGCGGCGGATTGAACCAGCTCACCTGTACACCCCTTGCACCCACCACTCGTCGTTCTCGTGCACCAGCAGCAGCGCGACCTCGCCCTGCTCGTCGGGATCCCCGGCCGAGGCGCCACCGGGGCGTGGACCGGCGGAATCGGCCGCAGCGGTGCGAGAGCCGGCATCGTCGGCCGGGCGGCGGTTCGAGGCTCGGTCGTCCTCGACGCGTCCGGCCGGGAACGTTCTCGGCTGCTCGGCGGTTCGGCCGCTCGGCAGGTTCCGGACCTGCGCGACGGCGCCCTCGTCCGTGCGGCCGGTGTCGCCTTCCGCGGCCAGCACGACCTGCATCCGCGCCACCACCCCCGGCGCGACGCCGGGATCGGCCGGGTCCGCCGCGGCACCGGGAGCGGTCGAGTCCACTGCATCCGGTCCGCCGCGAGGCGGATTCCACCAGCGTTCCCGCAACGGCCACGGCCCGGCCCAGCCGACCACCACCCGCGAACGCCCTCGCACCAGCACCCGCAACGGCGGCGCCGTCAGCTCCAGCCGGGAGGTGATCCGCACCGGTTCCCCCGCCGCGTCCAGCACCGTCGCGGGCCACGGCGATTCGGGCAGCACCGACGGCGACGGCGCCGGAATCCGCCCCGGCCACGGACGATCCGGTTCCCGCTGCGGACGGCGCTCCGCGCCCCACGGCACCAGCGTCACCTGATCCCGCGCGTCCCGGCCGCCGGAAGGGATGCCCACCAGCACCTGGTCCGGGCCGAGCAGGCCCTGCACCCGCACGAACGCCCGGCCCGCGCGGGCATCGGCCGCGCCGGTGGCCGACCGCATCAGGTCCAGTTGGAGTCCGCCCGCGCCCACGACCTCCTCCGGGCACAACTCCAGCACCGCCACGCCAGAGGTGGGGCGCGGTTCCCGCGACCGGGCGCTGAGCCAGCCGTCGAGCTGCCAGCGCACCCGGTCCACGGTGTCCGCCGGAGTCAGCGGTTCCGCGCACCGCCACACCCGGTGCAACTGTTCGCCGTTCTCGGTCCGCGCCGAGATGCCCAACCTCGTGCAGGCCACGCCGCGCTCACCCAGCAGCAGGTGCAGCCGTTCCGCCAGTGCCTTCGCGGCGAACGCGGCGGCGTCCACCCGGTCCACCGGCGGATCCAGCCGCTCGGTGACCGTCAGCTCCGGCGGTGGGCGCCGACGGTCCGGCGGCCGTTCCTCCTCGCCGCGCGCGGCGCGCTGAGCCAGCAGCGCGTCGGCACCGAAGCGCGTCGAGACGTCGCCGGGCACCAGCGCCGCGAACTCACCGAGCGTGCGAATGCCCAAGCGGCGCAACAGATCCACCAGTTCCGCCCGGCCCGTCGTGAGCCGCTGCGCGGGCTGGTCGATCTCGGCGATGCCGAGCGGGGCGAGGAACTCCCGGCTCCCGCCGGGCGGCACCAGCACTCCGCGCCGAGCCGCGAGCACCCCGGCGAACAGGCCGTCGGCCACCCCCACCTGGCATTCCACCTCGGCCCGCGCGGCGACCTGATCGACCAGCCGCTCCGCGGCGGCGTCCTCCGATCCGAAGTACCGCGCCGGTCCGCGAGCCGGAACCGCCACCATTCCCGGGCGCACGATCTCCACCCCGGGCGTGAGCTCCTCCACCGCCGTCACCACCGGCTCGAACAGCCGCGCGTCCCGCGCCGGATCGTGCTCGGACACCGCGAGTTCCGGGCAGCGCCCCTGCGCTTCCCGACGCCGCATCCCGCGCCGGACTCCGGCGTCCCGAGCCGTCGCCGAGCAGGCCAGCACCCGGTTCGCGCTGAACACCGCGGCCGGCACCAGCGGGCCGAGTCCGTCGGCGAGCGCGGCGGCGACCACCGGCCAATCCGGGCACCACACCAGGAATCGCCGCACCGCGGAACCGTGCTGTGCACCCGGCTCCGCTTCGCCCCGGCCCGCGCCCTGCTCACCGGGGTCCTCGGCGGCCCGGCCGGAGGGGCGGCGGCGAGCGGTGTCATCCGGCACGGTCGCCACCCGCCACCGAACGCAGCGCCGCGCGCCCCCGATCGGTTCGCGCGGAGTTCCCCCGCGAACCCGGAATCGCCCAGCCTTCCGGACCGCTCTCGGCTTCCGGACCGCGATCGAGCGGGACGTCCGGCCCGTCCTCGTCCGCAGGACGATTCCAAGCCGGCGGCTCGTCGACCTCCGCGTCCGGCGCCGGTGACGCGACCGGGCCGCCACGGCCCGGCAACAGCAGCCGACACGAACGCGGCCGAGAAGCCGCGCCACGGCCGCTGGCACCGACCGTGATCTCCCGTTCCCGCAGGTGCCCGTGGCCCTGACCCAAGCCGTGCCAGCGCGCATGCGTGCAGCGCAACCGCACTTCGGCCCCCGGCCAGGAACCGAACGGCAACAGCACCGCGCCACGATGCCGAGCCCGGGTGGACAACCGGCGGGCATCGGCCTCCGTCACCAGCCCCGGTCGACCGACCACCACCAGATCCACCCCGTCGAGCAAGGCGGCGATCACCGCGACCGGGTCGTTGCCCGGCTGCGGCACCAGGGCCAGCCGGGACAGCTCCACCCCGGCCTCGGCGGCCGCGGCCAGCCCGATCCCGGGCAGCCCGACGACGGCCGCCCAGGAGCCCGCCGCCGTCGCCTCGGACAACAAGGCGAACAGCAGCGAAGTCGATTCGTGCACCGCCACCGTGCTGCCACGGCGCAGGCCAGGCCATGGCAGCACGGCGGCGAATTCCGCCCGCGCGGGCAGCACCCGTCCCGCAACGGGATCGCTGCCCACCTCGGCGGCCGAGGAGGCCACGGACACCCCGTGAGCCGTGGCCACCTCGTCCAACGCCACCAAAGGCGTACTCGCGGACATCCGCTGTCTCCCCACTTCGTTCGCAGGGATGCCCGACCCCTACTCGGGCATCCACCGTCCGCTGTGGGGAGACAGCGGTGAGGTCGTGCCGTCTGCACCCGAACGGCACCACCCCTTGGAACAACCGCCCCCCGACGGCGATCGCTCCAGAGTTCTTTCCGGTACTTCAGTACTTCCGGCGACCCGCGCTCCGCTGCGGACCACCGCTGTTGCCGTTGCACCCCTTCCTCGACACCGTCCGGCGATCACCCGTCGTTCCGCACGCCCCCGCGACGGCGGAACCCCGGCTTCCGGCGGACCCGAGAACCCCGCGTCCCGGACCACCGGAGTCGGCCGTTTCCGGCTTCACCAGAGATCGAACTCGCGTTCGACTGACCTAAGTAAACCCTGGCCACGGCGCCGCCGTCAAGGCGTTCACGCCAAAGAGCGAACACAAGTTCGATAACCGCAGGTCGACGCCGACCCGCCCTGCGAACCCCCACCCGCCCGCACCGAACGGCCACATTCTGCGCCCGAACACCGACAACCCCGCCCACCCACGAACCCCGACCCAAAACGCAAAAAGGGGCGGCACGGGATCCCGCACCGCCCCTCAACGGAGCCCTGACCAATGATCTTTACCCGTCGCCCCCCGTCAGCGGCGAAGCCATGCCCACCGCCCAAAGGCCGTGCCATACGGCGAAGCCGCGCCATACGGCGAAGCCGTGCCATGCGGCAAAGCCGTGCCTGTATGCGCGTCAGCGCATAGCCCACGTCACAAAGCCGACCACCCGCGGGTTCTCAGTTGGTCTCTCGCGAGGACAGCTTTTTCCCTCGTGGCGGAGCCACTAGGGAAAAAGATCCCGCAGCGAGAGACCAACTGAGGTTCCGCCACCCGACCACCAAAGAAAAACGACCGGCGGACGACAAGCCAGATCAATGCGCGAAGTGTCTGGTTCCTGTGAGGTACAGCGGCACACCGGCCGCCTCGCACACTTCGATCGTCTCGTTGTCCCGCACCGATCCGCCCGGCTGCACGATGGCCCGCACACCCGCGTCGATCAGCGCCTGCGGCCCGTCGCCGAACGGGAAGAACGCGTCCGAGGCGACCACCGAGCCACTCGCCCGCTCCCCGGCCCGGGCCACCGCGAGCCGCGCCGAGTCGACCCGGTTGACCTGGCCCATGCCGACTCCGACCGTGGCTCCGTCATCGGCCAGCAGGATCGCGTTGGACTTCACGGCGCGGCACGCGCGCCAGGCGAAGCCCAGGTCGGCCAGCGTCGCCTCGTCCGCCGCCGGTCCGGCCGCGAGCGTCCAGTTCGCCGGGTCATCGCCTTCGGCGTCGATCGCGTCGGACTGCTGCGCCAGCACCCCACCGGAGATCGCCCGCATCTCGATCCGGCCTTCGCGCGGCGGCTGCGCGGTCAGCACGCGCACGTTCTTCTTCCGCGTCAGCACGTCGACGGCGCCGTCGGCGTATCCGGGTGCGACGACGACCTCGGTGAACACTTCCGCGATCTGCTCCGCCATCGGCACCGTCACCTCGCGGTTCGCCGCGATCACGCCGCCGAACGCGCTCACCGGGTCGCACTCGTGCGCCTTGCGGTGCGCGTCGGCGATGTCGCCTGCGACCGCGATGCCGCACGGGTTCGCGTGCTTGATGATCGCCACGCACGGCTCGGCGTGGTCGTGGGCGGAGCGCCACGCGGCGTCCGCGTCCACGTAGTTGTTGTACGACATCTCCTTGCCGTGCAGCTGAGCCGCCGCGGCCAAGCCCGACGCCTCACCGCCGGAGACGTACAGCGCGGCGGCCTGGTGCGGGTTCTCGCCGTAGCGCAGCGCGGAACGCCGCTGCCAGGTCTCGCCCAGCCAGCCGGGGAACGCCGAGTCGTCGCCCGTCGGTACCCGGCTCATCCAGCCGGCCACCGCCACGTCGTAGGACGCCGTGTGGCGGAACGCTTCCGCCGCCAGCTCGACCCGCTCGGGCAACGTGAAACCGCCCGCGCGCACCTGCTCCAGCAGCCACTCGTATTTGCTCGGGTCGACGACCACGGCGACGTTCCCGTGGTTCTTCGCCGAAGCGCGCACCATCGCGGGGCCGCCGATGTCGATCTGCTCGATCACCTCGTCCGGGGCCGCGCCGGAGGCGACGGTCTGCACGAACGGGTACAGGTTCACCACGAGCAGGTCGAAGGCCGGGATCTCCAGCTCCGCCAGCTGGTCGGCGTGCTCCGGGCGGCGCAGGTCCGCGAGCAGGCCCGCGTGCACCCGCGGGTGCAGCGTCTTCACCCGGCCGTCGAGCGCCTCCGGGAATCCGGTGAGCTCCTCGACGGGAGTGACGGGCACCCCGGCGTCGGCGAGGGCGCGCGCCGTACCGCCGGTGGAGACGATCTCCACGCCCGCCGCGTGCAGCCCGGTGGCCAGGTCCAGCAGGCCGGACTTGTCGGACACGCCGATCAACGCCCGGCGCACCGGCCGCCGTTCCTGCGAGTTCTCGGTCACGGGATTTCCACCTTCCGTCCCTGCACGGTCCAGCCGTGCCGCGCGAGCTGTTCCAGGGTCTCGACCAGCAGCCGCCGCTCGACCGCCTTGATGCGTTCGTGCAAGCTCGCCTCGTCGTCGCCGGGCAGTACCGGCACCGCTTCCTGAGCCAGGATCGGGCCGGTGTCCACCCCCGCGTCGACCACGAACAGCGTGCAGCCGGTGACGCGCACCCCGTAGTCCAGGGCGTCGCGCACCCCGTGCATGCCGGGGAACGCGGGCAGCAGCGCCGGGTGGCTGTTGAGGTAGCGGCCGCCGAAGCGGGCGAGGAAGCGCTCCCCGGCGAGCTTCATGAAGCCCGCGGACACGACCAGGTCCGGTTCGTGGGCGGCGCAGGCCTCGGTCAACGCCTCGTCCCAGTCCTGCCTGGTCGCGTGATCCGCGACGCGGCGCACGAACGTCGGAATCCCGGCGCGCTCGGCGCGGGCGAGGCCTTCGATGCCGGGCCGGTCCGCGCCGACCGCCACGATCCGCACCGGGTGACCGGCTTGCGCGGTGGCGTCCAGCACGGCTTGCAGCAGGGTTCCGGAACCGGAGACCAGCACGAGCACGCGGGCCGGTTCGGCGGGGCGGAACCGCGTCGGTCCCTGCGGTGCGGGGTCCGAAGCCGCGGAATCCGGCCCGGAGGCGTCCGGCGCCGGTGTGCCGGGGGCAGGGTCCGGATGTACTGCGGAGGCCGCGTTCGATGCGGGGGTGCTCAGCTCTGACTCCTGACAGTGCCTGGTCACGATCTCACCGAGCAGCGTAGGCGGCGGCCCGGTCGTGGACGCGGCCAGGTCCCGGCGCGAGTGGCCCAGCACTCATCGGGTCAGCGGCCGGGATCGTCGGTCCCGGGCGCGGCCGGGTCGGTGGCGTCGGGCTCCGCGTCGGCGGGCGAGACGCCCGGTTCGTCCGTCGCGTCTTGGGCGAGTTCGGCGGGAGCGGGCTCGCCGGCCGCGGCGTCGGATTCGGGACCGTCGTCGTAGAGCTCCCCGGACCAGGTCACCACCGGATCAGGGGCCTCGGCCTGCTGGGCACGCAGGACCAGGTCGGCCCACTCCGCCTCGTCGAGGTCGAACTCGCCGGACTCCAGGTCCACTTCTTCCAGGTCATCAAGGTCGCCGGGGGCGTCGAACGCGTCCAGATCATCGGAGTCGCCCTGGACTTCGGGGGCGTCCTGGACTTCGGGGGCGTCCTCGAGATCGTCCGCGACGGGTTCGTCCCCTGCCACGTCGCCGCCGGATCCGTCGCCCTCGGTGGTCTTCGCTTCGTCCTCCGGTGGCATCTCCTCGTCCTGCACCGTCGCGTCCGCCGCCGGGAACAGCCACACCGCAGGGAGCGCGGGGATCAGCAGCCACCCGAAGGTGGCCGCCGCCGCCAACACCGGGTGCAACGAGATCGGATCGAATCCGCCGCCGCCCGCGCTGCCCCCGGCCGCGGCGGCGATCACCAGCACGCCGATCGCCGCGACCAGCGCGGCCACCGCGACCGCCACGGGCCGGTGCGACCGATCCAGGCCGCGGCCGCAGCGCATGCCCACGCAACCGCCCGCGACGACCGGCAGCAGCACGACCACCGGCCACCACCACGCGGCGCCTCCCGGCGGCAGCGCCGCCAGCAGCGGCAGCTCCGGAACCGGACCGGGCGAGGTCTCGTAGAAGCGCACGACCAGCTCACCGGCGCTGATTCCCGGTCCCGTCGCGAACGACCAACCGGCCAGCATCGCGTTGGGCAGGTACAGCAGCGACAGCAGCAGCATGCCGAAGGCGTCCCCCGCCGAGCCCGCCCTGCCGAGCATGTCCCCGACCCGCGGCGCGGACAGGCACAGTGCGCTCACCGCCACCAGCGCGCCTGCGCCGAGCAGGCAGGCCCAGGCCAGCAGCCCGCCGCGGAGCCCCGCGCTGATCGTCGGCCCGGCGAGCCCCCGCAGGTGGCCGAGCATCTCGCCGTACCGGCAGGCTCCGGCGGCCGAGGCCGCGGCGGCGATCAGCCCGCAGCGCAGGAACGCCCCTGGCACCGAGGCCTCGACGACTCCGCCGAGCAGCGCGGCCAACGACGCTCCCAGCGCCGCGTGCGAGAACCCGATCACGCCGATCACCCGGGCCGCGCCGTGCGCCTCGGTCAGTTCGTAGCGGCGCAGGAAACCGGCGGTGACCGCCGCGATCAGCAGGCCGAGCGCGACGGTCGGCAGGAACGGCAGCACCGACAGCGGCGCACCGAGGATCACCAGCGGCACCTGGTGCGCGGCCAGCCAGCCCGGCACGGCCGCGGCCAACAAGGTCGGCAGGCCGACGTCGGCGCCGCGGGCGGTGCCGACGGTGAGCGCGAGCAGCGTGGCGGCCAGCAGGTAGCCGAGCAGGATCGTGGTGACCACGACCAGGCCGAGACGTCCAGCCCCGATCCGGTCGCGTTCCTCCGAGTCGAGCTCGGGCACCAGGTCCGGATCGGGCGGCGATTCGATCAGCGGCATGCGGCCGAATCTCGCACCCGGTTCCGCACCCACCCCCCATGACTCGCCGCAGCGTCCGCCCATCGGGCGACGCCGATCACGCAGAGTCCGTCGCAGCCGTCCGGCCCCGGAACACGCGAAGGGCGCCGCCGCGAATGCGGTCGGCGCCCTTCGGCACTCTTCCAGTTCGAGTGTTGACCTCGTTTTGTCAGCGGCCACCGCTGAGGTTCCGCTGCCCGGACGCCCGCACAACTCTCGTTGTGCGGCCGCCTCCTCGGTCAGCTCGACGAACCCGGGTACGGCATCTGCCGAGTTCCTTCGGGGCCGTCGGGGACCTGCGACTGGGGGCCGGAGACCGGGCCGGGGTCGCCGGTGGGCGATCCGCTCGCGGGGCTGTCCGGGCCGCCCGGCTGCTGGCCACCCGACTGCTGACCAGGAGCGCCGTAGCCGCCTGGAGCGCCGGGGCCGCCGTAGCCGCCCGGCCCTTGGCCGTAACCGCCCTGCGGCTGAGCAGGACCACCAGGGCCGCTCTGGCCGGGATACCCCGGGCCGCCCGGCCCGGGACCGCCCTGGCCGGGACCGCCGGGCGGCGGCTGACCGGGACCGCCCTGCGGTCCGCCGTAACCGGGCTGCCCCGGCGGCGGACCCCACGGCTGCTGGGGCTGGCCGGGCTGCTGCCCGAACGGCGGCTGGCCGCCGGGGCCGCCCGGACCTGGCTGACCGGGACCGCCGAGCGGCGGGAACGGGCCGGTGTTCGGACCTTGCTGACGCCCACGCGGTTCGGGCTTCTTGCCGCCGCCGGAGAACGTGACGACCTCCGCGTCGGCCAGCACCAGCACGACGACGGCGGCGGCCTGCACGAGAGCCAGGACCAGCTGTCCGATCGTGACGCTGCCCGCGACTCCGCCGACCACGGCCTGCAGCAGCGCCAGCGGGCCGTAGACCGCGAGCGGGGCTGCGGCGACCAGGGTGTTCGGGGTCTTCGGCAGCTTCCGCAGCCCCATCAGCACGGCGGTCCCGATGATCGCGAGCCCGGCGGTTCCGGTCATGATCCCGACGGCGGCCGGGTCGAAGAAGCCGAGGACGTACGCGATCAGCCCGGCACCCGCGGCCACGAGCGGCAGGATGGACTTGAGGTCGGTGCCGCCCGCGTCACCGGGCTGCGGCGTCTCCGCACGAGGAGGCCCTGCGTGCGGAGGTGCCTGCTGGTGGGGCGGGGGCGCACCGTAGGGCGTGGACATGATTGAGAGGACTCCTCCTCGCCGAGGGTCAGGAGAACGCAAGTGTCATCTCGGAAGAGTGACACTCGAAACGGTATCGGACTGTGATTCAGTCGCCGAACGGGCAGGACCGTCCGTGGTCATCCGCCCGAAGTGCCCGCACCGAACCGAACTCCGCCCGTTCACCCCGGTCACCGGCCACGCGGCCACCGCACCGGCAAGGCTCATGAGCAGCGAACCGCGACTGCGAGTACCTCTGGTTGGCAATTGTGGAGAAGTTCACCGCAACAGACCGAAACGCGACCGCGGAACACCCGCTGACCTCGTCCGATGCAGCGATTCCGGACGCGAAATGACCGGGCCGGACACCAAACAAGGTGCCCGGCCCCGGTCGTGGAAAAGAGAAATCAGCCCTTGACGATCTCGCGCATCAGGTTCGCGGTCTCGCTGGGGGTCTTGCCGACCTTGACGCCGGCGGCCTCCAGAGCTTCCTTCTTCGCCGCAGCGGTACCCGACGAACCGGACACGATGGCGCCCGCGTGGCCCATCGTCTTGCCCTCCGGCGCGGTGAACCCGGCGACGTAGCCCACCACCGGCTTGGTGATGTTGGCCTTGATGTAGTCCGCGGCCCGCTCCTCGGCGTCGCCACCGATCTCGCCGATCATCACGATCGCCTCGGTCTCCGGGTCGTCCTGGAACGCCTGGAGCGCGTCGATGTGCGTGGTGCCGATGATCGGGTCACCGCCGATGCCGACGGCGGTCGAGAAACCGATGTCCCGCAGCTCGTACATCATCTGGTACGTCAGCGTGCCCGACTTCGACACCAGACCGATCTTGCCCGGGCCGGTGATGTCCGCCGGGATGATGCCCGCGTTGGACTTGCCGGGCGAGATCACGCCGGGGCAGTTCGGCCCGACGATGCGGGTCTTGTTGCCGGTGGCGTTCGCGTGCGCCCAGAAGTACGCCGAGTCGTGCACCGGGATGCCCTCGGTGATGACCACGGCGAGCGGGATCTCGGCGTCGATGGCCTCGACGACCGCGTCCTTGGCGAACTTCGGCGGCACGAACAGCACCGACACGTCGGCGCCGGTCTCCTTGATCGCCTCGGCGACGGTGCCGAAGACCTGGAGCTCTTTGCCCTCGATCTCGACGGTCTGCCCGGCCTTGCGGGCGTTGACACCACCGACGACGTTGGTGCCCGACTTCAGCATCCGCGCGGTGTGCTTGGTGCCCTCGGACCCGGTGATGCCCTGAACGATGACCTTGCTGTTGTCATTGAGGAAGATGGCCATGGGTCACGCCCCCGCAGCAGCAAGTTCGGCGGCCTTGTCGGCCGCGCCGTCCATCGTGTCGACCAAGGTGACCAGCGGGTGGTTCGCCTCGGCCAGGATGCGCCGGCCTTCCACGACGTTGTTGCCGTCGAGGCGGACGACCAGCGGCTTCGTGGCGTCGTCGCCCAGGATCTTCAGCGCCTGCACGATGCCGTTGGCCACGGCGTCGCAGGCGGTGATCCCGCCGAAGACGTTGACGAAGACCGACTTCACGTCGTTGTCACCGAGGATGACGTCCAGCCCGGCGGCCATGACCTCGGCGGACGCGCCGCCACCGATGTCGAGGAAGTTCGCGGGCTTGACGCTGTTGTGCGCCTCACCGGCGTAAGCCACCACGTCCAGCGTGGACATGACCAGACCGGCACCGTTACCGATGATGCCGACCTCGCCGTCCAGCTTGACGTAGTTGAGGCCCTTGGCCTTGGCCTTCGCCTCCAGCGGGTCCTCCGCCTCGGCGTCGACCAGCTCCGCCTGCTGCGGCTGCCGGAACGTTGCGTTCTCGTCCAGCGTGACCTTGCCGTCCAACGCGATGATCTTGCCCTGCGGGTCCTTGACCAGCGGGTTGATCTCGACGAGCGTGGCGTCCTCCGAAACGAAGGTCTCCCACAGCTTGACGATCACGTCGACAACCTGGTCGGCGACCTCGGCCGGGAAGTTGGCGGCTTCGACGATCTCGCGGGCCTTAGCGGCGTCCACGCCCTGAATCGGGTCGATCGCGATGCGCGCCAGCGCCTCGGGCTTGGTCGCGGCGACTTCCTCGATCTCCATCCCGCCCTCGACCGAGGCCATGGCCAGGAAGTTCCTGTTGGCGCGGTCGAGCAGGAAGGAGAAGTAGTACTCGTCGGCGATGTCAGAGGCGGTCGTGATCAGCACACGACGCGTCACGTGACCCTTGATGTCCAGACCGAGGATCGCCTCGGCCTTGGTCTGGGCCTCGTCCGGCGTCTCCGCCAGCTTCACGCCGCCGGCCTTGCCACGGCCCCCGGTTTTCACCTGGGCCTTGACCACCACGGGCCCGCCGAGTTCATCGGCGGCTGCCTTGGCCTCTTCGGGGGTTACGGCCACGGAACCGGGCAGCGTCGGCACTCCGTGGGAAGCGAAGAGTTCCTTCGCCTGGTACTCGTACAGGTCCACTCGACTCTCCTGCGACGTCGGTGTCGGACTCGGCGACGATAGCGACCTGCGAGGACCGCCGGTGCGCCGCACCCGGTGAACTGGCTCACCCCATTGGCCCGATCGCCGCAGGTGAATGCATCCAGACCGGCTATTTCGCCGGGTTGAAACCGCTGGATGAGCCGCTTGAGTGACGAACGGAACACCCCTTGGGGGGCCGTCAAGGGGACGCAGAACACAATTTCGCCGGTTTTTCCGGCCCGGTGAGATTCCGCCGGAGCGAGTCGAACCGGCTGGTTCGCCTCGTCCACCTCGCGGCGGCCGACTCGGAACCGGTCGCCCCCCCGCCCCCACGGCAGGCCTCCCCGCCGATGAGCTCCCTGGCGCCGGCACTTGCCCTTGCGGTGTCGCCACCGCGTGGGGGACGCCCCACACCGCGAGCTCCCTGGCTCCCTAGTCCACCGCCGATGCAGGCAGCGTGACCGCCGCAATTTGGACTACCGCCGCACCTCGGGACGGCGCTATCGGCCAGGATGAGCCGGAAGAGCGCCGGATCCACCGGGTACGGGACCGTTCGATTCCTCGCGAAAAGGCGTTCAGTCTCGGCGGGCGGCGAGGGCCGCGGTGATCAAGAGCGCCACGGCGGCCGCGATCGCGAACCACAGTCCGAGCGCGGGAGTGCCGCCTTCGGTGCGGCCCGCGGTGAGCGGGAACTCCAGCGCGCGCACCGCCATCACCAGCGCGGCACCGACGAGCAGTGCGACCGCCCGCGCGGGACGGCTGCGGGCGGCGAGCACCGCGGCGATCAGCACCGCGACACCGGCCCCGATCAGGCCCCACGAGGTGGTGCCGAACTCGGTGAACACGCCCGGCGCGGTGTAGTCGGGGGCGGCGAGCACCGGCAGCAGGACCGCCGCCAGTCCCAGCAGCGCCGAGATCCCGGCGGGCACCGCCACCACCGGCCGCCAGTCCCGCTCGGTGAGGTCCACGTCGTCGCGTTCCACGCCGCCCGCCAGCGCGGCCACGATCGCGGCGAGCACCGCGAGCGCCATCGCCGCCCCGGACGCCCAGGCGCCCGGTCCGGCGCTCGCCCCCGCTACCTGGGTGGAGGTGAGCACGGTGTCCAGCGCGGCGGCGCCCGCGAGCGGCAGCGTCGCCCACGCCACGGTCAGCGTCGGGCGCAGCGCGATGGCGGTCCGCGGCACCAGCAGGCCCGCGCCGAGCAGCACCAGCACGATGCCGCCGGGCCACAGCAGCCGCGCGGGGTACAGCGACGGATCGTCGACCCAGCTGGGCATCTCCAGGTGCGGCAGGAGCGCCGCCGCGATCGCGAGCGCCCCGGCGGCCAGCGACAGCCCGCCCGAGGTCCGCAGCAGTTTCGTCAGCGCGGGCAACGCCACGTCGTTGCGGTCGCGGTCGGGGCTGCGCCCGCCCGGCACTGCGAGCGCCACCAGCGCGACGGCCCCTGCCAGGCCGAGCACCGGTCCCCAGCCGAGTTGCAGCCGGGGCAGCACGGCCACCGCCAGCAGCGGCGGCACCACGGCGGCGGCCAGTCCGGCGGCGAGGCCGAGCAGTCCGCCGCGCACCAGTTCCGGATCGGTCGCCCCGGCCATGAACGCGGCGGCCGCGGGCACCGCGAGCGCGAGCAGCAGGCTGCCGACCGCGACGGCGACCGGCGCGTCCACCGCGGACTTGGCCAGCAGGTACGGGTCGTCGGAGGTGAACGGCCCCATCAGCAGGCCGACCGCGGCGACGGCGGTCACGCACAGCACCAGCGCGAGCAGTCCCTGCCTGCGAGCTCCGGCGGCGGAAGTCGTTCCGGCCGCGCCGGAGGAGTCGTCGGACGAGCCGTCACTGACGGAAAGTCCGCTGAAGGGATCACCGCCGAAGGAGGTGCCGCCCGCGTGGTCGAACAGCCCGCGCCCCGCGATCAGCGCGAGGACGCCCGCGCCGAGGGTGAGCAGGTGCCCGGCGAGCAGCACCCAGGTTCCGAAGGCCGGGGCGAGCGGGTCGAGCGTGTCCGGCAGCAGCAGCTCCGGCCGGGCGGCGAGGCCCGCGTCGACGACGAGCTGCGCGTCGTGCACCAGCCGACCGGGCGCGAGCACCGCGGGGCCGAGCAGAACGGCGGCGGCCACGGCGGGGCGTGCGCGCCGGGACAGCCCGGCGAGCACGGCCGGGATCAGCGCCAGGAGCAGCAGCACCGGCCAGGCCGGGAAAGCCGCGGGCATGTCGGGCGTGACCAGGCTCAGCAGCGGGGCGAGCCCGGTGAGCAGTGCACCGAGCGCGGACAACGCGATCGCCGCGGTGAGACCTGCCGGGGGGCCGACGGGTTCGGGCGCCGCCGGACGGCTCATCTGCGCCTCCGAAGTTTCGAACGGGAGATCGGGCCGTGCGCTCACCGCGCCGACGCTAGCAACCGATCGACCGGTTTCCCCTTGGGGATCTGCGGACCCGCTACGGACGGTCGCGGAGGATCGGCCACCGGCGGCGGTTGTGTTCGTGATCGCCTGTCTCGCGCGGCCGGGAATAACCGGGGCGCACGGCGCACTTGAACCACTTGAGATCCCGTAAGGGTCATCAAGGTTGGGTGCGTTGCGTTGTTTTTACTGTGACTTGCACCACATTCCGGCGTGTCTCATTACCGGGCGAAGCGAAACCGCCCCGTCTCCATAGTCCAAATGGGAGCGTCTTCCTCGATCACGAACCGGCAGGCAGTGCCACTCGGTAACGCCACCCGGATCGCGGTTTCACCTTGCGCCACCGAGCCCGCCGACCTCCTGTTCGACACTGTGCGTGAGCGAACGGCCACTGATCGGGATTTGCCCCTAGGGGATCAGCCTGGTTACTGTCCCCCGGTCCGTTGTCACGGTCCGATCACGACTTGCCGGTTACCCCGACCGGCGCCCCGGAACCCCGTCCGGGAGCCAGTGACGGACTCCCCGAGACGGAAGGGCAGGCCTTGTCTCGACACCGCTCCCCCGGCGGCGCCCCGATCGCCGAGGAGTCGTCCCCGCACGATCCCCCGCATCAGCGCCAGCGGCGGTTCTCCACCCCACCGTCAGTCATTCGCGGACGCTTGGTCGTCGCCGCCGTCGCCGCAGGAGCCTTCGCCGCGGCCGGCCAGTCGATGGCCAGCGGCGAGCCCGCACCCGACCAGGACGGCATCACCCCGCTGGCTTCCGGCCAGGATGCCGCCGCCTCGTTCGGCACCGCCGCGACCGATGATTCCGGCAGCGGCATGGGCGGCTCCGCGCCCGCGCCCGAGATGCTGCCGGTCACCAAGGCCGACAGCAGCTCCGAGGTCGAGAAGCTCGCCAAGAGCGAGCGGATCTCCGAGAAGCGCGCGGAAGAAGAAGCCGAGCGGATCGCCGCCGAGGAAGAGGCCAAGCGGCCGAAGGTGGTCAAGCCCGCCGAAGGCTCCTTCACCTCCGGTTTCGGCGGCCGCTGGGGCACCACGCACTACGGCATCGACATCGCCAACAGCAAGGGCACCCCGATCGTCTCCGCCCAGGACGGCGTGGTCATCGAAGCGGGCGCGGCCAGCGGCTTCGGCATGTGGGTCCGCGTGCAGCACGAGGACGGCACGATCACCGTTTACGGCCACGTCAACACCATCACCGCCAGCGAAGGCGAGAAGGTCAAGGCGGGCGATCAGATCGCCACCATGGGCAACCGTGGTTTCTCCACCGGCACCCACCTGCACTTCGAGGTGTGGAACGCCAGCGGCAAGAAGATCAACCCGATGCCTTGGCTGAGCGCCCGCGGCGTCGAGGTCAGCTGATCCACCGGGGCGGATGGCCGGCTGCACAACGGCCGTCCGCCCCGTTCGGCTCCGTCCAGCTCGCCTTTCCCCGTGAGCGTGGGCATATCTCCTCGCGGATGAGCGCGAAGAAGCGCAGGGTTTCCTCCAGTCGCCCGCACATCGCTTCTGGGGAGGGCCTCGCATGCCGTTGGAGAAGGCGGATTTCACCGGTACCCGCGCCACCATGCTCGCCACTCTCTACGGCCGGGCGCTGCACAGCCGGAGCGCGAACCCGGTGCTGCACGACCCGTACGCCGAAGAGGCGGTCCGGCGCATCGACCACGACTTCGACTCGACCGGGCTGCGCGGAGACGACGCGCTGTCCATCGCGATACGCGGGCGCGCGTTCGACGACCTCACCGCCGAGCGGTTGGCCGCGAATCCCGATGTCACAGTGCTGCACCTCGGTTGCGGATTGGACAGCCGCGGACGGCGGCTGGATCCGCCGCCGAGCGTCGAGTGGTACGACGTCGACTTCCCCGAGGTGATCGAACTCCGCAACCGGATCTACCCGGGGCGGGAGCACCACCACACCATCGCGTCCTCGGTGACCGCGCCGGACCTGCTGCGCGACGTCCCCGCCGACAAGCCCGCCCTGGTGATCGCCGAAGGCCTCACCATGTACCTGGAGCCCGCTGAAGGCATCGCGCTGCTGCGTCGGATCACCGAGCACTTCCCCAGCGGCCACCTCATCTGCGACGTGCACAGCCCGCTGGCAGTGCGCTGGGCCGTGGTGAACCGAGTTGTGCGCGCGGCCAAAGCCCGGTTGACCTGGGGAGTGCGCAGCGGCGCCGAGCTGGAGCGGGCGGTCCCGGGCCTGCTGCTGGACCGGCAGCGCACGTTCTTCGACCTGCCCGGCCTGGACCGGCTCGAACCCGCCTACCGCACCTTGGTACGAGCACTCGGCAAAATCCCGGCCTTCCGCGACCTCGCCCTGATCCTCTCCATGCACTTCGACCGAACAAGCCCAACCCGCTGAACGACGACTCCACACAGCCGACGACGCATCCCGCAAACCTGCAAAACAACCCTCGCGACGAAGCCGTGCCCTAGGTGCGGCAAAGGGCGAGCGAAGCCCCACCCGCCTCACGGCCGAAGGCCGTGCCTTACGGCGAAGCCATGCCTCGCGGCCGAAGGCCGTGCCTTACGGCGAAGCCATGCCTCGCGGCCGAAGGCCGTGCCTTACGGCGAAGCCATGCCTCGCGGCCGAAGGCCGTGCCTTACGGCGAAGCCATGCCTCGCGGCCGAAGGCCGTGCCTTACGGCGAAGCCATGCCTCGCGGCCGGAAGGCCGTGCCTTACGGCGAAGCCGTGCCTGGATGTGCGAAGCACATAGCCCACGTCAAAAAACCGACCACCCGCGGGTTCTCAGCTGTCTTCTCGCGAGGACAGCTTTTTCCCTCGTGGCGGAGCCACTAGGGAAAAAGATCCCGCAGCGAGAAGACAGCTGAGGTTCCGCCACCCGACCACCCAAGCAAAAAGAGCCGCAAAACCAGCTCAGAGCTTAGTAAGTGGAACGCTGCCGATGAGCATCAAGCGGACTGTTCCCGCACTGCCGAAGTCGATCGTCGCTGTGGCGCGCGGCCCTTCGCCTTCGGTGGCTAGGACGGTGCCCAGGCCGTACTTGTCGTGCGTCACCCGGTCCCCGGCGTCCAGCTTGATCGACACTGTGTCCTTCCAGCCGGGCGCCCCGGTGCTGCGCAGCCCGCGCGCCGCCACCGACGCCTGCGCCGAGTCCGAACCTCCCCGGTCGAAGCCGCTGCGCCCGCCCCAGGTGCTGCGCACCTGCGGTGCGGAGCGCTCCGGTTCGATGCGGCGCCAGTCCAGCAACTCCTCGGGGATCTCGCCGAGGAACCGCGAAGCCGGATTCGTCATCGGCTGGCCCCACGCCGAACGCATCAACGCCCGCGACAAGTACAGCCGCTGCCGGGCGCGGGTGATGCCCACGTAGGCGAGCCTGCGCTCTTCGGCGAGCTCCGCCGGGTCGCTCAGCGCCCGCATGTGCGGGAAGATCCCGTCTTCCCAGCCGGTGGAGAACACCACCGGGAACTCCAGGCCCTTCGCGGTGTGCAGGGTCATCAAGGTGACCACGCCGTCGCCGGACTCCGGCAGCGAATCGGCGTCAGCGACCAGCGACACGCGCTCCAGGAACGCCGACAGCGAGTCGTCGGCGGGCAGGCCCAGCGCCTGTTCCTCGGTGTCCTCCACGGCCGGTTCCGGCGGGGCCACCACGGCCTCCGCCGACGGGTCGGCGGCATCGGCCGCCACTTCCCCGGCTTGGGGCGCGCGGGCCTCGATGAACTCCCTGGCCACCGTCACCAGTTCCGTCAGGTTCTCCACCCGCGTCGCGTCCTGCGGGTCGTCGCTGGCTTCCAGCTCACCGCGGTAGCCGGTGCGTTCCAGCACCTTGTCGAGGACCTCGGCCACATCGGATTCGCGGGCGATCTCGCCGAGTTCGTCGAGCAGCGCCACGAACCCGGCGATCTGTTTTTGCGCGCGGGTCGCCAACGCCGGAATCCGGTTCTGCGAGGCCATCCGCAGCGCCGCCGCGAACGAGATCCGCTGCTGATCGGCGTGCGCGGCGACGACCGCCTCCGCCCGATCCCCGATGCCTCGCTTGGGCACGTTGAGGATGCGCCGCAAGCTCACCGTGTCGTCCGGGTTGTCCAGCACCCGCAGGTAGGCCAGCGCGTCCCGGACCTCGCGGCGCTCGTAGAACCGCACGCCGCCGACCACGCGGTAGGGCAGGCCGAGGCGGATGAAGACCTCTTCGAAGACGCGGGACTGGTTGTTGGTCCGGTAGAACACGGCGATGTCGTTGAACGTGACCTCGCCGTCGTCGACGAGCCGGTCGATCTCGCCGGCCACGAACGCCGCCTCGTCGTGCTCGTTGTCCGCGACGTAGCCGACGATCGGAGCGCCATCGCCCGCTTCGCTCCACAGCCGCTTGTCCCGGCGGTTCGGGTTGCGGCGGATCACCGAGTTCGCCGCGGTCAGGATCGTCTGGGTGGAACGGTAGTTCTGCTCCAGCAGGATCGTGCGCGCCTGCGGGTAGTCGCGCTCGAACTCCTCGATGTTGCGGATCGTCGCGCCGCGGAACGCGTAGATCGACTGGTCGGCGTCACCGACGACGCACAGCTCCGCGGGCGGGGTGCCCAGCTCGGTGTCCTCGGTCCCGACCAACTCGCGGACCAGTGCGTACTGCGCGTGGTTGGTGTCCTGGTACTCGTCGACCATCACGTGCCGGAAGCGGCGCCGGTAGTGCTCGGCGATGTCCGGGTGGTCCCGCAGCAGGTCGACCGTGCGCATGATCAAGTCGTCGAAGTCCATGGCCTGCGAGTCGACGAGCCTGCGCTGGTAAGCGGCGTAGACCTGGGCGACCTTGCGCTCCATGTCGTTGCCCGCGCGCTCGGCCGCTTCCTCCGGCGTGACGAGCTCGTTCTTCAGGTTCGACACCTGGATCGACAGGGTCCGCGCCGGGTAGCGCTTCGAGTCGAGCTCCAGCTCCCGGCCGATCATCGTGATCAGCCGCTTCGAGTCGTCGGAGTCGTAGATGGAGAAGTTCGACGACAACCCCAGCGTCTTCGCCTCGCGGCGCAGCACCCGCACGCACATCGAGTGGAACGTGGACACCCACATCGCGTTCGCCCGGCGGCCCACCAGGTCGCCGACGCGTTCCTTCATCTCCGCGGCGGCCTTGTTGGTGAAGGTGATCGCCATGATCTGGCCGGGGTGCACGCCCTGCGCGAGCAGGTGCGCGATGCGGCTGGTGAGCACCCTGGTCTTGCCGGACCCGGCGCCCGCGACGATCAACAGCGGCGAACCGGAATGCTCCACGGCATCGCGCTGCTGCGAGTTCAGGCCCGCGAGCAGGGCGTCCGGTTCGTGCCCCGCCGGGCCGGAACCGGACTCGGAGGAACCGTCATGCGGGAGATCGAAGAGGGTGCTCATCGCCGATCCACGTTACCGGCCGCCCCCGACAGCTCCCCGCTCGCGCCCGGGTGCCGGATCCCCGACGACCGTTCCCATCCACCGGGAGAACCCTCCCGGCTGATGGCCGATGGGTTGCGGGCTGTGGCAGACTGGGCGACGTGCTGACGCGGAAGCGCATCTCCTGCGCGAACTTTTACTACGGGCGGACCGGGATTCCGACGCCCGTAGCCGTGTGAGCGCACACCACTACGACGCCCCGGAGTCCTCGGACTCGGGGCGTTTCACATGTCCGGTCCGGGGTGGGGCCGATTCGGAGGACGAGTCATGAACGCCGCTGTGGACGGTGACCAGAACCAGCCCGAACCGACCGACGCCACGCGTCCGGCCACGGAGGCCATCTCCGGTTTCCGCGAGGAGATCGACTACCTCGACGCCGAGATCCTCCGCCTGATCAAGCGCCGCGCCGAGGTCTCCCGCCAGGTCGGCGAGGCCAGAATGGCCGACGGCGGCCCCCGAATCGTCTACAACCGCGAAATGGACGTACTCGCCCGCTACCGAGACCTGGGACCAGAAGGCCGAGAACTCGCCATGATCCTCCTCCGCCTGGGCCGGGGGCGGCTCGGGCACTGACGAGGCTCGACGTGTGGGCGCACTCCCTTCACTTCGTTGCGGCCGAAGCCCGTGCCTCGCGGCGATAGCCGTGCTTCGCGGCCAAAGGCCGTGCCTCGCGGCGATAGCCGTGCCTTGCGGCGAAGCCGTGCCTTGCGGCGAAGCCGTGCCTTGCGGCCGAAGGCCGTGCCTGGATGCGCGTCAGCGCATAGCCCACCCACGCAAAACGACCACCGGCGGGTTCTCAGCGGCCTTCTCGCGAGGACAGCCATTTCGCTGTGTATCGGACATACATGAGAAATGGATCCCGCAGCGAGAAGGCCGCTGAGGTTCCGCTACCCGGACACCTCAGACAAACGAGCCCTGGAAGTAATCACTAAAGACGACCTTCCACGCACCACACCAACCACACACCAAGCCCGGGAAGGCCCTAAAACCCGCCCCGCACGCCAAGCCGGGGAAGGCTCTAAAACCCCCGCCCACACGCCAAGCCGGGGAAGGCTCTAAAACCCCCGCCCACACGCCAAGCCCGGGAAGGCTTCCCGCCGTGAAGGTCAGTGTGCGGTCCAGCCTCCGTCCATGGGGAAGGAGGAGCCGGTTACCGAGGCGGTGTTGGGGCCGCACAGCCAGTAGATGAGATCGGCTACCTCGTCCGGTTCCACCAGGCGTTTTACCGGGGTTCGGGCTAAGAGAACGTCTTCTACGACCTGTTCTTCCGGGACTCTGTGGAGTTCTGCCTGTTCTGCCACTTGGCGTTCGACCAGTGGGGTTCGCACGAATCCGGGGCAGATGCAGTTGGAGGTGACTCCGTAGCCCGCTGCTTCTATCGCGATGGTCTTCGACAGGCCTTCCAGGCCGTGTTTCGCGGATACGTAGGCGCTCTTGTACGGGGAGGCGCGCAGCCCGTGCACGGAGGAGATGTTGATGATGCGGCCCCAGCCTCGTTCGTACATTCCCGGCAGGGCGGCGCGGGCCAGCCGGAACGGGGTTTCCAGCATCACTTTCAGCAGCTTGGTGAACGTGTCCGGCGGGAATTGGTGCACGGGCGCGACGTGTTGCAGGCCTGCGTTGTTGACGACGATGTCGGCGTACTCGCCCAGGGGTGCGGCCGCCTCGGGGTCTTCGAGATCGACGATTCGGACTTCGGCGCCGATTTCCTCGGCGATCAGTTGTACGGCTTCGGCTTCTCGGTCGACGACGATGACGGTGGCGCCGCCTGCGGCGAGGCGGCGGGCGGCGGCGGTGCCGATGCCGCTGGCGGCGCCGGTGACGACCGCGCGTTTGCCTGCGAGGGAGTACGGGTCCGGGCGGCCAGGAGCAGGGGAACCAGCCGGGCGATCACTCATAGCCTGAGAACTTATGCGTGATGCCGATCCCAATCCAGTGGATCGGCACAACCACTTGCCCGTCCCGCGGCGCAATCCCAGCTCGGCGGCGAACTTGCCCGGCGAGGGCCTCCGGGAAATCACCCATACCGGACCGACTCCGGAGAGGGCAGACTGGTGACATGGGTGCACTCATCGGGATCGTCGCTTTGCTCGTGACTCTGGTGGCGGTGGCCGCCGCCGTCGGGCACGGGGCTTATCTGGGAATGCTGACCTCGGCGGCGAAGAAGCGGCCCGGCGGTCAGCCCGTGGTCGATTTCGCGCGCAAGCGCCTGCCGGTCGCGGGAGCGACCGTCGGCGTCACGGTGCTGGGCCTGCTGATCGCCCTCGGTGGAGATTGGGGCGCTGACGTGTTCGCGATGCTGCTCGGTGCGGGCGGTGGCGCGGCTTCGCTCAAGGCGTTGCAGACGAGCCAGTCGAAGTTCCGCAACAACGACTACTGATCGTCCACCGGGGTCGGCAGGTGGCCATCGCGCAGTGAACGCGGCGGTCCGCTCCACGCCGGAGCGGACCGCCCGGCGACCTGCTTCCTCACGGTTCCGCAAGATGAATTCGGGGGAATCTGTAACTCGTTCGGGTGCTCCTTGCGGCAATCACCGGCTCGTGTGACGCGCGAGACGGGTGGTGCTGCCTAGCCTCCCCGACCATGACCCCTTCGGCGGTGCCTCGTCCGGCGGCGACCTCTGCGCCGGTGCAGACCGGCGCTCAGACCGCTGATCGTCCCGTCCCGTCGTGGCCGGTTCCGTCCGGCTCCAGCCGCAGCATCAGCTGGGGCGGGCTGATCGAGCAGCCCGCTCCGGGCGCCGGCCCGCATCGGATCCGGGCGGTGAGCGCCTGTTCCGCGGACACCGGACGATTCGACTTCCCCGGCACCGGTCCGCTCCCGCCGCTGCGGTCGGCGGTCTCGGTGAGCGCCGCCGAGCCGCCCGAAGCTCCCGCCGAGGACCCTCCCGGCACTGATCCGTTCAGCGACACCGCACCCGTGGGCGGGCTGCACAAGTTCGACCTCGGCATGGTGCCGGCGTCCGTCACGCCGCCGCGTTCGTCGCGGCGTGCCGCGTGGTTCGCGGTGGCCTCGTCCGGTGCGGTGTTCAGCGGGCTCCTGCTGGTCGCGGCGACCTTGGTCGGCCCGACCACCTCGATCGAGGGCCTGCAGTTACCCGGCATGCCGCGCGCCACGCAGTTCCCCGATGCCGCTCCGGAACGCCTGGTCGCCGAGCCGCCCGCACCGTCCGTCCGCCCGTCGACCTCCACGTCGGTTCACCCGCCGCGGCAAGGGGAGCCGCCGTTCCCGCTCAACCACCCGCTACCGGGACCGGTGCACTCCGCGGCGGTGTCGCCGACCGAAGCGCCGCCCTCCGCCACCGGCGAATCCCCGGCAGGGGTCGCTCCTCCCCTGGAACCTTCGTCCACCGAGCCGCGACCGTCCCCGATGATCACCTACCGCGACGAGCTGCTCACGCTGACCGATCCGCAGGTGGTGGCGGCGCGCTCCGGCGACTACTTCGCGGCGGTGCGCAGCGGGGATCTCCAGGCCGCGTACGCGATGACGACCGGGCGGCTGCGGGACGGCGGTTTCGCGGCGTTCGCCGCTCGGTACCCCGACGCCGCGTCGATCGAGGTGCTGTGGGTCTCCGCCGCCTCGTCGAGCACCGTGACCACCCTGCGCATCACCTCGGCCGACGGCGAGGTTTCCGAGCAGCGGCGACGGCTGCGCTTCACCTCGGGCGAGGAACCGCGGATCTACGCCGACGACGCCGCGTCCTGAGCACGACATGACGTTACGCAGGGTGGCCGTCTGGGCTGTTCGGGATCACCACCTGCCCGCGTCGAAACTCGTTCAGGTGAAGTCCCTTCAAGAACCCCGCGAGCACTCTCAGTGAGAGGTAGGAGTGCAACCAGAGCCGCCGTGTGACGCCCGATCCGGCTACCTGGGACCGCCGCTCGGTCGGCCGCGAGACGAAGGAGGCTCGGCGAACCGAGATGCGGCACCGAAACCCCACACCAAGGGGAAGCCGTCACACGGACCAGGACGAACCACCGGAGGCCCGAACAGCCCGGCCCCCGGACCCGCCCGCACCACCGATCCCAAAGCGCCGATACGGCCCGGACGAGCAGCCCGAAGGACGTTCCGACGACGCACCGGCCGGGCGAGCGACCACCGCACGAACGACCGGCCCGGCCGACGACACGGACACCGAACCGCTCACCGTGGACCCCGCGTTCGCCTGCTTGGACCGGCCGTACCTCTCGAAGTGCGGCGCCGTCGCCGAACTGGTGCGCCGCAGACCGAAACCGCTGTGGTTCGTGCCGCAGCCGATCCTGCTGAGCGCGGAGGAGTCGGCCCGCACCGAACAACTCGTCAACGACCTGCTCGAAACCGACCTGCCGAGCGCCACCCGGCCGGAATCGCCGGGAGTCCGCGTCCTGGTGGGAACGCTGTGCACCACGCTGCTGCTCGGGGCGGCGGCCGCGACGGCCACGCTCAGCGCGGCCTCCCCGCCGAGCGACGAACCCGGCCGCACGGCCTCGCGCCCGGAACCGTTCTCGCCCGGCGTCGCCACCGAAGCGGAATGGTCCGCGCACCACCCGGCGGCGCAGGAGGCGGCGCAGGAGGCGGCGCAGGCCGCGCTGGTCGACCCGGCCGCGGACGGCGAGCGGGCCGCGTTGGCGGCGGCCGGGGACTTCTACCGCCGGCTCGACCGCGCCCCCGCGCTCGCCGGGCGGCGACTCACGCCGGACCTGCCCGCGAACGGCCGCGACGCACCGTGGCGCGAGGTGCTCACCGTGCGGCCGCTGCTGCTGCGCGCGGAGACGACACGGCTGGTGCTGGCCACCGTCGAGGTCGCGCATCCGGACGGTTCTCGGTCGGTGCTGCACCAACGACTCAGCCTCGACCCGGCCGGGCGACCGGAGCGGATCGGGGTGGAAGTGCTGTCACTCCAGCACTTCCCCCGCTGAATCCGGACAACGGGCACCGGCTACCGTTGGGGTGGAATCACAACAATGCGGCAACGACGTTCCGGCGTCCGTGGCCGCCGAGCCCGCCGCCGGATTCATTCCGGCACGAACCGGACACCCGCGGCACGCGCAGGACCGGGGCGGACACACTCCGCCGCCGAGCCGAGCACGCCGCGTGTGGACTGCGGAAACACTTCGGGCGGCACGAACGATTAGATCGACGACGGCACCTCGCGGTGCGCGGTGCGAGATCGGTACCGCGGATCTCACGACTTCGGGTCTACGCCGCGAAGCCGTCGGCTAGGCTGCCGTACCGCGGCCAGTTCCGGCCCCCGGCCGAACCGGGTCGCAGCGAACGAACGTGTTACTTGTCGGAGGGCCGAACCGGTCCGCTAAAAACGCCGATGCCCGACGGGGCGGTGCCGATCCGGATTCGTCCGGGTGGAATCCGCACCGAGCGGGCATCGATAGCAGTACGGGGAGACGTCGGTGAGCGACGAAGGTCGCCTGGTCGCCGGACGCTACCGAGTGCAGCGACGCATCGGCAGTGGCGCGATGGGTGTGGTGTGGGAATGTGTGGACGAACGCCTGCATCGCACTGTCGCGGTCAAGCAGTTGCTGTTGCAGCCCGGACTGGACCCGGGTGAGGCCGAGGAAGCGCGGCAGCGGGCAATGCGGGAAGGCCGCATCGCGGCACGCCTGCAGCACCAGCATGCGATTTCGGTCTACGACGTAGCCGAGGACGAGGGCCAGCCGGTGCTGGTCATGGAGTACCTGCCCTCCACCAGCCTGGCGGCGATGATGACCGACCACGGCCCGTTGCCGCCTCGGGAGGTGGCTCGGATCGGTGCGCAGGCGGCAGCCGCACTCGGCGCCGCGCACGCGGCCGGAGTGGTGCATCGCGACATCAAGCCGGGGAACATCCTGCTCGGCGACAACGGCACGGTGAAGATCACCGACTTCGGCATCTCACGCGCTCAGGGCGACGTGCAGGTGACGAAGACGGGGATGCTGGCGGGTACGCCCGCCTACCTGTCGCCGGACGTCGCGATGGGGCAGGAACCCACCGGCGCGTCGGACGTGTTCTCGCTGGGCGCGACGCTGTACGCGGCGATCGAGGGCAGGCCGCCGTTCGGCCTGAACGAGAACACCCTGGCGCTGCTGCACTCGGTGGCCGCGGGCCGCATCGAACCCCCGCAGCAGTCGGGGGCGATGGCCCAGCCGCTGATGGCGATGATGCAGGTGCGCGTCGAGGACCGGCCGGACATGGCTCAGGTCCGGGAGATGCTGCTGGCGGTGGCGGACGGCAACGCCGTCACCTCGGTGCCCACGATGGCCGCGCCGATCCCGCCCGCGATCAGCCCGGAGGGCGGTAGCAGGCCGGATCTGCAGCCGACCAGCGTCGTCGGGCAGGACTACGGCAACGGCAGCACCTCGGTCGCCTACTACGACGAGGACCCTTACGCGGCGCACGATTCGAATCCGCGCACCGCGTACCTGGGCGGTGCCGATACGCGCAGCGACGTGGCGTTGGAGGACCGGCCGAAGCGCAGCAAGCGCCCGGTGGTGATCTCCGGTATCGCGCTGGCCGCGGCCGCGGTGGTGGCGGTGCTGGTGACGTCCGCGTTCTTAGGCGGTGGCAACGACCCGGGACAGACTGGAAACCAGACCGGGACCAGTCAGGAGCCGCAGCTGCCGCCTCCTCCGCCGCCGCCGCCGACGTCCTCGGAGAGCGAGACCTACGAGGAGGAGACGACCTCGCAGGAGACCACCAGCGCGCCGACCACCACGCAGCCGTCGTCGCAGCCGAGCACGACGCAGCAGCCGAGCACGACCGAGTCGGCGCCGACCGAGACGTCCGACGACAGCACCGATCAGCCGACCTCCACTGAGGAGACCGGCGCGACCGAGTCGAACTCGCCGCAATCGGGCAACGTCTCCGCGTACCGGCTGCCGGGCTGATCGTCCGGGTGAGTCGTTCACCGGGCCGGGGACGGGCATCTTCCGATGCGCGTCTCCGGCCCGGTGCGTTTGTCGGGGTCCGCGTGTTCGTCCGGGTCGGTTCGTGCCACCCAGACCTAGTGCGTTCGGCAGCCACCGCACCAGTAACGTGAACCCGATGAGCATGAGCCGGTCTTGGGGGAGGCCCGGTCAGTACCGTCGAAGCCGCCACCACTGCAGCATCAGGAGAGACCTGTGAGCGCCGAGGGCCGTTTGATCACGGGCCGTTACCGGTTGGAAAAGCGCATCGGCAGCGGCGCCATGGGAATCGTGTGGCGCGCGGTCGACGAACGGCTGCATCGCACCGTCGCCGTCAAGCAGCTGCTGCTCCAGCCCGGTTACACCGACGAGGAGACCGAGGAAGCGCGCCAGCGCTCGATGCGCGAGGGCCGCATCGCCGCCCGGTTGCAGCACCAGAACGCGATCGTGGTCTTCGACGTGGCCGAAGACGAGGGCCAGCCGGTGCTCGTCATGGAGTACCTGCCGTCGCAGAGCCTGGCGACCGTGCTCAGCGAGCAGGGCGTGCTGCCGCCGCAGTCGGTGGCCCGGATCGGTTCGCAGGTCGCGGGTGCGCTCGCGGCCGCTCACATGGCAGGCATCGTGCACCGCGACCTCAAGCCGGGCAACATCCTGCTCGGCGACAACGGCATCGCGAAGATCACCGACTTCGGCATCTCCCGCGCCATCGGCGACGTCGCGGTCACCAAGAGCGGCATCCTCGCCGGTACCCCCGCCTACCTGTCGCCGGAGGTGGCGCTGGGCCGTGACCCGGCACCCGCCTCCGACGTGTTCTCGCTGGGCGCCACGCTGTACGCGGCGGTGGAGGGCGAGCCGCCGTTCGGCACGGATGAGAACGCGATCAGCCTGTTGCACCGCGTGGCGCGCGGCCAGGTGGAGCCGCCGCGGCAGGCGGGGCCGCTGGCTCCCGCGCTGATGCAGCTGCTGCTGCCGGACCCGGTGGACCGCCCGACGATGGCGCAGACCAGGAGCATGCTGCTCGCGGTGGCGGAGGGACGGCCGCTGCCCGGCGGGTCGACGCCCTCCTCCGGCTGGCAGCGTCCGGCCGCCGCACCGCAGGCGCACGGCAGGCAACGCGAGGCCGCGGCGACCCGGGTGGGTGCGGCGGCTCCGGCCGGCGCGGGCAATCCTCCGACTCAGGTGGGCCAGCCCGCGGTCGCCGAGTCGTCCGGTGGCGGCTCGTCGCGCAAGGCGATCCTGCTGTGGGCGGCGGCGCTGCTGGTGGCGGTGCTGGTGGGAGTGCTGACGGCGAGCGCGTTCGGTTCCGGGTCGCGGGACCAGTCGCAGCCGACTCCGCCCGCGCCGGCTCCCGCTCCCGCGCCCGTTCCGGAACCGGTGTCGACGACGACGGCGCCGACCACGAGCGCGGCCCCGACGTCTTCGGCCTCGCCGACGACGAGCTCCACGTCCAGTTCGGCGACGTCCAGCAAGAAGGACGAGCAGCCGTCGAAGGACGAGATCGAGGACGTGGTGAAGAGCTACTACTCGTCGGTGCCGGATGATCTGGACAAGTCCTGGTCGCTGCTGGGGCCGGGGTTGCAGGCGGTCGGCAAGGACACCTACCGGTCGTTCTGGAAGTCGATCGACGACGTGAAGATCGTGTCCGGTCCCAAGTCCATGGGTTCGAAGGTGCTGGTGGTCCTGGAGTTCAAGAAGGACGGCAAGACCAGCAAGGAGCGGCACCTGCTCGGCATGGTGGCCCGCGACGGCGAAGCTCTGATCAACAGCGACTCCCAGGTCTGAGCCCGCACCCCGGCGACCGGCCGCCACACCCGTTCCAGGTGATGCCTCCTTATCCCGCTCCTACCGGTCAGGGGTGGCTCCACTCGGCCGTGAGGATCAACGCCTCCTTTGACCGGTGCGACCGGTCAAAGGGGCGTTCACTCCAGTGACACCGGATCAAGTGCAGATCGGATCCCGGGAGCTGTTCAGACGGCGGCGGCTTCCGCCAGGGCCGTGAGCAGTGAGCGGGTGACGGGCTGGTCCGCCACCGTTTCGCGAACCGCGACGTGGATGCGGCGGATCGGCTCGGGGCGGCGCACTTCGCGGACGACGACACCGGGGTGCAGCACCCCGATCGCGAGCCGCGGCTGCAGACCGACGCCCAGACCTGCGGCGACGAAGCCCTGCGCCGAGTAGTCCCCGCCGGTTTCCAGCGCGACCCGCGGCGTGAACCCGGCCGCGCCGAAGGCCTCCCGCAGCGATTCCGCGCACGGTCCTGCGCGCATCGCGTCGCCCAGCACCCAGGATTCGTCGGCGAGCCGGGCGAGGTCGATCCGTTCCTCGTCGCACAGCGGATGTCCCAGCGGCAGCACCACGCGGTACGGATCGTCCACGAGGTGTTCGACGCGGACTCCGCGTGCTCGGGGCACGTCGTGGCCGACGACGATCACCGCGACGTCGGCTTCGCCGGTGGCCACCTCGCCGAGGATTCCTTCGTCGATCATCTTGAGGTCGAGCCGCACATCGGGCCGTTCCGCGCGGAATTTCGCCACGGCGGGCGGGATGAGCCCGACTCCGGCGGTGTTGAAGTAGCGGACGCGCAGCACGCCGGTGCGCCCCGCGCGCAGGTCGGCGAGCTCGGCGTCGGCGTCGGCGAGCAGCGCGGCCAGTTCGGTGGCGCGTTCGGCCAGCAGCCGCCCGGCCGCGGTGGGGCGAACGCCGCGTCCCACCTTCTCCAGCAGCGCGGTGCCCGCTTCGCGCTCCAAGGTGGAGATCTGCTGGCTGATCGCCGATGCCGTGTAGCCGAGGTTGGTGGCGGCGCTGCTGATCGAACCGCCGGTCACGACGGCTCTGAGGACCTGCATCCGGCGGGCGTCGAGCATGGCCTCGATGCTACAGCAGATCTGATGTATTACTTCAGTTTATTTCGATTGTGCTAATGGTTATCGCCCCGGATCGTGGTGTTCGCGGCCGCACGCTCACATCGATCACCCGCCTGCCGTTTACCGGCGGAGGCGGATTCGCGAAGGGGACGATCAATGACTCATCCGGCGAGCTACCTGCGGGTCGGCGCGTTGGCGCTGCTGTGGGGAGCCAGCTTCCTGCTGATCAAGGTGGCGCTGACCGCGCTGTCACCGGTGCAGATCGCGTTCACCCGCATCGCGCTCGGAGCGGCCGTGCTGGCGGTGCTGTGCGCGGTTCGCGGCATCCGGTTGCGCGGCGATCGGCGGTTGTGGGCGCACGTCGCGGTGGCCGGGTTCTTCGCGAGCGCGCTGCCGTGGGTGCTGTTCGCCATCGGCGAGCGCACCGTGGACTCCGGGCTGGCCGGCGTGCTGAACGCGACGACTCCGCTGTGGACGATCCTGTTCGGCTACCTGGCGGGCACCCAGCGGGAGCTGTCGCCGCGGATGCTGGCCGGGCTGGCCGTCGGATTCGGCGGCGTGCTGCTGATCATGGCGCCGTGGCACGGCGCGGCGGGCGGGATCGGCCTGGTGGCGTGCATCGGCGCGACCGCCAGCTACGGGATCGGCTACGTGCACATCGGCCGGAACTTGACCGGTGCCCGCGACGGGAGGCCCGCGCCCGCTCCGCTGACGATGGCGGCCATGCAGCTCACCGCCGCCACCGGCCTCGCGGCCTTCGCACTGCCCCTGGACGGGTTCCCGCCGGTGCACTTCGACCTGGTCCCGCTGCTGGCGGTCGCGGCGCTCGGCGTGTTCGGCACCGGAGTGGGCTTCGCCCTGAACTACCGCCTCATCGCCGACGAAGGTCCCACGGCCGCCGCGACCGTCACCTACCTGATGCCGATCGTCTCGGTGCTGCTCGGCGCGCTCGTCCTCGACGAGCAGATCGGTATCCGAGCGGTCCTGGGCATCGCCCTGGTGCTCACCGGCGTGGCGCTGAGCAGAAAGCCCCGAGCCCCTCGCATCACCGGCGCCCGGACCTACACCGACCTCGCCATCAACCACCCCATGAAGTGATCCTCAGACCAACCGGCGATCAGTGGCCCAACGGGAGAGCTCGTACCTGTTGGACAGCTGGGACTTCCGCAGCACGCTGGACACGTGGGTCTCGACGGTCTTCACCGAGATGAACAGTTCCGACGCGATCTCCTTGTACGCGTAGCCGCGCGCCAGCAGTCGCAGCACGTCCCGTTCGCGCGGGGTGAGCAGGTCGAGCTCCGGGTCGCCGATGGGCGCGGAGTTCGGCCCCTGGGAGAAGGCGTCGAGCACGAATCCGGCGAGCCGCGGGGAGAACACCGGGTCGCCCGCCGCGACCTGGCACACCGCGTCGGCCAGCTCCCGCCCGGAGATCGTCTTGGTGACGTAGCCGCGCGCGCCGCCGCGGATCACGGCGATGACGTCTTCGGCGGCGTCGGAGACCGACAGCGCCAGGAACACCACGTCGGGGTGCTCGCCCCGGACCCGGCGCAGCACTTCGGCGCCGCCGCCGTCGGGCATGTGCACGTCGAGCAGCACGACCTCCGGCTCGTAATGGGCGATTCCCGCGACGGCCTCCCCGACGGAACCGGCCTCTCCCACGACTTCGACCTGGTCGGGGGCGATGGCGAGTTCGGCGCGCACTCCGGATCGGAACAGCGCGTGGTCGTCGACGAGGAACACGCGCACCGGGGACCGGTCCGTTTCGTCGCTGGTCATGAGTCCTCCTCCGTCGACCACCCGTGCGGTCGGCTCATCAGCTGGTCTTCCTCGGCATGTCCATCTGCACTTCGGTGCCCGAACCGGGCGAGGTCTTGATCCGGACGGAGCCGCCGTTGCGCTCCATCCTCCCCTTGATCGAGTCGGCGAGCCCGTGGCGGTCGCCGGACACCTGCTCCGGGTCGAATCCGGCGCCGCGGTCCCGCACGAAGATCGACACCTGCTCGGGTTCGACTTCCGCGTAGACGCTGACCTCGCTCACCCCGGCGTGCTTCGCCGCGTTCACCACGGCCTCCCTGGCGGCGGCGAGCGCGGCGGTGAGCGGCTCGTCGAGTTCGCAGTCCCCGACGACCACCTGCTGCACGGTGATCGCGAAAGCGTCCTCCACCTCACCGCAGGCCCGCGTGAGCTGCGCGGACAGCGTCTGCGGCGGTTTCTCCCCCGGCTGCGTCCGAGGCTCCTGCTCACCGTCGGCGCGGCCGTAGCCGTCGGGGCCGTAGAGCCAGGTCCGCAGTTCGCGTTCCTGCCCGCGGGCCAGCCTGCGGACCTCGCGCTCCGAGCCGGCCTGCTTCTGGATCAGCGCCAACGTCTGCAGCACCGAGTCGTGCAGATGCGCGGCGATCTCGGCGCGTTCCTGCGAGCGGACGCGACCGGCGCGCTCCACGTCCAAGTCCCGCATCAGCCGCATCCACCACGGCACCGTGAGCACCGCGGCGCCGATCAGCGCGGTGATCGTGGACAGCATCGCGAACTGCAGGTCGCTGACGGTGGCGTTGCCCGCCAAGAACACCACCGCGCCGATCACCACGAGTGCGGCGCCGGAGATGATCCGCACCAGCGCGGCCCGCCCACCGCCGCCGAGGACGGCTCCGGTCATCCCGGAGCGGGCGCCTTCCCGCCATCGCCGCCGCTGCGATTCGTCCGCTTCCCGCCACACCACCGCCGCGCCGACGAGAGCGACGCCGAGCGGGCCGGTCAACCAGGCGGGCAGGATGCCGAGCAGTCCGACGGCGACCGCCAAACCCAGGCCCAGGATGATCAGCCCAAGGCCTTGCTGGCGTTCACGATCGGTGACGGGCGGTTCGGCACCGGCGCTCTGCGGCACGAGGACCCACAGCAGCCCGTAGGCGAACACGCCGGCGCCGCCGAAAGCGGCGAGCACCGCGAACGTCGCCCGCACGCTCAGCACCGACACGCCCAGGTGGTCGGCGATCCCGCCGCAGACACCCGACACCAGCCGTCCGCCGCGGCGGCGGTACAGCTTCGGATGGTTCTCACCGGCCGTCGAGTGCGGACCGTGCACCACATGCCCGTGCGGCAACGTCGGGGCTTCCGGCGCGGCACCCGGATGCTGCGGTGGGGCCGACGGTGCGGGGCCGTGCGGAGCGGTGGTCGCAGCGGTCCGCGACCTGCGGTGCGCGCGATCATGTTCGCGTTGGGACCGGGTTCTCACAACGGTGATGGTCACACGCGCGCAAGATCAGGTGCATCGGGGAATTCCCAGGGCATTCGGGGCGGCTCTCAGGGGCGTCCCCGATGCGTCCGGTCGCGCGCCACCTCGATAGTGAGTGGCATGAACGGGAACGACAACGTCGGCGACACCCTGCGCGAGATGTGGGAGACCCGGCCGGCACGTCCTCGGGAGGGCCGCAAGCTCACCGGAGTCAGCGCCGCGATCGGCCGGCGCTACGGCATCGATCCGGTGCTGGTGCGGGTGGCGTTCGTGGTGGCTACCGTCCCCGGCGGCGGTGGCCTGGCGCTGTACCTGGCGCTGTGGGGAGTGCTGCCGAACGCGGAGCCGTCCGACGACCGGCACCGGCTCCGCCTGCTGGTGGGGCTGACGCTGCTGGTGACGATCGGCATCCCCACCGCGCTGGCCATGCTCTACCCGCACGGCTGGCTGGTGTTCGGGGCGGCCATCGGCGGCCTGTACCTGCTGCACCGCAACCATCGCGCTCCGGCGGCCGTCGCCACCGCACCGCCCGCGGCGGCACCGGTCGGCGAGAACACCTGGGTGTACCCGAGCTCCACGGCGCGAACCGAGCCGCCGAGCTGGGATCCGCTGGGCGCCGCACCGTTCGCGTGGGACCTGCCCGAACCGCCGAACGAAGAATCCGGGCCGCCGCAGGAGAAGCGTGCGTGGATCGGCTGGCTGACGGTGGGCGCAGCCGTGCTCGCTTCCGCGGTGGCTCTGACGTTCAGCGGCGTGACCGCTGCGTTCGCCGTGGCGCTGGGGGTGCTCGGCGTCGGCATGGTGGCGGGCGCGTTCTTGCGCGGCAGCCGGATGCTGATCGCGTTCGCGCTGCCCATCGGCGCGTTGGCGATGCTGCTGAACGTGACGGAGGAGGACCACGGTTCGTCTGAGCGGCAGTGGGGAACGCCGCGCACTCAGGAGATCGTCGCGAACACTTCGACCGCGTTGCAGGAGACCTACCCGTACATCCCGAACGGCACGTTCACCTTGGATCTGCGGCAGTTGCGGCTCACCGGCGAGGAGCGGGTCGAGACCAGCGCGAGCGTCGGCAACGGCCGGGTGACGGTGCTGCTGCCTCCCGGCCTGGACGCGACCGCGACCTGCTCCACGGACCGCGGCACCGTGGACTGCCTGGGCAACCGGCAATCAGGCGGCGACCACAGCTGGATGGAGATCAACGACGACGGGGTCGACGGCCCCGGCGGCGGACACCTGGCCCTCGACCTGTCCGCCGACAACGGCAGCGTGGAGGTGCGCCGTGGCTGAGAACGCCCGCAACGAAGCACGACCGGCCGACGGCCCGGACACCGCGCTGCTGGTGGCGGGAGCCCTCGCGCTGATCATCTCGGGTTCGGTGCTGTTCGGCGGCTCGAACGACTTCTGGATCGAATGGTCGTTGGCGGGCGCGGCGGTGCTGGTGGGCATCTTCCTGCTGATCGCCTCGATGCGACGCCGCGACCACTGACGGTCTCGGACGGCCGGGCCGCCGGATCGGGTGGACCGGCACGCTCTACGCTGCCATCCGATGTCTGCCTCGACCGCAGTGCAGGCGAAGGGGGAGAAGCGGATGAGCGTGCCCGGCGGGCGGCCGACGCTGGAGGACGTGGCGGCTCGGGCGGGGGTGTCCCGCGCGACGGCGTCCCGAGTGATCAACGAGTCCCCGCGGGTGAGCCCCGAGGCGCGCGACCAGGTCGCGGCGGCGGTTCGCGACCTCGGCTACGTGCCGAACCGCGCGGCCCGCGCCCTGGTCACCCGTCGCACCGGCGCGGTCGCGCTGGTGCTCTCGGAACCGGAGAACAAGTTCTTCGACGACCCGTTCTTCGCCTCCACGGTCCGCATCGTCTCCCAGCACCTGTCCGCTGGGGACAGCCAGATGGTGCTGCTGATGGTGCACCGGCCGGATGATCACGCACGGATCGCCCGCTACCTGGCGGCCGGGCACGTCGACGGCGCGCTGGTGCTCGCCCCGCACCGGGACGATCCGCTGCCGGAGGCGGTGCGGGAGCTGCCGCTGCCGGTGGTGTTCGGCGGCAGGCCGTGGATCTCCGAGCGGGGCCTGCACCTGGTCGACCACGACAACGTCGGCGGCGGCAGGCAGGCGACCGAGCATCTGTTGTCGCTGGGCAGGCGCAGGATCGTGACCGTCGCCGGTCCGCAGGACGAGTACGCGGGCCTGGAGCGGCTCCAGGGCTGGCGGGAGGCGACCGGCGCGGACGAGGCGGCGACGGCGCTGCGCGCGGAGCCCGGCGGCTTCACCGAGCAGGGCGGCGAGCGGGCCATGGCGGCCCTGTTGCGGCGGGTCCCGGACCTGGACGCGGTGTTCGTGGCCAACGACCTGATGGCGGTGGGCGCGCTGCGGGCGTTGCGCGCGGCCGGGCGGCGGGTTCCGGACGACGTGGCGGTCGTCGGGTTCGACGACCAGCCCGCGATCGCGCCGCACACCGCTCCCCCGCTCACGACGATCCGGCAGGATCCGGCGCTGCGCACGGTGCACATGGTCGAGTTGATGCGCCGGTTGATCGCGGGCGAACCGGTCACGCCGGGCCGGGAGATCCTGCCTGTGGAGCTCGTCCGGCGAGACTCCGCATGATCTTTTCGGGGGGAGAATTCGGCCGTGCCTTTTTACCGGGAACCGGCGAATGGAGATCATCGAATCGGGCATTCGAATCCACCCGAACAGGCAGGCCGCTCGTGCAATAATGGCAAAAACGGCGATAACCGATTCGTCGAATCGCACAACCGGGTTCCGATGCCCGTCCAATAGCGGCCGATCGGCGTAATCAGCCCCGGACTGCATCGATATAGCCTTTACCGGAACGTTTCAGGTGAGCAGCCTGTTCCGTTGAGAGCGCTCTCACCCTTCAACGTCCCCCGCGAAGGAGAATTTCGTGTCCCGAACCGGTTTCAAGGCGGCAGGCACCACGCTCGCCGCGCTTTGCCTGTTCCCGTTCGCCACCGCCTCCGCCGGCACCGCACCTGCCGCTCTCGCCCCGCAGCCGAAGGCGGAGGTGTTCTTCGACGACTTCTCCGGTGCCGAGCTCGACGAGTCCAAGTGGAAGGTCGAGGTCACCGGGGAGAACTTCGGCACGGTCAACCAGGAGCAGCAGGCGTACGTCGACTCCCCCGAGACGATCTACATCGATCACGACGACGCGACGACCGGCGCCACCAACGGTGCGCTGGCCCTGCACGCTCGCAGCACCCCCGGATTCCAGGCTCCCGACGGGAACACCTACGACTTCCAGTCGGGCCGGGTCAACACGCAGGACAAGTTCGAGTTCACCCACGGCAGCTACTCGGCGCGGCTGAAGCTGCCCGAGGGCGGCACCAGCCAGGGCCTGTGGCCCGCCTGGTGGTCGCTGGGCGCGAACATGGACGAGGTGGGCTGGCCGCAGAACGGCGAAGTCGACATCATGGAAAGCGTCGGCGAGCCGTGGACCAGCGTCGCCCTGCACGGTCCCGAGTACCACGGCGACACCCCGATCGCCGGTCAGCAACAGTTCGAAGGAATGGACCCCGCGGACTGGCACACCTACAAGGTGGACTGGACGACCGACGGATTCGTCTTCTCCGTCGACGACAAGCAGATCTACGAGATCACCCGAGCCGAAATGGAGCAGAACGGCTGGACTTGGGTCTACGACGACCCGCAGTTCATGATTCTGAACTTCGCGACCGGCGGCCAGTTCCCGAACGGCGTCAACGGCGTGACCGAACCCTATTTCGGACTGCCGCAAGAATCGGTTGACAAGATCAAGGCGGGCAATGCCCGTTACCTCATCGACTGGGTTCGCGTCGAACAGTGATTCCCGATCACGTGCGTCGTGATCCGCGCCCACGACGCCCGTGACCCGGGTGGAGGCGTAGCCCCGGTGCGCATCCCGCACCGCGGGCCACGCCCCCGAATTCTGGAAAGTCCCCTCCGGATGGCCTGTGCGGGTGTCCGGGTGGCGGAACCTCACCGGCTCCGCCGCTGACGAGGCGACGACCGAACCCCGGTCGCCGGCTGCCGTCGGAAGTGAACGGACCGTTCGTCCAAGCTGATTGGACGAACGGTCCGTTCACTCATGCCCCCGAAGACGCGGAACGGCCCGCGCGATGGTTCGCCCGGGCCGTTCGCTTCACTTCCGGAGCCTGATCACTCCCACTCGATGGTGCCCGGCGGCTTCGACGTGACGTCGAGCGTGACCCGGTTGACCTCGGCGACCTCGTTCGTGATGCGCGTGGAGATCCGCTCCAGCACGTCGTAGGGCAGCCGCGTCCAGTCCGCCGTCATGGCGTCTTCGCTGGACACCGGCCGCAGCACGACCGGGTGCCCGTAGGTGCGTCCATCGCCCTGCACACCCACCGAGCGCACGTCGGCCAGCAGCACCACCGGGCACTGCCAGATGTCGCGGTCCAGCCCGGCCGCGGTGAGTTCTTCGCGCGCGATGGCGTCGGCGGCGCGCAGCGTCGTCAACCGGTCCGCCGTGACCTCGCCGATGATCCGGATGCCGAGGCCCGGCCCGGGGAACGGCTGCCGGTGCACGATCGTCTCCGGCAGGCCCAGCTCCAGGCCGACCCGGCGCACCTCGTCCTTGAACAGCGCCCGCAGCGGCTCCACCAGCTGGAACTGGAGGTCGTCGGGCAGTCCGCCGACGTTGTGGTGGCTCTTGATGTTGGCCGCGCCGGTGCCGCCGCCGGACTCCACGACGTCCGGGTAGAGCGTGCCCTGCACCAGGAAGTCCACGTCGCCGTCGGACTCGGAGACCAGGTCCCGCGCCGCCTGCTCGAAGCTGCGGATGAACTCCCGGCCGATGATCTTGCGCTTCTCCTCGGGATCGGTGACCCCGGCCAGCGCGCCGAGGAACTGGTCCACGGCGTCCACCGTCACCAGCTTCACCCCGGTGGCCGCGACGAAGTCCCGCTCCACCTGGCCGCGCTCTCCCGCGCGCAGCAGCCCGTGATCCACGAACACGCAGGTCAGCTGCTCACCGATGGCCCGCTGCACCAGCGCACCGGCCACCGCCGAGTCCACGCCACCGGACAGCCCGCAGATCGCCCTCCGATCGCCGACCTGAGCTCGGATCGCCTCGACCGTGTCGTCCACGATCGACGAAGTGGTCCACTGCGGCTTGATGCCCGCGATCTCGTGCAGGAACCGGCGCAGCACCTCCTGGCCGTGCGGGGAGTGCACTACCTCCGGGTGGTACTGCACGCCCGCGAGCCGGCGCCGCCGGTCCTCGTAGGCCGCGACCGGAGTGTCCTTGCTGCCCGCGGTGACGGTGAAGCCCTCCGGGGCCTTGCTCACCGAGTCGCCGTGGCTCATCCACACCGGATGGTGCGCGGGCAGGTCCTGGTGCAGCGCGCCGCCGTCGCCGGTGATCTCCAGTTCGGTGCGGCCGTACTCCCGGGTGCCGGTGTGCTCCACGGTGCCGCCGAGCGCCGAGGTCATGACCTGGAAGCCGTAGCAGATGCCGAACACCGGCACCCCCGCCTCGAACAGCGCCGGATCGATCTGCGGCGCGTCCTCGGCGTACACGCTCGCCGGGCCGCCGGAGAGGACCAAGGCGGCCGGGTCGCGCCGGACGATCTCCTCGACGGGTGTGTCGTGCGGAACGACTTCGGAGTAGATCTGCGTCTCGCGGACGCGGCGAGCGATCAGCTGCGCGTACTGGGCGCCGTAGTCGACGACGAGCACAGGCCCTTTCCCCTCGCGCGGCGGACCCGATGCCGGGGACTGTTCAGGGCTGTTGGCGATACCGGACACGTCGTCGAAACCTCCAGGCGGATGCGTGCGCTGCACCCATCATCCCAGCTAGCCCGCACCACCCGGCCAGCGGCTCCGCCCGCGACCGCGGTCGACCGGGGCCGCCCGGCGATCACACCAGCGGCAGCCGCAGCGCCGCGGGAGCGTCGGCGGGCACCGCCGGGCTCTTCGGCGCCACCGGGTCCATCCGCCGATAGCCCTCCGCCTGCGGGGCACGCCCGTCCGGCTCCCCCTTGTTCGGCCACATCGAGAACGCCCGCTCCGCCTGCGCGGTGATCGTCAGCGACGGGTTCACCCCGAGGTTCGCGGTGATCGCCGAGCCGTCCACGATCGACAGCGTCGGATGCCCGTAAGCCCGGTGGTACGGGTCGATGACCCCGTGCTCGGCGTCCGCCGCGATGGCGCAGCCTCCGATGAAGTGCGCGGTCATCGGCATGTCGATCAGCTCGCCCCAGGTGCCGCCCGCGGTGCCGCCGATCTTCTCGGCGACCCGCTCGTTGGCCTCCTCACCTGCGGGGATGAAGCTGGGGTTGGGCGCCCCGTGGCCTTGGCGGGAGGTGAGCCGGGAGCCGAACAGGCCGCGCTTGACGCGGGTGATCAGCGAGTTGTCCAGGCTCTGCATCACCAGCAGGATGATCGTGCGCTCGCTCCAGTTGCGCACGATCGCCATCTTCAACGCCTTCACCGGGTCGTTGCGCACGAACCGCAGCCACTGCTTCCACCGCGGGTCCGGCTGGCCGCCCTTGGTGGGGAAGGTCTGCAGCAGCCCCATCGCGTTGCTGCCCTTGCCGTAGCGGACGGGTTCGATGTGGGTGTCCTCGTCCGGGTGGAACGACGAGGTGATCGCGACTCCGCTGGAGTAGTTCTGCTCGCCCACCTCGCTGACCTGCGCCCCGATGATCGCTTCGGAGTTGGTCCGGGTCAGCTCGCCCAGCTTCGCCGACAGCCGGGGCAGGTCGCCGCGGTTCCGCGCCCGGTGCAGCAGGTTCTGGGTGCCCCAGGTTCCGGCGGCCACGACGACCTGGTCGGCGGTGAACACGGAGCTGCCGAACGCCGTTTTCGCCCCGGTCCGCCGGGTCCCGATCCGCCAGCGCCCGTCATCGCCCTCGGCGAGCCGGTGCACGGTGGTCATCGGGAACACTTCGGCACTACCGGCCTCCGCGAGGTGCAGATAGTTCTTGACCAGGGTGTTCTTCGCCCCGACCCGGCATCCGGTCATGCACGCGCCGCATTCGGTGCAGCCGGTGCGGGACGGCCCGGCGCCGCCGAAGTACGGGTCGGCGACCGTTTCGCCCGGCTTGCCGAAGTGCACGCCCACCGGGGTCGGGTGGTAGCTGTCGTCGACGCCCATGTCGGCGGCGACCTGCTTCATCACCACGTCCGACGGCGTGGTCGTCGGGTTCGTGACCACGCCGAGCATCCGGCTCGCCTGGTCGTAGTGCGGGGAGAGCTCGGTCTCCCAGTCGGTGATGTGCGCCCACTGCGAGTCGTTGTAGAACGGCTTCAGCGGCCGGTACAGCGTGTTCGCGTACACCAGCGAGCCGCCGCCGACACCCGATCCGGCCAGGATCAGGCAGTCCCGCAGCAGGTGGATGCGCTGGATGCCGTAGCAGCCGATCTGCGGCGCCCACAGGAATCGGCGCAGGTCCCAGGAGGTCTTCGCGAACTCGTCGTCGCTGAAGCGCCGCCCGGCCTCCAGCACCGCCACCCGGTAGCCCTTCTCGGTGAGCCGGAGCGCGGCGACGCTGCCGCCGAAGCCGGAACCGATCACAACGACGTCGTAGTGGCGGGAAGCACCGTTGCTGGAAGCCATGTCGGACACATTAACCATCATTACTCGCGGGTAGCTAGTGCTTTCCGCTACTCCACCCGGCGGATTCCCGCCAACGAGCACCTCACCGAGCCCCACCGAACCTCGCGTGAGCGACCTTTGATCTTCGCCTTCCAACGGCGAAGCCGCTGGCAGCGACCACCCGAGCAAAAGGACTACCGGCGGGTTCTCAGTTGCTTCCTCGCGAGGACAGCATTTTCCCTCGCGGCGGAGCCACTTGGGAAAATGACCCCGCAGCGAGGAAGCAACTGAGGTTCCGCTGAACGACCCACAGCGCAGATCACCGCGATAGGAAGGCTCATCGCCGCAGCGTCAGGCCGACCTTCTGGAATTCCTTGAGCTCCGAGTACCCCGTCTTCGCCATCGACCGGCGCAGGCCGCCGAACAGGTTGACCGTGCCGAACGGGTCGCTGCTCGGCCCGAACAGCAGCGTCTCCAGGTCGGCGCCGGCGCCGGTGAAGCCGACGATCTCGCTGCGCGGCAGGCTCGGGTGCGCGGCGGCGGCCGTCCAGTAGTAGCCCTGCCCCGGGGCCTCTTCCGCCTCGGTCAGCGCCTCGCCGAGCATCACCGCGTCCGCCCCGCAGGCGATCGCCTTCGCGATGTCGCCCGAGTAGGACAGCGCGCCGTCGGCGAGCACGTGCACGTAGCGGCCGCCGGTCTCGTCGAGGTAGTCGCGGCGCGCGGCGGCCGCATCGGCGATGGCGGTGGCCATCGGCACCCCGATGCCCAGCACCTGCGTGGTCGTCGCGGAACGGGACTGCCCGAATCCGACGATCACCCCGGCGGCTCCGGTGCGCATCAGGTGCATCGCGGTGCGGTAGTCGCCGACGCCGCCCGCGATCACCGGCACGTCGAGGTCCGCGATGAACCGCTTCAAGTTCAGCGGCTCCCCGTCCCGCGCGACGTGCTCGGCCGAGACGATGGTGCCCTGCACCATCAGCACCTCCACCCCGGCGGCCAGCAGGTCCGGAGTGAGCTCCTCGGCGTGCTGCGGGCTGACCCGCGCGGCGACCGTGACCCCGGAGTCCTTGATCTCCTTGATCGACTGCACGAGCAGGTCGTGCCGGATCGGAGCCGCGTGCAGCTCCTGCAGCAGGCTGATCGCGGCGCCCGGGTCCTCGTTCTCCTCGGCGGTGCGCACCACCTCGAGCAGCCGCTCTTCGACGTTGGAGTGCCGCGCCCACAGCCCTTCGGCGTTGAGCACGCCCAAGCCGCCGAGCTCACCGACGCGGATCGCCGTCGCCGGCGACACCACGGCGTCCGTCGGGTGCGTCACCAGCGGAATGTCGAACCGGTAGGCGTCGATCTGCCAGGCCAGCGACACGTCCTGCGACGAACGGGTCCGCCGAGACGGGACGATCTCGATGTCCTCCAGGTCGTACCCCCGCATGGCCGTCCGGCCCATGCCGATCTCAACCAGATCCCGCACGTCAAGTCCTCCCTACCAGCGCACAACACTCCAACGGAGCATTGTCTCTACTTCGCTCCCGCACCTCGCATCCGCCCCGGTCTTTTCGACTCGGGCGTCCGGACCGCGCAACGACGACCGGCCGGTCGAGCGGAGCTCAGTCCTGCGGGCTCAGTCCTGCCACGGCCAGCCGGAACAGCCGGTCGGCTTCGGCTGCGGCATCCGCGCGGTGTTCGACGGCCAGCACGATGCCGACGATCAGCGTGATCAGGTCGGTGAGGACGACGTCCGGCCGCACCGCCCCGGCTCGCACGGCGCGCTCCAGCAACGGCGCTCCCGCTTCCTCCAGCACAGCGGCGCAGGAGTTGCCTTCGACCGGGTCGGTTTCAAGGCTCTCGTAGGACAGCGCGGCCGCCAGCCCGCGGACGGTGGCGCAGTAGGCGACCACCTCGCCCAGCCAGCTCAGCAGCGCGTCGCGGCCGTCGACCGCGCCGGTCAGTTCGGCGGCGCGAGTGCTCAGCGCCTCGATGCGGCGGTGGGACACCGCTTCCAGCAGGGCGCGGCGAGTGGGGAAGTGCCTGCGCACGGTGGCTGATCCGACTCCGGCGGTGCGGGCGATCTGCTCCAGGGAGGCCTCGGCACCGCGGGCGGCGACCTCCTCTTCCGCCACGGTGAGGATGCGGGCGTGGTTGCGCCGGGCGTCCGAGCGCTGCGCGCCGGCCATGGCGTCACCTCCTGCTGCACAAAACGGCGGGGTCCGCCGTATCGTACGGTAAGGTAAACGGCGGACCCCGCCGTTTACGTCTCGAGGAGCAACATGCCCACGAACTCCGCACCCGTCCTGGTCTCCGGCGCCACCGGCAGGCAGGGCGGCGCCACCGCCCAGGCCTTGCTCGCCGCCGGTGTGCCCGTCCGCGCCCTGGTGCGCGATCCCGCGACCGAACGCGCCGCCGCGATCCGCGCACTCGGCGCCGAGCTGGTCACCGGAGACCTCCGCGACCCCGAATCCCTCACCTCGGCGGTCGACGGCGCCCGCGCCGTCTTCTCCGTGCAGATGCCCGAATTCACCGAGGACGGATTCGACTTCGCGGGCGAGATCACCCAAGGCACCAACCTCATCAAGGCGGCGCGAGCCGCCGGAGTGCCGCAGTTCGTGCACACCTCGGTCAGCGGCGCCGGTCAGCACACCGAAGCCCCCGGCATGGCCGAGGGCCGCTGGAAGGTGGCGGACAGCCTGAACGCCAAGAGCACTATCCAGGACCGGGTCCGCGAAGCCGGTTTCCGCAGCTGGACGCTGCTCAAGCCGACGTTCTTCATGGCGAACTTCCTGCCCGCGATGGGATTCCTGTTCCCGCGCGGCACCGAAGGCGGCCTGGTCACCGTCGTCAACCCGGACACGCACCTGTCCCTGGTCGCGACGGCGGATATCGGTTCGGCCGCAGCGGCCGCGATCGCGGAACCGGAGCGGTTCCACGAGGTCGAGCTGGAACTGGCAGGCGACTTCCTGCCGATGAAACGGATCGCCGAAGTGCTCTCCGACGCGCTGGGCACCCAGCTGACAGCGCCCGACATGACCGAGGCCGAAGCGCGCGCCGCCGGAATGCCGGGCATGGGCGCCAGCCACGAGTACCTGAACGTGATCGGGCAGCCCGCCCGGCCCGAGTTCGCCACCGAGCTGGGCCTGCCCACCACCACGTTCGAGCAGTGGGCGGCGGAACACTTGCCCTCGGCCGCGTAACCGGGAGCAAGGGGCTCGGACACGATGTCCGAGCCCCACGCCTCACCGGGTCGTGTAGTTGGGCGCTTCCACGGTCATCGTGATGTCGTGCGGGTGCGACTCCTTGAGCCCCGCCGCCGTGATCCGCACCAGGTTCGCACGCTGCAACTCGGCCACGGTGGTCGAACCGGTGTAGCCCATCCCGGACCGCAGCCCGCCGACGAGCTGATCCACTACCTGCGACAGCGGCCCGCGGAACGGCACCCGCCCTTCGATGCCCTCCGGCACCAGCTTGTCCTCGGAGAGCACGTCGTCCTGGAAGTAGCGGTCCTTCGAGTACGACTTGGCCTGTCCGCGAGTCTGCATCGCACCGAGCGACCCCATGCCCCGGTAGACCTTGAACTGCTTGCCGTTGACCAGCACCAGGTCACCGGGCGATTCCGCGGTGCCCGCGAGCAGGCTGCCGAGCATGACGCTGCTGGCTCCGGCGGCGATCGCCTTCGGAATGTCCCCGGAGTACTGGATGCCGCCGTCCCCGATCAGCGGCACGCCGGCCGGGCGGCACGCCTGATCGGCTTCGTAGATCGCGCTGATCTGCGGGACCCCGACGCCGGCGACGACGCGGGTGGTGCAGATCGAGCCGGGGCCGACGCCGACCTTCACCGCGTCCGCTCCGGCGTCGACGAGCGCCTGCGCCCCGGCGCGGGTCGCGACGTTGCCGCCGATCACGTCGACGGAGTGGCCGAGTTCCTTCTTCAACGTGGCCACCGTGTCCACCACGGCGCGGGAGTGCCCGTGCGCGGTGTCCACGATCAGCACGTCCACCCCGGCGTCGACCAGCGCCATCGCCCGCTCGTGCGAGTCGGCGCCGACGCCGACGGCGGCGCCGCACAGCAGCCGGCCGTCCGGGTCCTTCGTGGCGTTCGGGTACTGCTCGGTCTTGACGAAGTCCTTCACCGTGATCAGCCCGCGGAGCTTGCCCGCGTTGTCCACGATCGGCAGCTTCTCCACCTTGTGCCTGCGCAGCAGGCCGAGCGCGGCTTCGGCGGTCACGCCGACCTGCGCGGTCACCAGCGGTGCGGGCGTCATGATCTCGCGCACGCGCCGGGTGTGGTCGGCTTCGAACCGCATGTCGCGGTTGGTGATGATGCCGACGAGGGTGCCGTCCGGATCGGTCACCGGGACCCCGGAGATCCGGAAGCGGGCGCACAACGCGTCCACCTCGCCCATGGTGTCCTCCGGCGAGCACGTCACCGGGTCGGTGACCATGCCCGCTTCGGACCGTTTCACGACCTCGGCCTGCGCGGCCTGCTCCTCGACGGACAGGTTGCGCTGCAGGATGCCGACACCGCCCTGGCGGGCCATGGCGATCGCCATCCGCGCCTCGGTGACGGTGTCCATGGCCGCCGACAGCAGCGGCACCCGAAGTCGCACGTTGCGCGACAGCTGCGTGCCCGTGTCGACGCCGCTGGGGATCACATCGGACTCATCCGGCAGCAGCAGCACGTCATCGAAGGTCAACCCGAGCGTCGCGAACTTCGCAGGGAATCCGGGGGCGGTCAGTTCGCTGGTCATGGCGAGGCGGTGTGCCTTCCTGCAAGCAACGGTGGGGTCACCGAAGGTTCCGGGCGGGGGCGCATCGGCGGTACCGGGCCACCGGAAACGCGGTTCGACGACGTCCCCGGCGCGAGCGGCAGGTGCGATTCCCCCATGATAGAGACCCGCTGGTCAGGGATGGTCAGCGGTGGGGTGACGCGCGTACGCGCCCGCGCGAGCGCCCCGACCGGAAGTGCAGGTCGTGGTGGGCGGTACCGTGCCGTGCGTGTCGCACGATCCGCTGCCCCCAGACCCGTTCGCGGGCGACCCGGACGATCCGAGCAGAGAGCTCGGCGACCAGGACCCCGAGTTCGGCCCGCCGCTAGGCGAGGACGAACGAGCCGAACTCCTCTCCGACCTCACCGACCTCGCGGTCTACCAGGCGTTGCTGGAGCCGCGTGGCGTCCGCGGCATCGTCGTGGACTGCACCGATTGCGGCGAGCCGCACTACCACGACTGGGAGCTGCTGCGTTCCAGCTTGGAGCAGCTGCTGCACGACGGTCGGATGCGTCCGCACGAGCCGGCGTTCTCCCCGGACCCCAGCGACTACATGAGCTGGGAGTACTGCCGCGGCTTCGCCGACGGCGTCACCGAGACGGAGAACGAGAGCAGCCGCTGACCGAGGCTCGGCCGTTTCGGCGGTGACACCGCACGCAGGTGACCGCCGCTCGCCCACCGCGGTACTACGCACGCTCTGAGCGGAACGCGCTCGAATTCAGCACGATCAGGCGACCTTGTGCGCCGAAAAACGGATCCGCGCCCTGGTGGACGCGGATCCGGATCTCTCAGTTCGGCCGGGGGAACAGACCGCCGCCGTTGTGCGGGTCGGAGGTCGATCCGTCCGTGGTGCCGCTGGACGGCACGTCCGTGCTGCCGCTGGTCTCGCTGGGCTGCGTCGTCGGCTCCGTCGGTTCCTGCGAGGAACTCGGAGTGCTCGGCGACGTCGGCGTGGGCAGATCCGTCGGCGGCAACTGCGGGTTCGACGGCGGGGGCGGCTCGACGGTCGTCGTCGGCACGTGGTGCGAGCTCGACGTGGACTCCGAGGTGGACGGGTCGGACGGGTTCGCGCCCTCGAACTGCTCCCGCAGCGCCTTGTGCTGCGCTTGCAGTTCCGCCAACCGGTCGCCCGCGTCCTTCATGGTCTCGCGCGCGAGATCGAGCGAAGCCCGTGCATCACTGCGCTGACCCGATTTCCACTGCTTCTCGGCCTGGTCGAGCTGGCTCTGCGCCGCCGTCGCGGCCATCGTCTCCCGCGTGTGGTCGTTGTAGAGCACCTGCGCCACGCCCCACAACATGTCGCCGGGCATCGCGTCCCGCGCGGCCAAGCCGACACCGGTGAAACCGATCATCAGCACCGCCGCGGCCGAAGCCACCGGAACGAGGTGCCTGCGGCGGGATTTGCGCCGAGGACGACTGCCCGCGGCGATCGCCGCGATCGCGGCGTCGGTGTCCACGAGGTCACCGATCGGTGCCGCGTCGACCTCCCGTCGCCACGCGACCAGCAGCGATTCCAGCGCGGGGCCGGTGTCCGCGGAATCCGCGGGCACGCTCGGATTGGTGCCGCCGAGCGCGTCGAGCAACGCGTCGTCGGCCTGCAACTCGGAGAGGTTCAGGGGCTCCGCACCGACCTCGTCCGCGTCGATCAGGCCGGCGGCCGTGGCCTGCGCTGTGTCGTCGGCGGCGTCGGTCGCCAACGGACGCTGCCGGAAGTCCAGGACGGTGGCACCCGCGCTCGGTGCGCTCGCCGGTTCCACCTCGGGCTCGTCGCCGGAGCGCGCGGCTCGGATCGTCGGATCCTCGCCCGCGGCGTCTTTGGCTGCGCCGTCCGCCTGCGCGGCCGGTTCGTCGGACGTGGCCGAATCGGCCGAATGGCCGGTAGAGTGGTCCGCGGCGTCCGGTTCCGGGCCGTCAGCGATCCCGGCGGTGTTCGACCCGGTTGTCGCCGAAGTGGCGGAGTCGGACTCTCGATTGTCGATCAGCTCGGCTCCCTCGCCAGCGGCGGGCACGGCCGGAGAGTCCTCCGAAGCTCGCGTCTCGCCCGCACGGTCGTCCTGCCGGCCGGAATCGACGGGAGCGTCCGAGTCATGCTCCCTTTTCGGGGTGCGCTCAGGCTCTTCCCGCTCGACCATTCAGACCACCTCCTCCGCGGACAGCGTCTTGCGTAGCCGGGCCAGTGCGCGGTGCTGTGCCACCCGCACTGCTCCCGGAGTCGAACCGACCGCTTCGGCGGTTTCCTCCGCGGACAACCCGACGACCACCCGGAGCAGCAGAATCTCCCGCTGCTTGGCCGGGAGGACACGCAATAGCTGCGCCATCCTGCCCGAAAGCTCACCTTGCATGGCCCGCTGCTCCGGTCCAGCCTCGGACTCCGGAGTATCCGGAACGTCCGCCACCGGTTCGGAGCGGTTGCGAGCCGACGCACGATGCGCATCAGCCACCTTGTGTGCGGCGATGCCGTATACGAACGCCAGGAAAGGACGACCCTGGTCCCGGTAGCTGGGCAGCGCCGTCAACACGGCGAGGCACACTTCCTGGGCGACGTCATCCGCCGAAGCGAACGACCGTTCGTTTCGTCCTACCCTGGCGCGGCAATACCGCACCACCAAAGGACGGATTTCGGCCAGCAAGCGCTCGATCGACTGACGATCGCCGTCGACGGCGGCGCCTACAAGTGCGTCCAGCCCGTCCCCCACGTTGCTCATCGCAGACAGCAGCCCTGGTGTTACGCGTTCAAGCGATTCGGATTTGCCCGGCGAACATCACGTGCTCCGCACGCAGCGCCGAGGTCACCGTACCGGGCGAGGACAGTTCCCTGAACAGGGAGTGGGGGCCAGCGGCGGTCGTTGTCACGTAACCATAACTACCAGATATCCACCCGAGCATCGTCCGCCCAGTACGGAACTCGCACTGATCGACGGATGGTAGGGGCGGACGCGACGACCGCGATCGACTCCCGGCCCGACCTGGCCGGGTCATGAGACGTGTCCGCCGCCATGTCCCGATGCGGTGTCGCACCAGGCCATGACGACGGACACCGAAGTCCTGCCGACGCCGCCGAGCCCGAACGGCGGCGTCGAGGTGAACCGGGCGGCGGCCGGTGGCCGCGTTCCGGCGAGGGGCGTCACACAACAGGAAGGAGCTCCCACGGAACCTCCGCAGATCATCCGTCGAGTCCTCGCACGCGAGGACTCGGTCGCCGGGCCGAGCCGGACGCCGGAGCGGTCCGGGGCATTCGCCCCGAGACGAGCGCGGCGCGGGGCACGGCCCGCCGCCCGCGGGCGATCGGCGCACGTGGCGCTCCGATCGGAACCCGAGTGATCGAGCGAGCAGGTGGGCATCCGTGGCAGTCCGTTCGACTCAGGCGACCAGCCCCCGTCGGAACCCGTGCGCCACCGCCTGCGCCCGATCCCGCACTCCCAGCTTGCGAAAGAGCCTGCGGGCGTGGGTCTTGACGGTGTCTTCGGACAAGTAGAGCTCGCGGCCGATCTGGCCGTTGCTCTTTCCCTGGCTCATTCCCCGCAGCACCTGCAGCTCCCGCTCGGTGAGCTGCACGCCCGGATCGGACGGCTGCCGAGGCGCGGGGACGGACGTGCTGGCCAGGGTGTGCGCCAGCGCGGCGACCAGTTCCGGCCGCGAGGCGTCCCAGCGCAGGTATCCGCGTGCACCGCCGGCGATGGCCGCCGCGATGCTGCCCGCGTCGTCCGGCGCACCGAAGACGATCACATTGGCTTGAGGATGAGCGGAGACGAGCCTTCTGGTGGCCTCGACACCGTTCGGCACCGCTCGCTGGGTGCCGACCAGTACGACGTCCACCGCTTGCCGCGCGAAGCGGGCAAGCAACTCATCACCGTGGGCTACGCAATCAATCCGACTCACTCCGGGGACAGCGGACATCACGCGAGTGAGTCCTTCCCGGACGCTACGTCGGTCATCGCAGATCAGGACCGTCGTCACGGGAACTCCTTCCTGCAGGCGGGTGACGTTCCTCTTCCCCTATCGGACGCAGCGAGGCGGACCTTGACACGATCTAGTGCTGAATCCGTCCAGAGATCGGCTCACGCCACTCCTTCGAGATATTCACCGGAACGGAGCAGGGGCCGACGCGGGCACGTATGGTCTCGGCCGTCACCCGGCGATTAAGGCCCATACCTGCGATGTTCACCCAAGCGTGGTCCCGCCGGGCGATTTGCCACCCGATCTCGCGACACCCGGCAATCGACTGAATACGGCCTATAGTGATTTACGTCACAGTCTAATCAAGTACGGTTCGGCCGATCAGTTCCGCCGCTTCGGCGAGCGAGGAGACGGTCTCGGCATGCCCGGGTAACCGCCCCGGTGCCCAGCCGGCTCCCACCGCGAGCACCCGCGCGCGCTGCCGCTTGATCGGCAGGTCCCCCAGCAGCGCCGGGGCCGCGTAGTGCGGCTGCTCGGCCCACAGCACGATCACGGCGGGCGCCGCGCGGCGCACCGCCGCGTTCAGGCCCTCCGGCGGCAGTCCCGCGCCGAACAGGCGGTGCCCGACGCCGCGGGACGCCAACTCCGCGGCCAGTGCGACCAGCTCCAGCTCCTGCTGCTCCCCCGGCACCGGCGCGAGCAGCACCGGCCGCGGATTGCGCGGCTCGGGCGCCTTGGCCAGCACCGCCCGCAACGCCGTAGCCGCGCTGTCGGTGAGCAGGCGCAACGCCTCCACTCCGGCGCCGGTGTACTGCCAGCGCTCACTGGCCGCGGTCAGCACCGGGGACAGCACTTCGTGCCAGGTGGCGAGCACGCCCTGTTCCTCGATCGACTCGCCGAGCAGGCGTTGCTGGTGCCAAGCGTCCAGCGCGAGCACCGCCCGGCCGAGCCCGCGGGCGCGCGGCCCGGCACCGGTGAGCCGCAGCCCTCGCCCGCCCGGATTGGACGTCGACTCGGCCACCGGCGGCTCGAGCGGATCCAGGACTCCGGAGATGAGGACGGGTTCGGCGGGCGCCGGCGGTGCGGCCTGCGCGCCGTCGGCGTGGCGCGGCAACGGCGGGGTGGCCGCCAACGCGTAGCGGGCCGCCTCGGCCGGGGAGGCGCCGCGCAGCAGTGCTCGTTGCATCTGCTCGAGCCGGGCCACGTCCTCCGGCCCGTACCGGCGGTGGCTGCCGGACGCGTGGTCGGTCGGCCCCAGCCCGTACCGCCGATCCCAGGTGCGCAGCGTCGCAGGCGCGACGCCGAGCCTGCGCGCGACGGCGGCCACGGTCAGCCGAGGTTCTTCGGGAGCGGAGCCGAGCACGCCTGCGGTGAGGTCTCCCGCTCGCTCGTCCGATGCCTCGTCCGCCTCGGGGGCGCGGTGCCTGCCGGTGTCCGCCTGAGCTCCGTCGTCGTCGGCCCGCATCCCCGTCTCGTCGGCGATCTTGCGGCGGGCGTCGTCTCGATCTTCGTCGGCGTTCGCCGCGCCGCGGGGGAAGGCCGAGCCGTCCAAGTGGTCGGCAAGTCGTGGATCAGCCTCCCGGGCAGCGCCGTGCTGCCCGGACAGGGGTTCCTCCCGCATGGTCACGCGGTCATGTTCCGGATCGTGGCGGCCGGTGGCAAGCGGGTGCACCCGGATGCCACCGGTCAGAGATCACCCGTCAGTGAACAGCTTTCGGCGCGAAAGGGGTTGAACAAGTATTGGCGCGGTTCTACCTTGGATCATGCGAGGCCACGGCAGCCGCCGTGGCGGGGAGGGGATCCACCGGTGGGAGGTGGTTGTCGCAATGGCCGACACTCGACGTCTTCCAGGCCCGAACGCCGACATCTGGGACTGGCAGATCAAGGGATCGTGTCGCGGAATGGACAGCGCGTACTTCTTCCATCCCGACGGCGAGCGCGGTCCGGCAAGGGCGCGGCGTGAGGCGAAGGCGAAAGAGGTGTGCCAGCACTGCCCGGTTCTCGATCAGTGCCGTCGGCACGCGCTGGCAGTGCAAGAACCCTATGGAATCTGGGGTGGGCTCTCCGAGTCCGAGCGTGAAGTGATCATCAAGACCCGCAAGCGCAGGGTGGCCGCAATGGCCGGTTGAGACGCGACCGCCGCGATGAACGGCGGTGGCGGCGCCGCACGGGCAGGCCGAAACGGATGACTGCGAGGGGCGTCATCCGCGGCGGCGCCCGGGGCGGGCGCGCGAAAAGATCAGGGGCGGCACCCGAAGGTGCCGCCCCTGATCTCGTGTTCCGACCCTGAACCGGGTGCGCCGGACAGGCGCACCCGGTTCAGCGCGGGTCAGTGCGAGTGGCCGTGACCGTGACCGGCCGACTCCTCTTCCTCTTCGGGCTTCTCCACGATGGCGCTCTCGGTGGTCAGCACCATGCGCGCGATGGAGGCCGCGTTGGCGACCGCGGAGCGGGTCACCTTCAGCGGGTCGACGACGCCCGGGCCGATCAGGTCACCGAAGGTCAGGGTCGCGGCGTTGTAGCCCGCGCCCCAGTCCAGGTCGCTGACCTTGGAGACCACGACGGCGCCTTCCTGGCCCGCGTTGCTGGCGATCCAGAACAGCGGGGCCTCCAGCGCCTTGCGGACCAGCCGCACGCCGGTGGCCTCGTCGCCGGACAGGCCGAGGTCGCCCTCGAGCGCCTTGGCCGCGTGGATCAGGCTGGAGCCACCGCCGGGCACGCTGCCCTCTTCCGCGGCGGCCTTGGACGCGGCGACCGCGTCCTCGATGCGGGACTTGCGCTCCTTGAGCTCGGTCTCCGTCGCCGCGCCGACCTTGATCACCGCGACGCCGCCGGCCAGCTTGGCCAGCCGCTCCTGCAGCTTCTCGCGGTCCCAGTCGGAGTCGCTGGCCTCGATCTCCTTGCGGATCTGCTCGACCCGCGCCTGCACGTCGTCCTTGGCGCCGTGGCCGTCGACCAGGGTGGTCTCGTCCTTGGTGACGGTGACGCGGCGGGCACTGCCCAGGACCTCGGGGCCGACCTCGGAGAGCTTGAGCCCGACCTCGGGGGCGATGACCTGAGCGCCGGTGACTGCGGCCAGGTCGTCCAGGAACGCCTTGCGGCGGTCGCCGAAGTACGGGGCCTTGACCGCGACGACCTTGAAGGTCTTGCGGATCGCGTTGACGACCAGGGTGGACAGCGCCTCGCCCTCGACGTCCTCGGCGACGATCAGCAGCGGCTTGCCGTTCTGCGCGACCTTCTCCAGCAGCGGCAGCAGGTCCTGGATGTTGGAGATCTTGTCCCGGTGCAGCAGGATCTGGGTCTCTTCCAGGACGGCTTCCTGCCGCTCGGCGTCGGTGACGAAGTAGGGCGAGACGAAGCCCTTGTCGAACTGGACGCCCTCGGTGACCTCGAGCTCGGTGGACAGCGTCGAGGACTCCTCGATGCTGATCACGCCGTCCTCGCCGACCTTCTCCATGGCCTCGCCGACCAGCGCGCCGATGTTCTCGTCACGGGACGAGACGGTGGCGATCTGGGCGATGTTGTCGCGGCCCTTGACCGGGGTGGCCTTCGCCTTGAGGGCTTCGATGACCGTGTCGGTGGCGGCCTGGATGCCCTTGCCCAGCGAGGCCGGGTTGGCGCCGGCGGCCAGGTTGCGCAGGCCTTCCTTGACCAGGGCCTGGGCCAGCACGGTGGCGGTGGTGGTGCCGTCGCCCGCGACGTCGTTGGTCTTGGTGGCGACGTTCTTGGCGAGCTGCGCGCCGAGGTTCTCGTACGGGTCGTCGAGCTCGATCTCACGCGCGATGGTAACGCCGTCGTTGGTGACCTGCGGGCCACCGAACTGCTTGTCCAGCACGACGTGCCGACCGCGCGGTCCGAGGGTCACCTTCACCGCGTCGGCGAGCTGGTTGACACCGCGCTCCAGAGCGCGACGCGCCTGCTCGTCGAAGGCGATCTGCTTAGCCATGTTTCAACAGCCCTTCAGCATGGGTGTTCAGGTGCCGGTCGCGGACGCCCCGGCGCGAGCTCCGTCCTACCCGGCGCTCTGCCCGGCCGGAGGTCGCGAGCGCGCTCGCGGGGCCGGGCTCGTGGTCCGGTCGGCTCTCGCCTGGATGAGACGCGGGGCGGCGGAGTCGCCGCATCGCCGTGGGGCGTGCGGGGCGTGGCGTCCGGCCTGGGATAAACCACCGCCCCGGCGGTCCCGGAGGCGGGACCACCGGGGCGGTGGGTTGCGCATGGTGCGGGAGTCGTCAGTTGACGACGGCCAGCACGTCGCGGGCGGAGAGGATCAAGTACTCCTCGCCGTTGTACTTGACCTCGGTGCCGCCGTACTTCGAGTAGATGACGACGTCACCTTCCTGCACGTCCACGGGGACGCGGTTGCCCTTGTCGTCGACGCGACCCGGGCCGACGGCCAAGACCTTGCCCTCCTGGGGCTTTTCCTTGGCGGTGTCCGGGATCACGATGCCGGACGCGGTAGTCGTCTCGGCTTCGCTCGCCTGGACAACGATCTTGTCCTCAAGCGGCTTGATGCTCGCCACGGTGTGACCTCCACCTTCTGGGGCCTGCGTAAGCGTTGGCTCTGGTCTGGGTGACGGCTCCGTGGCTCCCCGTCGTCGCGGGTGCCGGGGCGCTGCGGCGCCGTGCTGATTGGCACTCTACCCAGCCGAGTGCCAAGGCTCAACCACCGGGCACCCGTTCAGCCGTCACTCGAAGGCGGACATCGGCCGAAGGCGGGCGTTCCCCGCGCACTCCGCGGCTCATCCTGCCGGAGTTTCCGGCGATCTCACGCAGGCGGTCGCCCGGAGACCGGCCGCGCGATCTTGCCGCGGCGGCGCTGCCGATCTTCGGCGGACGAACCGGGCAGGTGAGAGACGGGAGCCGCGCGAGAAGCGGGCCGGGCGGCGGCGCGGCGCGGTCGCCGCCGACCGGCCCGAATGCCGATCTTCGCAGGTAGATCGGCATGCGGGAAATGTCACCGGAACCCGATGGCGGTTCACACCATCGAGGCAAGGTGGCTTAGGTTCTGCCGCATGGCACCGACGAAGCCCACGAACCGTCCGTGGGAACGCCGCCCTCGCCCATCCCGTCCTCCCGGCCCGTCCGGGCCTCCCGGCCGGTCCGGCTGGCGCCCTCGCTGACCGTTCTCCCGATCCGGTCGTTCATTCGGCCCGGGGAGCACTTCCAGCTCGGGCGCGGTGATCAACAACCCGTCTTCGCCAGAAGTTAACCGGATGCCCATCGGGCGCGGATACCTTTCCACTCGTTCGAGTGAAGCCGAAAGCAGGACACATCCCTGTTCGGCGTGCTCCGACACGCCTCGACGGCAACCACCGACGTTCTGGGAGGACCGCCCGAATGCTCGACCCCACCACACCTCGTCCCCGATCCGTTTCCCGCCGGGCCGTGCTGCTCGGCGGCGCCGCCGCGGCGGGCACCGCCGCTTTGAGCGGAGCCGCCTCGGCCGGCCCCCTGTCGCTGCCCGGCGCGGGCACCGGCAGGCTCGCCGACCCGTTCACGCTCGGCGTCGCCTCCGGTGACCCGCTGCCGGACGGCGTTGTGCTCTGGACCCGCCTCGCCCCCGAGCCGACCGCCGACGACGGCAACGGCGGCATGCCCGCCAAGGTCGTCGACGTGGAGTGGGAGCTCGCCGAGGACGAGCGGTTCACCCGCATCGTGCGGCGCGGCCGGGCGCAGGCCGCCCCCGAACTCGGGCACAGCGTGCACGTCGAGCTCGAAGGACTTCGCCCCGGAGCCGAGTACTACTACCGGTTCCGCGCCGAGGGTGCCGTTTCCCGGACCGGACTCACCCGCACCGCGCCCGCGCCGGGCTCGATGGACGAACTGACCATGTGCTTCGCGTCCTGCGCGCACTTCGGCCAGGGCCACTTCACCGCCTACCGGCGGATGGCCGAGGACCAGCCCGGACTGATCCTGCACCTCGGCGACTACCAGTACGAGTACGCCGCCGAAGCCGACGACGTGCGCAAGGTGCTCGGGCCGGAGACCCGCACGCTGGCGAACTACCGGCAGCGCCACGCCCAGTACAAGACCGACGAGGACCTGCAGCTCGCGCACTCCGTCGCGCCGTGGATCGTCGTGTGGGACGACCACGAGACCGAGAACAACTGGGCCGACGAGATCCCGGAGAAGCCCGACGAGGGCTTCCTCGACCGGCGCAAGGCCGCTTTCCAGGCCTACTACGAGAACATGCCGCTGCGCTCTACGGCCAAGCCCGAAGGCATCGACATGCGGCTGTACCGGCGGTTGCAGTGGGGCGGCCTCGCGACGTTCCACATGCTCGACACCCGCCAGTACCGCGACGACCAGCCCTGCGGCGACGAGGGCAACGTGGACTGCGCGCAGCGGCTGGAGCCGGACCGCACGATCACCGGCGCCGAGCAGGAGCGCTGGCTGCTGGACGGGTTCGCGAACTCCGCGGCGCGCTGGGACGTGCTGGGCCAGCAGGTGTTCTTCTCGCGGCTGGACAACGACGTTGACGACGGCGTCGCGTTCAGCACTGATTCGTGGGCCGGTTACGTCGCGAACCGGGACCGGATCGCGGCCGGGCTCGGACAGGTCCGCAACGGTGTGGTGCTCACCGGGGACGTGCACCGGCACTGGGCGGCCGAGGTGCAGGCCGAGCACGAGAACACCGACTCGGCCGTGGTCGGCACCGAGCTCGTCACGACCTCGATCACCAGCGGTGGCGACGGGGACGACAACGCGAAGGAAGACGTGCTCGCGGAGAACCCGCACATCAAGTTCCACAAGAACCGCCGCGGCTACGTCCGCACCCGGTTCACCGCGGACGAGTTGCGCGCCGACTACCGGATCGTGCCGCAGGTGACGAAGCCGGACGCGAAGGTCAGCACCGAGCGGAGCTTCGTGGTGGCCGACGGCGAGCCGCGGCTGAAGCCGGCGTGAGCCACGCGGGTGCCGCCCTGCTTCGGGCGGCACCCGTTCGGCCGATGTACGGGGCGCGTCGGCGGCACGGCACACTTGGCGGATGCGTGGGCGATGGTGTGCGGCGGCAGGTCTGGTCGCAGTAGCCGCGTTGCCGTCGGCGTGGGTGCGGGCGCGCAGCTCGGGCCGGGTGCGGACGGCCGACGACGTGCCCGCGGCGGACGCCGCGCTGGTGCTCGGCGCCGGGGTGCGCCGCGACGGGCTGCCGAGCCGGATCTTGCAGGGCAGGCTCACCGTGGCGGCGGAGTTGTTCCGGGCGGGCCGGGTGCGATGGCTCCTGGTCAGCGGGAGCCCGGAATCGCGCGGGTACAGCGAACCGGTGGCGATGCGGGATTTCCTGCTGCGCAACGGAGTTCCGGAGTCGGTGATCTCGCTGGACGAGTCCGGTGTGGACACTTGGGCCTCGTGTCGGAGCGCGGTTTCGAAGTTCGGGCTGCGCCGGGTCACGGTGGTGACGTCGAAGTTCCACCTGCGCCGTTCGATCGCGTTGTGCCGCCGGGCGGGGATCGACGCCGTCGGCGTGGGCCACGATGCGGCGGCGGACGGCTTGCGACGGGTGTCGGCTCGCGGATCCCGGCGGGAGTTCCTGGCCGTGACGAAGGCGTTCTGGCTCAGCCACTGATCGCAATGAACTGATTCGATGATCAGTTTCGACCAGCACGGCACCCTCCTCCGTCGGCGGAGCGTTCTACCTGTGCCCGCCGCCCCGATCCAGGTGAATGACCCGTTCACCCGATCCCATTGACCAGGGGGCATCCACCTGCCGCTGCCTTCGGAGCGAATGGCCGCCCATTCGACCGAACGATCGGGTGAAGAAGGCAGTCACCTCAGGGGCATGGGGGCCGTGGGCGGCGAGTTCGGTGTGCCGGGGTGGCGTGCCGCCACGGACGGAGCATTGCGAAATTCGCAACGCCCCTGTTAGCGTCGCCGCGCCACGGGCCGCCATGAGCGGGCCACGACAGGGAGGGCGCATGAACGAGGAAGTGATCATCACCGCCGCGCTGACCGGGGCGGGCGACACCGTCGGCCGCAGCGAACACGTGCCGGTGAGCCCCGAGCAGATCGCGGAGTCCGCCGTGCAGGCCGCGAACGCGGGCGCCGCCGTGGTGCACATCCACGTGCGCGACGTCGAATCCGGCCAGGGCTCCCGCGAAGTCCCGCTGTACCGCGAGGTCGTGCGCCGCATCCGCGAGTCCGATGTGGACGTCGTGATCAACCTGACCGCAGGCATGGGCGGCGACCTGGTGATCGACCAGGACGACCCGCTCAAACCGGCCGACGGCACCGACCTGGTCAACGGACTGGACCGGTTGCCGCACGTGGAGGAGCTGCTGCCGGACATCTGCACGATGGACTGCGGCTCGCTCAACTTCGGCGAAGGCAGCCAGCTCTACATCAGCACCCCGGACATGCTGCGCGCCGGCGCGAAGCGCATCCAGGAGCTCGGCGTGAAGCCGGAGCTGGAGATCTTCGACACCGGCCAGCTGTGGTTCGCCACGAAGATGATCGAAGAGGGCCTGATCGACGCGCCGCCGCTGTTCCAGCTGTGCATGGGGATTCCCTACGGCGCCCCGGCCGACCCGGGTGTGCTGCAGGCGATGGTGAACATGCTGCCGGAGGGCGCGAACTGGGCGAGCTTCGGCATCGGGCGCAACCAGCTGCCGTGGGTCGCGCAGTCCGCGCTGCTCGGCGGGCAGGTGCGCGTCGGGCTGGAGGACAACCTCTACCTGAGCAAGGGCGTGAAGGCCACGAACGCGCAGCTGGTGGAGCGCGCCGTGACGATCGTGGAAGGCATGGGCGCGCGGATCGCGACCCCGGACCAGGCCAGGGCGAAGCTCGGATTGAAGCGGAGGGACGCCTGATGAGGGCTCCGGCGGCACCGGAATCGGTGCGCCACGTCGCGTGCATCGGCGCGGGCGTGATCGGCGGCGGCTGGGTGGCGCACTTCCTGGCCCGCGGCTATCGGGTGACGGCGTGGGATCCGGCTCCGGACGCGGAGCAGAAGCTGCGGCGGCTGGTGGACGCGGCGTGGCCCGCGCTGACCGAACTCGGCCTGGCACCCGGCGCCTCCCGCGACGCGCTCACCGTGACGTCCACTTTGGACGAAGCGGTGGCGGGCGCGGAATTCGTGCAGGAGAGCGCGCCGGAGGACCTGGAGCTCAAGCAGGACCTGCTGGCGCGGATCGACGCGGCGACCCCTCCCGGCGTCGTGGTGTCCTCGTCCACGTCGGGCTACGGCATGACGGAGATGCAGCAGCGCTGCGCCACCCCGGAACGCCTCGTCGTCGGGCACCCGTTCAACCCGCCCTACCTCATTCCGCTGGTGGAGGTCGTCGGCGGCGAGCGCACCTCGGCGGAGGCGGTGCGGTGGGCGTCGCGATTCTTCGAGGTGGCGGGGAAATCCGTCATCACGATGGACCGGGAAGTGCCGGGGTTCATCGCGAACCGCCTGCAGGAGGCGCTGTGGCGGGAGGCGCTGCACATGGTCGCCGAGGGCGAGGCGACCGTGGAGCAGATCGACGCCTCGATCACCGAGGGGCCGGGGCTGCGGTGGCCGTTCCTGGGGCCGTGCCTGACCTTCCACCTCGCGGGCGGCGAAGGCGGGATGGCGCACATGCTCGACCATTTCGGGCCGTCGCTGAAGTCGCCGTGGACCCGGCTGGAGGCACCGGAGCTGACCGATGAGCTGCGGAATCGGATGGTCGAGGGCTGTGCGGACACCGCGGACGGCCGCAGCATCGCGGATCTGGTCGCCGACCGGGACCGAGCCGTGATCGCCGTGCTGCGCGCGGTGCGCGAAGTCCGAGGCGGCGGCGCGTGAGCGGCGAGTTCCGGCAGCGGGTCCGGCCGGAGTGGATCGACTACAACGGGCACCTCAGCGAGGCGTACTACGTGCTGGTGTTCGGGTTCGCCACCGACGCGGTGATGGACCGGCTCGGTTTGGACGCGCAGTACCGCACCCGGACCGGCCGCTCGCTGTACACCGTTGAGGCGCACGTCCGGTACCTGCGGGAGGTGGGGCCGGACGCGGAGCTGGTCGTCACCTCCCGCATCGTCGGCGGCGGGGCGAAGAAGCTCGTGCTGTGCCACGAGATGACGGTGGACGGGACGTTGGTGTCGACCGAGGAACTGCTGGCGCTGCACGTGGATTCGGCGGCGAGTCAGGCCGTCCCGTTCCCGGAAGAGGTGGCGGGGCGGATCACCGCCGCCACCGAAGCGGCCCCGTCTTACGCGGGCCGCGCCATCGGCTGAGGCGGGGGCGTCTTTTCGGAGTGAACGGACCGTTCGCCCAATCCCCTTGGTCGAACGGTCCGTTCACTCGTTCCCGCCCCGCGATCGACTGCCGACTCACCCGAGCACCACGACGTTCGAGGGCGATTTTTTGTGGAGTGAACGGACCGTTCGACCAGTCCTATTGGGCGAACGGTCTGTTCACCCACTCCCCTCCCGCACCGGAACCGCCGACTCGCCCGAGCGCGACTGCATCCGGGGGCGGCTCTCCTGGAGTGAACGGACCGTTCGACCAGTGCTGTTGGACGAACGGTCCGTTCACTCCGATCGCTGGCGGTGCGCGGCAAACCCGGTGAGCTGGGCTGTTCGGCGGAGCTGGGCTGTTCGGGCGGAGATCACCTGCGGGCGTTGACCGGTTTGCCGGGAAACGGCCAAGATCTCCCCGGAAGGCACAGCTTTCAACAACAGAACACACGAAGCATCGGGCACCAACGGAGGGCTCATGCGGTCCGTGCGTCACCCCCAGCTCATCCCGGCAGGAACGTCGGCTCGCATCCGGTCGCTGACGCCGCTGGCCGCGCTGCTCGTCGTGGCGGGCCTGCTGAGCCCGCCCGCGCACGCCGCGCCGGTGGACGGCCCGAGCGATCCGGCCGCGATCGAGTCGTACCTCGACGATCCCGGCCGCACCGGCGAGAACCAGGAACGTCCGCACGCGCTGCTGCGCCCCTACGCCGACGCGGAACAGGCGTTGCGGGCCGCCCGCCACGACCTCGACGCACCCGCGGATGAGCCGACGCCGTGGACGCTGCCGTTGAACGGCCAGTGGCACTTCGGCTACGCCGAGCACCACCGCGACCTGCCCGCCGGCTGGCAGCACGGCCGCGCGGACTGGCCGGAGATCGCGGTGCCGGGCGTGTGGCAGCAGCAGGGCCACGACCGTCCGATCTACCGGAACGTGCCGTCGGAGGTCGCGCCCTACGATCCGCCGAACGTGCCGGACGACGTGAACCCGACCGGTGCCTACGTGCGCGAGTTCGACATCCCCGACGACTGGGACGGCAGGCGGCAGCTGCTGCGCTTCGAGGGCGCGACCAGCGGCTGGTTCGTCTGGGTCAACGGCCGCTACGTGGGCTACGACCAGGGCGGTTACACCCCGGCGGAGTTCGACGTGACCGACCACCTCACGAAGGGCCGCAACACGATCGCCGTGCAGGTGCACCGCTGGGGTTCGGGCAGCTACCTGGAGAACATGGACTTCTGGCACTTGTCCGGGATCTTCCGCGACGCGCACCTCTACAGCGTGCCGCGCACGCACCTGGAGGACGTCACGGTCCGCACCGAACTGGACGACCCCGACGCGACGCTGCGGCTCGGAGTGGACGTGCGCAACGACGCAGGTTCGGCGGGCACGCACGACGTGCGGGTCGCGCTGCACGATCCGGAGGGTCGCGAGGTGGACCGCTTCGCGCAGCGTGTGGACGTCACCGGGCCGGGCACCTCGGTGGAGCTGAGCCGCGACATTCGTTCGCCCCGGTTGTGGAGCGACGAAACACCGGACGTCTACACCGCCGTCGTGCAGCTCGCGGACGCGCAGGGCCGGATCGTGCACACGACGCAGCAGCCCGTCGGGTTCCGCGAGGTCGAGGTGCGCGACGAACAGTTGCTGCTCAACGGAAAACCCGTCGATCTGCGCGGCGTGAACCGGCATGAGCACGATCCGCGGACGGGCCGCGCGGTGAGCCGAGATCGCCAGCGCGAGGACGTGTCGCTGATGCGGCAGCACAACATCAACGCGGTCCGCACTTCGCACTACCCGAACGATCCGTACTGGTACCGGCTGGCGGACGCGAGCGGTCTGCTGCTGGCCGATGAGGTCGACATCGAGACGCACTACCGCGAGGACTGCACGGCGACCGGCGATCAGGACTGCCTCGCCGACCGCCCGGAGTGGCAGGCGGCGTTCGCGGATCGCTTCGAGGCGCTGCTGGAGCGGGACAAGAACCACCCGAGCGTGATCTTGTGGGACACCGGCAACGAGGCCGGTCTCGGCGCCGCGCACTACGCGATGGCGGAGCACGCGCGCGCCACCGATCCGACGCGGCCGCTGTACCACCAGTCCAACTCGCCCGACGGTGATGCGCCGTTCGCCGACGTGTGGGGACCGCGCTACCCGTCGCCGAAACATCTGCGCGAGATCGCGGAGCGGACGACGAAGCCCGTCGTGATGGGCGAATGGCTGCACGCGATGGGCAACAGCCTCGGGCACTACGAGGACATGTGGCGCACCATCCGGGAGGATCCCTCGTTGCAGGGCGGCTTCGTGTGGGACTGGGTCGATCAGGGCTTGGTCCGGCCGCTGCGGGTCGCGCCGGACTCCTCGGGCAACGACGTTCCGGTGCACTACGGCGGCAATCCGAAGCCCGTTCCCGGCGTTTCGGGGCAGGGCGTCGAGTTGTCCGGCTTGGACGATTGGGCGGAGGCCTACCGGGATCCGGCGCTGGAGATCACCGGCAAGGCGGTCACCTTGGACGTCCAGGTGAAACCGCTGTCCTGGCAGGGTTCCGGCACGTACCTGTCCAAGGGCGACAAGCAGTGGGCGTTGCAGATGCCGGACGCGGAGCACGTCGAGTTCTTCGTCTACGGCGAGGACTCGTGGCACACGGCCCGCGTCGAGGTCCCCTCCGATTGGTGGGGGCAGTGGCATCGGCTCACCGGGGTCTACGACGGTTCCCAGGTGCGGCTGCTGATCGACGGCGAGGAGGTCGCGGCGGAGCCGTACTCCGGTGAGATCGCGCCGAACACCATGTACACGGTGTCGGTGGGCCGCAACCAGGAGAAGCATTCGGATGCGTTCGCGGGCCGCACCGCGCACGCCGTCGTGGATTCGGCGCGGATCTACGACCGGGCGCTGAGCGAGGGGGAGCTCGCCGCGGATCCGGCGCGGGAGGCGGCGCTGGCGCTGAACTTCGACGAGGAGCGCGAAGAAGGCACCTTCCACGACTACGGCGCGTCGAACTTCCTGGCCAACGGGCTGATCAACGCGGACCGGACGCCGCAGCCGGAGCTGGCGCAGCTCGCCTACAGCCACGCCCCGGTGCGGTTCGAGGACGCCGGAGCGCCGGGCCGGTTCACCGTGCGCAACCTGAACCACATGCTGTCCACCGCGGCGTACGACCTGAGCTGGCGGCTGGTGGAGGCGGGCGAGGAACTCGCCAGCGGCAGCATCGGCACCGAGGTACCGGCGGGTGCGGCGAAGCAGGTGGAGCTGGACCTGCCGCAAGCCGGGAACACCGAGCGGTTCCTGGAGTTGCGGGCGCGGCAACGCGTCGACGCACCGGGGCTGCCCGCCGGTCATGTCGTGTCGGCCGAGCAGTTGCGCGCGGGCGGCACCGAACCGGCGCCCGCTCCCGTCGAGGACTCGACGGCCGGACGCGTGGCCGTGGACGGGAATTCCGTGACCGGGCCGGGTTTCCGCTATTCGTTCGACGAGCGGACGGGCGGGTTGAGCTCGATGTCCGCCGACGGGGTGGAGCGGCTGGTCGCCGGTCCGGACCTGGACGTGTTCCGTGCTCCGACCGGCAACGAGTGGAGCGACTGGAGCGGCATCGACCCGGAGGCGAAGTTCCGCGCGGCCGGACTGGACCGCCTGGTCACCGAGGTCCTCGGCTTCAACGTCGCCGAGCTGCCGGACGGCCGGGCTCAGGTCACCGTCGACACCCGCTCGGCCGCGCCGGACGTAGCCGGTGAGGGATTCGGCAGCCGCTGGACCTACACCGTGGACGGCTCCGGGGCGGTCGCCTTGGACCACACAGTGGAGGCGTTCGGCCCGCTCACCAGGGGCCTGCCGTGGCTGCCTCGGGTCGGGTTCGAGCTGCGGTTGCCGGAGTCGTTCACCGATCTGGACTGGTACGGGCGCGGCCCCGGCGAGTCGTATCCGGACCGGTTCGACTCGCAGGCCGTCGGGCGTTGGTCGTCGACGGTGGACGAGCAGTGGTTCGACTTCCTGCCACCGCAGGACAACGGGGTGAAGATCAACACTTCGTGGGCGCTGCTGTCCGGTCCGGACGGCGGACTCCAGGTGGCGGGCGAGGATCTGGCGATCGCGGCGGAACGGCACTCCAACACCGAGCGCACCGACTTCGCCCACCAGCTCCGCCAGGACCCGTTCGTGACCTTGCACGTCGGAGCCGTCACCGGCCTCGGCGACACCCCGGTCCCCGTCCAGGACCAGTACCGGATCCGCCCGGACGTCCCCCACACCACATCCGTCCTCCTCCGCCCGACCTGACCGCACGAAGTGAACGGTTCGTTCGCCCAATCCCACCGGACAAAGAGACCGTTCACCCCACAAGCCGTACGAAGTGAACGGCCCGTTCGCCCAATCCCACCGGACAAAGGGGCCGTTCACTCCACGAGCCGCACCGGGCGCGTGTCTCGTTCGACCGGTGGGTGCAAGCGAAGGGGCCGTTCGGCCTGCGGGGTGCGGCGGCGTCGGGGCGGTTCGGGTGCATCTGCAGCTCAGCACCCGTGAAACGGCGATGACCTGGGGTGACGTAGTCTATTTCGCTGTGCTCGTCATCGCGCTGGACACTTCGACGCCCGCGGTCACCGCTGGCCTGGTCGCCTTGGACGGCGGCGGCCCCAGGCCACTCGCGCAACGCGTGACCGTGAACGCGCGGGCGCACGGCGAACTGCTCACACCGCACCTGATGGCGGCCGTGGCGGAGGCCGGTCACCGGCTCGCCGACGCCGACGCGATCGTTGTGGGCTCCGGCCCCGGACCGTTCACCGGACTGCGCGCGGGCATGGTCACCGCGGCCGCGCTCGGGCAGTCCTTGGACGTGCCGGTGCACCCGGTGTGCAGCCTCGACGCGATCGCCGCCGCCGTGCCGGACAGCGCGGCCGGGCAGGGCGTGGTCGCCGACATCGGTGAGCCCGGTGCCGCCGTGTCCGGTGCGGTCGCCGGCGGACTGCGGCTGCTCGTGGCCACCGACGCGCGGCGCAAGGAGGTCTACTGGGCCGCGTACGGCGCCGACCGGGAACGGCTCACCGGCCCGCACGTGCACCGGCCCGCCGACGTGCCCGCCGAGATCGACGGCCTGGACCTGGACTTCGCCGTCGGCGAGATGGCTGCGCCGCACCGGGACACCTTCGGGCTCGACGTGCTCGGCATCGAGTACCCCACGCCGACCGGCCTGGTCGCGGCGGCCCGGCACGACCTGCAGAGCGGTGCTGAACCGACGCCGCCGGTCCCGATGTACCTGCGGCGGCCGGACGCCACCGCGCCGGGGCCGCGCAAGCAGGTCAGCCCCGATCGAGGAACGGCATGACCGCCCCCTTCGTGGCGAAGCTGCGCCGCAGGGACCTGAAGCGCTGCGTCGACCTGGAACACGTCCTGTTCCCCGGCGACGACCCGTGGTCGCTGGAGTCGTTCGTGGCCGAGATCGACCGCGGGCACTACTACCTCGGCGCCTACGACACCGACGAGAACCTGATCGGCTATGCGGGCCTCTCCTTGGCGGGCAGGCCGCCGGAGGTGGACGCCGAGGTGCACACGATGGCGGTCGACCCGGCGCACCAAGGCCACGGCGTGGGCCGCGCGCTGCTGAGCAGGCTGCTCGCGCGCGCCGATGAGCACCGGGCCACCACGTTCCTCGAAGTGCGCACCGACAACGAACCCGCGATCGCGCTCTACCGCAAGCACGGGTTCGAGATCGTCGGCCTGCGCAAGCGCTACTACCAGCCCTCGGGCGCGGACGCGCACACGATGCGCAGGCCCGCGGCCGAATCCCCCACCGTGGAGGGAGGTGGTCCGTCGTGACCACCGACCGGATCGTGCTCGGCATTGAAAGTTCCTGCGACGAGACCGGCGTCGGCCTGGTGCGGCTCGGCGCGGACGGGTCGGTGGAGTTGCTCGCCGACGCCGTCGCCTCCAGCGTCGATGAGCACGCCCGCTTCGGCGGGGTCGTGCCGGAGATCGCCAGCCGGGCGCACCTGGCGGCGATGACGCCGACGATGCGGCGGGCGCTGGACGAATCCGGACTCGAACTGTCCGATGTGGACGCTATTGCGGTGACGGCGGGGCCGGGCCTGGCCGGAGCGCTGATGGTCGGAGTCGCCGCGGCGAAGGCCTACTCGGTGGCGCTGGACGTGCCGCTGTACGGGGTGAACCACCTCGGCGGGCACGTCGCCGTGGACACCTTGCAGCACGGGGCGCTGCCGGACCGGTGCCTGGCACTGCTGGTCTCCGGCGGGCACAGCCAGCTGCTGCTGGTGGAGGGCATCGCGGAGCGGATCACCCAGGTCGGCTCGACCATCGACGACGCCGCCGGGGAGGCCTACGACAAGGTCGCCCGCATCCTCGACCTGCCTTATCCGGGCGGGCCGCCGATCGACAAGATGGCTCAGCAGGGCGATCCGAAGGCGATCTCGTTCCCGCGCGGGCTGACCGGTCCGCGCGACTCGCGGCACGACTTCTCGTTCTCCGGGTTGAAGACGGCGGTGGCCCGCTGGGTGGAAGCCGAGCAGCGGGCGGGCCGGGAGATTCCCGTCGCCGACGTGTGCGCCTCGTTCCAGGAGGCCGTGGCCGACGTGCTCACCTTCAAGGCGGTGCGCGCCGCGCAGGACCTCGGCGTGGACACGCTGGTCATTTCCGGTGGTGTGGCGGCGAATTCGCGGCTGTCGGCGCTGGCCGCCGAGCGTTGCGCGGCGGCGGGCATCACGCTGCGCGTGCCGAAGCCCCGCCTGTGCACGGACAACGGCGCCATGATCGCCGCCCTCGGTGCGCACGTCGTCGCCTCCGGCGCGAAGCCCTCACCCCTGGACCTGTCCGCCGCACCGGGCCTCCCGGTCGACACCATCGTGGTGAACTGACCCCCACAGCAATTACGGAAAGCGCCCCCGCAATTTTGCGATGAATTGCGGAGGCGACTTTCCGAGAATTCCCCAAAATACGATCATACCCCCAGCTCATAGGCTCATAATCCGATGTGGCTCGACGTGGGGTTCAATCGATTTCTCGGGAAATTGCGCGAGTTTTCCACAGCTGGAATCCGTCCCCAGCCCTTCGGCGGTCGCTGAGCCGTGAACGGCCGCGCGGCCGTCCTCCGGTCAGGCCCCGGTGCGCTCCACCGCGATCCACAGCTCGGCGTCGGCGTGCTCGCCGTCCTCCGACAACACGGTTCGGAGGAGCTGCGGACCGGGCCGGCTCTGGTACGGATTCGACGGGAACCACTCGGTGTACACGTCCCGCCACAGGTACTGGATCGAGTGCGGCATCGGGCCGGAACTCTCGAACACCGCCCACGTCCCGGCGGGAACGCGCAGCGAATCGAGGTCGTCCGGACCGGCCTTCCCGGCCACCACCCCGTGGTAGTAGTCGAGTTCCGTGCCTTCCTCGCGGCTGTCGTCGGCGTTGTCGGTGACCGCGATGATCCCCGCCGGTTCCTGATCGGACAGGGCCTCGATGCGCCGCAGCTCGTCCTGTCCGATCCCCCTGATGTGCTCGACGATCGCCGGGTTCATCCCCAGGTGCACGAGCGGAATCCTGGCCTTCTTGCCGACCACGAAGAACTCGTCCCGTTCCACTGTCCGGTACCGCATGTTGCCGCTCCCTTCAACGGTGAGTCGGAAGGAGATCCGCTGCTGCGAATTCAGCGAGGCACCGTCGCGCCGCGCTTCACCCGGTCCGACGCCGTGCACCGCGCGGAACGCCCGCGCGAACCCCTCGCCGGAGCCGTAGCCGTAGCGCACCGCGATGTCCAGCAGCGTCCGCTTCCCTTCGAGCACCTCGGCGCCGGCGATGGTGAGCCGCCTGCGTCGGATGTACTCCGACAGCGGCATCCCCGACAGCGCCGAGAACATCCGCCGGAAGTGGTACTCCGACGTCGCCGCGATCCGCGCCAGCTCAGCCGCTTCGACGGTCTGATCGAGGTGCCTCTCGATGTGCTCCAGGGCCTCGTTCAGCTGCTCCAGCACCGGGGTCTCCTTCCGTTGTGCCCACCACGCTAGGAAGACACCGCCCCACGGCACCCGACATCCTGTGCCCGATCCGATCGGGTGCACGAGCGGAGCGAGTGAACGGACCGTTCGCCCAACAGAACCGAGTGAACGGACCGTTCGCCCAACGGGATTGGACGAACGGTCCGTTCACTCCACACCGCTCGCCGATCAGAGCAGAACACGTCGCCCACAGGAGTTCGCGATGAGAAGTCGCGACCGCACCGCCCAGAAGGCAGCCAGAAGCCGCTCCCCTCCCGGCCTCTGCGCAGGCCGCCCAGAGAGCCTTGAACCGTCAGCTGAGCCACTTCGACGCCACATGTTCGGCGAGAACGGGCAGCAGCGCAGCGGCTTCACGGATGCAGCGCTGCGGGTCGGGTTCGACATCGCTGAGGGCGTAGACGTCGGCGAATCCCGCTTCCCGCAACCGTTCCGGTGTGAGGGTGCAGCGTCCGGCGACGGCGATGACCGGGATGCCTGCAGCCGCGGCCCGTCCGGCGACGACGGAGGGGCCTTTGCCGTGCAGCGTCTGCTCGTCCACGGAACCTTCACCGGTGATCACCAGTGCGGAGCCGGGCAGTGCCGCGTCGAAGCCGACGAGTTCGAGCACCAGGTCCGCGCCGGGACGTTGCCGCGCGCCGAGCACCGCGAGCGCCGCGTAGCCGACGCCGCCCGCCGCGCCCGCGCCCGGTTCGCCTGCGGCGTCCCGCCCACCAGCGCGGGTCACGGCACCGGACCAGCTGCGCAGTGCGGCGTCGAGCAACCGGACCTGCGTGGGGTCGGCGCCCTTCTGCGGTCCGTACACGTGCGCGGCGCCGTGCTCCCCGAGCAGCGGATTGTCCACATCGGACGCGAGGACGATGTCGGCTTCGGCCAGCCGCGGATCGAGCCCGGAGAGGTCGACGTCGGCGAGTTCGACGAGTCCCCCGCCGCCCGGCGGCAACGGCCGCCTGGCATCGGCGAGCAGCCGGGCACCGAGCGCCGCGACCATGCCTGCGCCGCCGTCGGTGCAGGCGCTTCCTCCGACGCCGAGCACGATGGTGCGAGCTCCGGCGTCGAGCGCGGCCCGGATGAGTTCCCCGGTTCCGAAGCTGGAGGCGGTCATCGGCGCGAGCTCCCGCGTCGGCAGCAGCGCCAGCCCGGAGGCGGAGGCGAGTTCGACGACGGCCGTGTCGTCCCGCAGCGCGAACTCGGCGGCGAGCGGCGCTCCCACCGGTCCGGTGACCCGCGCCTGCATGCGGCGGTAACCGGCCGCGATCGCCGCTTCCACGGTGCCGTCGCCGCCGTCGGCGATGGGCGCGAGTCGCACCTCTACTCCGGGCAGTCCTGCGGCGAGCGCGCTCGCGACATCGGGGGCGGTCAGCGACCCCTTGAACTTGTCCGGCGCGATCAGGACTGGACCGGGCACAGTGCTCTCCCTCGGCTCACGGTGGTTACCCGCACATTCCACCCGACTCGCCCGATCAGCGGAACCCCACCCGGTCGCGTTCAGCGGACTGAGATGTCCCGGCGGGCGGCCGATTCCGGCGACGGGAGGCGGGAGTTTTCCGGGCCGTACAGTGACCGCACCGGCACCCGCTCCCTTCGGAGGCCCCATGCACCCGACCGATCCGCAGGTCACGGCCGAGTTCACCACCGAACCGTTCCACGGTGAGGGTGAGCCGCCGGAGCACGCGCTGGCCGCGCGGGACCGGTTGCGCGAGGCCGGGCTGGAGCCGGATTTCGGCCCGCTGGGCACGTCGGTCACGGGTGCCCGCGACACGGTGCTGCCCGCGATCTCCGGTGTGCTCGATTCGGCGCTGTCCTCGGGCGCCCACCGGATCACGCTCCAGATCACCCTCGACGAACCCTGATTTCCCTTCGCCTTGCCGACGTTGCGGCCGATGAGCCGTGACCGGCCCGGCAACCGGCACCGCCGCGCGACTCACCGGCGTACAACTCCTTAGGCTGTCCGGTGTGCATCCGCTCGCTTCCGCGATCGCGCCGTTGCTGGCGCAGCTCGGCGCCACGGCGGTTCCCGCTGAGGAGCGGGAACCGAACGACGTGCTGCTGTACTGGGAGGGCGAGCCCGCCGTCGCCGTCCGCCTGCCGGGCGCGGAGTTGACCAGCGCGCTGGACCGGTTGATCGCGGATGTGGAGGCGGAGCTGGGCGCGGCGCTGCCGGATCTGCCGCGTGCGGACAAGCAGCGCGCGGTGCGGCTGCTGGAGGAGCGCGGCGCGTTCACGTTGCGCAAGTCGGTGGAGGCGGTCGCGAAAGCGCTCGGGGTCAGCCGGTTCACCGTCTACAACTACCTGAACCGCGAATGACGATCTTCACAGCGTGATCCGCGTAGTCGTTCAGCGGAACCTCAGCGGCTCTCTCGCTGCCCCTCGCCGGTGTGAGCGCGATTTCTCATGTCTGCCGCACAGCGAAATCACCGTCCTCGCGCGGGGCCGCCGAGAACCCGCCGGTGGTCATCTTGCTCTAGCCGGTCACTGCTCAACGGCTCCACCGCCGACAAAACAGGGCCTTCCCGACCTGCAACTTCAACAAAGTGTTGACACCCTGGGGTGCTGGTCGTAGCTTTTCGTCTCATCCGAGCGCGATGGGAACACCATGTCAGTACCTGAGCGGTTCAACGCCCTGCCGAGGGCCGAACTCCTGCCGGAGTTGCGCGCCTGCCTCGACGTCCCGCGGTGGGCGGAGCAGGTGTCCGACGCCCGCCCCTACCCGACCACCGAGGACGTGCTCGCCCACGCCGACACGTCCGCCCGCGAACTCACATCCGACGAGATCCACGCCGCGCTCGCCGCGCACCCCAGGATCGGCGAGCGCACCGAAGGCCACGACACCTCGTCGACCTGGTCCCGCTCCGAACAGTCCGGTGTGGACTTCGGCGACGACGAGCTGAAGTCCGCGCTGCAAGCGGAGAACGTCGCCTACGAACGCCGGTTCGGCCACGTGTACCTGGTGTGCGCGAGCGGCCGGAGCGGGACGGAGCTGCTGGAGGTCCTGCGCTCCCGGATGCACAACGATCCGCGCACCGAACTGGGCGTGGTGGCCGATGAGCTGCGCAAGATCGCGCTGCTGCGCTTGGCGAAGGTGATCGAATGAGCGCCGTCACGACGCACGTCCTGGACGCGGCGCTGGGCCGCCCGGCCGCCGGGATCGCGGTCCGGCTGGAGGGCGCGGACCTGCGAGCCGACGGGGTCACCGACGCCGACGGCCGCGTCGGAGACCTCGGCCCGGACGAGCTCCCGGCGGGCGACTACCGGCTGACGTTCGACACCGGCGCCTACTTCGCCGCGCAGGGCACCGACACCTTCTACCCGCGGGTGCAGATCACCTTCCGCATCGCCGATCCCGCTCAGCACCACCACGTTCCGCTGTTGCTGAGCCCGTTCGCCTACTCCACTTACCGAGGGAGCTGATCGCCCGATGGGCATCGTGTTGGGACCGAACCAGTACGGCAAGGCAGAGATCCGGCTCGTCGCCGTGGAGCGCGACGGCCTCCGGCACGGCATCCGGGACCTCACCATCGGCACGTCGCTGCGCGGCGAGTTCGACGCCACGCACCACACCGGCGACAACTCGAACGTGCTGCCGACGGACACCCAGAAGAACACCGCCTACGCCTTCGCGAAGCAGGCCCCGATCGGGGAGATCGAGGATTTCGCGCTGCGGCTGGGAAAGCACTTCCTCGACACCCAGGATCCGGTGCGGGGCGCGCGGATCCTCGTGGAGGAGCACGCGTGGGAGCGCATCGAGGTCGGCGGCTCCGGCCACGACCACTCGTTCCGGCGCGGCAGCGACGAGAAGCGCACCGCGGCCGTCACATTCGACGGCGACACCGCGCACGTGGTGACGGGCTTGAAGGACCTGGTAGTGCTGAAGTCCACCGGCTCGGAGTTCTGGGGCTTCCCGAAGGACGAGTACACGACGTTGCCGGAGGCCTCCGACCGAATCCTGGCGACGGCGGTGTCGGCGCGCTGGCGCCACCTCGGCACCGACGTGGAGTGGGCGGCGAGTTTCGATTCGATCCGCGCGACGCTGCTGGAGGCGTTCGCGACGACGCACAGCTACGCGTTGCAGCAGACGCTGTACGCGATGGGCGAATCGGTGCTGCGCGAGCACCCGCAGGTGGCGGAAGTGCGGTTGTCGCTGCCGAACAAGCACCACTTCCGCGTTGACCTGGAACCGTTCGGATTGACCAACGACAACGAGGTCTTCTTCGCCGCCGACCGCCCGTACGGCCTGATCGAGGGCACCGTGACCCGCGACGACGTCGAGCCCGCGCCGATGGCCTGGTACAGCACTCCGGAGTTCTGACTCCACCCCTCACTTCGACAAGGTCGTTCCGCCGAAATCAATTCTCATTCTCCGATTCACGCTGCCCGAAAACAGTCGATAATCGGCGACTGAGAATTGATCCGGGCCGAACACGTCGAAATCCGCGAACAATCGCCTCCCGGTAGAAATCCAGCCGAATCCCTTCCCACGGCCGAGGAGTCCTCGATGGCCTTCAAGAAGCACGCCGGCACCGACGTTCACCCGGTGGACGAACTTCCCGCCCCCGGCAAATTGCTGGCGTTCGGCGTTCAGCACGTGGCCGCGATGTACGCGGGCGTCGTCGCGCCGCCGCTGATCATCGGCGAGGCGCTGGCGTTGTCCGGGGTTCAGCTGACCTTGCTGATCGGGGCGAGCCTGCTCACCGCCGGGCTGGCGACTTTGTTGCAGTCGCTGGGAATCTGGCGGATCGGGGCGCGGTTGCCGTTCGTCAACGGCGTCACGTTCGGGTCGGTGGCGCCGATCCTCGCGATCATCGCGCAGCCCACCGGGGAGAACCCGCTGTCGGTGGTCTACGGCGCGGTGCTCATCGCCGGGGCGTTGGCTTTCCTGGTGGCGCCGTACTTTTCGCGGTTGGTGCGGTTCTTCCCGCCGGTGGTGAACGGCACCGTGATCACGCTGATCGGGTTGTCGCTGATGCCGGTGGGCATCGGGTGGGTCGCCGGGCAGGATTCGTCGGCGCCGGAGTACGCCTCGCCGGGCCGGATCGCGCTGGGTGCGGTGACCTTGGTGCTGGTGCTCCTGTTCAACCGCTTCCTGCGCGGTTTCTGGAATCGCATCGCGCTACTGGTCGGCCTGGTCGTGGGCACGGTGATCGCGTGGCCGTTCGGTTTCGTCGACACCTCGACGTTCGAGCAGGCGCCGATCTTCAGCTTGCCGGTGCCGTTCGCGTTGGGAGCGCCGAGTTTCAGCCTCAGCGCCACGCTGTCGCTGTGCGTGGTGATGCTGGTGGCGATGATGGAGAGCACCGCGGACATGATCGCGCTCGGCGAGATCGTGGACCGGCCCGCCGATGAGCGCACCATCGCCGCCGGCCTGCGCGCCGACGGAGCGGGGAGCGCGTTGAGCGCGGTGTTCGGCGGGTTCACGTGCAGCGCGTTCGCGCAGAACGTGGGGTTGGTGGCGCTCACTCAGGTTCGCAGCCGGTACGTGGTCGCGGCGGGCGGCGGAGTGCTGGTGCTGCTCGGACTGTTCCCCGTCGTGGGCGCGGTGGTGTCGCTGGTGCCGCAGCCGGTGCTGGGCGGCGCGGCGCTGGTGCTGTTCGGGTCGGTCGCCACCAGCGGCATCCGCACGCTCGGCCGCGCGGATCTCGGTGATCCGTTCCAGGCGCTGATCGTGGCCGCGTCGCTGGGCGTCGGCCTGATTCCCGTGGTGCAGCCCGATTTCTACGCCCACGCCCCCGATGCCTTGCGCACGGTCCTCGATTCCGGCATCAGCACCGGCTGCCTGGCCGCACTCGCCCTCAACGCCCTCTTCCACCGCCGCGACCCCGATGATCACCCTGCGCCGCTCCCAGCCGACCAGAGTGAATGACCCCACTCCCACCGAAACGCCGCCTCTGACGTCAACGGCCCATTTGACCGGTCGGGCCGGTCTCCGCGGGAGCCGGTCAATGCCTCCTTCGATCGGCGGGAGTGGGCTGAGGGACATTCACCTGGCCTCGCTCGGATACCTCGGAGCTGGACGATCGCCCGGTGGGAGACCCGATCGAGTGTCACTCGTGAGGTGAATGCGCCCAGCGGGGCGCACGGGGCGCCGTTGGACTGGTGCGGTCACCGAAGGAGGGGCCGTGCCACGAAAGTGCCGACATATCAGCCTGACCGCTGTCATCCTGCTGCTGCTCATGTCACCGACCGCGCTGGCAAGCGGGCGAACCGAGCGGGCGGACGGGGCCAGGCAAGTGATCTCCCGGAATTTCCCGGATCCCGACGTCTTCACCTACGACGGAACGCACTACGCGTACGCGACGAACACCGCCGGATACAACGTGCAGCTCGCGACCAGCACCGACCCGACGGGCTCCTGGCAACAGCGGGCCGACGCGCTCCCGCAACTGCCGCCGTGGATCGGGCCGTCCGAGACGGGCAGCCTCAACGTGTGGGCACCGGACGTGAGCGCCCGCGACGACGGCACGTTCCTGCTGTACTACACCGCGCACCACACGAACTCCGGCCGCCAGTGCATCGGAGCCGCGGTCGCCGAGTCACCGGAAGGCCCGTTCACCCCGACCAGTCCGGAGCCGCTGATCTGCGCTCCCGGACAAGGCGACGTGATCGACCCGGGCAGCTTCATCGACGATGACGGCAGCCGCTACCTGCTCTACAAGGACTCCCGGGGCGCCCGCGCCCGCAGCGGACCGTCGACCATCCACATGCGACCCGTCGCCGACGACGGCATCACGCCCGCAGGCCAGGACATTTCGCTGCTGAGCGCGGATCGCCCGGAGGAATCCGGAGTCGTCGAGGCCCCGGCGCTGTTGCGCCGGCCGGAGGGATACGTGCTGCTGTACTCCGGGAACACCTTCGACAGCGGCGATTACTTCACCAACTACGCGACCGCGTCGAGCCCGACCGGCCCCTTCACGAAAGCGCCCGGCGCACTGCTGAGCAAACGGGCGTTGGGCGGTTCGGTGACGAATCCGGGCGGCCAGGACGTGTTCGACGACGACGGGCTCATCGCGTTCCACGGCGACCTGCCCGAGCCGCCCGGTGATCGCGGGATGTGGGTAGCGGAACTGCGCTGGGAAGGACTGAATCCCGTGCTGTCGCGGGAAATTTCCTCTTGAACGATCATGCAAATCCACCCGATCGTGAACCTCTCGGCTAGTTCTGCCGGAAGAGCTCCCCGGCTATCGTTCCGATCAGTCCCGGCCGATGACGTGCGGTCTCCTTGCGCGGCAACCGGATGGGGCAAGGGAGGGAACGGACCCGATGTCCTCTGAGGACATCGGGTCCGTTTTATCCGCTGAACACTGCTCCATTTGCCGTAATTCGCTGAACTGAACAGCCGCTTCTGGACTCGGTCATGTATCGGGACGAAACGTCGATAGTCAGGCTGTCGTTGATCGCTTGAACTTTTCGCCGAATCCCAGGAGCAGCCCATGCGTTTACGGGCCCTCGCAGTCACGGTCGCCGGCCTGACGGCATTAGCCACGCCGTCCGCTTCCGCGGCCGCCACCAACGATCCCCTTGCCGGTCAGCAGTGGGGGCTCGATCAGATCCACGCCGAACAGGCCTGGCAGACCAGCACCGGCGCCGGCCAGGTCATCGCCGTCGTCGACACCGGTGTCGACCTCGGCCACCCCGACCTCCAGGGCCAGCTCGTGCCCGGCGCGACCTTCGCCTGCGGCGGCGCTCCCGCACCGTGCGGCAACGGTGACTGGGTCGGCGGCGACGGAGTCGGCCAGGAGACCGACGTGCACGGCACCCACGTCGCCGGAATCGCGGCGGCCGCCGCGAACAACGGCGTCGGCGGAGCCGGAGTCGCCCCCGACGCGAAGATCATGCCGGTGAAGGTGCTGGAGAACGGTTCCGGCGCGTTCAGCGAGATCGGCGCGGGCATCCGCTACGCAGCCGACCACGGCGCCAACGTGATCAACCTGAGCCTGGGCGCGCAGCCCGGCACCCAGCTGCTCACGCTGCTCGGCATCGAAGCGGACGCGAAGGACGCCATCGAGCACGCCCGTTCGAAGGGCGTCTCCGTCGTCGCCTCGGCCGGCAACGAGACCGCGCCGCTGTGCGACACGCCCTCGTGGGAGAAGGGCGCGCTGTGCATCGCGGCCACCGACCGCGAGGAGAAGAAGGCCTCCTACTCCAACTTCGGCCTGAAGCTGGACATGAAGGCCGTGTCCGCGCCCGGTGGCGCGGGGGACAAGGTCTGCGCCGACGACGTGATCTCCACCGTGCCGCGCGGCATGGGCACGGCGACGTGCGGCCAGTCCGACTACGACGCGCTCGCGGGCACCTCGATGGCCGCCCCGATGGTCGCCGGTGCCGCCGCACTGCTGACCGCGCAAGGACGTACCGCCGAGCAGGTGGAGCAGGTGCTGATGGACACCGCGCACACCCCCGGCAGCGACAAGACCGGGCAGTTCAGCCTGCTCACCGGTCACGGCGTCATCGACGCCGCGGCCGCCGTGAACACGCCGGTCACGCCGCAGCCCTGAGCCGGTAGGTGGGCGGCCCGCATCGGGTGGGCCGCCCACCACCCGCTCACCGGTCGAAACGACCGGATTTGAGTCTGTGCAAGAAGAATCCCCACTGAGCGGCCCGGACGGTGAAGTGCCCGTCCGCCGGGGCCTTCGAGTCCCGCACCGCCGTGGTTTCGAGCGATAACGCCACTTCGACGCAGTTGTAGTCGCCGCTGCGGGTGCTCTTGCGCCAGTTCAGTTCAGCCATCGGTCGGCCTCCGCTCAGCCGTTGTAGCGTCCCGCCTTCAGCTCGGACAGGAACCACGCCCACTGCCGTGCAGGTACGGATAAGTGTCCGGCAGCACGATCTTTGGAATCCCGTATCGCTGCGGAATCCGACGACACCGCGACCTCCACGCAGTTGTGGTACTGGTTGCTCCTCGAACTCTTCCGCCACTCACCCATCGGTCAGCCTCTCCGCTGCTTGCGTGATCAGGTCGACCGACTCTCGCTCCGCCAGCGCGACCTCGTCCAGCCGTTTGCAGGTTTCCACAGCAGGCTTCAAATCAGCAGGTTCCGCCAAGCACACGGCAAATCCCTGCGACTCCGTGAACGCATAAGCCGTTCCGTCTGCGAGCTCGAACAAGGTGAACGAACCATCCAAGCCCGGATGTGGAGGCATGCTGAGGGGAAGGACCCGAATGGCCACGTTGTTCCGGCGACTCAATGTGATCAGGTGATCGAGCTGGACTCTCAAAACGGCCGTGTCACCGAAGGTTCTCGCCAGCACGGACTCATCGATCATGAATGTCACGTGCGGAGGATCGGGCCGCGACAGGACCGCTTGCCGCCCGAGCCTCGCGGCGACCCGACGCTCAAGTTCCCGAGGCGGGCGGTCGGACAGGGCCATCAGACAGCGGGTGTAGTCAGGCGCCTGCGCCAAACCGGGAACCAGGGCCAACTCGACGCACGTGATCTTCGCTGCCTCGCGTTCGAGCACGAGCAGGCTCGCGAGCTGATCCGACATGCCGTCGCCGAGGGCGAGCCACGCCGAGGTCTCCTGCGATTCCCCCACGCGATCCAGCAACTCCTGCTTCTCGTCGCCGGTGACGCCGAACAGCGCGCACAGCGCGCTCACCTCTTCGCGGTCCGGCGCGCGCAGGCCGCGCTCGGTGCGGCTGATCGAGGATCGTGAGACACCTAAGGAAGATCCCACCGAACGGGTGGTCATTCCCTTGTTCTCCCGCAGAGTTCGCAGGCGCACGCCGAGTCCGAGCTGACGCAGGGCTTCTGACTGCCGCATTCGATGACCTCCGGATTCCGTCATGGGATCGGATCGAGACCTGAGCAACTACGTGCCGCGAAGAGCCGCTGAACTGCGGCGTCACAAATTCGCTGTGCCGAAAGGTAGCGATCTACCTTTCGTTTCGTCAGCGGTTCCGCCGGTGATCGAACCGAAAGGAGGACGAAATGGCGTTGCCGCATCCATTCCGATGCCCCAGACCGGTGGCGTTCTGGATCGTCGGGCTCTCGCTGTACCTGCGGCACGCCACGCCTTCCCGGCCAGGCGCGCTCCCCGGCGGCGAGCGGGCCGCGACGCTGTGCGGCACTTGGATCCGCGTCCCCTTCGACACCCCGCCACCACGCCGCCCGCGCTCCGAGCAGATCACCGCGCAATGCCCGCAGTGCGCGGAAATCGCCCGCACCCACGACTACCAGCTGCTCACCTGGGACTTCTGACCCGCCGGAAACTCCGGCCCACGACCCCGGCCCGTTGCGGAACCACCCCGACACCGCACCGGACCGGCCGGTGGCCGGGCGCACCCCTCCTCCCCGACGCGCCCGGCCACCACCCCCGAACCCGCTGGAAGTGAACGGACCGTTGGCCCAAGTCTGTTGGTCGAACAGTCCGTTCACTCGGGCTCACTTGGTCGAACAGTCCGTTCACCCGAGTCCTGTTGGGCGAACGGTCCGTTCACTCAACTCCCTTGGGCGAACGGTCCGTTCACTCGCGGCCTGCGCCCGGCGAGCGGGTGTTGATCGACAGCGGTCCGGTATGACCGATCTTCGCGTAGCCTGGTCGGAGCTGATCTCGCTGGGCCGTCCGCGGCGGGATCACCCCCGGCACCGGACAGAGGAGTCTCCACAATGGACTTAGGGAAACTGTTCAGCTCGCTCTCGCCCGCCAAGCACGACCACCGCTCCTCCCGGGACAGCAGCGATCGCCGCAAGCACCACCGCGGTCGCAGCCACTCCGACAGCGATCACCGCCGCCGCCGTCGCGACAGCTCCAGCCGCAGCGGCTCGGGCCGTCGCCGTCGCCGCAGCCGCAGTTGATCAAGATCGAATCCCCGAGTCCGGCGGCACCCCGCCGGACTTCGGCCGAAATCCCGAAGGTGGCCCGTGGCCGTTGACGCGCCGAGTTCCTACTACGGCGAAGACGACGACTGGGGAGCTCCCGGCCCCGTCCTGGAACCCGGCGAACACCTCGCTCCCGGCTACCGGGTGATCTCCCTGCTGCGGCGGGGAAATCGGCTCGACGTGTACGACCTCTGGAGTGAGGAACGCGGCTGCCGCTGCGTCGGCAAAACGCTCCGCCCGGAGCGCGCCGCCGACACCACCGCCGCCGGCTGGTTGCGCGGCGAAGGGATGCTGCTCGGCTCGCTCACCCATCCGCACCTGGTGCGCGGCTACGAAACGGTGCTCAGCGCCGAGCCCGCGCGACCCGTGGTGATCACCGAGACGCTGCCCGGGGCGACGCTGAGCTACCTGCTCGACCAGCACACGCGACTGCGGCCGGTCGACGCGGCGATCCTCGGCGTCCAGCTGTGCTCCGTGCTCGGCTACCTGCACCGGCAGGGCTGGGCGCACCTCGACGTCAAACCGTCCAATGTGGTCTCAGCGGGCGGGCGGGCCGTGCTGCTCGACCTGAGCCTCGCCTGCCGCATCGGCGACCACAACTCCGCGGGCACCTTCGACTACCTGTCGCCGGAGCAGGCACGCGGCGGGGAGATGACCGCCGCCACCGACGTGTGGGGACTCGGAATCACCTTGTGGGAGGCCCTTTCCGGCGCTCCGCCGTGGGTCGACGTGTCGCACCGCCAACGCCGCGAGGACGGCTCCCGGCACTATCCGCAGCTCGACGGCTCGCCGCCGCCGCTGCGCACCCGGCGCCGACTGCCCGCGCGGCTGTCCCGCACCGTCGACGCCTGCCTCGCCCCCGACCCGGCAGCGCGGCCGAGCATCGACGAAGTCGCCACCCGCCTGATCACCTGGTCCGGCATCGACCCGACCGGCTGAACGGCTGCCGTTGCGAGCCCTCGGCTCCTTCGCGCGCGGTCAGCCCTCGGACACACCGCACTCCGCATGGCCAGCCCTCGGACACACCGCCCTGCGTGTCGGCCACCCCTCGGCCATACCACCCGACGGGTGATCAGCCCTCGGACACACCGCCCTGCGCGTGGCTGGCGTTCGGGCGCACCGCGCTGCGTGTCGGTCAGCGCTCAGGCGCACCGCACGACGCGTGATCAACCCTCGGGCGCACGGCACTCCGTGGTCAGCGCTTGCGACGGAAGGCGATCGCGGCCGCGACGAGCACGACGGCTGCGGCGGCCTGGCCGCCGAGGACGATGCGGTTGACGTTCACCGCCGGGTGCCAGACGGCACCCTCCGAGGTCACCGCCCACGCGCCGACGGGCCGGGCGACGACACCGACTCCCCCGCCGGAACCCCGCTTCCCACGGCCACCGAGCCCGCCACCGGTGCGCACCTGCGCGACCGGCACCAACGTCGTCTCGCCCTGCTGCACGACCGGGCCGAAGACCTGGTTGTCCCGAAGCCGAGTCGCGAGCGCGGACAACGTGTCCTCAGTCCCGGCGATCTCGTTGTCGTTCCCGCCCATGGCGCGCGCCTCCTCGAACAGCGATCAACGGTCCGCATCCACACTAATCGCCCGAACCCCCCACCCGACGCGCTTCCACCCGACCAGCGATCGAAGTGAACGGACCGTTCGCCCAATCCCGTTGGACAAACGGTCCGCTCACCCACTCCCGATCAGCACCAGAAGCCGAGTCAACGGACCGTTCGCCCGATCCCGTTGGACAAACGGTCCGCTCGCTCTTGCCGCAGGTCAGAGGCGGGCGAGGGACCGGAGGCCGGGTTCGTCGATCGTCGTCAGCGCCTGGGCCTCCGGTCCGTCGATGGCGCCGTTGTCCAAGGCGCGAACGAAGGCCGCCGCCATCGCGCGGGCCGTGGCGGGCTCGTCGAGGACCGCTCCGTTGCCGGTGCCGACGTAAGCCGCGAGGCGCTCCGCCTGGCCTGGCGCGGTCTCGCGGAACGCGGCGAACACCGCCGCATAACGGCTCACCAGCTGCGCCGGATGCAGGTCCCAGCCCTGATAGAACCCGTGCCCCAGCGAGCGCCGCACCAGGTTGTAGTGGTTGCGCCAGCCGTAGTCCCGCTGATCGCCGACGGGCAGCACGTTCGTCGACCCGTCGGACAGGAAGATCCCGGTGCCCGCCGCCGCCACCTGCATCGCGTGCCGCGCGAAGTCGCAGGCTCCGTGCGCCAGGTGCTGGTGGGTCGCGGTGAGACCGCAGCTGGCCGTGTAGTCGTAGGTGCCGAAGTGCAGACCGCTGACCCGCCCGGCACCGGCCTCGATGAAGCGCGGCAACGCGAACCGCCCCGCCGAGTCCACAATGGACTGAGTGGTCTCCACCTGGATCTCGAAGCGCAACGAGCCCGCCGCCACACCGAGCCGCTGCTCGAACAGCTCCAGCAGCTCGACGAACACCTCGACCTGCGCGACGTCGACGACCTTCGGGAAGGTCAGCACGAATCCGCTCGGCAGACTCCCCCACTGCTGCAACAGCGACGTCAGGAACACGTCCAGCGTCCGCACCGAACGCGCGCGCAACTCCGCGTTGTCGAAGGACTTCACCCGCAGCCCGAACGTCGCGGGCTGCTCGCCGTCGCGCAACCACCCGGCCACGACACCCGCCGTGCGCTCGGCGTCGGCGTCCTCCGCCGCATCGCCGGGTGCGCCGTAGCCGTCCTCGAAGTCGATCCGGAGATCCTCCACGGCCGCCCCGGAAAGCTTGTGCCGCACCCGCGGATGCACCGCGTCGGCCACCGGCCCGTCCAAGCCCAGCAGGAACGTCAGCGCCGCGGGCGTGGGCAGGAATTCGTCGAACGCGCTCAGCGCCGTGTCCGCCCAGTACCGCAGAGTTCCGGCGTCGACCGAGCCCGCCGGTACGTAACAGGTGTGCACCGGCTGCCGCGCCGCGCCGGCTCCCGGATACCGCCGCGCCATGTCCTCGTCCACGGCCGACAACCGGGCCAACCGCGATTCGATCTGCTCAGCGTCCAACGACGTCCGCACACGCACCTCCGGCGAATAAGAAGCCCTTGCACCATGGTTTCGATGTCCTGTCAGCGGCGGAGCCGCTGAGCAGTGACCGGCTTGAGCAGATTGACCACCGGCCGGTTCTCAGCGGCTTCCTCGCGAGGACGACGATTTCGCCGTGTACGGCATGCGATCCCGCAGCGAGGAAGCCGTTGAGGTTCCGCTGAGCGGCCCACTGCGCAGGCCGTTCTGAGGGGCTCAGAAGAAGAGGGGGCGACACCTGCGCCGCCCCCTCCGGAAACGCTGGATCAGATCCGCTCGTAGGCGGGCAGCGTCAGGAAGTCCACGAACTCGTCCGCGACCGCGACCTGCTCGAACAGCTCCACGGCCTGGCCCAGGTTCTCCGTCGGGAAGCCGTTCTCGGCGCGCAGCGCCTTCTCGGTGTCGGCCAGCACCTGGCGCACCAGGTCGACCGTCACCTGCTCCCCACCGGCGAGGACGACGTCGTTGTGCAGCCACTGCCAGATCTGCGAACGCGAGATCTCGGCGGTCGCGGCGTCCTCCATGAGGTTGTGGATCGCCGCCGCACCGTTGCCGCCCAGCCAGGACACGATGTAGCGAACGCCCACGTCCACCGCCGCGCGCAGGCCCTGAATGGTCTTCTCACCCGGCGTCTGGTTCACCGCCAGCAGGTCGTCCGCGGTGATCGAGACGTCCTCGCGCTTGCGGTCGATCTGGTTCGGCTTGTCACCGAGGACGCCGTTGAACTCCTCGAAGCAGATCTCCACCAGGCCGGGGTGCGCGACCCAGGAACCGTCGAAACCGTCGCCGGCCTCGCGGTTCTTGTCGTCGTGAACCTTGGCCATCGCCTTGTCGTTGGCCTCCGGGTCCTTCTTGTTCGGGATGAACGCGGCCATGCCGCCGATCGCGAACGCGCCGCGCTTGTGGCAGGTGCGCACCAGCAGCTCCGTGTAAGCGCGCATGAACGGCGCCGTCATCCCGACCGTGTTGCGGTCCGGCAGGATGTACTGGTCCGAGTCGCGGAACGTCTTGATGACGCTGAACAGGTAGTCCCAGCGGCCGGCGTTGAGGCCCGCGGAGTGGTCGCGCAGCTCGTAGAGGATCTCCTCCATCTCGAACGCCGCCGGGAACGTCTCGATCAGCACCGTGCCGCGGATCGTGCCGTGCGGAATGCCGAGCTCCTGCTGGGCGTGGGTGAACACGTCGTTCCACAGCCGCGCCTCGAGGTGGCTCTCCATCTTCGGCAGGTAGAAGTACGGGCCGCTGCCCCGGTTCACCAGCTCCTGGGCGTTGTGGAAGAAGTACAGCCCGAAGTCCACCAGTGCGCCGACGACCGGCTTGCCGTCGACCAGCAGGTGCTTGTCGTCGAAGTGCCAGCCGCGCGGGCGCACCAGCGGCACCGCGTGCTGCACGTCGTCGCGCAGCTTGTACTGCTTGCCCTCCGGCGTGGTGAGCTCGACCTGCTTGCGCACCACGTCGTAGAGGTTCACCTGGCCGCTGACCACGTTCTCCCAGTGCGGCGTGTTCGCGTCCTCCAGGTCGGCCAGCCAGATGCGGGCGCCGGAGTTGAGCGCGTTCACCGACATCTTGCGGTCGGTCGGGCCGGTAATCTCCACGCGGCGGTCGGCGATGTCCGCCGGGGGCGTGGCGACCTGCCAGTCGGACTCGCGGATCTCCTTGGTCTCCGGCAGGAAGTCGAGCCTGCCGTTGCGGGTCGCCTCGTCGCGGCGCTGCACGCGGCGGGCCAGCAGCTCGTCCCGGCGAGCGCCGAACTTCCGCTGCAGACCGGCGACGAAGTCGAGAGCCTCCTTGGTGAGGATCTCGTCGCCCCGCTCCACGGAGCCGCCGAGCACCTGCACGCTCGTCGCTGGGGTCGTGTCGGACATGGAAGCCCACCTTCTCTCGGGTACCAGCGCTCGCCGCCGCACCGGGTCACGCCCGGTAGCGCCACAACGCTTCAGTGCTTTTCTGCATCGTGGATGTTAGTTTCCACGTATGGCCCGAGGCAACATGAGCTCGGGCACCGCCCACTAGAATCGATCACCAGGCCGATCTCCGAGGCCGACGAAGGGACCGCAGCGATGACCGGGCCACGCCGTGCCAACCAAGGCGGAGGGGTGCAGTCCATCGAGCGCGCCTTCGACCTGCTGGAACTGATGGCGGACGCGGGTGGCGAAGTCGCGCTCTCCGAACTCGCCGAAGCCTCCGGGCTGCCGCTGCCGACCATCCACCGCATCATGCGCACCCTCGTGAGCAGCGGATACGCCCGCCAGCAGCCGTCTCGGCGGTACTCGCTCGGGCCGCGGCTCATCCGGCTCGGCGAGACCGCGAGCCGCTCACTCGGGTCGTGGGCGCGGCCGTACCTGGCGGAACTCACCGAGGCCACCGGGGAAACCTCCAACATGGCGGTGCTCGACGGCGACCAGATCGTCTACGTCGCGCAGGTGCCGTCGCAGCACTCGATGCGGATGTTCACCGAGGTGGGCCGCCGCGTCGACGCGCACGCCACCGCCGTCGGCAAGGCCGTCATGGCGAACCTCGCCACCGACACCGTGGCGCAACTGCTCGGGCGCTCCGGGATGCGGGCGCAGACCGAACGCACGATCACCAGCGTCGCCGCCATGCAGGACGAACTCGGCCGGATCCGCGAGCAGGGTTTCGCCGTCGACGACGGCGAACAGGAAGTGGGCGTGCGCTGCTACGCCGTGGCCGTTCCCGGCGCACCCGCCGGAGCGGCGATCTCCATCAGCGGCCCCGAAGGGCGCATGACGCGGCTCGGCACCGAGACGATCGTGCCGGTGATGCGACGGCTCGCGAAGGACCTCAGCGCCGAGCTGAAAACCGCGTCACACAGCGCCTGATCGCTCCGGCGTTTCCGCGCGGGCGATGCGACGGCGCACGATGAACACGATCCAGGCGGCCACCGCTGCGACCAGCACCACCGGCGGCCCGGCCAAACCGACCGCCGCCGACACCTGCTCGTAGGCGGCGCCCGCGATCCGGCCGAGGGTGACCAGCAGTGCGGCCCAGACGAACGCCACCGGCACGTTCGCGAAGCTGAACCGGCGGTGCGAAACGCCCGCTCGGCCCGCCAGCCGAGGCATCAAGGTGCGCACCACGCTGAAGAACTGGCCGGTGGCGACCGCAGGCGCCGCACGGCGATCCAGGAACGCCAGCAACCGGCGCACCCGATCCGTCCCCGCGCGCTGAATCAGCTTGCGCTCCAAGCGATTCGGCGGTTCGAGCAGATCAGCCGAACCCGCATCCCGATCCAGCAGCCGGAGCCGCCGCGCCCGCAGGAAACCCCACTGGCAGCCCACCGCCGAAGCCGCGCCCGCCACCAGCACCGCCGCCCACAGGCCCACCAGCCCCTGCCGCGACAACAGTCCCAGCGCGAGCAGCGTCGGCGAACCGGGCAGGAACAACCCCACCGGCGACCCGGACTCCATCGCCAGCACCACCACGACCACCGCGAACAGCGCGAACACCGGCAACCCAGACAAGAACTCGATCACCGATGGTGCCTTTCCACGCCACGAGCGATGTGCCGGCTCACCCTACGGCCGGATCATGACCGCCGAGTTATCGCCCGTCACCCCACCGGCGCCAGCCAACGACCCGACCGAGCCACACCGGCACGCTCCGCGACCCCGCAATTTCGCGAGAAATTGACATGCCCGCACCGCCACGCCAGCCCGAAATCGGCCACGACCCCAGCTCAGCAAGTCCGGTTGCCGACGACCTCGGCTCGAGGACTTTCAATGTTGCTCAAGTTGTCCACAGCCGAGGGATTCGTCCACAGCTGTTCGGGCTGGCATGCGGCCGCGAGCCGGATGTCAGGGACGGGTCCAGGCGTGCCAGCGGTCGCCGTGGGGTTCCAAGGTCACTTCGCGGACGTCGTCGGGGCGGCGGTGCAGCCGGATCATCAAGTACTCGTCGGCCAGCCGTGCGGCGACCTCGGCGCCCCACTCCACGACCACGACGGCATCCGTGAGGTCGGTGTCCAGGTCCAAATCGTCGATGTCGTCGAGCCCGCCCAGCCGGTACGCGTCGACGTGCACCAACGCGGGACCGTCCGTCGCGGGGCGATGGACCCTGGCGATGACGAACGTCGGCGAGGTGACCTGCCCCGTCACGCCCATGCCCGCGGCGATCCCCTTCGCCAGCACCGTCTTCCCCGCGCCCAGCGGACCGTCCAAGACGACCAGATCACCGGCGCGCAACGTGGAACCCAGGCGGCGGCCGAACTCCAGCGCCTCCTCCGGAGTCGTCAACTCGGCGGTGGACGCCACATTCGCGCTCATGACCGGCCGCTCACTTTCTTCTCCCCACCCGAAATCCGCTGCGCCGCGCGCTTCACCAGCCCCACCAGATGTCCGGTGACCAGCTCGTGCTGCTCCAGCATCGCCATGTGACCGGCTCCCTCGACCCGCACCAGCTCCGCCTCCGGCAGCTCCCCGGCGATCACCTCGGAGTGCGAGAACGGCGTCATCCGATCCAGATCACCGCTGAGCACCAGCACCTCGGTGTGCCGCAGCCCGGCGAGCGCGGCCTTGCGGTCGTGCGACCCGAGCGTCTCCAGGAAGTCCGTGACGACCTGGACCGTGGTCGCCGAGATCATCTTGTTCATCAAGTCCACCAGCGACGGGCTGACCTCGCGATCACCGAAGGACAGCGCCCGCACGATGCTCCACGCCAACTGCCCGCCGGTGCGACGAACCCGCTCCACCAGCTCCGGCTGCAGCCCCGCGAGCACGCCCAGGCCACGGGTCAGCGGATTGTTGCGGGACAACCACGGCTTCGGGAGTCCGGAAGCACCGATCTCTCCGGCGGAGGTGCTCATGAACGCGACCGCGCACACCCGGTCGCGGAACAACTTCGGCTGCTGCTCGGCCAGCGCCATGATCGCCATGCCGCCCATCGAATGCCCCACCAGCACCACCGGCCCGCGCCGCGCGGTCGCCCGCACCACCGCGTCCAGGTCCTTGCCGAGCTGCTCGATCGTGCTGTTGCGCCGCGAGGAATGCCCGGACCGGCCGTGGCTGCGCTGGTCGTACTGCACGACCCGCACCCGCGGATCCGTCATCAACGGCAGGTCGCGGCGCTGGAAGTGCCAACATCGCGAATCCAGCGCGTAGCCGTGCACGAGCACCACCGTGAGGTCGGCGTGACCGCCGTCGGCGGGCTTGATCTCCTGCACCGCCAGCGGCACACCGTCATCCGCGGCCACCGTGGACTGCCGGTCCGGCCGCAGCCGCCCCAGGTTCTCCTGCGCGTACAGGTCGTCCTCGTCGTGACGCCGGGTGGCGATCCGCGAGCTGTGCGCCGCGACGCCGACGGCCGCCCCGGTCACCGCCGCCCCGAGCACCCCGCTGGTCCAGGCGAGCGCCTGCCACACCGGTCTCATCTCGCCACCTCCGCTGCCACCACGGTGCGCGTCACCCGCGGCCGGAACATGCCGGTGACGATCTCGTAGTGGATCGTGCCCAGCTTGTCCGCCCACTCCGCGGCGGTCGGCGCACCCCGCGCACCAGGACCGAACAACACGACCTCATCGCCCACGGCGACCGGATCGTCGTCGCAGCACACCACCAGCTGATCCATGCACACCCGCCCCACGACCGGCCTGCGACGGCCCGCCAGCCACACGTCCATGCGGCCGGACAGGTTGCGCGGCACGCCATCGGCGTAGCCCACCGGAACCAGCGCCAGCGTGCACTCGCGATCGGCCGTCCAGAGGTGGCCGTAGGACACGCTCTCGCCCGGCCCGACGCGCTTCGTCAGCACCACTTCGGAGCGGAACGTCATGGCCGGGATCAGCCCGTGCTCACCCGCCTGCGGCACCGGATCCAAGCCGTAGGCGGCGATGCCCGGCCGGACCAGGTCGAAGTGCAGGTCGGGGCGGGTCAGCAGCGCCGCCGAGTTCGCCAGATGCCGGAGCGGGGCGAGCCCGGCCGCGCACGCCTGCTCGTACGCCTCCTGGAAGCGGGCGGCCTGCGCGTCGATCGACGGGTGGCCGAGGTCGTCCGCGCACGCCAGGTGCGACCAGATCGCGACGATCTCGAGGGTTCCCGACGCCTGCGCCTTCGCCGCGCGCTCCACCAGCGACGGCCACAGCTCGGGCGGGCAGCCGTTGCGACTCAACCCGGTGTCGATCTTGAGGTGCACCTTGGCGGCGCGAGATCGGGCGTGCGCGGCCGCGGCGATGGCGTCGAGCTCGGCGGCCGAAGACGCGGCGAGCTCCACATCCGCGGCGACGGCCGCGTCGAAATCGTCCCCAGGGACGTGCAGCCAGCACAGCAGCGGAGCCGTGACGCCCGCAGCCCGCAACTGCAAGGCCTCCCCGATCGCCGCCACCCCCAACGCGGAGGCACCGGCTTCCAGCGCGGCGCGGGCCACGGTCTCGGCTCCGTGGCCGTAGCCGTCGGACTTCACCACTACCATCGTCGCGGCACCCGAGCGTTGCGCTCGTTCGGCCAGCAAGGTGACGTTGTGGCGCAGCGCATTGACATCAATGCGCAGGTCGGCGCGGTGCGCGGGCTGCTCAGTCATGGCGCCGACATCGTCGCACACGCATTGCCGATCACCGCCTGGTTGTGAAGCAGACCCTCATCACGCCCCTGTATACCACTGTTCGCGTGCATCTGATTACGTTCCGTGTTCGACCGACGCTCAGCGACGCCCGGCGACCCGCGGATCAGGTTTCGAGTGAACGGACCGTTCGCCCAATCCCGTTGGACGAACGGTCCGTTGACTCCACTCCGCCGCCCGCGCGTGCGGCCCCAGTTCCGAGTCAACGGACCGTTCACCCAACCCCCTCGGACGAACGGTCGGCTCACTCCACACCCAGCCCCTCGACGCACGGTCCGAATCCGAGTCAACGGACCGTTCACCCAACCCCCTCGGACGAACGGTCCGCTCACTCCATCCCGCTGTCCCTGGTGGGCGGTTGTCGCGATGTGCGGGTGCGTCGTTCAGGTGGCGCGGAGGGTGCGAATCGCCGTCGGGAGCGCCGCGAGCAGTGCGGAAGCCCCGATGGGCGCACCGGCCTCGTCGCCCCCGAGGGCGGCGAGCTCGGCGGCGAGGGAATGTGCGTGGGCGGCGAAACCGCAGGCCAGCCACGGATCCATCCCCGTCGCCAGCAACGCCCCGATCAGCCCGGTCAGCACATCGCCCGACCCGGCGGTCGCGGGCCAAGCGTGCTGCGACGGGTTGACCAGCACGCGGCCGTCCGGAGCGGCGATCACCGTGGTGTTGCCCTTCAGCAGCAGCACCACGTCGTCGCGCCGCGCCACTTCCCGCGCCGCGGCGACCCGATCCGGGCCGACCTCGCCGGCGAGCCGCGCGAACTCACCGGCGTGCGGGGTCAACACCACCGCCGCGTCCGGGTCCCGCGCGTCCCACAGCGTCGGATCCTCCGCGAACAACGTGATCGAATCCGCGTCCGCGCACACCGGGCGCCCCGACTCCAGCACGTGCCGCAGCACCTCGCGCCCGCTCGCGCCGGTGCCGATGCCCGGCCCGACCGCCCAGGACTGCACCCGGCCCGCGTCGGCGACCGACCCGGTCGCCACCACCTCGGGCCACCGCGACCGCACCACGTCCGCGGCGGGACCGGCGTAGCGGACCATGCCCGAAGTCGCCTGCACCGCCGAGCCCGCGGCCAACATCGCCGCGCCCGGATACGTCGCCGAACCCGCGGCGACACCCACGACACCCTGCGAATACTTGTCGTCAGATGGGCGCGGGACGGGCCACCCCGCACCGACGTCCGCCGGGTCCAGCACGTGCAGATCGGGCTCCGGCAGATCATCGCCCAAGCCGATGTCGGCCACCACAACCGAACCCGACAGCACCGCACCGGCACCGAGCACGTGGCACGGTTTCCGCCCGCCGAAGGTGACCGTCACCTCCGCGTGGACCGCAGGGCCGTCCGCAGCGCCCGTGATCGGATCAACGCCGCTGGGCAGATCGATCGCCACGATCGGCACCTCGACCCGAGCCACCAGCTCGGCCGCCACCGGGCGCAGGCTCCCCCGCGCGGAGAGGCCCACGATGCCGTCGATCACCAGATCCGCGCGCTGCACCGCGTCCGTCGCGGCGGCCCCGATCCCCGCGGTGTCCGCTCCCGGCCCCTCCGCCCGCACGATCCGGCCGCCGGCCCGGCGCAACGCCGCCAGCCCCGCCGGGTGGGTCTTGTCCGGAGTCAGGAGGATCGCGGTGACACCGGCTCCGCGACGACGCAGCTCCGCACCGGCCCACAACGCGTCCCCGCCGTTGTTGCCTGCACCGACCAGCAACGTCACGTGCCGGCCCGCGGTCGCTCCCGTCGTCTCGGCCAGCAGCCGCGCGCCGTGCGCGGCGACGGCGAACGCGGCGCGGCGCATCACCACCGGCTCCGGGGTTCGGACGAACACACTGCGCTCGGCGGCCCGGATCTGATCCGGCGTCCACACTCCCTGCACGGAGACCTCCCACTCGCGGTTGCTGCCGTCTTACCCGATCAGCCCGCCCCTGTCGCCTCACGCCCCGCACCGAGCCGCGCAGCAGCTGTTTCGAGTGAACGGACCGTTCGACCAATCCCCTTGGACAAACGGGCCGCTCACCCCGACCGGACACCAGACATCGAGGCACCCAGCGAGCAGCAACCGATTCGAGTCAACGGACCATTCGACCAACCCCCTTGGACAAACGGGCCGCTCACCCCGACCGGACACCAGACATCGAGGCACCCAGCGAGCAGCAACCGATTCGAGTCAACGGACCATTCGACCAACCCCCTTGGACAAACGGGCCGCTCACCCCGACCGGACACCAGACATCGAGGCACCCAGCGAGCAGCAACCGATTCGAGTCAACGGACCATTCGACCAACCCCCTTGGACAAACGGGCCGCTCACTCGGAAGCAGCCCCGCACGAGAGAACGGGCCGTTCGACGTGGTGGTCGAACGGCCCGTTCAGAGCGCGGTGTGCGGAGCGGTGATCACTCCACCGTGACGGACTTCGCGAGGTTGCGCGGCTTGTCGACGTCGTAGCCGCGGGCGCGGGCGATCTCCGCCGCGAGCACCTGCAGCGGCACCGTCGACACCAGCGGCTGCAGCAGCGTGGCCACCGCCGGGATCTCGATCAGCTCGTCCGCGAACGGCCGCACCGCCTCGTCGCCCTCCTCGGCGATGACGACGGTGCGGGCACCGCGCGCCTGGATCTCCCGAATGTTGGACAGCATCTTCGAGTGCAGCAGCGCCCGGCCCTTCGCCGACGGCATCACCACGACGACCGGCAGCCGGTCCTCGATCAGCGCGATCGGCCCGTGCTTGAGCTCGCCCGCGGCGAAGCCCTCCGCGTGCATGTAGGCGAGTTCCTTGAGCTTGAGCGCACCTTCCAGCGCCACCGGGTAGCCGACGTGGCGCCCCAGGAACAGCACCGCCTTCGAGTCGGCAAGCTCGCGCCCGAGCGTGCGCACCTGCTCCACCGTGGACAGTGCCTGCCGCACCGCCTTCGGCATCGCGGCGAGCTCCTCGAACTCGCGCGCCACCTCATCGGAGTACTTCGTGCCGCGGGCCTGCGCCAAGGCCAGGCCCACCAGGTAGTTCGCGGTGATCTGCGCCAGGAACGTCTTCGTCGCCGCCACCCCGATCTCGGGTCCGGCGTGCGTGTAGAGCACCGCGTCCGACTCGCGCGGGATCTGAGCGCCGTTCGTGTTGCAGATGGCCAGCACCCTGGCCCGCTGGGTGCGAGCGTGCCGCACCGCCTCCAAGGTGTCCGCGGTCTCCCCGGACTGCGAGATCGCCACGACCAGCGTGTCGCGGCCGAGCACCGGGTCGCGGTAGCGGAACTCGCTGGCCAGCTCCACCTCGACAGGGATGCGGCACCAGTGCTCGATGGCGTACTTCGCGAGCAGGCCCGAGTGGTAGGCCGTGCCGCAGGCGACCACAAAGACCTTGTCGATGTCGCGCAGGTCCTGCTCGGTCATCCGCTGCTCGTCGAGGACGATGCCGCCGTTGACGAAGTGCCCGCGCAGCGTGTTCTCCAACGCCTCGGGCTGCTCTTCGATCTCCTTGAGCATGAAGTAGTCGTGGCCGCCCTTCTCGGCGGCCGACAGGTCCCAGTCCACGGTGAACGGCTTCGCCTGCACTTCGACGCCGTCGAAGTCGGTGACCACGTAACCGGCGCGGTCGATCGTGACGACCTGATCCTGACCGAGTTCCACCGCGTCGCGGGTGTGCTCGATGAAGGCCGCGACGTCGGAGGCGAGGAAGTTCTCACCGTCACCGACGCCCACCACCAGCGGCGAGGACCGCCGTGCCGCGACGATCTTGTCGGGCTCGTCGGCGTGCGTGACCAGCAGCGTGAACGCACCTTCCAGCCGACGCGCCACGGCGCACACGCTCGCGGTCAGCTCGCCCGCGGTCGGGCCGGAGGCGTAGGCCGCAGCGACCAGGTGCGCCGCGGTCTCGGTGTCGGTCTCACTGGCCATCTCCACACCGGCGGTCTCGAGCTCGGCGCGCAGCGCGGCGAAGTTCTCGATGATGCCGTTGTGCACGACCGCGACCTTGCCCACCGCGTCCCGATGCGGGTGCGCGTTGCGGTCGGTCGGCGCCCCGTGCGTGGCCCACCTGGTGTGGCCCATGCCGCTGGTGGCCGTGAACCGGGAGCCGTCCTGTCCGGCGAGTTTGCCCTCCAGGTTCGACAGCGCACCCGCCGCACGCTCGACCGCGAGACCACCCGCGCCGTCGAGCATCGCGACGCCCGCCGAGTCATAACCCCGGTACTCCAGCCGCCTGAGCCCGTCCAGCACCACGTCCAGCGCCTGACGATGTCCTACGTAACCCACGATGCCGCACACCCGAGTCAGCGTAGCCACCGCCGCCGAACCCCTCAGAACGGGCAGGGCGGGCGCACCTGACGGTGCGACACGGAGCTCCCGACTCGCGCAGATCGTTTTGCGGGCGATCATCGCCGCTGGTCAGCGGACCGAGCCACGGTTCGGCTCGGGGAACGCGGTAAGCCGGACTCGGCACCGGCACCCGAACGGGCCGGATCCGGCGGCCCGGAACCACCGGTGAATCTCACTCGAGGCGTCCGCCACGTCACGCCTCGCGTGGGCGAGCCCGCGGTCGCGTCGGCTACCGTGACCCACCATGGCGCGGAATGCCAAGAAGGCGTTGGAAGAACTGGCCCACCGGGGACCGCACGAGGTGCTGCACGGAGACCTCGCACTTGTCGGCCTGCCCGGCATCGTGTGCACCCCGCGCAGCGGCCGCGGCCTGCCCGCCGTCGCGTTCGGCCACGGGTGGCTGCAATCGCCGCGCCGGTACGCGGGGCTGCTGCGGCACCTCGCGTCCTGGGGCATCGTCGCCGCGGCTCCCGGTACTCAGCGCGGACCGCTGGCCTCGCACCGGATGCTGGCCTCCGACCTGCGCACCGCCCTCGACATCTGCACCGGAGTGCGCCTCGGCGACGGCAAGATCAGCGTGGACGAGCACAAGCTCGCCGCCGCCGGGCATGCGCTGGGCGGCGGCAGCGCCATCCTCGCGGCCGCCGACGACCCGCGGATCCGTGCGGTGGCGACGTTCGCGGTGACCGAGACGATGCCGTCCGCGCTTGCCGCCGCGCACCGCGTCACGGTGCCCGGACTGCACCTCACCGGTGGCAAGGACCTGCTGGCCCCGTCCGTCGCGAACGCCGAACCGATCGCGGCCTCCTGGGGCGGACCGGTGCAGCTGCGCGACCTGCCCAAGGCCAGCCACCTCGGGTTCACCGAGGGCAGGCACTGGACGGAACTGGTGCTCGACGGCAAGCCCGAGTACCGCACCCAGCGCACCGCCCGCGCGCTGCTCACCGCGTTCCTGCTGCGCACCCTCAACAACGACAAGCGCGGCGAAGCACTGCTGGACAACGACTTCTCCGGCGCCACCATCGACCAGAACCACACCCGGACGGCCAAGCAGCTCACGGCCTGACAACGGCCCCGGTGCCGCTTCGCTGCCGGGGCGGCACCACCGGTTCGATCACTGACGCGGCAAAACAGCCCGGCGTGGTGATCACGTCAGCCACAATCACGGGCATGAGCGCGCCACAGCCACCCCAGCAGCCGGGACCTCCCGGGTTCCCGCCCCCGCAAGCCGCCCCACCGCCACCGGGCTACCCGGCACAGCAGGGCTACCCGCAGGCGCCGGGACGTCCGCAGTGGACCTATCCGCAGCAGCCCGCGCACCCCGGATTCCCGCCGCCGGGCGGTCCTCCGCGGCAGCCGGTCCGTCCCGCGTCGAACGGCCCGCGGATCGCCTTCGCCGTCGTGCTCTGCGTGTTCGGGATCTTCTTCGCGGAGGAAGGCGTCGTGTCGATCATGCAGAGCATCGCCGCGATGGGCGTGCTCGAAGGGCAGACTCAAACGGGCTTGAACAACACCCTGGCCGTGCTGCGCGGGGCCGTCCTGGTGCTGGCGGGCTTGACCACGTTGACCACGGCGATCCTCTACTTCACCCGCACCGCCGCCGGACGCATCCTCGCGATCATCGCAGGCGGCACGGCCGTACTCGGCTTCCTGCTGCACGTCTTCTTCGAACTGCACAGCGCGTCGACCACTTCGCTGGACGCCGACCTCGCCGATCCGCGCTTCATGATTCCGGCCGTGCTCGGCGCGCTCATCGCCGGACTCGCGTTCGTCCCGCCGATCAACGCCACGCTGCGCAGCCGAGGCCCCGCGCCGCAGCCCCACCCGTATCGATGAGCGGGGCCGCGCTCGGCATCGCCCAGGTCACCGCAGCCAGCTCTGGTTCGAGAAGTCGTCGTCATCGTCGTCCAATACCGGCCGACGCCGGGCGGCCGGGCGCGGAGCGGGCTTCGGCGGCGGCTGCTGCCAGGTCTGGGCCGGTGGCTGTTGCCGAGGCGCGTCCTGCTCCGGCGGTTGCCACCGGTTCGGCGGCGCGGGCTGCCGGTGCGGCGGCGGGTCGGTGAACTCTTCCTCGTCGTCCTCGATGCCGACGTTGATCTCCGAGGCCCGATCGGCCTCCGCGCGCTCCCGCTCACCGCGCTCGCGGACCCGCTCCGCGAGCTTCTGCGCGGTGCTGACCGTGCTCTGGATGCTGCTCTGGGCCTTCTCCGCGCTCTCCCGGGAACTCTTGGTGAGCTCGTGGCTGCGGTTCACATCGTCGCCGACCAGCCGGTTCATCGACTCCCGGAAAGCGCGTGCCTGCGGCGTCTCGGTGCTCATCTCAGGCGGTCCTTCCCTGCATCAGGCTCATCCTTGCCGGTCCTCACCGAGCACGGCCCGATGCCGGGCGCCGGATTCATCCGCCACGTCGTCGAACAACTGGCCTTGGGTGCGCCACGGGCTGGAGTTCGTCCGCTCCTGGTCACCGGCACCGCCGCCCTGCTGGCCGCCGCCCATGCCGCCCATCATGCCGCCGCCCATGGCGCCGCCACCGGCTTGCTGCTGACCACCGCCCTGAGCCGCAGCCGGATCGGACATGGCGCCCATCCCGGTCGCTCCCTGCGAGCTCCCGGGAGCCGCGTCGTCCGCGGCGGCCAGTTCGGTGGCGCCCGCCTGCGGCGGCGGACCGCCGAACGGCGTCGGGTGCTGCGCGGGCGGTTCTGCCAGGTCACCGGCGAACAGCTGTCCGGACATGCTCGCGAACGAACCGGACACGCCTTCGCTGGTGAACGCGCTCGCCAAGCCGGCCGACTGCGAGGCCGTCGGAGCCGGACCGTCGGGCGCCTCGACCTCGGGACCCGCGCTCATCGCCGAAGCCGCCGGAACCACCGGCTCGGTGCCGCCGGAAGCGGGCGCCTCGAAACCGCCGACCTGCGGCGGAGTCCCCACCGGCGCCGTCGGGTCGAACGAGGCGCCGGGATCGCGTCCGACCGGGGCGCCCGCGGCGTCCTGGCCGGGCGGCTCCGCACCGGGCCACGCGGGCTGCCCACCTGGCACGGCGCCCGGAGCGCCGGGGCGGGCGTCAGGAGCCGGCTGATCGTCCGCGCCGAACTCCACTGTCTCCTGGATCGGCGGCTGCCCAGCTCCGTTGTTCACGTCGACCGTGATGGAGCCGTCCGGAGCGCGTTCCAAGGTGATCGTGCGGTCGCCCTCTTGGATGACCGCCTTGCCGTCCTCGCCCGGCACCACCGGGATTCCCGGCTGCGGAACCTGAGCGCCGGGAGCGGCCGGGTTCGCGCCGTCCGGGACACCCGGCATCGCCGCGGGCGCCGGGTTCGTTCCCGGCATCCCGGGGCCGGGCATCGCTCCCGGCGTCGGGTTGGTGCCGACGCCCGGCATTCCCGGCTGGCCCGGCATGGTCCCCGGAGTGGGGTTCGTTCCGACTCCCGGCATTCCGCCTTCCGGCCCGAACTGCACGTCGTAGGTCTTGGGCTTGCCGTCCTCGCCGATGATCGTGACCTGCGAGGTGCCCTGCTGATCCGGTTCCTGGATCTGGACGGCGTTCTCGCCCTCGCCGACCGTCTCGACCTCCGGTGCATCCGGGCCGCCCGAACCGGGCTGCGGCATCCCCGGTACCTCGGGAGCTTCGGGCATCTTCGGGGTTCGGGCATCTCCGGCGTCTCCGGCATCGCCGGTGCCCCACCGGGAGAACCACCCGGGGAACCACCGGGAGAGCCGCCTGGGGAGCCACCCGGGGAACCACCAGGAGAGCCACCTGGGGAACCACCAGGAGAGCCACCTGGGGAGCCACCCGGCGAGCCACCCGGCGAGCCTCCGGACGGACCACCAGCGCCCTCCTGACCAAGGCTCTGCTGCCCCGGACCCTGCGGAGCGGACTCGTCCTTCGCCGGACCGGGATCGCCGAACGGGTTCTCCTCGGCCTTGCCGAGTTCCTCGTTCAGCTTCTTCCAGGTCTCGTCAACGGCGTTCTTCGTGTCGGTGCACTTCTTGTCGAAGTTCTCCCACTCCTTCTCCATCGCTTCCGCGAAGGAGTCGGTCATGTTCTGAGCCTTGGTGACCGCTTCGTTCTTGGTGCGATCGTCGACGTCGCCCCAGTTGCACTCGCCGATCTCGATGCCCCAGATCGCGGCCACCTTGCGCAGCACCTCGTCGTCCTGGTTGCCGTTGGCCAGGTCGATCGTGGTGTCCCAGTCCTTGGTGCTCTTGCCGCAGGTGACCTGCTCGCGCCGCTTCTCCAACTCCAGCAGGTAGCGGGACTTCTCCCGGCACAGATCGCCGAGGCCCTTCATCGCCGCGGTGGTGCTCTGCGCCGCCGTGCTCACCGTGTTGATGACACGATCGTTCACCGTGGGAGTGAACTTCTGCGCGAAGAACTGCTGCGCACTGTCCGAAGCCCCGCCGCTCCAGGCGTTCCACAGCTGACCGAGCCGCGTGGCCATGTCCTCCTGGGCCTTGCGCATCCCCTTCTCGGCCGCGTTGAGGTCCTCGGTGCCGCGCGCGAACTTCGCGAACCGGATACCGCGCTGCTCGTGAAAACGATCTTCGGCCTGCTTGACCTGGCCCACCCCGGCGCTGTCGTTCTTGATCGCTCCGATCCGGTGGTACACCGGCAGCAGATCGCGGAAGAAGCGCAGTCCGGCGTTGCCCGCGTCCAGCAGCTCGTCCGAGGAGTCGGCCCCCGCGCCGCCCTTCTCCCCGTTGTCGGCCGCGCGTTGGGTGCCGTCGATCGTGGCCTGGCCGTCCTTGACCGCCTCGTCGTGCGCGCGGTCCTTCTCCCCGGCCTTGTCCGCCTGCTTCTTCGCTTCCTCGTAGGACTCGGTGAGGTGATCATCCAGGTTCCACGCCGTGAAGCCCTCACCGGCGACGCGCCAGCCGCTGTCGTCGTACTTGTCCATGTACTGGTCGAGTTCGCCGTCCGGGTCGTGCCCCCGGTTGCGGTAGACCAACATCAGGTTGCGCTTCGCCTCGTCGGAGACGTCGCCGTTGGCCATGATGGCCTTGACCTCGTCGACCGACGGGACCTCGTCCTCGGCCATCAGTTGCTCCCCGACTTGCCGACGGTCTCCGCCGCGTCCGCGTCGGACCAGTCATAGCCCTGGCCCGTCTGCTCCAGCTTCTGGGAGAAGTCGTCCATCGCATCGGCCATCGACGTGACGCACTTCGACAGCTTGGCCATCGCTTCCTCGTAACCGCCGAACGCCTGCTCATGAACCCGGCCGAAGTCCCCGGCCCCCAGGCCCAGGTCGGCGATCTTCTTGCCGTGCTCGTCGCGCACCGGGTCCGCCGTGCCCCTGATGCTGCTCGCGGCGGCGACCAACTCCCCCGAGTTCGTCCCGAAACCTGCCATCGTTGCCCCTCCTCGCACTCCACGTCCCCACCGAGTCGCAACGATGCGACGTCAGGCGCAGACGCCAGGTTTCCTCACCTTGACAGCTGTGCGCGGCGAACGGGCCGAAACCGATGATCTCCTTGCATACGCGAAGGTTCAGCGCGGCGGGTAAGGACCCTGCGGCGGGTAGGGCTGTCCGGGCTGCTGCGGCATCTGCTGCTGCGGGGGCATCTGCTGCGGGAACGGCTGGGACGGCGGCTGCTGCGGGAACGGCTGTCCCGGACCCGAGGGATATCCGGGCGGCGGACCGTACTGCGGAACGCCCCCGCCGAGCTTGGCCTTGACGACGAGAGCCGCTGCCAACGCGCCGGCGCCGCCTCCGGCGAGCACGGCGATCAACAACGTGACCACGTTCATGATTCCCCCCATGTGTCCCCCTTGATCCGCACCAACGTATCGGAGGGCACACGCGTGCCACCGGGGACTCGGCGAATCCCCGGCCACCAGGCTCGGATCAGATCGAGATGACCAGGAGCGTGAGGATCACCGCCAGCGCAATCCCGGCCAGCGGCAGCAAGACGATGACGATCAGATCCGCGAACCGCTCCCCGCGCATCGCAGCCACCCGCTCAGCTCTGCCCGCGGGAGCGGCGGTTGACCCACCACTGGCCGCCGTCGTGCACGGCGTTGAGGGCCTTCGTCCCGGCGATGCCGAGAGCGGAGAGCACGAGGACGGCTGCGACCAGGCCGATAGCGACAAGCCCGACAAGAACGGCGACAACGATGGCACCCATGTGAGCACAGTCTCACACTTTGGCCGATCCAGGGAGACCTAGATCACAAGATCACCGGATAGCAGCAACGACTTCGGCCAGACGCCGCGCGATCAGGTCCGCGACGTCCTCGCTGGGCGCCTCGACCATCACCCGCACGAGCTGCTCGGTACCGGACGGGCGCAGCAACACGCGCCCCTCCTCGCCCAGCTCGGCCTCCGCCGCGGCGACCGCTTCGGCCACCGACGGCGCCGAGACCGCTTGCGTCCGATCCACGACCCGCACGTTCACCAGAACCTGCGGCAACCGGGTCATGGTGGTGGCGAGCGTCGCCAGCGGCTCGCCCGTCGCGGCCATCCGACCCATCAGGCGCAACGCCGTCAACACGCCGTCGCCGGTGGTGGCGTGGCCGGGCAGCACCACGTGACCGGACTGCTCGCCGCCCAGCGAGAACCCGCCAGCGCGCAGTTCCTCCAGCACGTAGCGGTCGCCGACCTTCGTGGTGCGCAGCTTCACGCCGTGGTCGCGCATCGCCAGGTGCAGGCCCAGGTTGCTCATCACCGTCGCGACCAAGGTCTCGTCGGCGAGCTCGCCCGCCTCCTTCATCGCCACGGCCAGGATCGCGAGGATCTGGTCGCCGTCGACGGCCGCACCGCCCGCGTCCACCGCCAGGCAGCGGTCCGCGTCACCGTCGTGCGCGATGCCCAGGTCGGCGCCGTGCTCCAGCACCGCCGCCCGCACCTTGTCCAGGTGCGTCGAACCCACGCCGTCGTTGATGTTGAGCCCGTCCGGGTCGGCGTGCAGCGCCACCACATCGGCACCCGCCCGCCGGTACGCCTCCGGTCCCGCGCTGGAGGCCGCGCCGTTCGCGCAGTCCACCACGACCCGGATGCCGTCCAGCCGCTGCGGCGTCGCCACCAGCAGGTGATCCACGTAGCGCTGCACCGAGTCCGGCACGTCCCGCACCCGGCCCACGTGGGATCCGGTGGGCCGCTGCACGTCCTCGTGGAGCCGCGCGGCGATTTCGTCCTCGACCGCGTCCGGGAGCTTGTGGCCACCGGCGGCGAACAGCTTGATCCCGTTGTCCGGCATCGGGTTGTGCGAGGCGGAGATCATCACGCCGATGTCCGCGCCCAGCTCGCCCACCAGGTAGGCCACCGCGGGAGTGGGCAGCACGCCCACCCGCAGCACGTCCATGCCCGCCGAGGTCAGACCCGCCGTGACCGCCGCCTCCAGCATCTCGCCGCTGGCCCGCGGATCACGGCCCACCAGCGCCACCCGGCGACGCGAGTCGTCCCGGTCGTAGAGGACGCGGGCCGCCGCGGCCGCCACGGACAACGCCAGTTCCGGCGTCAGGTCCGAGTTCGCGAGGCCACGCACTCCGTCGGTGCCGAACAGCCGGGACATGTGCAGCGAATCCTCCTGGATCGACGGCAAGAGCCATGCCAGGCCCGAACCCGGCATACAAAAGACCACGGGAGCAGCCACGGCGTCGCGCGGACGCCACGGCTGCTCCCGTGAATCGTACGAAAGGTCAGCGCTTGCTGTACTGAGGAGCCTTGCGGGCCTTCTTGAGGCCGTACTTCTTGCGCTCCTTCTCCCGCGGGTCGCGGGTGAGCATGCCGGCCTTCTTCAGCGCCGGGCGGTCATCGGCTTCGAGCTCGATGAGCGCACGCGCGATGGCCATGCGCAGCGCACCGGCCTGACCGGAGGGGCCACCGCCGTTGAGGTTCGCGTGCACGTCGAAGCCTTCGGCGCGCTCCACGAGAACCAGCGGTTCCTTCACGATCTGCTGGTGCACCTTGTTCGGGAAGTAGTCTTCCAGCGCCTTGCCGTTGAGCTTGAACCCACCGCTGCCGGAGGTCAGGCGCACGCGGACGATGGCCTCCTTGCGGCGGCCGACGGTCTGCACGGCGCGGCCGGACGGGATCGGCGCGAACTCCTGAGGAGCGTCTTCGCCGTCGTTGTCCACGTCGACCTCGACGTCCGCCTCAGCGGTTTCGGCGAAGTTCTCGCCGATGTTCTCGACGACGTCTTCGCCGACGGTCTCGATAACCGGAGTCTCTTCCGGCTCAGGAGTGGTCACTGGCTGGTCCTCGGGTCCCTCGGTCACTTCTCGACCTTCGCGTTGATCTGGTACGGCTGCGGGTTCTGGGCCTCGTGCGGGTGCTCCGGGCCTGCGTAGACCTTGAGCTTCTTGCCCATGGCACGGCCGAGCTTGTTCTTCGGCAGCATGCCCTGAATGGCCTTCTCCAGCACCCGCTCGGGGTGCTTCGAGTCCAGAACCTCGCCCAGGGACTGCTTGCGCAGGCCGCCCGGGAAACCGCTGTGCCGGTAGTGGAACGCCTGGTCGCGCTTCTTGCCGGTCAGCGCCACCTTCTCAGCGTTGACGATGACGACGAAGTCGCCGGTGTCGAGGTGCGGGGCGTAAGTCGGCTTGTGCTTGCCGCGCAGCAGCAGGGCGGCCTGGGTGGACAGCCGACCGAGCACCACGTCCTCGGCGTCGATGACATGCCAGGCGCGGGTCACCTCGCCGGCCTTAGGGCTGTACGTGCGCACGGATCTACCTCGTCGTCGTTCGCGTCGGAATCTCGGTGCGGACCCCGTGTGTTCCTCTGGGGAGCCCATCGGAACCGTGCCGGGTCGGAAGCCCCGGTCTGGCCGGGGAACCGGCACGTCCTGGGTGTCACCAGAGACCTGTGGCCCCGGTTCGGCCTCGGCTCTCGCCGGGCGTTCCGCTGGGCCGGTCACCGCTCCAACACCGCAGTCGCGCACCGCACAACAAACAATCAGGGTACTCGCTGGCGAAAAGACCCACCGAAACGGGGTCCCCTTCGTCGGGGAAACGTCGTCGACGTGTCTTGTCGCCGAGTGGATGCTACCGGGCGCCTCGGACGCACCGGACACCCGCCCACCGAACACTGCCGACCCCGGGCCACGAGGGCGCGGGGTCGGCGGCGAGCACGGTAGAAGGATCAGCCACCGAAGCGGCCGGCGTTCTTCGCCTCACCGGCCTGGTAGGAGTCGTTCGCGGCGTTGACGGCCATGCCCATCTTCGCGGCGATCTCGATCATGTTCTGGGCGGCCTTGTCCCACTCGTCCTGCGCGGCGCGGTACGCCTCCTGCGCCTGGCCTTCCCAGGTGTTGACCAGCGGCTTGAGCATGGTCTCCAGCTCGTCCAGCTCGGCCTGGATCTTGGTGGCGGCGCCGCCCAGGTCGTCGGCGGCCTGGCTCAGCTGGCCGAAATCAACCCGAATTTCCATGGTGAAGTCCCCTCACTTGAAGTAGGTCGGAAGAAGGTGAAGAAAGAACGTCGGAGGCGAGCTCAGCCGCCGAGCATGCCCTCGATCTTGGAGATCTCGCCCGCCTGCTCCTCTTCGTTCTGGGTGTACGCCTGACCCGAGGACTGGATGTTCTCGCTGATCTCGCCCAGCTTCTGGTTGATGGTGTTCGCGTTTTCCTTGAACGCGTCCATCAGGCGGCGGAAGACGTCGGAGGCGCCGCCCTTCCAGGAGGTCAGGACCGGCTGAATCTGGCTGTCCAGCGTGTTCACCGCGGTCTCGACGTTGCCCCGAACCTCTTCGACCTGGCCTGCGGCCTTCGCCATCAGGTCCGCGTCGGTACCCATCCCGCTCATAGGTGAGCCCCCTTCATTCGTTGCTCGAAGATCGATGAACCTACGACGCAGACATTGCCACGTTCGGTTCCGCCCTGTCCCGGCTTTTCCGCAAACAGTTGCTCCTGTGAACGAAGAACACGAAACCCGCAGGTCAAAAGCCATTAGCGATTGCGAAATAAGTGGAGCAAGCCGCTCCGACAACCCCGGAGAACTCGATTCGCAATAGCGATTTGCAACCGCTACCGATTTTTCGAACTCCCGCCGGGAAGGCTCCGCCGCGAAAAGCTCAGGGTCCGACGTCCAGCGAGGACACGACCCGCTCGCAGGCGGACTCCACTTCCGGCTTGCCCGCCGCGGTGTACCGGCAACCGATGCTGACCTGGTAGTTCCCCCGGTGCACCACGAACCACTCCACGGTCGCCCCTGGCAGCCCTTCCCGGTAGTACACGACGTCCCGGCCCGCGTAGGAGAGCTCGTCGTCGAAGTCCGAGAACCGGCCGCCCTGCGCGTTCAACCGGTCGTACTGGGCGCGCAGGTCGTCGACGGCGCGCACCCGCCCTTCCTCGGTGTCGTACCCGAGGTCGCCCTGCTGCACCACGATCAGGTCGTCCCCGCCGGCCGGCGGCGCGATCACCGTCTGCCACAGCTGAGGATCGCCGCCGGTCTGCTGCCAGTTTCCGGGGTAGTCGAACGAATACTCGTACTGCGCGACGTGCCGCGACGGGGCCGCCGCCTCGCCGCTGGTGGCCTGGACCAGAAGCACCACGGCCACGATCACCACGGCGAGCGCGGCCACCGCACCACCGGCCAGCAGCCACGGCCGCATCGGCCGCCGAGGCGGGGCGGGCGTGTGGAACACGGGGCGAGTTCGGTCGCTGCCGCCGATCACGACGGTCGAGGCGCGGCTGAGCGAGTCGTCCGCCGGTGCCGCGGACCGTCGCGCCCAGGTCTGCTGCGGCCCGCCCGCCACGGGATGGCGCACGGTCGGCATGTTCGTGCCCCGGTGCCCGCCCGCAGGGGCGAGTCCGCCGGTGCGTTCCGGATCGAGCCGCACCGCACGCAGCGCACCCCTCGCCACGACCGTCTCCGGCTGGTCCAGGGTGGTCGGCAGCACGCCGACGCGCTCGTGGATCAGCCTGGCCACCAGGGGAATCCGGCTGGATCCGCCGACGAGGAACACGCCTGCGAGCCGTTCCCGGGGGACCTGCCCGTCGTGCAGCGTCGCCAGCACCAGGTCCGCGGCCCGCGCGAGCGGCGCGGCCACCAGGCGTTCCAGGTCGGCGCGGGTCACGTGCGCGTCGGAGAACGGCGGCGGCATGGGCACATCGGTGTAGGTGTGCCGGGACAACGTCTCCTTCGCGCCCCGCACGTCCTGTCGTAACACTCGCCGCCTGCGCCGGTCGGCCATCTCCCGGCCTTCTACGAGCTTGTGCCACGCGGCCGGGTCCATTCCGGACACGACGGTTCCGATGTGCTCCAGCAGCGCCTGATCGATGTCGGCGCCGCCGAAGTTCGGGTCGCCCTTGGTCGCCAGCACCCGGAACGTCTGTCCCTGCTTGCACACGACGCTCGCGTCGACGGTGCCGCCACCGAGGTCGAGCACGGCCAGCGCTCCCCCGTCCGGCAGGCCGTGGCCCGCGGAGTGGAACACCGCGGCGGCAACGGGTTCGGGGACCAGCACCAGTTCCTTGGCCAAACCGGCGGCGGCTTGGCGCAGCACTCCCGCGCGGACCGCGCCCCAGTCGGCGGGGTGGGTGAGCACGAGCAGGTCGACGCCGGCGCCACCGGCGAAGCGGCGGGCTTCGCCCACGGCTCGGTGCAGCACGGAGCGCACCACGTCGCCGACCCGCAGCACGCTGCTGCCGAGCAGTAGTTCGCCTTCGTCGACGCGGCGTTTGGGGTGCGGTTCGAACCTGGACGGGTCGACGGCGGCCTGCCGCTCCGCCTCGTGACCGACGAACAGGGTGCCGTCGGCCGCGGCGAACACCGCCGACGGCACCAGCGGCTGGCCGTCTATGACGACCACCTGCGGTTCACCGCCGCCGACGGAGACCACGGTGCACGTGCTGGAGGTGCCGAAGTCGACCGAGACGTGCAGGGACACCCACTACTCCTTCGCGCACCACCGCGTGGTCGCGGCGGTGCCTTCGCCGGGCCGCTCTTGCGGCGGGACGAACCGTGCGCGAACCCAGATTCCCCCGAACGGTTCGCGCGAGTCGGGCTCCGATCCCGAATCCACCGAGCACCCTAGAGGCCGAGGGTGCGCACGGTTCAACAGTCTGCCCTCGATCGGATGGCTTTCGCGACCGGCTCTTGACGCGATGCCTCGGTTTTGCTCGAACGGTGCGGCGCTGATTCGCCTGCCGCCTGCCACCCAGGCGTCTCGCAGGCTACCGGCATCGCCGAGCGGCTCCGGAGGCGGCGATGCCGACCGGAGGCCATTCGTTCCGGCCGGCATCAACGACTGCCCACACATTCCGATGAGCACGCCCTGCGGACCGCGCCCGCGCGGCGAATTCAGGGCGTCGTGGACGAGGATCAGTCCGAGTACTTGAGCTCGGCTAAGAATGTGCGCCATTGATCGCGCCGGAAGCACAGCACCTCGGTCTGATCTTTTGAATCGCGGACATCGACCCGCATCGCGAGGGACCCCACCTCTACGCATGCCGATTGACTACCGCTGTAACTCGATTTCCGCCAACGTCCCGTCCCCATGTGCGGTGCCCTCCCAGCACTCGTACCTGTGCGCATAAGCCGCGATGAGTTCCAACGAACAACTCGGACTGAGCGCCGTTCGGCATAGCCTAGAACGAGCGTGCTGAAAGGGCGTTACGTCTTCTGGGTCATCCAGGAAAGCACCGCAACGGCGCTGTTCCAAGTGGACCGTCGGTCTGCTCCGGGCGAACTCCAGCAGCAGGAACGGCCCGTCCAGCCCGGTGTGCGCACCGGCCGCGAACGGCACCACCTGCACCGTGATGTTCGGTTCCCGGCAGACGTCGAGCACCGCGTGCAGCTGGGCGGCCATCACCGCAGGCCCACCCACCGCGCGGCACAACGCGGCCTCGTCCAGCAGGACCAGGTACCGCACCGGATCGGCGCGCTCCAGAATCCGCTGCCGGGAAAGGCGGGCCGCGACGAGCCGTTCCAGCTGCTCCGCGGGGACATCGGTGGCGACGAACAAGGCGCGGGCGTAATCGGGAATCTGCAGCAGGCCGGGAATGAGGACTTCGGATGCTTCGGTGATGCCCACCGCGCGGTTTTCCGCGTCGATGAGTTCGGTGAGCTGCGCGGGCAGTCCGATACCGGATTCGTACCAAACCGGTTCGTCGATGTCGTACGCGAGCCGGAGCAGTCGATCCCGGTTCGCACCGCGCACGTCGACCGCATCCAGGAATGCGCGCACGGAATTCGTGGAGAGGCGACGGCGTGCCGTCTCCATCCGGCTGACCTTCGCCTCCGAACAACCGATCAGGTCGCCGAGCTGGCGCAGTGTCATACCGGATTGCTCACGCGCGAGGCGTAATTCCTTTCCCAGCGCCCGGGCTCGGGGGGTATCCGACATGGCCCACACCTTAGGCGCGACGGCCGACGAAGATCTTCGCTCGATCGTGTCATTCACCGAGAGCGACGACGAACCTCCCACCACCGCGCGGATGAGGGAGGTTCGTCGTACTGCTCAGCGGAGTCCGCCGATCACTCCGGCTGGATGTGCGCCGTCTGGATCAGCTGCGGGCCGCCGCGCAAGGTGCGGCTGACCATCGTGCCGCGCCCCGTCGGCAGCTGCCGCGACTTGACGTTGCCGACGAGCTGGCCGTCGTCCTTGTTCGCGCTCATCGCGAGACCGGGCGCCGAGACCTCCCGCATCTTGCCGATGATCGGCTCGAACAGCGCGCGGCTGGCGTTGCCCGAGTTGCGGGCGATCACCATGTGCAGACCCACGTCGGAGGCCTGCGCGACGTACTCCGCCAGCGGCGCCAGCGGGTTGTTGCCCTGCGGGGAGATGAGCTCGTAGTCGTCGACCACGATGAACAGGTCCGGCCCCTTCCACCAGGAGCGGTTGCGCAGCTGGTCCTGCGTGACGTCCGGGCCGGGCATCCGCTTCTTCAGCGCGGCGCCCACGTCGCGCACGTTGTTCTTGAGCTGGTCCACGCTGACCGCGTACTCCATCAGGTGCGGGGTCTGGACGACGCCCAGCATCGTCCGCCGCACGTCGACCAGGAGGATCATCGCCTCCTGCGGCGTGTAGCGGGTCGTGATGCCTTGCACGATGGTGCGCAGCAACGAGGTCTTGCCCGACTCGCGCTCGCCGAACGCGTAGAAGTGCGGCTCCGCCTTGAAGTCCAGGTAGACCGGGTTGAGCCCGTCCTCGTTGATGCCGATCGGCACCAGGTGCGGCCGCGGCTGCTGCTCCTTGGCGGGCAGTTGCTCGTAGGGCAGCAGCTCCGGCAGCAGCCGGACCTGCGGGGCGGGCCGCCCCTTCCAGGAACTCTTGACCCGGTTGACCAGGTCGGCGACACCGTCGGCGAGGTCCTCGTTGTAGAGCTCCCACGCGGGTCGCGGGTCCGGCGAGCCCTCGGGGGCGCGTCCTTCCTGGATGGCCTTCTCGACCTCGGCGACGCGCGTGGCCTCGGCCTTGACGCGTTCGCTGAGCTGCTCGCTGTCCACTCGGGGCAGTGCCGTGAGGAAGTGCAGCCCCGACGGGTGCAGACCGCGGCCGGGACGCCCGATCGGGACGATCTTGGCGATCTTGCGGTCGAACTCGGACTCACCGGGGTCACCGAGCCGCAGCTCCATCCGGGTGCCCAGCGCGTCCTTGAGCTGGGGGCGGATGCCCGCCCACCGGTTCGCCGCGAGGAACACGTGGACGCCGAACGCCAGGCCCTGCTGGACCAGGTTGTTGATCTCCGGTTCGAGCGATTCCAGTTCGGACTCGGCGCGGAACGCCTCCCAGCCGTCGACGATCAGGAAGACGTCGCCGTAGGGGTCGTTGGTGATCTCGCCGCGGCGCTTGCGGTTGCGGAAGTCGGCCATCGAGTCGATGCCCGCCTCCTGGAACCGTCCTTCGCGCGCCGCCACCAGCGATTTGACCTCGGCGATGGTGCGGCGCACCGTGTCCAGGTCGCGCCGGTTGCCGTACGCGCCGACGTGCGGCAGGTTCCGCAGCGCCGACAGCGAACCGCCACCGAGGTCGATGCAGTAGAACTGCACCTCCTGCGGGGTGTGCGAGAGCGCCATCGACGTGATCATGGTCCGCAGCAGGTTCGACTTGCCGGTCTGCGGCCCGCCGACGACGGCCCCGTTGCCCTCGGAACCGTTGGCGAACTTCAGGATCAGGTGGTCCTGGCGCTGGTTGTAAGGCACGTCGACCAGGCCGATCGGCACTTCCAGCTTGCCGCTGCCCGCCGAACCGGCCGAGGTGTAACCGCGGTCATCGGTGGCCTGCAGCGGCGGCAGCAGACCGTCCAGCGTGGGCGGCACGTCCAGCGGCGGCAGCCACACCGAGTGCGCGGGCGGCCCCGCCCCTTCGACCTTCCGGATCACCAGTTGGAAGTCGGTGGGCGCGAGCTCGTCCACCTTCTTCTCCTTGGGCTCCTCCTCCAGCGGCGTCTCGGGCTCCGGGGGCTTCTCGATGAAGTCCGGGATGAAGTAGCGAGGACGCTTCTCCCCCGTCACCGGCGACGCGGCCTGCCCCATCGGGCGCCGGCCACTGGTCTGGTGCAGGTGCCCGGAAACGTAGGAGGCGCGGAAGCGTTCCATGCCCTCCGGGTGCTTGAGGTACCCGTGACCACCGGAGGCGGGCAGGTCGGCGGCGTCCGGGATGCCGATCGCGGCACGGGACTCGGAGGCGTTGAACGTCTTCAGACCGATCCGGTAGGAAAGGTGCGCGTCCAGGCCGCGCAGCTTGCCCTCCTCCAGCCGCTGGGAGGCCAGCAGCAGGTGGACCTGCAGCGAACGACCCACGCGGCCGATCTTGGCGAACAGGTCCGCGAACTCCGGCTTCGCCTGCAGCAGCTCACCGAACTCGTCGATGACCACGAACAGCGCGGGCAGCGGTTCCTGGGCGTTGGCGTCCCCGGCCTCGTAGAGCTTCCGGTAGTCCCAGACGTTCTTCGCCTTCGCCTTGTCCAGCACTTCCTGCCGACGGTTCGTCTCCCCGGCCAGCGCGTCCTGCATGCGGTCGACCAGCGTGGAGTCGTCACCGAGGTTGGAGATGCTCGCCGACACGTGCGGGGCGGTCTCGAACCCGTTGAACGTCGCACCGCCCTTGAAGTCGACGAGCACGAAGTTCAACGACTCGGAGGAATGCGTGGCCAGCAGCCCCAGCACGATGGTGCGCAGGAACTCGGACTTACCGGAACCGGTCGCACCGATGCACAGGCCGTGCGGCCCCATGCCGTTGGAGGCGGTCTCCTTGATGTCCAGGTGAATGATCTCGCCCTGCTCACCGGGACCGATGGCGACCCGGTAGAGGTCTTCCTTCGGCCGCGGGCGCCACGCCTCGTTGAGGTCGAAGGTGACGGGGTCACCGGCGAGACCGAGCTGCTCGATGTAGTTGAGCTGGGTGGTCAGCGGTTCGAGAGTGCCGCTGTCCTCGACGGTCGAGGTGCCCGCCGCGATGCGGTACGGCGACATCAGCCGGGCCACCGCGGTGGCCTCTTCCATGGTCAGCGAGTCCGGCTCGCCGAACCATTCCACGCTGGCCGGGCCGCGGGCGCCGATGCGGTCGGCCTCGACCACGATGCGCATGCCGCGGCGCTGGGTGATCTGACCGAGCACATCGGACAGATCGATGATCGTCACACCGGCGAGCCCACCTTCGACGATCAGCTGCTCCTCGCGGCTGATCTCGGCGTCGTCGAGCAGGATCACGATGTGCGGCTGGCCGTCCGGCGGGGCCGCGTTGCGCTGGAACCGAGGACGCTCGTCGAGTTGCTCGGCGAGCATCTCCTCGATGCCCCACAACGAACCGGCCATCAGCCGCATCGGTCCGATGCCGTCGGTCTCGGTGGGGTGCTGCGCGTGCGGCAGCCACTTCACCCAGTCCCACTCGGTGCGGGAACGCCCGCTGGAGGCGACCGCGATGATCACGTCGTTCGGCGAGTGGAACGTGGCCAGCTGGGTCAGCATCGCCCGCGCGAGCCCGCGGGTGAGCGCGCGCTCCCCTTGCAGGCCGACGGCGGCGAAACCGCGCAGCGAGGTGGCGATCGGCAGTTCCGACACCAGCGAGTGGGCGCGCACGAAACGGCGCAGCGCCAGCGTGGTGATCGGCTCCAGTTCGTCGACCGGCCCGGTCTGCGGCGGCACCAGGCGCGTCTCCAGCCGCTGCGAGCCGCGGCCGACGCGGACCTGGCAGAAGTCGTTGTCGTTCGGCCGCCGCTCCCACATTCGCCGCGTGCCGCTGGCGACCGACCACAGCGTCTGCGGGTCCGGGTGCACCCACTCGCGCGCCAGCCGCTGCTCGTCGGCGGCTTCGCGGGCGCGGTCGCGCATCTGACCGAGGTAGCGCAGGTAGTCCTTGCGGTCCTCGTTCATCTCGGCCTTCTTCTGGCCGCCGTCCTTGCCGCCGCCCGCGATCATCCCGAAGGTCGATACGAGCATCATCATCGGCATCATCATCATCATCGGGTTGTCTTTCGCCCGCTGAAGCATGAAGACCATCATCCCGAGGGACGCCACGATCATGACGCCCGGCAGCACCTTTTGGACGATGTTGCCCGGAATCACCCGAGGGATCTCAGGTGGCGGTTCGAGGTGCACCTCCCCGCCCGGAGGCCTCGGAGCGGCCATGCGTGGCGTTCGCTTGAACTGCAGCGTGCTCACCGGAGGCAGCAACCTTTCATGTCGAAGCAATGTGGAGCGGCGGGCTCAGTCGCGACGCCCCTACTGCCGCAGGCGGCATTCTGTACCGTCCACGGCAACGACTTCAGCAGGACCCAGGTCGTTCCGGTTCGTCCGTGACCAACCGGATACGAACCCGTTGGCACGAGTTCGACCAAACCCTTCACTCCCGCGTGGTCGGTGCGGCCATACTAGGGGCGCTCTTCGGCCGGGCGGGCCGCTTTCGGCGAGAAAAGCCGCACTTGGCCGGATCGAGGCGCAGAAGGACCCAAATGCAAGGACCTAGGAAGTAGGGGGCCTCAGTGGCGACCGGGACCACGGTGTTCAGCCGCGTGACAGTGGTGGCGCCGAATACTCGCATCGACTTGGCGCTTCCCGCCGACGTCGCGGTGGCGGACTTGCTGCCGATGCTGCTGGACATGGCCCGTGAGGGCAGCGTCGACGGCGGTTCGCGACACGGCGGCTGGTGCCTGGCGAAGCTCGGCGACGAGCCGTTGGACAACAGCCAGACGTTGGCGTCGCTGGGCATCGTGGACGGTGATCTGCTCCAGCTGCGGCGTCGTTCGGACAATCCGCCGCCGCCGCTGTACGACGACGTCGTGGACGCGCTCGCGGAGGCCGAACCGGGCAGCTACCGGCCCTGGACGAAGGAGACCGCGGCCAAGATCGGGCACTCCGCGGGTGTGCTCGGGCTCGTCGCGGCGGCGGCCTCGTTAGGACTGGCCGGCCAGTTCGGCGGCATCCTGTTCCACATCATCACCGCGATCGTGGCCGTGGTGGTGGCGGTGTTCGCCACCGGCATCGGCTCGGTCGTGACCCGCGCTTACGGCGCCGCCACCACCGGCACGGTGATCGCCGGGGCCGGTGCGCTGCCGATGGCGTTCGTGGGCGGCTTGAACGCCGTTCCCGGCAACGACCTGCGCCCGGCGTTGCTGTTGGCCAGCGCGATGGTGCTGATCTTCGCCGCGATCTCGCTGATGGTGATCGGCACCGGCATCGTGACGTTCATCGCGGCGGCCACCGTGTCGACGTTCGCGGTGCTCGCGTTCATCGTCACCCTGCTGCTGTCGAGCGGCGCGAGCGCCGCCGGTGTCGCGGCGGGCGCCGGAGCCGTCGGGCTCGCCGGGATCTCGGTCCTGCCCAGGCTGACGATTCAGCTGGCGAAGCTGCCGCTGCCGCACGTGCCGGGAACCGCGGAGGACCTCAAGGAGGACGAGGGCTTCCCGGACTACCGGATGATCGAGCGCCGCACCGGCCTCGCCCACCAGTACATGACCGGCCTGATCATCGGCTGCGGCCTCACCGCCGCGCTCGGCGCGATCCTCGCCGTCACCGTGCCCGGCGGCGGAGTCTGGGGTGCGCTGTTCGCGATCGTCGTCGCCGCGGTGCTGCTGCTGCGCGGCCGCAACTACGCCAACGGCAGCCAGGCGGTGGCGCTGCTGGTCAACGGCCTGCTCGCCGCCGTCGGCGTGGCCGTCGGACTGCTGGTGCAGACCGCGCTGATGCCGCTGGCCGTGGCGTGGGTGTTCCCGCCGTTGGTGCTGCTGGGCGTGCTCGCGCTGGTGTTCGGCGTGGTGTTCCCGAACCGCCGGTTCTCGCCGGTGCAGCGCCGCATGGTGGACATCCTGGAAGCGGTGCTGATCGCGTTGGTGCTGCCGCTCGCGCTCGGTGTCATGGATCTGTACATGTACATCCGCGACCTCAACATTTCTCTCTGAGGGCGAATTCGATGCGCTTCAACTCGCGTGGCCGAAAGCTGCGGTGCGGCCTGGCCGTGATCTCGGTGCTGGGCCTCACCGCGCTCGGTCCTGCTCAGCCTGCGCTGGCCGATGAACTGGAGTTCCAGCCGCCACCGCTGGTCCCGGCGAACCCGCCGACGGGGCCGCTGTCCCCGAAGGGGAACTTCGAGCCGACCCAGGGGTGCATGCAGGCCAACACCAGCGGCACCTCCGTCGAGGAGAAGCCGTGGAGCCAGCGCGTGCTCGGTTTCGAGCAGGCCCACGAGGAGGGCTGGAAGGGTTCGGGCAAGACGATCGGTGTGATCGACACCGGGGTGAACCAGCATTCGCGGCTCCAGCTCAACGACGGCGGTGGCAGCGCGGTTCCGGAGGGCGGCCCGAACACGGACTGCGACGGTCACGGCACCGTGGTGGCCGGGATCATCGGGGCGTCCGAGGATCCCAGCACCGGGTTCGTCGGCGTGGCCCCGCAGTCGACGATCATGTCGCTGCGCCAGTCGTCCTCGTTGTTCCAGGACAAGGCGCAGGACAAGACGATCGGCGACACCGAGACGATGGCGCAGGCGGTGCAGTACGCCGCCGATCGCAACGTCGACGTCATCAACATCTCCCAGTCGTCCTGCCAGACCATGGCCTCGGCGATCGCCGATGGCGGCCGCTACAACAACCTGCTGTACAACGCGGTGAAGAACGCCTTCGACAAGAACATCGTCATCGTGGCGGCGGCCGGCAACACGCAGGACAGCTGCCAGAAGAACCCCAGCGGCAACCCGACGACGGCCGTGCTGCCCGCGTGGTACGACGAGTACGTGCTCACGGTCGCCTCGGTCGGGCCGCAGGGCGGGCCTTCCGAGTTCACCGTTCCCGGCCCGTGGGTCGATGTCGCCGCACCGGGCGAGGAGCTCGCCGCGCTCGACCCAGGCAAGGGCGGCTCCGGCGTCGTCAACCAGCTCGCCACCGGGCCGCAGGGCGAGCCGGGGCCGATCCAGGGAACCAGCTTCGCCGCGCCCTACGTGTCCGGGCTTGCCGTGCTGGTGAAGGAGAAGTTCCCGCAGCTGTCGGCGAAGGACGTCATGGACCGGATCGAGACGACCTCGCTGAGCCCGGGCGGACCCAACGGGCGCAACGACATCGTCGGGCACGGCATGATCGATCCGATGGCCGCGCTGAGCGACATCGTGCCCGGTGAGCACGGCAAGGAGCCCGCACCGGCGAAGCCGGCCCGGCTCGGCGCGGACGTGCTGCCGCAGACCGACTGGGCGGCGATGACGATCTCGTTAGGCGGTGCGCTCGGCGGGATCGGCGCGGTGCTGTTCACCGCGTTCCTGCTCAACGCGATCCGCACCGTCCGCGCCCGCCGCGCGGGCGACCTCGACGAGGACTGAGTTCACGAACCGAAAGGCCCGGTGGAGTCCGACTCCACCGGGCCTTTTCGTCGTCCGCCATTCCCGCGATGTCGGCGATGAATTCGACCACCGACGCGGCGGACCCTCGATTCCCACTGCCGAAAACCTCGCTGATCGGACGGAACAGCTGCCCACAGCGGTTTCCGGCATGCCGGGTTCTTTCGATTTCTCGCGAAATCGCGAACCCGGAGAGCGGTCACTCCTGCTGCTTCTTCTTGGTGTCGCCGAGGACGGGTTCGGTGGCGGGGACGGGAGCGCCGAACAGCTCGGACGGGTCCGCCTTGGGGCGCGGGCGTTTCGGGCGCCGCTCGGCGCCGCCGCCCGATCCGGCCATGCCCGCCATCGGCATCATGCCGCCGACCATGCCGCCGCCTGCCATCGCTCCGCCGGTGGCGGCGGCCGTGGGGCCTGCGGCGGTGGCGGCTTCCGCACCGTTGGTGGCGTCCGGGTCGTCCGCCTGCGCGGCGTCCGTTCCGGCCGGTTCGGGAGCCGCCGTGGCCGGGGCCTCGCCGTCCAGCATCGCCGCCACCGAAGGCCGCGAGGCCTCGGCGGCTGGAGCGACGTCAGCCGGAGTGGCCTCAGCCGGAGCGGGCTGGGCCGGAACGGGCTGGGCCGGAACGGGCTGGGCCGGAGCGGGCGGTTCCGGCGAGCCGGGCGACGCCTCGACGCCGCCGACATTCGTCCACAGTGGACTTCCTGATACCGGCGCGAGGTCCGGCGCGGACGGCAACGCCTCCTCCTGCTCGGTGCAGAACCTGGCGAGCGCGGCCACCGTCTCGTTCACGGACTCGGCCAGACCCGCGGCGGGGCGCCGGATCCGCATGAGGTGTTCGCGGGCCGCGGGCAGGTCGGAGTCCGGTTCGCGCAACGCCAGGTGCACCGGTTCGGCCACGGCGGCGACGAGTTCCCGCATCTCCCGGCCCAGCACCCGCAGCGACTCCGTCGCGGCGTCCAGCGCGTCCGCCAGCGCGGTCACGGCGTCCGCGAGCTCACCGCCGCGCTCGCCGATCCGGCGCAGCTGCGCGACGAACGCGTCGGAATCCGCCCCGTCCCAGCAGCCGTCGATGCCGCCGGCCTGCTCGGCCACCGAGGACATGCTCGGGTGCAGGCCGGAAGCGGCCGCGCGCCAGGCATCGGCGGCGGGCGGCAGGGCCTTCCACGCGCCGGTGGCGACGGCGAACTCCGGTCCGAACGGGTCGGGCACCTCGAGGATCCGGATGGCCTGGCGCAGGAAGTCCAGCTGCACCACCACGTCCTGCCGATCGATCACGAACGCGGGCTCAGCTGTGGCGGACGGTTCCGCGGCGGAACCGGCACCGTGCGGCTCCGCGGGAGCAGCGGACTTCGCGGAACCACCGGGAGCCGTCTCACCGCCGCCCGCGTTCGCGCTCTCCACTGCTTCGGCGTCGACCGCCGCTCGCACCGCCCACAAGTCGTTCGACTGCAACATCCCGGAGTCGCCCGGATTCGCCGACGTCATCAGGAATCCTCCCCGCGGCCCAGTTCGGCGGCGTGTTCCTCGTCGTCCGCGGCGTGCCGCGCGACCACTCCGGCGAGCTCGTCGCCCGCGTCCGAGACGGCGTGCGCGGTCCCGAAGATCCGCTGCCGCAACGCCCCGACCAGCCGCTCGTAGGGCTCAGCGGCCTCCGCGCCCCAGCCGCCGAAATCCGCCGGGGCCTCCCCCAGCTCACGTCCTGCTTCCCCGACCGTCGATCCGGCCGCCCGCAACGCGTCCGCGTGCCGCGCCAGCTCGTCGGTCTCGATCCGGATCCCCGCCATCCGGCACCTCCCAGTAGTAGTCCTCGCGCCGGCCCCCAGCGGCCGGAGAAAGCGATCCGCCCGCAGATCCGAGTGGACCTGCGGGCGGACTCACCATCCCTGGGACGGGAACCGAGGCGCAACGGTTCCCTGTTCGGTTCAGCTACCGGTCGCGGAACTCCCGGATTGCTGCTGTGCCTGGGGATTCGGCGGCGGACGGTTCGCCCCGCCCGGCGGAACCGGGATGGAGTCGTACACGTAGCTCGCCTGCGCCGGGTCCAGCAGGTCGCCCTTCGGCAACGTGCGCAGAATTCCCGACGGACCGGCCTGGAGCCCCACCGGACTATTGATCACGCCGAGTCCCTGCGCGGTCGCGGCGTCCTTGATGCCGTAGATCACGCCCTGGTCGGACACCAGGTACAGCGGACCCGCGTCGGCACCGGCCTCATTGGACGCCGCCCGCACGACCGCGGCCTTGCCCGCGGGCATCAGGAAGTAGTCCACGTTCGGGCCGGTCCCGTCGTGCTGGGCCAGCTTCACCGGAGCCGGCTTCGCCGGGCTGCCCTTGTTCGTGGTGACCGTGATGTTCTGGTCGCCATTGATGTTGCGCCAGCTCACGCAGGACGTGTCGGCCTGCTGGAACGACAACGGCTTGGGCACGTCCACCGGGAACGCGTCCATGTCGATCTTCTGGCTGTCCGCCGTCGGCGCCCGGGTGATGGTGCCGGTGGCGTTCGGGATGTCCTGACTCTTGCCCTTGCTCGCGTGCAGCACGGCGGCGGCCCCGTAGCTGATCGGCTGCTTGCCCTGGGGCAGCAGCGCGAAGTACTGGTTCTCCTCCGGTGCACCGGGCACGGTCCGCTTCACCACGTCACCCGATTCGTACGGGTTCTGCATGTACCCGACCGGCCCGCTCGGCAGATCGGGGATCTGCAGCTTCGGCGCGTTCGGCACGGAGTTCAGCATGTTCGTGCTGATCGTGCGCGGGGTCTCCCCGTTCAGCCCGTAGATGTCCATCACGGCCTGCTCGGAACGATCCACCTCGGCCTTGACCGTCTTCGTGTGCTGACGCCCCGGCAGGTTCTCGACCCGGTAGATCAAGTACTCCTTGCCGGAACTCGCGTCCTGCACGAACAGCGACTGGTCCGGTCCCAACTCGGCCCCGTGGTTCGGATCGCCGCCGATGACGGTGGTCTCCACCTTGGTCGACCGCTGCGCCTGGGCTTCGTCGATGTTGTCCCGGACCTGGCCGACATCGCAGATCGCCCACGCGGGCTCGGCGATGTTGCCGGGATCCGGCAGATAGTTGGGTGCGTTCACCATGCCGGTGCGGGGACCGCGCGGGTAGTCGGCCAGCGCCGACTCCTTCACCGTGGTCGCCTGCACGGCCTGGCCGCCCTGGCCGCCGCTTTGCGCCATCACCAGGAGCTTCGCCGACGCCATGTTCAGCATCGGAATCAGCCGCTTCTGCGCCGCATCGTCAGCGGTGACGACGTACACGCTGCCGCTGTCCTTGCCGATGACGATCGAACCGGGGTCCGGAACCGAGCCCTTCCCGCCGAACAGTCCCCAGACCAGGAACCCGATCAGCCCGATACAGGCGAGGATGGCGCCGGCGACGGTCGCTCGCTTATGCGAGCCCATCGGATCGTGCAGCATCACCGCGTCTTTGCGCACCAGCGCCGATTCCATGCGGCGAAGGACGAACTGATACGCCTGAACCTGTGACTTCGTTGTGGGTGTTGATGCCATTCTTCGCCTACAGCTCTCCCGTCCGAGGTACGGTTCCGCAGGATAGCCGTAGAGAGGCGCCGCACGGGTCCGGTTCGATGGAACCCTTCCGCAATCTCTTGGAACGGCTGCCGAATGACCTGGTTGGCGCACTACCGCGTGCGCACTACCTGCGAGGGGAAGAGACCGAACGGATGTCCGTCAGTACGCAACATCCGGCCCAGCCGAACGCCTCCGGCACCGCCGGTGCCCGCACGCGCATCCGAGCGCGTCGGCGCACCGTCGGGGCAAGCCTCGGGGCGATGCCGGTGGCCAACATCGTCGTCATCGAGGTCGGCCTGGCACTCGGCCTGATCCTCGTGTTCATCAACGAGATGCTGTGGCCGGTGTCCGTGGGCGTCGCCGCGCTCGCGCTGATCATCGCGCTGCTGCGCAGGCGCGGGCGCTGGTTCACCCAGTGGTTCGGCCTCGTCCTGGATTACCGCACCCGGAGCCACACCCGTCGTTCCGTGCCGCCGACCGGCGACGTCAGCGAGTTCGCCGAGGACAAGAACGGCGACGGCATCATCGGCCCCGATGAGAACCACCGGGTGGCGCTGCTGCGCATCCTGGTCGAGGACCTCGTCGTCGCGCGCGGCCAGGACCACGACCGCAACCCCGTCGGATTGTCCTGGCACAACGGCAAATGGACCGCGGTGCTGATGGTCGACCCGACGCCGCCGCTGCTCAACCGCACCGGAACCGCGCCGAACCTGCCGCTCGGCGTGCTCACACCGTGCCTGGAGGACCGGGGCGTCCTGCTCGACGCCATCCAGGTGATCTGGCACTGCTACCCGGGCAGCACCGCGCTGATGCCGGATGCGCCCGCGCTGAACTCCTACCTGGAGCTGATGGGCAATTCCTCCGCCGCCGCGCGCCGCACCACGTGGGTCGCGGTGCGGTTGGATCCGCAGACCTGCGCGAAGGCCATCGGGGAACGCGGCGGCGGCATCATCGGCGCGCACCGGGCGCTGATCGGCGCGCTGTCCCGAGTGCGCAACGCGCTCGCCGGGCAGGGCATCGTGACCCGCCCGCTGGACCCGGACGAGCTGCTGCAGGCAGGCGTCGCCTCCGCCGAGCTGCAGGACGCGCTCGGCACCCAGCGTCCGATCGGCCTGAAGGAACGGTGGAGCGGCGTCACCGCGGACCGCTTCAGCCACTCCAGCTACGCGATCATCGGGTGGCCGAACCACATGAGCGACAGCATCAACGCGCTCACCGGTGTCCGGGGACGCTCCACCAGCATCGCGCTGTCCATCGCACCGTCCGGTGAGGACGGTGAAGTCGGGCTGCGCGGCCTGGTCCGCATCAGCGCGCGGAGCCCGGAGGCGCTCAGCACCGCCGATCACCAGCTGCGCAACATCAGCAACAAGCTCAACCTGACGCTCACCCCGCTGCGCGGGATGCAGCTGGCCGGGCTGACCGGAACGCTTCCCCTGGGAGGTGCGGCATGAGCCGGACGCGCACGCTCGACACTCCGGGCAACAGCACCGGTACCGCACCGGAATTCCTGGTGCGGCCCGAAATGCTCGACCTCGTCTCCCCTCCCGGGGACCGCGGCGGCATGATCATCGGAGCGGGGCCGGACCGGCAGCCGCTGACGGCGTCGATCCTGCGCCCCGAACCGACCCGCATCGTCACCGTCGGCGGCCTGTACCTGGCCCGGCAGATCGCGCTGCGCGCCATCGCCGCCGGTGCCTGGGTGCACGTGGCGACGGGGCGGCCCGCGGCGTGGCGGGCGGTGGAGCAGGCCGCCGGGCGAACCCCCGACGGCAAGCCGGCACCGGTGTTCGGCTTCCGCAGGCTCGCGCCGTACGACTCGCCGCGCGGCACCGAGGACGCGCCGCTGCTGGTGATCCACGACGGCGGCGCGGTGCCGCAGGAGATGTTCGCGCCGCGCACTCCGTGGCAGACCACGATGTACGTGCTGCCCTACCTGCATCCGCAGGCGGGCAGCGGGACCGCCGCGAACGCCGCCGACCTGATCCTGCTGCAGCGGTTGCCGTTGCAGCAGGCGCAGCTGGCCGCCCGGTTCTGGTACTTCGATCCGCAGCACCGGCAGCAGCAGATCCACGAACTCACGCAGCTGCCGGACGACAAGGTGATCGCGCTGGGCGACATGATGTGGATGCCGATCACACTGGTCAGCGGCGGCAAGGAGCGGGAGATCCTCGGCCCCATCCGCCGCGGCGACTGACTCCGCACCGAACGCGACGGCCCGCGCTCCCCTCTCGGGAGCGCGGGCCGTTTTCGGTTCGAGGGCGGTGATCAGCGTCTCGCCCGCGAAGTCGCCGAGTTCCCGCTACGGGGCCTGGGCGGGGTTCTTGATCTCGCCGTAGCGGGCGAGGGCTTCCTGCCGTTCCGCACCGTGTTCCACGATCGGCGCCGGATACCCGTTCGGCGGGCCGTCCGGCAGTGTCCACGGCCGATGGGTGTGCTTCGCGTCGAGGCCGCGCAGCTCCGCCACGTACTCGCGGACGTAACTCCCGTCCGGGTCGAACCTGGTGCCCTGCGTGATCGGGTTGAAGATCCGGAAGTAGGGCGCGGCGTCGGTGCCCGAGCCGGCCGCCCACTGCCAGCCGTGCTGGTTCGACGCGAGATCACCGTCGACCAGGTGCCGCAGGAAATGCCGGGCGCCCCACCACCACGGCAAGTGCAAGTCCTTGACCAGGAAACTCGCCACCACCATCCGCACCCGGTTGTGCATCCATCCCACGGTGAGCAGCTGCCGCATTCCCGCGTCGACCATCGGGAAACCGGTGCGGCCCGCGCACCACTCCTCGAACCGGGACCAGGCGTCGGCGTCGGTGTCCAGCCGCATCCGGTCGAACCGGGAGTCGAAGTTGCGCCGCGCGCTGTCCGGCCAGTGCCACAGCACGTCGGCGTAGAACTCGCGGAACACCAGCTCGTCGCGGAAGCTCTCCTCCCCCGCGCCCTCGGCGCCGCCGAGCTCGGCCAGGAGGGTGCGCGGATGCACGCAGCCCCAGCGCAGGTACGGGGACAGGCGGCTCGTCCCGGCCCGGTCCGGACGGTCCCGGTCGCGGGCGTAAGCGTCCACGAGCGACTCGCGGAATCCGTCCCAGCGCTCCAACGCGGCCCGCTCACCCGCGGGCGGCAAGGTGATCCCGGACAGCTCCTCGTCTGCGGGGATCTCCAGCGACGGAACAGGCACCGTCCATTCCACAGTGGATTCGTCGGTGTCCGCCGGAGCCGGATGACCGTGCTCGGCCCACGCCCGCCGGAACGGCGTGAACACCCGGTAGGCCGTGCCGTCCCGCTTGGTGACCCGGCCCGGAGTGATCGCGTACGGAGAACCCGTCGCCACCCACTCGACCCGCTCGCCCAGCGCCGCGCGCACCCGCTCGTCGCGCGCCCGCCCGTACGGTCCGTTGTCGGCGGAGACGTGCACGCTGCCCGCGCCCACCTGCCGAGCCAGCCGGGGCACGACCTGCTCCGGTCTCCCGCGCAGCACCAGCAGCCGGCCACCGAGGGTGTCGTCGAGCTCCCGCAGGCAGCGGTAGAGGAAGGTGCGCCGGACCGGACCCGCGGGCACGAGCAACGCCTCGTCCAGCACGAACAACCCGAGCACCTGATCGGCGGCCCTCCCGGCCGCGGCCAGCGCCGGGTGATCCCGCACCCGCAGGTCACGCCGAAACCACAGGATCGCCGGTGCGTTCATGCCCACCGACCGTACGCACCTCGCCCGCCGCGCACCGGACACGAGTCGGCCCCGGGACCGGCTGAGAAGCCGGGCACCGGGGCCTGGACGGAACTGTCGGCGGGCCGATACCCGCCGCGGCCGGAGCCGCTAGGACGATTCAGCTTTCGATTCAGTGCCGTCGACGACGACTCCCCGTTGAGCCCGCACAGCTCACCGGGTGCCTCCGATGACGCGGCGCCGATGGCTCAGCGCTCGCCGATCGACCGGTACGAACGCTCCGCAGCACCCGTGTAGACCTGCCGCGGGCGGCTGATCTTGCGGGCCGGGTCTTCCAGCATCTCCCGCCAGTGCGCGATCCAGCCGGGAAGGCGGCCGAGCGCGAACAGCACGGTGAAGTACTTCGTCGGGAAGCCCATCGCCTTGTAGATCAGGCCGGTGTAGAAGTCGACGTTCGGGTAGAGCTTGCGCTCGACGAAGTAGTCGTCGGCCAGCGCCTTCTCCTCCAGCTTGAGCGCGATCTCCAGCAGCGGGTCGTTCGCGCCGAGCTTGCTCAGCACCTCGTCCGCCGTCTTCTTGACGATCGCGGCGCGCGGGTCGTAGTTCTTGTACACCCGGTGCCCGAAGCCCATCAGCTTGACGCCGGGCTCCTTGTTCTTGACGCGCTCGACGAACGAGTCGACGTCACCGCCGTTGGCGTGGATGCCCTCCAGCATCTCCAGCACCGCGCTGTTCGCGCCGCCGTGCAGCGGGCCGAACAGGGCGTTGATGCCCGCCGAGATGCTGGCGAACAGGTTCGCCTCCGACGAGCCCACCATGCGCACCGTGGAGGTGGAGCAGTTCTGCTCGTGGTCGGCGTGCAGGATGAACAGCAGGTCGAGGGCGCGGGTCAGCGCCGGGTCGACCTCGTAGGGCTCGGCGGGGAACCCGAAGGTCATCCGCAGGAAGTTCTCCACCAGGCCCAGCGAGTTGTCCGGGTACAGGAACGGCTGGCCGACGGACTTCTTGTAGGCGTAGGCCGCGATGGTGGGCAGCTTCGCCAGCAGGCGCACCGTGGAGAGCTCGACCTGGTTCTCGTCGAACGGGTCCAGGCTGTCCTGGTAGAAGGTCGACAGGGCGGAGACCGCCGACGACAGCACCGGCATCGGGTGCGCGTCGCGGGGAAAACCGTCGAAGAACTGCTTGAGGTCCTCGTGCAGCAGGGTGTGCCGCTGGATCCGGTCGGCGAACTCGTCGTACTGCGCCTGCGTGGGCAGCTCACCGTAGATCAGCAGGTAGCTGACCTCGATGAAGTTCGACTTGGCGGCCAGCTCCTCGATCGGGTAGCCGCGGTAGCGCAGGATGCCCGCGTCACCGTCGATGTAGGTGATGTCGGACTTGCAGGCGGCGGTGTTGACGAAACCCGGGTCCAGCGTCACCAAACCGGTCTTGGACAGCAGCTTCCCGAGATCCACACCGGCGGAGCCTTCAGTGGGCTCCGTCACCTGCATTTCGTGCTCGCCACCGTCGTAGCGCAGCGCGACGGTACGTTTGGCGGTCGCGTCGTCGGGCATTCGGGAACCTCTCGCGCTCGTGATGGGGGTGGCGCTTCGCCGACGACTGCGCACTTCCCGTCACCGCAGTGCTCGGGCAGCGTGGTCGGTCGCGCGCATGCGTCGGCCGGGTTCTCCGGACCGCCGCAGCACCACCCCGTTGGGGTCCTGTCAGGTGCCACGCTAGACCGCTTCAGGCCTCTCGCGCAGCAATCGTGTTAGCCCTTTTGGGCCGGTGGGACCACGATCACATCGCAGATCAGCCCGGACGCCACGCGCCCGGCGCCCGGTTGCCGCAACCGGCCGCCCGCTTCCCCCGTCCGCCGCGCCGAGCCGGAACCCCCGCCCCGCGCCGCCGTCCGATATGCCCGAACCACCCCCGCGCGCCACCGCACCGCGCTCACCCCGCCAGGAGTCGCCGCCTCAGGTGAGCGACCCGGCACCCCAGAAACCCCCATTCCCCCAGCTCAGCGCCGCCGCACGGACAGTGACCGCTGCGATTTCGCAAGAAATCGAATGGCCGCCACCGCGCCAAAGCCCTTGCTGAGCTGGGGGAACGCCGGGACGCCCGGAATGATCCCGTTCAACTTCTCGCGAAATCGGGAGCCCGGGCGGGGTGATCAGGAAAGTTCGGCGGAGGTGGGGGGTTCGGCTCCGGGGCGGGAGACGGTGATGGCCGCGGCTCGGGCGGCGAAGGTGAGGGCTTCGCGCCACTGATCGTGGGTCAGCGCGCGCACCGCCTCCGGCGCGAGGGCGTCGTTGCGGTGCAGCCAGGCGAGCAGCGCCGCGTGCACCGTGTCGCCCGCGCCGATGGTGTCGGCCACCTGGGCGCGCACCCCGGGCACCTCGACGAGCTCCCCGTCCCCGACCAGCGCGGCCAGCCCGTCCGCGCCGCGGGTGAGCACCAGGCCCGCAGGCCCGGCCTGCTGCCAGCGGCGCAGCGCCGCGTCCAGGCCCTCGTCCCCGGCCAACCACTCCGCGTCCTCCACGGACAGCTTCAACAGGTGCACCGACGGCAGCCAGCTCTCGAACCGCTCGCGGTAGGCCGCCGGGTCGGCGATCAGGTCCGCGCGGATGTTCGGGTCCAGCGCCACGAACCGGCCCCGCTCGGCCTCCCGGAACAGCACCGCCTCGTAGGTGGACGCACCGGGCTCCAGCACCATGCCGAGCGTCCCGAACGACACCGCGCTGACCTCGCCGGACAGCGGACCGGGGTCGGCCACGAACCGGGCGGCGGTGCCCTCGGTGTGGAAGCTGTAGCGCGCCGAGCCGTCCTCGCTCAGCCCCACCACGGCCAGCATCGTCGGCTCCGGCCCGCGCCGGACCAGGTCCGTGCGCACCCCGGAGTCGACCAGCCGCTCCAGGAGCTTGTCGCCGAACTGGTCGGTGGACAGGGTGGCGTGGAAACCGGACGGCACGTCGAGCCTGCCCAGGGCGACCGCCACGTTGTACGGGCCGCCCCCGAGCCGGGGGTGCAGTGGCCCCAGTTCGCCGCCTGCCGTGGCGGTGTCCGGGACGAGGTCGACGAGGGCCTCTCCACCGATGACGATCACGTTTCCTCCGTGCTGGTGCTGACGTGCTGAACTTGCGGCCGGAGCCGGACACCGCGCCCGCGGGCTAGCGCCGGCCGGTCGGGTGCCGCGGACCAGTGTGCTCCGCGACGAGTGGGGTGATCCGTGAATCGCCGACCGCCGGCTCGAACAGGCCGCCGAGCAGGAACTGGGACAGCTCCGCGAAGGCCTCCGCGTCGGACAGGCCGGTGCGTTCGGCGATCTCGCCGCGCTGGATGGCACCGATGGTGCCGCTGACCATTTCGGCGACGAACGCGGCGTGGACCTCGCGGAACACGCCTTCGCGGACGCCGTCGCGGATGTAGCGGCGCATGTGCTCGGCGGCGGCGCGGGCGTTGGCCTGGTAGGTCGCGCTGGTGGCCGGGTTGGCGGCCATGTCCGCGATGAACCGCCGGGACGCCGGGCGCAGTTGCTCGGCGGCGGCGTCGAGGTAGGCGCGCATCTGGGCGCGCGCATCGGTGACCTCGGCGACCGAGCGTTCGATGCCCGCCGTGGCGTTCTTGAAGAACTGCCCGACGACGCGCACCGCGAGTTGTTCCTTGCTGCCCGCGAGCGTGTAGAGCGTCGACTTCGAACAGTGCAGGCGGGCGGCGAGGTCGTCGAGGGTGAAGCGGGCGAACCCCTCCTCCAGGAACAGCGCGCACAGCCGGTCGAGCAGCTCGGCGCGGCGTTGTTCCGGCGATCCCTGGGATCGCGCGGCGCCGCGGCGGCGGGCCGTTCCGGCGGTCGCCTGGTCGGCGCGCGCGGCCGGGTCGGGGGCGTTCATGCGAACGAGACTGCCACAGCGCAGCAGCCCGACGGGCCGCCGGGCCTGGTGCGAAACGGACATTAACAGTACTCTTACTAGTCCTGCAGTACTGATATGAGTACTGTCGATCTGCCGCGGCGTTCGCCATGCGGAACCGCCGATCCGCCCCGGCCCCACGCCTCGCACCGCTCGCACCGACCGTTCCGCCCGAGGAGCGCCACCATGGCCGTTGACCGCCTCCTGCCCGACCAGGAAGCCACCGACCTGCTCGACCTGACCGCGGAGATCGCCCGCGACGAGCTCGCCCCCGCCGCCGCGAACGCGGAGGAGCACGAGAACTTCCCCCGCAAGGCGTTCCGGCTGCTCGGCGCGTCCGGCCTGCTCGGCCTTCCGTACCCGGAGGAGCACGGCGGCGGCGCACAGCCCTACGAGGTCTACCTCCAGGTCCTCGAAGAGCTCAGCAGCGCGTGGATGACGGTCGGCGTCGGACTGTCCGTGCACACCATGTCCTGCTATCCGCTCGCCACCTACGGCACCGCTGAGCAGCGCGAACGGTGGCTGCCGGAGATGATCGGCGGGGAGCTGCTCGGCGGCTACGCGCTGTCCGAGGCGCACGCGGGTTCCGACGCCGCCGCCCTGAACACCCGAGCCGTGCGCGCCGCCGACGACTACGTGGTCACCGGCGCCAAATCATGGATCACGCACGGCGGCGTGGCGGATTTCTACACGCTGATGGCGCGGACCTCCGATGACGGACCGCGCGGCATCAGCTGCCTGCTCGTCGACGGTGAGACCGCGGGCCTGTCGGCGGCGCCGCCGGAACGCAAGATGGGCCTCACCGGTTCCCCCACCACGGAGCTGTTGTTCGACGGCGCCCGAGTACCGGCGGAGCGGCTCATCGGCGCGGAGGGCCAGGGCCTGTCCATCGCGTTGAACGCGCTGGACTCCGGACGGCTCGGCATCGCCGCCTGCGCCGTCGGCCTGGCCCAGGCCGCGCTGGACCTCGCCGTGGACTACGCGCGGCAGCGCAGGCAGTTCGGGAAAGCGATCATCGAGTTCCAGGGCATCGAGTTCCTGCTCGCCGACATGGCCGCCGCCGTGCAGTCGGCCCGCGCCGCCTACCTCGACGGGGCGCGGCGGCGCGACGCGGGCAGGCCGTTCGGGATGCAGGCGTCGGTGGCGAAACTGGTGGCCACGGACGCCGCGATGAAGGTGACCACGGACGCGGTGCAGGTCCTAGGCGGCGCCGGCTACACCCGCGACTTCCCCGCCGAGCGCTACATGCGCGAGGCGAAGGTGCTGCAGATCTTCGAGGGCACCAACCAGATCCAGCGGATGCTCATCGCCCGCGGGCTTTGATCTCGCTTCGCGGAGGTGTCCGGATAACGGAACCTCAGTGAGCCTCTCGCTGCGGGATCTCTTCCCGAGTGGCTCCGTCACGAGAGAAAAAGGCGTCCTCGCGAGAGGCTCACTGAGAACCCGCCGATGGTCGATCTGCGTGCGTGGTCACCGCTCATCGGCTTCGCCGCCGACAGGACAACGACCTCTGACACGCGTGCGGGCAGGCTCAGAACGGGCGCAGCCCCCACTGGGCGATCCAGTCCTCGCCCGGGTTCAGGGTGATCAGGTCGGTGCCGGAGTTGAGGGCGTCCGGTGGGCAGGTCATGGGTTCGATGGCGACGGCTCGGCCGCGGCCGGGGAACTCGTCGTTGGTGTAGACCTGCACCCACTTGAACACCGCGTCCGCCCACAGCTCCACTCCGTGCCCGGCCGGGTCGGTAAGCGAGTGCCGGATCAGGGAGTCACCGGGATCGGGTGCGGCGCCGCCGAACGCGGTGTCCAGCAACACGCCCGCCAACCGGCGGCCACGGCGGAAGTCCTGCTCGTCGCCTTCCAAGGCGCGCGGCGGGCGCACCGGCAGCAGCCGCTCCGGGTCCACCGGCAGCACCGTCGCCGCCGCCAGCCGCAGCGTGCACTCGTCGGTCTCGGCGAGTCCGGCGCGCGGGTACGGGTGCACGCCGACGCCGAACGGGACCGCGCGCTTGCCGAGGTTCTCCACGGTGTGCGTGACGGTCAGCCCGGAGTCGTCCAGGGCGTAGCCGATCGAGGTGAGCAGCGGAACCGGCCAGCCCGGCTGCACCGGCACCATCGCGTGCAGCACGATCGTCGACTCGGCGTGCTCCACCACCGTCCAGGCGGTGTGCCGGAGCAGGCCGTGGATCGCGTTGTGCCGATCCGGTTCGGTGAGCGCCAACTGCTGCGGCTCCCGCTCCAGGGTCCACCGGCCGTCGGTGACCCGGTTCGGCCACGGCACCAGCACCGCGCCCGCGCCGCCCGGCGGCAGCCGGTCGGCGTCGTAGGTCTCGGAGTACGCCACTCCGTCCACGTCGAAGGAGCGCAGCGCGGCGCCGACTTCGGTGACCACGGCGCGCGCGGCGCCGTGGACGATCTCGAACTGCCTGCCGGTGGCCGCGACTGGATCATTCACAGCGACCACTCTAGAACGTGCGCGCCGCGTCCGTCGGCGACGCGAAAAAAGCCCCGCCCGCGGATTTCTCCGCGTGGACGGGGCTTTCCGCGAGCCGGTTACTTGGCCAGCTTGTCCGCGTCGAAGTCGACGCGTCCCACGATCAGCCGGTTCACGCCCCAGAACACGACGCCGATGAGCAGCAGCGCCCCGGCGACCAGGTATTCGGCGACGGGACGGCCCGACAGCGGGCTCGCGAAGAACAGGCACAGCACGGCACCCAGCACGGGCACCCAGGTCGGCGCCTTGAAGTGCTTGTGCTCCACGACGTCCTTGCGCAGCACCAGCACCGCCACGTTGACGATGGCGAACACGACCAGCAGCAGCAGCGAGGTGGTGCTGCCCAGGTCCTCGATCTCCAGCAGGCTCACCAACACCACGGCCAGGATGCTGGTGAACAGGATCGCGACCCACGGCGTCTGCCGCGAGCGGTGCACTCGGCCGAACACCGACGGGATGATCCGCTCGTTCGACATGCCGTAAACGAGGCGGCTGGCCATCAGCATGTTGATCAGCGCGGTGTTGGTGACGGCGAACAGCGCGATGATGGAGAACAGGATCGGCGGGAACCACGGTGCGGCGGCCTTCACGACCAGCAGCAGCGGCGCGTCGGTCGCGGCGAGCTCATCGGTGGGCACCAGCGTCGAGGTGATCACCGCGATGATCAGGTAGATGGCGGCGGTGATGGCCAGGCCCAGCAGCAGCGCGCGCGGGAAGACCTTCGCCGGGTTGCGGGTCTCCTCGGCCATGTTCACCGAGTCCTCGAAACCGACCATCGCGAAGAACGCCAGCGCGGTCGCCGAGGTGACGGCCAGCAGCGGGCTGGAGTCCGGGTTGAACTCCAGCAGCCTGCCCGGATCCGGCGCGACCGCCGGGTCGCTGGAGCCGCTGATCAGCGCGTAGACGCCGAAGGCGATGACCAGCAGCAGCCCGCCGAGTTCCACGCAGGTCAGCACCACGTTCATCTTCACCGACTCGCCGACGCCCCTGAAGTTGACCAGGGCGAGCAGGACCAGGAACGCCAGCGCGACGACGATCGCGAGCGGTCCCACCTCGGGGAAGATCTCCTCCAGGTAGTTGCCGCTGAACGCCTGCGCGGCCGAGGCCGCCGAGGTGATGCCGGAGCACATCACGGCGAACGCGATGATGAAGGTGATGAAGTGGATGCCGAACGCGCGATGCACGTACAGCGGTGCGCCACCGGCCTTCGGGTACTTGCCCACCAGTTCCAGGTAACTGCACGCGGTGAGGAACGCGACCACGAAGGCGACCACGAACGGGATCCACAGCGCGCCGCCGACCTTGCCTGCGACCTTGCCGGTCAGGGAGTACACCGTGGTGCCGAGGATGTCGCCCACCACGAAGAACAGGAGCAGTTTCGGCCCCATGACCTTCTTCAGGCCGGGCTGCGCACCGTCGGGCGACTCGTTGTCCATGGTCGTGTCGTTGGCCATGGCAGGAAAGTGTGCCGGTTCACCTGGGGCGATCTTGGGGCACCCCTGGTAGGACGCCTGCGCCACCGGTCGTATCCGGTGCGGCCGAATGCCCTAGTGACACCTCGCGGCCTGCGCTTTTCACGCCTCGCGGTGACCTGAACGGAACCCGATCGGCATAGTTCCGCCCCCGATCGACACCAGACCGTCACCGGCTCCCGCACCACCGCCCGATCACTGCACCGATCCGGTGAGATCGCGACAGCCGGGAGCCTCTGCAGACCGATCTTTCGATCCGTGTCTTGTCAGCGGCGAAGCCGGCCCAAGCGAACAACCGGCGGGTTCTCAGTGAGCCTCCCGCGAGGACTCGCGAAGCCACTCGGAAAAAGATCCCGCAGCGAGCGGCTCACTGACGCCCCGCTGAAACGGACACCTCCGCAGGCCGCCCCTAGGCGGTCGGAGCGCGGTAGCGCCAGAACGCCGGGAACAGCAGGACGGCTGCCACTGCGCACACCACGACGAGCACTCCGCCCGCGGCGATCGTGGTCTGCGCGCCGATCGCGGCGCCACCGCTGCCGTGCAGCACGTCCGCGAGCCGCGGTCCGCCCGCGACGACGACGGTGAACACGCCCTGGATGCGGCCGCGCATCTCATCGGTCGCGGCGGCCTGCAGCATCGAGCTCCGGTAGACCATGCTCACCAGGTCCGCGCCGCCGCCGATGGCGAGGAACACGACGCCGAGCCACAACGAGTCCGACAGCCCGAAACCGATGATCGCCACGCCCCAGACGATGACGCCGATGGTGACACCGACACCGTGGCGCACGATGCGGTGCAGCCAGCCGGACAGCACGCCGAACACGAAGGCGCCCAACGGGATCGCCGCGTAGAGCAGGCCCAGCGCCACGCCGCCGCCCGCCGGGTCGCCGTAGACCCGTTCGGCGAGTTCGGGGAACAGGGCTCGCGGCATGCCGAACACCATCGCGATGATGTCCATCAGGAACGACGCGAGCAGCACGGGATGCGTTGCGAGGTAGCGGAATCCGTCGATGACCGACCGCAGCCCGGCCTTCGTCGGCGCCCCGGCCTGCGGCGGCATCGCGGGCAACCGGAACACCGCCCACACCGCGACGGTGAGCGCGAGCGCGTCCACCAGGTACAGCACCGACAGTCCGAGCAGTGGCAGCAGCACACCGGCCAGCAGCGGCCCGACGACGGATCCGAGCTGGAACACGGTGGAACTGAGCGCCTGCGCCGACGGCAGCAGCGGCGCGGGGATGATCCGGGCGATGGCGGCGCTGCGGGCAGGCATGTTCACCGCGAAACAGGTTTGCTGCAACGCGAACAGCACCAGCACCAGCCACACCGAGCCGACGCCGCCGGCGGCCACCAGCCACAGCAGAGTCGCGGTCGCGGCGAGGCCGCTGTTGGTGACCAGCAGCAGCTTCCGGCGGTCCACGGTGTCGGCGACGGCACCGCCCCAGAGCCCGAACACCAGCAGCGGCACCAGTCCGAAGATCCCGGCGAGCCCGACGTAGGCGGAGTTCCCGGTGAGGTCGTAGAGCTGCTTGGGCACGGCGACGGCACTGAACTGGGCACCGACCGACGTGACGATGCTGGAGGTCCACAGCCGCCGGTACGCCGGGAATCCCAGCGGCCGGGTGTCGAGCACGATCTTGCCGAGCAATTTCCGCCACGACCGCCGGTTTTCCGTAGCGCTGGTGTGCTGGTCCACGAGGGGCCAGCCTAGCCATGAGCCTCGCTAAAGAAACCTGCCGTTGTGACGCACCCGACGACCTCCGGCCGCCATCCAGGTGAACGCTCGACACCCGAGCAGCGGGGCCTTACGGAGCAAGCCGTTCGACTGCCCAGTCGGCGTCGTTGCGGCGGAAGCGGAGGCGGTCGTGCAGCCGATCCGGACGGCCCTGCCAGAACTCCACGGCCTCGGGGAGGATGCGCCAGCCGCCCCAGTGCGGCGGCACCGGAACCTTCTCGGCATCGGCGAAGCGTCGTTCGATGCCGTTGAGCGAGGACTGCAGCGCCTCGCGTCCGGTCACCACCCGGGACTGCGGCGAGGCCCACGCGCCGAGCTGCGAACCGCGCGGGCGCACCGCCCAGTACTCGGCGGTCTCGTCGGTGCGCACCTTCTCGACGGTGCCGCGCACGTTGACCTGGCGTTGCAGCGAAAGCCACGGGAAGGTCGCGGCGGCAACGCGGGTCGCGGTGAGGTCGTGGCTCTTCGACGAGGTGTAGTTGGTGAAGAAGACCAGTCCGCGCTCGTCGAATCCCTTGCACAGCACGGTCCGCGAGGAGGGGAATCCGTCGGCGTCCGCCGTCGCCAGCACCATCGCGTTCGGCTCCGGCACCTCCGCTCGCACGGCCTCGTCGAACCAGATCCGCAGCTGCTCATGCCAGTTCTCGGCCAGCAGGCCCTCTTGCAGGGAGCCCTCCTCGTAGGACACCCGCATGGACGACAAAGTGCCGGTGCTCACGGTGCTTTCGGACATCCGTCATTTCCTCCCTGACCCGACTGGTGTGCCTGTTGATCGGCGGCGCCGGAGGATACGAGCCGAACCGGTCGGCGCGGCAACCGCGGTGCGCCACGGGCACCGGTACGACGGTAAACGGATCCGGAACACAGGCCGAACCGGCGGAAAGGTCACGATCGATTCCGCAAACGATGCAGTGACCGTGAGCACACTCGAATGGCAGCAAGCTCAGGGCCGGTTCGTCCGGTTCCGTTGAGCGGCGATGTCCGCGGGCTCGCCGTCCGGGTTCTCATCCGACGCTTCCGGGTGGCTCACTGCTGCTTCCGGGTGGTGTTTCAACGCGCGGGTGAGTCGGCGTTCCGCCGTGACGACGTCGGTGGCGATCGCGCGGCCACGTGAACGAGGATCTCGTCGCGTTCGCGCGGGCAAGGCGCAGAACACTTCTGCAGCACGATCACCTGATCGCGAAGCCTGCTCAACACCGGAATTGATCCTGGTCAACAACCATTTTTCGGGATCGTCGCAAGCATCTCCCGGTCCGAACCGTGTGATCTTCACCATCGGGAGGGTCCGCACCGATTGCCTCGGCCCACGCGCCGGGTGCAGTGTTACCGGCACAGCACAGGCTGCGACCGATCGCGCTCGTGCTCATGCACCCCGCCACGTCCCGCCGAGCGCTGCCGAGCGCCCGGCCACCCGAACGATTCAACGAGGAGACGAGGCAACCATGGGCACCAGTACAGGCGGCTCCGACTTCCGCCCCGGTCTGGAAGGCGTCGTCGCGTTCCAGACCGAGATCGCCGAACCGGATCGGGACGGCGGCGCGCTGCGCTACCGCGGCGTCGACATCGAGGACCTGGCGGGCAAGGTCTCCTTCGGCGATGTGTGGCAGCTGCTGGTCGACGGCCGCTTCGGCCAGGGCCTGCCGGACGCTGGAGGCGCCGAGCTGCCGGTGCGCACCGGCGACGTGCGCGCCGACGCGCAGGCCGCGATCGCGATGCTCGCACCCGCCCACGGGTTCGCGCCGCTGCTGGACATCACCGAGGACGCCGCCCGCGACCAGCTCGCGCTGACCACGACGCTCGGACTGTCCTACGTGGCCCAGTCCGCCCGCGGCGACCTGCCCCCGGTTCCCGCGGAGCGCGTCGCCGAGGCGGAAACCCTCACCGAGGCGTTCCTGACCAGGTGGCGCGGCGAACCGGATCCGGCTCACGTGCAGGCGTTGGACGCGTACTGGGTGTCGGCCGCCGAGCACGGCCTCAACGCCTCCACCTTCACCGCCCGCGTCATCGCCTCCACCGGAGCCGATGTGGCGGCGAGCCTGTCCGGCGCGGTCGGCGCCATGTCCGGCCCGTTGCACGGCGGCGCCCCGGCCCGGGTGCTGCCGATGCTGGCCGAGGCCGAGCGCACCGGCGACGCCCGCAAGGTCGTCGAGTCCATCTTGGACCGCGGGGACCGGCTGATGGGCTTCGGCCACCGGGTGTACCGGGCGGAGGACCCGCGGGCTCGGGTGCTGCGCAGCACCTGCGAGCAGCTGTCCGCGCCGCGCTACGAGGCCGCCGCCGAACTGGAACGGGCCGCGCTGTCGGTGCTGCGGGAGCGGCGCCCGGACCGGCCGATCGAGACGAACGTGGAGTTCTGGGCGGCGGTGATCCTGGACTTCGCCCAGGTGCCGACGGAGATGATGCCCGCGATGTTCACCTGCGCCCGCACCGCGGGCTGGTCGGCGCACGTGCTGGAGCAGAAGCGCACCGGCCGGCTGGTGCGCCCGTCCGCGCAGTACGTCGGCCCGGAACCGCGCTCCCCGCAGCAGGTCGACGGCTGGGACTCGGTCAAGTCCCTTCCGGTGGCGGTCTGATCTCAACGAGCCGAGTCGCGGACCTCAGCGGTCTTCTCGCCGTGCCCCCCTGGCCGAGGTGACGGCGATTTCGCAAGCGGCGCCGCCGCGAGCGACGTTGCCGCCCTCGCGAGAAGACCGTTGAGAACGCGGGTGATCACGGCTCATCGGCTCACCGCTGACGATCTTCGACGGGGCTTGCTCGGAACGCTCCGTGATGAGCGGCCGATCTCCTGTCACTATGAGTATCGATCTCGGTAGAGTGACCGCCATGGGCAGGGACAGCCGCAGGGCCGCCATCGAACGGGCCGAGGCACTCGAAGCGGATGCCGAGAACAGCGGTGAACGCACCGATGACCTGGTCGAAGCGGCCGATTACTGGCGCACCGCGCACGAACCGGAACGGGAACGCGCCGCGCTGCTGGCCGCGATCGACGCCGACACCGGCGAGTCGCTGTTCGACCCGCGTGCCACGTACGCCGAAATGCTCATGCGGCTCGGAGAACGCGCCGAAGCCGACCGGCTGCTCAACGAGCTCATGGGCGATCTCAACTCGCGCGAGCACACCTACATCGCCGCTTCCGGCGCCTACCAGCACGCCGGGGACACCGCGACGGCGTTGCGCTGGCTCCACATCGGCATCACCCGCCTGATTCCCGACGCGACCGATCCCGAAACCGAGCTCGCCGTCAACGACGACGGTGTCGAGCTGCTGCGAATACGGCGCGAAATCCGCACCGATCTCGGCCAGCCACCGGACGAGCTCGACCACGCGCTGGACAGGATCTCCGAAGCGGCCTTCGGTCCGGCCGGTCCGTTCGCGGAGGCCGCCTGCGAGCCGGGCTTCGTCGAGAAGTTCGTTGATGCGATGGCGGATCGGCACGACGTGGTCGTGTTGCACTGGCCTGCCGAGGACCTCGCCGAGCTGCGCCGCCGCGCACCCGCGCTGCCGCTCGCTCCGGACCACGACGCGCACCTGCTGGAGCTGCAGCGCGAGATGCTGCTCGCGGACCGCGACGGCAAGCGCGCGACCCTTGTGACGGGATCCGCCGACGGCTACGCCGCGTTCTGCGCCGAGGCCGAGCTGTCCACCGGTGATGCGGATTCCGCGGAGCAGTACCGGACCGATCTGCTGCTGCGCGGCGAATGGCGGAGCTGGCCGCCGGAACGTAACGCACCGTGCTGGTGCGGAGCCGAGCGCAAGTACAAGAAGTGCTGTGGCGCACCCGGCCGTACCGATTCCTGAAATGCCTGGTCACGGGGCCTGTATTCGATCAGAGCCAGGTCCGGTTGCTGGCCAAAGCGCCTCCCGCGCAGTAAGTTGCCAACCGGCTCAGGCACCTGCGGCAGGACCGGAAGTTCACCTTTCCGACCCGTAGCCGCAACACGCACCGAGCCCTGAACCGGCAACGGCGCCGGTCACCGAGGCGACCCGGGGTCCGCCGAACCCCAATCGTCCCCACGCAGGCGTTCCCCGGAGGGGCACCCGCGCGACAAGCCGACTCGACAACACCCGGAGGCGCCGGAATGACGCAGGCCGAAACCGACCCGACCACCTTGAAGCTGCCCAGCGAGCTCGCCCCGTCCGATGGCCGATTCGGCTGCGGCCCGTCGAAGGTCCGCGACGAGCAGCTGGCCCGGCTCGCCACCGACGGCGCCGCCGTGCTCGGCACCTCGCACCGGCAGAAGCCGGTGAAGGCACTGGTCGGGCGCGTCCGCGAAGGCTTGGGCCAGCTGTTCTCGTTGCCCGAGGGCTACGAGGTCGTGCTCGGCGTCGGCGGCACCACCGCGTTCTGGGACGCCGCCGCGTTCGGCCTGGTGCGGGAGAAGTCGCTGCACCTGACCTACGGCGAGTTCTCGCAGAAGTTCGCGAAGGCCACGAAGGGCGCCCCGTTCCTGGCGGACCCGATCGTCGTGTCCGCCGACCCCGGTGACGCCCCGACTCCCGTCTCGGACCCGAACGTCGACCTGATCGGCTGGGCGCACAACGAGACCTCCACCGGCGTGATGCTGCCCCCGACCCGCCCCGCGGGTTCGGAGCAGGCGCTGATCGCGGTGGACGCGACCTCGGGCGCGGGCGGGCTGCCGTTCAACGCCGCCGACGTGGACGTCTACTACTTCGCGCCGCAGAAGTCCTTCGCCTCCGACGGCGGGCTGTGGCTGGCCGCGATGAGCCCGGCCGCGATCGAGCGGGTCAACGAGATCGGCGCCTCGGACCGCTGGGTGCCGGAGTTCCTGTCGCTGCCGACCGCGCTGGACAATTCCCGCAAGGACCAGACCTACAACACGCCGGCGGTGGCGACGCTGTTCCTGCTGGCCGACCAGATCGACTGGATGAACTCCCAGGGCGGTCTCGACTGGTGCACGGCGCGGACCCGCGAGTCCTCGCAGCGGCTGTACCAGTGGGCGGAGGCTTCGAGCTACGCGACGCCGTTCGTGCAGGACCCGGCGAAGCGCTCGCAGGTCGTGGTCACGCTCGACTTCGACGACTCGATCGACGCCGCCGCGATCGCCAAGGCGCTGCGCGCGAACGGCATCGTGGACACCGAGCCGTACCGCAAGCTGGGCCGCAACCAGCTGCGGGTCGGCACGTTCCCGGCGATCGAGCCGGACGACGTGACGGCGCTGACGAAGTCCATCGACTGGGTGGTCTCTCAGCTTTCCTGAGCGCGCCGCGCCTGTCTCACCTGGTCGTCACCTCACCATGGCGACCGGCACATCCGTGTCACCCGAACTGGCTGTTGATCACTTGCTGTGATCGGAATAGTGGTCGAATTTCGCTAAGTGTTCGCATGTCGACCGCTATTCAGGCAAGATCGGGTAGGGAGAGGATGGTCACGAAGCGACACCGAACCCGGCGTGGCTCCCCCGTCAAGGGGGCACGCCGGGTTACGGTCACAGCTTGGTGACAACGACCGGGGAGGCTAGCGTATGCGCGCGCTGCGGGTTGTCGGGCTGGATGAGGACGGTGAAACCGTCATCTGCGAAGACCCCGAGAACGGCGACCGTTTTTCGGTGCCCGCCGACGAACGGCTACGTGCCGCCGCGCGTGGTGACCTGACCCGGCTCGGCCAGGTGCAGATCGAGATGGAGGCGCAGATGCGCCCCCGCGAGATCCAGGCGCGCGTTCGCGCCGGCGCCTCGGTCGAGGACGTCGCCACCGCCGCCGGAATCCCGGAACAGCGGGTGGAGCGCTACGCCTACCCGGTGCTGCTGGAGCGCGCGCAGATCGCGGAGCGTTCGCAGCGCGCCCACCCCGTCCGCGAGGACGGTCCCGACGTGCAGACCCTCGGCGAGGTCGTCGCGCACACCTTCGGGATGCGGGGGCACGACTTCACCGACGCCGACTGGGACGCGTGGCGCGGCGAGGACGGCAAGTGGGTCGTCCGGCTGCTCTGGCAGGCCGGGCGTTCCGAGAACCACGCGCACTGGGTGTTCCACCCCGGCGCGCACGGCGGCACCGTCGCTCCGCTCGACGATCACGCGGTGGATCTGCTGGACCCGTCGCCGAACCGGCCGTTGCGGACGGTCCGGCCGGTGACGGCGCTGGCCCGCGAGGCGCTGGAGCTGGACGAGGCCGAGGAGGAATCGGTGGAGATCACCGAGGACACCGCCCCGCCGCCGCCCGCTCCGCCGAAGCAGACCGCCCCGCCGAAGCAGACCACCCCGGCGATCCCGTCCTTGGATCTGGAGCCGACTCCCACGCCGACCGAGCCGGAACCGGAGGAGTCGGCGCCGCTGGCCGAACAGGCCGGTGACGACGACATGGAAGCGGTCGAGGACGAGGCCGCGCGCAAGACCGAACCGGCGCGGCGGCGCAAGAACCACCCGATGGTCCCGTCTTGGGAGGACGTCCTGCTGGGTGTCCGTTCCCACCGCTGACCTCGACGCATCCGGAAGGCCCCTTCGGCGGGAGGGGCCTTTCGCGTGTCCACCGCCGCTCTCCCCTGGAGCAAGGAGTCCTCGCAGAATGATCTTTGATCCGCGTCTTGCCCACGGCGGAACCGGTGCGCAGTGACCCCCAGCAGGCCGACCACCTCTCAGCGGCTTCCTCGCGAGGATTTCGCCGTGTGGGGGCCATGAGAAATCGATCCCGCAGCGAGGGAGTCGCTGAGTTCCGCTGAGCGACCCACCACGCAGCCCATTCCGCAAGGAGCCCTGAGCCCATGTCCGAACCTCGCCCGCCGTTCCCGCCGTTCGACGAGGAGTCCGCGCTGCGGAAGGTCCAGGCCGCCGAAGACGCCTGGAACACCCGCGACCCGCACCGGGTCAGCCTCGCGTACACGCCCGACTCCGTCTGGCGCAACCGGGACACCTTCGTCACCGGCCGCGCGGAGATCGTGGAGTTCCTGACCGCCAAGTGGGAGCGCGAACTGGATTACGCGCTGCGCAAGAGCCTCTGGAGCTACCACGGTGATCGCATCGCGGTCCGCTTTCAGTACGAGTGCCGCGATCACGACGGCCAGTGGTGGCGCAGCTACGGCAACGAGCTGTGGGAGTTCACCGACACCGGCCTGATGCGCCGCCGCGAAGCCAGCATCAACGACGTCCGGATCACCGAGGACGAGCGCCGCTTGTTCGGCCCTCGCCCCGCGGAGGAGCACGGCCAGGACATCCCGCTGCGATGAGCGGTCCGCCGCTGAAGCCGGATTCGGCACGGGTCTTTGATCTGTTTCCTGTCAGCGGCGAAGCCGATGAGCGGCGACCACCCCAGCAACCGGCGCCGCAGCGGGTTCTCAGCCGTCTTCTCGCGCGGACGGCTTCTCCCTCGTGGCCGGAGCCGCTAGGGAAGAAGATCTCGCAGCGAGAAGACGGCTGAGGTTCCGCCCCCGCCCCTCCAAGCAGGCCGGTCACCCCAGCAAAGAGAGCAGCAGCGCTAACCAGGCGAGGGCCACTCCCCCGGCGGCGCCGAAGGCGACCCAGCGCCACACCGGGACGCGCCGTCCCAGCCAGATCGACGGAGCGAAACCGCCGACGACGACCGCGTTGACCAGCAACGCCAGCGGCAGGCTCACTTCGCCCAGGCCGCGGCTCACGACGACCAGCGAGATCGTCACGATCACGGCGATCACCACGCTGATCGTGATCCCGGTGGCCCACGGGGCGGGTTCCGGCGGTCCGTCGGCCGGTGCCGCCCGGCGGACGCGGCTCATGCGACCGCGCGACGGGTCCCAGTAGCCGACCTCGCCGCCGGTCTCGGCGGCCAACCGCGCGGCGAGCTGGCGACCGCGCCGGGACATCAGGGTCGCCGAGGTCTCCCCGGAGATGTCCTGGTCCGGCGGCACCGTGTGCACCACGTGCGCCCACTCGTGCAGGTCGTCGACCAGCGCCGAGGGCAGCGCGAGCCGGGCCGGGTCGTACTCGCGGACCGTGTGCCGCTGCGCACCGGAACGTTCGGCGCGGTTGACGAGCACCGCACGTCCCCGGCTCACTCGCAGTTCCCACCGCGAGGGTTGGACCGCCCCGGTCATCGTGGTCCGCTCATCGCGTGGAACACGATCGCACCGGCGGTGGCGACGTTGAGCGAGTCCACTTCGGGGTTCATCGGGATGCGCACCGGCAGGTCCGCCACCGAGATGGTCTCCTCGGCGAGGCCGGGTCCTTCCGAGCCGAGCAGCACCGCCACCCGCCCCTGGTCGAGCCCGGCGTCCCGCAGCGAGGCGGCGGTGGCGCGCGGAGTCAGCGCGGCGATCCGGAAGCCGTGGTCGGTGAGCAGTTTCAGCCCGCCGGGCCAGGCGTCGAGGTGGGCGAACGGAACGCGCAGCACGTGGCCCATGGAGACCCGGATGCTGCGCCGGTACAGCGGGTCGGCGCAGCCGCCGCCGAGCAGGACCCCGTCGATGCCGAGCGCGGCGGCGTTGCGGAACAACGCGCCCAGGTTCTCGTGATCGCCGACGCCTTCCAGCACGGCGAGCCTGCGGGCGCCGCCGATCAGCTCGGCGGCCTCGACGGTGTGCGCGCGATCGGCGACGGCGAGCACGCCCCGGTTGAGGTGGAAGCCGACGATGCCGCTCATCAGGTCCGCGGAGACCACGTACGCGGGCACGTCCACGCCGGTGAGGGCATCGGCGAGCGCGTCGATGCGTTTGCGGACGCCGAGCAGCGCGCGCACCGGGTACGGGGAGGCGAGCAGTCGTTCGACGACGACGGTGCCTTCGGCGATGACCAGGCCGCGGCCGCCGGGGCGGTCCGGGCGGCGGTCGGCGGTGGCGAGATCCCGGAAGTCGTCGACCCTCGGGTCGTCGACGTCGGTCACCTCGTGCACGCGTGCCACGCGTGCATTTTCGCATTCGGCGTCATCTTGACCGGAACGGTGTCGCGATCTCGCCGGAGTGGGCCGTGATGATCGAGCTCACAGTGAACGGGTGCGCCCGCTGGGCATAACGGGGGCTTCCGGGACGTTAGTTGCAGAGAGCAAGCTGTTGTCGTTGTCCACCACACCCCTGAGCCCGTGGCTCGGTCACTGCCGACCCGGGTGTCCGGCTCGCCCGCGCGAGCAGTGGTCGCGAAACGACGAGGCGGTCCGCAGGTGGCGTGCCAGGGGGCATCAGCGGCCGCACTCACACCGACACCGCCGGATCCGAGCACTTCCGGCGGCGAACCGAATGAGGAGACGTATGTCCACCGCCGCGGAGGCCGCGATCGACGAGGCCGCCCAACGCCGGTTGGGGAGCAAGACCAGATTCGCCCTCATCCTCGGTGGCTTGACGGCCTTCGGGCCGCTGTCCATCGACATGTACCTGCCCGCGCTGCCGCAGCTGACCACGGAGCTGGGCGCTTCCGAGTCGCAGGCGCAGCTGACGCTGACCGCGGTTCTGCTGGGGCTCGCGCTGGGCCAGTTGATCGCCGGGCCGATCAGCGACGCCGTCGGCAGGCGGCGTCCGCTGCTGATCGGGCTCGTCGTCTACATCGCCGCGTCCGTGCTGTGCGCGCTGTCCGGTTCGATCTACGCGCTGGCCGGGTTGCGCCTGCTGCAGGGGGCCGGCGCCGCGGCGGGCATGGTGATCGCCCGCGCGGCCGTCCGCGACCTGTACTCCGGGGTGGAGGCCGCTCGCTTCTTCTCCTCGCTGATGCTGGTGACCGGGCTGGCGCCGATCTTGGCGCCGGTCCTGGGCGGGCAGGTCCTCGCGCACACCACGTGGCGCGGCGTGTTCGTGGTGCTGACCACGTTCGGCACGGTGCTGTTGCTGGTGGCGGCGTTCCTGCTGCCGGAGACGAAGCCGAAGCAGTGGCGGCAGCCCGCGCACCTGGGCAGCACGTTCCGGACGTTCGGTTCGCTGCTGTCGGCGCCGTCGTTCCTGGGCAACGCGCTGACCGGCGGGCTGGGCATGGCGGCGATGTTCGCCTACATCTCCGGTTCGTCGTTCGTGCTGCAGAACATCTACGGCATGTCGCCGCAGACCTACAGCATCGCGTTCGGCGCGAACGCGATCGGACTCGTGCTGGCGGGGCAGGTGAACGCGCGCCTGGTCGGCCGGGTGGCCACGGAGGCGCAGCTGCTGGTGGGCGCGCTGCTGACGTCCACGGTGGCGGGCGCGGTGCTGCTGTCGGCGGCGCTGCTGAACCTGCCGTTGCCGTTCCTGCTGGGCGCGTTGTTCGTGATGATCTCGGCGCTGGGCTTCGTCATGCCGAACACGACGATGCTGGCGCTGGCCGACAACCGCGAGGTCTCCGGGAGCGCTTCGGCGCTGCTGGGCGTGTGCCAGTTCCTCGTCGGCGCGCTCGCCGCACCGCTGGTCGGGCTGGGCGGTACCGGCTCCGCGGTGCCGATGGCGATGGTGATGTTCGGCGTTGTGGTGGCCGCCGCGGTCATGTTCCTGACGCTGGGACGGCGCGGGCTCAAGCGCCCGGAGGTCATCGCCAGCTCCGCCGAGGTGCACGAGGACGCGCAGGCGAGTGCGACGCGGGTCGATCCGGCCGCGCGCTGACCGTCGCCCGCGCGCGTCATCGACCACAAGCGGGTGGACAACGCGCGCGGGTGGGGAAATATCGTGCGGTTCGCAGCCGTGATCATCAAGCGGCGTCCACCGCAGAGCCCCGACCACTCCCCTGATCACCTCCGCCCCGCACGAGAGCTCCGGGGCCGGGGCATCGCCGGGCACGCCCGGCAACGCCACCGACGACCGAAGGCAGGTTTCCATGGCCCCACTGGGCAGCACCGATCTCGACGTCCACCCGATCTGCCTGGGCGGCAACGTCTTCGGCTGGACGGCCGATCGCGCCGACTCGTTCGCCGTGCTCGACGCCTACGCCGCAGCGGGCGGCAACTTCATCGACACCGCCGACCTGTACATGGCCACCGTTCCCGGCAATTCCGGCGGCGAGTCCGAAACGATCATCGGCGAGTGGTTGCGGGCTCGCGGCAACCGCGACCAGGTCGTCGTCGCCACCAAGGTCGCGAAGCTGCCGGGCCGCCGCGGCTTGTCGGCGGACAACATCCGCGCGGGCGCCGAGGATTCGCTGCGCCGCCTCGGCGTGGACCACATCGACCTGTACTACGCGCACGAGGACGACGAGTCGGTGCCGCAGGCGGAGACGATGGCCGCGTTCGACGGCCTGGTGCGCGAGGGCAAGGTGCGCCACCTCGCCGCCTCCAACTTCACCGGTGAGCGGCTGGCTTCGGCGCTGGCGGTCTCCGACCGCGAGGGGCTCGCCCGCTATCAGGCGATCCAGCCGCACTACAACCTCGTCGAGCGCGCCGATTACGAGACCGACCTGGCCGGCCTCGTGGAGCGGGAGGGGCTGCCGGTGCTGCCGTATTTCGCGCTGGCGAAGGGTTTCCTCACCGGCAAGTACCGGCCGGGCGACACGTTCTCGGACAGCCCGCGCGCGGATGCCGCGCGTAGTTACCTGGACGAACGAGGCGTCAAGATCCTCACCGCATTGGAGGAGGTCGCAACGCTGCGTGGAGTCCCGGAGGCGTCGGTGGCGCTGGCCTGGCTGCGCGGCCGCCCGTCGATCGCGGCCCCGATCGCCAGTGCCCGCAACACCGATCAGCTGACGGCACTGCTGGTAGCGGCCGAGCTGGAGCTGACCGAAGCGGAGCTGGAGCGGCTCACCACGGCCTCTGCCTGAGGTCCGGAAAGTCGCCTTTTCCCGCTGGTCAAATGCGGTATTCGGGTGCTCGCTCGAACACCGTTTTGGACGCTGGTCCGCCGGGTACCGATGTGTCACCGTTGGTGTCCACCTAGCCGGCGTGCTGGCCGACCGAGCGGGGAGACGGCATGGGGAAGCACGTGACCAGTCGGGCTTTCACTCCTGTGGACCGGCAACGCTATCGAGACAAGATGCAGCGCGGCCTCGACGCGTTAGCGCGGATGCTGGCCGGGGGCGACTTCTCCTTCCCGCATCAGCAGATGGGGCTGGAGATGGAGCTGAGCCTCGTCGACGAGCGGATGGATCCGTCGATGTCGAACTCGGTGGTGCTGGAGAAGATCAACGATCCCTCGTTCACCACCGAGCTGGGCCAGCACAACATCGAGCTCAACGTGCTGCCCCGGGCGCTGGCCGGGGACGGCGCTCTGGAGCTGGAGCACGAGCTGCGCAAGGCGTTGCTGCGCGCGGACCGCAAGGCGCAGGACGCGAACACGAAGCTGGTGCTGATCGGCACGCTGCCCACGTTGCGGCGCGGGCACTTCGATCCGTCCTGGCTCTCGCACAATCCGCGGTATTCGCAGCTCAACGAGCAGATCTTCACCGCCAAGGGCGAGGAGATGCTGCTGGACATGGAGGGCGCCCCGCTCGGTGACGGCGGCCCGGAGCGGCTTCGGTGCTACGCGGACTCCATCGTTCCCGAATCGGCGTGCACTTCGGTGCAACTGCACCTGCAAGTCTCACCGGAAGATTTCGCCGCGCACTGGAACGCCGCACAGTGCCTGGCCGGGGTGCAGCTCGCGATCGGCGCGAATTCGCCTTTCCTGCTGGGCAAAGCACTGTGGCACGAGACGCGGGTGCCGCTGTTCCAGCAGGCCACCGACACCCGGCCGCAGGAGTTGAAGAACCAGGGCGTGCGGCCGCGGGTGTGGTTCGGGGAACGCTGGATCACGTCGATCTTCGACCTGTTCGAGGAGAACGTCCGCTACTTCCCGGCCCTGCTGCCGGAACCGGAGGAAGAAGACCCGGTCGCCGCACTGCAAGCGGGCCGCGCGCCGACGCTCGCGGAACTGCGGCTGCACAACGGCACCATCTGGCGCTGGAACCGCCCGGTCTACGACCTGGTGGACGGCGTTCCGCACCTGCGGGTGGAGAACCGGGTGCTGCCGTCGGGGCCGAGCGTGCCGGACGTGATGGCCAACGCCGCGTTCTTCTACGGCGTGCAGCGGGCGCTGACCGAGCAGGATCGTCCACTATGGACTCAAATGTCGTTCGCCGCGGCCGAGGAGAACTTCTACACCGGCGCCCGGCACGGCATGGACGCGCACCTGTACTGGCCGGGCGCGGGCTGGGTCACCCCCGATGAGCTGGTGCTGCGCCGCCTGCTGCCGATGGCGCACGAGGGACTCCGGCTGTGCGGAGTGTCCGACGCGGCGCGGGAGCACACGCTGGGCGTCATCGAGGCGCGCTGCCTGCGCAAGCAGACCGGATCGTCCTGGCAGCGCGACGTGGTGGCGCGGCTGGAACAGCGCGGTCACGACCGGCCGTCGGCGCTGGCGACGATGCTGCGGCGCTACGTGGAGCTCACCGACTCCGCCGAGCCGGTGCACGCCTGGCCGCTGGAGTGAATCCCCGCGCCCACCGATCCCGGTGACTGAGATCAATCCCCGCCCGGACTGCGCGACGCGGACAGTTGCTACTAGATTGCAATTGCTAGACACTGTCGATAGCGATACGCGCACAGGGAGACGCTCAATGGCTCAGTACGTGCTGCCCGAGTTGGATTACGACTACGCGGCGCTGGAGCCCGCGATCTCGGGTGAGATCAACGAGCTGCACCACAGCAAGCACCACGCGACTTATGTGAAGGGCGCCAACGACACGATCGAGAAGATCGCGGAGGCGCGGGACAAGGGTGACTTCGGTTCGATCGTGGGGTTGGAGACGACCCTGGCGTTCAACTTGGCGGGGCACTCGCTGCACTTGGTGTGGTGGAAGATCCTGTCGCCGAACGGGGGCGACAAGCCGACGGGTGAGCTGGCGGCGGCGATCGATCAGGACTTCGGGTCGTTCGACAAGTTCCGGGCTCAGCTGGAGGCGGTGTCCACCACGATCCAGGGCAACGGCTGGGGCGTGCTGGCGTGGGACCCGGTGGGTCAGCGGTTGATCACGCAGCAGTTGCGTGATCACCACTCGAACCTGTCGATCGCCACGACGCCGCTGCTGGTGTTCGACATCTGGGAGCACGCGTACTACCTGCAGTACAAGAACGTGAAGGCGGACTACGTCAAGCAGTTGTGGAACGTCGTGAACTGGGACGAGGTCGGCAAGCGCTTCGCCGACGCCCGCGCCGGCTACAACGGTCTGCGCCTGCCCACCGCCTGATCCGCCCCCGCGCGGACCACCGGCTCGGCAGTGGATGCTCCGACAAGCGAAGCTGCCGACCACTTCGGGGCCTTCCCGCCGGGAAGGCCCCGAAGTGCTTTCCGGGGGCGATGAGCCCGCGGCGAGGCGCTCACGGCGATGTCGGAGCGCCGCGCGTAGCGCTCCGGCGGGCCGGGTCCGCACGCGAACGAACCCCGCCTCCCGGGGGAAGCGGGGTTCGCTCTGTTCCCGAACTGACTGCCGCTCCCACCACGAAGCGGACATGTATTAGGTTAGCCTAACCTCCCAGTCCCTGCAACCCCCGATCTGCGCGACCGCCACAGCAGCAGTCCGCACCCCGCAGCGGCCAGCAGCGAGGCGACTCCGCCCAGCAGTACCGGCGATCGCGGCCCCAGCACTTCGGCGAGCCAGCCCGAGGCCAGCCCGCCCAGCGGTTTCCCGCCGAGGAACAGCAGCATGTACAGCCCCATCACGCGCCCGCGCATCGACGGGTCGACGCTCAGCTGCACGGTCGAGTTCGCGCTGGTCGTGAACGTCATCACCGCGATCCCGACCGGAATCAGCATCACCGCGAACGACCAGTAGTCCGGCATCAGCGCGCCCACCGCCTCCAGCAGCCCGAACGCTGCGGCGCCGAGCACCATCAGCCGCAGTCTCGATCCCGCCCGGGCACTGCGGCGTGCGGCGAGCGTGGCGCCGGAGAGGGTGCCGACGGCGAGCATCGTGATCAGCAGCCCGTAGCCGTCGGCGTCCCGGCCGAAGACGTTGCGGGCGATGACCGCGAAGGTGCTCTCGAAGTTCATCCCGAACGTGCTGACGCAGAACACCAGCACCATCACCGCGACCAGATCGGGCCGCCGCCGCACGTAGTGCAGCCCGGCGAGCAGCTGGCCGCGTTCCTTCGGCACCCGGTCGGGGCGGTGCAGCAACGCCACGTTCATCAGCAGCAGCCCGCCCACCACGCCGGCGGAGCTGATGCCGTTGACGAGGAACACCCAGCCGGTACCGACGGCGGTGATGAGCAGTCCCGCGAGGGCGGGGCCGACGATCCGCGCCAGGTTGAAGATCATCGAGTTCAGCGCGACGGCGTTGGTGAGCTGCGCGGGTCCGACCATCTCCACCACGAACGATTGCCGCACCGGCGCGTCGATCGCCGCGAACGCGCCGAGCACCGCGCAGAACGCGTACACGTGCCAGAGCCGCACGATCCCGGAGACGTCGAGCAGGCCGAGCAGCAGCCCGCAGACTCCCAGCGCGATCTGCGTCCCGATCAGCAGGCGCCGCTTGTCGAACCGGTCGGCCGCGGTGCCCGCCCACAGCGTGAGCAGCAGCGTCGGCAGGAACTGCAGCGCCACCGCGACACCGAGGGCTCCGGCGCTGCCGCCGGAGAGTTCCAGCACCAGCCAGTCCTGCGCGGCCCGCTGCATCCAGGTGCCGGTGAGCGAGATGACCTGACCGGAGGCGTAGTAGCGGTAGTTGCGGACCCGAAGCGACCCGAACATCCCGCCACCGGACTTCCGGCCCGGTGGTGCACCGAGCTCGCCGGTGGTGGATGCGCGGTCCGCACCGTCCGGACCGGGTCCTGACGGGTGCAGCGATTCACCTGACACCGCCGACGTGCTCAGCTCCCCTCTAGCGCTCCGAGATGCGTTCCATGATCTCGGCGGCGCGGCTCAGGGCCGCGCGTTCGTCCTTGGTCAGCTCGGCGAGCTGAATGTCGAGCCAGCGCTCCCGAGCGGAGATCTCTTCGTTGATGCGGTCCCGGCCGGCGTCGGTGAGGTCGACGACGGCTTGCCGCCCATCGGTGGGATGCGGGGTGCGCACCACCAGGCCGAGGCCTTCGAGAGCGGCGATGACCCTGGTCATCGAGGGCGGCTGCACGCCTTCTTTCGCGGCGAGCACGCCCGGCGTCATGGCTCCCGCCTTGTGCAGGCAGGACAGCGCGGACAACTGGGAGAGCGTGACGACGGAGTCGGTGCTCTGCGCCCGCAACCTGCGGTTGAGTCGGACGGAGGCCATCCGCAGCCGAGTGGCCAGCGTGCGCTCACGTTCAGCGATCTCGGACACGTCGTTAGTCTACCAAACTATTTGACGACAAATCGGACGATCGACCCATGGTCGGGCGATGCGCGGAGCTTAGGGGACCCGAGGCTCCGCGATCACCCGAGGTGGCGAATTCGTGCCCGATCGTCAGGAGATCGGGCGCCGCGACGACGGCGAGCGATGTCGAACCGTCGACGCCCGGTGACCACTCGCGGCGCCCGATCTCGTACCCGATCTGTACCCGATCGTCACCCGGCGAACAGCGCGGAGACCGGGTCGGCGACGAAGTACAGCACGAACGCGGCCGACACCACCCACATCAGCGGGTGCACGGTCCGCACCTTGCCGGTGGCCGACTGGATCAGCACGTAGCTGATGAAGCCGACTCCGATGCCGTTGGCGATGGAGTAGGTGAACGGCATGACGACGATCGTCAGGAACGCGGGCAGCGCGATGGTGAAGTCGGACAGGTCGATGTCGCGGATCTGGGCCAGCATCATCGCGCCCACCACGACCAGCGCCGGCGCGGCCGCTTCGACGGGGATCACGCTGTAGAGCGGGGTCAGGAACATGGCCGCGAGGAACAGCAGTCCGGTGACCACGTTGGCGAGCCCGGTGCGGGCGCCTTCGGCGATGCCGGAGGCCGATTCCACGAACACCGTGTTGGAGCTGGCCGAACCGACGCCGCCCGCGACGGCGCCGACGCCTTCGACGGCGAGCGCTTTGCCGATGCCGGGCAGGTTGCCCTTGCGGTCGGCGAGCCCCGCTTCCTTGCCGAGGCCGGTCATGGTGCCCATGGCGTCGAAGAAGTTCGCCAGCACCAGGGTGAACACCAGCATCGCCGCGGCCAGCGCGGGCAGCCGCGTCCACGCGCCGAACGAGATCTCGCCGACCAGCGACAGGTCCGGAAAGCCGAAGATCTGCTCCGGCGGCGCCGGGTAGCCGAGGTTCCAGCCCTTCGGGTCGGTGCCCTCGGACGGCCCCGCCTGCACCAGGGCCTCCACGGCGATCGCGACCACGGTGTTGATCACGATGGCGATCAGGATGCCGCCGCGCACCTTGCGCGCCACCAGGATCGCGGTGAGCACCAGGCCGAACGCGAACACGGCGGTGGGCCAGGACGCGATGGAGCCGTCGATGCCGAGTCCGACCGGCACGGTGGTGTTCGCGGAGTCGGGCAACCGGCGCACGAATCCGGCGTCGACGAGGCCGACGAAGCTGATGAACAAGCCGATGCCGACGGCGATGGCCGCCTTCAGCTCAGGTGGCACGGCGTTGAACACGGCGGTGCGGAACCCGGTGGCGACGAGGATCAGGATCACGATGCCGTCGACGACCACGAGGCCCATCGCCTCCGGCCAACTGACCTGCTGGGCGATGGTGACGGCCAGCAGGGTGTTGATGCCGAGCCCGGCGGCGATGGCGAACGGATAGTTCGCGATGAGGCCGAACAGCAGCGTCATGACACCGGCGACGAGCGCGGTGCTCGCCGCGACCTGCGGCACGGTGAGGATCTGCCCGAGCACGTCGCGCTTCGCCGTCGGCGAGTCCGCCGAGTAGCTGCCGAGGATCAGCGGGTTGAGCACGATGATGTAGGCGACGGTGACGAACGTGACGAGCCCGCCGCGCAGTTCCCGGCTCAGCGTGGAACCACGCTCGGTGATCTTGAAATACCGGTCCAGCACGCTCGATCCGGTTTTCGCGGCCACCGATTCCGAGGCGCCCGACCCCGATTCGTTCCCACCCGTCATGAGTGGATCTTCAAGACCGCGATCCGATCCCGCAACCGGCTCCGCGCCGGATTTACCAGAACTTTCCACCGGTTCCCCCGAGCCTTCGCCCGCCCCGGTGCGCGGATCGTCCGGATTCCTGTCCGCCATCACTACCTCACCCTGCTCACGACTACCGGGGTAGCCTGCCGGACGTGGCCGAAGACAGCGCACGCACCCCCGCCTCACCAGCGACGACGACCGCCGAGGCGCCACGCACCGTGCCCGCGCTGCCACACCGGCTGGCGCAGCCGACGCCGGTGGTGCTGGCGGGGACGGGCCTGTGGCTGGTCGGCCTCGTGCTGTTCGCGGTGATCGCCCCCGGCGGCTTCGAATTCTGGACCTGCGTAGCCGGGTTCATCCTGGGGCTGACCGGCTACGGAGTCTTCCGCTGGCAACGCAACGCATCGCGCCGCGGATCCCGCGGGGCGTGGAAGGGTTTGTCCGGTCTGGACGGGTAGTTCGCAAGGGAAACCCCTCCTCCGACGCTGGGCCGTTCGCTAGTCTGCTGCTCGCGAAGTACCTACAACTGGGGGAGTACACGCCGTGTCGTCGAAGCTTGATGTCGACCGCCTGGAATTCGTCATCCTCGCGGGATGGGCAGGTTTGAAGCGGTTACCGCCGGTCGTCCAATACAGCCATTACGGGACGCCCGTCCAGGACATGGACAACGAACTGGAAGCAGCCGACGCGCGATGCCGCCAGCGGGGGCTGGTCAACCGCACGAACCAGGTCAGCGACGAGGTATGGGACCTGCTCGCGATCTACCCCAGCACCGCCATCGAATACGACCTGCGATTCTCCGCACAGAAGGGAACCGAACTGCGGGCCGCGGTATCGCAATCTGGGCAGGTCGCCGTTCGCACCGTCATGAACGGCGACCGCTACGTCCTGGAACGCGTTCGCGCTGAAGACGCCGTGCCCGCGCTGGTCTCGGTGCTGCCGGAGCACCCTCCGCTGAAGATGAAGCCGGTCAACGTCGACCTCACCGAGATGCGTTCCGTGATGGCCGACGTGGAGAAGAAGGGCCTCACCGACCCGCGCGCCATCGAGCAGGGATTGCGCAGCCGCGGCATCGACGTGACCGGCTTCCGCAAAGCCACCGAACTGCTCGACGGCACGAAGCTCGGCGCGGGCCAGATCGGCGTCACCGTGTGGAACGCGCAGCGCAAGGAGTTCCGCGGCGACCACACCGTGCAGGTCGTCGACGTGGAAGGCGGCCGGGTGTCCATCTACAACTCCGGCAATCAGCGCATGGTCGCCGGAGCCGACATCGGCACCTTCCGCCGCGTCCTCGGCGACCTCACCACCGCCGCGCAACGCCGGTCCGTCTGGTGACATTCCGTGCTGCTCCGAACGTGTGATCGGCGGCGCGAACCGGGAACGAGATATGGCGTTGTGACGTCGTATCGGTGCACTGCACAGGCGTGATCTGGCAAGCTGAGGCTCGATCACGGATCAACGTGACACTAGGGGGTAAGACCGCATGGCCACCATCAACACGACTGTGAACAACGGGGGCGTCAGCTCGGGGGCATCATTCTCCGTTGACACGGACGCGATCCCGGGAATGATCGCCAAGTACGAGGACGCCCGGGAGCAGCTGGGGGAAATCCTCAACTTGACGAGGCGTTCGGGGATGCTCAAGCCGCCTGGAAACGACGAGGTCAGCAAGGCCGCGGCCAAAGCAATTGGCGATCTCATGGGAGGAAGCGACCAGGGGATCACCAAAGTCGTCACCGACGCCAGGGAACACCTTCAGGAGCAGATCAATCAGCTGAAGGCTGCTCAGAAGGACTATCAATCTGCCGACGAAGCGGCTACGCCGACTCAATCGTAAGGAATATTTCTGTGCTACGACGCGCCAGCGTGATCACCGCATCCCTCCTCGCGCTCACCGCAGCCTCCGCATGCTCCGTCGGGGAAAGCGGCGGTGGACAGCAACCTGCCCCGCCCGCGTCGGACGCGGTCGACCCCGCGCTGAAGGTGGAGAGCCCCAAGAATCTTGCTGGCGTCTCCGACTCCTGCCAATTGCTCACCGCCGAGCAACTTTCCGCACTCGGCGCAAGCGGTTCCGAACCGAAGCCCTCCATCAACGATCAATACAAAGAGCCCACGTGCAACATTTCCAATGACGCCTTCGACATCACCGTTGACATCAACACGAAGAACGGCGGAATGACGGCAGCTAACGCGCGACGGGACAACTTCGACAACTTTGCCCCGACTGAAGTCGCCGGCTACCCCGCCGCTCAGATCAACGCTGACAGCAGCGTGTGCACAGTGGCCGCCGGTATCGCCGATGACCAATCAATCGAAGTTTTCTACGCGAAGAACGCAGGCGGCACGCCCGAAATGGACGACGCTTGCGGATATGCCAAGAAGATCACCGCTGAAGTGATCAAGAACATCCCGAGCGCATGATCTCCTGCGCCGGTTGACCATCAACTCCTGGGGAGACTTCAATGCCCGTTCCAGTCATAGCCGCCGGCGCGGTCGTCGTCGGCGGTGCGCTGCTCGGTCCGTCGGACCGCGGCAGCCTTGACGACATCATGAAGCAAGTGGGTTTCAACCACCCTGAGAAGTACAAGCAGATCCACGAAGGTGCTGGCCATGACGAGATGACCAAGGCTGCCGAGGAGCTGAAAGGGGCGATCAAGACCCACTTCGGGAAAGCGCAAGAGCTGCTCGACACTGCGAACCGCGATGCGAACGTCGCTTGGGAGGGTCAAGCCGCCGAGCAGTTCGGCAACTCGACGAAGCCAATGACGAGCTTCCTGACCAACGCGCAATCCACATCTCAGGCCGCCGGTGACTCGGTCGACCGGCAGGTGGACGGCTTCCTCACGGTCCGGAACTCGATGCCGGAGCCGAAGAAGGTCGACGCCACCGACAGCCTGGCCGAAAAGGGGGGAGCCTGGCTCGTCGGCGGTGAAACGGACCTGCAACAGCAGGAACGCGAAGCCACCGAAGCAGCCGAGGCTGCGAAACAGACCTACTCGACCTACGACAACACCATTCGCCCCGAGGTTCAAAACCCGCCGCGGTTCGACCCTCCGCCGGGCCAGAGCGGTGATCAGGGCCAGGGTTCCTTCGATCGCGGTGGGGCGATCAACTCGCCGATGGGTGTCGGATCGGGCGGTAGCCCCGGTGCCGGTGGTAGCTCCGGTGGGATCGGTGGCGTTGGCGGTGGTTCTGGGATCGGGTCTGGTGGTTCGAGCGTTCCGGACACTCCTGCTGGCAGTGGTTCGTCGTGGGCTCCTAGTCCTGGTTCTGTTTCGCCGTTGCCAGCTGCGGGGCCTGGCCCCGTCGGAACGGGCGGCGGCGGTGCCGGTGGCGGCGCCGGGCTCGGGATGATGCCGGGCGGCATGGGCGCTGGTGGTGCCGGTGGCGCGGGCGCTGGTGGTCGCGCCGGTGCGGGCGGCATGGGTGCCGGTCGTGCCGGAGCCGGTGCGGGCGCGGCGAATCAGCCTGGTGCCGGTGGTCGTTCGGGCGTCGGTACGCCGGGTGGCGGCATGGGCGGTGCGGGTGCCGGTGCAGGCGGCGCGAGTGCGAAGGGCGCCGGGGCCGGCGGCCGTGGCGGCATGGGCGGTGGCATGGGTGCCGGTCGCGGTGCTCAGGGCGGCGAGGACGACGAGCACGAGCACCCGAGCTGGCTCGAAGAGCAGGACGACGTCTGGCTCAACGACATGCCGCGAACCGCTCCCCCGGTCTTCGGGGAGTGAGCACGGCGGCAGTGAGCTGAAAGGTCGGCCGCGCACCGGTTTCCGGTGCGCGGCCGATTCATTTCCGGCGTTCAGCGCAGGTTGCTGATGACTTGCTGCGCGGCGGGTTCCAGCAGCCGCGCCACTTCCTGCGGATCCTTCGACGGATTCGAGCCCCTCAAGGTGACCGTTGTCTTCCCTGCCTGGAACTCCAGCTGCCAGTCGTCCAAGAGGTCGGTCAGGCAGGTCGGGCCGTCACCGATCTGGATTTCGGACGGGACCGGCGGTTTTCCGAGGATGGCGTGGTCGCATTGGCCCGCGACGTACTTCTGACCGGTTTCGGCGGTCTCCCAGTGCATGAAGTCAGCGCTGACGGTGTCGGGGTCCGGGCCGTAGATGTCGTCTTCGACGGCGGCGGCGCGGGTGCACCCGGTGTCCACTCGATAGCCGTCGGCTTCCGCCATGTGGAGTTCTCCGGGCAGGTAGTAGTCGCGCACCCACCCGCTCGCCTGGGCCGGGAAGGACGCTTCGAACGCCGCTCCGTTCAACAAGTCGCACGGATTCGGTGTGTCCGCGTAGCGCCCGCCGTATCCGATGTTGAGGGCGGCCGGCCCTGCCGCGAGTCCGTCCACGATGCGAGTCGTCAGTTCCCCGACCACCTGCTCTGCCGACCGGCCGTTGTACTCCGGATCGCTCAAGCTGATCAGCACGTCCACGGCCACGCCGGGTCGCGCGATGGTCGCCTGCCAGCTGCCCAGTTCCGGGTCGTGCCAGAAGTTGACTTGGAATCCCCGGTCGGTGCCGGTGTTGACTGGAACGTCCACGCGCTCGGCACGTTCGGCGACGTATTCCAACTCGTACCCGGAGCGCGGCTGCTGGTTGACCTTCAGCGACACCACGTCCGCCGGGCTGACGGTCGACTCGACCAGGTAGTCGCAGCCGCTCATCTCGTTGCCCTCGAACGCGCGATCGGCGGGCTCGTTCTCCTTGGCGTAGGAGTGTTCGAGCTGCCGGTTCAGCGAGAGCTTCAACCCTGCCTGCTCAAGAGCGTCAGGAGGCAGCACCGCACACGCGTCGTACGCGGCCGTCGCCCCGTACTGCACCGCAGGCCCGCCTGGAGTCATCTGGAGGAATCGTTCCGAACCCCGCTCCTCCCCTGCTGCTGCCGTGCCTCCGCCTGCACCGCGTAAGGCGAACAGGCCAACTCCGAGCAGCAGCACGAAGACCGCGCCCACGGAGAGCGAGATGATCAGTGGTGCTTTGCTCGTGCGGCGGGGTTGTTGCGCGAAGGGCGGGGGCTGCTGCTGCCAGTTCTGCTGCTGCCAGTTCGGCGGCGGTTGGTGGCCGGGTGGCGGCCATCCGTTCTGCGGCGGCCGGCCGGGTTGCGGCCGGTTCCCGTTCGGCGGGTAGGGCGGTGTCATCTCGCGGTATCCGATTCTCCGAGGTGGTGATCGTCGATCAGCACAGCACGCGGCGCCGCCGCACCGAGGTCGAATGCCCGATTTCGCGGGCAAGTCCGCATTGCGGCCGTTCGTAATTAGCAATCATTCGTTGCCCGGAAACGGGACGATGCGGTGATCACCACTGCGGGCTTCGACGGAGCAGACCGAGCAGGTCGGGCGCTCGTCGCGGGGCGCGATGTCGGCCGGGTCGGCCATGACTCCGCACAAGCCGACGGCTTGGACCATGCCGACCGGGATCACGTGGTTCTGGTAGCCGAAGGACGCCCAGCACCCTTCCGGCGGCGGCTGTTCGATCTGTTCTGCCATTCGGAGATCTCCTCGAGTTGGGAGGGTGGCCGAGCGGGAGGGGAGGTGGACCCGCCCGGCCACCCGAACGAACCGGTGTGGGGTCGGGGGTCACCACGACCGGTCCGGGTCATCGGTCCGCGATCAGCGCGGACGGTTCGCGAGCACCCGCCAGCAGTCCATGCAGGTCGCTTCCTGGATCCACGCGAGCTCGTCGGCGATGCGCTGCAACTCGTCGGTGCTCACCACGACGCCGCACAACGCCTTCACGAGCTCACCCGGCTCGGAACTGCGCTCGACCAGGTCGAAGGCGTGCCGACCACTGCCCACCGGCTGCCACAACCCCACCTTCGCCCCGTTCGCCAACATGCCCGCTCCTCTCGATGCGTGATCGCCTCAACACGGAAAGCTACTAGGATTCCTAGTCGGAACTCCAGCTAATGCGGAGATCTTCGTCAGATCGTGGAAAGGCAGACTGGCGTTCATGACCAAAGACCCTGGTCCGCTCGTGCAGCGACTCGTGCTCGGCGCGGAGCTGAAAGATCTACGCGAAGCCGCCGGACTGACATCCGACGACGTCGCCACCCACTTCGGCTGGTACCGGAGCAAAGTCAGCAAGATCGAGACAGGCGAGGGCAAACTGTCCGATAAGGACATCCAGTCCCTGCTGGACCTTTACGGGGCACACGAACGCTCCGGGGATCAGGTTCGTCGCCTGGCCACCGAAGCTCGGCGCAAGCTTCCGGCCGCACGAGTCACCGACTGGGCGAAGAAGTACGTGAGCCTGGAGGACAGTGCATCCGAGATCAAGATGTTCTTCCCGGACGTGATCCCAGGTGTGCTCCAGACCTTCGACTACGCCCGCGAATGCCTGACCGCATCGGTCATGGTCTCGTCCGTCGAAGTGGACGAGATTGCCTCCGCACGGGAGAAGCGCTCGGCCAAGTTGTTCAGCTCGGATCCGCCCCAGGTCTGGGCCGTGATGGGCGAAGAAGCCATCCAACGCCGAGTTGGGAGCCCTGAAGTCCATCGAGGGCAGTTGGAGCGCATTCGCCAACTCGCCGAGTTGGACCACGTCACAGTGCAGCTGATCCCCACCTCGATGGGTACGCATCCGGGTATGGGGCTCATGTTCACGTTGCTCCACATCGACGCCGCTGACGCGACCATCGCCTACATCGAGAACCTAACGAGCTCCGACTACTTCTCTGGAGCGCAGCACGTGCGCGCTTATAACCTGGTTTTCGATCGGCTACGCGTGGCGGCGATGAGCGATCGGGAAACGCTGCGGTTGATCGATCGCCATATCCAAGAACTCGGCAAGGAGTGAGCACAATGCCAGAGATGACATGGCGGAAGTCCAGTCGAAGCCACGGCGGCGCTCAGAACTGCGTCGAGGTCGGCCACTCCCCGGAGGTCGTCGGGATCCGGGACACGAAGGACCGCGACGGCGGCACTTTACTGTTCGGCCAGCAGGCCTGGCACAGCTTCCTGCGAACGCTGAAGTCCTAGCTGCGCCGGTTCGACTGAAGTGAACGGACCGTTCGTCCAATCCCGTTGGACGAACGGTCCGTTCACTTCGTCAACGCAGCAGCGTGACCGCTTCCGGGTCCGCCAGCAGCGCCGCGAGGGCGAAGCGGGTGTCCCAGGTGTCGGCGGCCCAGGCGAGGGCTCGGGCGAGACCGTCGGGGGTGCGTTCGGCGTGCACCGCTCCTGCGGCGTCGACCCACCAGTGCACGCGCTGCTCTCCGGTGCGGGTGCTGACGCGGAGTCCGTCGTGCAGGGTGATTTCGCCGTGCGGCACGGCGATTCCCAGCAGCTCGCAGGATCCGGGGACGCGGCCGACTTCGGCCCACTTCTGGGCGCGGCCCTCCCCCAACACCCGCATGGTGCCCTCCTCGGACGCCAGCGGGAGGTCGAGCAGTTCCGCCAGTGCTTCGGCGTCGAACTGGTCGGGGCCGCCGCCCGCGACCACCAAGGGCGCTTCGAGGACGCCGAGCATCCACGGTTCGTCGAGCACCACGGCCCGTTCGGCGCTGACCACGGCACCGGAGATCGACCGCACCGACTCCGGCGGGCCGGTGAATCCGGCGCTGATCACTCCGTCGACGACGGCGTTCGCCAGTTCCCGGTGGGCTCGCAGCGCCGTGCCCGCGCGGATGGCGCGGTCCGGATCTCCGAGCCTCGAGACCAGATCCGCCGCGTCGTCGGCGTCGTCGATGCGCAGCCGGCCGCGCACTCCCGCGAGCCGCAACTGCGGGTCGCTCAAGCCGACGTCGGGCACCGGGTCGTAGATCCCGGCGATCTCCTCCGCCTGCGGAAGCCGCCAGAACCGGGGCGAACGCCCTGCGAGCAGGGCGAAACGCGACAGCCACCACGCGGGGTGGCTGCGCGGATCGTCCAGGACCAACGCGATGTCGGTGGAGGCGCTGAGCAGGCGGATCGCCGCCGGCCACGCCTCGTCGGCGACCAGGTCCAGGTCTCGCACCGCGGTGAAGCGGGCGGGCGGCCAGGCACCGTCGGCGGCGAGTTCCTGCTCACGCCACCACTGCTCGCTGTCGGCGAACCGGTCGTCGGGGTCGATCGGGTCGTCCTCGACGTGCAGGGCGAAACCGTCGAGCACTCCGATCGACCGGAGCAGATCACGCGGCCAACGGGCCGCGAACGCCTCGTCGAGCACGCCCAGCGAGGCGTCAGGGCCGATCTCGTCCGGGTCGAGCACCGTCAGCAGTGCGGCATCCGGCAGCAGCAGCTCGTCGGCGCGGCGCAGCTCGCCGTCGCGGTCCGGCAGCGCGAGCGCGCTCAACCAGTCGTGCGCGTGGGAATCGCGCACCAGGCCCAGCACCGACTCGGTCAGCGGCAGCACGTCCGCGCCGGCCTGCGCATCGGCGACGCTGCCGCGCACCGCTTCCACCAGCGGCGGGGAATCCAGCAGTTCCGCCGGTCCCGCGCGGTGCGCGCCCAACTGTTCCAGCAACGGGTGCGCCGCCTCCGGGTGCGCGATGCGCAGCCCCGAAATGTCCAGTGTGGACAGCACTGCGGCGGGGCCGGAGTCGTCGCCGTCGGCGAGCAGCACGTCCCGGACACCGGTGATCGTGCGGCCGTCGGCCAGCGGCACCGGCAGCGCCGTGAACTCCTCGCGCGCCCGCAGATCGGTGCGCTGGATCGGCGCCAGTGCGTCGTACAACCGGTGCCACCACGACGCCGGGCGCTCCAGCCCGGACACGGCCTGCACCAGGTCCGCCGCGCCGAGCCGCCGCACTTCCAGCGTGCTCAACGCGCGCCGCTGCCGGGCGTCCGAGAGGTCCGCGGCCAGCAGACCAGGCACGACGTCCGCCAGCAGCGACACCAACTCCGGCGAGTAGTGGTCCAGCACCGCCGCGCCGTGCGGAGCGACCGAGCCGCCCGCGCCACCGGGCAGCCACTCCGTCACCCGCAACCGGTCCAGCACGCCCTGCCGCAGCTTCCCGTCCACATCGGACAACGGGAAGCCGGGCAGCGGGACCAACGCGGGGCGATGCTCCGCCTGAACTTTCGCGACCAGATCCGGGTAGCTCTCCGCGGCGAACGTCAACACCGAATCCACCGCGGGCGAAGTCGTCACGCGGCGGCGATCCGCCTCCACGGGCAGACCCGCCAGCAAGCGCGCGGGCAGCGACAACCGCTCCTCGGTGGGAGTCGGGGCGTGCAGGATGTCCTCGGCCAGCGGGATCGGCACGTCGTCCGGATCAAGCGGCACCGCCCAGCACGCCCACCACTCGGTGCCCTGCCGCGCCTCGGATCCCAAACCCTCCAAGGCGAACTCGCCCAAGCGGCCCGAAACCCGGTGCAGCAACCAGCGATCGCTGCGGTGCGGGCCGTGCACGAGGGACCGCGAAGCGCCCTGATCCTCCCGGCGCCACGACTGGGCGCCCACCCGGATCTCGCGCAGCGCGGGCAGCGCCAGCAGCAGATCCGACGCGTGCTCGGCGAAACCCGCCAGCAGCGCGTCACCATCCACATCGGACCGAACGGGGAGCCGGATCTCGGTGCTGAAACCCTCCGGCGGCTGCTCGTCGGTGGGCCACGCCAAGCGCAGCACCGGGACGCCGCCCTCGCGGGACTCGATCTCCTTCGACGGGCCGGGAAGCGCGGCGACCTCCGTGCGGGTGCGCTCCGCGGAGAACTCCACGGCACCCGAGGTCGACACCACGCGCGGCCGGTCGGTGACCGCCAGCACCGCGGCGAACCCCACGCCGAACCGGCCCACCGTCGCGCCATCGCGCTTCGCCGAAGCACGCAGCGAGGCCAACGCCTCCACGCCCTCCGCCGTCAGCGGTGCACCGGTGTTCGCGAGCCGCAGCTCACCGTCGGCGAACCCGACCCGCAGCACGCCGTCCGAACCGGCGGCGTCCGCGGCGTTCTGCGCGAGCTCCACCAGCAACCGGTCGCGGTAGCCGCCGAGGCGCAGATCCTCCTCGGCGTTCGCGTCCTCCCGGAACCTCGTCGGAGAGGACTCCCAGGACTGAAGTACGACCCGCCGCAGCTCGGCCGTCCCGAACACGTCGTTCGCGGTCACCCGCGCGACTCGAAGTCCAGGGTGGTGTCGTCGTAGACGACCTCGGCGATCGGCACCGTCGACGAGGTGTCGACCTCGGCCTCCGAATGCGCGCCGCAGCCGAACTCCACGTGCACCACCCGGCCGTCCGCCGGGGCGACCTCGTTGCCGCACACGCCGAACGCGGCCTGCATCGAACCCGCCAGCGGCAGGAAGAAACCGCACGTGCCGCACGCGCCGGGAGCCAGCTTCGCGATGTCGCTGCCCGGGCCGAACTCGCCGTCGTGCCAACGCTCCGCGGCGGCGACCCGGCCCTCGAAGCTGAGCACCCGATTGCGGCCCAGGCCGACCTCGTACGCCACCGACTCCACGGTCGGGTCGTCGGAGAGGTAACCGGGCGCCAGGCGCGGGTCGTCCGGGGCGCTGGGCAGCAGATCACCCGCGCCGAGGTCTCCCGCGCGCACCCGCTCGTTCCACGGCACCCAAGCGGGAGCCGTCAACGCGTCCTGGCCGGGCAGCAGCACGACCTCGCTGACCGTGACCGGCTCGCCCGGCCCGGCGATCGCGACGGTCACCGCCCAGCGCCAGCCGACGTAGCCGGGGTAGTTCGATTCGAAGTAGTGGGTGGCCGCGTCCGGGCCTTCCGGTTCCACACCGGCGTGCGACCCCACCGGGGCGTCGCCGGAATCCACCGTCACCATCGGTGAACCGGTCGGATCGGTCGCGGGACCGGCCTCCTTCTCGGCGGCGGCGCGGGCCGTGTCGACGGCCGCGGCCAACGTCGGGTCGAGCCGGGCCGGTTCAGGCTGGGTCCCCGTGGACTCGCCGCTCGGCTCCCCAGGAACTCCGAGCGGAGCGTCCGGGTCAGTGGTCGGAGCAGGCATAGGCGTCACGTGCTCGATTGTGCCGTACGGGGTCGGTGCGGTCGCCGCCCGTGTCAGGCTTTCGGGGTGCGAACCGGAGATCTCCCCAGGAGAACTGCGCTGGGCAACCGTCTGTCCACAGGTGTGATCATCATGAGCCTGCTGGGCGGCCTGGGGTTGGCTGCGTGCTCGGCGCACGTACCAGCGCAGTACGAAGATCAGGACGATCGCGAGCACACCGATCAGAGCATTGGACACGCGGGCAGCGTGCCACACCTTCGAGCGATGGTGACCCGCGTGCTCCCGCACGACCGCTCCTCGTTCACCCAGGGCCTCGAACTGTCCGGCGGAACCCTCTACGAGGGCACCGGGCAGTACGGGCGTTCCGTGCTCCGGGCGCTGGACCCGGACACCGGCCACGTGCTCGGGGAGGAACGTCTCCCCTCGGCGCTCTTCGGCGAAGGCATCACCGTCGTCGGAGACCGTATCTGGCAGATCACCTGGCAGGAAGGGGTTGCGCTGGAACGTGATCGGGAGAGCCTGCGGGAACTGCGCCGGGTGGACTACGACGGCGAAGGCTGGGGGCTCTGCCACGACGGGTCCCGGCTGGTCATGAGCGATGGCAGCGCGCGGCTCACGTTCCGCGACCCGGCGACGTTCGCGCCGACCGGCTCGGTCGACGTCACGCTCGAAGGACGGCCGGTGCCGGAACTCAACGAGCTCGAATGCGTCGGCGGGCAGGTGTGGGCGAACGTGTGGGGCAGCGAGCAGCTCGTGCGGATCGATCCGGCGTCCGGCCAGGTCAACATGGTGGTCGACGCCTCGGGACTGCTGCCGTGGACCGAGCGGTCCGGGACCGACGTGCTCAACGGGATCGCCGCCGTGCCCGGAACCGACGAATTCCTGCTCACCGGCAAGTTGTGGCCGCACCTGTACCGGGTGCGCTTCGAACCCGAGTGATCCGTCCACACCGGCACGCGAAGTTCTCCACAGGCCCGGCCCGGTGGCACTGCGGCTGTGGAGAACTCAGGGGCTCGCTGAAGTTGTCCACAAAGCCTGCATTCGCTGTGGACAACTCCCGCCCCACCGGTGGACTGAGCAGCGGCGCAACGGACGCGATCGAGGTTTCGCCTAGGGCAGGATGAGCGCATGGGGCTCCGACGCAACGGGCACTCCGACGAGGAACCGACCGGACAGCCCGGCTGGGGAGCCGGTCGTCGCGGCAAGCGCGCCCGCATCCCGCACGACTTCGGCGACCGGCCACGGCACCACGATCGGTCGGACCGGCGCACCCCCGCCGAGCACATCGACGCGGGTACCGGTACCTCCGAACCTCCGGACGCCGCCGATACCGAGGCCACCGAACGCTCCGGCGGCGCCGAACACCCGGCGCCCGAGGCCCCGCCCCGCGAACGGCGATCCGAGGACTCCCCGCCCGAGGACACCGGCACCCGCCGCGGCCGGTGGGACGCCCCCGACCCGCCGCGCAAACTCACCCTCACGCGAGTCGCCGCCTGGCGCGGCCGCGAACTGACCCGGCGAGCGATGCGGCTGTTCTTCTCCGCCGCGCACGCCGACGGCGCCGCCGAATCCGGACTCGCCCGCTTCACCTACGCCGTGATGCTCAACTACGCGGTCGACGCCGCGATGGCGGTGGCGCTCGCCAACACGCTGTTCTTCTCCGCCGCCACCGGTGAAAGCAGGGACAAGGTGGCGCTGTACCTGCTGATCACCGTGGCCCCGTTCGCGGTGATCGCACCCGTCATCGGCCCGGCGCTGGACCGGCTGCGGCAAGGCAGGCGCACCGCGCTCGCCGTCTCCTTCGGCGTCCGCGTGCTGCTGGCCACCGTGATGGCGCTGAACTTCGACAGCTGGCTGCTGTACCCGGCGGCACTGGGCTGCATGGTGCTGTCCAAATCGTTCGGCGTGCTCAAGGCCGCCATGACGCCGCGAGTGCTGCCGCGAGCGATCAACCTCGCCACCGCGAACTCGCGGCTCACCATCTTCGGACTCGCCGCGGGCGGTGGGTTCGGCGCCGTGGCCTCCGGGTTCGCGTGGCTGCTGGGGTCGCCGGGCGCGCTGTGGTTCATGGCCGCGCTCGCCGCCCTCGGCTCCTGGCTGTGCCTGCGCGTCACGTCCCGGGTGGAGAGCTCACCGGGCGAGCGGGACGTGGCCGGGAGACGGCGGCGCACCGCGCTGAGCCCGCACGTGATCATCGCGCTGTGGGGCAACGGCGGCATCCGGGTGCTGACGGGATTCCTCACCCTGTTCGCCGCGTTCGTGATCAAGGAAGGGACGCGGCAAGACCCGTTCATGCAGGTGGTGCTGCTCGGGGCGGTCGGCGGCGCGGCCGGGCTGGGCAGCTTCATCGGCAACGCGGCCGGGGCGCGGATGCGGTTCGGCGCCCCGGACCGGCTGATCGTGAGCTGCCTCGGCGCCGCGCTGGTGATCACGGTGTGCGCGGCGGTGCTGGCGGGCGTGCCGATCGCGGTCGCGGTCGGTCTCGTCGGCGCGACGGCGAGCGCGCTGGCCAAGGTGTGCCTGGACGCGGTGGTGCAGCGCGACGTGACCGAGCGGGCGCGGGCCTCCGCCTTCGGGCGCTCCGAGACGATCCTGCAGCTGAGCTGGGTGTTCGGCGGTGCGCTCGGCGTGCTGCTGCCGCCGGTGTGGTGGATCGGGTTCACCGTGACCGCCGTGATCCTCGCGCTCGTGCTCACCCAGACGATCATCGTGGGACGCGGCGGCAGTCTCGTTCCGCGACTGCGCCGCGGCCGCGCCCCCCGACCGGGCACCGAACGGGTTCCGGCCGGGCCGTAGGCTCACGGTGTGCATCGTGGACTGAAGTCGCTGCTGCTCGCGGCTCCGCTGGGCATCGCCGCGCTGGCCGGATGCTCCGCGCCGGCCGACCCGCAGGTCACCTTCTACTCGCATGGCGAAGCGGCCGAGGTCGCCCCCGCCCGGTTCTGCGACGCGAACGGCGAGCAGTGCTCCCCGCCGCCCGCCGAACCGGTGGGCCGATTGACCGTTCCGGAGAAGGCCCCGCTGCAGATCTCGGTGCCCGGCGAGGTGTCCGGCACGCCGTGGCAGGTGGCCTACATCTACCGAGGCGCCAACGGCGAGGAGATCGACGGCCGCACTCCGGTGTTCACCCCCGACTCCCGGCGCACCTACACCCTGCGCGTCCCGCCGGACGGCACCCGCCTGGAACACGTCGAAGTGCAGCAGTACTCCGCCGTCCTCACCGCGGGCGACGGCGGCGGAGTCGACTTCGGCATCTCCGGCACCTGGGTTCTCGACCCCCGCTGACAGATTCACTCGCCGCACAGGAAAACCCCGCCTACCTCGCAGCCGAAGGCCGTCCCTCGCAGCGAAGCCGTGCCTTGCGGCGATAGCCGTGCAGTCGGCGGCGAAGCCCGCCAAGGGCAAAGCGAAGCAAGCCTGCCTCGCGGCCAAAGGCCGTGCTGCGGCGCAGCCGTGCCTGGCGGCGCAGCCGTGCCTTACGGCGAACCCGCGCCTCGCGGCCGAAGGCCGTGCCTGGATGCGCGTCAGCGCAAAGCCCACCCACGCAAAACGACCACCGGCGGGTTCGCAGCGGCCTTCTCGCGAGGACAGCAGCCCGGACCCAGATTTCGCCGTGTATCGGACATACACCAGAAATGGATCCCGCAGCGAGAAGGCCGCCGAGGTTCCGCTACCCGGACACCCCAGCAACAAGAGCCCTGGAAGTAATCACTAAAACCAACCTCCCACGCACCACACCAACCACACACCAAGCCGGGGAAGGCCCTAAAGCCCGCCGCACGCCAAGCCGAACGAGACTCCAAAACCCTCGCCCACACGCCAAGCCAGGGAAGGTTCTAAAACCCGCCCGTGATCAGGCCCCCGGATCGAGTTCCCGAGCAACCGCGCGGACGACCTCACCGATGCGCTTGGAGACCTTGCGGTCCGGGTACTTGCCGTGGCGCAGGTCGGGAAGGACCTTCAGCTCCAGCAGTTTGATCATGTCGTCGACCATGCCGTGCAGCTCGTCGGCGGGGCGGCGGCGAGCTTCGACGACCGATGGGGGCGGGTCCAGCAGCTGGATCCGAAGCGCCTGCGGACCGCGGCGGCCTTGCGCCATGTCGAAGTCGACGCGTTGACCGGACTTGAGCGATTCAACGTCGGACGGCAACGCGGAGGCCCGCACGTACACGTCCTCCCCACCGTCCTGGGTCACGAAGCCGAAGCCCTTGTCCGCGTCGTACCACTTGACCCTGCCGGTCGGCACTGTCCTCACCGTTCCCTGTCGATGCCCTGCCCGCGCGCCCCGTCCCGGAGCCCGAAGTGGGCGAGCCGGAAGCGAGCGGGTCCCTCTGGTCGTCATCGTTCGTCGTGCGAAAACCGCGTTCCGGCCCTGGCACAACAAAAACGCCCCGGAACACCGAACTGCCAAGCGTTCCCAGGACGCGTCAGTTTAAGGGTACCCGCCCGAACAACGACACCACCGCCCCTTTCGCCCAGCACCGGCTCACAACGCCGTGCGCAGGCGTTTTCGGTCGTTCGCGGGCCGCGGGCAGCCGAGCGCCACCTGGCAGGCCCGAGCGGAGTCCGCGCCGGGCGAGGTTCCGCCCACACCCGCGCCGGGGCCGCGTTCGCAGCGCTTACGCTGAGCCGCATGAGCGCCGCGTCTTCCCGACCGATCCTGCTTCCGCTCGCGGTGGGCCTGTTCGCCGCGGGCGTACTCGCGGTGATCGTGGTGTTCGGGCTTTACGCCGTGGGCATCGCGGACCTGCCGTTGTGGCTGAACCTGGCGACGTTGCTGGCTCCGCTCGGGCTGATCGTCGGTGTCGTCGGGTCCGTGGTCCGCACCCGCCGCCGCTGATCAGCGGTCGCGCGCGGCCAGCCAGTCCGGGAACTCGGTGAGGTCCTCGAACACCACGTCGGCACCGGCTTCGACGAGTTCGTCCGCCCGGTAAGGCCCGGTCGCGACACCGACGGCGACGGCTCCGGCGGTTTTCGCTCCGACGATGTCGCCGATGTGGTCGCCGACGTAGACGGCCGCGCCTTCCGCGAGCAGCACGTCGCCTTTGGCGGCGGCGAACACGTCGCCGGCGAGCCGATCCACCTGCCAGTCGAGGGCTTTCAGGTGCAGTTCCGCGTTGCGCTCGAACTTCCCGGTGACCACGAGCGCACGTCCGCCGTGCGCGCGCACCGCCGCCAGGGCTTCGTGGGCGCCGGGCATCGGCCGGGTCACGGGGATCACGACGTCCGGGTACAGCTCCCGGAATCGGGTCACGAGGCGGTGCACGAGCGGCTCGTCGAAACCGTAGGTGCGCAGCACGTCGGGCAGCGGCGGGCCGAGGTTGGCGGCGAAGTGCTCGCCGTCCACCGGCACCCCGAACTCGTCGCGGAGGCGGTCGAACACGGCGACCATGCCCGGGCGGGGGTCGATGAGGGTCAGGTCGAGGTCGAATCCGACGGTCGCAGGAGTCACGAGTGCAGGCTAACGGGGGAACCCGATGGCCTGACCTCCCTTGACGCGGAACTCTTGGGTATCGAAAATCAGCCTGTAACGTGACTCACACATCTCGGGCGAGCTGGAGCAGGCCAATGACGACCACCACGCACAGCAGCAAGCACCGCGACGACTTCCACTCCCTGCGCCCCGGCGGCCTCAACTGGGAGTCCCTGCCGCTGCGGTTGTTCTCCAAGGGCAACGCCAAGTTCTGGAATCCGGCCGACCTCGACTTCGAGCAGGACGCCAGGGACATGGCGGGGCTCACCGTCGACGAACGGCGCAGCGTCGCCGGGCTCTGCGCCGAATTCATCGCCGGCGAGGAAGCCGTCACCCAGGACCTGCGCCCATTCCTGTCCGCGATGGCCGCCGAAGGCCGGTTCGGCGACGAGATGTACCTGACCCAGTTCATGTACGAAGAGGCCAAGCACACCCAGGCCTTCCGGCTGTGGATGGACGCCGTCGGGCTGCACGAGAACCTCAACGAATACGTCGACGACAACCCCGGCTACCGCACGATCTTCTACGACGTGCTGCCGACCGTGCTGCACGCGCTGGACACCGACCCGGGGCCGCGCAACCAGATCCGGGCGTCGGTCACCTACAACCACGTCGTCGAGGGCTCGCTCGCGCTGACCGGGTACTTCGCCTGGAACAAGATCTGCCGCAGCCGCGGGCTGTTCCCCGGCATGCAGAAGCTCATCGGCCGCATCGGCGACGACGAGCGCAGGCACATGGCGTGGGGCACGTTCACCTGCAGGCGCCACGTCGCCGCCGACGAGAAGAACTGGGACTACGTCGACGAAATGATGCAGGAGTTGCTGCCGCACGCGATGGAGCTCATCCAGTGGCAGCCCGCCGACGCGCCCGAGGTGCGGCCGTTCGAACTCGACACCGACGAACTGCTCACCTACGCCACGGACCGGGCGGGCCGCCGCCTCGGCGCGATCTCCTCCGCCCGCGGCACCCCCCTCGCCCAGATCGATGTGGACGCCTCGCCCGAGCAGCTGGAAGACCAGTTCGGCAAGGAGGACGAAGCCGAACTCGCCAAGGCCTGACCCGAACGAGCCACCCGTGGCCCTGCAATCTCTCGCGAGATTGCAGGGCCACGAACTTGTCCACAGCCGCTAAAACCCTTGCCGAGCAGCGATGATGCCGACTCGACGGCGAATCGCTCCGTGCGATCTCTCGCGGAATCGCGTGGGCGCTCCACACCTGAACGGGGTGCGGTCAAGGGTGGGGACAGATCGTCCACACGGGTTCAGTCGTCCAGATCGAGCAGGGTCTTTGCCTGTTGGCGCATTTCGACCTTGCGGATCTTGCCGGTGACGGTCATCGGGAAGTCGTCGACGACGTGGACGTAGCGCGGAATCTTGTAGTGCGCGAGCTTGCCGGTGCAGAACTCGCGCAGTGCTTCGGCGGTGAGTTCCGGGGCTCCGGCGCGCAGCCGCGCCCACACCATCAGCTCCTCCCGAAGCGCTTGTCGGGGACGCCGATGACCTGGGCGTCCACGATGTCGGGATGGGTGTAGAGGAACTCCTCGATCTCCCGCGGATACACGTTCTCACCGCCGCGGATCACCATGTCCTTGATGCGCCCGGTGATGCTGACGTACCCGGCGGAGTCCATCACCGCCAGATCGCCCGTGTGCATCCAGCGGGCGCTGTCGATGACCTCGGCGGTCTTGTCCGCCTGCTCCCAGTAGCCCAGCATCACCGAATACCCGCGCGTGCACAGCTCCCCCGCCTCCCCGCGCGGCACCGTGAGCCCGGTGACCGGGTCGATGACCTTCACCTCCAGGTGCGGGCCGACCCGTCCGACGGTGGAGACGCGGCGGTCCAGGGAGTCGTCCGCGCGGGTCTGGGTCGACACGGGGCTGGTCTCGGTCATGCCGTAGCAGATGGACACCTCGCTCATGCCCATCCGGTCGATGACCTGCTTCATCACCTCGGCGGGGCAGGGTGAACCGGCCATGATGCCGGTGCGCAGCGAACTCAGGTCGAAGCTCGCGAAGTCCGGGTGGTCGAGTTCGGCGATGAACATCGTCGGCACCCCGTACAGCGAGGTGCAGCGCTCGGCCGCGACCGCCGCCAAGGCCGTTCCGGCGTCGAACCCCTCGGACGGAATGATCATCGCCGCGCCGTGGCTGGTGCAGGCCAAGTTGCCCATCACCATCCCGAAGCAGTGGTAGAAGGGCGGCACGACGGCGACCCGATCGACTTCCGAGTAGCCGCAGAGCTCGCCGACGAAGAACCCGTTGTTGAGGATGTTGTGGTGCGACAGCGTCGCGCCCTTCGGGAACCCGGTGGTGCCCGAGGTGTACTGGATGTTGATCGGATCGTCGGCGCCGAGCTCGGCCCCCGCCGTCGCCAGCCGCGCCGGATCACCCGCCCGGCCCCGCTCGAACAACGAGTCCCAGGTGGAGTCGTCGAACAACACGACCTGCTCCAGGCCGGGACAGCTCGGCCGCACCTGTTCGATCATCGCGGTGTACTCGGAGGTCTTGAACCGCTGCGCCGACACCAACATCCGCACCCCGGCCTGATTGAGCACGAACTCCAGCTCGTGCAGCCGGTAGGACGGGTTGATGTTGACCAGGATCGCGCCGATCTTCGCCGTCGCGTACTGGGTGAGCGTCCACTCCGCGCGGTTCGGCGACCACACGCCCACCCGGTCGCCCTTGCCGATGCCCCCTTCGAGCAGACCGATGGCCAGCGCGTCCACGTCGGCGACGAACTCGGCGTAGGTCCAGCGGCGGCCGCTCGTGTGCTCGACCAGCGCATCGCGCCCGGGCACCCGGGCGGCGGTGCGGTCCAGGTTGCCGCCGATGGTGTCGCCGAGCAGCGGCACTTCGGAGATGCCGGAGTCGTAGCTGGGTTCCGCTGTTCCGGTGGTGTCCACAGTGACCTCCCCGATCCGCATGGTGCAGGTCACTCATGCTCACCCACGAACGGCGGAAAATCGAGGGATCGAGCCGACCTGGCGAGACGCCGCGGGGTCGCTCGGGTCAGCCGGCGGCGGGGCCGCCCGGCGGCAGCTGCACGGTCATGATCAGCTCGCGGATCTCCTGGCCGGAACCGCGGTAAGCGTGCGCGGCGTCCCCGGCGAAGCTAGCGGTCCCTCCGGCCTCGACGACGTGCTCGGTGCCGTCGACGACCAGGACCAGCCGCCCCGAGATGACACTGATCGTCTCCACGACTCCGGCCTGATGGGGGTGGCTGGGGTACTCCTCGCCGGGTTCCGGCCGCCGGCGCCGGATCTCCACCGGAGTCGGGACGGCGATCGTCAGTCAGCCTCCTCGCCCTGCCCTGAGCCGCCGTAGGCTGCCCGGGTGCGCATCTTCGTCGTGGATTCCTTCACCGAAACCCCCTTCAGCGGCAACCCGGCAGGCGTCGTGCTGCTCGACGCCCCCGCCTCCGAGGCGTGGATGCGATCGGTGGCCGCCGAGATGAAGCACGCCGAAACGGCGTTCGTGGTCCTCGACGGCACCGAACCGAAACCGCTGCGCTGGTTCACCCCCACCACCGAAGTCGACCTGTGCGGGCACGCCACGCTCGCGACCGCGCACGCGCTCGGCGGCGACCAGCGGTTCAGCACCCGAAGCGGCGAGCTGACCTGCACCGACGCCGGGGACGGCTGGATCGGGATGGACTTCCCGGCGAACACGCCCAGCCCGGCGGAGGCCCCCGCCGACCTGGCGGCGGCACTGCCCGGCGTGACCGTCGAAGCGGTGCTGACGACCTCGGACGACCTGCTCGTGCGAGTCGCCACCGCCGCCGAAGTGCGCGAGCTCGAACCGGACCTGGAGCTCATCGGCCGCTGGGACCGGCGGGGCGTGATCGTCACCGCCGAAGGCGATCGGGACGGGGTGGACTTCGTGAGCAGGTTCTTCGCGCCCGCCTCCGGCATCCCGGAGGACCCGGTGACCGGCTCCGCGCACTGCAAGCTGGCCCCGTACTGGGCGGCTGAGCTGGGGCGGGAGTCCGGTGCGGAACTCGTCGGCGAACAGGTCTCGGCACGCGGCGGGCTCGTCCGCGCGACCCCGCGCGGTGAGCGGGTCGGACTGCGCGGCCGGGCCGTCACCATCCTCGAAGGCGACCTCCGCGTCTGAACATCCGGCGCGAAGCCCTCAGGGGCGCCTGGGGGAGAGCTCAGGGGCGGCACCTGAACAACCCGCCGGATGATCATGGCAAGCTCGGGGCATGCAATTGCTGCTGAACGTCATCTGGTTGATCTTCGGCGGGCTGTGGCTGGCCCTGGGCTACGCCGTGGCCGGCATCGTCCTGAGCATCACGATCATCGGCATCCCGTTCGGGATCGCCTCGTTCCGGATGGCGAACTTCGCGCTGTGGCCGTTCGGGCGTCGGCTCGTCGACGAGCCGGGGGCCGGTTCGTTCTCCGCGATCGGGAACGTGCTGTGGCTGCTGCTGGCCGGTTGGTGGCTCGCGATCGGGCACATCGTCACCGGCATCACGCAATGCATCACGATCATCGGGATCCCGCTGGGCATCGCCAACTTCAAGCTGATCCCCGTGTCGCTGTTCCCGATGGGCAAGGCGATCATCGACTCCGACGACCGCCTCCCCACCCGAGGCTGACCGACCAGCGGCCCCTTCGCCCGAGACCGGGCGGAGGGGCCGCTCGCTTCACAGGCCCTCCCGAGCCAACGGACCGTTCGCCCAATCCCACTGGACAAACGGTCCGCTCACCCCACAAACCCACCCGAGCCAACGGACCGTTCGCCCAATCCCACTGGACAAACGGTCCGCTCACCCCACAAACCCACCCGAGCCAACGGACCGTTCGGCCCAATCCCACTGGACGAACGGTCCGTTGACTCCGGTGCGGTGCTCAGGCGCCGAAGGGGTCGGCGGTGTGGTCGACCAGATCGGCGATGGAGTTGATCACCTTGGTGGGGCGGTACGGGAACAGCTCCGCGGTGTTCACATCCGAGATCCCGGTGAGCACCAGGATCGTCTGCATGCCGGACTCCAGGCCGGAGCGCACGTCGGTGTCCATCCGGTCGCCGATCATCAGCGTGTTCTCCGAATGCGACCCCAGCGCCCGCAGCGCCGACCGCATCATCAGCGGATTCGGCTTGCCCACGTAGTACGGCGCCCGGCCGGTCACCCGCTCGATCAGCGCGGCGACCGCGCCCGTCGCGGGCAACGTGCCCTCCCGGCTCGGCCCCTTCTCATCCGGGTTGGTGGCTATGAACCGCGCACCGCCCTCCACGAGCCGGATCGCCTTGGTGATCGCCTCGAAGCTGTACGTGCGGGTCTCGCCCAGGATCACGTAGTCCGGGTCGCGGTCGGTGAGCACGTAGCCGATGTTGTGCAGCGCGGTCGTCAAACCGGATTCGCCGACGACGTGCGCACTGCCTCCGGGACGCTGCTTCTCCAGGAACTGGGCCGTCGCCAGCGCGGAGGTCCAGATCGCCGACTCCGGGATGTCCAGGCCGGTGCGCAGCAACCGCGCCCGCAGGTCACGCGGGTGAAGATCGAGTTGTTCGTGAACACCATGAACGGCAGCCCGTGCTCGCGGAGCTCGGCCAGGAACCGATCGGCTCCGGGCACCATGTGCTCCTCGTGCACCAGCACGCCGTCCATGTCCATCAAGTACGTCCAGGGCGCTTCCTCAGTCACGCCCCAGATGATCCTCCCGACACCGGGTGAATGGCTACTTCGGCGGCCTTAACCACGAAAAATACGTCGTCACCGACGCTCAACCCCAGGTCGGCGACGGCCGCCGGGGTCACGTCGGCCGCCAGCACCACCGCCTCCGGCGAGCGCGTCTCAGCGCGCAACCGCACCACGTCACCACGCGGCTCCAGCGCGTTGATCCGCACCGGCACGGCGTTGCGCGGGCTGGCGTGCGGACGTTCCCGGTGCACCGCGACCGCCGACGGCGAGAACACCGCCGCGGCCTGCTCCCCCGGTTCCGAATCTTCCTCGGCGCGGCCGGTGACCGGGATGTCGCCGAACACGAGCCCGCCGTCGGCGGCGGCACCGGTGAGCAGGTTGAGCCCGGCGATGCGGGCCGTGAACGCCGCCTCCGGCCGGGTCAGCACCCGTCGCGTCGGTCCCTGCTCGATGATCCGCCCGTCCACCAGCACCGCGACCCGATCGGCCAGCACCACGGCATCAAGCACGTCGTGGGTGACCAGCACCGTCGGCTGCCGCTGCTGCTTGAGCACCCGGTGCAGCAGGCCGCGGACGGCGGGCGCGGAGTCCACGTCCAGCGCGGCCAGCGGTTCGTCCAGCAGCAGCAGGCTCGGGGAGGCCGCCAGCGCGCGAGCGAGCGCGACGCGCTGCGCCTGGCCGCCGGACAGCTGCGCCGGGCGGCGGTCGGTGAACTCGGCGGCGTCCACTTCGGCCAGCCAGCGCCGAGCCGTCTCCCGCGCCTCGGACTTGCCGACACCGGCGGCCCGGGGGCCGAAAGCCACGTTCTCCAGCACCGACATGCGGGGGAACAACAACGCGCTCTGCGCCAGCAGGCCGACACCCCGCCGGTGCGTCGGCACCTGCCGCGCACGCTCCGCGTCGCACCAGACGTGCTCGCCCAGAGCCACCCGGCCGCGATCCGGAACGAGCAGCCCCGACAGCACCGACAGCAGCGTCGACTTGCCCGCCCCGTTGGGGCCGAGCACCGCCAGCACCTCCCCCGGCGCCACGGCCAGCTCGGCGCGAAGGGTGAACTCGGGGCGGGCGAACTCGATTCGGGCGTGCAGACCGGTCACGCGCGTCCCTCCACTGCCTTCGTGCCCGCCAAGCCGATCACCAGCAGAGCCAGCACCACCAGCAGCAACGACATCGCCACCGCGGCGTCCACGTCGGACTGAGCGGTGGTGTAGATGGCCAACGGCAACGTGCGCGTGGTGCCCTGCAGGCTGCCCGCGAACGTGATCGTCGCGCCGAACTCGCCCAGCGCGCGGGCGAAAGTGAGCACCACGCTCGAGCCCAGCGCGGGCAGCAGCATCGGCAACGTGACCCGCCGGAACGTCAACCACGGCCCGGCACCGAGCGTCGCCGCCACCTGCTCGTAACGGGCGTCGGCCGAACGCAGCGCGCCCTCCAGCCCCACCACCAGGAACGGCATCGCCACGAACGTCTGCGCCAGCACCACCGCCGCCGTCGTGTAAGGCAGCCGGAGCCCGGCGTCGTCCAACAGCCCACCCAGCGGACCGGTCCGGCCCAGCAGGTACAGCAACGCCAGCCCGCCCACGACCGGCGGCAGCACCAGCGGCAGCAGCACCACCGCCCGCAGCACCCGCACTCCGCGCAGCCGCGCCCGCGCCAGCACCACCGCCAGCGGCCCGCCGAACACCAACGACAACACGGTCGCCACCAGCGAGGTGCGCACCGACAGGTCCAGCGCGTCCACGGCCGCCGAACTCGTCAGCAACGCGGGCAGCCGCGCCGGATCGACGCGGGTGAGCAGGCCCAGCACCGGCAGCACGATCAACGCCAGTGCGAGCGCCGCGGGCACCCACAGCACACCCGGCATGCCCACCGAGGGCGCGCGCCGCATCCGGTTCGGCCTCATTCGGCGCCGAAACCGTGCGCCGTGAGCACTTCCTTCCCGACCGGGCCGCGCACGTAGTCCAGGAACCGCGCGCCCAGCTCCGGTTCCGGGGCGTCCTTGAGCGACACGATCGGATAGTCGTTGATCGCCCGCTGGGACTCCGGGAACTCCACGCTCTGCACCTGGTCGGCGGCGGCCTTCGCGTCCGTCACGTAGACGAGGCCCGCGTCGGCCTCGCCCGCGGTCACCTTGCGCAGCACCGACTTCACGTCGTTCTCCTCGCTGGCCGCGTTGATCCGCAGGCCCGCCGCCTGTTCCACGGTCTGCGCCGCCGAACCGCACGGGACCTGCGGCGCGCATTGCACGACGAGCCTGCCCGGCGCGTTGAGGTCGGCCAGCGAGGCGATGTGGTCCGGGTTGCCCTTCGGCACCGCGATCGTCAGCTCGTTCGTCGCGAAGACCTGCGGCTCGGCGCCCGTCACGCCCGCCTTGCTCGCCTTGTCCATGTTCTTGGTGTCCGCCGAGGCGAACACGTCGGCGCGGCGCCCCTGCGTCAGCTGCTCGACCAGCGTGGACGAGCCCGCGTAGTCCAGCTGCACCCGCACCCCCGGGTTCTCCGCCTCGAATCGGCCTGCGAGCTCGTCGAAGGACTCCGTGAGCGAGGCCGCGGCGAGCACCGTGACCGTCCGCTCGCCCTGCGCCTGCTCGGAGCCGCCGGCCGAGCACCCGGCCAGTAACAGCGCGAATCCGGCCAATGCCACGACAACTCTGGATCCGATCACGTCAGCCTCCCGGCGTTTCCACCACCACGGCGGTCGACTTGACCACCGCCACCGCCAGCACTCCCGGTTCCAGCCCCAGCTCCCGCACGGCCTCGGTGCTCATCAGCGACACCACCCGGTGCGGACCGCACTGCAACTCCACTTGGGACATCACCCGGTCCGAGACGACCTCGGTGACCAGCCCGACGAGCCGGTTGCGGGCCGAGCGGCCCACGCCGGAGGGATCGGGCACGGCACGCGCCTGTTCACGGGCGAACTCGGCCAGGTCGGCACCGTCGATCACGAGGCGACCGGAACCGTCGCGCTCGGTGGGGAGCTGCCCGCCGTCGGCCCAGCGGCGAACGGTGTCGTCGCTGACGCCGAGCAGCCCGGCGGCTTCGGAAATCCGATAATGCGGCACAGCCGAGAGATTACTGCCGCAACTGCGGATGAGACAGTGTCATCGAACACGCGGATGCGGACTCGAGTCCCGTCCGCTGTGGATTTCCGCTGGTGAGGAATCCGCCGCGGCAGCACGATAAAGCCCGCACGACGATCGAAATACCCCTCCGGGCGGGGTTACGCTCGAAGAGTGACCGCAGTGGACCTGGGCATCCCGGCCGTGCGCCCCACGACCGACACATCGACTCGTCCGGACACCCCGGCACTGGTCGACCGATTCGGCCGTGTGGCCACCGACCTTCGCGTTTCGTTGATCGACAAGTGCAATCTGCGCTGCACCTACTGCATGCCCGCAGAGGGCCTGCCGTGGCTGAAACGCCAGGAAATGCTCAACACCGAGGAAATGAACCGGCTGATCCGGATCGCCGTGGAGACCCTCGGAGTCACCAACGTGCGGTTCACCGGCGGCGAACCGCTGCTGCGCCAGGACCTGGTGGACGTCATCGGCGCCACCAGCGCACTGACCGGGAATCCGAGAACTTCGTTGACCACCAACGGAATCAACCTGCGCAGGCACGCCGACGCGCTGGTCGAGGCCGGACTGGACCGGGTCAACGTCTCGCTGGACACGCTGCGCGCCGACACCTTCCACCAGCTGACCCGCCGGGACCGTTTCGACGACGTGCTCGACGGACTCGCCGCGGCGAAGGCGACCGGCCTGGAACCGGTCAAGGTGAACGCGGTGCTGCTGCGCGGCGTGAACGACGACGAAGCCGGTGACCTGCTGCGGTTCTGCCTGGAGCAGGGGTACCAGCTGCGGTTCATCGAGCAGATGCCACTGGACCCGCAGCACGGCTGGGACCGCGACCAGATGATCACCGCGGACGAGATCTTGGAGCGGCTGAGCGAGGAGTTCACCCTCACCCCGCACGTCGCCGAGCGCGGCTCGGCACCCGCCGAGCGCTGGCTCGTCGACGGCGGCCCGGGCACGGTCGGCGTGATCGGCTCGGTGACGCGGCCGTTCTGCGCGGACTGCGACCGCACCCGGCTCACCGCCGACGGGCAGCTGCGGTCCTGCCTGTTCTCCACCACCGAGACCGATCTGCGCGCCCCGCTGCGCGACGGCGCCGGGGACGACGAACTGGCTCGGCTGTGGCAGGAGACGATGTGGGCCAAGAAGGCCGGACACGGGATGGACGATGACGGGTTCGCCCAGCCGTCCCGCCCGATGAGCGCGATCGGAGGCTGACCAGCCATGACGGTGCAGTTCGAAGGTGCGCCGACGGCGCTGGCGGTACGGGTGCGGTACTTCGCCGGAGCCAGGGCCGCGGCAGGTGTGGCCGAGGAAACGCTGACGGTCTCCGCGGGCTCGCCGGGTCCGGTGCGGGCCGACGACGTGATCGACGCGGTGCTGGCCGCGCACGACGAGCGGTTGGCGAGCGTCGTGCCCGCCTGCAGCTTCCTGCTCAACGGAGTCGCGGTGCGCGACCGCTCGACCCCGGTGGGCGAGGGCGATGAGCTGGACGTGCTGCCGCCGTTCGCGGGTGGCTGAACGACTGCGGCGATCGAGTCTTCTCCTTATTGATCCGCCCGCGCAGGCGCGCGTGCGCGGATACAACACTCCCCGGCGTGTCTGACACACTCCTCCGGGTGACATTTCGGTGTGCGATCGAGTGGATGCGCACCGCTGTTCTGCGGCCGTTCCGGCGACCGTCTCTTGATCTTCGAACCGATCCCGCGACGCCGTTCGCGATCTCGCCGACTCGATCACTCGACCGAGGTCCACAATGACTCAGCGTCACTTCGATTGATCAGTGCGTGATCACAAAATCCCGCGGATCCACGCGTGTTCCGGACTCGATTCAGGCGGCTCGCAAAGTGACGAGCACTCAACGAGCAGGTTTCAGGGGCGCCGAAGAGGTGAGCCACGCCTCACTGACGGTGATCGATCTCGGCCCGGAAACGACTTGATAACGACGCTCTGATCAGGACAAACGATCGAGATCGGACACCCCCGAGCCATCGTTACTGTGACGACCGTCACATATGTTCAGATTTCCGCTTCGCCGATCGGTTACGTAGTGTCGCTCTCCGGTCGGCCCCGAACCGATCAGCAAGGACCACGGAAGCCCGCAGCGCCGAACCCTGTCCGGCGGGCTTCCCACCCCCGAAAGAACCCACCGGACAGGGGCGAGGGAACCACCACTGGGCGCCCCGAACGCCCGGCGGGTGAAGCCGGCTCCCGAGCCGGCCGGGCTGCTTCAGCCCGAACCCGACGGCTCACCTCGCAAGCGCGGCAGGAGAGGGAAATGACTCGCTACGAAGGCAAGCACCGCAAACCTTCCACCGCCGGCATCGCCCGCAACGCCGCACGGCTGGCCATCGCAGGTGCCGTGGTCGCCGCCCCGATCGCGGTCGCAGCACCCGCCAACGCCGCTGACTGGGACAAGCTCGCGCAGTGCGAGAGCAGCGGGAACTGGAACGCCAACACCGGAAACGGCTTCTCCGGCGGTCTCCAGTTCACCCCGTCCACCTGGGCCGCGTACGGCGGCACCCAGTACGCGTCGAACGCCAAGGACGCCAGCCGCGAAGAGCAGATCGCGGTCGCCGAGAAGGTCCTCGCCTCGCAGGGCTCGGGCGCATGGCCCGGCTGCACCTCGAAGACCAGCTGGACCAGCGGCAGCACCAGCAACAAGTCGAGCGGTTCCTCGGAGAAGAGCTCCTCGTCGAAGAAGAGCGAGAGCTCGAGCTCCAAGAAGTCCACCAAGAAGTCCACCGTGAAGTCCAACGGTGCCGACTACACGGTGCAGACCGGTGACACCCTGGGCAAGATCGCCAGCCAGTACGGCGTCGACTACCAGGACATCTTCGAGAAGAACAGCAGCGTGCTCAACGACCCGAACATGATTTTCCCGGGTCAGCAGCTCGACATCAAGTGATCACCCGGCCAGGTCCATGAACCTGGCGAGGAGTCGGAAGCCCGGCCCGTCCCCCCGTGCGGGCCGGCCCGGCCCCTCCACAACCCGGGACCCTGCCGCCACCCCCAGCGGCAGGGTCCCGTTTCACTTTTTTGGGGGGTGCACGGCTCTTTTTGCTTTGGTGGTCGGGTGGCGGAACCTCAGTGAGCCTCTCGCTGCGGGATCTTTTTCCCAAGTGGCTCCGCCACGAGGGAAAAAGCTGTCCTCGCGAGAGGCTCACTGAGAACCCGCGGGTGAGCGGCTTTTTGACGTGGGCTATGTGCTTCGCACATACAGGCACGGCCTTCGGCCGCAAGGCAGGCGGGGCTTCGCCCGCCCTTCGCGGACTTCGCCGCCAAAAGCACGGCTACGCCGCAAGGCACGGCCCTCGGCCGCAAGGCAAGCGGGGCTTCGCCCGCCCTTCGCGGACTTCGCCGCCACAAGCACGGCTACGCCGCACGGCACGGCCCTCGGCCGCAAGGCAAGCGGGGCTTTGCTCGGCCTTTTGGGGGCTTCGCCGCCGAAAGCACGGCTCGTCGTCAGGATTCGGGTTCGGTGGTGGCTTTGAGGCTTGGGGTTCGGCGCTCGCCGTGAAAGGGCGGGAGGCGGGATCTTGAGGTTCTCGGTGGGGGTGAGGCTCCGGGGCGGGTGAAGTGAGCCTCGATCGTTGCCTCGTTGAGACCTGGATGGGGCTGAAACGCTCAAGGAACGTCGTCAGCGAGATCGAAAGCGGAACCGGGGTTCCCCTGCTGGGCGCCGCCGCGGACTGCGCAGAGACGATCTCAGGGGCAGTTGACCCATTCTTCCGATGCGTCCGTGAAGACCTGGCGCTTCCAGATCGGGAGGCGGCGCTTCACCTCGTCGACGAGTTCGGCGCACACCGCGAACGCCTCCTTGCGGTGTTCGGCGGCTACGGCGCAGGCCAAGGCGACGTCGCCGATCCCCAGCAGGCCCACGCGGTGCGCGACCGCCAAGGCTCGGACTCCGTCGTAGCGGCCGGCCAGCTCGGTGGCGACCTCGCGGATCACCTCGTCGGCGCTGGGATGCCCGACGTATTCGAGCTCGGTCACGCCGCGCCCGCCATCGTGATCCCGCACCACGCCGCCGAAGGTGACGACCGCGCCCGCGGCCCGGTCCTCCACCAGCCGCTCCAAGTCCGCGACTCGCAGCGGGCGGTCGGCGACCTCGGCCAGCAGCACGGCGGCCGCGCCCGACCCGGCGGCCGAGTGCTCGTGAGAGTCCGAGGCGCCCGGTTCGACCCCGCCGCCGGGCGCGTGATCACCGCCGCGGAGCTGGTCCACGGCGTGATCGAGCACTCCGTCGAGCACGCCGAGCCCGTCGGCGACGCCGCCGCGAGATCCCGGCAGGTTCACGATCAGTGTCCGCCCGCTCACCCCGGCCGTCCCGCGGGAGAGCACCGCCGTCGGCACCTGCGGCAGACCGGCCGAACGCACCGCGTCGGCCAAGCCCGGAACCTCGTAGTCCAGCACTTCGCCGGTGACCTCGGGAGTGCGGTCGGTCGGGTTGATCCCGGTGCCGCCGGTGGTGATCACCACGGTGACCTCGGCGTCCACGGCCTCCCGCAGCGCTCGCCCCACCGGCTCACCGTCCGGCACGACCAGCGGGTCGCCGACCTCGAAGCCGCGCTCCCGCAGCCATTCGACGATGACCGGTCCGGTGCGGTCGGTGTAGACGCCTGCCGCGGCACGGTTCGACGCGGCCACGACACGAGCGGTGCGTGCTGACATGGGCGGAACTCCTTGCGATCGCCGGGCAGGCGCGACGGAGCGGACGTCGCTGCACTAGGTCCAGCCTACGAGCCGCCGCCGACGGCCGATTGATCAGTCCTCGCGAACCCAGGTGCCCGTTTTGCCGCCTTCTTTGCGTTCGACGCGGACGGCGTCGAGCACCGCGGCCGGATCGACCGCTTTGATCATGTCGTGCAGCGCGAGCCCGGCACCGGTGACGGCGGTCAGCGCCTCCATCTCGACACCGGTCCGGTCGGTGGTGCGCACCGTCGCCGTGATCCGGACCTCCGCGTCCCCGAGGTCCAGCTGCACCTTGACGCCGGACAGCGCGATCGGATGGCACAGCGGGACGAGGTCGGGAGTGCGCTTCGCCGCCATGATCCCGGCGATCCGCGCGGTCGCCAGCGCATCGCCCTTGGGCAGCCCGTCCCGCCGCACCAGCGCGAGGACTTCGGCCGTGGTGCGCACGATCCCGGTGGCCACGGCGGTGCGCGCGGTCGCCTCCTTCTCGGAGACGTCGACCATGCGAGCCGCCCCCGACTCGTCCACGTGCGTGAGCTCGTCCTGCGCCATACCGCAAACCTTAAGAGCCCGCCCCGCCCCCATCCGCACAGGGCTCACACCACGTACCGCCCCGGCGAGGCGCGACCCTTGTCCTGTCAGCGGCGAAACCGCTCGGCAGCGACCACCAGGGCAAGTCGGCCACCAGCGAGTTCTCAGCGTTCTTCCCGCGAGCACAGCAATGTTGCGCGTGGCGGAGCCACTCGAAGATCGCTCCCGCAGCGAGAAGAGCGCTGAGGTTCCGCTACCCGGCCACCAGAGCGGAACGACCAGGACAGGTCAGTAGTCGAGGTCTTCGGCCATGGACCAAGGCATGGAGGAACCACCGGCGGAGGGCTGTTCGGTGCGGCCCGCGATGGCGGCCTTGCGGACGGCTTCGGCGACGGCGGGCGCGACCGCCGTGTCGAAGACGCTCGGCACGATGAACGACGGGTTGACCCGCTCCTCACCGTCGACGACGTCGGCGATCGCGTTCGAGGCCGCGATCATCATGTCGTCGGTGATCTCGTGCGCGTGCGCGTCGAGCAGTCCGCGGAAGAAACCGGGGAACGCCAGCACGTTGTTGATCTGGTTCGGGTAGTCGCTGCGGCCGGTGGCGACGACCTTGGCGTGCTGCTGCGCCTCCAGCGGGTCGATCTCCGGGTCCGGGTTGGCCAGCGCGAACACGATCGCGTCGTCGTTCATGCTGGCCACATCGTCGGCGCGGAGCAGGTTCGGCGCGGACACGCCGATGAACACGTCGGCCCCGTTGACCGCGTCGGACAGGGTGCCGGTGCGCCCGTCGGCGTTGGTGCCCGCCGCGATGGAGCGCAGGTTCTCGTCCTCGTCGCCGCGGGCGCCGTGCACGATGCCGTCGATGTCCACGGCGATGATGTCGGCGGGTTTCTTGTGCTGCAGCAGCCGGATGATCGCCGAGCCCGCGGCACCGACACCGCAGACGACGATGCGGGCGTCCTCGATGTCCTTGCCGACGACCCGCAGCGCGTTGCGCAGCGCGCCGAGCACCACGATGGCGGTGCCGTGCTGGTCGTCGTGGAACACCGGGATGTTCAGCTTGTCCCGCAGCCGCGCCTCGATCTCGAAGCAGCGCGGCGCGGCGATGTCCTCCAGGTTGATGCCGCCGTAGACGGGCGCGATGAGCTCGACCGCGCGGATGATCTCCTCGGTGTCCTGGGTGTCCAGGCACACCGGCCAGGCGTTGACGCCGGAGAACTTCTTGAACAGCGCGGCCTTGCCCTCCATCACGGGCAGCGCGGCCTCCGGGCCGATGTTGCCGAGTCCGAGCACGGCGGAGCCGTCGGTGACCACGGCGACCGAGTTCCGCTTGATCGTCAGCCGCCGGGCGTCCTCCGGGTTCTCGGCGATCGCGGTGCACACCCGGGCCACACCGGGCGTGTAGGCGCGGGAGAGGTCGTCGCGGTTGGCGAGCGCGACCCGCGAACTCACTTCGATCTTGCCGCCGAGGTGGACCAGGAAGGTCCGGTCGGAGATCTTGCGGACCTTCACACCGGGCAGTTCACCGAGCCGGTCGGTGATGTCGTTGGCGTGGTCGGCGGACAGCGCGTTGCAGGTGATGTCCACGACGATGCGGTCGGTGTGCGATTCGACGACGTCGAACGCGGTGATCACGCCGCCCGCACGCCCGATGGCGCTGGCGAGGTCACCGGCGGCGCTGGCCGACGGCGGCGCCTCCACTCGGACCGTGATCGAGTACCCCGGACCTGGAACCGGCATGGCCACACCCCTGTCGCGCGTGAAGTTTCAGCTTGAACACCGGGCCTGAAGCACACCACTCGCGGCTACGGCAAGATCCAGCGCCCACCAAAGCCATTGAACTTCACCCGGCTGAGAAAAAGACTAGAACTTTCTCAAGTGTGATCGACGTCCGGCACGGTTACCGACGAGTCGGTCTTGACAGGGAGCCCCTGGACGCACAACGGCCCCGGATCCGCCGAGCGAGATCCGGGGCCGGAGGCGTGCGCGGCCGAGGCCGCTACGAAGTCACTTGTTGATCTTGGTGACGGGGTGCTCGTACGGGAACGTGCCCTCGTCGAAGGGGAACGTGACGTCGCCGAACGGCGACAGCGCGCCCTGCTTGTCGGCGACCAGCTCGCTGACCGGGTGCTCCCCGTCGCCCACGTGCGGCCACGTCGGGTCGATGCGGTCCTTCTTCGCGTTGCCACCGGCCACGGTGATCCTCCGGAAAGTCGTCGTGGGCGTACGACCACCAGTTTGCCCGATCGGGCGCCGCGATCGAACCCCGCCCTGCCCGATACGACGCGGATCACCGGCTGCGTCGCGCCGCCGGATGCTCGCCGTGCCGGATCGCTCACGATCCGAGCAGGTGTGCAGGGCCGACTCGGTATCGTGGCGGGGATGGCTTCACTCGCGGACTCCCTGCGCGCACGCGGCGACGAGGACCTCATGGCGTTGCTGCGCATGCGGCCCGACCTGGCCACGCCCCCGCCCGCGGACACGTCCGTGCTGGCGACCCGCGCGGGGGTGCGCTCCTCGGTGGCGCGCGCCTGCGAGGACCTGGACTCGTTCGCCCTGTCCACCTTGGAAGCGCTCGTGCTGCTGGACGCGGACTCCGCGCCGGTCACGCTGGAGGCGGTGGCCGAGCTGCTGGGCGCCGAGGTGACTCCGCAGCGGACTCGGCGAACGGTGCAGGACCTGCGCCATCGCGCGCTGGCCTGGGGTGAGGACTCCGAGATCGCCGTCGTGCCCACCGCAAGGGAGGCGCTGCCCGCCTTCCCGGCAGGCCTGGGCCGCCCGGCCGACGATCTCGACCCGGAAGCCGCCCACGCCGCGCTCGCCGAACTGGACGAGCAGGAACGCGACCTCGTCACGAAACTCGCCGGTCCCCGCCCGATCGGGCGCACCAAGGACGCCGGGCGCGGAATCACCGCGGACGAGGCGGCGACCCCGGTGCAGCGGCTGCTCGCGAAGGGCCTGCTGCTGCGTCGCGACACCGAGACCGTGGAGTTGCCCCGGCAGCTCGCGTTCGCGGTCCGCGGCGACAACCCGATGGGCCTGGTGGAGCCGGAGGAACCGCTGCTCGACCTCGTCGAACACGACCGGTCCACGGTGGATTCCACCGCCGCGGGCGAGGTGCTGGAGCTGCTGCGGCACTTGGAGTCGATGCTGCACCTGTGGAGCGAGGACCCGCCGGACGTGCTGCGTTCCGGCGGCATCGGGGTGCGCGACGTCCGCCGCGCCGCGAAGGAACTCGAAGTCGACGAGGCTCGGGTGTCGCTGCTGGTGGAGCTGGCGGTGGCCGCGAACCTGATCGCCGCCACCGACGGCTCCGAACCGCAGTGGACGCTCACCTACGGCGCCGACACGTGGCTGGCGTCCGGCCCGGAGCAGCGGTGGGCTCCGCTGGCGAAGAGCTGGGTGGAGCTGCCCCGGCTACCGGGCCTGATCGGGGCGCGGGACGAGAAGGACCGCCTGCTGGGACCGCTGTCCGAGGAATTGCGCCGCCCGCTGGCGCCCCGCGACCGGCACCGGATCCTGGGCCTGCTCGACGAACTTCCCGGCGGCCACGGCGTGCGCGGCGCCGACGACGTGGCGGCCGTGCTGGCCTGGCGTGCCCCGCGTCGCGGCGGACGGCTGCGCGACGACCTGGTGCGCTGGACGCTGCGGGAGGCGACGGCGCTGGGCATCGTCGCGCTCGGCGCGTTGTCCGGTGCCGGGCGCGCGGTGCTGTTCGACGATGCCGGTGCCGCGGCGCAGGTGCTCACCTCGGCGCTGCCGGAACCGCTGGATCACGTGCTGGTGCAGGCGGATCTGACGGTCGTCGCGCCCGGCAGGCTGGAACCGGATCTGGCGGCGGACATGAACCTCGTCGCCGACGTGGAGTCCGCGGGCAGCGCCACCGTCTACCGGGTGAGCGAGAGCAGCGTGCGCCGCGCGCTGGACGCGGGCCGCAGTGCCGACGAGCTGCACGCCCTGTTCCGCGACCGGTCCCGCACGCCCATCCCGCAGGGCTTGACGTACTTGATCGACGATGTGGCCCGCAGGCACGGCAGGCTCCGGGCGGGCACCGCATCGGCCTTCTTGCGCTGCGACGATTCGGTGCTGCTGGCGGAAGTGCTGGCGAGCCCACGCATCGGCGAGCTGGAACTGCGCCGCATCGCCCCGACCGTCCTGGTGAGCCCGCTGCCGCTGGTGGAGGTGCTGGACGGCTTGCGCGCCGCCGGTTTCGCCCCCGCCGCCGAAGGCCCCGACGGCCAGATCCTGGACCTGCGTTCGGACGGCCACCGGGTGCGCGGCCGCGCCAAGACGACACAGCAGGCGACGCTGCCCGCCCCGCCCGGCGAGGAGCAACTAGCGGAGCTCATCGCGCAGATGCGCTCCGGCGACCGCGCGGGCTCGGTCCGCAGGGGCAGCGCCATGAGCCCCGAACGCGGCAGGCCCAGCGCCGAGGCGACGTTGCGGCTGCTGCGCGACGCCGCCGTCCAGCAGCGCAGCGTGTGGCTCGGCTTCGTCAACTCCAACGGCGTGTCCAGCCAGGTCGTCGTCCAACCCGTCAGCGTCGGCGGCGGAGTCCTCCAAGGAGTGGATCGCGGCAGCGGCGAACCGGGCCGATTCCCCCTGCACCGCATCACATCCGTAGCGGTCGTCGAGGACTGATCACCGCAACTTGAGCTTGTCGAGGGCCTTCGGGTTGGTCTTCGCGCCCCGGTTCACCGAGTGGGCGATGCCGTTGTAGACGAGGTCCCACAGGTCCCGGTTCGCCTGGATCTCCCGCAGGTTGATGGAGAGCTCGGTGCCCTTCCGGTCCGCGAGCTCCAGATCCCACGACAGGCCGCCGCTGGTCCCGACGACCTGAACCTTCGTCAGCTCGTAGACGTCGACATGCCCGCCCTTCACCGCGAACCAGTCGGCACCGGCGGAGATTCCGGTCCTACGGCCCAGGAAGTACCAGAGCACCGGTGGCGCGGCGACGAAAATCCACAGTGTGGGCATCGTCCACATCCAGCTGAACCCCCAGTCCCGCAGACAACCGAACGCGAAGACGAGGATGGAGACGAAGAATCCTCCGATGACCGAGTTGGTCACCGAGCCCTGGTGCCATTCGAGCACGGGACCGTGCTCCTCGGGCGCTGCCGGGTACTTCGCCTTCGACGGATTCCTGCGGTCGCCTCCGTAATCACCGGCGACCGGCGCTCTCAATGGACGCGGGTCACCGGTCTGCGGGTTCGGTTTCGGAGACACTTCAGGCAACTCTGATCAGCCTTCCTGGAATCGAGCACTAAGACTGGTCAGTCCGGCCAGAACTCGTCAACTGCGAACCCGACCCCTACCCCGACGAGACCTCCGACCACAACTCCGACCGGACCACCGACCACAGCACCGACGATCGCGCCGGACGCGAATGAGGCGCCGCCACCTGCAATGGCCTGGCCTGGATCTTTCCCGGACTCAACGTCGTACCAGACACCGAAGCCTGTGATCAGGCCTCCGACGATCGGCAGCTTCGAGCCGACTTTGGTGGCGCCTTTGAGAATGGGGCTTCCCGTCTTCACCGGCTTGGGCACGATCTTTGTATCGATCGCCCTGATCCCCGCCTTCACCCGGTCCGGGAAGCGGTCGATCACCCTGGCCGCGCGAGTTGCCGCTGCGTCGTCCAGTGCGGCTTTGGCGTTCACCTCGTTGGTGACCTGGATGGCGATGGCCTTGGACCGGTTGGCGAAGCTGAGGTCGGTGCTCGCCGCGAGCTTCGACGCCCGTGCGGCCTTGTCCATCGCCACTTCGGCGAACTCTTTGAACTTGCTGGTCCGCACCGCTACTGCGGCGGTGGCGCCGCTGGTCATGTCGGTGAGGGTCAGTGCCAGTTTCGCCGGGTCGAAGGTGCCGGACAGGAAACGCACCAGCACGTGCTGGGAATCGCTCTCCTTCTTCTTGGCTTCCTTCACGATCTGGCTCGCCTGCGCGTAGGCCTGCGCCTTCTTCTCGAAGGCCGCGGCCGCCTGCGTCGCCGCCGCGTGGTCCTGCTTCTGCTGTGGCGTGGCAGGGCGGTCGGAGGGCAGCACCTCGGGTGTCGCCGGCGCTGGGCCGGGCTCCTGGATCTCGTAGCCCTTGATCTCCAAGCCGCCTCCGGTGGCGACGTCACGGGCGCGCTGCATTTGAGCTCGGACGGTGTGCAAGTCGTCAGCGTGCGTTTCCAGCGCGCCGCAGGTGTCGGTCAACGATCCGGCCAGGTTTTCGACGATCTTCCCCGCCTGGTCGAGCACGGCTCGGAACGAGTCCCCCGCCTGCTCGTGCCAACCGGCCTCGGAATCGCCGCGCACCCCGTGAATCTCGTCGCCGGTGGTGTCGGCGTGCTCGGCCTGTCCGCGCAGCCAGCCGCAGGTCGCGGTCAGGCTGTCAGGGTCTCCTTTACTTCGGTGTCGAGTCCCACGGTCTCCCCCTGCGCTAACGCGGCTGCTCGGCTTGCAGCTGCTGCGCTTTGAACGCTGCCGCCTGCTCGTAATCGGTCTCGGCGTAGACGGTGCGACTCTCCGCCACGGCATCGCCCAATGCGCCCACGTCGACGACGACATTGCCCAACGCCTCAGCCAGCACGGCGATCGCGCCATCGACAGCACCGGTCACTGAGCCTGCCTGCGTCTCAGGTGGTTCGGAAGCTCCGCCTTCAAGATCCGCACTCGCACCGCGCAGCTTCGAGGCCAGCCCGGCCAGCAGCGCCGGGTCGGCGTGCAGCCCGCTCATCGCGCCCCCTCCTGGTAGCGGGTGCGGAGCTCGTCCACCGGCAGCGCCGCATCCCAGAGGATCACGTCCGCTCCCGAACGAGCGCGAAGATCATCGATCTGATGCCCGCGCACCGCGACCCAGGCTTGTCCGTCGCCGCAGCCGTCCACGAGTTCTCGCAGTGAGGTGAACGCGAGCAACGCACGGTCGCCTTGCGCCGTGTCGCGCAGTTCCAGCGTCACTTCCTCGTCCTGCCGGGTGGCCCGCTGGGACGGCAGGTAGACCGTTTCCGGTACTTGTTCCTCGGATTCGATGTGCTCGGCTCGGAAGACCGCCGGTGCAGCCTGCTCGTGTTCCCGCATCACGTGCCGGTCGCCATAGACCACGAACGCGTCTCCCTCCCCTGTCGGCGCGTTTCGCGCACGATATCGCTCGTACCAGGCGATTCACGGCACTCCCGGGTCCTCACCTGATCAGCCCAGCGGATCACTTCCACCGTGGTGTGAATCAGCTTCGCCGCTGCCGCTTGCGATTCGAGCCGTCACGACGATTCGGGATCGGTATCCGGACCGACACCGCTGCCGAGGACGTCGGTGTCCACGCGGGACGGGATGGGCGGGCCGATGGGAGCGGGGTCGCCAGGGGCTGCCATGCGGGCTCCTCTTGTGGTGTGGGTGGGGAGCCCGGCCCTCGCGCCGGGGAACGCGAGGACCGGGCGAACGGTCCGATGCCGGTCGGGGAAGAGGGGAGGCGGCATCGGACCGGATCAGAGGGGGTCAGGTCGGCCAAGTCGGAGCCGAGTCGGCGACCTGCCCGGCGGACTCTTCAGTGGGGCAAGGGCCGAGGGTCAGGCAGGCCGTGCAGAGCTCTCGGCCACTGGGGAGGTCGCGCGGGACGTCGAGTCTGCGGTGCACCGGGCCGCGCACGAAGTGGCCGCATTCGCCGATCGCCGAACCGCTGCCGGTGACGCCGATGATGCGGTGCCAGTGCGACTCGTAAGCGGCGGCCATCCAGCCGAAATCTCGCACGGTCACGCGAAACTCCTTTGTCCGCAATGCTTTCTCGGCTCGCTCGAACTCGGATCGATGGCTCGGGATCACCCGAGCAGGACGCGGCTCCGACGCCGGTGCAGCTCCCGCCAGTAGCGGCGGGAGCGCTGCCGAGCCCGCCATCTCGACCAGGTTTTGACCATGACCGAAACGTATCGGTTTGAAATTTCATTCGGCAATCGCTCGATCGAGCGATCATGTTCCGGGAACGTTTCGTGGCAAGATCCGCGGGCATGAACAACTCCTGGCCCGCCGTCCGCCGCGTGCAGGTCGGCCTGATCCTGCGGAACCTGCGGCGCGAATCCGGGGTGAAACCGAAGGAGATCGCCGAACGGCTCGACTGGTACCCGAGCAAACTGACGAAGGTCGAACGCGGCGATCTCACCGTGTCGGCGGCCGAGGTCGACGTGCTGCTCGGCATGTTCGGCGTCACCGAGAGCGAGGACACCACCCGACTTCGCGCACTGGCCAAGGAAGCACGACGACGTGATCAACCGGCGCGAGTGCCGGACTGGGCCTCCACTTACGTGGCGTTGGAAGGCGCTGCGGCGGAGTTGAAGGTCTACGACACCGAACTGATCCCAACGGTCTTGCAGACCGAGGACTATGCGCGGGCAGTGCTGTCCAACCCGCTCGACGAGACGGTCGATCCGGAACCCGCTGTGGCGGAACGGAAATCCAGGTCAGCACGCCTGCTGGCAGCGGATGGGCCGACGGTGTGGGTCGTGCTCGGCGAAGCTGTGCTGCACCGCTTGGTCGGTGGATCAGCGGTACTGCGGGAGCAGCTCCAGCATCTTCGGAAGTCCGCGGCGAAATCGAACGTCACCGTGCAGATCTTGCCGTTCTCGACTGGTGAGCACGTCGCTCTGGGCAGTTCGTTCCGGCTGATCACGCTGGACGAGCCGCCTGCGACGTTCGTGTACTCCGAAGGCTTGACCGGAGCTGAATACATGGACAAGCCTGTGCACACCGAAGCGCACGCGAAAGCGTTCGACAACCTGCGCATGGTGGCGGCTTCGGACCGGCAGACGGCCCGCATGCTGGATCAGCGGGTCAAGGAGTTGAAGCAAGCGACGGAGTGACCATGGCAGACCTCAGCGGCAGGACTTGGCGCAAGGCAACCAGATCGCAGGGCGCCGACAACTGCGTCGAGGTCGCGCTCGCCGGTTCCGCTGCGGCGATTCGGGACAGCAAAGCCCCGGAAGCCGGGTACTTGACGGCGAATTCCGCGCAGTGGGCGGGTTTTCTCGGCGCGCTCAAGAGCGGCGCGCTGGACGGCTGAGCCGAGCCGGGAACGCGGTCTCCCCGTGGACCGCGTTCCGGCCTGTCAGCTCTTCGCCTGGGACTTCGAAGACGAAGCGGGCGCGGCCAAGCGGCGGCGCATCGCGTGCTCGACCAGCGTGATCAGCGCCGTCTTGGTGGACTCCCGGTTCCGGGCGTCGCAGGAGATCATCGGCACCGACTTGTCGATCGTCAGCGCCTCGCGCACGTCCTCCATGTTGTGGTGCAACATGCCGTCGAACGTGTTCACCGCGACGACGTACGGCAACTGCCGGTCGTCGAAGAAGTCGATCGACGCGAACGCGTCCGCCAAGCGGCGGGTGTCGACCAGCACGATGGCGCCGATGGCGCCCTTGACCAGGTCGTCCCACATGAACCAGAACCGGTGCTGCCCGGGCGTGCCGAACAGGTACAGGATCAGGTCAGAGTCGAGCGAAACCCGGCCGAAGTCCATCGCGACCGTGGTGGTGACCTTGCCGGGCGTCGCGCTCAGGTCATCGACCCCCACGCTCGCCTCGGTCATCACCGCCTCGGTCGTCAGCGGCATGATCTCGGAGACCGAGCCGACGAAGGTCGTCTTGCCGACCCCGAAACCGCCGGCGACGACGATCTTGGTCGAGGTCTTGCCGCTGCTTTGATTGTCCATGATCGCCCGGGGATCAGAGCTTCCGGAGGCCACTGAGCACCCTCTCCAAGAATTCCATCGACGGTCCGTCTCCCACGACCATTCCGTTCTCGTGGATGAGGACCAAGCCGAGTCCGGCCATGTCACCGATCAACACCCGCACCACACCCAGAGGCAGCCGCAAGTGGGCCGCGACCTCGGCGACCGACCGGGCCTCCATGCAGAGACCGCAGATGGAGCGGTGCTCCGGCGTCGCCGGGTTGCTTTGCCCCGGCCACGTTCGCTAGTGGAGACCAGCGTCTCGATAGCAAGATCATAATCGGTGCGGGTGCGGCCCCTCGTTCGGGCATAGGGTCGCACCAGCGAGCCCGTGTCCTGCATTTCTCCGTGATCCACCGGCCCGCCGGGGATCGCGGGCATCGACCCGGAGATCGACGGCAACGACTGCGACACGGGCGGCAAGGACTGCGACAGGGACGGCATGGAACCCGACGGCGGACCGCTGTCATGCCGACCTTGCCCACGGGAACCGGTGCCCGCCTGCGAATCCCAGCCCCGCGAATCCCAGCCGGACGATTGCCTGCCGTGCGCGCCCGTACCGGGCGAGCTGTGGCCGTAGGGCAGATCCAGCGGCGAAGGCTGATCCGGCGGAGACGGGTTCGAAGGCCCCGGAACCGAACCGGACGAGACCGACGGCATCGAGGACGACGACATCCCGGAACCGAACAGGTCCGCTCCGGGGCCGCCGAACAGCGCGCGACTGTAGTCAGAACCGCCCGACGAACCGGGCCACGAGTCCGGCTGTCCCCCGCGTGGATCGTCGACGAAGTCGTCCTGCCACGAGTCGGCTCCGCCACTGCGGTTGTACATCCGGAACAGGTCGCCGTCCCAGTTCGGATCGGGACCGGAGTTCATGACGAATCCCCCTCACACGTCGCCGATTCGAACGGCACGGCAAGAATCATCGCCGGACCATGCCCTGCAATTGCGCGCGCAGTTCGGGCGTGAGCTGCTTGCCGACCCGCTCCACGAGCAAGGTCATCTCGTAGGCCACCAGGCCGATGTCGGCGTTCGGAGCCGCCAACACCGCCAAGCACGACCCGTCGCTGATGGACATCAGGAACAGGTAGCCCTGCTCCATCTCGACGACGGTCTGCGTGACGTCGCCCGCCTCGAAGCAGCGCGCTGCGCCCTGCGTGAGGCTGACGAGCCCGGAGGCGACCGCGGACAACTGCTCGGCGCGATCCCGCGGCAGGCCCTGCGAACCTGCCAGCAGGAGGCCGTCCGCGGAGACCACGACGGAGTGCGCGACGCCGGGAACCCGGCGCACGAAATCGGTGATCAGCCAACTGAAGCTGTTCTGGCTCATGGGTTGCTGGACGGACCCGGTCACTCCTGCTCCTCGGGACGGCTCGGGGTCGAGCGGGGCGGTTCGGTCGAGACTGGTTCTGCCTTTGCGTGCCTACCACGCCGGACGCCGCTCTGGAAGTTGGACATCCGTCCACGAACGGCATCGGCCGAACGCGGTGCGGCAGGTTTCGCAGGCATCGGAGACTGCGTTCGCGGTGCTGCGGAGCCCGGTACCAGGTTCGATTTCGGAACCCGCTTGGGCAGCCCCGCCGCGGTGGTCTCCTGGGTTTGGCGGGTTTGCGCCACCAAAGCTTCGGCGGCCTGCCAGCCCACATCCGCCGAACCCCAGCCCGGATCGGGCGGCGTGGCAAGGATGTGCCCGCCGCTGTCCGAACGGCCCGGCGTCGACGTGTCCGCACCACCGGCTGCGGGGGTCTCCCCGCCGACGGAGCTGAACCCGCTGGTCGCGTCGAGCGCATCCGAGCCGGTGATCGGCTCGGGATCGTTCTGCTCCATGGCCTCGCGGCGAGCCCGGCGGCCGGTGCTCGCACCGGAGTCCGCCGCGGCACCGGACGACTTGCGAGCGTCGGACGAGGACTCGGCGGATCGCGCTTCCGATCCGGACGAATCCAAGCTGAGCGAACCCGCGCTGGGCGCGGTCGCCTCCGGCGTCGGCTCGTCGCTGCCCTCGCGGAACCACTGCGACAGCACGGCCTCGTAGATCGGCAACCGCTCCGTCGGAGCGTCGTCGCCCTCGCGGCGTGCCTGGTGCGCGTACCCCAGTGGCGGCGGCGACGGTGCGGCCTCGGGCTGAGGCTCCGCCGGGGACTCCTCGGGGAGGCCGGCGTCCCAGTCGAAGCCGTTCGGCGGACGCGTGATCTGCTGCGTCTTCTCCGCCTCGTACGGGCTGTGGAACAAGTCCTGCGGTTCACCCTGGACGCGGCCCAGCGTGGTCGTGACGTCCTCACCCAACTGCGGCGCGTCCAATCCTGGGGGGGCTCCGCACTGGCCGTCGAAGTCCGCCGGGGCGGGCTCCTCGGGCCACACTTCGGAGCTCCGCTCCGGGACCTCGGGTTCGACGGGCGGCTCGGTGTCCGGCCGGATGGCGGCCTGTTCCGCGGTGTGCCAACGCGGCACGTCGGTCACGCCGAACGAGTCACCCGATGCGACGCGGAACGAGTAGTCCCCGGGTGCGTCGGCGGGCTCTTCGTCGGCGTCCTGCCACTGGGCGTCCTGGCGCTCGACCTCCGGCTGCTGCGCTTCCGCGGCCGGTTCGGGGCCGTCCTGCTCGCCCTGCGGTTCGAGCGCGTGCTCCGCCTCGTCGTCCTCGGTGATCCACACCGGGGAGATGTGCGTCTTCTCGATCCCGCCGTGCCCGTTGCTGCTCACCGGCACCTGCGTGGCGCGGGAGGACTCCGGGTCGGAGCCGGAGAGCTCCTGCATCGGCTCCACCGGCGGCAGCTGCGAGGACGAGTCCGTGCCGCGGCCGTTCGTGGCCGCGGCACCGCCGAACGCGGCGGCCAGCCCCAGGTGCGTACCGGTGTCGGACGCGTCCCGGTCGTCCGCGGAAACCCGCTGCACGTCGGGCATCGGGCGCGGACCGTCCGGGGTGAGCTGCACGACGAACTCGCCGGAGAGCCGCACGCTGGCGGTCACGCCGCCTTCGAGGTCACCGTTGTTGCGCAGGTCCACCCGGATGTCGTGGCGGCGGGCCAGCTGCCCGACCACGTACAGACCCATCCGGCGGGACACCGCGACGTCGATCTCCGGCGGCCGCGTGAGGCGCTCGTTGATCTCGCCGAGCTCGGCGGCGTCGATGCCCACGCCGCGGTCCCGGATCTCCAGCACCAGTTCCTGCCTGCGGTAGGCGGTGCGGACGGTGACCTCGGTGTCCGGGTTGGAGAACACCGTGGCGTTCTCCAGCAGCTCCGCCACCAGGTGCACGAAGTCGTTGACCACGCGGCCCTGGATGCCCAGTTCCGGGGAGTCGGCGACCGAAACGCGGGTGTACTGCTCCACTTCGGACACCGCCGCGCCCACGACCTCGGTCAGCGGGACCGGCTGCATCATCCGCCGGGTCAGGTCGGTGCCACCGAGAATCAGGAGGTTCTCGTTGTTCCGGCGCATGCGGGTCGCCAGGTGGTCCAGCTCGAACAGGCTCGACAGCTGGTCCGGGTCCTGCTCGTCCTGCTCCAGCCGGTCGATCAGGGACAGCTGACGCTGCACCAGGGTCTGACTGCGGCGGGCCAGGTTCACGAACAGGTCGTTGACGTTGTTCCGCAGCAGCGCCTGCTCGGAAGCCAGGCGCAGCGCCTGCGAGTGCACCGCGTCGAACGAGCGGGCGACCTTGCCGATCTCCTCCCGGCTGTAGACCGGGATCGGCTCGATGTGCGTGAGCGAACCCGAGCCCGGACCGGACTCGTTCAGAATCGAACGGACCGCCTCCGGCAGGCCCCGGTCCGCCACGTCCAGCGCCGAACGGCGCAAGGTGCGCAGTGAACCGAGCAGCGAGCGCGCCACGATCAAGGCGACCGCGAGCGCCACCACCAGAGCGAGCAGCGTGGCGACGCTGACCGCGATGGTGCGCTGCTGCGCCCCGGAGGCCGCGTCGTTGGCCGCTTCCTCCAAGCGCTCGTGCAGCTGGCCGCCGACCTGGTCGATCAGGTCCACGCCGCGGTTCGAGACCGCGTCCCACTCCTGCGCGTTCAGCGCGCTCAGCGACTGCTCGGAGCTGTCGAAGGCCAGCGCGCTCTGCGACATGCTGTTCGCGCGGTCGACCTCGGCGCCGGTGACGGTGTCCCGGTACAGCTGCTGCTGCTGTTCCGTGGCGACGGCGTTGAAGTCGCTGATCGCGGTCTGCAGCTGCGCCTCGGCCGCGAGCAGCTCGCGGTTCTGGTCGGTGCGGAACTGGCCCGCCCGGATCGCGTCGTTGAGCAGCGCGGCCCGGACCGAAGCGGCCTCCTGCGCGTCCGCGACGGCGTTCGTCGCCAGCGTCAGCCGCAGCAGGTTCGAGTCACCGATGTTGCTGACGCTCTGCTGACCGAGGTCGAGCAGCGCGTCGATGCTCTGGCTGTAGGTGCGCAGCACGCCTTCCGGCGGGTACTGCGTCGCGTCGACCGACTCCCGCAGGCTCCCGAGCCGACTTTCCAGGTTGCTCGCCGCGATGCGGTACGGGGCGGCGATGTCGGTGTCGTTCTGCTCGATCAACGCTTGGAAGTCGCCGAGCGCGGCGTCGACCTTGCCGCGGGTGTCGTCCAGCGGCGCCCGATCCCCGGACCGGCCGGCTGCGACGTAGGAGACCGCGAGGTCGCGCTCACGCTGCAGGGTGTGGGTCAGATCGTCGGCGGTCTTCTCCAGGTGCACCTGCTGGTGCGTCTGGTCGAGCAGACGGGCTTCCCTGAACCCGTCGTAAATGTGCAGGCCGCCGAACACGACGGCACTGATCAGTGGGATGAGCAGGACCGCTAACAGCTTGGTGCGCAGTCGCCAGTTACTCAGTCGCCAGTCGCCGGGACCACTGTCCTGACCGGACCGCGAGTACGCGGAACCCAGGCTCAGCGAAGCACTTTGACTTTCGGTGCCGAGCGACTGACCTTCGGTGCCGAGCGCCTCGCCCATGTGGTGGATACCGGCGTCCGCCTGCTCCGTGCGGCTCAGGCGCTCGCGACCTGTGTCTCCTCGGGCCACTCCAGGCTTCCTCTTCCGACAGCAGCGGAGGCTCGCACCGCTCACGAAAAATCTACACTTGCACCGCGCTCAGGATCGAACCCGCAGCTCAGCGGGTCGAATCTCGACACGGAAGGCGGGCTGGCACCCGATGTGACGGTACCGGCACGCCTCGCGTTCCAGCGCAGCACAGGGTACTTGCGACGACCGCCGACGGGGAAGTGGGTAAGGACACGGAAGGTAACGTACCTGGCGCTTCCTTCACTCCAAAGAGGAGCATCACCAGTCTTGACCTAGCCCGTCACTCACCGTGCCCGCCGGGCGTTCCAGGTATCCGAAACGCCCGACCTACCACCCGTTCGGGCTATCACCTAGGCTCACGACCGGCTCTGCGGCTGCGCGAGCTCCGGTCGATGACGACCGCCGTTCGACAAGCACTGAGAGCACCTTAGAGCCGAGCCCGTCGACACCGTCGCCTGGGTGATCATCATCCTCTCCACCAGCGGCGATGATCCGTCCGTGGGCCGTTCGCAGCAGGCCGTGCGGCCACCTGCCGACCGGCTCCCGGAGGCGCTCGGCCAGACCCGGCGACACCGGGACATCCACGCCGTTCAGCGAGGAGACACAGCCAGGATGCGCACCGCCGCAGACAGCGACACCCGCCCCCGCCGCGATCCCTCCGCACCGCCGGAAAGGAGCTGACCGGTGGCCCGACTCGCTCGCGGCCTGGCCGGACTGGCCGGCCTGCTGGTGCTGTGGGAACTCTGCTGCGCGATCGGCGTCCTCGACGCCCGCTTCATCCCGCCGCCCTCCACGGTGGGACCGCGCATCGTCGAACTGCTCGGTGCCGACGCGGAGTTCGCGCTGGACACCGTCGCGACCATCCTGACCTTCCTCATCGCGCTCGGGCTCGCCGCGCTGATCGCGATCCCGCTGGGCCTGCTGCTGGGCAGCGTCCGCCCCGCCCGGATCGCCGGCCTCACCGTGGTGGAGTTCCTGCGCCCGCTGCCCGCGGTCGCGCTGCTGCCGCTGCTGATGCTGCTGCTCGGCTCCGGACCCGAGACCAAGATCGCGCTGGCCACCTACGCGGCGCTGTGGCCGATCCTGTTCAACACCATGTACGCGCTGGACGAGATGGATCCGCTCTACACCGACATCGCGCGGTCCTTCGGCTTCGGCAAGGTGCGCACCATGTTCACCGTCGCGCTGCCGCACGCCGCGCCGTTCATCGCCACCGGCATCCGCATCTCGGCCTCGATCGCCCTGGTCGTCGTGGTCGTCGTGGAGCTCATCGCGGGCGGGGCGCGCGGCGTCGGCACCTTCATCCTCGAAGCCAGCAGCGGCGGCGGGCAGATGGACCTGGTGCTCGCGGGCACCGTCATCGTCGGCGCCATCGGATACCTGATCAACTCCGGGCTGCAGCAGGCGCAACGCAAGCTGTTCGGCTGGACCGAGAGCCGGGAGGAACCGTGATGACGCATCGGATCGTCTCGAACATCCGGAACTTCCTGGTCAAGTGGGGCCTGCTGCTGGTCGCGGTGGCGCTCTGGGAGCTCGCCACCCGCCTCGCGGCGAACGTCTACTTCCTGCCGCCGACGCGGATCGTGGCGCACGCGTGGGAGATCTGGCTGACCGGACCCGCCTCCCAGCTGTGGCTGACCGACGCCGTGTTCCGCGACGTGCTGCCGAGCCTGGGCAGGCTGTTCGGCGGCTGGCTGATCTCCGGCGTGATCGGCGTGGTCGTCGGCATCGCGCTCGGCCGCTCCCGCAAGGCCACCGAGTACGTGGGGCCGCTGCTGGACTTCTGCCGCTCGCTGCCGACGCCGGCGCTGGTGCCGCTGTTCCTCGTGCTGTTCAGCCTGGGCACGCCCATGCAGCTGGCGACGATCATCTTCGGCACCGTGTTCACCGTCGTGCTCAACACCGCCGACGGCGCGGCCTCGGTGGACGGCGTAAAGCAGCACACCGCGCTGGCGTTCGGCATCGGACGCTGGGACTGGTGGACGCGGATCGTGCTGCCCGCCGCCGCCCCGAAGATCTTCGCCGGGCTGCGGGTCAGCCTCTCGCAGGCGCTGATCCTGATGGTGGTGTCCGAGATGGTCGGTGCCAGCACCGGTCTCGGTTTCCAGCTGATCTACGCGCAGCAGCAGTTCGAGTTCCCCGACCTGTGGGCCGGGATCGTGCTGCTGGCGCTGCTCGGCTATCTGCTCAACACGGGCCTGCTCGCGGTGCAGCGGCGCGCGCTGAGCTGGCAGCAAGCCTCCGACCAGCCCGCCCAAGCGAAAGGATGACCGTGAGCACCATGCTGGAAGTGACCGGGCTCGGTCACACCTACCCCGGAAAGCAGCGGCACGTCGCCATCGAGGAGTTGGGCTTCACGGTGCGCACCGGCGAGCTCACTTGCATCGTCGGCCCGTCCGGCTGCGGCAAGTCGACGCTGCTGCGACTGGTCGGCGGCCTGCAGCGGCCCAGTTCCGGGCGCATCGCGCTGCACGGCTCCGAGATCGACGGAGTGCCCGAGGACCTCGCCGTCGTGTTCCAGGACTACGGCCGTTCGCTGTTCCCGTGGATGACGGTGCGCGGCAACGTGGAGTTCCCGCTGCGCACGCGCTCGGTGAACCGCCGGGAACGCGCCGAGGAGGCGCTGGCCTGGGTGGGCCTGTCGGACGCGGCGAAGAAGTACCCGTGGCAGCTCTCCGGCGGCATGCAGCAGCGCGTGGCGATCGCCCGCGCGCTGGCCACCCGGCCCGCGCTGCTGCTGATGGACGAGCCGTTCGCCTCCGTCGACGCGCAGACCCGGTTCGAGCTGGAGGACCTGCTGCTGTCGGTGCGCGAGGAGTACGGCAGCACGATCCTGCTGGTCACCCACGACATCGACGAGAGCATCTACCTGGGCGACCGGGTGCTGGTGCTGTCCAAGTCGCCCGCGACGGTCGTGGCCGAGCTGGACGTGGCGCTGGGCGGGCAGCGCGACCAGATCGCCACCCGTGCCTCCGCCGAGTTCGTGCGGCTGCGCAGCCACGTGGCGCGGCTGCTGCACTCGCCCACGGCCGACCCGCACGTGGCCGCCTCGGGGTGAACCGAACCGGCGCCCGCCGTTCATCTGATCGGATTGCGGCGGGTGCACCACTTCGGCGTGTGCCCATTGGCGCACCCGCTTTCGGGCCGCGACGCCATTCAGCAGTCCGGATCCACGGACTTACCGAGTAGTAGCGATTACTCTCCGAATGCGACATCCGGGCGAATCATGAAAAGACTGGTGAAAATCCCAGAATCACCACTTCGCTCGGATGTCGAGAACATTCGCAAGGGATACTCCGCGAATCAGGGAATTCGATCTCAGTACAGTTTCCGGGCGCTGGGCGCGACCGGGACGTGCAGCACGGTCGGCCCCGGTTCGGCCAGCGCCGAGCGCAGCTCCCGGTCCAGCTCCGCCAGATCGTCCACCCGGCGTGCCGAGCAGCCCAATCCGCTCGCGACCGCGACGAAGTCGATGCCGCCGAGCGCCACACCGGGCATCTTGCCGTCGGAACCGACCTCACCGAGCACCCGGACCGCCGCATACTCCTCGTTGTCCAGCACCAACATCGTCAACGAAGCGTGCTCCTGAGCGGCCGTCCACAGCGCCTGGATGCCGTACATGCTGGCGCCGTCGCCGATGATGCCCAGCACCGGACGGGACGGGGCGGCCAGCGCCGAGCCGACCAGCGCGGAGATCCCGTAGCCCAGCGAACCGCTGGCCCCGGCGTGGAAGTCCTGGTCAGGCGAGTGGAACGGCAGGTGCCGCTGGATCGTCTGCTTGTGCGTCGGCGCCTCGGTGACCACAACGGCGTCCGCGGGCAGCAGCTCGTGCACCAGGCTGATCACGTGATCGGCCTGCGGCGGGGTGCTCATCGGCGGCAGCTCCGGTCGTGACCAGGCCTGCGCGGCGGGCCGATCCGACGGCGCCACCTCGGCCAGCAGCTGGCGCAGCGCCGGGGCGAGGCCCGCGTGCACGCCCCGCAGGGGGTGCCGGGTGCGCGCGAGGATCTCCGGATCGTCGCTGATCACGAAGCCCTGCGGCCTGCGATTCTCCGGTTCGCCGCGGTGCACGTGGTAGGTGAACGCGGGCGCCCCGAACACCGTGACCAGGTCGTGGTCCCGCAGCGCGGCGGCCACCGCCGGTTCCGCGGGCTGCAGGAACCCGGCGAACTGCGGGTGGGTCTCCGGGAACGAGGACCGCGAGACCATCGGCGAGATCCACACCGCGGCGCCGGTGCGCTCGGCGAGGTCCACCAGCTCGGCGACGGCGCCCGCCTCGATCACGGCCGGTCCGACGACGAAGGCGGGGCGCTCGCAGTCGCGCAGTTCGGCGGCGAGCTCGGTGATCACCGCCGGGTCCGCGGCGGGCGTCGCGACGGGCGCCGGTGCGGCGACCGGCTCACCCGGCTGATCCCAGTCGTCGGCCGGGACGGACAGGAACACCGGGCCGCGCGGCCCCTGCATGGCCAGTTGATAGGCCCTGATCAGCGCCAGCGGAACGTCCGCGGCACGAGCCGGTTCCAGCGACCACTTCACGTACGGCTTGGGGAACTGGGCGGCCTCGGTCGCGCCGAGGAACGGGTCGTGCGGCAGCAGCCTGCGGTCCTGCTGACCGGCGAGCACGATCATCGGCGTGCGGTTGCGGTAGGCGCCGAACACCGCCCCGAGCGCGTGCCCGACTCCGCCCGCGGAGTGCAGGTTGACCAGCACCGCGTTCCCGGTCTGCTGGGCGTACCCGTCGGCCATGGAGGTCACGACGGACTCCTGCAGCCCGAGCACGTAGCGGAAGTCGTCGGGCCATTGATCCAGGAACGGGACCTCGGTGGTGCCCGGGTTGCCGAAGACGGTCGTCAACCCGAGATCGCGCATGAGGCCGCGCGTGATGTCGCGCACGGTCGGCATACCAGAAGCCTCCATCAACATTCTCCTCAGCAGGGGCCGCACATTCACACATTTCCCTACAAATGCGAGAAAAAAGGACCGCCGAACGACGTGGAGCTACACCCAGCCCCTATGCAATTACCCTTCGTCACCGGGAACTAGATCACCTTGACACGCTCGGGTAAGTGCGATTCCAATCCTATTGCAGCCTGTTAAGCAGGCCAGACGTGGGCTTCCGGCGCCACCCCGCTCGGCACCTTCGTTTCCCCTTACGCACCGCTCGCCCGAGGAGGCACCCCCGCATGCCGAGCAGACCGGCCCCACGTGGAACACGGCACCGCGCTACCCGCGCACTGCTGTCCATCGCCACGATCGGCATCACGACTTTCGCGTTGAGCGGCTGCGGGCTGCTCAGCGGCTCCGACGGAGCGGGCGGCGATACCAGTGGCGGCAAGGGCCCGGAGAAGGACACGGTAGTCGTGGGCTCGCTGCCCGCGCTGTCCCAGGCTCCGATCGCGGTGGCGCAGGCCAAGGGCTACTTCGCGGACGAGGGCCTCACCGTCAAGGTGCAGCCGGTCTCCGATGGCCCGGCGGCGCTGACCTCGCTGATCTCGGGCCAGAACGACGTGAGCCTCGGCAGCTACACGGCGCCGATCAAGGCGCAGGCCACCGGCGCGGCCGACCTCAAGATCATCAGCGAGATGATGATCTCGGTGCCGAACACCATGAACATCATGGTGCTGCCCGGCTCCAAGATCAAGAAGCCGGAAGACCTGGCCAACGCCAAGATCGCCTACAGCGCGCCCGGCGCCATCACCGACATCGGCACCAAGGCCGCGCTGCAGGACCGGGGCATCGACGTCTCCGACGACCAGTTCGTGCGCTTCGGCTTCCCCGACATGCTGCCCGCGCTGCAGAACGGCCAGATCGACGCGGCGGTGATGACCGAACCGTTCATCACCCAGGCCGCCAAGAACGCAGGCGCCGTCTCGATCATGGACGCGTTCTCCGGCGGCACCGCGGACTTCCCGGTGGCAGGCGCCATGACGACCTCGAAGTTCGCCGAGGAGAACCCGCAGACGCTGAAGGCTTTCCAGCGGGCCGTGCAGCGCGCCCAGGTGACCGGGCAGAACCGCGCCGAAGTCACCCCGCTGCTCCCGCAATTCGCCAAGATCACCCCGGAGCTCGCGCCGATCGTGGAGCTCGGCAAGATCCCGACCTCGATGGACGCGTCCCGGTTGCAGCGGGTCGCGGACCTGATGAAGCGCTTCGGGCAGATCGACAAGCAGATCGATGTCTCCCAGATGCTGGTCGAACCGCCCCCGTTGGAGCAGAATCCGACCGGTGGCGCGTGATCGCGCGCCGCTAGACAGCTGAAGCCGGGTCGCCGGCGACCGGGGCGGGTCGCCGGCGAACTGCTGTCTCAACCGGTGTTGCGCCCTGACCAGGAGGCCCGGCCATGTCCGCTGCTCGCTCCCCTCGACGGTTACCTGACAGGTCGCTGTCCCGGCGCGGACTGCTCGCCGCGGCGGGCTCGGCCGCGTTCCTCGCCACCAGCGGCTGCGGGCTGCTCGGCGGCTCCCGGGCCGCCGGCGGCAACGACCACGTGGAGAAGGCCGTGATCCGGGTCGGCACGCTGCCGACCACCGAGTACGCGCCGCTGGCGCTGGCCGTGCGCCGCGGCTACTTCCAGCACGAAGGCCTCCAGGTGGAGATCGTCAAGGCCACCGACGGCAGCGCCGCGCTCACCTCCCTGATCAGCGGCGAGTACGACGTGGCGCTGAGCAGCTACGTGCCGCTGCTGACCGCGCAGTCCCGAGGCGCCGCCGACCTGCGCATCGTCGCCGACGCCGGGGCGGCCGCACCCGGCACCGCCGTGATCATGGTTCCGCCCGATTCACCGGTCCGCGCCCCCGCCGACCTGGCGGGCCGGGTGGTCGGCGTCAGCGCCATCGGCACCGTGTCCGACCTGCTGGTCAAATCGGCGCTGCACGAGGCGGGCGTGCCCGTCGACGGCGTGCACCCGACGCCGATCTCGTTCCCGAACATGCCCGCGGCCCTCGCGCAGCGGCGCCTCGACGCGGCGCTGCTCACGGAACCCTTCATCACCATCGCCACCCGCGAGGGCAGCGCGCGGACGCTCGTCGACGCGGCCACCGGCCTCGCCGACGGCCTGCCGCTGTCCGGCTACGGCGCCACCGCACGTTTCGTGCAGGACAACCCGCGCACGCTCGCCGCGTTCCAGCGCGGACTCACCCGCGCCACGCTGGAGGCCAGGGATCGCCGGGCGGTGGAGCCGCTGCTGCCGGACATCGCCCGGATCTCCCCGGAGGTCGCGGCCGAGACGGCGCTGGTCACCTTCCGCGCGGTTCCCGACGGCACCCAGATGCAGCGGGTCTCGGACCTGATGCACCGGTTCGCCTTCATCGACGAGCCCCTCGACGCCAGCACCATGATCGCCGCAAGCCCCTGACGACCCGCACCAGGTCAATGGCCCTTCGCCCAACAGGACCGGGCATTCACTCCACCGGCACCACCAAGTGAACGTTCCCGTTGACCGGCAGGACCGAACGAAGGGGACATCGACCTCGGTCGGGGCGGGCCGGGGGCTAGTAGAGGTGGCGTTGTTCCGCGCCGACCTTGATGTGCAGCAGGTGCGGACCGGACGCTCGGGCGGCCAGGGCTTCGGCCAGCTCCGCCGGGGTGGTGATCGTGGTCGCCGGGCAGCCGAGGCTGCGGGCGAGGGCGGCGAAGTCCGTGCCGCCCAGCTCGACGCCGGGCAGCTTCCGCCCGCCGCCCGCCTCGCCGAGCACCGCGACCGCCGCGTAGCGGGCGTTGTCCAAGATCGCGAAGGTGACCGGCGCCTGCTCCTGCACCGCCGACCACACGGCCTGGAAGCCGTACATGCTGGAGCCGTCGCCGAGCAGCGCCAGCACCGGGCGCGACGGCTCCGCGAGCGCAGCCCCCACCGCGGCGCCGATGCCGTAGCCCAGCGCTCCCGAGGCGCAGGCGAAGAAGCCGCCGTCCCGCGAGGTGATCGGGAAGTGGTCGTGCAGGTCGTTGCGGTGGCTCGGCGCCTCTTCCACGACCACCGCCTCGGCGGGCCACGCGGCGCGCAGTTCGGCGAGCGCGTAGGCGGCGCTCAACGGCGTGCTCGCCGCCGGGCGCGGCGGGCCGGCCGAGGACGCGGGTTCGGCCGGTCCCGGTGCACCGGGGCCGACGGACTCGGCGACACCGCGGACCGCGTGCGCGACGGTGCCCAGCACTCCCCTGCCCCGACGGGCTCGGGCGAGGACGTCGGGGTCGTCGTGCACGAGGAACATCTCCGGCAGTTCGGCCTCCGCCTCGCCCCGATACACGTGGTAGGTGAACGCCGGCGCTCCCCACACCACGACGAGGTCGTGGGCGGCGAGGTCGGCGGCCAGCAGGCGCCGCTCCGGTTGCAGGAATCCGGCGAACCGCGGGTGGTCCTCGGGGAACGAGCAGCGCGGCGAGAGCGGGGCCACCCACACCGCGGCCCGGGTGCGTTCGGCCAGCTCGACCAGCTCCGGCACCACCCCGTCGTGGTCGACGGCGGGGCCGACCACGAACGCGGGGCGTTCGCTGCCGTCCAGCGCGGCCGCCAGTTCCGCGATCGCGTCCGGATCCGGCGCGGCACCGGGAGTGACCGGACGTGGCGGGACGTCGAAGCCCGGCTGGTCCCAATCGTCGGCGGGGATCGAGACGAACACCGGACCCTGCGGCGGGGTCATGGCCAGCTGGTGCGCGCGGGCGATCGCGGCGGGCACGTCGGCCGCGCTCACCGGTTCGTAGCTGAACTTCACGTACGGCTTGGGGAACGTGGCCGCGTCCGTCGCGCCGAGGAACGGCTCGTCGAACAGCAGCGTCCGGGTCTGCTGCCCGGCGGTGACGATCATCGGAGTGCGGTTGCGGTAGGCGGTGAACACGGCGCCCAGCGCGTGCCCGACGCCGCCCGCCGAGTGCAGGTTCACCAGCACCGGGGACCGCCGCGCCTGCGCGTATCCGTCGGCCATCGCGACCACCACGGACTCCTGCAGGCCCAGCACGTAGCGGAAGTCGTCCGGCCAGTCGGTGAGGAAGGGGACCTCGGTGGTGCCGGGGTTGCCGAACACGGTGGTCAGTCCCAGCCCGCGCAGCAGTTCCCTCGTGACGTCCCGAACCGTGCGCTCACCCATGACGGCCTTTCCCTTGATGCTCCGGCCACCCCAGCACACCCGATGCGCGGGGCGGTCGCCGCACGTCCGCTCAGTGGATCAATGCAACCATTTGAGGCAGATGGTCTTCGGCGGGTCGTTGAAGGCGGAGTAGTTCTCCGTGTCCTCCGGGCAGGCCGATTCGCCGATGCCGGAACGCACCGAGGTGACGATCTTGACGTCGGCCTCCGGGGAGCCGCACGGCACCTTGGTGTCGATGCCCGTCGGGACCGAGACGCCGCCGCTGGTCGCCCCGGGGAGCCGCTGGCAGTCGCCGACGGCGACGTCCGGGATCAGGCACAGCCTGGTGCTGCCCTGGGTGATCTCGGAGTAGTCGCCGTTCCCGCAGCTCGTGTAGTTCTGCCGCACCTGGGCGACCTTGTGGTCGGAAGCCGCGGTCCCGCAGCCGGTGGTCTCGTATTCGAGGTCGTCCTTGGAGTCGTCCGTGATCGCCACGCACTCACCCACCTCCGGAGTGCCGTCATCCGCCCCCGCGAAGGAGCTGCCCACGATGACGAGCAGGCCTGCGAGGACGACTCCGGCACCGCCGAGCACACCGGCCAGCACGCCGCGCCTCCTCTTGGGCGGCTGACCTGGTTGTTGTGGACTGAACGACATCACCTGGGGATAAACCTGTGGATAACCCTGCTGTGCGCGTCCTGCCTGTGGATAACCAGGGGACTGGTCTCCCGACCGAGGCTGGCCGGCGGCTCCGTACACGTATTCCTGCAGAGCTTCCGGTGGATACCCGGCCGGCTGCGGTGGCCGCCCCGCCGGTGGTAGCGGACTCCCCGTCGGATGCGGACCCTGCGGCGGAACGCTCACGAAGACATCTCCTAAATGATCTACGGACGAGCGGAACCTAGCCGACGGCCACCACGGCCACGCACCTGACCGGCGGATCGTGTCCAGCCCCACGCCGTCCGTGACCACGGCACCGGCCAGGGCGATCGCGACCTCAGCCGAGCTGCTTGGTGATCAGATCGGCGACACCCTGCATCCCGGCGGGCTTCGGGTGGTAAGCCGCGCGCCCATCGGAGACCTCGTACTTCTCCACCCACGGGTCGCCCGAGCAAGAGTGGTGCTTTGCGGAGGCCCCGGCCGCGTCGATCAAGGTCGCGCCCTTCTCCTCGGCCGCCTTCTTGGTCGCGTCCTTCAACCGGGCCGCCACGTCGCGCTCGAAATCGGCATGCTCGGAGGTGAGCGGCACCCCGGCGCACACACCCTCACCCGGCAGGACCGTCAGGTAGTTGACCACAAGAATCCGGGCATCGGGCGCACGATCGTGCAAGGCATCAACGACATCGCCGATCTTGCCGCGCACGGTGCCGAGGTCCTTGTTGATCGCATCCTCATCGACCGACCCGCAGTTCTTGCCCTTGGAGTCGTGGCACGAGTAGACGCTCAGGCTTCCCGAGTAGTTCACGTCGTTGCCACCGATGGTCACCGTGACCAGCCGGGTATCGGCGGTGACCGCCGAGACCTGCGGGTCCTGACCGGCCTGGGACTTGGTGAGGATGTTCTCCGTGGTGGCGCCGCTGCAGCTGACGTCGGTCAGGTCCAGGCCGGAACGGTCCGCGACTCGGCTGGCGTAGTTCTGCGTCGAGCGCTTGCACTCTGCCGGGCTGCCGGGCTTGGTCGGCGTGATGCCCGGGCCGGCCGCGAACGAACTGCCCAGAGCCACGTACTCGGCGCCGGCCCGAACACCGGCGTCGGCGTCGGCCGCCGCGAACGTAGCGGCGCGTTCCGGCGCGGGCGCACCGGAGCACGCGGTGGTCCCCGCGCCGATGACGAGCGGCGCCGCGACCGCGGCGATCAACCTGTACTTCAGCTTCATGTTCAAGTGCCTTCCCAGCGCGCGGCCCTAACCGCGGATCACCCAGTGCCTACTCCTAGATCATCCCCCAGAACACCGTCGAGGACCCCGAACCCGCGACCTCGTAGAGATTCCCCTCGCCAGCACGCGACGCATCCGGCCGATCGCCGTCCGGGATTCCGCTGAGCGGATGGTCGCCGTTGCTGGGCTTCGCCGCCTGCCCGTTCTGGGCGCGGAAGTCGCTTCAGCAGTAGCGCGGCAGGCGCCCGCGGCACCAGTGGAATACTGGAGGGCGGTCCGGCCGTTGTTCCGCACGCCCGATCACCTGCGCAAAGAGTCGTCCAGCCCGAGGAGTCGCACCCGTGACCGACGGACCGCTCATCGTCCAGTCCGACAAGACCCTGCTGCTCGAAGTCGACCACGCCCAAGCCGACGAGGCCCGCGGCTCCATCGCACCGTTCGCCGAGCTGGAACGCGCCCCCGAACACGTGCACACCTACCGGATCACGCCGCTGGCGCTGTGGAACGCGCGCGCGGCGGGACACGACGCGGAGCAGGTGGTGGACGGCCTCGTCCGGCACTCCCGCTACCCCGTGCCGCAGCCGCTGCTGGTGGACATCGTCGAGACGATGGGCCGGTTCGGTCGGCTGCAGCTCGCCCAGGACCCGGCGCACGGCCTGGTGCTGATCTCGCTGGACCGGGCGGTGCTCGAAGAGATCCTGCGGAACAAGAAGATCATCCCGATGCTCGGCGACCGCATCGACGACGACACCGTCGCGGTGCACCCCAGCGAACGCGGCAGGCTCAAGCAGCTGCTGCTCAAGATCGGCTGGCCCGCCGAGGACCTCGCGGGCTACGTCGACGGCGAGGCGCACCCCATCGAACTCGCCGAGGACGGCTGGAGCCTGCGCGACTACCAGCGCCAAGCGGTGCAGTCGTTCTGGGCCGGTGGCTCCGGCGTGGTCGTGCTGCCCTGCGGCGCGGGCAAGACCCTCGTCGGCGCCGCCGCCATGGCCGAAGCGGGCGCGACCACGTTGATCCTGGTCACCAACACCGTCGCGGGCAGGCAGTGGAAGCGGGAGCTGATCGAACGCACCTCGCTCACCGAAGAGGAGATCGGCGAATACTCCGGGGAGAAGAAGGAGATCCGCCCGGTCACCATCGCCACCTACCAGGTGATCACCCGCAAGTCGAAGGGCGAGTACAAGCACCTGGAGCTGTTCGACTCCCGCGACTGGGGCCTCGTCGTCTACGACGAAGTGCACCTGCTGCCCGCCCCGGTGTTCCGGATGACCGCGGACCTGCAGTCCCGCCGCCGCCTCGGCCTCACCGCCACCCTGGTGCGCGAGGACGGCCGCGAAGGCGACGTGTTCTCGCTGATCGGCCCGAAGCGCTTCGACGCTCCGTGGAAGGACATCGAGTCCCAAGGCTGGATCGCGCCCGCCGACTGCGTCGAGGTCAGGGTCACGCTCACCGAGAACGAACGCCTCCAGTACGCGACCTCCGAGGCCGAGGAGCGCTACAAGGTGTGCTCCACCGCGCGCACCAAGGCCCCCGTCGTGCGCGCCATCCTCGACCAGCACCCGGGTGAGCCCGCGCTGGTCATCGGCGCCTACCTGGAGCAGCTGCACGAACTCGGCGAGGCGCTGGACGCCCCGATCATCGAGGGCTCCACGAAGAACAAGGAGCGGGAGAAGCTGTTCGACGCCTTCCGCAACGGCGAGATCAACAGGCTCGTCGTGTCCAAGGTGGCGAACTTCTCCATCGACCTGCCGGAGGCGTCGGTGGCCGTGCAGGTCTCCGGCACGTTCGGATCCCGTCAGGAGGAGGCTCAGCGACTGGGCCGGTTGCTGCGGCCGAAATCCGAACGCAAGCAGGCGCACTTCTACTCCGTCGTCTCCCGCGACACACTGGACACCGACTACGCGGCGCACCGGCAACGGTTCCTCGCCGAGCAGGGCTACGCCTACCGCATCGTGGACGCCGACGACCTGCTCGGACCGGCCCTTCCCGATGTCGGCTGAGCCGCGCCGGCGCCCGTGTAGCGCGGGACACGTGATCGGTTGCGGCACCCGCCGCCACGACGCAGGAGCGAGGTCGTATTTTCGTGGTCGTCGGTGAAACCGCCCGTGCCGCAGCAGGCACCGGTTACCGTTGCGACAGCACACGCAGCACTGGAGATCGGATGACCACCGAGAAGCACAACACCGCGATGGGTGGTGCACACCGGTTCATCGGGCTGGCGGAGAACCTCGAACGTCACGCGGGCACCCCCACGGCCGCGGAGCCGCCCAACGTGCGCGGCGAGAACCGCGGCTACGGGCTGGTGTTCTTCCACCTGGAGCAGTATCACCTGAGCACCGTGATCAGCTCCGGTCTGCGGTTCCAGCCGCTGGGTGCCGAGCCCGCGCAGGAACTGGCCTGCACCGTTTACAAGGAGCAGGCCGAAGCGGCCAGGCACCTGGTGGACGTGACGTCCGAACTGCTGGTGCAGAGCGGAACGCACCTCGTACCGGACCAGATCGTGCCGAACGAGAGCCCGCTGCTGCCCGGTACCGAGTTCTACGGCGTCCTGGCCAGCGGCCATCCGCTGTTCCCGCCGGAGTTCACCCGGTTCACCGATCCGGACGGCAACGAGCAGCTGCAGGTGTACACGCTGCTGCCCGTGACCCTGGGCGAGTTGAACTACATCCTCGACCACGGGGTGACCACGCTGCGCCAGCAGTGGGCCAGGTTCGAGGTCGACGTGTTCGACCTGGGCCGTCCCAGCGTCGCCTGACGCGCGCGGATCCGATCGCACCGGCCTCCTGAGCGGAGGTCGGTGCTTCGCGTCGGGCGTGATGCGGGAACACCTGCATGGCCCACGGCGTCATTGCACGCGTCCCGCCCGGGTCCGCGGAAAGGCCGCACGGGCGCGACGATGACGCCGAGGTGCGGGAGGAACGCCGTGGTGACGGCCGAGCCGGAAGGATCAGACATGACCGCGAACGGGGCGACGATCAGCCTGGCCGAGCTCGACGCGGTCCGCGTGTACGGCCTGCCGATGCGCACCCGGTTCCGCGGCATCACCCGCAGACAAGGCGTGCTGCTCGGCGGCCCTGCCGGGTGGGGCGAGTTCTGCCCGTTCGAGGACTACGACGACGCCGAGTCGGTGCCCTGGCTGGCAGCGGCACTCGAGGCCTGCGCCGGCGACTGGCCGGAACCGGTGCGCGACCAGGTGCCGGTGAACTGCACGGTGCCCGCCGTGGACGCGGCCAAGGCGCACGCGATCGTCACGGCCTCGGGCTGCACGACGGCGAAGGTCAAGGTCGCCGAACGCTCCCAGACTCCCGCCGACGACATCGAGCGGGTCGCGGCCGTCCGGGACGCGCTGGGGCCGTCCGGGGCGATCCGGGTGGACGCGAACGCAGCGTGGGACGTGGACACCGCCGTCGCCCGCATCGCCGAACTGGACCGGGCGGCGGGCGGCCTGGAGTACGTGGAACAGCCGAGCCCGACGATCGAGGACCTCGCCGCGGTGCGCCGCAAGGTGACCGTGCGCATCGCCGCCGACGAATCCATCCGCCGCGCCGAGGACCCGATGAAGGTGGCGGTCGCCGAGGCCGCCGACGTCGCGGTGCTCAAAGCGACCCCGCTCGGCGGGGTGCGGCGAGCGTTGCGCGTCGCGGAGGCGTGCGGGCTGCCGTGCGTGGTGTCCTCGGCCGTGGAGACGAGCGTGGGGCTGTCCGCGCAGCTCGCACTGGCCGGCGCGCTGCCGGAGCTGCCGTTCGCCTGCGGCCTGGGCACCATGTCGCTGCTGGACGGGGACGTGGTGAGCGAGTCGCTGGTGCCTCGGGAGGGCCTGCTGCCGGTGCCGCGGCGTGCTCCGCTGCCGGACCCGGCGCGGGTCGCCGCCGCCACCCCCGGCGCCGAAGATCAACGCCGTTGGCTCGACCGCCTGGTCCGCGTGCACGCCCTGCTCACCGACGGCTGATCCCGGCCCACACCCGCACCGGAATGGAGTGAACGGACCGTTCGTCCCATCCCGCTGGACGAACGGTCCGTTCACTCCCCTTCGAACCGTCGCATCGCGCTGCCCGCCGCCCGCCGCACCTCGCCGACACACCCACGCGCGATAAGCGCAGCGAGATCTCACCAAGGGTGAACGGACCGTTCGTCCCATCCCGTTGGACGAACGGTCCGTTCACTTCCTCCGTTCACTTCCTCCGGTCAGGTGCGGCGGCTCGTCGGGGCGGGGCGAGGTGGTTGGGTGGGGGCATGACCGCTCCCGCGCATCCCCTCACCGACCTGGTCCGCTGCTGGCAGCACGGCTGGGGCGTGGCGTGCGGGCTGGCTCCGGCGGACGAGGCGGACGGGGCGTTGCATGTGCTGTCCGGCAAACCCGGCCGCCACTTGGAGAGCATCGTGCTCGACGCCGACGGAGATCCCGCGGCGCTGCGCGCACTCGCCGCGCAGGTCGCCGGTTCGCCGCACCCGGACTGGTTGACCGTGCCGACGACCGCGCCGCGGGAGGTCACGGCGGTGCTCGGCGAGGAAGGACTCCGCCTCGCCGCCGAGCAGGAGCACTTCATGACGATCGACCTGCGCGATCACCCCGATCTACCGGTCGTCGACCCGTACTCGGTGTCGCTGGACCGGGACGGGCCGATCCTCGACATCCGGATCGCCGACGAGCACGGCAGGCCCGCCGCTCACGGGATCATGGTGGTGCACGACGGGGTGGCCGTGGCGCACAACATCGCCACCTATCGCACGCACCGGAGGCGTGGCCTGGGCGGCGCGGTGATGAGCTCGCTGGTCCGCGCGGCGACCGGTCTCGGAGCCGAAACAGGCCTGCTCACCGCCAGCAAGCAGGGCCGCCACCTCTACACGGCGCTGGGCTGGACCCACCGCGCCGGAGTCGTCAGCGCAGGCACTCGCGAACCCCGCAAGTGACCCGCACCCCGGATCCCACAGCGACACTTCCGATCTCCCGGCCCCAGGCAGGTCGGGTGAATGCCTCCTTTGCCCAGTAGCACTGGGCGAATGGACCGTTCACCGCACGAGCCGCACCGGGTGAACGGCCCATTTGACCGGGTGGGACCGGTTCAAGGGGACATGGCATGGGATCGCGAGTCCCGGTGGGGGCGGGCGCTTCCGGTCAGCCGCGGTGACGACGACGGCGGAGCCAGCGCAGCAGCAGCCCCGCGACCAGCACGGTCGCGACGATCGGCGCCGCCCGCTTGAGCACCGGGGTGCCGGCGGCGCCCAGCAGGTCGATGGCCTCGTTGTTCGGCACCGGGCTCCCCGTGACCACGGCGTCGGCGCGGCCCGCGGGACGCTGGGCGGCCGTCGTGGAGGAGGCCACCGCATCCGCGGATCCGGTCCGCTCCGATGCGGGAGAGGTGACTCGCCATGCGGGGGTGCGGCCGACCCGCGCGTCCTTCGCGGCCGCCTCCGCCGACGACGGGTGCTCACCGTTCGTCGAGTGCCCGGCGGTGGATTTCGCGGCGTCGGAGTCCTTCGACTCACCGGACTTCGCCGCTCCACTGGACTTGGCGGCCCCACCGGATTTCGAGGCCCCACCGGACTTCGAGGCCTCACCGGACTTCGCCGCTTCACCGGACTTCGAGGCCTCACCCGACTTCGCCGCTTCACCGGACTTCGAGGCCTCACCCGACTTCGCCGCTTCACCGGACTTCGAAGTCTCACCCGACTTCGCGCCCGGCCGGGGCGTTCCGCCTGCCTTGCCGGTGTCTTCCGTCGTGCCGGGTTTCGCACCGGCGGAAGCGGCCGCCTCGCCGGTGTCGTCCCCGGTCAGGCTCCGGGCCAGGTTGCCCGCGAACTGGTTCAAGATCTTGCCGCCCACCTCGGACATCAGGCCGCGCCCGAGCTGCGCCGGTTTCCCCGTCACCTTCAGATCCGTGTCGACCTGCGCCGAGGTGCTCTCCCCGTCGGCGGTGAGCGTCACGGTGACGGTCGCCGCCGCGGTCCCGTTGCCTCGGGAGTCCTTGCCGCTGGCGTCGATGACGACCCGGCGCGACGCCTCGTCGACCTCCTTGAAGGATCCGGTCCCCTTGTACAGCAAGGAGATCGGCCCCAGCTTCACCTTCACCGAGCCGGCGAAGTCGTTGCCCTCGGCGCTGCTGAGAGTGGCTCCGGGCATGCACGGGGCGACCCGCTCGGGGTCGATGATCGCCGGCCACGCCACGTCGACCGGTACCGGAACGGTGAAGTGGTGCTGCATCTGCACGGGACAAGTCCTCCTGGTAGATCGCCGCACGGTGTGCGGGGCGAAGCTCCGCGGGCCGCGCCGGGCGTGCACGGGGACGTGTCCCCGGCCGACGACCACCCGCGCCAGTCTCCCCGCGCACGCTGCGGTGCACCAGGGAGGCCGGTGCGCCGCACGACGCACCGACCCGTCCATTCCTACACCCCGGCGGCCGCGGACACCGCACGCCCGGTGAGCACTTCGGCGAGGTGCTCCCGGTAGTCCACGTCGGCGCTCGCGTCCGCGGTGGGGCTGGTGCCGTCGGCGGCGTGCCGGGCGGCCTGCCGGATCGCGTCGGCGGTGGCCGGTGCCCCGACGAGCGCTTGTTCCACGCCCGCGGCCCGGATCGGGGTGGCGCCCATGTTGGTGAGTCCGACACGAGCCTCGGCGATGGTGCCGTCGTCGACGCGGACGGCGGCGGCCACGCCGACCATCGACCAGGCCTGGGCGACCCTGTTGAACTTCTCGTAGTGCGCCGACCAGCCCGTCCACTTCGGCAACCGCACCTCCACCAGCAGTTCGTCCGCTTCGAGGGCGGTGGTGAAGAAGTCCACGAAGAACTCGGCGGCGGGCACCGTGCGACGCCCGTCCGGTCCGGCGAGCACCATCTCGGCGTCCAGCGCCAACGCGGGCGCAGGCAGGTCCCCGGCCGGGTCGGCGTGCGCGAGCGACCCGCCGAACGTGCCGCGGTGACGCACCTGCGGGTCGGCGACGGTGCGGGTGGCCAGTGCCAGCAGCGGCAGGTGTTCGTGGATCAGCGGATCGCGGGTGATCTCGTGGTGCGTGGTCATGGCGCCGATGGCGATGCCGTCGCCGTCGGCGCGCACGCCGCGCAACTCCGGGATCCGGCCCAGGTCGACGACGAGCTGCGGGTCGGCGAGCCGCATCCGCAGCACCGGCAGCAGGCTCTGCCCGCCGCCGAGCACCTTGGCCTCGTCACCGGCCTGCTGCAGCGCCAGCACCGCTTCATCCACTGTGGACGGTGAGACGTAGTCGAAGGCTGCGGGGATCATCGGGTCCCTCCCGTCACGTTCATCGAGCCCAGGCCGCCACCGGATTCCGGCGCGGTCGCACCGGAGGCGCGTGCCCCGGTGATCGCCCGCCACACCCGCTGCGGCGAGCACGGCATCTCCACATCGGTCACCCCGAGATGCCGGATCGCGTCCACCACCGCGTTGACCACCGCCGGAGTGGAGGCGATCGTGCCCGCCTCCCCGACGCCCTTCACTCCCAGCACGTTCGACGTCGCCCGCGTCTCGGTGCGGTCGGTGACGTACTCGGGCAGGTCCACCGCGGACGGCACCAGGTAGTCCGCCAGCGTCCCGGTGGTGAGCGTGCCGTCCTCGTCGTAGACCGCTTCCTCGAACAACGCCTGCGCGATGCCCTGCGCGAGCCCGCCGTGCACCTGGCCTTCCACGATGAGCGGGTTCACGACCGTCCCGACGTCGTCCACGCACGCGTACTTCCGGATCCGCACCCGTCCCGTCTCGGTGTCCACCTCGACCGCGCACAGGTGGGTGCCGTGCGGGAACGAGAAGTTCTCCGGGTCGAAGACGGCCTCGGCGTCCAGGGTCGGCTCGACACCGTCCGGCAGGTCGTGCGCCGCGAACGCGGCCAGCGCCACCTCGCCCAGCGCGGTGGCCCGGTCGGTGCCGCGCACGCCGAACCTGCCCTCGGTGAATTCGACGTCGTCCTCGGCGCACTCCATCAGGTGGGCCGCGATCCTGCGGGCCTTGTCGATCACCTTGTCGGCCGCGGCGACCACCGCCATGCCGCCGACCGCGAGCGACCGCGAACCGTAGGTGTCCAGGCCTTTCGGTGAGCTCTGCGTGTCGCTGTGCAGCACCGCGATGTCGTCGAAGGGGATGCCGAGGCGGTCGGCGACGATCTGGCTCCACGCCGTCTCGTGGCCCTGCCCGTGCGGTGAGACACCGGTGACGACCTCGACTTTGCCGGTGGGCAACACCCGGATCGCCGCGTGTTCCCAGCCGCCCGCGCCGTAGGACAGCGAACCGAGCACGCGGGACGGGGCGAGGCCGCACATCTCGGTGAACGTGGAGATCCCGATGCCCAGCTGCACCGTCGCGCCCCGCCGCCTGCGTTCCGCCCGCTCCGCGCGCAGCTCCTCGTAGCCCAGCAGCCGCATCGCCTTGTCCGTGGCGGCCGCGTAGTCACCGGAGTCGTAGGTCAGCCCGGCCACCGTGTCGAACGGGAACTCCTCGCGCTCGATCCAGTTCTTGCGGCGCAGCTCCATCGGGTCCATGCCGAGTTCGGCGGCGAGCTCGTCCATCATCCGCTCGATGCCGAACGTGGCCTCCGGCCGTCCGGCGCCGCGGTAGGCGTCGGTGGGGGTCTTGTTGGTGAACACGTTGGTGCAGCTGAAGTGGTAGGCGGGGAACTTGTAGATCCCGTTGAACATGAACGCGCCCAAGATCGGCACCCCGGGTGTGACGAGCCGCAGGTAGGCGCCCATGTCGGCCAGCAGCTCCACTTTCAGCCCGGTGACGGTGCCGTCCCGGCGAGCCGAGATGGACAGCCGCTGCACCTGGTCGCGGCCGTGGTGCGCGGCGATCATCGTCTCGGAGCGCGACTCGGTCCACTTCACCGGCACGCCGAGCCTGCGCGCCAGCAGGAAGGTGATGATCTCCTCCGGCGTCACCTGGAGCTTGCCGCCGAACCCGCCGCCCACGTCGGGCGCGATGACCCGGACCTGGTGTTCCGGGACGTTCAGCGTCATCGCCAGCATCAGCCGCAGGATGTGCGGGACCTGGGTGGCCGACCACATCGTGAACTGCTCGCCGGTCGGGTCCACCACGACCGATCGGGGTTCCATGAACGCGGGGATGAGCCGCTGCTGGCGGAACGTGCGGTCCACCCGCACCTCCGCGTCGGCGAGCGCGCGCTCCACGTCGCCGCCGGTCCCGGCCTCGGCGGAGTCGAAGGTCCAGGTGGCGCTGCGGTTCGTGCCGAGTTCTTCGTGCACCGGCGGGGAATCGTCGCCCGCGGCGGCGGTGAGGTCGAGCACGACGGGCAGGTCGTCGTAGTCCACGTCGATCACGTCGAGCGCGTCGTGCGCTTCCGCGGCGCTGCGGGCGGCGACGACGGCGACGGCCTCACCGGCGAAGTGCACCACGTCCACCGCCAGCGACGGAGCCTGCGGGGCGAGCATGTCCTCGGTGATGGGCCAGGCGCACGGCAGGCTGCCCTGTTCGGCCGCGATGTCCCGGCCGGTGAGGACCGCGCGGACACCGGGCATCCGGCGGGCGCGTTCGGTGTCGATCGAGGCGATCCGGGCGTGCGCGGCGGGGCTGCGCAGCACCGCCAGGTGCAGCATGCCCGGCAGCACCATGTTGTCGGTCCAGCGAGTGCGGCCGGTGATCAGTCGGGCGTCCTCTTTGCGCTTGCGGGGGCGGCCGAGTTCGGGCTCTGCGGTGGCGGTCATGGCTGCGTCACCTCGGCCTGCTGCTCTCCGGCGCGCTGTCGCGGGGCGTCCTCGGTGTGCTCGATGGCCGGCCCGGCTCCCGGCCGCATCCGCTGCGCGGCGTCGCGGACGGCTCGGACGATGTTCTGGTAGCCGGTGCAGCGGCAGAGGTTGCCTTCGAGTCCTTCGCGGACCTGCTGGTCATCGGGGTCCGGTGTCTCGGCGAGCAGGTCGAGCGACTGCATGATCATGCCGGGAGTGCAGAAGCCGCATTGCAGCGCGTGGTTGTCGTGGAACGCCTGCTGCATCGGGTGCAGCTCGCCGTCGCGGGCGAGTCCTTCGATCGTGGTGATGTCGTGGCCGTCGGCCTGGACGGCCAGCACGGAACAGGATTTGACGCTGTGCCCGTCCAGGTGGACGGTGCACGCACCGCAGTTGCTGGTGTCGCAGCCGACGACGGTGCCGACCTTGCCCAGCCGTTCCCTGAGGTGCTGAACGAGCAGGGTGCGAGGTTCGACGTCGTCGGTGTATTCGGTGCCGTCGACGTTGACGGTGATGCGCGGCATCGGGCCTCCAGAGGACGGGCCGCGGGAGCGGGCGTTCGGGAACACGTGACCCCGTTCGAGTGACGGACGTCACGTACCCGAGCCTGCTACGCCACCCCGCCCCAGGCAAGCCGAATCCCACCCGAAAACCACCCAGCCAACGCCGAACCCGCACTTCGCGACGGAAGGCCATATCTACGCCCGAATACCGCGCCTTCCGGCGAAGCCGAATCTTTCCGGCGAAGCCGACTCCTTACGGCGAAGCCGTGCCTTCCGGCGAAGCCGAATCCTTCCGGCGAAGCCGACTCCTTACGGCGAAGCCGTGCCTTGCGGCGATAGCCGTGCCTGTATGTGCGAAGCACATAGCCCACGTCAAGAAGCAGACCACCCGCGGGTTCTCAGTTGGTCTCTCGCGAGGACAGCTTTTTCCCTCGTGGCGGAGCCACTTGGGAAAAAGATCCCGCAGCGAGAGACCAACTGAGGTTCCGCCACCCGACCACCAAAGCAAAAAGACCGGCGGACGAGAAGCTCAGCGGTGAATCGGGCCTTCCGTTTCGGCGAGGCGGGCGCCGTGGCCGCCCCAGCGCAACGCGATCAGCTCCGCCGCGATGGACACCGCGGTCTCCTCGGGCGTGCGGGCTCCCAGGTCCAGGCCGATCGGTGAGGACAGCCGGGCCAGGTCCGCTTCGGCCACTCCGTTCTCCCGCAGTCGCCGCATCCGGTCGTCGTGGGTGCGCCGTGAGCCCATGGCGCCGACGTAGCCGATGCGCTGCCGCAGCGCGAGTTCCAGCACGGGCACGTCGAATTTCGGGTCGTGCGTCAGCACCATCACCGCGGTCCGCGCGTCGAGCCGTCCCGCTTCGGCTTCGGCGGCGAGGTAGCGGTGCGGCCAGTCCACGACGACGTCGTCCACGCCGGGGAACCGGCTGTGCGTGGCGAACACCGGCCGCGCGTCGCACACCGTGACCCGGTAGCCGAGGAACGAGCCGATGCGCGCCATCGCGGCCGCGAAGTCGATCGCGCCGAACACCAGCATCCGCGGCGGCGGTTCGAAGGAGTTCACGAAGACCCGCATGCCTTCGCCGCGCCGCTGGCCTTGCGGCCCGTATTCCAGGACGCCGCTGCGCCCGCTGGCGAGCATGCCGCGCGCGTCGTCGGCCACCGCGTCGTTGATGCGCGCTTCGCCGAGGCTGCCCTGGGTCCGCTCGTTCCACACCAGCAGGTGCGAGCCGATCCGCGCGGCGTCGGGGTGGTCGACGACGGTCGCGACCGCCACCGGTTCCTCTTCGCGCACCGATTTGGCCACGGCGTCGAAGTCGGGGAACGTTTCGCGATCCACCCGTTCCACGAACACGTCGAGGATGCCGCCGCAGGTCAAGCCGACCGCGAACGCGTCGTCGTCGCTGACGCCGTAGCGCTGCAACGCGGCGGGTTCGCCGTCGAGCGCCGCCGTGGCTCGTTCGTACACGGCGCCTTCCACGCAGCCGCCGGACACGCTGCCGACGGCCTCACCGGTCCGCGTCACCAGCATCGAGGCGCCCGGCGGCCGCGGCGCGGACCGGAAGGTGGCCACCACGGTGCCGAGTCCCACCGCCTCTCCGGACTCCCACCGTTCGGCCACCTCGTCGAGCACGTCACGCACAGCCCACCTCCGCCATTGCCGGCACTTTCCCGCGCTTACCCGGCTTTCCGGGTTCTCCCGGCTTTCCGAGAGCCCTCGGCATCCCGAGACTCCCCGGCATCCCGAGACTCCCCGGCATCCCGAGACTCCCCGGCATCCGGAGAGCCCCCGGCGTCCCGAGTCATGGACATCTCAGCACTCGCGGCACCCGGCGCATTCCCGCCGAGGCGCAACACCCACGACCACACTCGTTGCAACGAGCCGAGGCTGTGTCCGGCTACGAGCCCGTCCAGGTGCGGCAGCGCCGCGACGATCCCGGACTGCACCGGCGCGTACCCCTCGTGCCCGGCGTGCGGATTCGCCCACACCACGGCTCGGGCCAGCCGCCGCAACCTGCGCAGTTGCTCGCCGAGCAGGCTCACGTCGCCGCGTTCCCAGCCGTCGGAGAACACCACGACGACCGCCCCTCTGGCCACGCCCCGCTGCCCCCACCGGTCCAGGAAGGCCCGCAGCGTCTCCCCGAGCCGGGTGCCACCGGAGAAGTCGGGCACCGCTTTCGACGCCGCGTGCAGCGCGTGCTCCGGGTCCCGCTGGCGCAGTTGCCTGGTCACCCGGGTCATCCGGGTGCCGAGGGTGAACACTTCGGTGCTCGCGGGAGCACGGCGGGTCACCACGTGTGCGAAGCGCAGCAGCGCGTCCGCGTACGGGCTCATCGAGCCGGACACGTCGATCAGCAGCACCACCCGGCGCGGCCTGCGGCCTCGGTGGCGCCGGGTGAGGCGCAGCGGTTCGCCGCCGCTGCGCAGCATGTTCCGCAGCGTCGCGCGGGAATCCAGCGGGCCGCGCCGCGACCGGTGCCACCGCACCGCCGGACGGCTCGGCGGGTCCGGGCGCAACCCCGCGAGCAGTCGGCGCAAGTGTTCGCGTTCGGCCTCGCCGAGGTCGGCCAGGTCGCGGTGGCGCAGCACTTCGTCGGCGCTGGCCGCCGCCTTGATCGGATCGTCGTCGGTGGTGTCCTCGCCGTCGGATCCGGTGCTGAGCGCGGCGATCCGTGCCGGGCGCGGCGCGCTCGGCACCTCGGCGACCGGCGGGGGCGCCGCGCCGAACCAGGAGGCGAACGCCGCGTCGTAGCGGGCGAGGTCCTCCGGGTCGGAGCACAACGTCAACCGGCCCGCCCAGTACACGGCGGAGCGCTCGGCGAGTCCGGTGTGCTCGGTCGCGGCGAGGAACGCCTGCACCCGGTCGGGTCCGCAGGCCATGCCCGCGAACCGCAGCGATCGGGCGAACCCGACCAGACCGGCGACCGTCTCCATTTCCCCATTGTGCCGCGCGAACCGCGCACTCCCGCAGAACGATTTTCGGCGCTGTTCGCGGCGAAGCCGCCGAGCGGCGATCACCGGTGCGAGCCGACCATCCGACCCGCTAGGCAGGTCGTCCTGGAAGGCTCCTTCAGCCCGTGCCGGTGAGTTCGCTCAGCAGACCGGTGGCGCGGACCCGGTCGGTGTCCTCCCGGTACTTCAGGACCGCGCCCAGCGTGGCGGCCGCCGTGTCCGGATCGAGCTCGCCGCCCAGGGCTTGCAGTGCCTGCGCCCAGTCCAGCGCTTCGGCGACGCCCGGTGGTTTGACCAGCTCCAGTTCCCGCATCCGCTGCACCGTTTCCGCCACCTGGCCGGCCAGCCGCGCGTCCAGGTCCGGCAGCCTGCGGCGCAGGATCCCCACTTCGCGTTCCAGGTCCGGGTGTTCCAGCCAGTGGTAGAGGCAGCGGCGCTTGAGCGCGTCGTGCACTTCGCGAGTGCGGTTCGACGTCAGCACCACCACCGGCGGCACTGCGGCGCGGACCTCGCCGAACTCGGGGATGCTCACCGCGTACTCGGACAGGACCTCCAGCAGGAACGCCTCGAATTCGTCGTCGGCGCGGTCGATCTCGTCGACCAGCAGCACGCACGGCGCTTCCCGCAACGCGCGCAGCAGCGGGCGGGCCAGCAGGAAACGTTCCGTGTACAGGGAGGATTCGGCGGCGTCCGCGTCCAGCGCGCCGTCGGCGGCCGCTTCCAGGGTGCGCAGGTGCAGCAGCTGCCGGGGGAAGTCCCAGTCGTAGAGCGCTTGCGCGGCGTCGATGCCCTCGTGGCACTGCAGGCGGATCAGGTCCACGTTCAGCGCCACCGCCAGCGACTGCGCGAGCGCCGTCTTGCCGGTGCCCGGTTCGCCCTCGCACAGCAGGGGGCGGCGCATCTTCAGCGCGAGGAACGCGGCGGTCGCGATGCCCGCGTCCGGCAGGTAACCCGTCTCGTCCAACGCCACGGCCACGTCGCCCGGAGACCGCATTCCCAGCACCTCACCGTCATCCGCCATACCGCGAGCGTAAGCGCCCCCACCACCTCGAGGTGAACGCCTCCTTCGCCCGGTCCCACCGGTCGAACGGGACGTTCACTCCACTGACGGCACCGAGTGGACGTCCCCTTTGAGCGGTTTCGCCGGGCAAAGGGCCATTCACCTGAGCGGGGGAACGTTCAGCTGACGCTGGGGCGGCGGATGTCGGTGAGGTCGGTGCGGTGTTGTTCCCAGCGGTCGTAGAGGGCGTCTCGGCCGTAGCGGGCCACCAGCTGGGATTCGCCGCGGGTGATCGGCAGCAGCGTGATCAGCTGCAGCACCGGGGTGCCGTCGCCGTCGAGCAGCACGTCGAAATCGTCGGCCAGGTAGGGGTGCGGCGCGGCGAGGGCGCCCGCGATCTCGGTTTCGGGCAGCAACGCGCGATCGTTCATGATCAGGGCGCCGTAACCGACCCGGCTGCCGGACTCGGTGAGCAGTTCGGCGATCACCGAGGTCAGGTGCCGCCCGTACCGCTCTTGGTCGGCGTGCACCGTGCACAGCACCTCCTGCGGCAGCGGCGCTCCCGCCGTGTGCTCGCGCAGGCCGCTGGTCAGCACCGACACGTACGGGCCGGAGTGGTGGTCGCAGTACACGAGGTGGTAGTCGCGTTCGCGCCCCTCGGTGTCCCTGCTGTCGGCGCCGCGAACGGTGCCGACGTACTTCTCGACGTGCGCGGGAAATCCGCTGAACCGGCTCATGCCGCCACCCCTTCCGTCGAGCTGATCATGTCAGCCGGGTCCTCGCGCGGAGCCGGGGACGCCCTGAGTGGATGCGGCGGGCGAGATCGGGGTTCACCCCGGGGGCGTCCCGGAGGTTTCCGTCCCGCTCGAACGACAAGCTGACAACCATGACCGAGACGACGCACCACCGCTTCAACGAGACCGCCCAGCCCGAGGACACGTCCGCGTCGACGATCTCCGGCGGCGGGCACGATGCCGGGAACTTCGGCTCCGGCGCCGAGTCCGGCACGGACGCCCGCGACACCGGCCGCACCTCGTTCGACCGGCCCGCCGACTCCACGCCCGGCGCCGCCCCGGAACCTCGGAAGTTCCGGCGGCGGCGCGACGGGATGATCGCCGGAGTGTGCGGCGGCGCCGGCGACCTGCTGGGCATCGACGCCACCGTGGTCCGGGTTGGCCTCGTCGCCGCCACCGTCCTCGGCTTCGGCTCGGGAATCCTGCTCTACGCGATCTGCTGGGCCGTCGTCCCGCAGGAGTGATGGGTCGTTGCACCGGCAGAGCCCGCTAGGGCAGCTGTGGTGCCTCCCGGATGAAGACGTCCAGCACTCCGTCGGCGAGCCGGACGGCGCCCTGCGGCCGGGTCTCGCCCGGAACCGTCTGCACGCCTTCGGCCCGCCGCGCCAGGTCCGCGGCCGCGGCGAACCGCTCGTCGGCGACCGCCTGGTTGCCGTCCTGCCGCGCCTGCAACCCGTCCACTGTGGTCACGAGCGCGTCGCCCCACAGGTCGGTGGCCTGCAACCACGGTTCGGAGTCGGCGGCGAAGTCCTTCGGCGCCGAGGACCGGATCCGTTCGGGCGCCTGCGCGATCTGCTGGGCGTAGTCGCGCAGCCCGGCGAGCGCCGCCGCGCGGTCACCGCCGTCCCACTCACCGCGGAACTCTTCCAGCCGCCGGTCCAGCTCCGGTGCCGGCGGCTGCCACGGGGACCCGTTGGCCAGCGGCGACATGGTGTTGAGGTCGAAGAACACCAGCAGTGCACGGGTGGTCTCCGGGTCGGCCGCCGAAGCGGGCCGCAGCGCCGCCGCCGGATCGGTCGCCAGGTAGCGGGCCGCCGCGCGATGCGCGCGCTGCGCGTCGAAGTCGTCGTCGTTCCAGGCGAAGTCGGCCGCCCCGATCTCAACGACCTTGCTGGCCGCCGCCTGGTTCATCGGATTCGACACGTCGCCGACGAGCTGTTCGCTCAACCCGGGCTCACGTTCCCCGTACGGCCCGAGCAGCAGCCGTCCCACGGATTTGTCGAAGTCGTTGACCGGATAGTTGTCCCAGAGGAACACCTTCCGCCCCCACACTTCGGCGGCCTTCTCGGCATCGGAGACGGTGATCTGTTCGGGGATCACGCCGTCCCCGGTCCACATCACCACGACCCGCGGATCCAGCCCTTCGCGCACCGCCGTCTTGTACGCCGAATCCTCGTAGTCGGAATACTCGGTCGGCACCATCTGCAGTGGCTGTGCACCGGGGTGGGTGTCGATGAATTCGCGCTGCACCCGGCTGAGCAGTTCGGCCTGCGCGCGGCCCGCGGCGGCTTCGCCCGGAGCGCCGTACTTCGCCTGGTCCTCGCCGCAGTTCCAGCGGGTGTAGGAAATGTCGTCGAACGGCACGGAGAAGTCCCGCACCCCCGAGTCGTACACGGCTTGCAATTTCGCCAGCAGCGCTTGGAAATCGCCCGGGTCGTTGTAGCAGATCGACGTTCCCGGCGAGAGCGCGAAGGTGAACTTCACGTGGTGCGCCCCGGCCTGGCCGATGAGCTGCTCGACCTCGTCGAGCTTGTCCGCCGGGTACGGCTCGCGCCAGCGTTCCCGGTGGTACGGGTCGTCCTTCGGCGCGTAGATGTAGGTGTTGAGCTTGACGTCGCCGTAGAAGGCGAGCTGATCCATCCGTTCGGCGTGCGTCCACGGGCTGCCGTAGAAGCCTTCGATCGATCCGCGCAGCGGCATGTTCGGCTCGTCCACCACGCCGACCCCGGCGATCCGGCCGGGCGAGGCGAGTTGCCGCAACGTCTGCACGCCGTAGTAGGCACCGGTCGCGTCGTCCGCGCCGAGCACCACGGTTTCCTGACCGCCGCGGGCGGCGAACACGTAGCCCTCGGCGGGCAGCGGGGACGGCGCTCCCCAACCGTTGTCCTGCAGGCCCTTCACGATGCCCGGAGCCATCCGGTCGCCGATCCGCACCAGCAGCGTCGAGTCCTCGGCGGGCGGCCCGGGTTCGCGCACGATCACATCGGAGGCACCGGCTTCGCGCAGCACGCGTTGCGCCAAGTCCCGCGTCGCCTGGTCCACGAACGGGTCGACGACGAGTTCGACCTTGCCGCGCACCGCCAGGTCTTCGCCGAGCCGCTCCGTCTTCTGCGGCTGCGGCACCACTTCCGGCACGCCTTCGGCCGGGTAGGAAGCCGGCCCCGACTCACCTCCCGCAGGGGGCGGCTGCGGAGGCGGCGCCGCCCCATCGGTGCAGCCCGCGGCGATCAAAGCGGCACTGAGCAAGACCGCCGCCGACCCGGCGACCCGGCGCAACGCACCTGAAATGGCCATCCGCCCGAACCTCCTCAACCCATCGGACCCGAAAACGTGCAGCACTCAGGAGATCACATCGCCCACCCGATCGCCCTGCCCTGACCGGCTTACGCCACCATCGCGGCGGCCACGCCACCCAGTCCCCCACCCGACGCCCCACCGCGAACCAGTCAACGACAAGCCCCGCAATGACCGAACAAACCCAACCCCACCAACCAGCGAAGCCGCACAACCAACGACGAAGCCACACCTACCTAGCGACCAAAGTCCACACCCCACGACGAAGCCATGCCTCGCGGCGGTAGCCGTGCACTCGGCGGCGAAGCCATGCCTCGCGGCGATAGCCGTGCCACGCGGCGAAGCCGCGCAGTCGGCGACGAAGCCCGTCAAGGGCAAAGCGAAGCAAGCCTGCCTTGCGGCGATAGCCGTGCCCTACGGCGATAGCCGTGCTTCGCGGCCAAAGGCCGTGCCTCGCGGCGAAGCCGTGCCTTGCGGCGAAGCCGTGCCTTGCGGCCGAAGGCCGTGCCTGGATGCGCGTCAGCGCATAGCCCACCCACGCAAAACGACCACCGGCGGGTTCTCAGCGGCCTTCTCGCGAGGACAGCCATTTCGCTGTGTATCGGACATACATGAGAAATGGATCCCGCAGCGAGAAGGCCGCTGAGGTTCCGCTACCCAGACACCCCAGACAAACGAGCCCTGGAAGTAATCACTAAAGACGACCTTCCACGCACCACACCAACCACACACCAAGCCCGGGAAGGCCCTAAAACCCCACCCACACGCCAAGCCGAACAAGACTCCAAAACCCCCGCCCACACGCCAAGCCAGGGAAGGCCCTAACCCCCACCCACACGCCAAGCCGAACGAGACTTCAAAGCCGTCCCGGACGCGACGAAGGGCCGCCCCCACAGGGACGGCCCTTCATCGTGCGATATCTGGGATTCAGAACGAACCCCGGTTATCGGCATGGGTCACATCATGCCGCCCATGCCACCCATCGGGTCGCCACCGCCGGCGCCCGCGCCAGCGGACTCCTTCTCCGGCTTGTCCGCGACCACGGCTTCGGTGGTCAGGAACAGCGCGGCGATCGACGCGGCGTTCTGCAGCGCCGAGCGGGTGACCTTGGTCGGGTCCGGCACGCCGGCGGCGAGCAGGTCCTCGTACTCGCCGGTCGCGGCGTTGAGGCCGTGTCCGACGGGCAGGCCCTTGACCTTCTCCGCCACGACTCCGCCTTCGAGACCGGCGTTGATCGCGATCTGCTTCAGCGGGGCTTCGACGGCCAGCTTGACGCTGTTGGCACCGGTCGCTTCGTCGCCCTCGAGCTTGAGGCCGTCGAACGCGGACACGGCGGCCTGGAGCAGGGCCACGCCGCCACCGGCGACGACACCCTCCTCGACGGCGGCCTTGGCGTTGCGGACCGCGTCTTCGATGCGGTGCTTGCGCTCCTTGAGCTCGACCTCGGTCGCCGCGCCGGCCTTGATGACGGCCACGCCGCCGGCCAGCTTGGCCAGCCGCTCCTGCAGCTTCTCGCGGTCGTAGTCGGAGTCGGAGCGGTCGATCTCGGCGCGGATCTCGTTGACCCGGCCGGCGATCTGCTCGTCGTCGCCCGCACCTTCGACGATGGTGGTCTCGTCCTTGGTGACGACGACCTTGCGGGCCTGGCCCAGCAGCGGCAGGTCCGCGGTCTCCAGCTTGAGGCCGACCTCTTCGCTGATGACCTGGCCGCCGGTCAGGACCGCCATGTCCTGCAGCATCGCCTTGCGGCGGTCGCCGAAGCCGGGGGCCTTGACCGCGACGGACTTGAAGGTGCCGCGAATCTTGTTGACCACCAGGGTGGACAGCGCTTCGCCCTCGACGTCCTCGGAGATGATCAGCAGCGGCTTGTTCGTCTGCATGACCTTCTCGAGCAGCGGGAGCAGGTCCTTGATGTTGGAGACCTTGGAGCTCAGCAGCAGGATGTACGGGTCGTCGAGCGACGCCTCCATCCGCTCGGTGTCGGTGACGAAGTAAGGCGAGGTGTAGCCCTTGTCGAAGCGCATGCCCTCGGTGAGCTCAAGCTCGAGCCCGAAGGTGTTGCTCTCCTCGACGGTGATGACGCCTTCCTTGCCGACCTTGTCCATCGCCTCGGCGATGAGCTCGCCGATCTGACGGTCACCGGCCGAGATCGCCGCGGTGGAGGCGATCTGGTCCTTGGTCTCGATTTCCTTGGCGCTCTTGAGCAGCTGCTCGGCGATCGCCTCGGTGGCCTTCTCGATGCCCCGCTTGAGGGCGATCGGGCTGGCACCTGCGGCGACGTTGCGCAGACCCTCGCGCACCAGCGCCTGGGCCAGCACGGTGGCGGTCGTCGTGCCGTCACCGGCGACGTCGTCGGTCTTCTTCGCCACTTCCTTGACGAGCTCGGCCCCGATCTTCTCCCAGGGGTCCTCGAGCTCGATCTCCTTGGCGATGGAGACGCCGTCGTTGGTGATGGTCGGCGCGCCCCACTTTTTCTCGAGCACGACGTTGCGGCCCCTCGGCCCGAGCGTCACCTTGACGGCGTCGGCGAGGGTGTTCATGCCGCGCTCAAGGCCGCGGCGGGCTTCCTCGTCGAACGCGATCATCTTGGCCATTGCGGTGTGGTCCTCCACCTATCTGGACGCCACGAAAGGCAGGTACGCCCCGTGGCAGGACTCTGTGCTCGGCCAGGCTCGGTGCCCGCGACGGACGACCGGTCACGCGAAGCCGTCGTGTGGCGACGCGCGGACGGCCTCACCGTCCCGACCTGGCACTCAACTGCGCTGAGTGCCAGATCCAGGTTTAGCACTCCCGCACGGCGAGTGCAAGGCGCTCCGGTCGAGCAAGGTCGCAGCCAGCCGCTTTTCCCCCGTTCGAGCCGCACGCGGGCCATCCATCGGGTGGCCAACGCCATGCTCACTCGGTGACGGTCGGGACCTCGGTGGGCAGCCTGCTCGGATCGTAGGACGACGAGTTCTCCGCGGACCGGGGGGCTCCTCCGCCGGAGCCGCCGGAACCGCCGCCGGCCGAGAACGCCATCGAGATGAACACGATCACGACCACGATCGCGGCGACGGCGATCAGCAGCGGCACGAGCCACTTCGCCGAGCCGCCGCCCTTGTTCGTGGCGAACGAGGCGGACTGCGCGGGCATCGGCGGGCGCAGCCGCACCGGATCGCCGCCCGGACCGGACGGCGGGCGCTGCGGCTGCTGGTACTGCGGGCCGTACGGCGACGGCGGGCGCGGCCCCTGCGGCGGAGGTCCCTGCGGCGGCGGGGGCGGCGCCTGCTGCGGGCCGCTGTTCGGTGCGGGCGCGGACTGCTGGGCGAACTGCGGACCGGACGGCGGCCCGACGGTCGGGATCGTCTTCTTCGTCGGTGCGTCCGGCGGGGCGTTCAGCGCGGCCTTCGCGGCCGCCATGAGCTCCTTGCAGGTGTCGTAGCGCTGGTCGGGCTTCTTCGACATGCCCTTGCGCAGCACCTCGTCCAGCCCGACCGGCAGCGACATCAGCGACAGCGCCGAGGGCGGCGCGGTGCTCAGGTGCCCCTGGATGACCTCCTGCACCTGCCCTTGGAAGGGCGGGCGGCCGGTGAGGCAGGCGAACAGCATGCAGCACAGCGCGTACAGGTCGGTGCGCCCGTCGACGGGTTCGCCGCGCAGGTGCTCCGGCGCAGCGTAGGTCGGGGAACCGAGGAAGTCGCCGGAGCTGGTTCGGTGCCCGGTGGCGCCGCGCCGGGTGAGGCCGAAGTCCGCGAGGTACACGTGCTCGTTGGACGACTCGCGCGAGGTCACCAGCACGTTCGCCGGCTTCAGATCGAGGTGCACGAGACCGCGTTCGTGCAGCATGTCGAGCGCTTCGGCGGCCTGGCTGAGCAGTTCTAACGCGCGCGGCGGCGAGATCGGGCCGTCCTTGATCAGGCTGGCCAGGTCGGATCCGTCGACGAGCCGCATCGCGATGTAGAGCATGCCGTCGACCTCGCCGAAGTCGTACAGCGGCACGATGTTCGCGTGGTCGATGGCCGAGGTGTTGCGGGCTTCGTCGACGAAGCGTTCGCGGAACTCGGCGTCACCGGTGATGTGCTCACCCATGATCTTGAGTGCGACCTTGCGGCCCAGCCGGGTATCGGTGGCGCGGTACATCACGCTCATACCGCCGCGGCCGAGAACTCCGTCGATCTTGTAGTGACCGAGACGGCGCCCGGTTAGGTCTTCCGACACGCAACTCAGCCTAACGTCCCTCGATCACCTTCGTCTTCGGGTTCCACCACTCCGATCTCGCATCGATGCCCGCGGTTGTTCGCCCGCCGATTCCGGTCGTCCGCCGAGACGACCGGTGGCCCGCCCCCGAAAAGGAGCGGGCCACCGGGCAACGAGCATCAGACCTTGCGGACGCCGTCAGCTTGGCTTCGACCGTCGCGCCCCGCCTTCACCTCGAATTCGACCCGGTCACCTTCGGCGAGGGTGCGGAAACCGGACATGTTGATCGCGGAGTAGTGCACGAACACATCTGAACCACCATCGGTGGCGATGAAGCCGTACCCCTTCTCCGAGTTGAACCATTTGACCGTGCCGACCGCCACGGCGTCCTCCTCATTGAAATGTGATGCACGGCGCCCCGATAAAGCGCCGATGGAGCACGGATGACGCTACCGGAGTCGGCCCGATTCGTCCGCTGTTGACCATTGCGACTTTTCCGCTAAATACTGCTCCAAACGAGTGGATTTAGCAGCCACGGCGAGTAGCCGAAGGCTTTCCATTGCGCCGAATCGCGCAATGGAAAATCCTGGAATATTCCGCGGATTTCGGGTAATGAAAACCATCTTCCGCTTTCGCCGCACACCGCCGCACCCGCGAATAGCGCGCTCAGGAACGCGGTGAGCCCAGTCCCTGCGACTGCAACCAGGCCACCATCGAACGCGGATCCCGCGTCTGCACCAGCACCTGACCCGGCCCGGCGAAATCGAAGACCAAGCCCTCCCCGGTCTTCATCGACTGCGCCACCCCGTGCCCCGATTGCCGCAACCGCGTCTGCACCGATTCGCCGTAAGCCACCACATGGCCCGTATCGACGGTGAGGAACTCCCCCGGCTGCAACGTCATCACGTCCAGCGCGCCGTAGCAGGCCAGCACCACCGGCCCCTGCCCGCTGACGTGGCGCAGGAAACCGCGCTCACCGCCGAACAGGTTCTTGAACCCGGCCCACTGCTCGTCGAGCTGCACACCGGCCGCCGCGGCCAGCCACGCCGACCCGGCCACGCACCAGCCGTACCCGTCGAGCTCCAGCACGTGCAGATCACCCGGCAACGCGGGAGCGACGTCGACCCAGCCGCCCTGCTGCCCCGCCGTGCACGTGGTCCCACCGGCAGAACTGCTCCTGGTCAGCGACTTGAGCAGGCCGCCGTTGCGCGCCTCCACCACAACGCCGTAGCTGGTGGCCAGCATCGAACCGGTGGCGATCCGGGCGGGCTCCCCCGGTGCGAGCAGCAACCTGGCCACCCCGAACGTCGGCGTGTGCCGGTTCCGTACCTGCACAGCCCCTCCCTCCGCCGCCCCGCTCACACGATCGCTGGCAGTCTGCCACGCGCGCCGGGGCGACTTTCCGCACGCCGGTGACGACAGCCCGGTACCCGATGACCGATGATCGTGCGGTGCCCCACGCAACTGGACCTTCCGGCCTGACCCCGGTGCACGCGCACCGGGCGCGAGTCGCGACGCTGCTGCCCCCGGTGCCGGTGGAATCCCGGCCGCTCGCCGATTGCCTCGGGCTGGCGCTGGCCGAGGATCTGGTCGCGGCGATTCCGCTGCCACCGTTCGACAACTCGGCGATGGACGGCTACGCGGTGCGGTCCGTCGACATCACCGAGGCGAGCCCGGAGAACCCGGTGCCGCTGCCGGTGAGCGAGGACCTGCCCGCGGGGCGGGTGGACAGCCCGCCACTGCTGCCGGGCACCGCGCACCGGATCATGACCGGCGCCCAGGTGCCGTCCGGGGCGGACGCGATCGTGCCGGTGGAACGCACCGACGGCGGCACCGCCGAAGTCCAGGTGCGGGCCGCCGCGCAGCCCGGCGCGCACGTGCGTCGCGCCGGGGAGGACGTGCAGGTCGGTACGGCCGTGCTCGCGGCGGGCACTTCGCTGGGACCCACCCAGCTGGGCATCGCCGCCGCCGTCGGAGCCGCACGACTGCCGGTGCGCAGACCGGTCCGGGTGCTGGTGCTGTCGACCGGATCGGAACTCGTGGAGCCCGGTTCGCCACTGCGGACCGGGCAGATCTACGAATCAAACGGCCTGATGCTGGCCGCCGCGGTGCGCGAGGCGGGCGGGAAACCGGAGCTGCTGCGCTTCGTGCCCGACGACGTGGACTCGTTCCACGCCGCGCTCGCACCGCACCTGGAGAGCACCGACCTGATCATCACCTCCGGCGGGGTCAGCGCCGGGGCCTACGAAGTGGTCAAGGACGCGTTGTCCGGCAACGGCGTCGAATTCACCAAGGTCGCGATGCAGCCCGGCATGCCGCAGGGCGCCGGTCACTACCGCGGCGGTCCCGCGGTGGTGACGCTGCCGGGCAACCCGGTCAGCGCGATGGTGTCGTTCGAGGTCTTCGTGCGGCCCGTGCTGCGGACGGCCGCGGGGCACCACAACGCCGAACGGCCCTCCCGGCAGGCGACGCTGACCCGTCCGCTGGAGACCCCGGCGGGCAAACGGCAGTACCGCAGGGCGTTGTTCGACGCGGCCGACGCGACGGTGACCCCGCACGGCGGCCCCGGCTCGCACCTGCTGTCCGCGATGGCCACGGCGAACTGTCTGCTGGAAGTACCGGAGCAGACCACGGAACTGCCCGCCGGTTCCACTGTGGACGTACTTCTGATGGATTGACGTCCGGCTGTTTTCCACTAAGACTGCCAGCGCACCATCGGCGCTCCCGCTCGCGCGCCGGTTCGGATCGCGGGTAAATCGACCCCTCACTCAGGAGTTTCAACACCGTGCGTGGCCCCTGGCGCGCCGCCCTGGCGCTGGCGTTGCACATCGGCTTCTTCGCCGTCCCCGCCTGTTTGGTGCTGGGACTGCTGGCGATAGCGGCGTACACCATCCGGCTCGATCTGGGCGGTGGGATGCGCGCCGGACTCGCCGCGGTCCTGGTGGCCGCGGTGATCGGCATCGGCCTGCGGACCGTCCTGCGCAGACGGGAACGTCCGCGCGGCGTGCAGCTGGCCCGCTCCGCGCAGCCGAAGGTGTGGAAGATGATCGACTCGATCTCGTCGGGTTCCGGCGCTCCCGCCCCGGATGACGTGCGGGTGACCTCGCAACCCACCGCCCGGCTGCGGGAGGACACCGCGCTGCTCGGCCTGAAGGTCCGGTCCAGGCACCTGGAGATCGGGTTGCCGCTGATCGCCGGACTGTCCACCAGCGAACTGCGCGCCGTCACCGCCCGCGAACTCGGCCGCACCGTGGGCGCCAGCAAGCTGGTCGTGCTGGCCGACCGGGTCGACACCAGCGTGCGGCGCACCGCGGAGGGACTCACCGGCGGCCCGGCGAAGTGGCTGTTCGCCGGCTACGCCCGCGCGTACTCGGCGGTGGCGTCCGGGGTCGGCGACGAGCTGTGGTTCGGCGCGGACACCGTCGCGGTGAAGGCGGCGGGCAAACGCGCCGCGGTCACCTCGCTGCGCAAGATGAAGGCGATCGAGTTCGGCTGGCGCGACTACGCCGAGCAGTACCTGAGCATGGCCACCAAGGTCGAGCACACGCCCGATCTGCTGCTGGGTTTCCGGGCGTTCATGGATCACCCGGAGCGCAAGCCGCAGCTCGCGGAGCGGGTCAAGGAGTCGCTCGCCCAGGAGCGCGGCGTGCGCCCGTCCACCCGGGACCGCGTGGAGGCGATGAAGCGGCTGCGCGCAGGCGATCGGGAACCCGAGGAGCACCCGGCCTTCTCGTTGCTGCGGGAACCGCGCAAGAGCGTCCCTGAGCTGGAGAGCAAGCTGCTGATCGACGGGCTCGGCCCGCGGTTGCCGTGGCCGGACCTGGCCCGCAAGGCGGGGGCCGCCGAGGTCGCTCGGCAAGCGGGCCTGCTGAGCTCCGCGGTGGCGCAGAGCGGCCTGGAGTGCCCGCCCGCGATCGGCGGCGTGCTCGCCGCCATCCACCGCGGGCAAGGCCCGGACCTGATCAACCCGGTGCTGAATCCGGGCCTGAATCCGGATCACGTCGACGAGGCCGTGGTGGACACGCTGACCGAGCTGCTCGGCGGCGCCGTGGTGGACGCGCTGGTGTGCGCGGGCCGTGCGCAGCACGAGCTGGACTGGGCGGGTGACTCGGTGGTGCGGCTCAACGGCGGCAGGCCGCTGGATCCGGATCGGCTGGTGCGGCCGGCGGTGGCGGATCCGCGGCTCGTCCCGGGGCTGCACCGGGCGTTGGTGGATCTGGGTGTGCCGTTGCAGCACGCCAGGGAACCCGTCGCGGAACCGGAGCCGTCGGTCTCGGGCATCGTCAGCCCGGTGCAGTACGCCGGTGAGCGCTACGACCTGCTGGTGACCGACCGGGGCCTGGTGTTCTTACCGAGCTCGGCGAGCACGGCGCGGCGGCTGCTGGCGGGCGCGTCGGCGCGGGTGCGGCAGTCGGAGCTGGACGAGCTCGACGAGCTGCTGGTGGCCCCGGTGGAGCGGCTGCGGAACCGGGAGGACGCGCAGTGGGTGGACAGCCGGGACGTGGCGGCGACGACGCTGACCCAGGAGCGGTCCGGCTGGTCGTTGAAGCTGGAGCTGTACTTGGACGACGCGTCCTCGTCGACGGTGCGTTCGGACGCGGTCACGCCCGGGGCCGACGATGTGGCCGAGCTGGTGGTGGGCAGCACCGCGGACACGGATGAGCGCGGCGACCCGTACGGCGGCCTGGGCGAGTTGATGGGTGCCCGGATGCGAATCGACGACCGCCGAGACCCCTCGGACGAGTGAGGGATTCGAGACCAAAAATGTCACTCTGGGTTACAGATTTCGCTTCTAATGTCCTCCAATAGCGGCTACGTAGTTCGTGTGAGCTCAATTACACTGGAAACTGCGTAACAACCTGTCGATCGACTCCGTCTCACTAGACGTCAGCCCCCTCTCACCAGGGAGGGAGCCGACAGCGGGCTCCGTGTGCCGTCGGGGGGTGCACGGTGGCCCTTATCGGGGACCGTTTGGCGCCAACGGGGAGGCGCCTTGCGGGTTGGTGCCGGGGTGGCACCGGCGCTTCGGGGGCGCCGGGCCACCCCGGCACTTTTACGTCCACCCCAGTTCACCTGCGACTGATCCCGCCGAGGCCGCCGCCAGTCCGGTTCCGGACGCCTGTCGTCGGCCGACCTCGCAGCAGCCCGCCGCCCACTCCGCCGCGAACCGCTCACCGGAGCCCGCGCGCTCCCCGGAGGCCGCCGCGAACCGCCCTCCGCGCCGCCCGACCGCCTCGTCACCCGTTCAGAGCAGGCACGGCGTCCCGGAACGATCCCCACCGCTCACCGCGCGACCCGCGACGTGACAGGCTCCGCACCTGCCCGCGACGCAGCGGGCGGCCAAGGACATCGTCAGCACCGCACGAGGCGAGCACCAATGATCGACTCCTCCCCCTGGCGCAGCCACCGAGGGCACGTCCGCGATGCTGTACCGACACGGCCGCAGCGCAGCAGACGCGCCGCGGTGACGAACTCCGACGCAGGGGTGTAGCAGCTCGATGAGCACCCAGACAGAACCAGGCATCTCCCCCGCCGGCGGCGACCCGCTCACGCACCTCGCCAAGCTGGCCCGCGACACCGTGCCCCCGATGCACCCGGCAGGCAGGCCGTTCGTGCTCGGGGCCGCCGTCGCCACCTTGCTGCTGCGCCGCGCGTGGCGGCCCGCAGGCATGCTCGGCGGCATCGCCACCGCGTGGTGCGCGTGGTTCTTCCGCGAACCGCAACGCGTCACCCCCGCCCGCGACGGCATCGCCGTCGCCCCCGCCGACGGCACCGTCGCGCACGTCGAATCCGCCACCCCGCCGCCCGAACTCGGGCTCGGCGACCGGGCCATGACCCGGGTGAGCGTGTTCCTCACCATCTTCGACGTGCACGTGCAACGGCTGCCCGTGACCGGCGAGATCGTGCAGGCCGCGTACCGGCCCGGGAAGTTCCTCTCCGCCGACCTGGACAAGGCCAGCGAGGACAACGAGCGCAACTCGCTGCTGCTGCGCACCGACGGCGGCCACGAGCTCGCCGTGGTGCAGATCGCCGGGCTCGTGGCCCGCCGCATCGTGTGCTCCGTGAACGACGGGGAGCGGGCCGTCGCCGGCCGCACCTACGGGCTGATCCGCTTCGGCTCCCGCGTGGACCTGTACGTCCCCGCGGACAGCCGGGTCCTCGTGGAACCCGGCCAGCGCACCGTCGGCGGCGAGACCGTGCTCGCCGAGCTCCCCACAGGTGGCGAGCGGGCATGAACGGCCCCCGCCTCGCCCCTCCCGGCATCCGCCTGCTGCCCAACGCGATCACGGTGCTGGCCATGTGCGCCGGGCTCTCCGCCGTGCAGTTCGCGTTGAAGAACCAGCTCGACGGGGCCATCGCGGCCGTAGCCGTGGCCGCCGTGCTGGACGGGCTGGACGGGCGCATCGCCCGGCTGCTCGACGCCAGCACCCGGATGGGCGCGGAACTCGACTCGCTGTCCGACGCGATGTCGTTCGGCGTGGCACCCGCGCTGACCCTCTACGCGTGGCAGTTGCAGGACAACCGGGCGGGCTGGATCGCGGCGCTGCTGTTCGCCGTGTGCATGATCCTGCGGCTGGCGCGGTTCAACACCCTGCTCGACGACACCGAGCAGCCCGCGTTCAGCAAGGAGTTCTTCGTCGGCGTTCCCGCGCCCGCCGCCGGACTGTTGGCGTTGCTGCCGCTCGTGCTCACCGCGCACTTCGGCTACTCGGGCTGGTGGGCGCAGCAGCCCGTGGTGATGGTGTGGATGGCGGCCGTGGCCGCACTGGCCGTGAGCCGGGTTCCCACGCTGTCGCTGAAGACCGTGAAGGTGCCCGCGCGGCTGCTGGCTCCGCTGCTGGTGCTGGTGGCCGTGCTGGCCGCCGGGATCATCATGTTCCCGCTGATCTCGCTGGCAGTGGCGCTGCTGGTGTACCTGATCCACATCCCGTACGCCGTGTACCGGCACCGCTGGCTGGTGCGGCACCCGGAGGCGTGGGCGGCGGCGCCCCGGGAACGGCGCGCGATCCGCAGGCGCACCCAACGCCGCCTCGGCCTGCGCCCACCGCACCCGAGGCGCGCGCTCGCAGGCGCCCGGCAGCGAATGCGCCGCGGCCGCAATCGAGGCCCGGACGGCCCCCGCCTCAGCTGGCGCCGCTTGGGCCTCCGCGGTAACCGCAGTCGTTGAGGCTTGCCCGGTCGTTTTGCTTGGGTGGTCGGGTGGCGGAACCTCAGCTGTCTTCTCGCTGCGGGATCTTTTTCCCTAGTGGCTCCGCCACGAGGGAAAAAGCTGTCCTCGCGAGAAGACAGCTGAGAACCCGCGGGTGGTCGGCTTTGTGACGTGGGCTATGTGCATCGCACATACAGGCACGGCCTTCGGCCGCAAAGCAGGCGTGGCTTCGCCCGCCCTTCGCGGGCTTCGCCGCCGACGGCACGGCTTCGCCGCGAGGCAGGCGTGGCTTTGCCCGCCCTTCGCGGGCTTCGCCGCGAGGAAGGCTGGGTTTTGCCCTTCGCGGGCTTCGCCGCCGGAAGCACCGGTTCGCCGCTGGCACCGCTTCGTAAACGACCCCCGGAGAACACGAACGACTACGGCTAGGGTCGTGGGGTGTCGTCTTTGACGTTGACCGTTCGCCTTTCGCCGTCCGCCGCCGACACTCGTCGTGGTGTGGTGCGGTTGCATCCGGAAGTGCTCGACGCGCTGGGGCTGCGGCCGTGGGACGCGGTGGCGCTCACCGGGGCTCGGGTCACCGTGGCGTTGGCCGCCGCCACCGACCGGGGCAGCCCGGCGGGGGTGGTGCTCGTCGACGACGTGGCTCTGACGAACCTCGGACTGGGCGAAGGCGCCGAGGTCGGCGTCGCTCCGGTCCGGGCGGCGCCCGCGCGCCGGGTGACGGTCGCCGGTTCCCGGCTCGCCACCGCGACAGCGCCGCCGGAGGTGATCAGGCTGGCGTTGACCGGCAAAGTCTTCCGGCCGGGCGACACGGTTTCGCTGCTGCCGCAGGACCTCGCGCCGTCGACGGCGGCGCACGCCGGGCAGGTGCGCAGCAGGCTGTCCGCGTCGATCGGCATGACCTGGACCAACGAGCTGATCACCATCGCCGCCACCGATCCGGACGGCGCCGTCACCGTGCAGCCGTCCACTGTGGTCAATTGGCGCGGCGCCCCCACACCGGAATCGGGCACGCCGAATTCAGGAGCACCGGAGCCCGCGGCGGCGGCCGAACCGGAGGAATTCGGCTCCGCAGCACCGATCCGGGAAGCACCGCACTCCGAACCCCCGATTCCCGTCAGCGACCTCGCCGGAGCGCGCGACACCGCGAACCGGCTCACCGAATGGCTCCGGTTGTCGTTCGAGCAACCGGAACTGCTGCAGCGCCTCGGAGCGACCGCACGGCTCGGCGTTCTGATCAGCGGCCCGTCCGGTGTCGGCAAGGCGACCCTGGTGCGCTCGGTGGCGGCGTCGGTGTCGGCGGAACTCGTCGAGGTCAACGCGCCCAGCATCGCCGCGCTCGAATCCCGCGGCGCCGCCCGACGACTCCAGGAATCCCTCAACCGGGCGACGAGCATCGCCGCCGACGGCCGCAACTGCGTGCTGCTGCTCACCGACGCGGACAGCCTGCTGCCCGCCGCCGAACCGCCGCCGCTGGCGACCGTCGCGCTCGACGCGCTCACCGCCGCGATGGACTCCGAGCGGCTGGCGGTCGTGGTCACCAGCGCGCAACCCCAGTCCGTGGACCCCAGGCTGCGCGAAACCGACCGGATCGACCGGGAACTGACCATCGGGCTCCCCGACGCGGCGACCCGCGTCGAACTGCTGCGGGTGCTGCTGCGCAACGCGCCGCTGGCCGCCGGTGTGGAACTGGGCGAGCTCGCCGAGCGGACACCTGGCTTCGTGGCGGCGGACCTGGTGGCACTGTGCCGGGAATCCGCGGTGCGCGCCGCGCTGCGGCACCGCGACGGGGCGGCGGAACCGTCCATCGCCCAGCACGACCTGGTCGAAGCGCTCGCCTCGGTGCGCCCCATCTCGATGTCCACTTCGGACGATTTGCAGACCGGCGGGCTCACCCTGGACGACGTGGGCAACATGGTCGACGTCAAGCAGTCGCTCACGGAGACGGTGCTGTGGCCGCTGCGCTACCCGGACTCGTTCACCCGGCTCGGCGTGGAACCGCCGCGCGGCGTGCTGCTGTACGGGCCGCCGGGCTGCGGCAAGACGTTCCTGATCCGGGCGCTCGCGGGCAGCGGACGGCTCAACGTGCTCTCCGTGAAGGGCGCCGAGCTGATGGACAAGTTCGTCGGCGAATCCGAACGGGCCGTGCGCGAACTGTTCCTCCGCGCGGCCAACGCCGCGCCCTCGCTGATCTTCCTCGACGAGGTCGATGCGCTGGCACCGCGCCGTGGCCAGTCCAGCGATTCCGGGGTGGGCGACCGGGTGGTGGCGGCACTGCTCACCGAACTCGACGGCGTGGAGCCGTTGCGGGACGTGGTGGTGCTCGGCGCGACGAACCGCCCCGAACTGGTCGATCCGGCGTTGTTGCGCCCGGGCAGGCTGGAACGGCTGGTGTACGTGCCGCCGCCGGACGAGCACGCGCGGACCGAGATCCTGCGCTCCGCGGCGAGGAACACCCCGTTCACGTCCGATGTGGACTTGACGGCGCTGGCAGCGGAACTGGACGGCTACTCGGCCGCCGACTGCGCGGCCCTGATCCGCGAGGCCGCCCTCACCGCGATGCGCGAGTCCCTGGACGCCGCCGAAGTCTCGGCAGCGCACCTGACCGCCGCCCGCCGAGCAGTCCGCCCCTCACTGGACCCCGCCCAACTCGCGGCCCTGGAGTCCTACGCCGAATCCCGCCACTGACCCGAAATCCGGCACCTTCACCCCCACATCGCCGAACCACACGCCACGGCAAAGCCAAATCCGCGAACAAAACCACGCCCCACGACGAAACCGTGCCTCACGGCAAAACCGCGCCTTCCGACGAAACCGCGCCTCGCGGCCAAAGGCCGTGCCTTGCGGCGAAGCCGTGCAGTTGGCGGCGTAGGCCGTGCCTTGCGGCGTAGCCGTGCTGTTGGCGGCGAAGTCCGCGAAGGGCGGGCGAAGCCCCGCCTGCCTTGCGGCCGAAGGCCGTGCCTGTATGTGCGAAGCACATAGCCCACGTCAAGAAAACGACCACCGGCGGGTTCTCAGTGAGCCTCTCGCGAGGACAGCTTTTTCCCTCGTGGCGGAGCCACTAGGGAAAAAGATCCCGCAGCGAGAGGCTCACTGAGGTTCCGCCACCCGACCACCCAAGCAAAACGACCGGCGGAGTTACTTCCCACCCTTACCAAGACCCTTGTAATCGTTGGTGATGATGGCGATCACTCCCGGGCTAGCATCGCCGACACCCTCGAACCGAGGCTCCGCGCGAGCCTGGAACGCGGCCGCGACCTCCTTGGCCTGCGCTTCCTCGGCGGTGCCCGGGCGGTAGTAGACGGTCGTCGTGGGAATGGTGCCGCGCGCGTAGTTGCCGACCTCCGGCACGTCGTAGCCGACGCTGCGGAAGTCGTCGGCGGCGCGGTGCGCCAAGCCCTTCACGGTGCTGTTGTTGTAGACCCGCACGACGATGTGCTGCCGCCCGTGCTCGGCGTCCGGTGCTTCCGGGCGCGGCTGGTTCACCGGCGGAGCCTGCGGCTCGGGGTCCGGCGTCCGCGGCGGCTCGGTGGCGGCGGGCGGCGGTGCGGACGCCGACGACGGGGGCGGCTGCTCGGAGGTGGCGGGGGGCAACGGCGGTAGCGGCGCCGCCGTCTGCTGCTGATCGACCGGCGGCGCGGCGGCGTCATCGGACCCGCCGGAGACCATCGTCGCGAAGCCGAACACGGCCGATAGCGCGCCCACTCCGACGAGGGCGAAACCGCCGATCTTCGCGGCGGACGGGCTGGTCGGGGGTTCCCCGGAAGTCATCAGTGCCACTCGATTCCCAGTCGGCGGGCCTGCCGGGCACGCTGCCGACTCGCCCGCACCTTGCGCAAACGTTTGATCAGCATCGGATCCACCCTGGCCGCCGCCGGGTCGTCCAACAGGTTGTTCAGCAGCTGGTAGTACCGGGTGCCGGACATGTCGAACAGTTCGCGGATGGCCCGTTCCTTGCTGCCCGCGCCTTTCCACCACTGCCGTTCGAACGCGAGGATGCTCAGTTCGCGATCACCGAGTTCCCGATCGGCACCGGAATCGCGCTGCGCGGGCACCGGAGTGTCCGTTGTGGACGGTTCGGCCGGAACTCGCGGCAGCGGCTCGGTGGGCGGGTCGACCGGTCGCAGGTGCCTGTCCGGCGCCGGCTCCGGTTCCGCTTCGCGCCCGGCGGTACGCGCCAATTCCTCGCACTGCCGGGCAATCTCGTGCACGGTCAGCATCTGAGCGGCGTCCATCTGGCTCCTCGCGTCGCGATCCGGGGATCCCCGCGTTCGCCGGAATCACACGCGTGTGATTCCCCGCCCATTACATCACGCGCACCCGGGCGCCGTGCGCGGCCAACACGCCCGCGGCGGAGATCCACGCACGGCCCCGCCAAGATCACTCCGATGGGCGTCGTGCGCGGCGCCGACGGGCACACCCGGGACTCCCGCACCGGCGTAGCGATACCCTCCGCCGCATGGCTGTTCACCCGATCCGCATCGTGGGCGACCCGGTTCTGCACCACCCCACCCGCCCCGTGGAGCAGTTCGACGACGCGCTGCGCACCCTGGTCGACGACATGTTCGAGACGAACACTGCCGCCAACGGCGCAGGCCTCGCCGCCACCCAGATCGGCGTCGACCTCCGGGTGTTCGTCTACGACTGCCCGGACGACGAGGGCGTGCGGCACCGGGGCGTGGTGGTCAATCCCGTGCTGGAAACGAGCGCGATCCCGGAAACGATGCCGGACCCGGACGACGACTGGGAAGGCTGCCTTTCAGTGCCCGGCGAGGCGTTCCCGACCGGCCGGGCGAGCTGGGCGAAGGTCACCGGATTCGACGTGGACGGCTCGCCGGTCGAGGTGGAGGGCACCGGGTTCTTCGCCCGCTGCCTGCAGCACGAAACCGACCACTTGGACGGGTACCTGTACTTGAGCCGCCTCATCGGGCGCAACGCGCGGCAGGCGAAGAAAGCGGTCAAGCGCAACGGCTGGGGAGTTCCCGGATTGTCCTGGGACCCGGCGGTCGAAGGGGACCCGTTCGCCGACGAGGAATGATCCAGCTCAGCGCGGGAACTCCTCCGTTTCCAACGTGACGTCGAACGGCGACGGCAATTCGATCGGCTTGCCGAACGGAACCGCGTGCGATTCCCGATAAGCGTCGCCGTCGGGTTCGGAGAACAGCGTGACGGTGGGCCAGCGCGGCGCGAAGCGGTCGATGAGCAGGTAGAGCGGGATGCCCGCCTGGGCGTACGCCCGGTGCTTGGCGTCGCGGTCGGTGTCGGCGTTGCTCTTCGAGGTGATCTCCGCGGCGAGCAGGGCGTCTTCGGCGGAAATACCACTAGAGCCATCGCCGACCTGTTCCCGCTCGATGACGACTAGATCGGGGACGCACAAACCGCCGGATCGCGGCAAGAACATGCCGACGGTCTGGAAGATCACGAGCTCTCGCGGAATCACTGCGTAGCAGGACCGCGTGACCGAATCCGCGATCAAGTTGTGATTCGATCCTGGCGGCGGGGACGTCACGATCCTTTCTTCGATGATCTCCGCGCGCCAGCCTTCGGGGAGGTCGAGGCGGTTCCAGACCTCGACGAACGTCTCCCAGGACGATTCCTGGAGCACCGGGGCAGCACTCACAGCGCGGTCACCTCCTGTATTGGTGTCGTCGCGCACTGTAACCTCCAGGTCTGACAAGAGTTCATTTTCCCTGCTAGGCAGCCTATCCCTGATCCACCTCGCCGTCATCGGCTCGGATCGGGGCTTGGCAGGACACCGCGCCGGGGCTAGCCTCGGCGCCGACAACTGATCGCGGGAGCTCGCACCGAGAAGCGGGCTGAGAGGGCGGCTGGATCATCCGATCCGGGGCCGCCGACCGCCTGAACCTGACCGGATAATGCCGGCGTAGGGAGTGAACGGCCATGGCCGACGTGCGTCCTTCCCTGTCCACCGAGGACTCGAATGCCACCGGGACCGGTGTGACCACCGGGCCGATCAGCGGCTCGCGCAAGGTGCACCGCGAGGTCGGTGGCCTGCGGGTGCCCGCCCGCCGGATCGAGCTGAGCAACGGCGAGCACCTCGACGTCTACGACACCTCCGGGCCGTACACCGACGACGACGCGACCATCGACGTCCACAGTGGACTCCCCCGGACTCGCGCCGACTGGTCCGGCGAGCACCGGACCCAGCTGGCCTGGGCGAAAGCGGGCGTGATCACCCGCGAGATGGAGTTCGTCGCCGCCCGCGAAGACCTCCCCGCCGAGCTGGTGCGCGACGAGATCGCCCGCGGCCGCGCGGTGCTGCCCGCCAGCCACCGCCACCCCGAGAGCGAACCGATGATCATCGGGAAGAAGTTCCTGGTGAAGGTCAACGCGAACATCGGCAACTCGGCGGTGACCTCCTCGGTGGAAGAAGAGGTCGAGAAGATGGTGTGGGCGGCCCGCTGGGGTGCCGACACGATCATGGACCTGTCCACCGGAAAGCGGATCCACGAGACTCGCGAACGCATCCTGCGCAACTCTCCGGTGCCGGTCGGCACCGTGCCGATCTACCAGGCGCTGGAGAAGGTCAACGGCGACCCGGCCGGGCTGACCTGGGAGATCTACCGGGACACCGTGATCGAGCAGTGCGAGCAGGGCGTCGACTACATGACCGTGCACGCCGGAGTCCTGCTGCGGTACGTGCCGCTGACCGCGCAGCGCGTCACCGGCATCGTCTCCCGCGGCGGCTCGATCATGGCCGCGTGGTGCCTGGCGCACCATCGGGAGAGCTTCCTGTACACGCACTTCTCCGAACTGTGCGAGATCCTGCGCGAGTACGACGTCACCTTCTCCCTCGGCGACGGCCTGCGGCCCGGTTCCATCGCCGACGCCAACGACCGCGCCCAGTTCGCCGAACTGGAGACGCTCGGCGAACTCACGCGGATCGCCCGCGAGCACGACGTGCAGGTGATGATCGAAGGCCCCGGCCACGTGCCGATGCACAAGATCGCCGAGAACGTGCGGCTGGAAGAGGAACTGTGCGACGAGGCGCCGTTCTACACGCTGGGGCCGCTGACCACCGACATCGCACCGGCCTACGACCACATCACCTCCGGCATCGGCGCGGCCATGATCGCGCAGGCCGGGACGGCGATGCTCTGCTACGTCACGCCGAAGGAGCACCTCGGACTGCCCGACCGGGACGACGTGAAGACCGGTGTGATCACATACAAGATCGCCGCGCACGCCGGTGACCTCGCCAAGGGGCATCCCCGGGCGCAGGAATGGGACGACGCGCTGTCGAAGGCGCGCTTCGAATTCCGCTGGACCGACCAGTTCCACCTGGCGCTCGACCCCGACACCGCGAAGGCGTACCACGACCAGACGCTGCCCGCGGAACCCGCGAAGACCGCGCACTTCTGCTCGATGTGCGGGCCGAAGTTCTGCTCCATGAAGATCACCCAGGACGTGCGCAAGTACGCCGAGGAACGCGGCCTCACCAGCGTCGAAGCCATCGAAGAAGGCATGCGCGAGAAGTCCGAGCAGTTCACGGACTCCGGCGGCGAGGTCTACCTCCCGATCGTGAACTGATCGAAGTGAACGGACCGTTTGACCAACCGGATTGGACGAACGGTCCGTTCACTCCCCCCGAAACGGCGCCGCGCCGATCACGTGCGGAGTGAAGTGAACGGACCGTTTGCCCCATCTAGTTGGACGAACGGTCCGTTCACTCACTTGCCGGTGCGGGGTGCTTCGGGGTTGCTCGGTGGCAGGTTCCGCATGGGGCGGATCGGTGGTGAGGAGGGGTCGTAGCATGGGCCGGATGCACGAGACACCCGCCCACCTGCAACAACCCGCGCACGACAAGGCGCCGCCGACGGCGCTGACCATCGCCGGGTCGGACTCCGGCGGCAGCGCGGGCATGCACGCGGACCTGCGGGCCTTCTTCTCCTGCGGCGTGCACGGCATGACGGCCGTGACCGCGGTGACCGTGCAGAACACCGTCGGCGTCACCGGACTCGTGGAGATCCCGCCGGAGACCGTCGCCGCGCAGATCGCCGCCGTCGCCTCCGACATCGGCGTGGACGCGGCGAAGACCGGAGTCCTGTCGTCCGCCGCGACGATCGAAGCGGTCCTCGCGGCCTGCGACGAGCACGGCATCGGCCGCACCGGCCGCACCCCGTTCGTCGTCGATCCCGTCGCCGCCTCCCGCAGCGGGGAGCCGCTGCTGCGGCCGGACGCCCTCGAAGCCCTGCGCACGCACGCCTTTCCGCGGGCGACGCTGGTGACGCCGAACCTCGACGAGGTCCGGCTGCTCACCGGCTTGGAGGCGCGCAGCCGGGACGACCTGCTGGACGCGGCGAAAGCGATCCACGACTTCGGCCCCGACTGGGTGTTGATCAAGAGCGGTCACCTGCTCGACGACCCGGAGTGCGTGGACCTGCTGTTCAACGGCACCGACGCGATTCCGCTGCCCGGCCCGCGCTATTCGACGGCGCACACGCACGGCGCGGGCGACGTGTTCGCGTCGGCGATCACGGCGGCGCTGGCGAAAGGCGCGCCGATGCCGGACGCCGTCGCAGCGGGCAAGCGTTTCGTGACGCGCAGCGTCGAGCACGCCTATCCGCTCGGCTCCGGCGTGGGTCCGGTGTCGACGTTCTGGCGGGTGAGCCCGCGCTCGCTCTGACCTGGCCTGCACGGCAGCCGGTGAGCCTGCCGGTCAGACGAGTGGCGAGACGGACACGAAACACGCCGAAAACGAGACTTGAGTTACCGGATCGGGTGATTTTTGCCCCGATGGGTAACTCACAAGGCGGGTTTCGTCGACATAAAGCGTGAGGCATCGGCAGCCCCCACCGGTCGGCATCTGCGAACGGTGGCGCGCGCGCCGCGCCCATTCCGCACCGCAACAAGAACGTCAGGAGCGAAGCGACCGCCGTGGCAGCACCCGGGTGGACGACCATGAAGAACCGGCTGATCGCCGGGCTGAACACCGAGGCCGGTGCACCCGACCTCAGACAACGCCAGTACGCGATGGCGGTGCTCGTCACCACGGTGGCCGCCACCGCCGTCGGCTGGCTGCTCGACCTGCGCACCCCCGCGCTCATCGGCGGGCTCACCGCCGTGTTCGCGCTGGTGGCCGCCGGTGGCCAATCACTGCGCTCCGACCTGCACCGGTTCTCCTGGTTCGGTCCCGCGCTGGTGCTGGTGATGGCGGTCGGGCCGCTGCTGGACGGGATTCCGGTGCTGGCCGGGCTGCTGGTCGCGATCGTCGTGTTCGGTTCCGGCATGCTGCCCGCGCTCGGCGAGCAGTACCGGGTCAGCGGCCAGACCTTCGCCGCCGCCACCCTCGTCGCCACCACCACCGGCATCGGCGCCGGACAGCCCGCGTGGATGCTGTTCCTGTCCACCGGCGCGGGCGCCGTGTTCGCGCTGGTCCTGCGAGTGCTCATCGGCATCGGCGACCCCACTCGCGCCACCCGCCACGCCGTGGGCCGCACCCTGATCGAACCCGGACCCGGCGTGCTGGAGATCGCCGCGAGCGCGTGGCGCGCGGACGGTTCGATCACCTGGCTCGGCCAGGTGCTCGCCGGTGCGGCCCGGTTCCGCGCGGCGCGCGAAACGCTGCTCGCCCAAGCCCAGCAGGCGGACCGGATCGAAGCGGAACGCCTGCACCGCATCGTCGTCGAAGCGGACCTCGTCGCCGCCGAACTCGCCCGCGCCGTGCGCTCCCGCGCCTGCAGCGGGCTGCCCGCGATGGCCCGCGTCGACCCGGCGCAGGCCGTCGTCGCAGGCGGCGGACGTCAGGACCTGCCCGAAGCGGTGCGCGGCATGAACGAGGGACTCGACCGCATCCGCGGTGCCGTCGTGCAGCGCACCGAGGCCGCGGCCAGCCCGCCCGCGCCCGGTGGCCGCCGCCAGCGGGCCGTCGGCGGCATCAAGGCTCACCTGTCGCTGCGCTCCTCGCTGTTCCGGCACGCGCTGCGCTGCACCCTCGCCGTCGGCGTCGGCATGGTCATCGTGCTGCTGCTGCACGACCCGTCGGCCTCGACGCTGCTGCTGGCGCTGTACGTGGTGCTCGCGCCCGCCGCCCGCGACAGCATGAACGGCGCGCTGGAACGCACCGGCGGCGCCGTGCTCGGTGTGGTCGTGCTGGCCGCGCTGATCACGCTGCTGCCCGGCGTCTACCTGCTGGTCCCGGTCGTGGTCGCGGGAATGCTGCTCGGGGTGGAGCGGCTGCGCACCGACTACCAGGTGCTGCTGAGCTCGCTGATCGTCGTGACCGTGGTCGACCAGGCGATGCGGCTGGATCGGCCGCTGGCGAACATCGCGATCAGCTTCGCGTCCAACACGGCCGTCGGCGCCGCCATCGCGCTCGGTGTCGGCTACATCAGCTTCATCGTGCTGCCCAGCAGCATGGTCCCCGACGTGCGCGGCGCCACCCGCTCCACCGTGTGGGCCGTGTCCGAACTGCTGCGCAGCGTCCGCGCCGCAGGCCAGGGCCACGAGGTGCACGCCGCGATGCGGTCCGCGCACGTGCTGGCGCTGCGCCGCACCCAGGACCTGTTGGGCATGCCGGCGCTGCTGGACGACCCGGAGTCCGATGAGGACAAGCACGCGACGCGGGCGGCGGCCATCGCCCTGGACGCGCTGCGCCAGGACGTGGCGACGCTGGCGTTCCGGCCCGAGAACGAACGGGCCGTCGCGGTGCCCGCGCTCAAGGCGGTGGACCAGCTGCTCAGCGGACGCAGCACGGCGAAGATCCCGGACATCCAGTCCACCGGGGCGCCCGCCACGGAACTGCTGGCCAGCTCGCTGGTGGAGAACGCGCTGCACGCGCGCGCCGCGATCGACCAGACGCTGGGCAACGAGCCGTGGAAGAGCTACACGATCAACTTCGTCCGCACCGAGCGCCTCCGCATCCGCTGAGCCCGAGGGCTTGCGCCGGTGGCGCAGCACTCATCGTCGTCCGCCGGCGACCTCGGCTCGATCGCGCTCGGCCAGGTCCCGGCCGGAGTTCAGGTACCCGAGGACGAGGCTCTCCAAAGTGGGGGCCTCGACCGCCCACCCGTCAGGAGGCGAATCCCCGCCTCGCACGAGCAGCGTCGCCTGCCGTTCGACACGGCGTTCGTGGACGAGCGCGTCCGCCGGGACGGGCACCTCGGTCGTCGCCGACCCGATCAGGACGCGGTGCTCGTCGAGGAGCTCGTCGATCTCCCCTGCCAGCCGCACGCTTCCGCGGTCGAGCAGCACGAGGTGGTCGCACAGGTCATGCAGGTCCTGGAGCTGGTGCGAGGACAGCAGCACAGTGGTGCCGCGCTGCGCGACATCGGTCATGAGAGTGCGGTACAGGTCGTCTCGCGCCAGCGGGTCCAGTGCTGCCGCGGGTTCGTCGAGCAGGAGCACGTCCGGTTCGCGGGCCAGCGCCAGCGCGAGTCCGACCTGCGCCCGTTGTCCTGTCGAGAGCCCGCCCGCCCGGACGTCCGCCCGGATCCGGTGCCGCTCCAACAGGTCCTGCGCGGTCCGCTGGTTCCAGCGTTCGTTGAGCTTCCGCCCCAGCCGGAGGTGCTCGCCGACCGTGAACGTGTCGTAGAGCGGCTTGTGCTGCGCGAGGAACGCGGCGGCGGGGTGCATGCGCCGGTGCACCGGCCCGCCGAGGATGCGCATCTCGCCTTCGGAAGGCGGCATCAGCCCGGCCGCGATGGACAGCAAGGTGCTCTTGCCCGCGCCGTTGGCACCCACCAGCGCGGTGACCGAACCACGGGGAAGACTGAAAGTGGCGTCGCGAAGCGCCCAGGCCCCGCGGAACCGCTTGCTGATCCGGTCGGCGTGCAGCGCGGGCTGCTCGGAGTCGAAGGGCATCAGGGCGTCCTGCCTAATTCGTGGTGTGCGGATATCTCTCGTCGCGGACGTCCGCGTAAAGGGCATCAACATCGTCGCGATCCAGGCCGGCGTGCCGCGCCCGGTCCATCCATCCGGCCAGCTCTCGACGCAGCGGGGAGTCCGCCGCGGTCTGGGTGGTGGCCAACGACTTCCGCACGAACGTTCCGACGCCTCGTTTGCCCTCGACCAGGCCTTCGTGCTCCAGCTCCCGGTAGGCCTTGAGCACGGTGTTCGGATTGATCGCGGTGGCCTCCACGACGTCCTTGGCGGTCGGCAGCCGATCCCCGGGCGCGAGCAGACCCAGCCGGAGGGCCTGCCGGGTCTGCTGGACGATCTGCATGTAGGTGGCCACTCCGGATCGCCGGTCGATCCGGAATTCGATCACAGCCAGGACCATAACATTTCACTACGCAAATAGCGTAGATACCCGGGCTGCGGGACGGGCCGGCTCCATTCACGAAACACGGTCGCGCAGCAGTCGTACCGCACCCGCCAGCAGCAGGGCGGCGACGGCGAGGAACAGCGCAGATTCGACGAGCTGCATGGGCCAGAAATGCTCCGTGCTCATGAGCGTGGAGTAGTAGCGACCGCCCTCGCGTCCCGCCACCACATTCGCGATCGGCTGACGCAGCAGTTCCACGACGAGCCACCGCGACAATGCGAAACCGGCCAAGGTGATCGCCATCGCCGGCACGACGCGCTTGGTCAAGACTCCCGCGAACACGCCCAACGCGAATGCGAAGATCGTGTACACGGCCGGGAGCACACCGCCGTTGTCGAAAGCGATGAAGGAGAAGCTCCCTTCCGTGTCGGGTCCGGCATTTCCCACCGAACCGACCGATCCGCGCACCGACCAGCTCAGGACCGACACGACCACGACCGCGGGCAGCGCGGAGACGGCCGTCTTCGTGAACAGCCAGCGACTCCGGCTCACCGATTGGGTCAACGGCAGGACGTGCGTCCCGCGCTCCAGGTCGCGGGAGAACAACGGGGCGGCGGAGAAGACCCCGATCAGCGCGGGCGCAGCGATGAGCACCAGCTCCGCGGACTTCATCAGGTCGTAGTACTGATCCTGGAAGGCGTTCACCGGCCGCATGCATTCCATCGGGAACCGGGGCAGGCCCAGGCACCTCTCCAGCAGGTCGTGCGAACCGATGTAGGCGGCCTGGCTGAAATGCAGCAACGCCACCAGCACTCCACCGATCAACAGCAGTCCGCCCAGCACGAGCAATTGCGTGCGCTGGCCCCGATACGCGACCCAGATCATGAGCGCACCTCCACCACGTTGCGCGAGCACCGGGCAGGCACCGTTGCCGCCGCGGAGCCGAATCGGCGATCGACCGGCACGGCCGTCCGGCGAGGGAGGCCCGTGCCGCCGACTTCGGCCGCACGGGCGCGGCAGCCCGCCGTGCGCCCTTCTTTTCCCGCCCCGCGATCCGCTCCGGGGGATGCCCCGGCGATCCACTGCGCCATCACATGCTCCTTCGACATCGATTCGCTCACGCCTCCGCGAACCGGCACGTCAGGCGCCCGGTCCCCGAAGGTCGACGCCCACCATACAGCTTTCACTAGACAACTAGTGTTTTGGTGCTACGGTTTCGCCCCAGTGCTGGTGGGGACGAAGCGCTTCCAGCGCCGCGCAAGACATCACCGATCACCGGGCGACCCGCGTCACCCGGGGCAAGGAGGAAAAGCATGTCCACTCAGAAGAGCAAGCAGAAGCGGCCGCTCATGATCGCCATCGCCCTGGCCACCGCCGTCGCAGGCGGCGCGCTCGGTGCGACCACCGCGTTCGGCTCGGCGGCAGAGCCCGCTCGGGACGCGGCGACCGCGCCCGAGAAGACCGGCACCCTGATCGTCCGCAACGAGACCGCGTCGGTGCAGGAGGTGACGGTCGCGCAGGACGACCAGGAGTACGGCAACAGCCTCCAGCCCGGCCAGCGCTTCGACTTCGCGCTCGAAGGACACGGCGCACCGGTGATCAGCGCGCACGGCCAGGAGATGACCGTGAGCCCGGACGGCTCCGATTGCTCGATCATCGGTACCGACGTCCTGCAATGCATCAACCCGTGATCACCCTGATCTCGCCCTGAGGGGCTCATCCCAGGATGATCTGAGCAGTGATCCGTGCCCTGGCGCGCTCACCACGAGCGCGCCAGGGCACGACGCGGTTCGGCTGTTCGCGGATCTCGACGAGGCGGTTCGGCGGGAGCTCAGGGGTGAACGGGGCTGGAGGCCTTCGCCCAGAAGCGTTGCGGGATGCGGCCCGCTTGCGAGGCCAGGCGGCCCGCGTCGACGGCGGCGCGCATCGCGGCGGCCATCCGCTCCGGGTCCTGAGCTCGGGTGACGGCGCTGGCGAGCAGCACCGCATCGCAGCCCAGTTCCATCGCCAGCGCCGCGTCGGAGGCGGTGCCGATGCCCGCGTCGAGGATGATCGGCACGGTCGCGCGGGACACGATCATCTCGATGTTGTGCGGATTTCGGATGCCCAGGCCCGTGCCGATCGGGGAGCCCAGCGGCATCACCGCCGCGCAGCCCACCTCGGCGAGCCTCGTCGCCAGCACCGGGTCGTCGTTGGTGTAGGCGAGCACCACGAACCCCTGGTCGACGAGCTGCTCGGCGGCGTCGAGCAGCTCCACCGGATCGGGCAGCAACGTGTCCTCGTCGGCCACCACCTCCAGCTTCACCCAGTTCGTCTCCAGCGCCTCCCGAGCCAGCTGCGCGGTGAGGACGGCCTCCGCCGAGGTGCGACAACCCGCGGTGTTCGGCAACGCCTCGATGCCGAGCCGGTGCAGCAGCTCGAGCACACCGGTGCGGCCGCCCGCGTCGGCTCGGCGCATCGCCACCGTCGTGAGCTCCGTGCCCGATGCCAGCAGCGCGCGCTCCAGCACCGACAGGTTCGTCGCGCCCCCGGTTCCCGTGATCAGCCGCGAGCCGAACTCGCGTCCGGCGATCACCAGTGGATCGTCCACGTCAGCCTCCCTGCACTGCGGTGAGCACTTCGATGGCCGCGCCGTCGCGCAACTCGGTGGCCGTCCAGGAGGCCCTGGGCACCACGGTTCCGTCGACGGCGACGGCGACGCCTTGTTCCGCCACACCGAACTCCGCCAGCGCCGTCGCCAACGTGGCGTCCACGTCGACCGGCCGAGCCGATCCGTTGATCACTACTTGCACGGTTGCCCTCCTCTGTCGTCTGCGACGGGTGCGCCGTCCGATGTCCACGCCCCGTTGGCGAACCGCGCGGGATCGGGCCGCGCGTCCCGCCGGGGTTCTGCGGCGGCCGCCGGGGATTGCTCGCCGGACAGCGCGGCCAGCACGGCATCGGCGGTGATCGGCGCGAGCAGGAACCCGTTGCGGTGGTGCCCGGTCGCGGCCAGCACCCCCGGCTCCAGCTCCCCGATCAGCGGCAGGTTGTCGTGGGTGCCGGGCCGCAGTCCGGCGATGGCCTCGACCAGCTCGTACTCGGCGATGCCGGGCACCAGCCGTTCCGCGTCCGCCATCAGGTCCCGCACGCCGCCGACGGTGACGTCCAGGTCGAACCCGGCGTCGTACTGGGTGGCGCCGACGACGAGCCCGCCGTCGTCTCGCGGAACCAGGTAGACCTGCCTGCCGTGCACCGGCCCGCGCACGGTCCGCGTCGGCGGCGGCAGCGCGGTGCGACGCGTTCGCAGCCGCAGCACCTCTCCCTTGACGGGCCGGATCCGGCCGGTCAGCGCCGGGTGCAGGTCACCGGAGTGGGCGCCCGCGGCGATCACCGCGACGTCGCAGTGCACGGTTCCGTCGTCGAGATCCACCGCGCCCGGCCGCACCCGGCGTGCCCGCCCGTCGCGGAACTCGACGCCTGCCGCTGCTGCCGCCGCCCGCAGCGCGGCCAGGGCCACCCTGTTGTCCACGGCTAGATCACCCGGCACTTCCAGGCCGCGGCGCACCGCAGGCCCCAGCGACGGTTCGGCGCGGCGCACCTCGCGCCCGCTGAGCCTGGTGACGCTGCGCCCGAGGGACCCGAGGTGATCGGCGAGCATGTCCAGTTCGGACCGGTCGGCGCCGTCCACTCCGACGACGAGCGTGCCCTCTTCACGCAGCCCGGCGGGCAGTCCGGACGCGGCGGCCAGTTCCGCGGCGAACTCCGGCCAGCGCCGCAGCGAGGCCGAACCGAGCTCCAGCAGTTCCTCCTCGCCGGGCGCCGCTTCCGCGACGGGCGCGAGCATGCCGCCCGCGACCCACGACGCGGCGCGTTCACCCGCGTCGACGACCCGAACCCGGTGTCCCGCGCGCGCGGCTTTCCACGCGACGGCGAGACCGATGATCCCGCCGCCCACGACGGTGACGGCTGACTGCTGCGACATCTACGCTCCCTGCGCCGGCATGACCCGGATCAGGTTCGACGGTCGGGGCGTTCGCCCCCTCTCAGTCCGGTTCTTCCCCGGACTCCCGTGCGGACCACCACCCACCGTACTCACTCCTCCGGGCGAGGTCAGCATCCGGCCGTGCCCTTCCCCGCTGCGGATACTCTGGACGGCATGCCCGGATTGGACGGTTACGGCATCCGCACGCGGCTCGCCGACGCACGGCTGTACCTCTGCACCGACGCGCGTGCCGAGCGAGGTGATCTGGCCGAGTTCGCCGAGGCCGCGTTGTCCGGCGGCGTCGACATCATCCAGCTGCGGGACAAGACTCCGGGCGGTGCGCCGTTGGAGGCACGCCAGGAGCTCGCCGCGCTGGAGGTGCTGGCGGAGGCCTGCGTGCGGCACGGCGCGCTGCTGGCGGTGAACGACCGCGCGGACGTGGCTCTGACCGCGGAGGCCGACGTGCTGCACCTCGGCCAGGACGACCTGCCGGTGCAGGCCGCGCGGCGCGTCGTCGGTGATGAGGTGGTGATCGGCCGTTCCACGCACGACGTGGTGCAGGCGGACGCGGCGGCGACGGAACCGGGCGTGGACTACTTCTGCACCGGCCCGGTGTGGACGACGCCGACGAAACCGGGCCGCGAGGCGGCGGGACTGGAGCTGGTGCGGCACGCCGCGGAGCACCGGGGGCACGGCAGGCCGTGGTTTGCGATCGGCGGCGTGGGGCACGCGAACCTCGCCGAGGCGGTGTCGGCGGGCGCGGACCGCGTCGTCGTGGTGCGCGCGATCACCGAAGCCGAGGACCCGCAGGCCGCCGCCGAGTCGCTCAAGGCCGGCCTCCCGAACTGAGCTCGACCGAGCCCCACCGGCAACGACGAGCGGGCTGCACCTCGTGGGGCTGAGGTGCAGCCCGCTCGGGCTGGATCAGGTGTCACCCGAACCTGAGGGGCCGGTTCGGGATCACCCGGCTCACTGCGTGAGCAGGGTGAGGCCGTAGGCGTCCAGGATCTCGTTGACCGGCTGGAAGTACGTGGTGCCGCCGCTGGTGCAGTCGCCCGAACCACCGGAGGTCACGCCCTGCGCCTGGTCGTCGGACAGCCACGAACCGCCGGAGTCACCGGGCTCGGCGCACACGTCGGTGCGGGTCAGGCCCTCGACGGTGCCCTCGGCGTAGTTCACCGTCTGGTTCTTGGCCTCGACGGTGCCGCAGTGCCAGCCGGTGGTGGAACCGGACCGGCAGATCGAGGCGCCTTCCGCGGCCTCGGTCGAACCGGCGACGCCGACGGTGCCGCCCGCGTAGTCGTTCACCAGCGGCTGCGGGGTCTCACCGGACGCGGTCTCGACGTAGCCGTAGTCGTCGCCGGGGAACGAGGAACCGGCGAACGTGCCCGACGGGGTGCTGGTGGTGTCGCCCTCGCTGCCGCAGTGACCGGCGCTGACGAAGCCGCCCTCCACCGAGAAGCCGACGGAACAGCGGGCGCTGCCGCCGATGGTGTAGGCGTTGCCGCCCACCACGTCGGCCAGCAGGCGCGGGGCCTCCTCGGACTCGACGACGCGCACCGCCTGCTCGTCCACTCCGGTGGAGCGCACGAACTCGGTGGCGGTCGCGGCCGAACCGGTGGCGGCGGTGAGCACGACCGAGTTGGCGGCCGAGTCGAGGTACCAGCCGGTGACGCCCTGCGGGGCCTGGTGCGTGTTGAGGCCGTCGACCACGCCGCTGAGCTGCGCGGTGCTGAACTCGACCAGCTTCGCCTCGGCTCCGGCGGCCCGGACCTGGTCGATCAGGTTCGAGTCGGTGACGCCGACGACGAGCTTGCCCAGCTCGGCGTCGTAGCGGGAGCCGCCGAACGCGCCGCCGAGCGAGTCGCGCAAGGTGTGGTCCGCGGTGTTCGCGATGGCCTCGCTGTGCAACCGGGCCTGCGCCTGCTCGGCGGTGAGTCCGAGGTCGCGCTGCATGGCTTCGAGCTGAGTTGCGGCCTTCTCCAGCGGCGCGGGTGCGACGGTGGCCGAGGCGGGCATGGTGAAGGCCGCGACGGTTCCGGCGGCCAGCACGATCGTCCCGGCCACTCTGGCGGCGAGTCTGCGCGTCATAGGTGGTCTCCTACTCCTTGAGGTGGGGCTCAAAGATCCCGACGGAGAGCAAGTATTGGTGGGGACCACCCGTCGCACATCCTCCTTTCGCCGCATCAATCAAAAAAGAATCCCCGGTTAACCCGCCATTCAGCGGGATAACCGGGAATAATCACCATTCGCTGCTATTCGACTACGGAGTGTCGGGGCTTTCCGGCTGTCCGGTCTCGCCGCCGGGAGCCCCGGCACCGGGCTCCTGGAGCTGCGGGGCGCCGGTGGTCTCCTCGGTGGTCGGCGCCTCCGATCGCCCGGTTTCCCGAGTCGGTTCGGTCGGCTCGCTCTGCCCGGTCTCGCCGGGCTCACCGGGCGCGGTCTGCTCGCCGCTGGACTGCTCGGACGAGGACGACGTGGTGGGCTCGGACTCCTGCGAGGAGCTCGGTTCCGCCGATTCGGTCTCCTGCGGCGCGGGCGTCCGCTGCCCCTGGTTCGCCGCCGGGGTGAACACCCGGCCGATCGTGGTGCCGCCGTCGCCGCCGGAGAACGGCTTGCCGAGGATCCCCTCGAAACCGGTGATCACCAGCATGCCCAGCCCGAACATCAGCGCGCTGGTCACGGCCACGACGCCCCATCGGATGCCGCGACCTGTCACCGAGGAGGCGACGACCTCGGTCTTCGCCTCCTCGGTGACATCCCGCCCGGCGCCCTCCGTCTGCCTGGTGGCGTCGGTCGTGTTGTTCCAGGCGAGCATGCGGGTCCTGGCCTCGGCTTCCGAGGCGCCCATCCGGCGGGTGCCGTCGGGGTCGGAGTCGACCTGTTCGCCGCCCGGCCACTGCATCGCGCCGGGTACCCGGATCTTGCGGGTGGCCTCTTCCGCGGGTGCCGAGCCCTTCGACGCGGAGGTCATCGCGCGCTGCTCGCGCGGCTCCGGAGGCGGCGGCTGCTGGAGGCTCACCTTGGTGGCGCGTTTGAGCGCCGCGCGGGCGGCGACCACGTTCGCCTTGTCCTTGGTGGTCTCCAGCTTCTCCTTGGTGCTCTCCAGCGAACGCTGGTAGAGGGCGCCTCCAACGGTGATGACGACGCTGGTCAATCCGGCCCCGAAGACGGTTCCCGCGACCCCGAGGTGCGACCCGAGGAAGGCGGCGGTCACCGACGCGAGGGCACCACCGGTGACCTGCGCGCCGGACAATTCGATCTTCTTCTTGGATTTCTTTTCAGCGGCCTCGTCGTTCTCGTCGGTTCCGGTCGCACCCCGTTCGGCATTCTCCTTCGCCATGTGGCTCCCACTTACTTCGGCGCGCTCTCTCTGAACCTGTCAACGAATGATCTCGCTGAGATTCTCCCGATTGTTGCACGTTCGTGATAACTGCCACTTCGGGTAACACCGGAAGCGCGCACGGATTCCGTATCGATCAGGGCAGAATTGAGCACAATGGACGATCAAGTTCTGAACCATGCGGTCAGTTGATCCCCACGACCGTTCGGCCGCAGCGCCCCGTCGCAGGTCAGCGCATCGCTGGGCGAACACGCCGGAATCGGCCATGATCACGGGCATGGATCTGGTGACACCGCAGGACATCGAAGCCGCTCAGCACCGCATTCACGCCGTGCCGGGACCGTCGGCGGCGGTCCGCACGCCGTTGCTGCCGCTGCCCGGGGCCGACCGGGAAGTCTGGGTGAAACCGGAGAACCTGCAACCGACCGGCGCGTTCAAGATCCGCGGCGCGCTGAACGCGATCGCCGCACTCCCCGAACCGGTCCGGGCACGCGGAGTCGTCGCCTATTCCAGCGGGAATCACGCCCGCGCGGTGGCGCACGCGGCGCACGCCTTCGGCGTCCCCGCGACGGTCGTCGTCCCGCGCACCGCACCGGCCGCCAAGATCGCCGCCGCGCGAGCGCTCGGCGCCGAGATCGTGCCGGTCGAGGTGGCCGAGCGGGAGAGCACCGCGCGGCGGATCACCGCCGAGCGGGCGGCGACGCTGGTGCCGCCGTTCGACGATCTCGCCGTCATCGCGGGCCAGGGCACCGTCGGCCTGGAGATCGCGGCCGATCTGGACGTGGACGTGGTGGTGGTGCCGGTCAGCGGCGGCGGGCTGCTGTCCGGAGTCGCCACCGCGATCCGCGCCCGGCGGCCCACGGCGAAGATCGTCGGAGTGGAGCCGGAGCTGGCGGCGGACGCGCGGGAAAGCCTGCACGCGGGGCATCGGGTGTCCTGGCCGGTCGAGCTGCGCACCCGCACCGGTGCCGACGGGCTCACCGCCGAGCCCTCCGAGCTGACCTTCCGGCACCTGGTGGACCGCGTGGACGACATCGTCACCGTCACCGAACCGGAGATCGACGCCGCCGTCGCTCACCTCGCCCGGCACGCCCGGATCGTGGCCGAGCGCAGCGGAGCGGTCGCGGTCGCGGCCTGCCTGCACCGGCAACTGCCGCCGGGCCGCACCGTCGCGGTCGTCTCCGGCGGCAACATCGACGCCGAGGACTTCGCTGCCGTGCTCAGCCTCGCCTGAGCGCGGCCGTCACTGCGGCGGGTTCAGGCGGGCGACGAACTTGTAGCGGTCGCCGCGGTAGATGGAGCGGACCCATTCGACGGGTTCACCGGCGGAGTCGAAGGAGTGCCGGGACAGCAGCAGCATCGGCAGGCCCACCTCGGCGCCGAGCGTCTCGGCCTCCTCGGGGCTGGCCAACGCGGTTTCGATGGTCTCGTCGGCGTGCCCGAGTTCCACGCCGAAGTGCTCCCGCAGCACCCGGTACAACGAGCCGCCCGACTCCAGCCGAGTGGTCAAGCCGCGGAAGCGGGACAGCGCCAGGTGCGTGGTCTCGATGGCCATCGGTTCCCCGTCGGCGAGCCGCAGCCGCCGCAGGCGCAGCGCCGTCGCGCCCGCGCGGGTGCCGAGCAGGCTCGCGAGTTCGTGATCGGCGGGTTCCTCCACGACCTCCAGCAACCGGGAGGTGGGCTGGCGGCCCTGGGCTCGCATGTCCTCGGTGTAGCTGGACAGCTGGAGCCGCTGCGCGACCTTCGGTTTCGCCGCGAAGGTCCCTTTGCCCTGCACCCGCAGCAGCCGGCCTTCGACGGTGAGTTCGGCGAGCGCCTGGCGCACGGTGGTGCGGGAGACGTCGAACTCGGCGGCCAGCGCGCGTTCGGTCGGGATCGGTGATCCCGGCGGTAGCGATCGCAGCATGTCCAGCAGGTGTTGCTTGAGCCCCCAGTACTTGGGTTCGCGCTGTGCGCGCACCGGGGTGTCCGCCCCGCCGGACACCGACGTTTCCAGCATCTGTCCTCCTACCGCCGAACCTCGCCCCTGACGCGATGGCCGCGGCCGCTGATCACCGACATCCGCCGCGTCCCGGTGGAGCCGTCGCCCCGCGCGAGCGGCGACTCACCGCTCGCCGCGCCACGACTGTCCAGCATGCCTGAACAACGGCACGATCATCACGTTCTCCCCAGTTTTCCCACATTGGTGATCTTGAATCGAACGCCGGGTGGCAGCAGGAGTGTCACGCGCGTCACTCTCGGGGGAGCGGCACGTTGGTTAGCATTGGTCTAGACCTAATCCCCACGGAGAGGCCCCATGAGCGAGGCGAACCCCGGCCAGAGCATGCGAGCCGAGATCGACGAGCAGCCGCGGATCTTCGCCGACCTGCTCGCGGCCACCGACATCGCCGCCGTCGCGGCCACCATCGCGCAGCGCAAGCCGCGATTCGCGCTGCTGGCGGCGCGCGGCTCCAGTGATCACGCGGCGCTCTACGCCAAGTACCTGATCGAAGTCCTGCTGCAACTGCCCGCCGGACTCGTCTCGCCGTCGACCACCACGCTCTACGGAGCCGAACCAGACCTCAGCGACGTGCTGCTGCTGACCGTCAGCCAGAGCGGCGGCTCCCCCGACCTGATCGAGGTCACCGACTCGGCCCGCCGCCGCGGCGCGACCACCGTGGCGATCACGAACACGCCCGGCTCGACGCTGAACGCCACCGCCGAACTCGCCGTGGGCATCCGCGCCGGACAGGAACGAGCGGTGGCCGCGACCAAGACCTACAGCGCCACCCTGCTCGCGCTGTACCTGCTGATCGACGCCGTGCGCGGCGGCACCGGGCGGGACGCCGCGGCGATCCCCGACCTCGCGCAGCGGGCGCTGGCGGAGAGCTCCGACGCGGTGGCCGAAGCGGTGCACCGCTACCGGTTCGCCGGGCGGCTGGTGACCACCGCTCGGGGTTACTCGCTGGCGACCGCGCTGGAAGCCGCGCTCAAGCTGGCCGAGACGAGCTACCTGCCTGCCCGCGCCTACAGCGGCGCGGATCTGCTGCACGGTCCGGTGGCCGCCGTCGACGCCGAGACGGCGGTGCTCGCGGTCAGCGGCGCGGGCCAAGGCGGCGCCGCGATGCGCGAGGTGCTCGACGTGGTCCGCGAACGCGGCGCCGACGTCTGCACCCTCGGCTCCGGTCCCGCCGCGGCGCACCACATCCCGGTGCCTGCCTGCGCCGAGGAACTCGCGCCGCTCCTGGAGATCCTTCCGGTACAGCGGCTCGCGCTCCGCCTCGCCGTGGCGCGCGGCGGCGACCCGGACCGTCCGCGCGGGCTGTCCAAGGTCACCCGCACCCGCTGATCCGTTTCGAAGCGACTCGTCTATTCGGACGAAAGGGAACTCCGGAGATTCGCCCCGGTCCCGGGACCTGCCAAAACGGTCCCATCGAAGAAAGCCGCAGCATCCGGCCGGTGCGCGGCGGAAAAGTTGGAGCCCGCCTCACCGAGGGGGCGGGGTGAGGCGGGCAGCGTCAGATTACGCCGAACGGGTCAGAAATGACCACCGCCACGGCGGGGGAAAGCACGACGAGTCCGCGATCTCTTCAGATCGTTCCCGCCGGAGCAGCGCCCTGATCGATGCGGAACACGCCGAAGATCGAACGCGGTGGCTGATCACCCGGAGCAAGCCGCCGCGCTCGACGCGACTGCGCCAGCAGGATCGACAGGGTCCATCAGGGTTCGCAGGGGCGCTCAGAGTTCGTAGGCCTGGCGCGCGGTGCCGTCGAAGATCGCCATCCGCTCCCGCTGCGACAACCCGCCCACCAGCTCCGAAGCCAGCCGCAGCACCTCCCGGTAGGGAGCGGCCAGCTCGCACACCGGCCAGTCCGAGCCGAACATCAACCGGCTCGGCCCGAACGCGTCCAGCACCATCTCGACGCACGGCCGCAGCGTCGCCGCATCCGGCGGCCGCTCGGCCGCCTCGGTGACCAGCCCGGACAGCTTGCACAGCACGTTCGGGTGTTCCGCCAGGCGCCGCACCAGTGACTCCCACCGCCGCAGATCGCCCCCGACGGGAGGCTTGCCGCAGTGATCGAGCACGAAGGTCAGCTGCGGGAACTCGCCCACCGCTTTGATCGCCGCGGGGAGCTGCTCCGGGCGTACCAGCAGGTCGAACACCAGCCCGGCGTCCTCCACCGCCGCGAGTCCGCGCAGCACGTCGGGCCTGCTCAGCCACTCCGGATCCGCCTCGAACTCCACCGGGTGCCGGATGCCCTTCAACCAGCGGCCCGCCGGGTGCGACAGCAGGGCACCGAGCTGTTCCCGCACGCCGCGCGCGGTGAGGTCCACCCAGCCCACGACGGCACCGATGCAGTTCACCGAGTCGGCGAGCACCAGCATCTCCGGCGTCTCCTCCGGATCCGCGACGGTCTGCACCAGCACCGTCGTGTCCACCGAGGTGCCGCGGACGGCCTGCGCCAGGTCGGTGGGCCGGAAGTCGCGGCGCAACGGCTCCATCTCGGGTCCGGTGATCCACGGCTGGTCCCGGACGTCGATGTCCCACAGGTGGTGATGCGCGTCGACGGTCATCGCTGTTTCCTCCCCCGGCCGCGGCTGCTCCCGGCGATCGATCCCACAGTGTGGCCCGCCCCCGTTCCGCGCTTCGGCGCAGGGCCGCCATCCCCTTCCCGAAGGCGCTCGAACGCCGCTCGGTCCCGGCCGAGGAGCCTTCGTCGAGCCGGCTTCGCTCCATGTCCTGTCAGCGGCGAAGCCGATGAGCAGTGACCAGCTTGATCAAGATGACCATCGGCGGGTTCTCGGCGGCTTCCTCGCGAGGACGGCTTTTCCCTCGTCGCGGAGCCACTCGGGAAAAAGATCCCGCAGCGAGGAAGCCGCCGAGGTTCCGCCACCCGACCACCTGCGCAGGCCACTCCGCGAGTACAACGGACCGCATGGAGTTTGTGCTCGGGCTCGACATCGGCGGTACCTCCAGCCGCGCCCAGGTCGGCGATCTGGACGGACGTCTCGTCGGCGCCGGTGCCGCAGGGGGCGGCAACCCGAACTCGCATCCCCCGGAGGACGCCGCCGCGCAGGTCACCGCGGCGGCCCGCGCCGCGCTCGGCGAGCTCGACGGGCGCTCGGTGCGGTCCGCGGTGCTCGGCATGGCCGGAGTGAGCGCCATGACGGATCCGCGAGTGGCCGGACTGTTCGAGCAGGGCTGGAACTCGCTGGGCCTGAACTGCCCGGTGCGGGTCGTCAGCGACTGCGAGGTGGCGTTCGCGGCGGGCACCTCGGCCGCCACCGGAACCGTGCTCATCGCGGGCACCGGCGCCATCGCCGCCCGGATCGAAGACCACCGGGAAACGGCCTCCGCGGGCGGGCACGGCTGGCTGCTCGGCGATGAGGGGTCGGCGTTCTGGCTCGGCCGGGAAGCGGTCCGGCACGCGCTGCGCACCTTGGACCTGGGAGCCGTGCCCGACGCCGGACTCGCCCGATCAGTGCTGCTCACCGTGCTCGACGAGGTCCCGGCGGACGAACCGGTCCGGGTGCGCAAGCGGCTGATCACCGCGGTGAACGGGGCGCCACCGATCCGGCTCGCCGAGCTCGCACCGCTGGTCACCGCCGCCTGCGCGGACGACGACCCGGCGGGTTCCGGCATCGTGGACCGCGCGGCCGTCGAACTCGCCGACACCGCCGTGCGCGCCCGCGACTCCGGGCCGATCGTGCTGGCGGGCGGACTCACCGCCGAGGGCAACCCGGTCGGCACCGCGCTACGCGCGGAACTCGGCGCCCGGCTGCCCGGCACCCCACTGCACCTGGCCGGACCGGGCGCCGCAGGAGCGGCCTGGCTCGCGGCCCTCGACCACGACCCGGCCGCGCCCCGCTACCCGGGAATCTGAACGCCGGCTCACTCATCACCCGCAGAGCGGACGGCGGGTTCAGGTTCGCCCGGGAGTCGTGGATGGCGAATGCCCGGATGCTCGGCGGGCAGCGAACGACGCAGCACCCACCAGCTCGCGGCGATGCACACGGCCACCAGCGGCCACGTGAGGATCGCCTGCGCCGCGCTCAACGCCAGCACGGCATCGGCCAGCCACAGCGGGATGAACACCAGCAGCCGCACCACGTACTGCCCGACCCACACCCAGCTCGCCAGGCTGTAGCCGCGCAGCAGCGCCGGATCGCGCCGCCAGCCACGCCCCTGCCCCAGCAGCGTGCCCACGATGATGCCCAGCAGCGGCCAGCGGGCCGCGATGCTCACCATCCACATCAACGCGCTCACGGCGTTGGTGACCAGCCGCGCCAGGAAGAAGTCCGCCGCGTTGCCGGTGTACAACGCGAGCACCGCGCCGAGCAGCACCGCGAGCAGGCTCACCAGCACCGCCAGCGGACGAGCGCCCTTGTGCAGCCGCCACCCGCCGAGCACCGCACCGACCGCGACGGCCGCCACGCCACCGGCGGCGATCGATTCGCCGCCGACGTACCAGCCGAGGCCGAACAGCACCGGCGGCAAGCTGGCGTCCAGCGCGCTCGTGCGGCCGCCGAGCAGCCGCATCAACGAATCCCGCTCCGCACCTGGTCCAGGGACACCCGATTCCTGGTCGCCCGGTTCCGGGCCGGTAGGTGCCCGCCCGGTCTGCCGCTCCCGCATCACACTCCCCAGCCTGCCGCACCCGCGCCCGTCCACGCACCCACCAGTCGGCGGCGGATGCGAATCACACGTTGGATTCCGTCGCGACGGTCCGGGTAGCAAGGTGGCAGCGGAACCACGGCTGGTTCCTCGCTGCGGGATCTCTTTCCCGAGTGGCTCCGCGACGAGGGAAAACGCCGTCCTCGCGAGGAACCGGCTGAGAACCCGGCGGTGGTCGGCTTGCTTGGATGGTCGCTGCTCACGGCTTCGCCGCTGACAACACACCGAACAAGATCGCTGATGTGCACGAGACGTCGATCCCGCAGTGCACCGCCGGCGTTCCCGACCCGCTACGCAGGTCGTTCTGCGAAGGGCTCTCGGCTCTCAGTCGTGGGCGACTCGGGACAGGAGGTCGGCGAGTCGGTCGGCGATCGCACCCCTGTCTCCTGGGGCGCAGGTCAGCACGTCCGTGGACGGCTCGCCGAACAGCGTGAAGCGGCCGAGGTCGTTGTCGAACCAGGTCAAGCCGGGATGCGCGGACGAGGAACCGGTCCGCCGGTCGGCTCCGGAGACCAGGAAGTGGCCGATCCGATGCCGGGGCCGTCCGATGATCTCCTCCAGCGCGCGGGACCGGGCCGTGCGCTCGGCCCGCACCGCTTCGCCCGCGGCCGCCGGGGCCTGCGGGAGCAGGTCCGCGCACACCTCCGGCAAGTCGTGCGGGTCGAGGAACTCCAAGTGCAGCCGCCGCCCGTCGAGCACCCCCACCACACCGACCTCACCCGTCGCGACGACGCGCGCGGCGAGCCGCTGCCCGGTGCGCACGTCGACCAGACCGGCGGCGGCGATGGACACCTCGGAGCCGCACAACAGGTACAGCGCGTCCTCGACCTCCGGCTCCGGGCGGCCGTCTACGGCGAGACCCGAGGCTTCCAGTTCCGCCCACACCTGAGCCACCAGCCTGGCGCGTTCCTCGGCGGACTCCTCCGGGCGGGACAGCTCGAACGGGTACTGCCGGACGTCCAGGTTGAGCTGCTCGCCGAGCACGTCCACGGCGGGCAGGGAGAGGGCGATCGTGTCGACCATCGGCTGTCGTATCTCACCTTCGGTACGGCGGACTCCCGCGGAGCCCGCCGGTGAACCAGGGGATCAGAGCGTGTCGCGGGTCAGAAGTCGCGGTAGCCCGGCGGTGCTTCGCCGAGCACCGGCGGCGCCACCAGGCGTCCGCCGCCGTACTCCTCGTCGTAGACGTCGTCGGCTTCGAGGAGGAACTGCGGGCCTCGCTCGTTCGGTCCTGCCTCTCCGGGCCGGTAGCCGCCGGTGCTGAACTCGCGCTCGCGCGACTCCGGCTGGATCTCCTCCGCGGTCCAGGACGTGCGGCGGGAACCGCGACCGGACCGCGACGTCGACGACCGCGCCTTGGAGCCCATCGGGCCGAAGCCGCCGTCGGGGCGTGCCTCGTACCGGTCGACCTGCCGCTGCGGAGGTTGCTGCGGCTCTGGCCGTTGCGGAGGTTGCTGCTGGTCCCCGGCATGCGGCTCTGGCCGTTGCGGAGGTTGCGGCGGCTGCTCGGGCTGTTGCTGCTGCCCGGGATGCTGCGGCGGCTGCTCGAACCGCTGCTGCTGCGGCGCGGGTTGCTGCTGGGGCGGCGGAGGTTGCTGCGGCGGCATCGGCGGCCGGTTGTGGGGACCCGATGGCGGGCCGCCCTGCTGGATCGGCGGTCCCTCCGGACGTGGTCCCGCCTGCGGCGGACGCATAGGGTCCGCCGCTGCGGCGGGCGGTGCCTGCGTGGGTTCCGCGCCGGGGGCCGGCATGCCGCGCGGCGGCGAGACCGGACCAGGCCCGGCGGGCATCGGCGGCGCCGCTTCTGGAGGCATCGGCCCCCGGCGGGCGGCATCGGCATGCCACGAGGCGGTGACATCGGTTCCGCTCCGGGGGGCATCGGCATGCCTCCCGGCGGCGACATCGGCTCCGGTCGCCGGGCGGCCTCGGGCGGAACGGGTGGCCGGCCGGGCGGCACCGCGCGGGCGGCGTCCGGCGTCGGCTCCCCGGCCTGGCCAGGAACACGGTGCGGCATCTGCGGCGGGCCTGCTCGGTGCCCCGGCGGGGCCGGCTGCTGGTCCGGGGCGCGGCCCGGCGGGCCTTGTCCGGGCGCGCCGGGTCGCGGCGGCTCCTCGACCTCGCCGGGTGGTCCGATCAGGCCGCCGGAAGCGGCCGGTGCCTCCGGCAATCCGAACAGGTCCTCAGGTTCCGGCTGTTCGGGTTCGGCGTGCCGTCGTCCCGATTGGGGCGCACCGGGTTGCGGCCGCCCCTGCGGCGGCTGCCCAGGCCCCGGTGCGGCGGCCCATTCGTTCGAATTCGGCGGCGGTCCGTGGAACATCGGCGGCACCGGCGCCTGCTGCCCGCCCGGTGGCGGAGGCCCCGGTGGCGGCCCGCCCTGCGGCCCGACCGGTGGCGGCCCCGAGGGCTGCGGTCCGGTCGGTGGCGGTCCCGAGGGCTGTGGTCCGGGCTGCTGCGGCCCTGTCGATGGCGGCCCGGCCTGCTGCGGTCCCGGCTGCGGGCCGACCGAGTGCGGACCGGATGACTGCTGGTCTGCGTGCTGGCCGTACGGGTGCGGTCCGCCGGGCGGCGGGCCGACCGGAATCCGCGCCGAAGCCGGTGCCGGAACCGGCTCACCGACGTGCGGCGGTGCCGGAGATTCCGGCGCGGGCAGCCGCCCCGATGTCAGCCCGTCCTGAACGGAGTCGCCGTCGAGCCCGGACGGGCGCGGCGGCGGCTGCGGTCCCGCATCGGGCTGCCCGGAAACCTGCGGCGGCTGAGAAACCTGCGGCGGCCGCGAACGACCGGCTCCCGGCCGGGTTCGATCGTGCGGCGACGCGGGCGACTGCGCGCCCGGCGGTGGCTCAGCGGCCGCCTCGGCGCCGGGCTGCGGCAACGCACCCGTCAGCGGCCCGGAGAACCCGCTCGGCCGGGCGTCTTCGCGCTGGTCGGCGGGACCGGCATCGGGCCGGAACTGCTCCGCGAGACCGGCCAGATCACCGGACAACGCGGACGTTCCACCGGCCGGGTCGAGCCGTTCCGGCTGCGCGGGCCGCGGCCGGGGAGCGGGCCTGCGCCGCGCGTGCACGAATCGCTCCCCGAGTCGCTCGATGCGTTCCCAGAGCGCGAACGGGTCGGGCTCGGTGGCCAGCGCCGCGAACTCGGACCGCAGGTCGAACCCGCCCGGCCGGGCGGCCGGTCGAGGCCCTGCGTGGCGCGGCGGTTCGTCGGGCCGTGCGTCCGGGGCTGGGGCGGGATCCGGATGGAGCTCCCCCGACCGGACCTCGCCGGGCGCCGATAACTCGCCGGCGGAGCCGAGCACGCCGTGAACCGGCGTGCCGGGGCGTTGCGGAGGCTGTGACCGGGGCGGGAGTTGCCCGGAGAACGGCGGCTGCCGTTCGGCCGACGGCGGCCCGCCCGGGGCCGGGCGTCCCGGCCGCTGCGGCCGATCCCGCTGCGCCCGATCCGAGTCCTGCGCCCGATCAGGCTGCGGCGGCTGTTCCGGAGGCCGGGATTCACCGGGGCCGGGCGGCACCGGGAGCTCACCCGAAGACTGGAGGTCACCGACGCGGCGGAACTCGGCGGACGACCGGCGCGGTTCGCCGCCTCGGAGCTCGTCCTCGTACCCGGCGTCACCACCGGGCGAGTCGGCCGCATCGTGCGGCTTACCCGCACCGGACTCCCCGAATTCCCCGGACATCAGGTGCTCACCACCGAGAAGCGATTCGGAATAATGGGACTCTTCGGAAATCAGTGGCCCGTGGGAAACAACGGTCTCACCGGCCGAAAAGGACTCCTCGGACGTTCGCGATCCGAATTCGGGAGGCATCGGTTCACTCCGGAATGTGACATCGGGTCCGAGTTCGCCGCCGACCCGAGCACCGCCGGATCCGTTCGCCTGCCGCGCCGGCGGTGCCGGGCGGCGGGTCGCCACGCCCGGAGCTGGCCGGCCGATCTGCCTCGCTGGGGCGGCGTCACCGCGTCCGGCATCCCGCGTCGGGGGCAGTTGCCGCGGGCCGGCGCCCGCGTCGGCCGCCCTGTGCGGCACGGGCGGCGGGTGGCCCGCCGGTCCCGGCGCCGCCGGATTGTGCGGTGACGTCACTTCTCCCCCAGCTCTCGGATGCACTTCGGTCGCCGCGGACTCCTCGCCCGAGCGTCCCGCATCAGTGCACTGGGCACCGTCGTCACGACGTGCCCGGTCCTGCCGTCGTTCCCCACTCAGGTGCCTGTCACCTGGTGTTCCGCGCCGGTAGCAGTCGGTCGCGCCAGGGGTCGATCGACCACTGCGACGACGACGTCCCCCACCGCGCGCAGGGTCGCCACCTGCGTCGATCGCGACATCACGAGCCCCCTCGTCGCTTCTGTTACCGCCGAGCGACATTAGCAGCCGAGTTCGAGACATACCGCCGTTTCCCGGTAAGCCACCTTTACTCCCGCGGGTGCACGCGCGTGCCATCCATCACCCCTGTTCGGCAAGGTGTGCCGTCTCCCACGTCCGGCGGTATCCGGATCACGAAGCGATCGCGCACCTTTATCGGAACCGAGACCACAAGGTGCCGTTAATCACTCGTCCATAACCGACGGTGGCGTAAGTCGTCTCCGGAGGACCAGTGTGTTCTCTGGCGGGCCAGAACAAGCGCAGGAGGAGGGCCGATGAACGGCCGGGAGCACACGGGTGACAACGCACGGCGGGCGAACTGGCCGAGTTACGTGGCGTTGGGCGACAGCTTCACGGAGGGAATCGCCGACCCGTCCCCCGGCGGCGGTTACCGCGGCTGGGCGGATCGCCTCGCGGAGCACCTGACGGTGGACAACCCGCGGCTGCGGTACGCGAACCTGGCGGTGCGCGGCAAATTGCTGCGCCAGATCACCGAGGATCAGGTGCCGCAGGCGCTGGAGCTGCGGCCCGCGCTGGTGTCGCTGGTCGGCGGCGGCAACGACATCATCCGCCCGGGAAGCGACCCGGATGAGCTGGCCGCGATGTTCGACGACGCGGTGACCCGCCTGCACGCGATCGGCTCGGACGTCCTGATCGGCACGGGTTTCGACACGTCGACGACGCCGGTGCTGCGCCGCGTACGCGGCAAGGTCGGCACCTACAACGCGCATCTTCGGGCGATCGCCGACAAGCACGGCTGCTACGTGATCGACCTGTGGTCGATGCGAGTGCTGCAGGATTCGCGCGCGTGGGACGAAGACCGCCTGCACCTGTCCTCGGAAGGCCACCGCCGAGTCGCGTCCCGAGCCTGCGAAGCGCTGGGCGTGGAGATCGACGAGGACTGGCGCACTCCCTGGCCGGAACTCCCCACCCGCCCCTGGCGAGCCCAGCGCGCCGACGACCTCCAGTGGGCGAGGGAGTACCTGGCCCCCTGGATCGTCCGCCGCCTCCGAGGCCGCTCCAGCGGCGATGGCCGTGGCCCCAAGCGCCCCCAACTGGAACAACTCTGCACAGCGGCCCCCCGAACGGCGGACCGCTCGAACCAGCACCACACCAACTGACCAGCGGCTGGACCCGCGTCGAACGCCGTGGAGGGGATGGATTCCAGAACCTTCCCCGGCCCCGGCGTGCGGCGACGGCGGAGTGCGGAAGGTCGTCCCCAACGATCGCTTCCACGGCTCCTGAGCCCCGAGGCACCTGAACAGATGATCTATTGATCTGTGTCCTCTCAGCGGCGAAACCGCTGAGAAGTGACCAGCTAGAGCAGATGAACCACCGGCGGGTTCTCAACGGCTTCCTCGCGAGGACGGCTTTTTCCCTCGTGACGGAGCCACTCGGGAAAAGATCCCGCAACGAGGAAGCCGCTGAGGTTCCGCTACCTGTTGTGTCTTGTGAGGTTGGGGACGCGGCTGGCGGGTGGGTGGCCGCCGAGTGCGGTGTGGCCGCGGTGGTGATTGTAGGTGTGGAGCCAGTGTGGGAGGGCGTTTCGGCGTTCGGTGTCGGAGAGGTAGAGCTGGGCGTAGGCCCATTCGTCGAGCAGGGTGCGGTTGTAGCGTTCGACTTTGCCGTTGGTTTGGGGTCGGTAGGGGCGGGTGCGGAGGTGTGTGATGCCGGCGGCGGTGAGTGTGGCGGTCCAGAGGTGGGAGCGGTAGCAGGAGCCGTTGTCGGTCAGTACTCGGAGCACGGTGATCCCGGCATCGGTGAAGAATGTGTGTGCTCGTTGCCAGAACGCGGCGGCGGTTTCGCGTGTCTCGTCGGGAAGGATTTCGGTGTAGGCAAGCCGCGAGTGGTCATCGACGGCGTTGTGCAGGTAGCTGTAGCCGATGGCGGGTTTCTTCCCGCCGGCGCGGCGGCGGTCGGTGACGGTGGCCTGGCTGTTGTGGCTGCCGGCCTGGCGGCCGAGGACTTTGCTGCCGCCGCCGTCGGGGACGTTGCCGACTTTCTTGATGTCGACGTGGACGAGGCCGCCGGGCTGCGGGTACTCGTAGCGGCGGATCACCCGCCCGGTGGCCCGGTCCAGGTGTGCGAGCCGGGCCAGCCTGTAGCGGCCCAAGACCCGGTGCACGGTAGCCGGGTTCAAGCCCAGCAAAAACGCGATCCGTGCCGGCCCCCACCGGCGGATCACCCGGACCTTGATGATCCGCCGCTCGGTGCGCGACGGAGTGCGCCGCGGACTGTGATGCGGACGCGAGGACCGGTCTGCCATCCCCGCCTCGCCCTCGGTGCGATACCGATCCGCCCACCGTTGCGCGGTGCTGGGCGAGACTTGGAAACGCTCAGCCGCACGCCGCAACGGCCAGCGATCGTCCACGACACACCGAGCCAGACGCAGCCTGCCCGTCTCAGTCAACGGAGCGTTACGGTGACACACGAGGACCTCCAGGTATTCGGTGCAGATGTCGTGATCCACACCGAACCCGGAGGTCCTCACTCATTCCAAGATCATCCGCCCCGTGTCCCCCGTTCACAACCTCCCGAGACACAACAGCTACCAGACCCCTTACGCAGGCCATCCACGCGACAAAGAGAAAAGACGAAGTGCGGACCTCTGGATTCCCCCAGGCCAAAGGTCCGCACCCACCCCCACGTCCTCCCGGATCGCTCCGAGTGCCCCGTCCGGAGCGTCCGCCCCGACCGTTGCCCGTTCGCACGGGCTCGGCCGGGACGGCCGGGCGGCAATCCCCCCTCGGATTTCCCCCAGTGCCACCCGGTGCGGGCCGTTCATCACGCTGACCCGCACGAAAGTCACTGTCGCAGCCCCGGCTAGACATCGGCTAAACGTCGGCTAAACGTCTACAGTGGACACTTTTTGAGCTGCTAAGACTCAGGCGGAAGATCGTCGAGGGACTGCAGCCGGGTCTTGGCCTGCGCGGCGCGCGGCGAACCGCCGGTCTCGTAGATCGACAGCGCGGTCTCCCACCGGGTGCGGGCCACGGACCGGTCGCCGCGGGACAGCGCCACGTCGCCGAGACCGAGGTACGCCGATGCCTGGTGCATCGCCGACCCGCACCGCTGCGCCACGTTGAGCGCTTCGTGATGGTAACCCTCGCCGTCGTCCAACCTGCCCAGTTCGATGCTGACTTCTCCGCAGTTGTTCAGCACCATCGCCAGGGTTTCGAGGTCGTCCGCTTCGCGGTACATCACCTCGGCTTCCAGCAGGTGTTCCAGTGCTTCGGCACGCCGCCCGTTGGCCTGCTCGACCTGTGCGAGGTTGTTCAGCGCGCCCGCTTCGCGGTAGCGGTCGCCGAGCGTGCGGTAGGCCCGCAGCGCGTCCCGGCAGTGCACTTGCGCCTCGGCGTAGCGCTGCATCCGGAACAACACGGCACCCATGTTGACCTGCGCCAACGCCAGCCATCCGGGGTTTCCGGTAGCGACGGCGCAGCGGTACGAGTCGGCGTAGTGCGCCAGCGCCTCGTCGTGCTTGCCGGTGCGGGCGTAGGCCACGCCGAGCCCCGCGGGCATCAGCACTTGGCCGACGGGGTCGGCGGCGAGCCGCGCCGATTCCAGTCCCACGGTGTAGATCTGGATCCAGTCCTCCCACGGGCAGCGCACCACCAGGTAGTTGAACTGGCAGCGCACCAGCCGCCACGCGTATTCGTGCAGGCCGTGGGCGTGCGCGGCGCGCACGGCGGCGACCAGGTTGGGCCACTCCGAGTCGAACCAGGCGAGCGCTTCGGTGCGGTTGCGGATCTCGGGCTGTTCGATGGTGGAGTCGCCGGAGAGGTCGAGGTCGTCGCGGGCGGGCCGCAGGAAGCGCCGCGCGTGGTCGGCGACCACGAGGTAGTAGTGCAGCAGCCGGGTGAACGCCTTCTCGTCGCGTTCGGCGAAGCCTTCCTTCCGCCCGTCGTCGGCGGGCGCGGTGAGCAGTTCCCGCGCGTAGAGCCGCAGCAGGTCGTGCATGCCGAACCGGTCCGCTTCGGATTCGGTGACGAGGTGCGCCAGCGCGAGCGCCCGCAGCCGGCGGTACGCGCCGGGCGGATCCGTTTCGCACACGGCGGCCACGGCGTGCGCGGTGAACGTGTGCCCCGGCACCAGGCCGAGTTGCCGGAAGGTCGCGGCGTGCACGGGGTGCAGGTTGCGGTAGGAGATGTCGAAGGCGCGGCGCACGCTGGTGTCGGCGTCGTCGATGTCCAGCGCGTGCAGCCGATTGCTCTCATCGGTGAGTTCGTGCACGAGTCCCGCGATGCCGCGGGCGGGGTTGGCGGCGAGCCGGGCGGCGGCGATGCGCAGCGCCAGCGGCAGTCCGCCGCAGAGCTCGGCGAGTTCCCGCGCGGCTTCGGGTTCTTCGGCGGAGCCGTCGATGCCGCCCGCCCGGTCGAGCAGTTCCACGGCGGATTCGGTGGGCAGCGTCTCCAGCGGCAGCACGCGGGCACCGCTGCGCACCACGAGCCCGTCGAGCCTGCGCCTGCTGGTCACCAGCACCAGCGAACGGGAGCCGCCGGGCAGCAGCGGCCGGACCTGTTCGGAGTCGCGGGCGTTGTCGAGCAGCACCAGCACGCGCCGGTCGGCGAGCAACGAGCGGTACAGCGCGGCCCGGTCGTCGAGGTCGACGGGGATGGCGTCGGCGGCCACGCCGAGCGTCTTGAGCATGCTGGTGAGCGCTTCCCCCGGGGACAGCGGAGCGCGTTCGGAGTCGAAACCGCGCAGTGAGGCGTAGAGCTGGCCGTCGGGGAACGAAGCGGCGACCCGCTGCGCCCAGGTGATCGCGACGGCGCTCTTGCCGACGCCCGCGGTGCCGGTGAGCACGGCGAGCAGCGTGGTGTCGCCGCGATCGCGTTCGACGATCCGGTCCAGCATCACCATTTCCCGGTCGCGGCCGACGAATCCGGCGACGGCGGGCGGCAATTCGGCGGGGACCGGACCGACGGGGGCGACTTCCCGGTCGGCTTGCCGCTGGGTGCCGCTGAGCAAAGCTTCGTCGTCACGCAGCAGCCGTTCGTAGAGGGTGCGCACCTCAGGACCGGGATCGATGCCGAGTTCGTGGGAGAGGCGTTCCCGCAGCGCGTGGTAGCGGGCTTGGGCTTCGGCGCGGTTCCCGGCCCGGTAGCCGGCGAGCATCAGCAGGTAGGTGAGGCGTTCCCGCAGCGGATATTGGTCGACGAGCGCGGACAGTTCGATGACCAGCCGGTGGTGCTTGCCCAGTTCCAGTTCGGCCGCGATGCGTTCCTCTAAGGCGAGCAGCTGCAGCTCGTCGAGGTTGGGGCCGACCATCTGGTGCAGCCGTTCGGCGACGATGCCGGAGAGCACCGGTCCGCGCCACAGCTGGAGCGCTTCGTTGAGCAGCGCCGCCCTGGCCGCCGGGTCTTTGCCGTGCGCTTCGTTGATCAGCGTCCGGGCGCGGTGCGCGTCGACGCGTTCGGGGTCGATGCGCAGCAGGTAACCGGGTGAGCGGGTGAGGACTTCGGGGCGACCGGCGGCGTCGGCGTCCCCGTGGCCGTGCAGCAGGCGCCGGATGCGGGAGATGTAGCCGTGCACGATGGTGCGGGCGGTGGCGGGCGGTTCGTCGCCCCAGAGGGTGTCGATCAGCCGGTCGATGGACACGAGCTGGTTGGGTTCCATGAGCAGGCAGGCGAACGCGCCGCGCACGGAGGCGGAGCCGAGTCGCAGCGGCGTTCCGTCGTAGCGGACTTCGAGCGGGCCGAGCACGTGGAAGGTGAAGCCCGCAGAGGACGGGCCGCCCGCCCCGTTGGTGCCCGCCCCGTTGGTGCCCGCGTTGTTTCCGGTGCTCGCGTTGTTTCCGGTGCCCGCGTTGTTTCCGGTGCCCACGTTGTTTCCGGTGCCCACGTTGTTTCCGGGCGCTGCGTCCTGCCCTTGCATGCCCCTCGACACCTGCCGTTCGCTGCGTATTCGATCCTCGTCAGTTTCGGTCACTCAAGCTCGCGGAGTCCACTACCGGCGAAGCCGACACACGGTAGCGATCTTCGAGCAGCGCCCACCGATACCATCCGCGCCGTCACCCGATCGGCCGAACGAGGGGTATGGTCGCCGAGCATCCGGCAGGCGCGCCGATCAACCTGTCGGGGCGCCGGAAAGTTGATCATTCACGGATCTCGGGCCGGATGCCAGGGTGCGCGGCCTCACGCGGCGAAGATGTCCACGGTTGCCGGATCGCCACCGCGCTCGCGATACCGCCCAGTAGAGTCGGGCACTGATCGACCACCGCCACAGCAATGCCCGAGAAGGAGCCCACCGCGTGCCCACACCGTCCACAGTGGTCGATCGGGCCGTGGGCTGCCTGCTCGGCGGGGCTCTCGGCGACGCGCTCGGAGCACCGGTCGAGTTCCAGCAACTGGACGGAATCCGCGCCGAGCACGGCGAACAGGGCATCACCGAACCGCCTCCGCAGGCCTTGCTCGGCGACGCCACCCAGATGACGCTGTTCACCGGCGAGGGCTACCTCAGCGCGTGGACCCAGGGCAACAACGGCGGCCAGTGGCGCCCCGTCGAGACGGTCAGCGCGGCCTACCGCCGCTGGCTGATCACCCAGCAGGAGTCCAAGCCGCCGCCGGGCGCGACCGGCCTGCTCGCCGAAGGCGAGCTGTACGCGAGCCGCGCACCCGGGCTCACCAGCTTGCGCGCGCTCGGGGAACCGGAGCTCGGCAGCCCGGACCGGCCGCGCAACAGCTCCAAGGGCTGCGGCGGCGTGGACCGCAGCACCCCGGTCGGTTTCGCTCCGAGCCCGACCATCGCCTACGGGCTCGGCTGCAGGCTGGCAGCGCTCACCCACGGCGGTGCGGGCGGCTGGGCATCGGCGGGCACGTTGTCGCTGCTCGTGCACCTGATCGCCGTGCAGGGAAGGCGGTTGCCGGATGCCGTGGACCAGGCGACGGGACGAGTGCTGCGCGACGACGGGGAGACCGCGGGCCTGCTCGCGGAGGCGGCGACGCTGTCCCGGCTGGGCGCCTCCGTCTCGCACGTGGAGCGGCTCGGGCAGGGCTGGATCGGACCGGAGGCACTGGCCATCGGCGTGTACTCCGCGCTGGCGCTGCCCCGGCCGGAACAGTTCCCGGCGGCTCTGCGGCTGGCGGCGAACCATTCCGGCCACAGCGACAGCACGGCCGCCATCACCGGCGCCATCCTCGGCGCCCGGCACGGCACCGCCGCACTCCCCCGCCAGTGGCTGTCCCGCCTGGAGCTGGCAGACGTGATCGAGCGCATCGGCCACGACCTGGGCGCTTCCTGCGCAGGAGAAAAGTTCAACGAACGCCGCTACCTAGGCCTGGACCCGACCCCCACCACCTGAGCAGAGCCAAGGCCACCGGAGCGCGCCAGCCCCCGGCGACCGCCACCCAACGGGCAACGAAGCCAAACCCGCGACGAAGCCCACAGGGCACCCAAAGCCCCGCCACCCTCCCGACAAAGCCACGCAGCCAGCGGCGAAGCCCGCAAAGAGCCGGCAAAGCCACGCCTGCCTGGCGGCGAAGCCGTGCCGTCGGCGGCGAAGCCCGCGAAGGGCGGGCAAAGCCACGCCTGCCTCGCGGCGAAGCCGTGCCGTCGGCGGCGAAGCCCGCGAAGGGCGGGCAAAGCCACGCCTGCCTCGCGGCGAAGCCGTGCCGTCGGCGGCGAAGCCCGCGAAGGGCGGGCAAAGCCACGCCTGCCTCGCGGCGAAGCCGTGCCGTCGGCGGCGAAGCCCGCGAAGGGCGGGCGAAGCCACGCCTGCCTTGCGGCCGAAGGCCGTGCCTGTATGTGCGAAGCACATAGCCCACGTCACAAAGCCGCTCACCGGCGGGTTCTCAGCTGTCTTCTCGCGAGGACAGCTTTTTCCCTCGTGGCGGAGCCACTAGGGAAAAAGATCCCGCAGCGAGAAGACAGCTGAGGTTCCGCCACCCGACCACCCAAGCAAAACGACCGGGCGGGCAGTCAAGCCTTACGAGCCAGCCCCGCGAGCATCCGGGAACGCTCCGGCTCCCCGATGAAATCTTCCTGATCATCCGAACGCCACCGCGGCGCATAAACCAACCCCGGCTCCACCATCACGAAGTCGCCGAAGAAGGCCTGGATCTCCTCTTTGCCGCGGAGCTGGCCGGGATGGGTGGACTGCTCGTAGAGCTCCACCAGCTGCCGGTTCTGCTCCTGTTCCTGCTCGTTGGCGTCCGAGGTCGTCCAGTGCGACACGGCCAGCAGCGAGTCACCGGGCAGCAGGTTCCGCATCGTGTCGAGCGCGTCGTGCGGGCGGTCGACGTCTTTGGAGAAGTGCAGCATTGAGAGCATCAGCAGGCAGATCGGCTCGTCGAGCCGGAGCACGCCGGTCTCGGACAGCATCGGCCACAGCCCGTCCGGGTCGGCGATCGGATCGGCCCGCAGCGCGCGGTGCCGCAGCGGGTCGCCTTGTCTGTCGAGGATGAGTCCGCCCAGCGACTGCACCACCGGATCGTTGTCCACGTAGACGACCCGGACGTCCTGGGTCGTCGGCCCGGACGTCCGGTGCAGCTCGGCGACCTCGTGCACGTTCCCGACGGTCGGCAGGCCGGAACCGATGTCCACGAATTGCCGGATGCCGGTGTCCAGCGCGTAGCGCACGACGCGGTTGAGGAAGCGGCGGTTCGCCCGGCAGTAGGACTTCATGCCGGGAACGATGTCCACCACGCGCTGCCCGAACGCGCGGTCGATGGCCCAGTTGTGGGCGCCGCCGAGGTACCAGTCGTACACCCGCGCCGCGCTGGGCGTGGTGACGCTGTCACGCATGTCGGCGGGCATCGCCTCGACCGGGTGGTGCAGTGTGCTCATCCGCTCTCCTGGGACCGCCCTATAGCGGGTGACGCCGTGGATCACCCTCCACGATCGCCCATTGGAATCAGTATTCCAACCCTTTTGGGGCCTCAAGCGGCGCGTCCCGGGTCGAGCATGACGCCACATGGGGTCCGACGCGAACCGGCCCGGCCGCGTGGCGCGCAGCCGGGCCGGCGGGGCCGCCGTCAGCGGACGATCGCGGTGGTGTCCCGCGCGGCGACGAACTCCGGACGCGGGCGGTCCGCCGCGAACGGTGTCACCGGTGCGTTGTGCACGCTGTTGAACACGATGAAGATGTTCGACCGCGGGAACGGCGTGATGTTGTTCCCGGAGCCGTGCATCGTGTTCGAGTCGAACCACAGCGCCGACCCGGCGTAACCGGTGAACTGCTCGATTCCGTGCTCGTAGCCGAGGCGGGTGATGTCGTCCTCACCCGGCACCCCCACCTTCTGCTCCTTGAGCGAAGATTTGTAGTTCTCCCCGGGGGTGCGGCCCGCGCAGGAAACGTAGGTGCGGTGCGCGCCCGGCATCACCATCAAGCCGCCGTTGAACGGGTAATTGTCGGTGAGGGCCACCGACAGACTCACCGCGCGCGGCGCGGGAAGACCATCCTCGGCGTGCCAGGTCTCGAAATCGGAATGCCAGTAGAACCCGCTTCCCTTGAACCCCGGCATGTAGTTGATCCGGCTCTGGTGCACGTACACCTCGGACCCCAGAATCTGCCGAGCGCGATCCAGCACTCGCGGGTCCCGCACCAGTTCGGCGATCAACTCGCTGGTGCGGTGCACCTCGAACAGGGAACGGACCTGCCCGGAGTCCTTCTCCACGACGGTGCGCTCATCGGCCCGGACCTCGGGATCCTTGGTCAGCCGATCGAGCTCCTGCCAGTACTTCTGCACCTCCGCCGGGGACAGCAGGCCCGGCACGGTGTGGAATCCCTTGGACTCGTGCGTGGCCAGGTCGGTCCGGGTGGCGGGACCGGCGCGCACGCCCTTCCACACGACCGGATCGGTGCGTTCAATGAATGCGGACTCGGTACCGCGCCGAGTCGGATAACGATCCTGAGTCGTCACATCCGCGACGGTCATCAGTTGCGCCTCCTTCGCGAATTACCGCCGGAGCGCCCGATTCCGGATCGGATTCGGGCGCCATTTCTCGGTTCCTCGGTCAGTGGCGATTCCCATTGTCCCGGGATAGCTCTCGCGCACCGCGGCAGGCAACCAGACAGTTCCGGGCTACCCGACCGGCACGGTCATTACGCATGCGTTTCGGCGGCGAGTCCGGTACCGCGCGCCCACCGGGGGAGAAAAAACCGCCCACGGGCCGCGGGCGGCGGCTCGTGGGCGGTGGCGACGTGGAACACGCCAGGTCGATGCCTGGTCAGTCCTCCACGATCAGCGGGTACACGCCGTTCTCGTCGTGCACCTCGCGGCCGGTCACCGGCGGGTTGAACACGCAGACGGTGCGGATGTCCGTTTTGGGGCGGACCTGGTGCTTGTCGTGCTCGTTGAGCATGTACAGCGTGCCCGGCTTGAGCTGGTGGATCTCGCCGGTCGACTTGTTCTCGAGCTCACCCTCGCCCTCGTACACGAACACGGCTTCGATGTGGTTGGCGTACCAGAAGTCGTTCACGGTACCGGCGTAGAGGGTCGTCTCGTGCACCGAGAAGCCGACCTTCTCCCTGGCCAGCACGATGCGCTTGCTGCGCCAGTTCTCGGTCTGGATGTCGTCGTCGGTGTTCTCGACCTCTTCGAGGCTGCGGACGAACACAATGCCCTCCTTCGTGGTGCCGGTGGTGCCGAACGAGACGGCCGACCCGGATGTGCGGGCCGGCCGTCACGTGCGTTTGGTGGATCAGGCAAGCACAGCTTGCACCGAATCGACGATGATCTGAAGCCCCTGTTCGAGCTCTTCATCCGACAAGGTAAGCGGCGGCATGATCTTGATCACTTCGCTCTGCGGGCCGGACGTCTCCAGGATCAGCTTCCGGTCGAACGCGGCCTTGGAGATCTTGCCCGCGGTCTCCGGGTCCTCGAAGCCGAGGCCCCGAGCGAGGCCGCGACCCTTGGCCACGCCGCCCTCGTACTTGTCGGCGATCTCGCCGATGACCTGGCCGATGCGCTCGCCCTTGGCGATGGTGCTCTGCTGCAGCGAGTCGTCGCTCCAGTACAGCTTCAGCGCCTCGGACGCGGTCACGAACGCGGGGTTGTTGCCGCGGAAGGTGCCGTTGTGCTCGCCGGGCTCCCAGACGTCGTGCTCGGACTTGATCAGCGTCAGCGCCAGCGGCATGCCGTAGCCGCCGATGGACTTGGACAGGCAGACGATGTCCGGGGTGATGCCGGCCTCTTCGAAGCTGAAGAACGGACCGGTGCGGCCGCAGCCCATCTGCACGTCGTCGACGATCAGCAGCATGCCGTGCTTGTCGCACAGTTCGCGCAGGCCGCGCAGCCACTCCGGACGGGACGAGTTGATGCCGCCCTCGCCCTGCAGCGTCTCCACGATCACCGCGGCGGGCTCGTTCAGGCCGGAACCGCTGTCTTCGAGCAGCCGCTCGAAGTACAGGAAGTCCGGATACTGCCCGTCGAAGTAGTTGTCGTAGGGCATCGGCGTGGAGTGCACCAGCGGGATGCCCGCGCCGCCGCGCTTCATCGAGTTGCCCGTCACCGACAGCGAACCCAGCGTCATGCCGTGGAACGCGTTGGTGAAGCTGATGATCGACTCACGGCCGGTGATCTTGCGGACCAGCTTGAGCGCGGACTCGACGGAGTTGGTGCCCGTCGGCCCGGGGAACTGGACCTTGTAGTCCAGGCCGCGCGGTTTGAGCAGTTTCTCGTCGACGGTCTCCAGGAACTCCCGTTTGGCGACGGTCGCCTGGTCGAGCCCGTGCGTGACGCCGTCGCGCTCGATGTATTCGATCAGCTTGCGCTTGAGCAGCGGGTTGTTGTGGCCGTAGTTCAGCGCACCCGCGCCGGCGAAGAAGTCCAGGTAGGGCGTGCCGTCCTCGCCGTAGAGCCAGCTGCCACCCGCCTTGTCGAACGTCGTCGGCCAGGTGCGGCTGTAACTGCGAACCTCGGATTCGAGGCTTGCGAAGATATCGTTCACGATCCTCCGTTCGCGGTGGCCGAAGCGGCCACCGACTGCAAATCGGTCATGGTCTCCACCCGGAGACCTGCCGTCGGAACTCGTTTCGTCTGTACGGCGCGGCACGCCTCCCCGCGCCACCGGCTCCCATCGAGGGCCGCGCGGACGTGCTCGTGGTCAGTCCGCCGGTCGTGGCGTCGCGGCGGCTTCACCTGCCACGACACCGGGAGCCGTGAACGGACCGATCCGGTAGAGGTCCTCGCCCAGGTGCGCGTCCGGGAACAGCTCGGCGCCGAACAGCTCGCTGCGAGCGAGTTCCGTACCGCGGTCCCTGGCCAGCGCCGAGAACAATTTGATCGACGCGGTGTTGTCGGCGGTGATCGTCGTCTCCAGGTAGCGGACGCCCTGCGGCACCAGCCGGTCGAGCAGGTGCCCGAGCAACTTGCCCGCCACACCGCGGCCACGCTGCGAGGAGTCCACGGCGACCTGCCAGATCATCAACACGTCCGGGGCGTCCGGGCGCAGGTAGCCGGTCACGAAACCGACCACTTCGCCGCCCTCCCGCGCCACCGCGCTGGTGTGCGCGAAGTCCCGGCACCACAACAGGTACGCGTAGGACGAGTTCACATCGAGCACTCGAGAATCACGGGTGATCCGATAGAGTGCGGGACCGTCCGCGACGACCGGAATACCGATCTCGCCGGAAGCGGAAGAACCGCTCCCGTCATTCCGTCCGCCATTCGGTCCGTCGCCGTTATGGCTGGGTTTGTCGCCGGTCATGCTTTGCCAACTTAACAGAACATCGGTAACGCGTCAGGTACTCGACCGTTTCCTGGCGTCACTACCAGGCGATACCCGATTTTACACGTGATGAGCACGACAGGATTGTTGCGCGGCGCGTCAGCACAATGATAACGATCTACCACGCATAGTGATCCAATATGCGCACCGCGGACGTGACCAGCGAAAACGTCCGTGAGTGGATCGCGTCCAGAGCCGGGTCCGATTGCTCGTCCGCATTTTTCACCGACCGCGCCGGAAATTGCGATCTTCATCCGCCGAGCGGCCACTCGCGGTGCACGGGCTCTTACTATCCGGCACCGGAACGCACACGTCCGGGGCCGCCGTGGCGGCCCCGGACGCGGGTGCTGCTGAGTCTTCGGCGTGAATCAGACGCCGGCGACTTCCTTGATCCAGTCGCGGTACTCGGTGACGTTCGTGTACGCCGTCGTGGTCGCGCGGTCGCTCGTGGAGGCCACGCCGACCTGGGTGCCGTTGGAGAACATCGGGCCGCCCGAGTCACCACCGGCGGTGATGCCGTTGACGCGGTCGGCGCAGACCGCGGTGCCGCCGCGGTAGTCGGTGCAGGCGATGTCGGTGACCTTGACGTCGGCCACCTTCAGGTTCTCCGCCTGGCACTGGGCCTCGGGCTGGTCGGTGCAGGTCGCGCCCCAGCCGTAGACCTGAACGGTGTCGCCGTTGCTGACGTCACCGGTCGAGCCGAGCGGCGAGAACTCGACGTTCATCGGGCGGTCGACGTTGACCAGGGCGAGGTCGACGCTGTCGTGCACGTGCACGCCGCCGGCCTTGGCCTTGAACTCCTCACCCTGGTGCTGGTTGAGGCTGCCGACCTTGAAGCTGATCGCGTCGCCCGCGCCTTCGACGCAGTGCTGCGCGGTGAGCACCCAGTCGGGAGAGATGGCGGTGGCGGTACAGGCCTCCTGGCCGTCGTTCAGCAAGCGAACGGCCCAAGGAGCGTCAGCGGCCTCCTCGCCGTCGATGATCATCGGCTGCATGTCGATCGGGGCGGGCGCCGCGGGGGCGGCGGCCTGGGCGGGGACTGCGAAGGCGGCGGCGGCCAGGGCCAAGCCCGCGGCGCCGGTCAGCACTCGTGCCAGGGACACGCTGATCTCCTCTGGGTAGCAGCGACAAGCTGTGGGGACGGTCAAGTGGTCCCATGACCTCACCCGAACGGGTAATGGGTCAACCAATTGGTCACTATTCGCCACCACATCCCGGGATTTAGACCTGATCGAGATGCGCCGTTCGATTGACCAGCCCAACATTCGAATGCCCACTATGGGCCGCCGCCGCACCTCGTCGTCAAGGGTCGTGCGGCCCACTCCACGAACTCGGGGACTCTCATGGAGATCACGTCGTACCCGCCCGGCACGCCCTGTTGGGTCGACCTCACCACCGCCGACCCCGGCTCCGCCTCGGAGTTCTACGCCGAGCTGTTCGGCTGGACCGTGCACGACTCCGGCCCGGACGCAGGCAACTACCGGATCTGCCAGCGCAACGGCAAGCCGATCGCGGGCATCGGCCCCCAAGACGAACCCGGGCACGGCCCGACGTCCTGGACCACCTACGTGTCCACGGTCGACGCGGACGCCGCCGCGGACGCGATCCAGCGCAACGGCGGCCGAGTGCACCTGAACCCGATGGACGTGTTCGACGCGGGCCGGATGGCCGTCTGCTCCGACCCCACCGGCGCCGTGGTCGCGGTGTGGCAGCCGAACCAGCACCCCGGTTCGACCGTCGTCAACGAACCCGGCACGCCGTGCTGGCACGAACTCGCCACCCGCGAACCCGATCGCGCCACCGAGTTCTACCGCGCGGTGTTCGGCTGGGAGGTGGCTCCGCAGGCCGTCGACGGCACCGAGTACCGGCTGCTGCGACTGGGCGGCCACGAGATCGGCGGGATGATCGGGATCGACGAGAACTGGCCCGCCGAGGTCCCGGCGCACTGGCTGGTGTACTTCGCGGTCCCGGACACCGATCGCGCCATCGGCGACGCCACCCGGCTCGGTGGCACCGTCCTGGTCGGCCCGGTCGACATCGAGCCCGGCCGCTTCGCCGTGGTGCAGGACCCGTCGGGCGCCGCCTTCGGCGTCATCCACCTCAATCCCGCCGGGTGACCGCCCGCCCGCTCGCGCCGCGGTCCCGGACCGTCGACCACGCCCGGGAAGTGGCGCCGACAGCGTGACGGCGCGCAGCCACGCGGCACTCCCACCTCGCGATCGCCCACGCCAGCTGAACGGCCGCTGATCACCGTGGCCGGTCAGCGCCGGAGGAAACGCGGATGATCCAGTCACCCGTCGATGAGCCGCCGCGGCCCGGCAACGCCCAGGGCGTCGTCACGGATGCGACCACTCGCGGACGCAGGCCGGCTCAACCACGACGTCCGCGCGGCGTGGACCGACCCGGACCGGCGGCTCGCCGTCCCGCTCCCCTGACTTCGCGAGCCGCGATCCAGCGGGCCTCGTCACAAGACGCGTTCACCGGCCGTCGCCCGGTCGGGTAGTACAGAATCGACACTCGATCACCGATCATCAGTAGGCGAAACGAGCAGATTTCACCTCGGCCGCACCGGCCGATCCGCAGAACCCGGTGTTCGCACCGCAGGTGCGTTCGTCATGGACGCCGACGCCGGGAGAACCCACCGACACCTGCCTCCGGATCTCCGATCCCGCCCGGCCGCCGATGCGGCGGAGTCCCGCACCAGCCGAACTCGACACGCCGGAATTGAGCCGCTGAGGGGACTCGAACCCCTGACCGTCCGCTTACAAGGCGGGTGCTCTACCAACTGAGCTACAGCGGCGCACACGGCCACGCCGTGCGCGCACATCGTAGTCGGCGCCGGGCCGTGGCGGACGAGGGGCCGTCCCGGTGCGGCCCCTCGCCCGCGGGCGCGCGAACGAGGTGTCAGGCTCGTGACAGAGGACACGAACAGGACGTGCAACGGCTGAGGCACGCAGGCCGATGGCCGAGGGGACGAGCAACACGATCGCCGCGAGGTGGCGAGCAGGAAGGTAGGTCTGCGGTGGGAATCACGCAGCGCGCCCGAGGTGTGCTGCGGCGGCGCGACCCGGCCGAGACGGTCGGGACCCGCAACGCCGTTTACGGGCCGGCACTGCCCGAGGAATCAACAGTCCATCTGGTGATGGACCTGGGGCTGCGAATCGGCGAAGTCCAAATGGCCAGCGGCGCGGGCGCGTCCGACGTGACCGCGACGATCATCGGTGTGGTCAGCGCGTACGGTCTGCCCCACTGCGAGGTCGACGTGATCTACACGTCGATCACGGTCTCCTGCTATCGAGGCACCGAAGAGGTGCCGATCACCTCGCTGCGCGTGGTGCGCAACCGGTCCATCGACTACACGCGGCTGTCCGACGTGGAAGACCTGGTCCGCAAGATCACCGCAGGCGGGATCTCCGCCTCCGACGCCTACGCCGAACTGGACCGGATCACCTCCGCACCGCACCCGTTCCCGCGCTGGGTCGCGACCCTGTCGTGGGCGGGCATGGCGGCCTCGCTGTCGGTGCTGCTCGGTGGCAACGACCACCCGTGGCTGGCGCTGGTGGCCGCGGTGGCGACGGCACTGGTCGACCGGATCGGCCGGATGCTGAACAAACGGGCGCTGCCGTTCTTCTTCCAACAGGCGGTGGGCGGCGTGATCGCCACGAGCATCGCGCTGGCCTGTTCCGAACTCAGGTTGCTGAGCACGCCGACACTGGCGGTGGCGGCGAGCATCATCGTGCTGCTGTCCGGGATGACCGTCGTCGGTTCGATGCAGGACGCGATCACGGGGTACAACGTGACCGCGGCGGGCCGCATCGCGGAACTCGCGCTGATGTCGGCCGGACTGATCGCCGGTGTGGTGCTTGCGCTCTACACCGGCGTGGAGCTGTTCGGCGGGCTCGACGGCGGCGCCGACCTGCGGGACGTGGGCGCCGCGCAGATCGGGTCGAACACCGACCTGTGGATTCCGATCCAGATGCTGGCGGGCGCGTCGACCTCGGCGTGCTTCGCGCTGGCCAGCTACGCCCCGCCGCGCCCGCTGATCATCGCCGGGCTCGGCGGCGCGGTCGCGGCCGGTGTGGCGGGAGTCCTCACCAGCGATCAGCTGGCGGGGGTGAATCCGGTGCTGGCGGGGGCGATCGCCACGACCGTCGTCGGCTTCGCGGGCGGCATCGTGACCCGGCATCTCGGGATCCCGACGCTGGTGATCGCGGTGTCCGGCGTGGCCCCGCTGCTGCCCGGTCTGGCCACCTACCGCGGCCTGTACCAGATCGCGGTGGCGGGCGACCCCGCCGGAATGTCCACCCTGATGATCGCCGCGGCGACCGGCCTCGCGCTGGGTGCGGGCGTGGTGCTGGGCGAATACCTCGCCCAACCGGTCCGGACTCGGCTGGGACGGCTCGAACGGCGTCTGTCGGGACCTCGCCTCTCCGGTCCGCTGCGCCCCACCCGCCGCCGTCTCGAATGAGCCCTGCGAGCCCGTTCACCGCCCCAGGTGAACGGGCTCGCCCATTCATGAGCCTTCCTCGCGCGTTTCACCACGGGAGCGACCATGCGCGATCCTGCTCGGCCACCCACGCCACCGCCTGGTCGACCTGCACCTGTTCGAGCTTGCCCGGTCGGCCCCTCGGGCCGGCCTGCGCGGCGACGGCCGAACGCGCCGAGCGGAACGAGCCGTGACACCAGCAAGAAGTGAGCAAGGACTCGGGTGGCGTTGGCCCACACGAACGACGCGGCCGATAGATAGATTGACTAGCCTCGCCTGCGGGTAGTGAGTGATCCGGGACGGACCCGCGACGTGGGGTCCAGCCGCTGGAGAGCACGAAGCCGTCGGCGAGCCCATCCCGCCAGAGACAGCAGTCTCCCGAGGAGGCAATACCGGTGACCAGCGGCAGCACCCGTGCGAATTTCGTCGTCGTGGCCAATCGGCTCCCGGTCGATCTGGAGAAGCTGCCGGACGGCACCGAACGCTGGAAGCACAGTCCCGGCGGCCTGGTGACGGCGTTGGAGCCGTTCCTGCGCGCCCGGCACGGCGCCTGGGTCGGCTGGCCCGGAGTGGCCGACGTCGACGTGGAACCGTTCACCGACGAGGATCTGCACCTGCATCCGGTGCGGTTGTCGGCCGACGAATTCCGGGACTACTACGAGGGATTCTCGAACGCGACGCTCTGGCCGCTGTACCACGATGTGGTGGTTCCGCCGGTGTTCGACCGGTCGTGGTGGGAGGCGTTCCGCCGGGTGAACCGGCGATTCGCGGAGGCCGCCGCCGAGGTCAGCGCCGAGGGCGCGACGGTGTGGGTGCAGGACTACCAGTTGCAGCTGGTACCCGCGATGCTGCGCGAACTGCGCCCCGACCTGCGCATCGGCTTCTTCCTGCACATCCCGTTCCCGCCGGTGGAGCTGTTCATGCAGCTGCCGTGGCGCACCGAGATCGTGCGCGGACTGCTCGGCGCGGACCTCGTCGGGTTCCACCGGCCCGGTGGCGCGCAGAACTTCCTGTGGCTGGCGCGGCGCCTCGCCGGGTTCGAGCCGAGCCGCGGTCAGGTCGGGGTGCGATCTCGCCCCGGCGTGGTCCAGGTCGGCGACCGCGCGGTGCGGGTCGGGGCGTTCCCCATCTCCATCGCGTCCTCGGAGCTGGACCAGATGGCGCGCAGCAAGGAGATCCAGCAGCGCGCGAAGGAAATCCGGGCCGAACTGGGAAATCCACGCCGCATCATGCTCGGCGTGGACCGCCTCGACTACACCAAGGGCATCGACGTGCGGCTGCACGCGATGCACGAGCTGCTGACCGACGGGCAGATCCGGGCCGAGGACGTGGCGATGATCCAGATCGCGACGCCCAGCCGGGAACGCGTCGAGCACTACAAGCAGATGCGCGAAGGCATCGAACGCGAAGTCGGCCGGATCAACGGGGAATTCGGCCGCGTCGGCCACCCCGCGGTGCACTACCTGCACACGTCGGTGGACAAGAAGGACCTGGTGGCGTTCTACTGCGCGGCCGACGTCATGGTCGTGACGCCGGTGCGCGACGGCATGAACCTGGTGTGCAAGGAATACGTGGCGTGTCGGCACGATCTGGGCGGCACTCTCGTGCTCAGTGAGTTCGCCGGGGCCGCCGCCGAACTCACCAGTGCTTTCCTCGTCAACCCCCACAACCTGGACGGGGTAAAGGACGCTCTGCTCTCCGCCCTCGACATCGACCAGGCAGAGGGCCGCCGTAGGATGCGAGCATTGCGTAGGCAGGTGCTCACGCACGACGTCGATCGCTGGGCGCGATCGTTCCTCGATGCACTGGGGACACCCCCCACCGACTAACGCGAACATCGCGTGATTCCCGAATTTCCGGGAACCGCACGCTTGATCGATCACCGGCGGCGAGCAGCGAACCCGACTCGCACGCTCGTCCGCCGAATCGGTCATGTAGACCCATCCGACCGCCCCAGAGGAGTATGGCGTTGACCGCCGAAGCTCTCCCCGCCGAGCTGCGCCGCACCATCGTCCAGCTCGCGCGCACCCCTCGACTGCTGGTCGCCTGCGACTACGACGGCACTCTCGCCCCGATCGTGGCCGACCCGAACGCTGCGAAGCCGCTCCCCGAATCGGTGCACGCCTTGCGTTCGCTCGCGTCCCTGCCCGCCACGACCACCGCGGTGATCTCGGGCCGGGCGCTGCGTGACCTCGCCACGCTGTCCCGGCTGCCGTCCGAGGTCCACCTCGTCGGCAGCCACGGATCCGAGTTCGACGTGGGCTTCGTGCACGAACTCGAACCGCAGGCCACCGAGCTGCGGACCGCGTTGCAGCGCGGCCTGCAGGACATCGTCACCGGCAACGACGGGGTATCGCTGGAGGCCAAGCCGGCCAGCGTCGCGGTGCACGTGCGCCGCGCCGACTCCGCCGTCGCCGAACGAGTGCTGGACCAGGTCCGCTCCGGACCCGCCACCTGGGACGGCGTGGAGGTCACCGAGGGCAAAGCGGTGATCGAGCTGGCTGTGGTGCAGACCGACAAGGGCAACGCCCTCGACGCGCTGCGCCACCAGGTCGGCGCCACCGCCGCGATCTTCCTCGGTGACGACGTCACCGACGAGAAGGCCTTCGCCCGGCTGCACGGCCCGGACCTCGGCGTCAAGGTCGGTGAGGGTGACACGCTGGCCCAGTTCCGCGTCGTCGACACCACTCAGGTCGCGACCGCGCTGGCGTTCCTCATGGAGGAGCGCCGCACCTGGCTCTACGGCGAGCAGGCACCGCCGATCGAGCGGCTGACGATGCTGTCCAACGAGCGCACCGTCGCCCTGCTCACTCCCGACGCGCGGCTGACCTGGATGTGCCATCCGGGGCCGGACTCGGCGGCCGTGTTCGCCGACCTGCTCGGCGGTCCCGGCGCCGGGCACTTCTCGATCCGCCCGCACGGCGGGAGCGGCGCTCCGCGCAGCCCGCTGCCGCTGGGCCAGCGCTACGTGCCGGGCACCATGATCGTCGAGACCCGCTGGTCGCGGCTGCTGGTCACCGACTACCTGGAGCACGGGGTGGACGGGCACCGCACCGACCTCATCCGGGTGATCACCGGCGGCACCACGGCGAGCATCGAGTTCGCCCCGCGCCCCGAGTTCGGCCAGGTGCCGGTGCGGCTCGTGCCGGAGGCCGGTGGCCTGCGGGTGATGGGCACCTCGGAGCCGATGGTGCTGCGCTCCCCCGCGATCCAGTGGGAGATCACCTCCGACGGCATGCACGAGTCCGCGCGGACCGTGGTCGAGGCCTCCGACGAGGCCCCCGTCGTGCTGGAGCTGCGCTGCGGCACGGAGGACCTGGAGCCGTCCGAGCAGACCGAGTCGGAGCGCCGCCGCGCCGCCGACGTGTACTGGTCGGACTGGCTGGAGACGCTGACGCTGCCCGCGCTGGAGCGCGACCTGGTGGGGCGTTCGGCGCTGACGCTGCGCGGGCTGTGCAACACCGACACCGGCGGCATCATGGCCGCCGCGACGACTTCGCTGCCGGAGGAGATCGGCGGTGTCCGCAACTGGGACTACCGCTACTGCTGGCTGCGGGACGGTTCGATGACCGCGCAGGCCCTGGTCACGCTCGGCTCCACCGACGAGGCGGAGGGCTTCCTGAACTGGCTGCACGGCGTGCTGGAGACGCTGCCGGGGCCGGAACGGCTGCACCCGCTCTATTCCTTGCAGGGCGCCAGCCTCGGGCCGGAGGCCGTGATCGACAGCCTGCCCGGGTACGCAGGCTCGCGTCCGGTGCGCGTCGGCAACCTCGCCGACCAGCAGGTTCAGCTCGACGTGTTCGGCCCGGTCGTGGAGCTCGTCTGGCACCTGGCGGCGGCCAGCGGCTCGTTGCGGGATCGCGATTGGGAGCTGGTCAAGGCGATGGCCGAGGCCGTGTCGCACCGCTGGTTCGAGCCGGACCACGGCATCTGGGAGGAGCGCGATCAGCCGCGCCACCACGTGTACTCGAAGGTGATGTGCTGGGTGACGCTGGACCGCGCGGTCAAGCTCGCGGAGAAGTACGGCCGGCAGCCGGAGAGCTCGTGGAGCTCGTTGCGGGACCAGATCTCGCAGGACGTCCTCAAGAACGGCTGGCAGCCGGACGTGCAGGCGTTCACCACCGCCTACGAGGGTTCGGACTTGGACGCGGCCTCGCTGCACGTGGGGCTGTCCGGGTTGATCGAACCGTCGGACGACCGGTTCCGCGCCACGGTGACCGCGATCGAGTCGGAGCTGCGCAGCGGCTCCACCGTCTACCGGTACCGCCGGGACGACGGGTTGCCGGGCGATGAGGGCGGCTTCCACCTGTGCGCGGCGTGGCTGATCGAGGCGTACCTGCTGATCGGCCGCCGCACGGAGGCCGAGGAGCTGTTCCAGCAGATCGTCGACACGACCGGGCCGACCGGCCTGCTCGCCGAGGAGTACGACCCGATCGCGGAGCGCTCGCTGGGCAACCACCCGCAGGCGTACTCGCACCTGGGCCTGATCCGCTGCGCTCAGCTGCTCTCCCAGTGACGCCACCGAACTGAACCAACACCCCCGGAACGGGCCGTTCACCACTCCCAGGTGAACGGCCCGTTTCGCTCCGCACCCGCGCTATTTCGCGAGAATTCGAACACCGCCACTTTCATGAGCGGTGACATATCCGCAGCTCAGCGCCAATGTTGGTCTTATTTCGCCGTTCGAGCCCACCCCGATTCTTCGCGAAATTGCGAGAGTTGTGCACATGTGGCGAATTTGCCCGCAGCGAGCTCCCGTGTCCGATTCACACTCGCGGGTCTTGAGTGATCACATATCGTGACGGTGCGCGAACGGCATGCGGATTTCCGATCACGATTTCCCACGAAACGCCCATCCCGGAGCAGTGTGAGCATTACGCTCCGGCGCAAGTCAAGGCACCTGTGCGGATAGCCGCACGGACATCTGGGGGAATCACGTGACCGGACTGACGATCGCGATCGTGCTCGTCGGCATCGTCGTCGCAGCGGGGAGCTGCGTGTGGCTGTACCAGCGCACTCGCGCCGCGCAGCAAGGCACCGCACGTCCGACCGACCCGTTCCACACCGGCGATGAGGACTCGCTGCGCGGTGATCCGCGCGCGCTCAAAGCGGGCGACATCGTCGAGATCCGCGGTCTGAGCTACACGGTGCGCGGAACCCTCCGGCTCTCCGAAGGCGGCTGGGGCTGGGCGGAGCACCTGCTCGACGACGCCAAGGGCGCCCAGCTGTGGCTGGCGGTCGAGGAGGACCCCGACCTGGAGCTGACGGCGTGGACCCCGGTCGAGGACGCCGGTGAGCCGGGTGCGAAGCGGATCGAGTTCGGCGGCCGCAGCTACGAGCTGGAGGAGTCCGGCTCGGCGACGTTCCGCAGCGAGGCCACGACCGGCCTCTCCGAGCAAGGCACCGTCCGCTACCAGGACTACGAGGCCGAAGACGGCGCGCTGCTGGGCTTCGAGTCCTACGGCGAATCCGGCTGGGAGGCCGCCACCGGCGAAGAGCTCAGCCGGTACGACGTGCGCATTTACCCCGCAGCGATCTGACGGCGCCAAGTCATGAAACGCAGCTTCTGGTTCATCCTGGCCGGCATCGTCGTCGTCCTCGCCTTGATCATCGCGCTGGTCGCGATCTTCAGCGGCGGCTCCGGCCCGCGCGGATACGCCTCCGGCCACTACCAGCGCGCCTCGTCGCTGGACATCCGCGGCGACAGCGACAACAAGGCGTACACCAGCCCGAAACCGGTGCCCGTGGTGGCGCGGGACATCACCTCCCGGTGGCGCCCGCAGGCGCAGCAGACCGACGCCAGCGGCGTCTACCTGCGCTACTCGGACGACGCGGTGATCATCCAGCCGCGCGGAACCGGGTCGGTGATCCACGTGATGGACGTCGACCGCGCCTACCGGCACTACCACTCGCACGTCGGTGGTGCTTGGGGCTGGATCGGCACTCGCGGCGACACCTTCCGCGGCGGCGGCCCCGGGACCGGGAAATGACCGCCGCACCCGACTGATCACCTGCCGCGGCCCGGCGGTTCGCCGGGGGCGGATCCCGAACCGGGCCGACGGCGGCTTCCCACTTCGAACCGGGTCGCCTGACCCACCCAACGAGAAGGGCGAAACGACCTTGCTCCAGGAACTGCTCTCCGGACTGCTCGCGGCCGTCGCCTACGGCGTCATCGGCACGCTGATGATGGCGCTCGGCTACCTGCTGGTGGATCTCGCCACGCCCGGCCGGTTGCGCGACCTGATCTGGGTCCGGCGGAACCCGAACGCCGCGTTGTTGCTGGTGTCCGGGCTGATCGGCGTGGGGATCATCCTCACCACGGCCATCGCCGCCAGCGCCGACGACCTCGTCGCGGGCCTCGTCGGCACCGTCGTCTACGGCCTGCTCGGGCTGGTGCTGATGAGCCTGTCGTTCCTGCTCATCGATGCCCTCACGCCCGGCAAGCTGGGTGACGAGCTGTCCTCGGAGACCTTGCACCCCGGCACCTGGGTCTCGGCCGCCGCGCACGTCGTCATCGCGATGATCATGGCCGCCGCGATCTGGTGATCCCGCCCGGTGCGGCCGGGTGCGAGCGGTTCGCACCCGGCCCTGCCCGCCCTACCCCCGACTCCGGCGAGAAAGCTGGTCGCCATGACCACCAGCGCTGAAACCCCTCCCCGCGCCGAGCAGGACGACACCCCCGCCGCACGACCCCGCGGGCGAGCGGCCCGGACCGCGGTGCTGGTGGCCGTTTTCCTGTGCGCCGCCTGCGGCTTGGTGTACGAGCTGGCACTGGTCGCGCTCGGCAGCTACCTCATCGGGGACACCGTCGGGCAGGCCTCGATCGTGCTGTCGCTGATGGTGTTCGCGATGGGCGTGGGAGCCCTCGCCGCGAAACCGTTGCAGCGCTGGGCGGCGGCCGCGTTCGCCGCGGTGGAAGTGCTGCTCGCGCTGCTCGGCGGGCTCAGCGTGCTGATGCTCTACGCCGCCTTCGCGTGGCTGAGCCTGTACACGCCGGCGCTGATCGTCACCGCCCTGGCGCTGGGCGCGCTGATCGGCGCGGAGATCCCGCTGCTGATGGTGCTGCTGCAACGCATCCGCAAGCAGGACGCGGGTTCGGCGGTGGCCGACCTGTTCGCGGCGGACTACGTGGGCGGCCTGCTCGGCGGCTTGGCGTTCCCGTTCGTGCTGCTGCCGATCTTCGGGCAGCTGCAGGGCGCACTGCTGGTCGGGCTGCTGAACGCCGCGGCGGGGCTGGGCCTGGTGCTCACGGTGTTCCGCCGCGAGTTGTCGAAGCGCGCGACACTGCTGCTGATCTCGGGATCGGTCCTGGTCGGCGGCGTGCTGGGCGGCGCTTACGTGCTCGCGGACGACTTTGAGGTCACCGCACGGCAGGCCCTGTACAAGGACCCGGTCGTGCAGTCGCTGCGCACGCCGTACCAGGAGATCGTGCTGACCGAGTCGTTCCCGCTGGAAGGCGACCCGGACACCCGGCTCTACCTCAACGGGGATCTGCAGTTCAGCTCCGTGGACGAGTACCGGTACCACGAAGCCCTGGTGCATCCGGTGCTCGACGGGCCGCGGTCGCACGTGCTGATCCTCGGCGGCGGTGACGGTCTGGCGCTGCGGGAAGTGCTGCGCTACCCGGACGTTCAGGACGTGACGCTGGTCGAGATGGATCCGGCGGTGCCGCAGCTGTCCCGCACGGATCCGCGGGTGTCGGCGCTGAACGAGCAAGCCTTCGAAGATCCGCGGGTGCACTTGGTCTCGGCGGACGCGTTCAGCTGGTTGCGGGACAACCGAACCCGCTACGACGCGGTCGTCGTGGACATGCCGGACCCGGATTCGACGGCGACGGCGAAGCTGTACTCCTCGGAGTTCTACGGCCTGGTGCGCCACGCGATGGCCGAGCACGCGCGGGTCAACGTGCAGGCCGGATCTCCGTATTTCGCACCGAAAGCGTTCTGGGCCATCGAGGCGACCATGCGCACGGCCGGGCTGGGCACCGTGCCGTACGAAGTGTCGGTGCCCAGCTTCGGCGAATGGGGCTTCCACCTGGCCACCGCCGGTCCTCCGCCGCCGCTGCGGCTACCGGCCGACGTGCCGCCGCTGCGCTCGCTGGACGACCGCACCTTGGAGGCCGCGACCGCCTTCCCGCCGGACCGAGCCCGAGTTCCCGGCCTGGAACCGTCCACGTTGATGCACCCGACGATCTTGCAGCACGCCCAGGGCGAATGGCGCAATTACTGACCTGGCTGTGGGGGCTCGTTCTGCTTTGGTGGCCGGGTGGCGGAACCTCAGGTGTCTTCTCGCTGCGGGATCTTTTTCCCGAGTGGCTCCGCCACGAGGGAAAAAGCTGTCCTCGCGAGAAGACACCTGAGAACCCGCCGGTGGTCGGCCTTTTGACGTGGGCTATGCGCTTCGCGCATCCAGGCACGGCTTCGCCGCAAAGCACGGCTTCGCCGCAGAGCACGGCTTCGCCGCGAGGCAACGGCTATCGCCGCAGAGCACGGCTTCGCCGCGAGGCAACGGCTATCGCCGCAAGGTGCGGGTTCGCCGCGAGGCGGGCTTGCTTTGCCGCCTCGGGGCTGGCGGGGCGGTGGACTTCTCGTACGGAGGCCTACGTGGCGGGAAGCCGCTGACGTTTACGGGCCGAACCAGCGTTCCTCGGCGGAGCGAGGTGGAGCCGCGGTGCTGCCGGTGATCAGCTGAGTTTCCAGCACCACGTCGCGCGGCCTGCCCGGTTCGCTGGTGTCCAGCAGCAGGCGACCGGCGGCGCGGCCCTTCTCCAACACCGGCTGCCGCACGGTCGTCAGGCTCACCCGGCCGGCGTCCTCGATGCCGTCGAAACCGGTGACCGTGAGGTCTTCCGGCACCCGCAGTCCACGGCGGCGAGCCTCGTCGAGCGCGCCCAGCGCCAGGATGTCGGAGGTGCACACGACCGCGGTGATCTCCGGGTCGATCTCCAGCAGCTGGGCCGCCGCGGACGCGCCGGATTCCGTGGTGTGGTCGAACCGCTCCACCACCGGCACCTGCGACCAGTCGACTCCGGCTTCGCTGAACGCCGCCGCGAGCGCGGTCAGCCGGGACCGCTGCACGTGGAAGCTCGCGTTCGCCTGCCGGTGCACGGAGGCGATGCCGTCGTTGCGGCCGCGCGCCAGGCGCATGCAGGACACCCCGATGCGGCGATGCCCGAGCCCGATCAGATGATCGGCGAGCACCTTCACCGCGCCCTCGTCGTCCGGGCCGACCCAGTCGAGCTGGTCGATGCGCGGCTGGTCGCAGATCACGACCGGCACCGGGCGCTCCAGCACCGCGGCCAGGTGCGGATCGTCGTCGGGCACCGAGTACACGACGAACCCGTCGACACCGGCGCGGTGCACCGAGGCGACGTCCTCGCGTTCGGGACTCGCCGGGATGAGCAGCAGTCCGTGCCCGGCGTCTTCGCAGGCCAGCGCTAGTCCTTCAAGGAAGCCTATGGCGCCGGGGTCGCGGAAGGCGTAGGAGAGGTTCTCGGTGAGCAGCAATCCGACCGCCCCTGCCTTCCGGGTGCGCAGTGAGCGCGCCACCGGATCGGGACCCGGATATCCGAGCCTGCGTGCGGTGTCGAGCACCCGCTTGCGCAGCTCCGGCGAGAGCTGATCAGGGCGGTTGTACGCGTTCGACACCGTGGTCCTGGAGACCCCGAGCTCCGCCGCGAGCGAAGCCAGCGTCGCAGGCCGTCGGGCATTCGTTGACCGAGCCATGGAGGAACCGTAACGGTTCAGTACGCAGGGGTGAAGCCGCCGAGATGCAGATCCCATTGCCGATCGGCAACGGTCACCCTCCGCGCCCGCATGATCACGCACCGAACGGTTTTCGGAAAGCAGTGACCTGAACAAGGTTAAGCGCTACGTTGTGCTTAACCCGAGTCAGTGAAAGGTGCGTCGCATATGTCTGAGGTCGCTTACGTACAGGCATCCCGTCTCTACCCCGGTAACCCGCCGGTGCGAGCGGTGGACGCACTGGATCTCCAAGTCGACGACGGTGAGTTCCTGGTGCTCGTCGGGCCGTCCGGCTCCGGCAAGTCCACCGCGCTGCGCATGCTCGCGGGCCTGGAGGACGTCGACGAAGGCTCCATCACCATCGGCGGCCAAGACGTCACCAACACTCCGCCGAAGTCCCGCGACATCGCGATGGTCTTCCAGTCCTACGCGCTGTACCCGCACATGACGGTCGCCGACAACATGGGCTTCGCCCTGAAGCTGCGCAAAACCCCGAAGGACGAGATCCGGGCCAAGGTCACCGAGGCCGCCAAGATGCTCGACCTGGAGAAGTACCTGGACCGCAAGCCCAAGGCGCTCTCCGGCGGCCAGCGCCAGCGCGTCGCCATGGGCCGCGCCATCGTGCGGGAGCCCAGCGTGTTCCTGATGGACGAGCCGCTGTCGAACCTGGACGCGAAGCTGCGCGTGGAGACGCGCGCGAACATCGCGGCACTGCAGAAGCGCCTGGCCACCACCACGATCTACGTCACCCACGACCAGGTGGAGGCCATGACGATGGGCCACCGGGTCGCGGTTCTCAAGGACGGACTGCTGCAGCAGGTCGCCAGCCCGCGCGAGCTGTACGAGAACCCGCGCAACGCGTTCGTGGCCGGATTCATCGGCTCGCCCGCCATGAACCTGAAGACGGTTCCGCTGTCGGCAGGCGGCGCCGAGCTCGACGGGCAGACGATCCCGCTGCCCCGCGCCGCGCTGTCCGCCGCGGACGGGCTCAAGGAAGTGACCTTCGGGGTGCGCCCGGAGTCGTTGAGCCTGGTCTCCGGCGAGGACGAGAAGGCCCTGGACATGGTCGTCGAGCTCGTCGAGGAGCTCGGCGCGGACGCCCTGGTGCACGGCAGCATCCAGATCAACGGCTCGCCGGAGCGGTTCGTGGTGCGCACCGACGGCCGCACGCCCCCCGCGCTGGGCCAGCAGGTGAAGGTCGCGCTGCGCGATGCGGGCGAAGTGCACCTGTTCCGCCCCGACGACGGCACCCGCCTCACCGCCTGAGTCCACCTCCGCACACCGATGCCCCCGCTCCCGGCGGGGGCATCGTGCCGCCCGGCACCGGGCGACGCCTCGCGGGCCGAGTCAACGGACCGTCCGTCCAACTAGATGAGGCAAACGGTCCGTTCACTCCCACCACACGCGATCACCGCCACGCCGCGCCGTCCCCGGAATGAAGTGAACGGACCGTTGGCCCGATCCCACTGGGCAAACGGTCCGTTCACTCACCCCGCAAGCACGCCGCCGCACCCCGCGCAGCCGCCGATCAACCCCAGCCCCTCGAAGTGAACGGACCGTTCGTCCGATCCCACTGGGCAAACGGTCCGTTCACTCACCCCGCAAGCACGCCGCCGCACCCCGCGCAGCCGCCGATCAACCCCAGCCCCTCGAAGTGAACGGACCGTTCGTCCGATCTCGTTGGACGAACGGTCCGTTCACTTCTCTCCGAAGCGGCGAGCGTTCGCTCGGGCGGGCGGCTGCGGCGAGGAGCCGCGGACGATAATGCGAAGCGTTGTCATGTTCACACCGGCCAGCTCACCCGTTCGGTGGTTCAGGCCGGATGGCGCGGCGTACGCTGCACATGACAACGGTTTCCGTTTGCTGTCGTCGCCGGCCCCGGCCCCCGACGTCCCCACCACACGGTGCGTCCCCGAGGAGTGCGTTCATGACCGTCTTCACCCGACGTGCCCGCCGCGGCGGCACGGCGCTCGCCGGCCTCGCGGTCGTCGCGTTGACCGCCGGCGCCTGCGGCACGGGCGCCGACGAGGCCGCGACCGACGGCAAGCTCACGGTCGTGGCCACCACGAACGTCTGGGCGGGCGTCGCACAGGCCGTCGGCGGCCCGAACGTCAGCGTCGAGTCGATCATCGACGACCCCGCGGCGGACCCGCACTCCTACGAGAGCAGCCCGCAGGACGCGGCGAAGGTCGGCGAAGCCGACCTGGTGCTGCTCAACGGCGGCGGCTACGACGAGTTCGCCGAGCAGATCCTCACCGGCACCGGCGCGGACAAGCCGACCGTGCAGGCCGTCGAAGGTGGCCACGAGCACGCGGAGGAGCAGGCCCCGGGGCACGACCACGACCACGGCCACGAGCACGAGCACGAGCACGAAGGCGACCACGCCGAGACCCCGGCCGGACACTCCGACGACCACGCCGAGACCCCCGCCGGGCACTCCGACGAGCACGCCGGGCACGACCACTCGACGAACGAGCACGTCTGGTACGACCTGCACGTGGTCCGCGAGACCGCCGACCGCGTCGCCGAGGAGCTCGGCAAGATCCAGCCCGACCAGGCGCAGGTGTTCCGCGACAACGCCGCCCGCTTCGGCGAGCAGATCGGCGGCCTGGAAGGCCGCGTCGAGCAGATCGCGGCCGCCGAGCGAGGCAAGAAGGTCATCGTCACCGAACCCGTGGCGCACTACCTCGTGGAAGCCGCCGGGCTCACCGACATCACCCCGCCGTCGTTCGTGAACTCCGTCGAAGCGGGCAACGACCCGTCCGCCGCCGCCGTCGCGGAGATCCAGAACGCGGTGAACTCCCGGCAGGCCGCCGCGGTGATCTACAACCCGCAGACCGAGTCCCCGGTCACCGAATCGGTCCGCAAGACCGCGGAGCAGAATCAGACCCCGGTCGTCGAGATGACCGAGACCCTGCCGCAGGATCAGGACTACGTGCAGTGGATGGACGGCCAGATCTCGGCGCTGCAGGCGGCGCTGTCCGGCCGTCCCTGAACCGGCTCCCGGTGAGTCAGCGGCTCACCGGGGTCGAATCCCGAACGCCCCACCACTGATCCGAGAGCCACCGTGGAACCCAGCACCGACACCGCAGCATCGGACGTCGCCATTCCGACCGCCTCCGGCCGGGATCCGGCGGTCCGGCTGCGTGAAGCCAGCCTCGCCTACGGACCCCGCGTCCTGTGGGACCGGCTCGACCTGGACGTGCATCCCGGCGAGTTCCTGGCCGTGCTGGGTCCGAACGGCTCCGGCAAGACGAGCCTGCTGCGCGTGCTGCTCGGGTTGCAGCCGCTCAGCGGCGGCGAGGTGCGCGTCGCGGGCGAACCGGTGCGGCGCGGCAGTTCCCGCATCGGCTACATCCCGCAGCAACGTTCGGTGGACCCGACGCTCACCGTCCGCGGCAGCGACCTGGTGGGGCTCGGCTTGGACGGGCACCACTGGGGCGTGGGTTTCCGGCGGCGCAAGGACCGCAAGCAGCGCGTCGAGCGAGCGTTGCACTCGGTGGAGGCCGCCGAGTACGCGCGGATGCCGCTGGGTCTGCTCTCCGGCGGTGAGCAGCAGCGGCTCCGGGTTGCGCAGGCGCTGGTGGGTGAGCCGGACGTGCTGCTGTGCGACGAGCCGCTGCTGTCCTTGGACCTCGCGCACCAGCGCAACGTGAGCAGGCTGATCGCCCGGCAGGCCAAGGAGACCGAGGCCGCGGTGCTGTTCGTGACGCACGAGATCAACCCGGTGCTGCCGCTGGTCGACCGGATCCTGTACCTGGTCGACGGCCGGTTCCGGATCGGCACCCCGGACGAGGTGATGACCTCGGCGACGCTCTCGGAGCTGTACCGCTCCGATGTCGAGGTGGCGCGCGTCGGCGGCAGGCTCGTCGTCACCGGCACCGACGAAGTCGATCACCACCACTGCGCCGCGGAGACCTCATGAACACCCTGACCGAGGCCCTCGGCCGGTTCTTCGACTTCGAGCTGACGGCCGATCTGCTCGGTTATCCGTTCGTGCAGCAGGCGCTGCTGGCGGCGGCCGCGCTGGGCCTGGTGTCGGGCGCGCTGGCTCCGCTGGTGGTGGCGCGGAAGATGTCGTTCGCCGTGCACGGCACCGCGGAGCTCGCGTTCACCGGCGCGGCGGCGGCGCTGCTGTTCGGCGCGAGCGTCGGCGTGGGCGCGCTCGGTGGCGCGGTGGTCGCCGCGCTGCTGCTCGGTTTCCTGGGGCAGCGCGGCGGTGAGCGGGACTCGGTGATCGGCGCGATCCTCTCGTTCGGCCTGGGGCTGGGCGTGCTGCTGCTGTGGATGAACCCGGAGCGCACCGCGAACAAGTTCAGCCTGCTCATCGGTCAGATCGTCGGTGTCGATTCGGCTGACGTGGCGCTGCTGACGGGGAGCGCGGCGGCGGTGCTGCTGGTGCTGGCCGTGGTGTACCGGCCGCTGCTGTTCGCCAGCGTCGATCCCGATGTCGCGGCCGCTCGCGGGGTGCCCGCTCGGCTGCTCACGCCGCTGTTCGCGGTGCTGGTCGGCGTGGCGACCGCGCTCGGCGTGTACACGGTGGGGGCGCTGCTGGTGCTCGCGCTGATGGTCACGCCAGGAGCGGCGGCCGCGCGGGTCACGGCGAGCCCGCTGCTGTCCACGGTGCTGGCGGTGGTGTTCGCCGAGGTCGCGGTGCTGGGCGGCATCGTGCTGTCGCTGGCGCCCGGCGCCCCGGTGAGCGCGTTCGTGACGATCCTGTCGTTCGTGATCTACCTGGTGTGCCGCGCCGTCGGCAACGTCCGCCTCCGCCGAGCCGCCCGCACCCCGACGCCCGCCGCGGCCTGAGCGGTTCCATCCGAGTCCAACGGCACGGGCGCGACGAGTCCGCCGCCCGCAGGCTGAGCAGATGTTCTCGTCCGAGGCATCGCGCCGGGGCCTGCTGCGCAGTGCGGCGACGAACGTGCTGGCCGTCGCGTTGAGCACCGCGGTGTACTTCGTGCTGCCGCTTGGCGTGTTCGACGTGGTGAGCACGTGGGCCTTCGTTTCCGCGTTCGCGCTCGGCATCGCCGTCGTGGCGACGGTGATCGTGCGGCAGGTGCGGCGGTTCCGCTCCGGCGGCGTGGCGCTGACCGGGGTGCTCACGTCGCTGTACCTGGCGGTGTTGTTCTTCGCGGCGGTCTACACCGGGATCAGCGCGCATTGGCCGGGGTCGATCGCGTCGCTGAGCACCAAGGTCGATGCGCTGTACTTCGCATTGTCGATCACCAGCACCGTCGGTTTCGGCGATGTGCACGCCGTTTCCCAGTCCGCTCGGCTGGCCGTGGGCATCCACCTGATCTTCAACTTGGGTTTCCTCGGCGTCGCGATCGCGGCGGTCCGCACCGCTGCCTCGCGCTGAACACCACGCGCCCGGGTGGCCGTCGTGACGTGCGATCGCCGCAGCCACGCCGTCCGGTCGGTACCGCTCAGCGGGGGTCGGCGGCGAGGATCGCGCCGACCTGGTCGGCCACGACCGGGTCGAGCAGGTCGTAGCGCCCGCCGGAGACGAACCGCTCGGAGAGCTCGAAGGTCACCACGTCGCCCTCCGCGAGCAGCGCCCCCGCCTCCTGCGGCTGCTTCGCGATCTCCTCCGGGTGCACGATGGAGATGTCGCTGAACGTCGCCGCGAGGTACGGGCTGGCGAACTGGCTGAACGAGTCGCCCACCATCCGGGTCGGCACGTCGACCATGCCAGGTTTCGGCTCCGATTCCAGCCGCAGCGGCTCGTGGAAGTCGCTCGGCCGGAAGCTGGTGTTGTCCGCGCCGCCGTCGGGTGCCAGCGAGTACGCCCGGATCGGCACGGTGCGGTCCTGCCCGAGCTGGTCCGGAATGTCGGCGGAGTGCGGATATTCCCTGCTGGGCAGCAGTTTCCAGCCCGCCGTGCTGCCCGGTCGCAGCTGTTCGGCGAGCTGGTAGACCATCGTGATGCCGCCTTCGTGGGTCCAGTGCGTGTCGATGTCGTGGTAGATGGCCCGCCCGTTGCGGTCGGCGGCCTCCTGCAGCGGTTCCCGCATGTCCACCGCGCCGGTGGCGTTCGGCAGCCGCCGCCAGAACTCCTGCCGGGCCTGCGACGAGCATGCCTGGCCCGCGTAGTTCTCCGGCAGGTTCGCCGGGTACATCGTCGACTTGTCCGGCGCGATGACCAGCTGGAACCGCCGCCCGGACGCCTCGACGACGCTGCGCCACCGCCGCAGCCCCGAGATCACGTCGTCCAGGCTCCGCTTCGGCGTGCACGGGTACGCCACGTCGTGCCCGAGGTACAGCCAACCCGCCTTGCCCTCGATGACCTTCGGGAACACGTTCTCGTTCAGCGGCGGGCGCGGTTGCTGCTGGTCGCTGCCGGTGCCGACCGGCGAGCTGTGGGCGCCGGATTCCAGCCGAGCCTGCTCCCCGAACACGCCCTGGCTGATGCCGTGCACCGACCGGACGGCGGCCCCGCGGAACGGCAGGTTCTCGGCGGCCCACGGACTCAGCCCGGTCAGGAATCCCCAGCCCTCGGTGATGCCGGGGAATTCCGCGAGCGGCCGGTTGTCCAGCTGTTCGGCCCGCGCCCCGAACAGCCAGGTGGTGGCGGGCGCGGTGAGGAACAGCAGCGCGCACACCAGCGCGGTGAGCTGCCGTCTGCCGTGCCGTGGCCGGTGCATCGGGTGTTCGCGCGGCAGCCACGACTCGTGGACCGCAGGTAACTCCGTGGGTTCCGTCCGGGACACGCCGCTCACGTTAGCCAACCCCGCATCCGCCCGTACCCGATTCCACGAGGAGGCGGCGACCAGCACCCGCACCTCGTCCAGCGATCAACGCTCACCCGAAAACGCCACCTCAGAATTGGTAGTACAGGAACGGGCTGAAGGACCCCGTCGCGACCAGCAGGCCCGAGTAGGCGAGGCCGGCGGTCATGACTCCGATGCGCAGCGCGTTGGCGGAGCGGGAACGCACGGACTCCAGGAACGGGCCGGTGCCGGTCGACGCGGGCAGGGCCACCACGACGAGCGCCACCAGCAGGAAGAACACCCGCTGGTGCGTCACGGAGGCCGCGACGATGTCGGTGAGCCCGGACAGGTCCGGCAGCACCATGTGGCCGATCATCGTGAACGCCGTGCCCACGTCCGGCGCGCGGAAGAACACCCAGCCCACGACGACCAGCAGCAGCGTCACCGCCCGCCTGCCGAGCACCGCCCAGCGGCCCGCCGGAGCGGAATCCTGTCCGGTCGCGCGCTCGATCACCAGCATCGCGCCGTGGAACAACCCCCACACCAGGTACGTCCACGCCGCGCCGTGCCAGAACCCGGTGAGCACGAAGATGATCGTCAGGTTCAGATAGGTCCGGCCCACACCACGACGGTTGCCGCCGAGCGGGATGTAGACGTAGTCGCGGAACCAGCGCGACAGCGACATGTGCCAGCGCCGCCAGAACTCGGTGACCGTCACCGAGGAGTACGGGCGGGCGAAGTTCTCCGGCAACCGGAACCCGAGCATCCGACCTAACCCGATCGCCATGTCGGAGTAGCCGGAGAAGTCGAAGTACAGCTGCACCGTGTAGCCGATGGCGCCGAGCCAGGCCACGGCGAAGCTCATGTCACTCGCCGGGGTCGCGAAGCAGGCGTCGACCATGGGGGCGAGCGTGTCGGCGACGACGACCTTCTTCGTCAGCCCCCACGCGAACCGGGGAAATCCGGCGGCGATGTCGTCGAGCCGGTGCGTGCGGGGTTGCGGCAGCTGGTCGGCGATCTCCCGGTAGCGCACGATCGGGCCGGCCACCAGCTGCGGGAACATCGCGATGTAGGTGACGAAGGCGACGGGGTTGCGCAGCGCGGGACGCTCGCCGCGGTACACGTCGACCACGTAGGAGATGTGGTGGAACGTGTAGAAGGAGATCCCGATCGGCAGCGCCAGTTGCAGCACCGGGAAGTCGCCGCCGAACCACCGCCCCAGCGTCGCGAGCTGTTCGGTGGCGAAACCCGCGTACTTCCACATCACCAGGATCAGCAGGTTGAACGAGATGGCGCCGATCAGGACGGTCCTGCGATGCGGCCGCGGCTCCCACTCGCCGGGTTCCAGGGCGCGTCCGGCGAAGAAGTTCACCACGATGCACGCCAGCAGCAGCAAGGTCGTGCCGCCCGCTCCGCTGGCGTAGAACACCAGGCTGGCGACGGCGACGATGCTGTTGCGCGCGGACCTGGGTGCGATGAGCACCGCCACCAGCACTACCGGCAGGAAGTACCAGAGGAACAGCGGAGTCGAAAAGTACATCGGTGATGGGCCTCGCGGTGCTGGGAGGCCCCGGCCTCCCGATCGTGTCGAGTTCGGAGCCTAGCCGAGCGGTGCGCCGCGCTTGCCTCGAATGGTTCAGCTCGAACCGCGTACAGGCACCGGTCCCGTTTCCTACTCTGGGGTTCATGACCGCTCCGCCCCCGCCGGGCTGGTACCCGGATCAAGCCGACCCGCGCTACGTGCGCTGGTGGGACGGCAGGCAGTGGACCCCGCACGTCCAGCCCGCACGACCACCGCAGCCACCTCGACCGGCGCCGGGCGGCCCGCAGCCCGGACGGCCGGGCCAGGGTGACGCCTCCCCCATCGAACTCGCCCTCGGTGGGACCGGGGACTCCGATTCCGTGCGCCACCAGGCACAACAGCAGGCCGGGGTCGGCGGCACCGTCGCCGGTGGCGGCGGCACCTTGTTCAGCGAGCCCGTCCTGGTGATCAACCAGAAGGCGAAGCTGATCGAGATGGCCAACGAGTACGCCGTCTACGACCAGCACGGCGGACAGCTCGGCTCGGTGGTGCAGACGGGGCAGAGCGGCGCGCAGAAGGCGCTGCGGCTGTTCACGAAGCTCGACGCGCTGATGACGGTGCGGCTGGAGATCAGGGACGCTCACGGCGCACCGGTGCTCACGATGAACCGCCCGGCGACGCTGTGGAAGTCGACCGTCCACGTCCAGCGCCCCGACGGGAACCCGGTCGGCGACATCCGGATGGAGAACGTCTTCGGGAAGCCGCGGTTCGTCTTCGAGGCAGGTGGGCAGCGCCTCGGCGGCATCGCCGCCCAGAACCTGCGGGCCTGGGACTTCAAGGTGATCGACGCGCAGGACGAGCACATCGGCCAGATCAGCAAAACCTGGCAGGGCCTGGGCAAAGCCATGTTCACCACGGCCGACAACTACGTCCTGCAGCTGCACCGCCCACTACCGGACCCACTGCTCAGCCTCGTCGTAGCAGCAGCACTCACAATCGACACGACATTGGGCCAAGCCCAGAAGTGATCTGCAAACCGGCCGTGGCAACAGCAAAGCCATGCAATCGGCGGCGAAGCCCGCCAAGGGCAAGCGAAGCAAAGCCTGCCTTACGACCAAAGGCCGCGCCTCGCAGCAAAGCCATGCAGTCGGCGGCGAAGCCCGCGAAGGGCGGGCGAAGCCACGCCTGCCTTGCGGCCGAAGGCCGTGCCTGTATGTGCGAAGCACATAGCCCACGTCAAGAAAACGACCACCGGCGGGTTCTCAGTGAGCCTCTCGCGAGGACAGCTTTTTCCCTCGTGGCGGAGCCACTAGGGAAAAAGATCCCGCAGCGAGAGGCTCACTGAGGTTCCGCCACCCGACCCCCAAGCCAAACGACCGGGCGGGAATCAGCGACTAAAAGTCCGCACCCGCCGACGGCGAGCTACCTCGGACAAGACGACCCCCGCCGCAACCGAAGCGTTCAACGACTCCACCTGCCCCGCCATCGGGATCGACACCGTCTGGTCACAGGTGTCCCGAACCAGACGGGACAGTCCACGCCCTTCCGACCCGACGACCACGACCAGCGGCCCGGTCGCCAGCTCCAGCTCATCGGAGGTGACGTCGGCGTCGGCGTCGAGCCCGACCACCATCAGCCCCTCCGACTTGAGGTCCTTGAGCGTCCGCGTCAGGTTCACCGCCATCGCCACCGGCAGCTGCGCGGCCGTGCCCGCGCTGGTGCGCCAGGCCACGGCCGTGATTCCGGCGCTGCGCCGCTGCGGGAGGATCACGCCGTGCGCGCCGAAGGCGGCCGCCGAACGGATCACCGCACCGAGGTTGCGCGGGTCGGTCACCCCGTCCAGCGCCACCAGCAGCGGCGGCATCCCGGAGTCGCGGGCGTGCGTCAGCACGTCCTCCGGGTGCGTGTACTTGTACGGCGGCACCTGCAGGGCGATGCCCTGGTGCAGCGCGCCACCGGTGATCCGGTCCAGCTCGGTGCGCGGCACGTCGACCACCGAGATGCCCTTGTCGGACGCGTTGCGCACGGCGTCCTTGACGCGGTCGTCGGTGTCGATGCCCTGCGCCACGTACAGCCCGGTGGCGGGCACGCCCGCGCGGAGGCATTCGGCGACCGGGTTGCGCCCGGCGACGAGCTCCGGCAGTTCACGCTGCTCGCGCTGCCTGCGGTTCTGCTGGTCGGCTTTCGCCTTGGCGGCGTCCGCCCGCTTCTTCGCGGGGTGCGGGACGCGGTCCTTGGCCTTCGGCGTCGGCCCCTTGCCTTCGAGTCCTTTTCGACGCTGGCCGCCGGAGCCCTTCACCATGCCCTTCTTGGTGCCCGGCTTGCGGGTAGCCCCACGGCGCTTGTCGTTGCCTGCCAACGTTCGTTCACCCGTCCTTGAGTGTCCACAGCGGACCGTCGGGTGTGTCCTCGACGGCGACGCCGGAAGCCAGCAGCCGGTCCCGCAGCAGGTCGGCGGTGGCGAAGTCGCGCTCCGCCCGAGCCTTCTGCCGCTGCTCCAGCAGGCCGTCCACCAGCTCTGTCAGTGCCCGGCGCGCGCCGTCGTCGGCACCTGATTCCTCGGCCCACTGCGGGGCGAGGGGGTCCAGGCCGAGCACATCGGTCATGGTGCGCACCGAGGCCGCCGCGGTGCGCGCGGTCTGATCGTCACCGTTGTCGAGCGCGGCGTTGCCCTCGCGGATCGTGTTGTGCACGGCGGCGACCGCCTGCGGCGTGGACAGGTCGTCGTCCATGGCCGCCACGAATTCGGGGCACACGTCGCCGTGTTCCACGCCGCCGGTGCGTTGGGCGACGCGGCGCACGAAGGATTCGATGCGCCGGTAGGTCGAGATCGCTTCCTGCAACGCTTCCTCGGAGAACTCCAAGGTCGAGCGGTAGTGCGGGCCGACCAGGTAGTACCGCAGTTCGCTGGCGCGGGCGCGCTGCAGCACCGCGGGAATGCTCATCGTGTTGCCGAGCGACTTCGACATCTTCTCGCCGCTCATGGTCACCCAGGCGTTGTGCAACCAGTACCGCGCGAACGGGTCGCCGGCGGCGTTGGACTGCGCGAGTTCGTTCTCGTGGTGCGGGAACACCAGGTCCAGGCCGCCGCCGTGGATGTCGAACTCGCCGCCCAGGTAGTAGGTGGCCATCGCCGAGCACTCGAGGTGCCAGCCGGGGCGCCCGTCGCCCCACGGCGTCGGCCAGCTCGGCTCACCGGGCTTGGCGCCCTTCCACAACGTGAAGTCCCGCGGGTCGCGCTTGCCGCCCGCGGCGGACTCGCCCTGCTGCACCTCGTCGAGGCGCTGGCCGGAGAGGCGTCCGTACTCCTCGCTGAACGAGCCGACGGAGAAGTACACGTCGCCGCCCGCGGAGTAGGCGTGGCCCTTGTCGATGAGCCGCTGGATCAGCTCCACCATCTGGCCGATGTGCCCGGTCGCGCGCGGCAGCGCCGACGGCGGCAGGCATCCGAGCTGGTCGTAGGCCTTCTCGAAGGCGCGTTCGTGCGTGGCGGCCCACTCCCACCAGGGGCGCCCCGCCTCATCGGCCTTCATGATGATCTTGTCGTCGATGTCGGTCACGTTGCGGACCAGCCGCACGTCGTAACCGGTGTGTCGCAGCCAGCGGCGCAGCACGTCGAAGTTGAGCCCGCTGCGCACGTGCCCGATGTGCGGCACGCCCTGCACGGTGGCCCCACAGACATAGATCGACGCCACTCCGTCGCAGCGCGGGTGGAATTCGCGCGTCGTGCGGGTCGCGGTGTCATGTAGGTGCAGGCTCACGCCTCGATGGTACGGGGATACCTCGATCGTGAACCACGACAGGGGGCTTCTCGTCAAGGCTTCGCGGGCGGGCGCTCCCTGACCGAACCGACTAGTCGATCACGATTCGCTCGTGGCCGCGGGCAGCACACCGTGCTCGGCGACCGCCGCGAGCAGCGCATCCGGGCGTTGCGCGGTGGGCAGCGGTTCCACGATGGACACCGCGCAGCCGACCGCGGCGGCACCGCCGTCGGCCTCCTCGCTGTCGCCGATCATGAGCGCTTCCTCCGGCGCCACCCCGATCCGCTCGCAGGCGCGCAGAAACAGCTTCGGGTCCGGCTTGATCACGCCTTCGACGTAGGACATGAGGTACTCGTCGACCAGGTCCAGCACGCCGAGCTTCGCGAACGCCGGGCGGATGTCGAAGGCGATGTTGCTGATCACGCCGATCAGCACGCCCGCATCGCGCAACTTGCGCAGCACCTCAGCGGTGTCGGGGTAGGGAGTCCAGGACAGCGGATCGATCAGCCGGCCGTAGAGCACCTCGGCCTGCTCGGCGGTGCCGACCCCGGACAGGCGCAGCACTTCGAGGTTCGATTTGCGGTGCATCGCGGGGTCGAGGTCGCGCTGGTCCCAGGCGTCCCGGAACTCCGGCTCCATCCGCACCACGTTGCCGGTCGGCGCGGTGAGCCTGCGCAGCATTTCGGTCTGCGCCTCCACGTTCAGCGGGTCTCCGCTGCCGTCGGTGAGCCCGGCCAGCCAGGTCTCGTCCTGTTCCAACCGGAACAACGTGCCGGAGTAATCGAAGAACACCGCGCGCAGGCTCACGGAACCCACCGTACGGGCAACGGCCGACGCGGTCCGCAGATCGCGGCCGAGCTCACGCCGCGATCGTCGGCACCGAACCGGCGAGCACCTCCGTGCTCGCCGGTTCGGTCAGCAGTGGCGGGCGTCTTCTCGGTATATCGGGGCGACGATTCCGAACACGCACGAGGCGGTGCTGAGCCAGAGGATGACGGCGGCCAGGCTGAGCGCGGCGGGACCGCCACCCGCCCACAACAGCAGCGAACAGGGCCAAGCGATCATGGGCTGGCCGACGATGGCCCTTCTCGCCCAACGGTTACGTTCGATCACCATGCGTCGAGCATGACCCCAGGTGAGCGGCACGGCCAGGGTGCATACCCCGAGCTTTCCCCGACTTATCCCCCTGGTGGGGAGAAATTAACCGAACCCGCAGGTCAAGCCGCCGAGAAGAGCAATGCGGTGGCCACTGCGGCGATACCTTCGCCGCGGCCGGTCAGGCCGAGCCCGTCACTGGTCGTGCCGGACACCGACACCGGCGCCCCGAGCACCTCGGAGAGCACCCGCTGCGCCTCGTCCCGGCGCTTGCCGATGCGCGGCGCGTTGCCGATCACTTGCACCGTGGCGTTGCCGACCTGGTACCCGGCCGCGGTGACTCGGGAGAGCACTTCGGTGAGCAGTTCCGCTCCGTGCGCCCCGGCCCACCGGTCGTCGCCGGTGCCGAACACGGCGCCCAGATCGCCGAGTCCCGCTGCCGAGAGCAGCGCGTCGCACAACGCGTGCGAGGCGACGTCGCCGTCGGAGTGCCCGCTGCACCCGTCGACTCCGGGCCACAGCAGCCCCGCGATCCAGCACTCGCGGCCGGCTTCCACGGGGTGCACGTCGACGCCCTGCCCGATCCTCGGCAGTGGTCCGGTCACCGGGGTTCTCCGATCGGTTCGACGGCCAGCACCGACTCGGCGACCGCCAAGTCGAACGCGGTGGTGATCTTCAATGCGTGCGGATGCCCCGGCACGGTGCGCACTTCGCCACCGATCCGTTCGACGAGCCCGGCGTCGTCGGTGGCGGCATCGCCCGCCGCGTCGTAGGCGGCGCGGAGCGTGTCGAGGCTGAAACCTTGCGGAGTCTGGACGCTGCGCAGCTGCGACCGGTCGACGGTGGCGGTGACCGAGCCCGCCGCGTCGACCTGCTTGATCGTGTCGGCGACCGGGAGCACCGGGATCACCGCGGAGGCGCCGGCGCGCACGGCGTCCACCACATCGGTGATCACGATCGCCGGGGTGAACGCACGTGCCGCGTCGTGCACCAGCACCACTTCGGCGTCGGGCACGACGCGTTCGGTGACCGCGAGCGCGAGGCGGACCGATTCGGTGCGATCCGCACCGCCGGGCACCACGTGCACCACGGCCGGGTCGAATTCGCCGAGGTCGCGTTCGACGACGTCCACCTGATCGGGCGGAGCCGCGACGATCACGTGGTGCACGCGGCCGGAGTCCAGCAGACCGCGGACCGCGCGCACCAGTAAAGACTCACCCGAAACCGGCACCAGCGCTTTCGGCATTCCGGCACCGAGGCGCACGCCGCGCCCGGCGGCCGGAACGAGGGCCACCACTTTCACGTTGAGCAGGACCCGCCGATCACACTGCCGTGGCGAGAACTTCGTCCAGCAGGGACTCGGCCTTGCCTTCGTCGGTCCCTTCGGCCAGCGCCAATTCGCTGACCAGTATTTGCCTGGCCTTGGCCAACATGCGCTTTTCACCCGCGGACAGCCCACGGTCCTTTTCGCGCCGCCAGAGGTCGCGCACCACTTCGGCCACCTTGTTCACATCGCCGGAGGCGAGTTTCTCCACGTTGGCCTTGTACCGCCGGGACCAGTTAGTCGGTTCCTCGGTATGCGGGGCGCGCAGCACATCGAAGACTCGATCGAGACCCTCTTGACCGACCACGTCCCGAACACCGACGATCTCGGCGTTGTCAGCGGGAACACGAACGGTCAAATCACCTTGCGCGACCTTGAGGACGAGGTACTGCTTCTCCTCGCCCTTGATCACACGGGTCTCGATTGCTTCGATGAGCGCGGCGCCGTGATGCGGGTAGACGACGGTCTCTCCGACCTTGAAAACCATGTGTCCTCTGCCCCTTTCGCTGTGCCCAGCTTAGCATGCACGGCAACCGAGCTCCGACCGGCTCCCAGGTGTCGTCGCAGGTCAGGACGCGATCGGGGGTTGACAAACAACCTCCGGACATGCATCCGGAGGGTTACCCCAGCCCCCATTTGATCCACTATGGACACCCTCCGAACACGGTTCACGACACGGGAGCGGGAGCCGATGTGGGGTCTGCCTACTGGTCACGGGAACCGGACCATTAAGCTCCATCGCGGTCGTCCGGCTATCAGGAAGGACACTGCCACCGTGAGCCGCCCTCAGCACCACACCTTTCGCGTGCGGTTGACCTCGGCCGCCCTCGGCCTGGGTGCCGTCGTCGCACTCGCCGGCTGCAGCGCGGGTCAGGTCACCGAGACCGACACGCAGGTTGCCGCCGTCGCCGGCGGCAGCGGAGACGCCAACGGCATCGGCGTCCGCAACGCGACGCTGTCCTTCCCGGAGAGCGGATCCCGCTACCCCGCCGGTTCGTCCGCCCCGCTCGCGGGCGTGCTGATCAACGACACCGGCGAACTGGACCGGCTCGTGCAGGTCACCAGCACCTACGCGAACTCGGTCGAGGTCGGCCAGGAGCGGACCCTGCCCTCGCGGTCCGCACTGCACGCTTACGGCGCGGAGGACGTCCAGGCCGGTGGCACCCAGCAGCGCGAGGTCTCGATCACGCTGAAGGGGCTCACCCAGGACATCACGCCCGGCGTGACGGTCCCGGTGACCTTCGTCTTCGAAAAGGCCGGCCCGGTCACCGTGCAGGTCCCGATCGGCGAAGACTCGACCCCCCGCCCCGACACCGGCGGCGAAGAGTCGCACCACTGACCTCCGACGCCCCCAGCGTCACCCGAAGGCCGCCCACGGGCGGCCTTCGGCATTTCCAAGATCGCCCGGCACCCCAGAGCCACCCGTGAAGCCCCTCCGGTGCCCCTGACTTTTCGATCTTTCGATCGGTTGATCAGTTGATCGTTGTCTTCTCAGCGGCGAAGCCGATGACCAGTGACCGGCTAGAGCAAAACGACCACCGGCGGGTTCTCGGCGGCTTCCTCGCGAGGACAGCGATTTCGCTGTGCACGGCACACATGAGAAATCGATCCCGCAGCGAGGAAGCCGCTGAGGTTCCGCTACCAGATCCAGCACGCAGCCCGCTCTGCAAAGCCCCCCGAAAGACACGCGAGCGAATGTCGGCACCGAACCCAGTCGGGGCCAACGGATAGCCTCGTGATCGTGCCTGCCAAGAATGGTCGTGTCGCCCGGCCCGCCTTCCGTTGCGCCGAATGCGGCCACGAGGTCGCCAAGTGGGTCGGCCGCTGCCCGAAGTGCCACGAGTGGAACACCATGGACGAGGCGGCCCCGGCCAAACCCGCGCTCGCGAAGATGGCCCCGGCGACGCCGTCGACCTCCGCCCGCCCGATCGGCGAGGTCGATTTGGACTCGGCGCGGGCGGTGGCGACGGGCATCGCGGAGCTGGACCGGGTGCTCGGCGGCGGCATCGTTCCCGGCGCGGTGATGCTGCTGGCCGGTGAGCCCGGTGTCGGCAAGTCGACCCTGCTGCTGGAGGTCGCGCACCGCTGGGCCGCGGCGCGCACCGGCGGCCCGTCGCTGTACATCACCGGCGAGGAATCGGCCGGTCAGGTGCGGTTGCGCGCGGAGCGCACCGATTCGCTCGACCCGGAACTGTTCCTGGGTTCGGAGAACGACCTGTCCGCGGTGCTCGGCCACGTCGAGGCGATCAAGCCGGGGCTGCTGATCGTGGACTCGGTGCAGACGGTGCAGTCCCCGGAGGTGGACGGCACTCCCGGCGGGGTGACCCAGGTCCGGGCGGTGACGTCCGGGCTGGTGGCGCTGGCGAAGGAACGCGGGTTGCCGGTGGTGCTGGTGGGGCACGTGACCAAGGACGGCGCGGTCGCGGGGCCGCGCGCGTTGGAGCACTTGGTGGACGTGGTGCTCAACTTCGAGGGCGATCGGCATTCCTCGCTGCGAATGCTGCGCGGCATCAAGAACCGGTTCGGCCCGGCCGACGAGGTGGGCTGCTTCGAGCAGCGCGACGACGGCATCGCGGAGGTCACCGATCCGTCGGGGCTGTTCCTGAACCGGCAGGAGGCGGCGGTGCCGGGCACCGCGGTCACGGTGATGGTGGAGGGCAAGCGCCCGCTGCTGGCCGAGGTGCAGGCGTTGGTGGCTCCGACGCAGATGCAGATCCCGCGCCGCGCGGTCAGCGGGCTGGATTCGGCTCGGGTGTCGATGACGCTGGCGGTGCTGGACAAGCGCGGCCGGATTCGCACCGGGGAGAAGGAAGTGTTCGCCGCGACGGTGGGCGGCATGAAGGTCACCGAGCCCGCTGCGGACCTGGCCGTCGCCTTGGCCATCGCGTCGTCCTCGCTGGACGTCCCGCTGCCGCCGAACATGGTGGTGATCGGTGAGGTCGGGCTGGCCGGGGAGATCCGCCGGGTGAGCGCGGTGGGACGGCGGCTCGCGGAGGCCGCGCGGCTGGGGTTCGACCGGGCGCTGGTGCCGCCGGATTCGGGCAGGCTTCCGTCCGGCATCAAGGCGACCGTGGTGCCGGATCTGCAGACGGCGCTGAAATCGCTGCGGTCCCGCTGATTCCGGATCCGGGATCCGCACCCGGATGCCGAAGCGGCACGCGACTCAACCGGTGATCTTGAAGGGGGCCGGTTGGCTGACCAGGCCGTCCAGGCGGGCTCCCACCACGTAGTCGCCCGCGGTGGCGGTGTCGCGTTCGGCGGCGCACTGGCGGGGTGTGGCGCCGCGGGTGGAGGCGACTCCGGTCCATTCGATCTCGTTGCGGATCGACTTGCCCGGTTCGAGCAGCGGGCGCTCGTTGGTGGTTTCGACGTGGCAGTCGTTGCTCGACCAGAACCGGGTTCCGTCCGATGTGGACACGACGATTTCGCGGAGCGTGCGACTGGTGTCGCGGACGCAGGGCGTCGAGCTCGCGTTGGTGAGGATCATGCGCAGCGCGATCGGCTCCCCGGTCGAGTTGGTGGCGCGGACGGGTTCGGCGGCGAGCCGGAGGTCCTGATCCGCGCACGGCGGCGGGGGCGGCGGGGCCGCGGGGGCGGCGGTTGAGCCGGTGGCGGCGCGGCCTGCGGGGCGGGCGCGGCGGCGCGATCCGGGATCAGGGCACCCGCCAGAACGGTGACTCCCCACAGCGTCAGGGCGGTGACCAGCACGATCACGCCGATCGCCAATGCGCGGCGACGCCAGTACACCTCGCGGGGAAGCGGTCCGATGGGGTCCAGCACGGTCCGACACTAACTCGTCGATACCGCCGAACAGCTCAACGTGAACACACCCGATCAGGTGCTTTGATCCTGATGATCAGTCGCCCGCAGTAGCCCCTTCGAGTGATCTTAGGCTGCTTCGCGTCGCCGTGAGGGTGCCGGCAGCCGCCTCGTCGCGTGCTGGCAGGATCGAAGCCGAGATGACGACGATCACCTGGGACCCCACCGAACTCATCGACTGGTTCGCGGCCGAAGCCCGCCCGCTGCCGTGGCGCGCGGCCGGTGTCACCGGCTGGGGCGTGCTGGTCAGCGAGACCATGCTCCAGCAGACGCCGGTGAACCGGGTCGCCCCGATCTGGCAGGAGTGGATGGCGCGCTGGCCGCGACCGTCCGACCTCGCCGCCGCCTCGCAGGCCGAGGTGCTGCGCGCCTGGGGCAAGCTCGGCTATCCGCGCCGGGCGCTGCGGCTGCACGAGGCCGCGGGCGCGATCGCGGCGGAGCACGGCGACGTCGTTCCGTCCGATGTGGACACACTGCTGGCGCTGCCGGGCATCGGCGCCTACACGGCGCGGGCGGTGGCGGCGTTCGCCTACGGCCTGCGAGCTCCGGTGGTGGACACGAACGTTCGCCGCGTCGTGGCCCGCGCCGTGCACGGCGCCGGAGACGCGGGGCCGCCGTCGACGAAGCGCGACCTGGCCGACGTGGACGCGCTGCTGCCCGCCGACGACACGAGTGCGGCGCGGTTGTCGGCGGCGCTCATGGAGCTCGGGCAGGTGGTGTGCACGGTCCGCTCACCCGCGTGCGAGCGCTGCCCGATCGCGGCGGAGTGCGCGTGGCAGCACGCCGGTCGCCCGGCGTACGCGGGGCCTGCGAAGAAGGTGCAGAAGTTCGCGGGCACCGACCGGCAGGTGCGCGGCAAGCTGCTCGACGTGCTGCGCGGCTCGGAGGGGCCGGTGCCGCGCGCCAGTCTCGACGCCGTGTGGCAGGACGCCGGGCAGCGCGATCGCTGCCTGGACTCGCTGCTGGTGGACGGATTGCTGGAACAGACCGAGGACGGCCGGTTCGCGCTGCCCGGTGAGCACTGAGCGGCCTCTTCCCGGCCGGAGGGCGGAATCATGGCGCAGACGCTGACCGTGTTCTTCGACGACGCGACCGAGACCAGGCTGCGCGCGCTGCGCGATTCCCTGGACGCGGCGGACGTTCCGGTGGCCGCGGGCCGGCCGAGCGTGACGCTGGCTTCGGCGAGCGCGATCCCCGCGACGACCCGCAAGGCGTTGCGCGCGGAACTCGGCGCGCTGTTCCTCCCGGACCTGTGGTTCTACACGCTGGGCACGTTCCCCGGCGAGGACGCGGTGCTGCTGCTGACGGCCGTGGTGGACGCGGAACTGCTGGCGGTGCATTCGGCGGTGCACGACGTGCTGGCGGGCAAGGTGACGAACCCGTCGGCGTACTACTTCCCCGGCGCCTGGATCCCGCACTGCGCGCTCACCCCGGTGCTCGGCGGGGATGTGCTCACCGCCGGGTTCGCCGCGTTGCGGTCGGTCGCTCCGGTTCGGGCCGCGGTGTCCGAGGTCGCCGTGCTCGATTCCCGCACCGGCGACGCCGAGGTCCTCGTATCGCGGTGAGCAAGCCCCGGAACGGGTGATCCGGACCCGCTTCCCCGCCCTCGTGGGAGACGGCCTGTTCGGCCTGCCGACCAGCGCACTCATTCTCTCCACTGTGGACTACAGCGGGTGCCCGCCCGAGTTGCTCTTGCTCAGGTGAGGGGCCACTTTGGACCGGCAGCCTGTCACGCGGTGTGAGGAGCGAGATGGATGTCGACGGTGTGAGCATCGTGGCGCGCGGGATCACCGCGACCGGCCCGGAGGGCATCGTCTTCGAGAACGTCGACGCGCGCGTGTATCCGGGCGAACTCGCGGTGATCGTCGGGGAGGGCGGCACCGGCCGCACCTCGTTGCTGCTCGCGCTGTCCGGCCGGTTGAAGATCGTCGCGGGGCGCATCGAGATCGACGAGGCCCCGCGCCGCGCGAGCCTGGTCCGGCGGGCCATCGTCCCGGCCCGGCTCTCCCCCGGTTTCGAGCTGGAAGGCAGGCTGCGGGTCCGCGAGGCGATCCGCGAACGCCGGATCACCGCGCGGGTCGGCGCGCGGGCCGTGGACCGGGCGATGGCGGCGCTCGGCCTGGACGTGGACCGGGCCGCGCTGATCGACGAGCTGTACCCGGACGACCGGCTGATGCTGGCGATCGCGCTGGCCACCGCCGGTGCGCCACCGGGAATCCTGGTCGACGACGTCGTCGCCGGACTGCTGCCCTCCGGCCGCAACCGGGTGTGGTCGGCGCTGCGGGCAGTGGCCGACGCGGGCACCACCGTCCTGGCCAGCTCGACCGAACCCCCTTCCGAGGCGGACGTGCTGATCCGGCTGCCGTACAACATCGTCGACTTCGGCGACGACACCGGCGGCCTGCCCCTGTTCAGCACGGCCGCGAACGAGGAAGTCCGATGAAGGCCGTCTACCTCGCCTGGCTCGAACTGCGCCGCTTCCGCGGGCCGTGGCGCCGGTTCGTTCCCGCCGTGCTGATCCTCATCCCGCTGCTGTACGGGGCGTTGTTCCTGTGGTCGAACTGGGATCCCTACGGCCGCATGTCGGCGGTGCCGGTCGCGGTGGTCAACTCCGATCGGCCCGCCGACCACAACGGGGAGCAGGTCAACGCGGGTGAGCAGTTCGTGCAGCAGCTGCGCACGACCGACACGTTCCAGTGGCACTTCGTCGACGTGGACACCGCCCGCAGCGGGCTGGAGCAGGGCCGCTACTACTTCACGATCCGCGTCCCGGAGGACTTCAGCACCCGGCTGGCGAACTCGACGCGCAGCGCCCCGCAACGCCCAGCGGTGTTGCTGACCAGGAACGATGCGAACGGCCACTTGGCGGGGGTCATGGCCGACACGGCTCGCTACGAACTGCAGAACCAGATCAACGCCGCCGCGTACGCCGCCTACGCGCGGGGGCTGTACGGGGATCTCGGCGAGGTTCGCGGCAAGCTCGGCACCGCCTCGGAGATCTCCGAACAGCTGGTGCAGGGCACCCAGCTGGGCAAGCAGAGCACGGGTGCGCTGGCGCGGGGGCTCACCGGAGTGCGCGACGGCGCCGGCCACGTGTCGGGCGGGGTGCGCGACATCGCGAGCGCCTCCGCGCAGCTCGACCAGCAGCTGTCGTCGATCACCGAGTTCACCGGGCAACGACTGCCCGCCACGACCGAGGCGCTGCTGGACACGAGCGGCTCGGCGGTGCGCGACCTCAACACGATCACCGGCGGCACCGCGGCCGCGCAGAGCCAGGCCGAGCGTTCGGCGGGAGCGTTGGCGCAGCTCGCGAACCGGCATCCCGAGCTGAGCGGAGATCCGCTGTACCGATCGGCGTTGGACGACGCGCGGCAGCTCGCCGCCACCACGGCCACCGTCAACGGCGCTGCGCAGGACGCGCAGCGAAGCGCCGCCGAGACGCAGGACCGGGCGTTGGCGCTGCGCGACGACCTCGACCCGCTGCAGCAGGACGTCAACGACATCGGCGACCCCGCGACCCGGTTGCGGCTGGCTTCCGCGGAACTCACCGGCGGCGTCAACGGGCTCAGCCACGGCGTGAACACGCTGGTCGCGAACATCGGTGTCGCGCAGACCAGCTCGGGGCAGCTCAACGACGGCGCGCGGCGGCTCGCCGATCAAGTGCGGGACAGCCTCGGCCGGATGCCGCCCGCGGGGCCGACGGAGGTCGCGCGGGCCTCATCGGAGCTGGGCACGCCGTCGGTGGTGCGGGCCACGACGCTGAACTCGGCCGACGTGTACGGCCGCGGGGTGGCGCCGTTGTTCTTCGGGATCGCGCTGTGGGTGTTCGGGCTGTTCGCGTACCTGCTGTTCACGCCGTTGAACCAGCGCGCGCTGGGCGGGCGCACGAATCCGCTGTCGGTCGCGATCGGCGGCTGGCTGCCCGCGGCCGTGCTGGGCGTGATCGGCGGGCTGGTGCTGCTGGGCGCGATGGATCTGACGCTGGGGCTGGATCCGGTGGACCTGCCCGCGGCGGTCGGGCTGACCGCGTTGGGGGCGGCGGCGTTCACCGCGATCAACCACTTCCTGCGCGCCGCGTTCGGCGTGGTCGGCGGGCTGGTGTCGCTGGCGCTGCTGCTGGTGCAGATCACCGCCTCCGGTGGGCTGTACCCGCTGGAGACCGCGCCCGCGCCGATTCAGGCGCTGCACTCGGTGCTGCCGATGAGCTACCTGGTCGACGGGTTGCGGGTGGCGTTCACCGGCGGCGAGCAGTGGCACCTGGCCTGGGACGCGATCGTGCTGGGCGGCGTGCTGGTGGTGTTCCTGCTGCTCACATCGCTGGCGGTGCTGCGGCAGCGGATGTGGACCGTCGGCAGGCTGCACCCGCAGATCGAGTTGTGAGCCGGGCGTGTCCCGTCCCGTGCGCACCGCCGCCGCGCTGTTCGTCAGGTCTCGGAGGCAGCCGTAGTCTGAGTACATGGCTGTTGTGAAGATCAATGCGATCGAGGTTCCCGAAGGCTCCGGCCCCGAGCTGGAGAAGCGGTTCGCCGGTCGGCACGGCTCGGTCGAGGATTCCCCCGGTTTCCTCGGTTTCGAGCTGCTGCGGCCCGTCCAGGGCGACAACCGGTACTTCGTCTACACGAAGTGGGAGTCCGAGGAGGACTTCCAGAACTGGGCGCAGGGTCCGGCGAAGGCCGCGCACGCAGGTGAGCACAAGAACACGGTCGCCACCGGCTCGAACCTGCTGGAGTTCGAGGTCGTGCAGGAGAAGCACAAGGACGCGTGACGCGGCCGGATCAGGTGAGCACCGCGTCGGCCGCCCGGCGGGCGCGGCGCCCGCCGGAACGAACGATGAGGAGCACCGGACGGTGGGTTCGGAAGTCGCCGACGCCGCGAAACTGATCGCGGAAGCGGAGGCGCTGCTGGTGTGCGCGGGAGCCGGGATGGGCGTCGATTCCGGCCTTCCCGACTTCCGCGGCGACACCGGGTTCTGGCGGGCCTACCCGCCTTACGAGCGGCTCGGGCTCCGCTTCGCGGAGGTCGCCGACCCGGTGCACTTCGCGGACGATCCCGAGCTGGCCTGGGGTTTCTACGGGCACCGGCTCGGGTTGTACCGGGAGACGGTGCCGCACGAGGGCTTCGAGGTGCTGCGCCGCTGGGCGCAGCGGATGCCGCTCGGAGCGCGGGTGTTCACCTCGAACGTCGATGGGCAGTTCCAGGTCGCGGGGTTCGCCCCGGAGCACGTCGCCGAGTGCCACGGCAGCATCCACCACCTGCAATGCCTGAAGCCCTGCACCGACGAGGTGTGGCCCGCGGACGATCTCTCGGTTCCGGTGGAGGTCGAAACGATGCGCGCGCGGCCACCGCTGCCCGCTTGCCGGAACTGCGGCGGGACGGCGCGGCCGAACATCCTGATGTTCGGCGATTGGAGCTGGGTTCCCGCGCACGCGCAGCCGCGGCTGGACGAGCTCCAGGCGTGGCGCCGGTCGCTGCGGGCGGCTCGGCTGGTGGTGGTGGAGCTCGGTGCGGGGACCGCGGTACCGACGGTGCGCAGGCACGCGGAGCTGTCCTCGGCCGCTTCCGGCGCGCTGATCCGCATCAACCCGCGCGAACCGGAAGTCCGCCACGGCCGCGGCATCTCCCTCCCGGAACGTTCCCTGCCCGCGCTCCAGGCCATCGACGCGGAGCTCCAACGAGTCGCTTCGTGACCCGATCCTCGCGGCCGGAGGCCGTGCCTGGAGGCGCGAAGCGCACAGCCCACGTCGAAAAGCCGGTCACCGGCGGGTTCTCGGGCGGTTTCTCGCGAGGACAGCTCTTTGCTCGTGGCGGAGATCCCGCAGCGAGAGACCGACTGAAGTTCAACTACCCGGACACCGAAAACCGACTACCCGTCAATCCGGGATGACGATGTGGCCGCTGATCGCCCGGTGGTCCGTGCCGGGGACGTCCAGCACCGAGTACTCCTGCGTCACCAGTCCTTCGCTGGTCAGCAGGTGATCGATGGTGGCGCGCGGCATCCACCCCGCCCCCCAGGTGGGGGTGAGCCCGGCGCCGGTGACCTCGGCGGCGTCGGCGTAGCCGCTGCCCAGCAGCGCGCGCAGCGGCGAATGGTCGAGCGTCGCGTTGAAGTCCCCCGCCAGGATCCGCGGCGTCTCGCGCTCCCCCGGCGGCCGCGGCAGCGCGGTGAGCTCGCGGAGCCAGTCGCCCGCCGTGTCCGCGCCCACCGGGTAGATCGGGTGCACCGCGACGAACTCCACGTCCCGCCGCCCCGGCAGGTCGATCAGCGCGGACGGCTGGGCCAGTGACGTCGGCGGCACCAGCGGGAGTTCTCGCAGCGGGTACCGCGAGGCGATCCCGGTCCCGTCCGCTTGCGGGCCGCTGTGCAGCACCCGGTGCGGCAGCAGCTCCGCGAGACCCGCCCGGTCCAGTTCGGCGACGGCCTCCGGGGTGAGTTCCTGGAGGCTCAGCACGTCGATCCGCCCGTCGCGCACCAGGTCCACGACATGTTCCGGCTCCGCCCGCCCGAAAAACAAATTGACCGACAGCACCCGCAGCGGCGAACCTTGCACCGGAGTCGGCGAGTCCGGGATCGCCCTGGGGAGGACCAGAATCGCCAGCACCACCGTCAGCAGGCCGACGATGAGCGTGGTCAGCCACCGCCGCAGCACCAGGCCCAGCACGGTCAGCACCGACCCGACGGGCACGGCGTACTGCAGGGTCGCGGCCAACGCGATCGTGTAGCGGTTCGCCGTGTCGAAACCCAACAACGCGGGCGCGGCCCATCCTGCCGTTCCGAGCATGGCCAGCACGAGCAGCGCGGTGACGAAGCCGCTCTTGCGCCGAGGAAGCGGGGATTCGGATTCGGGCTCGGCCACGGCCGTGTCCATCCAGCACCCCCGGTGTCGTGCGGCTCACGCAGGCTGTCAGTGCGCTGTGCGCTACTTGTCAGCGATACCCCCGATGGTGGGAAGCATAGCGAATCAAGGAGTTGGCATGTCCTACGCGATCCAGGCGGAAGGCCTGGTGAAACGCTTCGGCGCGACGACCGCGCTGGGCGGTATCGACTTGGCCGCACCCACCGGCTCGATCCTCGGGGTGCTCGGGCCGAACGGCGCGGGCAAGACGACCGCGGTGCGCATCCTGGCCACGCTGCTGCGGCCCGACGAGGGGCGTGCCACGATCGCCGGTCGCGATCTGCACCGCGAGTCGGTGGCGGTGCGCAGCCGAATCGGACTCACCGGGCAGTACGCCTCGGTGGACGAGGAGCTCACCGGTGTGGAGAACCTGGTGCTCATCGGCAAGTTGCTGGAGCTGTCCCGGCGGGACGCGCGGGCGCGGGCGGCGGTGCTGCTGGAAAGGTTCGGCCTCACCGACGCAGGTGGCCGGGCGATCAAAACGTACTCCGGCGGCATGCGCAGGCGGCTGGACCTCGCGGCGAGCCTCGTCGGCAGGCCGGAGGTGCTGTACCTGGACGAGCCGACGACCGGTTTGGACCCGCGCAGCCGCAACCAGGTGTGGGACATGGTCAACGCGCTCACCGACGAGGGCGTCACGGTGCTGCTGACCACCCAGTACCTGGAGGAGGCCGACCAGCTCGCGGACAAGATCAGCGTCATCGATCACGGCCGCGTCGTCGCCGAAGGCCGGGCCGACGAGCTCAAACGCCGCACCGGCAAGCAGACCCTGCAGGTGCGCCCCAGCGGCGCGGAGGACGTGCCGGAGGTGCGGCGCATCGTCGCCGAGCTCACCGGCGCCCAGCCCGCCACGCACGACGAGGGCGGCTTGCTCACCGCGCCGGTGGACGACCCGGTGCTGCTGTCGACCCTGGTGCGCAGGCTCGACGACGCCGGGATCACCGCCGACGAACTGGCTTTGCGGCTGCCCAGCCTGGACGAGGTGTTCCTCGCGCTCACCGGGAAGTCCGCCGCGGAAGAGGGGACCGCAGCATGACCAGCACCATCGAACGCTCCGCGGAGGCCGAAGTGGCCCCGTCGCAGCACGAGCGCATCGGGCCGCTGCGCACCGTGCGGCACGGCCTGACGCTGGCCGGGCGCAGCGTGCTCAAGATCCGCAAGTCACCGGAGGCGCTGCTCGACGTCACGTTGCAGCCGATCCTGTTCCTGGTGATGTTCGTGTACCTGTTCGGCGGCGCGATCGCCCAGGACACCGGCGCCTACCTGCAGCAGACGTTGCCGGGCGTGATGGCCATGAACATGATCTTCGGCAGCCTCGGTACCGGGATGCAGCTCAACACCGACATCAACAAGGGCGTGTTCGACCGCTTCCGCAGCCTGCCGATCGCCCGGTCGGCACCGCTGATCGGCGCCGTGTTCGGCGACATCGTGCGCTACATCGTGTCCGTGGCGGTGCTGCTGCTGGTCGCGACGCTGATGGGATTCCGCGTCGAGACCGGGCCGGTGCAGGCGTTCGCCGCGTTCCTGATCGCGCTGGCCTTCGCGCTGTCGATGTGCTGGATCACGGTGTTCCTCGGGATGCTGATCCGCAGCCAGCAGGCGCTTCCCGGCGTGGCGATGTCGTTCATGTTCCCGCTGACGATGGGCAGCAACGTGTTCGTGCCGACCGAGACGATGCCAGGCTGGTTGCAGGCGTGGGTGCAGATCAACCCGGTCACGCAGCTCGCGGACACCGCACGCGGCCTGATGATCGGCGGCCCGGTCGCCGGCCCGCTGACGGCAACGGTGATCTGGATGGTGGTGCTGACCGCCGTCTTCTTCCCCCTCGCCATGTGGGCCTACCGCCGACGGGTCTGAGCTCTCCGCGTCCCGACTCGTGCCGAACTGCGCCGGACCAGTCCAGGTGAATGCCTTCTTTGCCCGAGCATCGGTCAGATGAGGCATTCACCTGCCGCCGCCAGTGCACGTCGCCTTCGGCCGGCGAGGTGAGGCGAAGGCGGCATTCGTCTCAGGCGCTGCTGGAGTTGAGGGTGCTGCGGAGTTCGGCGAACGCCGCCGAGCGGTCCTGCGCGGCTCCGGTGTCGAACGCTGCCGCGTGGTCATCCGATTTCCGCAGTGCGGCCCGCACCCGGCGGACGTCCGGGTCGCCTTCGTCGAGGACTCCGCGCAGCGCGACGGCGAGGCCGTGCAACCGGGCCGCGCCGCGCGGGTCGTCGGTTCGGAGGCGCCAGCGCGCCGCGCACTCCGCGACGACGGCGGCGGTGGGCACGTCCCGGATACCGAAGCCGCCTTCCAGCGCTTTCGCCAGCAGCACCGGAACATCGGCGGTCCGGCCCCGGTCGAGCAGCACCCGCGCGCGTTGCAGCAGCAGTACGGGCTGGATCACCGAGTTCTCGTGCTCGTCCACCGGTATGCGGTCCGCGTCGTCGAGGAAATTCTCGGCCGCGTCGAGTCGGCCCGACAGCCGCGCGTGCTCGGCCAGACCGTTCAGCGCCCAGATCGTGAACCAGGGCCGGGTGCGGTCCGCGATCGACCGGGCCTGTTCCAGGTCGGCGTGCCCGCCGTCGAGATCGCCCGCGCGCAACCGTTCGGCGCCGATGCGCAGCAGGGTCGGCACGAGGTCCGCTTCGGAACGCAGTTGCCGGAACGACTCCAGCGATTCCGTCAGCACGTCGACCGCTCCCGCGTGGTCCCCGCGCAGCGAGCGGAACCCTGCGAGGCTGCTGACGGTCTGCGCCAGGCCCCACCGGTCGCCGAGCTCGCGGAAAGCGTCGGCCGCGGTGCGCATGTGCTGCTCGGCGGTGCCCGGGTCGCCGTCGTACTCGGCGCTGAACGCCCGGCCGAACAGCGCCGAAGCCCGCACCCACGGGTCCGGATGCTCGGCGGCTCGGTCGATGACGCGCTGCACTTCGTCGAATTCGCCGGTGATGAGCCACGCCCCGGCTTCCATGACCCCCGCGTGCCGGTACCGGCTCAGCGCGTCGGTGTCGCGGGCGGCCGCTGCGGCGGCGCGGACCCGCTCGAACCAGCGATCCCCGCACCGGCGACCGCGCTGCCCAATTCAACGACCGACCTGGCCTGCGGCGATGCGGGTCCGGGCAGTGCCGCGACGGCCGCGAACCTCGCTTCGACGTCACGATCGAGCGAGGACATCGACCAGTACCAGGCCAGTGCCGCGCCGAGCCGCAGACCGCTGTCGGCATCGCCTGATTCGATCGACCAGTGCAGCGCGGCCAGCAAGTTGTCGTGGTCGGCGTCGAGCCGATCCATCCAGTCGATCTGGTGGCGCCCGTAGAGCCCCGGTTCGGCTTCCTCGGCGAACGCGAGGAAGTGCGCGAGGTGCGCGGCACGCACTCGTTCCGGCTCGGTCTCGGAGCGCTGCCTGCAGTAGGCGCGCACCGTCTCCAGCATCCGGTAGCGCGTGCCCTGCTCGGATTCGACGACCGCCACCAGTGATTTCTCCACCAGCGACGAGAGCACGTAGAACACGTCCTCGGCGGGCAGCTGCGCGTCACCGCAGACCGCGGTGATCGATTCGGCGCGAACCGCGCCGGTGAACACCGCCATCCGCCCGGCGAGCAGCCGTTCCGGTCCGGTCAGCAGGTCCCAGCTCCACTCCACGACGGCCCGCAGCGTGCGGTGCCGCGGCATCGACGTGCGATTTCCGCCGGTGAGCAGCCGGAATCGGTCGTCGAGGCGGTCGGCGATCTGCGGCAGGCTCATCGATCGCAGCCTGGCGGCGGCGAGTTCGATGGCGAGCGGGATGCCGTCCAGCCTGCGGCACACCTCGACCACGTGGGCCGCGGTGCGTTCGGTGAGTGCGAAACCGGGGCTGGCGGAGCGCGCCCGGTCGGTGAACAACCGGACGGCGGCGGATTCGGCGGGGTCGGTGTCCTCGCCGGGCAGCGCCAGCGGGCCGACCGGAAGCAGTTGCTCACCGGTGAGCGCGAGCGGTTCCCTGCTGGTCGCCAGCACTCGCAGTTCGGGGCACCTACCGAGCAGCTCGTGCACGAATCCGGCGGCGGCGTCGATCAGGTGCTCGCAGTTGTCCAGGACGAGCACGGCCGGTTCGCCGCCCAGCACGTCGGCGAGGCGCGCGGTGCCGTGGGTGTGCGGTGCCTCCAGCACCCGGGTTTCGCGGATGCCGAGCGCGGCGAGCGCGGCCGCGGCGAGGTCGCTGCCGTCGCGCACCGGGGCGAGCTCGACGAACCACACCCGGCGGTCGGTGATGGCGGCGGCGCTCTCGGTGGCGAGGCGGGTCTTGCCCGCGCCGCCGGGACCGAACAGGGTCACCAGGCGGGAGCGGGCGAGGACGTCGGCGACCTGCGCGATTTCACTTTCGCGGCCGACGAAACTGCTCAGCCGCGCGGGCAGCCCGGTGTGCTGCGACGCGGAGCGGGACGGGTTCGTCACGGGGGCGGGTCTCGGGTCGCCGCGCAGCAGCGTCGTGTGCAGTGCGCTCAGCTCGGGGGCCGGGTCGACGCCCAGTTGCTCGGCGAGTCCGGCGCGGTGCTCTTCGTACGCGGCGAGCGCATCGGCCCGGCGGCCTGCGGCGTGCAGGGCGCGCAGTCGCAGCGCGGTGAGTCGTTCGCGCAGCGGGTGGCGGGCGCAGAGGCCGTCCAGTTCGGCGATCAGCTCCTCGTGCCCGCCGAGTCGCAGGTCCGCGTCGATGCGATCTTCCAGTGCGGCCAGCCGGGTCTCGTCGAGTCGCGCGATGTGCGGCGGTGCGAACGGCGAGTCGGTGAAGTCGACCAGCGCGGCACCTCGCCACAGCGCGAGTGCTTCGCGCAGCGTCGTGGCGGCCGCCGCGAGGTCGTCGGCGCGCGACCGCTCCCGGCCCGCGGCCACCAGGCGATCGAAGCGGTGCACGTCGACCTCGTCGCGGCCGAGCACCAGCGAGTACCCGGCGCTCCCGGACTGCGCGATTTCGGTGACCCGCCTGGCTCGGGAGACGAGGGATTGCAGCGCGTTGAGCGCACCGCCGGGCTGGTGCGCTCCCCACAGGTCGTCGATCAGGGTTTCGGCGGGCACGGCGTGCCCCGCGTCCAGCGCGAGCCGGGCGAGCAGGGTGCGGACGCGCGGGCCGCCGACCTCGACCGTGCGGCCGTCGGCCGCACAAAGCCGGAACGGCCCCAACATCGCCACTCGCACCTGCCCAGCTTCGCAGAGTTTCGCTGTGCGCCTGAGGCTTGCGCGGCCGGAAGCGTCCTCACCCTGTGGACAACTTCCACCTCTGTCTTGCCACTCGCGTCCCCAGCCTTCGCCGCAGTCTCGATCGGCCTGGTCAGGACACAAAATTGGCCGTTCAACAGGCATCCGGTCAGGTGTGGACAGCCCCCTCCGTCGCAGCGCAACAAGGCCCTGTGGCCCGGGAACAGAGCTATCCCCAGAGTTGTCCACAGCCCCCATCCACAGGATGTCGACTTATCCACAAGACCCGGGCGGGCGACGAGGATCACACGGCGAACATCTAGGGTGTCCTGGAATCATGGAATAACGGACATTCCGCTCGGTTGTGCTCGATGTCAGGCATCGAGCGCACAGCGGTTCCGCGACCTGGCCGTTCGGCGTGGCCGCCCGATGTGCAGCCGTGTGTCGGCGCCTCCTCCGAGGCGCCCAGCTTTGCCGAGCCCCTTTGACGATCGATCGTTCGGAGCCTCGATGCCCTCGACCGCACTGGCCGCTGCCGCCGCCGAGCCGACCGGATTCACCGGTTGGGTCGTCAGCGTGATGGAGACCCTCGGCGGCCCCGGCGCCGGATTGATCATCGCCCTGGAGAACGTGTTCCCACCCATCCCCAGCGAGCTGATCCTGCCGCTGGCCGGGTTCACCGCCAGCCAGGGCGACATGAACATCGTCTCGGCGGTGCTGTGGACGACGATCGGATCGATCGTCGGCGCGCTGGTGCTCTACTGGCTGGGGGCGTCCCTCGGCCGGGAGCGGATGCACCGGATCGCGGGGAAGCTGCCGCTGGTCAAGGTCGCCGACGTGGACCGCACCGAGGCCTGGTTCGCCAAGCACGGGGTGAAAGCCGTGTTCCTCGGCCGGATGATCCCGCTGTTCCGCAGCTTCATCTCACTGCCCGCGGGCGTGGAGAAGATGCCACTACCGACGTTCGTCCTGTTCACCGGCTTGGGCAGCCTGATCTGGAACACGCTTTTTGTGGTGGCCGGATACCTGCTCGGCGAGAACTGGTACCTCGTCGAGCAGTACGCGGGCATCGTGTCCAAGGTCGTGGTGGGCGCCGTCGTGGTGGCGATCGGCTACTTCGTCATCACCCGCGTCCAGCGCAACCGCCGCGAGCAGGACCTGGCCGACGACATCACCGAAGAATTCCCCCGAGTCGACGACTACGAAGCCCCGACCCGGCAACTCCCCCGCGTTCGCTGACCCGAGATCAGCTCCGACCGTCCGCAAGCTCGGCGAGAACCGGCGCCAAGCCGAATCGTCGATGCCGAGCTGCCCACCGTGGGGATCCTTCGAAGCCCGCATGGACACGCCACACCCGCCGCACCTCAACGCACGCATTGCTGGCCCCGGAGCCTCGGTGGCTCTTAACCAGCCGATGTCGTAGCCCGAACGCGACGCGGCCCCCGCACCGAAGTGCGGGGGCCGCGGTCGGATCAGAGATCCGGGATCACTCGTCGGAGCTGTTGTCCTGCGAGGACTCCTCGGAGGAACCGCCCGAGGACGCCAGGTCCACCGGCGGCGAATCCGGCACCGTCGACGGACGCGGCTCACCGCGGAAGGTGAACGTCGCCTCGTCGTCCTTGCCTTCGCCGTCCCAGTTCTCGACGTCCACGATCACGATCTGGCCGGCCTCGATCTCGCCGAACAGGATCTTCTCGGACAGCCGGTCCTCGATGTCGCGCTGGATGGTGCGGCGCAGCGGCCGAGCACCCAGCACCGGGTCGAAGCCGCGCTTGGCCAGCAGCTTCTTCGCCTTCGTCGTGATCTCCAGGGACATGTCCTTGCCCCGCAGCGCCTTCTCCACACGACCACCGAGCAGGTCGACCATCTGGATGATCTCGTTCTCGGTCAGCTGGTGGAAGACGATGACATCGTCGATCCGGTTCAGGAACTCCGGACGGAAGTGCTTCTTCATCTCCTCATTGACCTTGGACTTCATCCGCTCGTAGTTCGACTCTGCCGAATTACCCGCGGAGAAGCCGAGGCCCACTGCCTTGGAGATGTCCCCCGTCCCGAGGTTCGAGGTGAAGATCAGCACCGTGTTCTTGAAGTCCACCGTGCGACCCTGACCGTCGGTCAGGCGGCCGTCCTCCAACACCTGCAGCAGCGTGTTGTAGATCTCCTGGTGGGCCTTCTCGATCTCGTCGAACAGGACCACGGAGAACGGCTTGCGGCGGACCTTCTCGGTGAGCTGACCGCCCTCTTCGTAGCCGACGTAGCCCGGAGGGGCACCGAACAGCCGCGAAGCGGTGTAGCGGTCGTGGAACTCACCCATGTCGATCTGCACGAGCGCGTCGTCGTCGCCGAACAGGAACTCCGCCAGCGCCTTCGACAGCTCCGTCTTACCCACACCGGACGGGCCGGCGAAGATGAACGAGCCCGACGGGCGCTTCGGGTCCTTCAGGCCGGCGCGCGTACGGCGGATCGCCTGCGACACGGCCTTGACCGCGTCGTCCTGGCCGATGATCCGCTTGTGCAGCTCGTCCTCCATGCGGAGCAGACGGGTCGTCTCCTCCTCGGTGAGCTTGAAGACGGGGATGCCGGTCCAGTTGGCCAGCACCTCGGCGATCTGCTCGTCGTCGACCTCCGCGACGACGTCCAGGTCACCGGCCTTCCACTGGGTCTCGCGCTCCTCCTTCTGCCCGAGGAGCGTCTTCTCCTCGTCGCGCAGGCGCGCGGCGCGCTCGAAGTCCTGGCCGTCGATGGCCGACTCCTTGTCCCGGCGCACGTCGGCGATCTTCTCGTCGAACTCGCGCAGGTCCGGCGGAGCGGTCATCCGGCGGATGCGCATCCGGGCACCGGCCTCGTCGATCAGGTCGATCGCCTTGTCCGGCAGGTACCGGTCGTTGATGTACCGGTCCGCCAGCGTCGAGGCCGCGACCAGCGCACCGTCGGTGATGGACACCCGGTGGTGCGCCTCGTACCGGTCGCGCAGGCCCTTGAGGATCTCGATGGTGTGTTCCAGCGAGGGCTCGCCGACCTGGATCGGCTGGAAGCGGCGCTCCAGCGCCGGGTCCTTCTCGACGTACTTGCGGTACTCCTCGAGCGTGGTGGCACCGATGGTCTGCAGCTCACCACGGGCCAGCATCGGCTTGAGGATGCTCGCGGCGTCTATGGCGCCTTCTGCCGCTCCCGCTCCGACGAGGGTGTGAATCTCGTCGATGAACAGGATGATGTCGCCGCGGGTCTTGATCTCCTTGAGCACCTTCTTCAGGCGCTCCTCGAAGTCACCGCGGTACCGGGAACCGGCGACCAGCGAGCCCAGGTCCAGCGTGTAGAGCTGCTTGTCCTTCAGCGTCTCGGGCACCTCGCCCTTGACGACCTGCTGCGCCAGGCCCTCGACGACGGCCGTCTTGCCGACGCCCGCCTCGCCGATGAGCACCGGGTTGTTCTTGGTGCGCCGCGAGAGCACCTGCATGATGCGCTCGATCTCCTTGTCCCGGCCGATGACCGGGTCCAGCTTCGACTCGCGCGCGCTCTGCGTCAGGTTCCGGCCGAACTGGTCCAGCACCAGCGACGAAGACGGAGTGCCCTCACCACGACCGCCGGCCTCGGCGGGCTCCTTGCCCTGGTAGCCGGAGAGCAGCTGCAGCACCTGCTGGCGCACCCGGTTCAGGTCCGCGCCGAGCTTGACGAGCACCTGCGCGGCGACGCCCTCGCCCTCGCGGATCAGCCCGAGCAGGATGTGCTCGGTGCCGATGTAGTTGTGGCCGAGCTGCAACGCCTCCCGCAGCGACAGCTCCAGCACCTTCTTGGCCCGTGGGGTGAACGGGATGTGACCGCTCGGGGCCTGCTGGCCTTGGCCGATGATCTCCTCGACCTGCTGCCGCACGCCTTCCAGCGCGATCCCCAGCGACTCCAGCGCCTTAGCGGCGACACCCTCACCCTCGTGGATCAAGCCCAAGAGGATGTGCTCGGTGCCGATGTAGTTGTGGTTGAGCATCCGGGCCTCTTCTTGGGCCAGGACGACCACCCGCCTCGCGCGGTCGGTGAACCTCTCGAACATTCGCACTCCCTGACTGCTGCGCCGGCGGTGTTGTACCGGGACACGGCTCCTGCTCGCCGATGCCCGCGATGGGTTCAGCACTCTGGGGTCCACTGTAGTAGCCGCACCCCGGCGGAGTCCGGACCCGCTGGCAGGCCGCTGCACCCGTTCGCCGTCTTGCCTACCGTCCAACGAGCTGCCGACCTGCGACATTCCGCTCTGACACGAATGCGGGGCGATGTCCGCTCAGCGCGAACAAGACCCGATCCGGCAGGACCAGAGCACCCGTTCGGGTGTCCTCGGTTGATCTAATCTCGCACGCTGGACTTCGCTCTGCTACCAATAGGTACCACCATCGGAGTACCCGCCACTGGATCAGGGATCACCCGAGCGTTCAACCCGAAAACGTCCGCCAGCAATTCCTCGGTGAGCACGTCGCTCGGCGTGCCCTCCTCGACGATCACGCCATCGCGCATCGCCACCAGCCGGTCCGCGTAACGGGCGGCCAGGTTCAGGTCGTGCAGCACCATCACCACGGTCCGGCCGCTCTCGTCGTGCAGCCTGCCGATCAGGTCCAGCACCTCCACCTGGTGCGCCAGGTCCAGGTACGTCGTCGGCTCGTCCAGCAGCAGCAGGTCCGTGCCCTGCGCCAACGCCATCGACAACCAGGCGCGCTGGCGCTGGCCGCCGGAGAGCTCGTCCACCGCCCGCTCGGCCAGGTCGCCGATGCCGGTCAACGCCAGTGACTCCGCCACGGCCTGCTCGTCGTCCGAGGACCACTGCCGGTACCAGGACTGATGCGGATGCCTGCCGCGCGCGACCAGGTCGGCGACCGTGAGGCCCTCCGGGGCCTGCGGCGTCTGCGGCAGCAGGCCCAGCACGCGGGCGACCTCCTTCGTGGGCATCTTGTGGATCTGCTTGCCGTCCAGCAGCACCTGCCCGGCCTTCGGCGGCAACAGCCTCGCCAGCGCGCGCAGCACCGTGGACTTGCCGCAGCCGTTCGGGCCGATGACGGCGGTGATGGTGCCGTCGAGCACATCGATGTCCAGGCCGTCGACGACGACCCGATCGCCGTAGGCGAGCCGCAGCTCCTGCCCCTGGAGCCGTCGCCGCGGCGGGGCGGACTCGGAGCCCACCGCCTGGCTGGGTGTGGACACGGGTGAGGTCATGCGCGGTCCTCCCGGTACCGACGGACGAGCAGATAAATCAGATAGGGGGCGCCCAAGATCGCGGTGACGATGCCCACCGGCATCTCCGCCGCCCCGAACGCCGTCCGGGACAGCAGGTCGGCCACCACCACCAAGGAGCCCCCGAGCACCAGCGAGGTCACCAGCGGCGGCCGCGAGGACCGGGACAGTCGCAGCGCGATCTGCGGCGCGGCGAGGGCGACGAACTGCACCGGCCCCGCCGCCGCCGTCGCGATCGAGGCCAGCACCACGGCCGCCAGCAGCAGCACGCCGCGCGCCAGGTTCACCCGCACCCCGAGGCCGCGCACCGTGTCGTCGTCGAACTGCAGCGCGCCCAGTGCGTGCGCCCCCACCAAGGTCAACGGCAGCAGCACGGCCAGCGCGATCGCCGTCGGCACCACGTGGTCCCAGCCGCGGGCGTTGAGGCTGCCCGTCAGCCACACCATCGCCCGCCCGGCGTCGTTGACGTCGCCCACCGTGAGCAGCCAGTAGATCGCGTTGCCTGCCAGCGCGGTGATCCCCACGCCGACCAGCACGATCCGGTACGAGTCGACGCCGCCCCGATACGCCAGCCCGTAGATCGCGAACCCGGCGAGCAGACCGCCGAGCAGCGCGACCACCGGCAGGCCGACCGCCTCCGCGAGCCCGCCCAGCGCGCCCGCTGAACCGCCGAACACGATCACCGTGACGGCCGCCGCGCCCGCACCCGAGGTGATGCCGAGCATGTCCGGGCTGGCCAGCGGGTTGCGAGCCACGGCCTGCGTGATCGCGCCCGCCAATCCCAGCGCCGCTCCCACCAGCACCGCCGTCAACGCGCGCGGCATGCGCAGGCCGAACACCACGTACTGGTCCGCGTAGTCACCGCCGCCGAACAAGGTGACCAACACCTGTCCCGGACTCAGCTGGTACTCGCCGAGGCCGATGTCCAGCAGCACGCCGCCGAGCAGCACCACCAGCCCGCCGAACAACACCAGCAGTGGACGCAACCGGAACACTCCGGAGACGCGACCGAGCCGCAGCGGCGACCGGCCGGGCACCCGCTCGGGGGCGTCGAGAACCTGAGTCACAGCCGCACCAGCTTCCTGCGCCGCACCAACGCGATGAAGAACGGGGCGCCGACCATCGCCAGCATCACCCCGACCTGGACTTCAGCCGGCCGCGCCACCATCCGCCCCACGATGTCGGCCAGCAGTACCAGCGACGACCCCAGCAGCGCCGAGAACGGCAGCAGCCAGCGGTGATCGGCGCCGGTGAAGTACCGGGCGATGTGCGGCACCACCAGGCCGACGAAGCTGATCGGCCCGCACACCGCGGCGGACGCGCCCACCAGCACCGCGATCGCCAGCACGCCGAGCCGCCGCGTCCACTGGACGCGGTGCCCGAGGCCGCGGGCGACGTCCTCGCCCAGCGCCAGCGCGTTGAGCCCGGACGAGTTCGCCAGCCCCAGCACCACCCCGGCCACCAGGAACGGCAGCACCTGCCAGATCACGCCGGGATCGGTGACGGCGATCGAACCGACCTTCCAGAACCGGTAGGTGTCCAGGCTCTCCTGATCGCTGAGCACCAGCGCCGAGGTCAAGGCCTGCAGCAGCGCGCTGATCGCCATGCCCGCCAGCGCCAGCGTCACCGGTGTCGCGCCCGCACCGCCCATCGAGCCGATCGCGAACACCGCCAGCGCCCCCAGCAGCGCGCCGACGAAGCCGAACCAGATGTAGCCGTAGAGGCTGCTGATGCCGAAGGAGTACACGGCCAGCACCACCGCCAGGGCCGCGCCCTGGGTGATGCCGAGGATGCCGGGGTCGGCGATGGGGTTGCGGGTGTGGCCCTGCATCAAGGCGCCCGCGAGACCCAGCGCGGCGCCGACGAGCACTCCGACGACGGTGCGCGGTAACCGCAGGTCCCAGACGATCAGCGAGTTCTCGGAGCCCGCCGGGGCGACCAGCGAGGTCCACACGTCGCCGAGCGGAATGGACTTCGCCCCGATCGCGATGCTGAGCAGGCAACTGACCACGAGCACGCCGAGCAGCACTGCCAGGCCCAGCAGCCTCCGTCTGCGGCGAGCTCCGAGCCGGGGCGCCGACGACTCCGGCGCGTCCGCGCGCTCGGTGCCGGGCGGGCTCCCGACGGTTCCGCTGCGGCTCAAGGTCCCACTCTCCGCTCGTCCGGTCCGCCACCTGGCCCCAAGTTAGGTTAGGCCGCCCTAAGGCTAACGGACGGGTCCGGCCCGGCGGACCGGTTCACGGAAGCCGGTGCGGGTTCCCCTCATCACTCGCTGCCGGCCGGGACCGAGAACACGATTTCCAGTTGGTCGGCATCGATTCCGAAACGGATCACTGAGGGATTTCCCTGGCCCGTACCGGCGATCGGAGTAGCGGCGACGGCAATCTTGCGGCGCATCCGGTCTCGCGAAGGATGAAATCCCGGCGGTTAACGCCGAACGGGACCTGACTCATGAAACGCGCTCACGTAACACTCACCGCGGCGATTTCACCACCGCGCCGGCCGGACGGCGGGCTGATGTTCACGGAAAACGACCTCCGGTGTAGAACGTGCGCGGAACACGCGCGCACCGGCAAACGAGCGAGCCACAAAACCGGCCACCGACAAACGCGGGCCGCCTGAACACCGAAGGTGACAATCCCGATCTGCGAACAGCGGACGCACGCGGCAGGGCCATCAGCATTCCTGGTGCGGACGAACATCGGATCAGGTGCGGCTGGAAGGAAGATTCGTGATGCGGCATCCGGCGCAGTCGATCGGATGCCGCGGAACACGGCCTCGATGACAGGGATCCGGATGTCCCGTTCAGTGACCGCGCGTAGATCGACGACTCCGCCCCAACGGTGAACACGATCCATTGACGTGTTCCGCGCGAAGATCCGCGACTCGACCGGCCCCGGATAAGACGCAGGGGGCACCGGGAATCCCCGGTGCCCCCTGATCGCGCCAGTACGGCTTCAGTTCGCCTTGTGGTACTGGTCCACGATGTCCGCGGGGATCCGGCCCCGGTCCGAGACCTTCAGGCCGCGCTTGCGCGCCCATTCCCGGATGGCCTGGTTCTGCTCCCGATCCGCACTGGTGGAGCCGCCCGCGGCGCGACCGGCTGCGGCGGGGCGCGGACCAGGCTTCTTGCGGCCTCCAGCGCGGCGAGCGCTGGAGACGTAGCCGGACAGCGCGTCGCGCAGCTCGCTCGCATTGTCGTTGGAAAGGTCGATCTGGTACGAGACACCGTCCAACGCGAACTCGACCGTTTCATCAGCCTGGCCGCCGTCGAGATCGTCGACAAGCGTGACCGTGACCTTCTGCGCCATGATGGCAGTCCTCCCCGGAGTTTTCCGCAATAAACACCGATGACGGCGCGACTCTGCCGAGACGCCCTGCCGAGAGCTTCCCGGGTCCGACTCTCGCCCCGGGCCACACCGACTGCCCTTACTGAACTTCCCGGCAGATCCGCTCAATCCGAACGCTCCACCGGGCACTCCGGTCGACCTTGCAGTGAGCCCTTCGGCCTTCTGCCGGGTTCGTCGGCCGGCGCTCGGGGCGGCCACTGTTCGAGCCGTCCCGCTACCGGCCTGATGGAGTTCGACAGAGTTAGACAGTGCCCAACAATAGCCGTCATCGAAGCCTTCACCGAACATTGTCACGGTCAGGTTAGCGCAGGCTCTCCACAAACGCACTCACCCCGCCGAGGAAAAACCTAGGGGTCTCCCCGGATCGGGTCATTCCGGACGCTCGACGGAAGCGGATCGTGCAGCTCGTTACGTACTCCGGTGCACCACATCTACGGTGCCGACGGGACATTCCCGCACTCCGGGTACACAACATTCCGCACTCATCGGCAAGCAGAAAGTGCGCACTCACCGCCCAGGACCTCGGTCGCCGTCGACTCTTCGACCACCGCATACCGCTCTCCCGGCAAGCCGACAAGAAGTATCGACCCGGCACGGCGGCGAGTAGTGGTGAGCTGTTAACGACATCCCGCATCGGGATTCCGCTTTCCCACCGCCGCGCTTCCGACGTACCGACGCGCGCGAAAAAGAACCGGTCGGGCGGTTCTCCGGCGAGTCGCCGCCCCGGGAAGAGGAGCGCAAGCGGGGTCAGCGGAAGTTGCGGTCGTAGACCAAGCGCAGCCCGAGCAACGTCAGATCCGGCACGTGATGGGTGATCGTCTCCGATTCGGCGACCACCAGCGGCGCCAGACCACCCGTGGCCAGCACCGCCGCCGTTCCACCGTGCGTGGATTCCAGTTCGGTGACGATCCGCCGCACCAATCCGTCCACTTGGCCCGCGAAGCCGTACAGGATGCCCGATTGCAGGCATTCGACCGTGTTCTTGCCGATCACCGAACGGGGCCTGGTCAGCTCCACTTTGCGCAACTGAGCGGCCCTGGAGGCCAGCGCGTCCAGTGAGATCTCCACTCCCGGCGCGAACGCCCCGCCGAGGAACTCGCCTTTGGCCGAGATGACGTCGACGTTCGTGGAAGTGCCGAAATCGACCACCACGCAGTTCGTCGCATGCAGGTGATGCGCCGCCAGCGCATTGATGACCCGATCCGCACCGACCTCTTTGGGGTTGTCGACCAGCAGCGGCACACCGGTGCGCACTCCCGGCTCCACCACGATGCGCGGAACGCCGTCCCAATAGCGGCCGAGCATGACGCGCAGCTCGCGCAGCAAGGACGGCACGGTGGACAACGCGGAGATGCCGGTGATCCGCTCGGCGTGGTCGCCGACCAGACCGCGCACCGTCAGCGCCATCTCGTCGGCCGTCATCCGCGGTTCGGTCCGCATCCGCCAATCACGGACCAGGCCGCCGGCGGACCCGAACTTTGCCGATCCGCTCTGCTGGGATTCCGTGTCGTACAGGCCGAGGGTGATGTTCGTGTTGCCGACGTCCAGCGCGAGCAGCACCGGCTACCTCCCAAGTTCGGGGCGCACGATCAAGCCTCGGGCGCGGCCAGCAGCGCGTCCAGCTTCGCCGCGTCGTCGGTCTCGGACTCGGCCTGCCCGGCCGGGGCGGAACCGCTGGTCAAGCCGGAACCCTCGGGGGCTGCGGCCGGGTCGACGCCGCGTTCCAGCACGGTGTTACCGGCGTCCACGAAGATCACCTTCGGCTGGTGGGAACGGGCTTCCGCCTCGTCCATCACGCCGTAGGCGATGAGGATGACCAAGTCTCCCGGCTGCACCAGGTGCGCGGCGGCACCGTTGATGCCGATCACCCCGGACCCGCGCTCGCCGGTGATCACGTAGGTCTCCAGCCGGGCGCCGTTGGTGACGTCGACGATCGTGACCTGCTCGCCCTCCAGCAGGTCGGCCGCGTCCATCAGCTCGGCGTCGATCGTCACCGAGCCGACGTAGTGCAGGTCGGCCTGGGTGACCGTGGCCCGGTGGATCTTGGACTTGAGCATGGTGCGGAACATCGCGGACTACCTCCCCCACCGCCCGAGGCGGCCGGAATTCGAAGCCTGTGGTCTGGTGCGCGCCCGACGCGCGCGGGCTCACGCCGACAGCTGCACGAGCGCGTTGTCGAGAAGCCGGGTGTCGCCGACCTTCGCCGCCACCAGCAGCCGCGCCTCCCCCGATTCCGGCACCGGGCCGAGGTCGATGTCCCGCAGCTCCAAGTAGTCGACCTGCACCAACGGCTCGGCTTCCAGCACCGAGCGCGCCGCGGCCAGCACCGCCTCCGGACCTGCCGGACCCGCGTGCGCCCCGGCCGCCATCGCCGCGGACAACCCCAGCGCCGCCTGCCGCTGCGCATCGGACAGGTAGACGTTGCGCGACGACAACGCCAGCCCGTCGTGCTGCCGCACGATCGGCACGCCCTGGATGCGGGTGTCGAAGTTCAAGTCCCGCGCCATCCGGCGGATCAGCACGAGCTGCTGGTAGTCCTTCTCGCCGAACAGCGCCAGATCCGGGCGCACGATGCCGATCAGCTTCGCGACCACGGTGAGCATCCCGTCGAAGTGCCCCGGCCTGCTCGCGCCTTCCAGTTCCTCCCCCAGCGAACCCGCGGCGAGGCCGATCTGGTGGTCCGGCGCGTACATGTCCACGGGTTCCGGCGCGAGCACCAGCTCCACGCCCTCCTCCCGGCACAGGTCCACGTCGGACTCGAACGAACGCGGGTAGCGGTCGAGGTCCTCGCCGGGGCCGAACTGCAGCGGATTCACGAAGATCGACACGACGGTGACCGTGGCCGGCACCTTGCGGGCCGCGCGGATCAGTTCCAGGTGCCCTTCGTGCAGCGCGCCCATCGTCGGCACCAGGGTGATCGGGCGGCCGGTGGCGCGCAGCGCGCGCGTCACCTTCGCCAGCTCCGCCGGGCGGCGGTGCACCGTGAGCTCCCGCGCGGTGTAGCCCGGACCCGCGCCCACGTCGTCGGCTGTGCTCATCGCTGCTCCTCGTCGAGCGCCTCGTGTACTTCGGAAGCCGTCCGGGAATCGAGCAGGCCCGCCCGCTCGGCGCGGTCCGCGGTCCGCCGCGCCATCGCCACGTACCCGGCCACCATCTCCGGCGCCGTCTCGCGCAACGAACCCAGGTGCGCGCGGACCGTGCCGACGTCGCCGCGGGACACCGGGCCGGTCAAGCCCCGGTCGCCGAACCGCAGCGCGTTGTCCAAGGAAGCCGACAGGATCGGGGCCAGCACCCGGTCCGGGATCTCGATCCCCGCCTCCCGCAACAGGGCCGCGGACTCGTTGACCAGGGTGATCAGGTGATTCGAGCCGTGCGAGAGGGCGGTGTGGTACAGCCGCCGGGCGTGCTCCGGAACCCGGACGGGCTCGCCGCCGAGTTCCAGCGCGAGCGCCGCACCGACGCTCCAGGCCGCCTCGTCCTCCGGTGCCGTCACCGCCACGCACGCCGTGGCGAGCCGCTCCACGTCCTCGGCCCGGCCGGTGAAGGTCATCGCCGGGTGCAGCGCCAGCGTCAGCACGCCCAGCTCCGCGGCGGGCTCCAGCACGGCCGCGCCGTGGGCTCCGCAGGTGTGCAGCAGGATCTGGCCGGAACGCAGCGAATTCGTCGCGACCAAGCCGCGCAGCAGGCCCGGCAGCACGTCATCGGGGACGGCGAGAACGACCAGATCGGCCGCGTCGGCGACTTCGTCGGGCGGGCGCACCGGCACGGCGGGCAGCAGCTCCTCCGCTCGGCGCAGCGAGGCGTCCGACACCGCGGACACGGCCACGACCTCGTGCCCGGCGCGCGCCAGCGCCGCCCCGAGCACGGCACCGACACGTCCCGCGGACACCACTCCGACCCGCAGGCGAGGTCCCATCGCCACGTCGTCCTCCCAACCGTTCCAGTCCCGATTTCGGGTACCGGACAGCAGCGCGAGAGTAGCTGCTCTGTCTGGGGCTCGTTTTGCGTGGGTGGTCGGGTGGCGGAACCTCAGTTGGTCTCTCGCTGCGGGATCTTTTTCCCAAGTGGCTCCGCCACGAGGGAAAAAACTGTCCTCGCGAGAGACCAACTGAGAACCCGCGGGTGGTCGCCCTGCTTACGTGGGCTATGCGCTGACGCGCATACAGGCACGGCTTCGCCGCAAGGCAGGCGTGGCTTCGCCCGCCCTTCGCGGACTCCGCCGCCGAAAGCACGGCTACGCCGCAAAGCACGGCCTACGGCCGCAAGGCAGGCGTGGCTTCGCCCGCCCTTCGCGGGCTTCGCCGCCGAAAGCACGGCTTCGTCGTTGAGGAGCTTTCGGCGTGGGTTGTTCACTGCCGAGGCGGTTGGCCTGGTGGGTTCGGGCGGTTCGGGGGCTGTTGAGGTGCTCTGCGGGGTGCCGGCGGGTTTTGCTGCTGGGGGTTGCTCTGGGGTTGCTGCGGAGGCCCGGGGGGCGGCGCCGGGCGGGACGGCTGCTGCGGCGACTGCCTGGGCTGGGACTGTTGGGGTGCGCGCCGCGGGTCGGTCTGCGGAGTGAGGTCGGGTCGGGACGCCTCCTGCCGGGCGCCGCCGGACTGCGGACGCTCACCCTGCGGCTGAGCCCCCTGCTGCGGCACCGGCTGCTGCGGCCGGGAACCGGGACGGCGAACGCTCTGCGTCAGTTCGTGGATCTTCACCCGCGCGGTCTGGAACGCCTCCTGCGAGCCCACGGCCGAGCGCCGCGCAGCCTTCAGCTCCTCGATCAGCTGCTCCCGGCGAGCCCGCCGCACCGCGCTCGTCGTGCGCCCTTCCGCGGCCCGGTGCTGCAGGAACGCCAGCTCCGTCACGGCGATCTGGTAGTCCCGCACGGCCTTCGCGGCCTCCGCGCCCGCGCTCCTGCGCACCTTGCGCAGCCAGCCCTGGCGGCCCGCCAGCGAGGCCAGCATCTCCACCTCGCTGCGCGGGATCAGCCCGGCCCGCTGCAGCACCGGAAGCTGATCGGCCACGATGCGCTGCTCCCGCTTGCGCTGCCACGTCACCAGCCAACCGGTGCCCGCGAAGATCGGCAGCATGATCAGGAAGTACACGTTGAGGAAGCCCGTGCCGCCCAGCAGCGTCGACGCGTTCCACGCGGCGTGCAGCACCACCGCGAGCAGGAACCCGGCAGCGGGCCACAGCACGCGCTTCGTGGTGTCCGTGGTCCGTGAGGCCAGCCCGATCCCGATGCCCACCATCGAGCTGAACAGCGGATGCGAGAACGGGGCCAAGATCCCGCGCAGGATGAACACCGCGACCACACCACCGGTGGCGCTGCCCCAGCCCCCTTCGGAGAAGGCCTTGCCGAAGTACAGGATGTTCTCGGTGAACGCGAAACCTGCCGCCGTCAGGCCCGCGTAGACGATGCCGTCGACGAGGCCGTTGAACTCCGAACGCCGCCAGAACCACAGCGACACCACGAACAGCGCCTTCGCGGCCTCCTCCACCAGCGGAGCCATCAGCGCCCGCTCGAAGAAGACGTGGTCGCTCGGCCCGAACAGCAGCTCGCCCAGGCCGATCACGGAGTCGTTGAGCAGCAGCGAGCAGCCGGTCGCTCCGCCCGCGCCCCACAGGAAAGCGCCGAGCATCAGCATCGGCGGCTCCGGTTCCCAGCGGTCGATCCACACGATCGCGGCGAACACCACGCCGACCGGGATCAACGCCGCCAACGCGCCCACCAGCGCGGGCAGCACGCCCACCCTGGAGGTCGCGACACCCACCATGACCAGGCCGATGACACCGAGCAGCAACAACCCGGCGACCGGCCAGCCGACCGCGGAATGCTTGCGGGTCTGCAACCTGCGCGCACCGGAGATGTCGGGCACAGGACCGGAGAGATCAGGTGTGGACACGCCCGAAACCCTAGAACGCGGGGTCTTCGTCCTACACCGCCTGGGGCGGCATTACCCGATGTTCACCGCTGGACCGGTCGCGGGATCGGCGTCTCCACCCGTTCCTGCCTGCGGAATCGGTGCGGTGCAGCCGAGTCAGGCGCGGCGACGGCGGCGGCGCTTCGGTTCCGGCTGCGCGTCGGAGTCGCCGTAGGCCGCGAGCAGGTCGACGACGGAGGTGCCCTCGGTGTGCGCGCCCGCCTCGACCTGCCGGGTCGGCGTGCGGCGCTCGGCGTCGCCGGCGTCGGGCTCGGGCGGCGCCGGAGCGGCCTGCTGAGCGGTGTGCGCGGCCGCGTACGGCTGGGCTGCCGGGGACTGCTCGGGGGAGGCTGTTGCGGAGGGCTTGCCGGACGGGCGTGGGCGGTGTCCGGAACGGCCTGCGCCGCTGCCTGCTCGGGCTGGACCGGGCGCAGCCGGTCCGAAGTGGACTCCGGCCACGCGCCCTGGTTCCCGGTCTGCGCCGGGCGCTGCTTGCGCGTGTCGGCTGCCTGCCGCGGCGCGGGCCTGCCCTGCTGCGGCCGGGACTTGCGCGGTTTCGACGGGCGCGGCGGGGGCTGCTCGACGGGAGTCCGGGGCAGCACCTGCTCGTTCGGCGCCGGAGGCTCCACCTGGCCCTGATAGCCGGCGGGCAGCTGCCTGCCGGATCCATCGGTCTGCTGGATGATCCGCGGGTGCGCGCCGGTGTCACCGGACATGAACCGCGGCTGCTCGCCCGTCGCGGCGGGGCGTTCCGGCAGGGAACGCACCCGAGTGGACTCCGCTCGCAGCGCGACGCGCTCGAACAGCACGTCACCGCCGAGCATCTTCTCCAAGTTCTCCCGCAGGGCGCGCAATTCCGCTTTCAGCGCCTGGATCTCGGCGTCGGACTCCGCGGCCGCGGTGCGGCGTGCTTCTGCCTCCGCGGTCGCCTCGAACTCGCGGCGGGCGGCGATCTCCCGTTCCAGTTCGATCTCGTAGACGCGCTGGCGTTCCGCTTCCCGTTCGGCGGCGTCGGCCGCCTTGGCGCGCAGCTTCGCGACGCCGAACGCGCCCAGCAGCGCGGCCCACAGCGCGGCCACCAGTCCCAGCTTGAGCACCCGCGAGTCGTTGCTCAGCACCAGGATCGCGGTCGCGGCGGCGGCTAAGACCAAGGCGCCGACCCATAACACCGACGGACGCTGGTCAGCGGCTGCGGAACGGCCAGGGGCGGACATGGCCCCACGGTACCCGGCCTTTATCCGATCGAGACCCGCAGGGAACGGAGCGAACTGCGGTTCGGCGAACCGGACCAGCCCGAATGCCCCGAACGGGCCATGAAATCGTTGGCGCGCAAGAGAAATCTCGGAGTTCGCCCAGCTCGATCGCCGGACTCGGCGGTTGTGCGGCAGGTTCCGGCTCATCGTTGCCGGTCCTTGCTACCGCGAAAGAACGGCGAGGGATCAGTCCTCGTCGTCGTAGGGCTCTTCGGGGTCGTCCGGGTTGCGCAGGCAGTGCTCCAGCCACAGTCCGGCGGCCACCAGCGCCAACGCGCTGATCAAGCCGATCACCGCGGCCGTCATGTCGTCGCGGGCGGCCTGCATCGTGTCCTGGAGCGGCAGCAGGTGACCGAGCAGCCCGATCCACACCCCGCCCATGATCGACCCGGCCATCGAGGACGCCTTCGCCAACGCGACCGCGCGCGCCGCGGGCAGCGCGTCGACCGGCTCGGTGCCCGGCTTGCGCCGGATGCGCGGCCGCAGAGCCACCGCCAGCAGCACGTCGACCACCGCGATCACCAGCAACGTCGCCCCCGCCAACGCGGGCAGCCTGGGCAACCCGCCGTAGGCCAGGCGCGAACCGACGTACGCCAGCACCGCCGCGATCAAGGCGGCCAACATCAACTGCCGCGCCTGCGTGAACGTCATCCGTTCCTGCTGCCGAGGTGCCACCATTCCAGCATCGCACTCCACGCGGACCATCCCGCAAGGCACCGGCCGATCGACGCGGGTCGATCGGCCGATCAGTGTCTTGTCAGCGGCGAAGCCGATGAGCAGCGACCAGCTAGAGCAGAACGACCACCGGCGGATTCTCAGCGGCTTCCTCGCGCGGACGGCTTTTCCCTCGTTGGAGCCACTCGGGAAAAAGATCCCGCAGCGAGGAAGCCGCTGAGGTTCCGCTACCCGCCCCCTACGCAGACCACTCCGAAGCGATTTCGAAAAGGGACTTGAGTCTCCAGTGGCTGGAAGGTCGAGGGTTCATCTCGTGGACGACGCGCAGCGCTACACGATCGGAGAGCTCTCCCGGCGCACCGGGCTGAGCGTGAAGACCATCCGGTTCTACTCCGACAGCGGAGTCGTGCCGCCCACCGACCGCACGCACTCCGGCTATCGGCTTTACGACGTGACCGCCATAGCCAGGCTGGAACTGGTGCGCACCCTGCGCGAGCTCGGGGCCGGGCTCGACGAGGTGCGCCGCGTCCTGGCCGAGGAGACCTCGGTGCGGCGGCTCGCCGAGGCGCAACTGGCCCTCTTGGAGGACCAGATGCGGTTGCTGCGGACCCGCCGCGCGGTGCTGCGAGCGGTCGTACACCTGGACCGATCGACCGAAGAGGTGAAACTCATGCACAAGCTGGCGACGATGTCCGACGCGGAGCGCAACCGGCTCATCGACGAGTTCTGGGACGAGACCATCGGCGGCCTCGACGTGGACCAGCAGTTCGCGGCGTGGATGCGCTCGGCGAAACCGGAACTCCCGGACGACCCGAGCACCGAGCAGGTGGAGGCGTGGATCGAACTCGCCGAGCTCGTCGGGGACTCCGACTTCCGCACCACCGTGCGGCGGCTCTGGGAGCAGCAGGCCGCGCAGGCCGGCGGCGAGGATGCCACGCCGGTGCGGACGAAGGAGGAGGCCGCGCGCTGGTGGACGCTGTTCGAGGACATCGAGCAGGCCAAGGAGGCCGGGCACACCCCGGACTCTGAGCGCGGCCGGGAACTGGCCGAGCACGCCGCCGAGCTCTGGGCACGTCAGAACGGCTCGACCGACGGCCCGGCCGCGCGCGCCGAGCTCGCGGACAGCTTCGGGGCGCCCTACGACGAGCGACTGTCCCGGTACTGGGAGCTGCTGGCGATCATCAACGACTGGCCGCCGCACCCCACCACCGAGCGGCAGGCGCACTGGCTCGCCGACGCCGTGCGCGCCACCCTGCCCTGATCGAGGTAGGGCGCACGGCACCGACCGCCTCGGGCGGGGTGGATCCTTGGGGGTATCCACCCTGGCCGGGCACACCAGAACGAGCGGCCCGTTCGACCGGCATCGGTCGAGCGGGCCGTTCCGCACGCACCACCCGGACCCGACCGCTTCCGGAGCCATGACCCCTTCGCCCAACCCCACCGGGCGAGAAAGACATTCACCCGAAGCCAGTGGCCCCTTTGGCGATCCCACCGGGCGAAGGAGACATTCACCCGAGATCACCTCCGGAGCCATGCCTCCTTCACCCGAGACCGCCTCTGGCGTCAATGGCCCCTTTGACCGATCCCACCGGGCGAAGGGGACGTTCAGCTCGGGAGGTGCAAGGGGAGGTCGTCGCGGCGCTGCACGGAGTTGAGGTCCGCGGCGGGCAGCGCGCTGATCAGCTCGGCGATCGGGCCGTGGCCCGGCAGCACCGCGTCCGGCTCCACCACCGACCACGGGATCAGCACCGTGGCCCGATCGGGCGTACCGGGATGCGGCAGCAGCAGCTCCGGGTCCGCGCCGCGCACACCGTCCACGGTGACCACGTCCACATCCAGGGTGCGGGGACCCCAGCGGCGTTCCCGCAGTCGTTCCGCCGCGCGCTCCAGTTCCTGGCCGCGCCGCAGCCAACCCCATTCGTCCACGTCCGCGGCCGCCACGACGATCACCGCGTTGAGGAAGTCCGGCTGGTCGGTGACGCCCCACGGCGCGGTCTCGTAGACCGGCGATACCGCCACCACCGACTCGGCGAACCCGTCCACGGCCGACTGCAAGTGCGCCAACCGGTCCCCCAGGTTCGAACCGAGGGACAGCACCGCCCTGCTCATCGCCTCAACCGTTCCGGGCCGCGCGCCGCGAGCGGCGGATCGTGACCGCCACGTCGGCGAAGGTCAGCGGGATGGGCGCGGACGGCTTGTGGATCGTGACCTCCGCGGCGTGCGCTCGGCGGTCGTCCATGATGCCGTCGGCGATCTCCGCGGCCACCGTCTCGATCAGGTCCCGCGACGGCCCGGCCACGATGTCCGCCGCGCGCTGCGCCAGCTCGCCGTAGTGCAACGTCTGCGCCAAGTCGTCGTCGGCCGCCGCACCGGCGAGGTCCACCCACACCGTGATGTCGACCAGGAACTCCTGGCCGTCGCGCTTCTCGTGCTCGAAAACCCCGTGGTTGCCGCGCACCCGCAACCCGGTCAACGTGATCCGGTCAGCCAACGGTCCCTCCGGCGTTCCACGCCGCGGTCACCGCGACGGCGTCCAGCGAACTCCGCACATCGTGCACCCGCACCGCCCACGCGCCGCGATCCGCGGCCAGCGCCGAGACCACCGCCGTGGCCGTCTCGCGGCCCGCCGGGGCGCGCGGAGTGCCGTCGTCCTCGGCCAGCAACTTGCCGAGGAACCGCTTCCGCGAGGCGCCCACCAGCACCGGAAAGCCCAAGCCGACGAACTCGCTCAGCCGGTGCAGCAAGGCCCAGTCGTGCTCCCCGGTCTTCGCGAAGCCCAGCCCCGGATCGAGCACGATCGCGTCCTCCCGGACACCCGCCCGCAAGGCCAGGTCGACCTGGGCCAGCAGCTCCGAACGCACCTCGGCGACCACGTCGCCGTACTCGGCCAGCGAATTCATGTCCCGGCTGTGACCGCGCCAATGCATCAGCACCCACGGCACCCCGGTGTCCGCGGCGACCCGCGCCATGTCCGGATCGGCCAGCCCGCCGGACACGTCGTTGATCACCGAGGCGCCCGCTTCGGCGGTGGCCGCGGCGACCTCGGCGCGCGTGGTGTCCACGCTCACCGGGACACCGGCGTCGACCAGCTCCGCCACCACCGGCAGCACCCGCTCGATCTCGGTGCCCGCCGCCACCCGATCCGAACCGGGCCGCGTCGACTCACCGCCCACATCGATAATGTCGGCGCCGGCTTCGAACATGTCGACGCCGTGCGCCACCGCGGCCTTGCGGTCCAGGTAGCGGCCGCCGTCGGAGAACGAATCGGGCGTCACGTTCAGCACGCCCATCACCGCGCACCGGCCGGGCCGGGGAAGCAACACGCTCATCACGAACCTCTGATCAACGACAACGCCTCGGCGCGAGAAGAGGCGGAGCTGCGGAAGATACCGCGCACCGCGGAGGTCGTCGTCGTCGAACCCGCCTTGCGCACCCCGCGCATTCCCATGCACAGGTGCTCGGCGTCCACGACGACGATCACGCCGCGCGGCTCCAGCTTCCGCGCCAACGCGTCGGCGACCTGCGAGGTCAGCCGCTCCTGCACCTGGGGGCGCTTCGCGTACAGGTCCACCAGCCGCGCCAGCTTCGACAGGCCGGTGACCCGGCCCTTCTCGTTCGGGATGTAGCCGATGTGCGCGACCCCGTGGAACGGCAGCAAGTGGTGCTCGCACTGGGAGTACATCGGGATGTCGCGGACCAGCACGAGCTCTTCGTGCGCCTCGTCGAAGGTGCGGTCGAGCACCTCGTCGGGGTCGGTGTAGAGCCCGGCGAACAGTTCCTCGTAGGCACGGGCCACCCGGTCAGGCGTGTCCCGCAGACCTTCCCGGTCCGGGTCCTCCCCTGCCGCGAGCAACAGTTCCCGGATCGCGGCCGAAGCCCGTTCCTGGTCGAAAGCCGGTCGATCGGAACCGGTACCGCCCGGCCGGGAGTCGTCCCGTCCGGCACCGAGATTGCTGATCACGTGTTGCTCCTTCACCGGCTCACACCGCACCGAAAAGGGGCACCGTCGGCGTGCGACGGTGCCCCTGTCCGGTCTTGTCGCTCTCGGAGCGAGGCGGTCAGCGGCCGCCTTCTCCCTTGTCCTCTCCCCGCTGCTCCGATTCCGGAGTCTGCTGGGACTGCTGCGCCCCCGGCTGCTGAGCATCGGGCTGCTGGCCGTTGGGCTGCTGGGCGGTGGGCTGCTGAGCGCTGTCCTGCTGCTCGACGTTGCCCGCGTCCTGAGCCGACTGCGGGTTCACAGCCGTGGCGCCCGTCTGCGGGGCCTGCTGCGCACCGGCCGCGGGGTTCTGCTCCGCCGCCGGTTGCTGCTGCGAGCGCTCCCAGGACGGGACCCACTGCTGGTACGGCTGCTGGCCGGCACCGCCCGGCGCCGTCGCCGGCGTCCAGCCGGGCGGGGCACCGTAGTTCGGCGGCACCGCCTGCGGCTGGCCGTGCTGCTGGCCCTGGCCGTACTGCGGCTGCTGTCCCTGCGGGTACTGACCCTGCGGGTACTGCCCCTGCTGCGGGTACTGACCCTGCGGGGCCTGCTGCTGTCCCTGCGGATGCGGGAACTGCACCGTGCCCTGACCGCCCTGTGGCTGCTGGCCCTGGTTGTACTGGCCTGCCGGAACAGCGCCCGCGGGCACCGAACCGTTCGGGCCGGGAGCCGGAGCCTGCGGAGCCGGCGGCTCGGGCGCGGGCGGGGGCCACGGCTCGCCGCGTTCGATGGCCAGCTCACCCGGAGTCTTGATCGGCGGCTTCTCCGACGGGGTGCGCCCGCCGAAGTCGTTGAACGCCGTGATCCGGGGCCGCTTCTCGACCCTGGAGAAGATCCGCTCCAGGTCCTTGCGGACCAGCGTCTCCTTCTCCAGGACCTCCATCACCAGGTCGTCGAGCACGTCGCGGTAGGTGTTGAGCACCTCCCACGCCTCGGTGTGCGCGGCCTCGATGAGCTTGCGCACCTCTTCGTCGATCTCGTGCGCGACCTCGTGCGAGTAGCTCGCCTGCTGCCCGGCGGAGCGGCCCAGGAACGGGTCGCCCTCCTCCTTGCCGTACTTGACGGCGCCGAGGCGGGCGGTCATGCCGTACTCGGTGACCATCGCGCGGGCGATCTTGGTGGCCTGCTCGATGTCGCTGGAGGCACCGGTGGTGGGCTCGTGGAACACGAGCTCCTCCGCGGAGCGCCCGCCGAGCGCGAACACCAGGCGCCCGATCATCTCCGAGCGGGTCATCATGTCCTTGTCGTCCTCGGGGACGACCAGTGCGTGTCCGCCGGTGCGGCCGCGCGGCAGGATCGTGAGCTTGTAGACGGGATCGACGTCCGGCATCGCCCAGGCGGCCAGCGCGTGCCCGCCCTCGTGATACGCGGTGATCTTCTTGTCCCGCTCCGAAATGATCTTGCTCTTCCGGCGCGGGCCGCCGATCACGCGGTCCACCGACTCCTCCAGAGCCGCACCCGTGATCAGCTGGCCGTTCTCGCGGGCCGTGAGCAGCGCGGCCTCGTTGACCACGTTCTCCAAGTCCGCACCGGAGAACCCGACGGTCCGCTTGGCCAAGCCGTCCATGTCGGCGTCCTGCGCCAACGGCTTGCCCTTCGAGTGCACGCCCAGGATCGCCTTGCGGCCGCGCAGGTCCGGCGCCGAAACGGGGATCTGCCGGTCGAAGCGGCCCGGACGCAGCAGCGCCGGGTCCAGGATGTCCGGCCGGTTCGTCGCGGCGATCAGGATGATGCCGCCGCGCGAGTCGAACCCGTCCATCTCCACCAGCAGCTGGTTCAGCGTCTGCTCGCGCTCGTCGTGCCCACCACCGAGGCCGGCGCCGCGCTGGCGGCCGACCGCGTCGATCTCGTCGACGAAGATGATGCACGGCGCGTTCTGCTTGGCCTGCTCGAACAGGTCGCGAACGCGGGAAGCGCCGACACCGACGAACATCTCCACGAAGTCCGAACCGGAGATCGAGTAGAACGGGACCCCGGCCTCGCCCGCGACCGCGCGGGCCAGCAGCGTCTTACCGGTACCGGGCGGGCCGTAGAGCAGCACGCCCTTCGGGATCTTCGCGCCCAGCGCCTGGTAGCGCCCGGGACTCTGCAGGAAATCCTTGATCTCGTGCAGTTCCTCGACGGCCTCATCGGCACCGGCGACGTCGTTGAACAACGTCTTCGGCATGTCCTTGGTGAGCTGCTTCGCCTTGGACTTGCCGAAGTTCATCACCCGGTTTCCGCCGCCCTGGACGTTGTTCATCATCCACATGAGCAGCAGCACCAGCAGGCCGATCGGCAGCAGATAGATCAACATCTGCGTCCAGAAAGAGTCCTGGGTGACCTCGGTGTTCCACTTGTCGGTGTTCGCCTGCCGGATCTCGTTGACCACCGCGTCGGTGGCCCCGGCAGGGTATTGCGCCATCAGCTGATTGCTGTTGGCGAAGCTCTGACCCTGTTTCAGGGTCAGCAGGACTCGTTGCTCTTTGTCCTGGATGGTCGCCTCGGCTACCTTGCCCTCGGAAATCTGCCGGAGAGCTTCGGAGGTCGAGACCTGCTGATAAGCCTTGGTCTCATCGAAGAGCACGCTGAGGCTCATTATCAGCGCTAACACCGCCAGGATCCAAAGCAGCGGGTTACGGAGCAGGCGCTTGAGGTCCATTCACTTGCGGCCGGCGGTCGGCCTCGACCCTCCCTGACTTCACTTCGGGCAACGGCACCGGTGAACGGCGCACGAACCGTCGCCGCCGTCAACCCCCTCGAACCAGCGTACCGGCCGCCGCGAGCGCGCCACCACGCCGAGCGTTGTGCAGGTCGACAAGACTACCCCCGGGCGAAACCGGATCTTTGCCACACCCGCTCCCAGCAGGGCGGGTCCTCACCGCCCGGAGGTGTAGACCTTCGGATCGAGGGTCCCGATGTAGGGCAGATCACGGTAGCGCTCCGCGAAGTCGAGCCCGTAGCCGACGACGAACTCGTTCGGGATGTCGAACCCGACGTACCGGACGGGCACGTCGACCTGGACCGCGTCCGGCTTGCGCAGCAGCGTGCACACCTCCAGCGAGGCGGGATTGCGCGAAGCCAGGTTCTTCAGCAGCCAGGACAGCGTCAGGCCGGAGTCGATGATGTCCTCGACGATCAGCACGTGCTTGCCCGCGATGTCCCGGTCCAGATCCTTGAGGATCCGCACCACGCCGGAGGACGAGGTCGACGAGCCGTACGAGCTCACCGCCATGAATTCGAGCTGAGCCGGACGCGGCAGTGCCCGCGCGAGGTCGGTCATGAACATGACCGCGCCCTTGAGCACGCCCACCAGCAGCAGATCGCCGCCTTTGGCGTCCTGGAAGTCCTCGGCGACCTGCTCGGCCAATTCGGCCGTCTTGCCCTGGATCTGCTGCTCGGTGATGAGCACTGAAGCGATGTCGCCGTCGTACACGGACCGGCTTCCCCTCTCGCTGTTGGGCGCACGTTCACCCGCCGCTCACCGGCCCGGCGGTTCCCCGTCCACCACGTTCCACCTGAAGCCTGCCATGCGCCCGGCGCAGCACAAAGTTGCCCGGCAGCGCATGCGGTCCTTGACCGCGCCACGCACCGGCCAGCGCGTCGGCCGCGCGCAGGTGCGCGTCGGAGATCTCGGTGATCCCGCTCGTCAGCAACCACCCGCGCAGCACCCGTCGCCGGATCGCGGGCGGATGCGTCGCCAAGGCCGCGGCGTCCAGGTCCGCACCCCGCTCCACCTGCGAGCGGACCGTTCCGGCGACCGCGTCGAGGGCGTCGGCGTCCTCCCGCAACTGGCGGGCGGTTCGGGCCAGCGCGCCCGCGACTCCGCCTTGCAGAACGTGCTCCAGCAGCGGGAGGACCTCTGTGCGCAACCGCACACGGGTGAACCGGCTCTCGCCGTTGTGCGGGTCCTGCCACGGTCGCAGTCCGAACTCGGCGCAGGCACGCACCGTGGTCTCCCGCGAGACGCCCAGCAGCGGCCGCGCCCACGGCTGATCCCACGGGCGCATGCCCGCGATGGAGCGGGCTCCGGAGCCGCGACCGAGGCCCAGCAGCACCGTCTCGGCCTGGTCGTCGAGGGTGTGCCCGAGCAGCACCGCCGCCCCGGCGGGCCGGGCCTCGTCGAGTGCGGCGTACCGGGCTCGGCGGGCCGCCGCTTCCGGGCCGCCGGGGCCGCTCACCCGCACCGGCAGCACCTCGACGTCCGCGAATCCGAGCTCGCCGAGCTGTTCGGCGGCGCGAGCCGCGACCGCGCCGGAGTCGTCCTGGAGTCCGTGGTCAACGACGCGCGCGCACACCCGCAGGTCCTGTTTGCGCGCCACGTGGGCGGTGGCGGCGGCGAGCGCGAGGGAGTCGGCACCGCCCGAGCAGGCGACCGCGAGCGGCCCCTGCCGCGCACCGGGGGTGGCGTCGAGGAAACCGCGAACCGCGGCCCGCACTTCGAGCATCGCCGTCCCGGCGGAGCGGGCGGATAGACCGGAACCAGAGGTCACCGCCCCATTGTGTGCCCCACCCCGACACACCCCGGAGACCCCACGATCCGCCGCTCGCAGCCCCAGGAGTGAATGGCCCCGCAGACCGATGGACCGGTCGAAGGTTGACCGCACCAGAGGCACCGGGTGAATCGCCCATTCGACCAAGGGGGCCGGTCGAAGGTGGCATTGACCTGGTTCGGGGTGCGACGGGTCGAGCGGGGATCAGCCGTGGATGCGGCGGAGCCAGGCGGCGGGGTCGGTGGTTTCGGCGCGGGTGGGCAGGTGGTCCGGTGAGGTCCACACCGCGTTGAAGCCGTCCATGCCGACCTCTCGCACGACGTGGCGGGTGAACGCCGCGCCCTGCGCGTACTGGCGCATCTTCGCGTCCACGCCGAGCACGCTGCGCAGCAGCCGGTCCAGCAGGCCGCCGCCTTGGCGGCGCTCGGTGAACCGGCGGCGGATGGTGGCCACGCTGGGCACCACCTCCGGCCCCACGGCGTCCATCACGTGGTCGGCGTGCCCTTCCAGCAACGTCGACAACGCCAGGATCCGATCCAGCGCGGCGCGCTGCCGGGGACCTTGCAGCAGCTCCACGAGCCCGAGCATGCCCGGGCTGGACTGGGCGTCCGGCCCGTCTCGCACCCCACGCACCACGGCGGGCAGCCTGCCCAGCAGCTCACCGGGCGAGGAGTCGAGATCGGACAGCAGCTCGCCAAGGCTGTCCGCGAAGTGGTCCCGCAGCCACGGCACCGCGTTGAACTGCAAGCGGTGCGTCGACTCGTGCAGGCACACCCACATGGTGAAGTCGTCCGCGGGCACGTCCAGCGCCTGGCGGGCCGCCACGATGTTCGGCGCCACCAGCAGCAGCCGCCCCGGCCGGGTGCCCTGGTCGCTGGGCAGGAACGGGTCGTACTGCCCGAGGACCTTGGTGCCCAGGTACGACAGCACCAGCCCGGCCTGCACTCCGGCGCCGCGAACTCCGAGCCCGCCGAGCAGATCGGTTCCGGTGGCGCGGGAGCTCATCGCGATGCCGGTGAGCTCGGACAACCCGCGCGCGGCCGCACGCACCCACTCGGTGCGGTCCACCACATCGCCTTCGAGCACCGGCAGGTCCAGGCCGAGTCCGGTCAGCTCCCGCACGTGGCTCTCGGCGGCGACGCTGGCCCGGCGGAGTTCGCGCACCGCGTGCGCAGCCTCCGAACGGGGGACCTGAGGTCCGGTGTGCATCAACCGGCCGGCGGTGGACGCGGCCAGGTCCCAGTCGAGCGTCCGCTGCGCTCCGTCCCGGCTGTGCGGTCGGGGCGGCAGCGTGGCGGATCGCGAAGTCACAAAACCGACCGTACTCCGGGTGAGCTGGGCTGCGACACCGCTGCGCCGCCGCGTCCGATCAGCCGCAACCGCACTGCTGGATCGCGCCCGCGACCTCGTCGAGGGCGGGCCGCACCGAGCCGGCGGCGGCGGTGCTGTTGGACATCAGCGCGAACACGAGCAGCCTGCCGTCCTGCGTGAGGATCGTGCCGGAGAGGCTGTTCGCCCCGTCCAGCGTGCCCGTCTTCGCCCGGACCCAGCCGCGGCCGTCGCCGTCGCCGTAGCGGTCGGCGAGGCTGCCCGAACCGCCCGCGACGGGCAGCCCGGTCAGCAGCGCGCGCAACTTCGAGCTCTGCTGGGAGAGCCCGCCGTCGCGCTCCGGCGCGGTGGCCGTGGCCATCAGGTCCGCCAGCACCTTCGCCGGGATGCGGTCCTCGGTGGACAGGCCGCTGCCGTCGGACATCTGCACGCCGGTGAGGTCCACGCCGTTGCGCTGGAGCACTTCGCGCACCGCTTTCACCGATCCGGCGAAGGACGGCTCGTTGCCGGTCTTGACGGCGACCTCGCGGGCCAGCGCCTCGGCGAGCACGTTGTCCGAGTGGATCAGCGTGGTCTCCATCAGCTTGCGCATGGTCGGCGACTCGACGGAACCGACGGCCTGCGCGTTCTGCGGCGCCGTTCCCTCCGACACCGCGGAGGCCGACAGGCCGAGCCGGGTGGCGAGTTCTTCACCCGCTTTCGCCGCCGGCGAGGTGGTGCGTGCGCCGTAGTCGTCGGTGGGGTCGTCCGTGCGGCCGCCGTCGGCCATCACCGACTCCATCGGCGCCATGATCCCGTCCGGGATGTCCTGGGGCAGCCAGCCGGGCGCGCTCGAATCGCCCTTGTACCGGCTGGTGTCGACCTTGATCGAGGTCACTTGGCCGCCCGTCGCGGCACGCACCTGCGCCGCCAGGTCGTCGAAGCGCGCCGCTCCCGGGTACACCGAGTCCTCCCCGGCGGGCAGCGTGGAGAGGGTCGGGTCGCCGCCGCCGACGAGCACCACGCTGCCGGGTTCCGAGCCGCGCACGACCTTGGTGGTGAACCGGGCGTCGTGGTCGAGCGCCAGCATCGCCGCGCTCATCGTGAGCAGCTTTCCGGTGGAGGCGGGCATCATCGGCCGGTTCTGCTCGCGTTCCCACAGGCTGCGCCCGGACTGCACGTCCACGACGGCGCCGGTGACCGGCGCCAGCACGGGGTTCGACAGCGGACCGCGCACCGCCGCCTCCAGCCCGGCCTTGCCGGGTTCGGGGGCGTTCGCGCCGACCGGGCGGATCGACGGGGAGAGCCGCACCGGCGCGGGCGCGTCGGCGAGTCGGGCGGCGCTGAGCCCGGTGATCAGCGCGGGCACTCCCACCGCGAGTCCTGCGCCGAGCACGACCACGGTCAGCACCGCCAGCAGGACCGTCGCCCGCTTGCGGCGCGGCTCGGCCACCTGCTGCGGTTCGTCGTGCTCGACGTGCTCGGGTTCGTCCTGGGGCTCGATGCGCTGCGGCGTCGCCCGGTGCGCGTCCTGGAGCGGCGGCTGCTGGAAGGCACCGGCGGGCGCGGCGAAATCCTGCGGCTGGGCCGACCGCGCCTGGCTCTGCTGCTCGTTCTGCTGCGCCGGACTCTGCTGCGCCTGGTTCTGCTGCTGCGGACTCTGCTGCGGCTGCCGGGGAGGCGCCGGGGTCGGCCGGGGCGGCGCGGGCTGGGCTTGGGACTGCCCTTGCCGGGCGCCGGGCGGCGGGCCGCTGAAGTCGGGGCGGCGGAACTGCTGGGTCCGCTCCGCGTCCGAGGGACCCGGCACCGGCGGCCGCGCGGGCTGCGGCGGCGCGGGCGGGACGATCGGGATCCGGGTGGTCGGCGGCCCCTGGTCGAACGACTGCGGCCGCTGGGTCTGGCCACCGCCGGGGGCGCCGTCGTGCTCGGCGGGGCGCTTGCCGTCGGTGCGCGGGTCGGCGGGGCCGTCTCCCTCGCGGAACGCCTGCGGCGATTCGTAGGCGGGCTGGGAACCTTTCGGCTGGTCCGCCTGCTCGCGGCGCCGGGTCTCCTTTTCGAGATCGGCGAGGTTGAACCGCTGGGTGTCCTCGATCCGCCGGAACTGCTGGGTCTGCTCGACGGGCGACGGACCGATCGGGGTGCCCGAGTCCGCGGTGAACGCGGAGTCCTCCACCGAGGGCGGCGGCTCGGTGCGCGGCCGGGGGTCGGTGGATGAGGGCGGTGCCGCTCCGGCATCCGCGGAGAACGCGGAGTCCGCTTCGGCGGCGTCGGTGTCCTCGGGTTCCGCCTCGATGCGCGCCTGCTCGGCGGTGGGCCACTCGTCGCGCTCGGGCTTTGCGGCGGTGCCGCTCGCGGCGGCCTGAGTCTCGTCCGGCCGCTGGGCGTCCTCGCGATCGGATTCCGGCCGTTGGTCATCCAGGCGCTGGTCATCCAGGCGCTGGTCATCCAGGCGCTGGTCGACGTGCCGCCGGTCGACGCGGGCCGTCGTGTCGTCGATGGCGCTGAAGCGGCCGGTCGTTTCCACGTCCGCGGTCGCGTCGCGGTCGGCCTCGGCGTCCCGGCTGGTCCCGGTATCGGCAACCGTGTCCCGGCCGCCGTCGACATCGGCGGTCGCGTCCCGGTCCGCCTCGGCGGTCGAGTCCCGAGCCGTCCGAACATCGGCGGACGCGCCGCTCGTGGTTTCGGTATCCCCCGTGTCCACCGCATCGGCGGTCGCCTCGTCGGCGGGCGACTCGTCGGTGCTCACCGCATCGGCGGTCGCCGCGTCAGGGGCTGTTGCGGCGGTGGCCGGGCCGCCGGTTTCGGCGGTGGGGCGTTCGGCGGCTGCTCCGCCGGTCTCGTCCCGGTCGGAGGTAGGTGTCGTCTCCTGCCGGTCGCTCTCCGCGCGGCGGTCGGCGGCCGCCGCGTAGTCCGCGAGCGCTCGGCGGTCGAGCCGTTCCGTGGGAGGCCCGGACCGCTCGGCGACGCTCTCGGACTCATCCGCCGGTTCGCTCCGCGAATCGGCATCGGTGCTCGGGGCCGCGTCCGCGGACACCGCTCGCTGCGGGCCGGTGACCTCGACGTCTTCGACCGGTTCGACCTGTGGTGCCGCCGAGGTGTCCGCCTCAGCGGAGACACCGGACGCGGGCTCCGCCGGATCCGCGTCCCGGACCGGTTGTTGCGGCCCCGTCGTCTCGGCGTCCTCGACCGGTTCGGGGGTGGCGGTCTCGTCCGCCGCGGTGTCCTCGGCGGCCGACGCGGTCTCGGGCCACGCGCCCGCTCCGACCGAGCCTGCCCGGTCGGAGGTTTCAGGCCGTGCCGAGTCTTGTTCCGGCTCCTTCTCGACCGCCTCGGGCGTGGTGGCCGAGCCACTCTGCTCGGCCGCATCCGGACGAGACGACTCGTCCTGGTCGCCCTGTTCGTCCGCGTCCTGACGAGACGATTCGTCCTGGTCGCCCTGCTCGGCCGCACCCTGACGAGACGATTCGCCCTGCTCGGCCCACTCGATCGCGCCCGAACGAGACGACTCGTCCTGGTCGCCCTCCTCGACCGCACCCTGACGAGACGATTCGCCCTGCTCGGCCCACTCGATCGCGTCCGAACGAGACGGCTCGTCCTGGTCGTCCTGGTCGGCCGCGTCCTGACGAGGCGATTCGCCCTGGTCGCCCTGCTCGGCCCACTCGATCGCGCCCGAACGAGGCGATTCGTCCTGGTCGCCCTGCTCGATCGGGCTCTCGCCGTCGTGTGCCTGGCCGGACTCGTCCTGGCCGGTGGTGGTCGCGGCGTTCTCCCGCGCCCCGTCGTCGGGCGCCGCGGCACCATCGACGGTGCCTTCGGGCTCCGCGTCCGCGCCGGACCCACTCGCTTCGGTCGCCGACGGTTCGGCATCCGCCTCGGCGGGCTGATCACCCGGCGTCGGCGAACCCGCCTGCTCGGTATCGGTATCGGCGGTCCGCTCGGAGGCGGGCTTCTCGGAGGCGGCGGGCTCGGAGCCGACCTGCTCGGCGGCGGAGGACGTCGAATCCGGCACTCCGGCATCCGAAGTCCCGGCGTCCCCGGCCTTCGACTCGACGGCCTTCGACTCGACGGCCTTCGACTCGACGGCCTTCGACTCCCCGGCCTTCGACTCCGTGGTCTCGGAGTCCGTACCCACGGTCTCAACGCGGCCGGTCACCGAGTCCGCAGTCGTCGATTCAGCGGAATCGGATTCGGACTCTTCGGCCGCCGCGGACTCCGAACCAGCGGACTCGGAGCCGGACTGCTCGGAAGTGGAAGAACCGGATTCGGAAACCTCGGATTCGTCCGCGGAATCCGAGTCGGCCGAGCCGGTCTCCGACGCTGCTCCGGTGCCCTTTCCACCGGTGTCCGGCACCGCCGAGGCCGCAGGCTCCACACCCGAGATCATTCCCGTGACCTGGGACCCCGCGGCTCGCCAACCGGAGAAGTCGTGCGCGGCGGCCTCCCGCCCGGCGGGTTCGACCGATCCGACGAAACCCACCGCCCGAACCGTGGGCGCGGCCGCACCGGCGCTCCCCGAGGTGCCCTCGCTCGCCCCGTCCCCGCTCGCCCCGTCTCCGGTAGCCCCGTCTCCGGTAGCCCCGTCTCCGGTAGCCGTGTTCTCAAGGGAGCCGCGGACCGTCGATCCCGCGCTCGGCCCGGCGTCCGCCGCCGTGTCTTCGCTCGCCTGCTCCGGCCCGGCCGTGCTCGTCGACTGCTCGCCCGCCGCTTCCGGTTCGGACAGCTTCCCGGACACGGTGCCGGTGACCGAGCCGCGCTGACCGGTCCGCTCGTCGTCGCCCGTGGAGGCGTCGTCCGCCCGGGACTGATCCGAACCCTGGACGTCGCCGCTCGCGGAACCGCTAGATCCGGTCTCGTCGGCGGCGGAATCGCCGGTTCCCGAATCCCCTGCGCCGGAACCACCGGCATCGGAATCGGACGTCGGCTCATCGGCCCGCGCATCGTCAGCGCCGGATTCGCCGGAAGCGGAATCCCCGGCGCTCGAATCATCGACCCCGGAACCAGTCGTCCCGGACTCGGCCGGTCCTGAATCCTGCTCCGCGGAATCATCCGGCGCACCGCTCGCGGACTTCTCGTCCTGATCGATCCGGACCGTCCCGGTGAGCGACCCCCTCGTGGACGCGGCCTGCGCTGCACCGGTCCCGTCCGCCGAGGTGACCTCGCCCGCATCAGTGTTCACCGGCTGTTCATCGCCGGAAGAGGCCGACTCGTTCCGCTCCTCCCCGGCCGAAGAGTCCGCAGCACTCTCGGAGTCCGACGCCGCGGGCTTTTCCTGGTCCTCCACCGGAAAACCGGGATCGTCACCGGCCGACTCCGCGGCTTCGAGCTCCGTCGGCCAGGGCTGGGCCTCCGCACGCGCGCCATCCCGCTCGGGGTGCTCGGCGTCCGCATCGCGCCCCTGGTCATCGCCCTGCGAACCCGCCGTTGAAGCGGCCGTCGCACTGGCGGACTGCTCGGTGGCGTCGGGCTCGGACACCTCACCCCTGAGGCTGTGGGGTTCGGGCACGGGCTTCCTCCTCGACGGTTCGCAAGATTGCCAGATGCGAGCTGCCGCACTGCGGTGGGGCTCGGCGCGCGGCCGTGGTCCACACTAGACGTGGTCGTGCCGCATCACGGGCGGCCACTCCGACGTGTGAGCCTGCGGCTCGACCTCGGGTGACGCCGTGCGGTGACTGAGGAAATCATCGCAGTTCAGGACACTGACGATGTACGGGACCGGGATGCGGGACCGGCCTGGCAACGGCGGCCGGGCGGTCGGGCACAGGCTCGACGAGCAAGCTGGCGAGAACGAGTGAGGAACCGCGTGGACTTCGACGTCACCATCGAGATCCCCAAGGGGAACCGGAACAAGTACGAGGTGGACCACAAATCCGGCCGGATCCGGCTGGACCGGACGTTGTTCACCGCCACCCAGTACCCCGCCGACTACGGCTTCGTCGAGGACACCCTCGGCGAGGACGGCGACCCGCTGGACGCCTTGGTGCTGGTGCAGGAACCCACCTTCCCCGGATGCCTGATCACCGCGCGCGCGGTCGGCATGTTCCGGATGCGGGACGAGAAGGGCGGGGACGACAAGGTCATCTGCGTTCCTTCGGACGACCCGCGCCAGGAGCACCTGCGCGACATCCACCACCTGGCGGAGTTCTACCGCCTGGAGATCCAGCACTTCTTCGAGGTGTACAAGGACCTGGAGCCCGGCAAGAGCGTCGAAGGCGCCACCTGGGTCGGCCGCACCGAGGCAGAAGCAGAGATCAAGCGCTCCTACGAGCGCGCGAAGGAACAGGGCCACTGAGTCGTTCTCTTCTCCGAACGGCCTGCGCAGGTGTCCGGGTAGCGGAACCTCAGCGACCTTCTCGCTGCGGGATCGATTTCTGACGTATGTCTCATACGCGGCGAAATCGCCGTCCCCGCGAGAGGCCGCTGAGAACCCGCCGGTGGTCTTTTTGCTCGGGCTGGTCACTGCTCATCGGCTTCGCCGCTGACAAGACAACGAGTAAAAGACCAATCTGCAAGGTGCACACCGAAGGCCCTTCCCGGAGCGGGGAGGGCCTTCGTCGTGCTCGGATCAGCGGCTCTGATGCCCCAGAGCGGTCGATACCTCCGCGGCGGCGGCCTGCACCCGGGTTCCGAACTCCCGCAACCGGGCCATGTCGTGCTCCAGCGCGAGCGTGGAGACGCTGACCCCGCCGATGAGGGCACCCGAGTGGTCCCGCACACCGGCGCCGGTGCAGCGCACACCGAGCTCGTTCTCCCCGTCGTCGAGCGCGTACCCGACGGCCCGCACCTCCTCCAGCTGCGCGTGCAGTTCCCGCTGCGTGGTGAGCGAGTTCGCGGTGCGCGCGGGCAGCTCACCGGCGCCGATCAGTTCCCGGACGGCGTCCGCGGGCAGTTCGGCGAGCACCGCCTTGCCGATGGCGCTGGTGTGCCACGGCAGGTGCATGCCGATCCGCGACCCCATCCGGTACGGCTTGTCCGGTTCGACCTTGTGCACGTACAGCAGCTCCCCGCCGAAGCGCATCGCGAAGTGCACGGTGCAGCCGGTGTCGTCGCGCAGCCGCACCAGTGCCGGGTCGGCTTGAGCGGCCGGGTCGAAGCGGTAGAGCACTTTGCCCGCCAGTGCGAGCACCCGGTCACCGGTGCGGTACCCGGTGTCGTCGCTGTGCGCGAAACCGGTCTCCACCAGCACTTGCAGCAGCCGGTGCACGGTCGACTTGGGCAGGCCGGTGGCGGCGGCGAGTTCGGTGACGCGGCCGTGGTCGGCGAGCGCCTCCAGCACGCGCAACGCCTTGCGGACCGCGCCCGGCCCTTCGGAGGTGCTGGTCACCGGGCCATCCAACCACCATCGACGACGAGGACGTGCCCGTTGACGTAGTTCGACGCGTTCGACGCGAGGAACACCGCGGCCCCGGCCAGGTCCGCCGGGTCTCCCCAACGCCCTGCCGGGATGCGCCCGCGGAGCTCGGCCTCGCGTTCCTCGTCGGCCTGCAGCACGGCGGTCTGGTCGGTCCGGATGTAGCCGGGCGCGATGGCGTTGACCTGCACTCCGTGCGGCGCCCACTCGTTGGCGAGGGCCTTGGTGAGTCCGGTGACGGCGTGTTTGGCGGCGGCGTAGGCGGGCACTCGCACACCTCCCTGGAACGACAGCAGCGAGGCGATGTTGATGATCTTGCCGTGGCCGCGTTCCAGCATCCGCTCGCCGGCCAGTCTGCTGAGCAGGAACACCGCGTCCAGGTCCACGTCCAGCACCCGTCGCCAGTCCGCATAGGACACTTCGGCGGCGGGCTCCCGGTGGATGATCCCGGCGTTGTTGACCAGCACGTCGATCCGCCGCTCGGCGAACACGGCGCGCAGCCGCTCCTCGGCGGCCGCCGGGTCGCTGAGATCAACGCCGATGGCCTCGGCGGCCGCCCCGTGCGCCCGCACCCGCTCGGTGACCTCGCCGAGATCGCCGGTTCGCCCCAGCAGCACCAGATCCGCTCCGGCTTCGGCCAGCCCGAGCGCCACGCCCCGGCCGATGCCGGTGCGCGCACCCGTGACCAGCGCGGTCCGGCCGCGCAACGAGAACAGTTCAGCGCTCACGCCCACTCCTCTACCGCAGGTCCGCGACGGCGACGTGGTCCATGTCGTCGAAGGACTGGTTTTCGCCCGCCATCGCCCATACGAAACCGTACCGATGCGTTCCCGCTCCACTGTGGACGGACCAGCTCGGGGAGATCACCGCCTGTTCGTCGCTCACCACCAGGTGCCGGGTCTCGCCCGGCTCGCCCAGCAGGTGCAGGACGCGATGTTCGGCGGGCAGGTCGAAGTACAGGTAGCACTCGGTGCGCCGGTCATGGGTGTGCGCGGGCATGGTGTTCCAGACGCTGCCCTCGGCGAGTTCGGTGACGCCCATGACCAGCTGATCCGAGGTGATTCCCGCCGGGTGCACGTACTTGCGCAGTTCCCGCACGTTCGCCGTGGCCTGCGCGCCGAGCCGCGCGGGCTCGGTGTCGGCATGCCGCGCGACGCGCGTCGGATGCGCGGCGTGCGCGGGGCGGAGACCAGGTAGAACCGGGTTCCGTCGCCCTGGAACGCCACCTCGCGGGTTCCGAGTCCAATGTAGACGCAGTCGCGGTGCTCCAGCCGATGCTCGACGCCGTCGGCGGTGACGGTGCCCGGCCCGCCGAGCGCGATCACACCCAGTTCGCGGCGCTCGCAGAAGAATTCGGCGCGCAGCGCGGGTTCGGCGGGCAGCGCCAGCACCTGACCCGGCTCGGGACTGGCGCCACCGAGCACCACCCGATCCTGGTGCGAGTGCACGGTGCGGATCTCACCGGGCGCGAACAGATCGGGCACCAGGTAGTGGGCGCGCAGCGCGCCGGTGTCGAATCCGGGCACCTGTTCCGGGTGCGTGGCGTGCCGATTCTCCATGCGGAGCCTCCTCGTTCAGGACCGGGCGGGCCGGGCGTTCGCCGCCAATTGGGCCAGGCGGCCGATAGCCAGCCGGTGGTGATCGGGGTCACCATGACCGTCACCGAATATGGAACCCCGTTCTGCTTTTCGGAACAACCCGCCGTTCGGCGGGTCTGTGGAGGTCACCGTGCCGCCCTACCACCAGAGCCCCGATCCCACCGGCTCACTGCTGCTGTCCGCGCTGCTCGCGCTGCTGCCCCTGGTCACGCTGCTGTTCCTGCTCGGCGGACTGCGCTGGAAAGCGCACTGGGCCGGGCTGGCGACCCTCGGCGTCGCCCTGCTCGTCGCCGTCGCCGGTTACGGCATGCCGCCGCTGCTCGCGCTCGACGCGGGACTGTTCGGCATGGCGCAGAGCCTGCTGCTCATCCTCTGGCTCACCTTCAACGCCATCTGGATCTACAACCTGACCGTGCACAGTGGACATTTCGCGGTGCTGCGACGCGCGTTCGGCACGCTCGGCGAGGACATCCGGGTGCAGGCCATCGTCATCGCCTTCTGCTTCGGCGCGCTGCTCGAAGCGCTCGCGGGCGGCGGCGGGCCGGTGGCGATCTGCTCGGTCATGCTCATCGCCCTCGGCGTCTCCCCGCTCAGAGCCGCCGCGTTGGCGCTGGTCGCCGACACCGCGCCCGTCGCGTTCGGCGGCATGGGCAACCCGATCACCGTGCTCGGCGAGGTCACCGGTCTGCCCGCCGCGGAATTCGGCGCGATCGCCGGACGACAGGTCTCGGTACTCGCCGTGGCCGTCCCGTTCGTGCTGCTGATCGTCGCCGACGGACGCCGCGGGATCCGGCAGGCCTGGCCGGCCGCGCTCGTCGGCGGGCTCTCCTTCGCCGTGGCGCAGTTCCTCACCTCGAACTACCTGTCATACCAGCTCGCGGACATCGTGGCGGCGGTCGTGTCCGCCGGTGCGATCCTGCTGTTGCTGCGGGTGTGGCAGCCCGGCGAGCCGGTCACGGCCGCGCTGCTGCCCGACGACGGGGACGCCGCGAGAACTCCGGCGGCGGAACCCGCGCGGTCGCGGGAAGCCGGAGGCACCGTCGCGACGGCCCCGACGACCTCCGATCCCGGCGGGGGAAACTCCCTGACCGCAACGGGTTCCCGCGCCGAGACCGTGCGCGCCTTCGCCCCCTACCTGATCATCGTGCTGGTTTTCGCGCTCGCCCAGTTCGACTCCGTCATGGCGCCGCTGAAAGCGCTGACCTGGAGCTTCGACTGGCCCGGTCTCACCGTGCTGACCGCCGAGGGCGCCCCCGTCGACACCGAGTACGAGTTCGCCATCGGCTCCGCCACCGGAACCCTGCTGTTGCTGTCGGGCCTGCTGGCCCTGCCGTTCCTGCGGGTGCGGCCGAAAGACGCGCTGCTCGTCTACGGCCGGACGCTGCGACAGTTCGGCTGGGCCATCCTCGCGATCCTCGCCGTGTTCGCGCTGTCCTACGTGATGAACCTGTCCGGGCAGATCCACACGCTCGGCGTCTGGCTCGCGGGCACCGGGGCGTTCTTCGCCTTCCTCTCCCCCGTCGTCGGCTGGTTCGGCGTGACCATCACCGGCACCGACGCGGGCGCGAACGCCCTGTTCGGCGGCCTGCAGACCACCGCGGCCGAGCAGATCGGCGCGGACCCGGTGCTGCTGGGCGCGGCGAACTCCTCCGGCGGCGTGATGGCGAAGATGATCTCGCCGCAGAACCTGGCGATCGGCACCGCCGCGGTCGGACTGGTCGGGCGCGAAGGCGAGCTGTTCCGCCGAGTCTTCGGCTGGAGCCTGCTGATCATGTGCACGCTGGTCTACCTGCAATCCACCCCGGTGCTGAGCTGGATGCTCGGCTGATCCGCACGCCCGCCGACCGATCGGAGTGCGCAGCCGCACTGATCAGAGTGAACGGACCATTCGTCCAAGCGCATTGGGCAAACGGACCGTTCACCCCTGACCGAAGTCGACGATCCGCGAAGCCGCACCGCACCGAGCCGAGTGAACGGACCGTTCGTCCAAGCGGATTGGACGAACGGTCCGTTCACTCCACCCTCCGCCCTGCCGGATCGGGTGGGCCGTCCCCCAATTCGGGGCAGGGGGACGGCGCGGGGCGGCTCAGTGCCTGCGGCGCGGAGCCGCCGCGACGAGCACGGCGCCGAGCAGCAACAAGCCCGTTCCCGTCCAGAACAGCGGAATCGTGTAGTACGCCCCGCTGGTCTTCGCCAGCGGCGGGGCGGCCGCACCCTGCGCGGATGCCGGCACCGGCGCGGGCTCCGCGGGCGCGTCGCACACGACGCCGCCTTCCGGCGCCCCCGCCCGAGCCGTCTGCTCGCCGAAGGTCACGTGGGCGAGCGCCGCGTCCGGCATGCCGAGCGCGGTACCGGGCAGCAGCTTCAGGTCGAAAAGCCGTGCACCCGCCCGCAGTTCGGCGCCCTGCGCCTCCTGGGTGAGTTCGCCGATGCTCAGCCGCAGCACGCCGATGTCGAGCACGCGGTCGTTCAGCGCGGGACCCACGATCGGCAGCTCCCCGGGCGCTCCCGGCAAGCCGATCGGCAGGTCCGCCGTCGGATTCGCCGCGTCGATCACCACGAGCTCCCGGCCGCCCTGACTCACCCGCAACACCGGAGCCTCGTAGTCCACAGTGGACGTTTCAGGGTCGCCGGTCGCGGTGACCGTCAACTTGGGTTCGCTCACCACATCCACCCGCAGTTCCTGCGGAGTGCCGGACAGCAGCCGCACGCTCGCCAGCTGCATCGCCGACGTGGCCCGCACCGCCTTGCCCGCGGACCCGGGCACGTCGACCAGCTCGATGCGCGACTGCGCGCGCACCGCATCCGGCACGTGCAGCAACGATCCCGCGCCCGATTCCGTCGGCGCACCACCCGAAAGCAGCCCGCCCAGCCGGGCGAGCGACCCCGGCAGGTCACCGGCGAGCTTGCTCTGCGCGTCCTCCGCGCCGCCTTGATCGAGCCCCGCCGCCTGCTCCGCGGGCGGCAACTCGGCGAACTGCTCCGGCGTGTCCGGCAACGCGGGCAGCACGTTCACCGCGGACAGGCTCCCCAGCGAACTGCTCGCCTCCGAGATCGGCGACACGCACGGCCCGAGCCGCTCGTCCCAGCGCGCATGCGCGCTGCCTTCCAGCAAACCGAGTTTCAGCAGCGCGTCAGCGGGCGAAGCGGGCGGCCGCACCCCCGTCACCGTCGGCTCCGGATGATCCGGCACCGCCGTCTGAATGGCCGGCAACCCCGGCGGCTGCGGCGAATACCCGCCGATGGCGGCACCGAACGGCGCCGCCTCCGCGACCGCGTGCTCGTGCGCCAGGTACGACTCGGAATCGGCCTTCGACTTCGCCAGCCCCAGGCCGAGCTCGATCAGCGACTGCTTGCGCAACGCGTCCTCGTAGGCCGGGTCGTCGAAGATGCTCTCCCCCGGCACCGTTCCCGGCAGCACTCGCACCATCCCGATCCCGGTTCCCACCTCGGCGGCGATCGGCCCCGGCTGCGGCGGCACCACCAACCCGGGAGGCTGCTCCGGATCCACGGGGATCGGCTCCGGCGTGGGCTGCGCGAACGCGGCGGGCAACCCAAGCCCGGCGACGGCCAGCGACACCGTCGTCACAGCGGTGAAACGGCGCAACGGCCGAACTGATCGCATCCGAATGCCCTCCATCGGCAAAGCAGTGACTGCCGTCACCGCACATATCAACGACGGCCCCTCGTCCGGGTGACGCTGATCTTCGCCGCAACCGGTGACGCCTCGGGCACCACCTGCATCAAGAACCCCTCCGCCGGGCGGCTCCGGCCGACCCGCTACACTCGTTTCCGCAACGCCGCCTTAGCTCAGTCGGCCAGAGCGACGCACTCGTAATGCGTAGGTCAAGGGTTCGATTCCCTTAGGCGGCTCGTTGAGAGGACCGCAGGATCACTTCGGTGACCTGCGGTCTTTCTCGTTTCACACCCGGGTCGTCAGGTAGCCGAGCCACCCCGCCGCCGACCTCCGCACCCGCCGGGCGTCACCAATACGTTCGCTCGCGCCTATTCCGGAACACCCGGCCGACACTCAACGCTCGTCCCGGAGCGATCAAGAAGGGGCTTTCAGCCACCTCACCTACGCACTGCGCACAGATCGGCGACGAATTCCGGAGCGGCACCAGATCAACTGCTGAACTGCCGAAACACCACCCGGACAAGAAATCGTCCGACACCTGCGAACCAACGAGAGACCAGCTCATCCCCCGTTTTTCACACTCCCGACTCGCATATTCCCACTCCCCCTCGAAGCCACCCCCGGAAAAGCGATGAGAATCCCGGAAGTGATCCACTGCGGATCGGCTCCCCACGCGATCGCCAACGCGGCCGCACCCCCATAGCAGAGGGATCGCAGGGCCGATCGTGGCCCACGTGGTTGGTCCGAACGGACGCGCTGCCACAGTGGAGAACCCCGATTCCGGGGCGAGTAGTCGCGGCGACTGAGGACTTGCGCCATCGACTGTTATCACTGGCAGGTTTCGACGAAGATGCCTCGCGGTCGACCTGCGGTGATCACACGGCGCAACAGGGTGTAGGCCGATCAGCCCAATCAGCTATCACCCGACCGGTCGATTGTCGTCGTACTTGGGGAACTACTTCGATCACAGTGACGCCGGAAGGATCGATGTGATGGAGCGTTGGGACGCGGGCACGGGCATCATTGGGGGCGGGGTCATCGCCGGGGAAACCCAGCCGCAGGACTGGGAGCGCCGCATCAGCGAGCTGTCCGAACAGCTCTACCGAGCGCGCATGCTGCAACGACTTCTGCTGATCTGGGCCTATCCGGGGAACGTGGCCCTCACTGCGCTCTCGATCTCCGGGATCGTGCTGCTCACGCCGCCGATAGCCGTATCGGCGGCGGCCGTGGCCATCCCCGTCGGGTCGGTCGCGGTATCGGCGCGCACCGCGTATCGCCACCACTTCGCGGTGCGCTCGGTGGCCGCCGAGCTCCGCGAGTTCGAGCGAGCGCATCGCGAGCACCAGCTCGACGAGTGGAACGCCGGCGATCTGCTCGGCATGCGCAAGCGCTACCGGGCGGACCTGCCGGACGTGATCGAGCGGTACCGCACCGAAGCGGGCAGCCACCGCTGGAAGGACCAGCTCCTGCAAACGGTGGTCATCGCCGGATCCATCATCAGCGCCACCGTCACCGCGGCCTCGGCCGCCGTGGTCAGCGCGCGCTGGGCCGCGGTGGGCATGGGTCTGCTGGTGGCGGTCGCGGCCGCGTTCGGCGGCTACTCGAAGTACCGGGAACGTGCCGCGAGCCTGCAGCAGACCGCCGATGTGCTGGAACGCGAATACCACTCGGTCGAATTACGGGCCGGTCGATACAGCCGGTTCGAGGACGAAAGCGACGCGTACGCCGAATTCGCCGACACGGTGGAATCGTTGCGCGAAGAACAAGCCAAGCGGCAGCAGCACCTCAACCAGTCCGTCGACGTCACCTCCGTCGTCGGACAGTAATTTCAAGATCGCTTTTCTCACACGAACGTGTCGTCCACCGGCCATTCCGTGCACTGTCAGTCGATATTTCGTGGCTGTCGTGATCGCTGATTAGTGGCCGGTTTCGGCTCCGTACGCTGCGACCTCTGGCGCACAGGTGAGCGCCTGTGCAGAGAGGAGCAAGGCGATGAAACGCAGCCTCACCACGGCCGCCGCCGTGCTGGCAGGCGCTGGTGCCGTCGGTTTCGCCGGTACCGCCCACGCAGCACCGCAGTTCCCGGCCGAGCTGCCCGTGGACAACGGATTCGCGCAGACCGTCTTCCACGGCGCCGGAACCGTGCACGGACTGCAGCGCACCGTCGGCGACGTGGTGCGCGCGCCACAGGCACTGGCCGATCAGGCGGGCGACACCTCCGGCCGCACCGGCGAGGGCAACCTCATCGGCGACACGCTGCACGACCTGACCCAGGCCCACACCCACCCCGTCAACACCGAGGGGGCCACCATCCCGCTCGGCGGCGTCATCCCCGCCTCGCAGGCTCGTTCCGGGGCCACCACCCCGGTCGACGGCCTCACCCAGGCTCCCGCCACGCGCGACCTCGCCGACTTCGTCGACAGCACCGGCACCGCGATGATCGACCTCATCAACCAGATCCCGCCGGACCAGATCAACAACAACGTCTCCGCCGAGAACGGCCAGCCCGGCGCGGCGGGCACCGGCGGCCAGAACGGCGCCGACGGACAGGACGGCGGCAGCTCGTCCGCCGTGAACGTCCCCACCACCAAGCCGACGACCGCGGGCACGCCCAAGGGCGGCCTGCTCGACCTGAGCAACGCGGGCGGCGCGGTCGGCAAGCCGCTGGCCGACGGGCTCAGCAACACCCCGCTCGCCCCCCTCGCCGGACTGTCGCAGAACGAACCTGCGAACGACGGCGCCTGACAGGCGAGCCGCACGCCACGGCCCCGCGCTCTGGGAGGAGAGCGCGGGGCCTTTCCCTTTCAAGGAGCCCGTTGCCTCCGGAGAGTTCCGCGCAGCGGGTCGCTCAGCCGTGGTGCAGGGTCGCGACCATCGCCTCCACGGCGATGATCGGCTTCACGTTCTGGGTGAGCGCGGTGCGGCATTCCAGCACCGCCTCCAACCGGCGCAACGCCGACTCCGAAGTCCACTGCGTAGCGGCCCTCGACACGTCCGAGGCGTAATCCGGGTGGTTCAACGGCGCCCCCGAACCCGACCGGGACACCAGCACATCCCGGTAGAACCCGGCCAAGTCGACCAGCGCGAGGTCCAGCGCGTCCCGCTGCGACCGGGTGGCGCGGGACTTCTGCCGCTTCTCCAGTTCCTTCAAGGCGGCGTTGGCGCCACGAGTCGCCGACGCGGTGCCCTTGCCGGTGCCGCCCGCACCCATCGCGGTGCGCAGCTCGTCCTTCTCCGCCTCTTCCCGGCCCTCGTTCGCCGCGACCGCCTCCGACTCGGAGGACTTCACCAGGCCGCTCGCCGCGGTGAACACGTCGGAGAACCGGCGCAGGCCGGCCGGAATGCTCAGCACCTTGTCCCGCCGCTCGCGCGCCGCCGGGTCCGTCGCCAGCCGCCGCGCCCGGCCGATGTGCCCGCCGCACACCGACGCCGCCCACTGCGCCATCTCGTCGGCCACGCCATCGCGTTCCCGCAGCACCTCGGCGATCGACGCGGCGAGCGGAGTGCGCAACTGCATCGCCCGGCACCGCGACCGGATCGTCACCGGCACGTCCTCCGGGTGATCGGAAGGCGCGCACAGCAGGAAGACCGTCCGGTCCGGTGGTTCCTCCACCGCCTTGAGCAACGCGTTCGCCGCACCCTCGGTGAGACGGTCCGAATCCTCGATCAGCACGACCCGCCACTGGCCGGTGGTGGGGCGCCGCGCCGCGGCCTGGACCAGCGCGCGCATCTCGCGCACCGAGATCGTCAGACCCTCCGGCACGACCAGCCGAACATCGGCGTGCGTGCCCGACATGACGGTGCGGCAGGCCGAGCACCGGCCGCAGCCCGGCATGGTGCTCGCCTCCGTGCACTGCAACGCCGCGGCGAACGCGCGGGCCGCCACTGATCGCCCCGAACCGGGCGGACCGGTGAACAGCCACGCGTGCGTCATGGCGCCGGCGGGAGCGGGCTCACCACGCACCTGCAGGTGCGCCGCCTGCGCCGCCGCGAACAGCGTGCGCACGGCCACGGGCTGGCCGACGATGTCCGCCCACACCCCGGTGGCCGGTGGAACGGCGCCCTCGACCGGGTCAGGGGACTGCGTCATCACGTCACCTCCGGGCCTCGTCGACTCACACTGTACGAGGCCGCACCGACACCGCCTCAGGCGCCGCCGGTGGACGAAGTGCTGCGCGTCGACGACGAGCGGGAACCGCTCGCGCGCGACGACGGGCTCTTCGCCTTGGACGCGGTGGAGGTGGACTTCGAAGCGGTGGACTTCGAGGTCGCGCTCTTGGTGGTCGTGCTCTTCGACGTCGACTTCGTGCCGGTGCTCTTCGTGGCAGTGCTCTTCGTGCCCGAGCTCTTCGACGCCGTGGTCTTCGATCCCGAGCTCTTGGCCGCGGTCTTCGTACCAGTGCTCTTCGCGGCAGTGCTCTTCGTCGTCTTCGCCGTCGTGCTCTTCGCCTTTGCCGGCGCCTTCTTCTTCGCCGGGGCCTTCGCCCGCCGCTCCGCGATCAGCTCGACCGCGCGGTCCATCGTCAACGACTCGACGTCATCGCCCTTGCGCAGCGACGCGTTCGTCTCGCCATCGGTGACGTACGGACCGAAGCGGCCGTCCTTGATGACCAGCGGCTTGCCGGTGTCCGGCTCGTCGCCGAGCTCCCGCAGCGGTGGCGCCGCGGCCCGACGACCGCGCTGCTTGGGCTGCGCGTAGATCTTCAACGCCTCGTCCACGGTGATCGTGAAGATCTGGTCCTCGGTCTCCAACGACCGCGAATCGGTGCCCCGCTTCAAGTACGGCCCGTAGCGGCCGTTCTGCGCGGTGATCTCCTCACCCGACTCCGGGTCCTTGCCCACCACGCGCGGCAGCGACAGCAGCTTCAACGCGTCGTCGATCGTCACCGTGTCCAGCGACATCGACTTCAGCAGGCTGCCGGTGCGCGGCTTCGACTTGTCGCCCTCCGGCAGGATCTCCGTGACGTACGGGCCGAACCGGCCTTCCTTCGCCATCACCTCGTGACCCGACTCCGGGTCGGTGCCGAGGCTGCGGCCCTCCATCGGCGTCGCGAACAGCTTCTCCGCGACCTCCGAGCTGAGCTCGTCCGGCGGCAGGTCGTCGGGCAGGTTCGCCCGCTGCGACTCCTCCGAGCTCAACGGCCGCTCCAGGTACGGGCCGTAGCGGCCCACCCGGACGTAGACCGTGCGGCCCTCCTCGTCGGTGAACATCGGGATCGAGTTCACCTCGCGCGCGTCGATCTGCTCGACGCTGGAGCCGACGAGCTTCTTCAAGCCACCGGCGCGGCCGATCGAGTCGCCCGGACCGACCTCGCCGCCGAAGTAGAACCCGGTCAGCCACTTCGTGCGCTGCTGTCGTCCCTCCGCGATGCGGTCCAGCTCGTCCTCCAGCGCGGCGGTGAAGTCGTAGTCCACCAACCTGCCGAAGTGCTGTTCCATCAAGCCGACCACGGCGAACGCCACCCAGGACGGGACCAGCGCGGAACCCTTCTTCCACACGTAGCCGCGCTCCTGCACGGTGCTGATGATCGACGCGTAGGTGGACGGGCGGCCGATGCCCAGCTCCTCCAGCGCCTTCACGAGGCTCGCCTCGGTGTAGCGGGCGGGCGGGTTCGTGCTGTGCCCGTCCGGCTCCAGCTCGGCGGCGGTGATCGGCTGGTCCTTCGTGAGCTGCGGCAGCCGCGACTCGGCGTCGTCGGCGACACCGCCCGCCTCGGAGTCCACCGACTCGACGTAGGCCTTGAGGAACCCGGCGAAGGTGATGGTGCGGCCGGACGCGGCGAACGTGCACTCCTCACCGCTGCTCGCGGTGCCGGTGATGCGCACCGACAGCGTGGTGCCCTTCGCGTCCGCCATCTGCGAGGCGATGGTGCGCTGCCAGATCAGCTCGTAGAGCTTGTAACCGTCGGCGTCGAGCTCCTTGGCGACCTGCCCGGGCGTGCGGAAGCTCTCCCCGGCCGGGCGGATCGCCTCGTGCGCCTCCTGGGCGTTCTTGACCTTGCGGTTGTACTGGCGGGGCTGCGGCGACAGGTGGCTGTCGCCGTAGAGATCCCTGGCCTGGTTGCGCGCCGCGCTGATCGCCGTCTCCGACAGCGTCGTCGAGTCGGTACGCATGTAGGTGATGTAACCGTTCTCGTACAGCCGCTGCGCCGTGCGCATCGTGCGGTCCGCCGAGTAGCGGAGCTTGCGGCTCGCCTCCTGCTGCAGCGTGGAGGTCATGAACGGCGCGTACGGCTTCCGCGTGTACGGCTTCTCTTCGACGCTGGACACGCTGAGCCGCGCGTCGGTCAACGCGTCCGCGAGGCGCCGCGCCTCCTGCTCGTTCAGCGGCCGCGCGTCGGCGTTCTTCAACCGACCGTCCGGGCCGAAGTCACGGCCGGTGGCGACCTTCGCGCCGTCCACGGTGACCAGCCGCGCGCCGAACCGCGGCGGCTCGGCCTCGGAACCCGCGTCCATCGTCGCCGAGATGTCCCAGTACGAGGCGGGCACGAACTTGATGCGCTCCCGCTCGCGCTCCACCACGATCCGGGTGGCCACGGACTGCACGCGGCCCGCCGAGAGCTTCGGCATGACCTTCTTCCACAGCACCGGGCTGACCTCGTAGCCGTACAGCCGGTCCAGGATGCGGCGGGTCTCCTGCGCGTCGACCAGGTCCTGGTCCAGATCGCGCGGGTTCGCGGCGGCCGCCTGGATCGCCGACTCAGTGATCTCGTGGAACACCATCCGGCGCACCGGCACCTTCGGCTTCAGCGTCTCCATCAGGTGCCAGGCGATCGCCTCGCCTTCGCGGTCACCGTCCGTCGCGAGGTAGAGCTCGTCGACTTCCTTGAGGGCGTCCTTGAGCTCGCTGACCGTGGACTTCTTGTCCGCGGTGACCAGGTACAGCGGTTCGAAGTCGTTCTCGACGTCCACGCCCAGCCGCGCCCAGGACTGGCCCTTGTACTTGGCGGGCACGTCGGCCGCTCCCCGGGGAAGGTCGCGGATGTGGCCGCGGGACGACTCCACCACGAAGTTCGATCCCAGGTACGAGGCGATCTTGCGAGCCTTGGCCGGGGACTCGACGATGACCAGCCGCCGACGTCCGGAGTCCCCCCCGTTGGAGGCCCCCGAAGCCCGGCCGTTGTCGCCGCTCTGCTTCGCCCGTGTCGACCCAGCCACGCTTACCTGCTCTCTTCTCGCGGAGGCGTCCGATCCGCCAGTGTGCACCGCATGCCATCCCGGATACCGCACCCAGGGACGCACAGCGTGGCACACAACACGTCCGCACTCGCGTCTTCCGTCCCATACGAACGTATCGGGTAGCGCTCGTGTTCCGTTGCGTGACCTGCCGTGACCTGTGGCGTGATCCTCAGGACACCAGCGGCCACGTTCGTTCGATCGCACCATCGGGTGTCGGACCGACGAGTTCGGCGAGGCGTTCGATCCGCCGCCTGCCGGTGACTCGCAACGCCGGTCCGCCCGCTCGTGGCCCCATGCACCGCGCGGGCAGTCCGGCCTTGGCCAGCGCGGCCGCCAGCGGCTCGTAGGTCTCCGGGGCGTGCGGGTCCAGTCCGAGCAGATAACCGCCCGGCACCGGCCGGCCCGCGGTGAGCGCCCAGAGCCGGAGGGCCGCACCGTCCGGGGCGAAGCCGGCGGGCACCGACTTCACCGCCCCGCGCAGCCACTGCCCGGCGAGGCCGGTCAGGTCGGAGCGGAACGCGGTGCGGACCAGCGGGTGCCCTTCTTCCGAACGACCCAGCTCAGCGACCACTCCGCGGTCGCCGCAGGCTCGCACCAGCGACCTCGCCCGCCAGTCGTCGCCGACGACCACGGACAGCCGGGCAGCGGTGCCACGTCCGAATCCGACAGCTTGTCCCGGGCCGCACAACAATCCCGCGAGATCGGCCACCCGGGGGTGACGAGCCTCGGCGGAATAGAAGGACAGCTGGTCCACGATCCGTGATCGTAGAACGTCCGTTCGAGCTTGACCAGGGTTTCCGCCCGGACGAGCGATCGATCGACCTCATCCGGGCGATACCCGCGGCCGAAATCCGTCAGCCCGGAGGCTGCTGCTGGGGCTGTTGCGGCTGCTGCTGTTGTTGCTGCTGCTCCTGCTCGACCGCCGCCTTCGTCAGCTCCTGGCACTCCGGAGCCTTCATGGCGGCATCGTTGAGCTGCTGGTTCTTGGAGAACTCGGCGAACTGGGCGCTGAAGTCGAGCTGCTGGCCCTTCTTCAGCTCCTCCTGCACCCCCAGCATGCCGCCGGTGAACGTCTGCTCGTTCGAGGTGTCGACCTGTTCGGCCTTGCCCTTCGCCGTGGTCAGGATGTCCCGGACCTGGGTGAACCCGTCCTTGAAGGTGCCCGCAACCTGGTCGGCTCCCGCGATCGGCGAGGGACCGATCTGCTCCAGTCCCGTCACCGTCTTGTTCGCGGCGTCGTGGGCGGCGGTCATCTGCGCGACCGACGTGGTCTTGAAGGTGTCGGTGTTGGTCTTGTCCACCTGCGGCGCCTGCTGCTGCGACGCGGAGAAACCACCGACGAGGCCGCACAGCTTGCCGGTCCAGGCGACCCCGTCCGCACCGGCCTGCCCAGCCTGCGGCTGAGGCTGCTCCTGCTGCTGCGGCTGCTCCTGCTGTGGCGGGGGCTGCTGGGCGGGCTGCTGCGGCTCCGCGTTGGAGCAGCCGGCCAGCGCCAGCGGGACGGCGGCGAGCACCGCGACGGACGTCGAACGGATATTCATGCGCATTCCCTCAGGTCGTTTCACCGTGCTCCCCGACTCTCCCGCATCCGCGCGGCGCCGTCCGGAACCGGGGGCCTGTCCGCTCTCGCCCGTCCTGCGCAACAGGGGTGAATTCGTATTCCACGGAATTTCCCGGATTGCGGGAAACCGGGCGGGACGACCGAAATGGGGCGCCCGGCGAATCGCCGGACGCCCCATTGGCGGGTCGTGCTCAGGTCGCGCCGTTGACGATCTTGTCGTCGTCCGCGGGCGTGTCCGAGATGGCGGTGCTGCGGCGCTTGGACACCACGATGGCGCCCACGATCACCACAGCCGCCAGGATCGCGATGGTGATCCGCACCGGCGGCGAGGCCGACTCGCCGACGGTCAGCGTGACCACCGCGGGCGCGATCAGCACCGACACCAGGTTCATCACCTTCAGCAGCGGGTTGATCGCCGGACCGGCGGTGTCCTTGAACGGGTCGCCGACGGTGTCACCGATGACCGTCGCCGCATGCGCCTCGGACCCCTTGCCGCCGTGATGCCCGTCCTCGACCAGCTTCTTCGAGTTGTCCCAGGCACCACCGGAGTTGGCCAGGAAGACCGCCATCAAGGTGCCCGTGGCGATAGCACCGGCCAGGTACCCGGCCAGCGGGCCGACACCGAGGCCGAAGCCCACCGCGATCGGCGCCAGCACCGCCAGCAGGCCCGGCGTCGCCAGCTCGCGCAGCGAATCGCGAGTGCAGATGTCGACGACGCGGTGGTACTCCGGGCGGGTCGAACCGTCCATGATCCCCGGGTTCTGCTTGAACTGCCGCCGAACCTCGTAGACCACGGCGCCCGCGGCCCTGGACACGGCGTTGATCGCCAAGCCGGAGAACAGGAACACCACTGCCGACCCGATCAGGATGCCGACCAGGATGTTCGGTGCGAACACCTGGTAGGAAGCCGCCGTGATCTCCGCACCGACCTCGCGGGCTGCCTGCGTGATCGCGTCCTGGTAGGAGCCGAACAGCGCGGTCGCCGCCAGCACGGCGGTGGCGATGGCGATGCCCTTGGTGATGGCCTTCGTCGTGTTCCCCACCGCGTCCAGCTCGGTCAGGATCTTCGCCCCGTCGCCCTCGAACTCACCGGACATCTCCGCGATGCCCTGCGCGTTGTCGGCGACCGGACCGAAGGTGTCCATCGCGACGATCACGCCGACCGTGGTCAGCAACCCGCAACCGGCCAGTGCGATCGCGAACAGCGCCACCGTCAAGGTGCTGGAGAGCAGGAAGGCGCCGAACACCGCCACGCCGATCACCAGCGCCGTGTAGACGGCGGACTCGAAACCGACCGACAGTCCGGTGAGGATCACCGTGGCCGCACCGGTCTGGGAGGACTTGCCGACGTCCTGCACCGGACGGTGTTCGGTGGCGGTGTAGTAGCCGGTCAGCTTCAAGATCACCGCGGCGAGCAGGATGCCGATGAGCACCGCGACGAGCGCGATCAGCGCGGGGTTGCCCGGACTGCTGCGGACCTCCTCGGACGCCCCGGCCAGCGCGGAGAACGAGGACGGCAGGTACAGCAGCGCGGCCGCGGCGCACAGCACCGCCGAGATCCCCGCCGAGATGAAGAACGACCGGTTGATCGCGGTCAGCGCGCTCTCCGTGGCCTTCGCCTTCGTGATGTACACGCCGATCACTGCGGTGACCACCCCGATCGCGGGCACGATCAGCGGGAACAGCAGGCCTTTCAGCCCGAACGCGGCGGTGCCCAGGATCAGCGAGGCCACCAAGGTCACCGCGTACGACTCGAACAGGTCGGCGGCCATGCCCGCGCAGTCCCCGACGTTGTCGCCCACGTTGTCGGCGATGGTCGCCGCGTTGCGCGGGTCGTCCTCGGGGATGTCCTGCTCGACCTTGCCGACGAGGTCGGCGCCCACATCGGCGGCCTTGGTGAAGATGCCGCCGCCGACACGCATGAACATCGCGAGCAGCGCGGCCCCGAAGCCGAAACCTTCCAGCACCCTGGGCGCCTCACCGGCGTAGACCAGCACGACCAGCGCCGCACCGAACAGGCCGAGGCCGACCGTGCTCATGCCGACGACGCCGCCCGTGCGGAACGCGACGCGCATCGCTTTCTCCCGGCCCTCGCCGGGATCGTTGGACGCCGCCGCGACCCGCACGTTCGCGCGAGTGGACAGCCACATGCCGAGGTATCCGATGGCGGCGGAGAACGCCGCGCCGAACAGGAAGAAGATCGATCGGCCGATGCGTTCGCCGGTGCTGTTGGCTGGTAGTACGAACAGCACCAGGAACACGATCGCGGCGAAGCCGCTCAGCGTCCGGAACTGCCGATTGAGGTACGCGGCGGCGCCTTCCTGCACCGCCTGCGAGATCTGCTGCATCTTGGCCGACCCCTGGCCGGCCGCCAGCACCTCCTTGATCAGCACGTAGCCGAAGGCGAGCGCCGCCAAAGCGATGATCATGACCACGCCGACGATGGCGTAGTCGGAGCCGCTGAGTTCGAGTGCGCCGGAGGTGTTCTGAGCGAGGTCCATCCGGTGCGTCGAGCTCGGTGGTGCAGTGCCCTGGGCGACCCAGCCGGGCTGGACCGGGGACAGCAGGGACATCCGTCCTCCTCGGGTGTGGCTCGGTGGCACGCCGGAGAGGCGGTGGTGCGTCCGCTCCGACGCTCGGTACGGCCTCGCGCGCATGCGGTCCACCTGGGGCCGTCCGCGAGCGATGTCGTGGCCGCGAAGTCTATTCAGGCCTTACGTGTCTTACTTCACGATGTGATACTCGCCTCTCATCGAAGTGCTCTTTTGTTATCTGCGAATCGATCCAGTTTGGACTTGATCACCCGTTCAGGCACACTTCTATGTGGACCGAACGGGGTACCTCGTGTATCGCGTGTCGCGTTCCGGATCGATTCGGCGTGTCGCTTCCTCAACCGTTCGGAGCGAGCGATCAGCACGTGGGCGCCGACCGCCCGGACCGGGGGCTCCACGCATCCGGTGGCCACCTCACACCCGAACGGCCCCGAGACGAGCCCACGACGAAGCGACCGCGGCCGTGTCCACTCGAACGAGATCATCGGGCGGCGTCCGCGTACCCCGAGCGCGTGCCGTGCGAGAACGGCGTTGTGCGACGCTCGACGGTGTGAACTCGGCACACCGGAACGCGGGCAGGACGAGCAGCGGGAAGCGGCTGCTGGACCGGGTACTGGCCGGAGTACCGGCGGACGAATCGCCGCTGCGGCACGTCGAACAGCTGCCGGACCGCCCGGCACGGCACGCGGACTGGCCCGGTTGGGCACCGGAGCAGCTGGTCGATGCGCTGCGCACCCGCGGCGCCGATCGCCCCTGGACGCACCAAGCCGCAGGCGCCGAAGCGGCGTGGGCCTGTGAACACCTGGTGGTCGCCACCGGGACCGCCTCCGGCAAGTCGATGATCTACCAGTTGCCGGTGCTGTCCCGGCTGCTCACCGACGAGCGGGCCACCGCGCTCTACCTGTCGCCGACGAAGGCGCTCGGGGCCGATCAGCTGCGGACGATCACTGAGCTCGGACTGGACGGAATTCGCGCCGCCGCCTACGACGGTGACACTCCGCGCGTCGAACGGGACTGGGTGCGAGCCCACGGACGCTGGGTGTTCACGAACCCGGACATGCTGCACCACGGTGTGCTCGCCCGGCACTCCCGCTGGGCGCGGTTCTTCCGGAACCTGACGTACGTGGTCGTCGACGAATGCCACACCTACCGAGGGGTGTTCGGCTCGCACGTGGCGCTGCTGCTGCGGCGGTTGCGGCGGATCGCCCGGTACTACGGGGCGGAACCGGTGTTCGTGCTCGCCTCGGCGACCGTGTCCGATCCGGCTTCGCTCGGGGAACGGTTGATCGGCGACGCGTGCCGGGCGGTCACCGAGGACGGGTCGCCGCGCGGCGCCCGGACCGTGGTGCTGTGGGAACCGCCGCTGCTGGAGAACATCGCGGGCGAAAACGATGCCCCGGTGCGCCGGTCGGCGGGCACGGAAACGGCCCGGATCCTGACCGAGCTGGTCGTTGAGGGCGCCCGCACGCTGGCGTTCATCCGGTCCCGGCGCGGCACCGAACTGGCGGCGCTCGCCGCGAGACGCGCACTGTCCGAAGTGGACGACGAGTTGGTGGGCAAGGTCGCCGCCTATCGCGGCGGCTACCTCCCGGAGGACCGGCGGAAGCTGGAACGGTCGCTGCTGACCGGGGAACTGCTCGCCGTCGCCGCGACGAACGCGCTGGAGCTCGGCGTGGACATCGCGGGACTGGACGCGGTGGTCGTCGCCGGTTATCCCGGCACGCTCGCCTCGTTCTGGCAGCAGGCCGGGCGGGCCGGGCGGGACGGCGACGATGCGCTGGTCATCTTCGTCGCCCGCGACGACCCGCTGGACACCTACCTCGTGCACCATCCGCCCGCCGTGCTGGACCGGCCGGTGGAATCGACGGTGCTGGATCCGGCCAACCCCTACGTCCTCGAACCGCACCTGGCGTGCGCCGCGGCGGAGTTACCGCTGGACGAGGCGGCTTTCGAGATCTTCGGCGGTGCGCCCGCGCTGGCCGCGACCGAAGCCTTGACCGAGGCGGGCGTGCTGCGCAAGCGGCCGCACGGCTGGTACTGGACTTCGCGGGAACGTCCGCATCGAGAGGTGGAGCTGCGCGGATCCGGCGGGCAACAGATCGCCGTGGTCGAAGGCGACTCCGGGCGGATGCTCGGCACCGTCGACCCGGAGTCGGCTTGCGCGACGGTGCATCCCGGAGCGGTGTACCTGCACCAGGGGCAGTCGTTCGTGGTCGACGAACTCGACTTGGACGGCGGACTGGCGCTGGTGCACGGAGAGAACCCGGACTGGACGACCTCGCCGCGCGATCTGGTGGACATCTCGGTGCTCACCACGGTGCAGGAGCGGCATCCGGCACCGGGCGTGACGGTCTGCCTCGGGGACGTGGAGGTCACCTCGCAGGTCGTCGGCTACCTGCGCACCCTGCCGTCCGGCCAGGTCCTCGATCAGATTCCGCTGGAACTGCCCGCGCGCAAGCTGATGACCCGCGCGGTCTGGTACACGATCTCCGATGAGCTGTTGACCGACAACGCGCCGGGGGGCGCCGGGCTGGACCCGGCGCGCATCCCCGGCGCGCTGCACGCCGCCGAGCACGCGGCGATCGGCCTGCTGCCGCTGTTCGCGACCTGTGACCGGTGGGACATCGGTGGTGTCTCCACTGCCCTGCACGAACACACGGGACAAGCCACTGTGTTCGTGCACGACGGTCACCCTGGGGAGCCGGCTTCGCCGACCGCGGCTTCGCCGCGTTGTTCCCCTGGTTGGCCGCGACGCGGGAGGCGATCGTCTCCTGCGACTGCCCGGCGGGTTGCCCGTCCTGTGTTCAATCGCCGAAGTGCGGGAACGGCAACGAACCACTGGACAAGGCGGGGGCGGTGGCTGTTCTCGACGTACTCACGACCGCGCACGGGGAGTCACCGGGCAGGGCTGAGGGCCGACGGCGGATCGGGTGAGCGAGGGGGTTCGCCGGTCCCACTCGCTCCCGCCGCCGGCCCCTATCGGGGGTGCCCCTGGACGGGTCGGGCGTCCAGTGCCTGAGCGACTCGGTTCGCGGCCGTCGCGGGACTAGCCCGCCACGACGAGTTCCGCCACGTCTTGGACGGCGTCCGCACCGATGCGCAGGGCATCACCGATGATCTCGGGGGACGGCAACCGCCACCCGCAGACCTCCGGCTTGACCCGCCAGTGCACGACACCGTGGTGGAAAGTGGTCGGGGGCACCGGCAGCCAGCTGCCGGCGCTGTGCCTGCGGACGACTCCCGCCGCCACAAGCTCGGGGCACACCGCGGCGGACGAACCACCGGCGGCGAGGAAGTACCAGCGGCCGTCCGGGGTGGCCACGATCGGGACCGGAACGCCCAACGAGCGCAGTGCGCGTGCCGCGCGCCTGCCCAGTTCGGAGCCGGTTTCCAGCGCCTCGACCTGCTCACCGGTGGCGACGAGCAGGCTGTACGGCTGCTCGGACCACCAGTCCGCGACCTGGCGCGCGTCGGCACCGAGCCGGTCCTGCCAGTCCGCGTGAACGGGAACGGGGTGAGTCGCGCCGCTGGGACGCTCGACCTCGGAACGGGACCAGGCGGGAGCACCCGCCTCGTACCCGGCCGGGTACGTACCGGGCAGCACCGACCAGCCACGGGACGCCAGCTCGATGGCCTGCACCCGGAGCTCGATCCGGAAGGCGCTCGCCCAGCCGGTGACACTGGCCTCCACAGCAGCACCGGCCCCTCCGGAGACGTTCCCTCCGGAAGCACTGGGCCGCCTGTTCGCTGACCAGTCCATTACCTCTCCTCACTTGACCGTGACGAATGCTTTCGCACCGGTCGGCCGCTGCCCTGCGACCGTTCACCTGAGACCGACCACGATGTCGGGTCTCCTGCTCGCATCCGCACCATCAATCAACGTCATCGCCCCCACCCCCGTACAGCCCCTGGTCGATGACCGGTCGCTCAGCGGCGACGAGCGTGCGGGTGCCGGGAGGGGCGCTGATATGTCGGAGTGTCGGTTCCGAGCCGCTCGCTCACGATCATCGGTCGTTGGTCCGGGAGGCGTGACCGCTCAGCGCGGCCCCTCGCCTCGTCAACGGGGCACCGGACCAGCCCGCGAACGCCCTGTGACCTGCGGCGATAATGAACCTAGCCCGGTCGGTACGCGGATTTCGATCACTATCCGGGCGTCCGGTCCCTCCAGTGCGCAGTCGAGCAGTCGCACTCGCATCGCGGCCGCGACCCCGCTCGCCGCCGCGCAGGCGTGCTCCGCACCTCGTGGAGCACGCGCGGCCGCTGCGAGCGCCGCCAGATCCGCGGCTCCTTCAGCCCGATGCCGCGCCAGCATGGCTGATCCGAGTGCGAGACCGAAACCCGTGATCGCGACCATCCCGAGAATCAGGACCGCCGCGAGCACGGTGGCGACCCCGTATTCCCTCCTTTCTCGCCGTTCGTCCTGTTCGACCCGTTCGTCCGGGCGGTGGGCGGCGGGCGCGTGTCGAACCGCGCCCGCCGCACCGCTGCTCACGGCAGCGCCTCCGGCGGCCCTGACGTCCCCTGCTCCCCTGGTTCCAATGCCGCCGAGGCACGGCTGCGGCGCCAGTGCTCCGGGAGCAGGCCCGTGCCCGGTGCGGCGAGGACTTCCGCCGTGGCCAGCCCGTCCCCGGTGGAGATCGTCAGCGTCGCTCCTGCCGGAGCCAGCCGATCCACCGCGACGCGGGCGCCGGCGCGGTCGCCCCTGGCGGCCAGGCGGGCGGCTTCCACCGCGGCGTCGGTGCAGCGCAACTGGCTCAGCAGCACGCTCAGCGCCGACAACGCGAGCAGGAACACCGCGACCACCGAACCGATACCCAGCGCCGCTTCGACGGTCACCGCACCACCGTCGCGGCGTGCGATCGGCGGGGCGCTCACTCGACACCGCTCTGCAGCGCGCGTTCGACGAGCGAGGTGAGCGCCGCGGTCACCGAATCTCCGGTCACCACCGTGTAGAGCAACCCGGCGAACGCGGCCGCGGCCACCGTGCCGATCGCGTACTCGGCCGTGCTCATCCCGCCGTCGCCGCGGAACAGCGCGCGCCAGCGTCGTCGAGCGATCTCATGTCCGAGCGTCAGTCGGCACCGTGGTCCGCCACCGCAGGTGCTGATCGTCCACGCCGTGGACTTCGCCGGTCGAAAACCCATGGCAATCTCCTCTCCTCCGCCGGTCTGATGACCGGTCGCTCGTTGCCGAAGTTCTTCGGCGTGTGCGGCGGCATCGAACGAGAACGTCCGAGTCCGCAACGATTTCCCCGCCACCGAATCGGTCCACAGTGGATTTCTGGTTCGGACTCACCAGGACATCGGCAACCGCTGCACCATGCCCACCACCACCGGGAGCACTCCCAGGCACAGGAATGCGGGCAAGAAGCACAGTCCGAGCGGAGCGGCGACCCACACCGCCGCCCGCTGCGCCCTCGCTTGCGCTCGATCCGCCAACGCCGCCCTGGATTCGGCCGCGAGTTCGGTCGCGACGTCGGCCAACGCGCTGCCGGTGCGGGCGGTCCGCCGGGCCGCTCGACCCAGCTCGGCGGTGCCGGGATGCCGCAACGCGGGTTCCCACGCGGCCGCCGGATCCGCGCCGAGTTCGAGCAGACCGGCGACTTCCCGCAAGGCCGCGCCCGCGGCACCGGTGAACTCCGCCGCCACCGCACGCACCAGCACCACCGGTGGCAGGCCCGCCCGCATACCGGCGGCGAGCAGATCCCATCCGGCCGCCAGCACCAACGGGTCCACCGGCTCCGCTCGGACGCGCCGCGCCGCTGGTCGCAGCCACCAGAACACTCCGGCCGCTACCGCGAGGGCCGCCACCGGCCCGCCGACCAGTGCGCCGAACACGCCCCCGGCCGCCGTCGCCGGAACCGTCGCCCACCGCCCGCCGGACCACTCGCCCAGCGCGGCGAACCGTTCCGTTCCGCTGGAGATCGGCGGCAATCGCGCCCGAGCCGGGCAGGGCGGAATCGCCAGCAGCCCCACCCCGAACAGCGCCACAGCCAGCGGCAGCACGGTCGCTCCGGCGAACGGGTACGCGCTCACGTCCGCACCACCGACTCGGTCAGCCGGACGGTCCACACCACGCCGGCGCACAGCAACGCGATCCCGACGACAAGCAACACCTGCCCGAGCAGCCCGTTCGCCAGAACCGTCAGCGGCTCCGCCCCGGACGCCTGTCCGAGCACCAGGCCGAGCAGCGGCAGACCGGCCAGCACCGCGGCCGTCGAGCGCGGACCCGCCAGCTTCGCCTCGACGTCCCGGGCGAACGCCACCCGGTGTTCAAGATCGCGACGCACCGAGTCCAGCAGTTCCGCCAGCGCGACGCCGTGCCGATCCGCCAAGGCCCAGGCCCGCCCGGCTCGTGCCAGCGGATCCGAACGGGCGGGATGTCCCACCCCATTCGGCTCGGCCGGACCGGCTTCGGCGGCAGTGCTGAGCACGGCGGCCGCGTCGCCGCCGAGCCGCGCCGTCGCCGCCAAGTCCCGGAACACCCCGGCCACCGCGGGTTCCGCTTCCGCCGCGGCTCCTTCCGCGGCCGCCGCCGGATGCGCCCCGGCCCGCAGCTCCGCCACGAGCAGCCGCAGTCCGGCGGCGAGCGCGGCCGAGCGGGCCAGGCGGCGTCGGTCGGCTCCGCGTCCCCACCACCACCAGAGCCCCACCGCGGCCACCCCTCCGGACGCCAGCAGACCACCGACACCGGCGAGCAGCGTGGCGACCAGGACCCCGCACAGCACGGCGATCGGTACCGCTCGCACGCGCGACAGCGTGGGCGCACTCCCCTGCGGAATGGCCGGCCGCACCATCGCCAGCCGGGTCCGGGCGCGCGGGTCCGGCCAGCTCAGCAAGGCCGCCGCGGGCAACAGCAACGAGCTCAGCACGGCACCTCACCTCCCCTGGCTCGCAGCAGTGCCGCCAGGTCCTGCCGTCCGTCGCCCCAACCCGTGTCGCAGTCCCAGGCGGGCACGACCCGCACCAGCTCGTCCTCGCGCCGCAGCACGCCGATCGCAGCGAGGTACCTGCCGCGGCCGGTGGAACGCCGGACGTGCAGCACTACCTGCACGGCCGCCGCCAGCTGGCTGTGCAGCGCCTGCCGAGAAAGGCCGCCCAGCGCGGCCAGCGCCTCCAACCGAGCCGGTACCTCCGCGGGCGAATTCGCGTGCACGGTGCCGCCGCCCCCGTCATGGCCGGTGTTCAAGGCGGCGAGCAGCTCGCACACCTCGGCGCCGCGCACCTCTCCGACGATCAGCCGGTCCGGTCGCATCCGCAGGGCTTGGCGCACCAGGTCGCGCACCCGGATCTCACCCGCTCCCTCGACGTTCGGCGGCCTGGTCAGCAGCCGGACGACGTGCGGATGTCCGGGCCGCAGCTCCCCGGCCTCCTCGACGCAGATGATCCGTTCGGTCCGGGGAACCTCGCCCAGCAGCGCGGCGAGCAAGGTCGTCTTGCCCGCGCCGGTGCCGCCGGTGACCAGGAACGCCAGCCGGTGGCGCACGATCTCCCGCAGCACGGCGGCGAGGCCCTCGTCGAACGTGCCGAGTCTGCGCAGCGCGTCCACGTCGTGCGAGGCCGGTCGCAGCACGCGCAAGGACAGGCAGGTGCCGCCCGCGGCGACCGGCGGCAGCACCGCGTGCAGGCGGACCGCCTCACCCGCCTCCGCTCCCGGCAGCCACGCGTCGACCCAAGGTTGCGCCTCGTCCAGCCGCCTGCCGGTGGCCACCGCGAGCCGCTGGGCGAGCCTGCGCACGCCGTCGTCGTCGGGGAACGTGACCGAGCAGCCGCGCAGCCCGTCACCTCGATCGACCCACACCTGGTCGGGCGCGGTCACCAGCACATCGGTGACCCGCGGATCCCGCAGCAGCGGTTCGAGCACCCCGGCACCGAGGAATTCCTGTTGCAGGGCGCGGAGCGCGGTGAGCAGATCGGTGTCGGCGACCAGCCCGCCGGACTCCTCGCGGACCGCCGCGGCGACCGCGACCGGGCTCACCGGCGCACCGCTGCCCGCGAGGCGTCGACGCACTCGCTCGATCAGCTCGGTGTGCACGACGCCACCGCCCGTCCGGCCGCGAGCTCGTCGAGCACGCCGAGGATCTCGCCCGCGGTGCGCACGATCGGACCGCGGCTGCCGGATCTGGTCGCGCACAGCCCGCCTCGGTCGACGGCTGAGGCCAGGCCCGGTTGCGCCCGCAGCACCGACAGCACGTCGACGCCCACGGCACGCTCGATGTCCTCCACCAGGAGCCCACCGGGCGCCGGACCGCGCACCACGCCGCACACCGGTCCGGCCGAGTGTTCGCGCACGAGCTCCGCGGTGCTCGCGGCGGCCGCGCAGGCACGGACCTCCGCCGGTATCACCACGATCGTGAGATCCGCGCGCCGCAGCACCGCCGACGCCGGTTCGGACGGAGTCCGCGGCAGGTCGCACACCACGGTCTCCCCAGCGCGCCGTCCCGCGTCCAGCACGGCGCGGACCGAGGTCGCGGTGAGGCCTTCCGACGGACCGTCCCGGTCGCAGGACAGCACGGTGAGCCAACCCGCTCCGAGGCGCCTGCCGGGCAGCGCCTCGTGCAGCGCGCCGGACGGAACCCGGCCGCCGCTGATGGTCAGCCCGGACCAGCGCAGGCCGGAGGTGCGTTCGACGCCGACGGTCAGGTCCAGCCCGCCGCCCGCCGGGTCGCAGTCCAGCAGCAGCGATCGAGCACCACCGCGGGCCGCCGCCACCGCCGTCGCGGCAGCCAGCGTGGAGGCCCCCGCACCACCGGTGCCCCCGAGCACGGCCAGCACCCGCCCGGTAGCGGACGTCCGCTCGCCGTCGACGGTGTCGGTGAGCAGTTCGACGAGCCGGAATTCCTGCGCGGGCAGGTCGAGCAGCACGTCGGCGCCGACTTCGAACGCCGATCGCCACCGGGATTCCGCCTGCCCTCTGGTCAGCAGTACGACGCCCGCTCTTCGCGGAAGTCCCGCCGTCAGCGCCTCCGCCGCGGCCGGACCGTCGAGCAGGATCAGCGCGGCGTCCCGCCAGTGGCCGCCTACGCCGTTGGCGCCGTCACGTCTGCGCAGTTCACAGCCCGCCACGGCGGCGAGCCTGGTGACCTCCTCGGCGAGGGTCTCGTCCCGGGTGATGAGCAAAGGTGTGGTCGTGGACATGCGCCGGCCCCGTTCGGGATCAAGGTGATCGCGGGGCCGAAGTGCGAATCCGGCGAATTCCCGCTCGCCTTCAACGGTGGCCGAGCCGGAACGCGTCGTCGATCCCCAATTCGCAAATCTGTGGATGAATCGAAGCCCTGTGGATAACCCATCCCCCGGTTCAGTGAAGCCGAAGGTTAAGAGTTGCCGAAAAGGGGCCACTGGTCAGCGAAAATCGCACATGCACACTTGTCCGACAATGTCACGCCCACCGTGGCGGCACCGGTGACGACCGCAATGAGAAGCACCCTCGACGCACGTCGCGCCACAAAACGGGAAGCGGTTCGGGGCGAAACACCCGAGATGCCGCGGCGGAAGAACCCGCCGAATGCGCCGACCCGGTCGGCGACGAAGACGCGGCGGCAGAATGAGGACGACCCCCGTCAGGGGGGAGGGACGGGGGTCGTCGAGAGTTCAGCTCCGGGGGGTCGAGCTGAACCCATCCGGGGCTCCCGGACTCCCTAACTGTAGCGCCCCACGCCCCCACACGCGCCCCGTCCATTAGGAGGAACGTCAGCCTCCGGTCGCGCCCTCGGAAACTCCGCGTGCAGGGCATCGGGACCCCGCGCACGCCTGACTCACCCTGACCGGGAACCACCATCGACACCCAGAGTGACTGATGCATTCGGCGGAACGCACAGGCGTCCGGATACCCTCGAGGTTTCGTATGCTGTGGGACGTGACAGCGCCCGCGAACCCTCCGGCCGCCACCGAGCCTCGGGCGGCAGCCTTCTTCGACCTGGACAAAACGGTCATTGCGAAATCGAGCACGCTCGCATTCAGCAGGCCGTTCTTCCAAGAAGGCCTCATCAACCGCAGGGCGGTACTGAAAAGCGCCTACGCGCAATTCGTGTTCATGCTGGCCGGCGCCGACGCCGACCAGATGGACCGGATGCGCGCGCACATCACCTCGCTGTGCGCCGGATGGGACGTCGAGCAGGTCAACGCCATCGTCGAGGAAACCCTCCACGACATCGTCGACCCGCTCGTGTACAAGGAAGCCACCCAGCTGATCACGGAGCACAAAGAGCAGGGCCACGACATTGTCGTGCTCTCCGCTTCTGGGCAAGAAGTCGTAGCTCCGATTGCCACCCTGCTAGGCGCGAACCATTCCGCGGGCACCCGGATGGTGGTCGCCGACGGCAGATACACGGGCGAAGTGGAGTTCTACTGCTCGGCGGAGAACAAAGCCGTCGCAGCGCGTGAACTCGCCGAGCAGTACGGCTACGACCTCACCGCCAGTCACGCCTATTCGGATTCGGTGACCGACCTTCCGCTGCTGGAGGCGGTCGGCCACCCCACCGCCGTCAACCCGGACCGCGGTCTGCGCAAGCAGGCCGCGCAGCGCGGCTGGCCGTCGCTCGCGTTCGAACAACCGATCTCGCTGCGCGCCCGTTTCCCCACCCCGTCCCGCGCGGCCGTCACCGCCGCCGGCGTGGGCGTCGGAGCCGTCGCCGCCGCCGGTGCGGCCTGGTGGGGACTGCGCCGCTTCCGCCGAGGCCGCTGATCAGCGCGAACCCGTCACCGGAAACGACCAAGGGCCAGGGATTGCCGTGGTTCGCACCTAGGGCTACAAAGGAAGTGCGGACCCTGGCTCGGCCAGGGACGGTGCGGAGGAGAAGCATCGTCCACCCTGAACCGGGCTCCGTGCGTAGGGACGGAGCACCCACGCGCTGCCGCCACGTGAGGCCGGTCGTCGACGGGGTTGCGTACCGGGACGCCGGACGCCTAGCCCAGCAGTTACGACATTCATGCACGCTTGGTAACCCGTCCGATCACGCGAAGGCGGCGCTCGTCGAGGCGGGCGCCGCCGTTCATGCGTCGCCCCTCTCCGAGGCAACGAACCCCACCCGATGAGCTGATCAGGGATTTTCCCCAGCGCCGCCGTTGAATGACGTTGACCGGGCAGGGGCATGTGGGTAGCTTCCGGATTCCATCCATCATGTGGTGGACGACTTTCCGCCCTCGCCCGCCGACCCCGAACCGGCGCCCCGCCACGGGACTGTGGGCAACAGCCCCAGGAGGTCCCCCGTGGGCTCGAAACGGTCTCGCCGACTCACGGCGGCCCTCGGCAGCGCGGTAGCGGTGCTCGCCGTCGGCGGCGGACTCTCCGCCGCGGGCGCCCAGCAGCCGCCCGCTCCGTCCGTGCACAGCGCGGTCGATCCCTCCGTCAAGGCGAAGGTGCAGGCCATGACGCTGGAAGAGAAGGTCGGCCAGCTCTTCGTGACCTACGCCCACGGGCGCACCGCCGACACGGTGCACCCGCAGAACCAGGTCGAGTTCGGCGTGGACACCCCGGCGCAGGTGGTGCAGCGCTACCACCTGGGCGGACTGATCCACTTCAACTGGACCGACAGCCTCTACGACCCGAAGCAGCTCGCGGAGCACTCCAACGGCGTGCAGCAAGCCGCGGTGTCCTCCGGAGCCGGGGTGCCGCTGTTGATCTCCACCGATCAGGAGCAGGGGCAGGTGACCCGGATCGGGGAGCCCGCTACGCAGCTGCCCGGCAACATGGCACTGGGCGCGGGCCGCAGCCCGCAGGACGCCGAGACGTCCGCGCGGATCACCGGCGAGGAACTGCGCGCGATGGGGCTGAACCAGAACTTCGCGCCGAGCGGCGACGTGAACGTGAACCCGGCGAACCCGGTGATCGGGGTGCGTTCCTTCTCCTCCGACCCGGCGCTGGCCGCACAGCTGTCGGCGGCCGCGGTGCGCGGCTACCAGGATCCGGGCGCGGCAGGGGTCGCCGCGGCGGTCAAGCACTTCCCCGGCCACGGGGACACCAACCAGGACAGCCACACCTCGCTGCCGGTCATCGAGCACACCCGGGAGCAGTGGGAACAGCTCGACGCCCCGCCGTTCCGGGAGGCCATCGCCGCGGGCACCGATGTCGTGATGAGCGGCCACATCGTGGTGCCGAAGCTGGACGACTCGGGCGAGCCGTCGACGCTGTCGCCCGCCGTGCTCAACGGGATGTTGCGTGACGAGCTGGGCTACCGGGGCGTGATCGCCACCGATTCGCTGCAGATGGACGGAGTGCGGACCCAGCACCCGGACGCGGAGATCCCGGTGCTGGCGTTGCAGGCGGGCGCCGACCAGCTGCTGATGCCGCAGAACCTGCCGGTGGCGATCGACGGCGTGCTGGGCGCGGTGCGCTCGGGGGCGCTGACCGAGGAACGCATCGACGCCAGCGTCGAACGGATCTTGGAACTGAAGCGCAAGCGCGGCGTGCTGGACGCGCCGTTCGTCGACCCGGCCAAGGTCGACGAGCTCGTCGGCAACGCCGAGCACCGGAAGCAGGCTCAGCGGATCACCGACCGCACGACGACGGTGCTGCGCAACGACGCGAACGAGCTGCCGCTGCGGGATCCGGGCCGGGTGCTGGTCACCGGCGCAGGGGACGAGGCGACGAAGGTTCTGGCCGAGCGGATCGGGGTTCGCGGGCCGCAGGCGACGGCGCTGCCGACCGGCATGGAGCCGACGCCCACCCAGGTCGCGCAAGCCGTGGACGCGGCCAAGGACCACGACACGGCGGTGGTGCTCACCAACGCGGCGTGGAACGAGGACAACAGCCCGCAACGCGTGCTGGTGCGCGAGTTGCAGGCCTCCGGCGTGCGGGTGATCGCGGTCCCGGTGCGGGACCCGTACGACGCGGCGTACGTGGAGTCGGTGCCCACCTGGGTGACGACGTACTCGGACAAGCCGGTGGCGATGGAGTCGCTGGCGCGGGTGCTGCTCGGCGAGGTCGCCCCGACCGGGAAGCTGCCGGTTCCGGTGCCCGACCCGGACGGTCCCGGAACGGAGCGCTTCCCGTTCGGCCACGGATTGAGCTGGTGACCTGATGCCGCTGAACAGGCGGGGTTTCCTGACGTCGACCGCGCTCACCGCCCCGCTGCTGGGCGCGGGCAGCGCATGCGCCGCCGCCCCGGAAGAGGCCACGTCCGAGCCGGTGCGCACGGGCGCGGACGTGCTGGCCGCGGAAGGCTGGCAGCGGCTCACCGGGCGCAGGCTCGGGGTGATCACCAACCCGACCGGGGTGCTGGCGTCGCTGGAGCACGTGGTGGACGCGATGCACGGGAGCGGGGCGGTGGACATCGCCGCGGTGTTCGGTCCCGAGCACGGTTTCCGGGGAACGTCGCAGGCCGGCGGCTCGGAGGGCGACGTCACGGATCCGCGCACCGGGATTCCGGTGTACGACGCGTACGGCGCGGACGTGCCTGCGCTGGCGGGCATGTTCCGCAAGGCCGGGGTGCAGCAGGTCGTGTTTGACATCGCGGACGTCGGCGCCCGCTTCTACACCTACGTCTGGACGATGTACGAGGCGATGCGGGCGGCCGCCGAGGTCGGCGCGGGGTTCATGGTGCTGGACCGGCCGAACCCGATCGGCGGGCACCAGGTGGCGGGTCCCGTCCTGGATCCGCGGTTCGCCTCCGGGGTGGGGCTGCTGCCGATCGCCCAGCAGCACGGCATGACGATCGGCGAGCTGGCGAAGATGTTCGACGCCCGGTTCCTCGACGTTCCGCTGCGCGACCGCCTGGAGGTGGTGCGGGTCGAGGGCTGGCGGGGCCGCGGCGCGGAGCCTGCGGTGCCGTGGGTTCCGCCGAGCCCGAACATGCCGACGCCGGACACCGCGATGGTGTACCCGGGAACCGGGTTGTTCGAGGGCACGGTGCTGTCCGAAGGCCGGGGCACGACGCGGCCCTTCGAGATCATCGGAGCGCCCGGTATCGACTGGCGGTGGGCCGAGGAGTTGAACGCGGCCGGGTTGGAGGGGGTGCGGTTCCGCGAGACCTACTTCGTGCCGACGTTCTCCAAGCACGCCGAGAAGACCTGCGGCGGCGTGCAGTTGTACCGGCACGGCGAGCTGGATCCGGTGCGGGTGGCGATCACCATGCTGGTCACGGTGAGGCGGCTGTACCCGCAGGCGTTCGGCTGGCGCCCGGACGGCATGTTCGACAAGTTGGCCGGTACCGACCGGGTCCGCACCATGATCGACGCGGGCGCGGAGGTGGACGAGATCGTCGGTTCCTGGGAAGCCGAATTGGCCGAGTTCCGCCGGTCGCGGGGACGCTATTCGCTGTACCGGTGACGTTCGAGGGGTGGGGTCCGTGATGCGCAGAACGCTGTCGGCGCTGGTTTTGGCATCGGTCACCGCGGCCACCGCGAGTCCCGCGTGCGCTTCGGCACCGGAGGGCGCGGGCGGCCGGTTCGACCGGCCGCAGGAGGGGTTCGCGGCCTCGGACACCGTGCTGCGGCCCGGTTCCGCGCAGGAGGCGGGGCTGGACGCGAAGCCGATCGACGCGGCCATGCGGCGGATCGCGACGTGGACCGAGCCGACGCCGGGCCGCGAGCACCCGATGTACGCGGGCGCGGTGGCGCTGCTGGCGCACGACGGCGTGGTGGTCCGCCAGGACGCGTTCGGCCGCGAGGTGCGCTACGCGGACGACAAGGGCACCGAGTTGCCGCCGCAACAGCAGGAGCCGATGCGGCCGGACACGATCTTCGACGTCGCGTCGATCACCAAGCTGTTCACCTCGATCGCCGCGCTGCAGCAGGTCGAGGACGGCACGGTGGATCTGGACGCGCCGGTCGCGCGGTACCTGCCGGAGTTCGGCGTCAACGGCAAGGAATCGATCACCGTGCGGCACCTGCTCACGCACACCTCGGGCCTGCAGGCCGAGGTGCAGTTGTGGAAGCTGCCGCCGCAGGAGCGGATTCCGCACGTCATGGGTTTGACGCCGCAGCACCCGCCGGGCTCGGGCTACGAGTACTCCGACCCGAACATGATCACGCTGGGCGTGCTGGTGGCTCGGATGGCGGGCGAGCCGCTCGACGAGGTGGTGCGCCACCGGATCACCGAGCCGCTGGGCATGGTCGACACGGGGTACAACCCGCCGCCGCAGAAGCGGGATCGGATCGCGGCCACCGAGTTCCAGGCGGACCCGCCGCGCGGCATGGTCCGCGGCGAGGTGCACGACGAGAACGCGTGGTCGCTGGGCGGGGTCGCCGGTGAGGCGGGGATCTTCTCCACCGCGCACGACCTGGCGATCCTGGGGCAGGCGCTGCTCAACGGCGGCGCTTACGGCGATACCGAGGTGCTGGACGAGGACTCGGTGGACCAGATGCTGACCGACTTCAACGGCGGCTTCCCCGGCAATTCGCACGGCTTGGGGTTCGAGCTGGATCAGCGCTGGTACATGGCCGGGCTCAGCAGCCCGCGGACGGCGGGGCACACGGGTTACACCGGTACGTCGCTGGTATTGGACCCGCTGTCGCGTTCGGTGGTGGTGCTGTTGACGAACCGGGTGCATCCGTCGCGGGAGTGGGGTTCGAACAACGAGGCGCGGCAGGTGCTCGCGCAGGGGATGGCGGAGTCACTGGCGGTGCGACCCGTGCGCGGTTCGCGGGAGTGGACGGCTTCCGCTTCGGTTCCCGCGACGTTGACGACGCGGGAGTTGGGGCCGGTCGCCGGGCCGGTGCGGGTGGCGTTCGATTCGTTCGTGGACACCCAGCGGGACGCGGACGGCGCCGACCCGCTCCGCGTTGAGTCCAGTACGGACGGTGGCAGGTCGTGGCAGCCGGTGCCGGTGACGGCGGACGGCGAAGGGGCTCCCGAAGGTCCGCAGCAGGACCTGACGGCGTCCGGCCACCGCGCGTGGTGGCAGGTGCGCGGCACGGTCGACGCACAGCCGGGCCGGCGGGTGCTGCTGCGCTGGCGCTACGCACCGGACGACCAGTACGTGGGACGCGGAGTGCTGCTGGACGGCATCTCCGTCGCGGATCAGGAGCGCACGCTGCTCGACGGCGAGCGCGAACCCCATGGCCTCACGCCGCAGGGCTGGCGGCAGGTCGACCGCTGACGGCCTGTTCCCCGAACGGGCGAAACGGATCGCGAACCGGAATAGCGGCCGCGATCACGGTGTCGTTCCTGGTGTTCATCGTCGAGCGCCAGGAGGCAGTGCCATGTCCGTGATTCCGCGGGAACTGGAAGAGATCCTCGGCAAGCGCGCTTTCGCGCACATCGCCACCCTCGGCCCGCGTGGCGAGCCGCAGTCCAGCCCGGTGTGGATCGACTGGGACGGCACGCACCTGAAGTTCAGCCAGACCACGGCCAGGCAGAAGTTCCGGAACCTGCAACGGGATCCGCGCATCGCGCTGTCCGCGCACGATCCGGACAACCCGTACCTCTACGTCGAGATCCGCGGCCGGGTCGTCGGAGCGGAACCGGACCCGGAGAACGCGTTCATCAACAAGATGGCGAAGAAGTACACCGGCGAGGACACCTACCAGTGGGGCCAACCGGGAGATGAACGCGTGGTCGTGCTCGTCGAACCGGAACACGTGCCGGGCTGAACCTCGGCGGGGCACCTGGTGATCGCGCACCACGTGACCCGCGGGTTCCGCCGCGCCGCCCAGCGCGTTCCTGAGCGCAGACCAGCATCATCTTCGGCAGCTTCACGTTCATCTTCTTCACCGAAGGCGCGATCATGGCGGGGGCCTGGAAGTCGAGCTCGGCGTGCGGCTGTGGCCGGGGTACCTGATCACGACGCTGATCGTGGTGGCGCTGGTCGTCTACGGCAGGAAGCCGTTGAGCAGGCTCCAGGCGTGGACGGGTGGACACCGGTTACACGTGCCACGTGCGCGAGCAGGACTTCGAACGCCCCGACGCACTGGCCTGTCGCGCACGAGGCCGTGGTCTGCTCGTTGTGCGTCACCACCGATTGAGCACGTGCTGCCCGCGGATCCACCTCGACGTTGACGATCAGTTGGTTTCGGGGCTCGGCAGGTGCGGGCCGAGGTAGCCGATGTGGACGGCGGCGGTGTCGCCTCGGGTGTCGTCGAGGTAGTGCAGCCGGGGAGCGACTCCGCCGCTGCGGTCGATCTTGACGTGGGCGCCGAAGAAGGCGTGACCCGCGGCGTCGACCTCCGCCGGTACCGGGAAGGTGCGGGCGTTGCGGAATCGCGGCGTGTTGACCACCATCTCGGTCTCCCCGGAGGCGATCGAGCTCGCGCTGATCCCCCGTTCGCCGCCGTGCGCCCGCACGTAGTGCGCGAATCCGCGCAGGTCGAGTCGGCCGTGGTCGGTGGCGGCCGCCCGGTCCCGCGCGTAGGAGTCCAGCAGGATCAGCACGTTCCAAGTCCGCCGCAACCACTGCGCACTGCGCCGATGACCGTCCAATGCGGACGGTTCGACTTGGGGGCCGATGCGGAGCGCGGGCAGGTCGCGGCGGACGGCGGTGAGCAGGTCGGCGAAGCAGGCGGGCGTTGCGGCCGGTCGACCGCCTGCCGTGTCGGCGTCGGTGTCGGTGTCGGTGTCGGTGTCGGTGTTCGGGGCACCGCTCGGAACGGAGTCCTGGTCGTCCGCGCGGACGACGCGTTGCAGCGCGGCCACACGGTGCCGCAGCAGGATCAGCTCGTCCTCGGCTTCGTCCAATTCCGCCGCGTACAGCTCCGATTCCAGTTCGGCGTCCCGCGCCGCGCGCCACGTCGCAGGCACCGAACCGGACCGCAGTTGCTCGTCGGCCTCGTCGCGTTCCCGCCGCAACCGCACCGTCAGCTCCGCGAGCCGCCGCCGGGAACGAACCGCCCGCTGCTCCTGCGCCCGCAACCGTTCCGCGCCCGCGTGCCGTTCGGCGAGCACCTCCGCCGCGGATTCCGCCTGGTCACGGGCGACGTTCTCTTGCTGAGCCGCCGCGCTGAGCCGGTTGCGCAGCACCCGCGCTCCGCCGTCGTCCGGAGCGGGCAGCCAGCGCAGTGCCCCGCCGCGGGTGTCCTCGGTGACCCGCCGGTCGTGCATCGGATCGAACAGCAGCGCCTGCCACGCCTCGCCCGCCATGCGGATGGCACCGCCGGCCCGCCACGTGCTCACCCGCAACACCGTGTCCACCAGCTCGCGCCAGGCTCCGGGGCGGTTGAACCGGTCCTGCGGGATCACCGGATCCTCGGCGTGCTCCACCCACCACGGCGGCAGGTAAAGCCGGGCCGCACGGGCGGGAATTCGGCGCCGGGGCGGCAGCAGCGCGTTCACGCGGTCGCGGACCGAGTCGTCGGCGGGCAGCAGCCCGCACAGCCCTCGGGTGGCGTTGCGGAAGCGCAGCAGCTCCGGCGGCAGCGGCCTGCCGACATCGCCGCTGTAGACGAGCACCGGCGAGTCCCGCATGCCTTCTTCGAAGGTGTGCACCAGGAAATCCACGTCTTCCAGGCCCACCAACGGATTCTGCTCGGTCAGCGAGTACACGCCACGCGAATCCCGCAGTCCCGCTTCGAGCATCCCCAGCTTCTGCACGGGCGTGACCTGGTCCCGGATCGACCAGGGCCGGGCGGCTTCGGCGTACACCAGGAAGGTGTTCCCGTCGTCCGCGCCGCGCGACACCACCAGCGCCGCGCGCACTGCGGAGGAGCCCTGCCCCCAGCTCGCTCGCCAGCGTCGCGGCAGGTCCGCACCGGGTTCACGGCCCGCGTCGATCAGCCGGATCTCCCCCGATTCGTGCGCCCGGACGAGCCACCGCTCGGCGTCCCGCAGCGAGACGTCGGCGTGCCCCGCCGCGCAGAACGCGTTGCGGTGCAGCGGTTTCGGCGCCCCGGTCTCGTCGATGCTCATCGCGCACCGAGTTCCGGTCCGACGTATCCGACGTGCACCGCGCCGGTCGTTCCGGCGGTGTCGTCCAGGTAGTGCAACGCGAACCTCGGGTCACCGGCGTGATCCAGCCGCATGAACGCGGGGAACGCCGCCCACCCGGACGGGTCGACCTCGGTCGGTACCCGGAAGGTGACGGCGGCGAGGTGCTCGGCATCCGAGTCCGGGTTTCCGGGCGGCGGCGCAATTCCTCCGGCGCGCAGGTGCTCGGCGAGCGAGCCGTCGGGAGCGGCGGCGTAAGAGCCGAGCAGGTCCAGCACCTGCCCGCACCGCCGCGTCCGCGCATCGTCGAGGCACCCGATCTCCTCCCGGACTCCCGGGCCGAAGCACACCCCGGCCGGTTCCGGCAGCCGGATCGGATCGGGCGCCACGGGCCTGCCGAGCTCGGTGAGCAGCTGATTCTCCTCGTCCCGCAACCGTTCCAGTTCCCGCTCGCAGTCGGCGAGCCGCTGCGCTCCGGCTCGCGTCGAACGCACCGCCGCGTCCCGCCGACGGCGGGCGGCGCCGAGGGAGGTGCCCGCGAGCCGATCCCGCGCCGCGTCCCGTTCGGCGCGCAACCGCAGCGCGGCATCGGCCAGCCTGCGCCGGGACCGGTCGAGTCCGGTCAGCTTGGCGGCGACCTGCTCGATCTTGGTGTCCAGTCCGCTCACCGCCTCCGCTCGACGGGCCGCCGCCTCCTTGGATTCCGCTTGCCGCGCACCGGATCCTTGGATGCGCTGTCGCAGGTCGGACTTGTCCGCGCCGCCGGCGACCGCGAACCAGCGCTCCGCAGGCCCGGCCGGGACGTCGGCGACGCGCTCGTCGTGCCAGGCGGTGGCGAACAGCGTCGACCACAGCTCCGCGTCCGTCGTGCCGGGTTCCCGGCGCCGCGAGACCCGCAGCGCGAGTTCGACCGCGCCCGACCACGCCGCGGCGTCATCGACGTCCACTCCGGACAGTTGAGGGTCCGCGCGCTCAGCCGACCAGGCGACCGGGAGGAACAACCTGGCGCCCCGCCAGGGAATCCGCAGCCGCTCGGGCAATTCCACGGCGAGCCGCTGCGCCACGGCGTCCCCGACGAACACCACCGACGCGCAGCCCAACGTCGCCTTCCGGAACTCCGCCGACGGACGCGGCACCACCAACGGCCGCCCCGGTTCCCGGTCGATGTGGCGCACCAGCACCGCGGTCTCGCTGCGCCGATCCCGCGTGGCGGCGAGCAGCCCGGCCAGGTCGTCCGGGTCGTCGCGCAGCGTGGAGCCGGTGACGGCGAGCCCGCTGCGCGGATCGGCCAGCGGGAACCTCGCCAGGCCCGCCCGGATCAGCGGCGACGGCAGTCCGTGCCCCCACCCGGCGGGGCAACGAGCGGCGAACCACAACCGGACCTGCTCATCGCGCGCCAGCAGCACCAGCACCGCCGAGACCGGATCGCCGTCGCGCTGCCACGTCATCCGGCGCCGCACCGGCGCCGCCGGGTCGGCAGGGTCCAGGACACCCCGGTCGTAAAGCCGCACAGCGCCGGCCTCGTGCTGCTGAAGCAGGAACTCGGTGTGCTCGGCGACGGGCGTCGAGATCGACCCGGTCGCGCAGAACCACTCGGAGCCGAGGTCCGCTGGCCCGCTCATGTCACCCCGCTTCGCGCCGTCGGCGTCTGCACGAAGGGTAGCGAATCCGCGGTGCAACCCGGCGGCCGCCGAACCCCGTCCACCCGATGACAGGCTCCCACGCGCCCAAACCGGGCAACTCCCCCTCGCTGCGGGCATACCCGCATTGACCTGCACAGATCGGCGTTAGTAAGTTTCCCACATGGCCATTGACGAAGCCCCCGACGAAGCCGGTGCGAACAGTCCCCTGGTCCGCATCCGCTCCCTGCTCCCCGGTCTGGCCAAAGCCGAACAGCGGGTCGCCAACATCGTGCTGTCCGCGCCCGCCTCCATCGCGCGGCGCAGCATCACCGACGTGGCCGAGGCCGCGGGCACCAGCGAGACCACCGTGACCCGGTTCTGCAAGGCCATCGGGGTCGGCGGCTACCCGGACCTGCGCATCGCCCTCGCCGCCGACACCGCCCGCACCTCCAACCGGGACCGCGACCTGGGCGGCGACATCGAGCCGGACGACCGGCTGGACCAGATCATCGACAAGGTCGCCTACGCCGACGCGAAAGCCGTGGAGGAGACCGCGGGCCAGCTCGACGCGAACGCGTTGTCCGCCGTGGTGGACGCCGTCGCGCAGGCCCGCCGGATCGACGTCTACGGCGTCGGTGCCAGCGCCTTCGTCGCCCTCGACCTGCAGCAGAAGCTGCACCGCATCGGGCTGACCTGCTTCGCGTGGTCGGACACGCACGCGGCGCTGACCTCAGCGGCGCTGCTGCGCGACGGTGACGTGGCGCTCGGCATCTCGCACACCGGCGCCACCACCGAGACCACGGAGGCGCTGCGCGAAGCGGGCCACCGCGGGGCCGTCACGGCCGCGCTCACCAACTTCAGCCGCTCCCCCATCACCGAGATCGCCGACCACGTGCTCACCACGGCGGTGCGCGAGACGACCTACCGTTCCGGGGCGATGGCCAGCCGCATCGGCCAGCTCACCGTGATCGACTGCCTGTTCATCGGCGTGGCGCAACGCCGGATCGACGACACCAAGGCAGCGCTGGAAGTCACCTACGAGGCGGTCGGCGCGCACCGGCTCGGTGCCCGACCCGACCGCCGAAGGCACAAGGAGGACGGTCGATGAGCCGCAACACACCGGCGGACGAACCCGCTGTGCGAGTGAACGCGCCGACGGAGCGCACCAACGACCGGACCAGGGACATCGACCTGCTGCCGACGCTGGACATCCTGCAGGTGCTCAACGCCGAGGACCGCACCGTGCCGGAGGCCGTGGGGCGGGCGCTGCCCGAGCTGGCGCGCGCCGTGGATCTGGCGGTCACCGCGCTGCGCGGCGGCGGGCGGGTGCACTACGTCGGCGCGGGCACCTCGGGGCGGCTCGCGGTGCTCGACGCGGCCGAGCTCATCCCCACCTACAACGTGCCCGCGGACTGGGTCGTCGCGCACCAGGCCGGTGGCAGCGGCGCGTTCCAGAAACCCGTGGAGAACGCCGAGGACGACACCGAATCCGGCGCGGCGGCGATCCGTTCGGCGGTGACGAGTTCGGACTTCGTGCTCGGGCTGACCGCCTCCGGTCGCACGCCGTACGTGCTGGGCGCGTTGCGCGCGGCCCGCGAGGTCGGGGCGGGCACCGCGTTGATGTCGGCGAACCCCGAATCGACCGGCACCGCCCCGGCGGATCTGACGATCGCGGTCGACACCGGCCCGGAACCGATCGCGGGCTCCACCCGGATGAAGGCGGGCACCGCGCAGAAACTGGTGCTCACGTCGTTCTCCACGGCCGTGATGGTCCGGATGGGGCGCACCTACTCGAACCTCATGGTGAGCCTGCTCGCGACGAACGCGAAGCTGCGCGGCCGCACGGTGGGCATCCTGCAAGAGGCCACGAACGCGTCCGAGGACGAGTGCGCGCAAGCCCTCGGCGCCGCGGGCGGCGACCTCAAGACCGCACTCGTGCACTTGCTCACCGGCGCTGACGTCGAACGCGCGACGGCGGCGCTCGCCGTCTCCGACGGCCAAGTCCGCGAAGCCCTCCGCTCCCTCTCCGGCTGAAGCTCAGCCACGACCTGACGTCGAGTTCCGCAGCTGTCAGGGCATCCGCGTCGCGACGTGGCTGAAGGCCTCCAGGAGGCGGTTCCAGAAGCGTTCGGTGTCGAGGACCGTCGCCACGTCGGCGTTGTGGCGTGCCGCCGGGGCCTCGAAGTCCGTGACCGTCATGCCCGAGGTGAAGCGGCCGTGGGTCTCCACGTCCACGCGCGCGGGCACCGTGGTGACCAGGCTCGGGTCGAGCGCGAAGGCGACTGCGCAGGCGTCGTGCACCGCCGGGCCGAGCTCCCGGTACTGCGGGTGGCGGCCGTAGAAGTCCAGGATCGGCGAGAGCAGTTCCGCCTCCAACCGGCCCAGCACGCCGAACCGCCCGCGCACGTCGGCGGTGGCGCGGGCCTGCGCGGTGAGGTCGAGGCCGATCATCGTGGTGCGCCAGCCCGCGTCGAACACGACCGCGGCGGCCTCGGGGTCGGCGAGGATGTTGAACTCGGCGGCCGGAGTGCGGTTGCCGCGCGTGTACGAACCGCCCATGATCACGAACTCGCGCGCCCACTCGACGATCCGAGGCTCCTTGCGCACGGCGAGGGCGATGTTCGTCAGCGGCCCCACGGCGAGCAGGCTGATCCGTCCCGGCTCGGCCGCCAAGGTGTCGATGATGAAATCGACCGCGTGCCGGTCGACGACCCGAGTCGTGGCGCTCGGCAGCGTCACGCCGCCGAGACCGTTACCGCCGTGCACCTGGTCGGCCAGCACCGTCTCCCGCACCAGCGGCCGGTCCGCGCCCGCCGCGATCGGCACGTCCATGCCGTAGAACTCGGCCAGGCACAGCGCGTTGTTCGTGGTGTGGGCCAGGCCCACGTTGCCGGAGACGGTGCTGAGCCCGACGACTTCGAGCTCCGGGCGGCCGTGCGCGAACGCGATGGCCAACGCGTCGTCGATACCCGGATCGCAATCGATCAGGACCTTCTTCGGCACACTCGCTCCCTGTCGTTCGGGTATCTGTTCTTGCGTTGCTCGGGTGTCCGGGTGGCGGAACCTCAGCGGTCTGCTCGCTGCGGGATCGAGTTTCGAGCGGCTCCGCCACACGCAACATCGCCGTCCTCGCGAGAAGACGGCTCAGAACCGCCGGTGGCCCGGCTGCGTTGGTGGTCACCGCTCATCGGCTTCGCCGCCGGCAAGACACTGATCAAGGACCTGCACGTCGCGCTGCGAGGCTCAGGGTCAGGCTTCGACGGCGTCGGCGATGGACTTCGCTTCGCGCGCGCCGGTCTCCAACGCCGTGCAGCAGTGCACGATCCACCGCGCGACCCCGTCGGGTTCGCCGGTGGCGAACGCCTCGGCCGCGGCCGTGTAGTCGGGCTGCCGCCGGAAGTAGGCGACCTCCGGGACGACCAGTCCCTTCGGGTCGAGGCCGCTGCCGATCACGCTGAGCCGCGCGGCGGCCCGCGCGATGATCCCGTCGACCTCGCCGAACGGGGCCAGCGCGAGCAGTTCGCCGTGCACGATCGCCGCCTGCACGGGACCCGGCACGACTCCTTGGGACTTGCCGCCCGCGTCCGCGACCACCTGGGAGAGCAGGTCGAGCCTGCCGGACACGGCCTCGTCCGCTCTCGGCCTGCCGAGTCGGTCCGGGTCGCCGGGGAGATCGGCGGCGGCCAGCACGTGCAGTCGTGCCAAGGCCTGCAACGGGGCGCGCTGCCAGGTCGGCAGCAACGGCCCCAGTGCCTCCGCCACGCGCAGCGCGCCCGCCAGCAGCGGGTCGCTGACCTCGCCGCTGTCCGGGATCTCGGTGGCCCCACCGGCCACGGCGGCCGAGGCTCGTGCGGCGCGCACCGAGGCTTCGGCGCTGGTCGCGGGCCAGCCGCGGCGGTTCGCCGGGTGCCGGTGGATCTCGTCGATCGCGGTCCGCGCGGTGGCGACCGCGTCGGTGACACCGGGCAGCTCCAGCAGCGGGAGCAACGACTCTTGGGCACTCACGAGGCTGGACGCTACCTGCCGGTCGGTACGGCGAGCGGACAACCCATGTCTGCGGCCGACGATCATGTCGGGTCACGGCGTTGTCGCCCGATCGGTTGGCAACCTGATTGCAACGTTTTCGACCTGAGACTGACTCCCTGGTGCGAGCCCCGGAAAGATCCACTTGGCCGGGCATTGGTTCGCACCAATCATTTCCGGCTCTGTCGGAGTGAGCCCCATCGCACTACGGTCTACAAGACATCAGCCGTCCGCCAGCAGGGAGGTTCCCCGCAATGAGCCAGCCCGACGGGCCGAGCAAGACCCTGGACAACCTGCTCACCGAGAGCAGGACGTTCCCGCCGCCGGCGGAGTTCGCCGCAGCGGCCAACGCCACGTCGGAGATGTACGACAGGGCCGCGGCCGACCGGGAGGGGTTCTGGGCCGCCGAAGCCGAACACCTGCGCTGGGACACCAAGTGGGATCAGGTTCTGGACTGGTCCGACGCGCCGTTCGCGAAGTGGTTCGTCGGCGGCAAGCTCAACGTCGCCTACAACTGCGCAGACCGGCACGTCGACGACGGCAACGGTGACCGGGTCGCGATCCACTGGGAAGGCGAACCCGGCGACAGCCGCGACATCACCTACGCCGAACTGCAACGCGAAGTGAGCCGCACCGCGAACGCGCTCGCCTCGCTCGGCGTCGGCGCAGGCGACCGCGTCGCCATCTACCTGCCGATGCTGCCCGAGGCCGTCTTCTCGATGCTCGCCTGCGCGCGCCTCGGTGCGCTGCACAGCGTCGTGTTCGGCGGATTCTCCTCGGAAGCACTGCGCTCCCGGATCAACGACGCCGAGGCCAAGGTCGTCATCACCTGCGACGGCCAGTACCGCCGCGGCAAGGCCGCGCCGCTCAAGGCCAACGTCGACGAGGCCGTGGCGCACACGCCGAGCGTCGAGCACGTGCTCGTGGTCAAGCGCACCGCCATCGACGTGCAGTGGAACGAGCGGGACAAGTGGTGGCACGACGTCGTCGAGCCGCAGTCCGACCAGCACGACCCGGAGGTGTTCGACTCCGAGCACCCGCTGTTCATCCTCTACACCTCCGGCACCACCGGGAGCCCGAAGGGCATCCTGCACACCTCCGGCGGCTACCTCACCCAGGCCGCCTACACGCACCGCAACGTCTTCGACCTGAAGCCGGAGTCGGACGTGTACTGGTGCACCGCCGACATCGGCTGGGTCACCGGGCACACCTACATCGTGTACGGGCCGCTGGCCAACGGTGCCACGCAGGTCATCTACGAGGGCACGCCGAACAGCCCGCACGAGGGCAGGCACTGGGAGATCGTGCAGAAGTACGGCGTGACGCTGTACTACACGGCGCCGACCACGATCCGCACGTTCATGAAGTGGGGCGCGGAGATCCCCGCGAAGTACGACCTGTCCTCGCTGCGCGTGCTCGGCTCGGTCGGCGAACCGATCAACCCCGAGGCCTGGATCTGGTACCGGGATAACATCGGCGGCGGCAAGGCCCCGATCGTGGACACCTGGTGGCAGACCGAGACCGGCGCGATCATGATCTCGCCGCTGCCCGGTGTCACCGCGACCAAGCCCGGTTCGGCGCAGGTCACGCTGCCCGGCATCTCCGCGAAGATCGTCGACGAGACCGGCGAGGACGTCGGCCCCGGCGGTGGCGGCCTGCTGGTGCTGGACAAGCCGTGGCCGTCGATGCTGCGCGGCATCTGGGGCGACGACCAGCGCTTCAAGGACACCTACTGGTCGAAGTTCGCCGACCTCGGGTACTACTTCGCCGGTGACGGCGCGAAGTACGACGCCGACGGCGACATATGGCTGCTGGGCCGGGTGGACGACGTCATGAACGTCTCCGGACACCGCATCTCCACCACCGAGGTCGAATCGGCACTGGTGTCGCACCCGACGGTCGCGGAGGCCGCCGTGGTCGGCGCGAGCGACGCCACGACCGGGCAGGGCATCGTCGCGTTCGTGATCCTGCGCGGCAACGCCGCCGACGAGGCGGGCGGGGACGCGGCGCTGAAGGCGCTGCGCGACCACGTGTCGCACGAGATCGGCCCGATCGCGAAACCGCGGCAGATCATGGTCGTGCAGGAGCTGCCGAAGACGCGCTCCGGCAAGATCATGCGGCGGTTGTTGCGGGACGTGGCGGAGAACCGCGAGGTCGGCGACGTCTCGACGCTGGCGGACTCCTCGGTCATGGACCTCATCTCGAAGGGCCTGACCAAGAGCTCCGACGAGTGACCTCCGCCCAGTAGAACGGTTTCACCCGCAGAGCCCGGTTCCCGGAAGGGAGCCGGGCTCTGCCTCGCGCTCGACCGCAGGCCACGTCCGACATTCCCATTTTCGCCCTGCTCGCCTTCTTTACCGGCAAAACTCAGGACCGCCCGGAGGACAACCCCGCGGTCCGCCCCGCCGTCCAATGGATGGTCTCAAAAACCCCATGAGCAGGGAGTCACGTTGGTACGCAAAGCAAAGGTCCTGCCACGACTGGCCGCCGTCGGCGGCGTGCTCGCCGGGACGGCCGCCGCGTCGCTGGTGGCATCACCGGCAGGCGCCGAGGGCCTGCCGCAGGCGCCGGCATCATGCGAGGTCCACGAACTTCCCCTGCCGCCCGGCGTCAGCGGGGGCTCCGTGACCGGTTCCAGCCCGGACGGGCGAACGCTGCTGGGCTCCACCAGCAGAAATGGCGGGCCGGCGGAAACCGTCGTCATCTGGCGTGACGGGCAAATCGTCGACACGATCGAAGACGCGCCGAACACCCTGAGCGACATCAACTCCAACGGAGTGGCAGTGGGCGGCCACTTCGACGAGTACAGCGATGCTCGGCCGTGGGTCTACGACAACGGCCAGATCCGCGTGCTGCCCGGCGACGTGTCCCCGACGGCCATCAACGACTCCGGTCAGATCGTCGGGTACGACGCGAACGGGGCCGTGACCTGGGAACCCGGCTCCGACGAACCCGTTCCGCTGGAGGGCGGCGCCGCCGGTTCCGCGCACGACATCGCCGCGGACGGCACGATCGTGGGTACAGCCCCCGGCGAAGGCGGCACGGACGCCGTGTCCTGGCAGGACGGCGCGCTCCGCGTGCTGCCCCGCCCGGAGGGCTCGAAGCCGCAGGACCACCTGACGGCCGCCGAGATCAACGGGCCGTGGGTCATCGGCTCCGGCCCCGGCGGAACCGTGCGCTGGAACATCGAGACCGGCGCCGCCGAGAACATCCCGGACGTGTACGGGGACGACGGCGGGATCAACGAGCACGGCTGGCTCGTCGGAACCCAGCGGGCCGGGGACCGAGCCGTCCTGGTCGCGGACGGCCGGACCATCGAGCTGCCGCCGTACAAGAGCTACCCGATCCACGCTGCCCGCACCGTCAGCTCCGACGGGAGCGTCATCGGCGGCAGCGCCGTGATCCCCAAGGGCGATTCCCAGCCCGTGTACTGGTCCTGCGCCTGACGTCGGATCGACGGCCGGGGCGGCCGGGACAGGGCTGCTGTTAGGGTCCCCGCAGGGTGTGCCGGGAAGTCTGGTCGGCGATACGTCAGCGTGCTCGCGACCAGGAAGGCCCACCGATGACAGAGCCCGAACCCGACGCCGCCCCGCAGGGGCCCGCCGACCGCGGTAAGGCGCGCCCCCGGGCGTTCGACTTCGCCGAGTACCTGCGCACCGAGACCGTCGGCGGCATGATGCTGCTGGTCGCCACCGCGCTCGCGCTGATCGCGGCGAACTCCCCGGTCAGCGAGCTCTACGAAGGCGTGCGGGACTATCGGATCGGGCCGCACGCGCTGCACCTGGACCTCACCGTCGGCGAGTGGGTGAAGGACGGGCTGCTGGCGATCTTCTTCTTCGTCGCCGGACTCGAGCTCAAGCGGGAACTCGTCGTCGGGGAGCTCGCCGACCGCAAGACCGCGACGCTGCCCATACTGGCCGCGTTCGGCGGCATGGTCGTGCCCGCCGCGATGGCCTTCGCCATCGGGCACGGGACTCCGGGCGCAGGCCAGGCGTGGGCGATCCCGGTGGCCACCGACATCGCGTTCGCGCTGGGCGTGCTGTCGCTGACCGGCTCGGGGATGCCGACGGCGGCTCGAGTGTTCCTGCTCAGCCTCGCCGTCGTCGACGACCTCGGCGCCATCATCGTCATCGCCGTGCTGTTCACCGACGGCCTGAGCGTGCTCGCGCTGCTCGCGGCGGTCGTGCTCTGCGCCGGCTACTGGTTCGCGCAGCGCAAGCGGATCACCACCCCGTTGCTCTACCTGCCGCTGGCGGTCGCCACCTGGGTCGCGGTGCACGGCAGCGGCGTCCACGCCACCATCGCCGGTGTCGCACTCGGCCTGCTCACCAGGGTGAAGACCGACCCGGACGAGACGGCGTCGCCGTCGATGCGGCTCGAACACCGGCTGCAGCCCTGGTCGGCCGGGCTGATCGTGCCGGTGTTCGCGTTCTTCGCCGCGGGCGTGCCGGTGAACGGCGAAGCGCTCGGCGCGCTGGTGCACGACCGGATCTCGATCGCCGTGATGGCCGGGCTGTTCTTCGGCAAGTTCATCGGGATCTTCGGCACCTCCTACCTCGCGGTGCAGCTCGGGCTCGGTTCCCGCCCCACCGGAGTCACCTGGCGGGACCTGTCGGCGCTGGCGATGCTCGGCGGCGTCGGCTTCACCGTGAGCCTGCTGATAGCCGAGCTGTCGCTGGCCGGGGATGCGGCCGAACGAGCCAAGACGGCCGTGCTCATCGCCTCCGCGCTCGCCTCGCTCATCGCCTCCGCGATCCTGCTGCGGCGCGGTCGGCGGACCGCCCGTGAGCGGAACTGATCGGTCTCGGAGATCACTCACCGATAACACCCGAGGAGTCTCACTCGGTCACCGTTCAGGCGGCGTGGCACGATGGCGGGCGTGAACAGCGCCCAGAAGAACCAGCAAGGCAGCAGCGACGGCGCAGCCTGGTCGGCCGTCACATCCCTCCCGCTGTCCGAGGAGGGCACTGGCGTGGGCAGCGAGCAGTCGATCGGCGCCCTCGTGCGTGACGCGACGACGCACCTGTCGACGCTGCTCCGCGCCGAGATCGAACTGGCGAAGGCCGAAGTCACCGGCGAGGTCAAGAAGGGCGTCAAAGGCAGCGTCTACTTCGTCCTCGCGCTGGCCGTGCTCGGCTTCAGCATGTTCTTCCTCTTCTTCACCCTCGCCGAAGGCCTCAACGCACTCGGCATCTGGCGCTGGGCGTCCTTCGGGATCGTGTTCCTGCTGATGCTGATCGTGGCCGGCCTGTTCGGCCTGCTCGGCTACCTGCGGGTGCGCAAGATCCGAGCGCCGAAACGCACCATCGCGACGCTCAAGGACACCAAGCAGCTCACCCAGCGCCGCGGCCAGGACGCGGCCGCAGAGGCGATCCAGAGCTAGCGCGAACCGCGTCTCGCGGAGACTGCGCCGTCAGGCCAGGTGCACCCGGTACGGGCCGGGTCCCTGGCCTTTCGTGTGCCGGAACGTCGAACGGCGGCGCGACGGCCGTTCCGCGGCGGAAACGTCAGCCGGTGCACTCGCCGGTGGAGACCGGGGTGGTCAGCGAGGAGGACTCCGCGACCTCATCGGCCACTTCGTCCGCGGTCAGGGCGAATCCCGTCTCCGGATCGTCCACGGCGGCGCCGAACACCACGCCCACCACATCGCCCTGCGGGTCGACCAGCGGGCCGCCCGAGTTCCCGCTCTGCACCTTGCCGCGCACCGTGTACACGTCCCGCACCACGGTGTTCGCGTCGTAGATGTCCGGTCCGCGCAGGTTGATGCGCTGCCGCAACCGGCCGGCTGCCGCCGTGTACGGACCGTCCAGCGGATAGCCGAGCGCGATCAGGCTGCCGCCGGCAGGCACCTCGGCCCGGTCCAGCGGCATCGCGTCCGCGTCCAGATCCGGCACCGCCAGAATCGCCAAGTCCGTCGCCGGATCGAACATCACCACGTTCGCGGAGAACTCACCGCGGCCCACTTCGATCGCCACCCGATCCGTGCCCGCCACGACGTGCGCGTTCGTCATCACCCGGTTCGGAGCCACGACGAAACCGGTGCCCTCCAGCGCCCGCGCGCACGAGACCGCCCGGCCCCGCACCTTCACCACGCTGGTCTGCGCGTTGCGCACCACGTCGCTGTCGGCCAACGCCTGGTCCGGCGGCTCGATCGCGGCCACCGGGGTCTTCGAGAACGGCTCCAGCGCATCGGGGAAACCGCTCACTCCGAGCATCTGGCGCAGGTCGTCCGGCAGCGACTTCACCGACCGGGGCATCATCGAATCCACTTGGCTGAGCACCTGGGATCGGGTGATCGCCGACGCGAGCCCCGGCATCGCCGTCGCCGAGGTGAACGGCAGCGCGACCAGCCAGGCGACCACGAACACGGCCGTGCACTGCAACACCGCGCCCAGCACGTTGTCCACGCCGGTCAACTTCGGCGAGGTGATCCGGTCCCGCAGCTCCCGGCCCGCCCACATGCCGAAGGTCTCGCCGAACGCCACCAGCAGCACGACGATGCCCACGCCGAAACCGATCCTGGCGGGCTGGCTGTCCAAGCGCTCCAGCAGCAGCGGAGCCACTCGCAGCCCCACGATCGCACCGACGAACACGCCGAGGAACGAGAACAACGCGGTGACCAGGCCGTTGCGCGCGCCGGACACGGCGGCCAGCAACGCCAGCGCCACCACCAGCAGATCGACCCAGTTCACCGAACACCCTTCCGCCGCGTCCCGACCACGACCCGATCAGCCCACCATCACCTGTCGAAGCCGACGTCGGCGGCCTCCTCCGCGGCCCGCCACGCCTCGTCGAGGCCCAGCTTCTCGGCACCCTCCCAGCTCGTCGAGGACCAACCGCCGAGATCGAGCACGCCGGACAGCAGCGCACCGGTGAACCCCCACACCAACATCCCCGGCACGAGGAAGGCGGGGCCGTGGCGCCCGTCCCGCAAGCCGACCATGACCCGGTTCGCCGGATCCGCCAGCCACGACAACGGCACCCGAGCCACCGCCCGAGTCTCCCCGAGATCGACGGGAGCCACCGGAGACGGCTCCCGCCAATGTGCCAGCACCGGTGTCACCCGGAAACCGCTGTGCGGCACGTGCAGCTCCGGCAGCGCCGCCAGCGGCCGGATGCCCTCGGGCAGCACCCCGACCTCCTCCTGCGCCTCGCGCAGCGCGGCGTCCACCGGTCCGTCATCGGTGTCGTCGATCGAACCGCCGGGAAAGGCGACCTGGCCGGGATGCGAGCTGAGTCCGTCCGCGCGCCGTAACAGCAGCACGTCCGGACCGTCCGCGTGCTCCCCGAACAGGATCAGCACCGCCGCCGGACGGGCGCTGCGCGGCGGGCGGAGCCGGGGCCAGCCGAAATGCTCCTGGTCGATGTCGACGCTGCGCTGGATCAGCGGACTCAGCCATTCCGGCGCGTCCGCTCCGTTGACCACGCGGTCCGTCACGAACGGCCTCCCAAGGTGCGGCGGACGGCGGCGTCCACCGCGTCCGCGGACTCGAACACCTCCGGCGGATCGATCCGCCGGACCTCACCGCCCGCCGTGATCACGAAGCTCGCGGGCAGCACGTTCGGCACCCGCAGCGCCGACCGCACCGCCCCGTCCGGGTCGTGCACACCGGGGAACCGCGCACCGAGCTCGCGCAGCAGCTCCAGGCCGCCCGCCTCGTCGCTCTGCACCTGCACGCCCAGCACCGGGACCGAGCCGGGACGCTCCGAGTAGGCCTGCACCGCGGGCAGCTCGGTGCGGCACGGGCCGCACCAGGTCGCCCACACGTTGATCAGCGCGGGTCGTCCCGCGAGCGCCGCGCCGACGTCCACCGGGGTGCCGTCGGCCAGGCAGGTCCCCGTCACCCCGGCCAGTGCGGCCGGGCCGCCGGGCTGCGGCGCCGGACAGGGCTCTAGCCCGCCGCGCAACGCCGGATCGACCGGCGACGCCGTGCGCTGCCGCGGATCCGACGGGCTCCCGGCCTGCGAGTCGCCGCCTCCGGAGCCGCCCGGCCACAACGCGACCACGGCCAGCGCGGCCAGCACCAGCACGACGACCGTCCACTGGATCTCGCGGCGGAACTCGCGGACGTGCTGCCACCGGCTCACGCGTCCGGCTCCTTCGCGGCGGCCTGCTCGATGGTCTTCTCGTCCAGGTCGTCGGTGATCCCGGCCAGCTCCAGCAACCGCGGCGCCTCAGGGCCGCGGACCAGCTTCGCCGCCGTCGCCGGCTCCTCCGGCCCGGCGCCGAAGGCCGGGCAGTCCTTCGCCAGCAGGCACGCGCCGCACGCGGGTTTGCGCGCGTGGCACACCCGGCGGCCGTGGAAGATCACGTAGTGCGAGAGCATCGTCCATTCCTTGCGGGGGATCAGCTCACCGATCACGTGCTCGACCTTGACCGGATCCTCCTCCGCCGTCCACCCCCAGCGGCGCACCAACCGGCCGAAGTGCGTGTCCACCGTGATGCCGGGGACGTCGAACGCGTTGCCGAGGATCACGTTCGCGGTCTTGCGGCCGATTCCCGGCAGCTTCACCAGGTCCGCCAGCCGCGGCGGCACCTCCCCGCCGTGCTCGTCCACGAGCGCCGCGCCCAGCCCCATCAGGGAGTTCGCCTTGTTCCGGTAGAAGCCGGTGGAGCGGATCAGCTCCTCCAGCTCCGTGCGGTCGGCGCCCGCGTAGTCGGCTGCCGTCGGGTAGCGGGCGAACAGGGCGGGCGTGACCTGGTTGACCCGCTTGTCCGTGCACTGCGCGGACAGGATGGTGGCCACCGCCAGTTGCAGCGGGTCACCGAAGTCGAGCTCGCAGTGCGCGTCCGGATAGGCTTCCGCGAGGGTGCGGACCATGCGCCGCGCCCGCCGGACCAACCCCGTCCGCGTCTCCGTCCCGGAGGCGGCACGACGTGCCCGTGGCTTGCGAGCGGGTGCCGCGGAACGGCCACCGGAACCTGTTTCCGCTGCTCGAGAGCGCGAGGAGCCGGTGTCCGCCGACCTCGCCGCAGCGGATCGGGTGGGCGCCGAACGGCCCGCCGAGGCCTGATGTGAGGATGATCGACCAGGCTGAGAACTGTCGTGGGCTGGCTCCGGCACTCCACCAGAGTACGGACCACGGCGACACCCGAACCCGACCCCATCGACGGGCAACCCACCCCCGGTTGCGTCCGTCTCGAAGGCATGAGCGAGGATTCAAGCATCATGACTGCCTGGTTCGTTATAGTCGTACCGCTAGTGATCATGTTCTTCACGCTCTTCATGGAGCGCGTGGAGGCACGGCTACGGCACGTCGCGGTACAAGAGAACGAGGTTGAAGAGCTGCTGGAGAACGCTCGGCCGGACGAGGTCCGGGCGCTGTTCCGGCAGGGAATTGGACGTGCGCTGGAGCTGTTCCAGCTACGCAGGGTGGGACGCGCCGGCAAGCTGCGAACTCGCCGTTCCCGCGACCAGTCTTAAACTCAACTGGTAGTGATCGGCGGCACAGTCCGGTGACCGCGCACGCGGGCACCGCTTCGAACAAGCCGCCGCGTCTCAACATGGAGGGACGAGGTGGACGAGACCCTTTCCCGCGCCGGAATCTTCCAGGGCGTGGAACCGGCCGCAGCGGAGGCACTGACCCAATCGCTGGAACCGTCTGAGTTCCCGCGTGGACACGTGATCTTCGCCGAGGGCGAGCCGGGCGACCGGCTTTACATCATCCAAAACGGCAAGGTCAAGCTCGGACGCAAGTCTCCGGACGGCCGCGAGAACCTGCTGGCGATCATGGGGCCGTCGGACATGTTCGGCGAGCTGTCCATCTTCGATCCGGGACCGCGCACGTCGACGGCCACCACGGTGACCGAGGTGCGCGCGCTGACCATGGACCGCAGTGCGCTGCGGCAGTGGATCGGCACCCGCCCGGAGATCGCCGAGCAGCTCCTGCGGGTCGTGGCGCGCAGACTGCGCCGGACCAACGGCATGCTCGCCGACTTGATCTTCACCGACGTGCCCGGCCGTGTCGCCAAGGCGCTGCTGCAGCTCGCGCAGCGCTTCGGCAGCCAGGAAGCGGGCCTGCTTCGGGTCACCCACGACCTCACGCAGGAAGAGATCGCGCAGTACGTCGGCGCCTCGCGGGAGACCGTGAACAAGGCGCTGGCCGACTTCGCGCACCGCGGCTGGCTGCGGCTCGAAGGCAAGAGCGTGCTGATCCTGGATCCGGAGCGACTGGCTCGCCGCGCACGCTGAGCTTCGGCTCAGCACGGTTCGCGCGTCGGCCGGTCGGCCGACCGGACGCCGTAACGCGCGTCGCCTGATGGGTTCGCCCGAGTTCGGACCCCTCAGTCGATGCGCGTTTTCGCGTGCCCGCATCCCGCCGCCGAGCTTGCCCGTTCACCTGGGCCGAACAGCCGAAAGGACTGGGGCGTCGCCCCCGACGCGACGCTCCAGTCCTTTCGCTTGCGCGGCCCGTCCCCCGACTAACCACGCTCTCCGAACCTCCGACGTCGGCCCCGAACCCGTACCGGAGGTGGCTTGTGCTGTTGTGCGGCCGCCCGTTCGGCTCGCCTACTTCAGGGCCTTCTCTAGGTAAGACGTTGCGATCTCGGATCCGGTTGCACGAGCCGGTGAATTTCTTCCCGATCGCCGTCGTTCCTCGTGACACCAGTGTGCCCTCGGCGAACGGCGAAGAAACCGGGCACAACGTCCCCTATATGGGTGGTCACCCGGCGTGTCGTCGCCCGGTGCTTGCCCATCGGGAGCCGAGGCCTCTCGTTTCACAGCCGGATCGCGTCGACACGAGGGGTGGCCGCACGGAGGGACGCGGCGCGCGCTGGCTCGGCCGGACGGGACGGAAAGGCTGGTCCCGGCAGGTCTTCCCGTGGTCGCGGGGCGACGTAGAACACCACTAAATCAGCTTGGTACTGGCGTACCTGTTTACGGACACTGGTACGCGTGTCCCACTCGATCACCCTCGCCGACTACCGGGCCGCGCTGCGGACGCCCGGAGCCACTGCACCCGTGCTGACGTCCCTGCTGGGGCGGTTGCCGATCGCGATGATCGGGCTGGCTCTGATGCTGTACGTGCAGAAGCAGACCGGCAGCTTCGCCATCGCCGGGCTCGTTTCCGCCGCCGAACTGGTCGGTGTCGCGTGCGGCTCCGTGGTGCAGAGCCGAGTGATCGACCGGATCGGGCCGAGCCGCCCGATGCTGGTGATGTCCGCGGCGCTCGCCGTGCTCACCGCGGCCGAGATCACCGCCATCGAGACCGGCGCACCCGTCGCGGTGCTGACCGTGCTCGCGTTCGCGCTGGGACTCAGCCAGCCGACGGTCGCCCCCGCCTCGCGGGCGCTGTGGGCGCAGCTCCTGCCCGCCGGTCCGGTCCGGGACGCCGCCTACTCGTACGAGGCGATCAGCATGGAGGTGTTCTTCATCCTCGGTCCTGGCCTCGCCGGGCTGCTGGTCGCGCTGCCGTGGCACGGAGCAGGTGTCGTCGCGGGCGCCGCCTGCATGATCGTCGGCAGCCTCGGGTTCGCCGCGACGCCCGCGGCCCGCAGGCTCCGCCCGCAGCACACCGGACCGCGGGGCGGGATGCTCGGCGCGTTCCGCGCACCGGGGATGCGGACGGTGGCGCTGGCCGCGCTCGGCTTCGGCGTGCTCATCGGGTTCGTCGAGGTCGGTGTGCCCGCCTCGGCGGTGCAGGCCGGGGCGCCGAACGCGGGCGGCCTGCTGCTGAGCGCGCTGTCGGTGACCTCCGTGGTGTTCGGCGTGCTCTACGGGATGCGGCCCTGGCCACGGCCGATGCACCTGCGGCTGCCCGCGCTGTTGCTGGGCTTCGCCGCGCTCGTCGCGCTGCTGGCCGTGCCGGAGTCGCTGTGGGGACTGTGCCTGGCGCTGCTGCTGGCCGGATGCTTGATCACCCCCCAGTCGACGGCGCACTCCGTCGCGCTGGACCTGGCGGCTCCCGCCGGGACCGAGACGGAGGCGTTCGGCTGGGTGGTGACGGCGGTGACGCTGGGCTCGGCGGTCGGCCAGTCGGTGAGCGGCAGGCTCGTCGAGAGCTCCGGACCGCCGGCCGCATTTCTCATCGCCGGGATCATCGGCGCGCTGCTGGCCGGGGGCCTGTGGCTGCGGCGCGGCACACTGGTGCCCGCCCGCGAGCCCGCCCTGGTGTGACCCCGCGCCGAACGGGGCGGCCGGCGGAGCGGTCAGCGCTCGCCCGACTCCGCGAGGTAGGTGAGCTGGGCCTCGACGCTCAACTCGGCCGCAGGCCACACCGAGGGGTCCACGTCGGCGTAGACGATCTCCACGACCTCGCGGGCCGTCAGCTGCGCCCCGGCGCCGCGCACCACCTCGCGGATCTGGCCGAGTCGCTGCTCCCGATGCGCCAGGTAGCCGGTCGCGGCCGCCGCGACATCGGGCAACTCCGGACCGTGGCCCGGCAGCGCCGCGATGCCCGCGGGCAACGCCGCCAAGGCTCGCAGCGAAGCCAAATACGAGCCCAGGTGCCCGTCCGGGTGGGCGACGACCGTGGTGCCCCGGCCCAGGATGCTGTCCGCGGTGAACACCGCCGACGCGTCCTCGTGCCCGGCCCGGAAACACACCGAGTCCCTGGTGTGCCCGGGAGTGGCGAGCACCGTGAGCGGCACGCCCGCCGCGTCGATGACCTCACCGTCGGCGAACGGCTCCGCGTCCACGCACAACCGCGGATCCAGCGCCCGCACGGGAGCTCCGGTGCGCGACGCCAGCTCCGCCGCGCCCTCCGTGTGATCGAAGTGGTGGTGGCTGAGCAGGATCAGCGACACCGGCCCGTGCTCGACGATCCGCTCCAGATGCTCGCCGTCGTCGGGACCAGGGTCGAGCACGACGCGCCGCGTGTCCGTCCCGATCAGCCAGGTGTTGGTGCCGTCCAACGTCATCGGCCCCGGATTGGCGGCGAGCAGCACCGACGCGAACGGAGTCACCGATCGCAGCTCGCCGTAAGCGGGATGGGTCACCTGTCTCGCTCCTCGTCCACGTCGGTCCGGTATCCGGGGTCGCCCGGCAGCACGACGCGCCAAGCTCCGTCGCGGTGCACCAGCTTCGGCAGCACCTTGCCCAGCGGGCGCTCCAGGTCCAGCGCGGCCTCGACGCTGCCGCAGGCGCCCACCTCCGCCAAGGTCACCCAGGTCGGCGGGAGCAGGCCGCAGCGTCGCTGCCGCCAGTCCTCCAGCGCGTCCTCAGGGGTCGACCAGTACGCGTGCGACGCCTCCGTGGTGACGGCGTCGGCACGCTGCCCGTCCGGCATCGCGGCGAGGAAGAACCTCGTGTCGTACCGGCGGGGTTCGGGCTCCGGCGTGACCCAGTTCGCCCACGGCCGCAACAGATCGGCCCGCAGCACCAGGCCCGAGTCGGCGAGGAACGCGGCCAGCGACAACTCCTTCGAGACCAGCCTCGGCCGCGCGTCCGCGTACGGGCGGGTGTCGCTGACGACGGAATCCGCGTCGGGGCCTGCGAGCAGGACTCCCGACTCCTCGAACGTCTCGCGCACCGCCGCGCACACCAGCGCGCGGGCGATCTCCTCGGAGCACTCGAAGCGCCGCGCCCACCACTGCGGCGGCGGGCCGCTCCAGGCCACCGAGGCGTCCGCGTCGCGCGGGTCGACACCGCCACCGGGGAAGACCGTCATGCCACCGGCGAACGGCATGTTCTCGACCCGGCGCTGCAAGAACACCTCAGGCCCGTGCGCACCGCCGCGCAGCAGCACGACCGTCGCGGCGTCCTTCGGCGTCGCCGGGCGATCGGGCCGTTCGGGAGGAACGAATTCGTCGGGCAACGTGAGGTCCTCCGGCAGTCGCACCATGTCGGTCACCTTAAGCCGAACGACCTTCACGAACACCCCTGTGATCAAGATCAACTCAGTGGGCGGGATGCACCGTTTCCCCTGTCACCCGCCCACATCGCGGCCCCCACGGTCTGCGCGATGATCTGGACACGGGGACGATGACCGCATGAGCGAAGCACTTCGGGTCGGGATCGTCGGAGCGGGTCCGTGGGCGAGGCGCGTCCACGCGCCCGGCCTGAACGCGCACCCCGGGATGCACCTGACCGCCGTGTGGTCGCGGCGACCGGACACCGCGAAAGCGCTCGCCTACCAGTACGACGCCGACGTCGCCGACGGATACGACTCGCTGCTCGACGCCGTGGACGCCGTGGCGTTCGCCGTGCCACCGGCCGTGCAAGGCGAACTGGCCGTGCAGGCCGCCCGCGAAGGCAAGCACCTCATCCTGGAGAAGCCACTGGCCGGCGACGTGCCCGCCGCGGAAGCCGTCGCGAACGCCGTGCGCCAGAGCAGGGTGGCGGCCCTGGTGATGCTGACCCGGCGGTTCGCGCCCGAAGTCCGGGACTGGCTCACCGGCCTCGGACACCTCGGCGGCTGGACCGGCGGCACCGCGCAGTGGCTCGCGGGCGGACTGCTCGCCGGGGACTACGCGGCGACACCGTGGCGGCAGGAACGCACCGGCGCGCTGCTGGACGCCGGACCGCACGCGCTGGACCTGCTGGACGCGGCGCTCGGCCGGATCAACCGGGTGCACCACGCTCGGCGGGACGAATCCGACAACTGGCAGATGGCATTCGAGCACGCCAGCGGCGCCAGCAGCACGCTCACGCTGTCGCTGCGAGTACCCGTGCAACCCGCGCTGATCGAGTTCACGCTGTACGGCACGAACGGGAAATCCCAGCTCACCGGCAGGAGAACCGCCGCACGCGAGTGCTACGCGCAACTGCTCGACGAGTTCCTCGCGATGATCCGATCCGGCCGCACCGCGCACCCTTGCGACATCCGCCGCGGCCTCCACCTACAACGAGTCCTCGACGCTGTCCGACTGGCTGCTGACTGAAGGCTCGTTCTTCTTTGGTGGGCGGGTGGCGGAACCTCAGCGGCCTTCTCGCTGCGGGATCTTTTCCCGAGTGGCTCCGCCACGAGGGAAAAAGCCGTCCTCACGAGAAGACAGCTGAGAACCCGCCGGTGGTCGGCTTCTTGACGTGGGCTATGCGCTGACGCGCATACAAGCTCGGCTTCGTCGCAAAGCACGGCTTCGCCGCAAAGCACGGCTTCGCCGCAAAGCACGGCTTCGCCGCAAAGCACGGCTTCGCCGCAAAGCACGGCTTCGCCGCAAAGCACGGCTTCGCCGCAAAGCACGGCTTCGCCGCAAAGCACGGCTTCGCCGCAAAGCACGGCTTCGCCGCAAAGCACGGCTTCGCCGCAAAGCACGGCTTCGCCGCAAAGCACGGCTTCGGCGCAAAGCACGGCTTCGGCGCTGCGACGGGTGCTGAGCCCCCGCTCTGCGGGGGCTCAGCTCTGCTGGTTTCGGTGGCTCACCTGGGTTTGGTGTCTATCGGGGGAAGCCTCCGGTGGCCGAGCCGCCCGGCATCGTGGAGTTCCAGGCGTCCTGGCCCTGGGGCTGCGAAGTGCCGGAACCGTTGGCCACCGGCTGGGCCTGCTGCTCGCCGGTGCCGCCGCGGTCCTGTTCCCGTTGCGCCAGCTCCTCGTGCAGCTTGCGCAGCAGGTTGCGTTCCCGATCGGTGAGCTTGGCGTCGACCGCGGCGGGGACGCGGGTGTTCTTGCCGCCGCCCTGCTGCGCCTGCTCTCCGGACTTCGCCTGCTCGGCGTCCGGCGCCTGCAGGTCCTCCGGATTCACCGGGCGTTGCCGCAGCGTGGGCTCGGCGCCGCGCTCGGGCGCTTCGGCCACCGCGGTGTCCCGCGCCGGTTCCGGCCGAGACTGCGCAGGACCCTCCGGGCGGGGCGCGGGCCGGGCGGGCTCGGGACGAGCCTTGGCTTCGCGCTGCTCAGGGTGGAGCTGCTCGGAACGAGCCGGTTCCGGCCGAGACTGCTCAGGGCTCACCTGCTCCTGCCGAACCGGCTCGGGGCGGGCTTGTTCAGGGCGTGCCGAGTCGAGGGAGACGGGTTCAGGAACCGGGGCCTCGACGCGTCTTCCCGGCCCCGCGGCTGGCTCACTCGGGATATCGCCGCCCCCGGGCTTGCTCCCCGCGGTGGCCCGCGGCGCCCGTGCGTGGTTCGAGGAACCGTTCGGGATCGCCACCTGAGCGACCAGGTCCAGGTGCACTCGGCGAGCCGTGGCCAGCGCGTTGCGGTGGTACGGCGGCAGATCCATCCCGCTGCTGAACACGTCCACCGAGCAGCCCACCCCGGCTCGCCGCAACGCCTCCAGCAGCTGGTAGCCGGCGGCGGTGACCGAACCGTCGGCCCCGACCTCCGCCAGCAGCACCCGGCGCGGCACCGCGCCGTAGGTCACGCCGGCCGGAGTCGTCCGCCACGTGCACCACAGCGCCCGCACCCCGTGCAGGCGTCCCGCGATCGGCGCGATCGCGTCCACCAGCTCGTGATCCGAACGGTCCGCCTCGTGGTTCTCGCTGAACCGGTGCCCTTCGTCCTGCACCGTCTCCACCACGTGCAACCGATCGGCGGGCGCGTGCGGTGAACCGGACTCGTCCAGCGCCCGGCGCAGGTGGTACTGCTCCGTCGAGGTCACCGGGATCCGGCCGGCCAGCAGGCAGCCGATCAGGAACTCGGCGGCCGCGTCGAGCTGACCGATGCCGAGCATCTCGCGAACCGAATTGACGGCGTCGTCGTCCACCCGGCCCGTCAAGGCCAGCAGGAGGTTGTGCAGGCGTTCCACCGGCCCCGCACCCTCAGCGACGTCCACCACGAATGCCTCCTTCTACGGCGCCTGCACCGGCACCGTCAGCCACGATGTCCCACGAGTTCGTCGGCGCCCAAGCACACCAGCGTCGACTCGGCGAGCGCGGCGCGGTGGTAGGCGGTCGGTTCCACCTCGGGTGGCAGCACCTCGACGCACGGCTCGGTGTCACCGAGCGCGCGCAGGATGCGTTGCAGTTCGCTGGTGAGCTCCACGGGATCCGCGGAACCCGTCACCAGGATGATCCGTTTCGGCCGCGTTCCCGGCAGGTGGCGCCAAGAACTGCGGGTCTCGCGCACGCCCTGCCTGCCGCGCAACGTCGCGCCGAGCACCAGCACCGAGGGGTCGCCCTTGTCGTCCACGTGGGACTCCGCGCGGAAGGTGTACCGGTCCGGATCGGCACCCGGCAGCACCGCGTGCACCACGGACGGATCGGCCCCCAGCGGCAGCAGCGCCTCGGCGAGCCTGCGGTGGTCCGAATCGGACAGTGCGACGCGTTCTCGCACCAGCGTCGCGGGCAGCGAGCGCGCGAGAACGTCGGCGGCTCCACCCGCCAACCAGTCCCGATAGCGCCAGAGATGCCGATCCGGCAGCCGCCCGGCAAGTCGAAGCAGCAACTCGTGGCACAAGAGGTCCGTTTCGCGTACCGCCACGTCGCCCCCTCCCAGCTTCGTTCGCTCGTCACCCGGTGCGAGCGACACTCGCACCCCTCACGCCGCGAGCACTCGATCGAGGCAGACCCTCTCCCTTTGCGTAGCGGATGAGCAAGCCCGATCGATCACTCGCCGGTATTGATACCGCCATTCGGGCGACCACATTGTGATCACTCGAAGTAGTGGCGTCCGAAGCGTACTGGTTGGTAGACCGGGCGCGGGGCGTACCTGGCAAGAAACGGGGCGATCCCCCAGTCGAGATCCGGACGAACCGGCCCTGCCGGGCGCGGCTTCCTCGGAACCGCGCCGCCGCCGGAACGAGAAAGAGCCGCGGCACCAACGGCACCGCGGCTCCTCGGCCGCTTTCGGAGTCCTTTGTGGATGATCCAGTGGCACTGATCGTTCCCGAACCGGTGTCGGCTCGAGTGCGATCGATCACGCGACCTCGACGATCATCTCCACCTCGACCGGCGCCCCGACGGGCAACTCGGCGACGCCGACGGCGGAACGAGCATGGCTGCCCGCCTCGCCGAAGATCTCCCCGAGCAGCTCCGAAGCACCGTTGATCACGGCGGGCTGTCCGGTGAAACCCTCGGCGGAGGCCACGAAGCCGACGACCTTCACGATCCGCACGATCGAGTCCAGTCCGACCAGCGCGTCCACCGCCGCGAGCGCGTTGAGCACGCAGGTGCGGGCGTGCTGCTTCGCCTCGTCCGCGTCGATCTCCGCGCCGACCTTGCCCACGGCGGCGAGCTTCCCGCCCGCGAACGGCAGCTGGCCGGAGGTGAACACCTGCGATCCGCTGCGCACCGCGGGCACGTAGGCCGCGACCGGGGCCGCGACCCCCGGCAGTTCGATGCCCAGCTCGTCCAGCCGTTGCTTCCAGGCGCCCATGATCAGGACTCCTTCGGGCGCTTCAGGTAAGCGACGTGCTGCTCACCGGTCGGACCCGGCAGGACGGAAACGAGCTCCCAGCCGTCCTCACCCCACTGGTCCAGGATCTGCTTGGTCGCGTGGGTCAACAGCGGCACGGTCGCGTACTCCCATTTGGTCATGGTCGCCAGCGTAGAGACGCCGCCGCGACGGTGCGCCGCTGGCCCGCACCGCCGTGCACGCGGCCGGGAGGTGCCGTTCGGTCGCCGACGCGACCGAAATGCGACCGAGGATTCACGCGTTCGCGTCTTGCAGATCGCTGGATCGGGCTAGCTTCCGTGGAATGGAGATCTGGCGCATCGTGGCGATCGCGCTGACGCTCGTCATCGGCACCCTGCTGATCATGGATTCGGTGGGCAAGATCCGCGGCGAACGGTCGCGCCGCCGCATCCGACGGCTCCGCACCGGAATCCGCGGCGTGCTGCTGCTGGCCGCGAGCACGGCCCTGGTCGCCACCGTGCTTCCGGCGACGCTGGTGTGGGCGTTGCTCGTGGGCACCGTCCTGATCATGTCGGTCCGCTTCGTCATCGACTGACGACCCTGGCCGAGCAGGCCGCCGCGCTCACCAGTGGAGCCGACGAACCGCGTCATGCCCGGCCGCGCCGGTCGTCCCACCCGTGAAGCACCGGCGAACCGGCTCCCTCGCCGCCCGCCGTGCGCGCAGAACTACTCAGACCGAAAGCCACCTGACCGCCCCGAAGCCTGAGTACTACGCATTCGCACCTACGCGGAATTGACGAGGCGCAACGAGGAGATGGCTGCTACGTGCGGGAGACAGCACCCCGGAACCCCGCCTACGCTGATCGTGTGACCGGATGGGACGCCGAACTCAACGACGCTCGGCTGCACATCGTCAGCGGCAAGGGCGGCACCGGCAAGACCACCGTCGCCGCGGCGCTGGCGCTGGCGCTGGCGACCGGTGGCCGGCGGGTGCTGCTGATCGAAGTCGAAGGCAGGCAGGGCATTGCGCAGCTGTTCGACACCGCGCCGCTGCCGTACTCCGAGGAGACGATCGCCGCGGCCCCCGGCGGAGGTGAGCTGCGGGCACTGGCCATCGACGCCGAACCGGCGCTGCTGGAATACCTGTCGATGTTCTACAACCTCGGCTTCGCCGGCCGCACGCTCAAGCGGATGGGCGCGATCGAGTTCGCCACCACCCTCGCGCCAGGGCTTCGCGACGTGCTGTTCACCGGCAAGGTCAAGGAGTGCGTCGGGCGCACCGACGAGAACGGGCGCCACGTCTACGACGCCGTCGTGCTCGACGCGCCGCCGACCGGGCGGGTCGTGAAGTTCCTCGACGTCACCCGCGCCATGGCCGACCTGGCGAAGGTCGGACCGATTCGCGGGCAGAGCGAAGGCGTGGTCCGGCTGCTGCACTCCGCCGACACCGTGGTGCACCTGGTGTCGCTGCTGGAGGACCTGCCGGTGCGCGAGACCTTGGAGGCCGTCGCCGAACTCGACACCGCGGATCTGCGCCCCGGCGCGGTGCTGCTGAACCGCGTCCGCCCCGGCCACCTGCCCGCCCGCTCGGTGGCGGCCGCCGCGGCGGGCCGGGTCGACGCGGACCGGTTGCGCTCCGGCCTGGAGTCGGCCGGTGTGCGGGTGGACGACGAACTGCTGGCCGGGCTCACCGACGAGACGGTGGAACACGCGGTGCGCTCGCAGGCCGAGCGGGAGGCCGAGGAACGGCTCGCCGCCACCGACCTGCCCAACGTGGCGCTGCCCGAGCTGACCGCCGGAATCGACGTGGCCGAGCTCTACGAGCTGGCCGAGATCCTCACCGCACACGGCGTCGGGAGACCGCGATGACCACCCCCGCCGCACTCGACGTCGACGCGCTGCTCGACGATCCGCAGAACCGCGTCCTGGTGTGCTGCGGGTCCGGCGGCGTCGGCAAGACGACCACGGCCGCCGCGCTCGCGGTGCGAGCCGCCGAACGCGGCCGCAAGACCGTCGTGCTCACCATCGACCCGGCGCGGCGGCTCGCGCAGGCGCTGGGCATGCGGGAGCTGGACAACCAGCCGCGTCAGGTGGTCCTCGACGACTTCGAGCCGACCGGTGATCTGAACGCGATGATGCTCGACATGCGGCGCACCTTCGACGACATGGTGCTCGCGCACGCCGGGGAGGAACGCGCCCGGCAGATCCTGGAGAACCCCTTCTACCAGACCATTTCCACCTCGTTCTCCGGAACGCAGGAGTACATGGCGATGGAGAAGCTCGGCCAGCTCGCCGCCTCCGGGGAATGGGACCTGATCATCGTGGACACCCCGCCGAGCCGGTCCGCGCTGGACTTCCTGGACGCGCCGCAGCGGCTGTCCACGGTGCTCGACGGCAGGTTGATCAAGCTGCTGTCCTCCCCGGCCAAGGCGAGCGGCAAAGGACTCCGCAAGATCGTCGGCGCCGGGTTCGGGATGTTCTCGAAGGCGGTGTCCACCGTCATCGGCGGCCAGCTGCTGTCCGATGCCTCGGCGTTCGTGCAGGCCTTCGACTCGACGTTCGGCGGATTCCGGGAGCGCGCCGATCACACCTACCGGCTGCTGCGCTCACCCGGCACGGCGTTCGTGGTGATCGCCGCACCGGAACCGGACGCGCTGCGGGAGGCGTCGTTCTTCGTGGAGCGGCTCACCGCGGAGGGCATGCCGCTGGCCGGTCTGGTCGCGAACCGCACCCACCCGGTGTTCGCCGAGCTGACCGGCAGCCGGGCGCTGTCCGCCGCCGAGGAGCTCGACGCCGCGGGGAACTCGCCGCTGGCCGCGGCGGTGCTGCGGGTGCACGCCGATCGCGTGGCGGTGGCCGACCGGGAACGCCGAATGCTCGCCCGATTCACCCGCGCGCACCCCGAGGTGTCGTTGGTGGGCGTACCCGCACTTCCCGCAGATGTGCATGATCTCGACGGCTTGCGCGAGATCGGCCGCAGACTCGCGGTGGAATAATCCAAAGATTCCGGTCAGCAGGAAATCCGCTCTCCGGTGATCATAATCGACCGGAAATCCAGTTCCGCTGAACGAGTGAACCGGGATTCCGGGCGACTCGAAGAATCGAGCCGCCCGGCCCGTGCTCACGGCGGGCGAATCAGCCCGCCTGGTACTCGTCGATGTCGGCGTAGCCGTCTCGCGCGGCTTCCAGAACCTCACGCCAGTTGCGGACTTCCGGGCGTCGACGCAACAACGCGCGCCGCTCCCGCTCGGTCATTCCACCCCAGACACCGAACTCGATCTTGTTGTCGAGCGCCTCTCCGAGGCACTCCGTCCGCACCGGGCAGCCGAAGCAGATCATTCGCGCTTTGCGCTGCTCAGCTCCCCTAACGAACAACTGGTCCGGATTTTCATCCCGGCATGCTGCCTGAACCCGCCAGTCCCCCTGCTCGAACATAAGGCTCCCCCAGCTCCTCACTGGATCGTCGGCGACCGAATTTCGTCCGGAGCCCCCCGGCACCGGATGCTGCGACGCAAGCCGCGTCACAACGATGCTGTCGCTGGACGTGGACGAACTTTAGATCCCCCCGGTTCCATAACCAACCAAGGGTTGTCGCTCCGTTATCTTTGACCCTCATCACATCGGGCGGAACCCACCAAAGACGGCGTGTTGATGTCAGTAAAACCACTTAGTCTTGCCGTCGTGCGTGTCCGGGACAGCTTGCTGAAGCTCTTCGGCCTGTGTGTGCTCGCAGGAGTTCTCGTCGCCGGGATGCTGTTCCCGGCCGCCGGTGCTCTAGGGGTGGTGTCCAACCGCGCCGGTGACGCGGTGAACAACATCTCCTCCGAGTTGATGACACAGGACCCGCCCCTCGTGACCACGGTCACCGACCGGGCGGGAGTACCGATCGCCTACCTCTTCGACCAGAACCGGACGCCTGCGGCGCCCGACCAGATCTCCGCCTCGATGAAATCCGCGATCATCGCGATCGAGGACCGCCGGTTCTTCGACCACGAGGGCGTCGACTGGGCGGGCACGATGCGCGCCGCGCTCACCAACCAGATGTCCGGTGAGATCGCACAAGGCGGCTCCACGCTCACCCAGCAGTACGTGAAGAACTACCAAGTACACGTGTTCGCCGCCGACGATCCGATCAAGCAGGCCAAGGCCATCGAGCAGACCCCGGCGCGCAAGCTGCGGGAGATCCGCATCGCGCTGCAGCTCGAAAAGCGGCTCGGCAAAGAGGAAATCCTCGCCCGCTACCTGAACGTGGTCCCGTTCGGCAACCAGACCTACGGCGTCGCCGCCGCGGCCCGCACCTACTTCAACACCACTCCGGACAAGCTCAACGTCGCGCAGTCCGCGCTGCTGGCGGGCATCGTCAACAGCCCCAGCGCGCTCAACCCGGAATCGAACCCGCAAGAGGCGACGCTCCGGCGCAACACCGTCATCGACACGATGCAGGCGCAGCACCGCATCGACAGACGCGCCGCCGACGCCGCCCGCGCCGCGCCGCTCGGGCTCGTCTCGCCGCTGAACACGCTGCCGAACAACTGCGTCGGAGCCGGTCCCGCCGACGGCTTCTTCTGCAAGTACGTCATCGACTACTTGCAGAACGCCGGGTTCGCCGAGCAGGAGCTCCGCACCGGCGGCTACACGATCCGCACCACGCTGGACCAGAAGGCGACCAACGCGGCGAAAGCCGCCGCCGAAAAGCACGTGCCCAAGGACACCAAGGGCATCGCGAACGTGATGGCGGTCGTCGAACCCGGCAAGGACAAGCACGAGGTGCGCGCGCTGGTCGCCAACCGCGACTTCGGCAACGACGCCGGCCGCGGCCAAACCTCGTACGCGCTGCCCAGCGGCGTGGCGAAGTTCGGCGCCGGATCGGTCTACAAGGTGTTCACGGCGGCCGCCGCGCTGGAGAAGGGGATGGGGATCCAGAACACCATCCAGGCCCCCGGCAACTACACCTCGAGCGTCTACCGCAACGGTTCCGCGCCCTACACCGTCGGCAACGCCGAAGGCGTCACGCCCGGCCCGCGGACCTTGCAGAAGGCCCTCGCGACCTCGCCGAACACCGCGTTCGTGGCATTGCAGGAACGGGTGGGCCTGGACCAGACGGTCGACATGGCGACCCGGCTGGGCATGCGGCAGACGCTGCTGCACTCGAACCTCAGCGGTGATCCGCTCGCCCCGAACGGCGCGAACGGGCCGTCGATGGGCGACGTGGTCAAGGAGAAGAAGATCGGGGCGTTCACCCTCGGCTTCGGCCCGACCAGCCCGCTGGAGCTGGCGAACGTCTCGGCGACCCTGATGAGCGGTGGCACCTGGTGCCCGCCGACGCCGGTCGATCAGATTCTCGACCGCAACGGGAACCCGATCTCCATCACCGAGGACCCGTGCGAGCAGGCCGTCGACGAGGGGCTCGCGAACGCGATGGCCGTCGGCATGAGCCAGGACGACAAAGCGGGCGGCACCGCCTACGGAGCCGCGAACAACGCGAGCTGGACGCGGCCGATGGCGGGCAAGACGGGAACCACCGAAGCCCACCAGTCCGCCGGGTTCATGGGCGGCACCCCGCAGTTCGCCGGCTCGGTGCTGACCTTCTCCGACGGTGACAACCCGCAGGGCATCTGCGACAGCACGCCACCGGCGCTGTGCGGTGCCAACGGCGGCAACATCTACGGCGGCAAGGTTCCGGCGCGCACCTGGTTCGACGCGATGAAACCGATCCACGAGGGGCTGCCCACGGCCCCGCTGCCGGATGTCACCGACCGGTACAAGAGCGGCGGCGACGAGTTCCAGGTGCCCAACGTCGTCGGCATCACCGCCGAGCGGGCCAAGCGCACGTTGGAGAAGGCCGGGTACAAGGTCGAGCAGCGATCGGTCAACAGCGAACGCCGGAAGGGCTCGGTGACCAGCCAGACCCCGCGCGGTTTCGCCCTGCCCGGCGAGACGGTGACGTTGTCGGTGAGCACCGGCTACGTCCCGCCGCCGTCGCCGGCTCCGAAACCACCACCGCCACCACCGCCTCCGGGCGAACCGGGCGAACCGGGACGACCGCCGGGTGAGCAACAGCCGGATCCGCCGTTCATCCCGATCCCGCCGGGCATCTTCCCGCCGTGAGCCACCTGCCTACACTCGGCGGTTGTGACGGACACGCAGGTGAGCACGCGACGCGTGCGCTCCCGGTACCGGCTGCTTCGGGTCTCCGAGGTCGAGCGGATCACCCCGCGCATGGTGCGGGTGGTCCTCGGCGGAGCTGAGCTCGCCGACTTCGACAGCACCGGCAGCGACCAGCGGATCAAGCTGTGCCTGCCGCGTCCCGGGCAGCCGACGCCGCTGGGACGGGACCGAGCGGAGGTGTTCGCGCTGCCGCGCGAGCAGCAGCCGAAGCAGCGCACCTACACGGTCCGCTGGTTCGACGCGGCCCGGCAGCGGCTCGCGATCGACCTGGTCGTGCACGATCACGACGGCCCCGGCTCCGCCTGGGCGCGGGCGGTCCGGCCCGGCGATCAGATCGTGGCGGTCGGGCCGAGCCCGTCGTACCGGGCGGACCCGGCGGCGGACCGGCTCGTGCTCGCCGGGGATGAGACGGCGCTACCCGCGATGCTGGCGATGGTCGACGAGCTGGACGAAAGCGCTCGGGTGCAGGTGTTCGCCGAGATCGCCGACGAGGCGGAGCGCCAGGAGATCCGCGCGCGGGCGGACGTGACGTGGACGTGGCTGCATCGCGACGGTGTTCCCGCCGGGCTGAGCACCTTGCTGGCGGACGCCGTGCGGACCGCCGACCTCGGCTCGCGGCCGGACGTGTGGGTGGGCGCGGAAGCCGCGGCGGTGCACCAGATCCGGGAGTACTGCCAGCGGGAACTCGGGTTGGATCGCCGCCGGGTGTACGCGCTGGCGTACTGGCGCCACGCCGCCCCGGCCTGATCGGAGGCTCCGCGAGCGGCCCCATCCCGAGCGTCGCGGGGCCACCACCGGCCGTAGGCTGGACGGCGTGAACAAGCTGGGTCGGATCATGCTCGCCGGCGGCGCTCTGGGTGCCGCGACCTTCGGTTACGCCGCAGGCGTGGAACGAAGGCACTGGACGCTACGACGCGCCACCGTTCCGGTGCTCGCCGAGGGTGCTCCCGAGTTGCGTGTCCTGCACATTTCCGACCTGCACATGATGCCGAACCAGCGTTCCAAGCAGCGCTGGGTCGCCGGGCTCGCCGAGCTCGCCCCCGACCTGGTGGTCAACACCGGCGACAACCTCGCGCACCCGCAAGCGGTTCCGGCCGCGCTGCGCGCGATGGGCGCACTGCTGGACCGGCCCGGCGTGTTCGTGTTCGGCAGCAACGACTACTACGGCCCGAAACCGAAGAACCCGGCGCGCTACTTGCTGCCGTCGGCGAAGACGAAGCGGATCCACGGTGACCCACTGCCCTGGCGGGACCTGCGGGCGGCGATGACCGAACGCGGCTGGGTCGACGTGACGCACCGCTGGCACGACATCGAGCTCTCCGGCATCCGGATCCACATCGCCGGGCTGGACGACCCGCACTTGAAGCGGGACAAGTACTCCAAGGTCGCGGGCACTCCCCCGCAGGAAGCGCAGCTGAGCCTGGGCCTGACGCACTCGCCGGAGCCGCGGGTGCTCGACGCGTTCGCCGACGACGCCTACGACCTGGTGCTCGCCGGGCACACCCACGGCGGTCAGCTGCGGGTGCCGGGCTACGGGCCGATCGTGACGAACTGCGAGCTGGACCGGTCCCGGGCGCGGGGCGCGTCGACGTGGGGCGACCGGATGCACCTGCACGTTTCAGCGGGCCTGGGCACCTCCCCGTACGCACCCGTGCGCTTCGCCTGCCCGCCGGAGGCGACGCTGTTGACGCTGGTCCCGCGCTCGCAGGCCGGTTCCCCCAAGTCCACCGGCATGTTCGGCAACCCCCTTCCGGGGCACGCGCGAACATCCGCTAGACTTCTTTTCAGCGGCGGACAAGTACCCGAGAGGTTCCCGCTGATTGATCGGGGTGTGGCGCAGTTTGGGAGCGCGCTTCGTTCGGGTCGAAGAGGTCGTGGGTTCAAATCCCGCCACCCCGACAGGTAAAGGGCCTGGCCAGGACTCCATAAGGGGTTTCGGCCAGGCCCTTTTCTATGCCGCAAAGCCCCCCGTTGGGAGAAGATCTTGGAGCCGGGCTCACCGGCCTGGACCTTCTCCCCTGACGGTCGGGCCGATCACGCACTCGGGGACGCAGGCCGAACGCAGGAACTGCCGAGCATCTGCCCCAAGTAGTCCCAGGTCCGGCGAAAGACGTCGACCGGGTCGACATCTTGCCCCTGGCACCGGAGCCGAGCCCATTCGTCGAGCGCAGCCCGGAGGGCGACGCTCACGGTCTCCACCATCACGCGGGCGCGCAACGCATCGCCGTCACCGAGCATGGTGATCACGAGGTGCTGGTTGTCGCGGCAGAGCTGCTGATCGAGGGCCAGCAGGGAGTCGCGGAGGTTCTCGTCTTCGGCGGCCAGACCGCGGACCCGCAGCAGGCGTTCGATCAGCGCGTCATCACTCGTCGCAATGTCGGCCAAGGCTTCCGCGAACGCCCCGAACAGGTCAGGCAGAACCGGCTCGCCGCCGCCCAGGCGGGCGATGCGGGCGGCGATGAACTCCTGGAACCCGCGACTGGCGTCGAGCGCGGCGTCCTCCTTCGTCGGGAAGTAGCGGAAGAAGGTGCGCTGGGAGACACCCGCCGCAGCGGCGATCTCCTCGACGGTCGTCCGATCCGAACCGTGCTCGGCGAACAGGTCGAGAACTACGGCCTCGATCTCCGCCCGGGTGGCACGACGTCGCCGTTCCCGCAGGTCAGTGGCATCAGTCACGCACTCCATGCTATCAGTTGACTTATTGGCAGTCACCGGCGTTACGCTGGCGACTGTCAAAAGGGCGGTCTCTGTCGCGCCGCCTGCCGGCGCGTACCTCGTCCGCCATGCGAAGAAGGGAACTTCATGACCACCCCAGCCGCACACTTCTCGGAGATCGCGAAATCACGGCATTCCGTGCGCAGGTTCAAGTCCACACCGCTCGCCCCGCAGGACATCCGGGGAGTGCTCGAGGACGCTCAGACCGCCCCGTCGAACTGCAACACCCAGCCCTGGACCGTGCACGTGGCCTCCGGATCGGCCCGCGACCAGCTGAGCAAGGAACTCATCAAGGCCGACGAGGAGGGAAGGCACTCCTCCGACTTCACCTTCGACTACGCCGACTTCGGAGAAGGCACCTACCTGGAGCGAGCGCACGAGCACGCCGCCACGCTCTACGGCTCCCTGGGCATCGAGCGAGCGGACAAAGCAGGCAGGAGGGGCGTCATTCTGGACAACCTCGCCTTCTACGGCGCCCCGCACGTCGCCTTCCTCTTCATGCCCCAGTTCGGCGACGGCGTACGAGCCGCCGGCGACATCGGCATGTACGCGCAGAACTTCCTCCTGTCCCTGACCGCTCGTGGACTCGGCGGCATCCCGCAAACCGCGCTCGGTTCCTACGCCGACACCATCCGCGATTTCCTAGGAGTTCCCCAAGAGCTCAAGCTCCTGTTCGGCATCGCCTTCGGCCATTCCGACGAAGCGGCACCTGGCAACAGCTTCCGGATGTCACGCGTCTCGCTGCACGACAGCGTCGTGCTGCACGAAACCCCCGGCGTCCTCGACGAGCAGTGAACTAGCGAACGGCCTGGTCCGGATTCCGCAAGAAGTTCCGACAATTTCTTCCATAATTGTTGCTTGGTTATGTGCGCATCTGTACGCTCGCCGCCGCGGCGACGCTCACCGGGAACGAGATGGGACAATTGACTAGACGCAGGTTCAACTGGGGACACCTCACTACAGGGCTAGCAATAGCACTGCTTGCGGCATCGATACCGATCGTCAACATCCCGTACTATCCGGTCGCAGCAAGCTTCTGTTTGATCGTCGCGCTTGCCGCATGGCTCGCAGTCGCCGTGTGAGCACGTCAGTTCGGCACCGTCCGCACTTTCGGGAATCGACCGATCCGCTGTCCGCTTCGACGAGGGCACAACGTTCTCATTACCGGAAACGTACGACTACGTAAGATTTCCGGCCGCCCAGGAGGAAAACGACCCGAGCGCCCTGACCGTTCTTTTCGACAAGCAGGGGAATCTCGCCCACACGATCGAAACAAAGATCGCCCGGGTATCTGAGACCTCCGTTCGTTTCCAAATTTGGAAAGATGGCGATCCGGCCTTCGACATGGTCCTCGACGAGCACGGTCCGCACCTTACGGACGGCGCCGATTGGGGCAAACCGAGCGCGCAGCCCATTACCGCGCAAGGATTCAGCTGGACCAAGTTCAACGACTGCCTCGCGGCTCAAGGAATCAGGTGGACGGTGGTCGTTTTCGTTGGAATCGCATGCGCTGTCGCTTGCGGGGCCACGTTCGGAACGGCGTGCGCGATCTGCATTGCCGCCGAAGGCGGTACCTCGATCGCCACTGTTTACCGATGCGCGAGCCAGGCGATCAGCTAACGCGTTCGCCCGGCGCGGATCAACAGGTGCGCGACCTGGCCGGAACTCCCGAGGGGCTCCGGCCAGGTCGTTTCTCGTGACGTGGCCGGGCGAGTCCGCGAGCCGGTGATCCACCTCGCGGGCTCGCCCGGGTGGAAGGGGCGGCGTGGTGTCGGGGGATCGGGCAGGATCGGTGAGGTGAGCACCTACCCAGACGCGAAGATTCCGGAAGAGCTGTTCGACGACGCCGAGCGGGAGGCTCGGTGGCGGGCGCGGTTCAGCGCGCCGCGGGTGTCGCTGCCGGATTGGGCGCGGGACGCGCCGGGGCGCAACCTGTACGTCTCCAACTCCAGCGGCACCTGGGAGTTGTACGCGTGGGATCGGGACTCCGGGGAGCACCGCCAGGTCACCGACCGCCCGAACGGGACGTTCCACGGCACGCTGTCCGCGGACGGCGCGCGGGTGTGGTGGTTCGACGACACCGACGGCGACGAGTTCGGGTCGTGGGTGAGCGAGGACTTCGCCGCCACCGGCGGCAAACCCGAAGCGGCGCTGCCCGGGGTGCACGCCGGCTACCCGGCGGGGCTGGAACTGGGGCCGACGGTCACCGGGGTCGGCATGTCCACCGACGACGGCGTCACGGTGTGGGTGTCGCGCGCGGGCGGGGCGCCGGAGGTCGTCTACGAGCACGAGCAGGACGGCGGGCTGTCCGCGCTGTCCTGGGACGAGAGCCTGCTGGTGCTCTCGCACTCCGAGCACGGCGACAGCAGGCACCCGGCGCTGCGGGTGCTGCGGGTGGACGGCGCGGCGACGGTCGCGGACAAGTGGGACGGGCCGGGAAAGGGCCTGGACGCGCTGGACTTCGCGCCGGTGGCGGGAGATCCGCGGCTGCTGGTGCTGCACGAGCGGCACGGCCGGGAAGAACTGTTGATCTGGGACGTGCTGGCCGACACCGAGCGGGAGATCGACCTCGGGCTGCCCGGTGAGGTCTCGGCGGACTGGTATCCGGACGGCACGGCGCTGCTGATCGCGCACACCCACCACGCGCGCACCACGATGCACCGCTACGACCTCGACTCGGACGAGCTGACCGAGCTGTCCACCCCGGCCGGGACCGTCGGCAACGCCTCGGTGCGGCCGGATCGTTCGGTGGAGTACTCGTGGTCGTCGGCGGCCACTCCGTCGCTGGTGCGGACGTTGAGCGCGGACGGTGCCGACCAGGTGCTGCTGACTCCGCCCGGCGAGCGGCCACCGGAATCGCAGCCGGTGAGCGACGTGTTCGTGCCGGTTCCCTACGGCCCGAACGACACCGTGCACGCGCTGGTGTCCCGCCCGGCTGCGACCGGGGACGGGCCGGTGCCGACGGTGTTCAACCTGCACGGCGGGCCGCACGCGGCGGACGAGGACCGGTTCTCGGCGTACCGGGCGGCGTGGCTGGACGCGGGCTTCGCCGTCGTGGAGATCAACTACCGGGGTTCGACGGGCTACGGCTCGGCCTGGCGGGACGCGATCGAGGGCAGGCCGGGCCTGACCGAGCTCGCCGACGTCGCCCACGTGCACGACTGGGCGGTCCGCGAAGGGCTCACGACGCCCGCGTTGAGCGTGGTCGCCGGGGCTTCGTGGGGCGGCTACCTGACCTTGCTGGCGCTGGGCACGCAGCCGGAGCGCTGGGCGGGCGGAGTCGCCGGGGTGCCGGTGGCGGACTACGTGTCGGCCTACGCCGACGAGATGGAGCCGCTGCGCGCCTACGACCGGGCGTTGTTCGGCGGTTCGCCGGAGGAGATCCCGGCGGTGTACTCGGAATGCTCGCCGCTGACCTATGTGGACGAGGTGCGGGCTCCGGTGCTGGTGCTGGCCGGGGACAACGATCCGCGGTGCCCGATCCAGCAGATCTTGAACTACCTGGACCGGCTCGCCGGGCGGGAAGTCCCGTTCGAGTTCTACCGCTACGACGCGGGCCACGGTTCGCTGGTGGTGGCGGAGACTTTGCGCCAGGTCGCGGCGGAGATCCACTTCGCCCGTCGCGCCGTGGGCCTCGTCTGAGCCGGACACCCGACCTGGAGTGAACGTCCCTTCGACCGCTCACGAAGGGACGTTCACTCCGCCGGCTCGTCAGCTGACGGCCCGTTGACCGCTCACATCGGGCAAAGGGGACATTCACCTGGTGCGGAGCCGCCTCCTGCTCACCAGTGTGGGCGTGCAGGTCACTTCGCTCGGGTGCTTCCGGCAGTCCTCCTGGCCGTGATCGGTTTCTCGCCGGAGTGCCCCGTGTGGGCGCCGGGAAGAAGAACCGGTCACGCCCGCCCGCGCGCGTTCAGCGGATCGGTCAGCCCCGCGAGCCAGGGGCGGTGCAGCTGCACCGTGGGCGCGTCGTCCGGCGCCGGGGCGGACAGGTCTCCACTGATCACGTGCCCGGCCCGCGAGCCTGCGGTGCCGTGGTGGCGAGCCGGTCCGGCGCGCAGCACGACGACCCGGTCGGCGAGCTCGGCGAGCTCCGGATCGTGGCTGATCAGGATGGTCGTGCGGGTGCGAGCCAGGTTGCGCAGCGGGGCGATGACCTTGCGCTTCGACTCCGCGTCCAAGCCGTTCGTCGGCTCGTCGAGCACCAGCACCGGGGTGCGGCGCAGCACGGCACGGGCGATCGCGATGCGGCGGCGCTGGCCGCCGGACAGCAGTGCACCCCGCTCCCCGAGCATCGTGTCGTAGCCCTCGGGCAGCGCTCGGACGAACTCGTCGGCGTCGGCTTCCCGCGCGGCGGCGACGATCTCGGACTCGGTGGCTTCCGGGCGCGCGAACGCGATGTTCTCGGCGACGGTGCCGTGCAGCATGTCCGCTTCCTGCGGCACCAAGCCGACCTGGTCGCGGACCGCGTGCAGCGGGAGCCGGGTGAGGTCCACGCCGTCGAGCAGCACGCGCCCGGCCTCCGGGTCGTAGAACCGCAGCAGCAGCCGCGCCAGCGTCGACTTCCCCACCCCGCTCGGGCCGGTGATCAGCACGAACTCGCCAGGATGGACCTGCAGCCGGAAATCCCGCAGTGCGGGCTCCGCTGCCTGCGGGTAGCGGAACACGACCCGGTCGAACTCGATGGAGCGGCCGGGCCGGTTGCTCCGAGGCAGCTGGGCGGTGCCGCCCGGAGCGTCGACCACCGCGGGCCGGGCGTCGAGGAGTTCGATCAACCGCTCCGATCCGGCGCGGGCGGCGGTCACCGCCATCGTGATGCGCCCCAGGTCTTGCAGCGGCGGGTACAGGTAGCCGATGTAGGCGGCGAAGGCCATCAGGCCGCCGATGGTGATGCGGTCGGCGGAGATCTCCCAGACCCCGACCCCGATGACGAGCAGGATGCACACCGTCTCGACCATCGTGACCAGCGGTGGGTACAGCGCGGACAGCCTCGCCTCGGTCAACTTGGCGCGGAACCAGCGCATCGAGGCCGTGTGCAGCTTCGCGTCCTGGCGGTTCTGCTGGTTGGCGGACTGCACGAGCTCGACGTGGGAGAGGCCTTCTTCCACGACGGTGGCGATCTCACCGTTTCCGGCGCGTTCTTCCCGGGAGGCGACGCGCATTCCGGCGGAGAACTTCCGGGCCACCAGCCAGAAAGCGGGCGCGAGCGCGAACGAGAGCAATGCGAGATCCCAGCGCAGGTAGAGCGCGGCACCCGCGTAGAGGACGACGCTGAAAAGCGCGGTTCCCGTTTCCACCATTCCGGAGGCGACGAGCCTTTCCACCGCCTCCACGTCCCCGGACAACCTGGCCACCAGGTCGCCCATTTTTCGGCGCGCGAAGAAATCGGGCGACAGTCGTTGCACATGCGCGAACACGTGCGCGCGCAAGCGCACCAGGAATCGTTCGGCGGCACGCGTGGAGAGGTAGGCGCCGCCGAAAGAGGCCGCCGCCCCGAACGCCGCGATCGCCAGCCAGGACAGCCCCGGAACCCAGAAGGCGTCAAGACTGCCTGCCGCCAGCGCATCGTCGGTGATCAGCATGAACATCCAGATCGCCGCCGTATCGGCCAGCGCGGCCAGCACCAGCAGCAGTCCCGCGGCGAGCAGTCCGCCGCGTTCCGGCCGCAGGAAGGGCCGGAACCGGGCGAAGATCTCCCGAATTCCTGGTGCGGCAGTCATCGTTCCCCTCTCCTGAGCACCCGGAATGGCCGGCGACGATACGGGCGCCGCCGGCCACTCCGGAATGGGTCACTTCCGCGGCGGCTCGCCCGGAGCGGGATGCTCGGGACGCGGGAAGTGCGGGCGCTTACCGGGAACCGGGATGGGGAAACCCATTGTGTGACCTCCTGGTCGTGATTTCTACTCTTTCGCCGGTGCCGTTCGGCTCCGACATGAATGAATCTACCGGCGGAATTCCGCCGCATTCGACGCGAAGGCACTGCTAATTCACTGGGAACCGGCTGAACGAATTCCCGCCGCGCGGTCGGAATTCGACATTCCCAGCACGTTTCCACGCCGCATCGAGCGGACTCCCAGGCGCCGCCGGTAGGCACACCCCGCGCCGGCGTGACCCACGTCGCGCGCCGAGTGACGCACAGCGCGGAATACCTGCGTGTGCAAGTGTGTAGTTACCGGTATGAGCCATCTCTTCGACCCGTTCAAGCTGGGCGACACCGCCATCCGAAACCGCGTCTGGGTCTCCCCCATGTGCACGTACTCCGCAGTGGACGGCGTGCCCGGCGACTGGCACCTCGTGCACCTCGGCCAGTTCGCGATCGGCGGCGCCGGGCTCGTCATGGCCGAAGCGACCGCCGTCGCACCGGAAGGCCGCATCAGCCCCGGCGACACCGGGCTGTGGAACGATGAGCAGGCCGCCGCCTGGCGCCGGATCACGGACTTCCTGCGGGAACAGGGCGCCACGCCCGCCGTCCAGCTGGGGCACGCGGGCCGCAAGGCATCGGCCGCCGCACCTTGGGAAGGGGGCGCCACGGTGTCCGAGTCCGAGGGCGGCTGGCAGACGGTGAGCTCCACCGCGAACGCGTTCGGCGAACTCGCCGCCCCGCGTGCGCTGACCGAGGACGAGGTCGCCGCGCTCCCGCAGCGGTTCGCCGACGCCGCCCACCGCGCCGACGAGGCGGGCTTCGACGTGATCGAGCTGCACTTCGCGCACGGCTACCTGGGGCACCAGTTCTACTCGCCGCTGATCAACGACCGGACGGACCGCTACGGCGGGGACTTCGACGGCCGCGTCCGCGTGCTGCTGGAGATCGTGGACGCGGTGCGCGCCGTGTGGCCGGAAGGCCGCCCGCTGCTGGCGCGGCTGTCGGCGACGGACTGGGTCGAAGGCGGCTGGACCGGGGACGACTCGGTGCGGCTGAGCAGGTTGCTCGCCCAGCACGGGGTGGACCTGATCGACGCGTCGACGGGCGGCGCCGTGCCGGACGCGCAGATCCCGGTGAGCTCCGGTTACCAGACCAGGTTCGCCCGGCAGATCAAGCTCGAAGCCGAGGTCCCGACCGGCGCGGTCGGCCTGATCACCTCGCCCGAGCAGGCCGAGGAGGTCGTGAACTCGGGTTCGGCCGACGTGGTGCTGCTGGCCCGCGAACTGCTCCGCGACCCGCACTGGCCTCTGCACGCGGCAGACCGCCTCCGCGCCTCAGACCTCTGGCCCAAGCAGTACGAACGCGCCCGCCGCTGACGACATGAAACGACCCGGTGCTCACTAGGAGCACCGGGTCGTTTCACGAGAACCTGTTTTGCTTTCGCCCTGTTCGACATTGTCGTCGTCTTGTCAGCGGCGAAGCCGCTGAGCAGCGCTTACCAAAGCGAGCCGCTCACCGGCGGGTTCTCAGTTGGTCCCTCGTGAGGACGGCTTTTTCCCTCGTGGCGGAGCCGCTAGGGAAAAATATCCCGCGGCGAGAGACCAACTGAGGTTCCGCCACCCGACCCCCCAGGCAAGGCGAGATCGCAGCGGGAACGAAGTCAGGATTCGGTGAGTTGTGCTTCCCACATCCAGTGGGCCTTCTCGAGTTCCTGGGCGATGCTGATCAGCAGGTCCTGCGACACCAGGTCGGTCTTGTCCGTTTCGTCGATCCGGGCGCGGAGGCGGCTGATCAGCGCCGCGAGCGCGTCCACGGTGGCTCGCACGACCTCGCGATCCGTGTGCCAGCCCTGTTCGAGCGTCGGCAGCCCGGAGTTCTTCGACACCGTCGAAGCCCGGCCGTCGGCGGAGATGCCCAGCGCGGCGGCGCGTTCCGCCACGTCGTCGGCGAATCCCCGGGCCGTGGTGACCAGCTCGTCGAGCTGCAGGTGCACGTCGCGGAAGAACCGGCCGACCACGTTCCAGTGCGCCTGCTTCGCCACCAGGTGCAGATCGATCAGGTCGACCAGGGTGCCCTGCAACGCCTTGCCGGTGATGTCCTTGTCGGAGTCGCGGAGCGGGCTGGTGATCGGAGACTTGCTCTCGGTCATCACGTACCTCCTCGCGCCGGGTGCGCAATCGGTTCGGGTTCAGCCGTCCGGGTACCCGCTTCAGCCTCAAGTCAATCATCGACGGGCGTTGCACCAGGTCATCGACGTTTCTCGGCGAACTCCACGAGTTGAGCGCCGATCGTGCTCAGCGTCCCGGCGAGTTTCGGGTCCGAGCACTCCCCCTCCGGTCCGAACCGGACCTCCGAGGAGTTCACCGCCGCGCCCAGCGGCGTCGGCCACCCGCGCAGCGAGTGCACCACCGACCGCAGCGCCTGCAGGGTCGTCACCGAGGCCTGCCACCCGTACGCGGCTCCCACGCAGCCGACGGCACGGCCGTCGAGGTAGGGCCGCTCGTCGTCACGCAGGTCCTCGACGTAGTCGACGGCGTTCTTCAACAGCCCCGAGATGGTGCCGTGGTAGCCGGGCGAGGACAGCACCACGCCGTCCGCGACGCGCAGTGCCGCCACGAGTTCCCTGGCCGCGTCGGTGCGTTCGGTGAGGTGCGGGTCGTAGAACGGCAGGATCAGGCTTTCACCGCCGATGGCCTGCACTTTCGCGCCGGCTTCGCGCGCCCCGGCGAGCACGGCGTGCATCGCGCGCTCGGACTGCGAGTCCGGGCGCACCGAACCACCGATTCCCACCACGGTCACGGTCATCGTTCGATCCTTTCATCAGACTGCGTCCGATCCCACCCGGACGTTGATCACGCTACGACCTCCACTTAACTTCAAGTCAAAGCGTTGATCGGGTGTCCCGGGCCACAGCTACTTGGTAGTAGCCTCACGCGCACGGTCCGTCCCCGGGAGGTCTTTGCCCATGTCGAAAGTCGTCGAACTCATCCCGCCTCGGCTGCGTCCCCGAGTGCTCGGTGCCGGACTGCACGCGGCATTCGCCCTGCCTCGGCCGCTGCGCCGGGCGATCGCGGGCGCACCGCTGCGGCTCGACGGCCAGGAACTCTCGCTCGACGCGCAGCTGCTGCTCAAGATGCAGAAGATCAGCGGCAGCACCCGGCTGAGCGCAGGGGCCGCCGAGCTGTCCCGCGCCCTGATGGCCCAGTCCACCGGCATCGTGGACCGCGCCCAGCTGCCCGGTGTCGCCGTCGGCGAACGCACCATCCCCACTCCGAACGGCGAGCTCGCCGCCCGGCTGTACCGGCCGCAGGACTTGACCGAGCACAGCCCGCTGCTGGTGTTCTTCCACGGCGGCGGCTGGGTCATCGGCGACCTCGACAGCCACGACGACCTGTGCCGCTTCTTCGCCAAGACCGCCGGAGTGCGAGTGCTGTCGGTGGACTACCGGTTGGCCCCGGAGGACCGCTTCCCCGCCGCGTTCGACGACGCGATGGCCGCGTTCCGCTACGCCGTGGACAAAGCCGGTGAACTGGGCACCCGGCCCGACCGGATCGCGGTCGGCGGGGACAGCGCCGGCGGCAACCTCGCCGCGACGGTCTCGTACCACACCACGCGGCAAGGGGAGCGCAAACCGGCGTTCCAGCTGCTCATGTACCCGGCGGTCGACGCGTCGGTGCGGCGTCGCTCGCGGGAGCTGTTCGGCGAGGGCCTGTTGCTGACCGACGGCGACATGGACTGGTTCCTCGACCAGTACGCGGGTCCCGCCCTCGACCGCACCGACCTGCGTCTGTCGGTGTTGCTGGCCGACGACCTCAGCGACCTGCCCCCGGCGCACGTGGTGACCGCCGGCTTCGACCCGCTGCGCGACGAAGGCGAGGCGTACGCGCAGCGGCTGGCGGAGGCCGGTGTGCCGGTGGTGGCCCGGCGCTTCGACGACCTGATCCACGGCTTCGGCAACCTCCGCCAAGCCGGAACCCGCTTCAACGAGGCGCTGAGCGAGATCGCCGGAACACTTCGCGCGGGGCTGTCCTTGAACGTTCCGGCGAAGTAGGCCAGAGCCTTCCCCGCGCGGCGTGTGATCGCCGTGGTGCGGGGAAGGTCCTGACCACTGCGACGAACGAGCCGTGCCGAGGCCCGCGCGAGTCAGGCGTCGAGCATGGCGCGTAGCCGGGTGAGCAGGTCCTCCCGGGACGTGGCGCCGAGGCGTTGCTTGATCCGGCCGATGTGGTGTTCGACCGTTTTGGCCGAGATGAACAGGCGTTTGCCGACCTGCTTGTAGGTGAGTCCGGACAGGACCAGTTCGGCGACTTCGCGTTCGCGGTCGCTGAGCAGGTTCTGGTCGCCGGGATCGCCGACGGAACGCGGTCGCGCCGGTTTGCCCTGCAACGAGCGGGCGCATTCCAGCAACGCCAACATCGTCGGGCGGTCGGCGGTGCGCAACGCGGCCTGTCCCGCGAGGCGGGCGCCGTCCCAGGTGAGGCCGGCCGCGTGCAGTCCGCGCGCGGCCTGCTCGGCCTGTTCGCGGTCGACTTCCCCGACGAGCACGCCCAGCCAGGTGCGCGCCGCGGCGGCCATCGCGGCCGACATCGGATTGTGCGAGGCCATCGCCTCCAGCGCGGCCACGTGCGTGCGGGCGGTGCCGGCGTCCTCGCTCACGATGGCGGCCTGCAGGCACTTCCACCGCAGCAGGCCCGACCACAACGGCGGATCGCCCAGTTCGCCGAGCAAGGTGAACGCGGCGCGCAAGTGCGGCTCCACCCAGTCCTGGTCGTGCAGCCGCGCGCAGGACACGGCGAGCTCACCGAGCGCGAGCAGGCCGAACAGGTCCGCCGGGTGCTCGGCGATGGCTTGACGGGCACGGCCGCGCACCGCGTTCAGCGCGGCGGTGTCGTTGTCGCGGTCGGCGATCCCCGCCTCGATCGCCGTGGCAAGCAGCCGGTCCCGCGCCTGCAGCGAATCCGGGGAGCACACCGCGGTGTCCAGAGCGGTACGCGCCGCGAGGGTGTCGCCGCGGGCGAGTGGGATCCACGCCGCGAGCAGCCGGTGGCGCACCGCCAGCATCGGACCGCCGCTGCCCGCTTCGATGGCGCGTCCCACCATGGAGGCGGCGACGTCGAGCTCACCGCAGTGCAACGCGGCCAGCGTGGCGATGGCCGCCGGCGTGTCGGGGACCAAGGTGTCGCCGCCGACCGGTTCAGCCAACGACGCGGACCTGGCCAGCTGGGACAACGCGGTCACCGCGCTTCCCTTGATCGACTCCCGGAGGCCGTCGACGAGCTGGTCCGACGAACCGGACAACGAAGTGGGCGGCCCCGGGTCGGTGACGGACGCCAGCAGTTCTTCGGCCTCGGCCAGCCGGCCCGTGCCGATCAGCGACACGGCCGCGTAGGCCCGGTCGCCCGGCCAGCGCAAGTGCTCCGCCGACCAGCGGCACAGCTGCGCGGAGCGGGCGGGCAGCCCGCGGTGGGCGAGCACGCTGGCCGCCACCCGCACACCGAGCGCCCGATCCGGCACCGACTCGTCCACGATCACCGCGTCGGCCAGCCGCAGCGCCTCGTCGAAGTTCCCGGCGATCGCGGCCGCCTTGGCTCGGCGCGCGGCCAGCCGGGTCGGCGGGGTGCCTTCGGAGACGGCGGCGTCGAAGAACCGCGAGGCGAGTTCCGGGGCCTGCTCGGCCGCTTCCACCCCGGCCTGCTCGAACGCCTCGGCCAACATGGGGTCGGCGGCCGCGGTCATCTCGAACTCCAGGAACGGCCGCAGCAAACCCAGAACCGGCCGTCCCCGGTCGAGCTGCACCCGCACCAGCTTGCGCACGATCCGCAGCCGCTGATCGACGGGAGTCAGCAGTTGCGCGGCTTTGCGGACCAGCGGCAGCAGCTCGTCGGAGCCGTCCGTCAGCCCGCTCGCCCGGATCGCGGACAGCGCGGGCACCACCTCGGCCGGATCGAGTTCGAGCAACCAGGCCAGCACGTCGGGATGCGGGGAAGCGCCGACGGCGATCGCGACGGCGCACGTACGGCCCTCCTCGCCGAGCCCGTCGATCTCCTGCTGGACCTGTTCGACGATCCGCGGCGGCACACCGCGGCGGGTGAGGTCCTGCGGGGTGGCGTCGGCGAGCACGCCCTCCACGAAACGCGGGACGCCGCCGGTCTGCGCCAGCAGCCGGTCCAGCCATTCGGCCGGCGGTACGGAGCCGATGCCACGTTCGACGCGGGCGGCCAGGTCCTGCTCGGTGTAGCCGGCCAGCACCACGGGCGGACCGGTGCGGCCGAGGGTGTGCACGAGCTCGCTCAGCTCCGTGCCGCGCGGCCACGGCCGGTAGGCGACGATCAGCCGCGCCTGCGGGTGCCGCGTCAGCTCCCGCACGGCGCGCACCTCGGCGTCGTCGAGCAGGTGCGCGTCGTCGATGAGCACGGCGGTGGTCGCCGGGTCGACGCCGTGGGCGCTCATCGAGACCGGCACGTCGGCGGCCCGGTAGGCGGCGGCGAGTTCGTCGAGCAGCGTGGTCTTGCCGTAGCCGCCCGCCGCCTGCACACCGACCTGCACCGGCGCCGCGGGGGCGGCCGCGATCGACTCCCATAACCGGACGGCGCGGAGGCCGGTGACCAGGTTCGGGGCGGTGGCTGTCCGGTGGTTCACAGGAATCCTCGGTTCACGGAGACCTCGTTTCACGGGTCACTCGGGGATGCGGGTGGTGCGGCTGAGGAGCCTTCACAGAACGATCTTGTAGTCGTCGTTTCGCCCACGGCGGAGCCGATGAGCGGTGACGACGCGCGCAGGTCGAACACCGGCGGGTTCCCCGTGGCTTCCTCCCGGCGATTTCGCCGTGCGGGGGGCCGCACGAGGCGTCGCGGCCACATCGGGAGGAGTGGCCAGGAAGCCGCTGAGGTTTCGCTGCCCGGACACCTGCGCAAGCCATCCGAACGGGCTCCTAACGCTGTTGGCTGGTCATCGGACTCGTCGGTTGGTCGCCGCCGACGCCTTGCACCACGGTCAGGACCAGGCCACCGATGATCAGCAGCGCCGCCGCGCTCAGCTTGAGGATCTTGAACAGCCGTTTCCGGTCTTCGTCCGGCGGTTCCAGGTACATCGGTTCCACCTGCACCGGTGGCCGGACCGGATCGTCTCGTTCCGGCTCCCCGTCGATGACGTCGAGGCCACCTGGTCCCTCGACGCGCATCAGCACGCTGGTCTCCGCGACGGAGGCGGCCTGATCGCTCACCGAGGACAGCACGCCGACCGCCGAGACCGCCGCGCCGCGGGCCGCGACGAGTTCCGGCGCGGTGTCGACCTGCGGGGTCCGTTCGAGGCGCTCGGCGACGAGCTGCTTGGCCAGCGGGACGCGCATCGTGCCGCCCGCGAGGACGAGCGCCGAGAGGTCCTCCGGGCTCACCGCCGCGGACTGCACGGCCTGCAACAGCAATTCCGGGACGCGTTCCAGGTGCGTGCGGACCAGCTGTTCGTAGCGGGAACGGGACATCGCGAAGTCGGTGCGCAGCCCCGGCACGTCCACTCGGACCGTGGTTCCCGGGTGGTAGGACAGCGCTTCCTTGGCCCGGACGCAGTCGGCTCGCAGCCCGGACAGGGCCGCGCGGTGCGTCTGATCCGCCGGGTCCAGCGCGTCGAGCTGGGCCGAGAACTCCGCCCGCAGGTGGGAGAACAACTCGTCGTCGAGGTCCTGCCCGCTCGGGTGCCCGGAGTCCAATGAGGACCCGAGCACGTCGAAGCCGGGGGCGCGGCGGCGCAGCACGGTCGCATCGAATCCGGTGCCGCCGACGTTGGCGACGGCCACCGTCTCCTGATCGGCGACCTGCTGCTTGCTCGCGTAGTCGAGCGCCACGGCCACCGGTTCCGGCACCAGCGTCAGGTCGCGCAGGCCGAGCCCGGCGAGCGCTTGGCGCACCAGATGACTGCGGAACGGTCCCCACGCCGCGCTGTGCGCGACGGTGATGTGCTCGGCCGGGTGACCGAGTTGTTGAGCGACGGTATCGGCGACCCATTCGACCACGGCCGCGACCAGCGCCTGCGCGGTGACGAACTCGCTGCCGACCAGCAAGGGGGCGTCGTCGCCGACCTGGCGGGTGAATCCTCGGACGACCCATTCGTGGTGGGTCAGTTCCTGCCTGCTCGCCGGTTCCCCGGCGACGAACGAGCCGTCCTGGACTCGGCACAGCACCGTCGGAACGGTGTGCCCGGTGGAACTCAGCGGCACCGGAGTGGCCGCACCCCATGTGCCGCCTTGGCGCCGCGCGATGGCGGCGGAGGTCGCCGTGGCCCCCACATGGATCCCCAGGACGTAAGGCATGCAACCCCTTCCCGTGATCACCTTTCGGATCATCGGACGGTACTCGAGCCGCACGCCGGGGAAGTCCGGTCACGGGGCCAGCCGACCGCCCGATGACACTCAGGGCGGTGACAACTTAGCGCGTGCCCGATCACATAGCGCTGACGGATCCCCCCATGCGTCCCCTAGTCGAGTCACGACCCCATCCCCTAATAGTGCCCCCACTCACTAGGAGTTGTACCCGATGGCCACGGGCACAGCCCGCAGTAACGTGCTCGCTGGGAGTGAGGGATCGGGCACGATCTTCACTCGGTCACACGTAACCGAGTTTCAGCTGAGGCAGGGAGAAAGCATCATGATCCACTCTCAGCCGGATGATGCCCCGGGCCGTGCCGAGACCTTCACTTCCAGCCCGGGGGCGCAGGACGCGCCCGGCCAGCCGGACGGACCGACGCTGTACGAGTTCCTTACGCGGCTCGTCACCAGCCCGGACGCCCAGGCGGCCTTCGACGCTGATCCGCGCGCCACGCTGGATCACGCCGGACTCGGGGACATGAGCGCGACGGACGTGCTGCAAGCATCGTCGCTGGTGCTCGACTACGCGCCGGTCGAGATCGCGGATGAATACGGCCGCTCACTCCAGAGCAGTGTCGAGAAGTTCGCCGCGAGCACCCAGCATGTCGCGATCAATGAACTGCATCCCGCACAGCCACTCGAGCAGGAAGTTACGGAACTGAGCATGCTGCCTCCGAACGACACCCCGGCCCCCGGCTCCAGCATTCCCGCCCCGGACGACGCCGGTGACACCAACATCGACATCGAGCAGAACGACTCGCACAACCTGATCAACGTGCACGACGTGCTCAGCGGCAACAACGTTGCCAACGGCGTCGGCAACGTCGTGGGTGACACCACCTCCCAGGCCACCGACACGGTCGACAACACCGTCAACACCGTTGGCGACGTGACCGGCGACGTGACCGGCGTTGCCGGCGACGTGACCGGCACCGTGGGCGACGTGACCGGCACGGTCGGCGACGTCACGGGCGCCGTGGGCGACGTGACCGGCGTTGCCGGCGACCTGACCGGTGCGCTGCCCTCCGGTGACGCGGCTTCGGCCGACGCCGGTGCGCTGTCCGGCGTTGCCGGTGGCGCGCTGGACACCGTGGGCGACGTGGCCGGCGGCGTGCCGGTCGCCGGCGACATCGCGGGCCCGGCCGTCGACACCGTCGGTGGCGTGGCCGGTGGCGCCGTGGGCACCGTCGAGGGTGTCGCCGGTGGCGCCGTTGACACCGTGGGCGGCGTCGCCGGTGGCGTCGTGGGCGGCCCGGTGGCCGGTGTGACCGAGGCGCTGCCCGCGCCGGCCGACCTCCCGGTCGTCGGTGACGTGGCCGAGCAGCTGCCGGTCGACGACGTGGTCTCCCACCTGCCGGCCCCGAGCGACCTGCCGGTCGTCGGCGACATCGCCGGCCCGGCCGTCGAGGACGTCGCGGGCGCGGCCACCTCGGCGCTGCCGCTGGACGGCCTGCTCTGATTCCAGCCCCTCTGGGCTTGATCAAAGCGAATTGACCCGAAAGCCGGGTTCGCACGGTACGTGCGAACCCGGCTTTCGCGTTACCACACCACAGTCCTGACACAAGTCACCCGCTCGGGTTTCTCTTCACCCACTGAACGGTCCACAATCGCTTCTGTGATCGAGACGGCGATGGTGGAACTGATCGATCGCGCGACTGCCGAATGCGCCGAGCAGCAGCGCCCCGACCTGCACAACCGACTACGGCAGATCCGAACGCGCGTCCTGGATCCCGCCCAGTTGGTGCTGGTCGTGGGAGAACCGAAGCAGGGCAAAAGCGAGCTGATCAACGCTTTGGTCAACGCGGCCGTGTGCGACTCGGGCGAAGATGTCACCACGCGCGTCCCCACTCTGGTACGTCATTCCGAGCACCCCACCGCACAGGTGATCGAGCAAGAACCGGCGAGCGGTCCTGCCGCTCTCGACAGGTTCCCGGTGCCGGTGGAACAGGTGCGGGAACGCATCGACCAGGCCATCAGCAACGGCAGGCCGGTCAGCCGCGGCGAAGTCGGCATTCCCCGCGCGGTGCTCAAGGACGGGCTGGTGCTGATGGACACGCCGGGCATCGGCGCCACCTCCGCCACGCTCACCGCCCGCACCCTCGGTGTCGTCGCCGAGGCCGACGCGCTGCTCATCGTGTCCGACGCGACCCAGGAACTCACGCACAACGAGTTGAGCTTCCTGAAGAAGGTCACCAAGCTCTGCCCGAACGTAGCGGTCGTACAGCCCAAAACCGACATAACGCCGCATTGGCGGAAAGTCGTCGAGGTGAATAAGCGCCACCTCGCGGGAGCGGGCATCAACGCCAAGATCTTTCCGGTGGCCTCCACGATCCGGATGCGCGCGATGCACGCCAAGGACACCACGCTCAACACCGAATCCGGTTTTCCCCAGCTCGTCGAATATCTGCGCGGCGAAGCACTCGGCCAGCACGATCAGCTCACCCGCCGGCTCGTGGCGCAGAACGTCGCCGACGCCGTCGACGAACTCAGCGAAACGCTGAAAGCGGAACTCACCGGACAAAGTCCGCGAACCGCCGCGGAAACGTTGATCGAACTGGAAACCGCCCAACGCCGCTCCGAAGATCTGCGGCGGATCACCGGACGCTGGCAGAAGACCCTCAGCGACGGCATCGGCGAACTGTTCGCCGACATCGAGTTCGACTTCCGCGAACGCAGCTGGGCCATCACCAACCAGATCGGCGACACCCTCGAAGAAGCCGACCCGGTGACCGTCTGGGACGACTTCGTGGAATGGCTCGACGGCGCGCTCGCGACCGCCATCGAGGAGAACTTCACCTGGCTCGACCTCCGCCGCGAACAGCTGCGCGACCGGGTCACAGACGAATTCCTGCGCGAGCACCCCAGCATCCGCCCGCGCATCGAACAGATCCCCATCCCGGACCCGTTCGGCCAGGTGACACCGTTGAAAAAACCCAGCAACGGCGTGTACAAACGGCTCGATCAAGTGCTGACCGGGCTGCGCGGCTCCTACGGCGGCGTGCTCATGTTCGGCCTGATCACCAGCCAGATCGGGTTGCCGCTGCTGAACGTCGTGTCCATCTCCGCGGGTCTGCTGCTGGGCAGCCGCAGCCTCAACGAGGAGACGGATGCCCGGCTGCGCCGCCGCCAAGCCGAGGCCAAGACGACCGCGCAGCGCTACGTGGAGCACGTCGTGTTCCACGTGAACAAGGAGGCCAAGGACGGCATCCGGGCCACGCATCGCGCGCTGCACCAGCACTTCACCCAGCTCACCGAGGAAGCGCAGTTGGAGATCAGCAAGGAAATCCAGAGCATCAAGCGCATCGCCGAACGCAGCGCCGTCGACCGCGAGGACCGGGCGCGCGAGATCCGCCGGAAACTCGAAGAGCTCTCGCTGTTGCGCAGGCGTGCCGGAATGCTGACCGCGAACCGCATCACCGCGGCATGAGCCGGCCCGACGTCCCCCAGGGCGACCTGCTGGAGCGGTCCCGTGCGCTGCTGATCCGCACCATGACGTTCTACCGGGACGATCCGCGCACCTCCGCCTGGTTGCGCGGGCGGCTGGAACGGCTGGACCAGCCGTTGCGCATCGCGGTCAGCGGGCGGGTCAAATCCGGCAAGTCGACGCTGATCAACGCGCTGGTGGGCCAGCGGCTCGCGCCGACCGATGCCGAGGAGAGCACGCAGGTCAACACCTTCTACCAGTACGGCCCGGAACCCCGGATCACCGTGCACACCCCGCACGGGGCGGTGCAGAACGTACCGGTGACGACGCTGGACACGAACACGATTCGCGATCTGCAGCGGTGGCGGCCGGACGAGGTGTCGCGGCTGGTGATCGAGGCTCCCGCGCCGGGCCTGCAGGCCATCACGCTGCTGGAGACGCCCGGGGTCTCCTCCTCCGCGATGCAGGACACGGGGCGGTCGGCGCTGGCGCAGATCCTGTCCGAGGCGGACGCGCTGCTGTACCTGACCCGCTACCCGCAGCAGACCGACGTGCAGTTCTTGCAGTCGGTGCACGAGTTGCAGCTCGCGCGGCGCGCCCCGATCAACACGATCATCACGTTCTCCCGCGCCGATGAGATGGGCAACGGGGGCAGCGGCGCGGTGGCGGCGGCCGAGCGGATCGCGTTGCGGTTCCGCGACGACCCGGCGGTGCGGTCGTTCACCCAGTACTCGATCCCGGTGATCGGCTTGCTGGGGCAGGCGGCGGCCACGTTCACCGAAGCGGATCTCGCGGCGCTGATCAACCTGCGGCAGTTGCCGGAGAAGGCGTTGGAGACATTGCTGCTGTCGTCCGACCGGTTCTCCAACAACCCCACGCCGGAGTCGGTGCCGCCGAGCGTGCGCCAGGACCTGATGGACCGTTTCGGACGGTTCGGCCTGGCCCAGGCGTTCACCGCCCTCGCCGAGGGCATCACGGATCAGAAGCGGCTCAGCGCCACGCTGCTGGAGGCGAGCAGGCTCAACGATCTGCAGGAGGCGGTACACCAGCAGTTCATCGAACGGCAGGACGTGCTGCGCGCGCGATCGGTGCTGCTGGCGGTGGACATGGTGCTGCGGGCGAATCCGCGCCCCGGCGTGCAGCAGCTGCGCGGGGAGTTCGAGCGGTTGCTATCGAACGCGCCCGAGTGGGAGGAGATGCGGCTGCTGTCGGCGTTGCAGTCCGGCCAGCTGAGCTTCCCCCGCCCGCTGCAGAACGAGGCACGGCGACTGCTGGGCGCGCAGGGCCAGGACGCGGCCTCGCGGCTGGGCCAGGAGCCGGACACCCTGGAGTCGATCTTGGCCGAGGAGGCCGGGGCCGCGCTGGCGCGCTGGCGGGACCAAGCGGTGAACCCGCTGCACGACCGCGCGCACCTCGAAGCGGTCCGAGTGGTGCTCCGCAGCTGCGAACGCCTGATCGCTTCACGGGTTCACTGAGTCGGCCGGTTTCTCCTTTTCTGAGGTGTCCGGGTAGCGGAACCTCAGTGGCTTCCTCGCTGCGGGATCTTTTTCCCTAGTGGCTCCGCGCCACGAGGGAAAAGGCCGTCCTCGCGAGGAAGCCACTGAGAACCCGCCGGTGAGCGGCTTTGTGACGTGGGCTGTGTGCTTCGCACATACAGGCACGGCCTCCGGCCGCAAGGCAGGCGGGGCTTCGCCGCCCTTCGCGGGCTTCGCCGCCCTACTGCACGGCTTCGCCGCGAAGCAGTCCGTCGCTTCCCTCGGATCCAGGCCCGGGTTTCGGGCCGGGCCTGGATCCTGTGGTGGGAGCCGCAGTCAGCGGCCAGGGGCGTTGCCGGATCGGGCGCCCCGGTTCGGGTCGGCGAGCTGATCGCCGGAAGGTGCGGCGGTGCGGCAGTCCGGGCACACGCCCCAGAACACGACTTCGGCCTCGTCCACCGCGTAGCCGGCGGAGTGCGCCGGGCTCAGGCATGGCGCGGTGCCGTGCGCGCAGTCGATGTCCTCGGTCCGGCCGCAGTGCCTGCAGACCAGGTGGTGGTGGTTGTCAGCGGTCCGCGCCTCGAATCGGGCCGGGTGACCGGCCGGTTCGATCCGCCGCAGCAGCCCGGCCGCGGTACAGGCGCGCAGCACGTCGTAGACGGCCTGGGTGGACACTCCGCCGAGTTCGGGCCGCACCGCGCTCACCGCTTGATCGGCGGTCGAGTGCGGATGCCCCGCCAGCCACGTCAGCACCGCGACGCGCGGTTTCGTGGCCCGCAGCCCGGCAGCGCGCAACCGATCCCGGAGGGCCACCGCGTGGCCGTCCGCGAATTCGGCGCGCCCGACCTCGGGCCTGCTGCTCGGTGTCATCGCATATCAGTATGCCACGAACAAACTGGAACCAGTCAAAAAAATCAGACGCCGGGTTCGAGCGACCCGAGCCGCCGGGCGGCGGAACCTCAGCGATTGCTCGGCCGGTCGTTGCTCGGCGATCTCCCCGATGACCGGACGAGCAGGTGCTCAGATCTCCAGAGCGCGCAGCGCCCGGTGCAGTTGATCAACGAGCGGGCGCCTGCGGGCGAACAGCTCGGTCGCCTCGGCGTCCGGTGCCACGACGCGTTCCGGCCGGACCAGGTCAGAGGCCGACTCCAGGGAGTCGAGTTCGCCCAGCGCCCGCCAGCCCAGGAGCACCGCGCCCAGCCCGGACCCGCCGCTGCTCTCGGCGAGCTCCAGCTCCATGCCCAGTGCCGCGGAGATCGCGGTGGCCCACACCTCGCTGCGGAACCCTCCTCCGGTCGCCCGGATGGAGCGCACGTTCGCGCCGGCGTCGTGCACCGCTTCCTTCACCAGCGCCAGCTGCTGCGCCACTCCTTCAACGACCGCCCGGGTCATCTCGGCCCGCCCGTGCGACCTGCGCAGCCCCACGAACGCCCCGGTCAGCCCCGGTTCCCACCACGGCGCCCGCTCCCCCAGCAGGTACGGCAGGGCCATCAACCCGTCCGCGCCGGGATCGACCGCCAGCGCCTCGTCGAGCAGGTCGGCGACGTCGACGCCGAACGTGTCGGCCGCCCACTGCCCCACGACGGCACCGTTGCTCACCGCGCCCCCGATCACCCAGAGACCGTCGGCGAGGGCGTAGCTGAAGGTGCGGCACGCGTCGTCGACGCCGGGCCGTTCCCGCACCACCCGCAGCGCCCCGCTGGTCCCGAGCGACAGCGCCGCCACCCCCGGGCTCGTGGCGCCGACTCCGAGGTTCGCGAGCGGCCCGTCGCCGCCCCCGAGCACCACCGGCAAGCCCTCGGGCAGCCCGGTGGCCTCGGCCGTCCGTGCCGTCAGCGGCAGCGTGTCGGTCGGCGCCTTGATCTCGGGCAGCTGCTCGGCGCGCACTCCCGCCACCGACAGCGCGGGCTCGTGCCAGGCCAGGGCGTACATGTCCTGCAGACCGCTGCCGGAGGCCAGCGAGTAGTCCGTCACGAATTCGTCGACGAAGGCGCCGAACACGTAGTCCTTCAACGCGCACCAGCGCTCGACGCCAGCGATGAGGGCGGTGCGCGACCCGGTCAGCCAGGCGAGCTTCACCATCACCGACTGGGTGTGCACCGGAGTGCCGGTGGCGCGGTGCAGCTCGGCGGCCGAGCCGGACTCGTCGGCGCGCAACCGCTTCGCGACCTCGGCGGCCCGGGTGTCGGCCCAGTTGAACGCCGGTGTCACCGGTTCCCCGGCCGAGTCCAGCCCGACCAAGGTGTGCATGGCGGTGCTGAACGACAACGCCCGCACCTCGTGGCCCTGCTCGCGAGCCCAGGTCACGCATTCGGTGAGCGCCTCGATCGCCGCGTCCCGCACCCGCCGCGGATCCTGCGTAGCCTCGCCCGTCTCATCGGTCCGCAGCGGATATCCGCGCTCGGTCTGGTGCAGCACCTCGGCGCCGCTGGTCGCGGCCACGACCTTCGTGGCGGTGGTACCGAGATCAATGCCGAGAACGACCGCTGCGGAGCTCATGACTCCAACCTAACCGGGCCGGAACCGCGCACCTACGCCCCGGATGGGACGGTGATAACGATCAACGTCCTGGCCCGCGCACTACGAGTGAAGACAGATCGACGGCGAACTCGAATGGGCTGTCGGTTTTGAACATCCCGCCGCCTTCGAAGCCTGACTCGTAGCCACCTTCGCCGAGCCGAAGCGCGGTAAACGTCACAGACGTGTCGATGTCGAAGACCCAGTAGTGCGGGATGCCGGCTTGCGCGTACTCCTGCACCTTCGTAAGCCGATCGATGCGGCGCGAACCAGGAGAGATGACTTCGACCGCGAGCGCGACATCAGTGGCATTCAGCCGATTCGGATTCACGTCGAACGCTTGGGTGGATGCCAAGATCGCGTCGGGGATTCGGACGGTCGGAGGGAAGCTGGTGCCGACTACGACCTCCACGTCCTGCATCGCCTCCCACTCCGCTGGAAGTTGCGCGTCCAAAGCCGCCGTCAGTCGCTTGATGAGGCGCTGGTGAACAGCCGCTGCCTTCGGGGACACCTGGAGGACGCCTTCCTGGAGTTCGTAGCGCCGCGAGTTGTCCTCGGGGAGGCGGTCGAACTCCTCCAGGGTCAGCAAGTGATCGGGCCAACTCATCACGGACATACCTCCACCATCGGCTCGGCCCAACAGCAGCTCGATCAAGTCGGTTCGAAGATCACCTGTTCGGCTTGCGATCCCACCTCTTCGTGACAATAGAAGGGCGCCTCCCTCCCGGCCAGGAGGAAGGCGCCCGTCAGGACCGGTCCGAGGTCACTTCACCAGCGTCTCGGCGATCTCGTAGGTGTTCAGCGCCGCGCCCTTGCGCAGGTTGTCGCCGCACACGAAGAAGTCCAGCGTGTTCGTGAAGTCCAGCGCCTGCCGCACCCGCCCGACGTAGGTCGGCTCGGCGCCCACGACGGCCGCCGGCGTAGGGAACTCCAGCTTGTCCGGGTCGTCCTGCAGCACGATCGAGGACTGCGCCTCGAACACCCGGTGCGCCTCGGCGACGCTGACCTCGCGCTCGAAGACCGCGTGCACGGCCAGCGAGTGCGTCGTCACCACCGGCACCCGCACGCAGGTCGCGGAGACCTTCAGGTCCGAGATGCCCAGGATCTTGCGGGACTCGTTGCGGACCTTCAGCTCCTCCGAGGTCCAGCCGTCGTCCTTGCGCGACCCCGCCCACGGCACCACGTTCAGCGCCAGCGGAGCCTTGAACGGCGTCTCCTCGGGCAACCCGGCCGCGGCCAGCGCCTCCGCGACGTCGCCGCCCCGCGAGCCGACCTGCTTGCCCGCCAGCGCCTCGATCTCCGCGTAGAGCCGGTCGATGCCTTCCTGACCTGCGCCGGAAGCGGCCTGGTAGGAGGACACGACCAGTTCCTTGAGCCCGAACTCGTGGTGCAGCGCACCGAGCGCGGCCATCATCGACAGCGTCGTGCAGTTCGGGTTCGCGATGATGCCGCGCGGCCGCTCGTGCACCTTCTCCGGGTTGACCTCCGGCACCACCAGCGGCACCTCGGGGTCCATCCGGAACGCGCCCGAGTTGTCCACGGCGATCGCGCCGCGCTCGACGGCGATCGGCGCCCACTCGGCGGAGATCTCGTCCGGCACGTCGAACAGCACGATGTCCACGCCGTCGAACGCCTCCGGGGCGAGCTCGACGACGGTGTTCTCCTGCCCGCGCACGGTGATCTTCTTGCCCGCCGAGCGCGCGGACGCGATCAACCGGATCTCGCCCCACGGCACGGATTCGCGGTTGTTGATGATGTCGATCATGACGGTGCCGACGGCACCGGTGGCGCCGACGATCGCAACGGTGGGAGCCATCAGCGACCACTCCCCGCGTACACGACGGCCTCTTCGTCGCCACCGAGATCGAAGGCGCCGTGCAGCGCACGCACCGCGTCCTCCAGCTGGGTGTCCCGGATCAGCACCGAAATGCGGATCTCCGAGGTGTTGATGATCTCGATGTTCACACCCGCGTTGGACAGCGCCTCGCAGAACGTCGCCGTCACGCCGGGGTGCGAACGCATCCCCGCGCCGACCAGCGAAACCTTGCCGACGTTGTCGTCGTAGACGACCTCTTCGAAGCCGACCTCGGACTTGATCTTCTCCAGCTCCGCGACCGCCTCGGCCCCGTTGTCGCGGGAGACGGTGAACGTGATGTCCGTGCGCCCCGAGGAGCTGCCCGAGACGTTCTGCAACACCATGTCGATGTCGACCTCGGCATCGGCGACCACGCGGAAGATCTTGCCCGCGACGCCTCGGTTGTCCGGCACACCGCGCACGGTGACCTTGGCCTCCGACCGGTCGTGCGCGACGCCGGTGATCATCGCCTGTTCCACGGAAAGATCCTCCACTGAGCCGGAAATGAGCGTTCCGGGCTTGGGTGAGTACGACGAGCGGACGTGCAGGGGGACGCCGTAGCGACGGGCGTACTCGACCGCGCGCAGGTGCAGCACCTTCGCGCCGGTCGCGGCCAGCTCCAGCATCTCCTCGTAGGTGACGTGCTCCAGGTGCTTCGCGTCCGGCACGATCCGCGGGTCGGCGGTGTAGACACCGTCGACGTCGGTGTAGATCTCGCACACGTCGGCGTTCATGGCCGCCGCGACGGCGACGGCCGTCGTGTCCGAACCCCCACGGCCGAGCGTGGTGATGTCCTTGGTGTCCTGCGCTACGCCTTGGAATCCGGCGACGAGCACCACTTGCCCCTCGGCGAGCGCTTCCTGCACCCGGCCGGGGGTCACGTCTATGATCCGCGCGTTCTGGTGCGCCGAGGTGGTGATCACCCCGGCCTGCGAACCGGAGAACGAGCGGGCCTGCTCGCCGAGCGCCTCCACGGCCATCGCGACGAGCGCGTTCGAGATCCGCTCCCCCGCGGTGAGCAGCATGTCCAGCTCACGCTCCGGCGGGGCGGGGTTGACCCGCTGAGCCAAGTCGAGCATCTCGTCGGTGGTGTCACCCATCGCCGAGCACACGACGACCACGTCATTGCCCGCTTTGCGGGTCTCCACGATGCGTTCGGCGACCTTTTTGATCCGGTCGGCACTTTCCAGCGAGGAACCGCCGTACTTCTGGACGACGAGCGCCACGTGAAACTAACCTCCTCGCGCCGTTCCTCGGGTATGGGTGCCCGGAGGAAGCGGTCGTCCCGGGTGCGGGGGTTTGTCCCGCACTGACGCCGGTGGACGAAGAGCACCAGCGCGGTCACGCCGAGTTGATCGGCGAGCCCGGGGAGCCCCGCGACCAGCGAGAAGCAGCTTCGACCTGGCTGGTCGAGCGGTCCCTGACTGGTCGCTCCGCTGCTGCGCCAGCCTACCGAACCGTTACCGCCCAGACCCATAGCCGTGACTGACGACTAACCTGTCAGGCCGGTTTGTCGACAAGGGCGGAGGAGCGGTTTGTCCACCACTCCGGAGGCGGTCGGGCCGCAACGTTCCCAAGACGGGAACAGGGCGGACGACCAGCAAGAACGTCCCGTCGAACGACGGTGGGAGCAGGCTCGCGACCGGGTCGCAGAGCTGGGTGCCCGGTGGTCCTTCCTGGCACCCGGTGTGGTTTACCTCGCAATCCGGCTGTTCGGTCTGCTGGTGCTGGCCTGGCTCTCCGCGGCCAACGACGAAGCGTTGTCGGACAACCTCAGCGCGTGGGACGGCGAGTGGTACCTGGAGATCGCCACGCACGGTTACGGCGGCGTCGCGAACAGCATGGTCGACGGCCACGGGAACCGGAATCCGGAGACGCCACTGGCGTTCTTCCCCGGCTATCCGATGCTGGTGCGGCTGCTCGACGCGGCCCCCGGGTTCAGCTCGGCCGGGGCCGCGGTCACGGTGAGCCTCATCGCGGGCATCGTCGCCGCGTACGGCCTGTTCCGCATCGGGCGCGCGGTGGACGGCACGGCAGGCGTGGGGCTGCTGCTGGTGGTGCTGTTCGCGGCCTCCCCGATGGCGGTGACGTTGTCGATGGCGTACTCGGAGGCGTTGTTCTGCGCGCTGGCCGTGTGGGCGCTGGTCGGGGTGCTGGAGCGGAACTGGCTGCTCGCCGGGCTGTGCTGCGCGGCCTCTGGGCTGGTGCGACCGACGGCGACGGCGTTGATCGGCGTGGTGGGCCTCGCGGCGCTGGTCGCGCTGTTCCAGCGCAAGGACGGGTGGCGGCCGCTGCTGGGCGCGGTGCTCGCCCCGTCGGGTTTGGCGCTGTACGTGGGCTGGGTGGCGTTGCAGACCGGTTCGCTGGGCGGCTACTTCACGCTGCAGCAGCGCGGCTGGTCCACGGCGTTCGACGGCGGCTTCGCCACCGGCAAGTTCATGATCGAGTCGTTGACGCAGTACAAGTCGGTGCTGGAGACGTTCACCGTCTGGATCGTGCTGACCGCGCTGGTGCTGCTGGTGCTGTGCGTGCGCTCCCGGATGCCGTGGCCGCTGGTGCTGTTCGCGTTCGCGGTGCTGGCGATGGACCTCGGCTCGGACGGGTTGATGTACTCGAAGGTGCGGCTGATGCTGCCCGCGTTCCCGCTGCTGATCCCGGTGGCGATCGGGCTGGCGCACCGGCGGGCGACGACGGCGGTGTGCTCGGCGGTGCTGCTGGTGTGCTTCGGCGCCTGGTTCGGCGCGTATTCCCTGACGGCGTGGGAGTACGCGATCTGACTCCGCCACTAGTTTTGATCCGTGTCTTGTCCGCGGCGGAGCGCCTGAGTGCTCCACTACGCAAGTCCCACTGGAAGGACTGAGTCGTGACCGAGGATTTCGAGGTGCCGGACGGGAAATGGGCGGATTCGTCCGTGCCGCTGCATCCGCTGCTGGCGTCCCGGTGGAGCCCCCGTGCGCTGGATCCGGACGCAGAGCTCAACGACGCGGAGTTCCGGGCGTTGTTCGAGGCGGCGCGCTGGGCGCCTTCCTGGGGCAACACGCAGCCCGCGCGGTTCCTCGCTGGGCGCCGGGGCGAGCCGATGTTCGACCGGATCCACGCCACGTTGTCCCGTGGCAACCGGGGCTGGGCGGAGTCGGCTTCGGCGCTGGCGATCGGCGTCGCCCGGACCCTCGACGACGAGGGCGAGCCGGTGCCCTACGGCGAGTACGGCGTGGCGCTGGCGACGCAGAACCTGGTGCTGCAGGCGGTCGCCGAGGGTTTCGCGGCCCACCAGATGGCCGGTTTCGACCGGGAGGCCGTGCGTGCCGAGTTCGGCGTACCGGCGGGTTACGAGCCGGTGGTGGCGATCGCGGTGGGCCGGCTCGGTTCCTCGGACCGGATGCCGGATCGGTTGCGGGAGAAGGAGCACGCGCCGCGTTCCCGGCGTCCGCTGGCGGAGCTGGTGTTCACCGAGCGGTGGGGCACTCCGCAGTTCTGACCCGTGAGGCGAGCGGTCCTGTCCCGAGTCGTTCCGACGGCGGGTGGATGTCCCTTTTTCGAAATTGGTCCAGTCAACTCCGCCGTTCACCTGACATTTTCCACTTCGAGCCCATCGCCTCGGACAGTCCCGTGACGTGGGAGAACAACCCGTCGGCGGGGTGCGCCGCCGGTTCGACAGGTGGACGGGGCAGTGACGCGGAGTCGATCAATGAGGTATGAATCTCACTCGTGTGGACGAGCACAAGAGTGGCCGCGGAGGCGCTGGACCGCGCCGACGAGCTTGCCACCTTGCGCGCCCACTACTCCCTGCCCGGCGGGATGGTCCGGCTCGACGGCACCAGCGGCGGACTGCGGCCGAGGTCGACTTCCGCGCGCCTGCGGGAGTTCGTGGAGCACCGCTGGGACCACACCGGCTGGCCGCAGTTCGACGACGGCCTGCGCAGGCAGGCCCGGCTCGCCGCCTCCGCCGTCGCACCGTTGATCGGAGCGCTGCCCGCGGAGGTCTCGGTCGCCGATTCGGCGTCGATGAACCTGTTCAACGGCTTGCGCTCCGCCGCGGCGCTGCGTCCCGAGCGGCGCGTGCTGGCGGTGGGGCGCAACTGCTTCGCCGCGGATCACTACCTGGCGCGGTCGGCCGCCGATTTCGCAGGCTGCACGCTGCGCATGATCGACGACGTGACCGACTTGCCCGCGCAGCTCGACGAGGAAGTCGCGGTTCTCGCGCTGTCGCACGTCGATCCGCTCTCCGGTGCGGTGCGCGACGCGGCGTCGATCACCGCCGAGGCGCATCGGCACGGCGCGTTGTCGTTGTGGGACCTGAGCCATTCCGCCGGCGCGGTGCGGGTCGAGCTGCGGTCGTGGGAGGCGGATTTCGCCGTCGGCTGCGGCTATCGCTACCTCGGTGGCGGTTCCGGCTCTCCGGGTTACTCGTTCACCGCGCAGCAGCGGGGCGAGGAGCTTGCCGGCACGCGGCGGTGCGGGCCGTTCTCGGCGATGCCGCCGACGTTCGCGATCTCGGATCTGCGCGCCGGGCTGGCGGCGATGAGCGGCGCGACGCCCGCCGCGCTGGCCACGAAATCGGCGGGGCTGGCCACGTTCTTCCTGCGCTGCCTGCAGGAGCTGCCCGCGGAGGTGGCGCCGGTCCCGGTGACCGGGGGATCCCGCGGCGCCCACGTCTGCGTGACCCATCGCCACGCCCACTACGTCGCCCAGGAGTTGCTGTCGCGCGGCGTGATCGTGGACCTCGCGGAACCCACCACGATGCGGTTCAGCTTCGCGCCGACGTGGCTGCGCTACGCCGAGGTGTGGGAAGCCGCCGACCAGTTGCGGGCCGTGCTGCGGGATCTCGCGGAGCGCGTAGGGCCGTGAGCTCGTTCCGCATCAGGGTCAGGTGGCGCGGTCTCGGCGACCCGAGGTCGGCGGCACGCCTGCTCGACCTGGCCACTGTGGACTGTTTCGCGGACCAGGTGCGCACCGAGCGGGCGCCGCTCAGGACACGACTTCGGTGTAAACGTCGGTGAGCCTGTTGCGCAGGGTGTGAGCCGGGGCGTCGGGCTGGATGCGCAGCTGGCGGGCGGCGCTGCGCATCGTCGAGACGATGCGCTGCGTGTGCTCCAGCCGCAGGTCGTCGCCGCCGCGCTCGATCAGCAGCGCGCGTTCGGTCGCGGCGTCCACCAGCCGTTCCAGCACGATGATCGACGGCCACCACACTTCGGCGGTCCGGCCCACCGCGGCGGGCTCCATCAGCTGCTGCTGCAACGCGGTACGCAGGTCGGACAGTTCCCGGTAGGTGCGGCGGCGCAGCGCGGAGCGCCCTTGGACGCGTCCGGCCATGGACAACGACACGTACTCGGAGACGGTGTCGACCGCGTCGGCGAGCCTGCCCGCCAACGCCGGGCTGCGTCCCGATGGCCACATCAGGTACCCGATGACGAGCACGAGCGCGCACCCCAGCAGCGAGTCCACCAGCCGCACCCGGGGCAGCTGCTCCACGAACAGGTCGCTCTGGTGCATCTGCAGCAGCACGATCATCGTGACGACCATGGTGAACAGCCCGTAGTGCCTGCTGAGCGCTTCCGGCACGAACGCGGCGACCAGCACGGTCGCGATCGCGAGCCCCCAGCCGGAGGGCACCGCCAGCATCACGAGTCCGGCGATGAGCACGCCGACCAGTGAGCCGATGCCGCGCAGCACGGTGCGGGCGAACACGGAACCGGAGTTGGGTTTGAGCACCAGCGCCACGGTCATCGCGATCCAGTACGAGTTCTGGAACTGCAAGGCGATCCCGATGCCTTCGGCGACGGCGAGGCACAGCACCATGCGCAGCGTCAGCAGCCACCCGGTGCGGCCGATGCTGATGTTGCTGCGCCACAACCGGAGCCGCTCCCACGCACCGAGCCGTTCCCGGAAGTCCGGCACGTCGGCCTCCTTGGCGCGGCGCCAGGAGTCGATGAGGTCGACGAGCCCCTGGTCCAGCGCGTGCACCATGATCGAGCCCGAGGCGGTGGGCCGGTAGGGCGGCACGGTCGTGCCGTCCCGCACGCAGCGCGCGATGGTGCGCATGGCATCAAGAGTGGGATCGGCGGGCCGGATCCCGGCGTGCGCGAGCGCCACCGAGGCCTCCACGACGGGCGTGGCGCGGGTCAGGATCACGTACAGCCGGTCGTGCACTCGGCTCCGGGAGATGGAGGCACCGCCGACGAGGATGTCGTGCGCGCTGTCGAGAGCTTTCGTGAGGTCCTGCCGGGCGGTGATCGCGGCGTCGGTCCCGGCGGCGTCGAACAGTTTCAGCAACGCCTCGAAGACCCGCGCCACCGCGCCTCGCGCCGGGGCGGCCCGCCGGAACGGCCAGGTCGCTGCGACCATCACCAGCAGCAGGATCTCCCCGGCGACGAACCACACGATCTGTTCTCCGACGGGAATGCCCGCCGTGACGTGTCCGGTGGCCACGACGCAGAACGTGAGCATCTGCGCGCCCGCCGCCGCGCACAGATCGTTGACGCGGCTGGAGAGCACGGAGGGAATCGCGACCGCGACGACCACGACGGCGGCCCCCAGCTGGGTCGGCGCCAACGCGCCGACCGCGAACCCGAATCCACCGGTGAGCACGGTGAGCCCGACGCGGCGGATCCGGTACCGGTAGGAGCCGGTGAGGTCGGAGAAGCTGGCGCACAGCGCACCGACCGAGACGAGCACCGCCTCGTCGAGCCGGTCCAGCGCGATGCCGAAGAGGGTGGGGCCGCCGATGCCCATCGCCGCGGCCACGATGCGCGTCCAGTCCAGCGGCAGCGGAGCGGGTCGCAACATCCGCAACAGCCACGCGGGCAGCAGTGCGCGCGAGTACCTGGTGGGTGCGGCGAGCGTTTCGGTCCGTGTCACGCACATCCCTCTCGCTGGTGGGGAATCCGCGCTCCACGCCGAGCGGCTGAGTGCGTGCATTGTCACGCCACTTCGCCGCTGGTGGTTCAGCTCCGTGCAAGCATCACACGTTGCGGTGCATCACATCACCGGGTCGGGGTCAGCCGAAGGCTCTGATGATCCGGACCGCGATCGATGTGATGATCAACCAGAACACCGCCGCGATGCCGAAGTTCACCAGCACGGCCAGCTGCGGGTTCTCCGGCGTGAAGAGGTTCGAGAATCCGAGCGCGAGCGGCTGGGACCAGTCGGCCACGAACCGGGTGATCCCGTTGTCCGGGTTGGCTCCGCCGACGGTGAGCACCACGTGCACCGTGAGCACCAGCGCGGCGAGCGTGCCGATCCAGCGGACCACCGAGGCGAGCACTCCGACGACCTGCGCGCGGACCTTCGCCCAGTCGGACGACTTGCGCAGCCGCCGTCGCCCTCCGTTGGGCCGGTCGCCGTCCTGCTCACCGGTGGTCGTTCCACCGACGTTCTCCGACATGCCCGGAAGTGTGACACGCGATGAGCCCGGAAAACTACCGCCGGGTAGCCGCCGTAGCCTGCTCGTGACCTGCGCTCACCGCGCGAACTCCACCGGTCGCGCTCAGCCGAAGACCCGGGCGAGGAGGCTGGCCACGAGCACCCAGAAGGCGGCGGCCAGGCCGTAGTCGAACAGCAGCTGGAGCTGCGCGTTGGTCGTCTGGATCAAACCGGGGAAGAACAGGGCGAGCGGCTCGGCGGCGTTGCCCACCGACTCGGCCAGCCCGTTCTCGCTGGGAAGATCGAACAGCACCAGCACGAGGTGCAGCACCAGGATGACGGCGAGCACGAAGCCCGCGCCGTTGATCAGGGTGGCGATGCCGGACCGCCCCTTATTCGCAGCCATGATCCCCAGTCTGCCCGTGCCCGAGCCCAGGGCATTCCGCCGCATGGCGGTCGCCGCTCGACCACCATGTGGGATAGCGGGTTGCGTCGCGGGCACCCGGTGCGGTTAACCTGGCGGACGTGGCACGCGTTCTCCTGCTTCTTCGCCGCGACGGGGTCAGTTAGGCCGGCCCCTCGTCGCGGGGTAGCAACCTGTCGGTCGTCTGATTCAGACACCCACCAGCAGGAGAAACGTCAATGACTTCCGCGCAGGATCCGCAAGCACCGTTCGCGGGCAAGGTTCACACTCCGTCCCGCCCGGCCCCTGCCGATCAAGCCCCTTGGAACGCGCAGCGCGGTTCCTCGATGCCGTTCCACCGGTACCGCCCGTTCCACGAGCTGGTCGAGGACGTATCGCTGCCGGATCGCACCTGGCCGGATCAACGCATCACCCGAGCTCCGCTGTGGTGTGCCGTCGATCTGCGCGACGGCAACCAGGCGCTGATCGACCCGATGTCGCCCGCCCGCAAGCGCCGCATGTTCGACCTGCTGGTCAAGATGGGCTACAAGGAGATCGAGGTCGGTTTCCCGGCGGCGAGCCAGACGGACTTCGACTTCGTCCGCGAGATCATCGAGGACGGCGCGATCCCGGAGGACGTGCACATCCAGGTGCTCACGCAGTGCCGTCCGGAGCTGATCGAGCGCACGTTCGCCGCGCTGGAGGGTGCGCCGCGCGCCATCGTGCACATCTACAACTCGACGTCGATCCTGCAGCGCCGCGTGGTGTTCCGCGAGGAGCGCGAAGGCATCAAGAAGATCGCCAAGATGGGCGCCGAGCTGGCCTTGGAGTACGCGAGCAAGTACTCCGACACCGACTTCCGCTTCGAGTACACGCCCGAGTCCTACACCGGCACCGAGCTCTCCTTCGCCGTCGAGGTCTGCGACGCGGTCACCGAGATCTGGCAGCCGACCCCGGAACGCCCGGTGATCCTGAACCTGCCGTCGACCGTCGAGATGGCCACGCCGAACGTCTACGCCGACTCGATCGAATGGATGCACCGCAACCTGGCGCGGCGCGACTCGGTGATCCTGTCGCTGCACCCGCACAACGACCGCGGCACCGGCATCGCGGCGGCGGAGCTCGGCTACCAGGCGGGTGCGGACCGCATCGAGGGCTGCCTGTTCGGCAACGGCGAGCGCACCGGCAACGTGGACCTGGTGGCGCTGGGCATGAACCTGTTCAGCCAGGGCATCGACCCGCAGATCGACTTCTCCGACATCGACCACATCAAGCGCACCGTGGAGCACTGCAACCAGCTGCCGGTGCCCGAACGCCACCCGTGGGGCGGCGAGCTCGTCTACACCGCGTTCTCCGGCAGCCACCAGGACGCCATCAACAAGGGCCTGGACGCGCTGCGCGCCGAGTCCGAGCGCGCCGGCGTCACCGTGGACGAGCACCGCTGGGAGGTCCCGTACCTGCCCATCGACCCGAAGGACGTGGGCCGCAGCTACGAGGCCGTGATCCGGGTGAACTCGCAGTCCGGCAAGGGCGGCGTCGCGTACATCATGAAGAGCGAGCACCAGCTGGACCTGCCGCGCAAGCTGCAGATCGAGTTCTCGAAGCAGGTGCAGGCCCGCACGGACTCCGACGGCGGCGAGGTCTCCCCCGCCGCGATGTGGCAGGTGTTCTCCGAGGAGTACCTGGAGCCGCGCACCCCGCTGGAGCTGGTGCGGCGCTCGTTCACCGGCGAGGCGGGCCACGAGTCGATCACCGCGACGGTCGTGGTGGACGGCACCGAGCAGGAGATCACCGGCAACGGCAACGGCCCCATCGCCGCGTTCGTCGACGCCCTGAGCACCATCGGCCACGACGTGCGCGTGATGGACTACAACGAGCACGCACTCACCGCGGGCGACGATGCCCGGGCCGCGTCGTACCTGGAGTGCGCCGTGGGCGACGAGATCTTCTGGGGCGCGGGCATCGACACCTCCACCGTCACGGCCTCGCTGCGCGCGGTCGTGTCGGCGGTGAACCGAGCACACCGCTGACCCCGCGCTGAACCTGGCGAAAAGCCGCGCCCGCGCCCGAAACCGGTGTGCGGGCGCGGCTTTTCGCGGTCAGGGGCGCCGGACCACGGCACGGCGACCGTCCCGACGAGCGCATGGAGCGGACGAACCACGAACGTCTCACCTCGTGGAGCGGTAGCCGCGCTCGCGTGCAGTGCTCGAAGTCGCCGCGTTCGATGGCGACGAGACGGTTCGACCACTGTGGACGATCGACGGCGAAGTGCCCGGCGGCCCGGTCCTTCGAGTCCCGTACTGCGGCGCCTGCGGGGAGGTCGCCGCCCTCGGCGCACTCGCCGCCGCCGGTGCGCCGGTCGCGCGGTAACCCGCCCGCAAGAACTTTTCGGAGGGGCAGCACTCGCCGTTCAGTGGTCCTGTCGGCGGTGGGCTCCGATCCCTCGGGTGTCGACGAGGCCGCGGAGGTCGCGGGCGCCGCGCTCGAAGGTGGGGAGGCTGCCGACGAGGATGGTCTCGCCCTGGGTGAACCGGTCTCCCTTGCGCCTGCGGAACTTGGATCGCGGCATCCGGGTGTCCATGATGGACAGACCGGTGATCCAGGCGGAGATTCCCCGGTTCCGCGAGGTGAAGCTCACCGCCAGCGCGGTGAGCAGTGCGAATCCGATGGCGAACCGGTTCACCTCGGAAGGGCCGATGTCGGCGAAACCGACCAGCAGCGCGTACTGGCCGCTGCCGAACAACAACCTACACAGCAGCCGGGCCTTCGCGGGCAGCGAACCGTCCGGCAGCGCGGGCCGCAGCAGCACCGCGCGCTGACCCAACGTGCCGCCACTGCCGACCAGCGTCGGGACGAGCAGCACCAGGATTCCGGGCAGCCACGCGTTGAGCAGCGCCTCCACCGGCTCCGGCAACGCCACCGACTGGGCACCGGCGAACACCATCACCGCCACGACCCCGCCGTGCAGGGCGACGCCGGTGAGCACCACGGCCGCCACGTCGCACGCCATGCCGAGCAGCCGCCGCGGCGCCGTCACCCGGCGCGGCGTGGACTGGCGCGTCGCCGCCCGGCCGCCGACCAGGTCCAGCACCGGCGCGAGCAGCAGGCCGAAGGTCGCGCCCGCCGTGTTCGCCAGCAGATCGTCCACGTCGAACAGCCGGTACGCGCACGGGTACACGAACCACACGCCGGTGAGCTGCGTCGACTCGATCAGCAGCGATACGGCGAAACCGATCCCGATGGTGCTGAGCCTGCCCGCGCGGAACAGGTGCCGCACGAACATGCCCAGCGGGACGAACAGCGCCACGTTCAGCAGCACCTGTCCCACCATCGGATCCCGCACCAGGTCGCCGAATCCCCCGGTGCCCGCGCGGAAATTCGCGAGGAAGTGCAGCGGCTCCAGCTGCGCGGCGTACTCGCCCGGATCGGCGCAGAAACCCGGCGTCACGGCGGGCAGCGGCAGCAACGTGTACGTCATCAGCGACCACGAGTGCACGACGAAACCGAGCACGACCAGCATCCGCCCCGCACCGACTTCGCCGCGCCAGCGGTACTCGCGGGCCACGAACGGCACGAACAGCAGCACCGCGAGCACGGCACCGCACCAGATCGCCGTCACCGCGGGCGTCACCCGGTCGATCAACCGCACTCCTCGAACACTCACCGAACGTCCCCGCCGGAGCGCGCTGACCGGGCGCCTCCCTCAGGTCCAGTCCACCTTTCCGCACCGAACGCGCTGAGCCCATCCATCCGTGTGAAATGACGCAATTTCACCAGGAATCACGGTTCGTGCTCGCGCGTTCACGCACTCGCCGAAAAGCGGGCCGCCGACGATGATTCGAAACCGCACGGTCGGCGCCATGACCGGCTGTTTCGCTGGCACATAGCGTGACGAGACATCATCCGGCGCAATTAGAACGTCCATCCGTTCCGCCTTATGACCGACCTCCGACCACCGAACAGGTCGTCACGATCAGTACCCGACTCGACTAAAGGAGGTAGTGGCGGTCGATCATGAAGGGGGAAAATGCCGGAGCAGCAAAAGGTTGTTGTGATCAGACTCACCCCTGGGGAAATCCGGGAGAGCGGCCGGTAGGCCACGGGGCCTGTCGGGGCCGGCCGCTTTCCCGCGCCGGACGCCCGCCGTCACCGCCGCCGTCCGTAAAGTTGATCACGATCGCCACTCGATCGGTCGATGCCACTTGTCGCTTCGCGCCGCGCGCGGTTCAGTCAGCCATTGCTTGACTGGCACCCGAACCAAGCCCGAGGTGGACTGGACGACATGCTGCCGACCGATGACCACAGCGATGACCTCCGATGGCGGATTCCCTGCCGCGACTCCAGCGGCGAGAATCGCACCGTGTCGATCCTGGTCATGGGCGATCGGGTGGCCGTCGTACTCCCGCCCGGCGACACGTTGATCTTCGAGGCGGACGAGGCGGACGACTTCGCGGCGCTGCTGGACAAGGTTTCGACGTACACCGAACCGTCCTGAGAAGTCCCCGCAGAGAGCTGCGCAGCTGGTCGCACAGCGGAACCGCCGCTGACCAAAAGGGCTCCTGAACGGACTTCCGAGCCACCGGGAGCGCTCATGGCCCTGATCGACGCGGACCTGAGCTTCGACCCCCGCGATCCGTACTTCCCGCTGCCCGGCGAGTCCGGTGACGTTCGTTGGGCCGTGCAGATCTTCACCACCGACAACGGTTACGGCCTCGACGCGGCGAGCACGCGGTTCCACGACGGGCGGCTGCACTGCGAGCGGCTCGCGCTGCTCGGGCAGCAGCGCACGGCCGAAGGCGGCGCCGACATCACCGTGCACCAGCGCGGCGATCGCACCGAATGGTCCATCTCCGTCCGGCACCCGGAACCGGTGAAAGCGGTGAAACTCCTGATCACCGGGCTTCCCGAGCGGACCTGGTGGGCGGCGAACACCGCGCGCGGGCAGGAGCACGGCGCGGACGGCAGGCGATTCCAACTCGAATACCCCGGCCCGGACTGGGCGACTCCGTGGGCGGCCAGCGGTGATCTCACGCTCAGCGTGCGGGATCCGTTGGTGCGACGGCAGATCCTGCACGTGCACCGGCCCGCGTACGCGCCCGGCCGGATCGTCGAGCTGGTGCACGTGCCCGCCGCCTCCGCGCGGGCGCACCGGTACCAGGTGCCGTCGATCCTGTTGCACCGCAACGTCTCCGCGCCCGACGGCGACCTCGACGAGCATCTGTCCTTCGTGGAGCGGGCGCACCGGCTTCAACCGTGGGAGCGGCGGCGCGACGTGCCGAGCTGGCTGCGGGACATCGCGCTGGTCGTCACGCTGCACGGGCAGCACTGGACGGGGCACGTGTTCAACACCTTCCCCGCCATGGCCGAGGCGCTGCGCTTCGTCACCTCGCACATCGAGCCGCACCGGGTGCTGGCGTACCTGCCCGGCTGGGAAGGTCGCTACTACCACGACTACCCGCACTACCGGCCCGGCGCGGACCTCGGTGGGGCGCAAGGGTTTCGCGAGCTCACCGAGGCGGCCCGCGGACTCGGCGTGCGGCTGATGCCGATGTTCGGCGGGCACGGCGCCAACGTCACGCAGTACGCGGATTGGCGGAGTTCGGTGTTCCAGAACGACACCGGGCGCTACGTGGAACTGCTCAACCGGCCCGACTGGGACGGGGACCGCACCGGTGAGGGCGATCAGGTGTTCCTCAACCCGGGTGAGCCCGGATTTCGGGCGCACCTGGTCGAATCCGTGTCGGCGATCGTGCGGGAGTTCGGCGTGGACGCGGCGTTCTTCGACACCGTCGGCTACTGGTTCAACGATCCGCGGTACGAGCTGGTGGACGGCTACCGCAGGCTCGCCGAGCAGCTGCGGGGGCGGCATCCGGACCTGCTGCTGGCCGCGGAGGGCTGGTGGGACGCGTTGTCCGGCATCTTCCCGCTGAGCCAGCAGTGGTTCGGCGTGGACCGTGACCTGCGGTCACCGCAGGTGCTGACGCGGTACGCGCGCACCACCGGGCACCTCGCGGAGGGCACCCCGGGACTGGGCAGCACCGGCGTGCACGAGAAGGGTTTCGTACCGCGCCCCGCGGACGTGGTGCGCCCCGGCCACATCCCCGTCGTGAGCATCACCGACGACACCCTCCCGGCCCACGCCGACGAAGTCGCCGCCATCGCCCGCTGGGCCGAGGAGCACCACACCCCCTGACCCCGAGCGCGACATCGCGTCCACCCCGGATCAGGTGGTGAGGACCGTGGATTCTGCTCGGAGTGCGTTGAGGACGGCGTGGACGGCGGGACGTCCCGTGGCTCCTCGGCGGGTGAGGGCCTCGATGTTGCGGCCGGCGCGGACCCCGGCGAGCGGGCGCATCACCAGGTTCGGGTTGTCCACCAGGTAGCGCGGCAGCAGGGCCACCCCGTGCCCGGCCGCCACCAGCGCCTCGGTGATGCGGAAGTCGTTGACCCGCTGCACCACCTCCGGCCGGGTCCCGGTGCGCACCGCCAGCGAGCGCAGCACGTCGTCGACGGGAAAGCCGACGTTGACGCCGATCCACGGCTCCCCCGCCAGCTCGGTGAGTTCCACCCGCGCGTTCCCGGACAGCCGATGTCCCGGGGGCAGTGCCACGTCCAGCGGTTCGCGGTACAGCGAGGTGATCTCCATCCGGGCCGCGTCGAACGGCGGCGCGTGGTCATCCCGGTGGGTCACGACGACGTCGAAGTCCGCGAGCAGCGCCGGAATCTCCGCCGAGGTCATGTCGACGTCCCGGAACTCCAGGCGCAGTTGCGGTTCGGCCGTCAGCCGCCGCAGCAGCCCGGGCAGCACCAGCAGCGCGCCGGACGGGAACATCGCCAACCGCACGGTGCCGCGCGGCGCGGACCGGAAGCTGTTGAGCTCCGCGTCCATCCGGTCCATCGCGGCGAGCACCTCATCGGCCCTGGTCACCAGCGCCCATCCCGCATCGGTGAGCCGCAGGCCCCGCCCGGCGGGTTCGGTCAGCGGCACGCCCGCCTCCGCCTGCAACGCCCTGATCTGCTGGGAGACCGCGGAGGGCGTGTAGTCCAAGGCCTTCGCGACCGCGGTCACCGTGCCCCGGTCGGCCAGCTCGCGCAGCAACCGCAACCTCCGTACTTCCATGAAGCAAAACTACATGGATAATGCAGACAATATTGCTTGTCCTTCACAAACGAGCCGCGCACGCTCGGAGACGTGAACGCCAGAGACCGTCTCCTCGCCGTGTTCGTGGCCGTCCTGTGGGGGATCAACTTCATCGCCATCGACTTCTCGCTGCGGCAGTTCCCGCCGATGTTCTTCGCCGGGCTGCGCTTCGCGGTGATCGCGGTGCCGACGCTGCTGCTGGTGCCGCGTCCGGCGGTGCGGTGGCGGTGGCTGCTGGGCTACGGGCTCGGCTTCGGCACCCTGCAGTTCGCATTCCTGTTCCTGGCGCTCGATGCCGGGATGCCGACGGGACTCGCCTCACTGGTGCTGCAGGCGTCGGCACCGTTCACGGTGCTGCTGGGCGGGGTGCTGCTGGGGGAGAAGATCCGGGCGCGGCAGGCCGTCGGCATCGTCGTGGCCGTGCTCGGCATGGTCGTCATCGGCTGGCACCGGTCGCAGGCGGCGGCACTGCTGCCGGTGGTGCTGACGTTGTGCGGAGCGCTCGGCTGGGCGTTCGGGAACCTGTGCAGCCGCCAGGCGAAGGCGCCGCATCCGCTGCGCTTGACGCTGTGGATGTCGATCGTGCCGCCGCTGCCGATGTTCGCGCTGTCCGCGCTGGTCGAAGGTCCGAGCCTCGGCTGGCGAGCGCTCGTCGGCTCGGTCACCTCCGCCACCGGCTGGGCCGCGCTGGGCGGGCTGGCGTTCACCGCGGCGCTGGCGACGGTGCTCGGCTCGGGCATCTGGACGACGCTGATGGCGCGCTACCCGGCGAGCACGGTCGCCCCGTTCTCACTGCTGGTACCGATCGTCGGAGTGAGTTCGGCGTGGCTGATCCTGGGCGAGCGCCCGCACCCGATCGAGCTGCTCGCGGGCTTGATCGTCATCGCCGGAGTGCTCCTGGGCAGCCTCCCGCCCCGCTCCACACCCCGCCGGCCGACCACCACCCCCGAACCAGAACCCGCACGCCCCGCCTGATCGCCCCCGGTCCGAGTCAGGTCGCCGCTTGCGGGGTGAGGCGCGGGGTTTCGGTGGTGGTCGGCTGCAGGACGCCGTCGCGGATGTCTTCGGCGTAGTGGCAGGCGACGCGGTGGCCGTCGGTGAGCGTGCGGAATTCGGGGCGTTCCGCGTCGCAGCGTCCGGGACGGCTCCACGGGCAGCGGGTGTGGAACCGGCAGCCCGGCGGCGGCGCGGCGGGCGAAGGGAGATCGCCGGAGAGCAGGATCTGCTCGCGGCCGTCCTCCACCTCCGGATCCGGCACGGGCACCGCCGACAGCAGCGCGCGGGTGTACGGATGCAGCGGTTCGACGTAGAGCGCGTCGGAGGTCGCCTCTTCGACGAGTCCGCCGAGGTACATCACGCCGACCCGGTCGGCGATGTGGCGCACCACGGCGAGGTCGTGCGCGATTACGAGGTACGTCAGCCCGAACTCGCCCTGGAGGTCTTCGAGCAGGTTGACGACCTGCGCCTGCACCGACACGTCGAGCGCGGAGACCGGCTCGTCGGCGACGATCAGGTCCGGCCCCACCGCCAGCGCCCGTGCGATGCCGATGCGCTGGCGCTGCCCGCCGGAGAACTCGTGCGGGTACTTGCGCAGCGCCGACACCGGCAGGCCGACCGCGGTGAGCAGTTCCCGCAGTCGAGCGGCGGTGGACTCGCGGCCCTGATCCAGACCGTGCGCCCGCATCCCTTCCACCAGCAGCGACTCCACCGACTGCCGAGGGTCCAACGAGGACAGCGGGTCTTGGAAGACCATCTGCATCCGGCGGCGCATCCGGCGCAGCGGCTCGCCCTTCATGCCGGACAGGTCGGTGCCGTCGAACACGACGCGGCCCGCGGTGGGCTTCTCCAGTCGCAGCAGCGCTCTGCCCAATGTGGACTTTCCGCAGCCGGATTCACCGACGAGGCCGTAGGTTTCACCGCGCCGGATGCTCAGCGACACCCCGTCGACGGCGTAGACGTGGCCGACGGTGCGGTCCAGCACCACGCCGCGCTTGATCGGGAAGTGCACGGCGAGGTCGGTGACCTCGACCAGCACTTCGGCGGAGTCCTCGATCGGCTCCGGTGACTCTCCGGCGGCATCGTGCGGGCCGGTGAATTCGTTCGTCATGACAGCTCCGCGGTGCTCACGGTGTTCTCCCGGACCGGGTTGTGGCAGCGCAGCAACCGCGCCCCCACGTCGATGCTCACGTCCGGCGATTCCTGTTCGCATTTCTCCAGCGCGTTCGGGCAGCGCGGGCAGAACGCGCAACCGGTGTCCCACGGGATGTTGTCGTTCACCGACCCGCGGATCGGCGAAAGCCGTTGCCCGCGCGGCGAATCCAGCCGGGGCACCGAGGCCAGCAGCCCGGAGGTGTAGGGGTGGCGCGGCCGGGCGAACAGCTCGTGGCGGGTGGCTCGTTCCACGACGCGGCCCGCGTAGAGCACGTTGACCTCGTCGCACAATCCGGCCACCACGCCCAGATCGTGCGTGATCATGATCAGTGCCGTGTCGGTGTCGGCGACGAGTGTCGCCAGCAGGTTCAGGATCTGCGCCTGGATCGTCACGTCCAGCGCCGTCGTCGGCTCGTCGGCGATGAGCAGCCGCGGCCGGCACGCCAGGGCCATCGCGATCAGCGCGCGCTGCCGCATCCCGCCGGAGAGCTGGTGCGGGTACTCCTTGAGCCGCCGCGTCGGATCCGGAATTCCCACTCGGCGCAGCAGATCCGAGGACTCCGGCATCGCCTGCTTGCGGCTCAGGCCGCGGTGGCGCTCGATCACCTCGGAGACCTGCAACCCGATGGGCACCACCGGGTTCAGCGAGCTCAGCGGGTCCTGGAACACCATGCTCAGATCCCGCCCGCGCCGCTGATCGAGCTCCTTCTTGCCGAGCGTCAGCAGTTCCGTGCCGTCGAAGCGCACCGAGCCGCTCACTTCCGCGCCGCGCTGCGGCAGCAGGCCCATGATCGCCAGTGAGGTCACCGACTTGCCGCACCCGGACTCCCCGACCAGGCCGACGGTGCGGCCGGGTTCGACGTCGAAGGAGATGCCGTCGACGGCCGTCATCGGCGGCTCACCTCGGCGCGCGAACACCACCGACAGGTCGCGGACTTCCAGCAATGCCATATCCGAGGTCCTCACACGGGAAGGTCGGCGATCAACGTCGCCGCTTCGGGTCCAGGGCGTCCCGCAACGACTCGCCGACCAGGGTGAATCCGAGCGCGACGAGGATGATGCAGCCCGCGGGCCAGAACGCCAGCTGCGGATGCGAGTCGATGACGTCCTGCGCACCGCCCAGCATCTGGCCCCACTCCGGGACCGAGTCGTCGGCGGCGCCGAGCCCGAGGAACGACAGCGCGGCCGCGTCGATGATCGCCACCGCCAGCACCAGCGTGGCCTGCACGACGACCGGGCCGAGCGCGTTGGGCAGCATGTGCCGGAACACGATGGCGCTCTCCCGCACGCCCAGCGCCCGCGCGGCCAGCACGTGATCGCTGGCGCGCTGCGCGAGCATCGTGCCGCGCAGCAACCTGCCGAAGATCGGCACCTGCACGATCGCCACGGCCAGGATCACCGTGAACTGGCTCTGCTGCTCGAACAACGCCCCGATGGACACGGCCAGCAGCAGCGACGGCACCGACAACAGCACGTCCACGGCTCGCATCACCAGCGAATCCACCCAGCCGCCGAACGCCCCGGCCAGCACCCCGAGCACCATGCCGCCGCCGAGCCCGATCACCGTGGCCAGCAGTGCCACCAGCAGCGTCTGCTGCGAGCCGAGCAGCAACCGGGAGAACAGGTCCCGGCCGTACTGGTCGCCGCCGAGCGGATGTCCGGGCTGTGCGGGCGGAATCGTGTTCTCCGCGCGGGACACCTGGTTCTCCAGCAGGTGCAGCCCCGGATCGTGTGGAGCGAGCAGCGGCGCCGACAGCGCCAGCAGCACGAACAGGCCGATGATGGTGGCGCCGACGAGGAACACGGGGCTGCGCCGCACCCGCCGCCACGCGGAGGCGATCAGGCTCACCCCGACGTCCGGTGCCGAGTCGGCGAGCTCGTCGATGCGCGTCTTGCGCGTGGTGGGGGTCGTCATGGTCACCTCGCCCGCAATCTGGGGTCGATCAGCGCGTACGAGAGGTCGACGAGCAGGTTGACCAGCACGTACACCATCGCTGCCGCGAGGATCACCACTTGCAGCACCGGGAAGTCCTTGCGTTCGAAGCCGACGGCGACGGCCTGCCCGATGCCCGCGATGTTGAACACCCGCTCGGTCAGCACCGCGCCCGCCAGCAACGCGCCGGTCTGCAGGCCGATCGTGGTGACCACCGGGAGCATCGCGTTGTGCAGCACGTGCCTGCCGCGGATGACCATGGCGCTGAGGCCTTTCGCGCGGGCGGTGCGCACGTAGTCCTCGTCGAGCACGTCGAGCACCGCCGCCCTGGTGATCCGGAAGATCACCGCGAACGGGATGGTCGACAGCGCGATCGCGGGCAGCACGAGGTGCACGAACGCGTTCCACGACGCGTCCCACTCGCGGGTCAGCAGCCCGTCGAGGATGTAGAAGCCGGTGATGTGGGTGGCCTGGATCGCGGTGTCCTGCCTGCCCGATGCGGGCAGCACGCCGAGCTGCACGGCGAACACGAACTTCAGCAGGAACGCCAGGAAGAACACCGGCACCGCGACCCCGACCAGCGACCACGTGATGCTGATGTTGTCCCACCAGCCGCCGCGCCTGCGTGCCGCGAGGTACCCGAGCGGGATGCCGATGGCCACGGCCAGCAGCAGCGCCAGCAAGGAGAGCTCGATGGTGGCGGGGAACCGGGTCAGGAAGACCTCCAACGCGGGCGATCCCCGCTCCACGCCGGTGGAGGTGCCGAAGTCGCCGGTGAGCGCGCGCAGCAGGAACTTCCCGTATTGCACCCAGATCGGCTGGTCGAGGCCGAGCTGCGATTCCAGCTGGGCGCGGGCTTCCGGGGTGGCGCGGTCACCGAGCAGCGCCGAAACCGGCCCGCCGGGCAGCATGCGCAACCAGCCGAACAGCAACATGGACAGGACGAAGACGACGAGCACCAGCTGGGCCAGTCGCCGGATCGTGTAGCGGAGCAAGCGTCCCCCGTTGAGCGGTCTTGGAGTTCGGGGCCGGACGGGAGTCGTGCGGCGCGTCCGGCCCCGCCTGGTCAGCCGGTGACGCTGACCCCGGCGAACTCCTCAGCGGTCAGCGGCGACGGCACCAGGCCCTGCACCCGCTCGCTGACCACGATCGCCGGCGGCGAATGCGACAGCGGCACGGCGGGCAGGTACTCGCTGAGCAGCTTGCGGTTGATCTCCTGGTAGAGCGCGTTGCGGCGAGGCTCGTCCGGTTCGGCGTCGGCGGCCCTGAGTTCCGTCGCGAGCTGCTCGCCCCACGGGGAGGCCCCGGTGTAGAAGCGGTTTTCCGGGGTGCCGAAGAAGGTGCCGATGAAGTTGTCCGGCGTGTTGTAGTCACCGGTCCAGCCCAGCAGGAACACGTCGGCGCGGGCGTTGTCCACGTCGTCGATGTAGCCGCCGTTCCACGGTTTGCTCACCGCGTTCACCGTGATCCCCGCTTCGCGGAGGTCTTCGGCGAGCGCGTTGAAGATGCCCTGCGGGTCCGGCATGTACGGCCGGGTGACCTCGGCGGGCCAGTAGAAGTTCAGCGTCAGGTCCGAGGCCCCGGCCTCGGCGAGCAGCTGCTTGGCACGGGCCGGATCGTGCGGGTATTCCCGCACGTCCTGGGCGTAGCCGTCGACGGTCTCGGGGTAGAACTCCTTGGCGACCTCGGCGCCTTCCGGCAGGTTCGCCTTGACCAGGTTCTCCCGATCCACCGCGTGCGCCAGCGCCTGGCGGACCCGCAGGTCCCGCAGCGCCGGGTTGTTCTTCTGCGTGATGCCCAGGTACATGATGTTGAACGGGTCGCGGACCTCGACCTGGTTGCCCGCGTCGCGCAGCGCCTTCAGGTCGGCGGCGTTGGGAAAGTCGTAGGCGTCGATGCCGCCGGATTCGAGTTCCTGTTTGCGCGTCGTCTCATCCGGGATGATCCGGAACGTGAGGTCGTTCAGCTTCGCCTTCTCGCCCCAGTACTCGTCGTTGCGCTCCAACCGGATCGCGGCGTTGCCCTGGTCGTAGGACACGAACTCGAACGGCCCGGTGCCCGTCGGGTGCGACTTCGCGTATTCGGGATAGGCGAAGCTGTCGCCCTCCGCGCGCACGTCGTTGGCCTGGTACTGCTCCATCGCGGCCGGGGACTGCATGCTGAACGACGGAAGCCCCAGCAGGTCGGGGAACTTCGAGGTCGCCCGCGTCAGGTGCACCGTGGCGGTGGCGGCGTCCGGGGATTCGCACGACGCGTACAGCGAGGGCTTCGCGCCGTCGGCGAAGCCGCCGAAGTTCTCGATCCAGTAGTACGACAGGGCGTTGTTCTGGCCCGCCCCGGTCTGGTTGTACCAGCGCTCGAAGTTCTTGCAGACGGCCTCGCCGTTGAAGTCGGTGCCGTCGTGGAACTTCACGCCCTCGCGCAGGTGGAACGTCCAGGTCTTGCCGTCGGGACTGGGTTCCCAGCTTTCGGCGAGTTCCGGCTCGACGTCCGCGGTGCCTTCCTTGAACCCGACGAGGCCCTCCATGATCTGGCGGGTCACCCGGAACGTCTCACCGTCGGATGCGTAGAAGGGGTCGAACAGGTCCGGGGCGCCGGCGGCTCCGAAGGTGAGGCTGCCGCCCTCACCGCCGCCTTCGCCGCGCTGCGATTCGGCGCATCCGGCGGCTGAAACCGCTAATGCGCAGGTGATTCCCGCGATCGCGACCCGGCGCCGGACGCTGGTTGAGCGGAGCGGCCTCGACGGAGCTCTCATCTAAGCACCTCGGTGTGTCTCAAGTCTCAAATTGATGAGAACAGTAGTCCGCTTCGCCCTTCCATTGGAGTAGTTCAGGTTACGATCTCGCTACTCGGGCACGCTTTGTGCACTTCTTTTTCCCGCAGCTTCCGGGAAATACTGGGAATCCGGCGATCGCTTTCGCCAGGCGGGCTGTTGCGGACCGGGCACGTCCGCCGACCTCGTGCGATCCGTGCGCGTCCGGGGCGCGGATTCAGGCGGAATGAATTAACCCGGACGGCGCAATGAATACGAGCCCGTTCAACGGGACCACGAGCGCGGCGAGATTCCGGAAACCAGCACCGGCAGAAGATCGAATTCTGCGAGCGCGGGGATCAGTCGAGCGGTCCGTGCGGCGACACGCGGATGTCGGCGCGGACTCGGGTGCGGTCGGCGGCGAACCAGGCTCGCTCGAAGCGCTGCCAGCGGGACAGCTCCGCGCGGGAGGCTTCGCCGTCGCGTGCGACGGCGCGCTCCAGCCGCAGCGCCTCCGCAGCCTCCACCCAGACCACAGTGGACAGATAGGGCGCGACTTCAGCGCGGGCGGCGGAAACCCCTTCCAGCACCAGGATCTCCGGTACCGCCACCTCGACTCGGGCTCCGAGAACCGGCCGCCCGCCCGGCCACTCCGTGCGCAGGTAGCTCCCGGGGCGGCCCAGCCGCAACGGTTCGAGCACGCCGTCCCGCAACCGCGGCCACCACTCGACGGGCTCGTCCCAGGTGGCGAAGTCATCGGTGCGAATGAGCCGCACCGGGGCGAGGCCTGCGCTGCCCCACGATTTCGGGGCGGGTCGCTCTGAGGCGGGTCGTTCCGGAGCGGGCCGTTCCCGAGTGAGCCGTTCCCGAGCGGGCCGTTCCCGAGCGAGCTGTTCCGGAGCGGGCTGTTCCGGAGCGGGCTGTTCCGGAGCGGGTCGTCCCCGAGCGAGCCGTTCCCGAGCCGGTCGTTCCGAATCAAGGTGTTCCGGAACGGAGTGTTCCGGAACGGACGATCCCTGGGCAGGCGGTTCTGGAACGGGCGATCCCGGCGCTGGTGGCTCTGGGACAGGCTCGGACAAGCAAGAGACCAGCAGATCGGCGAACGTCGACTTGCCGGAGCCCGACGGCCCGTCCACCGCCACCATCCGCACCCCGCCGAGCCGCGCCGAAGCCGCGCGGACGTGCGCGGCCGCCTCGGCGGCGGCCGCCCGGAACTCGCTCATCCCCGTTCCACCGCTCATCGCACCGCGTGGGCGGGACATGCACCCCGTCCACCAGCGCTCACATCGAGCGACGCCCGGACAGCGCGCGACCCAGCGTCAGCTCGTCGGCGAACTCCAGGTCACCGCCCATCGGCAGGCCCGAGGCCAGTCGCGTCACGTTCAAACCGGGGAAGTCCCGCAGCATCCGCACCAGGTACGTCGCCGTGGCCTCTCCCTCGGTGTTCGGGTCCGTCGCGATGATCACCTCGGTGATCTCGTCGGTGCCGATGCGCGTCAGCAGCTGCCGCACCCGGAGCTGGTCCGGCCCGATGCCCGACAACGGATCCAGCGCACCGCCGAGCACGTGGTAGCGGCCCTTGAACTCGCGGGTGCGTTCCACCGCGAGCACGTCCTTGGGCTCCTCCACCACGCACACCAGCGCGGCATCTCGGCGAGCGTCCTGGCAGATGCGGCACTTCTCCTGCTCGGAGACGTTGCCGCAGATCTCGCAGAACATCACGCCTTCCTTGACCTTCTGCAGCACTTCCTGCAGCCGGGTCACGTCCGCCGGTTCCGCCGCCAGCAGGTGGAAGGCGAGGCGCTGGGCGCTCTTCGGACCGATGCCGGGCAGCCTGCCCAGCTCGTCGATCAAGTCCTGGACCGGACCTTCGTACACGGTGAACTCTCCGTCACATGCCGGGCAGGCCGAGGCCGCCCAGTCCCTGACCGCCGAGGGCGCCGGTCACCGGACCCATCTTCTCGGCTTGCAGCTCCTGCGCCGCGCGGTTCGCGTCGCGCACCGCGGCCACCACCAGGTCCGAGAGGGTCTCGGTGTCCTCGGGGTCGGCGGCCTTCGGGTCGATGTTGATCGACGTGAGCTCGCCCGTGCCGCTGACCACCGCCGTCACCAGTCCGCCGCCCGCGGTGCCGGTGGCCTCCGCGTTGGCGAGTTCCTGCTGCGCGGTCATCAGCTGCTGCTGCATCTGCTGCGCCTGTTCCATGATCTGCTGCATGTTCGGCTGGCCACCCGGTTGCACCGTGGTCCTCCCAGAGCTGTTCTTGGTCACCGCTGGAGTTCGCCGCGTGGCGATCGAGCCCGGCGTTCCGGTCACGTGACCGGTCCGAACCCAGCGTGGGCACGTGCCCGAACCGGGCACACCACCAGCGTAGTCGTGCCCCGCCACCCCCCGGCGCAACCACCCGGCATGTCCCCCGCCCCCTTCCCACCCGCCACCCGGGCTCCAACCGGAGTGAACGGACCGTTCGTCCAACCCGATTGGGCAAACGGTCCGTTCACTCGCAGCCCGCTGCGCTCGTCGGTTCCGCGGTGCGCCGGGCTCCACCATCAGGACGCTCGGGCACCGCTGACCACCGCAACGATCCAGGTGTTGATCATCACCTACCGGTCGATCACCGGGCGGGGTGTGCGTGACAAGGTGAGCGCATGGCGGTGGACATGGTGCGGTTGCTGGAACTGGCGGGCTGGCGGGCGTTCGACGTGGACGAGGCGGGACGCGTGCTCGCCGGATCCGACGAATCGGGCTCTACCCAGCTCGTGGAGTTGTCCCCGAACGGCCGCGCCACGGCGCTCACCGCCTTGTCCGGCGCCGTCACCGGCCGCTACCTGCCCGGTGAGCGAGCGGCGATCATCCAGCACGACACCGGCGGCAACGAACGCGGCCAGCTGTCGATGATGCGCCTGGACCGCCGCTGGTCCCGGCCCGCCGAGCTCGGCGACCTGCAACCGCTGGTGCGCGACTCGCGATACGTGCACCGGCTGCTCGACGTGCTGCCCGGCAGGCTCGTGTACTCCACGAACCGGCGCAACGGGGTCGACTTCGACGTGGTCATCCGCAGCGCCTTCACCGGCGAGGAAATCGTCGTCTACAACGGCGGCGGCATGGTGCAAGAGGTCGTCGCCTCCCCCGACAGCCACTACCTGGCGCTGACGCTGCCCGGCGACCGGCCGATGTCGGACCGGATCATGCTGGTCGACACGATGCCGGCCACCTACGACGAACGGCTCCGGCCGCTCACCGGCCCCGGCGAGCACACCCGCAGCACGCACATCCGCTGGCTGCCCGACGATTCCGGGCTTGTCGTGAGCACCAACGCGGACCGGGACCACGTCGGCGTGGCCCGCATCGATCCGCGCACGGGGGAACGCACCTGGCTGGTGACCTCCGAGGAGCACGACCTGCTGGGCTGGCTGTCCCCGGACGGCCGCACGCTGCTGGTGCAGGCCAACGAGGACGGCGCCGGTCGGCTCGCGCTGCACGACGCGCGCACCGGGGAGTTGCGGCGTTCGGTGCCGCTGCCCGGCGACGGCTGGTGTTCGTTCCCGCTGCCTTCCCCGGTGTGGTCACCGGATTCGCGAATCATCGCCCTCTCGTACAGTTCGCCGGAGGTACCGGGCGACGTGCTGGTGATCGACGTGGAGCGGGAGACGCCGATCGCGATGACGAACTCGGCGGCCGCGCTCGCCGGTGAACGCCTCGCGTCGCCGACGGTGCACCGAGTGGCCGCCTCCGACGGCGCCGAGGTGCCCTGTTTCGTGTACGAACCCGCGGAGCCCACCGGTTCGTCCGTGCTGATGATCCACGGCGGCCCGGAGGGCCAGTCGGTGCGCACGTTCAACCCCGTCGTGCAAGCACTGGCCGCGCAGGGGCACACGGTGCTGGTGCCGAACGTGCGCGGCTCCACCGGCTACGGAAAGCGCTGGTACAGCGCCGATGACGGGCGCAAGCGGCTGGATTCGGTCGAGGATTTGGCGGCGTTGCACGAGTGGCTTCCGCAGCTGGGGCTCGACCCGGCGCGGTCGGCGTTGTGGGGCGGTTCCTACGGCGGGTACATGGTGCTGGCCGGGTTGGCGTTCCAGCCGCAGCGTTGGGCCGCCGGGGTCGACATCGTGGGCATCTCCTCGCTGGTGACGTTCCTGGAGAACACCTCGCCGTACCGGCGGGCGCATCGGGAGCGGGAGTACGGCTCGCTGGCCGAGGACGCCGAGTTCCTGCGGGAGGCATCGCCGCTGACGCACGTGGACGAGATTTCCGCGCCGCTGTTCGTGATCCACGGTGCGAACGATCCGCGGGTGCCGCTGTCGGAGGCGGAGCAGCTCGCGGAGGCGGTGCGCCGCAACGGCGTCGAGTGCGAACTGCTCGTGTTCGACGACGAGGGCCATGGCCTGGCGAAACGCTCCAACCGCCTCGACGCCTACCCGCGCGCCTTGGCTTTCCTCGCCCGCCACCTCACCTGACCCGACCCCGTCGCCTGCCCCGAGCTCCTCACCGGAGCCGGGTCTCTCACCTGAGCAGAGCTCGTCGGGTGAATGCCTCCGTCGCCCGCTAAGACCGGTCAAAGGGACCGTTCACTCGACGGACCGCACCTGGTGAACGGCTCCTTTGACCGGTGCGACCGGGCGAAGGCCACATCCACCTGACGAGGCGCGCAGCCGACGGAGGCGGTGCGGGGGTGAGCGGGAGCCGTCAGTCTTCGATCTTGCGGGCGCCGAGTTCGGCGGCGAAGAGCTCGACGGCCTCTTCCTCCCGGTCGCGGCGCGGGGCCGCTTCGGCCGCTGAGGCCGGGGAGGAGCCGGCGATCATGGATTCCTCGTCCTCATCGTCCTGCGGCGGCGCGGGCGGCGGCGCGTCTTCCGGCGGAGGCTCGTCCTCCGGCGGCGGCTCGGGCGGCGGCGGGATGTCGTCTGAGGACGAACGCGCCCGGCCACCGTTCCCGTTGGATGGACGCGCGGGAGCGGATTTGCGCTGGTCACCACCGTTACCGGGGTCCGAGCCGGGTTGCTGAGCCTGCGCTTGGCGGGCGGCGCTCGGACGGCTGTAGGTCGGCGGGGCTGCGGGCGGCGGCGGTTCTTTCGGAGCCGAGTTCTGCGCGGAGGCCGCGGGGCGTTGCGGCGCCGGCGCGGAACCGGCTTCGACGCACCGCACCTCGTAGTCCGCTCCCGATCCGCCGAGCACGTCGCTCATCGCCTCGCGCACGAAGTCGATGCGGCGCTGCTGCGCGAACTGCTTCACCAGCCCGGAAGTGGGCATCGTCAGCACCAGCGTGCCGTCGACGTAGTCGTGCACCGTGGCGTTGAGCAGCAGCGCCTGCGTGGGCCGGTTGCGCTGCGCGACGGCACGCAGCAGGTCCGCCCACACCCGGCGCACGTCAGCGGCGCCGAAGCCCGTGGAATGCGCGGCGCCCGGAGAGGCGACGGCGGGTTCGGACGGTTCGGACTGCGGCGGCGCGGCGGGGGAAGCCGGTTGCTCACGCCCCGCGGCGGCAGGCGCGCTCGGGGCTTGTTGACCTGCGCCGTCCCCGCCTGCATCGGCCTCGGTCGGCTGTTGACCACTGGCTGCGGGCGCCTGCGACCGACGGTCCGGTTGCTCGTTCTCCGGGGCGCGCTGCTCGCCCGCGGGCCGCTGCTCGGCGGCAGCCTGTTGCTCGTTCGAGGGCCGCTGCCCGCCTGTGGGTTGTTGCTCGCTCGAGGGCCGCTGCCCGCCTGTGACCTGCTGCTCGTTCGAGGGTTGCTGCGCAGCCGCAGCCTGCTGCCCGTTCGCGGGCCGCTGCTCGGCGGTCCCGCTCGCGGCCTGCGGCCGCCCGGTCGCCGCCTGCCGGTCGCCTGTCCCATCGGAGCCACCGGCCGCCTGCCGGTCGCTGGGCCGCTGGAACACGCGACGTCCGCCCGGAGCCGACTCCGCCGTGGGTTCCCCGCCGCCCGCAGGAGCAGCCCCAGCCGCCGCGCCCTCAGCGGGAGCTCCCGAACCGGCCGGTGGCGCCAGCGTCATCCGCCGCTCGACCTGCTCGATCCGTTGCAGCAGGGCGCTTTCCGACTCGGACACGGTCGGCAGCATCATCCGCGCGCACAGCAGTTCCAGCAGCAGCCGGGGCGCGGTGGCGCCGCGCATGTCCTGCAGCCCGGTGTGCACGATCTCCGCGTACCGCGACAGCGTGGCCGCGCCGAGCTGCTCGGTCTGGCTCTGCATCTTGGTGAGCTCGTCGCCCGCGGTGTCGATGAGTCCGCGAGTGCCCGCCTCGGGCACGGCGTGCAGCAGCACGAGGTCGCGCAGCCGGTCGAGCAGGTCGGAGGCGAAACGGCGCGGATCGTGCCCGGCTTCGACGAGCCTGTCCACGGTGCCGTACACCGATCCGCCGTCTCCGGCGGCGAGCGCGTCGACCATGTCGTCGATCAGCGCCACGTCGGTGACGCCGAGCAGCGCCACGGCCCGCTCGTAGGTGACGCCTTCCGCACCCGCTCCGGCGAGCAGCTGGTCGAGCACGCTGAGCGTGTCCCGCGCCGAGCCGCCGCCAGCGCGGATCACCAGCGGGTACACGGCCGGTTCGACCTGCACGCCTTCGTCGCCGCAGATGCGTTCGAGCAGTTCCCGCATGACGCCGGGCGGCATCAGCCGGAACGGGTAGTGGTGCGTCCGGGACCGGATGGTGGTGAGCACCTTGTCCGGTTCGGTGGTGGCGAACACGAAGATGAGGTGGTCAGGGGGCTCTTCGACGATCTTCAGCAGGGCGTTGAAGCCCTGCGTGGTGACCATGTGGGCCTCGTCGATGATGAAAATCCGGTACCGCGATTGGGCGGGCGCGAAGAAGGCCCGGTCGCGCAGTTCGCGGGTGTCGTCGACGCCACCGTGGCTGGCGGCGTCGAGTTCGACGACGTCAACGCTGCCGGAGCCTTCCGGGGCGAGCGCCACGCACGAGTCGCACTCACCGCACGGGTCGGGCGTGGGGCCTTGGACGCAGTTCAACGACCGGGCGAGGATGCGCGCGCTGGAGGTCTTGCCGCAGCCGCGCGGCCCGGAGAACAGGTACGCGTGGTTGATGCGCTGCGCCGACAGTGCGGTGCGCAGCGGTTCGGTGACGTGCTCTTGGCCGACGACCTCAGCGAAGGTCGCCGGACGGTACTTGCGGTAAAGGGCGAGCGCCACGGTCGAAACCCTACGCGGTGGCACCGACAGCCCGGATCGGGATGCCGAGTGCGGCGGCCGGGGAAAGTAAGCGGGACCCCGTGCACCCGCCAGAGCCCGCTTACCCTTGCTGCCTTCCGGCCCTGGGGGAGTTCACAGGATGGACGCCGCACGGAGTCCCGCCAAGAGTCTAACGCGTCCGCTCCGGCGCCGGGAACACTCCCCCATCCGAGTCGTTGTCACGTCCCGCCACCTGGGTCGGTGATCGCCTGTTTCGCCTGTTTCGGGCATGATCTGCTGCATGTCTCTGCGGATCTCTTTTGCCGGTCGCCGGGTCCTCGTGCTCGGCAGCGCCGTCGCGGCCCTAGCTCTGACCGCGTGCACGCCTCCTGGTGAACCGTCCTCCGAGCCGCCCGGCCCGGGCACGCCTCCGCCGCCTGCGGAGCAGACGCAGACCGGTGGCGGCGACGCGAAGGCCGGTTCGTTCGAAGGCACGCTCGCGCAGCCCGGCGGCCAGGGCGGGGCGTTCACCTACAACCCGGCGCTCGCGCCTGCGGGAGCGAAAGCCACCGCCACCGTCGAGGGCTCCGAGCAGTCGACGACGGTGAACTTCAAGGTCACCGGCTTGCAGCCGAACCGCGGTTACGCGGTGCACGCGCACGTCAACGCCTGCGGCCCGACGGGCGACGCGGCGGGACCGCACTTCCAGAACAAGCAGGACCCGGCCGCTTCGCCGGAGAGCCCGTCCACGGACCCGGCGTACGCCAACCCGCAGAACGAGATCTGGCTCGACCTGCAGACCGACGCCCAGGGCGCGGGCAACTCCTCGGCGAGCGTGCCGTTCGGCATCACCGGCGAGCGCGCGCCGAAGTCGATCGTGATCCACGAGGAGTCCAACACGAACACCGCCGCCGGCCAGGCCGGCAAGGCGGGCGGCCGCGCGGCCTGCTTGAACATCGAGTCCTGAGCCCCGAAGCCGGTCGGCGCGGGGGCACTCGCACCGACCGGCCCGGACGGCCCGGCGCTGTCGGGGTAAGTCACGCCGGACCGGGCTTTCCCAGCCGCCCTTCGTGGGCGGCTTTTCGCATTTCAGCGGCCTTGGTTTTGAGCCAGCGGCGCGCTTCGAGCCGCAGGTCCCGGTCGTCGGCCCGGTCGCGGCCGATCCGCACGGTGTCGAGCAGCGTTTCGTCGCCGTGCGTGCCGCGCACGTCACCGCGATGCACGGTGATCACTCCGGAGCCCCGGCCCCAGCGGAACGTGTAGCCCTCGTCCGGAGGCGCCGGTTCGTAGCGCCAGGTCATCGGCAGCAACGGTTTCGGTTTCACGCGCCGAGGCCGAAGATCCAGCCGACCTCGCGGCAGCCGACCTCATCCCCGGGCTGCTGCAAATCGAGGACTACTCGAAAGCGCTCGGCGACACGGCCCTGCCGCGTGCGAACGGTGAGACCACTGACCTTCGAGCGCAGGTGCGGGCTCGTCGGCAAGAACGCTTGCGAGGCGAGGCGGCGCTTCACGCGGAGGCGGTCATCTGGGAACCCGCGCTCCACCAAGGAGTCGGCGGCGCCTCCATCATGCAGCGGCAGATCCGCCACCTGATCGAACTTTCCGCCCAGGACAACGTTGCGATCCAAGTCGTCCAGGCGGGAATCGGAACGTATCCGGGCATGGGTTCCTCGTTCACCATGCTGTCGTTCGCCGAGAGGCACTTCGGTGACGTCGTCTACCTCGACAGCCTCACCAGAAGCATCTGCTTGGAGGAACCGGACGAGGTCAACGCCTATAACATGACCTTCGAGGCATTGCAGAAAGTCGCACTCGATCAGGAAGCGTCAGTCACCCTCATGGGCGCTATCGCGGACGACTTAAGCGACTGACCAAGGAGCACCCTCATGATCCACCCGCCCACGGCCACCTGGCGGAAGTCCAGCCACAGCAGCGGAAACGACAACTGCGTCGAGGTCGCCGTGATCCCGGGCTCGTTTACCGACTGGCGGAAGTCCAGTTACAGCAACGGCAGTGGCGGCATCTGCGTCGAAGTCGCGTTCGACGGAACACTTGCAGGCATCCGGGATTCCAAGCTCGGCGAAGACAGCCCGATCCTGGCCTTCGGCAACGAGGCCTTCGCCGCGTTCCTCGACGGGATCAAGGGCGGGCGGTTCGGGCGGTGACCGGCTTCTGCGCCGGGTATCCGATGAGTTCCGCGGCCGCTCGGGGTCTACCCGGTGGAACGCGAGTCAGAGCTCCCAGGAGGTCCGCCATGCCCATGATCTTCGTGAACCTGCCGGTCAAGGACGCCCAGAAGTCGAGGGCCTTCTTCGCCGCGCTCGGCTTCGGCTTCAACGACGACTTCTGCGACGAGAACACGGTCTGCGTGCGCATCGACGAGAACATCTTCGTGATGCTGCTGGAGCACGACCGCTTCGCCGAGTTCATCAACGGCGACATCAGCGACGCCACGACCACCACCGAAGTGATCAACTGTCTCAGCGTCGACACCCGAGACGAGGTCGACGGCATCATCGCCAAAGCCATCGAAGCAGGTGGCGAACCGTGGAAACCGTCGACGGAAATGGGGCCGATGTACGGCGGCAGCTTCCAGGACATCGACGGCCACGTCTGGGAACTGATGCACTTCGCCGGTTGATCGCTCGGCTAAGCCGCGAGCTGAACCGCCTGCTCACCGGGCCGTCAACGCTCGGGTGAGCGGCGGAACCAGCCGGGCTCGTCGGGGGCGGCGCCTAGGCTCGGCTCCAACGCCGATGGAAAGCCGAGGACGCCGTGCCGCTCGAACTGGACCCCGAACTGAAACCCGCGATGGAGGCGTACTTCGCGAACCGCCCCGCGCCCGAAGCTCGCGGTGACGCGCTGGCGATCCGGCGGCAGATCGAATCCGCCATGGCCGGGCTCGCCGACCTGCCACCGGTGCCGGGCGTGTCCAGGGCCGACTTCAAGGTGCAGAGCGCCGACGGCACCGAGATCGGGCTGCGGTGGCTCACCAACGACGGGGAGCAGCCCGGCTCAGCCGTGGTGTGGTTGCACGGCGGCGGAATGGTCTTCGGCGACGTCGACCTGTGCATGCCGCAAGCAGCCCGGTTCGCCGCGGCCTGCGGGATTCCGGTGCTCGCCGTGGACTACCGGGCCGCACCCGAACACCCGCACCCGGCGCCCGTCGAGGACGCCTACGCGGGCGTCGCCTGGCTGCACGAACACGCCGCCGAACTCGGCGTCGACCCCGCCCGCATCGCGATCATGGGCGAGAGCGCCGGCGGCGGACTGGCCGCGGGCGCCACCCTGCTCGCGCGGGAACGCGGACTGCCCGTCGCCCGGCAGATCCTCATCTACGCCATGCTCGACGACCGCAACACCGAACCGGACCCGGCGCTGGAAGCGCTCGCGACCTGGTCCCACGACCGGAACTTCACCGGCTGGCAGGCTCTGCTCGGTGACCGCGTGGGCACCTCGGACGTTCCCGCCACCGCCGCGCCCGCGCGGGCCGAGGACCTCAGCGGACTGCCCCCGGCGTTCGTGGACGTCGGCGACCTCGACATCTTCCGGGACGAGAACATCGAGTACGCCCGCAGGCTCGCCGCCGCGGGCACCCCGGTGGAACTGCACGTGCGACCGGGCTGCCCGCACGCGTTCGAGGGCGCCGTGCCCGACGCCGACGTGTCGCGGCGCTCCCAGCAGGACCGGATCAGGGTGCTGCGTTCGCTCTGATCCGGACGACGCCGATCTTCGACGCCGCAGGTCAACGCGCGGGGTACCCCTGCACGGACTGATCATCGGCCTCACGTACACTTCCGCGTGGAGGATTGGCCGAGCGGCCTAAGGCGCACGATTGGAAATCGTGTTGGGTTAATAGCCCTCACGGGTTCGAATCCCGTATCCTCCGCAGGTCAGAGGGCCGGGCACCGATCAGGTGCCCGGCCCTCTTTCGTGCGGGTCTCAGTTGCGCCCCCGCTACGCGAACGGGCCTTTCCGCGTTCGCGGCGGGTTCGGTCCGCGGTGCGCGGTGCCCACCGAGCACCGTCACGGCCCCGGCTCAGGCCGCCCGAAGATCCCCACCGCGACGCCCCTAGGCCGAGTCGCCCAGCTCCTGCACTTCACCTTTCGACACGTCCCGCTTCGGCTGCCCCATAACTCCCCCTTCGTCACCCAGCGACCACAGCGTACTCACTTTGAGTGACACCCAGTAGGGGCCACTGGAAGTTCCGGGAACCGCGACCCAGCCTGAAGATCGGATTCGCAAGGACGGGACGACCCCGCGTGGCAACGAGCCCCGGTGTGCACAGCACACCGGGGCTCGATTCGCGACGTCGGTTCAGGCCGCTTCGATGGTCACCGCACCTACCACGGTCGGCGCCGGGATCACGTCACCGTCTTCGCGAATTCCTTCCAGGTGGAACTCGACGGCCTCACGCATGAGCAGGACGCACTCCTCATAAGTGGCTGCGGCCGCGGCGACTCCGGGGAGGTCGGGAACCCACGCACTGAAACCGCCCTGGTCGTCCCGCTCGACGAGCACGAGATATTCGCTCACTACGGCCTCCGATCGAGTCCAGCCTGCCTCAGGATGCTCGCCTCGGTGCGCGGGTGAACGTATCGCTGGGCTTTCCAGCTACCGTCACCTTCCCCGACTTGGCCGGGTGCTGGTACTGACGGTGACTGCCACGCGTTCGCTTCAGCACCCAGCCGTCCGCCTCGATCCATTTGAGTAACTCCCCAAGTTTGAACGGCAATGGCGATCCTCTCGCGCGCGGTGAGATACCCGCATCACGGCGAAACTCTGATCACCCTCGTATCGGCACGCAGATCTCGTGCCCTTGAGTGGCGCCACCTGATCGAAGGGTGATTTCGGTGCAGCGCAACGACAATCGGGCGGTCGCTCACCGGACCCGGATGAGTTGGGGGTCGTGGTCGCTGGCCTGGTCGGCGAATTCGGCGTTGATGTGGACGACGTCGTAGTCGGCCTCGCCGACGCCGGGGCTGGTGAGGATGTGGTCGAGGGCTTGGGCGTTGCCCTCGTAGACGTAGCTGTAGCGCTCGGTCGGCGGCAGCGCGGCCGACGGCAGCGACAGCAGCGCCCCCTCCGCCAGCCGGGCCACCGCCGGGGAGAAGTCGAAGTCGTTGAGGTCGCCGGTGACCAGGACCTTCGCCTGCGGGTCGATCGCCGTCAGGTCGGCGACGAGCCCGCGCACCAGCTCGGCCTGCGCGGTCCGCTGCTGCTCCGAACTCCGCGCCGGCGGCTGGGAACGGCCGTGCAGCGGCTCATCGCCGCCCTTCGAGTTGAAGTGGTTCGCCACCACGAACACCGGCTCGCCGCGGAAGGAGAACTCGCCGACCAGGGGTTTGCGGCTCGCCCGCCACGCCTCGTCGCCCGGCTCGATCCGGCCGGGCGAGACGCTCAGACCCGCGTGCTCACCGGATTCGACGGCCTCCACCGGAGTTCCCGCATCCCCACCAGGTCGATCCACAAAGGACACCCGGGCCGGGTTGAACAGGAACGCCACCCGGATGTTGCCGCCCGGCTCACCGCCGTCGGCGCCGTCGACCGGGTCGATCTGCCGCCACTCGTAGCGCGGCCCGCCCGCCGCCTCGATCGCGTCGGCGAACCGGCCGAGCGTCCGAGCCGCGGCGACCACACCGTCATCGGCGGCACCGGTGTTGTCCTGCACTTCCTCCAGCGAGATCACGTCCGGCGCGGCCAGGTTCGTGGTCACGCCGTGGGCGAGGCGGTCGAACTCGCCCTGCTCGTCGGCCGCGGAGAGGTTCTCGACGTTGTAGGTCGCCACCGCCAGCTCGTCCTCGGCCTGCGGCCGGGTCACCTCCGGGCGCACCCCGACGGGCCGGTGCTCGCCCAGCGTCGTCGCCGCCAGCAGGTAGCCGCCGAAGCGGCTGTAGTCCAGCGGGCCTTCGGTGCGCCCGGCCAGCTGATCGCCGACGTTCGCCGCCGGGACCGGTGCGCCCACTGGTTCCACCTTCAACCGGCCCGAGTTCTGCTGGTCGTAGCCGGTGTAGGTGGTGGTGCCGCGGTCGCCGGCGTTCTGCCGCGGTTTCGACGTGACGGTGAGCGCGCCGTAGGAATCCGTCGGCCCCACCACGCGGGCGTCCTCGACGGCGATGTTCATGTGCTCGCGGGACTCGTAGAAGTCCAGCGCGAACCGGGCCGGGTCCAACGGCAGCGCGTCCAGCTCACCGTCCGGCGCGTACACCTCCGGAACCGAGGCCGGGGTGATCGGCTCCGCCGCCGGGACCGGTGCGGTGCCCGTGACCTGCCAGGTGGCGCCGGAGAGCTCGGTGACCGACTGGTTCGGCGTGGTGTCCGGCTGTTCGCCCTCACCGACCGCGTAGTACTCGGCGACGGTGCCGGACACCGTCACCGCATCGCCCACCGCGACCCGCGGCGCCTCGTCCGGGGTGTAGACGAACAGGCCTTCGCTGGTGCGCGGATCACCATCCGGATTCGGGTCCTGGAACCAGAAACCCGGTGACGTACCGGTGGTGCGGATCCCCGTCACCACGCCCGGAACACCGGTGACGGCCCGTCCCAGCAGCGGAGAAACCCGCCCCGCGCCTTGGACGTCGTGAATCCGCACCTCGGCCGCCACCGCCGAACCCGGCGCCACCACCAGCACACCGGCCGCGGCCAACATCCCGGCCAGCGCCCTAGACGATCCGTGCACGCCCGTACCCCCAGCAGTCGACGATCACACTGATCGCCGACGCTACCGCCCGCGCATGACGCATGCGCCCGTTTCCGATGACCACCCGGAGAACCCGCAGCGACCCCGCCCCCGGGATGCCACTACACGAATGCGCCGAACCTGGTGAACGGCCCATTGGACCAATGGGAGTGGGAGGCACTCACCCGGTGCCGCCGGTGGAGTGAACGGCCCCTCCCACCGGTGGGCGAAAGGAGGCACCACCGCGCGTGGTGCCGGGGGAACCACGCCGACCGGTCCGCTTCAGCGGCGAATCACGCGACCCACAGTTCGACCGGCGGGTTCGGGCCGGTCTCCGCGGGCCGGTAGGTGCAGCTCGACCACCGGCCCTGCCGCTTGCCCGCGTCGCACGCCTTGGCGGCCAAGTCGTGCGACGGATAGGTGCGGTAGTACGTCGGGGCGGCGGCCGAGGCCGGTCCGGCGATGGCGAGCATGCCGACGACGGCCGACACCAGGAGCAGAGCACTGCGCTTCACCAAGAAGATCCTTCTCAGTTCCGGAATTCCAGTGAACTCCTCGCTGCGGAACCTAGGGCGCCGCCACCCTCCACAGTGCCCGGAAAGATCATCATCGCCCGAACGGACGGCGAGCTCCTCCCCTTCGCTCAGCTCCGGGGCGAACCCGGCCCCAACGTCAAAAACGGTGCAGGCACAGCGAATCGGCCTCACCACGGCACCACCCCGGCGTCGTCGAAGATGCCGCCGGACGGGCCGTCGGCGGGCAACGTGGCCAGTTCGATCGCGGCGCCCTGCCGCGGAGTGCGGTGACCGCGGAAACCGTTCAAGTCGGTCGCCACGAAACCCGGGCAGCCCGCGTTGACCAGGATCGGCGTGTCCCGCAGTTCCTTGGCGTACTGCACCGTCACGGCCGTCAGGAACGACTTCGACGGCGCGTACGCGGCCGAAATCGGCCCGCTCTCCCCCGCCGGATCGGACTGCCTGGTCAGCGAGCCGACACCGCTGGACATGTTCACGATCCGCGGCGCGGTGGAGCGGCGCAGCAGCGGCAGCATCTCGTTGGTCACCCGGACCACGCCGATCACGTTGGTGTCGACGACCGCGCGGATCGTGTCGGGACCCACCGAGGTCGGTTCCTGCGGGATCCCGCCGGTGATGGCGGCGTTGTTCACCAGCACGTCGAGCCCGCCTTCCTGCTCCAGCCGGGCCGCGGCGGCCACAACGCTCGCCGCGTCGGTCACGTCGAGCGGGACGCCGAACGCGTCGACCCCCGCGGCGCGGAGTTCCTCGACCGCACCCTGCCGCCGGCCGTCGTCCCTGGCGCCGACGCCGACCCGCCAGCCGAGCTCGCCGAGGCCCGCCGCGATCTCGTACCCGATGCCCTTGTTCGCGCCCGTGACCAGCGCGACCTTCTTTTCAGCCATACCCGGATCGTGCGTCCGGACCTCCTCTGACGGCCAACACCGAACGGGTTCCCGGCGATACCGCGCGGGTATCGTCGAAGGGTGGAGATCCGAGAGCTGCGCTATTTCGTGGCGGTGGCCGAAGAGGAACACTTCGGCCGGGCCGCGCACCGGCTCGGCATGGCGCAGCCGCCGCTGTCCCGGGCGATCCAGCAGTTGGAACGGCGGCTCGGACTCACCCTGCTGGAACGCAACAGCCGGGGCGTGACGTTGACCGATGCCGGTGTGGTGCTGCTCCACGAGGGCAGGGCGGCGATCGGCGCCGTCGAAGCCGCTGAACGCCGCACCCGGCGAACCGCCGCGAGCGGAGGCGGCATCGTCGTCGTCACCAAAGCGGAAGCGTCCGCCGAGCTGCTGACGAAACTGCTCCACCGGTACGCCGCCGAACCGGACGCCGTTCAGGTCGAAGTGCTGCTCTGCGGCATCGGCGAGCAGGCACCGACGCTGCGGGACGGGCGGGCGGACGTGGCACTGCTGCACCTGCCCCACGACGACATCAGCGGCTTCGACACCGAAACCCTGCACACCGAGAACCAAGTGGCGGTGCTGCCCGCCGGGCACCCGCTCAGCACGCGCGACGAGCTGACGCTGGCCGAGATCACCTCGCAGCCGGATCTCCCCATGGCCCGCTGGCCGGACGCCGCCGGTCGCTACGCCCCCGGCCCCGGACCGGAGATCCACGGCCACGCCCAGCTGCTGCAACTGATCGGCCTCGGCCGGACCACGACCGTGCTGCCCGAGTCCGTCCGCGACGCCGTGCGCGACGACCTGGCCACCGTCCCCGTCGTCGACGCGCATCCGGTCAGCACCCTGATCGCGTGGCCCCCGCAGTGCCGCTCCCGCGCCGTCGCGAACTTCGTCCGCATCGCCACGGAACTCTGAAACCGGCAACACGAACACACCATCGACCGCTCCACCCGGGAACGCGCGCTGACGTCCACAACAAGTCCGCCTCGGCGCCGCGAGACCCGGGGCCACCGACGCCGTCCGCTGCCGCCGCTTCGGCGGAAAACCGCTGGTGCTCCAGGCTCCCGGCCTGTTAGCTTGCCGACGTGCGATACCACTACTTCCTCTGAGGACGACGGCCCAGCCGGCTCCGGGCATCAGCCCCGAGCCGTGGCTGTTCACATCCGCCGTCACATCGCACTCACGACGATGCGCATCCCCGCCCGACGGGTCGCGCCGTCGTGCTCGGAGGAAGCAATGTCCACCAGCCCTGCGCGGCTCACCCGCGCACGAGCCCACCTCGCCGCCACCGACGTCCACCTCGCACGAGGTGGTCACCCCGTGCTGTCCGGTGTGGACCTGACCGTCTCCGCCGGTGACCGGCTCGGGATCGTCGGGGAGAACGGGCGCGGCAAGACCACCCTGCTGCAGGTACTCGCCGGGCGGCTCACCCCGGATTCCGGCGCGGTGCACCGCAGCGGCTCCATCGGAGTCGCCGACCAGGAGATGCCGGTCGGTGCGCAACGATCCGTGGGAGACCTCATCGACGTCGAGCTCACCGGAGTCCGCACGGCACTGCACGAGTTCGAGGCGGCGACCGCCGCGCTCACCGAACAACGCCCAGGGAGCGAAGACCGGTTCGCGACCGCGCTGGCCGCCGCCGAATCACTCGACGCGTGGGACGCGGATCGCCGTGTCGACATGTCGCTGGCGGCGCTCGGCGCCGTCGACGACCGCTCCCGCGTGCTCGCCACCCTGTCCGTCGGGCAGCGCTACCGGATCCGGCTCGCGTGCCTGCTCGGCGCGGGCCACGACCTGTTGCTGCTGGACGAGCCGACGAACCACCTCGACGCCGACGGGCTCGAACACCTGACGGAACGCCTGCGCGCCCACCCGGGCGGTGCGGTGCTCGTCAGCCACGACCGCAGGTTGCTCGCCGACGTCGTCCGCACGGTGCTCGACCTCGACCCGAGCCGGGACGGCAGGCCCCGCACCTACGGTGGCGGCTACGCCGGATACCGCGCCGGGCACGCGGCGGAACGGGATCGTTGGGAGGCGGAGCATTCGGCGCAGCAGAACGAACGGCAACGCCTCGCCGACGATCTCTCCGCAGCGCAGAACCGGCTTTCCACCGGGTGGCGTCCGGGAAAGGGAACGGGCAAGCACACCCGCGCCACCCGAGCACCCGGCTTGGTCCGCGCCGTGCACCGGCGCCGAGAAGACCTCGAAGCGCACGTCGTAGACGTCCCGCCGCCACCGCGCCGGTTCCAGCTCCCGGAACCGGCGGTGAAACCCGGAACGACCTTGGTGCGCTGCGACGACGTCCGCGTGGCCGGCCGCATCGACGAACCGGCCACGGTGCTGCTGCGAACCGGCGGACGCCTCGTGATCGCCGGCCCCAACGGTGCGGGCAAGTCGACACTGCTGTCCGTGCTGGCGGGCAGGACCGAACCGACCTCGGGCACCGCTCACCACAAGCACAACGCCCGCATCGGGCTGCTCACCCAGGAATCACCGGCTCCGTCCCGGCGCCGAGCCATCGAGGTCTACGACACGATGATCGGCGAGCTCATCGGTTCCGGCCGAATCGACGAGTCCGAACGAGTGCCGTTCACCTCCCTGGGGCTGCTCGACGCCCGGGACGCGGCCAAGTCCGTCACCGAGCTGTCCATCGGCCAGCAGCGGCGACTGGACCTGGCGTTGCTGCTGGCAGCACGACCGCACGCCGTCCTGCTGGACGAGCCCACCAATCACCTGTCGATCACATTGGTCGAGGAGCTGACCGCCGCCCTGTCCCGGACCCCGGCCGCCGTCGTCGTCGCCAGTCACGACCGCCGGCTGCTGCGCGACACTGCCGACTGGCCACACCTGCACCTCGGGCCGATCAGGTCGGCGGACGCTGCCGGGTCCGCATCGGAACCGGACAACGACGTGGACGAGACGGCCCGGCCGGAGCGTTAGAACCCGTCTGAACAGCCAACTGGGACTGAACGTCGAAGAGCCGGTCCCCTCGTGGAGGGGACCGGCTCTTCGTGGCGGTAGCGGTGGGATTCGAACCCACGGAGGCTCTCACCTCACGCGCTTTCGAGGCGCGCTCCTTAGGCCGCTCGGACACGCTACCGCCGACAAGGCTACTGGACGCCTGTTCGGCATCCGAAGACGGGGTCAGCGATCAGCGGAACCGCCGGTCTCGCCGCCGCCGGAGCCTTTGAACTTGTCCTGGACGTCCTGCACCGCGCCGGCGGCCTTGTCCTTGACGTCCTGTCCGGTCTCCTTGACCTTGCCTTCGGTCTGGTCGCGCTTGCCGGCGTCGCGGAGTTCGTCGTTGCCGGTCGCGCTGCCCGTGGCCTCCTTGGCCCGGCCGGTCAGCTGCTGAGCTTGGTGCTTGACCTTGTCGAACACACCCATGGGTGACTCCTTCCGCAGAGTTCGTCACCGTCGGACTACCCAGGATGATCCGTCATCACGCATGGGTGAGGCACCTCACCGATGGCCGTGGAAAAAACCTTCCAGCAACGCGGCGCACTCGTCGGCCAGCACGCCGCCGACGACCTCCGGCCGGTGGTTGCCGCGGCGGTCCCGCACCACGTCCCACAGCGAGCCGACGGCTCCCGTGCGCGGTTCCCAGACGCCGAACACCAGGCGGCTCACCCGCGACAGCACCAACGCGCCCGCGCACATCGTGCACGGCTCGACGGTGACCGCCAGCGTGCACTCCGACAGGCGCCAGCCGTCGCCCCAGGCACGGGCCGCCGCGCGCAGCGCCAAGATCTCCGCGTGCGCGGTCGGGTCGGCCGACGCCTCGCGCCGGTTGTGCTCGCGCGCCAGGATCGAACCGTCCGGGGCCGCCACGACCGCGCCGATCGGCACGTCACCGGTGGTCAACGCGCCGGGAGCGACCTGCAGCGCCGCGCGCACCAATTCGGTGTCGCGGGCCGTCACTGGTCCAGCTTCTCCAGCACGCCGGCGAACTGCTCCCCGAAACCGCAGCGCTGAGCGATCATCTCCAGCTGCTCGTCCGGGTACAGGTCGACCTCTTCGATGATCACCAGGAGTTCGCCCTCGGGCAGGCCGATGTCGGTGAGGATCGACAGATTGCCCTCCGGCCACACCTCGTCGTCGTCCTCGTCCGGCGGGTCCGCGCGCAGCAGATCCAGCACATCGGCGGCGATGTCGTAGTCCAGCGCCGCCGCCGCATCCGAGAGCAGCAGGTCCACCCCGCCGGGAATCGGGCGGATCAGCACGAAGAACTCGTCATCCACATTGCACATGCCGAACACCGCGCCGGTGGAGCGCAAGTCGCGCAACGCCGTGATCGTGGCGTCGAGCCCACCCAATACCGAACCGTCCAACGCGCTGCACCGCCACCGGCCGTCCTCACGAACAACGGCAACGGCGAAGCCCGCGACCGGCTCCTGCCCTGTCATGCGACCAACCGTAGAGCGTGCCGGTGCCACCCGAAAGCACTATTGCGCGCTCGTGACCTTCAGCACCGCGTTCGGGGGTGTCGAACCGCACGACCGGGTGGTCCACGCACCTACCGGAGTCGGGCAGGATGTGCTCATGCGTGCCGTGTGCGTGATCGGATTGGGATTGATCGGTGGCTCGGTGCTGCGCGCCGCCACCGCCGCCGGGCGCCCCGGTTGGGGCGCCACCGCCGGAGCGGACGACGCCGTCAGAGCAGGCGACGAGGGCTACGAGGTCACCGGCATCGAGGACGCGCTGCGCCGTGCCGCGGACGAGGACGCGCTCATCGTCATCGCCACCCCGGTGACCGCGGTGCGCGACGTGCTGCGCAAGATCGCCTGGCAGGCGCCGGAGGCGCGGCTCACCGACGTGATCAGCGTGAAGGACCCGGTGGACGCCGAGGTTCGCAGCCTGCTGCCCGGCGCCCGGTACGCCGGTGGGCATCCGATGGCGGGCACCGCGTCCTCCGGGTGGGCCGCCGGAGCCGCCGACTTGTTCCAGGGTTCGCCGTGGGCCGTGGCCGTGGAGGACGGCACCACGCTCGGCGCGTGGCGCGATGCCGCCGAACTCGCGCTGGACTGCGGCGCGCACGTCGTGGCCGTGTCCGCCGCCGAGCACGACTCGGCTGTCGCCCGCATCTCGCACCTGCCGCACGTGTTCGCGAACATCCTCGCCGCCGTCGGCGCCGACGGCGGGCCGCTCGCGTTGTCGCTGGCCGCCGGGTCGTTCCGCGACGCCACGCGCGTCGCCGCCTCCGAACCGGAATTGGTGCGGGCGATGACCGAGGGGAACCGGGTCGCGCTGCTCGACGCCGTCGACGACGCGCTGGGCAGGCTCGGCGCGGCGCGTGGCTCCCTCGCCTCCTCCGGGGCGTTGAAGACCACCGTCGACGGTGGCCACGCCGCCCGCAGTGAGCTCGACCAGCTCGGCAGCGGTGGGCGCAAGAGCACCACGGTGCCACTGCGCGGCGACCGTGACCTGCGCAAACTGCGCGATCTCAGCGAACGCGGCGGGCGGATCACCGCGCTCGACGACAACAGCGCCACCGTGGAACTCCCCGCGACCGAATAGGCCCCCGCGCGGACCTTTAACGGCGCCACCCGTTCGGTCAGCATTGAGCCATGGCCCGCGCCTACGTCCTCGACGCCGCCCGCACCCCGTTCGGCCGTTACCGGGGTGCGCTGTCGGCGATCCGCGTCGACGACCTCGCCGCCCTCCCCCTCACCGAGCTGGTGCGCAGGCACGGCCCGGAGGGCAGCGGGCGGCTCGATCCGGCGCGGGTCGAGGACGTGCTCTACGGCAACACCAACGGCGCGGGCGAGGAGAACCGCAACGTGGCGCGGATGGCGGCGTTGCTGGCGGGCCTGCCCACGACCGTTCCCGGCGTCACCGTGAACCGGCTCTGCGCTTCCGGCGGAGAAGCCCTGGTGCAGGCGGCGCGAGCGGTCAAAGCCGACGAGGCCGAACTGCTCATCGCGGGCGGGGTGGAGGGCATGAGCCGCGCGCCGTTCGTGGTGCCCCGCGCCGACCGGGCCATGCCGGACCGGATGGAGACGGCGTCCACCGCCGCGGGCTGGCGGCTGGTGAACCCGCGGATGCCCTCGGCGTGGACGGTGCCGCTCGGGCACGCCGCGGAGCGGACCGCGCTCGACCTCGGCATCACCCGCGACCAGCTGGACGGCTGCGCGCTGCGCTCGCATCGCCGGGCGGCCGCCGCGTGGGACGCCGGGCTGCATGACGGCTTCACGTTCCCCGTGACCGCACCAGACGGGACGGTGGTGCGACGGGACGAATCGGTGCGCCCCGACACGGACCTGCGCAAACTCGGCAAGCTCGGGCCGGTGTTCTCGCCCGACGGGCCGGTGACGGTGGGGAACTCGGCGCCGCTGTCGGACGGGGCGCTTGCCGCGCTGATCGGCAGCGAAGCACAGGCCGAACAGCTCGGCGTGCGGCCGTGGGGCGAGCTGGTGGGCTCGGCGAGCACCGGCACCGACCCGCACCACTTCGCGCTCTCCGCGGTCCCCGCGATCCGCGCGCTGCTGCGCAAACTCGACGTCACCGCGGCCGAAGTGGACCTGTGGGAGATCAACGAGACCTTCGCGGCGGTAGTGCTCGCCGTCCTCGAATACCTCCCCGGAGTCGAACGCGAACGAGTCAACGTGCACGGCGGCGCCCTCGCCTACGGCCACCCCCTGGGCGCCTCCATGCCGCGCATAGTCCTGGACCTGTGCCGCCACCTACGCCACCGAGGCGGCGGCCTCGGCATAGCCGCAGCATCGGTAGGCGTAGGCCAAGGCATGGCCCTCGCAATCCGAGCCTGAAGGACGGGCTCCTTTTGCTCGGGCGCGTGGGGACGGACCTCAGCTGGCCCCTCACTGCGCGATCAATTTCCCAAGCGCCCCGAAGACTCAACGCCGAATCCCGCCTGCCTCGCGCCCGAAGGCCGTACCTAGCGGCGAAGCCGTGCCTAGCGGCGAAGCCGTGCCTGACGGCGAAGCCGTGCCTGACGGCGAAGCCGTGCCTGTATGTGCGAAGCACATAGCCCACGTCAAGAAGCCGACCACCGGCGGGTTCTCAGTTGGTCTCTCGCGAGGACAGCTTTTTCCCTCGTGGCGGAGCCACTAGGGAAAAAGATCCCGCAGCGAGAGACCAACTGAGGTTCCGCCACCCGACCCACCAAGCAAAACGAGCCCGACCAAAGGGAAAGGGGCCGTCCGTTACGGACGGCCCCTTTCCAGGGAGCTGCCGGCCACCACCTGGTCCGGGACCACCCTCGCTAGGTCCCGCCGGTCGGCTTCGGCCGCGCAGCGGAGCATTGACTACTGTGGCGGCCCTGAGTCTTGATTGCGGAAGTAGTCTTTGCCCTTCTCGGCGGCCTGGTCGATCTGCTGCTCGTGGCCGAACTTCTTCTTGACTGCGTCACTTCCCTTTTCGATGCCCTGTTCGACCTTGTCGCTGTGTTGCTTGCCCATGTTCATCAGCTTGTCCTTGAGGCTGCCGAGTCCCATGACGGCTCCCTTCTCGCGACATCTCAGGTGACCCTCGAAGTTAGCCCTCCTGTCGGGTGAACGCGCGCTGGTGGGGCGGCTCCAGGCAGGTCAGACACCATGATGTCGCCCTTCCGAGTGAGCCAAAGTCGGCGTGACTCCCCGCCGGTCACACAGCGTTCACCGTCAGCGAAACAGGATCTTGCACATCCAGCGGAGAGATCGCCCATGAACTGCGAAGAGAGACGGCCTCCGCGATCTTCCCTCGGGATATCAACTACTGAATTCAACTGCGGAACGCATTGCTCACGGCGAAATCGCTCGACATCTTGCGCGCTGATTCCGCAGATCTTGGGTTCGGCGGAAATCCGCGCCGACCTTCGAGGCCAAGGTGATTCGATGTCCGCGATCGAACATCAGGGACCACCGGACTCGCAGTTCTGGATGCGCGGTGAACGACCGTCCGCCCCGGTGCTGCCCGACCCCGAATCGGGGAGCTGGAATGTGTACGGCCACGCGGAGGCGTTGGAAGTGCTCGGCGATCCCGCGACGTACTCCTCGAACACGACCCGCCTGTACCCGCGGATGCGGGAGTTCGTGGTGGGAGATCCGGTGCAGCTGGATCCGCCGGAGCACACGAAGCTGCGCAAGATCGTGGCCCCGGGGCGAAAGATCGCGATCACCGGCACGAACCCTTCTCAAGACGCCCGCCGGAAAGGGGCTTGTCGAGTGTCGCGAGCGAGTCTAGCGTGACCATATGACCAGATGAGCAAATCCGGTCACGAACAGAAGTGGTCGGGCCGCAGGCCCGGCGCAGGAGAGGACACCAGGTGCCCCGCGACACCGATCGAGCCGACCGGATCCTCGACGCCGCAGGCGAACTGCTGCTGCGGCACGGCTACCGGAAGGTGACCATCAACGACATCGCCCGGCAGGCGCATGTCGGCAAGGGCACCGTCTACCTGCACTGGAAGACCAAGATCGCGCTGTTCCAGAGCCTGCTGGTACGCGAGTCGATCGTGCTCGTCGAAGACATCCGCGGCGGACTGCGCGACGACCCGAACGAAGTTCGCCCGCACCGGCTGTTGCGCCTGACCTACCTGGTGACCTTCCGGCGGCCGCTGGCGCTGGCGCTGGTCACCGGGGACGCCGAGATGCTGGGCGACCTCCGGCAGCGCCCCAGTGGAAACGGGTCCAACAACGAGTGGATTCAGGCGACCAACGAGCGCTTCTTCTCGCTGCTGGCCGAATCCGGACTGCTACGCCCCGACGTGCCCGAACTCGCCTACACGCTCAACGCGGCGGCGCTCGGGTTCTTCCTCGCCGACGACTACAAACCCGCGCCCCCCGGCATCGACCGGGAGCGCAAAGCGGACGCTCTCGCGCACACCATCCGCCACGCGTTCGAACCGCCGGGCGAACCGGACGGGGCGACGGTGCGCGCGGTCGCGGACCGGATCGACACGGTGCTCACCGAACTGATCACCGGCTACCGGGAGCTGTTCAACGCGTTGGACGCGGCGAACGACCCCCGGTGACACCCACCGCACATTGATGAAGGGGACATCATGACCGCGCTCGAAGACTGGGGATTATCGGAATCGCAGTTCTGGCTGCACGGCGAACAACCCGGCAGCCCCGTGCACTACGACGAATCGTTCGGGTTCTGGAACGTCTACGGATATCCGGAGGCGATGCGGATCCTCAGCGACCCGGTGACCTACTCCTCCGACACCACGCGGATCTTCCCGGAGGGCAAGCAGTTCGCCGAAGGCAATCTGGTGCGGATGGACCCGCCGGAGCACAACAAGCTGCGCAAACTCGTCAGCCACGCCTTCACCCCGAAAGTCGTCGCCGGGCTCGAACCGCGCATCGCCGAACTCACCGGTGAACTGCTCGACGCCGTCGACGGGGCGGATCGGCTGGAACTCGTCGCCGACCTGGCGTATCCGCTGCCGGTGATCGTCATCGCGGAACTGCTCGGCGTGCCCAGCAGCGACCGCGACCTGTTCAAGAAGTGGGTGGACGGGATGTTCGCCCGCGACGCGCGGATGTCGCTGAGCGACCCGACGCCGGAGCAGCAGCGCGAACTGCGGGAGATCCTGGACCAGGTCGGGCACCTCACCGACTACCTGGGCGAGCACGTCGCCGCACGCCGCAAGCAGCCGCGCGAAGACCTGCTCAGCAAGCTCGTCGAGGCCGAAGTGGACGGCGAGAAGCTCACCCACGACGAGGTCGTCAACTTCGCCAACGTGCTGCTGATCGCCGGGCACATCACCACCACGATGCTGCTCGGCAACACCGTGCTCTGCCTCGACGCCCACCCCGAGCACCAGGCCCGTGCCCGCGCGGACCGCTCCACCCTGCCCGGCGTCATCGAGGAATCACTGCGGTTCCTCAGCCCGTTCGCCGCCATCGGCCGGGTCACCAACACCGAGGTCGAACTCGGCGGACAGCGCATCCCAGCCGAGAAACCGCTGCTGGTGTGGGTCGCCGCGGCGAACCGGGATCCGCGGCGATTCGCCGACCCGAACGTCTTCGACCCGACCCGCGACCCGAACCCGCAGCTCGGCTTCGGCCGCGGCATCCACTTCTGCCTCGGCGCCCCGCTGGCCCGGCTGGAGGGGAAGGTCGCGCTGAACCTGCTGCTGGACCGGTTCCCGAAACTGGCCACCGACCCCGCCGACCCGCCGGAGTTCCAGCCGAACCCGAACATGACCGGCGTCCGGAAACTCCCGCTGCGCACCCGTTGACCTGCGGCAGCGGCCCTATGGGGGTGGGCCGGTGCCTCTCGCCGCGGCGCAGCGGAGCGGTTCCGAGTGAACGGACCGTTCGCCCAATCCCACCAACGGTCCGTTCACTCCACCCGCCCCGAGCTCGACGCGCCCGGATCAGCAGCGTCGGCCGCGCAACGATTCCGAGTGAACGGACCGTTTACCCAATCCCGTTGGACCAACGGTCCGTTCACTCCGATCAGCTCGCCGTCGAAGCCGGGTGAACGGACCGTTCGTCCGGTCTCGTTGGGCGAACGGTCCGTTGACTCCAGCGGAATCAGCGCCTCCGGGCATGAGAAAGGGCCGCCGGTGTGCCCGGCGGCCCTCGCTCACGCGTTCAGGATCAGAACGATAGCTTGCGGAAGATCGCGCGCGGCAGGTGCCGCAGCACGACCATCACCCAGCGCATCTGCCCCGGAACCCAGATGGACTCCTTGCCCTTGCGGACCGCGTCGACGATCGCGGCGCCGACCTGCTCCGGCGTCTGCGCCATCGGGGCGGGCTTCATGCCTTCGGTCAGCTTCGTCTTCACGAAGTTCGGGCGCACGACCGTCACCTTCACGCCCGAGCCCTCCAGGGCGTAGGTCAGGCCGGAGTAGAACAGGTCGATGCCGCCCTTGGCGGAGCCGTAGACGAAGTTCGTCCGGCGGGCGCGCTCACCTGCGGGCGAAGCCATCATCACCAGGTGCCCGTGGCCCTGCTTGCGCAGCTTGTTCGACAGGTGCACGCCCAGCGACATCGGCGCGACGTAGTTGACCTCAGCGGTCAGCCGCGCCGCGGCCGGGTCCGTCCAGCACTTCTCGTTGTCGAGCTGCACGCCGAAGGCGACCAGGGTGACGTCGATGTCACCGTCGGCGAAGGCCTTCTCGACCACGTCGCCGTGCGTTTCCGGGTCGGTTGCCTCGAACTCGATGGTGCTGACCGTGCTGCCGGTCTTGCGCAGCCGCTCGGCCGCGGCCGCGACGAGGTCGGCCTCCTCCGGGCGCGCGGCCAGCACGATCCGCAGCGGGCGCTGGTTCGCGTACTGCTCCGCGGTCGCCAGCGCGATGTCGGAGGTACCACCGAGGATGAACAGGGACTGCGGGTTTCCAACGGCGTCGATCACAGGGCCAACCTTCGGGACAGATCGGAGTGGAAGATTCCTTGCGGGTCGACGGCGGCGCGCACCTTGCGCCACTCGTCGAGACGGGGGTACATCTGCTGGATCATCTCCGGCGTGGTGCGCGAGTCCTTCGCGAAGTACAGGCGGCCACCCGCGCCGAGCACCAGGTCGTCGAGCTCCTGGCAGAACCGGCTGAGCCCGTCCTTGATCGGGAAGTCGACGGTGATCGTCCAGCCCGGCATCGCGAACGACAGCGGCGCGCGGCTGCTGTCGCCCATCCGCTTGAGCACGTTCAGGAACGACACGTGCCCGGACTCCGCGATGCGCTGCACCAGCGTGCGCAGCGCCTCGTGCTGCTCGAACGGCAGGATGAACTGGTACTGCAGGAAGCCCTTCGAGCCGTAGGCGCGGTTCCACTCGCCGAACATGTCCAGCGGGTGGTAGAAGGCCGTCAGGTTCTGCACCTGGCCACGACCGGCCTTCGGCGTCTTGCGGTACCAGACCTCGCTGAGCGTGCTGAACGTCAGCTTGTTGGCCAGCCCGTTCGGAAAGACGTCCGGGAAGGTCAGCAGCTGCGGGGCGTCGAACTTCAGCGGATCGGCGCGCAGCTTCGGCGGCAGCTCGTCGAGCTTCGCCAGCGAGCCGCGGGAGAACGCCGAACGGCCCAGCTTCGGGCCGGTGGAGATCGCGTCGAACCACGCCATCGAGTAGTCGTAGTTCATGTCGGAGCCGTTGGAGAACAGCTCCAGCGTCTCGTCCAGGTCCTTCGTGCGGTCCGCGTCGACGATGAAGTACGCGCTCTCGGTGCGCTTCATCTTCACCTTCGCGCGCAGCACGATGCCGGTCAGGCCGACACCGCCCACCGTCGCCCAGAACAGCTCCGAACCCTCCCCGTCGGGGGTCAGGGTGCGGACCTCTCCGTCGGCGGTGAGCAGGTCCATCGACACCACGTGGTTGCCGAAGCTGCCGTGCGAGTGGTGGTTCTTGCCGTGGATGTCGCAGCCGATGGCCCCGCCGATGGTGACCTGGCGGGTGCCCGGCAGCACCGGGACCCACAGGCCGTGCGGCAGCGCCGCCTTCATCAGCTGGTCCAGGCTCACGCCCGCGTCCACGTCGACCACGGCCTTGTCCGGGTCGATGTCGTGGATGCGGTTCAGCGCGGTCATGTCGATGACGGTGCCGCCGGCGTTCTGCGACACGTCGCCGTAGCTGCGGCCGAGGCCGCGGGCGATCACGCCGCGCTCATCGGCCTCGCGGACAGCGCGGGCGATGGCGTCGACGTCAGGGGTGCTCAGCACCTGAGCGTGGGTCGGCGCGGTGCGCGCCCAGCCCATCAGCTTCCGGTTCTGCAACGCTGCGGTCACAGGCTCAACCTCCGGGACAGGTCGGAATGGAACACGCCCTCGGGGTCGACCGAGGCGCGGATCTTGCGCCACTCGTGGATGCGCGGGTACATCCGCTCGATCATCTCCGCCGACGTCCGCGACTCCTTGGCGAGGTACAGCCTGCCGCCCGCGTCGAGGACCAGCTCATCGAGCTCCTGGCACAGCCGGTCGAGACCGGGCGTGATCGGAATGTCCACGGTCAGCGTCCAGCCCTCGCTCGGGAACGACATCGGTGCCTCGTTGCCCGGGCCGAAGGTCTTGAGCACGTTCAGGAACGACACGTGCCCGCTGGCGCTGATCTTGTCGATGGAGCGGCGGAACGTCGACTCCTGCCCGAACGGCACCATGAACTGGTACTGCAGGAAACCGTTCGGGCCGTAGATCCGGTTCCACTCGCCGACCAGGTCGAGCGGGTGGAAGAACTGGGTGATGTTCTGCACCGCCCCGAACTTCGTCGGCGCCTTGCGGTACCAGACCTCGTTGAAGGCGGTGATCGTGTACTTGTTCACCAGCCCGTTCGGGAACAGCGGCGGAGCCGTCATCAGCTGCGGGGCGTTGAACTTCAACGGATCCTTGCGCAGCTTCTTCGGCAGGTCCTCCAGCGTCGCGGAGTTCCCCCTGGTCAACAGGGCGCGACCCAGGTTCTCGCCACGCGCCAGCGAGTCGAACCAGGCCACGGAGTAGATGTAGTTGCCGTCGGAGCCGTCGGTGAAGTACTCGATCAGCTCGTCGAGGTTCTTCGTCTGCACGTTGTCGACCAGGAAGTACGCCGTTTCGACGCGCTTGAGCCGGATCGTCGCCTTCAAGATGATCCCGGTCAGCCCCATGCCGCCGACCGTCGCCCAGAACAGTTCCGCGCCCGTGCCCTGCGGCGACAGGGTGTGCACCGAACCGTCGGCGGTGAGCAGGTCCATCGACAGCACGTGACTGCCGAACGAACCCTGCGAGTGGTGGTTCTTGCCGTGGATATCGGAACCGATGGCGCCGCCGACGGTGACCTGGCGGGTGCCCGGCAGCACCGGGATCCACAGGCCGTACGGCAGCAGGCGGCGCATCAGGGTGTCCAGCGAAACACCGGCGTCGACGACGACCGTCGCTTCATCCGCGTCGACCTGGTGCACGCGGTCGAGCGCGGTCATGTCGATGACGGTGCCGCCCGCGTTCTGCGACGGGTCGCCGTAGCTGCGGCCGAGGCCGCGGGCGATGACGCCGCGCGGGCCTGCTTCACGGACCGCCTTCGAGATCACGTCGATGTCCGGGGTGCTCACGACTTGAGCCGAGGTCGGCGCCGTGCGCCCCCACCCGGTCAGTCGCCGGACTTGTCGGCTGGTCGCATGGTCGTGCTGTCCCGATCCCACCCAGCCGAGTCTATCGGCGTCGCGCACCCGGGTACCGGCGGGTAGCGCCCCGCTAGCACAGGCGCACCAGGGACCGCAGACGTTCACCGCTACACTTTTCGGGGCGACTTGTGGTCGTCCGCCTCCGGGCCTGCCGTACCGACACTCGTTGCCGACACTTGGGGTGAACCAGTGGCCGTGGCCGAATCCGGCACAGACACCGAGCTCAAGAAGCTCGGGCTGTTCCAACAGCTCTTCCGCTTCGTGGCCATCGGCGGTTTCTGCGCCCTGATCGACGCGGGGACCTACTCGGTGCTGCTCGGCGCGCTCGGGTGGCCGACGTGGCTGTCGAAGTCGATCTCGTTCATCCTCGGCACCACGGCTTCGTACCTGATCAACCGGAAGTTCACCTTCAGCGGTGCCAGCTCCGGCAACTCCACGGCCAAGGCCGGGGCGTTCGCGATCGTCTACACGACCACGTTCTTCGTGAACATGGGTTCGAACGAGCTGCTGTGCTTCCTGTTCGACGCGCGCGAGGCGTGGCAGTTCGGGCTGTTCTGGGTGATCGCCCAGGGCCTCGGCACTCTGATCAACTTCGTGATGTTGAAGTGGGTCGTCTTCCGCGACTGACCCCACCGGCCGAGCAGGTCGATGTCCCCTTCGCCCACGCGGGCGAAGGGGACGTTCACTTGGTGCGGTCCTTCGACTGAACGGCCGCCACCTGGCGAAGGGGACGCTCACTCCACGCGGTGCACGGCTCGACGATGCTCAGCTCGCGAAACCCGTGCTGCGGTTCGGCGCTCCGTAGGCGTTGCTCTCCGAGCGCGTGCTCTCCACGTGCGCGGTGGCCACGTGCGCGAAGTTCACCGCGAATTTGCCGCCGTCCGCGGTCGTCAGCAACGTCGTACCTCCGGAACCCATCAGCTCCGCCAGCCGCCCGTCGAGCGTTTCCGCTTCGGTCGCGTCCAACGCGATGTGCAGGGGTTGGGACACGCCTGCCAAGTGCAGGATCAATCCTGGTCGCTTCTCACTCATGCCCCCAGCGCACCACCGCACGCGCTGCGGCGGCAGGCGCTTTCACCCTCGGCGGACGCCCAGCGCACCGTTTTCACCCTGAGCGGACGCGAAACGGCCCGCCCGACCTGATCCGGTCGAGCGGGCCGCTCAGCACTGCGCCTACTGCTGCGGTTCGTCACCACCGCCGAGTTCTTTGACGTCGTTGCGGTCGTCGGAGCTGGGCACGTCGCCCGGCAACTCCACCGTCTTCGTCAGCGGACCCGGCGTCCACAGACCCGAGTGGGTCTCCTTCTGCACGTCCATCGCGACCTCCGCGGGCAACGCGTCCGGCTGGTACGGGTCCACCTCGTAGAGCGAACCCCAATCCCGGTTCAGGTCACCGCGCATGTAGGTCGGCAGCTCCCGCACGCTGGAGCTGACGTTCATCCAGCCGAACGGGCCGCCCGCGTCCGGCGACGACCAGCCCGCGCCGATGTCGCGCACCTCCGCACCGGCCGCCACCCGGAACCGCGGCATCTCGGCGACACCGTTGCGGATACCGGAGATCTGCAGGCACGGATGCACCAGCGCCGCCGTCCACTCCACGAACGTGGGTGCGTCGCCGACGACGTCGGTCATGTTCTGCAGCTGCGGCGCACGCGGCGCGCTCACCGCGAGCCAGCCGTTCGGCGACACCGCCTGGTCGACACCGACGACGCGCATCTTCGTGGCGCCCTCGGCTTCGCCGCCGACGGTGAACCGGTAGTCCCGCCACTGCGGCGCCGGCCCCTGCCCGACGAACTGCCGGTGCATCATCTCGAAGCCCTGCGGGGTGTCCCGGCCGAACTCCAGCACCAGGGCGTTCGCGCCGCCCTCGGCGCCCGCCAGGCTCATCACCACCGGCACCTCGCCCGTCGCCGCGCGCTCCGGCAGGTCGTACCACTGGGTGCGCAGCTCACCGGTGCCGGTGCCCGCCTCGTCGTAGCTGCCCCACACCGGGGCCTGGTCGTCGCCGAACTGGTGCGGCGGGCGCCAGTCCGGTTCCTCCGGATCGGAGCCGTCGCCGACGGGCAGGCCCGGCTTGCGGAACCCGTCCATCTTCGGCGCCAGGTACTGCTCTCCGTTCTCCTCGTCGGCGTTGCGCTTGGGCACCTCGAAGTCCGGCGTCGGCTTCGCGGGCTGCTGCCCCGACACAGCCAACATGCCCGCCTTCGGGTCGGGCTCCACGTACACGTAGTCCGACAGGCCGCAGCTGGAGCCGGCGAGCTGCTTGATGTTGTCCATGCCCAGGCTGTAACTGCCCGCCTGCTTCTGGATGACCTTGCCGAAGGTCGCGAGCTCGCCCAGCACCAGCAGCGCGCAGATGATCGCCAGTGGAGCGGTGCCGAGTCGCAGCGCGCGGCTGCGCTTCTCCATCCCGGTCCGGCCGGGTTCGACGCTCTCGATGACCTTCGGGTTCTTCTCGTCCAGTCTCAGGTGCTCGATGAACGCCACGATGCCCGCGATGCCCGCGATGCCCAGCAGCAGCGTGCTCGCGTTGTGGCCGTCGACGGACGGGGCCTTGTCGAACCACGGCACGCCCCAGCCTGAGACGTACCACCACGCGTTCGGCCCGGTCGAGGCGAACGCGCAGATCACCATCAGTCCGGAGAAGAACGCCGCCCGGTTGCGCCGCGAGCGCAGCACCGTGCTGCTCGTGGCCAGCGCCGTCAACGCGGCGAGCGCCCCGCCGACGGCGGCGAAGATGCCGAAGTGATGCGACCACTTGGTGGGGGTCAGGGCCAGCGCCACGAACGACAGCGCGGCCACGGCCAGCAGGCGGCGGCTCGGGCCGAGCGCCGCGCCCCGGATCCGGCCGCGGCGCAACAGCATCACCGCGCACGTCGCCAGGCACAGCATCACCAGCAGCACCGGGAACCGGCGCACCAGCGAACCGTCCGGGGTGGGGCTGAACAGCAGGTTGTAGCGGTTCAGCTCCTGGTACCAGTCCTCGCTCGGACCGATCTCGGTGCGCAGGTCCGTGGCGTCCATGATCGACTGCCAGGTCTGGTCCGCGAACACCGCGACGAGAATGATCAGGCCGCACGCCGCGATCGGCGCCAGCACCGGTATCCAGCCGTAGTCCTTGGCTCGTTGCCGGACCAACCGCAGCAGCGGCTTCAGCGCGGCCACATAAGGCAGCACCGCGACCAGGCCGTGCGGACCGGCTCCCAGCGCGAGCGCGGCCACGACCAGGCCCATCGCCGCGGGCATCAACCGGCCGGTGGCCACCGCGCGCTCCACGGCGCACATCGCCAGCAGCGAGAACAGGGCGATGACCGGCTCGGCGCGCAGGCCGTTGTTGAACGGCAGCCAGAACGCGAGGAACACGGCGGCCGCGGCCCAACCGGCGGCGTTGCTGCGCCGGACCTGCTGGCCCAGCCTCGGCAGCACCTCGCGGCTGATCAGCAGCCAGCTCACCGAGCCCATCAGCAACGCGGGCAACCGCACCCACGGCGTCGCCGTGGACACCTGCACCCACATCGAATACAGCTCGTAGAACCAGCCGAACGGCGCTTCCGGCACCGCGAACCAGCGGTAGTAGTTGCTGATGTAGCCGGCGCTCTCGCGCGCTCGCGCGATGGTGAGGATGTAACCGTCGTCGGAGGTCATCGCGCCCGCGATCCACCAGACGATCAGCGAGCCGAACACCGCGACGTCGCGCAGCGTCGGCTTCCACCAGCCGCGCGGCACCAGGCGTGGCGGGCGCCGGCCCGCGCGTCCGTCCAGGCGCCGCAGGCACACCACGGAGCCGATGAAGGCCAGCAGCGCCAAACCGATCACGGCGAGCTTGATCGGCGTCGCGCTGCTCTCGTATCGGTTGTCGACGCGGGCCTCGAAGGACAGGCCGTTGATGTCGTCGCGGGCCGAGTCGATGTCGGAGAAGATCCCGGTGAGCTGCGGCCGCTGGTCACCGCGCAGGTTCGCCAGCGTCTCGTCGCCGAGCTTCACCTTGGTGCCGACGACATCGGATCGCACCGTGATGGCGCAGTCGCCCGCCGGGACCGGCACCGTGCCGACCTGCTGCCCCTTGGACAGCAAGGTGACCTGGCCGTTGTCGGCCTGCAAGGTCATGCCGGTGAGGTTGCCGTAGTCCGAGTTCGGCGGGTTCGTGCTCAGCAGGTTCGCCGGGCCGTCGGTGCGCGCGTCGACGCTGCGCACCGATTCGCACGGCACGTTCGCGTTCATCCACAGGGGCGAGAAGCTCACCAGCGGCGCCGAGACCGACTTGGTGCCCTCTGAGGTGGGCCATCTCAGGGTGTTGATGTCGTGGTCGACCGGCAGGAAGGGCACCGCGATCGCCAGGACGGCGCCCAGTAACCCCAGGATGGAAGCGAACCACCTCAGTTGCTTCGCGGATGGGTCGCGCCGGTTCGCCGTCGGGCCTGCCGGAGAGTCCGTCGCCTGATCTGAGGACTCCGGTGGGTCGTCCTTGCGACTGCTGTCTTCCTGCCCCTTAAGCACGCCTGGAGAATAGTAGTCGCTGGTCCGGGGACCTCCGGCGCGTTCGGTGCGGCCCGATTCGAGATGTTTGCCGACGCTATGAGCAGCCCCGATCGAGTGATTCTCAGGCAGCTCTCAGTGTGCCGTGATCGCTCGGTGACCGATCGGTGACCGTCCCGCCGGACGGGCTCAGGACGCCTCCGCCATCAGCTGAGCGACCCGCTGGTGCGAGGTTCCGATCACTTCGGCGATCACTCGCTGGCTCAGGCCCGCGGAGCGGAGCGTCGTGATGATCTCCAGCCGAGCCCGCTCGGCGTTCGCCGCCGCCTGCCGGGACTCCGCCGTCCAGTGCCGCAGCTCTTCGACCGGCCGGGTGTACTCGACGTCGCCTTGCAGGTAGCGCCAGTCGATGTGGAAGGAGTCCGGCTCCCGATCGGCGAGCCCGGCAATGAGATCTCGAACCTCGAGGTCGAGCTCTTCGAGGTGATCGACCTCGGTCGCCCCGGCGGGCAAGCCCTGGACGTGCGCCACCCAGCTCCGGTCCTCCCGGCTCACGTTCACTCGGTAGCTGCTCAACTGCTCCGCGCTCATCGGTCCTCCAGCCACTTCTCGCCGAAAATGGGAGCCAAACCGGTCTCGATGTGCGTGAGTACGTGCCAAGAGATCTCTTTGTTGTGGCCGGTTAAACCGAACCGGGCCACTTCGGCACCTTCCCGGTCGTAGACCGCGAAGATCCGATGCGAGCCCTTCCCCCTACCTGGGATCTCTTGGATCGTCGTCTTCGCATTGCGGGCCGCACGGCGTGCCAGACTCAGCACCTTGGCCGGCTTCAGCTTCTTGTTGACCACAGCTTACTTCTATCGCAGTGGACACTCAAGTGGCAAATAAGCTAGACACGATCGGGTGACCCCGGACGGCGGAACGTGAATCGCCCCGCTCAGCGGCGGAAGAAGTGCTCCTTGCGTCCCTGGCGGACCAGGCGGAGCCACTCGCGGAACGCCTTCGGATCGCGGCGCTGGCCGATGAAGTACAGCCCGAACCGCAGGAACTCCAACGCGCCGATCTTGCGCATCCCCGGCTGCGAGAGCAGGTAACCCCGGTTGCGGTAGGTGTAGTAGCGCTTGTTCTCGTCCGACGGGTCCTGCGCGTGGAACCGGCCACCGAGCATCGGCTTGAACTCGTCCGACCCGTCGGGGTGCACGAACCGCGTCTTGAGCGACGTCCCGAACGGCAGGCCCGAGCGCACCACGCGACGGTGCAGCTCCACCTCGTCACCCCGGACGAACAGGCGGTAGTCCGGCACACCCACCACGTCCAGGGTGGCCGCGCGGAACAGCGCGCCGTTGAAGAACGACGCGATGCCCGGCAGGAAGTCGGCGTCCCCGCCGGGAGCGCTGAGCTCCTCCGGGCGGCGCTTCCAGGTGAGTCCGCGGCGCAGCGGGAACGCCAGCTTGTCCGGCCGGTTGATGTTCACCACGACCGGCGAGACGGCGGCGAGCTTGCGGGTGCGCGCCACGTCCAGCAACGTCGCCAGCGCTTGATCGTCGGCGGGCCTGCCGTCGTCGTCGCCGAGCCAGATCCACTCCGCGCCGAGCGCCAAGGCGTGCAGCATGCCCAGCGCGAACCCGCCGGCTCCGCCGAGGTTGTGCTGGGAAGGCAGGTACGTCGACGGGATCGGGCAGTCCTCGACGACCTGCCGCGCCGGTTGGTCCGGGCCGTTGTCGACGACCACCAGGTGATCCGGCACCCGCGTCTGCGTGGCGATCACCTTGAGCGACTCCGCGAGCAGCTCGCGGCGATGCCTCGTGACGATCACCGCGACGACGGAATCTGCGGGAAGTTGCTGCTGCTCGGCGGAGTCGGTGGTCATGTTGCCTTGTCGCTTCCGATCGTGGCGGTGGCCGTGTCACTGACCTGCGCCAGCATTTCCGGACTGAGGTTTTCGAACGGGTCTTTGCCCTTGTAGGACGTCAGCACGCTGCGCAGCGAACCGTGCTCCCGGATCCCGCCCTTGTCCATCCACACGGCCGAGTTGCACAGCTCCATCAGGAACTCGTCCGAGTGCGAGGCGAAGATCAGGATGCCGGAGCGCTTCACGAGCTCCTTGAGCCGGTCGCGCACCTTCTCCAGGAAGTCGGCGTCGACGGCGCCGATGCCTTCGTCGAGCACCAGGATCTCGGGGTCGATGGAGGTGACCACGCCGATGGCCAGGCGCACCCGCATGCCCGTCGAGTAGGTGCGCAGCGGCATGTCCAGGTAGTCGCCGAGTTCGGTGAACTCGGCGATCTCGTCCATCCGCTTTTCCATCTGCCTGCGGTTCATGCCGAGGAACAGCCCGCGGATGACGATGTTCTCGTACCCGGAGATCTCCGGGTCCATGCCGACGCCGAGGTCGAACACCGGCGCGACCTTGCCCACCACGCGGGCGCTGCCGCGGGTCGGCTCGTAGATGCCCGCGAGCAGCCGCAGCAGCGTGGACTTGCCCGCGCCGTTGTGGCCGACCAGCGCGAGCCGGTCGCCGTGGCTGAGGTGCAGGTCGATGTCGTGCAGGGCTTCGATGATCGGCACCTTGCTGTCGGTGCCGATCTTGCCGCCGGCCTTGCCGAGCACGGCTTTCTTCAACGAGCGGGACTTCGCGTCGAAAATCGGGAAGTCGACCGCCGCGTTCCAGACGTCGATGCTGACCATCGTTCGATCTCCCTCAGACCCAGTAGGGGACGCGGGCGCGGTAGTTGCGCAGGACCAGCGCGGCCAGCAGGAAGCCGCCGAGGGTGCAGCCCAGCACCCAGTACCAGTGGTACAGGTGCTGGTCGAACCCGATCAACGGGTCCCGGAAGATCGCGATGTAGTGCGACAGCGGATTGAGGTCGACGAAGACCTGCCGCCATTCGTTCTTCGGGTTCGCCTCGAACTCGAACATGCCCCAGGTGATCGGGGACATGAACAGCGCCATCGTCATGATGCTCTGGATCACCGGCGGGATGTCCCTGAACCGGGTGGCGACCACGCCGAACAGAGTGGCCACCCACACGCCGTTGACCATGATCAGCAGCAGCGCCGGGATCGCGACGATCACCGTCCAGTTCACCGGGATCGGCTCGCCGACCGCGAAGAAGACGATCAGCAGCACGAAGTAGATCACCAGGTTGTGCAGGAAGAACAGCGTCTGCCGCCACACCAGGCGGAAGATGTGCACGCTCAGCGGAGCGGGTAGCTGCTTCATCAGGCCTTCGTTCTTGATGAAGACCTCGGTGCCCTCGACCACGCAGTTGCGGATGAACTCCCAGATGATGAAGCCGACCGCCAGGTGCGGCAGCTTCTTGTGCAGGTCCGTGCCGAACAGGCTCCCGTAGAGGATGCCCAGCCCGGTCACCATCACGCCCATGCTGATGGTGATCCACAGCGGTCCGATCACGGATCGGCGATACCGCTGCTTGATGTCCTGCCAGCCGAGGTGCGCCCACAGCTGACGCTGCTGGGCACCTTCGACGAGGTCGTTGAACGCTTTGCGCCAGGTCCGCGACGAAGTCTCGGGCGGAGCCGTGGGTCTCTCGATCGTGCTCGTGGCCTGCACGGTGCGTAAGAGTACCGACCGTGCCCTGGTCACCGGGGAGAGGGAGGCACGGATCTCCGCCGCTCCACTCATTCCGGACACGCCGGGCACGGCTCCACGTGGCCGAACTCGGCGACGAGCGGCGAAGCGGCCCCCGCCCACCTGCGGTTCGCTCGTTCGGGCCGCTCGATACGGGGCACCCGGAGCAGGCAGCGGCCGGCCCCGCTTTCGACGGGGCGACTTCTCGCCACCGGTCGCCCCTGGATCCCGGCCCGGCCGGAGGTCCCGGCCGGTCAGCGGCACCGCAGATCAGAGGCATTGGCCGGTAATGGACGCCGATCGCGCAGAGGCACTGGCAGATCAGAGATCCTGGCCGCCTAGAGGCACGGCCGCTCGGAAATACCGCCCCGCTCAGAGGTACTGGCCGGTCCCCCGAGACTGCGGCCCCTGCTCCGCCTCGCCCCCGCTGCCCGCCGGCAGGCCCCGCCGCATCTGCTCCAGCTGCGCCCGCGCCGACATCTGCTGCGCGAACAACGCCGTCTGCAGGCCGTGGAACAGGCCCTCCAGCCAGCCCACCAACTGCGCCTGCGCGATGCGCAGCTCCGACTCCGACGGGGTCGACTCCTGGGCGAACGGCAACGACAGGCGTTCCAGCTCCCCGATGAGCTCCGGGGCGAGACCCTCCTCCAGCTCCCGGATGGAGGACTGGTGGATCTCCTTGAGCCTGCTGCGGCTGGCCTCGTCCAGCGGCGCGGCCCGCACCTCCTCCAGCAGCTGCTTGATCATCGTGCCGATCCGCATCACCTTCGCGGGCTGCTCGACGAGCTCGCCGACGTTCTCCCGTTCGCTCATCCCCTCGCCGGAGGGGTCGACGCCGGAGCCGAGCGGAGTTCCCTCGCCCACCACGAAGACCTCCCGCTGCGGGTCCTGTTCGTTCTGATTCATGCCACCATCCTTACGCCTCCGAGCGCGGTGCACGCACGAGGAGCCGGAATGGGCCACCCGGCGGTCATCAACTCCCGTCCGCTCACTACGGTGTGACCATGGCGTTCGACGTCGCTGCTGTTCGCGGGCTTTTCCCCGCGCTGGGCGACGGCTGGGTGCACCTGGACGCCCCGGCGGGCATGCAGGTTCCCGAGCAGGTCGCGACCGCGGTCTCCACCGCCCTGCGCGCCCCCGTGTCCGGGCCTGGCGGGATCTTCCCCGCTTCGCAGCGCGCCGAGGCCATCGTGGACGCGGCTCGTCGCGCATTGGCCGAACTCGTGGGTGCCGATCCCGCCGGGGTGGTGCTCGGGCCGAACTCCGCCGTGCTGCTGCAACGACTCGCCGATGGGCTCGGCGACGGCTGGATGATCGGCGATGACGTCGTCGTGTCCCGGCTCGACCACCCGTCGAACGTGGTGTGCTGGCAGCGCGCCGCGCAGCGCTCCGGCAGCCAGGTGCGGTGGGCCGAGGTGGACATCGAGACCTGCGAGCTGCCCGCCTGGCAGTACCGGGACCTGATCAACGAGCGCACCAAGGTCGTCGCCGTCACCGCCGCGTCCGGCGCGGTCGGCACCCGCCCCGACGTGCACCAGATCGCCGAGATCGCCGCCGAGCACGACGCGCTCGTGGTGGTCGACGCCTCCGCCGCCGCACCGTTCCTGCCGCTGGACATCACCGCGATGGGCGCCGACGTGCTCGCGCTCAACGCCTCCGCTTGGGGCGGGCCGCCGGTGGGGGCGCTGGTGTTCCGGGATCCGGCGATGATCGACCAGTTGCCGTCGGTGGCGCTGGAGCCCGGTTGGCGCGGACCGGACCGCATGGAGCTCGGCCCGCACGCCTACCCGCTGCTGGCGGGCCTGGTGTCCTCGATCGACTACCTGGCGGGCTTGGACGACGCGGCGGTCGGGCCGCGCCGGGAGCGGCTGCTCATGTCGCTGAGCTCGGTGAAGGCCTACCAAGCCGGTCTGCTGGCGAACCTCACCGGCGGGCTGCGCAGGCTGCGGCACGTGATGGTCATCGGTGACGCGATGCGCCGGGTGCCGTCGATGGCGTTCACCGTCAACGGGGTGAAGGCCGTCGATGCCATCGAGTACCTGGCCGATCAGGGCGTGTGCGCGTTCGCCGACCCCGGCACGCACGGCGTGTTCGCGGTGCTCGGCGTCGGCGAGGTGGGCGGCGCCGTGCGCGTCGGTCTCACGCACTACACGAACGGCTACGAGGTCGATCAGCTGCTGCGCGCCGTCGCCGCCCTCAACTGAAAGGTGAACGCCCCGTTCACCCGGGGGAAGGGGCGTTCACCTCCCGTGCTCAGGAGCGGGTGAGCAGGATCTTGCCGTGGACGCCGCCCGCTTCCAGCAGGGAATGCGCGCGGGCCGCCTCCGGCAGGGGAATGCGGCTGCGCACGATCGGGCGGACGCGGCCGGCGGCGACGTGCGGCCACAGCTTCTCCCGCACGTCCGCGACGATCGCGGCCTTGCCCGTCGGCCCGTCCAGCGGACGTCCGCGCAGGCCCAGCACCGAGATCCGCAGCCGCTTCACCAGCATCCGCCCCAGGTCCAGCTCGGCTTTCCGGCCTCCCTGCATGCCGATCACGGCGAGGTGCCCGTCCGGCGCCAGCGCCGAGAGGTTCCGGTCCAAATAGGACGCACCCATGTTGTCCAGGATCACGTCCGCCCCGCCGAGGCCCTTGACCACTTCGACGAAGTCCTCATCGCGGTAGCCGATCACCGGGTCCGCGCCGAGCTCCCGGCAGAACTCGCGACTTTCGGCCGCCCCGGCGGTCGCGGCGACCCGAGCGCCCAGCGCCCGCGCGATCTGGATGGCGCTGGTGCCGATGCCACCGGATCCGCCGTGCACCAGCAGCAGTTTCCCGGCGGTGAGCCCGCCTTCCATGACGACGTTCGACCACACCGTGCACGACACCTCGGCCAGCCCCGCGGCGTCGACCAGGTCCACGCCCTCGGGCACCGGCAGCAGCTGGGCCGCGGGCACCACGACCCGCTCCGCGTATCCGCCGCCGGCCAGCAGCGCGCACACCTCGTCGCCGACCCGCCAGTCCACGACGCCTTCGCCGAGTTCGGCGATGGTGCCGGAACATTCGAGGCCGAGGATCTCGCTGGCGCCCTTCGGCGGCGGATAGTTCCCCTGCCGCTGGGACAGGTCCGCCCGGTTCACCCCGGCGGCCGCGACGTCCACGAGCACTTCACCTGGACCGGGCCGCGGATCGGCCTGCTCGGTCCATTCCAGCACTTCCGGGTCACCCGGCTCACGGATCGCGATGGCGTACATGGTCACGACCGTAGTACGTGCCGCCGATCCGGCAATACCGGGAAAAATCGTTCCGGGGTAACCATTATTCGGACATTCTTGACTTCACCGGTGAGTGCTGTCGAAGCTGTCCACCACAAACTCACCCTTGGGGAGCAGAACAGAATGAGTGCTGTGAAATCCGGGCGCCGCTTCACCGCCGTGTTCGCCACCTTCGCCGCGGCTCTGCTCGCCGCCGCACCCGCGTCCGCCGCACCCGCCGAGCTGGGGGCTCAGGTCGAGGTCGACGCGGTGCACCGGCACCTCGTCGCGTTGCAGCGCATCGCCGACACCCACGACGGCAACCGCGCCTCCGGCCGCGACGGGTACGAGGCCAGCGTGGACTACGTGGCGGCCAAGTTGCGCGGCGCGGGCTTCGACGTCACCACACCGGAATTCGACTACCAGGCCTATTTCCTGGACTCGTTCGCGCTGGCGGTGGACGGTGCGCCCGTCGCAGGGGACGCGCTGGAGTACTCCCCCGCGACCCCGCAGGGCGGCCTGAGCGCGCCGCTGTCGGTCGCCGCCGTCGACGACACCCCCGGCTGCGAGGCGGCCGACTTCCCCGCCGACGTCGCGGGATCGGTGGCGCTGGTCCAACGCGGATCCTGCACCTTCGCGGAGAAGCAGCAGGTCGCCGCGGACCTCGGTGCGGTGGGCACCATCATCTACAACAACGTCGAAGGCCCGGTGAACGGCACTCTCGGCGACCCCGCCGACGCGCTGATCCCGAGCGCGGGCGTGGACCTGGCCACCGGGCAGCAGCTCGCCGGGAAGGCCGGGGCGCAGGTGCACCTGGACGTGCAGTCGCGGCTGGAGAACATCACCACGCGCAACGTGATCGCCCAGACCCGCACCGGACGCACCGACAACGTGGTGACCGCCGGGGCACACCTGGACAGCGTCGCCGAAGGCGCGGGCATCAACGACAACGGCAGCGGAACCGCCGGTCTCCTGGAGACCGCGCTCGCCCTCGGCGGCGCTCCGGACACGACGAACGCCGTGCGCTTCGCGTTCTGGGGCGCCGAGGAGTCCGGGCTCGTCGGGTCGACGAAGTACGTGCAGAGCCTCAGCTTCGAGCAGCAGCTGGACATCGCGCTGTACTTGAACTTCGACATGATCGGCTCGCCCAACGCCGGCTACTTCGCCTACGACGGGGACGACTCCGACGGTGTCGGCGCAGGCCCCGGCCCGCACGGCTCGGGCGCCATCGAGCGCGACCTGGGGGCTGCGCTGCTCACGCAGGGAGTGGAGATCGAGGGCACCGACTTCGACGGGCGCTCGGACTACGGCGAGTTCATCGCCAACGGCATTCCCGCCGGGGGCCTGTTCACCGGCGGCGACGGCACGAAGACCGAGGAGCAGGCCGCGAAGTGGGGCGGCACGGCCGGGCAGAACTTCGACCCGAACTACCACACCCCACAGGACGACCTGTCCAATGTGGACAAGGTCGCGCTGGAGCGGAACGCGAAGGCGCTGGCCACCACGATCGGCCAGTACGCGCAGAGCACCGAAGGCGTCAACGGCGCGCAGAGCCGCGCCGAGCGCACCGGCCTCCGCACCGCCCAGGCCCCGCTGCCCGCACTCGGCGACCACAACCGGATCTGACCGCCGACACGCGCGACCACGCCGCGGACCTGATCGAAGTGAACGGACCGTTCGTCCAAGCGGATCGGACGAACGGTCCGTTCACTCGAAACCACCCAGGCTCGGCGAACACCTGCTCGGGTTCCGAGAGTGGAGTGAACGGACCGTTCGCCCAACCAGATCGGACGAACGGTCCGTTCACTCGAAACCGCAGCGCGGGCGACAGCGCCGACCCGGGCGCACCGAGCTCGGGTAGCGGGTGGAGTGAACGGACCGTTCGCCCAATGACATCGGGCGAACGGTCCGTTCACTCCCACCGCACCCGGGTCGCCGTTCACCTGCTCGTCGCCTGAGCCTGTGAGAGTGGCGCCGACACTGGGAGGACACCGTGAACCGACGCTTCACCACGCTCGCGACCGCCGCCGTAGTAGTCACGAGCACCGCGCTCGCGGCCCCCGCGGCCGACGCCGAACAGGCCCCGGCGACCGCGCACGACGTCCGCTTCGCCACGTTCAACGCCTCGCTCAACCGCTCCACCGCAGGCGAACTGCTCGCCGATCTGTCCACACCGGACGATCTACAGGCAGCGGAGGTGGCGGAGGTCGTGCAGCGATCCCGTCCCGATGTGCTGCTGCTCAACGAGTTCGACCACGTCGAAGGCGGCGCGGCCGTGGACGCGTTCCGGGACAACTACCTCGCCGTCGGCCACCACGGCGCCGCACCGATCGACTACCCGTACAGCTACACGGCCCCCGTCAACACCGGTGTCCCGTCCGGCATGGACCTGGACAACGACGGCACGGTCGGCGGCCCCGGCGATGCGCACGGTTTCGGCGAGTTCCCCGGCCAGTACGGCATGGTCGTGCTCTCCAAGCACCCCATCAACGAGGGCGAGGTCCGCACCTTCCAGCAGTTCCGCTGGGCGGACATGCCCGGTGCCTTGCTGCCCGACGACCCGGCCACCCCCGAACCGGCCGACTGGTTCTCCCCGGAGGAGCTGAAGTCGGTGCGGCTGTCATCGAAGTCCCACTGGGACGTCCCCGTCGAAGTGGGCGGCCGCGAGGTGCACCTGCTGGCCGCGCACCCCACTCCCCCGAACTTCGACGGCCCCGAGGACCGCAACGGCCTGCGCAACAACGACGAGATCCGATTCTGGTCCGACTACGTCCACCCCGCCCGCGGCCGCTACCTCTACGACGACACCGGGCGGCGAGGCGGACTGGCGTCCGGAGCGCGATTCGTCATCGCGGGCGACCACAACTCCGATCCCGCCGACGGGGACAGCGTCCCCGGCGCCGCGAAGCGGCTGCTGACCGCGCATCGAGTGCACGACCCGGAACCCGCCAGCGCCGGAGCAGCCGAAGCCGCCCGCGACCAAGGCGGCGCCAACACCGGCCACCACGGCCCGGCCCGGCTGGACACCGCGGATTTCAGCGACGACACCCCCGGCAACCTGCGCGTGGACTACGTCTTGCCGTCCTGGCCGCTGCGCCCCACGGACGCGGGAGTCTTCTGGCCCACCGCCGAAGACGAGGCATCCCGGCTCAACGACGCCTCCGACCACCACCTGACCTGGGTGGACCTTCGAGCGTGACCGGAAATCGATCACATCGGACGCTTCCGGCCGGCCGGGAAGCGGCCGCACCGAACCTCGGCTCCACATCTCGGATCGAGCCGATTCCGGTGCGGAATCCGACTAACCTGACCACGTGATCGATGGGAGCGAAGAACAGGTCCGCTGGCTCGACGACGAGGAGATGGCGGCGTGGCGCTCGTACATCGAGGGCAGCGCACTGCTGGAACACCGGCTCAACAGGGAACTCCAGGCCGCGCACAACCTGTCCATCGCCGACTACGAGATCCTGGTCAGGCTGTCCGAGCACCCTGACCGGCAACTGCGAATGAGCGAACTCGCCAGGGACGTGGCGCACTCCAAAAGCCGAATCTCACACCAGATCCGCAGACTGGAGAACGCCGAACTGGTGCGCCGCAACGACTGCCCCGACGACGGCCGCGGCGTCCTCGCCGTGCTCACCGACCGCGGCGAGGAAGTCCTGCGCGCAGCGGCCCCCTCCCACGTCGCCGGTGTCCGAGAGCACCTGATCGACCTGCTGGCCCCTGCGGAGAAGCAAGTCCTGGCCACCGTCTTCGAACGCCTCAGAACCCGCCTGCGCGCCCAACCGGAGCCCTGACCCGACCCCCTCCCGGCTGTCCGCGCGCCCGTTCGGACGGCTAGGCTCCGGCCTTGGAAGCGTGGCAGAGCGGCCGAATGCACTCGCCTTGAAAGCGAGCGTCCCGAAAGGGACCGGGGGTTCGAATCCCCCCGCTTCCGCAGCTGTGACCAGCACGAACAGAGCCCGGCGAAGTTGAGCCCCGCCGGGCTTTGTCGCGCTTAGTCTCAGTTGACCCTTTCCGGAACCGTCCTAGGACTTGCTCCTCAGCACCGGAGTACGGCGGGTTTGTCCGGGGGCGCCTCTCGCAAGGAGGTTGGCGGAAGCCGACCAAGGCGAGTTGGTCAGTGCGGAACACGGCACGAGGTGGCAGGGGCCGACGACGAACCAGGGACGACCGCTCACGCATCAGCCGTGCTTCCAGGCCCACGGCGCGATCTCCGCGAAGTCGGGCATCACCGGGGAGCGCGGAGGATCCGCGGACCGTCCAGCTCAGGCGCCCCGGGTCAGCTCGCAGTGGTTCGTTCGATCCAGGCTCGGTGGGCTGTCAGGTCGGTGTAGATGCCGGGGCCGGTGGCGCAGGTCGGGTCGGCGTCACCGTCGCGGCTGGTGGCTCCGATCAGCTCCCACTGCCCGGCGCGGCCCTTGATCTGCGGGCCGCCGGAATCGAGCATGCACGCCTGCGCGTTCTCGGTGGGGCTGTCGGTGCACAGCTCGTTGCCCGCGTTGTAGTTCTCGGTGCACCGGTCGTCGGGGACGAGGTCGGTGTCCAGTTCCTGCAACCGGATCGGCGGTTCCGGACATTCGCTACCGTCCTCGCAGGTCATTCCCCAGCCGAGGATTCGGGTGTCGGTTCCCGCCGGTCCTGCTTCCTCGGCGATCTTGATGGGCTGCGCGTCCACGGGATGGTCCAGCTTCAGCACCGCCACGTCGTCGCGGAACGGCTCGTAGGAGAAGTCCGGGTGCGCGATGACCTCGGTGACCTTCGCTTCGGCGCCTTTCGTGCGGTCGTGGTCGCCGACCCGCACGGAAAGCTGCTCCGGATCGAGGTTCACCGTGCAGTGCCCGGCGGTCACGACCCAATCCGGCTTGATCAGGGACGCCCCGCAGTAGTGCTCGCCGTCCTTCTGCACGCTCACCATGAACGGGTAGTCCGCGGTGGCGTCGTGCCCTCCGATGATCGCCGACGCCGCCGGTGTCAACACCGCGCTCAACGCGATCGCTCCCGCCGTTCCGAACAGTGCCGCTTTGCCGAGCTTGATCATCCGATTCTCCCTGGAAGTTCCGCAATCCGGTCACTCCAAAGCTAGGGAGCGGCGCCGGGAACGAGATCAGCTCGAGGTACACCGTGATCTACTACCTTCGGCCAATTGAGCAGCAATCCTCACCGAGGTTCGACCGCAACGGATCCTCTTGCGTCGAGGGCGAAAACCACGTAGTTCGAGGATGGGCCGCATACCCGCACGGCTCTTGGTGATCGCGGCAGTCGTCTTGGCCCTGACCTCGGTCGATCTGCTGTCTTCGAGCTCTTCGTCGTCGCTCCCGGGACGGGTCTTGCGGGCGCTGCTGCTGCTCGCCGCGAGCACGTTCGCGCTCGTCAGGAAACGGCGCGGTCATAACGGGCTCTCGCACCGGGGGTCAGCGAGCCGGTGTCCACGTGGTGAGGTCTGCCGCATCCCCGTGCCAGCGGACCGCGGGGCCGACGACGATGACGTCCGTGAGCCAGAACGTCTGACCCGGGTTCCAGCCCGCGAGCACGCTGCACGCCTCGCCGACCGGCAACGCACGTCCCGCGCCGGTGAGGTAGCCGGCGACCGTCAGGTGCACGGCGTCGTAGTCGGCGGCGACGGCCGTCCAGTCCGGGATCACCCAGCGGCCCGCCCGGCCGGTGACCTTCCACCAGTCGTGACGTCGCGACAGGCTCACTTCCAGCGGATATCGACCGGCGAGTTCGCTCCAGGCCGCGGGACCGGTGATCTCGAAGATCCGGGGGGCGCCCGTTGGTCGCACCGACCGGCACCATGCCTCTTCCGGGCCGAAGTCGTCTTCGACCAGGCAGAGACCGAGCGGCCCCATCCCATGCGGAGCGCAGGTGCTGTCGACTACTTCCCCGGTCGGCGAAGACCACCAGAACCCGCTGAACGGCGCTGCCGGATCCGCCGGGCGGTTCCGCGCCCTGCGCTCATCCTCGACCGTGGACGTTCGCCAGTCGGCCAGCGCCTTCGCCGCTCGTCCCGTTCCGGGTGGGCCGGTGTGCGCGAACTCCGCGTGGAACTGCCTGCCGAGGTCGATCGGCTCGAACCACCGCTGGACGGCCGGTGCCGAGGCGATGGCGCGGGCGGTGGGCACCAGTGCGCGGCGGACGTCGGGCAACGCCAACGCCCGATCCACTTCGTCGGGTTCCTGCCAGTACCTGGCTCGGTCGACGGACTCCGCGAGCGGGTCGAGGAACGCCGATTCCTCCCAGCTCGCCAGGAAATCCACGTCGCCGTCGCCCAACTCGTCGAAGAAGTCGGCGATCCGTGCCGCATCGATGCCGAACGTGGTGGGGAGGTGCGGTCCGGCGACGGCCGCGAAGCACAGCCGCCGCCCACGCGGCCCGGAGACAAGATCCTCGGCGAACCCCATGCGCCGACCGTAACGATGGTCGAACGGGGCGGTACAGCGATTTTGTCGTCGATGGCCACGGGGTTCCGGGAGGCTGAGGGTTTCCGGGAGGCTGAGGGGTTCCTGCGTCCCGTCGGTGTGGCGGCGGAGTTCGGCCGCCGTGAGATCGTGGCGGCCGAGGCGCAGCGCTGTGTGTGGTTGTTTCAGGTCCGGCCGGTGGGCCGCGCTTCCCGAAAAGGGGCCGATCGACTCACACCAATTGGTCACTCGAATCGGTGAAGTTATGCACCTGATCGTGGGGCAACCGATTTCGGTCGAATTCCGCGACTCCGCCTGAATCGCCGGTTTTAGCTGCTCAGGAACCATTTTTCGCCGCCCCGCCGGGTCACGTACGCGCGTACCTTTCCGTTTGGATCGATCCTCTTGGTGGGTTAGCGTCCGCCAGGCACCTGATCGGCGGTACCGGCGATCCGGTGTCCCCCCGATCGCACTGCACTTCCCCGAATGCCGTTTCGGCATTCCCTCACCGCATCGCCGCAGCCCGGCATGGCCGGGTCAGGAACCGAGGAACAAGTCATGACAGCGCGAACCCGATCCGCCCGAACCGCCCCGGCACAACGCCGGGCGCTCGGCTGCGCGCGATCGTCGCTGCTGGCCGGTGGCCTCGCGGCGTTGCTCGCCGGATGCGGGGGCGGTGCGCTGCCACCTGCTCCGGCAGCGGAAACCGCCGCCCCCGCACCGGTTGGACAAGCCGACCGAGTCGACCTCACCGGGCTCCCCACGGCCAGCACCTTCGGCGATCTCGCCGACGCCGTCGCCGACCCCGCGCCGCAAGCCGCCACCGACGGAGTCGTGCTGCGCATCGAGCGGGACGTGGCCGTGCACCGCTCGCCCGGCGGACCCGCATTCGCCCGGCTGCCCGCGACCCAGCTCGGCAACCCGACCTGGGTTCCGCTGATCGCTCGGCACGGCGACTGGGCGCAGATCCTGCTTCCCTCCCGTCCCAACAACAGCAGCGGCTGGATCCGCGTCGGCCCGGCGGATCCCGTCACCCAAGCCCGCACTCCGTACCACGTCGACGTGGACGTGGACGCGAAACGGCTCGTGGTGCGGGAAAGCGGCCGCGACATCGGTACCTGGACCGTCGGAGTGGGTTCGACGGACGCCCCGACACCGCGCGGCCGCACCTACCTGATGGCCGCGATCGAAGAGACCGTCACGAAATTCAGTCCGATCATTCTTCCCCTGGGCACCCACTCTGAGACCTTCAACAGTTACGGAGGCGGACCGGGAACCGTCGCACTACACGGCTGGCCCGACCCGGCCGTGTTCGGCGAAGAAGCCAGCGACGGGTGTGTGCGAGTACCACCAGACGCATTACGGCTGCTCAGCACACTGCCACTGGGAACAGTCGTGTCGCTGCATTGAGGACACGTCGTGCGACCAGCGGAGACGGAACGCGGCGGGAAGGCGGCAGGGCACCGAGTACGACCCTGGCGTGACGATGAGCCCGGCCTGACCGGACGACGGAAAGCCGGCCCCACAGTAATCCCGGAAATCGAAACGAAGGAAGTGCGACAGTGCACAAAAAAGCACACATCGCCGGTGTCATCACGGCGACCGCTGGATTGTTGCTGGCAGGCGCTCCGGCGTTCGCCGACAGCGCGGACAACGACGGGATCAACGTCGGCAACGACAACAACGTCAGCCTGGTTCCGATCCAGCTGTGCGGCAACAACGTCGCAGCCGCCGGAGTCGTCGTCTCCGTGATCTCCCCGCAGACCAGCACTTGCGTCAACGCGCCGGTCGTCGACCACCCGTCGCACAAGCCGGAGAAGCCCGACCACGAAAAGCCGGAAAAGCCGCACAAGCCGCACAAGCCCGAGTGGCCGGGTGGACACGGCGGCGGTGGCCACGGCGGGGGCGGCCACGGTGGCGGTGGCCACGGCGGGGGCGGCCACGGTGGCGGTGGCCACGGCGGGGGTCCCGGCCCGGCACCCGCGCCCGAGCCGGCACCGGCTCCGAGCGCTCCGGCCGAGCAGGTGTCGCCCGCCGAACTGCCGGCCGCACCCAGCCCGGTGGCGGTGGCAGGCCACGCGGCCGTCACCGGCTGACGGAGTTCGTCCGAATTCGCACCGTGCCCGTGCCTCGTCCGACCCTCGCTGTGGTCGACGGGGCACGGGCACGTGCACAGTGGTGACATGTTGATCCGCATCCCCACGCCCGGCGACGTACTCGGAATGGCCCGCTCCACGGTCGGCTGGGCAGTGGACTCCGCGACGACGGTCGCCGCAGCACCGGCTCGGGTACTGGGCCTGGTGGACGGCGTGGAGACCCTGCTGAACAGGGTGAACGCCGTCGTCGATGGCGCCGAGGAAATCCTCGCTCGCACCGGCCGCACCGTTGACGAAGTCGAAGAAGTGCTGCGAGAGGCCAAGACCGCGGCCGCGGCCGCGAGCCGCACCGTCGAAGAGGCAGGCGCCATCTCCGCCGACGCCCGCGTCATCGTCGAGAACGCCGGGTCGGTGAGCGACACCGCCTCGAACACCGTCGCCGAAGTGCAGAAGACCGCCGCGATGGCCGACGAGCTGCTGGCGACCTACGAACCCATCGCACGCAAAGCGGCGCCGATGGCGCAGCTGTTCGTAGACGAGCTCACGCAGAAAGAGGTCGACGCGGCGATCCGCCTGGTCGACGAACTGCCGGTGCTCACCGAGCACGTGCTCTCCGATGTGCTGCCGATCCTGCGCACCCTGGACAAAGTCGGCCCCGAGATCCACGAGCTGCTCGAAGTCACCCACGACGTGCGCCGCGCCATCGTCGGCATTCCCGGATTCCAATTCTTCCGCCGACGCGGCGGGGAACGGGTCGGCGAAGAAGCCGAAGAACGCCCCGAATCGCGGCCGGTCGCGCCGGCTCGGACCGACAACGGTGAGATCGGCTCAACCTCGCGCTGAACCACGGGAACTGCCACTCGAAAGTGCGATCATGGTGCTTGCGTTCGGCGGGATTTCCCGCTGCACGGCTAGATTCGCGTGCGGCGTAGTTCACTACGCAGTCGGCGTGGTCGCCCCGGTCCGACCGGCGGTCACTCCTCTCGGGATGTCCGGCGAAGTACTCCCCCTCTCTTCGCCGGACATCTGGGGGCCGCTCTTGTTGCTTGGGTGGTCGGGTGGCGGAACCTCAGCTGGTCGGCCTTTTGACGTGGGCTATGTGCTTCGCACATACAGGCACGGCTTCGCCGCAAAGCACGGCTTCGCCGCAAGGCACGGGCTTCGGCCGCGCGGAGTCGGCTGCTCCGTTGATGAGGCAGTGCTCAGAAGTGCTGCGGAAGTTCTTGTGCTGCAACGGGTTCTGTTCAGTTGAGCAGGGTTGTGGTGAGTTCGGTGAGTCGGGTCGCGGCGGAATTCCAGTCGGTTCCCGCTGGGTGCAGGGTGCAGAGCGCCACGATCAGCAGGTGGCCGTCGCGGCGTACCAGGCCGGTGGTGTGCATTGCGGGACGGTCCAGGTCGACTCGATCGTCCGGGATCTTCCGGCGGGGACTCGCGGGGTCGGGCGGGGCGGGGTCGTTGGGGCCGGGGCCGAAACCGGACCAGCCCTGCTTCACCGCTTCCGGGGACTGAGCCACCGAAGGAATGCCGAAGGACTGATCAAAACCGTCGGCGCCGAACTGCGTCCAGCGGCGCAGGTTTTCGAGCACGTACGCGCCGGGCTCCCCCGCCGCACGCAGGTGGCGATACATCTGGATCATGTCGGCGGCGGTGAGCACCACGTAGCCCCACATGTCCTGGTCGCGGGGTGGTTCGGTGTCGGTGAGGCCGATCTCGGCGACCATCCGGTGGATGATCTCCTTCCGGCCGCCGCGGTCCCAGAGCTCGCTCGCCGCGTCATCGTGGCTGGCGCGCAGCATCGGTTCGAGCAGCGCGCGGTCGGCATCGGAGGGCTCCCCGTGCCGCCGCAGGTGATCCAGTGCGATGAGCGGCTTCACCAGCGACGCGGAGCGGAAGCGGTGCCGCGAGTCGTGCCTTCGCAGCACCGCCGAAGTCTCCGCGTCCACAACGAGGTAGCCCGCGCGCTGATCGTCCGGTCCGTGCTCCGCCGCCATCACCGGTCCCCGTTCTCCGCTGCGATCGGGGCACCGTAGCAACGCGGCAGGCTCGTGATCGACCCTTTCAGCCCGCCAGGTGGAAGGACTTCGCCGCGCGGAGCAGGGTGTCGTTCTCGCCGGTGTCGCCGATCGTGATGCGCACGCCGGAACCGTCGAAGGCGCGCACCACGACGCGCTCCGCGAGGCAGTGCTCGCTGAACTCGAGGGCGCGGTCGCGCAGCGGCAGCCACACGAAGTTGGCCTGCGTCTCGGGCACCTCGAATCCGAGGGCGCGCAGCTCGTCCCGGACCCGCACCCGCTCGGTGGCGATCGCGGCGCAGCGCGCCCGCAGTTCGTCCTGCGCGTCGAGGGAGGCCAGCGCGGCGGCCTGACCGACGCCGTTGACGCTGAACGGGACGCTCACCTTGCGCAGCGCCTCCGTCACGTGAGCGGGGCCGATGGCGTAGCCGATGCGCAGGCCGGCGAGGCCGTAGGCCTTGGAGAAGGTGCGCAGCACGAGCACGTTGTCGTAGCGGGCGGCCAGTTCGACGCCGTCCGGGACGTCCGGGTCGGTGATGAACTCGTAGTAGGCCTCGTCCAGGACGACGAGCACGTCGGAGCGGACCGAGTCGAGGAACCGCTCCAGTTCCGCGCGGCGCACGGCGGGGCCGGTGGGGTTGTTCGGGCTGCACACGAAGACCAGCCGGGTGTTCGGGGTGATCGCAGCGGACATCGCGTCGAGGTCGAGCGCGTGCTCGGCGGTCAGCGGCACCGGGATCTGGGTGGCGCCGACGATGTGGCTCATGATCGGGTACGCCTCGAACGATCGCCACGGGTAGACGACGGCGTCCTCGGCGGTGCAGGTGATCTGCACGAGTTGTTCGCACAGCGCGACCGAGCCGCAGCCGACGGCGATCCGGGACGGGTCGACGTCGAGGCGAGCGGCCAGCGCGCCGGTGAGGCCGGTGACGCCGATGTCCGGGTAGCGGTGCACGTCGGCGGCCGCTCGCGCGATGGCCTCGGTGACGCTGGGCAGCGGACCTGCCGAGACTTCGTTGCTGGCGAGCTTCAACGATCCTGCGACGGTGCGTCCGGCGACGTAGGCGGGCAGCTGGTCGAGGTCGGCGCGGATGCGGACGGTCATGCACGGCTCCTTGGTTCGGGCGGCACCACCGCCTTTACCGCTGGAAGCACCGCCCGACCACTGTAGAACCGGCCAGGCGCCGCAACGCCGCTGGATCGAGCGGGGAGGCGCAGAATCCGTGGGGCCGAGACCGAGTTCCCGCCGTGGCCGGCCGGGCGCTCCCGACAAGCGGGGACACCCTGTGGACAACTTCACGATCCTTGTGGACAACTGGTTCCGGATTGGGGGCCTTCCCAGGTGAATGCCCCGGTGAATGCCCTCGTCGCCCGGTACGACCGGCCGAACGGGCCGCTCATCTCACCGGCCACACCGGGTGAAGGGCCTCCGTTGACCAGTGCGACCGGCCGAATGGGCCATCCACCAGCCCGGTGCCGGAGCGGTCGTTGAACGGTGCTCCGGTGCGCTGCCCGGTTCGGGCCGATCTTGCCGCCGGTAATCTCGCGCAGCGCCGATCGGGTGTAATACCGCACACATCAACGGCGGCGCGGCGGCGGTGTTCGCGCCGCCCGGCGCATGGCGCGCGGCACGCGCCGACTCGCCATGTCGAAGGCATTACCGCACGTTACGTGTCCGATGCAGGGCAGCTCGCCGATCACCTGGATGACCTTCCGGTGCTGCTGCGGGAGGTTCGTCGCGGTGACGACGGTGTGTCAACCGCACTCCGGCATCCGGTTGATCACGTTGACTGCTGTTCACCCATGCCTGGTTCCCTGAACGGCATGACCGAAACCCGGACCGAGACGCTCGCGCTCACGGACGGCACCGAGCTCCGGCTGACCGTCGCCGAGCCGGAGAACGTCGTGCGCGGCGGGCTGGTGGTGCTGCACGAGGCGCGCGGCGTCACCGACCGGGTGCGCTCCCTGGTCGGCGCCCTCGCCGACGAAGGCTGGCTGACCGTGGCTCCGCACCTCTACCACCGCGAAGGCACCGACGAGTTCTCCGACGAACACGCCGAAGAGCAGGTGCTCGACCAGGTGCAGCGACTATCGGGCGAGTCGATCCTGGCCGACTCCGACGCGTCGTTCGTCTGGCTCACCGATCAGGGCGTGCCGGGTGACCGCCAAGGTGTGATCGGATTCGACATCGGCGGGTCGGCCGCGCTGGTGGTGGCGGCAAGCCGGAGCCTGGGCGCCGCGGTGACCGTGGGCGGCGGCGGCATCCTGAGCCCGTTGTCCGAAGGCCTGCCCGCGCTGGTGGAGATCGCCGGTGAGCTGGCCGGACCGTGGCTGGGCATTTACGGCGAGCAGGACGCCCGCATCCCGGCGGACGAGGTGGACAAGCTGCGGGAGGCCGCGGCCACGGCTCGCGTGGCGACCGACGTGGTTCATTTCACCGGCAGCGAACACCGCTTCGACACCGACATCGACGCGGCGGTCGAAGCCTGGCAACGAGCTCGGAACTGGTTCGACACCCACCTGCGCTGAGCGCGCCCTGAACTTCTGAACTCCACGCAAGACCCAAGTTGCACACAGGCTGTGGATAAGTTGTCCACAGCCTGTGTGCAACCCGTGTTTGCGGTGCGCAAGGTGCCTTCGCTATGGCGTCGGGGCGGTGTCGTGAGTTAGGAAGCACTCATGACATCGAGCACCGACGCCGGTCAACCGCCCGAGCTCCTGTGGCAACCCTCCCCGGAACACGTGGCGGGCACGCGCATCGGCGAGTTCCGCGATTGGCTGCGTACCGAGCGCGGCCGGGACCTGCCGGACTACCGGGCGTTGTGGGACTGGTCGGTGTCGGACCTGACGGGGTTCTGGGGCGCCGTCGCGGACTTCTTCGACGTCACGTTCCACGAGCGTCCTGCTCAGGTACTCGAAGCCGAAGTCATGCCGGGTGCGCGGTGGTTTCCCGGCGCGACCTTGAACTACGCGGAGCACGCGCTGCGCGGCGGCCCGGGCAAGACCGACGACGACGTCGCGGTGGTGTTCGCCAGGGAGGACGGGCACGGCTCGGAGCTCACCTACGGCGAACTGCGCTCCCGAGTGGCCGCGATGCGCGCGGCGTTCGCGGAGTTGGGGGTGCAGCGCGGTGACCGGGTCGCGGCGCTGGCTCCGAACTGCCCGGAAACGCTGATCGCCTTCCTCGCCGCGGCGAGCCTCGGCGCCACCTGGTCGTCGTGTTCACCGGACTTCGGCGTGCGCGCGGTGGCCGACCGCTTCGTGCAGATCGAGCCGACGGTGCTGGTGGCCGTCGACGGCTACGTCTACGGCGGCCGCAGCTTCGACATCAGGTCCACTGTGGACGAATTGCGGGCGGAGCTGCCCGGCCTGGCTGGCACCGTGCTCATCGACTACGTCGACGCGGGACGGGCGGCGGGAACGCACGACTGGTCCGAGCTGCTGGAACGCCATCGCGGCGCCGAGCTCACCTTCGACCCGGTGCCGTTCGACCACCCGCTTTGGGTGCTGTACTCCTCCGGCACCACCGGATTGCCGAAGGGCATCGTGCACGGCCACGGCGGCATGGTGCTCGAACAGTTCAAGACGATCGGCCTGCACGCCGACCTCGGCCCCGGCGACACGTTCCTCTGGTTCACCACCACCGGCTGGATGATGTGGAACTTCCTGCTGGGCGGCCTGCTCACCGGAACCCGGCTGTTGCTGTTCGACGGCAGCCCAGGCCACCCGTCGCTGGACGCGCTGTGGGAACTGGCCGAACGCCACCGGGTCACCTACTTCGGCACCTCCGCGCCGTTCATCCAGAGCTGCCTGAAGAAGGAGCTGCGACCGGCCGACGCCCACGACCTCAGCGCCCTGCGCACCGTCGGTTCGACCGGTTCCCCGCTGAGCACCGACGGTTTCCGCTGGATCGCCGACGCGGTGGGCGTGGACGTGCAGATCGCCAGCGTCTCCGGCGGCACCGACCTGTGCACGGCCATCGTGGGCGCCGCACCGGACGTGCCGGTGTGGCTCGGCGAGATCTCCTGCCCGATGCTCGGAGCATCGGTGCGGTCCTACTCGGAGGACGGTGCGGAGCTGCACGGCGAGGTCGGCGAACTGGTCCTCACCAAGCCGATGCCGACGATGCCGGTGTTCTTCTGGAACGACCCCGACGGCTCCCGCCTGCGCGAGGCGTACTTCGACACCTACCCCGGGATCTGGCGCCACGGCGACTGGATCGAGGTCACCGATCGCGGCACCTTGGTGATCCACGGCCGCAGCGATTCGACCCTCAACCGCGGCGGCATCCGGATGGGCACCGCGGAGTTCTACCGCGTGGTGGAGGGCTTCGACGAGGTAGCGGATTCACTCGTGATCGACACCTCGGGCGCGGGCGGCGAAGGGGAGCTGCTGTGCTTCCTGGTGCTCGCCGAAGGCGCCCGGCTCGAAGACGTGGAACCGGAGTTGAAGAAGCGGCTGCGCGAGCAGCTCTCGCCGCGGCACGTGCCGAACCGGTTCCTGTTGGTCGACGAGGTCCCGCAGACGCTCAACGGCAAGAAGCTGGAAGTTCCGGTGAAGAAGATCCTCGGCGGCGCCGACCCGGAGCGGGCCGTGAGCCGCGACGCCCTCCGCAATCCGGCCGCACTGAACCCGTTCGTGCAGCTCGCGAGGGGTACGGACGGCTGATGTAGATCAACCCCCACCCCCTTTGTTCGGGCGAACACGAGCCGTGTAGTCTTTCCGCAGTGGCCGAGAGGACTACCGGGAGGCTTCGCCTAGTCTGGTCTATGGCGCCGCACTGCTAATGCGGTTGGGGGTCACGCCCCCTCCCGGGTTCAAATCCCGGAGCCTCCGCAGGGGTTCCCGCCCAGGCGGGGATCCACAACTGAACAAGCGCCCGTAGCTCAACGGATAGAGCATCTGACTACGGATCAGAAGGTTAGGGGTTCGAATCCCTTCGGGCGCACGTCTGGTCGAGACAGCTCGAAACCCCCTACTTAGTCGCAGGGGGTTTCTTGCTTTCCGGCCCCGCACTGAGCCGGTCCAGCGTGGCGGCATTCAAGGCCAAGAACCCGGACAAGTGGCGGTCGCTGAGCTCCGGCAGGCTCGGCCAGGACACGGCCAAGCGGCCCAAGAAACACCGCCTCGATGCTCGAGGTCCGGACCAAGCCCATCCGCAGCGCCGTGGCCCGATCTGACCGGGGCCGAACGAGTTCGCCGCCGGGAGACCGGCGGCCCCGTTTCGCACGGTCCTGGCCGTTGACCGATCAGCCACCGCGACGTCGGAGCCTCGCTCGCGGGTACGTGAGACGCACGGCGACGAGCGGGGTTGCCCGGCTATGGGGAGTGTCATTCGGGAGCATCCTCCCGGGTTCGCAGCCGTCTTCAGGTGAGACGAACCAATGAGGAGGACACCATGATCGCGAACATCCGTCGTGCCGCCGCCATCGCCGCCACCGTCGGCGCCGTGGCCGGGGCTTCCCTGCTGTCGGCCGGGTCCGCCTTGGCCAACCCGAGCGATGTCGCATGCGGCGCGGCTGACGTCAACGTCGCGGTGACCAAGGAGCAGGGTGGTGCTGCCGGGCACGAGGCGTTCCTGATCAGCTACACCGCCGCGAACCCGCAGACCAACTGCAAGCTGCAGGGCGCTCCGGGCGGCGTGGTGTTCACCGCCGCCGACGGCCCCATCTCCGACGTGTCGGTCGCGCCCGACGGCGGCGTGGCCGAGCCGGTCAACCTGACCGCCTCCAGCCCCGCCCACTCCTACCTCATCCAGGCCACCGGGGACGCGCCGCACGCCGCGGTGCCCGGCTCGGTCGAGCTCGACCTGCCCTCCCCGGCCGAGGGCCAGGACACCCGCGAGGTCGCGGCGTGGCCGGCGAACGAGCCGATCAAGGGCGACGTCCTGCAGGTCACGCCAGTCACCCAGGGCTGAGTCGCCAGGCAGGCCGGCCCGGCCCGCGAACGATCCCGATCGCGAGAAACCCCCGCCCGCCGGGGGTTTCTCGCTGTCCGGGGCGTTCGTCGGAGTCACGCCGCCGAGGTCGACGGGGTGACGATGTCGTCGGCCAGCGGGGCGATGGCGGCCAGGATCGCGTCCACTGTGGCCGGTGGTACGCCCGCTTCGGTCAACGATGCCGACAGGTGCACGACGACCCGGTCGAAGTGCGACCGCCGGATGCCGCGACCCTGGTGCACCTGCTTCATCCCGGCGCCCCGGTACGGTTCGGGGCCGCCGAGGGCGGCCGCGAAGAACTCCACCTGCCTGCCCTGCAACCGGGACATGTTGGTGCCGGTGAAGAACCCGGCGAGCTCCGGGTCTGCGAGGACCTTCTCGTAGAAGGCGGCGACGACCTGCTCCAGTGCCGGGGTGCCGCCGATCTCGTCGTAGATGCTCATGTGGCCGTCCTTCCTGCGGTGGGAGGGCTCCACTTCACCGCCTCGGCTTTGCCGCAGCGTGTGGCGGCCGTGAACGGGTCGCTAAGTTCCGCTCATCGCGCGGCCGGGCACGGCGAGAGCGGGTGGACTTCCCGGTGATTCATCAGGGCCGGGCGCGTTTCGTGCCGGTTTCATCGGATGCTGCGGCACGCGGGAATGCGGCGGCCAGATCGGGCGGTCCCGCGCGTGGCCTGAACTGAGCATGAATACGGACGGTTGCGGCCGAAAGTTGATTACTCACTGCTTCGGAATCGGCCGCCACCTGGCCGATCCGGCGCCGGTAACACCACTCCACCTGCATCCATGCGAATTCGGCCCAGCCACCTTGAGTGACGTCAAGACCGTTATCGGTTGGCCGGAAAAGTCCGAAGGATAGTGCGATAGGAAAGTCGGACTCAAAACGGTAACAGAGTGCAACCTTTCAGCCCCCTTCGGCGATCAAGGGAGGTGACAACTCGAAAGGGGTTGGGAGTGACCGTCACCAAGATCGCCGGGGCCGCCTTCAGCGCAGCGGCTCTGTGTTTCCTGACCGTGCTGCCCGGCGCCGCCCACGCATACGGGCAGCCGCTCACCAGCGGCCGACCACAACGACCCGCAGCGCCGAGCAGACCACCGGGGATGACGGCGTCGAGGACGGGCTCCTCCACGACGTGACAACGGGATTGAGCGGGCAGCCGACCGGCACCGCCCCCACGACCGGCACGCCCGCTCCCAGCACGCCCGCCACCGACGAGCGGGCCGCGCCCGGCGAAGGCGCCATCGAAGAGCGCTACTCCGCACTGCCGCGCGAAGTGAAGGACGCCATCGGCAACCCGCTCGGCGACGAAGAGGTCGAGAGCGACTCGCTGCGCTGGCGGGAGTACGAGCACGCCCGGTTCTACTGGACGCCGGACACCGGTGTGCACATCGTCTTCGGCGGCATCCTCGACAAGTTCGTCGAACTCGGCGGCCACGACGTCATCGGCGTGCCCACGATCGACGAGGCAGGCGACGGCAACGGCGCCCGTTACAACGAATTCGTCAGCGTGGACGGGAAGCAGACCGCCTCGGCGATCTACTTCACCGGCGCGACCGGCGCGCACCACCTGCGCGGACCGATCCTGGAGAAGTGGGCCGAACTCGGCGCGGGCGACGCCATCGGCTACCCCGCCACCGACACCGCGGCCACACCGGACGGGCTCGGCGCTTACAACCACTTCTCCCACCGCGACGGCGCCTCCATCTACCTGACCCGGGGCAACGAGACGCACGTCGTGCAGGGCGCCATCCGGGACAAGTGGGCGGATTCCGGGTGGGAGGCCGGGCCGCTGGGTTACCCGACCACCGACGAGCTCAGCACCGCCGACGGCAGCGGCAAGTACGCGCGCTTCGACGGGGACGGCGAGTTCGCCGCGGGCATCGTGTGGAGCCCGGAGACCGGCGCGCACTCCGTGCGGGGTGCGATCGGCGACAAGTACATCGAGTTCAGCGGGCCGAACGGGCTGCTGGGCCACCCGACCACCGACGAACTGTCCACTCCGGACGGACGTGGCCGGTACGCGCACTTCACCGGCACCGGCGGCGCGTCCATCTACTGGTCGCCGCAGACCGGGGCCGTCGAGGTCTACGGCGGTACTCGCGCTCGCTGGGCCGAACTCGGCTGGGAACGGTCCTACCTCGGCTATCCGGTGCGCGGCGAGCACGACGTGGCGTGGGGCCGCAGCACCGAATTCGAACTCGGCTACATCGACTGGCACCGTGCCACCGGACGCGTCTTCGACTTCCCGAAGCGCTGAGTTCCGGAGCCGAGCCGATTCAGGTGAATGTCCCTTTGACCGGGTGCGGGTTCTAGCGGTCCTTGCAACGCCTTGGATTTGAGGGGTTGTGGGGGTCGTGGTTGTTGCGGGGTTGAAGGCGTGGTTTTTCGAGGTGTTGGAGGGTGAAGGGGGCTGTATTGCGGGTGCTGCTCGGGTGGCCGGGGTGCGCCTGGCGGAGTGGGGTCCGCCAGGCGCACCTCTTCTCTTCTGCCACGGCACACCGTCGCGCCACCTAGGTTTCGGAGGTGCCATCCCGGGGCTGACTCCGATGGATGCGGCCGAACCGGTGAACGTGCCCTTTCCGGGCAACCCGCGGAACCCGCCGGGCGTGTTCCTCATCGACAGAATTCCTTGTGGGGCAAGAGAAAAGGGGATCGTCGTGAAGAACACGCGCTGGGGAATCATGCTGGCCGCTGCCGCCGTGCCGCTCGCGCTCGCCGGACCCGCGACCGCCGTCGCGGCGCCGGCTCCCGTCGGGCAGGCCGAGCAGCAGGCGTTCACTCCGATCGAGGAGCGCTACTGGAACGACGCCGACCTGCAGCAGCTGCTGGGCCAGCCGGTCGACTCCGAGCAGGTCGACGGACAAGTCACCTACCAGGCGTTCCAGTACGGCTGGCTGTTCCACGCCGAAGGCGTCGGAGTCACCGAGATCCACGGCGACATCGCCGCCCGCTACAACGACAGCGGCGGCTACGCCACGCTCGGCGCCGCCACCGCCGACGAGACGGGAGCGCCGGACGGCGTGGGCCGCTACAACCACTTCACCGGCGGCGACGCGACCGGTGCGGCCTCTATCTACTGGACGCCGGACACCGGGGCGCAAGGCGTGTGGGGGCCGGTGCGCGAATTCTGGGAGTCGAAGGGCTGGGAGCTCGGCTACCTCGGCTACCCCACGAAGACCACCTCCGCCACCGCCGACGAAGCCGGGCGGTACAACCACTTCGTCGGGCCGGACGGGGCGGGCGCCTCGGTGTACTGGTCCGAGGAGACCGGCGCGCACTCGGTGCAGGGCGAGATCCGCAACGTCTGGGCGGCGCAAGGCTGGGAAACCGGAGTTCTCGGCTACCCGACGACCGATGAGCAGGTCGCCGCCGACGAAGTGGGCCGCAGCAACGAGTTCACCGGTACGAGCACCCCGCCCGGCGCCGCCTACTGGCACCCCGACAGCGGGGCGCACTGGCTGACCGGGGCGATCCTGACGCACTGGGACGAGCTCGGCCGGGAGAGCTCCTACCTCGGTTACCCGACGTCCGAACCGTACGAAGTGGACGGTGGTCAGCGGGTCGACTTCCAGGGCGGCTACGCGGTGCTCACCGCGGAGAACGGTGCGGTCGAGGACTTCCCGTGGTGAACCGAATTCGCGAGTGAGGACTCCAGCGGGCCGCTCCGTGCGAGCGGCCCGCTGGACTCAGATTCCGGCGGCCAGTTCGCCGAGCAGGTCCGCGAATTCCGCCGGGCGGTGGAAGTACCCGACGTGGCTGGAATCGATCGACCGCACGTCGAACCGGACGTCGGCCAGCTCGTCCGCTTCTTTGATCATGCGGTCCTGCTCGGCGAGCCGGATCGCCTCGTCCCCGGTGAACCGCACGAAGGTGCGCGGAACCCGGCCCCAGCGGGCCGCGGTGGCGAACCTGGGCTCCGCGGCGATGGCGAAGTTCGCGTCCGGCTCCATGACGTCCAGCAGGGCGCGGAACTCGTCGTCGGTCCCATCCGCCATGATCGCGGCCTTCGCCGTCCGGAACAGGTCCGGATCCGAGCTGCGCAGGTTGATCCGGATCACGCCGAGATCGGCCGGATCGCCGACCACCGGCCACGAAATCCGGTCGAACAGGTTCCCCTCACGTTCCGGTCGGCTCACGTACTCGCCGACCGTGTCCGAACCGACCGCGCACCAGGCGGACAGATACACCAGCCGGTCGACCAGCTCCGGTGCGCGTTCGGCGACCGCGGTGATCGGGAGGCCGCCCGCGCTGGTCCCGGCGAGCAGCACCGGACCGTGCTCGGCGACGCGCCGGACCAGCTCCTCCACGTGGTCGGCGTAGTCGCTGAGGCCGACACCGGCCAACGCGGACGGTGCGGTGGCGAACTCGTCGAGGTCCTGCGGGGACCGGTAGAAGCCGGCCGGGTGGTGCGCGTTCAACCCGTGGCCGGGCAGGTCCGGCGCCAGGCTGCGGTGGCCGCGCAGCGCCAGTTCGCGTTGCAGCGGTCCCCAGACCGCTGCGGTGCTCGCGGCGCCGTGGATCAGGACGATCGTGGGTGCCTGAGTTGCTGACATGGAAGCCTCATTCCCGGCCGCGGCGGCGAACAACGGCAGCGCGGCGAGTCATCGGAACATCTTCGGCTGCCGGATTCCGGCGAGCAGCGGGCGGAGAAGCCCGTGCAGAATGATCTTCCGGTCGTCGTCCTGTCAGCGGCGAGGCCGCTGAGGTTCCGGTACCCGGACACCTGCGCAGATCATTCTGGAAGTTCTGCTTCGTCAGCGGATCATGCTCTTCAGATTACGGCGCTGTGCAAGCGAATATCGATTCGCGGCGGTGGCCCGCTCGCGCGGATCGGGCGGCGCGCGTGGTGGGCGTGCAGTGCGAGCATCGTCGCCAGCCGGTGGCAGACCCAGTCCTCCGTGCGCAGGCGGTGCTTTCCGACGTGTTCCGGCTCGTCGTCGCTCGGCCAGACGATCTCCTCATCCGGCACGGCCCGGAGCGGCGCCGCCGCGGCCATCGGAGCAAGCGCAGGGCGGGGCGGCGTCACCTCGGTCCGGGTCGCGGTGGCCCGGGTCGTCAGAGATGCGCGGAGCCGGTCCACCGTGACCGTCCCCGACCCCGCGTGCGCGTGTTCACCTGCGCCGCTGCGCAGCGGGAACAGCATGACCGCCACGATCAGCAGCGCCATCCCGGCCGCGATCGCACCGAACTGCTCGATCATGCTCGTTCCCTCGCATCCCGCAGCGCCTTGGCCCTGACCAGGCAATCCGCGCAGGTCTCGGCGAACCAGTCGCAGTCGGAGGGTTCGGTGACCGTCAGCCGCAGCCCGCACAACGCTTCGCGCAACTGCCCCGGATAGGGACGTTGCTCCGGAGACAAGGCGTGCCGCTCGCCCTTCGCCGGGCGCCAGTACGCGACCGGACCGGCTGACCTGATGAACACCGCGAACCTCCTCGTTCTCGGCCGCGGGCGCCGATGCGCGGCACGGAACCGGCCGGTCGAAATCCGGGATATTCCAGCCGCCGCATCGTTCGCGCACCACGACCAACATCGGAAACGAAACCGTGCATCTGAACGATAAAGAGAGTCCCCATCAGAAGGAACTACCCATTCGGATGATCTTGATTGCCTTCGGCTCTCCGCACTGGAACAACTGGTAGTGATCACAACAATTCGCCCGAAAGGCCGCCGATGAGCATCACCGGCCCGCCCGTCGCCCGGCTACAACTGGGCCGACTACTGCGGGACATGCGCGAGAGCTGCGGAAAGACCCAGGAACAGGCCGCGATCGCCCTGGAATGCACCAAACCGAAAATCAGCAAGATCGAGACGGGCAAGGCCACCATCGGGCCGGGAGATGTCCGACTTCTCATCGACTGCTACGGGGTGGCGGGCGACTCCGCCGACACCGTTCTGCAACTCGCCCGCCAAGCGCGAAAACGGAATCACATTCGCGTTCCGGATTGGGCGCAACGATTCGTCGCGATGGAAAGCATCGCCGCGACGATCTCGACGTACGAGTCGGAACTCGTGCCCGCGTTGTTCCGCACCCCGGAGTACACGAAGGCCGCCGGGCTCGCCGCCGATCCCCGCCGGGACGCCGACGAACTCGAACGGCTCGCCACCATCAACGCCGACCGCCAGCAGGTGCTCACCGGGGACCAGCCGCCGATGCTCGACGTGGTGCTCAACGAAGCCGTGCTGCGCCGCCACGTCGGCGGCTCCGCCGTGATGCACAAGCAGCTCGCGCACCTGCGCGACCTCACCGAACGGCCGAACATCACGGTGCGGGTGCTGCCGTTCGGCACCGGCGCGCACGCCGCGATGGGAACCGCGTTCCAGCTGCTGCGCTTCGAACAGCCCACTCCCGGTTCGCTGGTGTACATCGAGAACCTGATCAACGCCGACTACCTCGACGGCCCCGCTCAGACCGACTGGTACGACGCCGCGTTCACCCGGCTCGGCGCGGCCGCGCTGAGTCCCGCCGACACCGCGACCTTCCTCGACGAATCGCTCTGACCCCCGGCGAGAAGACCGGTTCCACGGGCGGCAACCGGAGCCGGGCCTGACACGTGCGCAAGAATGACCCCGCGCGGCGGGGAAGATCTTCTTGAGGACGGTGTCGTGGAGCCCAGCAGCCCGATCCGCTCGGACGGTGCACCCGGCGAAAGACCGAAGGCGCCACCGAGCCGTCCGCTCGACGCGCTGACCGCCCACGCGGCACGCCGCGCCCGGTGGATCGCGCACGCGGTGGCGCTGCTGCTCGGCGTCGCCGGGCTCGGCTGCGCGCTCGCGCTGCCGTTCGCGCCGGTGTGGGCGGATCGCACGGAGGTGAGCTGGCCCGCCGCCGATGAGCCCGCCGTGTCCACCACCGCACTGCTCACCCCGTACCGGCCCGCCGAGTTCACCGCCACGATCCCGTGCACCGCGCTGCGGGCCGCGCTGGATCGGCCCGATCCGACGATGGTGCTCACGACGGTCCCGCCCGGTAGCGACCGGGACGGCCTGGCGCTGAGCGCCGAGGGCGGCACCCCCAAGCTGATCATGGGCGAACGGGACGTGCCGCTGCCGCCGCTGCCCGCGAACTGCGGCCTCACCGTGCGGGCCGACGCGGAGCGCTCCACGGTCACCGTCGGGAACCTGCCCCCGATCGCGCTGCCCGGTGTGCCCGCGCCGGAGATCCTCACGTTCAGCACCGGGCTGGCGCCGGAGCAGGCCGCGGAGCTGTCCGTCACAGCCCGCACCTACACCTGGTTCGAGACGGCCCCGACCGCGCTGAAGCTGTCCTTGACGGGGTTCGCGATCGTGCTGGCCGCCGCGTCGTTGCTGCTGCTGATCGCGCATACGCCACCGGCCTGGGCGGAAATCCGGCGAGCAGCGCTCGGTCGCATTCGCTTCAACCTCTCGCTATTACTGGCGCTTGATGTCGTGGTCGCGGCGACTTTGGCGTTGTGGCTGGTCATCGGGCCGATCAGCGATGACGACGGTTTCGCGATGCTGACCATCCGCAACCACGCGGCGACCGGCGACATCGGCAACTTCTACCGCTGGTTCAACGCCTCCGAAGCTCCGTTCACGCTGGTGCAGCACCTGATGCGCTGGGTGTCGGAGTACAGCCTGGCGCCTGCTTGGCTGCGGGTGCCGAGCATCGTCGCCGGATTCCTCACCTGGCTGGTGCTCAGCCACGGCATCGTCGCCCCGCTGTGCCGAGGGGCGCGGCGAGCGGGGGTGCACCTGCTGACCGCGGTGTTCTTCCTGGCGTGCTGGCTGCCGTTCGACCTCGGCATCCGGCCGGAGGCGTTCGTCGCGCTCGGCACCGCCGCCGTCCTCGCGTTGCTGCTGCGCGCGACCGCGCCCGGTGTGCGCGCACCGTTCGGCTACCTCGGCGGGGCCGCGCTGCTGACGGGACTCACCGTCGCGGTCACGCCCACCGGGATCGCGGCCGTGCTCATCGTGCTGATGTTCGTGCCGCGCATCTGGCGGCTGCTGATGCTGCGGGGTGAGCTGCCGCGCTGGATGGCGGTGCCGACGCGCGCCGTGCTGCTGTGCTGCCTCGGTTCGGTCGGCGTGGTCGCGATGTTCGCCGACTCCGCCTGGACCGGGTTCACCCAGGCCACCGCCATCCACAACGAATTCGGGCCGAATCTCGGCTGGTACGAGGAGATCGAGCGCTACTCCTCGCTGCTGGGAACCAGCACGTGGGGCACGGCGAGCAAGCGGCTCGCGGTGCTGCTGACGATCGCGGCGATGCTGCTCGCCGCGGCCGGAGTGCTGCGGCGGCTGCACCGCGCGGCGCGGCTGCCGGAGCTGCCGCTGCTGATCGGCTCGGTGCTGGCGGTGTTCGCGACGCTGTGGCTGACGCCGTCGAAGTGGACGCACCACTTCGGCGCGCTCGCCGGAGTGGCGCCCGCGCTGCTGGCGGTGACGGTGGTGCTGCTGGCTCGGGTCGGGGCGTTGCCGAACGCACGGCGGGAGGCCCGGCAGCTCGGCGCCGCCGGTGCGGTGGCCGGGGCAGGCGCGGCGGCGTTGGCGTTCCAGGGGCCGAACTCCTGGTGGCAGTACTCGGACTTCGGGGTGCCGTGGTCGGACACGGCGACGCGCCCGCTGGACCTGCCGCTGGACGGTCCGCTGCCGTGGCTGCTGGCGGCCGCCCTGATCGGTGTCCTCGCGTTCGGGCTGGTGCGGCTGCGGGTGCTGGCGGGCGCGTGGACGGTGCCCGCGACGGCGCTGTTCACGACGTCCGCGCTGGTGATGGTCGCGGTGCTGATCGGCTCGTTCCTGCAGGCTCCCGCGCAGGCCGGCGCGTTCTCGGTGGGCCGCTCCAGCTGGGACAGCGTGCGGGCGCGCAGCTGCGGCATCGAGAACGAGGTGGAGACGCTGCCGCTGGCCGAGGACGGCACGCTCCGGATCACCGAAGGCCCGCTGGACGACACCGACGCCGCGGAAGAACCTGCCGCGAAACGGGAGCCCGCCGGTTTCGTCGCCAACCAGGGCCGTCCCGGCCGGCCCCCGCAGGAACCTCTGCTGCACCGCCCCCCGGACGAGCTGGCGATGCGCCCCACCGATGCCGAGGCCGAGCCGACGGACGCGAGCCCGCTGATGTGGGACAGCCTCGCCGACGGCCCGCGCACCACCGGCGAAGTCACCACCGGCTGGTTCGAGCTGCCCGCGCTGCGCTCCGGCCAGGAACTGTCGGTGTGGGTCGCCGGGCGCCCCGAACAGGGCAACGACCTGCGCTTGGAGTTCGGCCAGGACACCGCGGACCCCGCGGCCGCCGATCAGGTCCGCGCGCTGGGCTCCCGCGAACTGCGCGATCCACCGCCGCGCCAGCTGCCGTTCGACGACCCGCGGATGGGCCGCGCCGCCGACTGGCGCGACTTCCGCCCCTGGCGGCTGATCACCGTCGACGCGGCCGAACTGCCCGCGGGCGCCGACCGGGTGCGGTTGCGCGCCACCGACGCCACCACCGATGAGCAGGGCTGGCTGGCGTTCGGCGGACCGGCGGTGCGCGATGTGGTGCCGCTGCGCGACGTGCTCGACGGCGGCGTCCCGGCGCTGGTCGACTGGCCGATCAGCTTCCTTTTCCCCTGCTACACCGACTATCCGCGCGTGTCGCACGGCACCGCCGACAGTCCCGGCCTGTTCATCACCCCGCCCGGCGGCGAGAGCTCGATGGCGTTCGACCCGTCCTACGGCGGCGTGTTCACCGGGGTGCCGAGCCAATCCCGCCGGTGGGAGACCCCGAGCAGGTTGCGCGGCGATCCCGGCTTCACCTGGGGCCACGTGCTGTCGGTGAGCTACGACCTGGATCGCGACGTCTACGACCAGCACACCCGGCGGGTGCGCCAGGGCGGCGCGGACGGCGACGGCGAATACCCCTTCGAAGAGGGGAACCTGCATCCGTGAACACGCGGCGTCGCGGATCCCGCCGAACCGGTGAAACACCGCGCCTGAGCACCGAGTTCGCCGAGCCGACGCATAACGATCACACGAGCACGGTGCGAAAGTGCCCGCGAATGCGGAAAACTGGCCAGTCCGGGCACCCGTGGCGTTCCTCGCCCGGAAGGCCCACGCCGGATTCTCGGCGGCCGGGCAACCGTTCCGCCACGCTCGGCGTCCACCCAGCGCCAGCGGTGATGAGGGGGAGTCAGGTGGCCGAAACGATCAGCCAAGCACCGGTGCCGTCGCAACGGACCGAGGAGGCGGCGACGGGTTCGCTCATCTCCTACGTGCTGCCGGTGTTCAACGAGCAGGACGGCATCCGCCGATTCCACCGCGAACTGACCGCCGCCATCAACACCCGCCCGGACTTCGAGTACGAATTCGTCTACGTCAACGACGGTTCCGCCGACGATTCGCTGGCCATGCTGCGGAAACTCGCCGAGGCGGACCCGCGGGTGCGGGTGCTGGACTTCGCCCGCAACTTCGGTCACCAGATCGCCATCACCGCCGGTCTCGACCACGCCGAAGGCGACGCGGTGATCGTGATGGACACCGATCTGCAGGACCCGCCGAGCGTCAGCGTCGAGATGATCGACGCCTGGGCGAACGGAGCGGAGATCGTGTCCGCGCGGCGGCGCACCCGGCGCGACACCCGCTTCAAGCGGCTCACCGCGCACGCCTACTACCGCCTGCTGCACAACCTGGCCGAAGTGGACATTCCCGTTGATACCGGGGATTTCCGGCTGCTGGACCGCCGGGCCGCCGAAGAACTGCGCGGGTTCCGCGAACGCAGCAGGTTCATCCGCGGCATGGTCGCCTCGATGGGGTTCCAGCAGGCCGAGGTGCTGTTCGACCGGGAGGAACGGGCCGCGGGCGAGACGAAGTACCCGCTGCGCAAGATGGTGCGGCTCGCCGCCGACGGAGTCACCGGCTTCTCCACCGCGCCGCTGAAGCTGATCACCCGGATCGGGTTCCTCAGCCTCGCGCTGGCCGCGCTGGGCATCCTCTACGCCGTGGCGATGCGGGTGTTCCTGCCGCAGGTCACCGTGTCCGGCTGGACCATGCTCATGGTGGTGATGCTGTTCCTCGGCGGTGTGCAGATGCTCTCGCTCGGCGTGATCGGCAGCTACGTCGGACGCATCTACGACGAGGTGCGGCAACGCCCGCTCTACATCGTGCGCAAGGTGTTCCGGCATGACCAGGGCTGATCCGCGCCCGTCCCGGATTCCGCGGCCCAGCAGGGCGCTGGTGCTCTACGGGATCATCGGGATCAGCGGCGTCACCCTCGACTACCTGGTGTTCCTGCTGCTGTTCAACACCGTCGGCCTGCACGAGCAGCTCGCGAACGCGATCAGCACCAGCGTCGGCATCGCCAACAACTTCGCGCTCAACGCCTGGTTGAACTTCCGCACCTCCGACCGCCTGCTGGTCCGCTTCGTCCGGTTCTACAGCGTCGGGCTCGCCGGGATGGCGTTGACGTTCCTGCTGCTGCAACTGGGTTCCGGAGTGCTCGAGATCAACCCGAACCTGGTGAAGGCCGCCGCGATCCCGCTGGTCGTGGTGCTGCAATACCTGATCAACAAGAGATGGAGTTTCGGATGAAGCTGGGTGTCGTCGGTGCCGGAGCCACCGGCCTGACGGCCGCGTTCGACGCGGTCAAAGCCGGTCACGACGTCACCGTGCTGGAGGCCTCGGCCGAGCTCGGCGGCCTCGCGGCCTCCATCGAGGTCGGCGGTACCCCGCTGGAGCGCTTCTACCACCACAGCTTCAAGACGGACCGGGCGATCATCGACCTGATCACCGAACTCGGGCTCGCCGACAAGCTGCGGTTCCACTCCCCCACGACCGGCGTGTACCTGGGCGGCGAGCTGCATCCGTTCGGGACTCCGGTGGAGATGCTGAAGTTCCCGAAGTTCTCGATGCTCGACCGGCTGCGGTTCGGCGCGAGTTCCGCCGCGCTCAAAGCGGTCCGCGACGGCGCCCGCTTCGGCTCGGTGCGCGCCCTGGACTGGATGCGCCGGTGGGCCGGGCCGCGCGTCACCGCGACCATCTGGGAACCGCTGCTCACCGGCAAGTTCGGTGACCGCGCCGAAGACGTCTCGATGGCGTGGCTGTGGGCGCGGATCCACTACCGCACGTTCGGGCTCGGCTACGTGCACGGCGGGTTCGAGCAGGTGTACCGGGCGCTGCTGGACGCGGTGACCGAACGCGGCGGCAGCGTCGAGTTCGGCAAGCCCGTCACCTCCATCCGCCAGCCGAACGCCGTGGAGGTCAAGACCGCCGACGGCACCGCCTACGAGTTCGACCGGCTCATCGTCACCGTGCCGCAGCCGGTGTTCGCGAAGGCGGCCGACATCGAGTCCGACGACGTGCTGTGGCGCAACCAGTACCTGGGTGCGACGTGCTTCGTGCTGGAGTGCGATCGCAGCGTCATCCCGTACTACTGGCTCAACATCAACGACGCGGACTTCCCGTTCCTCGCCGTCGTCGAGCACACCAACATGGTCGACCGCGCCGAGTACGGCGGGCGCCACGTCGTCTACGTCGGCAACTACGTACCGCGCGACGATTGGCGGTTCACCACCGACCCGGCGGAGCTGCTGGAGCGCTACATCCCGTGGCTGCGCAAGCTGAATCCGGACTTCGACGAGTCGTGGATCAAGGACTGGCACTTCTCGAAGGCCGGTTTCGCCCAGCCCGTGGTGACTCCCGAGTACCGGGCGCTGATCCCGGAGCACGCCACCTCGATGCCCGGCGTCACCCTCGCCACCATGTCCCAGATCTACCCCCAGGACCGCGGCCAGAGCTACGCCATCCAGATGGCCCACGACGTGGTCCGGCAGCTCGGCCTCGCCCAGAACCCTCCAGGATGAGCTGATCAGAACCGTACACGAATCTTGTGAGCGGCAAAGCCGCGAAGGGCGGCGAAGCAAGCCTGCCTCGCGGCGAAGCCGTGCCTCGCGGCGAAGCCGTGCCTGTATGCGCGAAGCGCATAGCCCACCTGAGCAGGCCGACCGCCGGCGGGTTCTCAGCCGTCTTCTCGCGAGGACAGCAATTTTGCGTGTGGCGGAGCCACTCGAAAAATTGATCCCGCAGCGAGAAGACGGCTGAGGTTCCGCTACCCGACCACCCCAGCAGGAAACACAGAACGCCCCTGACCGAAGGGCCAGGGGCGTTCTGGTGGAACGAGGTATTACAGGTAGTACGCCAGGAACAAGCACCCTGCCAGGATCGCGCCGAGTACCAGCAGCACCTTGTCCTTCAGCGCCACCTCCTCGGGCTCGCCGGCGACGCCCTTGTCCACGTCCACCGCGTACCGCAGGATCGCGATCACCATCGGGATGATCGAGATGATGCCCCAGCGGGACTGCTCGATCTCACGGATGTCGTAGGCCCACAGGCAGTACGTCATGATCGTGATCGCGGCCGCGATGGCCCACACGAACCGCAGGTACGACGGCGAGTACGCCTTCAGCGACTTGCGGATCTTCGCGCCGGTCTCGGCCGCCAGCTTCACCTCGGCGTAGCGCTTGCCCGCCACCATGAACAGCGAACCGAACGCCACCACGATGTAGAACCACTGGGTGATCTCCAGCCCGGCCGCGGCACCACCGGCGACCGCGCGCAGCAGGAACCCGGAGGCCACGATGCACAGGTCGATCACCGGCTGGTGCTTCAGGCCGAAGCAGTAGCCCAGCTGCACCGCGATGTACACGGCCATCACCGTCAGCAGGCCGAAGCTCACCCCGGCCGAGATCGCCAGTGAACCGCCGAGCAGCAGCACCGACACGACCCAGGCGATCGGCAGCGGGATGAGTCCCGCCGCGATCGGCCGGTTCCGCTTCGTCGGGTGCTGGCGGTCCGACTCGACGTCGATGGCGTCGTTGATGAAGTAGATGCCCGAAGCGGCCATCGAGAACACCACGAACGCCAGTGCCGCATCCAGCACCACGGACGGCTGCAGCAGCGCGCCCGCAGTGAACGGTGCGGCCAGCACCAGGACGTTCTTCACCCACTGCTTCGGGCGAAGTTCCTTGATCAGTCCGCTGACCAGGCCCGCGGGCGTTCCCGCCTTCGCGGTCACCTTCGCGTGGTAGGCGTCGGAGGACTTGTCCTTCTCGTCCCCGGCGCCCGCCGTCTCCTCGGATTCCTCCAGCGCGCCCGCGCTGCCGCCGCCTTCGGAGCCGATCGACCCCTCGGCGTCGGATTCGACTTCGCTGCGCACCTGTTCCGCGTCGGTCTCGGTCACGGCTTTGCCGTTGCCGGACGCGCCGTTGGTCGCGGCCGCGTCGATCCCGTTTTCGGGATCGCTGACGGTCGCGCCCGTCTCGTTCTTGTCAGCCACGGTTCCTCCGCCGTCTCATGAACCGCCGGACGCCCAGCGCCACGGCACCGCCGAGCGCTGAACCGGCGAGAACGTCGCTCGGGTAATGCACCCCCAGAACCATCCGGCTGACCATCATCGGCGGCACCAGCGCCGGAGTCAGCCGCTTGCCCAGCAGTCCGCCGTAGAGGACCGCCGCCGTCGTCGTCGACGTCGCGTGCGAGGACGGGAAGCTGAGCTTGCTCGGCGTCCCGACCAGCACCTGGACCTGCGGGTCACCAGGGCGGCTACGCCGCACGACCCGCTTCACGCCGATCGACGCCCCGTGCGCGAAGGCTACGCCCGCCGTCGCCGCGACCCACTCGCCGCGCCGCTTGCGGTCCACCAGCGCGCCCACGGCGCCGATCGCCAGCCACCCGGCCGCGTGCTCGCCGAACAGCGACATCGCGCGGGCCGCCTTGACCACCGGCGGCTTCGCCAGCGCGCCCTGCACCTTGCGCAGGGCGAGCGTCTCGGTGGTGACTTCCGGCACCGGTTCCCAGGTGCCGGGGATGAACTCCCGCTCCTCGGCGCTCGCAGCGCCGGGAGTCGTCGTAGTCGGTTCAGCAGCCACTTCGTCTCCGGGGTCGGGGCACACAGATCAGGGGGTTCTCACTTCTTGTCGAAGGCCTGTTTCCAGGACTCCGGGCTGGTCAGCTCCGGCAGCGCCGCACGGTAGACCTCGCGCAGCCGCGGCCATTCGCGGGCCAGCTTGCGGTAGTTCGCCAGCGCGCGGAGCCCGAGCCTGCGGAACTCCTCGGGGTCGCGGCGGCGGAACGACACGCCACTGCCGTCGGCGTTGGACACCGTCGCGCTGTCCAGCGCGCCGAGCAGGAACCAGCGGGCGCTGTCGGCCGGGATGTTCAGCTGCGGCCGCTCACCCGCCGTCTGGTCCGGCTCCTTGAGGTTGTGCAGCAGCGCCTTCGACGCCCGCGCCGCGATGACCGCCGGGTTCACCGGCGGCTTCAGCAGGCCCTCCGCCATGATCGGGTCCGCCGACGGCGGCGGGAACTCGCGAGCCGAGGACAGCGTCTTCGCGTCGTCGTAGTGCTTGCGCAGCTCCAGCACGTCCGGACGCGCCGTGTGCAGCGAGTCGAACAGGTCGCCCGGCCCGGCCATGAAGTCCTCGATGGCCTTCTGCTGCACCGCCACCGTGGAGTACTCCATCGACAGCAGGTGCCGCAGCGTCAGCTTCAGGCCCTGCTTGACCAGGACCTGCCGCACCTCTTCCGGGCTGTGCAGCGCGGCCAGGATCAGCCGGTTGCGGGTGTGGAAGTAGGCGGTCCAGTCCGTGGCGTCGTCCTTGTCGGTCCACGGCATGTGCCAGATCGCCGCGCCGGGCAACGTCACCGTCGGGAAGCCGTGGCCACCGGCGCGCAACGAGTATTCGGAGTCGTCGTGCTTGATGAACAACGGCAGCGGCAGCCCGGTGCGCTCGATGACCTCACGCGGGATCAGGCACATCCACCAGCCGTTGTAGTTCGCGTCGATCCGCTTGTGCAGCTTCTTGCTCTTGCGCAGCGGAGTCTTCGCGAAGTCGTAGTCGGTGACCGCGCCCGGCGCCGGGCGCCAGATGCCCACACCGACGTCGACGACCTCGCCCATGCTGTGCAGCCGCGAGCGGGCCTGCAGGTTCAGCATGTGGCCGCCCACGATCACCGGGTGCGAGGCGGCGCGGGCGAACGCGTTCGCGCGCAGCACCCCGTCCGGTTCCAGGGCGATGTCGTCGTCCATGAGCAGGACCTGCTCGGCGTCCGAGTTGTACACGCCCTCGTACATGACGCGGGTGAACCCGCCGGAGCCGCCGATGTTGGCCTGCTCGATCACCTGGAGCTTGTCGCCGAGCCGCTCGGCGGCCAGTTCGAAGCCCTCGGTGTCGCGGATCTTCTGGCCGCCCTGGTCGGCCACGACGACCTTCTCCACCACTTCCAGCACCTGGGGGTCCTCCCCCAGCGTCTGCAGCGCGGTGATGCAGTCGGCAGGCCGGATCGTGGTGGTGCCCACCACGACCCGCTGGCGCGGCAGCTCGACGTCGGTGGTCCAGGCCGCCTCGTCGATTTCCAGCGCGCCGTCGTTGGTGAACAGGTCGAACCAGATCCAGCCGCCGTCCTCGAACGGCTTCAGCGAGACCCGGAACTCCAGCCACGTCCAGGCCTTCGGGCTGGCGACCGGCGCACCTTCCAGGTGCACGCTGTCGCCGTTGGCCTTCGAGCGGTAGACGTCGAGCCGACCGGCCCCCTTGACCTTCAGCCGCAGCACCACCTCGTCGACCTTCGTCCACCGCTTCCAGTAGCTGGCGGGGAAGGCGTTGAAGTAGGACGCCAGCGAGATCTTGGAGTGCGCGGGCACCTTGATCGAACGCCGGCTCACGACGCTGGTCGCGCCGGTCTGCGGCTCGTCGATGTAGAGCGCGCGCACGTCCAGCGGGTCCTCGCTGCGCGGGAACACCACGCGTTGCAGGACCTGCTCGGGCGCGACCTTGCGGCGGCCGCCGGAGCGGACCGAGGTCACGTCGCTGACTTTGCTCTCGCCCGCTGCGGCGGGGCCGGTCTCGGCGCGCTTCGCGGCGGCCGAAGACTCATCGGGGGTCCGGTCGGTCACGTCAGTCCTCCAGCGAGCCGTCCAGGAGGCGGCCCTCGGTGAAATAGGGGGTGAGCTTGTTGTCGAACATGCTCAACGCCGAGCCGATCGCCATGTGCATATCGAGGTACTTGTAGGTGCCCAGCCGACCGCCGAAGAGCACCTTGCGCTCCTTGGCCTCGGCCTTCGCCCGCTCCCGGTACGCCTCGAGCTTCGCCCGGTCATCGGCGGTGTTGATCGGGTAGTACGGCTCGTCACCGCTCTCCGCCGCACGGGAGTACTCCCGCACGATGACCGTCTTGTCCTTCGGGTGCTTGTGCTCCCGCTCCGGGTGGAAGTGCCGGAACTCGTGGATCCGGGTGTAGGGCACCTCTTCGTCCGCGTAGTTCATCACCGGTGCGCCCTGGTAATCACCAGTCGCCACGACCTCCGGCTCGAAGTCGAGGGTGCGCCAGCTCAGCTCGCCCTCCGAGTAGTCGAAGTAGCGGTCCAGCGGACCGGTGTACACCACGGGCGCGTCGGCGGGCAGCTCACCGCGCACGTCGAAGTAGTCCGTGCTGAGACGGACGTCGATGTTCGGGTGCTCCGCCATCTTCTCCAGCCAGGCCGTGTAGCCGTCGACCGGAAGACCCTCGTAGGTGTCGTTGAAGTAGCGGTTGTTGAAGTTGTAGCGCACCGGCAGCCGAGTGATGATCGACGGCGGCAGCTGCTTCGGGTCGGTCTGCCACTGCTTGGCCGTGTACCCGCGCACGAAGGCCTCGTACAGCGGGCGGCCGATCAGGGAGATCGCCTTCTCCTCGAGGTTCTCCGCGTCGGACGTCTTGATCTCCGCGGCCTGTTCGGCGACCAGTGCCTTCGCCTCGTCCGGGGAGAACGCGCGACCGAAGAACTGGCCGAGCAGGCCCAAGTTCATCGGGAACGAGTAAATCTGTCCCTCATGTCGGGTGAACACCCGATGCTGGTAATCGGTGAAATCCGTGAACCGGTTCACGTAGTCCCACACTCGTTTGTTCGAGGTGTGGAACAGGTGCGCGCCATAGCGGTGCACCTCGATACCGGTTTCCGGTTCCGGTTCCGAATAGGCGTTGCCGCCGATGTGGTCACGTTTGTCCAGCACCAGCACCCGCTTGTCCAGCTGGGTGGCGGCGCGCTCTGCGATCGTCAGTCCGAAGAATCCGGAACCAACAACGATCAGGTCATAGCCTGCGAAGCTCACAGTCGTCGAGGGTAGCGGCCAGCCACCCGCGCCCGGAAACCGCGTTGAGGTTACCGTCCCGATGCGACTACCACCCGTGTTTTCGCTGGACATCCGGGTGGCAGCGAGTCCGATCAGGACGGATTGCGCACCACGAACAGTAACATTCCTGCACCCTCCGGAGTCGCCGGGCCGATCAATGTCCCTCTGGTCGGCGACGGGACCGGCGAGTCGGATTGGATAGTATCGCGGCCCCCATGGCAGTCCCTCGATCGAGAAGGTGATCTGAAGCGTGACTCGGGTCCGCGACGGCCGGTACCTGCTGGTCACGGCGATCATCCTGGAAGTGCTGGCGATCTGGTTCGTCCACTGGATCGACACTCGTGGCTATATGGACACCGAGATTTACCGGCTCGGTGCCCGAGCGTGGCTGAACGGTTACGAGGTCTACGGCGGAGACCTCACTCCGGAATCGCCGGACAGCGGCACCCTCCCGTTCATCTACCCGCCATTCGCCGCAATCCTGTTCGTCCCGCTCTGGTGGTTATCCGAGGACGGCGCGGTGGTCGCCGTCGCGGTGATCTCACATCTGTCGATCCTGGTTACCGCGTATTCGCTGGCCCGTTCCTCGACATATCTGGCACCTCGCGCGGGACTGGTGGCGGTGGCCACCGCGGCCCTGCTGCCGGTCATGACGATCATCGAGCCGATGCGGGACACGCTGAACTACGGCCAGATCAACCTGCTGCTGATGGCGCTGGTCGCCGCCGACTGCCTGCTGCCGCGCACCCGGTGGCCGCGCGGGCTGCTGGTGGGCATCGCCGCCGCCATCAAGCTCACCCCGCTCGGGTTCCTGCTGCTGTTCCTGCTGCGCAAGGACTTCCGGGCGATGTCCATCTCGGCCGTCACGTTCGCCGCGACGGTGCTGCTGGGGCTGCTGGCGGCGCCGAACGACTCCGCGGACTGGTGGCTGGACAAGATGTGGTCCACCGGCGAGGACACCGGCGCGGTGTACGCCGGGAACCAGACGCTGCGCAGCCTGCTGGCCAAGCAGGAGCTGACCGGCGCGACGCTGAACTCGCTGTGGATCGCGGGCTCGGTGCTGCTGCTGGTGCTGGCGGTGCTGGGGATGCGCTACGCGCTGCGGACCCGGAACGTGCCGCTGGCGCTGATGATCAACGCGGTGCTGGTGCTGGTGATCTCGCCGATCTCCTGGTCGCACCACTGGGTGTGGGCCGGTCCCGCGCTGGCGCTGATGTGCGCGATGGCCTGGTGGCACCGCTGGTACGGCGTGCTGATGTACGCGGGGCTGTGCACGCTCACCGTGCTCATCGCGCCGCACTGGTACCTGCCGTACACCGACGACCGGGAGCTGGACTGGTCCTTCTCGCAGCAGGTCGTGGGCAACTCCTACCCGCTGCTCGGGATCGGATTCCTCATCGCCTGCGCCGTCGCTTACGCGCTCCACCGGCCGCGGCGCTCCGCCGAACCGAGCACCGAACAGGTGCCCGCCGGGGTGTAGCAGTTCTCGGGGATCTCGACGCACTGCGCAGGCCACTATGAAATCCCTGCCCCGGACGCCGTGTCCGCCTCCCCAGCCCGAACACGGCGTACCGTTCGACGTTCATCGAGATTTCACCTGCTCGCGCCGAGCCCGGCGCTCACCACCAGCGTTCGAGCACCTGGGCCACGCCGTCCTGGCTGTTGCAGGTGGTGACCTCGTCGGCCACCTCCAGCACCCCCGGATGCGCGTTGCGCATCGCCACGCCGTGGCCCACCCAGTCCAGCATCGGGATGTCGTTGGGCATGTCGCCGAACCCGATCACCTCGCGCCGGCCGACGCCGAGCTCATCGGCGACGAACGCGAGCCCACTGGCCTTGTCCACTCCGGGCAGGGACAGCTCGATCGGACCGCCGTTCATCGAGCACGTCAGGCACAGGCGGGCGCCCAGCACCTCCTCGACGAGCGGTGCCAGGTCGATTCCGGTCCGGTCCTCGTGCAGCACCATCAGCTTCACCGCGGGCCGGTCGAACAGTTCCCCGTCCTCGACGACCCGGATGTCCCGGTTCGGCCACACGCGGTGGAAACCGGCCTCCGCCAGGAACTGCTCGGCCACGTCGTCCCGAGCCCGCCTGGTGGAGCGCTCGACGGCGAACGTGCAGCCGGGCAGCGCGTCGCGCAGTTCCCGGGCCGCGTCGCGCAGCCGCACCGGCTCCATCTCGACGCTGTGCAGCACCTCGTCCCTGGCGGCGTCGTAGACCACGGCGCCGTTCGAGCACACCGCGACCCCGGCGACTCCCAAGCCGTCCACTATCTGCGGCACCCATCGTGGTGGTCGTCCCGTGACCAGCACGAACGGGGTGTCATCCGCGACGGCGCGCACGGTGCGCGCCGTCCTCTCACTCACCTGGACCGAAGGGTCCAGCAACGTTCCGTCCACATCGGATGCGACCAGCGCAGGTTTGTTCACGCGGACATGCTGGCGAGGCCATGACCAGCGGTGGGCCAGATTATTCCCGCTTCACCTGAGCGTGTGGATCACCCGGTGACGGTCGACACGGACGTGTCCTCCGCCCTGGAAACCCGCGAACACCCCGCACAGGGTCGAACCCTTACGGGTGGTACCGATACGGTCAGCAGTGTGCGCGTTGGGATTGTGATACTGCCCGAACACCGGTGGTGGGCTGCGGAGCCGCTGTGGCGGATGGCCGAGGAATACGGCTTCGCCCACGCCTGGACCTACGATCACCTCGGTTGGAGGTCGCTGGTCGACAAACCGTGGTTCGACGCGGTGCCCACGCTCACCGCGGCGGCCACCGCGACCTCCACGATCCGGCTGGGCACGCTCGTCGCCTCACCCAACTTCCGGCACCCGGTGCACTTCGCGCGCGAGGTCACCGCGCTCGACGACGTCTCCGACGGCCGCATCACGCTGGGAATCGGCGCGGGCGGACCCGGCTTCGACACCACGGTGCTCGGCGGGCAGGCCCCCGCGCCGGGCACTCGGACCGAGCGGTTCGAGGAGTTCGTCGAGCTGCTGGACAAGATCCTCACCCAGGACAACACCAGCTGGTACGGCGAGCACTACACCGCCGTCGAGGCCCGTCGCGCGCCCGGTTGCGTGCAGCTGCCCCGGTTACCTTTCGTCATCGCCGCGAACGGGCCGCGCGCCATGCGGCTGGCCGCCCGCTACGGGCAGGGCTGGGTGACCACCGGCCGGAACGAGGGCGGCGACGACCTCGAAGCCTGGTGGCGCGGGGTGGCCGAGCTGACCAAGAAGTTCGACGACGCCCTGGCCGCCGACGGCCGCGCCCCGCACCGGGTGGCCCGCTACCTGCAAGCCGACGCCGCGCCGAAGTACTCGCTGAGCAGCGTCGAGTACTTCAAGGAAGTGGTCGGCCGCGCCGCCGAGCTCGGCTTCACCGACGTCATCACGCATTGGCCGCGCACCGAATCCCCGTACGAGGGCTCCGAGTCCACGGTCGAGGAGATCGCCTCGGAGGTCCTCCCCGAGCTGTGACCGGCCCGGACCGACCCCCGAGCCGGTGCGCCGGGGGTCAGTCGGCGGGCGTGGTCAACAGGGTCGCGCCGACCGCCAGGAACTCGGCGGGCTCCTCGCCCGGTACCACCAGGCGGTGCCAGACGGTCGCGCCGAAGCTGGCGCTGTCGCCCGCCCGCAGCGTCACCGAATCCTGCTCGAAGTCCACCCGCAGCTCCCCGCTGAGCACGTACAACCAGTCGTGCCCCTCGTGCTGCACCGGCCGCACCCCGACGCCGGTCGGCGACAGCCGGTAGCGCGCCGCGTACATGCCCGGCAGCACCGATCGCGGTGTCAGGACCTGCACCGCGACGTCACCGGACTCGACGGTGGGCACCTCGTCGCCGCGCATCACGACCGCGGCCGGGCCGGGAACGGCGTCGGTGAACAACTCCGCGAGCTGCACGTTCAGCACGTTCGCGAGCTCCGTCAGCTCCGCCAGCGTCGGGGTGGCCAGTTCGTCCTCCACGTCCGCCAGCCGCTGTTCGGTGACGCGCGCCGCCTCGGCCAGTGCGGGCCGCGACCATTCCCGATCCGTTCGCAACCGGCCGATCCGCTCGCCGATCCCGGCGAGCACCCGGCCGTCCGTGCCGTCGCCCCGCGGGGTCCGCGCCTCAGCTGATCGATCTACCACGTCCCCCACGATAAGCGCAGGTAACCCGCGTCGCCCCGCACCGCGGCCGGGCGGGTCCCGGTGTGGACGCCGGATTCGGCGGGTAGGCCGCAGCCGAAGGAGGTGCGACATGTCCGAACAAGCCACCGCCCGCGCACTGCTGCGCGAAGCGGGCACCACCTACGCGGAACAGGCGGGAGCCCCGCTCACCGACAAGCCGTCTCCGCTGTACCGCCTGCTGGTGCTCTCCGTTCTGCTGTCGACCCGGATCAAAGCCGAGATCGCCGTGGCGGCGGCCCGCGAACTGGGCGAGTTCCCGACCGCCGAACGGATGCGCGACGCCACCTGGCAGCAGCGCGTCGACGCCTTGGGGCGCGGGCACTACGTCCGGTACGACGAGAGCACCGCGACGGCGCTCGGGCGCGGCGCCGAGCTCGTGCTCGACCGGTACCACGGTGACCTGCGCAGACTCCGCGCCGAGGCGGACGGCGACGTGCGCGTGATGCAGCGGCTGCTGCGCGAGGTGCCGAGCCTGGGGCCGGTCGGCGTGCACATCTTCTGCCGGGAGGCGCAGGCCGTGTGGCCGGAGCTGCGGCCGTACTTCGACAAGAAGGCGCTCTCCGGAGCGGAGAAGGCGGGCCTGCCGACCGACGTGAAGCGGCTCGCCGGACTGGTCGATCCGGATGACTACGCGCGCTTCTCGGCAGCGCTGGTCAAGATCACTTTGGAGAAGGGGCTGCTGAACGACATCACCGCCACGGCCTGAGCAGCTGCCCGTCGGCGGCGAAGCCGACGCCCCTCACCACCGGGCCGTTCTCGGCACGCTGCTCGCGCGGACGGCGATCTCGCTCGTGGCGGAGCCACTGGCGAAATCGCCGTCACACCGGAGCAACGCTGGGGTTCCGCGACGCGAGGGCGCCTCAGGCGACGGGTTCGAGGACAACCTTGCCGCCGAGGAACGGGCGCAGTGCCTCCGGAACCCGCACCGAACCGTCCGGCTGCTGGTGGTTCTCCAAGATCGCCACGATCCACCGGGTGGTGGCAAGCGTCCCGTTCAGCGTGGACGCGATGGCGTTGGGACCACCGGCCTCGCGGTAGCGGGTGTTGAGGCGGCGGGCCTGGAACGTCGTGCAGTTCGAGGTGGAGGTCAGCTCGCGGTAGGCCTGCTGCGACGGCACCCACGCCTCGCAGTCGAACTTCCGCGCCGCGCTCGCCCCGAGGTCGCCGGCCGCGGTGTCGATCACCCGGTACGGCACCTCGATCTTCGCGAGCATCTCCTCTTCCCAGGCCAGCAGCCGCTCGTGCTCGGTGCGCGAGTCCTCCTCGCGGCAGTAGACGAACATCTCCAGCTTGTTGAACTGGTGCACGCGGATCACGCCGCGGGTGTCCTTGCCGTAGGAGCCCGCCTCGCGCCGGAAGCAGGTCGACCAGCCCGCGTAGCGCAGCGGCGCCGAAGCCAGGTCGAGGATCTCACCGGCGTGGTAGCCGGCCAGCGGCACCTCCGAGGTGCCGACGAGGTACGCGTCGTCCTCTTCCAGCCGGTACACCTCGGTGGAGTGGGCGCCGAGGAAACCGGTGCCCTCCATGATCTCCGGGCGGACCAGCACCGGTGGCACGACCAGCGTGAACCCGGCCGCGGTGGCCTGGGCGGCGGCCATGTTCAGCAGCGCCAGCTCCAGCTGTGCCCCGATGCCGGTGAGGAAGTAGAACCGGGCGCCCGCGACCTTCGCGCCGCGCTCCATGTCGATCGCGCGCAGGCCCACGCCCAGGTCCAGGTGGTCGCGCACCTCGAAGTCGAACTCGCGCGGCGTGCCGACGTGCTTGAGCACGACGTAGTCGTCTTCGCCGCCGGGCGGGGTCTGCGGCTCGATGATGTTCGAGACCTTCTTCTGCGTGCTCAGCAGCTCCGCATCGGCCTCGGTCTGCTCCACCTCGGCCTGCTTGACCTGGGCGGAGAGTTCCTTCGCGCGAGCAAGCAGCTCGTCGCGCTCCTCGCCCTTGGCCTTGCCGACCTGCTTGCCGAGCTGCTTCTGCTCGGCGCGCAGCGTGTCCGCGCGGGACACCGCTGACCTGCGACGCTCGTCAGCGGAGAGCAGCGCGTCCACGAGGGACGCGTCCTCACCTCGGGCACGCTGCGAGGCGCGCACGGCCTCCGGATCTTCGCGAAGCGTCTTCAGGTCGATCACAGCTGGTGAGCCTAGCTGGCCCGGTCGGCCACGAACCTTGCTGGGGGTGAGAGCGGCACGCGCCGCCGCTCCGGAACGCGGTCGTCCGAGGCGGAGGCGGCCACCTCGGCACCGGACGTCCGCGAAGCCTCACGACCGGCGGCGAGGCGGGTACGGGCGGCCCCTGCGAGGTTCCTCGCCCGCATGACGCACACCGGAAGGCCGGCGCCTGCCTGCGCCGCGGCGCTCTTGCGCCGGTTCAACGGGGCGAACCGGCTGCTTCGGCGCGGCCTCCTCGTCGGTACCTTCGGCGCCCTCCGCTCCCGCGGCGGCATCGGCCGGGCGCTCCTCCGGTGCCCGGTGCACCCGCCGGCGTTCGGTGGCGCGGTTGTCGGCCGTACCGCCGACGTCGTCCAGTTCGGAACGGACCTCGCGCTCGGCCTCCACGGCGGGGCGTTCGACCTCGTCCACCGCCCGGTCGGCGACCTCGGCCGCTTCCTGCGGCATCTTCCCCAGGCCGCGCGTCAGCTCCTCCGCCAGCCGCGGATTCCGGTCGAGCGTGGTGAGCACCCGATCGACGATCGCGGCGATCTCGGCGAGCCGGACCTTCAACGTCACCTGCGCCTGCACTCCGGAGAGGTCCAGCTCGGCCTTGCCGATCGACACGTCCGCGCCCACGTTGAGCCGGAGCATGTCGAGGACCTCGGCCTGCACCGACACCTTCGCCCGGACGTCCTCCGCCTTCAAGCCGATCTCTTCGACCTTCAGGTCCGGCACGTCGAGGTACACGTCGGGTTCGGCCGTCCGGGAGTGTTCCAGCGCCGAGTCCGGTAGTTCCTGATCGTCGAACGGCTCCTCGCCGTTCTCTGCTGCCCGGCTGTAAGGCATGTCCCCACCCCGTCCGCTCGAAACGGGAGTCCGCGCGGCGGGCGTGACGACCCCCGGCGGCCCGTGCAGCTACGGAAACACAGGTCAGAGGGCTGTGCCCAGTCGAACCGGGATCGATCAGGAGCCGGGGATGCGGTGCGGGACGAAGGCGGCGCCGTCGTCGGTGATCAGGCCCGCCGTCTCGCGGATGCCGAGTCCGGCCGCGGATTCGCCGACGACCCACGCACCCAGCGCGGGACGCATGCCGTCGAACTCCGGCAGCGGGTCGAACGCCTGGTAGACGAAGCCTTCCTCGCCGTAGAAGCCGCCGGTCTCGGTCTCCCAGCCGGGGGCGACGACGGTGATGTTGTTGCCCTCCCGGCCCAGTCGCGGCTTGCGCACGTACTCGGTGAGCAGTCCGGGCTGGTCGAGGAACGTCGGCAGCAGGTTCGGGTGCCCCGGGTACATCTCCCACAGCACCGCCAGCAGCGCCTTGTTCGACAGCAGCATCTTCCACAGGGGTTCGATCCACTGCGTCGCGGGCAGCGTGTTCACCGCGTGGTGGCCGAAGTCGTCGTCGACCATCCACTCCCACGGGTAGATCTTGACGACCGAGTTCATCGGCGCCTCTTCAAGATCCACGAACCGTTCCAGCAGCGGGTCCCAGCCGATCTCCTCGATCGACAGGCCGACCGTGTCCATGCCCGCCTCGGCCGCGGTCTCCTGCAGGTACGCCGAGGTGATGTTGTCTTCACCGCTGGTGTCGGAGCTCGACCAGGTGAAGTGCACTTCGCGGGTGGCGAGCTGGTCGCTGATCTCGCTCCAGCGCTCCACCAGCTTCTCGTGGATCGAGTTCCACTGGTCGTCGCCCTCGTGGCACTCGGTCAGCCAGTTCCACTGCACGACCGCCGCCTCCAGCAGCGAAGTCGGCGTGTCCGCGTTGTACTCCAGCAGCTTCGCCGGTCCGGAACCGTCGTAGCGCAGGTCGAACCGGCCGTAGAGGTGCGGATCGTGCCGCTTCCACGACTCGGCGATCTTCGGCCACACCCATTCCGGGATGCCGAAGTCCTTGTAGCGCTCGGTCGTGACGACCTGGTCCACGGCGTCCAGGCACATCGACTGGAGCAGCTCGACGTCGGCCTCCAGCGAGAGCACCTCGTCCAAGCTGAACTCGTAGTGCACGCCCTCGTCCCAGTAGGGGCGCTGCGAACCGTCCGCCGCGCGTGCCGGGGTGCCGAACACCAGTCCCAGTTCTTCGACCTTGCGCTGCCAGTCCGGCCGACGCTCGGTTGTCCTCCGACGCACTCGTTCAGCTCCCGCTGCTGCCGCTCTTGTTGCTGATTCCGAAACCGCCGCGCTGCACCGTCTGGCCCTTGGAGTTCTTGATGTTCGCGTCGGCGGGCTTGTTGAAGCTCGATCCGGCGGGCACCGAACTGCCCGGTGTCGGCGCCGGAGCGCCGGGCTGGGTGTAGCCGTACCGGTAGGAGTTCATCTGGCCGCTCGGGATGTTCGTGCCCGGCAAGAAGATCGGCATGAACATCATGCCGCCCGAGCTGTACCCGCCGTGGCTCTGGACGTAGTTCTCGTCGCAGAGGTTGGGGTCGTCGGCCACCTGGCCCTGCTTCTCGGCGGCGCAGTACTCGTGGACCGCGTTCTGCTCCGCGCTGTAAGCCGACCCCGAGTAGAACGCCGCGACCAGCGCCACCACGCCGACGGTGACACCGCCACCGACCATCACGCGACGACGCTTCTGCGTCTTGCTCTCCTGCTCGGCGAGCGCGGCCTGGGCCTGCTCTTCCTGGCGCTTCTCCGCCGCGATGCGAGCCCGCTTCTCGGCGAGCGTCGGTTCCCGCGGCGCCGTCGAGTCGTCCTGGTAGCGCATTCGGCCGCGGGCCTGGCCCGCGTCCCCGCTCTGCTGCTCGCCGCCTGCGTTCGGTTGCGTCACGTCGTCAGCGGACCCGCCCGTCGAGGGCTGGTCGCTGCGATGCGGCCCGTCCTGGTCTGCCAATGGTCTGCCATCTTCCGTCATCGCCCACTCCCAGCAGCAACACTACCCACCGTCCCCCGCACGGGGTACGCCTTGATGTGACGCAGCCGGACACGAATCGGTTTCAAAGCGATGCGTGAGCGCTTGAGCACACGGCCGGGCCGACAGGCATGATGTGATCGATGGCCGAGCGCAGCGACACCCAGAAGCACCGCCGGAAGCCCAACACCCGGCTGGTGATGATCGCCGCCGCCATCGGTGGCGCACTCGTTCTGCTGATCAGCGCGTTGCTGAACACTCCGAGCGGAGGTGGCGGCTCCGGCATCGGCGGGCCGGGCCGCGAGGGCGCCTCGCCCGCCACTCCCCCCGTGTTCGAGGCGAAGGCGGGCACCTGCCTGCACTGGACGGAGCCGGACGCGGCGGACATCCGCCAGGTCAAATGCGGCGAACGCCACCTGTTCGAGGTCGCGGGCAAGGCCGATCTGGCCGCCGACTTCGCCGCCACCGCGCCTTACCCCAGTGCCGAGCAGTGGCAGCAGCTCAAGCAGGAACGCTGCACCACCGTCGCCACGCAGTACCTCGGCGGGCGGCTCGACCCGAACGGGCGGTTCACCGTCGGCGCGTTCACCCCGAGCGAGCAGGGCTGGAGTTCGGGAGATCGGAAGCTGCACTGCGGCCTCCAGCAGCCCGGCCCGTCCGGGAAGCTGTTCGCCTCCAAGGGAACCGTGGCCAAGCAGGACCAGTCGAACATCTACGAGGTCGGGCGCTGCCTCGGCATCAACGGCACCGACGTGTGGGACCCGGTGGACTGCGCGCAGCCGCACTCCGTGGAGATCACCGGGACGGTCGACCTCGGCGCCCAGTTCCCCGCCGGGTATCCCTCCGAGTCCGATCAGGACGGATTCCTCGCGACCCGCTGCGGCGAACTCACCGCCGAGTACGCGGGCAGCCCGACGGCGGTGGCGGACAAGAAGCTCGTGGCCTACTGGGACACGCTGCCGGAGGAGAGCTGGGACGCCGGTTCGCGCCAGGTCAACTGCAAGGCCAGCGCGCAGCTGCCCGACGGCAGCGGTCTCGCACCGATCACCGGCAGCATCAAGGACGATGTGCAGGTCGGCCAGGAACCCGCGCCGCAGGACACCGCGCCGATCCAGCCGGGCGTGCCCGCCGCCGGGGAGCGCTGAGCCCGATGCCGGTGGAGATGACGCGGGCGCGCTTCGAGGAACTCGTCGCCGACGCCCTGGACCTGGTGCCCGAGCAGTTCGCGACGGCGATGAACAACGTCGTGGTGCTCGTCGAGGACCACAACCTGGAAGATCCGTCGTTGCTCGGCCTGTACTTCGGCATCGCCCTGACCGACCGCGAGGAGAGCAACTACGCGGGCGTGCTGCCGGACCGGATCTCGATCTACCGCGAGCCACTGCTGGAGATGTGCGACAGCGAGGACGAAGTGGTCGACGAAGTGGCGGTCACCGTGGTGCACGAGATCGCCCACCACTTCGGCATCAACGAGGACACCCTCCACGCCCTCGGCTGGGGCTGAGGAGTTCTCGCGAAACGATCTTTCGGTGAGAGTTCCGCAAGTCCACGAGCCGGGGGCCGGCGTCAGCCCTGGCGGCGGGCGACCCAGGCGGCGGCTTGGGTGCGGCGTTCCATGCCGAGTTTGGCGAGAACCGCGGTGACGTAGTTCTTGACCGTCTTCTCCGCGAGGAACAGGCGTTCCGCGATCTGGCGGTTCGTGAGGCCCTCGCCGATCAGGTCCAGCACCCGGCGTTCCTGATCGGTGAGCGTGTCCAGCTCGTCCGCGGGTTGATCCGTGCCGCGCCGCATCCGCTCCAGCACGCGCGCGGTGGTCACCGGGTCCAGCAGCGAACGTCCCGCCGCGACCTCGCGCACCGCGTTCACCAGGTCCCGCCCTCGCACCTGCTTGAGCAGGTAACCGGACGCACCCGCGTTGATCGCCCCGACCAGCGCCTGCTCGTCGTCGAACGCGGTGAGCACCAGGCACTGCGGCGGCACCGGCAGCGCCCGCAGCCGACGGCACAGGTCGAGGCCGTCGCCGTCCGGCAGCCGCATGTCGACGACCGCGACATCGGGCTCCGCGGCCTGCGCTCGGACGACCGCCTCACCGACTCCGCCTGCTTCGGCGACGACGTCCAGATCCGGCTCGGTGCTCAACAGGTCGCGCAAACCGCGGCGAACCACTTCGTGATCATCTACGAGCAGTACACGTACCGGCACGTCCTCACGCTACGACCGCATCACCCGGACGTGCAGGTAAGGGTGCCCTGAGCGGAACGGGCGGTCCGCCCGGAGGCCCGTTCCGCTCAGGGACCGGATCAGCGGCGGCGGCGAGCCTTGCGGGCGGCCTTCTTCGCCTGCTTGACGTTGAGCTGGGTCTGCTCGGCCACGCGGGAGGCTCCGTGCTTGGCGCGGTAGGCGACCGACGGCTTGCCCTCGGTGTCCACCGCCGTGACCAGCAGCCCGCCGAGCAGGCCCAGGTTCTTGAAGAAGTGGATCTGCTGCCCGGCGCGCTCCTGCGGGTCCTCGATCTCCCAGAACCGGTGTCCCGCGAGCGTCGTCGGCACCAAGCTGCTCGCGAGGAGCACCGCGGACAGGCGCGGGGCCTTGCCGAGCGCCAGCAGCACCCCGGCGCCGAGCTTGACCGCGCCGTCCAGCTTCACCAGCGTCGCCGCGTCCGTGGGCACCTGTTCCGGCAGCGAGTCCTCGATCTGGCCGACCGTCTTGTCCAGGACCGGCTGGGCGGTCTTGGTGAGGGCTTCGGGATTGCGCAGGGCACCGATGCCGCCGTAGATGAACATGGCGGCGAGCAGCGGGCGGGCCAGGCGACGGACGAGCATGTGGACCTCCTAAGTGGACGCGCCCCTGACCGTACCGCGCCGCGTGCTCGTGTCCCGGCTGTGTTGTTGATCTTTCCTCGGAGTTCGCGGTGTTTCGAATCTTCTCGGCTGCGCCGGGAACAATCCGCAAAATTGAGCCGTTAGGACTCATGTAAGCGCAGTGACCGGGTATCCGCTTCGGCGGCGACCCGGCTCCGATGAGGGAGTGATGCAGTGATGGCTCTTGCCGTTCGTGGCTGGGACCCGTTCGCCGGCCTGGACCGTGAGTTCGACCAGTTGATCCGCGGCGCCTTCACCGGACGCGGTGGCGCGGGCCAGGCGTTCGCTCCGGCGGCCGACGTGCTGCGGGACGGCTCCGACCTGGTGTTCCGGCTGGATCTGCCCGGCGTCGACGTCGAGAACGACGTGGCGGTCGAGGTCGCCGACGGGACCCTGACGATCAGCGGCAGCCGTGCCGTCCGCACGGAGGCCCCCGCCGAAGGCGCGGAGGAATCCGAAGCGCCGCGAGCACTGGTCCGGGAACTCCGCTCCGGATCCTTCAACCGCCGCTTCCGGCTGCCCAAGGGCGTGACCGGCGACCAGGTCGAAGCCGACTACGACCGCGGCGTCCTGGAAGTCCGGGTGAGCGGAGCGCTGAAGCAGACGAGCCCCACCAAGGTCGCGATCCGCGACCGGGCTGCGTCGGAGTGAGCAGGTGGTGGATCGGGCGGCGGAACCTCAGAGCCGATCTTTGAACGGTCGGCCCGGTGTGCTCGCGTCGGTCATCGCTGTCTTGTCAGCGGCGAAGCCGACGAGCGGTGACCACGCGAGCAGCCGGACCACCGGCCGGTTCGCAGTGGCCTTCTCGCGAGAAGGCCACTGAGGTTCCGCTACCCGGACACCTTCGAAGAAGAACAACGACAAGGTCGTCAGCTCTGGTCGGCGCGGGCGAAGGTTTCGTCCCAGGCTGCTGCGACCTGGTGGGCGCACAGACGGGGGTCGACCCCGCCCACTCCGGTGCCCAGGCCGGGTAGGGCGATGGTGCGCACGACGTCGCGCACCCGCATCCCGTTCTCGAGCATGCCGTGCGTCCACAGCCGGAGCACCGCCCGCGCGGCGAGGTACGGGTGCACGGTGTCCGAGGGAAGCACCTCGCCCGGAGTGCGCATCGTGGGCGCGCTGACCAGCCAGGCGGGCAACGGCGTTCCGGTGGGCACGAGCAGCGCCTCGCCGACCGGGAGTTCCCCGCCGTGGTAGGCGAGCACGGCGCTGCGCACCGACTCCTCCACGTTCGGGAAGGCCCGCGCGTACAGGGCGTCCACCCCGCCGCGCATCCACCCGTACGAGTTAGCCGGGCTCACCACCGCGTCCACCCGCAGGTCGAGCACCGACCCCTGGTGGACGTCGAGGTTGTCGCGGTCGGTGGCGACATCGCGCCACGCTGCCGTCAACGGCTCGTCCAAGGCGCAGAGGACGAGCCGGAGCTCCGGTTCCGCTCGGTCCGATGAGCGCTCCGAATCCGCGGTCACACCCACAGCATCGCAGGAACGGGCGACTGAATGTAATTGGGTAGGTCACACATTCGGGGAAAGATCAGCACCGATCTGGGGTCAGGTGAGGGGGTCAGCGCGGGCCGTAGGCTGGTGCTCGTGCCGCACATCGCCTACCTGGGGCCGCCGGGAACCTTCACCGAACAGGCGACCCGGGTCCTCACCCGGGGCTTCGACGCCGACCTGCTTCCCTACGAGACCGTGCCGCAGGCGCTCGCCGCGCTGCGCTCCGGCGAGGTGCTGGCCGCCGGCGTTCCGGTGGAGAGCTCGGTGGAAGGCTCGGTGCCCGCCACGCTCGACGCGCTGGTCAGCGGCGATCCGCTGATCGCGGTGTCCGAGGCGATGGTTCCGGTGCAGTTCGACGTGCTGGTGCGCGAAGGCGTCACCGCCGACCAGGTGCGCACCGTGGCGAGCCATCCGCATGCCATCGCGCAGGTCCGCGGCTGGCTCGCGGAGAACCTGCCCGCGGCGGACGTGCGGATGGCCTCCTCCACGGCGGGCGCGGCGAAGGAGGTCGCCGACGGCGACCTGGACGCCGCGATCGCCTCTCCGCTGGCGGTCGAGCTGTTCGACGACCTGCGCGTGCTCGCCCACGGCATCGCCGACACGCCCGACGCCGTGACCCGGTTCCTGCTGCTGCGCAGGCCGGGCGCGCTGCCCGAACCGACCGGCGCCGACCGCACGTCCATCGCCGCCGTCATCGCCGATGAAGTGGGCACGCTGACCGAGCTGATGCTGGAGCTGTCGCTGCGCGGCATCAACCTCAGCCGCATCGAGTCCCGGCCCACCAAGGACCGCCTCGGCGAATACCGGTTCTTCCTCGACTTCGACGGACACGTCGCCGACGCCCGGATCGGGGACGCGCTCAGCGGCCTGCGCAGGCGCTGCAGCGAAGTCCGCTTCCTCGGCTCCTACCCGAAAGCCGACCATTCCCCGGCGAACGTCCGGCCGTCCGCATCCGAACAGTCGTTCCAAGCATCCGCCCGCTGGCTCGCGCGGTTGCGCGAAGGAGGTGTCGCATGAGCGCGGTGTTGCGCGCGAACGCCGACGGACTGCGCCTGGTGCTGGTGCGCCACGGCCAGACCCCGTCGAACGTGCGAGGTGTGCTCGACACGGCGCCGCCCGGTCCCGGGCTCACCGAACTGGGCGCTCGGCAGGCCGAAGACCTCGCGGAACGACTCGCCACCGAGAAGGTGCTGTCGGTGCACGCCAGCCGCGCGCTGCGGGCGCAGCAGACCGCGCTGCCCGCGGCCACCCGCCACGGCCTGGACGTGCGGATCGCCGACGGGACCCACGAGATCTTCGTGGGCGACTTGGAAGGCCTCGGCGACGAGCACTCCCGGGAGCTGTTCGACGAGATCTACGCGAGCTGGCACCACGGCGAACCGGACCGGCCCATGCCCGGCGGCGAAACCGGAACCCAGGCGCTGACCAGGTTCTTCGACTCCGCGCAGCCGGTGCTCGACGACGTGACGACCGGGTCGGTGGTGCTCGTGAGCCACGGCGCGATGGTGCGGCTGGTCGCCTCGCGGCTCGCCGGGGAGATCTCCGCCCGGCGCTCCAGCGAGGCCTACCTGCCCAACACCGGAATCATCGTGCTGGAAGCGGACTCGGGCACGAAGACCGGCTGGCGCTGCATCGAATGGGACGACCTGCCCGACTGACCTGGGTGCCTTCCAGCATGGTCCGGTAGCGGAACCTCGGTGAGCCGTTCGCTGCTGGACCTTTCTCCCGAGTGACTCCGCCACCGGAAAGGTGCCGTCCTCGCGAGGAAGCCGCTGGGGTTCCGCTACCCGGACGCGCAGCCGTCCCGGAAGGACCCGTCAGAGCGGGACTTCCCAGGTGACGGTGGTGCCGCTGTCCGGGGAGGAGTGGATGACGCAGCTGCCTCCCGCCGCCGCCGCGCGTTCTTCGAGGTGGCGCAGGCCGCGTTTGGTGACGTCGCGCGGGATGCCGCAGCCGTCGTCGACGACCTGCAACCGCATGGACCGCTCCGAGCAGCGGATTCGGACCAGCACGGTGCGCGCCCCGGAATGCCGGACCACGTTCGACAGCGCCTCCCGCATCGCGGCCCGCGCGTGGTCGGCGAGCGCGACCGGCACCGCGCTGAGGTCGCCGTCGATCTCCAGCTTGGGCGGCCTGCCGAGCAGTTCCCCCGCGATCTGCACTTCGGAGCGCATCGAGTCGGCGAGGTCCGGGGCGTGCGCGGGCGTCTCCGGGACGGCGGAGCGCAGGGTGCGCACGGTGGCGCGGACTTCGGCGATGGTCTGGTCGAGCTGGTCCATGGTGTCGGTGAGCCGCGCCGAGTCCTCCGCGGCGAGGCGGCCGGTGAGCTTGCGGTCCAGCACTTCGAGCTGCATCCCCGCCGCGTACAGCCGTTGCACGATCACGTCGTGCAGGTCGCGGGCGATGCGTTCCCGTTCCTGGTAGACGGCGATGCGCTCCCGCGCGGTGGAGCCTTCGGCGAGCACCAGCGCCAGCCCGGCCTGCGCGGCGAACCCGGTGAGCACTTCCACGGCGACCCGGGTGAACGTGGCGGCACCGCGCCGCCGGTACACGGCGAGCGCCCCGAGCTTGCGTTCCCGGGTGCCGAACGGGGCGACCGCGAACGGCCCGTAGATCCGCAGCGAAGACGGCACGTAGGGCGCGGTGAGCGGGTCGTCGATGAGGTCGTCGACGACTATCGGCACGCCGCTGCGGGCGACGCGGGCGGCGGCGGAGCGGGCGGAGAGCACGGCGCCGACGGGGTCGCCGGAGGACTCGGCTTCCGCCGGGTAGGCGGCTTCGACGGTGAGCCTGCCGTCGTCGGCGCGCACCATGACGAGGCCGAGGTCGGCTTCGGCGAGTGCGGCGGCGCGGCGCACGACCATCGGCAACACCACGTCGGGATCGTCGGCGGACAGCGCCGCCTTGGTGATCTCGGTGGAGGCCGACAGCATGCGCCTGGCAAGTGCGGAATCCATAACATTCACGAGGTTAGTCCTCCCTTCGTCGTGGCTGATTCGGGTAGCTGGTCGGGTGGCGGAACCTCAGCTGTCTTCTCGCTGCGGGATCTTCCCTGGTGGCTCCGCCACGAGGGAAAAGCCGTCCTCGCGAGAAGACAGCTGAGAACCCGCGGGTGGTCGGCTTTGTGACGTGGGCTATGTGCTTCGCACATGCAGGCACGGCTTCGCCGCCAAGCACGGCCTTCGGCCGCCAGGCAGGCGGGGCTTCGCCCGCCCTTCGCGGGCTTCGCCGCCAAAAGCACGGCTACGCCGCAAAGCACGGCTTCGCTGCCGGGTGGGCGCGAGCTCGTTTTCAGGGCGCGGTTGTTGTTGGGGCGCGGAGGACGGTGAGTCTGCCGTCGTCAATGGTCAGCACCAGGTCAGCGGTTTCGGTTTCGGACGGACGGTGCGTCACGTGCAGGACGGTGCGGTCGGATTCGGCGCGCAGCCGGTGCAGCAGCGGCGTTGAGGTCGCTACGTCGAGGTGCGCGGTCGGTTCGTCGAGCAGTAGCGGGCCGGGGGCGAGCAGCGCGCGAGCCAGTGCGAGCCGTTGTGCCTCCCCGCCGGAGAGCGCGGTGCCGCCGGAACCGACGAACTCGCCGAGCCGGTCGCCCCAGCCAGGCAGCCCGGCCAGTCGCAGCGCGGCGGCGAGCCGCTGGTCGTCGGCGTGCGGCGCGGACATCCGCAGGTTCTCCCTGATGGTGGTGGACACCAGGTTCGGTTCCTGCGGGCACCAGGCGGCCTGCTCGGGCAGTCGTGCCGTGCCGCGCTCGGCGGGCAGGAAACCCAGCAGCAACGCCAGCAGCGTGGACTTTCCGCTACCGGACGGGCCGACGAGAGCGACGTGGGTGCCGGGCGGGACGGTGAGGGTGATGCCGCGCAGCGCGGGTTCGGCGGCGCCCGGCCAGCGCACGTCGACGTCGCGCAGTTCGATGCTCCCGTCGGCGAGCCGGTCCGGGCTCGGTTGCGGAGCCCCGGCGATCGTCTCCTCGTCGTCGGTGCTCGACGTGTCCGGGCCGACGGTGGTGTCGGCGCCGGCCGCGAGCAGCGGAGCGAGCCGGTTCTGCGCGGCACGCAGGTTCCGCCACTGCTGCGCCGCAGGCGGCAGGGCCGCGACGGCCTCGGCGGCGGCGAGCGGGACGAGCGCCAGCAGCGGAGCGAGTTCCGGGGCGAGTCGTCCGGCCGCGACGGCCTCGGCGGCGAGCCAGGCCCCGCCCAGCACGGCGACTCCGACGGCCAGCGTGCTCACCGCGGTCGCGGCTCCCGCCCCGAACGAGGCCCGGCGGGCGCGGGCCGCCAGTCGCGCGTCGACCGCGGCCAGTTCGGCACGGCGGGACGCGTGCGCGCCGAACGCGAGCAGCTCCGCGGAACCGTCGAGCAGCGCCAGCACCCGGTCGGCCACGTGGCGCCGTCCCGCAGCGACGGCGGTGCTGGCGCGACGTTCGGCGAACAACGCCGCCGCGACGCCTCCGATGCCCGCGACCAGCAGCGATACCGCCAGCAACACGCCGGCCGACGGCAGCACCCAGGTTTGCAGCACCACGGCCGCGAACGCGACGAGCACCCCGGCCAGCGGCGGCAGGATCACGCGCGGCACCAGGTCGCGGACCGCGTCGACGTCGTCGACGAGCCGTGCGATCCCGTCGCCGCGGCGCAGTCCGGCGGTGCGCGCCGGGCCGAGCCGCACCAGCGCGTCCCACAGCTTCTCCCGCAGCGATCCGGCGAAGCGGAACGCGGCGTCGTGCGTGACGAGGCGTTCGACGTAGCGCAGCGCCGCGCGGGACAGCGCGAACAGGCGCACTCCCACGACGGCGACCGTCAACGTGAGGATCGGCGGCTGCTGCGAGGCGCGGGCGATCAGCCACGCCGAGGTCGCGGTCAGCGCCAGCCCGGACAGCAGGGACAGCGCGGCGAGCACCACGCCGAGCAGGGTGCGCGGGGTGATCAGCTCGCGGAGGCCGCCGCGTGCCGGGGGCAGTCCGGGCACGGTGCCCGGGGAGGCGTCGGCGGGCGGCGCGGATTCGGGTTCGGCCGCCTCGGCGCCGGGCCGGTGGCTGGCGAGGATCACGGTGGCGCCGTGTTCGGCGGCGCCATCAATCGCTTTGTCGACTTGGCGCGCTGTCGCCGTGTCGAGGTGCGCGGTGGGTTCGTCGAGCAGCAGGACCCGCGCGGCGCCGCGCAGCCGCAGCAGGGCGCGGGCCACGGCGACCCGCTGCCGCTCCCCCGTGGACAGTCCGTCGACCGGGCGGTCGCGCAGGTGCGCGGCGGCGGCCTCCGCGAGCACGTCGGGGATCGCGGCGACGGTGCCGTCGGGCTGGTCGGCGATGGCGAGTTCGAGTTCGGCGAGGACGGTTCCACCGGTGAACACGGGCCGCTGCGGCACCCACGCGAGATGTCTGCGCCAGGCCGCCGGGTCGAGTTCGCTCAGGTCGGTGCCCGCGTAGTCGACGGTCCCGCGTTCGGGGCGGGTGAAGCCGAGCAGCACGCCGAAGGTGGTGGATTTGCCGCTGCCGCTGGGGCCGATGCCGTCGAACCCTTGCAGTCGCAGCACTTCGCCGGGCCGGGCGGTGAAGCTGATCCCGCCCGGCGCGTAGCCGCCGCGCCGAGCCACGGCGAGGTCCCGCACGCGCAGCACGTCCGCCGCACCGAGTTCCCCCTCCTCGGGTTCAATTCGCCCGGCGGTTCCCAGTCCGGCAGTTCCCAGCCCGGCAGTTCCCAGCCCGGCAGTTCCCAGCCCGGCAGTTCCCGGCCCGGCGGTTCCCAGCCCGGCGGGCCGAGCCGGTTCGGCGGCGGGCTCCGGCAGGTCCGCGAGCGGTGCAGCTGCGCCCGCCTGATCGTCCACATCGGACTTCCCGGAGATCACCTCGTCCGCGCGGCGCACCGCCTCCACGCCGTCCTCACTGGCGTGGTGGGCGGCCCCGGCGGCGCGCAGCGGCAGGTAGCACTCGGGTGCGAGCACCAGCACCATCAGCCCCGTCGCCAGGTCGAGATCACCGGACACGAGCCGCAGCCCGATGCCGACGGCGACCAGCGCCACCGACAGCGACGAGAACAGCTCCAGCACCAGCGCCGACAGGAACGCGATGCGCAGCGTAGCCACGGTGCTGCGGCGGTGCCGCTCGCTGACCTGGCGGACCACGGCGCGCTGCGCCCCCGCCCGCCGGAACGCGGTGAGCACCGGCAGAGCGCGCACCAGCTCGTGCAGTTGCGCCGACAGCCGCTGCGTCGAGTCGGTGGCGCGGGCGGTGCGCTGCTCGGTGTAGCGGCCGACGAGCCACGCGAACAGCGGGATCAGCGGCACCGTGATCAAGATCGTCATGGCCGAGACCCGGTCCGAGAACAGGATCCACGCGCCCACGAGCAGCGGGACCACGGCGGCGGTCACCAGCGCGGGCAGGTACTTCGTGAAGAACTCGTCGAGCGCGTCGAGCCCCTTCGTGGCGAGCGTGGTGAGCTCGACCGGCCCGCGTCCCTGGATCCACTCCGGTCCGCGCCGCAGCGCCGAGTCGAGCAGCCGCGCCCGCAGTTCCTCCTTCGCTCCGGCGGCGGCCCGCGCGGACACGAACTCGGTGGCCCAGCCGAACCCGGCGCGGGCGACGATCGCCCCGGCCAGCACCGCGAGCCGCCCGGTGATCGCGTCCGAGTCGACGCCGTCGGTGACGACCTCGGCGAGCGCGCTCGCCAACGCCCACGCCTGCACGATCAGCGCGACGGCGTTGCCCGCGGCGAGCACGCCCGCGGCCACCAGCGCCAGCCGAGCGGATCGCGACAGCCGAGGAAGCGCTCCCAGCGGCCCGCTCATGGCGCGTGCACCGGCGGGATGTGGTGGGTGCCGATGCGCTTGCGGAACACCCAGTACGTCCAGCCCTGGTAGACCAGCACGGCAGGGGTGCCGAACGCGGCGACCCAGGTGATCACGGTGAGGGTGTACGGGCTGGAGGCGGTGTCGGCGATCGACAGCGACCAGGCCGGGTCCAGGGTGGACGGGATGACGTTCGGCCACAGCGCGCCGAACAGCGTCACCACCACACCGGCGAGCGCGATGCCCTGCAACGCGAACGCCTGCCCCTCCCGCCACGAGATCATCCGGGTGAGCCCGGCGAGCGCCGCGACCAGCGCGATCCCCAGCGGCACCCACGTCCACGGGTCGCCCTGGGTCAGCTGAGCCAGCAGCAGCAGCGCGATCACCGGCAGCAGCAGGAGCGGTCCGAGGCGCAGCGCGAACTTCCGCGCCCGCTCCCGCACCTCACCGGCGGTCTTCAGCGACAGGAACACCGCGCCGTGCAGGAACGAGAAACCCCACACCGCGAGCGCGCCCAGCACGTTCGGCCAGGTCAGCAGCACCGACGGCCCGCCGACGCGGTCCCCGTTGGCGTCCAGCGGCAGGCCGAACACGCTCGCCGACAGCACCAGGCCGACCATCATCGGCGCGATCCAGGACGCGGTGACGATCACGACGTCCCAGGTGCGCCGCCACCGCTTCGTGTCCACCTTGCCGCGGTACTCGAACGCGACGCCGCGCCCGATGAGCATCAGCAGCAGGAGCAGCAGCGGCAGGTAGGCGGTGCTGAACAGCGACGCGTACCAGCCGGGGAAGGCGGCGAAGGTGGCGCCGCCCGCGACGATCAGCCAGACCTCGTTGCCGTCCCACACCGGGCCGATCGTGTTGATCAGCACCCGGCGTTCGCGCTCGTCGCGGCCCAGGATCGGCAGCAGCATCCCGACGCCGAAGTCGAAGCCCTCCAGGAACAGGTAGCCCAGCCACAACACGGCGATCAGGGCGAACCAAAAGGTGGGCAGATCCATCACGATCTCCATCGGTGGGCGGAGAAGTCCTTGCGGAATGGTTTTGTCGTTGTCCTGTCAGCGGCGGAGCCGATGAGCAGTGACCAGCTTGAGCAAGATCACCACTGGCGGGTTCTCAGCGGCTTCCTCGCGTGGACGGCGATTTCGCCGTGCGTCGGACATACCTGAGAAATCGCGGCCCCACCCGGCAAGGGGCAGCGAGGGAACCGCTGAGGCTCCGCTACCCGGACACCCACGCAGGCCATCCCGCAAACACTCCAATCAATAAGCGAACGACAACGTCTCGTCGGACTTTTCGTCCTCGGGCGGTTCGTGCGGCATCGTCGCCTCCACGCCGCCGCGCACGAATCGGATGATCAGGAAGATCTCCACGCACGCCAGCACGCCGTACACGGAGGTCAGCGCGATCAGCGAGGTGAGCATCTCGCCCGGCGTCACCCCGGAGGACACCGCCGAGGCCGTGTACATCCACACTCCGTCCACTCCGGACGGATTCGGGTTGGGCACGACGACGAACGGTTGCCTGCCGAGTTCGGTGAAGATCCAGCCGAACGCGTTGCCGAGGAACGGCGTGGCGATGCTCGCCACCGCCAGCGGCGCCCACCAGCGGCCCGTCGGGAATCGGCCCTTGCGGGTGAACCACAGGACGGCGACGGCGCCGAGCGCGGCCACTCCCCGAAGCCGATCATGAACCGGAAGCCCCAGTAGGTCGCGGGCAGGTTCGGCACGTAGTCGATGGGCTGCCCGGCGAACGCGCCGAGCCGCGGGTCGTCGGGGTAGTTCGTGCCGTAGGCGGCCTGGTATTCGGGCACCAGCGCCTGCACGCCCTTGACCTCGCTGGTGAAGTCACCGTTGGCCAGGTACGACAGGATGTACGGCACGGTGAAGCTCTTGACGTCCTCGCAGTTCTGCTTGCTCACGTCGCCGTAGGCGAAGATCGAGAAGCTGGCGGGTTGCTCGGTGTGGCAGAGCGCTTCGGCGGAGGCCATCTTCATCGGCTGCTGATCGAACATCAGCTTGCCCTGCACGTCACCGGACAGCGCCAGGCCCGCGAAGGCGATCACGCCGACCCAGGCGCCGAGCCGCATCGAGCCGTGCCACAGCTTGCGGTCCTCGTCGTCGTGACTGGAGTTCCGGTGGTGCTTGGCGATCTTGTAGGCGGCGATGCCGATGAGGAACGAGCCGGCCACGGCGAAGCAGCCGAACACGGTGTGCGGGAACGCGGCGAGCACCGTGTTGTTCGTCATCACCTCCCAGATCGAGTTCATCCGGGGGCGGCCGTCGACCATCTCGATGCCGACCGGGTGCTGCATCCACGAGTTCGCGGCCAGGATGAAGTACGCGGAGGCGACGGTGGCCAGCGAGAACGCCCACGCGCAGGCCAGGTGCACGCCCTTCGGCAGCCGGTCCCAACCGAAGATCCACAGGCCGAGGAAGGTGGACTCGACGAAGAACGCGACGATCCCCTCCATCGCCAGCGGAGCGCCGAAGACGTCGCCGACGAAGCGCGAGTACTCGCTCCACGCCATGCCGAACTGGAATTCCTGGACGATCCCGGTGACCACGCCCATCGCGAAGTTGATCATCATCAACTTGCCCCAGAAGCGGGTCATCTTCAGGTAGCGCTCGTTGCCCGTCCGCCACCACGCGGTCTGCATGCCCGCGACCAACAGCGACAGTCCGATGGTCAACGGCACCATCAGGAAGTGGTAGACGGTCGTGATCCCGAACTGCCACCGGGCGATGTCGAGGAGTTCCACGGGGGCCAGTCTGCCCGTGCGCCCCGAGTCCGGCTCAGGGGCCGCCGTCCCCCTTGAACAGGCCCAAGGTCCTGTCCGGACCAGGACTTTCGTCCCCCCGGCCTCCCCGGATGCCCGATCTTTCTACCAACCCCGCCCCATGATCGGAACCCTCCGGCCGGAGTTCAGCGGAGGGCTTCGGCGACGGCTCGGGCGGTGTCCGAGACCAGGGGGCCAATGTCGTCGCCGGTGAGGGGTTCCAGCGCCACCACTCCGACGCTGGCGCGCAGGCCCGGCACGCCCAGGACCGGCGCGGCGACGCCGTAGGGGCCGGTGTGCGGTTCGCCGGTGCTCACCACCCATCGAGGCCCGTGTGGAGGCAGGTCCACGGCACGCCCGGCGGCGCCGCGCTGCACCGGATGCCGGGTGCCGACCCGGTAGGACACGTGGTAACTCGTCCACGACGGCTCCACCACGGCGACGGCCTGCGCCTCCGCCCCGTCGGCGACGGTGAGGTGCACGGTGGCGCCGACCTGCTCGGCGAGTCCGCGCAGCGCGGGCAGCGACGCGAACCGCAGCTGCGGCAGCACTCGACCGGCGACCCACAGCACGCCGAGCCCGAGCCGCACCCGACTGCCCTCCCGCCGCACCAGCCCCCGCGCCTGCAACGGCCCGAGCAGCCGGTACACGGCCGCGCGGCTCACTCCGACGGTCGCGGCGAGGTCGCTGATGGTGGGCGCGGCACCGTCGGCGTCGGCGACGGCTTGGAGCAGGCTCAGCCCCCGCTCCAGCGTCAGCGAGGTCTCCTTGGCCGGCGTCGAGTCATCACGCCGGTGCGGTAATGGTGACCGAGCTGGATCGGTTGGTCTGGTCACCGTCACCTCCAGGTCGCGGACAACACCGTGCCCGTCACCTCACTGAGGCCGATCACCGAACCGTCCGGCCCGGGCGCGGTTCCACCGAGTGTGACCCGATCTCCGTCCTGGAGGAAGGTGCGCTGTTCACCGTCGTCCAAAGTGATCGGTTCGGAGCCGCCCCAGGTCAGCTCCAGCAGGCAGCCGCGCTGCTCCCGCACCGCCCCGGAGACGGTGCCGGAGGCGAACAGGTCCCCGGCCCGCACGGTCGCCCCGTTCACCGTGAGGTGCGCGAGCTGCTGCGCCGGGGACCACGCCATGTCGGCGAACCGCGGCCGGGACAGCACGATGTCGTTGCACCGCACTTCGAGTCCGAGGTCCAGCCCCCACGGTTCGGTTTCGGTGAGGTAGTCGTGCAGCGCGTGTTCCCGCTCGGGCAACGAGATCCGGGCGTGTTCGAAGGCGTCCAGCGGTGTGATCCACCCGGCGATGGAGGTCGCGAAGGACTTCGACAGGAACGGTCCGAGCGGCTGCGATTCCCAGGCTTGCAGGTCCCGCGCGGACCAGTCGTTGACCAGCGCCACACCGAAGCAGTGCTCGGCGAAGTCCTCCGTCGGTACGCGCGCGGTCGTCTCGCCGCCGCAGATGAATCCGACTTCCGCTTCGAAGTCGAGCCTGCGGGTCGGCCCGAACGCGGGGTTGCGGTCGCCGGTGGTGCGCCGCTGCCCGCTGGGCCGCGGCACGTCGGTGCCGGAGACGTGCACGGTTCCGGCGCGGCCGTGGTATCCGATGGGCAGGTGCGTCCAGTTGTCCGGGAGCTCGGCGGCGCCGCGGCGCAGGATGCGTCCCACGTTCTCGGCGTGGTGGCGCGAGGAGTAGAAGTCCACGTAGTCGCCGACGGTGAACGGCAGCACCAGCGTGTGCCAGTCGGTGCGCACCAGTTCGGTTCCGGCGGGCGCGGTGTCCGCGGTGACGATCTCGGTGAGCCGTTCCCGCAGTTCCCGCCAGCGTTGCCGGCCTGCGGCCAGCAGTGGATCGAGCGAGTTCGCGCTGACCAGCTCGGCCAGCCGAGGCCCCAGCGCGTCCGCGATCCCGCGCAGCGGCAAGGCGTGCTTGCCGACTCGCACGGAGATCACCGGGCCGCTGGAGGTCACCAGCACGCCGTAGGGCAGCGTCTGCGGCCCGAACGGTTTGCCGGCGGCGAACTCGGGGTCCTCGATCCAGGTCACAACAGCCCCAGTCCTTCCAGGTCCGTCACCGGACCGGTCAGCGAGCAGGATCCGTAGGAGGCGAACACGTCGCGCACGGCGGTCGCCGCCGCGTCGGACAGCGAGTTCGCCTCGGCCGCGAGGGCCTCCCCGTCGTCGCTCGAGAGCGCGTCGCGCACGTCGCCGCCGGACAGGCAGCGCGCGGTGGCGACCAGGATGTTGAGGAAACCGTGCTGCATGAACCCGGTTTCCGGGTCGGCCCCGCGGATCGCGGCCTGCATGCCCGCGGTGGTCTTGAACGGCACGCTCAGGGTGCTGACGGTGGCGAGGAAGTCGGCGACGACGTCGACCGGCGGCACCGATTCGGAGGTGGGGCCGCCGGTGCGGAGCTTGGGCCAGCAGCCGTGTTCGGCGACGCGCTTGATGCCCTCCAGCCAGCCTTCGGGGCTGCGGCGGGGTTCGACGACGCGGATGACGTCTTCCGGCACGAATTCGGAGACCCGTTCCAGCCACACGTCGTCGACGTCGGAAGGCGCCGGCATTTCGACCATGCGCAGCGCCAGGAGCTCCTGACGGCCTTCGATGATGGACAGCGCCTTGGGCACACCGCCGAGGCCGGTGTCGCACACCAGCGACAGCGGCACGGGCTCGGACGGTTTGGCCTTGGCGAGCTCGGTGATGAGCTCGGCCAGCCGGGATGCTTGGCACAGCATTGGCCCCAGCACCCCCGAGTACTCGCCCGCTCGGGCGGCTAGGTGGTCGTCGACCGCCTGGGCGACTTGCGCGCTGCCCGGTGGGAACAGCGCGGCGTCGTCGACCAGTCGGGCGAACAGGGGCGGGATGCCGCGCGGACCCGGCGCGCGAAGCTCAACAGCGCTTGACACGGCAGACACGCTAATGCCGCGCCGTTCAGTGAACAAAGGTGGCCGATATACGGACGTCCGGCGCTCTTCGGCGGCCATCATTCGGCGGATCATCACCGCAGGTGGCGGGCGATCATGGCACCACTGAGCCGAACGAGTGATCGGCGAGGTGTCGTTCGCGGCCGGATCGCGCCGTTCCGGTGAACGGATTGATCTTAACCGCCACGGATCGCCGAGCGGGTCGAGCGTTCCTCCTGCCCGTTCATCGTGAAGCCTGCCCTGATCGTCACACCGCGCCCTCGCGCTCGCGCCGAGATCGTGCAGCCGGAACCGATCCCGCCGCGATCACGGAGTGGATCTCGAAACCGCCCGAAACCCGTCTCATGGCGTGGAATTCACCCGGAGAAACGCGTCGCCGTGGGCCGATCAGCTGGTAATACAGGTGGTGGCTTTCCCCTGCGGACCTGCTGGGTTAGGCTTACCTAAGTTGGAGGTGAGCGGTGCGCGAGAGGACGACACGTCGCCCGGCCAAGCCGACCCCGGCGGAGCGGGCCAGGACGATAGCTCGACGAGGTGGCAGGGCCGCGTTGATGCCTTCCGGGGAGAGTGCCGCCCGGATCGCTCCGTTGCTGCATCACGTGCATCCCGACGGCACCGCGACGGTGCTGCTCGGCGATGAGCACCCGATGGTCGCGACCGCGTGGCAGGCGCCGCGTACGGAGATCGCGGTGGTGCTGGAGGTCGCCGACCCCACGCCGGTGCGGCTGCGCGAACCGGTGCGCGGCCTGCTGTGGCTGACCGGCCGGATCCGGGTGCTCACGGGTGAGGACGCGCGCGAGGACGTGCTGGCGGTCGCCGAGCAGCGGCCGGACAGCCGGTTGCTCGACGCGGGCCACGGGGCGTCGGTGCTGAAGCTGGAGCCCGCGTCGTTGGTGCTGGCGGACGCGGAGGGCACGTGTTCGGTGCCCGCCGCGGAGTTCACCGTGGCCCGCCCGGACCCGTTCTGCCTGTTGGAGGACGGCTGGCTGCGGCACTTGGAGAGCGCGCACCGGGACGTGGTGGGCATGCTCGCGCGGCACCTGCCGGACGATCTGCGCGGCGGGCACATCCGGCCGCTGGGCTTGGACCGCTTCGGGCTGCGGCTGCGGGTGGAGTCGGCCGACGGCGACCACGACGTGCGGCTGGCGTTCTCCGAACCGGTGGAGAACGCGGAGTCCCTGGGCCTGGAGCTGCGCCGCTTGGTCGGCTGCCCCTTCCTGGCGGGCCAACGCTCCGCGTGATCAGTCCTCCGAGCGGACGGTGCGCACCGGGGCGATACGGCCTCGGTGGTAGCGCAGCGGGGCTGTTCCGGGGCCGAGCAGCAGGGCCTCGTCGACCTCGCCGGTGCGGGTGACCGACCAGAGGAACGCGTGCGCCGCGCTCCACGCGGGCTCGGTGCCGTCGGTTCCGATGAAGCGCACGAGCAGCGGGTACCGCCCGAGTTCGCCCGGTTCGTCGTGGTCCTCGCACAGTTCCACGAGCACCGCCGCGCGCACGCCGACGAGGCCGGCGGACCCGATGGGGCCGTCGAGCACGACGAACGGGTGCTGGAGCTGGAGCGTGTCCAACACAAGATCGGCGCGGGGTTCGCCGCGCAGGAACACCCGAAATGCGTCCATGCCGCTCCTCCCGGCCGAGTGCGTTCATGCCGGGCTTGGATGTTCGCGAGCCCTCGCTCGTTCCATCGGGTTCCGTCCCCGGTTTTGCCGGATTTCCGTTGCGGCGACGCGGGATGACGACTCGGCGAACCCGCCGTTTCCGCTGGACGCCGGGGCCTCGCGGGTACGGTTCACCGGGTGAGCACTGTGCGCGAGTGGCTGATCCCGTCCCGCCCGGAGGAACCGGTCCGGCTGACCGATCCGGCGCAGCGACGAGCGATCGGCATCGAGCTGCTCCTGGTTTTCGCGGTGACGCTCGGCATGTCCGGCTTGCAGAGCCTGCTGTCGCTGCTGGACGCGTTGACGCAGACCCAGTCGCTGGCCGACCAGTCGGTGGCGATCAACGCGCCGCAAGCGGAGTCGGGCCTGCTGGACCTGCTGCGGCAGCTCGCGAGCGTGCTGCGGTTGTTCGCGTGGGGCGCGCTGGGGATTTTCCTGTTGTGGCGCGGTGGTTTCGCGCTGTACCGGATCGGCATGGACCGTTCGCGGCCGTGGCGGGACGCCGCTGGGGGCGCAGGGCTGGCCGCGCTGATCGGCATCCCGGGACTGGGCCTGTACCTGACCGCGCACGCGCTGGGCCTGAGCCTGACCGTGCAGCCGTCCACTTTGGACGATGCGTGGTGGCGGGCGCCGGTGCTGGTGCTCTCGGCGTTCGGGAACTCGTTCGCCGAGGAGGCCCTGGTGGTGGCCTACCTGCTGACGCGGTTGCGGCAGCTGGGCTGGTCGGAGAACCGGTCGTTGTGGGTGTCGTCGGTGCTGCGCGGGAGCTATCACCTGTACCAGGGATTCGGCGGTCTCGTGGGCAACGTGGTGATGGGCCTGGTCTTCGGCCGGGTGTGGCAGCGCACGAACCGGTTGTGGCCGCTGGTGATCGGCCACGCATTGATCGACGTGGTGGCGTTCGTCGGCTACGCGGTCCTGCGCGGGCACGTCGGCTGGCTGCCCTGATCTTCCGCGAGCGAGCCCGGCCCGCCATCGCCCACACCTGCGAGCCACCGAACCGAGTCGTCTGGTCGCGGAACCGAGCCACCGGTCCGAGCCGCCGGGTCGCAGAACCGAGTTGCGGGTCCGAGCCGCCGGGTCGCAGAACCGAGTTGCGGGTCCGAGCCGCCGGGTCGCAGAACCGAGTTGCGGGTCCGAGCCGCCGGGTCGCCGAATCGAGCCACCGGTCTGAGTCGGCGGGCCGCAGAACCGAGTCACCGGGTCGCCAACCCGGGTCGGCGAGTCGCCGGATCGCCGATCCGAGTCGGCGACCGCTCACAACGAATGGCTGATCGAATGGCGATCTCACGCAACGATCGATTATTTTGTCGGCGAGCGAACGCTATTTCCGATCGTGACGACTAGGCTTCAGCATCGTGAACGAACGCGGAGAAGGCGGCATCGTGAACGAATCCGGCAGCGCGACCGAACCGCACGTGCGCAACGAGGTGGGGCCGCTGCGCACCGTCCTGCTGCACCGGCCGGGCAACGAGCTCAAGCGCCTCACCCCGCGCAACAGCGATCAGCTGCTGTTCGACGCGATCCCGTGGGTGGATCGCGCGCAGGCCGAGCACGACGCGTTCGCCGAGGTGCTGCGCTCCCGCGGCGTCGACGTGGTGCTGCTGCACGAGCTGCTGATCGAGACGCTGAGCGATCCCCGGGCGCGAGCGGCGGCGGTGCTCAGCGCGGTGGACGAGCGCGAGATCGGCACCGACATCGCCGACTCGCTCCGCTCCCACTTGTCCACAGTGGACGAGACGACGCTGGCGGAGGCGCTGATCGCGGGCATGACGTTCGAGGAGCTGCCCGCCTCCGAAGGCGATTCGCTGGTGCGCCGGATGCACCTGCCGCACGATTTCGCGCTGACCCCGCTGCCGAACCTGCTGTTCACCCGCGATTCCTCGGTGTGGGTGGGCGATCGCGTCGCGGTCACCGCGCTGGCGATGCCCGCGCGCCGCCGCGAGTCCGCGATCACCGACCTGATCTACGCCTACCACCCGCGCTTCTCCCGGTCCGCCCGCGCGTACGGCGCGCACTCCGCGCCCGTCGAGGGCGGCGACGTGCTGCTGCTCGCACCCGGTGTCGCCGCGATCGGCGTCGGCGAGCGCACCACTCCGGCGGGCGCGGAGTCCTTCGCCCGCTCGATGTTCGCCGACGACCTCGCGCACACGGTGCTCGCGGTGCCGATCACCCAGCAGCGCGCGTCGATGCACCTGGACACGGTGTGCACGATGGTCGCCGAGGACGCCATGGTGATGTACCCGGCGATCCAGCACTCGCTGACCGCGTACTCGCTGCGCCCGAAGGACGGCGGCGTGGACGTCTCCGGCCCGGCGCCGTTCCTGGAGTCGGCCGCGCACGCGATGGGCATCGACCGGCTGCGCGTCATCGACACCGGCCTGGACCCGGTCACGGCGGAGCGCGAGCAGTGGGAGGACGGCAACAACACCCTCGCCCTGGCCCCAGGCGTCGTCGTCGCCTACGAACGCAACGTGGAGACGAACTCCCGCCTGGAAGCCGCGGGCATCGAGGTCGTGCGCATCAGCGGCTCCGAACTCGGCTCCGGCCGCGGCGGCCCCCGCTGCATGTCCTGCCCCATCGTCCGCGAAGCGCTGTAGTCACGTCGAGTCCCTAGTCAAGCGATGGGCAGGAACTCGGTCGGCTGCCCCGTGTACGTCACGACGAGCCGGTCACGTGCCCGAGTGCAGGAGACATAGAACAGGCAGCGTTCGCGCTGCCGGACCTCTGCCTGCTCTTCCAGATCAACGCCGTTGAACAGGTAGTGCGGCGGCAGCTCCTGATCGCTTGCACCGACAACGAACACCCGCAGGTATTCGATCCCCTTGGCCCGGTGCATCGTGGCCAGTTGCACGGCATCGGACTGGCCGGGCCGGTCTTGGCCATCGCCGACGACGGTGGCCGGGATTCCGGCGTCGTGCAGGGCGCGAAGGAATCGGTCCCTGTTCTGCGCGGTCCTGGCGAGAATCGCGATGTCCCCCGGCGATGCGGGATCCTTCTTATCCTCCCGCCAGTCCGTGATCGTTTTGATGACGTACTTGTGCTCGTCGGCCGCGCTGCGGAAGTCCTGAATGACGGGTTCGGGGCCGCCGAGCAGTGAACGATAGTTCTCCACGGTATCGATCTCTTCGTCCAAGTCCATGAACTTCTCCCCGCCGAGCACCTTCATCGCGAGGTTCAGAACCTGCCGAGTGGTCCGGTAGTTCATGGTCAGTTTGCGAGATCGCCCTTGGGTACGAATGTTGTACCGGCTGAGCACCACGCGTTCGCCGTAGATCCGCTGATGCCCGTCCTCGCAGATGAACAGATCGTTCGGCTGAACGGGGACAAGACCACGCAGCAAGCGCCAATGCGCGGGACTCAGGTCCTGAGCCTCATCCACGATGACGTGCTGAAACCGGTCGGTGTCCTGCGTGGCGCCCTGCTCGACGGCTCGCGCGGCTTCGGCGATGATTCGACTGAAGGTGGTTTTGTCCTCCATTTTCAGCTGCTCGTCGAATTTCTCGACGACCCGCCATACTCGCGCCCGCTGCACCCGGTTCAGCCGGACCTTACGACCGCGGCGAACAACGTTGAAGTAGTCCTCGCGAGTGGCGATCTCACCACTGAGAACGATGTGCCGGTATTCCCGTTGCAAGAATTCCGGGGTGAGCACCTCGCGGTCTTCTCCTTCGATTCCCGCTTGGTCCAGCGCGTCCATCCAGTACTTGCGCTCGTCGATGTCTCGCAGGGCGTGCGCGACGTGGGCATCGGCTCGGATCGCGATGTCCCGCGCGAGTTTGTCGATGCCGCGCACGGCGATCCGGCTCATCGTGTCCGGGTCGGCGAGTTGGTTCAGTTGGCGCTGGAGGTCGTCGGCGAGGTTCCGGGTGAAGGTGGTCACCAGCACTTCACCTTCGGTGCGCTGCGCGAGGTACACGGCACGGTGCATCGCGACGACGGTCTTTCCCGTGCCCGCGCCACCGGTGATACGGAAAGAGCCGTTCCACCCGTCACGCTGGGCCAGGGCGCGCTGGTCCGGGTGCAGGAAGACCCGCCAGTCCCGCAGGTCGCCTTCGAGGATGCGGCGCATGTGCTCGTCATCGCTGAACACGACGAAGTCCATTTGCGAACCCGCGTGCTGCAGGGATTCGCGGACTCGTTCGGGACTTTCGAGCTGTTCGACGTCGAGCCGTTGCTTCTCGACTCCGTACCGCTTGGGGATGTCGTCGAGTCCGGAGCCGCCGACGGCGAGGTCGAGCAGTGCGCTGCCCTGCCAGGAAGGGGCGTCCTCGCAGAGCTTCTGCAGCTCGTCCTCATCGGTGAGCAGTACCGCTTGCGCGGCGATGTGCTCGGCGATCCCGATCTGGATCAATTCCCGCGCGGAGTACGGCAACAGCAACAGGCCGTCGTCGGCCACGGCCTTCGTGTCCACCACTGGTTCCGGAGTGGCCGCCGAGGACGCCAACTCATCGCGCAGCACCTCGAAAACCCCGTTCATGGGGTTGATGCGCATCCGCAGCTTTTCCGCGTACTCGTAGGCGGCATCGTGCGACTGGATGGCCACGACCAGGTAGATGACGTCGTGCTCGCTGCCTGCGAGGAACAGCACGGCGCGGAAGTTGTCGGTGACGCGGGCGACGCGCACCCGAGGGTCCTTGCATCCTTTCGGCTTCTTCAGGCGCAGGCCACCGAGGTCTTCGTCGGCGCTGAGTTTGCGCACGAGGTCCCAAGCGCTCTTCTTCAGCGAACCGTCCAGCTGGAGGTTGTGCTGGAATTCCTTTGCCATGACGACGGTCGCCATCAGTGCGCCTCTCCTGTGCTGTCAAGGTATTCGATGATCGCGCGAGGTTCCGGCACTTGGTCCGGTTCGGCCGGGAGGACGTGCCAGCCGAGTTCCCGCAATCGCTCGACCCGCTCGCGAGTGGGCTTGTATTCGACGGCCAACCCGGCGTCGGGCCAGGCGAGGTCGATGGGTACGTCGATGTCGTTGGGCTCATAACCGAGCTCGGGCAACGGCACGAAATGGGATGCGAGCGGAACCAACAGCGGCTGCAGCTCTGGTTTGCAGACTTCGTCGAGTTCGCGCCAATCCGGGCTGAACTTGACCGGCGGAACGTAGCCGGGAAGGTCGTCTTCGGTCACCCGGCCGGTCGTGGTGACGGCCGCGTATCGAAGCAGCACGTCATCGAGCATCTGCAGCAGGTTGCTGATCGCCAGCCAGTCCCGCCATTGCGCCAGGTGGTCGGCCCCGCCGACCTGGGCGGGCGCGTCGTCGAGCACGGCGACGGCGTCGATGTGGCGGTCGCCGCGCAACAGCACGACCGGAGTTCCGTGCGCAGTGTGCGTCAAGCCGATCTGCCGTGCTCCGCTGCTGTTGATCTCCACCCCTCGACCGTGTCGCTGCACGATGCCGGGTAGGTCGGCCCCGTCCACCCCACGCACCTGTCCTCGACCGCCGGCGACGAGCATTCCCGCGCTGAAGGCTTGCGCGACGGCCCGCCAATGCGCCCGTTCGGGATGGCGCAGGTAGTCGGTGAGCAGGCTCATCGCGTCGCCGCGGACTTTGGCGGCCGCGACGCTGCCCAGCCCTGAAGTGGCGTTGGCGCCGCGCACGAACTGCTCGTGCTGCGCGTTGGTCGCGAACGGCAGCGCCCCTGGATCACCGCCTTCCAGGACTCGTTCGAAGGCTTCCATGTCCTCGTGGGTCACGGACCAGACGAGGTAGCCGCGCTCGCGGAGTTCGGCGCGTTTGCGCGCGTCGTCGGCGGCTTTGTTGTGCTCGGCGCTGGCGTGGAAGCGGACGCTGTCGCAGAACACGGCGATGCGCGCGCTGACGTGTCCGACCGGGGAGAGCACGAAGTCCGGGCGCACGAAGTCGTCGATGCCGACCTGCGGTTCGGCGATCCAGTGGCGGGTGCGGTCCGTTCCGCTGTCGCCGATACTGAACCGGACTCGATCGCCCTTCGCCCCGGCGTTGATCTTATCGAGGAGTTTGTTGCGTTTGGCCCATCGGATGAGTTGTTCGCGGAAGCGGCGTTCGATGTGCGTCTCGTCGCCGCCTGCGGTGATGGTGCGCACGCCTTCGCCGCCGTGGCGGGGTTCCCAGTGTTCGAGGATCTCGTCGATGATCCCTAGTGCCCGGTCGCGCCGCAGCAGCTCGACCTCTTCGGATCGCCCGACGGAGAGCAGGCAGCGGTGGCACGCGACCTGGCCGATTTCGGCGCAGCGGCATTGTTCGAGGTGTTTTTTGGCTTTGTTGAGCAGGTCGTGGACCTGCTCGGGTGCGGCGAACTTCGTCAGGTAACCGGTTCCGCCGGGCACGAGGTCGTGCAGCACCACCATCTGCCGCCGTCCCGTCGGTGTTTTCTCCAAACAGGCGAATGCGTCGAGGTGGTCGGGGCTGCCGCCGAGCACGGCGCGGAGCCCGAGTTTCAGCGCGGCGGTGAAGGAGGCGAGCTGGCTGTCGTCGGCGACGACGGTCGGCGGTACGAGCAGCCGCAGCGCCTCGGTGTGCAGTTCGTGCATCAAAGCGATGTTCTTCCAGCCGTCCGGGTCGGCCGCCCGCCGTTGCGGGCACCAGCCGCGATGCCGGACGTTGTGGCGTTCTTTGCCTTGCGCGGCGGGAACCACACCGCATCCAGTGCAGACGGTGAACAGCGGCGCCGAGTACGTCGCGCCCGCGATCCGCCGGTCCGTTCCGCCGCGGTCGAGCAGGCCGAGGTTGAACCACCGGATGCGGATTTTCCGGCAATATTCGGAGCCGAACGGGTATCCGATGAGTTCCCAGGTGTCGCGGATGTCCACCGGGTCGACGTCGGCGCTGGTGGCGATGTCGAATCTGGTGCGGATCCGGTTCTCCTGCTCGTCGCCGAAGCGCGCTTCGTCGAGTGCGGCGAACGCGGAGACCCGCCGGAACGGGATGATGTCGAGGCGTTGGCCGGTGTCGGCGGCCCGCTGCTCGCCGCAGCGTGGGCAGGCGATCGGCCCGGCGTCCATCCCGGACCATCCGCACGATGGGCAGCATCGCCAGCCTTGGACGGTGCTGTTGTAGGTGCCGCCGATGTCCACCGCATCGACGCGCACGGCACGCCTGCTGGCGTAGAAGGTGGCGCCGGGCGCGAGTTCGGCGAGCGCGGTGCGGCTGCCCCGTTCGTACTGGGATTCTTCGACGTCGGGTTGCTGGGTTTCCTCGTCGATCCACCACAGGCCGATGTCCAGCCGGGTGACGTCGTCGAGGAGCGTGTAGTTGGGCAGCAGTCCCAGCGCTTCGAGGCTGCCCAACCAGTCTTCGCCGTCGACGAGTTTCCTGCGTTTCTGCTTGGCGGCCCGGAATTCGCCGGCCAGCCGTTTGAGGTCCTTCTGCCCTTCTTCACCGAGTAATGCTTCTTTGCGCTTGAGCTCGGTGAGCGCTTTCTCCGTCTCGTCGATGCGGCTGCTAAGTTCGTCGCGTTCCCGCGTCCACCGGTCGATGGCGTCTTGCACGGCCCGTTCGATGCCGGGAACGTCGTCGCCGTCGGCGACACCTGCCCAGGCGCGCAGTTCAGCGGCGGTTCGCTCGGTGACCTCATCACCCAGCGAGGCGAGGAATTCGGTGACGTACACGGCGGCGTTCTTGCGCGCGTCGTCGAGCAGCCGTTTGAGGAAGCGCTCGTCGTTGTCGAGCCCGTTCTCCAGCAGGGCCCGCGCGTCCCGTGGTTGTCCCCATTTGCTGCCGAGCCGCCCGGCGCTGCGGTCGACGAGTGCGGCGAAGTACTGCCTGCGCAGGATTTCTTCCGCGTCGAGGTAGCAGGCGGGCGACGTGACGTCCCCGGCGATCATGTCGAGCGGCGAGTTGAAGTGGTGGAGTTCGGCGGCACGCCCGGGCAGCACGGCGACGATGAACGCGTTGCCGCTGCGCCGCCCGGCGCGGCCCACTCGCTGCAGGTATCCGGCGGGGCTGCGGGGCAGCGAGGTGAGGGCCACGACTCCGAGGTCACCGATGTCGATGCCGAGCTCAAGGGTGGGCGTGCAGGCGAGGACGTTGGGCGCGTCGGGTTCTTCGCTGTTTTTGAAGTTGCGTTCGACCGTGGTGCGGACGTCGTGCTTGAGCAGCCCGGTGTGTTCGTGGGCGACGATGCGCCGGATCTTCTCCTTGCCGTACAGCGCGCGGTAGTAGTTCTCGGCTTCCGGGTGGACGCGGAGGTGCCCTGGGCAGGGCTTGCGAGTGCAGGGGGCGTCGGTGAGTTGCCGAGCGCTGTCGGGGTGCACGGGTACTCGGGTGGCGCACACGTCGCAGCGGAGGATCGCGTGTCCCGCGGCGAGCCGTTCCGCGTCGACCCGTTCGAGCAGGATCCGGTCCGGCGGAAGCTGGTACACCACGGATTGCCGGGAGTTTCGTGCCGTTCCCGAACCGACCTTTTCGAGGACGCCTTCGGCGGCGAAGGTCTCGAACAGCGCCTTGACCAGCCGGGGTGCGTCTGCATCCGGAACGCCGAGGCATCGGTGCGTCCACCAGGTGAACCACGTGCGCGGCGTGACGATGCTGTCGAGGTAGTCCGTGCCGGGGCCGTCGACGGGGAATCGCGGGACGGGGCCGCGCCGCCGGAAACCCGGCATCCCGCTTGCCCGGTTGCGGCCGCCGGTGAGCCGCCAGATGTTGCCGCCTTCGTTGACGTAGGCGTTGAGGAACTGGTGCCGGATGGCTCCTTGGGTGCGGAGTCGTTCGAGCACTCCGCGAGCCCACGCCAGCGGCAGCGCGGTGAATCCGTCGGGCAGGTCGAGGGTGGCGGGCCGGTTCTCGTCGATGACGCGGTTGACGCGGGTCACGAGCCAGCTGTCGCTGTCGGTGTCGATGTGCACGCTGATGGTGCCGGTGAGTTCGAGGGTCCGGCCGGTCCGCGAGTTCAGCCCGAATTCGAGGTGCGCGGCGAACGACATGCGTTCTTCGACGTGGCGCGTATTGCGCAGCCGGTTGTCGTTCCAGAACGAGTGGAATCCTTTGCGGTCCACCAGTTCCGGCGGCAGCAGCGCGTAGCGCTCGGCCCGTTTTTCCCGTCCGCGCACCACGTCGATGAGCCTGCTGTCGATCTGGTCGAGCCGGATGCCGCCTTCCGAGGGGATGGCGCGGTGGAGTGCTGACCGGAGATTGAACGTGTAGGCGCGGGATTCGACGAATCCGGCTCGGTGCGCCGCGTCCTGCACGCTGTCGGTGAACACCAGCGTTTTCTTCTCGGCCTGTTGCACTCCGGCGTGGCCGAACAGGTGGCTCAGCGCCACCGACACCAGGGTCGATACCCCGGAGCCGAGGAACCGCATGGCGTCGTCTTTCCCGCAGGACGGGCAGGAGCCGTTCTGCGCGGCGCTGGTGTCGCCGTCCGGGGTCGTGACCACCGGCAGCATCGATTCCTCGGGGTGCCGGGTGCCGCGGACTTCGAGGGTGGCCGGGTCGAGCCAGGCGACGCTGTTCTCGTCGGCGTCGGCTTCACCGGGTGCGTGCAGGTAGACGCGGAACCGGTCGCTGCGCACCGCGGACATCTTCCAGGCGTTCGGGATCCGGTCGTCGAGTTGCCCGCCGGTGGGGCCGGCGAGCGCGGCGCCCCAGCCTCCTCTGCCGCAGTGCCTGCAGTACACGGCTGAGAGCACGGGTTCTTCGTGCGCACCGGGATGGTCGTCGTACCACTGGAAGGTGGGCACGCTGGTGAGCGTGCGCACCAGGTGGGTCACTTCGCGGACCCACAGCTGCGTTTCGACGTGCAGCAACGCAACGGGGGCGGTTTCGGTTCCGGTGCGGGCGTGGGAGAGCAGCGCGATGAACGCGGCGAGCCCGATGCGCGCCCGCTGGGCGTCCTCGGTTTCCAGCGAATTCGCCCAGGTGGGAGCGACCGTGGTGAGGCTGCGCAGGATGTCGTCGACGGTGCACGGTGTGGTGGTCGCGTCGATGACGGCTTGGGTGAGCGGGTGCCGTGCTAGTGCGGCTCCCAGCGCGTGCCGATCGGCGGGTTCGAGGCCGGAGTCCTCTTCGAAGAACGCGTCGAGGTTGGCGGCGATCAGGTCGTCGTAGCCGATGTCGCGCCCTTCCGGCACGGCGTCGGCGAATTCGGCGAGCAGCGGGATGCGCCCGGCGGGCGCTTCGGCGGGTTCCGGCAGGGTGTTAATCCATTCGCTGCCACCGAGCCGGTCTTCCCTGATCAGGGAGTCGATGGTGAAGTCGCGGCCGAAGACGGTCTTCGCGAATTCGAGGAGTTCTTCGGTGCGTCCGCCGTCGCCGAGGGTGGCCGACGTCGCCACTGGTGCGACGGAGCCGAGCGGCCGGTCGGTGTCGCCGATGCCGAGTACGAGTCCGAGCCGGCGCAGCAGCAGTGCGACGTCGGTGCCTTGCGCGCCGTCGTAGGTGTGGAATTCGTCCAGCACCAGGTAGCGCAGCGCGTCTCCGGCGTCGTCCCAGAGGCCGCGGGCGGCTTTCCCGAGCAGCAGCCGGTCGAGCATTTTGTAGTTGGTGAGCAGGATGTCCGGCGGGTCGGCGCACAGCGCGTCCCGGCTCTCGATGATGTGGTCCCGGCTCATGTGCCGGTTCTGCCCGGAGTCGCCGGTGTAGAGCCCGGCTGTGACGTCGCCGAGTTCGTCGCGGTGTTCGTCGATGAGTTCGGCGATGCGCCCGGCCTGGTCGTTGGCGAGCGCGTTCATCGGGTAGAGCACGAGCGCTTTGATGCCTCGGCGTCCTGCGGCTCGTTCGCGCGCGCAGTGGTCGAGGATGGGGATCAGGAAGGATTCGGTTTTGCCCGACCCGGTTCCGGTGGTGACGATCGTCGGTTCGGGGCGCCGATTTTTGCTGCTGAGCCGCTCGAAGGCGAGTGCCTGGTGCCGCCACGGCCGGAATTCGCGGGGTGCCCAGTCGAGCTGTTCGCGCCAGGTGTCGTCGGCGCGCCGGAACGGCAGCCGGACCCGCAGGTACGGCCCCCGGAAGATGCTGGTGGCCGGGTCGGTGAGGAATCGGGTGAGGCTCTGCCGGGCGTCGTCTTCGGCTAGCGCGAAGGTGGTGCCGAGGTAGGAGGTGAGCCGTTCTTGCAGTTCCTCGGCGAGCATCGAGGGCAGCATGCGCGCGGTCGTTCCTCTCCCGGTCGGCGACTCGTTCGGGGTTGTACCTGATCATGGTCGCGGGATGTGCGGAGCTTCGTGATATCCCCGCACCGTGGTCCGGCGTTACACCCATTGGTACCGCTCGATCGTCGAGTTTCGTGGCTTTTCGCGTCGATTCAGTTAGCCCGTGCGAGTGATTTTGAGGCATTCGGAGGCTTCGATTGCTCCCTCTCCGTATGGTCGTTGTCGATCATGCGTGAGCGAGGGGTGTTCGAGTGCGCCGGGCGATGAGCTTGCGTGAGATCCGCGAGGAGCTGCTGGCCGACGCGGACGATTCCGCAGGCGAGGTGTTGCACGCCGCGGTGGAGTTGTGCCGGTCTCGCATGCGGGTGGAGGACGCGGATCTGGGTGACGCCTTGTCGTCGGGGAGTTGGCGACTTCGCCGGGTGCGGATCGGCGGTTTCCGGGGCGCTGCCAACGGTTCGTCCACTCCCCCGCTGGAGTGGGCGTTGCCTGCGGCGTCGGATGTGGTGATCGTGCACGCGCCGAACGGTGCCGGGAAGTCGACGGTCGCGGATGCGCTGCGGGTGACGTTGCACGGCGGCACCCGGTTCTGCCCGTCGTTCGTGACGGAGGACTTACGCAAGCAGGTCCCGGTGCATCGGGACGCCCAACGCGCTCGGGTCGACGTCGGTTTGGAGAACGACACCGGCCACCGCCTGGATCTGCGCTGGGATTCGCATGCGGGCGGGGAGTCGTGCACGGCGTCGTGGTCGATTCCGGGCACTACCGAGCCGGAGCGGTTGTCGGTGGGCGGTTTGTGGCGCGAGACGGTGTCGGCGCACCGCCCGGTGATCAGCTACGCGGAGCTGGATCATGAGCTGCGCGACGCCGGGCGGTTGAGCGGTTTTTTCACGCAGTCGTTGGGTTTGGGCGAGTTCTGGGCGCAGCTGCACACCATCACGGCCGCGGAGTCGGCGCGGGCGGATGAGGCGGCGGCGGAGTGGGAGCGGCTGCGGGCGCGGGCGGCCGTGGAGTTGGACAACGTGGATCTGCTGCTGGCCGATCAGTATCCGGGCACCGAGCCGCCGGAATCCTTGTCACCGCCCACGGATGTGGCCACCGTGCCGGAATGGTTCGCCCGGTTCTTCCCGGACATGCCGTCCGACGGCCGCCTTCCCGAGGGGTCGGCGGCGGCTCCGCGTAACCAGGTCGAGCCGGAGCTGATCACCCGGTTGTCGCAGGTGGCGGACGACGCGACGCTGGCGTTGCGGGATTACCGCCGTTTGTGCACGTCGGTGGCGGATTCGTCGTTCGCCGGTGGCGCGCTGGACGCGGTGCGGCATCTGCTGGATATGACCTCCAGCGGTGGCCACGATGCGGCGTGCCCGGTGTGCTCGTCGCCGTCGCGGGGCTGGCGCGAGGTGGCCGAGGAGTCGGTGCGCCGTTCCCGCGCGATCGACGAGGAGTTCAAGGTGGTCCGCCACCACTTCGCCGAGTTGCGGGCGATCTTGGCCGATGAGGTGCTGCCGCACGCTCGGGCGATGGGCGAGTCCGAGTTCGTGCGTGCGTTGGCGCCGTTGCGTTCGTCGCGTCCGTTGGGCGGCGATCAGGACGCGCTCTGGCACGCCTTGGCCGCGGTGCTCGACGCGCCGGGCCTGGTGGACCGGTTGCGGGAGTTCCTGCGGTGGCTGGTGGCCGAGAAGGACGACGTGTCGGCGTATTGGCATGACGAGCGGTTCCGGGTGTGCGCGCCGCTGCTGCGTTTCTACCGGCGCGCCGGGTATTCGACGTTGCGGCGGGATTCGTGGCGGCGGGCGCTGGCCCAGTTGGAGTCGACGTATCAGCGGGTGCGGGACGAGCGGGTGCGGGCGTTGGAGCACGCGGTGGAGCCGCCGATGCGGGCGTTTTTCGCGGATGCGGGTTTCGACCGGTTCGGCATCGAGTTGTCCGGCGGGTTGGCGTCGGCGGAGCGCGCGGCGTTGCGGTTGGCCTTATCGGGCCGCGAGGTCACGACGGGTTCGTTGTCGGTGGGCCAGTTCAACGCGCTGGTGCTGGCGATGTTGTTCGGCACGGGCGCGGCGGGGCCGTTCGGCTTCCTGGTGCTGGACGATCCGGTGCACGCGTTCGACGACATGCGGATCGCCGCGTTGTGCGAGCAGGTACGGGAGCAGTCCGGCCAGGGCCGCCAGGTCGTGGTGTTCACCCATGACGACCGGGTGGTGACGCGCCTGCGTGAGGAGCATTCGGCGGCGACGACGATGCGGCTGGAGCGCGACGAGCGCGACGAGTTGTCGATCACCGATGTGACGCATCCGTGGCAGGCGCTGGTGGGTCATGCGGATGAGCTGCTGACGGCGAACACCCGCACCGCCCGGGACGGGCAGTCGACCGCTGGCCCGTTGTCGGAGCAGGCGGTGGTGTTGCTGGCACTGGGTTTCTGCCGCCAGGCGGTGGACGCGGCGCTGCTGGAGGTCGCATACGGCTGGACGCGGGGTGATCCGGCGGCTCGGGAAGACTTCCACGCCATCCACACGACGAGCCGGTCGATCGAGTGGGCGTTGGGCCGGGCTCCGGTGAACGGCCCGCAGTACGCGGCGTTGCAGGCGTTCAAGCGGACGGGGTGTTTGAAGAACCTCAACGCCGCCGGGCACGGCAACCTGCCTGAGCTGACGGGTGTGTCGCTGGATCAGGCCAAGTCCCGGTGCCGTCAGGTCATGGATTTCTGCGCGGACTTCACCGGTGAGCCCGCGCCGCCGAGGGACGAAGCCGAGTGAGCGGCGGCGAGCTCGCGCGGATCTGGGCGGAGCTGCGGGAGAGCGGAATGGATCCGCTGCTGACGAAGTTGTCGCAGGTCCTGTTGCTGCGCACCCGGATCGAGCGGGTGGTGGAGCGCATTCCCCGGGAGCATGTCGCCAGCGGCGGGAAGAGCAACGTCCCGGTGCGGTTGTGGGCGGTGGCGGTGGCCGCCGAGCCGGAGCGCCGCGCGGAGGCGTTGACCGTGGTGCGGGCGACGCGGCGGATTTACCGGCAGACCAGCGATTTCCTGCACGCGCGTTCGGCGTCGGTGGCGCCGTCCGACGCCGAACTGGCCGCGTGGCACGAGACGCTCACCGCGCTCGAAGCACTGCTGCCGGAGTCAGGACCGTAGTTTCTGCCGCAGGTCAACGAGGTTCCTGGCCTGCCGCCCGCAGTCCTCGCAAGTCGGATCCAGCCAGTCCACTTCGGATGGTTCGACGAGTACGTCGCTGAGTCCGCACAACGCGCTGCGCTCGTCACCTTCCCGAGGTGGCCGGTCCGGGCTGAACGCGTGCCGCTCGCCGCGCATCGGCCGCCAGTACACGACGAGACCTGAACTTCCTCCGAGCACGACGCATCACCTCTCAATTCACCGGGATGAGCAAGGGATAGCGGCGACCCCGGCCCCGGCCAGGTGGGGGAGGGGGTCGGTTCCGGGGCCGCCGCCGACAGTGACTCAGAGTGGGCTATCGTCACCGTCTGAGACGATCATAGGTCACCGCTAGGTAATTACCTAGAGGTGTAATTCGATCGTGTGGGCTCGTGATTTCTGACCTGGGCATTCGACCGAAGCGCTGGGAGTACTGACATGGCACCGACCTCGCCCACCGTCGCCGCGTGGGCACTGGGGCTTCGCTTGCGCGAGAAGCGAACCGAAGCCGGGCTGAGCGGCGGCAAAGCAGCCGAGCGCATCGGCACAGCCGCCGCGTACCTCTCGGATGTGGAGCACGGGAAGAAGACCGTCGCCGCCGACCGGCTGGACAAGATGATCGCGGCGTACGACTTCAACGACGACGAGGCCGACGAACTCCGCGCCCTACGCGAGGACGCCACCGGACGCGGCTGGTGGACGAAGTACTCAGCCCTGTTCAGCGAAGACCTGCTCCGCTTCTTCGGGTTCGAGCACGGCGCGGAGAGCATCTGTTCCTACGAAGGCGGAGTCGTGCACGGCATGCTCCAGACCGAGGCCTACGCGCAAGCGATCATCGAAGCGGGGCAAGCAAATCTCCGCATGGCCGAGGTCGAGCGCCGGGTCCATAGCCGGATGCTTCGACGTTCCCGCCTCGGCGGCGATGACCCGCTCCGCCTGACCGCGATCATGAGTGAAGCGGTCCTCCAGCAAGCAGTCGGCGGAGTCGATGTGCTGCGAGACCAGCTGAATCACCTCGTCGACGTGATCGACAAGCACTCAGAATCCGTACAACTGCACATCATTCCGTTCGACGCCGGAGGCCATCCTGCGCTCGGGGCATCGACCTTCCACCTGATGACGTTCCCAAGTGCACGGCTGCCAACCCTGCTGTGGCAGGAGTCCGTTACTTCGACGCAGCTCATCATGGACGGCTTGACCGCCCGCGAGTACCAGCTCGCATTCCATGAAGCAGCCAAGCTCAGCCTGAGCAGGGAGGATTCCCTCCGCTTGATCAAATCATCGGCGGGTCTGCTTTAGCGCACAGCTAGAGTGAAAACATGAGCATTGCCCGCGTTCGAGCACTGAGCGAAGCCCGCTGGCGTAAGTCCAGCCGCAGCAGCAGCAACTCTTACTGCGTCGAGGTCGCCGTGGCGACCGAGGTGGTCAGGGTGCGGGACACGAAGGACCGCACCGCCGGCACCCTCACCTTCCCCCGCCGGCACTGGACGAACTTCCTCACCACCCTGCGCTCGGACCACTGACGCGTCGCTCTCGATTGGCGGTGCTGTCGGTGGTTCGTGCGACCGTGGTCGCCAGCACGTCATGACACGATGGATCCGGATTGTCGGCCAGGGGGTGACGAGGTGAGCACGATGTTCGACGACCCGGCGGCGGAGTCGGCGGCACCGGTGTGGGACGAGGCCGAGCGGGCCGCCCTGGTCGCGCTGCTGCGGGAACGACCGGACGGCTTGTCCTGGCCGGAACTCACCGCCGAGGTCAGCGGCGAAGGCAGCGCCCGAGCCGTGTGGGAAAGGCTGGTGCCCGGTGACCTGTTCGGCGCGGAGTCGGCGACGCTGACTCAGGCAGCCTCGGACGTGGCGGCGTGGCGCGGTGCCGACTTCGAGTTCCTGACCTTCCTCGACGAGGCTTACCCGGTGCAGCTCCGCGAGGTGCACGAGATGCCACCGGTGTTGTTCGCCCGCGGCACGCTGCGGCCCGCGGACCCGGGGATCTGTGTGGTCGGATCCCGGTCGGCTTCGGAACACGGGCGGCGGGTTGCGGGCGTCATCGCGCGGAACCTGGCTCAGCGCGACATCACCGTCGTCTCCGGCCTAGCCAAGGGAATCGACACCGCCGCACACACGGCCGCTCTCGAAGCGGGCGGCAGAACAGTCGCCTGCATCGGCACCGGCATCACCGGGCACTACCCAGCCGAGAACCGCGAACTGCAAGAACGCATCGCCCAGGACGGCTTGGTGCTCTCCCAGTTCTGGCCGGACGCGCCGCCGCGACCGCAGAACTTCCCGATGCGCAACGCCATCATGTCCGGCTACGGACGAGCCACCGTCATCGTCGAAGCAGGCGAAAAGAGCGGCGCCCGAATCCAAGCCCGGCGGGCCGTGGAGCACGGCCGCTCGGTCATCCTCATCGACAAGGTCGTCGAAACCAACACCTGGGCGAAAGCACTCGTGGACCGCCCCGGCGTCCACGTCGCCACCAGCACCCGCGAAGTCATGGACCTGGCCGAAAACCTGCTCCACCCAAAAATCCCCACCGACGACCTCCTGAGCAGGTTCATGGCCATGCGAGGTGAACAGGACCATCGCCACTGAATACTTCACAGAGCTCGCAGCTAGAGCCGGTGCAGGTTTTCTACGCAACACACTGCGCAAGAACGGCTTAACTTGCAATACTTGCACAGTGCCGGTTGAGCCTCACTATCCAATATGCTACAAGTGCAAACAGACTAGGGATATTGCAGGTCAAATCGGCGCGAATATCGCCAACCTTGTAGTTCCATTGTCCTATGCCATCGATGGAACTCAATCAGGCCACCTGATGTACAGCTACAAGACCATGGCCGCCACTAGAGCAGGAATTGAGCAACTAAAACTCCTGTGCCAGATTGGCCTAGTAATGCATTGGCCTTGTATTCAAAGCATCGTTGGGCGACCAATTACAGCGTGGACCACCGTCCCTTCCACTCGGACTCGTGGATCAACTGACCACCTCAGGTCGATAGCGCAGCCAGCTATAAACGAGTTGCTAATTCACCACAAGGCGACAGGCCAATCGGCCGACTTGACCGAACTTCGCCTAGTCACCGGCCCAGGGTTTCAAGAGAAGCCAAGGAAACTCATTCCGGAGATGTGGCTGCCATCTTTCGACACAGACTTCTCCGGTCATCATGTGCTGCTCGTGGAAGACACTTGGGTAACCGGAGGAAATGCGCAGAGTACTGCGGCATCTCTCCGATCGAATGGAGCACAAGCTGTCACCGTACTTACTTTGACCCGCTGGCTCAACCCGAAAACAAAACTCGTCTCAGAATTCATTTCTAGCAACCTTTCGCATCGAGATTACAACCTATTTTCCTGCCCTGCAACAGCAAGCGATTGTCATCTGGAAATTCTTAACCACTCGATCTGAACAGCGGGCCATCCCGTGAATTCGTTGTTAAGAAATCAGGACCGGGCCGCGAGACGCTGGCTGAAGCGCTCGTGCGCCCGAGTCATGTCCTTCTCCCGATCCACCCCGGTGAACGGCAGCTCGTACCGCCCGAGGTCGGCCCGCGCCCCGCGCTTCTCGTAGTCCTTCAGCACGTCATTCGGCACCTGCCGCCCATTGGCGTCGAACCGCATCGCCTTCTCATACTTCCGCAACACCCCGAACTGCGTGCGGTAAATCGTGCACAACTCCTCAGCGGTGATCTCCAACATGATCGCCGCCAACGCATCAATCTCCACCAACGCCTGCCGCCGATCAAAATCAACCCGCAACGGCGTACTCATCTCCCACTCCGGACCCACATCCCCCAACGCCGGCCGGTTAGTGAGATCGTGAGTCCACTCATCTTGCCGCCACTGCTCATCGAACAGATCACACCAGAGCGGTTCATAATATCGCGTTAGACAGTTTAGCCGAAGCGAGCGAAGGAGCATCTCCTGCTCCAAAATAAATCCACTCCGATGCGGCAAGCGAGAGACGACATCAACTTTCAAGTTTGTCTTCCCGCTCACTTTTACGAGAAAATCCAGAGGGATCGATGCCCACAACCCTGCCGCAATAGCCAAATCCCTTATTGGAGCATTTAACGCGAAAACACTAAAGAGGTGCGTTGGCCCAGGAGGAATCAGTGTTGCATGGAGGGTTCGCGACATCGACGAATCGGCCATCGCCCTCCATGCTAGACGCCAATAATCACTAGAAGGAGCGCCACCCCAATGGGGGTACTCCGCAAAGTATTGATCCGAAGATACAGAACGTTGGTAGCTCGACCGAGGAATCGACCACTCCTCAATTTCTTCCAAGTCCCACTCATCGTAGTCTCCCGCACTCCGCATCGATTCCCTGGGCTGCTTAGCCAACGGCGTAGCGACAGTAAAATGCGGACCTTGCAAAATCAGATCATCTATCTTTTCAACCACTTCAGACTTTCGAACAAAGTAACCCGCACGTCGATCAACGTCTTCCTCCCAGCCGCGCGTCCAGTTAAACCCCAGATCGCCAAATCGTGACGCGCGAGCGAGTTTATCGAGAACAACTTGGCTAGCTTCATTCACAGACCTAGCCATACGTGCCTCTTCGGGAGGAGTTCCTGGCTCATCAAGAAGGCCGGACCAACCCTTCAAAACAGAAACTCCCACCCTCACAATTCGACCACGATGAGGAGTGGTGTCGATATCCCCAAGATCGTCATGAGTTCCCGGTTCTACACCAGATCCATCATGCAGCTCGGACCTCTCCACAGTCTCCGGAGAATACACCGATGACATATTCAGGAAATCAACTGGCCCGCTTCTCCCATAGATGGAGACTCCGAAATTTACCTTATGACCAATCTCCTCGAAGAGATGCAGGGCGTTTCGAAAATGCCAATGTCGCCGCAAACGTCGATACGTCGCCGCACGCAAACGCCCAGCTCGAACCTCAGTAAAGTGCGTTTCAGGATGCACCAAACCAGATATTCCGGATATTTTCATTAATGCCCACGTCTGCCCCATGAAACATCTGTATAGATCTGCTTGACCAGAAAGCAATGGCCAGTCGACATCACTATTCAGATATGAGTTCAATCCCGCATTGTAGGACCGCTCATCGAGGTAGTCGCTTACGTATCCGCTACTGACTGCCCGTTCCCTCCGGCCACGCCTAACGTCGACATCCGCTCGTTCATTGAAAGTGAACCACGGATCGGCTTCTGCCAGGATCGCGTCATCATCCCACTTCGGCTGAACCCATGGCGGATTCCCCACCTGCAAGTCGAACCCGCCGTGCATGAAGATCCCTGCGAAGTCGAGTTCCCAGTGGAAGAAGCCCTCACGCTCTGCGATCTCCGTGCAGGTTTTCAGCCACTTGTGCGCTTCCAAGACCTTGCTGATCTCCGTCATGCGGAACCAGACGCGTTGTTCGTGTTCGGCGTCGTCGAGGTCGGCCCACTGGGTGCGGGTGCTGAACAGGCTGCTCTGCGGGGTGTCCTTCTTGCTCTCCGCCTTGTAGGCGACTCCGAGGACGGCTTCCAGGCCGTCTAGCCAGTCGTCCCAATCCGGCGGCTCGACGTCGGTCGTGACCGGCCAGAACCACAGCGCGCACCACGCGTCCATCGCCAGCCGCAGGCGGCGGTAGGAGTTGTTCTGGTCGTTGAGGAACCGTTCGACCTGCTCACGGGTCACGCCGTTGCCGCGTTGAGCCAGGTCCGCTGCTCCCCACACGTCGGCCTGGCGGCTGATCTTCTCCTCGGCGATCTCCAGCCGCTGCGCGGCCAGCGACCACAACGCCTCGACCCGCTCCGCTAAGGCGTACAGCCGTTTCCGCTGCGTCTTGCTCGGTGAGCGGCGGACCTTCTTGCGCCAGTCCTTCAGTTCCTGGGTTTCGGCCGGGGCGAGTTCCTTCGCTTCCCTCGTGTCGGCGACCGCTCCCCAGCCTTGGGCCGGCAACAGGAAGTGGTGCACCTTGCGGGCCTCCAACGCGCCCAGCGGCACGTCACCGCTCAACGCCAGGTCCGCCGGGACCTCCTTCAACCAGGAGAACGTTTTCTCCGGCGGCACCTCGTACACCGCGCGCCGCGCGCCGATCAGCGAATTGCCGCGCTTCAGGTGCAGGCCGAACCACGGGGCGCGCAGGCCGGAGTGCATCGCGTTCAGCCACAGCGACACCTCCGCCAGCTCCCGCGCCGTCGCGTTCAAGTCCACGCCGTAGCACTGGTGCAGGCTCAGATACGCCTTCACCTTCTGCAGCTCCAGCGCGTACTGCTCCGGCGGGATCTCCTCCCCGGCCTCCTGCTGTGCCCGCTTCAAGTACTCCTCGGCGAGCTGGTTCACCGCCTCGATCAGGAACGCGCCCGACCCCAGCGCCGGCTCGCACACCGTCAACTCCAAGATCCGCCGCGCCGGGGTCCGCTGGTCGTCCTGATCCAGCAGCTCCGCCAGCGAATGCTTCACCACGCACCGCGTCAACACCTCCGGCGTGTAGTACGAGGCGCTGCGCTGCCGCTCCCGGCCCGATAATCGGAACACGAACGAACCCCGCTCGTGCCTGCGGTTCACCAGCTCACCCGTCTCCGGGTTCCGCACCTTCACGAACACGCCCGAATCCAGCGCCTCCAGTTCACGCGCCTGATCCGTGGTGACCACCCACGTTCCCTTGCTCGGGTCGCCGCCCTTCGCGACCTCATACAAGTCCTCCGTCGCCAAGAACCCGCTGTAGGACATCAAGCCCTCGTACACCGCGCCCAACTGGTTGATGCCCAGCTGCGCGTACGACACGAAACCCGCGTCCCGGCCCTTGCCCGGCTTCGACAGCAACAACTTCCGCAGCACCAGCTGCAAACACTCGTTGCCCAAGCCGACACCGCGGATCACCTGCCGCTCCGACCCCCATCGTTCGTCCACATCGGACGGTGCGTCGATCAGGCTGATCGCGCCGTCGGCGAACAGATCCGCGCGCAACGCCTCAAAGCGCAGCCCAGCTCCGTCATCGCCCGGCTCGTGGCCCTGGTCGACCAGGCGGAACAACCGGTGCAACGACTCGTACAGGTGGGTGCCCTCCAGCGAACGCGGATCCGTGAGCTCCACCAACGCCAAATCCCGCAACCGGTCCAAGCCGTAGCCGTCGGCGTACTCCGGGGCCTGCGACGGCAAAATGCCCAGCTCCGGGCGTGCCTCCGCGTACAACAAGAACAAGATGCGGTACAGGAACCGCAACGCCTGGCGCTGCAACAACATCGGCAGCGCGGCGTTCTTCGGCAGCCCCTCGGCCACCTCTTCGACCTTCAAACCCGCGCGGCGGCGACGGGCGACGATCTCGTTCGCCACCAACTCCACCGACTCGCGCACACCCTCACGCAAGTCCTTCGACACACCCACCGCGTGCTTCACCGACTCGTCCAGCACGCCATCCCAGCCGCACGAACCATCCGGCCCCGGCACCAGCGCATCCGAACCGACCAGCGCCGCGATCGTCTCCAACTCGCCGGCCACCTTCGCATCGCGGCGCTCCGCGGCCGTCGCCACATCCACCGCGACCCAACGCCCCTCCGGCCACCGCTGCCGCTCCGTCAGCAACAACCAGCCGCCGGCCTGCACCAACACCCAATCCGGGCGCTGCCGCTCCTCCGCCGCGAACAACGCCGAAATCACCCGCGCCGTGCCGTGCTCCGGCTTACCGTCGATCAACGCGGGATCGAGCAACCGGCCCGCGCCCTCCGCGTCCCGCGCCGAATCCGGATGCCAATCCAGCACGTCCTCGACCGTCGCCGCGTCCGCCGCCTCCAACACCACCAAGTGCAGGCCCGACGCGGTGCGCACCGGCACCGCCCGCACCTCCACCTCCGCGCCACGCCGCTGCACCCGCACCGGCTCCGGCACGGAATCGACCGAGCCATCCCCGTCCGACGCGCCACCACCGGAAACGAAACCCAACGCCACCCGCAGCCTGCGATACAGCTCCGGTAACTCGCCCGCACGGCCCTCGCGCGCCGCCGTCAACGACGACACCACCGAACCCGCCACCGCCAGCAGACCACTGCGCGGCGTCGCCACCTTCAGCTCCTCGCGCTCCGCCCACGTCTTGCGCAACGTCCGCACCCGCGCCGGGAACTGCTCCACCAGATAGTGCTCCGAGACGAACTCACCGGACACCACGATCGAATCGAACGAACTCAACGCTGCCCCTCCTCTGCCCGCTCACGCGGAACGACGACCGCCAGCACCCGCACACCCGGCGTGCCGCTCGACCACAACCCCTTAAGCGACACGCGCACACCCTCGCCCACGTCCTCGATGTGGTCGAGTTCCTTCTTGCGCTGCTGCGGTTCCCTGTTCTCGGCACGCTTCCGGCGCTGCGACTCCCACAGCTCCAACTCGCCCTCCGCCTGCCACACCGGGGCGAACAGGACGTCGCTGTGCTTGTCCTCCACCCGCTTCAAATGAGCCCGCATCGCCGCCACACCCTTCGGCACCAGCCACTGCCACTCGTGCGGCTCCAGATCAAAACCCGGATTCACCCCGCGATGACGGACACCCGCCCGCTCCAAGAAATCCAGCGCATCCGACTCGCCGATCGGCCCCGAACTCTCATCGATGAAGCCGAAAGCCCAGTTCGTCGCGCTCACCACCTGGCCGCGGGCGTTCGTCAACGTGCCCTGCACCAACACCGTCGGCAGCTCCGTCTCACCCACGACCAGCGGAACCTGATTCCGGCCGATCCGGGCCAGCGCGCGGTCACACGCCCAATCCAGCACCGGATGCAGCGGCCCCAGGAAATGCGCCTCCGGCCACAACGTGCCCGACTCCTTGCGCTCCTTCGCGCGGTCCAAATACCACTGGCCCGTCTTGCGATTCGTCGCTAGCAACAAGCGCTCCGTCACCTTGCGGTCCGCCAAATACGACTGCGGCAACGCGCGCAACCTGCGCACCAGATCCGGCGGCGGCGTCAACCGCACCCACGACGAATCCTCCGCTTCCTCCCAGCCCACACCGCCCTGCCGGACCGAATCCGCCGGATTCGAGTAGATCTCCCGCAACGCCTCCCGCAGGAACTCCACGTCCTCCGCGAACAAGTGGTGCCCCACGTCGAGCTCCGGGCCGCTCGGCGCCTTCTCGTCACCCCGCGCCAAAATCTGCTCGAAGAAGTCGAGGTCGTCCACGGCGACGTCCGGGATCGCGAGATCCAGCTCCTGATCCCCCAGCAGGACCTTCGCGACCTCGTCCTCCTCCGCCTTCACGCTGTGCTTGCTCATCAGCGAAGCCGCATCGCCCAGCGCCTTGTGCGCCGCGTGCTCCTTGTCCAGCAACCGCGTCAACACCCGCACATCGCCGGAAAAACGCTCATCCGACGCGGTCAACGCCAACGCCGTGATCTGCGGCGGATGATGCTGGCCGTACCGGTCGATGCGGCCGTTGCGCTGCTCGATGCGGATCAAGCTCCACGGGATGTCCGCATGCACCAAGTGGTGGCACTGCGCGTGCAAGTTGACGCCCTCACTGGCCACGTCACCGGCCACCAAGACCCGCAACGGGGAATCGGCCAGCTTGAACTGCTCCACCACCTGCTGCTGCTGAACGTCCGGCAGGCCGCCGTGCAACGTGTCGAACGCCGACTTCGGCATGCCCAGCGCGGCAGGCAGATCGCGCAACAACCGGTTCAACGTCGCCAGCCGCTCGCTGAACAGCACCACCCGGGTGTCCTTCCCAGGTCCGACACCAATCTCGCGCAAATAGTCCACCAGCGCCGCGAACTTCGACTCCCCCTCCTGCTCCACCTCAGCTGCCAGCGCATCCAGCCTCGTCAACGCTTCGGCTTCCGGCCGCGGGCGATTCCTGTTGCGGTTCCTGATGGTCTCGCGCAACGCCGACGCCGAAGACAAGAACGCCTTCGCCAACGTCCACGGGAACAAGCGCTCGCCCCTGCCCTCCATCGGCGACCGCCCCGACTCCGGATACAGCCACGTCGAGGACAACTCCGCGATCACGGCCTCCTCCGCCGCATTCGCCCGCACCGCCAGCACCTTCGGATCCGGGCGCTCCGCCCAGTCATCACCGACCTCCGCCGCGACCTCCTCCGAATGCCGGTGCCGCCGCACGAAAAGGTGCGCGATGTCCTCGACCCGGTACTCGTCCGGATCCTTGATGGCCGTCGGATCGAGCAGGTTCATCAACTCCGCGAACGACTCCTTCTTACCGTTGTGCGGCGTGGCCGAAGCCAAGATCAACGCATCGGTACGCGGAGCCAGCACCCGGGCCAGGCGGTTGTTCAACGTGCCCGAGTTCGTCAAGTTGTGCGACTCGTCGATCACCACCGCGTCCCAGCGGTGATTCTCCAAATGAGCCCGGTACTTCTCCGACTTCAACGTGTCCACCGACACGATCACCTTGCGGAAGAACGTGAACGGATTCCGGCTCGACGGCAACTGCCTGCGCACCCGCTGCAGACCATCGGTGTCCAGCCGCACCAGCGGAATCGCGAACCGCGTCCACAGTTCGTGCTGCATCTGCTCCAGCACATGCCGCGGCGTCACCACCAGCACCCGCTCCGCCCGGCCACGGCGCGCCAGTTCGGACAGCAACATCCCGATCTCGAGCGTCTTTCCGAGACCGACCGCATCTGCGATCAGGATCCGAGTGCGCAGGTTCTCCCCCAACAACGCCTGCGACACCGCCTGGCGCTGATAGTTCAAGTCGTCCAGCAACATCCGGTGCGACACCAGCAACCGATCGTCGTGCAGCGGTGCAGCGGTCTTGCGCAGCACCGCCTCCAGCCACAGCCGAGTGCGGCGGAACTCCGGCGAATCATCACGCACCAACTGCGCCGACTCCGGAGCCAGCGGCCGGACCTCGTCCAGATCCGTGAGGAACGTGGCCTCCGCATCCCGGACCAGCTCCGACACTCCCGTGCAGCGAACCGAGGAAGCGCCCGACGATAAGTGTTCCGCCTGCTTCACCAACCACTGCTCGTCCCTGACCTCCACGATCGAACCAGGCGCGAAACCGTCCGTCTCGGCATGAGCCATCATTCGAACCTCCATTGATCCATCGTGCCGGAGACTCCCGGGCCGTAGCCCCGTTACGTCGCAGGACGTCGCCCGAACGTTTCAACATCGATCCCGGCCCGCACAGGCCGTGATCAACAGTCGGATACGTGATATTCGGCTGCCACCCTGGAGGCATGGGATTCGGCATCGCGCATCGGGAGGAGCCCGCCTACAGCGAGTTCGGGCTGCGGGTGGAGCAGGTCGAGATGGGGATCGGGAGCGGGCCTGCTCTCGTGTTCGTCGTTGACGGGGAAGACCTGTTCGGGCGGACGCTGGGCTTGAGGGGCGTCGGGCGGGACCCGGACTCCCTGCTCGGGCGGTCGAGCCCGCTGCTGCCGACCGAGTGGCCGGAGCAGCCGCGCACCACGGTGCTGTGGCGGTGCAATTGCGGCATCGAGGGCTGCGGATTCGTGAGCGCACGGATCCAGGAAGACCGGTACGGCTGCGACCACGTCGTCTGGAGCGATTTCACGGTGCATTGCTTGGGCGATGTGGAACCGCCCACAGAACTGCGATTCCGCACCATTCAGTACGTCGCGGAAATCGCGCGCCGTCACGCCGACCGAGCTTGGGAATCCGCTGCGCGGCGCACCGCGCGAGAGGTGACCGGGGCGCTCGACGCCGACCCCGGCATCCTCGGCCGGTGGGACTCGCGCCTGGTGCGAGCACAGCCGAACGACCGCACCGGCGAGGTATCCGTGCTGGTCATCGACGGTTCGACCAGCTACATGACGGCTCACGGCAGCACGGACGACGCCGCGACGATCATCGCGCGACTGCGGTCTTCCGACCCCCGCGAAAGCGCCGAGCACACCTTCACAAGATCGCGATGAATCCACTAAGGATTGCCTTGCCAAAATAAGGCAAAGTAAACTTAAGGAAGGTTCGGCGAACATTCCCAAGGGTTGCCTGATGAATTGCGAGGTGTCAATTGGAGCGTATTCTTCGAGTCATGACCACCACCGCTAAGAAGATCCAGCCCCGCGAATCCCGATTCCACCAGCTGCTGCAGGACCAGGTGCGCAACGAGCTCACCGCTTCGCAGCAGTACCTCGCGGTCGCGGTGTGGTTCGACAACGAGGACCTGCCGCGACTGGCCGCGCACTTCTACCGCCAGTCGGTCGAAGAGCGCAACCACGCCATGATGATCGTGCAATACCTGATGGACAACGACATCAAGGTCGCCATCCCGTCCATCGAAGAGGTCCGCAACGACTTCACCGAGACCCGCGAACTCGTCGCCCTCGCGCTGGAGCAGGAACGCGAAGTGACGCAGGAGATCGTGACGCTCGCCAAGGCCGCCCGCGACGAAGGCGACTACCTCGGCGAGCAGTTCCTCCAGTGGTTCCTCAAGGAACAGGTCGAAGAGGTCTCGCAGATGTCGACGCTGCTGGCCGTCGTGGACCGCTCCAACGGGAACCTGTTCGACGTGGAGAACTTCCTCGCCCGCGAATCCGTCGGCGACGAAGGTTCCGACCCGACCGCTCCCCCGGCCGCGGGCGGAGCGCTCTGACACCCGCTCCCACCACGAACGACGGCCCCGGTGCACGCAGCGCCGGGGCCGTCGCACGTCGCGGTGGCTCAGTCCGGCCCGTCGGAGGGTTCGGTGCTCGGGGTCGTCGGTTCCGAGGAGGACGGGTCCGAGGTCGAAGGCTCCGACGGTTCCGAGGACGTCGGGTCCGGGGCTGAAGTGCGCAAGATCGACAGACGCTCGCTGGTCGGGTCCGAGCCCTGCTGCGGCGGAAAGTCCGAGTCCGGCGAACCGCGCCCAGGCTCCCCCGGCGCGTTCGGGACGAACGTCGCGGTGACGTCCGGAACCGACGGATCGCCCGGGACCCGCACCGACGTGCTCACCGCAGGCGGCACCGCCGGCCGCACCTCCTCCGGCGCGGGCCGCGCGATCAGCACCGCGCCACCGCCCACCAGCACCGTCATCGCCAGCGCACCGCCCACCGCGGCCACCGTCGTCTGCCGCTTGCGACGCCGCCGCGCGCCCGCCACCAGCGACCACTCGGCGCCGGTGCGGACCGGCACCTCCAGCCGGTCGTCGGCGAACATCCGGTGCAGCTCGTCGTCGAGGTCGCCCATCACACCCCACCGCCCTCGAACACCGGGCCGAGCCTGCGGCGCAACGACGCCAACGCCTTGCTGGCCTGACTCTTCACGGTGCCCGCGCTGACCCCGAGCGTCTCGGCGATCTCCGCCTCCGACAAACCCTCGTAGTAGCGCAGCACCACCACCGCGCGCTGCCTCGGCGGCAAACCGCGCAACGCCTGCCACAACGGCTCGTTCTCCAAGCGGTCCGGCGACTCCACCGCGGGCACGTCCGGGAACTCCGCGAGCAACGTCTCCCGGCGAGTGCGGCGCCACTTGCTCACGTGCGTGTTCGCCATCGCCTTGCGGATGTAGGCGCGCGGCTCCTCGCACTGCTGACTGATCTTCGACCAGCGCGCGCCGACCTTCTCCAGCACGGTCTGCACCAGATCCGCCGCGTCGTGCGGATTGCCCGTGAGCGCGTGGCCGTAGCGCATCAACCCGGGCAGGGCGACGCGCACGAACTCCGCGAAATCGTCCTCCGTCGCCATATCCCCTTGACGCGCCGGGCGTGACCAACCCACCGACGCTTCCGAAGCGGCGCGCACGGCGGGCAATTGAGCGGTCACGCCGCCTCCCCTCCACGACCTGTTGCTGTGGAAGGACACGCCCCAGCGGGGCGAGCGGTTGCCGGATCGGCCGACTTTCACCCTGATGGCCTAAGAAGCCTTCGGGAACCGTTCCTGAGCGCGGGCGCTCGCCGCAGCGGCGAGCGCCCGCCGGGCTCAGCGCAGCGTGATCTGGCGGCCGCGCAGGCCGTCGCGCGAACGGCGCTCAGCGGCGTCCAGCGGCGTCGACTCCAACGACTCCAACGCCTCGGCCAACCGCTCGCCCAGCGCCGCGGCCGGTTCGTTCCACTCGCGAGGATGCTTGTCCCGGTCCAGGTCCCACACCGGCACCAAAACGCCGTGCGCGCGGAACGAACCCGCGAACTTGCTGTCCTCGTCCAACGCCAGCTCACCGCGCGCCGACAACCGGGCCAGCGCGGCCAGCAACTTCTCCTCCGGCTCCGGGCGCACCCACCGCAGATGCGCCTTCTCGCCCGGATCCACCCAGTACGCCGAACGCGCGCCTTCGGCGGTCAGCCGCTCCGTCGGCATGATCGCGGCGTTCGCGCGCTCCAACGACAGCGCGACGTCACCGGTGGCCTCGGTGCCCTCCGGCAGCCACCAGGAGAAGTCCTCGTGCAGCACCACGTCCAGCTCCGCGTCCGGGTCGATCAGGTCCTGCAACCGGGTCGGCACTCCGTCCTGCGGCTGCTCCGGACCGACCACCGGCAGCGACTCGCCCGGCTCCGCCTGCTGCACCCACTCGATCGCGCGGGCCAAATCCCGGCTCAGATCACCCGAACGAGTCTGCACCTGGAGGCCGATGAAGGCCTGCTCGTCGGTGCGCTTCACCGCTGCCGCCGCCATCGGCAACACCGAAGCGACGGTGACCTCGCCGCCGTCGCGCAGCGGCAGCTTCGCCGTCGCCGACGGCACGAACTCGCGCAGCGCGACCAAATCGCCCTCCGCCGCCAGGCCCTCGAAAGGCCTGGTCACGATCACGTCGGCGGAGCCGCCCGCCGCGCCGTGGCACGCCTTGTAGCGCTTCCCGGAACCGCACGGGCAAGGCTGCCTCGGGCCGACAGCTCCCTCAGCGCGCTGGGACGGGGCCGTTCGCTTCGACACTCGAAGCCTCCTCGCTGATGTGACAGGACCCACCGACGCTATCGAGCCGCCACCGAACCCGACTTTCCGGGTCAACTCGGAATGACCCGCGTAGTGCGTCGGGTCGCGGAACCTCAGCGGTTCCCCGCTGCTGGGTCCATTTTCCGATCAGCGCAGCCACGAGGAAAAAGCCGCCCTCGGGAGGGAATCGCCGAGAACCCGCCGGTGGACGTCGTGCTCTGGTGGTCACTCGTCGGCTTCGCCGCCGACAAGACGGATCACACCCGCACGCCTAACCGTGAAAGCCCGACAACCTCGCCCGCGTCGCACCCGGCCGATTCGTCGCCACGAACCGCACCCCGGCGCGGCGGCACAACTCCACGTCCCGCGCGGCGTCCACCGTCCAGCAGTAGGTGTCCCGGCCGCGCGCCGCCATCTTCGCCGCCAGCTCCGGGTCCTGCTGCAGCAGCCGGATACTCGGCCCCGCCACATCCGCCCAGCGCGGCAACTCCCCCGCTCGCGCCGCCCGCGACGAATGGTCGAACAACAACACCGTCGGCACCCCCGGCGCATTCGCCCGGAACCGGCGCACCGCCGACGACGAGAACGACATCATCACCACCGGCGAATCGTCCTTGTACGCGGGCGCCGACACCCCGTGCCTGGCCAGCGCGGCCGTCAACTTCGCCTCCACCAGGCCCCCGTACCGCACCGGATGCTTCGTCTCCGCGAACAACCGCACCGGACGCGACTGCGCCCGCACCAAGCCCAGCAGCTCGTCGAAGGTGAGGATGCGGCGCTGCGACACGCCGCCCATCGGGCTCGCCCGCGGCTCGAAGACCAGGTCGTCCGCGGAATCCGGCAGCTCGTGGTGCCAATGCGCGAAGTCGAAGCGGGACAGCGCGCCCAACGTCAACTCGCTCACGACACCCCGGCCGGTGGACGTGCGGTCCACGCGGCGATCGTGCACGCACACCAAGTGCCCGTCGCGCGTCACGCGCACATCGCACTCCAACGCGTCGGCGCCCTGATCCAGCGCGACCTGGTAGGCGCCGAGGGTGTGCTCAGCGCGTTCCGCCGACGCCCCACGATGCGCCACGACCTCCGGAACACCCATATCGCGCATTATCCCGGCCGCAGAACCACCGGATGAACCCACGTGGCCACCAGGCGAACGCCCCGTTCGCCCACTCGCATCGGTGAACCGGTCCCCGGTGGACCCAACGCGGGAGTGGACGAAGGAGGCGGTCACCTCAGCGGGCGTCGGGCGCGTGTCGCTGTTCGAGGAATCAGCGAGGTGCGGTGGACGGGCGGTCCGGGCGGACCGGTTTCGGAGCGTCCTTGACCCCGAGTACCCGGTGGCGCAGCAGCAGAGTCGGATCCAGCGGCACGATCAGGCTCGTCAAGTAGTTGATCACGCGCATGGTGAGCACCGCGCACACCACCGCCGCCACATCCGTCCAGAAGTGCAGCACCACGCCGTCCGCCATCGCCTGCACACCGTCGCGGAACCGCCACAGGAACGCGGCCAAGCCGAGTACCAGGCTCACCGCCCACGCGATCCACCAGGCGCCCACCAGCCGCGACGGGCGCGGCCGGGACTCCAGCCTGCGATCACCCGCCGTGGCCAGCACCCCGTGCTCCAGCTCCGCCAGCGCCGTGCCCGGCGCCACCAGGTTCACGCCCGGCACCAGCACGCCCGCCACGACCTGCCACTCCGGGCGACGCGGCGACACCTCCAGCCGCCGCGCCGAAGCCTTGCGCGCCCACAACAACCACAGCACCGCGAACACGCCACTGGTCACGCCGAGCAGCCAGCTCAGCACGCCCGCCGTCACCACCAGCGTGTCCGACAGGTCCAGCGCCAGCTTCGACAGCGCCGAACCCCGGCTCATCAGCAGCAGGACGTACCGCCACGCCTCGCCCACCGCCGCGATGCCCGACACGGCGGCCATCAACCACAACGCCGACCACGCCATCCCGGACAGCCAAGTCACCCGCTGCACCGGATCGATCTGCGGACGCGTCGGCAACGCCAGCGGCCAACGCCAGCCCAGCAGCGGGAAGCCCCACCTCGGCACCCCCGGATACGACGGCGGCCCGGTGTAGCGCTCCGCAGGGCGCGGGCGGCGACCTGGACGCAGGCCTCCCGGTGGAGTGGCCACCCACTCCACCCGCAAGGTCGACTCCGGCGGCCGGCGATCCGGTGGCGGTGTCGTCACAGCACGAACGGCTCGGCGCCGGGCTCGTCGGACACCACGGGACGGCCCGAGGCGGACCAACCGTTCATGCCGCGCTCCACGTTGACGGCGTCCCAGCCGTTCGCGTTCAGGTACGCCGTCACCCGTGCGGAGCGGCCGCCGGAGCGGCACACGACGTAAACCTGATCGGCCTCCGGGAGCTCGTCGAGCCGCTGCGGGACCTCGTTCATCGGGATGTGCAGCGCGCCCGGGGCGTGGCCCGCGGCCCACTCGTCGTTCTCGCGGACGTCCAGCAGCGCGAAGTTCGCGGTGGGCAGCTCGGCGGGCAGCTCCTCCGGCGGCACGCCGGGTACTTGCATCGGGGTAGTCACGCCTCGATGCTGCCACGCCCGCCGTGGGCCTGTCGTGAGGTGTCGGCCGCGGGCGCAGTGAACGGACCGTTCGTCCGAACCGGTTGGACGAACGGTCCGTTCACTCACAACCGAAGCCCAGAGCCGGCACCGGCACGCCCCGGCTCGGCTCGGCTCGGCTCGGCTCGGCTCGGAAGAAGTGAACGGACCGTTCGTCCAATCAGCTTGGACGAACGGTCCGTTCACTCGGGGAACCCGAGCGGCACCGACCGGCCGGCGAGCGCCCGGGGCGCCCGGCGGCCATGCCGATCGGGAGTGGGTGAACGGACCGTTCGTCCCATCCCGTTGGACGAACGGTCCGTTCACTCCGGGGGATCAGTGCTCGGTGGCCTTCTCCGCTCCGGCGCCGGTGAGGGAGCGGACCTCCATCTCGGCGAACTTCTCGGCGTTGTGCGGCTCCTTGCTCAGGATCGTGCCGAGGTAGCCGAGCAGGAAGGACAGCGGAATCGAGACCAGACCGGGGTTCTTCAACGGGAACCACGCGAAGTCCAGCGACGGGAACATCGCCTCCTCACCGCCGCTGACCGCGGGCGAGAACACGATCAGCACGATGGTCACGGTGAGCCCGCCGTAGATGCTCCACAGCGCCCCGGAAGTGTTGAACCGCTTCCAGAACAGCGAGTACAGCAACGTCGGCAGGTTCGCCGAGGCCGCCACCGCGAACGCCAGCGCCACCAGGAACGCCACGTTCTGGCCGTTCGCCGCGATCCCGCCGAGGATCGACACGATGCCGATCACCACCGCGGTGATCCGGGCGACCTTCACCTCCTGCTGCTTGTCGTCGACCTTCCCCTTCTTGATCACGTTCGCGTAGATGTCGTGCGCGAACGAGGCCGAAGCGGTGATCGTCAGTCCCGCGACGACGGCGAGGATGGTGGCGAACGCGACCGCCGAGATGAACCCGAGCAGCAGCGGCCCGCCCAGCTCCAACGCCAGCAGCGGCGCAGCGGAGTTCACCCCGCCCGGCGCGTCCTTGATCGCCTCCGGCCCGACCATGGCTCCCGCGCCGTATCCGAGCACCAGCGTGAACAGGTAGAACATGCCGATCAGCCAGATCGACCAGACCACCGAACGTCGCGCTTCCTTCGCGGTGGGCACCGTGTAGAAGCGCATCAGCACGTGCGGCAGTCCGGCGGTGCCCAGCACCAGCGCGATGCCCAGCGACAGGAAGTCGAGCCTGCTCGCGTTGGACTCGCCGTACTGCGCACCGGGGTTGAGCAGCGCGTCGCCGCCGGCACCGGCCCGTTCCACCGCCGACCCGAGCAGGCCGGACAGGTTGAACCCGAACTTCGCGAGCACCCACACGGTCATCACGAACGCGCCCGCGATCAGCAGCGCGGCCTTGATGATCTGCACCCACGTGGTGCCCTTCATGCCGCCGACCAGCACGTACAGGATCATCAGCGCGCCGACCACGGCGATCACGATCCCCTGTTGCGCCTTGTTCTCGATGCCCAGCAGCAGCGCGATCAGGCCACCGGCACCGGCCATCTGGGCGAGCAGGTAGAAGAACGACACCGCCAGCGTGGACAGCGAGGCCGCGGTGCGCACCGGGCGTTCCCGCATCCGGAAGCTCAGCACGTCGGCCATCGTGTAGCGGCCGGTGTTCCGCAACAGCTCCGCGACCAGCAGCAACGCCACCAGCCACGCGACCAGGAACCCGATCGAGTAGAGGAACCCGTCGTAGCCGTACACCGCGATCGCTCCGGCGATGCCGAGGAACGACGCGGCCGACAGGTAGTCGCCGGAGATCGCGATGCCGTTCTGCGGCCCGCTGAACGCGCGGCCCGCCGCGTAGTAGTCCGAGGCGGTCTTCGTATTCCGGCTGGCGCGGAACACGACCACCATGGTGACCAGGACGAACAGCCCGAAGATGCCGATGTTGAGCCATCGGTTCGCCGCGGGATCGGGCGCCTGAGCCAGGTGGGGATGGGCGAGCACGGGTTGGAATCTGCTGATCACCGCTGCTCTCCTTCAACGCGTTCGCGGATCTGCTCGGCGACCGGGTCCAGGTTCTTGTTGGCGTACCGGACGTAGAGGGTCGTGATGAGGAAGGTGGAGACGAACTGCAGCAGCCCGAGCACCAGCCCGACGTTGATGTTGCCGACGAGCTTGATGCTCATGAATCCGTGGGCGTAGTCGGCGAGCAGGACGTAGACCAGGTACCAGACGAGGAAGATCGCCGATACCGGGAAGACGAACTTGCGCAGTCGTTGGCGCAGCGTCGCGAATTCGGGGCTGTTCTGGGCAGCGGCCCAGGTTTCGGCATCGATGCCGGAACTGGGATCGCTCTGACCCGTGGAGCTCACGGTTGTCCTCCTGAGTCGGAGAGGCCGCACTCACCGGCGCCGTGTGACCTCTGTCTCTAATCGCCGCGCGAACGCTACGTAGTTCGTCCGAATCTGAAAAGACCCGAAAGTGGATTGATATCAATCCGCTGGGTGTTCAGATCAGCCGCAGGTACTAGAGCCTGCCACGCACCGTGACCTCTGTCACTCGGATCTTCATCTGGCTTCCCCCAAGCAGGTCAGGAGATCACGAGGTTTTCTCGAGGCTTGGTCCGTTCGCCCGGTTAGTCCGGACCGTCCGGTCGAATCGGCTGCGCGAGAACAACATTTCCCAGGGCGGTCGCGCCGGTGGACAACTCGGTCGAAGTTCTCGCGAAATTGCTCAGTGACGCTACGTGCATCGCCGTTGAACTGCAGCGCAGGCGAACTCTCCCCCAATGCCGTCCCCCACAAGGGGGGCGGGGAGATGCGGGGAGCGCGGTGAACGGGTGTCCACCGGCGCACCGAACGGATCAACGGCGGTGGCGACCGCCGGATTCCTTGGCCGGCATCGGCTTGCGGGTACGCGGATCGTCCTGGAACCCCAGCCGATCCGGCGCGTGCATCCGCAGCATCATCCGCGACACTCCCTCCGGAACCTGCCGCCGCGTTCCCAAGCTGACCAGCACCATCGCCGCGAACGCAACGGGCACGCTCACCAACGCGGGCTGGCGGACCAGCTCCCCGAACAAGCCGCCCGCGTCCGGCCGCACCACGCTCACCGCCAACGCCGCCAGCACCAGGCCGCCACCGGCCAGCAAGCCCGCCGCGGCGCCGAACGCCGTCAACCGCCGCCACCACACGCCCAGCACCAGCAGCGGGCAGAACGTGGACGCCGCCATCGCGAACGCCAGCCCGACGCTGCGCGCCAGGTCCTGATCGGACACCAGCAGCGCCAAACCCATCGGCACCACCGCGGTGAGCAGCAGCAAAACGGGCAGCTGCCAGTTCTTGACCCGCTGAAAGTTCGACGACACCACCCCGGCGACGCTCACCACCAGGCCGGAGGAGGTCGACACGAACGCCGCGAACGCGCCCGCCGCCGTCAACGCCGCCAGCAGCGCGCCCAGCCAGTTGTCGAGCATCGCGTGCGGCAACAGCAGCACTGCCGCGTCCGTCTCGCCCGTGGCCAGCAACTTCGGCGTGAAGAGCCGGGACAGCAGGCCCAGCACCGTCGGGAACAGGTAGAAGGTGCCCAGCAGGATCAGCACGAACAGCGCCGTGCGCCGCGCACCGTGCCCGCTCGGGTTCGAGTAGAAGCGGACCAGCACGTGCGGCAACCCCATCGTGCCGAGGAAGGTCGCGAGGATCAGCGAGTACGTACCGGCCAGCGACGCCGAATCATCGCTGCCGGGATGCATCCACGAACCGTTGTCCGCCTCCGCACCGGCCACCACCGGCACCGCGGCACCGGCGGGGAACGACAGCGCGCTGCCCGCGTCCACCTCGTAGTCGCCGGGCTTCACCCACACGTCGGCCGTCCCGCTCGTCTTCAGCGGATCCGGCGGCGAATCCCGCGTCCCGGTGACCCGAAGCCACGTCGGCTCGGTCACCTGCAACGTCACCGAGGTCTCGACTTCCACGCTCGTGTCGCGCTCGAAGACCGGTCCGGGCGCGTTGAGCCGCTCCTGCGCCGAACCGCCCAGCAGGAACACCGCGAACAGGACGAACGCCGGGAACGTGATCGCGAACAGCTTCAGCCAGTACTGGAACGCCTGGACCAGCGTCACCGCGCGCATGCCGCCGCTGAACACGCTGGCCAGCACCACCGGCAGCAGCGCCACCGCCCCCGCCCAGGCGGGCACCTCGGCGATCACGGCGAACGTCAGCCCGGCCGCCTGGAACTGCGGCACCAGGTACAACCAGCCGATCACCACGACGAACGCGGTGGTGAACCAGCGCAGCCACGGCGAATCCAGCCGCACCACGGCGAAATCGGGCACCGTGTAGGCCCCGGAACGGCGCAGCGGCGCCGCGATGAACAACATGACCGCCAGATACCCGGAAGCGAACCCGATCGGATACCACAGCGCGCTCGAACCGTCCTTGAGGATCAGCCCGGCCACGCCCAGGAACGACGCCGCCGACAGGTACTCGCCCGAGATGGCCGCGGCGTTGCGCTCCTCGCGGACCAGCCGCCGTGCGCGGTGCAGGTCCGAAGTGGCGCGCGCGTGGCTCGAACCCCAAGCACCGATGGCGAACGTCGCCAGCACCACGACGGCGATTCCGCCCAACGTCCAGATAACGGAGACCTCCGGCACCGCCGAACCCTCCGCTACCGCTCGATCATGTGCAGGAAGTCGCGCTCATGCCGAGCCGCGGCCCGCGAATACCAGAAACCGAGCAACGCCATGAACGGGTACGGCAACACCCCGAGCACCAGCCAAGGTAACCGGATTCCGGCGATCACCATGTCTCCCAGCGACGGCAGCACGTAGAACAGCAGCGGCAGCCCGAACAGGCCTGCCCCGAGCAGTCCCGTCATCAGCAGCGCGCTCCGCAGCTGGGCGCGCACCAGATAACGGACCAGCACCTCACCGACGCTGGTCTGCTCCTCCAGTTCCATGATCGTACGGGGTACGGGCGCTCCGTGGCGCCGATCGGACAGAACCACCCGTTGCCGACGAGGACGGCGCCCCCCGGGTGCGCTCGTCGGCTGCTCCGGCGTCATGCCCTACCGGCCGGGTGGCGGCGGCTCATCCCTGCGACCCCCAGCCCTGCCGGGGCGCGCGCACCAACCGGTCCTTCAGCTCACGGGTGTGGCGCCTGCTGACCGGGAGCTCCTTCGGTTCGCCGCCGCCGAGCAGCACCGAATAGCCGGACGAGGACATCCGGAGCTCGCTGACCAGGGACATCGACACCAGGTACGACCGGTGGATGCGGATGAAGTTGGCGTCGGCCCAGCGTTCCTCCAGCTGTGCCAGCGGAATCCGCACCAGGTGCGACCCGCCGTCGGTGGTGTGCAGGCGCGCGTAGTCGCCCTGCGCCTCCACCCAGCGCACCGTCTTGCGGGACACCATCTTCGTCGTTCCGGCCAGCTCCACAGGGATCACCTCGTCCTCGTCGGCGGCGGGAAGTTCGGCGGCCGGGGCGTCCGGCCGGTCACCGGCGGCGCGTTCGGCCTTGGTGCGTTCGATGTTGCGCAACGCGCGGTCCACGCGGTCGGCGTCGGCGGGTTTCATGATGTAGTCCAAGGCGCCCACCTCGAACGCCTCCAGCGCGTTCTCCTCGTGTCCGGTGATGAACACCAGCGAGGGCGGCTGCTTGAAGGCGTTGAGGACCCTGGCCAGTTCCATGCCGCTGAGCCCCGGCATGGACACGTCGGCGAACACCGCGTCCACGACGGACTCCTCGCTGTCCCGGGAGCGCAGCTGATCGTCGCTGCGCAGCAGGCGCAACGCCTCGGCGGCGTCGAACGCGAGGAGCACCCGCTGCACGCGCGGGTTGTTCTCGAGCAGGAACTTCATCTCGTCGAGGCCGGCCATCTCGTCGTCCACAGCCAGCACGACTAATCCCGAGGCGCCGGGCTGAACATTGGTGTCCGGTTGAATACTCACTGTAACGCCAATCCTGCCGCGCCTGGTGGCGCACTGTCCACGATCAGATCTCTCGGCCCGGACACCGCGACGACGATGTCGCGAGTCCGCCCGCACGTGCGGCGTTGCTGAGCGATGCCGTGGCAGCCGCTGCGCAGATCATCGTGGCATCACTCGGGCGAGCGACACAGGGCACGCCGCCGGGCACACGCGAGTGAGGTGTGTCACGCCGCGGAATCAACGTACGGTGTTCGATCGGACACGGAGGCGGCGGGGTCGGCGAAGCGCGCCCGACGGAGGTCCGACGACGCGCTCCGCCGGGCGCTCACAGTCCGAAGCGGGACCACTGGGCGCGCTGCTCCAACGCCTCCACCAGTGACGACGCCGAGGCACCCAGGCCGAGCCGAGCACCGGGTCCGCTCCCGCTGAGCCGAGCCAGCAGCGGCTTGCGCGGCTCGACGTCCACGATGTGCGCCTTCGGGAACCTGTCCTTCACGATGCTGCGCAGCGTGCCCAGGCCGTCCACGAGCCCGAGCTCCTTGGCCCGCGCCCCGGTCCACACCTCACCGGTGAACAGCTCCTCGGTGCTGCTGAGCTTGTCGCCGCGCCGCTCCCGCACCCAATCGGTGAACTGCTCGTGCAGCTCGGTCTGCAAGCCGTGCAACCAGCGCACGTCCTCGTCCTTCTCCGGGCTGAACGGGTCCAGCCGGACCTTGTTCTCGCCCGCCGTGTACACCCGGCGTTCCACGCCGATGCGCTCCAGCAGGCCGTCTAGCCCGAAGCTCGCGCTCACCACACCGACCGACCCGACCATCGAGGTGCGGTGCGCGTAGATCTCGTCGGCGGCGCAGGCCAGCCAGTACCCGCCGGAGGCGGCGACGTCCTCGCAGAACGCCAGCACCGGCACCTTCTTCTCCGCGGCCAGCCCGCGGATCCGGTCCGCCACCAGCGCCGACTGGGTGGGGGCACCACCGGGCGAGTTGATCGACAGCACCACCGCGGAGAGACGATCGTGGCTGAACGCCCTGGTCAGCGCCGACTCGGTGGTCTGCATCGAGATGGTGCCGCGGTTGACGGGACCGGGCGTCGGCGTGATCGTGCCGTGCAGCTTGACGACCGCCACCACCGGTCCGCGCTCAGCCCGCTCGGCCAGCTTGGGCGGCAGTTTCGAAGCGAGCTTGCCGGTCAGGACGTCGGTGAACTTCTGCGGAGAGTCGTCATTCATGCCTCGACGCTACCGGCTCCGCTGCCGCTCGGCGGTGATCACGGCGCCCCGTTCCCGCCGACCTCAAGACCGCTCGGACCGCCCCTCCCCGAGCCCGAGGTGAATGCCTCCTCCGCCCGGCGAACGGGCCGTCCACCTGACGGCGGCGGCGGAGTGAACGGCCCATTCGACCGTTCTCACTGGGCGAAGGCCACATTCGCCCGGGTCGGCGCGGTGCAGCCGGGGCGGGTCAGTGGCTGGGTTGGGCGGTGGGGCCGGGAGAGGGTTCGTCGAAGGCGGCGACGGGCAGCGGGAGTACGCCGGGGGCGAACTTCGGGACTCGCATGATGACCTTCATTCCCGCGTTCTCCGCGGTCTCCACGACCAGGCCGTAGTCGTCGCCGAAGGTGGCGCGCATCCGGTTGTTGATGTTGCCGAGGCCCACGTGCGCGCCCGTCAGGTGCGCGTTCGCCAGCTCCGCGTCGAGCCGGTTCGGATCCATCCCGATGCCGTCGTCGTCCACGCTGATCAACGCCTCCGAGCCGCGATCCTCGGCGACCACCGACACCGTGCCGCCGCCCGGCTTCGTCGCGAGCCCGTGCCGCACCGCGTTCTCCACCAGCGGTTGCAGCGCCAGGAACGGCACCACCACGGGCAGCACCTCCGGCGCGATCTTGAGCTGCACCTTCAACCGGTCCGGGCCGAACCGCGCGCGCTCCAGGATCAGGTAGCGGTCGATGTTGCGGATCTCGTCGGCCAGCGTCGTGTACAGCCCGGTGGAGCGGAACGAGTAGCGGGTGAAGTCCGCGAACTCCATCAGCAGGTCGCGGGCCTGCTCCGGATCGTTGCGGATCTGCGAGGAGATGGTGTTGAGCGCGTTGTAGATGAAGTGCGGGGAGATCTGCGCCCGCAGCGCACGGACCTCGGCGCGCGCCAGCTTCTCCTTCGACTCCTGCAGCTCGGCCAGCTCCAGGTGGGTGGACACGTGGTGCGCCACCTCGCTGGCGGCCCGCAGCAGCCGCTTGCGGTCGCCGCCGCTGATGATGACCAGCACGCCGCGGATCTCCCCTGCGACCTCCAGCGGCACCACGACCCCGTACCGCATCAGGCAGGGCCGCTGGTCGCACAGCAGGTCGGTGTGGTCGATGTACTCGCGCTTGCCGTCGCGCAACGCCACTTCGATCTTGCCGCGCAGGTCGGCGTAGTGCTGGTTGGCGTCCCCGTCCCAGCTCAGCAGCGTTCCGTCGGCATCGACCACGCCCACCGCCACGCACGAGAGCAACTCGCGCAGGTGCGGTGCGGTCTTGTCCGCCGACTCCTGGGTCATGCCCGACCGCAGGAACGGTGCAGCTCCTGTCACGTGATGCAAGGCCGTCAGCATCGCGTCCTCCACCGAGGTACTCACTCGGCGTGAACGGCACAGCAGCACGAACATTCCGAGCACGGCGAGGGCGGCGAGCGCGGTCAGCACGGTCCGCTCGGTCAACAGCTCCGGCACTGCACCAGTATTCTTCCCCGACACTCAAGGAATCAAGAAGACTACGCTGGGTAGACCGATCCCTTCGGTGAGCGGTTCTTCCCGCCACCGTTCGGGCTCATCGGCTGCGCCGAACGATCGCAACCGGACGAGAGCGGGCCGGATCACTTCAGCAGCCGCGACATCCGCCGGTCCGCGAGCTTCTTGCCACCGGTCTGGCACGTCGGGCAGTACTGCAGGGAGCGGTCCGCGAACGAGACCTCCCGCACCAGGTCACCGCACACCGGGCAGGGCAAACCGGTCCGCCCGTGCACCCGCAGACCGGATCGCTTCTCCGCCTTCAACCGCGCCGCGTCCTGGTGCGCCGACCGTTCCACCGCGTCGGTGAGCACGTCCCGCATCGCGGCGAACAGGAGCCGCACCGACTCGTCGTCGAGCTTGCCCGCGGTCGCGAACGGCGAGAGCCGGGCGCGGTGCAGGATCTCGTCGGAGTAAGCGTTGCCGATGCCCGCCAGCCGGTTCTGGTCGGTGAGCACCGTCTTCACCCGCTCGGTGCGGCCGGCGAGCACAGCGGCGAACTCGTCCACCGTCACCGCCAACGCGTCCGGCCCGAGCCGCGCGATTCCCGGCACCTCGGACGGGTCCCGCACGATCCAGACCGCGAGCTTCTTCTGCGTGCCCGCCTCGGTCAGGTCGAAACCGGGGCCGCCGAGGTGCACCCGCAGCGCGATCGGCCCGCGACCCGGCTTCGGCGGCGTCGGCGAGACCGCATCGGACCAGCGCAGCCACCCGGCGCGCGCGAGGTGCACCACCAGGTGCTCTCCGTCGCAGTCCAGATCCAGGTACTTCCCGTGCCGATCGGCGGCGGTGACCGTCCGGCCTTGCAGCGCGGTGTACGGCGGGTCGGCGGTCTTGAGCACGCTCAGCGACGCCACATCGACTCGCGCGACGGCACGGCCCACGGCGTGCTCCCGCAGGTGCCGCGCCAACGCCTCGACTTCCGGCAGCTCAGGCACCCCACCAGTCTGCCAAGATCCGCCGGTGGGCGGCGCCCGATCACTCGGTCGGCTGCAGCGACCCGTTCATGTCCGGTTCGGCGTAGAGCTCGATCTGGCGGGCGATCTTCGCCGTCTCCTGGCGCACGTTGAGGAAGCCGCGCTGCACGCCGACCCAGCGCTCCGGCTGGTGCTCCTCCTCGTCGCCGGGGGTCTCGGCGATGATCGTCCACGGGCGGTGCAGCAGCCAGCGCACCGGGAAGAACAGCACCACCACGAGCAGCGCGAGGATCAGCCAGATCGGGACGACGACCCCGTCCGGGGTCCACAGCACGAACGTGGTGACCAGCACGAGCAGCACGCCGAACATCAGGATCGCGGGACCCGCGCCGCCGTTGACGTCGTGTTCGAAGTCGTCACCCGCGATCGGGTTCGACCATTCGAGACTGGAACGCACGTTCCACAGCCTGCCGTCGGAACCCCGAACCACCCGGTTCATCGTCGCCTCCTCGCCCGACGCCGGGCGTTCTCGGATCGGTCGTTTCAGCCGTGCCGCCACTCGTTCCGGTGCAGAGCACCGTCACCGAGCGTGCCGATACCGTATCGCGCCCGTCATCGGCCTGGAGAGTGAAACTCGGCGGCACCCGGACCATTGTCGATCACGGCGGCCGAATGGACCAGCCCCGCTCGCGCTGCGCCGGGACCCGGTGGCACGAGCACCGCGTCGGCGTCCCGGCCGCCGTCGGCCGAGCGGCGGCGCTCGCCGGTCCGCATCGCAGCTCAGGTGGGCGGCCGAGCCGTCGGTGACCCCCGGCAACGGGGCGCGAACGATGGGTTAAAGTGTTCTCAACAGCGCTTCGAGGGGCGCGGAGATCGCTCCGGTGATCGAGTTTCCCTCAAGGTTCTGATGCGGATGTAGCGCAGCTGGTAGCGCATCACCTTGCCAAGGTGAGGGTCGCGGGTTCGAGTCCCGTCATCCGCTCGCAGAAAGGCCCCGCCGGGTTCGGCGGGGCCTTTTTCGTCTTCGGGCCTTTTTCGTCTTCGGGTCGGTTTCGCCGTCACGGCGGGTCAGCTCTCCAGCTTGAACCCGACCTTGAGCCCGACCTGGAAGTGGGCCACCTCGCCGTTCTCCACGTGGCCGCGAACTTCGGTGACTTCGAACCAGTCGACGTCCCGCAGCGTCTGCGCCGCCCGCCGCACGCCTTTGCGGATGGCGTCGTCGACTCCCTCCGAGGACGAACCGACGATCTCGGTGACTCGATACACGTTGTCTGCCATGCCCCGGATGGTCGGTGCGGGCACCGCCGTCCGCAAGCCGAACCCGATCATGGACTAGACCAACTGGCCCCAAGGTCTGGACCAGTAAGCCCGCTCCGGACGGTACCCATATTGCGCAGAACGGATCTATTAAGCCAGAAGGGTGAGAAGTAACTTTTGCGGCACCGATCCAGAAAGGAGCACCCCCATGCTCAAGAAACGTGTTAAAAGCACGATCGGTATCGCGGCGCTCAGCATCGCCGGTTTGGCATTGCCGGTTTTCACTTCCGGTGTCGCGAACGGCCACGGATTCGTTCAAAGCCCGGCAAGCCGCCAGGAGGCCTGCTCCAACGGCACCTTGAACGACTGCGGCGCGATCCAGTGGGAGCCGCAGAGCGTGGAAGGCCCGAAGGGCTTCCCGGAGGCGGGTCCCGTTGACGGCTCGCTCTGCTCCGCGGGCAACGAGGGCTTCTCCGAGCTCGACGACCCGCGCGGCGGCCAGTGGCCCACCACGGATGTCGCCGCTGGTCAGGACTTCCAGTTCCAGTGGAAGATCACGGCCGCGCACTCCACGAGCTCGTTCCGCTACTTCGTCACCAAGGACGGCTGGGACCCGAGCAAGCCGCTGTCCCGCGACCAGCTCGAGCCCGCTCCCTTCGTCGACGTGGACTACGGCGGCGCCCAGCCGCCGAACACCTACGTCCACGACGGAAAGATGCCCGAGGGCAAGTCCGGAAGGCACGTGATCTTCGGCGTGTGGGACGTCGCGGACACCGCGAACGCCTTCTACTCCTGCGCGGACGTCAACTTCGGCTGACCCGGCTTTCCTCCCCCGATACTTCGTCCCGGCGTGCGGATCGCGCGCCGGGACGAAGTGTGTCGGAACCCGTTCGGTTTCGATCTTGAATTGGACCGGGAAAAGGTGAATTTCACGGAGTTGCGGGAACGGGTCGAATTAGTTGATCAATAGTCGATCGCCGGAATTACTCCGTGGCCAGGCCGATCGGGCAGGACACGCCGGTGCCGCCGATGCCGCAATAGCCGTTGGGGTTCTTCGCCTCGGACAGGTACTGCTGGTGGTAGCCCTCGGCGTAGTAGAACTCCCGCAGCGGACCGATCTCCGTGGTGATCGAGCCGTGGCCGGCCGCGGTCAACGCCGCCTGGTACTGCTCCCGGCTCGCCTCCACGGCCGCGCGCTGCGCGTCGTCGGCGTAGTAGACGGCCGAGCGGTACTGGCTGCCGCGATCGTTGCCCTGGCGCAGGCCCTGCGTCGGGTCGTGGCCCTCCCAGAACACCCGCAGCACCTGCGACAGCTCGATCACGGCCGGGTCGAAGACGACCAGCACGGCCTCGGTGTGCCCGGTCAGACCGCTGCACACCTCTTCATAAGTGGGATTCGGCGTGTAGCCGCCCGCATAGCCGACGGCGGTGGTCCACACGCCCTCGGTCCGCCAGAAGATCCGTTCCGCGCCCCAGAAGCAGCCCATGCCGACGACCAGCGTCGCGGTGCCCTGCGGGAACGGCGGCACGATCGTGCGGTCGCCGAACACCGCGTGCCGTTCCGGCACCGGTAGCGGGGTGGAACGGCCCGGCAACGCCTCTTCCGGGTCGATCATGCGGATCCTGTCACCGAACAACAGCGCCATGCCTCCGATGCTACGCGCGGATCAGGGGTGGTCGGCCGCCCCGAAGACCCTGCCGAGCGGACGGGTCTCCTCCTCCGGCGCCGGCGGATCCGGACGGCGTGCGTGCCTGCCGCCTCGCGGCGGCGCGGGCTCGTCGGCGGCGGGGCCGAGCTCGCCGGAGAAGCCGCGGGCCGGTGCGGGCGCCGGGTCCTCCTGCGGCCAGGTCTCGTCCCACCCGTCGTCCTCGTACCGGTCCCGGTCGTCGGCGCGGCCGTCCCGGCGATCCGAGTCGCCCCGGACCTGGCCGTCGCTCGAATCGCGTCGCCTCGAGCGCCGCCGGGTCTCCGGCGCGATGTAATGCCGCAGCCGCATCGTCGGCTCCTCGACGAACACCCACGACAAGGTGCCCAGCACATAGGCGATCGGGGCCGCGCACAACAACATCAAGTACTGGTTCGCGACACCGGCCATCGCCAGCAGCTGCTGAACGGGAAAGCCCCACACGTACACGCCGTAACTGCCGTTGACGAGGAATCCCGGAACCGTGAGCCGCGCAGGCCAGAAGTGCCCGGCCACCACCACCGCGTAACTCGCCGCGAACACCATCAGGAACGAAGCGGAAATGCTGTTCGGCATCGCGGCGAGCACCGCCAAGCCCGTGACGGCGGCCGTCATCGACAACGGGATCCGGTAGAGGTTCAAGACCACGCCGAATGCGAACGCCACCAGGAACGCCACCAGCGGTTCCACCGGAACGCTCAACATCGAACCCGCGGATTCCGCGCCCGGCTGCTGTTCCAGGTAGCGGTCCCACACCACGAGCGCGGCCAGCGCCACGACCGCGAGCCACCGCCACCGCTGTTTCGCCGCGCCCGCCAGCAACAGCGCGTACAACCCGCCGTAGGCGAGCAGTTCCATCGGCAGCGTCCACAGCGAACCGTTCACCGCGCCGGGCCACGGATTCTCGGTGAACACTCCGGGAAGTTCGTGCTTCAACGTCAGCAACCCGGCGTTGTTGACGATGTAACCCCAGGTGTCGCGCGCGGCGAAGTACTCCCCCGCCGTCAGCGTCGTCACCAGCGGCCCGACGATCAGCGCCAAGCCCAAGGTGACGGTGAGCATCGGCGGCCACAGCCGCAGCACTCGTTTCGCGGCGAACCGGACGGGATGCGGATCGCGAATCCAGCTCTCGGTGATCTGAAAGCCGCTCATCGCGAAAAAACCCATGAGCACGCCCTCATCGGGCTGCAACGGCCATTCCGGCGGGAACAACTCGCCCGATCCGGCCAGCGGAGAACTGTGCCCGTAGATCACCAACAGCGCGCCGATCATGCGGATCCACGCGAAACCGTGCGCGGGGTCGGCGAAACGTTCGGGGTGAGCGTGTTCGACACGCAGTGTGCCCAACCGGTTCACCCCCACGAAGTCACCCTCGAACCCGCCCTCAACACCGAGTAGCGTATCCGGTGACACCGTGATCTCGGCGCCCGTTTCGGCGACCGAGGCCGCGCGCACTGCTCACACCGTCCGGATCGTTATCCGGCCGGTGCATCGCGCGCGCACTGGGGGGTGCAAAATGACGGACGATCGCACATCGGCAGCGACTCGTGAAAACCGGAAAGGGCGCATCGGTGACCTGGCAAGACGAGCTGCAAAACCTCGACGCCGAACTCGCGGCAGGCCGGATCTCGGCGGAGGAGTACCGCTCTCGGCGGGACGCTTTGATCGGCCGGTCGCAAGGTGCGCAGGGCGGGCCGGCGTCAGGCGACCTCCCGCAGCAGCAGCCCGGCACACCCTCCGGTGGATTCCCTCAACAGGGTGGCCAGCAGAACCCGAGCCCGTTCCCTCCCGCGTTCAACTGGGGCGCGGCGGCAGCGCAGGGCGCCCAGCAGCAGCCGCAGCAGCCGCAGCCGTCGAACGAGTCCACGCAGGTCGTGCAGAACCCGGTGGCTCAGCAGTCCGAGAGCACGCAGGTCGTCAACGTCGGACAGCAGCAGCCGCCGCAGCAGTGGGGGCAGCAACAGCCGCCGCAGTGGAACCAGCAGCAGCCGGGTTGGAACACCGGCGAGAACGCGGGCTCGCCCTGGGGTGACCCGGATCAGCCGTCGGCCCCGGAGCACGGCGACACCAGCTGGATGCGCCAAGGCCCGGAGGTCTTCGAGGTCGGCGAAGGCTCCTCGAAGGGCAAGACCATCGCGGCCATCTCGCTCGGCGCCGTGCTGCTCGTCGGTGTGATCGTCGCCGGGGTCTTCTACTTCACCTCCGGTGGCGACGAGGCGGCGCCGCCGCAGCCGACGGAGCAGCAGGCTCCGCCGGTGCCGACGCCGGACCCGCTGCCGGAGCCCCCGGCTGCGAAGCCCGCGCCGGTGGCCACCCCGGACGTGCTGGTGGCTCCGCCCGCCGGTCGGCCGCACCCGTACAACGGTCCGCTGGACCGGCCCGCGCTGGAGAACAGCCCGAAAGCCGGGGTGCTGCGCGATCCGGTGCGCAACGCCGCGCTGCAGGGCGGTCTGATCGACGGTTTCTTCAGCCGCAGCGACGGCGCGGCCACCTCGGTGCTGATCGCGGTGCGGATGCCGGACCCGACGGCGGCGCAGGCGGTGGCGCAGGCCTACTTGGACGATCAGCAGGGCCTCAGCGTCAACGAGGACGTGTCCTACCAGGGCGTGCAGGCGATGACGACCGGCGGCGGCGTGTACCGGACCGCGTACGTGGCCCACGGCTGGGCGATCATCGTCGACGTGAACGCGCCGGACAAGGCGGCCGCGGAGTCGACGTTCAAGCAGCTGCTCGACCAGCAGCTGGCCCAGACCCCGCCGACGGTCCGCGACTGAGACCACCGAGAAGGGGCCGCCCGACCATCAGGTCGAGAGGCCCCTTCTTCGTGCGCGGCGAAGGTCTCAGCTCAAGGTCAGCAGGTGCGTGAGCGCGGCGCGGGAGATTTCCGGACCGAACTGCGCGGCGATGCCCGCCTTCCCCGCCGCCGACAGGCGTGACCAGGTCGCGTCGTCGGTGAGCAGTTGCACGGCGGCTTCCGCCAAGCCGGCGGCGTCGTCGGCGATGAGCACGTCCTGCTCGGGCTTGAGGTGCATGCCCTCCATCGCCAGCGTGGTGCCCACGACCGGCACGCCGAGCCCGAGGCTCTCCCCCACCTTGCCCTTCACGCCCGCGCCGAACCGCAGCGGTGCGAGCGTGACCCGGCTCCTCGCGTACAGCGCTTCGAGGTCCGGCACCCAGCCGTGCACTTCGACGCCGTCCCCGGCGAGCGCGAGCACCTCATCGGTCGGGTTCGAGCCGACGACGTGCAGCACGGCGTCCGGGCAGTGCTCGCGGACCAGCGGCATGATCTCCCGGACGGCCCACAGCGCGGCGTCGCGGTTCGGCGGGTGGTCGAAGCTGCCGACGAACAGCACGTCGCGGCGTCCTCGCGGGTGCGCGGCCCCGTCCCGCACGTCGTGCACGTTGGACAGCACCCGGACGTCGGCTTCGGGGACCAGTTCGGCGAGCAGTTCCTGTTCCGCCTCGGACACGACGAGCGTGACGTCGCAGGAGCGCACCAGGCCCAGTTCCATCTCGCGGGAGGCGAAGGCTTTGCGGCGCAACGACTTCTCCACCTCCGGCTCGCCCTGTTCCCCGGCGAGCACCGCCTGGCGCTGCAACCGCAGGAAGTGCACGTCCACCGTGTCGTAGGCGATCACGGCCTGCGGCGCGCAAATCCGCAGCTCCTCCACGAGGCTCCACGCGACCTGCGGGCGCGACAGCACCGCCAGCGAGATCTCGGTGCCCGCCTCGGCCAGGAAGGCCTGCTGCAGCTGCGGTTCCGGCAGCACCGTCACCCCGGCCTGCTGGAGTTCGGTGGTGTAGGGCTCCAGCCGGGCGTGGTTGCCGGGGAAGAACACCACGCGCGCGCCCAGTTCCACGAACTGCTCCAGCACGCGGCGGATCCGCACCGAGCCGGAGTCGAAGTCCGGGCGCGGCACCTGGTGATCCTTGACCAGCACGATCGGACCGTGGTGGCCGCGGTCGCCGCGTTCCCGCGCGAGCCACAGATTGCGCGGCGACGCTTCCGGAAGGTGGTCGGCGAGGGCGTCCTTCCACTTGTCCACGAACACCTGGCGGTTCAGTTCCTGGTGCCGCTTCACGCCGGTGGAAAGGTCGGTGCCGTTGGAGACGCCTTCGTGGTGCACCACCACGGCTTTCGGCTGCACGACGGTGCGGTAGCCCGCGGCGCGCACCGCGAACGCGAGGTCGGTGTCCTCGTAGTAGGCGGGGGCGAACCGGGAGTCGAAGCCGCCGACCTGGCGGAACACTTCGGCGCGGACCAGGATCGCCGCGCCGGAGCAGTAGTCGACGTCGCGCAGCACGGTGTGCTCGGAGGCGTTCGGTTCGCCGTTGCGGCCCAGGTTCCAGCCGGTGCCGTCGGACCAGACGATGCCGCCGCACTCCTGCAACCGGCCGTCGGGGTAGACGAGTTTCGCCCCCACCAGCCCGATCCGCTCATCAGCGTCCATTGTGGACACGAGGATGTCCAGCCAGGACTCGGTGACCTCCGCATCGTTGTTCAGGAAGAACAGGTGCCTGCCGCGAGCATGCTGCGCACCGAGATTGCAGGCGCCGATGAACCCGAGGTTGCGTTCGGCGCGCACCAGCCGCACGCCCTCGCAGGCCGCGAGCCGCACCGCGCTGTCGTCCGGGGACGCGTCGTCCACGACGATCACCTCGAACGGCACCGACACCAGGTGCCCGGCGAGGAACCGCAGGCACTGCCGGGTGTACGGCCACTTGCCGTGCACCGGGATGATCACGCTGACCACCGGTTCGTCGCTGCGCGGCACCGGCAGCGGCCCCGTCTCCTGCCGCTGCGCGACCGCGGCCGCGCCGGGCTGGCGCCCCAGGGCGAGTTCGTACACGTCGCGGCGGGCGGTGCCGCGCGGCGCGACCAGCTCGACGACGGTGCGGTACTTGCGCACCGCGCGCTGCACCAGCGCCGAGTTCTGCGCGACCAGTTCGGCGTTGCGCGTCTCCAGCTCGCCGCAGCGCCGTTCCGCCTCCGCCGCCCGCTGCTCGACGCGGGTCACCGTGTCCCGCAGCCATTCGATGCGCGCGGCGTCCCGTTCCGCACCGAGCCGCGCCTCGTCGAGCTGCGCTTCGAGCTCGCCGCTCGCGGACCGCAGCCGCTGCTGCTCCCGCACCTGCTCGTCGGCGCGGCGCTCCTCGGCCTGGCGCAGCTCCTCCAGCCTGGCGATCGCTGCCTTGAGCTCCTCGGATTCGGCGCGGCTGCGCTGGTAGTGCTCGTTGAGCTTGGCCACGTCGGCGACGGCCTCGTCGCGCTGGGAGATGATCGGCTCCCCCGCCCGGCGGGCGAGGGTGAGTTCGTCGTCGAGCAGCACCGCGGCGGCGGGCAGCTTCGGCAGCCTGCGATCCGAGGCGACGCCCAGCAGATAGGTGTGCGGCAGGCCCTGGCGGACCGTCCACGCCCCCGACTCCTCCTGGTGCAGGGTCTGCAGCCGGACGCCTTCGATCGCGGTGTCCAGATCCCCCGGATCGGACGGGGTGAGCACCGAGCCGATCGCGGTGTTCTGCCGGAACACCGCCACGTGCCGGAACGAACCCTCCAGCAGCGCCTCGAACTGCGGCCCGGTGAGCTCCTTGACGTGGAACGGGTTGTCGTTGCCGTGCTCGTGCTGGTAGATCGCCGTGTCCGGGGTGCTGACCAGGAACAGGCCGCCCGGTTCGAGCCGGGAGCGGACCAGCGAGAGCACCGCGTCGTGCTCGGCCACGTGCTCGATCGCCTCGAAGCACACCACCACGTCGAACGGCTTCTCGTCGGCCAGCACCTCGGGGTCGGTGATGGAACCGGTGCGGAACGTGACGTCGCGCCCGCCGTAGTTGCGGGCGGCGTGCTGCACCGTCACCGGGTCGACATCAAGGCCCACGACCTCGGCGCCCTCGGCGGCCAGCAACGCGGCCCCGTAGCCCTCACCGCACGCCAGGTCCAGCACCCGCTTGCCGCGGACGAACCGCGCCGCCAACGCGTAGCGGTGGTAGTGCTCGTAGATGACCTGCACGTCGTCGGCCCAGGGCACGCAACGCTCCCCGGTCCACTCGATCAGCCGGTCGCTGTCGTCATCCATCGCGTCTGTCCTCGACCCCAGTGCCTGTCGTTGCTCTTGTCGCGGGTGGCGGGGCCGGTGGCGGGCACGAGCTGGCACCTGCCGGCGCGGAGCCTGTTCGCGACGCCCGGACACACCCGTTCGTGGTGCAGGCTAGCCCGTCGGCGGCGTCCCGAGGTTCGGTATCCGGGCAACCCGGGCGACCGTTCATGAGAAAGTTCTCATGCCGCTTTCATCCCCGGCCCGGGGTACGGCGGCCAGGATGAAGTCATGAGGCCGGTGACCAGATTGCCGCTGCTCATCGCCGCGCTTGCCCTGCCGATCGCCGTGGTGCTGTTCAGCTACGCCGTGACCAACGGACCCCGCAACCCGCAGGTGCCCGCCGAGGTGCACGTGGGGAACGCGCCCGGGCCGGGACCCGGTCCCGTTCCCACGCTCGCGCCCGCCACGTCGACTTCGCCGCCCGCCGACCTGCCGCCGCCGGAACCGGAAGATGACGACGACGAGCCCGACGACGACATCGACGATGACGACTGAGCCGCGCCGCAGCGGCACCCGCGTCCCGGCTCGCGCGCAGATCATGGGCTGGATGCTGCTCGTGCTGGTCGTCGTGCTGACCGGGATCGTGCTGCTGGTGTGGCGGTTCCTGCACAACGACGCGATGAACAAGGTCACCGCCTCGCTGGAGCAGGAGGGCGGCGAGTTCGTCAACTTCGCCGAGGTCGGGCGCCATCCGGTGACCGGCGCGCTGATCGCCGAGCCCGGCGCGCTGTTCGACACCTACCTCCGGCAGCAGTACCCGGACTCGTGGGAGGTCATGGTCGGCGCGTGGGAGACCCCCACCGGGCTGAAGTGGCACATGCAGTCCCAGGACAGGCACATCCGCGGGGTCATGCACGATCCGGGACTGCTCGAACGCATCGTCGCCGACCCGAACGAGCACGGGACAGCGCAGACCGGCGCCGGGCCGCTGCGCTGGGTCAAGATCCAGACGCACACCGACGGCGACCAGCAGGCCTGGTTCCTCACCGGCCACTTCACCGCCGCCGACGTCTCCGAGGTGAACGGCGTCGTGCGCATCCTGGTGCTGGTCAGCGCGTTCGGCGTGCTGCTGGCGGCGGCGTCCTCGTGGGTGGTGGCCGGGGCGATCCTCGCGCCGGTGCGCACCGTGCGGCAGGCCGCCGCGGAGATCAGCGAGCACGACCTCACGCGGCGCATCCCGGTGGAGGGCCGCGACGACATCGCCGCGCTCGCCTACCAGTTCAACGCGATGCTGGACCGCCTGGAGTCCGCGTTCAGCACGCAGCGCCAGTTCGTCGACGACGCCAGCCACGAGCTGCGCACCCCGATCACCATCGTGCGCGGGAACCTCGAACTGCTCGGGGACGATCCGGGCGAGCGCGACGAGGTGGTGCGGCTGTGCACCGACGAGCTGGACCGGATGACCCGCATCGTCGAGGACCTGCTGGTGCTGGCCAAGGCCGACCGGCCGGACTTCGTGCGCCCCGCCGAGGTGTCGCTCGCCGAGCTCACCAGTGACATCGACGCGAAGGTCCGCTCCATCGCCGACCGGCGGTGGGTATTGGAGAGCATCGGTGAAGGCGACGTGGTCGTGGACGAGCAGCGGCTCACCCAGGCCGTGGTGCAGCTCGCGCAGAACGCGGTGCAGCACACCGAGGACGGCGCGGAGATCCGCATCGGGTCCGCGTTGAGCCTGGGCCGGCTGACGCTGTGGGTCACCGACGACGGGCCGGGGGTGGATCCGGCCGAGGTGGAGCAGATCTTCGCCCGGTTCGCGCACGGCAGCGGCCCCGGCCGAGGCGGCGCCGGGCTCGGGCTGGCGATCGTCGCGGCCATCGCCGAAGCGCACCACGGGCGGGTGCGGGTGCTGTCGGAGCCCGGTTCGGGAGCCACGTTCGGCCTGGACCTGCCCGCCCGGCCGGGTGCCGCGCCCGGCCTCGCAACGACCGGCCCCACCGCGACCGCCGAGGAGGTCCATGCATGAGCAAGATCCTGATCGTGGAGGACGAGGCGCGCATCGCGGCGTTCCTGGAGAAGGGGTTGCGCGCCAACGGCTTCGGCACCGCGGTGGCCGGGGACGGCGGTACCGCGCAGGAACTGCTGCTCAGCGGGGACTACGACCTCGCAGTGCTGGACCTCGGGTTGCCCGGCAAGGACGGTTTCTCGGTGCTGCAGGCCGTGCGGGCGCACCGCGTCACGCTGCCGGTGATCATCCTGACGGCGCGGGACTCGGTGCACGACACGGTCGCCGGGCTGGAGGGCGGCGCGGACGACTACATGACCAAGCCGTTCCGGTTCGAGGAGCTGCTGGCGCGGGTCCGGTTGCGGCTGCGGTCCTCGGATCGCACGCCGGAGGTGACGGTGCTGCGGGACGGTGAGCTGTCGCTGGATCTGCGGACGCGGCGAGCTCAGCTGCCGGAGGCGACGGTGGACCTCACGGCCCGCGAGTTCGCGATGCTGGAGCTCTTCCTGCGGCACTCCGGGCAGGTGCTGTCCAGGGAGCAGATCTTGTCGCACGTGTGGGGTTACGACTTCGATCCCGGTTCGAACGTGGTGGACGTGTACGTGCGGGCGCTGCGCCGCAAGATCGGCAGCGAGCGCATCCGCACGGTCCGCGGCATGGGCTATCGGCTGGGCGCTTAGGGGCCACCTTCCGAACGATCTTCCGATCGTTGGCCGGTCAGCGGCGGAGCCGATGAGCGGCGACCAGCACCTCGATCGGAGCGGGCTCCGATGATCCACCTGCCCGTGGTCTGGCCGCGTCTTTGCTCGCCCACCGCCCTGCGGTCGGCCACGAGCTGTCGATCCCTGGTTCCGAAGTTCCCCGACGCGGTGAGCGGACCGACTACGCGGCGCCCGCTTTGACGGCGAGTCCCATCACCGGTGCCGTGACACCGAGTCCGTCGAGCGCCGATTGCGCCAGTCCCAGATGCGGTGGTTCGGCATCACCCTGGGTCGCGGCCCCGTCGGGCCGACGCACCCGGCTCCACCAACGCCACCGAGAAGTTGTGCACACCTGTGGATAACTTCGTCCACAACTGTGCACAACTAGCCTCAGCGTGGTCGCCGCACCCGCCTCGGACCTTGATGAACGGAGTTGTCCACAGGATGTGGAAGAAGTGTTTACGCTGGCACGCCCGACCGCTGGGCAGCCTGGGGACAATTCCTCGCGCGCACGACGCCGGCGGCAAGCGCCACCCGTCGCCCGCCCCCGAGCCGCGGGCTCCCGCGATCGCGGTCCACAGGCTGCGGTCCCGTGGTGACGCAAGCTCGTTCCGCCGAACGCCGCAGCCCGGCTCGATTCCGGATCACCCGATCCAGGACGCCGCCGGTACCTCACGGTGATCGCCCCGCTCGGCGGCCGGGGAACGCGAAGGGATCAGCCGACGGGAAGGCGGCCCACGCCGCGCCAGGAGATGCCCGCGCGGCGGAGCACGTCCGGATCGAGGTGATTCCGGGTGTCCACCACGACCGGCCCGGCCAGCAGTCCCGCCACCCGCGGCCAGTCCAGCGCCCGGAACTGCTGCCACTCGGTGAGCACCACCAGCCCGGCGGAGCCCTTGGCCGCCTCGTACGGATCGTCGACCAGCGACACCACGCCCTGCAACGGCGCTTCGTCCCCGCGCAGCCCCGGATCGCAGGCCACCAGCTCAGCGCCGCGCGCGGCCAGCAGCTCCGCCACCGCGAGCGCGGGCGAGTCCCGCAGGTCGTCCGTGCCCGCCTTGAACGTCAACCCCAGCAACCCCAGCCGGACCCCGTCGAGCGAACCGGCCACGCCGACTCCGCACGCGTCGGCGACCTTGGCCACCATCTGCTCCCGCTGCCGCGTGTTCGAGTCGATCGTCGCGCCCAGCAGCTCGAAATCGAACCCGACCGACTGCGCCACCTGCAGCAACGCCGCGGTGTCCTTCGGCAGGCAGGACCCGCCCCAGCCGGGGCCGGGCTGCAGGAACGACTGCCCGATCCGCCGGTCGTAGCCCATTCCTTCGGTGACGTCGGAGATGTTCGCGCCGAGCCGTTCGCACAGCTCGGCCACCGCGTTGACGTACGACAGCTTCGTGGCGAGGAAGCAGTTCGCCGCGTACTTGACCATTTCCGCGCTCGGCGCGTCCGTCAGCACCGTCGGCGCACCCAGCCGCGCGTACAGCGCGGCGACCCGCTCGGCCGCGTCCTGCGACGCGGAGCCCACCACGATCCGGTCCGGGTTCAGGAAGTCGTGCACCGCGGAGCCTTCCCGCAGGAACTCCGGGTTCGACACCACGGCCACGTCCGGGCGCCCGACGAGTTCGGCGACCCGTGCCGAGGTGCCCACCGGCACCGTCGACTTGCACACCAGCACGCAGCCCGTCGGCAGCACCTCGGCGACCTCGGCGACGACCGACTCGACCGCCGCGAGATCCGCGCCGCCTCCCGAGCCCATCGGCGTCGGCACGCACAGGAACACCACTTCGGCGTCGGCCACGGCGTGCGCCGAACCCAGCACGAACTCCAGCCGGCCCGCCGCGATGCCCTCCGCGACCAACTCGCTCAAGCCGGGTTCGAAGATGCCGACCTCACCGCGCGAAAGCCGCGCGATCTTCGCCGCGTCCACGTCGCTGCACACCACGTGATGGCCGAGCGACGCCAGGCACGCACCCGTCGTCAATCCGACGTAACCCGTCCCGACGACCACGATCCGACGAGCGAACACGGTGCACCGACCTCCGTCGACAGCGCGCGGACCGACCGGGAAATCCCAGGCCGGGAAGCTGACCTCGACGAGATCGTGGCACATCGCCGGCGCCGCGAGCGGCGCTTTGGGAACTGTTCACACGCTGCTGCTCCGGTGGTGACGCACCGGTGTGCGCCCGTTCAAGCACCGAGCCCGGCACGGACGAGCCCCCGGCGGCGCCCGCGCAGGAGTACTGCACAAGATCGCCCAGTACTGCTTAACTACAGGCGACCGATCTCGTACCGAAGGAGCCACATGCAGATCACCGGCACCGCGGCCATCGTCACCGGAGCCGCCTCCGGGCTCGGCGCCGCCACCGCCCGCGCACTCGCCGAACGAGGGGCGCACGTGTTCGGCGTGGACCTGCCGGACGCGGTGGCCGCCGCGGCCCCTGTCGACGGGGTGACCTTCAGCGGCGCCGACGTCACCGACGCCGCGCAGGTGCAGACCGCCGTCGACCAGGCCGCCGGAGCAAACGTGCCGCTGCGGATCGTCGTCAACTGCGCCGGGATCGGACCGTCCGCGCGGATCAGCGGCAAGCAGGGACCGCACGACCTCGACCTGTTCCGCAAGGTCCTGGAGGTCAACCTGCTCGGCACGTTCAACGTGCTGCGGCTGGCGGCTCCCGCGATTCGCGAGACCGACCCCGACCGCGAAGGCCAGCGCGGCGTCGTCATCAACACCGCCTCCGTCGCCGCCTTCGACGGCCAGATCGGCCAGGCCGCCTACGCCGCCTCCAAGGGCGGAGTCGCCAGCCTCACGCTGCCCGCCGCGCGCGACCTGTCCTCGGCCGGAATCCGGGTGATGACGATCGCGCCCGGCATCGTGGACACCCCGATGCTGGCCACCGTCAACGAGGAGTACCGCGCGGGCCTCGCCGCGGGCGTCCCCTTCCCGAAGCGCCTGGCCGTCCCCGGCGACTACGCCCGGCTCGCGGTGAACATCGTCGAGCACGACTACCTCAACGGCGAGGTCATCCGCATGGACGGAGCCCTCCGGATGGCCCCGAAGTGATCAGCTGAACGCATCCCGAGGCGGAGATACCCGACGATGAGCACGATGAAAGCCGTCCAGTACGTGCAAGCAGGCAGCAAGCCGCGGATCGTCGAGCTGCCGATCCCCGAACCGGGGCCGGGCCAGGTGCTGCTGCGGGTGCTCGCCGCGGGCATGTGCCACTCGGACATCTCCGTGATGGGCTGGCCCGCCGAAGGCTTCCCGTACCCGGTGCCGCTGACCTTGGGGCACGAGGGCGCGGGGGAGGTCGCCGGGCTCGGCGCCGGAGTGCGCTCGTTGTCCGAAGGAGACCGGGTCGCCGTGTACGGGCCGTGGGGTTGCGGGACCTGCCACAAGTGCGCCGGAGGCAAGGAGAACTACTGCACCCGCGCCTCCGGCCTGGGCATCTTCCCACCGGGGCTCGGGGCGGCCGGGGCCATGGCCGAATACATGATCATCGATGATCCGCGGCACGTGGTCCCGCTGAACGGGCTGGACCCGGTGACCGCCGCGCCGCTGACCGACGCGGGGCTGACCCCGTACCACGCGATCAAGCGTTCGCTGCCGAAGCTGGTCGCGGGCAGCACCGCGGTGGTCATCGGCGCCGGAGGGCTCGGACACCTCGGAGTGCAGCTGCTGCGGACCTTGGCCTCGACCAGGGTGATCGCGCTGGACGTGTCCGACCGGGCGTTGGAGCTCGCCCGCGGCGTCGGCGCGCACGAGGTGTTGCGTTCGGACGAGGCCGCCGCGGCCCGGGTGATGGAACTGACCGGTGGGCTCGGCGCGGAGCTCGTCGTCGACTTCGTCGGCACCGACCCGACCATGCGCACCGCCGCGGGCTGCGTGGCGGTGGAGGGTGACATCACCATCGTCGGCATCGGCGGCGGGACCCTGCCGGTCGCCTTCGGCGCGCAGCCGTTCGAGGTGTCGGTGGCCGCGCCGTACTGGGGCGGCAGGCACGAGCTGATCGAGGTACTGGCGCTGGCCCGGTCCGGTGCCCTCACCGTGCACACCGAGACGTTCCCGCTGGAGGACGGACCGGAGATCTACGAACGGCTCCACCGCGGCGAGATCACCGGCCGAGCGGTGCTGCTGCCCTGACCCCACCGCCCCGCCGAGCGGGCCGGGAACGTCGGCTCAGAGATCTTCGGTGAAGGGGATGGCCTGGGCTTCCGGGGAACTCATCCAGCGGCGGAGGGTCCACGTGGCTCGGACGTCGTCCTCGTTGTACTGGAGCAGGCGCCGGCGTTGCGAGGGTTGCTGCTGCTGGCCGTCGAGCCCGACCGCGTCGCGGTACCAGCGCATCGAGTTCTCGCCGCTGGCCTCGGAGTCGCGCCAGGCGAAACCGGCGCTGGGGGCGATCACCTTCAGGCCCTTGCCGTGCGGGCACAGGAACTGGTCGCGAACCTCGGCGAACAGGTCCACCCACTCGTCGGAGCCGATGAACCGGCGCACCTCGGACACCTCGGGGATGCCGGGTTTGCCCGCGAAGCGCTCCGCGGACGACAGCATCCAGCGGTTCTCCGCGAGCTCGTTGTAGCAGTACGCGCGGAAGGTGAGGCCCCGCGCGTGGGCGCGGTCCCGCACGGCGATGAACCAGCACCAGAACTCGGCGAACGACCGCGCCTCGTCATCGGAGGGCAGCGGGTCCCAGGTGACGAACGCCCGGTAGCCCTGCTCCTCGTCGATGTCCACGCCGGACAGCCAGCAGCCCCACATGTAGGCACCGGAGTCGGCGTAGCTCTCCATGTCCACGTCGATCTCGACGTCGGCGCGCGGCACCCGCAGTTCCCGCACCTGGCGGACCAGGGGCAGTTCGCGCAGCCACGCCTTCGCCAGCAGCACCGCCTCGTCGGCGCGGGCCGCGCCCAGCGAGGTGGCCCGGCCCTGCTCCCGAGTCATCGCGGCCAGGTCGTCGACGGTGCGCACCTGGGCGGCGCGCAGCGCGGTGGCGTCCTCACCGCGCACCACGAGGCTCACGTCGCGCGCTTCCCGCAGCTCCTGCGAGCACGTCGACCACCACGGGCAGCCCTTGCACTCGGTGATCCGGGACGGGTGGGCCAGCGGTTCGGCGCCGGTGGCGGCGGCGGTCGCGACGGCCACCCGGTCGGCGAACCGCGCGTCGTACTCGGCGAGCGCGGTGCGCCCTCCCGGCCAGTTCGGCGCCAGCAGGTCGTGCCAGACCACCACGTCGCCCTCGACTCCGATGACGCCGCCGACCGGGGTGCCCGGCGCGGCCATCCCGCACGCTTCGAGCAGCCGCACCAGGTGCGCCAGCCGCAGTTGGTCCCGCGGCTGAGCCCGCACTTTGCGCCGCCGGTCCTGCTTCGCCGATTCCGGCAGCGGGCTCTCCAGCGGCGAGGTGCGCGCTCCGCTGCCGGGGTCGGTCGTCTTGTGCCGCGCCACCAGCACCGGGGTGTAGCCGGAGCCGTTGCGCACCAGCAGGTCGATGCCGCCGAACCGGCCCGCTTCGGGGTTCGCGGGCAGCTGGGCTCCGGAGATGAACCGGACGCCGTCGTGCATCGCGGCCAGCGTCTCCCGTTCGCGCCGCCGCAGGCTCGCTTCGCGCGGGACGCGCGTCCACGACTCCCCCAGCAGCTGTTCGAGACGGTCGGCTATCGCGCGGCGGTGGTCGGCGGCGTCGAGGACGCGCTGCTCGATTCCCGGATCCATCGGGGCTTTCGGCAGGTCACGGGATTGTGGATCGTTTTCGAGATGCACCCTCCTGCGACAGCGCGTCACTACGCTCGCGTCGAGCAGCACCTCGTTTTCCACGCCCAGCAGCGTAGGCCGTACCCCTGACGATCGCGCCCATCACCCCGGTGACGGAGCACAACAGACGGCTACGCACCGTGCACAACCGGTCGATCACTCCCTCCGCCGGTCAACCGGCACCGGTCGCAGGAACTCCTTACAGTGATCCTCGAGCGAGGTGAACGCCCTGGCCGCGACGTCCGGAACCGGATCGACGTGGCCGCAGGCACGGCGCGGACCGCGCCGGAACAGCAGGAGGCGGCGATGACGCGAGGCACCGGCGAACCGACCACCGCGGCACTGACCACGGAGATCTTGAACACCGAACCCCTCAACGCCCGGACCGACGACTCCGGCGACGACGTGCGTTCGGCGGCGAAGCAGGTCAAGAAGGTGGCGAAGCTGGAAGCGAAGGCCGCCCACGAGCAGACCAAGACCGCCAAGGAGGCCACCAAGGCGGTCAAGGAAGAGACCAAAGCGACCACCAAGACGGCCAAGCAGGAGGCGAAGTCCGCCGACAAGGCCGCCAAGCGCGACGAGAAGGCCCGCAAGAAGGGCGAGCACGGCAGGTTCACCCCCGGCGGCGCCCGCAAGGCCGTCGGCGTGGCCAAGATCCTCGGCCCCGCGCTGGCCCCCTACGCGTGGCAGGCGTTCACCGCCGCGCGCGACGGCTACGACCGAGCCCGCGCACGGCGGCTCGGCGTGCCCGTGGACGACCTGGGCAAGTTCACCGGGCGCGGCGCCGCGCTGCACGCCCGCATCGCCGGGGACGCCGAGGCGCTGCGCGAACTGCGCACCCGCACCGGCGGGCGCAGCGCGGCCGAGACCTCCATCGTCGAGAAGTTCGCCGACGAGGCCGAGAGCAGGCTCAGCCAGCTCGGCAGCGCCGTCCGGGCCGCCGAACGGATGCCGACGCCCCGCCGCCGCGCCGCGCACCGAGCCGTCATCGGCGAACTCGACCGCATCGAGGACGACCTGCTGCAACGCCTCGGAATCCCGAACCCCGCCATCGAGCAGAAGTAGCACGGGCACAAAAAAGCGGGCCGGTCACCGCAGAGGTGACCGGCCCGTTGACGTTCGGCTCAGACGGCGCCGGGCAACGTGACGAAGCCCTGCTCGACCATCCAGTCCCGCGCGACGTCGGCCGGGTCGCGGCCGTCCACGTCGACACCGGCGTTGAGGTCCAGCAGCTGCTGGTTGTCCAGCCGAGCCGAGACCGGCTCGAACACGTCCGCCAGCTGCGGGTACCGCTCCAGCGTCTCCACCCGCGTCGTCATGGCCAGGTTGTAGCGCGGGAAGAACTGCTTGTCGTCCTCCAGCACCTTCAGGTTCAGCGACTGGATCCGGCCGTCGGTGGTGAACACCTCGCCGAAGTTGCACGCCTTGCCGGTGGCCGTGGCCGAGTAGATGGGACCGGTGCTCAGCGTCTCCACCTTGCTCTGGTCCACCTGGAACCCGTAGGCCTGCGCGACGCCCGGCAGCCCGTCGTTGCGGCTGGCGAACTCGCTCTCCACGCAGAAGCTCAGCTCCTGCGGGTTCTGCTGAGCCACCCGCTTCAGGTCCGAGAGCGTCTCCACGCCGAGCCGTGCCGCGTTCTCCTCGTTCAGCGCGAACGCGTAGGTGTTGTCCGCCTTCAGGGACAACGCGAACCAGGTGACGCCGCTGGCCTCGATGTCGAGCTCGCGCACCGCCTCGTACTGGGCGCGCGCGTCCGGGATCGGGTCGGTCTTGCCGTTGTAGCTGATCCAGGACGAGCCGGTGTACTCCCACAACAGGTCGATCTGCTTGCTGACCAGGGCGTTGCGGGCACTGGCGGAACCGGTGATGTTGCTCAGGTCCCGCACGTCGGCACCGGCCGCGGCCATCGCGAACTCCGCGATGTAGGCCAGCACGATCTGCTCGGTGAAGTCCTTGGAGCCGACGGTGAGCGGCACGCCCTCCAGCTCCGGCACCGGCTTGATCGAACCGGGCGCCACCCGCAGCGGCACCGACGAACCGGAGCTGAGGCCGCACCCGGTGAGCGCGGCACCGGCCGCGGCGGCCGAGAACAGCTTCAACGCTCCCCGGCGGGACAGCCGTGTTCCTCGAATCATCGCAGCCCCCTCGGTGACAGGTACCGCTCAGCCAGCCCGCCGAGCCAGTCGACCAGCAGCGCCAACGCCATCGCCAGCACGGCGCCGACGGACAGCACGGTCCAGTTGCTCAGCTTGTAGCCGGTGTCGATGAGCTCGCCGAGCCCGCCCGCGCCGACGAACCAGGCCAGCGTGGCGGTACCGACCGCCAGCACCAGCGCGGTCCGCAGCCCGGCCAGGATGAACGGCACCGCCAGCGGCAGTTCGATGCGCGTGAGCACCGAGAACCCGGACATGCCGATGCCGCGGCCCGCGTCGATCAGCGACGGATCGACCTGCTGCAGGCCCACCAGCGTGTTGCGCAGCACCGGCAGCAACGCGTACACCGCGATCGGCAGCGTCGCGATCCAGAACCCGGTGGTGCCGTTGGTGAGCAGGAAGAACAGCACCAGCAGACCCACCGACGGCGCCGCCTGGCCCATGTTCGCCAGCCCGATGATCAGCGGGCTCACCCGCTTCGCCCACGAGCGGCTCAGCAGCATGCCCAGCGGCACCGCGACCAGCACCACGATCAGCGCGACCGCCGTGCTCATCAGCAGGTGCTGCCAGGTGAGCGTCAGCAGCGTCGAGGGCGTGATGTTCCGGCTGGTGACGACGTTGTCCCGCTGGGAGAACGCCACGCCGAGCACCACCACGACCAGCACCAGGGCGACCAGTGGCTGCGCGAACAGGCGCAGTCGTTCCGCCGCGCGGGAACCCGAATCCGCGGAGTAGGAACCGCTCATGAGGGATCACCGGCGGCCGACGGCTGGTCCGCGTGGTCGTCGGCGTGCTCCTCGCGCAGGTCCTTGATCGTCGTCATCACGGTGTCGATGTCGACGACGCCGATGTACTCGCCGCGCGACCCGGTGACCACGGCGACGCCGTCGTCGTCGGTGAGGATCGCCTCCAGCGCGTCCTGCAGCGTCGAGGCCGGCGAGACGCTGTCCTCCACGGCACGACCGGCCCGCGCCAGCGAGGAGACCGAACCGGCCTCCCGGGCGGTCGTCCAGCGCAGCGGCCGCTTGCGGCCGTCCAGCACCAGTCCGATCGCGCCGCGCCGGGTGCCGAGCCGTTCCTGCAGCACGCTCGGCTGCTCGTCGACACCGGCGGTCGGCACCTGACCGAGTTCGATCTCCCGTACCCGGCGCAGCGTGAGCTGCTTGAGCGCGGCACCGGCGCCGACGAAACCGGCCACGGTGTCGTCGGCCGGGTTGGCCAGGATCGCCTCGGGCGTGTCGTACTGCAGGATCTCCGAGCGCTGACCGAGCACCGCGATGCGGTCGCCCAGCTTGACGGCCTCGTCGAAGTCGTGCGTGACGAACACGATCGTCTTGCCCAGGTCGGCCTGCAGGCGCATCAGCTCGTCCTGCAGCACACCGCGGGTGATCGGGTCCACCGCGCCGAACGGCTCATCCATCAGCAGCACCGGCGGGTCCGCGGCCAGCGCGCGGGCGACGCCGACGCGCTGCTGCTGGCCACCGGAGAGCTGCCGCGGGTAGCGGGTCCGGTACTCGGCCGGATCCAAGCCGACGAGGTCGAGCATCTCGTCGACCCGTTCCACGGTCCGCTGCTTGGTCCAGCCGACCAGCCCGGGCACCATGCCCACGTTCTCGCCCACCGTCATGTGCGGGAACAGCCCGGCCTGCTGGATCGAGTAGCCGATCTCGCGGCGCAATTTGTCCGGGTCGAGGCCGAGCACGTCCTGACCGCCGATGGTGATCCGGCCCGAGGTGGGCTCGATCAGCCGGTTGATCATGCGCATGGTGGTGGTCTTGCCGCTGCCCGAAGGCCCGACCAGCACGACCGTCTCACCGGCGGGAATGGTCATCGTGACCGATTCGACCGCGGCCAGCTTCTGGCCCGGATACCGCTTGGAGACCTCCTCCAGGCGGATTTCGACACCGTGTCCGCCTGCGCGGCCCTCGGTGTCGGGCTTGTTGTTCTCAGCCACGAATACCTCTCGAAGTCGTCAGGCGCCCGACCAGCACGAACACCGCGTCCAGCAGCAGCGCCAGCACGATCACGCCGAGCGTGCCCGCCAGCGCCATGTTCAGCGCGTTCGCGCTGCCCAGCCCGGACAGGCCGCTGAAGATCAGGTTGCCGAGCCCGGGTCCCTTGGCGTAGGCCGCGATGGCCGCGATGCCCATCAGCATCTGCGTGCTCACTCGCATGCCGGCGAGGATGCCGGGCCAGGCCAGCGCCAGCTCGATCTTCGTCAGCACCCGGAACCGGTTCATGCCGATGCCGCGAGCGGCGTCCAAGATCGGTTGGTCGACTGTAGACAACCCAACGATGGTGTTGCGGATGATCGGCAGCAGCGCGTACAGCACCAGCGTCACCACCGATGGCGCCACGCCCAGCCCCAGCACGGGGATGAGCAGGCCGAACAGGGCGAACGACGGAATCGTCAGCACTGCACTGGACAGGGCGGTGGCCACCGCCGCCCCGGCGGGGCTGCGGTAAACCGCAACCCCGACCAGGACGCCGACGATGGTCGCCAGCACGATGCACTGCAGCACCATGCTGGCGTGCTGGTAGGAGTCCACCAGCAGTTGTTGCCACCTGGAAGCGACGTAATCCAGGAAACTCACGAAGTGGTCGCTCCCGGCGTCGCCGTGCTCTTGCCCTCGGCGGCGTCGTCGCCGTCGCTCTCGCCGTTCTCTTCGTTCTCGGCGGGAGTGGTGACGAGCTGGAACTCGCCGTCGTGCTCCTCGGTACCGGCGATGACGGCCTGCTCGAGGACCTCGGCACCCTTCTCATCGCGCAACGTCATCTGGTCGCTGCGCAGGTCCTTGGTGAGGGCCACGCACAGCAGCACCATGACGATCGCGAATGGCAGCGCACCGATGAACGCCAAGTTCTGGATACCTGTCAGGGCATCGTCCAGACCACCGCCGATCACCAGCATGATCGCGGCGACCGCACCGGTGGCGGCACCCCAGAAGATGACCACCCAGCGGCTCGGCTCGATCGACCCGCGCTGCGAGAGCGTGCCCATGACCACCGAGGCGGCGTCCGCACCGGACACGAAGAAGATCGCGACCAGGATCATCACCAGCACCGAGGTGACGATGGGCAGCGGCATGTGCTCGAGGACCGCGAAGGTCTGCTCTTCCGCGCCGCCGTCGGCGATGGCCGGGTCGGCCTTCGCGGTGTCGATCGCGGCACCGCCGAAGATCGCGAACCAGATGAGGCTGACCACGCTGGGAACCAGCAGCACACCGCCGATGAACTGGCGGATCGTGCGGCCGCGGCTGATCCGGGCGATGAACATGCCGACGAAGGGCGTCCAGGAGATCCACCAGGCCCAGTAGAAGACCGTCCAGGTCCCCAGCCACTCGTGCATCTCGTCACCGCCGGTGGCACCGGCCCGCGAGGCCATCTCACCGAAGTCGCTCATGTACGAGCCGAGCGAGGTGGGCAGCAGGTTCAGGATCAGCACCGTCGGGCCGGCCACGAACACGAAGATCGCCAGGAGCGCGGCGAGCACCATGTTGATGTTCGACAGCCACTGGATGCCCTTGGACACGCCGGAGACCGCGGAGGCGATGAAGCAAATGGTCAGCACGACGATGATCAGGACGAGCAACGTGGTGCTGGTTTCGCCGATCCAGCCCGCGGCCTGCATGCCGGACTGGATCTGGAGGGTGCCCAGGCCCAGCGACGCGGCGGAGCCGAACAGCGTGGCGAACAGCGCCAGGATGTCGATCAGCTTGCCGATCGGCCCCTCGGCGTTGCGCTTGCCGATCAGCGGCAGGAACACCGCGCTGATCAGCTGCTTGCGGCCGCGCCGGAAGCTGCTGTAGGCGATCGCGAGACCGACCACCGCGTAGATCGCCCACGGGTGCAGGGTCCAGTGGAACAGCGAGGTCGCCATCGCCGTGCCCACCGCCGCGTCCGAACCCGCTTCCACGGTTCCCGGCGGCGGCGAGGTGAAGTGCGAGAGCGGTTCGCTGATGCCGTAGAACATGAGGCCGATGCCCATGCCGGCGCTGAACATCATCGCGATCCAGGACACCGTCCTGAACTCCGGCTTCTCGCCATCCTGGCCCAGCGGGATGCGTCCGTACCGGCTGAACGCCAGGAACAGCGCGAAGACGACGAACCCGGTGGCGGCCAGCACAAAGCCCCAGCCGATGTTGGTGACCAGCCAGTCCAGCGCGGCCTTGGAGACGTTGTACAGCGAATCCTTGCTCAGCGTTCCCCAGGCCACCAGCACGAACATGATGGCGGCGGTGACACCGAAGACGAGCCAGTCCGTCCTCGGCTTACCGATGATTCCGGGTTGCCCCGGTAGTTCGGTTGAGTGGCCCGACGAGCCACCCTCTCGTTGATCTGCTTCAGTCGACACAGGTTCCGGCGCCCAACTCGCGACGCCCCCTCCTCTCCGTACCTCACGTCACGACGGCCGGAACGTCTGTTCACCTGTCACTATCTGCTCGTGCAGGGATGATTCCCGACCGTCTGCAACCCATAAACCGTGACCCATTCGGCGGATCAAGGCAAGCTCACCTGCGCACAGCGTGGCTAAACCGACACCTAGACTGGACCTCCGTGGCGATCCGTTCCGCTCCTGCACAAGGCGCTGATCGCGCTCTGCGCGGTCTCGGCTTGGCCGCCACTTCGTCGTCACTTTCGGTAGCCGCACATGCGGCAGCCGGTGGTTCCACGCCTGACCTCGGAACCACCTTCGTGATCACCACCTTGTTGTCCGCCGCCTGCGTCGCGCTCGCCGATCGCAGGCGAGGGTTGAGCAGCATTGTAGGGGCAGTCGGCGCGATGCAGGTGTCCCTTCACTTATTTCTGCAGCTAGCAGGCTCACACCAGGGAGTCATCGGGCAACGAGGACTGCCCTTGGATCCCACTCTGATGACCCTGGGTCATGTACTGGCCGGGCTTCTGGTAGCGGTGCTGCTGCATCGCGCCGAGGATGCACTCTTTGTAATCGTTTCAACCTTACGACTGACTCTCGCCCGGAAGATGTCAGTTCCGTTACCGCCTGTAACAACAAGGCCCTCGGTCTGCCTCCCGGCAGAGCCGGTGCTCCTGATCGAACTGCTGATCCAGCAGCGGATCCACGCGCTGCGCGGCCCACCGAGGTAGCGGCACCGGCCGCGCGGGTGACACCGAAATGGCGGCCGGATCGTTGCTCACCCGTATCCGACGTGCCCGATTCGCACGCTTTGTCAACGCGTGTGCGGAATAGCACAGTTCGCGCAAATCAGGAGCAATACATCTCCATGTCGACAACTCGATCTCTCATCAGATCCGCCGGAATCACCGCGGCGATCGGATTCACCGTCATAGCGGGCGCAGGCACCGCCGCCGCGCACGTCAGCGCACAACCGGAGCAGGCCGAGCAGGGCGGCCACGCCAAGATCGCCTTCCGGGTGCCGAACGAACGCCCCGACGCCGGGACCGTCCGCGTGCACGTCTCGCTCCCCCTGGACCACCCGCTGAGCTCGGTGCGCACCAAGCCGCTGCCCGGCTGGACCGCGCAGGTGGAGAAGGTGCGGCTGGACCGCCCGGTGGACGTCGCGGGAGCCCAGGTCACCGAAGCCGTCGCCGGCATCACCTGGACCGCGCGGCCGGGCACCCGCATCGCCCCGGACCAGTTCCAGGAGTTCGAAGCGACCCTCGGCACCTTCCCGACCGACACCGACCAGCTGGTGCTGCCCACCGAACAGGCCTACGACAGCGGCGAGGTCGTGCGCTGGGACCAGGCCCCGGCGCCCGACGGCTCCGAACCGGAACACCCCTCTCCGACCCTGGCGCTGACCGCGAGCGAAGGCGGCGGCCACGGCCACGAGACGACCGGCGGCGGCGAGACCGGGCACGGCGACAAGGCGCACGACGACGAGGACACCGAATCCGCCGCGAGCGGTGACGACACGGCCCGCGTGCTCGGCGGCGCCGGACTGGCGGTCGGGGCGCTCGGCCTCGGCCTCGGCGCGGGCGCGCTGGTGCTCGCCCGCCGCGGAAACCGGGAGAACTCATGAGGCGACTGCTCACCATCACCGCGCTGACCATCGCCGCGCTGCTCGGCGCCGCCGGCCCTGCGCTGGCGCACAACACGCTGATCAGCAGCGATCCGGCGGAAGGAGCTCAGCTGACGACCGGCCCGAGCGAGGTCCGGCTCACCTTCGACCAGCCGGTGCGCGCGGGCGAGGGCTACAACACGATCAGCGTCGTCGGCCCCGACGGCACGTACTGGACCGATGGCCAAGTGCAGGTCGAGGGCAGTTCGGTGATCGCGCCGGTGCGACCGCTCGGACCCGCCGGGACCTACACCGTCGGCTACCGGGTGCTGTCCAACGACGGCCACCCCGTTCCCGGCAAGGTCACCTTCACCTTGACCGAGCCGGGTGACGGCACTCCGGCACCGCCGCCCGCCGCGGACCAGGCCGATACCGACTCGGCGGGCGGCATGCCGATCTGGCCGTGGATCGCGGGCGCGGTCGTGCTGGTCGGACTCGGACTCGTGCTCGCCCTGCGGCTGGGCAAGCCGAAGAGCTGAACCGCGGCCGGTGCCACCACCGGCCGAACCGCGACGAAGGCGGGTCGTTCCGCGGCGGAACGGCCCGCTTTCGTCGTCCGGCGCATGCCGGAAATGGGCACGTTCGGCGGTACAGCGGGAACCGGCGCGAACTAGAGTCGAGCGATGGCGCGGCGCGAATCACCCGCGGCGCCTTCAGCCGGGACGAACTCAGCGGCGGTTTTTCCGCAGGGCGAAAACGGGGGCCTGTCGCCGAACGGTCATTCGCGTTCGGTGAGTTGCTGGACGTTGGGCGCCGAGAGCGCCTCCAACCGCCCCAGCGCACCCTTCCCGCGCCGTTCCAACTCGCGTCTGCTGATCCAGCCGTAGGAGTAGTGCCGGTAGGCCTGGCTCAGCTGCACCAGCTCGGCGAGGTGGTCGACCGCGCGGCGCTGGGCCTCCCCGGTCAGCCCCGGGACGAGGCGGACCTCGGCGTCCACCACTTCGTCGAGCACCCGCGCCGAATGCACGGCCTTGCGCCCACGCCAAGTGAGCTTGCGCCGCAGCCGCGCGGCATTCCTCGTAATCACGTTCATCCGGGCCTAGCCCCCCGTGCCGCAGACACTCACACTTACGTATTACTGGCGACCTAGCTCGTCACCAAGAATCACCGACTCGGCCCCCGCGCGTCGATGAACTTCGCCCGATCGTACGCATCAACCGCTCACTTGTACGGCTCCCATTGTGCCGTTGCGTCGCCTTTCCGCATCGAGCGCAACCGGCTCCGCAGCTGGTCGCGCACGCCGGGATTGCTGCGCAGGATCGGCAGCACGCTGACCGTGATCTTCAGTTCGCGCAGGTCGCGCAGCACCTGGAACCCGGACCACGCCGTCACGTCGAAGCCGTAGACCTCGGACAGCCGCCGAAACCGCTCAGCGGGAGCACCCAGCCGGAGCATGCCCACCGCCAACGGCGTCAGGTCCCACTCCGGCTGCCCCACGCACAGCGAATCCAGATCGCACAGCAGCGGCCCGTCCGGCCCCGAAATCAGGTTTCCCAGATGCGCGTCCCCGTGCACCACCGAACGCGGCAGCGGGAAGTCCAGCGCAGCGAGCCGTCCCTCGACGTCGTCGCAGCGCTGCTCCAGGAACGCCCGGTCCGTCGCGTCCAGTTCTTCCGCGTCGGCCAGCCGTCTGCGCACATCGGGCATCGGCTGCCATTCCGGCAGCGTCGACGGCAGCGGCAGCTCGTGCACCTGCCGCAACAACCGGCCCAGGTCAGCCCCGTCCGGAGGCGGTCCGACCTCCGGAACCGCCTCCCACAAGGTCGCCAGGTGCCCACCGGTGCGCACCGGCTGCGGCACCCCCGGGAGCAACCGCACGGCGGGAACCTCGTGCTCCGCCAACAGCCGCCCGGCCTCCACCACGTTCACCGCGCGATACGAGAACGACGGCGCGAGCACGATCCGGACGATCACCGGGTGCTCCCGCAACAGGAACACGCCGTTGTTGACGAACCGCACCAGCCGAGCGCCGCGGGAGTCCAAACCCGCGGCCGCACAAACCTCCGCCAGTGCCAAAGCCAGTTTCGGCCGCGTGTAGCGGCCCTCCGCGGAACGCGTCCGCGAAGTCATCGGGGTCCTGCCCGGTCATGCCGGTGCATCGCACCGGGGAAACCCGGCCGCCGAGACCGCGATCCGCGCTGTCCGCCTCGCACTCGACTCACACCTCGCGGAAACGGCGGATCTCTTCGGACAGGTCACGGGCATCGGAATTCATCCGGTGCCGCCCGGCCTCCAGCTCCAGCGGCTTGAGCCGGTCGGAGACGCGCGCCGACTTGACCTTCTCGCCGATCTGCAGCGCCGAACGCCCCACCTTGATGCCCTCCTGCAGGTCGCCGGCCCGAATGTGGTTCGTGGCCTGCAAGCTGAGCCCGAAGACGTGGGTGCGCTGCATGTCCGCGCCGTACGCGGTGTTGCACTTGATGGTCTCGGCCACGGCCAGCGGCGCGTAGCGGTCCGGATCGAACACGGCCAGCGCGTCGTGCGCGGAGCCGATCATCCCGTGCAGGTCGTTCTCGTTGAAGAACCGCACCCAGTCCGGTGCCTCGGCCACGTTCGCCCTGGCGAACTCGTCCTTGGTGCGCCCCACCATCTTCTGCACCTGTTCGGGCTTGTTCAGCATCCCGTAGGCCCAGGCCTCGTTGGCGCACAGCACCGCGACCGTTAACGAGGAACCGGACTCCTGCGCGGCGATCTGCCCCAGCTGGAACAGCTTCAGCGCCTCGTTCGGCTCCTGGTAGTGCAGGTAGACGCGGCCCATCCGGTACAGGACGCTGGCCACGAGGCTGTCGTCCTCCGCCTGCTTGGCAAACTCCAGCGCCTTGCCGAAGTGGCCGCGCGCCGGGTCCAGCAGACCGGTGTCGAAGGAGGTCCAGCCCGCCAGGCTGTGCATGTCCGCCAACGACACGTAGAGCTTTTGTTTGACCTGATCGGACGCGTTCGCGTCGAGCAGTTGCTGTGCCCAGGAAAGCTGGGCGACCACGGCGTCGCGGCAGGTGCCGCCGCCGTAGCGATAGTCCAGGTCACGCAGCGCCTTGGTGGCCGCCTGGATCTGCTGCACGTCGGTCATGCCGATGCGCATCGGAGCAGGCGTCTGCACATTGCTCGGCACCCAGGTGCTCTCCTCGGCCCCGAAGACCGCGGCACCCATGGTCACCGCGGCCGCGTGGGACAGGAACTTCCGACGCTTCACCGACTCGTCCTCCTCAGCCTGGGGACCGCTGTTCGTCTTCGCGACCCTCATTGCCGTCGCCCCGTCGTAGGCGAGGCCCATGTACCCCCTCGGTATCCCGAGGCCGTCGGCGATTCGGGCCAGCACGTCATAAGCCATGACCTGCCGACCCTTCAGGATCTCCGAGACCTCGGACTGCGACTGGCCCGTGGACGCGGCGATCTGGCGCTGCGAGACCCCGATCCGGCGCAGTTGCCGGTAGATCTCGCTGACGTTCCGCGCCGCCAACGCGTCCCGCATCTCACGGCCGTCCCAGACGTCTCGTGTAACGGGCGAGCCGTTCGAACCGATGGTGTTCATTTAGACCCCCTCACACTCTGCACGGGCGTCGGTCGCAGAGTAAGGGCACTTCGACAAGCCGGTGAAGTGCGTATCGGCAGAGGTGATCGGCGGGGGTGAAGTCCACCGACCGTTCGTCGTCGCCGTTGAGCCGGTCATCGCCTACCGGCTACCGCCCGCGTTCAACGCGTTCCAATCTAGTCATCGGTAGCAACCGAGCACGGAGAGGAACCCGATCGGCGATGGACGGCATGAAGGAGTCCGGACCCCGGACCGGCGTGGAGGTCACCGCGCAAGCGGCGGTGCCCGACCAGGTCGGCCCGCAGCCGGAATCCGCAGGCCGGCGCCGTTGGTGGCGGGCACTGTGCCGCGATGTGCAGCACGTCCGCCGCTACCTCACCGTGCTGGTCAACCGGGACAGGGTGGTTCTCGTCGGACCGCCCGGCCGCACCGTGGTGCTGTCGACCGATGGAGTCGGCGAGTTGAGCAACGCATTACGGCAGGCCGCTGAGCAGGCGAGAAAGTGACGGTGAGGTTGCGGTGGACGAGATCTTGGGTCAGGTGCTGCGCAACGCGGTGTGGGAGCGGCTCGACGTGTTGAGCGAGCTGGCGAACCGCGCGGACGCCCCTTCCCTGCTGTCCGTGGCGCGTTCCGAACTTCCCCGGCTTACCGAGGGATGGCGAACGCTGCTGGCCGCGCACGACACCGACGACAAGGGCAACTGCATCGAATGCTCTTCCCGATGGCGGCCCCGGAGCGCACCGTGCTCCGTGTGGCGCTCGGCTTATGAGCATTTGGTCGCCGGCGCCCTCGCGCCCCGTCCCGCACGGCACCAGCGCCCGGCGCACGAGCTGCGCCCGGCCGCGCCGGTGCCGTAAGCCGGCGGTCTCGAACCGTCCGGGTCAGCATCACTCCCTCCCCGAACCGGACGGATCGAGCACCGCCCCGGTGGCCGGCGAACCATCGCCGTGCACCCCCGACCACGGCAGTGGTCGCCGGCCACCACGAACTTCCAATTCCACAGTGGACGTGCGGGCGATGCGATCGCCGAGTTCCGCGGGCGACGAGGTCGCCGGGTTCCGGAGACGGTCGCCGCACGAAGTCTTCCGCGGGCCGGTGCTGTAGAACTCCCCTCCCCCGACCGGTACCGGTCCGCGGATTCCAACGACTCCGATCCCCTTTTCCCCGAAGGGGGGTCGGGGTGGACGAGAGGTCCCGGTGCTCATTTCCCCGGATGAGCACCGGGGCCTTTCTTGTTGCCACGGCTCGTTTTTCTTTGCTGGTCGGGTAGCGGAACCTCAGTGGCTTCCTCGCTGCGGGATCTTTTTCCCGAGTGGCTCCGCCACGAGGGAAAAAGCTGTCCTCGCGAGGAAGCCACTGAGAACCCGCCGGTGGTCGGCTTTTTGACGTGGGCTATGTGCTTCGCACATACGGGCACGGCTACGCCGCAAAGCACGGCCTTCGGCCGGTAGGCATGGCTTCGTTGCGAAGTACGGCATTTGGTTCGGGTGGGCGGGGCTTTGCCCGTCCTTCTCGTTAACTTCGGCGTTGGCTGGTCACTTGCGGCGTAGGCGGGCTGTGGTGGTGAAGTCCGGGTCCAGGTGCATGCCGCCGTTGGCGCTCAGGCGGGTGTGTTCGGCCGGTACCGCGAACCACGGTTGGCGTGGGCCGATCAGGGGGGTGTAGACCGGGACGAATCCCCTGTCCTGCAAGGAGATCGCGTAGTCGGCGCCGAGGTGGCCGCGCCGGTCCAGTGCTCCGGTGCCCTGCCACGGCAGCAGACCGGACCCGCCGAGGTAGGTGAACCCGCAGCGGCCGGGCCGGGCCGCGCTGACGGTGAGCCGCACCCGGTTCGGGAACAGCAGCTCCTCGTAGCCGAGTTCCTCGTCCACCCGCATCGTCGCCAGGTAGCGCACCACGGTGTGCCACGCGCGGCGCAGCACCTCCACCCGCGACCGCCGCAGCATCGGCGGCACCGCTGCCCCGTCGAGGTCGTAGACGTCCGCGAACACCGCTCGCGCCCAAGTGACCCGCTCGAACCCGGCGGGCACCGACAGCGGAACCGAATACACCACCGACATCAGCATTTCGCGGAACATCTCCACCGAAGGAGCCACCGCCGGGTCGGCTCCCACCGCCCGCTGCTCCACCTGGTCGAGCGTGCGCAGCGGCTGCTCGGCGATGTCCAGTCCGCGCAACGCCTCGGTGAGCAACCGCCGGTGCCGCGCGGCCCGATCGGCCCGCTCGGCGGGCAGGTCCACGTCCAGCCGCCGAGCGGCCACGGCGTCCACCTCCTCGATGACGGCGGTGTCACCGAGCCCGGCGAGGTCGGCGTACTCGCGCAGGATCGAGCTGTAGGTCCCGGTGATCGACAGCGGCCGGGGCCGGAAATGCCTGCCATCGGTGAGAATCCGGAACCGCAGTCCCGGCGGGTGCACGGCGGCCGCCGCGCGCTGCATCTCGCGCAACCGCACCAGGCCGCCGAACTCGGCGAGGTCCGGCAGCGGCCCGGACGCCTTCAGCCCGTTCAAGCACTGCTTGATCGGGAACCCGAGCAGCACCACGTCGATCGGCCGATCCGCGCGCAGGAACGGTTCAACGTCGTGGCGCAGGTGCTCGACCTGGTAGTTCGACCGGGCGCCCTTGAGGAACTGCTTGCGGCTGAGCACGTGGTGCAGCGCATGCACCACCCGCTCGACGCGATCGGCCGCGGACACCGCTTCGGTGAGCCCGAACCGGTCGCGCGCGGTGCGGGCCAACCGGTCCGCGGCCCGGTCGGCGTCGGCGAGCACGGTGCGCGCGAGATCCAGCGCCTCGTCCCGGCTCAGATGCACCCCCCAGCGCCGCGCCGATCGGTTCGCGCGCAACGCGCCGATCTGCAGTTCCTCCAAGGAATGCGCGTGCGAGAGCAGCCCCGGCCCGGAGCCGCCGGAGCGCGGCCGCGGCTCGGTCTCGAAGGTGGCGATCGCCGGAGCCCGATCCGGCACCGGCTGTCCCGGCCGCCGTTCCACCACGAGCCCCGGAACTTCCACCGCGATCGCCAACGCGGCCGGGTACTCCTTGGTGATCGCGATCCGGTTGGCGTGCATGTCGTCGAACACGGCGATCACGTCGAGCTCGCCGAATTCCCGCAGCCGCGCCACTTTCAGCTCCGCGATGGGCCGGGTCCGGTCATCGGGCATGCACAGCAGCGGCGCGTCGGGAACTCCGGCCGCTTCGAGCACGGCCGCCGTGTGCTCGCGGACCCGTTCCCGCCTGCCGGTGCAGAACACGACCTGCCCGCCCGCGTCGCGCACGTCCCACACGAACCGGGCGAGCCCGGCGTTGACCTCGTCGGTGCGCAACCGGTTCCAGGGCCGGGCGAAGGCCTGGAAGAACTCGGCGTGCGCCGCCCGCCAGTCCACCTCCGGGTACTTCTCGTGCAGGCCGCTGAGTTCGAGGAACGTGTGCCAGGTCGATTCGGCGTAGGTCGGCAGCACCGGCAACGACTCCGGATCGGCGAGCTCCGGGATGCCGTTCGGCGCACCGGGTCTGGGTCCGGCGACGGCGCGGGTCGCTTCGACGGTTCGGCGCAGCGGGACGATTCCGCACAGGTCGAGGTCGATGACCACGGCCGGCTGCGGCAGTCCGCGGTCCCAACGGCGGCGCCGGGTCCGCTCCTGGACGGTGTCGAGCACGTGCCGCAGGATCGTGTGCTGGTCCGCGTCGACGTGGTGCACGAACGGCCGGAGCTCGGTGCGGGCGAGCAGCCGGGCGGTGGCCCGGTCGAGGTGGCGCAGTTCCTCGGTGAGCACCTGGTCGATCGCGGCGCGCACCGTTTCACCGCGTGGCAGGGCGTAGCCGATCCGGCGAAAACCGTTCGCGAGGTCGGCCAGCACCGCGAGCAGCGTGCGGGCGGAGTTGCGGGCGGCGTGCTCGTCGGGGCCTGCGACGGCCGCGGCGGTGATCACCCTGCCGGTCGCCTCCAGTTCGGTGGACAACTCGAAGGCGATCGCGTCCGGCGCCGAACCGTCCAAGGCGAACAACGCGGTGCGCCGCACTTCCAGCGCGTGCCGCAACGCCCGCACCGGTGGCCGCACGAAATGCTCCACGAAGAACCGGAGTTCGTGCTCCCGGCGCCCGAATCGGTTGTCGATGACCAGCCGCAGCAGCCCGGGCGCACCGTCCGGCCCGGGCGCCAGCAACGCGTCCGGGCGCACCGCGATGGTGCCGCCGGGATGCTCCGGGTGCGGCGGCGCGGGCAGCGCGCCGGATCCGGCGGCGACCGGCCCGTCCGGCGCGCACCTGGCCGACTCGGGAACCAGCGTGGCGCAGTGCATCCGCAGCAACGGGTCGTCCAGCACGGTCCGCTGCAACGAGTCGTCGCCCCTCTCGGTGCGCATCCCGGCCGGGCCGCCGAGGGTGGCGGTCAGCCGCGCCAGCCATCCGGGGTCGTAGCGTCGTCGCCTTCGCCGCAACCGGACCAGCAGGCGGTACAGCTCGGCCCAGGAAGGTTCGGCGCCCAGCGGCAATCCGCTGCCCGCGCCTTCGCCGACCAGCCGCAACGTTCCGTCCCGCCACCGCACGCGCAGGTCGTACCCGCCGTCGCGCAGCAAGCGGTCCGCCGCCGGAGCCGACAGCGGAGCCCACAGGTCCTCGGCGGGCCGATCCGTCCAGGTCGGATCCGGTGGCGCGTGGCCGAAGGCGATCGATGCCGGCCGGGAGACCGGCGTGCGCGCGGTCACCGGGCGGTCGAGCGAGGTGCCGGAACCTGGCACTCGCCGATGCCGGGCGGAGCGGGGCGGGCGGGCGCGGCCGGAAGTCTGGCGGGGACGGGACGGGCGGGCACGAGCCGGATCCGTCCGGCGGCATGCCCCGGCGCGAAGTCGCGGGGAGTTCGGATCCGGGGAGAACGAGGCGCGACGCCGCAGTAGCTCACGATCACCTTTCCGTCACAGCTCGGGTCGATTCGCCTCACGCTAGATAGTGACTATGTGCGTCGGCAACGTGACCGAATGCATACGCATTGGAGTAACTCTGACCCGGTCCCAGTGACTTGGCACACTATGGGGGTAAGTTGAATGCGCAAGCCACTCCTTCCACCGAGTGAGACGTCCCCGCGCAACGGCACTCCTTCGATGGACCTCGAGCACGGCATGTCCGCTGCCTGCAGTGAAGTCGCGAGCGGCACACTGGAGCGGATCGACCGAGTGCGCCGTACCGTCGTCCCGCGTCATCCCGATCCGGCACGACGACCCCGGAGCTCGGGTCGCAAGTACCGGTTCCCGCGCGGCCGACCCGCGTCGACGAACCGGCGAACGACGAAAATGATCTCGATGATTGAGATGATCTCGGACGCAATCGCCTGGGATGATCTCGCGGCGAGGCCGTCTCGGAAGCTCGGGACCGTCCACGGTGGAGCACCACCGCCGGACGCTCCGCCCGCGATGGTCCGCACAAGTGATCAAGGAGTCGCCTTGCCCGCCGAAGTCGCCCCCCTCCGCCGCAGACCGGTCCAGCAGCGCAGCACCCAGCGCGTGGAGAAGATGCTGGAATCCTGCGCCCAGCTCATCGACGAGCTCGGCTACGAAGGGGTCACCACCACCCTGATCGCCGAACGCGCCGGCGTCGCCGTCGGCTCGCTCTACCAGTTCTTCCCGGACAAGCGGGCCGTCGTGCAGGAACTCACCCGGCGCAACCTGAGCCGATTCGTGGACGTCATCGGCGAACGCTTCGCCACCAGCGACCTCGCGAACTGGTGGGACGCGGTGGACACCGTGATCGACGTCTACATCACCATGCACCGCGACGTGCCCGCGTTCAGCAGGCTGCACTTCGGTGACGTGGTGGACCTGCGGCTGCTCGACGAGAGCAAGGACAACAACGCGGTGATCGCCGACAAGCTCATCGCGCTGCTCGGCGAACGGTTCACCTTGGACGACGAGCAGCTGCTGCTGCCGCTGTCGGTGGCCGTCGAAGCCGCCGACGCGGTGCTCAACCTGGCGTTTCGGCGCGATCCTTCCGGGGACGCCGAGCTCGTCGCGGAGGCCAAGGAACTCGTGCGCGGCTACCTGGCCAACCGGCTGCCCGACGATCAACCGAACGACATGCCCTCGCCCCGGTAGGTGGGCACCGTGGCGACCACCCGATCGCCCTCGACCAGGTGGTAGTGGCTGAACCGCTCGGCGAGCTCACCCGCCTTGGCGTGCCGCAGCCACACCCGGTCGCCGAGCCGCAGGCTCCGCGCGGCCGCCCCGGAAACCGGCGTCTGCACCTCACCGGCGCCTTCGGCCGCGGTCAACCGCAGCCCGCGCGGCAGGTGCACGCCCGGTGCCCGGCTCGGCCCGGTCGGGCCGGAGGCGATGTAGCCGCCGCTGAACAGCGTCGCGAACGAACCGCCGGAACGGCGCACCACCGGCAGCGCGTAGAGCACGGCGGGCCGCGGCCGGAACGCGCGATAGGCGTCGAACAAGGTGGGGCCGATGAGTCCGGAGCCCGCGGCGATCTCGGTGACGCTGCCCTCGGCTCGGGTGGTCTCGATGCTGCCGGTGCCGCCGCCGTTGACGAACTCCAGCGGCGCCACCGCGCGCACCGCCGCGACCGCCTCCGCGCGGCGTTCGGCCAGTTCGGCCGCCGATCGGCGTTGCATCCAGCGCAGCACCGCCGCCAGCAGCGGCTTCCCGGGCGGGGCGTCGCCGAGGCCCGCGATCTGCCCTTCGTAGGCCATGATCCCGACCAGCCGGAACCCGTCGCGCCGCACGATCCGCTCGGCGAACCGACGGGCCTGGCCCGGAGTGTGCACGGGTGAGCGGCGCGGCCCGACGTGCGCGAGGCCGCCCGGCAGCGGATGCCAGGCCGCGTCCACTTCCAGGCAGACCCGCAGCGGCTCGCGGTTCGGGCCGAGGACGGCGTCGATGTGGTCGAGGTGCGCCACCGAGTCGACCAGGATCGTGACGGCGGCGGCCGCGGCCGGGTCGGCGGCGAGTTCGCGCAGGCCGTGCCGGTCGATCGTCGGGTAGGCGACGAGGATGTCGTCGGACATGCCTTCCCGGTGCAGCCACAGCGCCTCCGGCAGGCTGTAGGCCATCAGGCCCGCGAAGCCCGGCGTGTCCAGCGTGCGGCTGAGCAGATCCCGGCAGCGCACGGACTTGGACGCCACCCGGATCGGCGTGCCCGCCGCGCGTCGTCGCAGGTCGTCGACGTTGTGCCGGAACGCCGCGAGGTCGACCACCGCGAACGGCGGATCGAGGTCGCGGGTCGCCCGGTCCAGCCGGTCCCGTTCGGCCGTCTCGGAGTCGGGCGGCAAGTCGCCGGAAGAGGACGCGTCGGAAGTGTGGGGCACTCGTCCACGGTAGGCGGATCGGGGTTGTTATGTGAATCTCATTCACATACTTTCTTGCGCACCGATCCCGAACCGGAACGCCCGGCCACCACCGAGCGACGATCCCGCGCACTCGGCCCGGCCACCTCGGCGAGCCGCGCCACAGGAGGTCTGTGATCATGCCTCGACCAGGCTGGACGAACTGGGCGGGGACCGTCGCCCGCACCCCCGGAGGCACCGCCCGGCCCCGCGACGTCCACGAAGCCGCCACCCTGCTGCGCGCCGCCACCCGCGGTGGCCGCACCGTGCGACCGCTCGGCAGCGGGCACTCGTTCACCGGCGTCGGCGCCCCGGCCGACGGCGCGCTGGCCCTCGACCTCGCCCACTGGTCCGGCATCGAACGCGTCGAACCGCCGTACGTCACGGTCCGCGCGGGCACCCCGCTGCACCGGCTCAACCGGGAACTCGCGGAGCTCGGGCTCGCGCTGCCCAACCTCGGCGACATCGACCGGCAGACCGTGGCAGGCGCGATCTCCACCGGCACCCACGGCACCGGCGCCGCGCTCGGCGGGCTCGCCACCCAGGTCACCGAGCTGGAACTGCTGCTCGCGGACGGAACGACGCGCCGCTGCTCGGAAACCCACGACGCGGAACTGTTCGCCGCCGCTCGCGTGAGCCTCGGCGCGCTCGGCGTGCTCACCCGCGTGACCCTGCGCTGCGTGCCCGAGTTCCACCTGGAGGCCGACGAACGCCCGGAGCCGCTGGACGACGTGCTGGCCCGCTTCGACGAGCTCGCGGACGGCAACGACCACTTCGAGTTCTACTGGTTCCCGCACAGCGCGCGGACGCTGGTGAAGCGCAACAACCGGCTGCCCGCCGGGGAGGAACCGAGTCCGCTGAGCCGGGTGCGGGAGTTCTTCGAGTACGAGGTGCTGGAGAACCGGGCGTTCGGCGCGCTGTGCCGCCTCGGCCGGGTCCGGCCCGGACTGGTCCGGCCGCTCAACCGGTTCTGCGCGGCGACCTGGTCCGCCCGGCACTACAGCGACCTGGGGCATCGGGTCTTCGTCACCCGGCGGCGGGTGCGGTTCGCGGAGTCCGAGTACGCGGTGCCGCGCGCCGAACTGCCCGCCGTGATCGCGGAACTCCGGGCGGCCGCCGAGCGGTTGGCCGATCCGGTGATGTTCCCGGTGGAGGTCCGGGTCGCCGCGCCCGACGACATCTGGCTGTCCACCGCTTACCGGCGCCCATCGGCGTACATCGCGGTCCACCAGTTCACCGGGATGCCGCACCGCGCCTGGTTCGACGCATTTCGGTCCATAGTGGACTCAGTGGGCGGGCGGCCGCACTGGGGCAAAATGCACCGGCTCACCGCCGACGACCTCCGCGAGCGCTACCCGCGCTTCGAGGATTTCCGCGCCGTGCGGGCGGAACTCGACCCCGACGGCCTGTTCGCCAACCCGTACCTGACCCGAGTCCTCGGGTGAGTTCGCACCGATCACGACTCACCCGGGACCAGGGTCAACGGCCGGTCGTCAGGAGACCGCGGCCTGGACCGCTTCGACGACCGGCGTCCGCCCGTTGATCAAGGTGAGGGTGCGTCCGGTGGACTTCGGCTCGTCCAGCAGGGCCACCAGCACCGCGGCGACATCGGCGCGGGTGATCTCGTCCCGGCGGGTCTGCTCGGCCAGTTCGATCCGGCCGGTCGGCTGATCGTCGGTGAGGACGCCGGGACGCAGGATCGTCCAGTCCAGATCGCGCCCGCGCAGATCCTCCTCGGCGGCGCGCTTCGCGTCGAGGTACGCGCCGAACACCTCGCCCACGTCCGACGGGTTCGGCTTGTCCAAGCCGATCGCGCTCACCTGCACGAACCGCCGCACTCCTGCCTGCTGCGCCGCATCGGCCAGCAGTACCGAGCCCGCACGGTCCACGGTGTCCTTGCGCTCCACCCCGCTTCCGGGGCCGGCGCCCGCCGCGAACACCACGGCATCCGCGCTCGACAGCTGCGCGGCCAGCGTGGCGGCGTCGGTGGACTCCAAGTCCAGCACCACCGGTTCCGCACCGTCCGCGCGCAGATCATCGGCGTGTTCGGGATCGCGGATCAACCCGACCGCGGTGTCCCCGCGTTCGGCGAGCAACCGCCCGAAATGGCGCGCGATCTTCCCATGTCCTCCGGCTACCACGACTCGCATGCGTCCACCCTAGGCCCGATCCGCCCCCGAACGCTCCCGCCGAGGGCACCGGACGAATGCCGCATCAGCCCGATCCCCACCGGTCAAAGGCGACGTTCAGCTGCTTCTGCCGACGAGGCGAATGTCCCCTTCGACCGGCGGGACCGGTGAAGTGGTCCCTGTTTGTTGGACTGGGTGAGTGAAGGCTAGGTGGTGAGGGCCTGGGCTCGGTATTCGGTGGGGGTGAGGTTCTTCAGTGTGGTGGAGATGCGGGTGGTGTTGTACCAGTCGAGGTAGTTCTCGAGGGCGGTGGTGAACTCGTCGGGGGTGTTGTAGTTGTGGTGGTGGAAGAGTTCTTCTTTGAGGTGGCTGAAGAAGTTTTCGGCGACGGCGTTGTCGAGGCAGGTCGCTTTCCGGGACATGGAGGGTGTCAGGTTTGCCTCGTGTAGCAGTTGGCGCCAGGAGGTGTGTCGGTAGTGGAAGCCTTGGTCGGTGTGCACGAGTGGGGTGTGGCCGGTGTTGAGGGTGGCGATGGCTTTGGTCAGTGATGAGTTGGTCAGGTGGGTGTCGGGTCGGGTGCTCCAGGAGTAGGACACGACGGAGCGGTCGAACAGGTCGATGATCGGTGAGAGATAGATTTTGCTTGTGCCGACACGGAATTCGGTGATGTCGGTGACCCATTTGGTGTTCGGTGCCGGGGCGGTGAAGTCGCGGTCCAGGACGTTGCCGGCGGTGGTGCCGGCCTCGCCCTTCCAGGATGAGTAGCGGCGTCGGCGGCGGACTGTGCAGGCCAGGCCGAGGGTGCGCATGATGTGCAGGACGGTCTTTTTCGCCGGTCTCAGGCCGTGGCGGTGCAGCATGGCGTGGACGCGGCGGTGCCCGTAACGGCCGTGGGCCTGCTGGAACACGTCGGTCACGGCCTGTTTCAGCCGGGCGTGCGGGTCCGGCCGGTCGAGCCGGGCCTGGTGATAGAAGAACGTCGACCGGGCCAGGCCCGCGACCTCCAGCAGTACCGCAAGCGGATAGTGCGCCTTGAGGGTGACGATGACCTGGGTTTTTACCCTCGCCCCTGTTCCTTCAAGGCCCGCAGTTTTTTTAGGTAGGCGTTCTCCGCGGACAACCGCAGATTCTCCGTCCGCAACCGTTCCAGTTCGGCCGTCTCGCCGTCCGGTGGTGGTTGTGGTTCGCGGGGTGGGCGGCCTTCCCGCTTGGGGCGCAACGCATCCTCGCCGTCACGCCGATATTGGCGCGCCCAATTTTTCACCTGCTTCGGTGACGACAGGTCATGCTCGGCGGCCAGCTCGGCCGCCGTGGCCTGCCCGGCCACGAACCGCAGCACCACGTCGAGTTTGAACTCGAACGAGTAGGACCGTTTGGTCGGTTTCATGATCAACGCTCCCGGGCCGCGCAACAACCATCGATCCCGCAACGTTCTCACCGCCGAAGCCGACACCTCCAACCGGGCCGCAGCCGACACCGCCCCATGACCAGCCCCGAACAACACCACAGCGGCCTCACGCTGCTCCCGCGACAACGAACTATGCGGATACACGAACCACTCCCCGGTAGCTGGAACTGACTTTCCAGTCCAACCACCGGGGACCAGTTCACCGGCCGAAGGGGACATTCACTCGATCACCGCCGGAGCCGCGACGGGCCGGCCGGGTCAGCTTCGCGACGGGGTCGTCAGGTCAGCTTCGCGACGGGGCAGGAGCTTCGGCCGCGAGGAGTTGCTGGTAGACGACCTCGTTCACCCAGCGGGACACCGCGGTGTGCTCGATCGGCGGCGCGTCCGCGAAGGAACGCCCCTCCAGCTCCACCTTGACGTTGTCGGCCTCCGCGCTGAGCACCGCGACACCGAACTGCCGCGCCCGGATCAGACAGGTGGACATGAAGTCCTTCGCGTCGGTGACGCTCTTCGGCACGATGATCGCGGTGCTGGTGAACCGGGCGAACGGCACGGCTGCGGTCAGCGCGGTGCGCCAGTGCCGAGCGGGAGCGAGCATCCCGACGAGGTGCGCGCTCGGCGGCGGCACCCGGCCGTCCATCTCCGGCCACACCCAGGTGGAGATCTCCGCGCGGTCCAGCACCGGCTCGCTGCCGAAGCACAGCCGCTCGGCGTGCGCGTCCGGGACGAGCTCCGCCACCGGCACCACGTGCCTGCCGAGCATCTTCACCGGCGGCAGCACGGTTCCCGACCATGCGAGGGCGTCCGCCGACAGCGAGGTGAGCCGACCGATGGAGGCCGGTAAATCGAGCGGAGATCGTGCGTGGGTAGAGCTGATCCGGACCTCGTTGTCGACCGTGGCACGTCCCGGCATTCCGGTCACGGCTCCCCGCCTCCCTCGATGCACTGGCTGCAACAAAAAGCGCTCACTGCCCGGCATTCCTTCTTCCCAGGCAGTCCGACTAAAACAGGTCAAGACCGATTCCTCTGCGCCGACGTGGTGGTCCTGCGACCGGCGGCGGCGAGCGGTCGGTGACCGGTCGGTGAGCGGTTGGACGACTTCAGCCCGGCGGTGCGGCCAATCAGGTGACGCTCGGAAGGGATCGTTCCGGGGGCCGCTAGCGCAGCTCAGCCCGCGTCGGATCGCGCGAGATCGTGCTCCGCCAACCGCTTGCGAATCGCCTCCGCCGCCGGCAGCAACGGCTTGACCAGCTTGGAATGCTCCGCGCGGACACTACGCGCGACCAGGCCCAATGCCGCGACGACCGTTCCCGTCCCGTCCCGCACCGGAACCGCCACCGAGCAGTTACCGAGTGTCATCTCTTCGGACGTTTGCGCGAACCCCCGGCTGCGCACCGCCCGCAATTCGCGCGCCAGCCTGCCGGGTTCGGTGATCGTGTAAGGCGTGTGCCGGGACAGCCCGCGCTCGCAGTAGCCGTGCACGACCTGCGCGGGAGCGTGGGCGAGCAGCACCCGGCCGACTCCGGTCGGATGCAGCGGCAACCGTCCACCCGTTCGGGAAACGATCGATACCGAACGAGGGACCGTCAGCTTCTCTACGTATACGGCATCCCAGTGATCCCGCACCGCAAGATGCACGTTCTCCCGAGTGCTCTCGCACAGCTCCTGCATGAACGGCAGCGCCGCCTCCCGCAGCACCGCGTGCACCGGGACGAGCATCCCGATCTCCCACAGCCGGAGGCCGATCGCGTACCGCCCGTCCTCATCGCGCTGCACCGCGCCCCACGTCTCCAGCTCGCCGACGAGGCGGTGCGCCGTCGCCAGCGGAATCCCGGAGCGGCGCGCGATCGCGGTCAGCGTGAGCCTGGTGTGATCGGCGTCGAACGCGGTGAGCACGCTCAACGCCCGCCCCGTCACCGACCGCCCGGAATCCCGGCTGTTGCCCGCCATCACGACCTCCCGGCCGGCTGCACCGCCGACCTGCCCGCACCGCACCGTCCGGGTCCAGCCCAGCACAGTCCCACTCCCCCGCCAAGAGCCGAGCGGCGGCTGCTCAGCCCGCGGCGCCGCGATCCTCGAGCAGCAGCGCGTTGACCTGCTCTGGTCGTTCCACGTTGGCGAGGTGAGCGGCACCGTCCACGATCCCCAGCCGGGCGTTGTCGCCGATGCCGTCGGCGATCACCGCGCCGTGCTCCGGCGGGGTGGCCGGATCCTCCGCACCCGAGATCACCAGTGTCGGTGCGCTGATCGACGGCAGCTCCGCCCGCAGGTCCGCGTGCGCGAGGACCTCGCAGCACCGGGCGTAGGCCTCGTCGTCGGTGCCGGCGATCATCGCCGCGTAGGCCGCGGTCTGCTCCGCGTGGTGCTCCCGGAAGTACGGCGTGAACCAGCGCTCGATCGTCGGCGACACCAGTTCGTTCGTTCCGTGCTCACGGGCCGCCCGCGCACGATCGAGCTCCGATTCCCGCCGATCCAGCCAGGCCGACGTGCCGCAGACGGTCAACGCGTCGATCCGCTCCGGGGCGTGCGCACCGAGCCACAGCCCGACCACCCCGCCCAGCGAGGCGCCCGCGAACGAAGCCGACGGAACCTCCAGGTGATCCAGCAGTACCAGCACGTCCCCCGCCAGCTCCTCCAGCAGGTACGGCCCGGGCGGCGCCGGCGAACGACCATGGCCGCGCTGGTCGTAGCGCACGACCCGGTAATGCTCGGTGAGCGCGGCCAGTTGCGGATCCCACATCGCGCTCGTACCGCCGAGCGCGTGGGACAGCACGAGCACCGGCGCGTCCCGCCCGCCTTCTTCCGTCCAATGCAGGCCCGGTTCCTCCCAGGTGCTCACCAGCGCTTCTCCTTCCGCCGCCGCACGGCTCGGGTTCCCCGGCCGCGGCGGGTTCACGCCGACGATCACTATCCGAGACCGGCCAGTTCACTCCACCGATACCTATTGATCCTTCAACTTCCCAATTAGCGTGGCGCGAACCGCCAACGCAGGGGAGGCATGATGCGGGAGACGGTGTATTGGCTGGTAGGACCGGGTGCGAAGGTTCGCCATGCAGTGGAGTTCGCGCCCGGCACGTTCCCCGGCGGGCAGCTGCTGCCGACCGTGTGCCACCGCTGGATCAAGGTCCCCTTCGCGGGTCGCGGCGCGGCCGCCGACGCGATCACCGACCGCTGCGAAGACTGCAGCGAATCCGTCCGCCCACACCAACCCTGCGAGGTCACCTGGAACGCGTGACGAACGCCGTGCCGCCTCCGCCGCCGAGCACGGGAGCGGATCGATGTCGGCAACACCACACCGGCCGGACCGCGGCACGCCCGAGCGCACGAACTTCGCTCTCCGCGAACCATGACGAGCCCCACCACGGAAGATCGGCACGGCCTCGCCCTGACCAGCGGGCTCGCCGCAACAATGACGAAAGGCCCCACCTGAAACCGGTGGGGCCTTTCGGGAGTGGGCGAGGAGGGAGTTGAACCCTCACGTCCTTACGGACACACGGACCTGAACCGTGCGCGTCTGCCATTCCGCCACTCGCCCGTGGCTGATCAAAGCCTATCCTGCCTGGCCTTGACCGTCTGTACCGGGGTCCGTTCCACCTGGCTGGTGTTCCGTCCCGCCGTCGTGCTGGCTGAAAAAGATTAGCACCCACCCGCAGGCGTCTTGCGGCGGGGGTGACACAAGTTGGGAAGTGGTCGGTGTCCCGCCCCGTCGACCCAGATACGATGGTCGTCGGAGTCGTACGCGTGGAGGGGATCGTCGTGGGCCTCGTGCAGCGCTTCGAGCGCAAGCTCGAAGGCATGGTCGGCAATGGCTTCGCGCGTGTGTTCGGCGGGAAGGTGGTCCCACAAGAGGTCGCGCAGGACTTGCAGCGTGAGGCTGAAGTCCAACTGCGGGAACTCGCGGGGGGCCGGCTACTGGCGTGCAACAACTACGTTGTGCTCTTGAGTCCGTCCGATCACGAGCGACTCACCGGTGATGAGGCTCGGGTGACCGACCTCCTCACCGACTGCGTTCAGGAGCACCTCACCGAGCAGGGGTGGGACACATATGGTGACGTCGTAGTCTCCCTGGAGCGCTCTGAGACGCTGCACACGGGACAGTTTCGTATCAAGTCGTCCGTCGACCCCGATATCAACCGACGGACGGCAACACCTCGTACCGCAGGAGACCGACCCATGAGCCAGCCACCGGGCCACTATCCCCAGGGAGATCCGTACGGCCAGCAGCAAGGGCAGTACGGCTACGACCAGGGCTACGGCCAAGGCCAGTACGGGCAGGACCCCAACTACGGCTACGGCCAGCAGCCCGGTTACGACCAGGGCTACGGCCAGCAGCAGCCGCCGCCGGGCTATGGCCAGCCGCCGCAGCCCGGTTACGACCAGGGCTACGGGCAGCAGCCGGGCTACGGCCAGCAGCCGGGTTACGACCAGGGTTACGGCCAGCCGCCGCAGCCGGGTTACGACCAGGGCTATGGCCAGCCGCCGCAGCCCGGTTACGGCCAGCCGCCGCAGCCCGGTGGCGGCTACCCGCCGAGCACTCCCGGTGGATTCCCGCAGCAGCCCGGTTACGACCAGGGTTACGGCCAGCCGCCGCAGGGTTACGACCCCGGTTACGGCCAGCAGCCCGGTTTCGACCAGGGCCAGGGCTATGGTCAGCAACAGCCCGGTTTCGACCAGGGCTATGCTCAGCCGCCGCAGCCGGGATTCGATCAGGGCTACGGTCAGCCCGGCGGGGCCTACCCGCCGAGCGCTCCGGGCGGATATCCGGATGCTCGCCAGCAGACGGCGATGCTTCAGCTCGACGATGGGTCCAACCGGTCGTACACGCTGCAGCACGGTTCGAACGTGATCGGTCGCGGTCAGGAAGGCCAGTTCCGGCTTCCCGACACGGGTGTGTCCCGCAAGCACATCGAGATCACCTGGGACGGCATGTCGGCGATGCTGGCGGATCTCGGTTCGACGAACGGCACCACGGTCAACGGCACTCCGGTGCAGACTTGGCAGCTGGCGGATGGCGACGTGATCCGTGTCGGCCATTCGTCGTTGGTGTTCCGTAGCCAGGGCTGATCCCCCGGCTCACAAGACGGAGTAGGAGCGTTCACAACAAGTGCCAGAGCTGGTGATTCAGCTGACCAGAGCAGGGTTTCTCGCCCTGCTCTGGTTGTTCGTGCTGGCCGCGCTTCGCGTGGTTCGTTCCGATCTGTACTCCGCCTCCGGCATGCGGGTGTCGATGCCGGGGGCGGGTAAGACGTCGAGCAAGCAAGCCCGCGGCAAGAACAAGGCGCCACGCCAGATGGTCGTGACGCACGGTCCGCTCGCGGGCACCCGCATTTCGCTCGAAGGTCGGCCGATCATGATCGGCCGAGCCGACGACTCCACATTGGTGCTGGACGACGACTTCGCGTCGACCCGGCACGCACGATTGTCGCTCCGCGGCAACGACTGGTACGTGGAAGATCTAGGCTCCACTAACGGCACATACCTCGATCGGGCGAAGGTCACGGGAGCCACGAAGGTCCCGCTCGGCGTTCCGATCAAAATCGGCAAGACGGTGATCGAGCTGCGATCATGACCCTCGTCCTTCACTACGCTGCCCGCAGCGACCGCGGCCTGGTGCGCTCGAACAACCAGGACTCGGTCTATGCCGGCCCACGACTTCTCGCCCTCGCGGACGGCATGGGAGGCCATGCCGCCGGTGAGGTCGCCAGCAAAGTCGTCATCGCGGCCCTGGCGCCGCTCGACGATGACGAACCCGGTGACGACCTGCTCGGACACCTGCGTCAAGCAGTGCTGTCCGGAAACGGTGCGATCTCCGAGCTCGTCTCCCAGGACCCAGACCTCGACGGTATGGGGACGACGCTGACCGCGGTCTTGTTCGCGGGCAGCAAGCTGGGGCTGGTGCACATCGGTGACTCACGTGCCTACATGGTGCGCGACGGCGAGCTTTCCCAGATAACCCACGACGACACCTTCGTCCAATCGCTGATCGACGAAGGTCGGATCACCGAGGAGGAGGCCGCCAACCATCCGCAGCGTTCCCTGCTGCTGAAGGCGTTGACCGGCCATGAGGTCGAGCCCAGTCTCGCGGTTCGCGAGGCACGGGCGGGCGACCGCTACCTGCTCTGCTCCGACGGCCTCACCGGCCCGGTCAGCGAAGAGACGATGGCCGACGCGCTGCGGATCCCCGATCCGCAGGCCTGCGCGGACCGCATGATCGAGCTGGCGTTGCGCGGCGGTGGGCCGGACAACGTCACCGTGATCATCGCGGACGTCGTGGACGTCGAATTCGGCGAAGACGCCCCGATCGTCGGGGGCGCCGCGGGAAACGGAGAGGAGGACCCGCAGCCTGACTCTTCGGCGGCTCGCGCGAGCGCGGCCACCATGCCGAAGCCACAACAGCAGCGGTACGACACAGCCCCCCCTCCTGACCGGGGCACGCACCGGCGAGGCTGGCTGCGTGCACTCTTCGTCCTAGCCGGTGTGCTCATCGTGCTCGTGGGAGCGGGCTTGGTGGGTCGCTGGTGGCTGCATCAGCAGTACTACATCGGGGTCAACGACGCCGATGATGTGGTGATCTTCCAAGGCCTTCAGGGCAGCGTCCTCGGTGTGTCGCTGCGCTGGCAGGTCGAGGACTCATGCCCGCAAGGCTCCGCACCGGACTGCCAGCCGATCGGCATCAACGATCTGCAGGAGGCCCGGCGAACCGATGTGCGCAGCGGGATCACCGACGTCAACGGGCTGGACTCCGCGCGCGACGCGATGCGGCGGCTGCGGATGACCGCGCTGCTGCCGCAGTGCGAAGAGCCGGAGCCGACTCCGCCGGCGAACACTCCCTCGGAGGGGCAGAACCCGCCGGCGAACACGCCGCCGGAACAGCCGTTGCCACCGGGACAGACCTCGGTTCCGGGTGAACCGCCCCCACCGGGCGCTCCCCCGTCGCCGACCGACACTCCGCTGAAGTCGGCGGAGCAGACCCCCGGTGTCACTTGCCGGACGGTGAGCTGATGTCGCAGCCCGGTACGTCCGAAGGCACCGGTTCGAGCGCGGTCCAGCAGGTCAACACCCGCCGGGGCACGGAACTGGTCCTGCTGGTGATCTCCGTTGTGATCGTCACGTTCGCGATGATGCTGGTGGAGATCAGCCAGGAGAACACGGTCACCCGCCAGTTGTTCTACTACGGCGCCGCCTACCTGGCGCTGTTCGGCGCCGCGCACTTCGCGGTGCGCAAGTGGGCGCCGTACGCCGACCCGTTGATGCTGCCGCTGGTGGCACTGCTCAACGGGCTCGGGCTGGTGATGATCCACCGGATCGACATCGCCAAGGACACCGAGTACGCCGTGCGGCAGATCGCGTGGCTGGCGTTGAGCCTGGTGCTGTTCGCCCTGGTGCTGGCGTTCATCAAGGACCACCGCACGCTGGCGAAGTACAGCTTCACCTGCGGGTTCGTCGGACTGGTGCTGCTCGCGCTGCCAGGTCTGCTGCCCAGCGCGATCTCCGAGGTCAACGGCGCGAAGCTGTGGATCAAGTTCGGCCCGCTGGGGCAGGTGCAGCCCAGTGAGTTCGCCAAGATCCTCTTGATGATCTTCTTCGCCTCGTTCCTGGTGTCCAAGCGCGAGCTGTTCACCACCGCGGGCCGCAAGTTCCTCAACGTGGAACTGCCGCGGCCGCGGGACCTGATGCCGATGCTGGTGGCCTGGGCGGCCGCGATCGGCATCGGCGTGCTGGAGAAGGACCTGGGCACGTCGCTGCTGTTCTTCGGCATCGTGCTGGTGATGCTCTACATCGCCACCGAACGCGCGATCTGGGTGGTGCTCGGCCTGTCGCTGTTCGCGGTGGGCGCCTTCCTGGCGTTCCAGACCGTGTCCCGCGTCCAGCAGCGGGTGAACGGGTGGCTGGACCCGGTGTACGGCGACGACGCCTACCAGCTCAAGCAGGCCTTGTACGGGCTGGGCAGCGGCGGTATCGGCGGTTCCGGACTGGGCAACGGCAGCCCGGAGACGGTGCCGTACGCGAACAGCGACTTCATCGTCACCTCGATGGGCGAAGAGCTCGGGCTGGTCGGCCTGATCGCGATCTTCATGATGTACCTGCTGCTGATGATGCGCGGCCTGCGCAGCGCACTTGCGGTGCGGGATTCCTTCGGCAAGCTGTTCGGCGGTGGACTCTCGTTCACCATCGCGCTGCAGCTGTTCGTGGTGGCGGGCGGCGTCACCGCCCTCATCCCGCTGACCGGTCTGACAGCTCCGTTCCTCGCCTACGGCGGTTCGTCGCTGCTGGCGAACTACATTCTGATCGCGATGCTGCTGCGCATCTCCGATGCGGCACGCAGGCCGCAGCCGACGGTGAAGCCGAAGCCGCAGCAGGCCCCGATCGCCGAAGCACACACCGAATTGGTGGAACGTCCCCGATGAACAAGCCGCTACGACGAGTCGCCCTGGCCATGATGGCCATGGTGCTGTTGCTGATGGGCAACGTGACCTACGTGCAGGTGATCCAGGCGGACGACCTGCGCAACGGTCCCGGCAACGGCCGGACGCAGCGCGCGGAGTACGCCAAGCAGCGCGGCCAGATCATCGCGGGCGGGCAGTCGCTGGCGAACTCGGTGGAGACCGGCGACGAGCTGAAGTTCCAGCGGGTCTACCCGAACGGGCCGCTGTACGCGCCCGTCACCGGGTTCGACTCGCCGACTTACGGCGCCAACGGCGTCGAGCGGGCGATGGACACCATCCTCAACGGCTCCGATGACAGCCTCGCGTTCAACCGGCTCTCGGACATGATCACCGGCCGGGCTCCGGCGGGCGGCGACGTCGAGCTGACGGTCGACCCCGCGATGCAGAAGGTCGCCTACGACCAGCTGACCAACAAGGGTTTCCAAGGGTCCGTGGTGGCTCTGAACCCGAAGACCGGCGAGATCCTGAGCATGGTCAACTCGCCGTCGTACGACCCGAACCCGCTGGCCTCGCACGACAACAACGCCGCAGCCGAGAGCTGGCAGCAGATGGAGAACGCCCAGGGCTCACCGATGAGCAACCGCTCGGTCTCCGAGATCTACCCGCCCGGCTCGACCTTCAAGCTGATCACCACGGCCGCCGCGCTCGACAGCGGCTACCAGCCGAACAGCCAGGTCAACCCGGCGGCCTCGATCACCCTGCCGAACACGAACACCGAGCTGCCGAACTACGGCGGCAAGACCTGCAAGGGCAGCACCCTCACCGAGGCGCTGGCGCACTCCTGCAACACCGCCTTCGCCGAGATCGCCGGCAAGGTCGGCGCGGACAAGATGCGCGAGACGGCGGCGAAGTTCGGCTTCGGCACCGATCTGCAGATCCCGATGACGGTCGCCAAGTCGGACCTCGGCCCGATGTCCGACCCGGCCTCGCTGTACCAGAGCGGCATCGGCCAGCGCGACGTCCGCGTCACCCCGATGCAGAACGCGATGATGGCCGCCGCGATCGCCAACGACGGCAAGCTGATGAAGCCGCAGCTGGTCAAGAGCACGCGTGCCCCCGACATGGAGGTCATCGACGAGCTCAAGCCGGAGGAGATGAGCCAGGCCGTCTCGTCGAACGCGGCCGACCAGATCAGCGAGATGATGTTGAAGTCGGAGCAGAACACCAAGGGCTCCGGCAAGATCTCCGGGGTCGACATCGCCTCCAAGACCGGTACCGCTCAGCACGGCGACGAGGACGACAAGCCGCACGGCTGGTACGTCGCGTTCGCCCCCGCCGAGGACCCGAAGATCGCCGTCGCGGTGATCGTCGAGAACGGTGGCGATGAGGGCGCGGAGGCCACCGGCGGCTCCATCGCAGCCCCCATCGGCCGCGAAGTGATCCGGGCAGGTCTGCAGGGAGGTGGCTGACCGTGCTGACCTCCGGCCAGTTGCTCGCCGACCGGTACCGGCTGGGTCGGCGCATCGCCGTGGGCGGAATGGGCGAGGTGTGGGAAGCCGTCGACGTCCGGCTGGACCGGACGGTCGCGGTGAAGGTGCTCAAGCCGGAACTGTGCGGTGACGCGGAGTTCCTGCACCGCTTCCGCACCGAGGCCCGCACCACCGCCTCGCTCAACCACCCCGGAATCGCCGCCGTGCACGACTACGGCGAGACCGCCGCCATCCCGGACGGGCCGGAGGACACGGCCTACCTGGTGATGGAACTCGTCGAAGGCGAGCCGCTGGCGGCCGTGCTGGCCCGCGAAGGCAGGATCGCCGTCGAACACACCTTGGACATGCTGGAGCAGGCGGGCAACGCGTTGCAGGCCGCGCACGAACGCGGCCTGGTGCATCGCGACGTCAAACCCGGCAACATCCTCATCACCCCGACGGGGACGGTGAAGCTCACCGATTTCGGCATCGCCAAAGCGGCGGACGCGGCACCCGTGACCCGTTCCGGCATGGTGATGGGCACCGCGCACTACATCGCGCCGGAGCAAGCCCTGGGCAGCGAGGCGAGCCCGTCCAGCGATGTGTATTCGCTGGCCGTGGTGGGTTACGAATGTCTCAAGGGGCATCGGCCGTTTTTGTCCGACAACGCCGTTACCGTCGCGATGATGCACATCCGTGAGGTGGCCCCGCCGCTTCCGCCGGACGTGCCGCCGGGCGCGCGCGCGTTGATCGAGGCGACGCTGGTGAAGGATCCGCGCAGGCGCTACGGCAACGGCGGCGAGTTCGCGAAGGCGGTCGCCGCGGTCCGCGCCGGGTTACCACTGCCGACACCGGCCACGATGGTGATACATCAGCATCCGGCACCGAGGAATGTGGGGGCACCCGCGGGCGGCGTGCCCCCGCTGCATGTCGGGCCGCCGTCCCCGCCTCCGCAACAGCAGCCGCAAGCTGGACCGATGGGCAACACGTACCCGCCGGGGGTGATCCCGCCGCAAGGCCGGATGCCCGGCCCGCAGCACCCGCACCAGTCCGGTCCGCCCACTTCGGGCATTCCGGTGGCCGCGCCGTACCCGGCCGCACCGGCCCGGCACTCTCGGGGCTGGTTGTGGGTGGTGCTCGCGCTGGCCGGTGTGGTGCTGCTGGTGCTGCTCGGGTTCACCGTGTGGATGCTGGCGCCCGAACCGGGACCGGTCGCCCCCGCTTCCGCGCTGCTCGGCGTCGGTCTCCTGCCAGGGCGGCGACGCTCGCCGCACGGCGGGTGCGGACCGGACGATGCCCCGACGGGAGTACCGGCAGACGCCGCAACGGGTTCTGCGACTATGGGAGTCACTCGCGTGGACCTGTGGCGGTGCGCCGGGAAGCTGACGCTTCTGGATTCTTCGGAACAGATCCGACAGACTGCGCTACGGCAATTCGATCCGGATTGCGCGCGCCACGACGGCGCCGCTTTCCGACGGACGCAACGGCATCGGCCCACGCACTACCGGGTCTCTGTTCCCGGTAGCGCGTGGATCGGTGCCGAGACGCGTGTCGTTGCGGCGGGATCCGGAACCGCCGGTTCCGGCGCAGCGACGCCAGGGACACACCACGCAGGTCGTCGCCACCGAATGGCGGCGATCGGCAGCACACTGCGGGTCGGCATGATGGGACGATCATTGACGAGGATCGGGACGACGCATCGATGAGCTCACCGCGACTTCTCAACAACCGCTACGAAATCGGGGACACACTCGGTTACGGCGGTATGTCGGAGGTGCACCGCGGCCGGGACATCCGGCTGGGGCGCGACGTGGCGGTCAAGGTACTGCGTGCCGACCTCGCCCGTGATCCGACGTTCCAGCTGCGGTTCCGCCGCGAAGCGCAGAACGCCGCCGCGCTGAACCACCCGGCGATCGTCGCCGTCTACGACACCGGCGAGACGGACACGGAAGACGATCAGCTCCCGTACATCGTCATGGAGTACGTGGACGGCCGGACGCTGCGCGACATCGTCAAGTCCGAAGGTCCGCTGCCGCCGCGCCGCGCGATGGAGGTCATGGCGGACGCCTCGGCGGCGCTGGACTTCAGCCACCGGCACGGCATCGTGCACCGGGACGTGAAACCCGCCAACATCATGATCACCCGCTCCGGCGCGGTGAAGGTGATGGACTTCGGCATCGCGCGGGCGCTCGCCGACGGCCAGGCCGCGGTCACGCAGACCGCCGCCGTGATCGGCACCGCCCAGTACCTGTCGCCGGAGCAGGCCCGCGGTGAGTCCGTGGACGCCCGTTCCGACGTGTACGCGGCGGGCTGCGTGCTGTTCGAGCTGCTGACCTCGGAGCCGCCGTTCACCGGTGACTCGCCGGTCGCGGTCGCTTACCAGCACGTGCGGGAGGACCCGCGCAAGCCGTCCGACGTGAACTCGACCGTGCCCGCCTCGCTGGACGCGGTGGTGCTCAAGGCGCTGAGCAAGAACCCGGCGAACCGCTACCAGTCGGCCGCGGAGATGCGGGCCGACCTGGTGCGGGTGCTGTCCGGGCAGCGCCCAAGGCTCCGATGATCATGTCGGAGGAGGACCGCACGGCGATGATGGCGCCGCCGGCGGCGACCGAGGTGTTCAGCCCGGGCAGGCACCGCTCGCCGGACCGCCCCACCGGCACCACCTCCGCCGTGGCGATCGAGGACGACGACGATGGCAAACGCCGCCGAAGCTGGTTGATCGCACTGGTCACTTTGGCCTGCGTCGGCGTGTTCGTCTTGGTCGCGTGGCTCGCGACCACCATGTTCGCCGGTCCGGAGCAGCCGAAGAGGACGGCCGTTCCGCCGTTGGAGGGCCAGACGACGAGCGCGGCCAGGTCCACCCTGACCTCGACGGGCTGGCTGTTCGACGTCACCCAGTGCGAGTCGACCGCCGAGAAGGTCGGCACGGTCGTCAAGGTGACGCCGGCCCCCGGCACCCAGGTGGTGAAGGAGAACCAGCGGCTCACCGTCTGCGAAGGCGGCGGCCCCGCGTTCGTTCCCGTCCCCGACCTGTACGGCAAGAACAAGAGCGAAGCCTCCACGATGCTGCGCGAGATCGGACTCACGCTCGGTCTGGACGACGAGGAGGTCGAGGTCGAGGACCCCAGCATGGTCGGCAAGATCGTCGACTGGGACAGCAAGGGCGACAGCGCCGCCCGCGGCACCACGATCAACGTGACCGTCGGCAAAGAGATCTCGAAGTCCCAGGTCCCGGACGTGCGCAGCCTGTCCTACGACCAGGCCAAGGGCAATCTGGAAGCGGCCGGGTTCAAGGTCAAGCGCGAGGAGCGCGACTCGGACAAGGACGCGAACACCGTCCTGGAGCAGTCTCCGTCGGCAGGTGAGAGCGTCCGGCAGGGCTCCGAGATCACTCTGGTCGTCTCGAACGGCGCGCAGCTCACCATGCCCTCGCTGACCGGCAAGTCGAAGGAAGAGGCCGAGCAGGCGCTCAAGCAGATGGGCTGGAGCGGCTCCATCCAGGAGCAGGAGACCGAGACCTCCGACCTGAGCAAGGACGACAAGGTCATCGGCAGCTCGCCCTCGGAGGGCCAGAAGATCGGCAAGAACCAGTCGGTGACCTTGCAGATCGGCAAGTACGACTCGAATCCCAGCACGACCAACCCGCCCACGTCGGGCGGGCTGTTCCCGCCGTTCGGCTGACGGCCGGCGCAGCGCAGGGGTGCCCGGAGGCGCTTCGCGGTTCCGGCGCGGTTCGCCTGATCTCGCACGAGATCATGAACCCGCCACCGCGTGGCCTCCGGGCATTGTCACGTCCGGCGGCGGATCGGCAGGCGAGGGACCGCGGGCGGCGATCAGCGCCGCGGTTTCACGTGGAACCGCGATCTCACCTGGTCAGCGCAGCGAAAAGGATCAAGAACGCTGCGCGGCGGCGGCGAGGGACCGCATGCCGCGCTCCAGCTCGTCGACCAGCTCGGCGCTGACCGGATGCCCGGCCGCGGCCATCCAGTTCGCCAGCATCCGGTGCCCGCCGTCGGTGAGCACCGACTCCGGGTGGAACTGCACGCCCTCGATGGGCAGTTCACGGTGCCGCATGCCCATCACGATCCCGCTGCCGGTGTGCGCGGTGACCTCGAAATCATCGGGCACGCTCACCGCGCGCACGATCAGCGAGTGATACCTCGTCGCCACGAACGGCTGCGGCAACCCGGCGAACACGCCCGAACCGGAGTGCTCGATCAGCGAGGTCTTGCCGTGCAGCAGTTCCGGTGCGCGCTCCACGACGCCGCCCCAGACCGCGCCGATCGCCTGGTGACCCAGGCACACGCCGAACAGGGGGCGCCGGTCCCTCGCGCAGGTCGCCACGAGCTCCATCGACCGCCCGGCCCGATCCGGCGTGCCCGGTCCGGGACTGAGCAGGATGCCATCGGCAGCGGCCACGTCCTCGTCGGTGACGGCGTCATTGCGCCGCACCACGCAGTCCGCGCCGAGCTGGGCGAGGTACTGCACGAGGTTGTAGACGAAGCTGTCGTAGTTGTCGACGACGAGTACGCGCACGTTCGCCACCCTACCGGCGCGGCATCACACCGTGGTGACGTCGTTGAACGGCAGCAGCGGCTCCAGCCACGGGAACACCACGAACAGCAGCAACGCCACCACCATCAGCACCAGCAGCACCGCTTCGACGATCTTCACCGGTGGCGGTCCCGGCAGGTGCCGCCAAATCCAGCCGTACATCAGGACTCCTCCAGCTCGGGCGGCCGCAGATCCCGGTGCACCGGGTCCTTGGGGTATTGCTTGACCAGAACCCCGTGCACGATCAGCCGCTGGGCTGCGGAGAACCGCGGGTGACAGGTGGTGAGCGTGATCAGTCTGGTCTGCTGTTCACGCGGGAGTGCGTCGTGCGGACGCCCCGGCACCGGATAGATCACTTCCCCTTGCTCGGGCCGCACGATCTCCTGCCCGGCCACCCCGCGGTACGGGCCGTCGATCGGGGCGACTCCGGTGCAGCGCGGATCGGCGGCGGGATCCCAGCCCGCGACCTGCCGGCTCATCGGCAGCACCCGGTAGACGTACCAATCCGCGGCGGTCTCCACGACCAGCGCGTCACACGCGGCGAGCCGGTCGAGGTCGCCGAACGGGGCGCCCTTGCCGATGCGGTGTCCGGCGATGGCGAGGTTGCCCTGTTCACCGGGCAGCGCCGTGCCCGCGTAGTGGCCGGGGCCTGCCGCGAGCGTCTTCGCGTCGGTGCCTTCCAGCACGGTGTAGCGGTAGTCCGGTCCGAACGCCGGGATGTAGAGCTGCGCGAACCCCTCCCCCGCCGCCGTGGGCGCGGGCGGCGCTTCGGGGGCGCGCTGTTGCCACTGGGCGCGTAAGCGGTCGCCGGCCTCGCTCTGCCGGTGGGCGCTGAACCAGTCGGTGACGTGCACGGCGTAGAAGACGAACAGCAGCAGGACCAGCCCGAGGGTGATCAACACCTCGCCGCCGATCCGAATTCCGGCGCGTAACCGCTCACCGCGACGATCCGGCGCTGGGGCAGCCACTACCTCGGACGTTTCCAACGGTATCCCTCTCATCACGACCTGTACCGCACCGGCGAAGGGGTGTTCGGTCAGACGCGCGATTACGTTAACGTGTGAGTGGAGAACGAGACGCGTCGTGATCGGTTCCGCTGGCGTGGCCAGGCCCGCTCCGATACGTCGACCGGGCCGTCCCGGAGCGGCGAACCGGGGGGCGGTTCCGGAGCCCCCGGCGCGTTCACCGCCGCCGAGCAGGCTCGGACGCTGCCGGCCCGCACCACCTGGCGAGGACATCATGCCGAAGTCAAAGGTCCGCAAGAAGGACTCCGCTTCCACTCCGGTGGCGGACCGCCGCACGCCGGTGAAGGCGAAGTCGGTCGGCCCGTCGCACCCGATATACGTGGTCGTGATGCTCGGCGTGATGCTGATCGGCTTGCTGTGGCTGGTCGTGAACTACCTCGCGGGCGAGAAGATCCCGTTCATGGCGGAGCTGGGCGCGTGGAACTTCGCGGTCGGTTTCGCGTTCATCATCGTCGGCCTGCTGATGACGATGCGGTGGCGCTGAGCGTTCTGGTGCGCAGAGCCGTGTCGTCTTCTGCGCGGACCCGATTTTCCGGAAACGCCGCACCAGCAGTCCCACTTCCGTGTTCGTGATGTTCACGCGCGCGTTGGACCCGAGTCACCGAACAACACGCGTGTAAGTCATCCCCAGTGTGGACAACCCCTGTGGATAACTCCGTTCGGTGCAGGTACCGGACACTGCCGAGGTCGCCGTGAACACCTTCCGCGAGTGGTCGACTCCGCTCGGTCTGATCAGCTGCGGGTGGGCGTTGGCCGCGTGCAGCGCCGTGTGGTGGTGGCTCGCCGAGGCGCCCGCCGATCGGTTGTTCGTCGGCGTGCTCACGATCGTGCTGGCCGTCGCCGCCGGCTGCGGGAGTGTGCTGCGGCCGCGGCTGCGCGCCGATCCGTCGGGCATCGCGCTGCGCGGATTCACCGGCACCCGGCACCACCCGTGGTCGCAGGTCCGGTACCAGGTGCGCTCGCGGCAACGTCTCGGCATCACGTCGTCGACGCTGGAATTCGACACCGAATCGGGCGAGCTCGTCATCCTCGGCAAGCTCGACCTCGGCGAGGACCCGCAAGACGTCGCAGACGCCCTGGAGGAGCTCCGGCCGTGAGGCCTCTGCGGCGGGGCCGGGAATCCTTGATCTTCTGATCGTTGTCTTGTCAGCGGCGAAAGCCGATGAGCAGCGACCAGCTCGAGCAAGAAGAACCACCGGCGGGTTCTCCGCGGCTTCCTCGCGAGGACAGCGGCCCGGACCCGGATTTCGCTGTGCAGCGGGCTACATGAGAAGTCGCTGGCACCGGGCAAGGGAAGCAGCGTGGTTCCGCTGAGTCACCAGCTAAGCGAGCCGTTACGAACGACCAGTCGTCGCTAGCGGTAGCACCGCATTCCGGCGCAGACCCACTCCCCCAGCTGCGCGTCTCGAACTATCAGCAGCACGAGCAGCACCACCAACAGTCCGCCCAGCGCACCGGCCTGCAGCTGGTTTCGGCGCTCGCGCGGCGCGTAGACCATCGCCGCGGTCGCCGCCGCGCCGAGCACGATTCCGCCGAGGTGCCCGAGCAGCGAGATGCCGGGGATGGACACGCTCAGCACGATGTTCAGCGCGATCACGATCAGCACCGGCCGCAGGCTCACCTTCAGCCGCAACGCGGCCACGGCGATGCCGCCCATCAGCCCGTACACCGCACCGGAGGCACCGGCGACGGAGGTATCGATCCCGTCGAACAGGAACACCGCGGTGCTGCCGCCCAGCAGGGACAGCAGGTAAACGGAGGTGAACCGCAGCCGCCCAAGCACCGTTTCGAGGTCCCGGCCGATGACCCACAACGCCACCATGTTCATCAACAGGTGGATCGGGCCGAAGTGCAGGAAGCCCGAGACGATCAGGCGGACCCACTGCCCGCCCGCGACGCCCACCGGCCACAACGAGAACTGGTGGAACAGTTGCGCCGAGTCGTTGTAGTTCTGGAAGCTGCCCGCCTGGATCGCCGTGACGGCGTAGGCCAGCACGTTGAGCACGATCAGCACGGGGACGACGATCGGCTTGCCGCTGAGCTTCGCGCCCGCGACGGTCACCGCCTCACGACCGCCGCGGCGGCTCTGCGCCAGGCAATCGACGCAGTGGTAGCCGACGGAGGCTTCCCGTAAGCACTCCGGGCAGGCCGGACGCTCGCAACGCGTGCAGCGCAGCCCGGTCGGCCGATCCGGATGCCTGGCGCACACCTGCTGCTGCGCGGCTTCTTCCGGGTCGGCCGGCTGACCGGGGGGAACGTTCATGTCACTCGCCGAGCTCCACGGAGACCTTCTCGATCACGATGTCGGTCAGCGGCCGGTCCTGCGCACCGGTCGCGGTGTGCGCGATGGCGTCCACGACCTCGCGGGACTCCTGGTCGGCGACCTCACCGAAGATCGTGTGCTTGTAGTTCAGGTGCGGCGTGCGCGCGACCGTGATGAAGAACTGCGAACCGTTCATGTTCGGCCGGCCCGGGTTGGCCATGCCCAGGATGTACGGATTGTCGAACTGCAGCTCCGGGTGGAACTCGTCGGCGAACTCGAAACCGGGGCCGCCGCGGCCGGTGCCGGTCGGGTCCCCGGTCTGGATCATGAAGCCGTCGATGACCCGGTGGAAGATCACGCCGTCGTAGAACGGACCGGAGCGTTCCCCACGCGCGTTCGGGTTCGTGTACTCCTTGGTCCCTTCGGCGAGCCCCACGAAGTTGCTCACCGTCTTCGGCGCCTGGTTCGGGAAGAGGTTGACCCGGATGTCGCCCTGCGAAGTGTGCAGGGTCGCGGTCACGGTCTTCCCGACGAGCGATCCGTTGTCTTCAGCCACGCATCCATCCTGCCATCGGAAAGCGCGAACCACGTGCCTGGGTGCAGTATTGGTAGTGATCGTCGCGTGCCGGTTACCGTCGGCACGGCAAGGCGACCGGTGAACGCCGGCCAAGGAGGCACACGATGGACGAGGTGGAGGCGATGGCCCGAACTGGTGAGAACGTGGGCAGGGCGGTCGGCACGGGGGTGCGCACCGCGCGCGAAGGTGCCGTCCGAGCGGGCAAGGCTGGTCGCAGCGCGACCAAGCAGTACATTGCCCGCGCGGAGCAGGAACTCACCGAGCGCGGGCTCGCGCCGGAGGACCTGCCGGAACTGCTCGCCCAGAAGGCCACCGGGCTCTCCCGCGAGGACCTCGCCGAGCGCAGCCGCAAGGCGCGCAAGCAGTGGGAGAAGACCCGCAAGGACTGGGACAAGAAGACGGCGAAGTCGCGCAAGCGGCTGGCCAAGAACGCCGAGCAGGCTCGCAAGGAGCTCGCGGCCCGGATCGATCCGGCGCCGAAGCCGCGGCGCAAGTGGCCGTGGGTGCTGCTGGTGCTGGCCGCGCTCGCCGGGGTGGCCGTGGTCGCCCTGTCGCGTCGCCCGGAAGAGCTGCCGATCGCCGAGGCGGAGGACTTCCCGACGCACGAGGACGGCCTGTCCCGCAATCCCGACGCGCGTCCGAACACGGACCGCTGAGGACGTACCGACGCGGCGGCGCCCCTGGGTGCCGCCGCGTCGATGTCTCCGATCGAGTGCCCCTGCTCGGGTAACGTCGATCCGGTGACTGATCAGAACGCGCACCAGCTGACCCTGCACCACTCGGCTTTCATCGACGCCGCCCCCGAGCGGATCTACCCGCTGATCAGCGACATCACTCGATTCAGCGAGTGGAGCCCGGAGAGCACCGGCGGCGAGTGGCTGACCGGCACGCCGGGCGAGGTCGGTTCCCGGTTCCGCGGCGACAACGGCTTCGGGGATCGCACCTGGTCCAGCGAGTGCGAGGTGCTCGCCGCCGAGCCCGGCAAGCGCTTCGCGTTCGGCGTGCTGACCGGTTCGGAGCAGGTGGACAACTCCGTGTGGTCCTTCGAGGTCGAACCGGAAGGATCGGGCTCCCGGCTCACCCAGCGGTACGTGCTGAAGGAACTGACCGGCCCGATCAAGGAGTTCCTCGCGCAGCAGGAGGACGGCGGCGCGAAGTTCATCGCCGACCGCACCGAGGCGCTCCAGGACGCGCTGCGCCAGACGGTGGCGGGCGTCAAGAGGACCGCCGAGCAGAGCTAGCGACACCCGGTGGCGCCGCACGGGAGCGGCGCCACCGATCAGCTCAGGAACGCTCCGGGACCCGGACCGCCGCGATGCCGATCGCGCCGAGCACGCCGACCGCGGCGTACGCGTAGAAGCCCCACGGGTAGGCGATCCCCGCGGTGAGCAGCGCGCCGCCGAGCAGCGGCCCGCAGATCGCACCGATCCGGCCCACCCCGGAAGCCCAGCCGAGCCCGGTGGCCCGCGCCTCCGCCGGGTACGCGCGGCCGATGTAGGCGTAGACGAGCACCTGCGCGCTGAACACGAACGCGCCGGCGAGGAACACCACCAGGTACACGCCGACACCGGGCAGCCGGATGCTCAACGCGGCTAGGAACACCGCCGCCAACGCGAACCAGGCGACGGTCACCGGCCGGATCGCGGCGCGGTCGGCGACGTAACCGGCGACGACGAGCCCGACGACGGCCCCCAGGTTCAAGGTGAGCAGCAGGCCGAGCGCCGCGCCGAGCGGATATCCGGCCTCCCGCATGATCTCCGGCAGCCAGGTGTTGAGGCCGTACACCAGGAGCAGGCCCATGAACGCGGCCAGCCAGAACGCGAGCGTGCTGCGCGCGAACCCGCCGCGGAACAGCGAGGCCACCGTGTCCACACCGCCCCGAAGCCCGGCTCCGGCCGTCTTGGAACGCTCGAACGACTCGGATTCCGGCAGGAAGCGCACCATCAACGGCACCAACAGCAGCGCGGGCGCGGCGCCGATCAGGAACATCCACCGCCAGCCCAGCGAGGGCAGGATCAGAATGCCGAGCACGGCGGTGAGCACGGCGCCCACGTGATACCCGGTCATGATCGTGGTGCTGGCCCCGCCATTGCGGCCGGGCCGCGAGTGTTCGGTGACGAGCGCGATCGCGGTGGGCACGCAGCCACCGAGGCCCACCCCGGCGAGGAACCGCAGCGCGCCGAAGACCAGCAGCGATGGCGCGGCGGCGCACAGGGCGGTGAGCAGCGAGAAGCTGACCACCGAGAGGATCAGCGCTTTGCGGCGGCCGATGACGTCGGTGATGGTGCCGATGGCGAGTGCGCCCAGGACCATGCCGAACAGTCCCGCGGTGGAGGCCAGCGAGGCCGTCGCGGGCGTCAGGCCCCATTCCCCGCGGTCCAGCAGCGTCGGCAGCACGCTGCCCAGCACCACCAGGTCGAACCCGTCGAGCAGCACCGCGCTCCAGCACAGCGGCACGACCCACCCGGCGTGAGCGACACGTCCGGCGCCGGTTCCGGTAGCCACGCCAGGCCCTCCTTCGATAGTTGATCAGGTAATCGATCTCGCACCTGCTGCCGACGCATCGTGCCCGCCGGCTCACCCGCCACAACGCCACCCCTTCCGCTCACCGAAAACCCACCGCCTGGCCCCTTGGACCGAACCGCTCGGTCAATACCAGCGCCTTCCAAGGAACACACGACCTCGCCCCGTTGCGGATCTGCGGGGAGTCACCCCCTCAGAACAACGAGGCTCGGGAAAGTCGAAACCCACAGGCAGAACCCGATTTATTCCTCCCTCCGATTGGGGGCTGTGCTCGGTATTGATCATGCTGTCGTGATCGTGCGGTGACGCCGGAGGCGTTAACGCAAGTTCTCCCTCTGGTTGTGGTTTTCGCCGAGATATGGGGGGACTGCCATGCCAGGATCGGCGACATTCGACTTACAGAGCTGAGACGAACGCCGTCTGGTCGATGTCGGCGGAATATCGGCCAGTTCGTTGTCGTCGAGGCGACCACAAGCTCCTGCGCCGGCCGGACCCGGTACGCAGTCCCGCGAGAACCGCGCACCCTGCTCACCGTCTGGACCGGCGTCTGCCGTCAACCTCGCCAACCCAACAAGTAAGGAGGCGCGATGCGTCGATGGGTGTCTGTTCTAGTTCTGTTACTGCTCGGCTTCGTCGTCGGGCCGGTGACTTCCGCACCGATCGCATCGGCTTCGGCCGAATCCGATGCGCTACGGGGTGATCTGGACAAGATTCTGGCCGATCCACGCCTGACCGATGCCCAGGCGGGAGTGGTGGTGCGGGATCCGGAGACCGATGAGGTGCTCTACGACAAGCAGGCCGAGGCGCCGGCGACGCCTGCCTCGAACGCGAAGCTGCTCACCTCGACGGCGGCCCTGGAGGAACTGGGCCCGAACTACCGGTTCAACACCCAGGTGCAGGCCGCCGCGCAGCGGGACGGATCGGTGCTGCGCGGTGACCTGTACCTGCGCGGCACTGGTGATCCGACGATGCGGCCCGCCGATTACGACCGGCTGGCCGAACAGGTCGCGGCGTCCGGCGTGCGGACCGTGCAGGGCCGGTTGCTGACCGATGACACTTGGTTCGACAACGTGCGGCTGGGCACCGGCTGGGACCCGGCCGACGAGCCGTACCCCTACGCGGCCCCGATCTCGGCGCTGACGGTCGCCCCGAACGAGGATTTCGACGCCGGCACCGTCCAGCTGCGCGTGTCCCCGACGCCGGTGGGCGCCCCGGTTCAGGTCGAAACGGAGCCCGCGACCGACGCCGTGCGGCTCGACGTGCAGGCCACGACCGGGCAGCCCGATTCGCCTTCGACCTTGCAGGTGACTCGCGAGCAGGGCAGCGACCGGGTCATCGTGTCGGGCTCGGTGCCTGCGGGCTCCGAGCCGGTGGAGGAACTCACCACCGTCCCCGACCCCACCGCCTACGCGGGGGACGTGTTCGCCCGCGCACTCCGCGCGCACGGCGTCGAGGTCGCCGAAACCGGTTCCGGCGTGGTTCCGGCGGACGCGGACGTACTCGCCGAACACGAGTCGATGCCGCTGCGCAAGCTGCTCACCCCGTTCATGAAGCTGAGCAACAACGGTCACGCCGAGGTGCTGACGAAGGCGATGGGCAAGCACGCTCGCGGCGAGGGCTCGTGGCCCGCCGGAATCGAGGTGATCACCGAGCGGCTCACCGGGCTCGGCTTGGATCCGGCGGCACTGCACCTCGTCGACGGCTCCGGGCTCTCGCCGATGGACGAAGTCTCGCCGGAGCAGTTGACGTTGTTGCTGGACAACGCACGGCAGCGCCCGTGGTTCGCGGATTTCCACGAAGCGCTGCCAGTGGCGGGAGATCCGGACAAGCTGGTCGGCGGCACGCTGCGCAACCGGATGGGCGACACGGCGGCCGCGGGCAACGTGCACGCGAAGACCGGCTCACTCACCGGTGCGACCGCGCTCTCCGGCTACGTCACCGCCGCGAACGGGCGTCCGCTGGTGTTCTCGGTGATGTTCAACGACTACCGGGACGCTGCGCCGAGCGATCTCCAAGATGCGATCGCCGTGCGGCTGGCCGAACACTCGGGCGCGGACGAACAATCACGCCGCCCAACCACCGTGCTCAGGAAGAACGCTCCGGTAGCGGGCGCTGATTCGGGCTTGGAATGCTCTTGGATCAAGTCCTGCTGACCAAGAGCGACGTAGCCTGACCAGCTCGTGTCAAGGGTGCGGCAGCTGGCGTCACCGCCAAGTTGGCATCCTTGACACCAGCTGTTGACCGTTGTGGAGGTCGACAGGATGGGGCCGTGCCCGGACGCAGCTGCCGCGCACAGCCCCATCCTGTTGGTCTGCCGGCCCGGCGGGGACGTCTCTTCCACCTCGTACCGCACGGGCGCGGCCGTGCGTGCCCCGGATGTGGCCCAGACCGGATCATGAAAAAAGACCAGGTGCATGACCTGGTCTTACGGGGTGGAGGTTGCGGGAGCTCACTCGAGCACCGAGCCGTTGATCAGTGCGCGGATCGAGAACGCTCCCCAGCGAAAGACACCGACGAACCTCGACCACCGCACTGTGCGGGCCTACGGGACCCGACCCCCGTACAAGCAAAAAGGAGCCGGGAAGACACGATAAGCGTCGACCAGACTCCTCGGAGTGGAGACGAGGGGAATCGAACCCCTAACCCCCGCCTTGCAAAGGCGGTGCTCTGCCAATTGAGCTACGTCCCCGTTGGTGCCGGAGCACCGGGCCGCCGGATCTCTGCGTCTGCTCCGAGCGTACTCAGGCGACCACGTCAGGGTCGAGCGCAGAGCCCCGCGACCACTGGGGCCGACGGCGAGCCGAAGTTCGGCTCACACCTCGCCGGCGGTGGCTTCGCGCCAGAGGTCGGCCTCGGCCTTGGCGGCGCGGTTGCGACGGACGACGAACAGCACGGCACCGGCAACGACGGCGAGTGCGAGCAGCTTCTTCATTTCCGGTCGCCTCCTAAAACGGGGCGCCCGCGAGAACCGCGGGCATCGGGGAAACATCCTTGACAGGAAGGGTGGGCCTAGAAGGACTTGAACCTTCGACCTCTTCGTTATCAGCGAAGCGCTCTAACCGCCTGAGCTATAGGCCCTTGGTGTGACTCGAAGATTACACGACGCCCGGCCTGCTCCACGAAGGGGGGTCCGAGCTCCGGGGCGGCGATCGCGCGGACCGCCGCCCCGGATTCGATCACTCCCGCTCGGACAGCGTGACCTCGACGCCACCGGCGAAGTCGGCGGCCACGTTGTAGATGAACGCGCTCACCGTCGCCAGTGCCGTGAACAGCACGATGTTGATCGCCCCGATGATGGAGGCGACGCCGAACACGCGGCCCGCGCTGATCAGTTCCTCACTGGCCGCGTCCTCCGGCGAGGTGAGCTCGGTGAACGTGCCGTTCAGCGAGTCCCAGACGCCCATGCCGTCGAGCACGCCGTAGAGGACCGCCACCGCGATCATCCACACGAAGAACATCGCGACGCTGAGCACCAGTGCCAGCTTCAGCACCGACCACGGGTCGAGCCGCTTGACCTGGAGGCTCGCCCGTCGCGGACCCCTGCTGGGCCTGCGGGCACTGGGCGTCTGCGCGCCGGGCCGGGCCGCCGCACCGAAGTTGACCCCGGCGCCGCGCCCTTCGGCGCCCTGCGAGGGGATCTCGGTGCGGACGGTCTCCTGGTCATAGCCGGACTTCGGGATGCCCTGGGTCTGCGCGGTGTCGAAACCCGGGGTCGCCGACGGCTCGGTGTGGCCGTCTTCGGTCCCGGTGCCCACTCCGGTGCGCTGCCACGGCGGCGGCGTCTCGGTGCCCTCGAAGGTCTCGGACCCGTTCGGTTTCGAGGCCGTTTCGCCGTTGGTGGCCCCGTCGTCCGCGGCCGACACCGCTCCGTCGCCGTTGGTGGCGGCGGCGTCCGTCTGCCCGGTCATCACCGAGGTGTGCTGGGAGTTTTGGCCGGTCGTCTGGTCGGCATCCTGGTCACCCGAATGCCCGTCCGGACGCTCCGGCTTCTCGGAAGATGTCACGAGAGATCCTTCATGATCGTCATCGGCGGTCGCTACTTCGTCGGCTCAGGCCCGGCGGCGTCCGGATCGGCGGCCTCGTCGGCGCTGCGCGCGATGGCCACCACCGAAGTCCCGTCGCCCAGGTTCATCAGACGCACCCCCTTCGTCTGCCTGCCTGCCTTGCGAACCTCCTTGGCGGTGGTCCGGATGACGCCGCCCGTGGAAGTGATCGCATAGAGCTCATCGTCCAGGTCGACGATGAGCGCCCCGACAAGCCTCCCACGTTTGCGGTCGTACTGAACGGTGAGCACACCCTTGCCGCCGCGGCCCTGGACCGGGTAGTCGTCGATCTCGGTCCGTTTGGCGTAGCCGCCGTCGGTGGCGACCAGCAGGAAGCGACCGGAACGCACGACGCCCATCGCGAGCAGTTCGTCACCGGAGTTGAACCGCATGCCCAGCACGCCTGACGTGGCGCGGCCCATGGGGCGCAGCGCCTCGTCGGTGGCGTGGAACCTGATCGACTGGCCTTCGGCCGAGACCAGCAGCAGGTCGTCCTCCTCGGAGCACAGCACCGCGCCGACCAGCTCGTCCTCGTCCTTCAGGTTCACCCCGATGAGTCCACCCGAACGGTTCGAGTCGAAGTCGGTCAACCGCGACTTCTTGACCAGCCCGTTCTTGGTGGCGAGCACCAGGTACGGCGAGGCGGTGTAGTCCTTGATCTGCATGACCTGGGCGATGTGCTCGTCCGGCTGGAACGCGAGCAGGTTCGCCACGTGCTGGCCGCGAGCGGTGCGGTTGGCCTCCGGCAGCTCGTAGGCCTTCGCCCGGTACACCCGGCCCTTGTTCGTGAAGAACAGCATCCAGTCGTGCGTGGAGCACACGAAGAAGTGCGACACGATGTCGTCCTGCTTGAGCTGCGCGCCCTGCACGCCCTTGCCGCCGCGCTTCTGCGCCCGGTACAGGTCGGTGCGGGTCCGCTTCGCGTAGCCGGTGCGGGTGATCGTGACGACGACGTCCTCGTCGGCGATGAGGTCTTCCATGGAGACTTCGCCCTCGTAGGGCACGATCTTGGTGCGGCGGTCCTCGCCGTACTTGCCGACGATCTCCATCAGCTCGTCGTGGATGATCTGCCGCTGCCGTTCGGGCTTGGCGAGGATGTCCTTGTAGTCCTCGATCTCCAGCTCCAGCTCGGCGAGCCGGTCGACGATCTTCTGCCGCTCCAGCGCGGACAGCCGCCGCAGCTGCATCTCGAGGATCGCGTCGGCCTGGACCTCGTCCACGTCGAGCAGCGCGATCAAGCCGGTGCGGGCCTCGTCCACGGTGGGCGACCGGCGGATCAGCGCGATCACGGCGTCCAGCGCGTCCAGCGCCTTGACCAGGCCGCGCAGCACGTGGGCGCGCTCCTCTGCCTTGCGCAGCCGGTACCTGGTGCGCCGGACGATGACCTCGATCTGGTGGTTGACGTAATACCGGATCACCTGGTCGAGGCGCAGCGTGCGCGGCACGCCCTCGACCAGCGCCAGCATGTTCACGCCGAACGTGGTCTGCAGCTGGGTGTGCTTGTAGAGGTTGTTGAGCACGACCTTCGGGATCGCGTCCCGCTTCAAGGTGAACACGATCCGCATGCCGCGCCGGCTGTTGGACTCGTCGGCGATGTCGGAGATCCCGCTGATCTTGCCGTCGCGGTGCATCGCCGCGATGTTCTCGATCAGGTTGTCCGGGTTCACCTGGTACGGCAGCTCGGTGACGATCAGCGAGGTGCGCCCCTTGGCGTCCTCCTCGACGGAGACGACCGAGCGCATCTTGATGGAGCCGCGGCCGGTGCGGTAGGCGTCGGCGATCGCGTTGGTGCCGAGGATGAGGCCGCGGGTCGGGAAGTCCGGTCCCTTGACCCGGCGGATCAGCTCCTCGAGCAGCGTCTCGTCGTCGACCTCGGGGTTCTCCAGCAGGTAGACGACGCCGTCGGCGACTTCCCGCAGGTTGTGCGGCGGAATGTTCGTCGCCATCCCGACCGCGATGCCGCTACCACCGTTGACCAGCAGGTTCGGAATCCGCGCAGGCAGTACGTCCGGTTCCTGGGTCCGGCCGTCGTAGTTGTCGGAGAACTCGACGGTGTCCTCTTCGATGTCGGCGAGCATGTGCATCGCCAACGGCTTGAGCCGCGACTCGGTGTACCGCATGGCGGCGGCCGGGTCGTTGCCGGGAGAACCGAAGTTGCCCTGCCCGTCGATGAGGGGGTGGCGCATCGCCCACGGCTGCGCCAGGCGCACCAGGGTGTCGTAGATCGCCGAGTCGCCGTGCGGGTGGTAGTTGCCCATCACCTCGCCGACGACGCGGGAGCACTTCACGTAGCCGCGGTCCGGCCGGAAGCCGGAGTCGTACATCGCGTAAAGCACCCGGCGGTGCACCGGCTTGAGGCCGTCGCGCACGTCGGGCAGCGCGCGCGCGACGATCACGCTCATCGCGTAGTTGATGTAGGAGTTCTGCATCTCCTGCTGGATGTCGACCGGTTCTACGCGGCCGTGTTCCGGCGGCAGGATGTCCGTCACGAGTGGAGGTTCCTTTCAGGCGAGTTGGCGGGTTCCTGCGCCGGCGCGACGCGGGAGGGCGGTGCTCCCCCCGTGTCGCGGCGTACCAGGCAGTGCGGCCTGGTCACGGCGATCGATCCCGTTCGAGCGCGTGCGGGCGGAAGGAGCCTCGCGGAATGATCACCATTCCGAGCAGCCCCCCAGCCGGATCAGACGTCGAGGAAGCCGACGTCCTTGGCGTTGCGGACGATGAACGAGCGGCGCGCTTCGACGTCCTCGCCCATGAGCACGCTGAACAGCTCGTCCGCGGTGGCGGCGTCGTCCAGCGACACCTGCATCAGCAGCCGGGTCTCCGGGTCCATCGTGGTCTCCCACAGTTCCTGCGGGTTCATCTCGCCCAGACCCTTGTAGCGCTGGATGCCGTCGTCCTTCGGCAGCTTCCGCCCGGCGGCGGCACCCGCTTCGAGCAGGCCGTCGCGTTCCCGGTCGGAGTAGGCGAACTCCGCCTCGGCGCGCGGCCACTTGATCTTGTAGAGCGGCGGGCGGGCCAGGAACACGTGGCCGTTCTCGATCAGCGGGCGCATGAACCGGAACAGCAGCGTGAGCAGCAGCGTCCGGATGTGCTGGCCGTCGACGTCGGCGTCGGCCATCAGCACGATCTTGTGGTAGCGCAGCTTGGCCAGGTCGAACTCATCGTGGATGCCGGTGCCCAGCGCGGTGATGATCGCCTGGACCTCGTTGTTCTTGAGGACCTTGTCGATCCGCGACTTCTCCACGTTGATGATCTTGCCGCGGAGCGGCAGGATCGCCTGGAAGCGCGACTCCCGGCCGTCCTTGGCCGAGCCACCCGCCGAGTCGCCCTCGACGATGTAGAGCTCGCACTCCTCCGGGTTGCTGGACTGGCAGTCCTTGAGCTTGCCGGGCAGACCGCCGATGTCCATCGCGCTCTTGCGCCGCACCAGTTCCTTCGCCCGCCGCGCCGCCATCCGCGCCTGCGCCGAGCCGACCGCCTTGTTGATGATCGTCTTCGCGTCGGCGGGGTTGCGCTCGAACCAGTCGTTGAGCCACTCGAACGCCGCGGTCTGCACGAAGGACTTGACCTCGGTGTTGCCCAGCTTCGTCTTCGTCTGGCCCTCGAACTGCGGCTCGCGGACCTTCACCGACACGATCGCCGCGAGACCTTCGCGCACGTCGTCGCCGGTGAGGCTGCCGTCCTTGTCCTTGAGCAGCTTCTTCTCTTTCGCATACGCGTTGACCACGCGGGTCAGCGCGGAGCGGAAGCCCTCCTCGTGGGTACCGCCCTCATGCGTGTTGATCGTGTTCGCGAAGGTGTAGACGGACTGGTTGTAGCCGGAGTTCCACTGCATCGCGACCTCCAGCTCCACCCCGGTGCCGGAGGCGTTGAAGGCGACGGCCTTGCGGTGGATCGGTTCCTTCGTCGCGTTGATGTGCTTGACGAAGTCCTCCAGCCCGCCCGGGTAGTGGAAGGTGCGTTCTTTGGCGCGGGCCGCCTGGCCGCCCGCGTCCTCACCGGATTCGTCCTCCTCGGCGAGGCGCTCGTCGCGCAGCACGATGGTCAGTCCCTTGTTCAGGAACGCCATCTCCTGCAGGCGCCGCGACACCGTCTCCGCGTTGTAGCGAGTCGTCTCGAAGATGTTCGGGTCGGCCCAGAAGGTGATCGAGGTGCCGGACTTCTTCGTCCCTTCGCCCTTCTTCACGTCGGCGACGGGCTTGGAGTCCTCGTACCGCTGCCGCCACACGCTGCCGTTGACGTGGATCTCCGCTTCGAGTGCGCTGGAGAGCGCGTTGACGACCGACACACCGACACCGTGCAGACCACCGGAAACGGCGTAGGAATCGCCACCGAACTTGCCGCCCGCGTGCAGCACGGTGAGCACGACCTCCAAGGTCGGCTTCTTCTCCACCGGGTGCATGTCCACCGGGATGCCGCGACCGTCATCGGTGACCCGCACACCGCCGTCGGCCAGCAGCGTCACCTCGACGGTGGTCGCGTACCCGGCCATCGCCTCGTCGACGGAGTTGTCCACGACCTCCCACACGAGGTGGTGGAGACCGCGCTCACCGGTGGAACCGATGTACATGCCGGGGCGCTTGCGGACGGCTTCCAAGCCCTCCAGCACCGTGATCGACGACGCGTTGTATTCGTTCTTCTTTGATGCCACGGGCCTCGGTGTCTCCTCGAACCGGCAGTGTGTCGGGTGGCCCGGCCGTCAACGGCCGCCTGCGGCACCCGCGAACGGGCGCCCGGCCACAGCGGGCGCGGCGCTCATCCGGCCCGGCGCACGAGCGCGACCGGCGGCCGAGCGACGATGCGGACGTGAAGGGCCGGGCGTTCGGCGACGCGAGACGCCGCACCCACCCAAATGATTCTACTGGGTCTCCCCGACAGGAGTGCGGCAAGGACACCCCTGAATTCCTCACAGAGCCGATAACTCGGATCCGGACACCATCCGAGACCGGCGAGCGGGTCCGCGCGGCTCCTGCGCGGGCTCGCGCGGGGCGTCAGCCGTAGGTGTCGCGCGGGCCGCGGCCCGGCACGTGCCGCGGCCCGTGCCGCCAGCTCGGCGCCGCCGGACCCTGCACCTTGATCTTGCGGACCACGCCCTTGCCCACGCCGTCGGCGATGCGCTGCAGGATCTGCCGCTGCAGCAGGCGCAGCTGAGTGGCCCAGGCCGTCGACTCGGCCTGCACGGTCAGCTCACCGTCGGACAGCGCGACGGGTTTGGTGTGCTCGGCGATGTCGCCGCCGACCAGGCTCGTCCAGCGCGCGAAGACGTGTCCGCCGGAGAGCCGGTCGTTCCACCCGTGATCCGTGGCGATCCGCGAGGCCAGCCTGCCCAGCGGCTGCGGGTCGCGGTCATCGGCGCCCGGCCCCGACCAGCGACGGCGCCGCCGGGAACCACCACCGGCACCGATGACGCTGCGCTTGGTGCGGCGCTTGGCCTTCGACTTCTCCTTCGCGGCCTGCAGCGCGGCCCGGGCCAGGTCCGATCCGTGCAGCTCAGCGCCGTCGGAGCCAGCGGGCGTCGGGTCCGTTCCGGCCTCGGAAGCGGTCGATCGCCCTTCGTGTTCGCCCGATGTCATCGAGTTATCCACACCATCCACAGCCTTATCCCCAGTTGTGGGTAACTTCGGGGAACTCCCACTCACCCTGCGTGTTTTGCCAGGCAGGAGGCCTGCCGACTTCGTCACTCGACACGACTGACCTCGCCGTCTCGAACGTCGAAACGGGTACCGGCGAGCTCGGCGGGCACGTCCTCCCCGACCGCGGCGGTCACCAGCACCTGCTCGGCGCCCGCGACCAGCTCGGCCAGCCGGGAACGGCGCCGCCGGTCCAGCTCGGCGAACACGTCGTCGAGGATCAAGACCGGTTCCGCGCCATCCTCGGTGAGCAGGTGGTACGAAGCCAGCCGCAACGCCAGTACGAACGACCACGATTCGCCGTGACTCGCGTAGCCTTTCGCGGGCAGCTCACCGAGCACCAGGTCCAGGTCGTCGCGGTGCGGCCCGACCAAGGACACGCCCCGCTCCAACTCCTGGCCGCGCACCCGCTCCAGCTCGACGAGCAGCGCGGACTCCAGCTCCGCCCGGTCGGCTCGCGGACCCATCGGCACGCCGTAACCATCGGGCAGCGAATCGCCGAGGCTGCTGCGATACCGCAGGTCGGCGACCCGACCGGCCGGCGCGCTGTCCGTGCCCGTCTCAGCGACGCTGGCATAAGCGCTGGTCACGTGCGGTGCGATGTCGGCGACCAAGTCCAGCCGAGCCGCCAGCAGATCAGCGCCGTGCTTCGCGAGGTGCCCGTCCCAGACCTCCAGGGTCCGCAGATCCGGCGACCGGCCACCCCGGCGCGCACCACCGGCCGACTTCAGCAACGCGCTGCGCTGCCGCAACACCCGCTCGTAGTCGGACCGCACGCCCGCGTACCGCGGCGACCTCGACACCAGCAGTTCGTCCAGGAACCGGCGCCGCTCCCCCGGGTCACCGCGCACCACCGCGAGATCCTCCGGAGCGAACAGCACCGTGCGCAGGATGCCCAGCACATCGCGCGGCTTGCCCGGAGCGCCGCGGTTGATCCGAGCCCGGTTCGCCTTGCCCGGCGTGATCTCCAGGTCCACCAGCAGTTCCCGGCCGCCGTTGATCACCGCGGCCCGCACGAACGCCCGCTGCGCGCCGTAGCGCACCAGCGGCGAATCGCTGGACACCCGATGCGATCCGAGGGTGGCGACGTAGCCCAGCGCCTCGACCAGGTTCGTCTTGCCCTGACCGTTGGCACCGACCAGCACGGTCGGCCCCGGTTCGAGAGTCAGCTCGGCCTGCGGCCACGAGCGGAAGTCGGTCACTTGCAGATGTCGGACGTACAAAGCGCTCCCACCGGATCGGGTCGCGCGAGCGGGACGCGCGCGGAACCGGGCCGCAGCCGGGCGACTCCCGGCCGGGCAGGTGGTGAGGTGACCCGCCCGGATCACCTCACCGACATGTCACCGTGTCGACATGGCGACAGCGGCGACTCAGCCCTCGTTGGTCTCCACCGCGTGCCCGCCGAACTGGTTGCGCAGCGCGGCGACGGCCTTCATCGCAGGCGAGTCGTCCTGCCGGGAGGCGAACCGGGCGTAGAGCGCGGCGGTCATCACCGGGGTCGGCACGGCGTTGCGCACCGACTCCTCCACCGTCCAGCGGCCCTCGCCGGAGTCCGAGACGTACCCGCGGAGTTTTTGCAGCTCCGGGTCGTCGTCCATCGCGCGCACCAGCAGGTCCAGCAGCCAGGAGCGGACCACGGTGCCCCGGCTCCACGCCTTGATCGTCGCGGGCACGTCGGTGACCACATCGGAGGCGGCGAGCAGTTCGAAGCCCTCGGCGTAGGCCTGCATCAGGCCGTACTCGATGCCGTTGTGCACCATCTTCGCGTAGTGCCCTGCCCCGACCGGACCGGCGTGCGCGAAGCCCTCCTCGCGCGGCCCCTCCGGCCGCAGCGCGTCGAAGATCGGCAGCGCGCGCTCGATGTCCTCGGCGTCGCCGCCGGCCATCAGCCCGTAGCCGTTCGTCGCGCCCCACACCCCGCCGGACACGCCGACGTCGACGTACTTCACGCCGTGCTCGGCGAGCGACGCCGCGTTCGCCTGGTCCTCGGTGAACTTGGAGTTCCCGCCCTCGATCACCAGGTCGCCCGCGGAGAGCACCTCGGCGAGCGCGTCGATGGTCTGCTTGGTGGGGTCGCCGTGGGGAACCATGACCCACACGATGCGCGGGCCGGTGAGCCCGTTCGCCAGGTCGGCGATCGAGGCCACGTCACTGACCTCTTGGTTCCGGTCGTAGCCGATGACCTCGTGGCCGGCGGCGCGCAGCCGCTCACGCATGTTGAAGCCCATTCGGCCGAGACCCACAAGTCCCAGTTGCACCGGATCTTCCCCTTCGAGACTGGTTGTTGCCCGGGTCCGCCGTTCCGGCTCGGCCCGGTGCCGCACATGAGCGGCGCCCGCGCGGGTCGCGGCGGACGCCGGGACCACCTCAGCCCGGCAGGCGCACCGGCATCAGCAGGTAGAGGTAGCCCTCGACAACCTCACCATCCTCCCCGACCGGCTTGAGCAAGGCGGGGCGGTTGGATGTGGTGAACAGCATCTGGGCGCGGTCCGTCTTGAGCGCGCCCAGGCCGTCGAGCAGATACGTCGGGTTGAACGCGATGGTCAGCGGCTCACCGGAGAGCTCCACCGGGAGTTCTTCCTCGGCGCTGCCTTCGTCGTCGCCACCGGCGGTGAGGCGCAGCCCGGAGTCGGAGAACTCCAGCCGCACCTGGGTGCCGCGTTCGGCGACCAGCGACACGCGCTTGATCGCCTCGGCCAGCGGGGCCACGTCGATGATCGCGGTCGCGGCGGTCTCGGACGGCAGCAGCTGGCGGTACTTGGGGAACTCCGCGTCCAGCAGCCGGGTCGTGTTGCGGCGGGTCGTTCCCGACAGCCCGAGCAGGCCGTCGCCGGAGGCCAGCGAGATCTCCACCTTCGAGCCGGAGCCGCCGAGGGTCTTGGCGGATTCGGCGAGCGTCTTGGCGGGGACCAGGATCGCGGTGTCGTTGATCGACTCGTCGGGTTCCCAGGTGAATTCCCGCATGGCGAGCCGGAACCGGTCGGTGGCGACCATGGTGAGCCGGTCCGCGTTGATCTCCATGCGGACGCCGGTGAGCATCGGCAGCGTGTCGTCCCGGCCGGCGGCGACCGCGACCTGGGCCACCGCTGCGGAGAACAGGTCGCCGGGGACGGCGCCCGCCCGTTCCGGCATCGCGGGCAGTTCCGGGTAGTCCTCGACCGGCATGGTCGGCAGGCTGAACCGGGAACTGCCGCAGGTGATCGTCACTCGGGAGCCGTCGACGGTGATCTCGACGGGCCGGTTCGGCAGCGACTTGGTGATGTCGGCCAGCAACCGCCCGGAGACCAGCGTTTTGCCGGTGGAGTCGATGGAGGCCTCGGTGGTGACCTGGGCGGACACCTCGTAGTCGAAGCCGGAGATGGTCAGCGCTTCGCCGGAGCTCGCGTCCAGCAGCACCCCGCCCAGCACCGGAACCGGCGGCCGCGACGGCAGGCTGCGCGCGACCCAGGCGACGGCGTCGGCAAGACCGTCACGTTCCACGCGGATCTTCATCGATGTCCTTTCGGTTTCGGCCGAGGCCGGCCGGCTGCCGGGGAGAACGCTGCTGGTGCCGTGGGGGCGGCCAGCTCCGGGAGTGCTGTTGCTGCGTACGGGGCTTTCGAGGTCGGAGCTCCGGCGCGGCGCCCGAGGTGCGGGCCGCCTGCAGCGGGCGGCACCTGGGTCGGGGCGCATCGGAACTCGTCCCACGAGATGGCCGGGAGCTCGGAGCTCCGCTTCGGACGACCATCGCGGGAGTCCCACCGTAGAGCGTTCGACGTGATCGCCGCATCCGGGTCCTGGCTCTCGAAGCGCTCGGTTCGGGCCGCCGAGGCGAAGTTGTCCACTTGTCCACCGCCCCTCTCTCTTCTTTTTTTCTTCATTCAAAAGAAAAGAAAAGAGAGCAGTAGTAGTAAGGGTTGTGGGTTGTGGGGATAACCCTTGTTTTGGCTGCTCAAAGCACCTGGTCAGCTGTGGACGGAGACTGGGGGCAACCGGTGGATGGTCTGAACGGGTCGTGGACAACTTTTGACCGATCCGAGGTTGTCCACATTGAGCCCATGTTGTCCACACCCCCATCCACAGCTGAACCCCGAGTTGTACCCAGCCTCTGCGGATGAACCCGTGTTTTGGGCACCTCAACCGATCGGGTTGTGGGCGAATCTGTGGGTTTCCTGTGGCTAACCGGGGGATGGCCTGTGGGTAGACCGGGGATCGTTGTGCACAGCCTGTGCATGGATTGGGGAAAACTCCAGCTCAGGGCTGGGGATGGCCGAACTGTGGACAGGTCGGCTTCAACGCGGCTTTTTTGCTGCGGGGTGAGGGCAAGACCACTTCGCCTGTGCAGAAAACTCGGCGTCCGCGAACGGTCCTCGCGTCGGATCGGATGCTTCGCCCGGCTTGATGCGTGCGCTGGGCGATCACTCGTGCGCAGACCGTGTTGATCCGGGGTTCTCCACAGGTGTCCCTAGGCCGCGCGGGGCGCGCGTGCATCGCCGAACGGTCGACCGGACCCGGTCGGCGGGCGAACTTTTTCTGCCCGGGGCGGCTGGCGCGACCTCACGGCTCCAGCAGAAAGATGCGGCGGAGGCGTGCACGACACGAGGTCCCGGCCTGGCGCGGCCGGTAGAGGCCGTCGGCGCCCGGGGATGTGGGCCGGGGCGAACGCGCTCGACCTTTCTGCGAGGGCGGCCCGGTCGCGGTGGAGGACCACGACAGAAAGATTCCGCTCGGCCCCGCCGGTGGATCCCGCCCGGCAGGTCGAACCGGGCAGGCGCCGCTCCCCGGCGTCTCGCGCCTTCACCAGAGCGCGTCGAGTGGCTGCGTGGGCGGCCCCGAGGTGCCGAATCGGAGCGACGGCCAGCGCGCGACGATCGGGTGCAGTGAGGCGAGACGTCTCAGTGATATCACTGAGACGTCTCATTCAATGCTTCGGTAAGAGCTCGAGCCTGCGGCTCAGAGAGCTGGCGGCAGGCCGATGAGCAGGAAAGACGGCGACATGCCCGGTCTCAACCAGGAACGACTCGCCGGCCGCCGCCGGCCGGTACTCCGCCCGCGGCGCCGGCTCCGGGCTCAGCCGCGCGACTGCTGCTTGATCCGGGAGGTCAGCTCCTGCACCTGGTCGTAAACCCGGCGCCGCTCTGCCATCTCCTTGCGGATCTTCTTGTCCGCGTGCATCACCGTCGTGTGGTCCCGGCCGCCGAAGCTCTGCCCGATCTTCGGCAGCGAGGAGTCGGTGAGCTCCCGGCACAGGTACATCGCGATCTGCCGAGCCTGCGCCAGCGCCTTCGTCTTGCCCGGCCCGCACAGATCGTCGATGGTCACCGCGAAGTACTCCGCGGTCACGGCCATGATGGTCGGCGCGGTGATCTCCGGAGTCTGCGAGTCGGGGATCAGGTCCCGCAGCACGATCTCCGCGAGCTGCACGTCCACGGGCTGCCGGTTCAACGAGGCGAACGCCGTCACCCGGATCAGCGCGCCCTCCAGCTCGCGGATGTTGCGTTCGATCCGGGCCGCGATGAACTCCAGCACCTCCGCCGGTGCCGCCATCCGATCCTGCGCGGCCTTCTTGCGCAGAATCGCGATGCGCGTCTCCAGCTCAGGCGGCTGGATGTCGGTGATCAAGCCCCACTCGAAGCGCGTCCGCAGCCGGTCCTCCAGCGTGCGCAGCCCCTTCGGCGGCCGGTCGGAGGACACCACGATCTGCTTGTTCGAGTTGTGCAGCGTGTTGAAGGTGTGGAAGAACTCCTCCTGAGTACCTTCCTTGCCTTCCAAGAACTGGATGTCGTCGACCAGCAGCACGTCCACATCGCGGTAGCGGCGCTGGAACGCCACCTGCCGGTCGTCGCGCAGCGAGTTGATGAAGTCGTTGGTGAACTCCTCCGTGGACACGTACCGCACGCGCATCCCGGGGAACAACCGCTGCGTGTAATGCCCCACCGCGTGCAGCAGGTGCGTCTTGCCCAGCCCGGACTCGCCCCAGATGAACAGCGGGTTGTAGGCACGGGCCGGCGCTTCCGCAGCGGCCACCGCGGCCGCGTGCGCGAACCGGTTCGAGGCGCCGATGACGAACGTGTCGAAGGTGTACTTCGCGTTCAACCGGGTCTGCGAGGTCGGCGGGGCGTGCTTCGGCGCGGTGAACGGCTGGCCCTGCTGGTGCTGCTCGGCGTGCTGGCCGCGGCCGAAGGTCGGCCACACGTTCGCCTCGGTCGACGTGGCGTCCTCCTGCTCGGCGGACTCCTCCTCCACCTCGTCCTCGGCGTCCTGCTCGGCGACGGGCTCGTGCGCCGTCGGCCACTGTTCGGTGTACCGCTCCGGCTCGGACCGTCCTTCTGCCGAGTACTTGGGCTCCGAGGAGTACTGCGTCTCAGGGGAGGAGTACTGCGCCTTGGGGGCGTACTGGGCCTCGGAGCCGTACCCGGCTTCCTGCGCGTACTTGGTCTCGGACGAGTACGTCGTTTCGGGGGTGTACTGCGGCTCGGACGCGTAGTGCGTGCCGACCTGCTTCGCGGGCAGCGAACCGCTGATCGAACCGCTCTGCGCGGAGCCGAACGCCTCCGGGCGCCGCGACTGCGCGGAGTAAGAGGAGGCGGGACCGGACGCGATGTACGGCGACGAGTCGTAAGCGATGCCGAATCCGGCGGGCCGCTCGGCCGCGGATTCCGAACCGGTGCGAGCCGGGGTTTCGGGGCGGGCCTCCGGCGCGGCCAGCGGCCGGGTCGGTGCGGGCACCGCGGTGTCGACCTTGACCGCGAGCGAGACCTCCCGGCCCAGCCTGCGGGACAGCGCATCGGTGATCGGGTCGCGCAGCGCCCGTTCGATCGCTTCCTTCGCGAAATCACTGGGAGCGGCCAGCAATGCCGTACCATCCAGTAGGCCGATCGGCCGGGTCACCCGCATCCAAGCGCGTTGTTGCGGTGACAGCGTGCCGGAGGACAACTCCAGCACGACCTCGTCCCACACCCGACCAAGCTCGGTTTGGTGGTCGGACAC